>CAWJLX010000020.1:0-81389 GCA_963843815.1 uncultured Actinomycetota bacterium | reverse complement strand
ATGTGAAGTCATCGGGAAGAGGTCGAAGGCCCGGATCGCGGTGAGCTCGTAACCGTGCTCGGCGAAGATCGCGACGTCGCGTCCCAGCGCGGCGGGGTCGCAGGCGACGTACGCCACGGCGCGGGGCCGGCGGTCGACGACCTGCTCGACGACGACCCGCTTGGCACCCTCCCGCGGGGGGTCGAGGACGACGAGGTCGAAGGGCTCGTCGAGGCCGCCGCGCAGGACCCGGTCGGTGGGACCGCACTCGACGACCGCGCCCTCCAGCGCAGCCAGGTTGGCGCGGGCATGCTGGCTGGCCGTGCGGTCCGCCTCGACGGCGACCACGCGAGACCCGGTCGCGCCCCCCACGAAGCGCGCGAAGATCCCGACCCCGGCGTAGAGGTCCAGGACCCGCTCCCCCGCCGCCGGGTCGAGCAGGTCGAGCACCGTCTCGACCAGCACGCGGGGCGCCTCGGGGTGGACCTGCCAGAAGCCGTCGGCCGCGACGGTGAACACGTGGGTCTGGCCCGCAGCGGTGACCTCGTGGGTGACCGGCCCTCGCTGGTCGCCCTCCTCGACCGACGCGGCGCGATGGGGGCGAGCCTCCTCGGCCGCGATCAGGCAGTCGTCCAGCGCGACGAGCCGGTGGGAACGGTGGGCGCGCATGGCAGGCTGCCCGTCCGGGAGCACGGCATAGCGCTGGCGCGTGCGCCACCGCAGCCCGTCGTCAGCCCGTCCGTCGACCGGGACGGGCTCCACCCGCAGGTCGGTGACCAGCGCCGACTCGGCGTCGAGCCTGCCGAGGCGTACGAGCTGCTCACGCACCACCGCGGTCTTGAGGTCGCGCTGTGCGGGCACGGCGACGTGCTGGAAGTCGCAGCCGCCGCACAGACCCGGCCCGGAGACGGGACACGGGGCCGCCACCCGGTCGGACGAGGACGTCAGCACCGAGATCGCGTCACCGCGCCAGAACCGGTCGCCGTCGGTGCCCTCGGT
This sequence comes from uncultured Actinomycetota bacterium, assembly GCA_963843815.1. GTDB lineage: Bacteria > Actinomycetota > Actinomycetes > Propionibacteriales > Nocardioidaceae > Nocardioides. Next base: position 80,411 of record CAWJLX010000020.1, on the reverse strand, counting down.
GATCTCCACGACGACTCGCTCACCGGGCAGCGCGTGCCGCACGAACACCACGCGGGACTCGGGCTCGGGAAGCCGGGCGACGCAGTGGCCGCCGTGGGCGACCGGTCCCACCTCCGCCTCGAAACGCTCACCCACCCGCGAACGACCGCGCGCGCGCCGGGGGCGGGCCGTGCGGCTCATCGCTCGTCGCCCTTTCGGCGCGAGTCGCGCGAGGCCACGCGTCCGCGACGAAGGTCGCCCGCGTGCACGCGAGCCTCGTCGCGCTTCTCGCGCTCCGCGGCGACCAGCGAGGACCGCAGCTGGTAGGGCACCGAGATCACCATGACGCCCGGAGTGAAGAGCAGGCGACCCTTCAGTCTCAGCGCGGTCTGGTTGTGGAGCAGCTGCTCCCACCACCGGCCCACGACGTACTCCGGGATGTAGACGGCGACCACCCCTCGCGGGCTCGCGCTGCGGATCTCCTGCGTGTACTCGACGATCGGGCGCACCACCTCGCGGTAGGGCGAGTAGAGCACCTTGAGCGGGATGTCGAGGTGGCGCTCGTCCCACTCCACGAGCAACCGGTTGGTGGCCTTGGCGTCGACGCTGACGTAGACGGCCTCGAGGACGTTGGGCCGGGTGGCGCGGGCGAAGGCGAGAGCACGCAACGTCGGCTTGTGCAGCTTGGAGGCGAGCACGATGGCATGGACCCGCGTGGGCATGACCTTGTCCTGCTCGTCGGCCGCGAGCTCGAGCTCGACGCGCGCATAGTGCCGGCCGATGGCCTGCATGACGAAGAAGAAGAAGGCCATCGCCAGGATCGTGATCCAGGCACCGGCCAGGAACTTGGTCAGCACCACGATGACCAGGACCACGGCGGTCAACCCCAGGCCGAAGGTGTTGATCGCGCGCGAGCGCATCATCCGGCGGCGCACGGCCGGGTCGGTCTCGGTCCGGAGGTGGCGCGTCCAGTGGCGGATCATGCCGAGCTGGCTGAGGTTGAAGGACACGAAGACGCCGACGATGTAGAGCTGGATGAGCTTGGTCGTCTCCGCGTCGAAGATCCAGATCAGCAGGATCGACATGCCGGCCAGGAACACGATGCCGTTGCTGTAGGCGAGCCGGTCACCGCGCGAGCCGAGTGAGCGAGGCGCCAGTCCGTCCTGGGCCAGGATCGAGCCGAGCACCGGGAAGCCGTTGAAGGCGGTGTTGGCCGCCAGCACCAGGATGATGCCGGTGACGGTGAGGACGAAGTAGAAGCCCGGCGGGAAGTGGTCGAAGACACCGGCCGCGATCTGGGCGATCACCGGGTGCTGCTCGTAGCCCTCAGGCAACGCGTCACCGGACGCCGTACGGAGCCGGTCGAGCTCGTGCGGGTCGACATAGCGGATCGCCATCTGCCGCGCGAGCACGATGACGCTCATCATCATCGTGATGGCGATGACGGCGAGCAGCAGCAAGGTGGTCGCAGCGTTGCGGCTCTTGGGCTTGCGGAACGCGGGGACGCCGTTGCTGATCGCCTCGACACCGGTCAGCGCGGCACACCCGGAGGAGAAGGCGCGCGCGAGCAGGAACATCAGGCCGACCTGGGTGAGTGGCTCCTCCCACCCGGCCTGGGCCTGGATGACGAGGTCGGCGCTCTCCGCCGGGGGCAGGTCGCCGAGCAGCAGTCGCAGCAGGCCGTAGGCGCACATGCCGAGGATGGCGACCATGAAGAGATAGGTCGGCAGCGCGAAGAAGCTGCCCGACTCGCGCACGCCCCGCAGGTTCATCGCGGTCAGCACGACCACAGCAACGACGGCGACCGTGGACTCGTGCCCGATGAGGCCGTTGAACGCTCCAGCGGCGTACTGCGAGGCCGCGGAGATCGACACTGCGACCGTGAGGACATAGTCGACCAGCAGCGCACTGGCGACCGTCACGCCGGCGTTGCGGCCGAGGTTGACGGTCGCGACCTCGTAGTCACCGCCACCGGACGGATAGGCATGGACGGTCTGGCGATAGCTCGCCACCACCGTGAGCATCACCAGCGCGACCAGGAGCCCGATCTTCCACGACCAGACGTACGTCGACGAGCCGGCGACGGCCAGCATGATGAAGATCTCGTCCGGGGCGTACGCCACCGACGACAGGGCGTCACTGGCGAAGACGGGCAGGGCGATGCGCTTGGGCAGCAGCGTCTCCCCCAGCTGGCTGCTTCGCAGCTTGCGCCCCAGGAGGATCCGCTTGGACACGTCGCCGACACTCACGAGCGGCAACACTAGACCCGCGCACGCCGAGATCCGTGCTGGAGTACGGTTCTGACGTGCACGTCGTGATCATGGGTTGTGGCCGGGTCGGTTCGACCCTCGCCCGCAGCCTCGAGGACCGCAACCACACGGTGTCCGTCATCGACAGCGAGCCCGACTCGTTCCGGCGCCTGGGTCCTGAGTTCAACGGCGACAAGATCACCGGCTACGGCTTCGACCAGCAGGTGCTGGAGAAGGCCGGGATCCGCCGGGCCGACGCCTTCGCCGCGGTCTCCAGCGGCGACAACTCCAACATCATCGCCGCACGGGTCGCGCGCGAGACGTTCGGCCTCCAGCAGGTCGTCGCCCGCATCTACGACCCGGGCCGCGCCGAGGTCTACCAGCGCCTCGGCATCACGACCGTCGCCACGGTGAGCTGGACCGCTGACCAGGTCCTGCGCCGGATCCTCCCGGCGGGCGCCGAACCCGACTTCCGCGACCCCTCGGGCACGATCCGGGTCGACCACGTGCCGATCCCCGAGGCATGGATCGGCCATCGCACGGTCGACTTCCAGATGCAGTCGCGTTGTCGGATCGCGTGGATCGACCGCCTCGGAGAGGGCATGCTCCCGACCCGGGAGACCGTCCTCCAGGAGGGCGACATGCTGCACCTCGTCATCCGCGAGGAGCTCGCTGCCCACGCCTATGCCGTGCTCGACGCGGGCCCCGAAGCAGACTGAGACCAGAGCCAACCCAGGAGCACTGCACACATGCGCGTTGCCATCGCCGGAGCCGGAGCCGTGGGTCGCTCGATCGCCCGGGAGCTGATCGAGAACGGCCACCGGGTGCTCCTCATCGACAAGAACTCGTCGGCCATCCGGCCCGAGCGGGTGCCCGACGCCGAGTGGCTCCTGGCGGACTCGTGCGAGCTGTCCTCGCTGGCCGAGGCGGAGCTCGGGTCGTGTGACGTGGTGATCGCCGCCACGGGTGACGACAAGGCCAACCTGGTGACGTCGCTGCTGGCCAAGACGGAGTTCGGCGTGCCCCGGACGGTGGGCCGGGTCAACCACCCCAACAACGAGTGGCTGTTCACCGAGGCCTGGGGGGTCGACGTCAACGTCTCCACGCCGCGCATCATGTCCGCGCTGGTCGAGGAGGCCGTCTCGATCGGCGACCTGGTGCGTCTCTTCACCTTCCGGCAGGGCAACGCCAACCTGGTCGAGCTGACCCTGTCCGCGGACTCACCCTTCGTCGGCACCCCGAGCGGGCTGGTGCCGTTCCCGGAGAACTGCGCGCTGGTGACGATCCTGCGCGACGGGCAGGTCTACACCCCGGACGCCCAGCAGCCGCTCGAGTCCGGTGACGAGCTCCTGTTCGTCGTGCCGTCCGAGATCGAGGGGGAGCTCGAACGCCTGCTCTCCCCCACCAGCCACCCGGGCTGAGCGGCGTACGCCGTCAGGCGGTGGCGGCACCAGGAGCCACCGGAGTCCGGTTGCGCGACAGCAGCCAGACCATCGAGGCCAGGGCGGCCAGCTGCAGCGGCCATCCCAGCGCGATCTTCAGCACGCCCAGCAGGGCGACCGCGGCATCGGGGTCCATCGACCCCGAGTGACCCGCCAGCCAGATCGGCGCCTGGATGGCGACCCGCAGCACGCACGGGGCGACCAGCAGCCAGGTGAGCCTGCTGCACAGCTTCACGATCTGCCGGTCGGCGTGCCAGGCCGTGGGATCGCCGGTGATGCTGCCGACCATGAACCCCACGAGCGGCCAGCCGATGAGGCAGGTGAAGGCGAGGATCACTGCGTAGCCGCCGTTGTAGAGGAGCCCGGGGAGGAAGTAGGCCAGCGCCTGCTCCTGCTCGGAGCCGCCGGCCGCAGCCGAGCGGTGCACGAAGTACCAGCCGAGGCCGATCCCGAAGAGCGCGTTCACGACGAACTGCACGGTCGACCGTTGGACGAGCCGGACGACGAGCAGCACCACGGCCGAGCCGATGCTGACCGTCAGGGCGAGGTTGAGGTCACGTGCAGTGAGCCACATGAGGGTGAACAGGATCGTCGGCACGGCGGCCTCGGCCATGCCGCGCCGCCCGCCCAGGGCCTTGGTGAGCTGGTGGCGCACCATCGCCTCGACCGTGTCGGCCTCCACCTTGTCGGGAGTCGGGGTCGGCGTCGGACCGGTCACGGGCGCAGCTCGTAGCGGGGGTTGAACATGATCGGCACGTCGCCCTGGCGCCCGATGCAGCCGGTGACGGTCACCGAGCGGCCCGGGTCCACGCCCGTGATCCGGCGTCGCCCGAGCCAGACCACGGTGATCACCCCTGAGCCGTCGTCGAGCTCGGCCTCCAGCGCCGGGACGCCGCCACGCGGACGGAGGGTCACCGTGCGGAGCACCCCGCAGACGGTGACCTGCTCGCGCTCGGGTGCGTCGGCGATCGGCACGACACCGCGGCTCACCTGCGACTGGCGCAGGTCACGCTGGTGCTGGTCGGCGCTGTCCGCCCACTTCGACAGGGCCTGGCGCAGTCGGCTCTTGTCGCCCATGGCTCACCTGACTCGGCGGGCGTCGTCCGGCAGCTGCACGGGCAGCGGCTCGCCGACGGGCATCGCCTGCTCCCCGCGGCGTACGACGACCTGCGCGAGCGCGTCCTCCCACTCCGAGGTCTTCTCGGGCTCGAGCGCGGGGCGTCCCAGGAAGGAGGCGCGCAGCATCCAGCGGTCACCGTTGATGCCGACGATGCGCGAGGGCTGGGTCGCCTCGGTGCCGTCGGGGCGCTTGACCGGCATCTGGCACACGAGCTCGGTGCCCCATCGGCCCTCCCGCTCGGTGGTCTGCCCGCCGCGCCTGGCCATGTCCTCGGCGATCTGCGGGCGCACGGTGCCCCAGAGGTCGCCGTTGCGCGGTGCTGCGAAGGCCTGGAACTCACACGCACCGTCGGAGCCGGCCAGCATCACTGCCCGGACCTCGCCGCTCTGCTCGTCGACCTGGAGCCGCAGCTCGCGGTCGGCGATCGCGGGCACCAGGACGGAGCCGAGGTCGGCGCGGTCGATGCCGTCGCCCTCGACCTGGGACACGTCGAAGGGTCCCGTGGCAGTCGTCTCGTCGCTCCCGCCCGGATCCGTCGTCGACTCGCCGGCGGTGTCGCTGGTCTCGCCTGCCTTGCGACGGAACTTCACGTCATCACTCCTCGTCTGTGGACCGTGTCACGCACTCGGGTCATGGACGCGAACCGGTGCCAGTAGAACCGTATCCCCCGACGCCTCGGGACGTTTCGGGGAGCACCCCCACCTCCACGAAGCGGGCTCGCTCGAAGCGCTGGACGACCAACTGGGCGATCCGGTCGCCGCGCGCCAGAGTGACCGCCTCGACCGGGTCGTGATTGATCAGCAGCACCTTGATCTCTCCGCGGTAGCCCGCGTCCACGGTGCCGGGAGCGTTGACGATGGACAGTCCGTGGCGCGCCGCGAGCCCCGAGCGGGGGTGCACGAGGGCGACGTAGCCGTCCGGCAGTGCGATCGAGAGACCCGTGGGGACCAGGGCCCGCTCACCGGGGGCGAGGGTCACGTCGACGGTCGTGTGCAGGTCGGCACCGGCATCGCCGTGGTGGGCGTAGGACGGCAGCGGCAGGTCGGCGTCGAGGCGTACGACGGCGATGTCAACGTCGCGGTCCGGGGCAGGGTCCGGGGCAGGGTCCGGGGCAGGGTCCGGGGCGGGTCGTGGTCAGGTGCGAGGTCATGGTCGGGCACGAGGAGTGAATCTATAGGCTCTGCGACGTGGACTACGCCGAACGCCTCACCGTTCCGCTGCGCTGGTGGGCGCAGGGCACGATGCTGGTGGCCTCGGTGTGGCTGGCGGTCCTGGTCGCCACCCCGGAGGCCGAGTTCGTGGCATGGGCGGTGACCGCCGTCGCGCTGGCCATCCTGGTGGCCCTGCTGGTCGGCTACGGCCGCCCCGTGGTGTCGGTCGACGCCGAGATGCTGCGCGCCGGCCGTGCGCACATCTCGCTGGAGCACGTCGGCGAGGTGACGCCGCTGGACGCCGAGGGCGTACGCCGTCTGGCCGGTGTCGACGCCGACGCCCGCGCCTACCTGTTGCTGCGGCCCTATCTCAAGCGCGGGGTCCGCGTGGAGATCACCGACCCGGCCGACCCGACGCCGTACTGGCTCGTGAGCTGCCGGCGTCCCGAGGAGATCGTCACGGCCGTGCGGGTGGGCCGGACCGGCTCCCGGTCTGGGTAGGGTGGCCGTATGGCCTCCCAGGACACCTCGAACAGCAAGTTCTACTCGGCGTTGTCGCTCGTCGCCGCCGTCGGCGCCGCTGCCGTGGCCAAGAAGGCCCTCAACACGTCGTGGCGCGCGGCCACCGGCAAGAACCCGCCGGCCAACCCGGCCGACCCCGACGTGGGCCTGCCCGAGGCGGTCATGTGGGCTGCCGTGAGCGGCACCCTGATCGCTGTGGCGAGGATGCTCGCCACCCGACGCGCGGCCAGCTACTACGCCAGGTCCACCGGTCACCTTCCGCCGCAGCTGCAGAAGGACGGGCAGGACGCCGACAAGGCGCCCGCACCCACCTCGTGACCGGCAGCTGACGCGACGCAGCGCCCGGCCCTCGCGAGAGGGACGGGCGCTGCGTGCGTGTGGCTCGAGCCCGGTGTCGCTCAGACGCAGTCGCGGCAGATGAGCTTCTTCTCGTCCGCCAGCTGCGAGCGGTGGTGCACCAGGAAGCAGCTCATGCACGTGAACTCGTCGTCCTGCCTCGGCATGACCTCGACGGCAAGCTCTTCGTGCGAGAGGTCGGCTCCGGGCAGCTCGAAGGACTCGGCCGCCTCGGTCTCGTCCTCGTCGACCTTGCCGGAGTTCTTGTCGTGGCGTCGGGCCTTGAGCTCCTCGATGCTCTCCTCGCTCTGGTCCTCCTCGGACTTGCGCGGCGCGTCGTAGTCGGTGGCCATCGATTCCCTCTCCCCATGCTGTGGTTCAGTCCGGCCGGATCGCGGCGCGGGCCTGAGACCGAGTTGTGCTCGTCGTCGGCGCCAGATTGTGCACCATGAACCGGTCCAGTGGTGAGCCGGTCCACGACGTGTCGCCTGAACAGTGAGACACGTCTCCCTATTCCCGGGGGCCGGCCGGGGCCCGAGCGACCGTCCCAGCGGCCCCGCAGGCGTTCAGGCAAGGAACCCGGCGACCGCCAGAGCGTCCACGAACGTGTCCCATCCCTCGGACGGCGCACCCACCACGACGTTGCGCAGCGGGTAGGGGTCGAGCGACAGGCTGCCGTCCAGCAGGTCGAAGCGGCCTCCGGCCTCGCGCAGCACCAACCCGCCCGCCGAGTAGTCCCAGGGCTGCGGTCCGGCCTCCACGTAGCCGTCGGCGCTCCCCTCCGCCACGTGGCACAGGTCGAGGGCGCACGACCCCATCCGTCGGATGTCGCGCACCTCGGGGAGGAGACGGGCGACGCACCCGGCCTGGTGCTGGCGTACGACGCGCTGGTAGCCGAAGCCGGTCAGGACGAGCCGCTCGGCCAGCGGCGGCGACCGGCGCACACCGATGGGCTGACCGTCGCGCGTGGCACCGTGGCCCAGCGCGGCGGCGTACTCCAGTCCGGTCGGGATGGTGACGACGGCACCTGCCACCACGTCACCGTCGACCTCGGCGGCGATCGAGACCGCGCAGTCGGGCAGGCCGTAGAGGTAGTTCACCGTGCCGTCGATCGGGTCGACGACCCAGCGCACACCACTGGTGCCGGGCAGGTCGTCGCCCTCCTCGCCCAGGATGGCGTCGTCGGGGCGAAGGGTGGAGATCCGGGCGCGGATGAGCATCTCGACGGCCCGGTCGGCCTCGGTCACCACGTCGACCGCGCTCGTCTTGGTGTCGGCGACATCGATGCCGCCCACCTGCATCTCCCGTGCCAGGTTGGCCCCTTCGTGGGCCAGCGAGCAGGCCAGGTCGCGGAGCTCGGTCGGGGCCGCGCTCACGAGTCCGCCCCGCACAGGGCCGGACGCGGGCCGCGCGGGTTCGGGCAGCAACCCGGCCGGCAGACGTCGGGACCTGCCGTCAGCGAGCCGACGGCAGGCCGGTCCGGCTCCTCGCCCCGCTCGGCCGCCGCGCGCTCGAGCACCAGGTCGCGGATCATGGCGACGAAGCGCGGGTCGATGCCGGCGGTGGCTGCGCGTGCGACCTTGATGCCCAGCCGCGCGGCGGTCTCCATCGCCTCGGTGTCGAGGTCGTAGATGACTTCCATGTGGTCGGACACGAAACCGATCGGCACCAGCACCACCCCGCTCACGCCGTCGGTGGCCAGCTCCTCCAGGTGGTCGTTGACGTCGGGCTCCAGCCAGGGCGTCGACGGGGCACCCGAACGCGAGCAGTAGACGAGGTCGTGGCGCGAGGGCCGCCCCGTCACCTCCCGCACCCGGCGGGCCACCTCGTCGACGGCGCTGCGGTGCTGGCGGACGTATGCCCCGCCCCGCTGAGCGTGCTCGGGGTCGGCGGGGCCGCTGCTGTTGGCCATCTCGGTCGGGATCGAGTGGGTGACGAAGACCAGGCGTGTGTCGCCGCTGGTGGGCAACGCGGCCAGGGCCGCCAGGGTGGCGTCGACGACCGGCTCGATGAAGCCGGGGTGGTTGTAGTACTGCCGGAGACGATCGAGGCGGGGGGCGTTCGGCGTCTCGGAGACCGCGTCGAAGAGGTTCTCGCGGTACTGCCGGCACGAGGACCAGGACGAGTAGGCCGACGTGGTGAAGACCGCGGCCCGGCCCACCCCGTCAGCCACCATCGTGGCCAGCGTGTCGGCGAGGTAGGGCTCCCAGTTGCGGTTGCCGAAGTAGATCGGCAGCTCGATGCCCTGCTCGGCGAAGTCCTTCTCCAGCGCCGCGATCAACGCACGGTTCTGGTCGTTGATCGGGCTCCGGCCGCCGAAGAGGAAGTAGTGCTCCCCCACCTGCTCCAGACGCTCGCGAGGGATCCCCCGACCGCGCGTCACGTTCTCGAGGAACGGGACGACGTCCTCGGGCTTCTCGGGCCCCCCGAAGGACAGCACAAGCAGGGCGTCGTACGGCGTCACGTCGGGGTTGCCCGCGGGATTCATGGCGCCAGCCTAGGACGGCCTACGATCTCGTCAATGCTCGACTCCTACCGCCGGGTCCTGGCCCGACCTGGCGCCCTCGCCTTCAGCAGCGCAGCGGTGGTGGCGCGGCTGCCGATGTCGATGGTGGGACTCGGAATCGTGCTGCTCGTCGAGGATCGCACCGGCTCCTACGGACTGGCCGGCACCGTGTCCGCTGCCTTCGTCCTGGCCGAGGCGGCCTTCGCCGTCCTGCACGGGCGCTGGGTCGACTCCTTCGGCCAGGCGCGCGTGCTGCCCCTGGCGATCTCCCTCTTCGGTGCGGGGCTGGCGTTGATGATGCTGGCGGTCGAGCAGGAGTGGCCACTGGCGCTGACCTATGTCTTCGCAGCCGTCGCGGGGGCGTCGCTCCCCCAGGTCGGCGCCAGCGTGCGGACCCGGTGGGCCCACCTGCTCGACCAGCCCGGCCAGGTCCAGACCGCCTTCGCCCTCGAGGCCGTCCTCGACGAGGTCGTCTTCGTCGTCGGGCCCGTCCTCGTCACCTTGCTGGCGACGACCTGGCACCCGGTCGCCGGACTCACCGCCGCTGTGCTCACCGGGCTGGTCGGCACCTACGCCTTCGCGGCGCAACGGCGCACCGAGCCCCCGTCCGGTGGTCGCAGCGAGTCGGGCGCGCGGGAACCGATGCCGTGGCGCCTGGTGCTCCCCCTGGCCGTCGTCTGCCTGACCCTCGGCGGCCTCTTCGGAGCAGCGGAGGTCACGACCGTCGCCTTCGCCGAGGAGCAGGGCATGCGCTGGGCGGCCGGCTGGCTGCTGGCCGTCTGGGCCCTCGGCAGCCTCGTGGCCGGGCTGGTCACGGGTGCCATCGCGTGGCGCAGCGGCCCGGACGCACGTCTGCGCTGGGGCTCGGCGGCGATGGCGCTGGCCATGGCACCGCTCATGTTCGTCGAGTCGGTGCCCCTCATGGCTGTCGTCCTGCTCTTCGGCGGCCTGGCCATCGCCCCCACCATGATCGGCGCGATGACGATGACCGAGCAGGGTGTGCCGGCCAGCCGGCTGACCGAAGGCATGGCGATCCTGCACACCGGGATCGTCGCCGGCGTGGCGCCCGGGGCGGCCCTGGCGGGCTTCGTCGTCGACCATCGCGGCGCCTCCGCCGCCTACGGCGTCGCGCTCGTCGGCGGGATCCTCGGCGCCGTCGTCGCCCAGACCGCCCGGCGATCACCGAGTGACCTCCTGTCAAGAGGCAGGGTGAGGCGCCCGTCCCGATCGCTCGGGTCGGGCGCCTCGTGCTTCGTCGTCTGGGTGCTGGTGAGCGTGTCGTTGGCGACGCGCGGTCAGACTGATATGCGCGGGTTGGGTACCGCAGGACGGTGCTTTCGGCAGGAGCAGAACCGCGTGTCTAGCATCGAGCGTCGCGGGCACGAGTGCCCGTTGCTCATAGGTGTTGCGCGGGTCGCTCCAAGCGCTGCCACCAGCCCGTTGGACGGCGAAGCAGATCGTGGGGTGGTCTACTCCTCGAGCACGGCCAGGGACCAGCACCAGCCGGCCAGCTCGCGGGCGATGGCGACGTTGGCGATGGTGTTCTTCTTGCGGCGGTCGATGAACTTCACCCAGCGGTGGTGGAGTCGCCGGTTGCCCTCATCGCCTCGTGCCCTTGCTGCGGCGGGGGCCAGTTCCCAGCGGTCGCGCATGGTCTTGCCCACGGTGTAACGGGCGCGGTGGTGCCAGGCGGCCTCGACCAGCAGCCGCCGCACGTGGGTGTTCCCGGCCTTGGTGATCGGCCCCTGCACTCGCGAGTCTCCCGGAGGAGTGCTCGCTGGGGACCAGGCCGACGAACGAGCCGATGGTGTTGCCGGTGAACCGGTGCCAGTCGCCGATCTCGACCGCGAGTGCGAACCCGGTCAGGGTGCTGACCCCACGCAGGCATCCCAACCGGTGCACCATGTCGGGTGAACTCGGAATCAGCGGCCATCTCACCGATCGCGACGTCGAGGCGGTCCCGGCGCGCCTTGACCGTCAGTACGGTCTCGTAGTCGGAATCGAACGTCAGCCGCGTCGCGCGAGTGCTCAGCTGCGGGAGCGCCTCGTGGCGTAGCCAGGCGTCGTGCTTGCCCGTCCACGCCCGACCGCCGTAGTAGACGAGCCCGTGACGCAACAACAACTTCGACAACCGGTGCCGCGCACGCATCAGATCACCACGACAGTCCTCGCGGGCCCGCACCAGATCGCGAAGAAGGGTCATTATAGTTAGCGTGCGGCCATGACGACCCAGGCCCCCGACCACCGCTGGCGCAACTGGTCAGGCCTGGTCGAGGCCACCGTTGACCGGGTGGTCACGCCTGCCTCGGTCGACGCCGTCGTGGACGTCGTACGACAGGCCCGCGACAGCCAGACCACCGTGAAGATGACCGGCACCGGGCACTCCTTCACGGCCATCGCCGCACCCGAGCACACCCTGCTGCGACCCGAGGGCATGAGCGGCATCCTCGAGGTCGACCGCCAGGCGATGACCGTGACCGCGCGTGCCGGCACGCCGCTCAAGCAGCTCAACGTCGCGCTCGAGCGGCTGGGGCTCTCGCTGCACAACATGGGCGACATCGCGGAGCAGACCCTGGCCGGCGCCATCTCCACGGGCACCCACGGCACGGGCGGCACTGCCGCCGGGCTGGCCGCCCAGCTCGCCGCGCTCGAGCTGGTCACGGGCACCGGTGAGGTCGTGCGGGCCTCCGCGCAGGAGAACCCGGACGTGTTCGACCTGGCCCGCGTGGGCCTCGGCGCGCTCGGCATCCTGACCAGCCTCACCTTCCACGTCGAGCCGCTCTTCGTCATCGAGGCCCACGAGCAGCCGATGACGTGGGACCGGGCGCTGGACTCCTACGACGAGATGACCGCGGCCGCGCACCACGTGGACATGTACTGGTTCCCCCACACCGACCAGATGATGGTCAAGCAGAACGTCCGCACCGACCTCGAGCCCGGCGAGCAGGAGCCGCCGTCCCGGCTCGCGGCGTGGTGGGAGGACGAGTTCGTCTCCAACACCGTCTTCGGCGGCCTGTGCCGCCTCGGCGTACGGGCCCCCGGACTCGTCCCGCGGATAAACCGCGTGGCGGGTCGCGCCCTCTCGGAGCGCCGCTACAGCGACCTGGCGCACCGCGTCTTCGTGACCCCGCGGCGGGTGCGCTTCCGTGAGATGGAGTACGCCGTCCCGCGTGAGGTCGGCCTCGACGTGCTGCGCGAGTGCCGGAGGATCATCGACGCGAGCGACTGGAGGATCGCCTTCCCCGTGGAGATCCGCACGGCTCGCGCCGACGACCTCGCGATGTCCACCGCCTACGGACGCGACAGCCTCTACCTGGCCTTCCACGTGCCCCGGCAGACCGACCACGAGGCCTACTTCGGCGGCCTCGAGCCGCTGCTGCGCGAGGCGGGCGGTCGGCCGCACTGGGGCAAGGTGCACACGCGTACGTCGGCCGACCTGGCGCCGGCCTATGACCGTTTCCACGACTTCCTCGCGATGCGCGAGCGGCTGGACCCGGACCGGGTCTTCGCCAATGCCCACCTGCGCCGCGTGCTCGGCGACTGAGCGCTCCGCCTTCCGCGTGCCCCCGCCGAGCGGTGCGTGAGGGGGATTCCCGACGCTGTGAATCCGCGTGACCCACCGCTCGTACGCCAACACGTCCGGGTGCCCCCGCCGAGCGGTGCGTGAGGGGGATTCTGGACCTCCCGAATCCGCGTGGCGCACCGCTCGAGGGGAGCCTCAGACGTTCGCGGGGCCCTTGGGCAGCGGCGCGCGCCACCCGCGTACGAGTGCGAGCAGGCGCCACCCGAGACAGACGCTGAAACCGGCGGCGGCGACGAGCGACAGGGGTACGTCGGCGCGGTCGAGCACGACCGCGACAGCCGCGCCGGCGAGGGCGGGCGTCGCGTACAGCACGCCCTCGAAGATGACCGGGACCCGTCCGGCGAGGAGGTCGCGCAGGATCCCGCCGCCGATGCCGGTCACCATCCCCAGCAACGCGGCAGGCACCGGACCGAGGCCGTAGTCGACCGCCTTGAGCGCGCCGGTGACGCAGAAGAGCGCCAGGCCGAACGCGTCGAACAGGGTGACCACCCGCTCCAGGCGACCGATGGTCGGGTGGAACGCGAAGGTGAGCAGGCCGGCCCCGACGGGCACCAGGAGATAGCGCCAGTCGGCCAGGGCCGCCGGGGGTGTCGCCCCGAGCAACAGGTCGCGGATGAAGCCGCCGCCCAGACCGGCGACCCCGCCCAGCACCAGCGCCGCGAAGAGGTCGAGCTCCTTGCGGACCGCCACCAGGGCACCGGTCACCGCGAACACGAAGATGCCGATGAGGTCGAGCACGACGAGGGTGGCGGCGAACTCGGTCGGTGGCACGTGTCGAAGGCTAGAGGGACCGGCTCCCCGTCCTCCACCTCGGCCACCCTCCGGGTGTGTCCGGAGACCGAGCCGAGCGCGCCGTCGGCGCGCCGCAGGCGTAGCCGTGCGGGGGCCCCACGCTGGCGTAGGCTCGGCTGACCGGTTGCCGCCGGCGTATCGACGACCACCCCAGGCAGGAGCCCCAGGCCATGGCCCAGCTGACGTTCACCGGACGCAGCGGGGACGGCAAGCGCCTCCTGTTGGTGGACCCGTCGGGCCAGGAACACTCCCTGGTGATCGACGCCCGGCTCCGCCGCGCCCTCGCGGGCGTGCCCGACAGCAACGGCCAGTTGGAGATCCCGATGGAATCAACGCTCCGTCCCCGCGACATCCAGGCGCGCATCCGCGCGGGGGAGACTCCCGAGTCGGTCGCGCATGCGGCCGGCACGTCGGTCGAGAGGATCATGCCGTTCGCCGCGCCCGTCATGGCCGAGCGCGCGCACATGGTCCAGCGCGCCCAGCTCGCCTCCGTACGCCGCCGCGCCAGCGAGTCCGGCGCCCGCACCCTCGGCGAGGCGGTCGGCGCCCACCTGAGGTCGCACAACGTCGACCCCAGCATCGTCGAGTGGGACGCGTGGCGCCGCGAGGACGGTCGCTGGACCCTGACCGGCCTCTACGACGTGGCCGGCCGGACCGGCGCCGCGACCTTCTCCCACGACCCGCGCGGCAGCTTCGTGACGGTGGACGACGACGATGCGCGCTGGCTGATCGGCGACGCCACCGCGGCGCCGGGCGAAGCACCTGACGAGCCGGCCGCCGCTGACGACCTCGCGGCCGCCCGCCGGCGCCGCATGGGCACCGCTCCCGACGAGGAGCTGTCACTCGGCGAGGACGCCATCGAGATGGTGGCCGACGACGAGGAGTCCGCGACCGAGACCACGATGGAGCTGGGTGAGACCCCACTGGGCGCCGAGCAACCGGTCGAGGCCTACCTGGACGCCGACAACGACGACGACGTCGAGGCCGCCGACACCCCTGCCGACGCCGCGGACGCGCCCGAGCAGCCACCGGCGGCCGAAGGGTCCGGCGAACCACGGAGCAGGCCGGCCAAGAAGCGCGGCCGTGCGTCCGTGCCGAGCTGGGACGAGATCATGTTCGGGGGCGGCAAGAGCGACTGAGCCGTGCGTCTGGTCCAGCTCAACGCCCACCCCCTCAAGTCCGGCGCCATCCGACACCTCGCCTCGGCGTCGGTGCTGGGGCGCGGCATCGAGGACGACCGGTCGTGGATGGTCGTCGACCCCGAGGGCGAGCTGGTCTCCGCGCGGGAGCTGCACGGGCTCTTCCGCATCGTCGCCGACACGCCTGCCACCGATCCCGGCGTGACCGGCGCACTGCGGTTGCGGGCGCCCGGACACCCGGACCTCATCGTCGACCGGGCCGGCGGACCTCGCGTGGCAGTCCGGCTCTTCTCGCTCGACCTGGAGGCCACGCTCGCAGGCGATGCGGCGGACGACTGGTTGCGCACGGTGCTCGGCACCGACGTACGTCTGGTCTGGTGCCACGACCCGACGCGACGCCGGCTCGAGCCCGGCTTCTCGGCGTCGGATGACCACACGGCGTTCGCGGACGCCTTCCCGGTCACCGTGGCCTCACTCGCCTCGCTGCGCAGGCTCAACGACTGGATCTGCGAGACGGCGCTCGACCTCGGCGAGGGCCAGGGAGAACCGCTGCCCATCGAGAGGTTCCGCGCCAACCTCGTCGTCGACGGTGACGAGCCCTTCGCCGAGGACGACTGGCAGACGCTGGACGTCGGCGGCGTGCGGTTCCGGGTCGCCAAGCCCGTCAGCCGGTGCGTGATGACCACCCTCGACACCGAGGCCCGCTCCACCGCCAGGGAGCCGATCCGCACCCTGGCGCGGCATCGCCTGGTCGACGGCAAGACCCTTTTCGCGGTGCACCTGGTCCCGATGTCCGAGGGGACGATCGCCGTCGGCGACGACGTCACTGCCTCCTGACGATCAGCCGGTCTCCACCCGTCGCTCCGGGTCGGTGATCCAGCCACTCCAGCTGCCCGGGTAGAGCGCGGCGGAGATGCCGGCCACCTCCATCGCGAGGACGTCGTGTGCGGCGGTCACCCCCGATCCGCAGTAGGCAGCCACCGAGGCCGACGTGTCGGCACCCACCCGGGCGTACGCCTCTCGCAGCCGTGCCGGTGAGCGGAACCGGCCGCGCTCGTCGAGGTTCTCGGTGGTGGGCACGTTGACAGCACCGGGGATGTGCCCGGCCACGGGATCGACCGGCTCGACCTGGCCTGAGAAGCGTTCGGCAGCACGGGCATCGATGAGGACCTCGACGGCGGGCACGCCCTCCACCTCGACGACCGGCATGCCGGAGGTGTCCGAGACGGCGAAGTCGCCGGGCACGGCGCTGGTCTCCCCCGTGTCGACGGCATGCCCCTCCTCCAGCCACGCGGTCCAGCCACCGTCGAGGACGCGTACGTCGCCGTGGCCGTGGTGGCGCAGCAGCCACCATGCCCGCGCAGCGGCCCGCCCCTGCCAGTCGTCGTAGACGACCACGGGCCGGTCGCGGCACACACCGGCGCGACGCATGGCGGCCTCGAACCGTGCAGGGTCGGGCAACGGGTGCCGTCCGCCCGCCCCGGGCGGGTCGGCGAGGTCCCGGTCGAGGTCGACGAAGGCCGCGCCGGGGACGTGTCCGGCCCGGTGCTGCTCGCTGCCGGGAGGACCGCCCATGAGGTAGCGGACGTCGAGCACGGTGAACCGGTCGAGGTTCGCCGCCAGCTCGGCGGGGCTGACGAGCGGACCACGGCGCAGGACGCCGAAACGGTCGATCGCCTCGATCTCAGCCGCTGCCACGGCGGCCACCTGGACGAGCTCGGCCCGCCGCCGTACGGGGTCCACCTCGACGAGTGCCTCGAAGACCTCCTCGAGCAGGATGGCGTCCCACGAGTGGGCGCCCGACTGCATCCGCGCGTCGTTGACGGCCTTCCACCTGCCCACGACAGGGACGAACGGCTCCGTACCGGCCGGACCGATCGAGGGGTGGTCCTGGCGACCCCACCGGATGACCTGGCGGCGGCGCTCCGCGGCGATCTCACCGGCGATCGCATCGATCCGGGCAAAGTCCTCGTCCATGCCCGGCACGGTAGCCGCCTGCTCGCGCGAGCGCTGTGGCAAGATCGCCCGGTCATGGCTGAACTGCACTTCTTCACGGGCACGATGGACTCCGGCAAGTCCACGCTGGCGCTCCAGACCAACCACAACCACGCCGCCCGCGGTCGCGTCGGCCGGATCTTCACCACCCACGACCGTGCGGGCCAGGCCGTGGTGTCGAGCCGGCTCGGGCTCACCCACGATGCGCTCGAGGTCGACACCGACTTCGACTTCTGGGCCTATGTCGTCGACACGCTCACCCGGGGCGGTCGCATCGACTACCTCATCTGCGACGAGGCCCAGTTCTACGCCGCCGCGCAGATCGACCAGCTGGCCAAGATCGTCGACGAGCTCCAGATCGACGTGTTCGCCTTCGGCATCCTCACCGACTTCCGCTCCCAGCTGTTCCCCGGGAGCGCCCGCCTCGTGGAGCTCGCCGACCGGATGAACGTGCTGCAGGTCGAGGCGCTGTGCTGGTGCGGCAAGCGCGCCACGCACAACGCCCGCACCGAGAACGGCGCGATGGTCGTCGAGGGCGACGTGATCGTCGTCGGCGACGTGGACCAGGCCGACGAGCCGCCTGCGGACGTCGCCTACGAGGTGCTGTGCCGCCAGCACCACCGCCGCCGGCTGACGGCGGCGCGCGCCAAGGCCGTCAGCCTGGCTCCCGAGCCGCTGCCCTTCGGCTGACCGCACCGCCCCCGGCGCGTCGGACAGGACAAACCTCGGTCCGATCGAGCGTGCGCCGCCGAGCAACGGCCCCCGGGGCCGACTTTGTCCTGTCGGACACCCCCGGCGTGTCGGACAGGACAAACCAGATCGGAGAGGCGCGCCGGCTCAACCCACGAGGATCGGGATCAGCATCTCGGTCGAGGTCAGCGATCCGTGCAGGCCCACCAGGGTGTTCTCGTAGGCGAAGTCCCGGGTGGAGACCACGGCCACGTCGTCGTGGCAGGCCACCATCACGTCCCCGAGACGAGGCAGCACGTGGGGTTGGACCGCGCCGAACCAGCCGCGCGCGATCGCGTCCTCCCGCGTCACCACGGTGGCCCGCTCCCCCAGCACCTCGCGCCAGGTCTGCAGCACGTCGGGCAACGCGCGCCCCGAGCAGTAGAGGTGCCGGAACCGGGCCTCGCCGCCGAGGAGGGCCACGCCGTCGCGCATGCCGTCGACCTCGTCCACGTCGATCCGGGCCTCGGGGGGACTGTCGACCATGCCGTGGTCGGCCACCACCAGCAGCCGGGTCGAGCTCGGCAGCGCCTCGCGCAGCTGCTCGGCCTCGGCGTCGACCATCGTGAGCTGCTGGAGCCACTGCGGCGAGGCCACGCCGAACTTGTGCCCGGTCCAGTCGAGGTCGGAGTCGTAGACGTACGTCAGTGAGGGCGCGTGCGCGGCTGCGTCGATCACCGCAGCGATCCGCTCCCCGACACGGTCGGCGCCGACGTAGCTCGCTCCGCGTTGGGACGCCACGGTCAGCCCGGAGCCGTCGAAGTCGCGCTTGTTGACCGAGGTGACGTGCACCCCCGCGTGCGCCAGCCGCCCGAACGCGGTCGGATGGGGCTGCCACTCGACCGGGTCGACGTCCTGGTCCCACGACAGGTGGTTGAGCAGCCGGGCGGTCCCGGGGATGCGAGCGGTGAAGCCGACCAGGCCGTGGGCGCCCGGCACCAGGCCGGTGCCGAGCGAGGTCAGCGAGGTGGCGGTCGTCGAGGGGACGCCGGCGGTGCCGGTCGCCCCGCCCGCGACCAGCGAGGAGAGGTAAGGAGCCGCGTGGGCGTGACGGGCGAGGAGCTCGGCGCCGAGTCCGTCGACGAGGAACACGACGTACGACGGCGCGGGAGGCAGCTCCAGCCCGCCGGGGTGGCCGTCCAGCTCGACGCCGAGGGCCCGGGCGACCGACGGGACCACGTCGGCGAGCGAGCGGTCGCCGTACGCGGGTGGTGTGAAGCTGCCCGGGGTGGCCTCCGCCGTCACCCGGGGTCCCCGCCGCGTTGTTCGTCGGAGGAACGGAGCGGAGGAGGCGCAGAAGGTGGTGGGGTGTTCACCCTCGGGTCCGGGCGGACAGCGCGTCGGCGAAGGCGAGCAGGCCACCGACCGCGTCGGCACCCTCGGCAGCCGCGGAGACGCGGAGCGTGTAGTCGTCGCCGGCGAGCGTGCCGGTGTAGCCGTGGTCGGCCTCGCAGTTCGGGTCCGAGCACTCGGCGGGCTCCAGGTCGAGGCGCCCGACGCCTCCCCAGCCGATCGTCAGCACCGCCTCGGCGGGCGGCGCCACGCCGGCGGTGGGGTTGGCCACCATCCGGGTGACCACCACGGTGCGGATCGAGGTGAGCGTGACCGCCTCGGTGGTCGTCGAGGTGTAGGGCTCGGGGAGCAGGTCGTCGCCCGGATGCTCGTCGGTGTGCGCGATCACGAGGCGGGTCGGCGTCAGGAGGAGCGCCGTGAGGTGGCGGCGCACCTCCTCGTGGTCGAAGGTCGTCTCGTGGTGCACGAAGTAGGAGAGCACCTCTTCGCCACCGGCGGCCGAGAAGACGCCGTCAGCGACGACCTCGGGGTAGTAGCCGGTGCGTTGGATCGCCTGGCGGAGGTCGTGCGAGACGTCCGCGTCACGGGTGGAGCGGGGCATGCTCCCAGTCTGTCACGCAACCAACATCAGTTGGGGAGTGTGTCCCCCGGCATCGTGCTGAGCCGACGTACGAACCAGTCCGACCGGGGGTCCAGCACCTGCTCGACCCGCACGCTCGCGCCCAGGACGGACGCCCCTTCTGCGCCCGCCAGGACGAGCGGCAGGTGCAGGGCGCGCACCTGGGGCAGGTCGTGCTGGAGCTGCGCCACCTGCCGCACGAGGCGCTCGATCTCCTCCACGTCGACGATCTCGCTGCCGCGATAGCCGAAGAGCAGGGGCGAGGCCTTGATCTCGCGCACCATGTCCTGGGCGTCGTGGTCGGCCAGCGGGGGGATCCGGTAGGACCGGTCGCTCAGCAGCTCGGTGAGCGGGCCGCCGATGCCGAAGGAGAGCACGGGCCCGAACAGCGGGTCCTCCATGGTCGAGATCGTGACCGGCACGCCGGGCGGCGCGTTGCGCTGCACCACGAAGCCTGCCCGCTCGGGGTCGGTGATCAGCTCGTTGAGCGAGCACCAGGCGTCGGCCATCTCCTCCGAGGTGTCGATGTTGCGCCACACGTGGGCGAGGTCGGGCCGGTCGCGCAGGTGGTCGGCGGTCGCCTTGAGCACCACGTCCCACCCCAGTTCCTCTCCCGCGGCCGTCGCCTCGTCGAGCGACTGGACGGCGTGTGTGTCCCACAGGTCGATGCCGTAGGCGCGCAGGAGCCGGTGCTGCTCGTCGAAGTCGAGGTCACGGCCTTCGGGGTGCTTCATCAGCACCTCGTTGACCAGGTGGCGCGCCTCCTCGCGGTCGGAGGAGGCCAGGTCGGTGACGGTCGCCTGGGGCACCCGCAGCCACACGGCGTACTCGACCACGTGGGCGAGGGCGCGCACGGCGGCCTCCACGGCGGGGTACGACGGCACCGACCCGCGACCGGCGCTGGACCCGGCCACGTCGGGGACCCGGAGCAGCTCGGGCACGCCCTCGGTGCCGAGGAACGTCGACACGATGGGCTTGTCGGACTGCTCACCCACCGCGGCGAGCACGTTGGCGACGTCCTCACGGGCACCTGCGACGTTGAGTGGCGGGATGAAGATCGCCACGACCGCGTCGACCTCGGGATCGTCGATGGCACCGTCGAGGGCGTCCTCGAAGTCCTCGGCCGTGGCGTCGGCACCCAGCGCCACCTGCTTGTTGACCACCAGTCCCACCGAGTTGGCGGCGTCCGCGGCCAGCAGGCCCAGCGCGTCGGAGTTGCCGACGATGGCGACACGGCGCCCGCGTGGGAGCGGCTGGTGCGCGAGCAGCTGGGCGACGTCGAACATCTCCTCCAGCGACTCGACCTGGATGATCCCGGCCTGCCGGAACATCGCGTCGACCGCCTCCGGCGGCGCGCCGATCTTGCGTACGGCGTGGCCCATCGGCACACCCTGGGAGGTGCGTCCCGAGCGCACCGCGACGATCGGCTTGCGGCGGCTGACCCGGCGGGCCACGCGAGAGAACTTGCGCGGGTTGCCGATGGACTCGAGGTAGAGCAGCACGACCTCGGTGGCATCGTCCTCCTCCCAGTACTGCAGGAGGTCGTTGCCGGAGACGTCGGCACGGTTGCCGGCGCTGACGAACGTGGTCAGGCCCAGCCCACGGTTCTGGACCTTCTCCAGGATCGCCGATCCCAGCGCACCGGACTGGCAGAAGAAGCCCGCGCGACCACGTGGCGGCATCACGGACGAGAGCGATGCGTTGAGCGAGACGTCGGGATCGGTGTTGATGATGCCGAGCGCGTTGGGGCCGATCAGCCGCAGGCCGTAGGAGCGGGACAGCCCGACCAGGCGACGCTGGCGGATCCGGCCCTCCTCCCCCGTCTCGGCGAAGCCCGACGAGATGACGACCAGGCCGTGCACGCCCTTGGCCGCACAGTCGAGGACGACGTCCTGCACCGACTCGGCAGGGACCGCGACGATCGCCACGTCCACCTCACCCGGGATCTCCCCCACCGTCTTCCAGGCGGGCATGCCCGACACCGAGTCGGCGTTGGGGTTGACCACGTGGATGCGCCCCGAGAAGTTGCCGAGCACCAGGTGTCGCACCAGGGCCCGGCCGATCGTGTCCTGACGTCGGCTGGCACCGATGATCGCCACCGAGCGGGGCGAGAAGAACCGCTCGATCGAGGCGGACTCGGCGCGGTGCTCGCGCTGCTCCATCACGCCGATGGCGGTGTCGGTGGGATCGATCCGGAAGATCAGCTCCATGACGCCGTCCTCCAAGGCGCTGTTCACCTTGTAGCCGGCGTCCTTGAACGTGTGGATCATCGCCTGGTTGTCGGGCAGCACCTCCGCGACGAACTCCTCGACCCCACGCTCGCGACCGGCCTGCGCGAGGTGCTCGAGCAGCAGCTGCCCGATGCCGCGCCCCTGGTGCTTGTCCTCCACCAGGAACGCGACCTCGGCATAGCCCGGACGGACCGTGTCGTAGCGTCCCACCGCGATCATCTGACCACCGACGAGCAGGATGAGGGCCACCCGGTCGCGGTGGTCCACCTGGGTGAAGCGGTCCAGGTCGCGTTCGGAGAGCTCAGGCATCGGCGAGAAGAACCGGTAGTACTTCGACTGGTCGGACACCCGGCTGTAGAAGTCGACGAGGAGCGCCCGGTCCTCGGGCTGCATCGGCCGGATGTGCGCAGTGCTGCCGTCGCGCAGCAGGACGTCCGCCTCCCAGTGGCGAGGCGGAGGTGGCGTCGTGCGCACCTCGTCAGTCTCCGCGTCCGCTTCGGTCACCCCTGCAACCTATCGGGCATCCGATGCAGTCATGACCCCAACCACCCACGCCACTTCGGCGAGCCCCGGTCCGGGCGCGCGTCGCGACCGGGGACAATGGGCACATGGCACGACGGACGACGAAGCAGCCCCTGCCGGACGACTTCGAGGAGCACATCCTCGACACGGACATCCGTGACGAGATGCAGACGTCGTTCCTGGAGTACGCCTACTCAGTCATCTACGCCCGCGCCCTCCCTGACGCGCGCGACGGCCTGAAGCCCGTCCAGCGCCGCATCCTCTACACGATGGACGAGATGTCCCTGCGTCCCGACCGCGGGCACGTGAAGAGCGCCCGGGTCGTCGGCGAGGTGATGGGCCGCCTGCACCCGCACGGCGACGGAGCGATCTACGACGCCCTGGTGCGGATGGCGCAGCCGTGGTCGATGCGGCTGCCGACCGTCGACGGCCACGGGAACTTCGGCTCGCCCGACGACTCCCCTGCCGCCATGCGCTACACCGAGTGCCGGATGGCCCCTGCGGCGGTCGCGATGACGGCGTCCATCGACGAGGACACGGTCGACTTCAAGCCCAACTACGACTCCCGCGAGACCGAGCCGGTCGTGCTCCCGGCGGCCATCCCCCACCTGCTGGTCAACGGCGCTGCGGGGATCGCGGTCGGCATGGCGACCAACATCGCCCCGCACAACCTGGTCGAGGTCGTCCAGGCGCTCAAGCACGTGATCACCCACCCCCAGGCGACCCTCGACGACCTGATGCGGTTCATCCCCGGGCCCGACCTCCCCACCGGCGGCAAGATCGTGGGTCTCGACGGCATCCGCGACGCCTACGAGGCAGGCCGCGGCACCTTCAGGATGCGCGCCACCGCCCGCGTGGAGTCGGTGACCCCGCGGCGCAAGGGCATCGTGGTCACCGAGCTCCCCTACGGCGTCGGCACCGAGCGGGTGATGGAGCAGATCAAGAAGCTCGTGCTCGCCAAGAAGCTGCAGGGCATCGCCGACATCAAGGACCTCAGCGACCGCGAGCACGGGCTGCGCCTGGTCATCGAGATCAAGAACGGCTTCGTCCCCGAGGCGATCCTCGAGCAGCTCTACCGGCAGACGGCACTGGAGGACACCTTCGGCATCAACGCGGTCGCCCTTGTCGACGGCCAGCCGCGCACGCTCGGCCTCAAGGAGATGCTCGAGGTCTTCCTCGGACACCGGTTCGACGTCGTGCGCCGCCGCTCGACCTTCCGGCGCACCAAGGCAGCCGACCGGTTGCACCTCGTCGACGGCCTCCTCATCGCGATCCTCGACATCGACGAGGTCATCCAGGTCATCCGCACCTCCGACAACGCCGCCGCGGCCAAGGAGCGGCTGATCTCGGTGTTCGACCTGTCCGAGGCCCAGGCCGACTACATCCTCGACATGCCGCTGCGCCGCCTGACCCGCTTCTCCAAGCTGGAGCTGGACAAGGAGAAGGCCGAGCTCGAGCGGACCATCGAGCACCTCGATGCGATCCTCGCCGACGAGCGGCTGCTCCGGAAGGTCGTCTCCGACGAGCTCACCGAGGTGGCCAAGGAGCACGGCACCCCACGACGTACGGTCCTGCTGGCCTCGGCCGGCACCACCGTCACGGCTGCGGTCGCCAGCTCGGTCGAGGTGGCCGACGACCCCTGCTTCGCCCTGCTGTCGTCGAGCGGCCTGCTGGCGCGTACGACCTCGGGCGCGGCCCCCGGCCACGGCGAGGGTCGCGCCAACCACGACGTCGTCACGAGCGCCGTGCGCACCACCGCCCGCGGCGAGGTCGGCGTGATCACCAGCCGCGGCCGGCTGCTCAGGCTGGGCGTGCTCGACATGCCCGAGCTGCCCGACTCCGCCAACGACCCCAACCTCCAGGGTGGGCTGCCGCTCAGCGAGATCCTCTCGTTGGGCCAGGGTGAGCGCGCGTTGGCGCTGACCGCGCTGCGGACCGACGGACCGGGCCTGGCGCTCGGCACCCGCGACGGCATCGTCAAGCGGGTCAACCCCGAGGTGATCGGTCGCGACGAGTGGGAGGTCATCGGCCTCAAGGACGGCGACGAGGTGGTCGGCGCCGTCGAGCTCGTCTCGGGCGAGGAGGAGCTGTGCTTCATCTCGACCGACGCCCAGCTGCTCCACTTCCCTGCCTCCGGGGTCAGGCCCCAGGGCCGGGCCGGGGGCGGCATGTCCGGCATCAAGCTCGGCGCGGGACAGCACGTCGCCTTCTTCGGGGCCTTCGACCCGACCGATGCTGTCGTCGTGACCGCCTCGGGCTCCTCGACGGCCCTGCCGGGCACCGAGGCCGGGGCCGTCAAGGTCACGCCGTTCAGCGAGTATCCCGGCAAGGGGCGTGCCACCGGCGGGGTGCGCAGCCACCGCTTCCTCAAGGGCGAGGACGTCCTCGTCGCGGCCTGGGCGGGACCTGGTCCGGCTCGTGCCGCGGCGGCGAGCGGTGCCCCCGTCGACCTGCCCGCGGCCGACGGCCGGCGGGACGGCTCCGGCATCCCCGCCGCCCAGCCGATCGCCTCGGTGGCCTCCCCTGTTGCCGCCCAGGTGGCCGACCAGGGCGACGCATCGACCGCTGCCGCGCCCACTGCTGTGGAAGGCTGACGCCATGCTCGCTCGTGCCCGGACCTCCGGACGTCTCGCCGCCGTCGTGACCGCGGCGCTCCTCGCCGTGCCCCTGCTCGCCGCCTGCTCGGGTGACCAGAGCCAGGCCGCGCCGGAGAAGTCGCCGGAGGAGGTGCTGGCCGCGGCCTCGACCAGGCTGACCGACACCACCGGGGTCGACCTGTCCCTGTCGACGGGCGCGCTGCCCGCAGGCGTCTCGGGGATCGCCAAGGCCGCAGGCACGATCACCGACGCGCCCGCGTTCGACGGCTCCCTCACCGTCGTCTTCGCCGGACAGACCGCGGAGGTGCCCGTGATCGCCGTCGACGGCAAGGTCTTCGCCCAGCTCCCGTTCGCGCCCGGCTGGCAGAAGGTCAACCCCAAGGAGTACGGCGCCCCGGACCCGACCGCGCTCATCGGGGCCGACGGATTCCCGGGCCTGCTCACCCTCACCGAGTCCGCCGAGGCGGGCGAGAGCGTGCGCGGCGGCGCCGACAACTCCGAGATCCTCACCACCTACTCCGGGACCGTCCCGGGCGACGCGATGGACGCGATCATCCCGTCGTCGTCCGGTGACTCCTTCGACGTCGAGTGGCAGATCAACGACGCAGGCGAGCTGCGCAAGGCGACCATGAAGGGTGTGTTCTACCCCCACACCGATCCGATGACGTACACCGTCGCGTTCGACAACTACGGCACCGAGCTGGAGATCGCCGCGCCGTGAGCAGGCCAGCGGCCGACGCCGGGACCGCACCGGTCTCGCGCACCTCGCGGCTGCTCCTGTCGATGGCGGCCGTCGCCGTCGCGTTCGCCGCCGCCGACACCTACGTCGTGGTGCTGGCCCTGCCCGACATGATGACCGGGGTCGGGGTGCCGATCGACCAGCTCCAGCGTGCCGCCCCGATCGTGAGCGGCTTCCTGCTGGGCTATGTCGCGATGCTTCCCCTCATCGGGCGGATCGCCGACCTGCGTGGCCGGGTACCGGTGCTGGTGATGGCACTGGTGCTCTTCGCGCTGGGCTCCCTCATCACCACGCTGGCCTACGACATGCCGAGCATCGTGGCCGGAAGGTTCCTCCAGGGCGTCGGTGGCGGCGGCCTGGTCCCTGCCACGCTGGCGCTCGTCGCCGACCTCTATCCGGTCGAACGGCGGGGGGTGCCGCTCGGGGTGGTGTCCGCGGTCCAGGAGATCGGCTCGGTCCTGGGTCCGCTCTTCGGTGCCGCCGTCCTCGCCGTGTCCGACTGGCGCGCGATCTTCGCCATCAACCTCGCCGTGGGGCTGGTCCTGGCCGCCGCGATCCGCACCCTGGCCCCCAGGCAGGCCTCCACGTCGCGGCGCCGACCTCCCGACCTCGTCGGCATCCTCCTCCTGCTCGCCACCTTCGCCGGCGGCCTGGTGGTCTTCCTCCGGCCTTCGGGCCTGATGCGCGACCTCACCTGGGGCCAGCTCTTCATCCCCTTCGCCGGGAACGGTCGCTGGCTCACCCCGATCGGCGTGGTCGCGGTGGCAGCGCTGGTCCTGCTCCTCGCCTGGTGCTGGTTCGCCCCGCGCCCCCTGCTCGACCTGCGGGGGTGGGGCCGCGTGCTGGTGGAGGCCGACCTCGTCGGAGCGCTGCTGCTGGCCGTGGCACTCGGGGGCGTGATCCTCGCCTTCGCCACGGCAGACCCCAAGATCGAGGTCTTCTCCGCACGCGGTCGGTGGTACCTCCTCGGCGCCGTCCTCGCCTCGGGAGCGTTCGCCTGGCACGTACGCCGTGCGGCGCGTCCGCTGGTGCCGCGTGGTGCGCTCCGGCGTACGCCGGCGTGGGGGGCGTTGCTGGTCAGCTTCTTCGTCGGTGCCGCGCTGATCGCCGCGCTGATCGACATCCCGCTCTTCGCCCGCACCACCGTCTATCCCGACGACCAGCTGCCCGCGGCGCTGGTGCTGGTGCGGTTCCTGATCGCGCTGCCCGTGGGCGCGGTGGCCGGTGGCTACCTGATCCGCTTCCTGTCCCCCGGCGTCGTCACGGCGATCGGGATGCTGATGGCCGCCGCCGGATTCGTGCTGATGACCCGCTGGGGCCTCACCACGATCGAGGAGCCGATCGCCAACCTCGCGCTCATCACCGGCGGCCTCGGCTTCGGCCTCGCCCTCGCGCCGGTCAACGCCGCGCTGCTGGCCCACACCGACGACGACGTCCACGGCGTCGCGAGCGCGTTCGTGGTCGTCGCGCGCATGGTGGGCATGCTCATCGGCATCTCCGCGCTCACCACGATCGGTCTGCGTCGCTACTACGCCGAGCAGCTCGCCGTACCTCCCGTCCAGGAGGTCTGCGACGGCAAGAGCCGGTGCGATGCCTTCACCGACCTGTTGCGGGTCGCCGGCATCGCCCAGGAGCACGCGGTCTTCTGGGGCGCAGCCGGCTGCGCCGTGGTGGCCGCCCTCCTCGCCCTGGTCCTCTTCCGCCAGGTCGGGCCGACCCGGCTGGCGGCGCGAGACGTCTTCTCCCACGGAGCGTGAAGGGCGATAGCCTTCCGGTCGTGGACGACTTCGACGACCTGATCCGGGCCAACCGCGCGTTCGCGGACTCCTTCGACCTCGGCGGCTTCGACGGCAAGGCACATGCCGGGATAGCCCTGGTGACCTGCATGGACTCGCGCATCGACCCCCTGCGGATGCTCGGCCTCCAGCACGGCGACGCCAAGATCTTCCGCAATCCCGGTGGCCGGGTCACGCCCCAGGCCCTCGAGGCGCTGGTGCTCGGCGTCCACCTGCTCAATGTCCAGCGGATCCTCGTCGTGCCCCACACCCGCTGCGCGATGGCCTCGGCGTCGGAGGCAGAGCTGCGGGTCAAGGTCGGCGAGTCCGCGGGCGTCGATGCCAGCTGGCAGTCCTTCGGCGTCGTGAGCGACCAGCTCGCGCAGCTGCGCGAGGACGTCCTGAAGGTCCGCACGCACCCCTTGATCGGCGACCGCGCAGCCGTGGGGGGCTTCCTCTACGACGTCGACACGGGCCTGCTCGCGCAGCACGCCTGACGTACGGGCGCGGGCCGACCGCCCGGATGAACATCCACTCGAGCGAGTGGAAGTTCATCCGCGGCTGAGCGTGGGAGGCACTCCCGGCCCCTGAACTTCCACCCGTGCGAGTGGAAGTTCATGCCGGGGTTGGCGTACGCGATCGCGCGACGACGAGAACGCGGCGTACGCGTGCGTTTCACGCGATGGACGCGTCAAACGTGCGTGGACGCAAGGCGGAAGAGGAAGCGCGATCTTGGAGCGAAGCGATCGCGCGACGACGAGAACGCGGCGTACGCGTGCGTTTCACGCGATGGACGCGTCAAACGTGCGTGGACGCAAGGCGGAGGAGGAAGCGCGATCTTGGAGCGAAGCGATCGCGCGACGACGAGAACGCGGCGTACGCGTGCGTTTCACGCGTCCTACGCGTCGAGCGTCTCGACGTCGACCTCGTAGGCCCCCTGGACGATGAACTCCTTGCGGGGAGCCACGTCCGAGCCCATCAGCAGCTCGAAGACCCGGCTGGCGTCGTCGACGTCGTCGATGGTCAGCTTGCGAAGGGTGCGGTGGCGCGGGTCCATGGTGGTCTCGGCCAGCTGGTCGGCGTCCATCTCGCCGAGGCCCTTGTAGCGCTGCACCGGCTCCTTCCAGCGCACGTTCTTGCGCTTGAGGTCGGCCAGCTTGCGCTGCAGCTCGGCGTCGGAGTAGGTGTAGATGTACTTCTCCATCCCCTTCTTGGGGTTGGACAGCTCGATGCGGTGCAGCGGCGGCACGGCCGAGAAGAGCCGCCCGTCTCGCACGAGCTCCGGCATGTACTTGAAGAACAAGGTGGCCAGCAGGCACCGGATGTGGGAGCCGTCCGAGTCGGCGTCGGCCATCAGGATGATCCGGCCGTAGCGCGCCGCCTCGAGGTCGAACGTACGGCCGGAGCCTGCGCCCACGACCTGGATGATCGAGGCGCACTCGGAGTTCTTCAGCATGTCGCCGACCGAGGCCTTCTGGACGTTGAGGATCTTCCCGCGGATGGGCAGCAGCGCCTGGAACTCACTGCTGCGGGCCGCCTTGGCGGTGCCCATCGCCGAGTCGCCCTCGACGATGAAGAGCTCGGTGCGCTCGGTGTCGCTGCTGCGGCAGTCGAAGAGCTTGGCCGGGAGGGCGGAGGACTCCAGCGCGTTCTTGCGACGCTGGTTCTCCTTGTGCTGGCGGGCCGCCAGTCGCGTCTTGGAGGCTCCGGCGACCTTCTCCATGACCAGCTTGGCCTGGGCCTTCTCGGCCCGCTTCGTCGAGGTCAGGAACGCCTTCAGCTCGGAGGCCACCACCTTGCGTACGACGCCGCGCGCGGCCGGGGTGCCCAGGATCTCCTTGGTCTGGCCCTCGAACTGCGGCTCGGCCAGGCGCACGGTCACCACGGCTGTGAGGCCCTCCATGACGTCGTCCTTAATGACGTCGGTGTCTGCGGCCTTGAGCACCTTGGCGTTGCGCATGGCGTCGTTGAAGGTCTTGGTCAGCGCGTTCTCGAAGCCGCTGACGTGGGTGCCGCCCTTGGGCGTGGCGATGACGTTGACGAAGGACCGCAGCTCGGTGTCATAGGCGGTGTCCCATCTCACGGCGACATCGACGGTCAGCTCGCGCTCGACCTCCTGGGGCGTCATGTGGCCCTTGTCGTCGAGCAGCGGCACGGTCTCGGTGAACGTGTCCATCCCCTGGAGTCGCAAGATCTCGGTGACCGGCTCGCCGTGGGAGAGGAACTCCACGAACTCCGCGATCCCGCCGTCGTGGCGGAACTTCTCCTCGACCATCTCGGTGTCCCGCTGGTCGCGGATGACCAGCTCGAGCCCCGGCACGATGTAGGACGTCTGGCGGGCGCGACCCAGCAGTCCGTCCATCTCGAAGCGGGCATCCTTGGTGAAGACCTGGCGGTCCGGCCAGAAGCGCACCCGCGTGCCGGTCTTCCCCTTGGCGACGCGCTTGCCCTTGCGGGTGAGGCCGGAGGTCGGCGTGAAGGTCGCGTCCGGGCCGTCGCCGTCGAAGACGCCGGGCACCCCGCGCTGGAACGACAGTCCCTGCTGGCTCGGGGAGCGGTCGACGTCGATGTCCATCCGCGCCGACAGCGCGTTGACGACCGACAGCCCGACACCGTGCAGGCCACCGGTCGCGACGTAGGAGCCGCCGCCGAACTTGCCGCCGGCGTGCAGCTTGGTCGCCACGACCTCGACCCCGGACAGCCCGGTCTTGGGCTCCTTGTCGGTCGGGATGCCGCGACCGTCGTCGAAGACCTCGACGGAGCTGTCCTCGTGCAGTGTCACCTCGACCCGGTGGGCGACGCCCGCCAGGGCCTCGTCCACGCCGTTGTCGATGATCTCCCACAAGCAGTGCATCAGCCCGCGCGTGTCGGTCGAGCCGATGTACATGCCCGGCCGCTTGCGGACCGCGTCGAGGCCCTCGAGGACCAGGAGGTGTGCTGCGTTGTACGTGTTGTCTGCCGGTGCTGCCACGAGGCAACAACCTACCCGCGACACGCCGTACGACGACGCAGGCACGCCTGCTCCGACCACCGCGTCGGCGGGTCTAGCGTGTGTCGCATCACAGATCTCACTTCGGCAACGGCTCGTCCACCTTTGAGGACAACGCCAGCGCCGAGAGGGGCGACGTGATTCACTGAAGAGGTTCTCGCGTTATCAGGGCCAGGGGGAATCTTTGCCCCACTGGCTACGTTGGGCCCAGACACCGATGAACAGAAATGAGGCTGACGTGACCACTGCCACCGCACCCACCCAGGCCGTCCTCACGGCCGGGGACCGCTGCGACCGTTGCGGCGCACAGGCCTACCTCCGCGTGGAGCTCCAGACCGGCGGTGAGCTGCTCTTCTGCGCCCACCACGCCCGTGAGCACGGCGAGAAGCTGCGCGAGGTCGCGGCTGCCGTCCACGACGAGACCCACAAGCTGGAGACGCCGGCCGCGCCGGGCGCCGACAGCGAGGCCTGAGCAGACCGCCCACCCACTTCCACCACGGCCCCGGACGAGCTGTCCGGGGCCGTGGTGCGTCCCGGAGCGGTCCTCTGGGAGGCTGACGCCGTGAACGCCACCGAGCTCCTGGTCGCCGTCGTGATCGCCGTCGGCATCGCGGGGATCATCGTTCCCGTCCTGCCCGGCACCGTGCTCATCCTCGGGGCCATCCTGGTGTGGGCGCTCGAGATCGGCACGTCCACCGGCTGGGTGGTCTTCGCCCTGTGCGCGACGCTCCTCGTGAGCGGCTCGGTCGTGAAGTACCTCGTGCCGGGTCGCCGGCTCAAGGCCTCCGGCGTGCCCGGCCGGACCCTGCTGGTCGGCGGCCTCCTGGCCTTCGTCGGCTTCTTCGTCATCCCCGTGATCGGCATGTTCATCGGCTTCGTGCTGGGTGTGTACGTCGCCGAGCGCGCTCGCGTGGGCGCCACCCGGGCGTGGCCCTCCACGGTGGGGGCCCTCAAGGCCGTGGGTGTCTCCATCCTGATCGAGCTCGTGGCAGCCTTCCTGGCGGCGGTGACCTGGGTCGTCGGCGTGGCGCTCACCTGATGGCGGTCCTGCTCTCCGTGGCGGCAGCCGTCGCCTACGGGCTGTCCGACTTCGTCGGCGGCCTCGCCTCGCGTCGTACGTCGGCGTGGCCGGTCGCGTTCGTCGGCGCCGCATCGGCCTTCGCGGGCGCGCTCGTGCTGGTCCTCGTCACCGACGGGTCGCCCACCCGGTCCGACGTGCTGTGGGGAGCGCTCGCCGGTGTCGGCGCCGGCGCTGGAAGCGCCTTCCTCTACCGAGGCCTGGCGGCAGGGCGGATGGGCGTGGTCGCGCCCATCTCGGCCGTGGGCGCCGCGCTGCTCCCGGTCTGCGTGGGCGTGGCGACGGGCGAGCGGCCCGGCGTCCTCGTGTGGCTCGGCATCGCGGCTGCCGTTCCCGGCATCTGGCTGGTGAGCCGCGAACCGGGCGGAGCCGGCGACCTGGCCGCGGGAATCCTCGACGGCGTCCTCGCCGGACTGGGGTTCGGGCTCCTGTTCGCGGCGATGGGCCAGGTGCCCGAGGAGGCCGGATTCGCCCCGCTCGCGGTGGCCCAGGGCGTGGCCGTGGCCTGCGTGGCCCTCACCGCGTCGGCCCTGGGCGGGCGCTGGGTCCCCTACGACCGGTCGCAGGCGTGGGGCATCGCTGCCGGGGTGCTGGCCACCGCGGCCGTGGTCGCCTTCCTGCTCGCGACCCAGACAGGACTGCTGACCGTGGCTGCGGTCGTCACCTCGCTCTATCCCGCGGTCACGATCGCGCTCGCCGCGGCAGTGCTGCGCGAGCGCATCCACGCCTCGCAGGGCGTGGGGCTGCTCCTCTGCGGGCTCGCCGTGGGGCTGGTCGCCGCGGCCTGACCCGGCCTGGTGATGTGTCAGACGCCGCGGCCTGAGGCGATGGGCAGGCTCCAGCGGTGGCGCCCGGGAACCCAGTCGACGACAGGGTGCGAGCCGTCGGCCTGGTCGACCATCTTCACCGACACCCGGACCTTGCCGGCGCGGCCGAAGCAGTCGCGACTGATCACGGCGCGGAAGACGTCCTTGCCCCACCTGGGCCGGGCCGCGTAGTCGCAGCTGATGCGGTTGTCGCTCCCCCGCCACCTGGTGGCGGAGGTGAGGACGTAGTCGGTGCCGTTGCCGAGGCCGCTGCTGAGGACGTACTCCGGCCCCTTCTTGCGGCGGGCGCTGTCGATGTAGATCGAGACGCCGGCGGCGCTCGAGCGCATCAGCTCGTTGAAGCGCACCTTCACCAGGAGGTTCTCGCGCCCGTGCTGGGCGTAGATGCCGTAGACGTCGCTCACCGAGGCGCCGGCGTCAGCCGGGTCATCGATCTCGTAGAACTCCGCGTGGGCCGGCGCGACAGCGAGGCCGGCGAGCACGAGCGCGGAACTGGCAGTCAGAGCGATCCGAGTTCTCATGGCCCGAGTGTGGCAGCACTCACGCCCCGCCCGTCCGCCCACTCACGAGGTGGACCCACGCCCCCCGGAAACGACAGCAGCGCCGCCCGAGGGGGCGACGCTGCTGGTGAGACGGTGCCGTCTCCGGGTCGGCTCAGTCCAGGTAGTCGCGCAGGACCTGCGACCGGCTCGGGTGGCGCAGCTTCGACATCGTCTTCGACTCGATCTGACGGATCCGCTCGCGGGTCACGCCGTAGACCTTCCCGATCTCGTCGAGGGTCTTCGGCTGGCCGTCGGTGAGGCCGAAGCGCATCGACACCACGCCAGCCTCGCGCTCGGAGAGGGTGTCGAGCACAGCGTGCAGCTGCTCCTGGAGCAGGGTGAAGGAGACCGCGTCGGCCGGGACGATCGCCTCGGAGTCCTCGATGAGGTCACCGAACTCGGAGTCGCCGTCCTCGCCGAGGGGCGTGTGGAGCGAGATGGGCTCACGGCCGTACTTCTGGACCTCGATGACCTTCTCCGGGGTCATGTCGAGCTCCTTGGCCAGCTCCTCCGGAGTGGGCTCACGGCCCAGGTCCTGGAGCATCTGGCGCTGCACGCGAGCCAGCTTGTTGATCACCTCGACCATGTGGACCGGGATGCGGATGGTGCGCGCCTGGTCGGCCATGGCCCGGGTGATGGCCTGACGGATCCACCACGTGGCGTAGGTCGAGAACTTGTAGCCCTTGGTGTAGTCGAACTTCTCGACCGCACGGATCAGACCGAGGTTGCCCTCTTGGATCAGGTCGAGGAAGAGCATGCCGCGGCCGGTGTAGCGCTTGGCCAGCGAGACGACCAGTCGCAGGTTGGCCTCGAGGAGGTGGTTCTTGGCGCGCCTACCGTCCTGGGAGATCCACTCGTACTCCTCGAGCATCTTCGGGCTGATCCGGCCACCCTTGGCGAGCTTCTCCTCCGAGAACAGGCCGGCCTCGATGCGCTTGGCCAGCTCGACCTCCATCTCGGCGTTCAGGAGCGGGACCTTGCCGATCTGCTTGAGGTAGTCCTTGACCGGGTCGGCGGTGGCGCCGGCCACCATGACCTGCTGCTCGGGCTCGTCGGTCTCGTCGGCCGCGGAGACGGTGAAGGCCTGCTTCTCGTCCTCCTTGATCGTCGGGTCCTTGGCCACGTCCTTCTCGAACTCGGCGTCCGGGATGTCGGGCAGGATCTTCTTGCCGTCCGGGCCGATCTCCGGCGCGACGACCGCGCCGAGGTCGACGATCGCGTCGGCGGAGGAGGCAGCGGCCTTCTTGGCGGTGGTCTTCCTGGCGGTCGCCTTCTTGGCCGGTGCCTCGGCGGTCTTGGCGGTCGCCTTCTTGGCGGCAGCCTTCTTCGCCGGCGCCTTCTTGGCGGTGGCCGAGGTGGCGGCGCGCTTGCTGGTCGCAGCGACCGCCCGCAGGCTCGTGGCGTCGATCTGGACGGAGATACCGAGGCCGCTGAGGTGCACCAGGAGTGCCTTCAGGTGCTTCGGCTCCACCCCGGCCTCGTCACTGGCGCGACGTACATCCACGGGGGACACGGTGCCGGTGGGGGTTCCGCTGGCGACCAAGGCGGTGATGGAGGGGTGCGACAGCACCTCAGCGGGGAGCAACTTGCGTGCGTGTGAGGACACGAACACCTCTCGTCAAACGACTTCGGGGCGCGGCGAGGCCCGGTGACGTCAAGAGCCGCAATGTCATTCTGCCACGGCATCCCCCATGGCCCGACATGCGGTCAGTCAGCGGCCTTCACGGCCGCCTTCTTGGCCTTCTTGAAGTCCCGCACCTTCTGCAGCGACTCGGCATCCACGACGTCCGCGACCGAGCGGTGGCCCTCGAGGGCGTAGTCCCCGACGACGGCCTCCCACCCCTCAGGCCGTACGCCGAGCTGCTTGGCGAGCAGGGCCACGAAGATCTGCGCCTTCTGCTTGCCGAAGCCGGGCAGGGACATGACCCGCTTGAACAGGTCCTTGCCGTCGACCGCCTCGCTCCACAGGCGGGAGGCGTCACCGTCGTAGGTCTCCTCGACGATGCGGGCGAGCTCCTGCAGCCTGGCTGCCATCGACCCGGGGAACCGGTGGATCGCCGGCGTGGTGGAGGCCATCGCCGCGAACTCCTCGGGGTCGGCGGCCGCGATCGCGTCCGGGGCGAGCGTGCCGAACCGCTCGAGCACCTTGGCGGGGCCCCGGAACGCATGCTCCATCGGATACTGCTGATCGAGCATCATGCCCGCCAGCAGCGCGAACGAGGAGTTGTCGAGAACCTTGTCGGCGGCCGCGTCGCCGGTGATCTGGAAGCCCATGCACCCATCATCGCGCACCCCTGGTTCGAGGTCGCCTGTGGTGGGCGGGCGTTCGCCGACCCGCGTCGCGGCTACTGGGCCTTGACCGCCAGGACGGGGCAGGGCGCGTCGAGGAGCACGCGCTGGGCGTTGCTGCCGAGGATGAGCTTGCCGACGGGCGAGCGACGACGCAGACCGATGACCAGCAGCTCGGCGTCGTTGGCCTCGGCGATGCTGATCAGGTCCTCGGCCGGCTCGAAGCCGCGCACCAGCTGACGGATGTCGTGCTCGACACCGGCTGCGTCCAGCGTCGCCTTGATGCCCGCCAGGTCGCTCTCGGCAGCACGTGCTGCGGAACCGTCGTACTCCTGGCCGCCGCGGTGCGAGTTCACCACCACCAGCGTGCTGCCGCGCAGCTTCGCCTCGTTGATGCCAGCAGTCAGGGCGGCTTCGCCCTCCGGCTTGGGGACGTATCCGACGACGACGGTGCCCATGGTGTCTCCTCTCGGGGGCTGCGGCGACTCGCCGCAGGCCTGCTGGCACCGTAACGGAAACCAGCGCCCTTGGGCAGCCTGTGGAGAGGCGTGATGGACACGCGGGGCTACGGCAGGCTGGGCCGGTGGCACTCCAGCCGGCACTTCTGGCCCCCATCGACCGACACACCCACCGGGTGCTGCGTGCTGCCACCCTGGAGCTGATCGAGGGTGAGTCCCGGCGGTGGTTCCCGACCGCGCTCCATGCCGGGGAGCCCGGCCGCAGCGTCCGGCACGTCGAGGACCCGCCGATCGCGGATGCCGGCCTGCGAGCCGACGTCGCCCTGTCCCTGCTCCGGCGGGGGGCGGCACTCACGCCGCGTCCCTGCCTCTGGCTGACCCGCCCCGGGGAGCTGAGTCCCCATGACGACGACCTGAGGTGGCTCGGCCCGACCGCGTGGGCGGGCGCCAGCCTCGGGACGCCCGTCGCGCTGGTGGTGGTGACGCGCCGCGGCTGGTTCGCCCCCGTGAGCGACGTACGCCGCGAGTGGCGCCGTCTGCGTCGGCACCCCCGACGCTAGGCAGCCGGGGCCGGGTCAGTCCCAGAGGTGCACGGGCTCGTTGCTGTGCATCCGGTCCCGGTAGTCGAGAAGTGCGCCGCGCAACGCGTCGAAGCGGTCCTCTCCCCCGCGCTGGCGGACCCGCTCGACGAACCAGGAGGCACCACTGGCCTCCTGCAGGCACCGCTGCTCGATGATGCCGAGGTAGCGGTCGCTCTCCTCCGCAGGCACCCCCCACGCGTCGAGCCCGGCGCGCGCCATCGGCAGCAGCCGACGGACTACGAGCTCGGTGGCGCGGACCTGGCCGACACCCGGCCAGTAGACCTGCGCCTCGATGCCCGTCTGGGCGGCCACGTGGAAGTTCTCCTCGGCCGCGGAGAAGGACATCTGCGACCACAGCGGTCGCTCGCTCTCGGCGAGGTAGCGGATCAGGCCGAACCAGAGCGCCGCGTTGGCGATCGTGTCGGCCACGGTGGGACCGGCGGCGAGCAACCGGTTCTCGACCCGCAGGTGCGGCACCCCCTGCGCGATGTCGTAGACCGGACGGTTCCAGCGATAGATGGTGCCGTTGTGGAGGCGCAGCTCGTGGAGGGTGGGCGTGCCGCCGGACTCGAGCACCTCGAGCGGATCCTCCTCGTCGGTGATCGGCAGGAGAGCGGGGAAGTAGCGGACGTTCTCCTCGAACAGGTCGAACACGGAGGTGATCCACCGCTCCCCGAACCACACCCGCGGCCGGACGCCCTGGGCCTTCAGCTCCTCGCTGCGGGTGTCGGTGGCCTGCTCGAAGAGCGGGATGCGCGTCTCGCGCCACAGCTCCTTGCCCAGCAGGAACGGGGAGTTGGCCCCGACCGCCACCTGGATGCCCGCAATGGCCTGGGCTGCGTTCCAGTAGGCACCGAACTGGTCGGGCGAGGTCTGGACGTGGAACTGGGTGCTGGTGCACGCGGCCTCGGGGACGATGGAGTCCGCGGTGGTGCTGAGGCGTTCTCGGCCCGAGATGTTGATGGTGATGTCCTCGCCGCGTGCGGAGAGGATCTGCTGGGAGAGCAGCTTGTAGCGTGGGTTGGCACTGAGCGAGCTGCGTGTCATGTGGCCCTCGGCCAGCGTCGGCAGGATGCCGATCATGACCTGGTGGGCCCCGACCTTGGCCCCCTTCTCCTCGGCGTCGTTGAGCGAGCGGCGCAGGCTGTCCTCGAAGGTCGACAGACCGCCTTCGCGGAGCTTGGCGGGGGCGAGGTTGATCTCGATGTTGAACTGGCCCAGCTCGGTCTGGAAGTCGGGGTCGGCGATGGCCTCGAGCACCTCGGCGTTCTTCAACGCCGGGTCGCCCGCGTCGTCGATGAGGTTGAGCTCCATCTCCAGCCCGGTCATCGGGTCGTCGGTGTCGAAGCGCGCCTCGCGGAGCATACGGGCGAACACGTCGAGGTTGCGGCGGACCTTCTCGCGGTGTCGCGTCCGGTCGGCCCGGCTGAATTCCTGCTGCGCGACCTCTTCACCCATGTCCGCACCCTAGTCACCGCCGGTCACCGCGGGAACCATCCCGAGGGAGAGGTCAAGCCGAAAGGTCAACCGTCCCTCCGACCTGCGGGCGCAGCATCCCCCAGGCTTCGGGCGAGGTCGCGGCCTCCAGCAGCTGCGCCACGAGCGCTGCCAGGGAGTGCGTGGGCGAGACCTCGCGGCACCGATCGACCGCGCACCACGCCAGCGCACCGTCACCGACCAGCCAGGCGGCGAAGGCCAGCACCGCGGCGGGACCGGCGACGTGTGTCGACGGAAGCCGGCGGACCGCGTCGGACCAGAGGTCCACGGCCCGGCGCGCCTCGGAGCGGGTGAGCCACGCCCACGCCTCATCACGCCGGTCCGCCACGGTGACGGTGAGCGCGACCGACGCCAGCTCGGGGCCGGAGAAGGTCGTGCCGTGCTCCACGTGGCGACGAGTGAGGGCTGCCAGTGCCCCTGCCGGAAGCACCAGCGCCCCCGCGAGGTCGGACTCGCTGCGTCGCACGGCCGCGGCGTCCTCGTCGATGGTGGCTCGCAGTGCCTCGCGGCTGGCGTGGGTCACCCGCCCGTCGAGGACGCCCTGAGCGGTGAACCGGTGCTCGGCGAGGGTGAAGCGGACGCCCTGGTAGGCCGCGAGCGGTGCGCCGGGCAGGACGGCGTACCAGAGGTCGTCGTGGACGCGCAGCACCTCCCGCACCCCGATGCCTGCCGCGGTGAACTCCTCGTGGATCGCCCACGCCAGCCTCGTCGGCGACGGTCGTGTCGTCGTCATAGACGACCACGATGACCTCACGCAGGCCATGGCGACGTGCCGGGCGCAGCAACGCCTCCACCACGTCGTCGACGTCGTCGGAGTCATGCGGCAGATCGACGCGGGCGTGCATCCCGCCGCCCGCGCCGATGCTCACCATCACCACCGATCTCTCGGGGACGAACCCGAGCGCGAGCGGCACGAATGCGGCGATGTCGTCGGGCGTGCGCGCCTGGAGCGTCGTCCGGTCCGGGTCTGCGGGAGTGGGAATGCTGTCTGTGGTGTCCATGACAGGAACGTTTCCCGCGGCCACCGACGGGTCATGCCCCGCCCAGCAGGAGCCTGTGGAGTGAGGCCCGCGGGGCATGCCTGTGGACGGTTGCTGGGCTGCGACAATGCGCTGATGCGCTCCACCGCGTCGATCCTGCACCTGGACCTGGACGCCTTCTTCGCCGCCGTGGAGCAGCGCGACAAGCCGTCCCTGCGCGGCAAGCCGGTCATCGTCGGGGGGACCGGCGGTCGCGGCGTCGTGGCCACGGCGTCCTACGAGGCACGCCGCTACGGAGTCGGGTCGGCGATGTCCGGACGGGAAGCACGCGCGCGCTGTCCGCACGCGGCGTTCCTGAGCGGTCGGTTCCACGCCTACCGCGAGACGAGCACCCGGGTGATGCAGGTGCTGCGCGACCTGTCGCCGCTGGTCGAGCCGCTCTCCCTCGACGAGGCGTTCGTCGACCTGGCCGCGGCCGACCTCCCCGACCTCGAGGTGGCGACGGTCACCGAGGCCGGCGAACGTCTGCGTCAGCGAGTCCACGAGGTCACCGGCGGCCTCACCGCGACGGTCGGCATCGCCTCCTCCAAGTTCCTCGCCAAGGTGGCCAGCGAGCTCGACAAGCCCGACGGCATGACGGTCGTGCCGCCCGGTACCGAGCTCGAGCTGCTGCGCCCGATGAAGGTCGGCGTGATCCCCGGCGTCGGACCGGCCACGGCCGAGCGGCTGCGGCGCGCGGGGATCCACACCATCGGCGAGCTCGAGCTGGTCAGCGAGGACGAGCTCGTGCGACTCCTCGGCCAGGCGCAGGGCCACGGCCTGTGGCAGCTTGCCCGGGCGCAGGACTCGAGGCCGGTCCTCGCCGAGCGGGAGACGAAGTCGATCAGCGTCGAGGGCACCTACGACTCCGACCTCAACGACCGCAAGCTGATGGAGGGGCTGCTGTCGCGCCAGGCCAAGGACGTCGGCAACCGGATGCGCAAGAACGGCTTCTCCGGCCGGACGGTGTCCATCAAGGTGCGGTTGCACGACTTCACCACCCTGAGCCGCTCGAGCACGCTGTCGAGCCCCACGGACGACGGCGCCACGATCGCCCGGATGGCGCGCTCGCTCCTCGGCGACCTCGACACCACCGGCGGTGTCCGGCTGCTGGGCGTCGGGGTCTCGGGCCTGGCCGACTGGGTCCAGGAGGACCTGTTCGGCGAGACGCCTGACGAGGAGGAGGAAGCGGAGGTGGCGCTGCCCGAGCCGCCCCGACGCACCTGGCCACCCGGCGCCGACGTGGTGCACGACGAGATGGGCCCGGGGTGGGTCTGGGGAGCCGGGTCCGGGGTGGTGACCGTGCGTTTCGAGACCGCGGACACGCCTCCGGGTCCGGTGCGCAGCTTCAGGGTGGACGACCCGGCGCTGCACCGCACCGAGCCACCCGCCGAGACCTGAGCGTCATGCCGGTCGCAGCACGACCCGGTCCCCCGGTCTCAGCTGCGCGCACAGGTCGAGGTCGTCCTCGTCCACCACCGCCACCACCGGGTAGCCACCGGTCGTCGGATGATCGGCCAGGAAGACCACCGGCTGCCCCGACGGCGGGACCTGCACCGCACCGAGGACGATCCCCTCGCTCGGCACCTCCCCGGCGCGCCGCTCGAGGCGCGGTCCGCTCAACCGCAGCCCGATCCTGTTGCTGTCCGCCGCCACCGCGTACGACATCGCGTCGAGGCCGTTCCACGCCCCCTCGTCGAGCCAGTCGGCGCGCGGGCCGCGGTGCAGGCGGAGCACCCGCTCCCGCGGACGTACGACGACCGCCGCCGGCGGCTCGGGCAGCCCGCGCGGCACCCCGACCGCGAGCACCTGGCCGGCGACGAGGCGGGGGGGACCCACCCAGGCGAGCGTGTCGGTCGAACGGGAGCCGAGGACCGGCTCCACGTCGATGCCACCTGCCACCGCGACGTAGGAGCGCACCCCCGAGGTCGCCGGCCCCACCGTCACGACGCGATCGGCCGGCACCGTGACCGCCGTCCCGTGGCCGACGCCGCGCCCGCCGACCCGGACCTCGCAGGGCGCCCCCGTGACGGCCAGCGTGACCGCGCGCCGCGTGCGCACGACGATGCCGCCGAGCGTGGT
Organism: uncultured Actinomycetota bacterium; assembly: GCA_963843815.1. GTDB lineage: Bacteria > Actinomycetota > Actinomycetes > Propionibacteriales > Nocardioidaceae > Nocardioides. The sequence continues at coordinate 39,730 of CAWJLX010000020.1, read as the reverse complement.
CTCCACCACCGCGTCGTCCACGGCACCACCCACGAGCCGGCGTGCCAGCGCGGCCGCACCCCGGTCCAGCGCGCCGGCCCGGGCGACACCCAGGTGTGCCCACCCCGGACGCCCCAGGTCCTGCAGCGTCGACAGCGGGCCGGGATCGAGCACCTCGATGCTCATCGGCGACTCACCACGGGAGTCATCCACTGCTCCGGAACCGGACGCGCGTCCCGGGCGGCAGCAGTGCGGGCGGCTGGCGTTCGGCGTCCCACAGGACGGCGTCGGTGGTCCCGATGACCAGCCAGCCACCGGGCGAGGCGGTCGGGTAGATGCCGCACCAGGTGTCCGCGAGCGCCACGGAGCCGGGCGGGACGTGGCGCCGTGGGGACGCCAGGCGGGGCACGGCCCTCTCCGGGGCAAGCCCTGCGAGGTAGGAGAAGCCCGGCGCGAAGCCGCAGAAGCCGGCCACGAACTCCACGGACGTGTGCTGCTCGACCACCTCCTCGAGGGTGCAGCCCCAGTGGGTGGCGACGCGCTCCAGGTCCATGCCGTCGTAGGTCACCGAGATGTGCACGACGGGCCCGGAGGGGGCCGCCGCCGCGGGCGTCCACTGCGACAGGGCGGCCTCGAGGGCGTCCGGGTCGATCCCGTCGAAGAGGACCGTCGCGGCGGCAGGGACGATGTCGTCGACCTCCAGCCCGGACGAGCGCGCCCAGGACGCCAGGGAGGCCGCCGCGACGGCGTCCTCCACCTCGACCAGACCTGCGCGGCCACCGACCGCGATCACCCGCACCCGGCCATTGTGCCGCGACGGTGCCGCGACGACGGACGGCGTCGGGGCAGGAGACGAAAATGGGAGAAGGGCTCCCGGTGGTATGAGCACCAGGAGCCCTTCAGTGTGACCGGCATCGTGACGTCCGATCCACCGCACCGGCGTCCCAGCCCCCGCAGCCCCCGTCACCGGGCCTGCGCGGCGAGCGAGCTCGCCGGGTGGGACTGATCTTCCGATCCGATCCCCGACCCCGCCGAAGCGGTGCCGGTAAGGAGAGTTCTATGTCCGCGCGACACGGTTCCGCAAGGGTCTGCGACGACAAACCCTCGGTCCCACAGGGTTCCCCACAGAAGTGGTCCCGTGCTCCACAGCCGGAGGCCCTCCCTCCACAGGGCGTGGATCACCCTGTGGAGGACCAGCACGAGGTCACCACCAGCCCGGCTTCCTCGAGTGCCCGGCGTACGGCGCCGGCTGTGGCCACAGCGCCGCGTGAGTCGCCGTGGACGCACACGGAGTCCACTGCGGCCGCCAGCTGCAGGGCACCGGCGGCGACGTCGTCCGGGTGGGTGATGAGCGCACCCGGGGACTCGCGGGGCAGCAATCTCCCGTCGACGGTGTACCCACGGTCGGGGAAGCCCTCGATCCGGACGTCGCGGCCTCGCTCCTGCGCGAGGGCGAGCAGCAGGGAGCCCGGCATGCCGATCACCGGCAGGTCGCCGGACCCGTCCAGCACTGCGGCGGCCTGGTCGGCGTCGACGGCGACCCGGTGGTAGAGGGCGCCGTGGGGCTTGAGGTACGTGACTCCCCCGCCCGCAGCGCGGGCGATCGAGGACAGGACGCCCACCTGCTCCGCCACCTGCTCGCGCAGCACGTCGGGCGACACGTCCCGGGCCACGCGGCCGAAGTGCTCCCGGTCGTCGTAGGACACCTGCGCCCCCACCGTCACCCCCCGTCGTACGGCCTCGGCGCAGACCGCCTCCATGGTGGCCCGGGTGCCGGCGTGGAAACCGCAGGCCACGTTCGCGCTCGTCACCACGGCGATCAGGCCGACGTCGTCGGTGACCTCCTCGCCCAGGTCGGCATTGAGGTCGATCCGGCCGGTGGCGTCGCTCCGCATGCTCCCAGTGTCACGGGGAACCCCTGAGAAGTCCCTGAGAGTTCGGAGATCGTGCAACTCCCGGGGGGACTGGCTCGTCAAGGCAGATAAGGGCGCCGAGAAATCCGATCGGGAATCCCGCAACGAACCCAGGCGTTGGAACAGATGTGCGACACAGGGGTGGTCGCACGAGGAGCAGGAGGACGAGATGAGCACTGCACAGGCCAAGCGCACCACCAGCACCACTCGTGAGATCGAGGGCCGCGACAGCGTGGGCCTCTACCTGGACGAGATCGCCCGTACGCCCCTCCTCGACGCCGAGACCGAGGTCGAGCTGTCCAAGACGATCGAGGCGGGCCTGCTGGCCCAGCACCTCCTCGACACCGGCCGCATCGGTCGCCGCAAGGGTGGCGCCCCGATGAGCGCCAACGAGGAGGAGCTCGAGTGGCTGGCCGAGCAGGGTCGCCTCGCCGTCGACCGCTTCATCGAGGCCAACCTGCGACTGGTGGTCTCCATCGCCCGCAAGTACGGCCGCTCGCAGATGCCCATGCTCGACCTGATCCAGGAGGGCAACACCGGACTGATCCGCGCGGTCGAGAAGTTCGACTACACCAAGGGCTACAAGTTCTCGACGTACGCCACCTGGTGGGTGCGTCAGGCGATCACGCGCGGCATCGCGCAGCAGGCCCGCGTCGTACGCCTCCCGGTCCACGTGGTCGAGGAGCTCAACCAGGTGGGCAGCGCCCGACGCACGCTGGAGCGCCAGCTCGGCCGTGCGCCGGAGCCGCAGGAGATCGCCACCGAGCTCGGCATGGACGTCGACCGGGTGCTCGACCTCATGAACTGGGGTCGTGACCACGTCTCGCTGGACACGCCGGTGGACGAGGACGGCGACACCTCGCTGGGTGACCTGATGGCCCAGGAGACCGCTCCGGGTCCCGACCTCAACTTCCTCGACGTCGAGGCGCGACAGCGCCTCGAGGACCTGGTCGGCATCCTCGACGACCGCTCCGCCGACATCGTCCGGGCCCGCTACGGCCTGGCCGACGGTCGCCAGCACAAGCTCGCCGACATCGGCGCCCGGCACGGCATCTCTGCCGAGCGGGTGCGCCAGCTCGAGCGTGAGGCGCTGCAGAAGCTGCGCCGCGCCGGCGACCCCGACCTCGCAGCCTGACAGCACGCACCTGGCTGCGAACAGCTTGATCAGTACGCCGCGGACTCCAGGTCCGCGCTGGCGGCCTGTGCTCGCTCGACCACGTCGACGGGCACAGGCCGTTGTGCTGCGATCCGGGCCTGCCACATCTGCAGCGCCACCACCCGGGAGGCGGCCTCCTCGACCCGCTCGCGCGAGACGTCGCCGGAGTTGATGGCGTCCACCACGATCCGGTGCGTGGCCGCGGTGTCCACCGGCATGAGCAGCAGGTCGGCCCCGGCCTGAAGCGCCTGGAGCGCCGGCGTGGGGCGACCGCCGACGGCTCCCATGCCGAGGGAGTCGGTGATCGCGACGCCCTCGAAACCGAGGTCGTCGCGCAGCAGCTCGTAGACCTCGGGCGCCATGCTGGCCGGCACGTCCGGGGCGATCGCGGTGAGGTCGAGGTGGCTCATCATCACTGCGGGAGCGTGATGGGCGATGGCCGCCTCGAAGGGTGGCAGGTCGTGGGCCTCGATCTCGGCCGACGTCGAGTCCACGACGGGGAGCGTGTCGTGGCTGTCGGTGGTGGCGGTCCCGTGCCCGGGGAAGTGCTTCGCGGTGGAGACGATCCCGGCGTCGTCGTAGCCCTTGACGGCTGCCCCGACCGCCTGCGAGGCGATCGCCGGGTCGTCAGAGGGCGAGCGGGCGCCGATGGTCGGGTCGGCGGCGCCGATGGTGACGTCCGCGACGGGCGCGAACACCCAGGTGAACCCGAGGCCGCGCAGCTCGAGACCGGTCGTGAGCGCAGCGGCTCGGGTCACCCGCCGTCCGAGCCTGGCGTCCGAGGCGATGGCCATCCCGGCGGACTCGAAGTGCGGGAACTCGGTCGCGATGCCCCGCAGGTGGGAGACGTAGCCGCCCTCCTGGTCCACGCCGATCACCGGCGGGAAGTCGCGGTCGTCGTCCGCAGCCGCCTCGGCGACCGCAGCCGTCATGGCGAGCACCTGGTCGGTGTCCACGACGTTGGCCGAGGTCACCGACACGCCGGCCAGGTGCAGGTCGCGCACCATCTGGGCGGGCTCCTCGGGGTCGGTGCCGTGGAAGCGGCCGACGATGACCTGACCGGCCAGCTGCTCGGGAGTCCAGGTCCCGACGAGGTCGCGGGCCTCCTCGATCTCACCGAGGCTCGGACCCCACGAGGACGGGGTGTCCGGATCCTCCGGGCTCTCGGTCGCGGTGGGCTCACCTGAGGTCGACGTCGTGGACGACGCGGAAGCCCCGGGTGCCGTGTCGGCCGGCCCGGATCCCGGCGTGGCGCAGCCAGTGACCAGCAGCACGCCAGCAGCGATCACGGCCAGGCGGGGTCGGATCGGGAGCACGCCGGGAGGCTACCCGCCGGACCCGGGCAACCGGGAAACGTCAACCCCGCCCGACCAGGCTCGCGTAGACCTGCTCGACCTGCTCACGGAGCTCCGCCAGCGTGCCGGTGTTGTCGATGACGTACGTCGCGATCGCCAGCCTGTCCGCCCGTGACGCCTGGGCGGCGATCCGGGACTCGGCCTCCTCGCGCGTCCAGCCCCTCTCCTCCACCATCCGCGACACCTGGAGCTCGGCGGGCACGTCGACGACGATGACGGCGTCGAAGCTGCCGGCCCGTCCGCCCTCGGCCAGGAGCGGGATGTCGTGCACCACGACGGCGCCCGCGGAGGCTGCGGCCTCGAGCTGGGCGCCCCGCTGGTGGACCAGCGGGTGGATGATCTCCTCGAGCCGCCTGCGGGCTCCTGCGTCGGAGAACACCAGGGCACCCATGGCCGGACGGTCGAGGTCGCCCTCGGAGGTGAGCACGTCGGAGCCGAACTCGGCGACGACCGCCTCGAGCCCCGGCGTACCGCGAGCCACCACCTCCCGGGCGAGCACGTCCGCGTCGATGACGACGGCACCCAGCTCGGCGAGGATGGCCGACACGGTGCTCTTGCCCGAGGCGATGCCCCCGGTGAGGGCCACGCGGACACTCACCGTGCGCCCCGCGTCACGCCGTTGCGCCGGCGGCTTGCTCCGCGGCGGCGAGCAGCACGCAGGTCGCGACGGCCTCCATCGCGTCGGTGACCTCACCCAGTGGCGGCATGGTCGGTGCCAGCCGGATGTTGGTGTCGTCCGGGTCCTGCTTGTAGGGGAACGACGACCCCGCGGGCGTCAGCGCGATGCCCGCCTCCTTGGCGAGCGCCACGACGCGGCTGGCGGTGCCGGGTACGACGTCGAGATTGACGAAGTAGCCGCCGGTCGGCGAGTTCCAGGTGGCGACGCCGCGCCCACCGAGCCGCTCGGTGAGGACCCGGTCCACCTCGGCGAACTTGGGCGCGATGATCTCCCGGTGCCGCGCCATGTGGTCGCGTACGCCCTGCGGTGAGCCGAAGAACTCGACGTGGCGCAGGTGGTTGACCTTGTCGGGTCCGATGGAGCCGTTGGCCAGGTGACCGAGGTACCAGCCGATGTTGCCGGTCGACGCGGCCAGGAAGGCGACGCCGGCGCCGGCGTAGGTGATCTTGGACGTGGAGGCGAACATGATCGGCCGGTGTGGGTGCCCGGCCACGGAGGCCAGGGTGAGGATGTCGGCGCTCTTGGTCTCCTCCTCGGTGAGGTGGTGCAGCGCGTAGGCGTTGTCCCAGAAGATCTTGAAGTCGGCTGCCGCGGTCGGCATCGCGGCGAGCCGGGCGGCCACGTCCTGGCTCACGATGGCCCCGGTGGGGTTGGCGTACGTCGGGACGATCCAGATGCCCTTGATGCTCGGGTCGTCGGCGACCAGCGCGGCCACGGCATCGACGTCGGGTCCGTCGTCCTTCATCGCCACGGTCACCATCTCGATGCCGAGGCTCTCCAACAGGGTGAAGTGCCGGTCGTAGCCGGGGACGGGGCACACGAAGCGCACCTTCTCCTCGCGCCCCCACGGGCGCTCGGAGTCGACTCCACCGAAGAGCATCAGGAACATGAGGCAGTCGCGCATCATCATCAGGCTGGAGTTGCCGCCGGCGACGACCTGCTCGGGCTCGACCCCCAGCAGCTCGGCGAACATCGCCCGGAGGTCGGCCAGGCCCTCGAGCCCGCCGTAGTTGCGCACGTCGACCCCGGCGGAGTCCCGCGTGCTCGACGGGAGGCGCAGCAGGTCGTCGGACAGGTCCAGCTGCTGGGCCGAGGGCTTGCCCCGCGTCAGGTCCAGCTTGAGGCCGCGGGCCTTGAGCTCGGCGTACGCGGCCCGCTGCTCCGCGAGCAGGGTGGCAAGGTCATCGGCGGACAGGTCGGCCAGCGCAGTCGCGTTCACGCGGTCAAGGCTACCGAGGCGCCCCGCGGCCTCAGGCAGGCGTCCGGAACGTCCGCCGGTACTCCTGCGGGCTGACCCCGCGCGAGCGTCCGAAGTGGTGCCGCAGCGTGGCAGCGTTGCCGAAGCCGACCTCAGCGGCGACCCAGTCGACGGAGTGGTCGGTCTGCTCGAGCAGCTCCTCGGCCGCGCGCACCCGCTCCCCCAGGATCCAGCTGTACGGCGTCGTGCCGGTCTCCTCCTTGAAACGGCGGGCGAAGGTGCGCCCCGACATGTGCATCTGTCGGGCCAGGGTCTCCACGTCGAGGTCCTCGGAGAGGTGGGCGCCGATCCAGGCGAGGAGGGGCGAGAGTGCCTCGGACTCGCAGACGGGGACGGCGCGGGCGATGAACTGGGCCTGGCCGCCGTCGCGGTGAGGCGGCACCACCATCCGACGGGCGGTCGCGGCGGCGACCTTCGCGCCGAAGTGCTGGCGCATCACGTGGATCGCGGCATCGAGACCGGCCGCCGACCCGGCGCCGGTGACGATGGAGCCGTCCTGGACGTAGAGCACGTTGCCGTCGATCGACGCCTCCGGGTAGAGCGCGGCCAGCTGGTCGACGTGGCGCCAGTGCGTGGTCGCACGTCGACCGTCGAGCAGGCCGGCCTCGCCGAGCATGAAGGCCGCCGTGCAGTGGGCGAGGACCAGGGCTCCCCGGTCGTGCGCTGCCTGCACGAGCTCCACCACCTCGGGCGAGGGCTCGAGGTGGCCGCGCTTGGGGATCAGGCACACGAGGTCCGCATCGGCCGCGGCGTCCAGCGAGTGCTCGACGTGGAGGTCGTAGCCGGTGGCGCCGGCCACGCGGCCCGGACGGGGGGCCGCCACGATGAAGTCGAAGACCGGGTTGTCGTCCTCCGGGTGGTAGGGCTCGCCCCACACCTCGCACATCGAGCCCAGCCCGAACGGCTCGGCTCCGTCCTGCACCACTGCGGCGACCTTCTTCATCGCACCAGCGTGCCGCACGTGTGGCAGTAAATCAACCATCCCTGTCATTCCTGCCACTGGTGGCAGCAAGTAGATGGACGGAGAATTACTGCCATGACCACCATCTTCTTCATGATCGCCCTCGCTGCTGTCATCGCACCGCTGGTCGCCTACGCCCGCCATGACCGTTTCGCCGGTCCCGCCTCCACCACCCACCCCTTCGACGACCTCGGGGTCATCGACGAGCGGCGTCACCTCGTCCCCCGGGCCTGAGCATCGGACAGCGGAGCCCCGTGAGCTAGGTCCGTCCCGCGGCTCCGCTGTCGCGCGAGCGCACGACCAGACACAACGGCCCGCCGGGATCCCCCGGCGGGCCGTTGTTGGTTGGTGCTGGAAGATCAGCCGATCAGGCCTGGCCGCCCGTGAGCTTCTCGCGGAGCGCCTGGAGCGCCTCGTCGGACGCCAGCGAGCCGCCGGTGTCGCCGCCGCTGGCGCCAGCGGTGGTCTCGTCGCTGGTCTCGACGTCGCCACCGGAGGAGTACGAGGTTGCCTCGCCGGCCTCGGCCTCGGCCACCTTGGCCTCCGCCTGCTGCTTGACGTGGGCCTCCCAGCGGGTGTGCGCCTTGGCGTACTGGTCCTCCCAGACCGCACGCTGGTCGTCGAAGCCCTCGAGCCACTCGCCCGTCTCGGGGTCGAAGCCCTCGGGGTAGACGTAGTTGCCCTGCTCGTCGTAGGTGGCGGTCATGCCGTAGAGCGTGGGGTCGAACTCCTCCACGTCGGCGGCAGCAGCCGTCTCGTTGGCCTGCTTCAGCGACAGCGAGATCCGGCGACGCTCGAGGTCGATGTCGATGATCTTGACCATGACGTCGTCGTTGACCTGGACGACCTGCTCCGGGATCTCGACGTGGCGCTCGGCGAGCTCGGAGATGTGCACCAGGCCCTCGATGCCCTCCTCGACACGGACGAACGAACCGAAGGGCACCAGCTTGGTGACCTTGCCCGGCACGATCTGGCCGATCTGGTGGGTGCGGGCGAAGTGCTGCCACGGGTCCTCCTGCGTCGCCTTCAGCGACAGGGAGACACGCTCGCGGTCCATGTCGACGTCGAGGACCTCGACGGTGACCTCGTCGCCCACGGCGACGACCTCGGACGGGTGGTCGATGTGCTTCCAGGAGAGCTCGGAGACGTGGACGAGACCGTCGACGCCGCCGAGGTCGACGAACGCACCGAAGTTGACGATCGAGGAGACGACACCCTTGCGGATCTGACCCTTCTGGAGCTGGGTCAGGAAGCCGTGGCGAACCTCGGACTGGGTCTGCTCGAGCCAGGCACGGCGCGACAGGACCACGTTGTTGCGGTTCTTGTCGAGCTCGATGATCTTCGCCTCGAGGGTCTGGCCGACGTAGGGCTGCAGGTCGCGGACGCGACGCATCTCCACGAGGGAGGCCGGCAGGAAGCCGCGGAGGCCGATGTCGAGGATGAGGCCGCCCTTGACGACCTCGATGACGGTGCCCTCGACGACGCCGTCCTCCTCCTTGACCTGCTCGATGGTGCCCCAGGCGCGCTCGTACTGGGCGCGCTTCTTGGACAGGATCAGACGACCTTCCTTGTCCTCCTTCTGGAGGACGAGGGCCTCGACCTTGTCGCCCACGGAAACGACCTCGTTGGGGTCGACGTCGTGCTTGATCGACAGCTCGCGCGAGGGGATGACGCCCTCGGTCTTGTAGCCGATGTCGAGGAGGACCTCGTCACGGTCCACCTTGACGATGGTCCCGTCGACGATGTCGCCGTCATTGAAGTACTTGATCGTCGCGTCGATGGCCGCGAGGAAGTCCTCTTCGGACCCGATGTCGTTGACAGCCACCTGAGGGGCGTCGTAGTCCGGAAGAGTGGAGAGCGTGCTCGTCATATGGGAAGTGATTCCTTGGATGGGTGGATTCGTTCGATCGCACGCAACCGTCTGTTTCACTGGGCCCGAGTCGATGACGAGTCACTGACGAAGACACGGCGAGCCTGGATTCGCTCGGTATGGAAGCCGGGCAGACGACTGGCGCAACTCACAACCCTACGCGTGCACGTCCGCCTGCGTCCAACCGGGGACGGCTCTCCGGACGACGCTCGGCCCACGCTCAGGCCCCGCTCGCCCGTGGGTCACTCCTCCGGTGGCCACGCGTGCAGGTCGCCGCTCTCCGCGATGGCGCGCAGCAGGACCTCCGCCCGGTCCGCGACCGGGTTGGCGCCGGCCCGTGAAGCCAGGTCCACCAGCGCCCACAGGTCGGCGGCGCGGGCACCCTCACGAAGGACGTCGATGCTGCCGCCGCGCAGCGCCGTCCATGCCTCGAGCACTGCGTCGACGTAGGCCGGGTGGCGCTCGAATCGCACCAGGTTCCCGACGTCGGTCCACGGGTGCCCCGCGTGGGCGTACTCCCAGTCCAGCACCGCGGTCAGCTCGAGCGAGCCGGGATCGACGAGGACGTTCTTGGGGTTCAGGTCGCTGTGCACCAGGCAGGTGCGGCCGACGCCGTCCAGCAGGTCCTGCGCCGCGTCAGCCACCTCGATGAGCCGGGCCCGGTCCGCCGACGACCAGGCGGTGAGACGCGTCTGCACCCACTCGGGCAGATCGGCGTCGGGGAACCCGCCCACGCCCAGGGCGGCGTCGACGAACGGGCCAGGGCTCAGCATCGGCATCCCCGCCAGCGTCGCGGCCGCTCGGCCCATGGCGAGGCCGAAGCGCTCCAGACCGGACTCGTCGAGGCCCTTGACCACCTCATCGCCCCGCTCCCCCGGCATCCACGACGTCACCAGCAGCCCGGGCTGACCGGAGTCGGCGTCCTCGCGGCGTACGTCCAGCACCTGGGGCACCGGCAACAGGCCGCGCACCAGCCTCAGCACGGCGGCGTCCACCTCCGGCGCGTCCGGCCCTCGCGGATCGCCGGGCGGGTAGATCCGCACCACGGCCCGCTCCCCGCCCAGCTCACTCGCGAAGGTACGACCAGAGTGTCCGCCGGCCAGCGGGGTCAGGGAGGCGCCGAGATCGCTCACCCGACGATCGTGGCACGGCGGGGCGCGCCCCGCGTCACATGCCCCGGCCCACCGAACGGGCGCCCGCGTCGTTACTTCTTGGTACGCCCGTCGTTGATCGTGGCGAAGAGCTTGTCACTGCTGCGTGGGCTTCTCGTGGATCTTTCGCGGCGCCACACATCAAGGGGGCACGAGAAGATGCAGTCACTCCACCGTCGCGGGTTCTCCAGCCGGTTCACCACGTCGGCGGTCGTGCTGGCCGTCGTCATGCCGGGGTCGTTCCTGGCACTGATGCAGTCGCCGGCCTCGGCAGCACCGCTGCCCGCGACCTACTACGCCGACGCACACGCCGACCTCGTCGACCTGAACGCCCAGCTGGCGGGCCAGGGGACGCTGGCCCACGCCGTCATCGGCCACAGCCGCAGCACCGTGGCGAGCACCTCCGGGGGCGGCTCGACCAACGCCACCTCGGCCAACCTCGACGCCAGCCTGGTGTTCGACGGTCTCCCGATCCCTGTCGACACCGAGTCGGCGTCCGCCCCGCCCAGCGTCGACCCGCCCTCGCGCGTGCTCGCAGACGTCCCGGCAGCACCCGTGGCCGACGTCAAGGCCATCTCCGGCGACGTCCAGGCTGCCTGGGTCGGCAGCAGCTCCTGCGTCCCTGCGCAGGGCGGCATCCGGACCCTGTCCCAGTCCCGTACGACGCTGGCCGGCGTCACGCTGGCCGACCTCCCGGCCCCCGTCGGCTCCCTCGTCGACGCGACTGCCTCCCAGACGCAGGCGGGCACCTACCTCGTCGACGACGGAGTCGGCGGCTCGGACGTCCTCTCGCGGACCACCACCACGGTCGGCGACATCGATCTCCTCGGTGGCCAGGTGAGCATCGACGTGACCGACCCGGTCGTGCTGGAAGCCCGCTCGGACGGCACGACCGGCACCGCCGGCTACACCAGTCCGCCCACCATCGTCGCCACAGTTGCCGGAACCCCCGTTCCGATCCCGCTCAACAGCTCCCCGCAGCACATCGCCCTGCCGGCGGAGCTCGACGCGCTGGTCGACCTCTCGATCACCGCCTTCACGCCGACGGGGCAGTCCTCCGGTTCCACCGGCAAGGCCACGCTCGACGCCCTCTTCCGTATCGACCTCGAGGTGCTGACGCTTCCCGCGCCGGCCCCTGCCATCACGGCGGCCGAGGTCTCGCTGGCCGTCGCTCCGATGGGTGTCCAGGCGACCGCTCCCCACGGCGGCGTCGACTGCGTGGGCGGTCCGTCCTCCACACCCAAGGGAGCCCCGGACGTCACCTCACCGGCGCCGGGTGCCACGGTCACCGACAGCACGCCTGCCATCTCCGGCACGGGGACGCCCGGGGCAGCCGTCACGGTCAAGGAGGGCTCCCAGGTCCTGTGCAAGGCCGTGGTGCGCGCCAACGGCACCTGGTCCTGCTCGCCGACCAAGCCGTTGAGCGCTGGTCCGCACACGGTGACCGCGACCCAGACCAAGAACGGCACCACCAGCGCATCCGACCCGACCACCTTCACCGTCGCGCCGGATCCCAACGACCCGGACGGCGACGGCCTGACCAATGCCGAGGAAGCCGCCAACGGCAGCAACCCGACCGACCCCGACAGCGACGGCGACGGTCTCACCGACGGCGACGAGGTCAACGTCCACGGCACCGACCCGACCGTGAAGGACACCGACAGGGACGGACTCTCCGACGGCAAGGAGGTCAGGGGCATCAAGATCCGCGAGCGATTCGAGATCTGCGGCAAGAAGAACCGCACGTCGATCACAGTCACCACCAACCCGCTGCGCAAGGACACCGACCGGGACGGTCTGAGCGACGGCCGCGAGGTCAAGGGCTACAAGATCAAGCAGCGTGTGAAGACCCGCACCGGAACCTTCAAGATCGGCAAGACCCGGACCGACCCCACCAGAAAGGACACCGACCGCGACGGCCTGAAGGACAAGGTCGAGAAGACCGGCAGGGCCAACAAGCGGTTCCACAAGGCCAAGAGCGACCCCAGCAAGTGCGACACCGACCAGGGCGGCATCTCCGACGGCGGCGAGATCAGGGCACGCTCCAACCCGGCCGACGTGAAGTCCGGCCCGCGTCGCCCGCTGGGCCGCATGTCCGCGGGCAGCGACCGACTCCCCCACGGGGGCTGAGCAGCTCCTCCTGCGGCGCCGGCGAGCCGGGCAGTCAGCTGCCCGGCTCGCCGGCACCACTACGCTCCGGGGGTGGACGATCACCAGCCGCAGTCCGTACGGGTCGAGCGGCGCCCGGTCTCCGAGCGGGAGTCACGTCGCGCCAATGGGCCCGACTGGGACCGCTACGCCGACGAGTACCAGGCCACGCACGGCGCCTTCCTCGGTGACGCAGGCTTCGTCTGGGGGCCCGAGGGCCACACCGAGGACGACCTGCGGGTCCTCGGCGACGTCGCCGGGCTCGACGTCCTCGAGGTGGGCAGCGGCGCAGGCCAGTGCTCACGCTGGGTCCGCACCCACGGAGGACGCGGCTTCGGGCTCGACCTCTCCGAGCGCCAGCTCCAGCACTCCCTCCGCCTCGACGAGGAGACCGGGGTTCGCGTTCCGTCCGTGCGCGGCACCGCCACCGACCTCCCCTTCGCCGACCAGAGCTTCGACATCGTCTTCTGCTCCTTCGGAGCGCTCCAGTTCATCAGCGACATCGAGCACGCCGTGGCCGAGGTGTCCAGGGTCCTGCGTCCGGGCGGCCGCTTCGCCTTCTCCATCACCCACCCGACCCGATGGATGTTCCCCGACGACCCCGGCGACGCCGGCCTGACGGCCACCCAGTCCTACTGGGACCGCACCCCCTACGTCGAGGTCGACGACACCTCGGGGGTGGTGTCCTACGTGGAGCACCACCGGACGCTGGGCGACTGGGTGCGACTCCTGGCGGGTCACGGCTTCACGCTGGACGACCTGGTGGAGCCGGAGTGGCCCGAGCAGCACGACCGGGTGTGGGGCGGCTGGTCACGCACCCGCGGGCTGCTGACCCCCGGCACGGCGATCTTCGTGGCTCATCTGGCCGGCCGCTGACTCCTCGCGCGTGCGGCTGCGCGCCCACCCTGCGAGCAGCGATGCCGGATTCAGGTGGGACCACCACCGGTGCCGCCTGTCGGCCTGTGACACGAGCTCGTGACGCACCTCCTGGCAGGCGTCCCAGAACGCCCGGCCGTCTTCGGCCTCACCGGCCTGTGGGGCGAAGACGGCCGCATCCGCACGGCGTGCGAGATCGAGACCGACCCCGAGCTCCGCGGCCTGGGCGACCCTGCTCCACGCGTCGGGGACGGGTGTCCCCCGGTCCCGGGCCGCGTCCAGCACTTCCTGCCAGCCGTTGACGTAGACGCCGGACCACGACGACGTACGACGGCGGTATCCGCGGCGCAGCACCTTCACCCCTGGTACGGCGAGCCACAGCAGAAGGGCGAGGCCGAGCAGCCCGGCGACCACGGCGCCAGCCGTACGCGAGCGATTCGTCTCCTCCTCGAAGACAGCTTCGGGCGACAGCTTGATGTCAGCGCCCTTGGGGATCTTGATCTTGCCCTCGTCGAGGTCCAGCTCCTGCTCGACCCAGCCCCCAGCCCCCAGCACCGTGTCGTCCGACTCCTCCTCGGCGTAGGCCTTCGCGCCGGTGTAGCGGCCCGGCTCCAGCGTCCGCCACGTCCCGTCCGCGAACTGGAGCTCCACCCAGGAGACGACGTCGGTCTCGTTCACGATGCCGCGGCGGCCGGGCTCGGCACCCACGACGACCCGAGCGGGCACTCCGAGCCGGGATGCCGCGAGTGCGGCGACGGCGGAGTACTGGAACGGGGTCGCGACGATGCGCCTGGATCCCATGAGCCGGAGTCCCAGGTCGACCGGCTCCTGCGACGACGTGCCGGTGAGGCGGACCTCACCGTTGAGCCGTAGGTAGCGCGCCATGAGCAGCACCCGCTGCAGGGGCGGGAGCTCGGACCGGTCGAAGGGCACCAGGAACTGGTCCAGGAAGGCACCCTCAGGCTGTCGCTGGTCCTGGCTGGCCGTCATGGTGGGATCGTCGCGGCGGAAGTCGTCGGGGGTGAGCGCCGCCGTGAAGGTGTAGTCATCACGAGGGTTGACCCCTCCCAGCACCAGGGCTGTGGACGAGGCCTGGTTGTAGCGGACGTCCTTCAGCTGGGTGCGGCCGTCGGTGTAGTCGAGGTCAAGACGCGTGAGCTGTCCCAGCGTCGGCAACCAGGCGCTCGCGTAGCCCCGCCGGATACGGACCCGGACCTTGACCTCCGGTCCGTCGTGGAGGGGCTGGATCTCCTCCCCGAGCCGCCGGAACGTGCCTTCCGGCCCGGCGCCGGGGGACTCGTCGGCTGGCACCCAGGCTTCGCCGTCGTACCGGTCGAGGGCGCCGAAACGCATGCGTGACCCGGAGGGCGCCCCGGTGACCCGGAAGAGCACTGCCCGCCCGGCACCGGGCGGGATGATCGAGTCGGCAGCGCTGGCGACGATGCCGCTGTCGCCCGCCGGGTTCAACCGGACCCGGTCGGTCTGGTCGTTGTCGGGGACGAGCACACCCACCAGACCGGAGACGATGGCGACCACACCGAGCGCGGCCACGGTGCCCACCAGCCCAGTGCGCTGTCGGCTGACCAGGGACTCGACCCGGCGAGCGCGGGTCGCCGCCCACGTCATCAGCACCACGGCGAGGACGACACCGCGCAGGATGTAGAAATCGGGAACAAGCACAGCCACGGGGATCGTGGCGGCGAGGCCCGCGAGGATCGGCAGGACGGGAGCGACCGGGCGCGGGGTGGCCAGCGCGAGCCACGCCGCGGGCATGGCGGCTCCGAACCCGATCGCGTAGGGCAGCAACATGAGGGTGCCGGAGGCCTCGACAGGAGGAAGCGTGCTGACGAACAGGCTGGGGGCGATGAACGTCTCACCCAGGACCCGGTTCATCGTCGCGAAGGTCGGCACGATCCAGGGACCCGGCCGATGCAGAGCGGCGATCGCCCCCAGAGGCGCATAGGCCATGAGCGCGACGAGGCAGTAGACCCACACCCCGTCCTGCAGCCGGCTCAGCCCACGGGCCAGCGCGAGGAGAAGGACGACGGGGACAAGCCCAGCGACGAGGTAGTCGCGGGACCAGAAGCTCTCGTCGAGCAACGTCAGGATCATGCCGATGCCCGCAAGCACCACGAGTCCGTCGACGAGGGCACTCCCCCGCGGTCGATCCCCGGAGCTCACCGCAACCCCTTGGCCAACAGCTCGCGAAGGCGCGAGAGGTCCGGGACGGTCAGCTCTCGCAGGGCGTGGGTGTCTCGAAGGCGTGGCTCGTCCTCGCTGTCGGCACGTACGACGAGCCAGTCGGCGCCCTCGTCGAAGCGGCGCGCTGCGGCGTCGAGCTGCTGCGGCTCGCGGGCTGCGCCGGTCACCTGAACCACGAGCCCGGTGCCGGTGACGGCGCTCGCCGCGTCGGCGGCCTGGGCCAGGTAGTCGTCGTCCTCTCCCGATGCGAACCTGCAGGCCACGTCGGTCATCGCTTCCGCACTGCGCCCACGAGCCAGGTGTGGACCACAGCGGAAGTAGATGTCGAAGTCGTCGCGGGCCGCCCGGAGGGCGATCGAGGCGGCCACCGACACCGCGAGCTCGAAGTCGCGCAGCCGGGGGTACGACGGGCGTGCTCCGTCCACCAGCACCGTGACGTGACCGCGTCGCGTCTCGTGATACTGCCGGACCAGCAGCTCGCCGGCCTTGGCCGAGGACCGCCAGTGCACGTGCCTCAGGTCGTCACCCGGGACGTACTCACGCAAGGCGTGGAACGCCAGGTCGCTCATCGAGAGCTGCTGGCTCGTGGCACCGTCCAGGTCGTTGGTCATGCCCCCGGCGAAGAGGGACAGCTCGGTGACGCGTGGGGCCACGTGCAGCTCGACCAACGGCCCGGTCTCGAAGCGCCTGGTCACCAGACCGACCGGGTCCGTCTTCTCGTACGTCACGGGACCGACGGGGTACACACCTCGCGGCACTGCCGGCAGCTGCAACGACTCGGTGTGGCGCGCGAACGGCGCGAGGAACGGCAGCCGCACCGACACGCGGCGGTGCCCCACCGGCACGGTGATCTTGGGAAACAACATCGGCACGGCACCGGCCTGGACCTCGAGGGTCGCGGTGGGGGGTGCGGCACCCTCCACCAGGCGGTTCGGACGCAGCACCAGCTGGGCCACTGGGGTGCCGGGCAGCACCTGCCAGGCGAACCCCAGCGCGAGGAGTCCGAAGGCGATCGTGCCGAGCAGGATGAACTCCTGCCAGTTCAGCCACACGGCCAGTCCAGTCGCGGCGATGCCCAGCAGGGCAACACTGCGTCCGAGCGGCGTCAGGAGGCGAACGGGCGCGCTCACCAGCGACCGCACTTGTGACCTCCGGTCACCAGCGGCCGCCGACGCCGGCGGCGAGGTCACGCGCGATCGCGAGGCACCGGGACCTGGACCAGCAGGTTGTCGATGACCTCATCGGGGGTGACGCCACCGAACGCGGCGCCCGACGCCATCAGCAGGCGGTGTCCCAGGACCGGGCGCGCCAGGGTGGCGATGTCCTCGGGAACGACGTGCCCGCGGCCCTCGGCCAGGGCCCAGGCCTTCGATGCCCGGATCCAGGCGAGAGCCCCGCGGGTGGAGAGGCCGATGCGCACGTCGGGGACGTCCCGCGAAGCCTCGGCGAGTCGTCGTACGTAGCTGATGATGGCGCGGTCCACGTGCACCAGGTCGGCCAGCTGGCTCATCTGCTGGATCTCTGTGGCGCCGACGACGGGGGTGAGGCCCGCTGCCCGGTCGCGCACCTGCGACTCGGCGAGCAGGGCCTCGGTGGACTCCGCATCAGGGTGGCCCAGGCTCGTGCGCATCAGGAAGCGGTCGAGCTGGGCCTCAGGCAGCTGGTAGGTGCCGGCCTGCTCGATGGGGTTCTGCGTGGCGAGGACCATGAAGGGGCGTCCCACCTCGTGGGTCTGCCCGTCGACGGTGACGTGCCCCTCCTCCATGACCTCCAGGAGCGCCGACTGCGTCTTGGGCGACGCCCGGTTGATCTCGTCGGCCAGGACCATGCTGTGAAAGATCGGTCCCGGGTGGAACGAGAACTCACCGTGGGACTGGTCGTAGACCGTGACGCCCGTGACGTCGGAGGGGAGCAGGTCCGGCGTGAACTGGATGCGTGCGAACGAGCAGTCCAACGACTTCGCCAGTGCTCGCGCCAACATGGTCTTGCCGGTGCCGGGCAGGTCCTCCAGCAACAGGTGACCTCCGGAGACCAGGCAGGTCAGCGCGAGGTGGACGACCTGCCTCTTGCCGAGCACCGCGGACTCCACGTTGCGCACGACACGGTCGAACGTGTCGGCGTACCACCGGACGTCGTCGGTGTGGACGGTCGCGATGTCAGACATGGGTCGAGGAACTGCCTCTCGGGGGTCAAGCCCCGTGGATCACGCGGCTGAGCGGCGGCGCATCAGCTGCAGTGCGATGCCGATCAACAGGGCGGGAATGCCGACGATCCAGCCGATGAGCGGGACGGTCTTCGTGACCAGGTTGAGGCTGCTCGCGTTGCTCTTGGAGTCCTCGGCGTTGCTTGCGACCTGCTCCTCGGTGAAGCCGTAGTCAAGGATCAGGAACGGGTTGCCCTCGTCGTCGAGCCGCTCCTGGTGCTCGAACTGGTTGACGATCGCACCGGTGGTCGGGTCGATCCAGATCTCCCGGTCGGTGGAGTACGTGCCCTCTACACCGTCGGTGACCTCCATCGGGACGTCGGAGACGATGATCTTGTAGACGTAGGTCTCGAGACCGTCGACGGTCTCCGTGCGGTCGTAGGTCGCGTCCACCGCGGCGCCGGCGAAGCCGTCCCAGTACGGGTACGTCTTCTTCTCGGCCTCGAAGGGCCACTTGTTGACCAGGCCCTCCTTGGCCTCGGCGCTCGGCGGGAG
This sequence comes from uncultured Actinomycetota bacterium, assembly GCA_963843815.1. Taxonomy (GTDB): domain Bacteria; phylum Actinomycetota; class Actinomycetes; order Propionibacteriales; family Nocardioidaceae; genus Nocardioides. Next base: position 21,484 of record CAWJLX010000020.1, on the reverse strand, counting down.
GTACTTGGGGTCATTGACGGCCATCGCGTCGCGACGGTCGGTGGCGAAGTTGTCGGTGCCGGCGGAGACGAGGCGCTCCTGCGGGTCATCCGCGCTCACGCACTCGTCGATCTCGCCCTCGTCCTTCACCAGACAGCTCGAGTTCTGGAAGACCACGACGTCGCCGTCGGAGCGTTCGGAGTCGGCCCGGGTCACGCTGAACGCCTTGATCGGGAACTCGTTGGTCCCGCCGGTGCCGTCCGAGAGCTGCGCCGTGCCGTCCAGCAGCGTGGTGCTGTCGGTGTCCAGCGGCGTCTTCATCAGCTGCCCCGGTGCCCAGAACTGGGCCAGGACAGCCAGGGTGACCAAGAATCCACCCAGCACCGTCAATCCAATGCCGAAGCCCTTGCGCATAGCGATATCCTCCCGGTCAAGCCCCTAGGTCGGGGCGACTCTAGCAGCGAAGTGACTCTCGGGTAGCCAACCGTGAGGCGTGAAGCCCGACGACGTCCGATCGGCTCGTGTCGGGGCGGGCTAGAGTCCGCGCCATGGCAGTCATCCGTACCGGCAATGTGATCGGTCAGGGGTCCGATCCTGTCGACCCCGGTGCGCCGGTCCGCAGTCGCCTGGCGGCGATGGACAGCCTGCGCGGCGTCGCCATCGTGCTGGTGGTGCTCTCACACGGATGGATCCTGTGGCCCATCGACTGGATCGACACGAACGAGTGGTTGCGTCCGATCTTCCGTGGCGGGAACTATGCCGTGACGTTCTTCTTCGTCGTCACCGGCTTCCTCGTCCACCGATCGCTGTCCTCCCACGGCATGGCGAACATGAACCCCGCCATCGGCATCGTGCGACGGATCATCCGCGTCTCGCCGGTGGTGCTCGTGGCGGTCCCCCTCGCCGTGCTCGCCACGGCATTCGTCGAGGATCCGACGCCGAGCCGCACCAACTGGAAGAGCGTCTTCCACGTCTTCACCTACACGTGGAACTGGTATGTCCAGACCAACGCGATCGAGGCGCGCTGGGACCTCGGGCACCTGTGGTACCTGTCGGTCGACATGCAGGCCTTCGTGGCACTGACCGTGCTCCTCTACTTCGTCCGGCGCCGGCCGCGCGCGCAGATCGCCATGCTCAGCGGCCTGCTCGTCCTGTTGACCTGGTGGCGCATGCATGTGTCCGAGACGGAGCCGGTCATCAACGTCCTGCTCCGGACGACTGCCCGCATGGACGCGATCATCGTCGGCATGTTGCTCGGCGCCGTGCTCGCGGTGGTGCCGAGGGGAACGGTGCCCCCGCGAATGCTCACCTGGCCGGCTGCAGTCTCTCTGGTCGCCCTCCTCCCCCTCCTCTGGTACTGCTCGGACGACGAACGGTTCCTGCACTGGGGCGTGACGCTGCTCGAGCTCGATCTCGCCGTGCTGCTGGGCACCATCGCGCTCGGCGGCCGCACGCTGACGTCGGTCCCGTTGGGGTACCTGAGCTTTCTCGGGCGCCATTCCCTCGTGATCTACGTCTGGCACTACCCGGCCTTCGCCGCCGTCGAGGCCCGTACGCGCGACTGGGCATGGGCCCCCCGCGCCATCGTCGCGGCCCTGGTCACCGCGGCTCTGTGCGTCGCCACCCACTACCTGCTCGAGCGCCGCGTGGCCCGACTGCTCACGCACCCCTTCTGGCTGCGACTGCGCCCGCGCACTGCTGTGGAGCCGTCTGCTGATCCGCGCCGGGACGAGCTGCGAGTGGATGACCTGTCGGTCCCAGTCGGCAATCCTGGACACCCACCTGCCTCTGCCCGGTGACACGTGGTCATCACACCGCGAAGCAGAACGTGTAGTCGCCGGCGCTGTCGAACATGACCGCGAGTGAAGCCACCTGGGCCGTCGTGGCGACATAGGTCCACTCGTCGGGCGACGTGGGCCAGTCGACCGGGTCGGACGTGAGGTCGTAGTCGGGACGCGACAGCTCCGTGGTCACGCGCGTGGCGTCGCCGCGGAAGGCGAACCCGGTTCCGATGAAGCTTGTCAGCACCAGCGACGACTGGTCACCCGTTGCCGTATACGTGTGACATCCGGGCCGATCCGTCACCCCGGGGTCGAAGCCGTCCGAGGACACTTCGGCAGGCGGCGCCAGCTCGAGCTGCACGTTGGTCACGGCGACGAAGTAGTTGCTCTCGGCCTCGATCCGAGCCTGGTCCGAAAGGTCGAGGTCGGGCAGCTCCGAGCCGAGGGCCGGGTCGGACAACTGGCTGAGGTCATCGCCGCGGATGCGAGAGCCCGGCACGGCGTCGGTGAGCATCTTCTCCCCCGTCGACGTCGCCAGGACGCTTCCCGCAAGATGAGTGAGGGCAAGGTCCGCCGGGCTCGAGGCGCTCTGCGCCCACCGGTACTGCCCGAGTCCCGCGAGGAGACCGAGCAGGCACAGGGCCACGCCCGTCAGCGCCAGCGAGGCGCGTCGCCGCCGCTCACCCATGTGTGCGGCCAACACGGCGCACCATGCGTCCAGCACCAGCGCGAGCCCCGGCAGGAGCAGCACGAGAGCGACGAAGCGCCAGAGCTGGATCCCCGTCTGGCCGACACCGACGGACAGCGCGCTGCTGACGCTGACCACTGCGTAGAGCAGGGCGCCGACGACGCCCGCGATCGTCGCGTTGACGAGGAGGGGGCGCTCCCGACCGCGCCGGCGGACTGCCACGAGTACGGCGAGCCCGAACACCGAGACGGCGAGCCACCCTCCCGTCACGTCACCGAAGGCTCCGACCAGCAACCTGCCCGCGTCCTCCGGGACCTGCAGGGCCTCCGACCACGACCCCAGGATGCCGCTCGAGCCCTGTCCCCACAGGACGTACCAGCCGATGAACGCCACGACCGGCAACGCCACCAGACGCACCATGTGCCACTTGCCCCTGGACAGCGCGAACACGCCGACCCAGACCACCGCCACGACGCCCACGAGGGAGATGGTGACGCCCACGAGGAGCAGCGCGCTGGCCACGACGGTGCTACGCAGGTCATGCTCGCGACGGATCAGGACCAGGAGCGAGATCGCTCCCAGGAGCAGGGGTGCGGTGAGGGCCAGCGGAGCCTCCGCCAACTGCGCCGACGACCCGGCGCCGAAGACAGGTAGGGCCAGGGCGGCGATCAGGGCGGGCAGTCGACCTGCACCCAGCCGCAGCAGGAGCCGATGCATGACCAGGACGAGGGCGACGTGCACGAGTACGGCGAGGATGACGTACGGCACGTAGGTCGTCAGGCCGATCAGCTTGAACATCAGCACGTAGACCAGGATCAGCGTCACCTGCCAGTGGCCGGCATGCGGCTCCATCAGGCCCTCGCTGCCGCCGGGAAGGCCTCCGCGCTCGACGTAGTAGTGCAGCAGGTCGCCACTGAACCATCCCCGGCTGCCGACCCACAGAGCGAGACCTGCCTGCACCACGACAGCGAGGTAGAGAACGCCCAGGTCCCAGTAGCGCCGACTCAGCGACCCGACAGGCTGCGGGGTCACTTTCGCTTGCGGAGCTTCGACAGTCCTGCGAGCACCTTGTGAGCGGCCTCGTCCGAGATCCCCAAGCGGCGCTTGACGCGGTCGTACACGTCGAGCACCGTGCGGTCCGCGGCAATGCTCGCCTTGCGCAGCCGTCCCTCGTCGGGCCGCGCCTGGTAGTTGGTCGACTTGCGAACGGGGGCGGACTCCTCCGTGAAGTAGTACATGGCCAGCGAGCGGCGTGCCATGTCCGGCGGACAGGTCAGCCCGTCCGGGTGCCCGTGGAAGGAGTCCTCCGCGGTGGTGAAGACGAGCATCCGGTTGCCGGCCGGGGTCACCCTGCCCCGGCACTCCGACATGTCCTTGTCCCAGAGCTCGAGCTTGCCGCCCCAGTCGTCGTGCCACTCCTCATTGAGGTAGAGCAGGATGTTGACCCGTCGTGCCCACGTCTCGTGGACATGGTGGGTGGTGAAGTCGGCGTGGATGTTGAGGTGGCCCTCCCGCAGCGTCTGGTGCAGCCCTCCGCCGTCCATCGTGTAGTCCGGGATCAGGTTCTCGATGCCCGTCAGCTTCTCGAGATACGCCACGAACTCGGTCGAGCAGAACTCCTTCGCCACGGACTGGAGGCTGTGGGCCCACGTGTCGGGTTGGGTGTTGGAGAACTTCGTCTCGTTGACGTGGACGTAGGCCTTCCAGAACTCGTCGCGGATCGCGGGGAAGTCGGCGACGGCAGCACGGAACGCGGCGGGGTGCAGGACGTCGTCGAGCACGATGTGCGGGAAGGGCTCGGCCGCGCGGTACTCCGCGCCAGCCTGGTCCACGTTGTCTGTCAGGCGCGCCATGTCGACGAGGCGCGGTGCGGTCTCCATGGCGGGCATCATGCCACCTGGGGCGACCCCCATCTGCGACGTGTCGAAAACGTCGCCGTCGCGTGGTTCGGACCTAGCTCCCGCGAAGCTACTGGCGGGTTACACTCGCTCGGTTCATGAGGCGCTCGGTCACTGTCAGCGCCCCCTGGCCCTCTGGAGGGAGTGCCGTGAAGTCAGCAACAGGCGAGGGTGCGGACGAGCAGTCCCCGAGCGAGCACATCCCTCGCGTCGGCGTCCTGGTCGTGGCCTACAACGCCGCATCGACGCTGGAGCGCACCCTCTCCCGGCTCCCGGAGTCGTTCGCCCGGTCCGTGGACCACGTCATGGTCTGCGACGACGCCAGCATCGACGACACCTACGAGATCGGGATCCGCTTCAGCGACACCGCGACCTTCCCGATCACCGTGGTCAAGCACGAGCGCAACCTCGGCTACGGCGGAAACCAGAAGGCCGGCTACCGCTGGGCCATCGAGCACGGCCTCGATGTCGTGGTGCTGCTGCACGGTGACGGCCAGTACGCCCCGGAGTGCATCGAGGACCTCGTTGCTCCCCTGGTTAGCGGCGAGGCCGACGCGGTCTTCGGCTCGCGGATGCTCGACAAGGGTGGGGCGCGCGCGGGGGGCATGCCGACGTACAAGCTCGTCGGCAATCGCATCCTGACCGGCTTCCAGAACACCATGACCGGCCAGCGCCTCTCGGAGTGGCACAGCGGCTACCGCGCCTACCGCACCGATTCACTCAGCGACCTCGACCTCGCGACCTACTCTGACGGCTTCGACTTCGACACCGAGATCATCCTCGGACTCGTCCGCGCCGGAAAGCGCATCATCGAGGTTCCCATCCCCACCTACTACGGCGACGAGATCTGCTACGTCAACGGCGTGAAGTACGCCAAGGACGTGACGGCCGACGTGGTTCGTCACTGGGCCAACCACCGAGGGTTCGGCGGCGGGGTCGCCTCGACCGAGACCGACCTCTACGCGCTGAAGGCCACCGGCTCGCACGGCGTGCTGCTGGAGTGGCTCTCACAACGGCAGCCGCAGCGCGTGCTCGACGCCGGCTGCTTCGACGGTCGCTTCGCAGCGCTGGCCCGCGAACAGGGTCATCACGTGACGGGCCTCGACCGTCAGAAGCACGACGGGGTCGCCGAACGGGTCAACTCCTTCATCGAGGCCGACCTCAACCAGCCCCTGCCGGCCTCGATCAAGGCGGAGTACGACGTCGTGGTCGCCGGCGACATCCTCGAGCACGTGATGGAACCCCAACAGCTGCTCGACGACCTGGTCTCCAAGCTCGTCGCCGGCGGGGAGATCCTCGTCTCGGTACCCAACTTCGGCCACTGGTACCCCCGCGGCCGGATCGCGATCGGCAAGTTCGACTACGACCAGCGGGGACCACTCGACCGCGGCCACGTGCGGTTCTTCACCCGCACCACCATCGAGCGGCTGTTCGCCGATTCCGGCCTGCGCGTGCTCGAGCACCGGACGGTGGGGACGCCATTCGAGTCGGTCGTCGACGGCCCGCGAGCGACGCCGTCCCGCAAGCAGCTCGTGCGCGGGATCTCGCGCGCGGATCGAGCGCTGGTGAGGGCGTGGCCGCGACTCTTCGGCTACCAGTTCCTCTACCGCCTGGAGGTGGCGTGACCGATCCCGACCATCGGCGCCGGGTCATCAGCACGTCTGTAGGACTCACCCTGGGTGGCATCGTCCACTTCCTCACCCTCTTCAACATCTCGCGTGACCTGGGCCGGACGGCCACGTCCGGCTTCTTCTCGGGTATCTACGAGATCCAGGCTCGAGCGTTCCTCGACGGGCACATCGCGGTGCCGGACGGCAGCCTGGCCATCGAGGGCTTCATCCGTGACGGCAGCACGTACATGTACTTCCCCCCGTGGCCCGCGCTGCTCCGTCTGCCGGTGCTGATGACGACCCGCGAGTTCGACGGCCGCCTGACGCTTCTCTCGATGGGCCTGGCCTGGATCGTCTTCGTGGTGTTCGCTGCGAAGCTCGTGTGGTGGCTGCACGCCCGCATCACGGAGCGCAGCACGGTCAGCCGCGGTGAGGCCTTCCTGGTCGCGGCATTCCTCGCGGCCGCGAGCGGCGGCACCTTCATGACCTTCGACGCCTCGCTCCCCTGGGTCTACCACGAGGTCTACGCGTGGGCGATCGCTGCGTCCCTCGGCGCGCTCTACTGGCTGCTCCGTGTCCTGACCGCTCCCGACTGGCACTCCGTGCGCTGGCTCGGCGCGTTCTGCTTCGTGGCGATCGCCACCCGCGCCACCGCGGGCTGGGCGCTCTGCTTCACGGTCATCGCGGTGGCGCTCTGGTTCGCCGTTCGCCGTTCGACGCCGGAGCGCCGACGTCTCTGGTGGGGCATCCTCCTCGCCGGCCTCATCCCGCTGGCACTCTCGATCGCCTACAACCTGCACAAGTTCGACCACGTCTACATGTTTCCGCTGCAGGACCAGGTGTGGACCCAGGTCAACGCCCATCGGCGAGCGGCGCTCGAGGCCAACGGCGGAGCCATCACCGGGCTGCAGTTCTTCCCGACGGCATTCCACGCCTACCTGTGGCCCACCGGCATCCGGTTCGTCGACTACTTCCCATGGATCACGCTGCCGGCTCGACCGCCCGAGGCGCTCAACGGTGCGTTCGTCGACCAGGCCTACCGCACCGGCAGTGCGACGGCCTTCATGCCACTGTTCATGCTGTTCCAGATCATCTCGACGATCGTCGTCTTCCTCCCGTGGGCACCTCCACGCACCCGGGTCCTGCGCCTTCCGATGTTCGCCGCTGTCCTGATCACGGGCGGCGTGATGGCCTACGGCTACTTCGCCGCCCGCTACGCGAGCGAGTTCGTGCCCGCGCTCGTCCTCGGCGGCGCCATCGGCATCGTGTTGATGGCGAACGCACTGCGAGGCAAGCGCGTGTTCCCGCTGGCCGCTGGCGGAGTCGCCGTGCTTGCTGCCTTCTCGGTCGCCGCGCAGCTGTCGATCGGCCTCTCGACGGCCGCCGTACATGCGCGCGGCCCGGTGCTGGAACGATTCCTTGGCTGGCAGACGAGCGCGACGCCGGATGCGCAGGCACGGCTGGTCACCTTCTCCGACTCGCTCGCCGACGACGGCGAGACCGACGAGCTCCGCATCGCTGGAGACTGCGACGCCCTCTACCTCAACACTGGTGACGCCTACGAGCCGTGGGCGACCGTGCAGACGCGTGGGGAGGCCGCCCGTGTGCGGCCCGATGGCCGGCTTCGCCCCGGTCGCGTGCCTCTGTTCCGCGTATCCGGCACCGAGGACACTGCGGTGTTGGAGGTCACCGAGGATCGACAGATGCGCTTCGTGCTCATCGGCGCCGACGGCGAGTACGGCGCGAACACCTTCGCATTCCCTCCCAACGGCTACGCCGACCTCAACCTGCGCAACCTCACCCAGTTCGGCTTCTACGAGATCACCGCCTCGCCCTCGGGCCCGGTCGGCTTCCTCCGCTCGACCAGGACCGACGACGAGTGGCACACCACACCCGCGCCCCTGGAGTGGCTGGGCACGGACACGGCGGCGCGCAAGGTCGGAGTGAGTCTCGAGCACGTCGATGGCCTGGACATGCCGCTGTGTCAGCAGCTCGCGGCGGCCGCGACCCGCACCACGGGTTCCTGAGACCGTGCGGATCGCCTTCCTGTCCTGGCGGGACACGACCCACCCCGATGGCGGCGGCTCCGAGGTGTTCGTCGAGTCCGTGGGCCGCGAGCTCGCCCTACGAGGGCACGACGTGACGCTCGTCTGTGCCCGGCACCCGGGAGCGCCGCGGCGTGAGGACCGGGAGGGCGTACATCTGCGCCGGCTGGGTGGGCGGCTGACCGTCTACCTGTGGGGCCTGGCCTGGCTGATACGGCACCGGCGCGACGTCGACGTCGTCGTGGACGTGGTCAACGGATTGCCTTTCGCCTCACCCCTGGTGCGAAGACGTGGCGTCGTCGCCCTGGTGCACCACGTCCACGCCGAGCAGTGGCGCATCATCTACCCCGGCCTCGCCGGTCGCATCGGCTGGTTCGTCGAGAGCCGGATCGTGCCGCTCCTCTACCGCGGACGTCCCTTCCTCACGGTCTCCGACGCCTCGGCGCGTGACCTGGCCTCGATCGGTGTCGAGCCGGAACGGATCACAGTCGTCCGCAACGGTCTGGCCACGGTGCCCGCAGAGGTCGCTGACGAGTGGCCGACACCGCGCCTCGCCGTGCTCGCGAGGCTCGTGCCGCACAAGCGCATCGAGCACGCCTTCGTGGTCCTGCAGCGGCTCTCTGCAGAGTTCCCCGACCTCCACCTCGACGTGGTGGGTGAGGGATGGTGGCGTGACGAGCTGCTGGCAGCCGCGACCGACCTGGGCGTGCGTGAGCGGGTGACCTTCCACGGCCACGTCAGCGAAGCCAGGCGTGACGAGCTCGTCGGCCAGGCATGGGTGATGGTCATGCCCTCGGTCAAGGAGGGGTGGTGCCTTGCCATCACCGAGTCGGGTGCCCAGGGCACACCCAGCGTCGCCTACGCCGGGGCTGGAGGAGTCACCGAGTCGATCCGCGACGGGGAGACGGGCCGGCTCGTGGCCGACCTGGACGCCCTGGTCGAGGTCGTCGGCAACCTGCTGCGCCAGGCACCAGTGAGGCATGCGATGGGCGAGGCAGCGCGGCAGACGGCTCGCTCCCTCACCTGGGCGGCGTGTGCCGAGCGGGCCGAGGAGGTGCTCCGGGAGGCCGGAGCACGAGAGGATCAGGTGCCGTAGACCAGGATCTGCTGGCTTGCGGGGTTCTTGTCAGGTCCCTGGGTCTGGCTGAAGACCAGCGCGACGAGCAGGCCGGCGGCGATCATCGCGCCGATGAGCAAAGGCAGCATGAACGTGGTGAAGACGCCGAGGAAAGTCATCCCGGCCGTGCCACCGCTGGTGCCCATGCTGCTCACTGATGTCTCCCTCTGCTGAAGTTACCGAGCGTTAGGTTACATCACCCGTGCGTCGGCGTCTCGTTCCCGGCGACCCAGGATGCGTGTCGCGACGGCGGCCGCGGCCACCAGCAGAGCAATGAGGTGTGCCAGCCACACCGCGAGCCGCCTCACCATCGACTCGCTGACAACCGGTGCGGCCGTGCGGGTGACCCGGTAAAGCTCGACGTACTCCCCGACACGGACCGGCTCGAGCCCCGAGAGATCGAGCTGGGCAGCCTCGCGGTCGTCGGGGTAGACCACGACCCAGGAGACGCCCAGTGCAGGCAAGGTCTCCGCGGGCGTTCCGTCCTCCAGGGCCTCCCCGATCCGTGCCGCAAGCCTGCTCTCCCCCGGCACGAGCACGGGGCCCACCTGGAGCGAGTCGCTGGTGATGACGTCGGCGTCGAACATCCGCACCCCTGGGTCGGAGGAGGTGATGCCGGGGCGACCCCAGTCGAAGGCACGGTAGGCCCGCCAGGGCAGCGTCACCACGACCTCCCGGTCGTGGCCGGACAGCAACCGCGAGGTCGCCTCGAGGTCCGCCGGGAAGACCACCGGGTGGGTGGTCGGCCAGGTCCGGGTGGTCGCATCCGGGAGCAGCAGGAGCGGGGCCAGAGCCACGAGCAGGAGGGTAGGCCCGCGCAGGTCGCTCGAACCCAGGCGCACCGCGACCCTGCCGGCCGATGCACCGAAGGCCGCAGCCACGAGCACCACCGCCGGCGCCAAGAGCTTCTGCGTGTCCCGCAGCAGGCCGCCTCCAGGCACCGTCTGCACCCACCACACCATCGCCTCACCGCCCCAGGCGGTGGCAGCGATCAACGCGACCCCGGCGAGGCCCCCCGACAGCACACACCAACGAACGAGGTCGGCACCCCAGGCGCGGCGCAACGCGGGAAGGCCCCAGGCCAGCACCAGCACCACCGCGACTGCGGCGATCGGCGCCCACCACGTCGTCCGCGTGGCGGGCTCGGATCCTCTGTCCCAGATCCCGCCCAGTCCGAGCAGGGCCACGACAGGACCGAACGGCGACTCGGTGTCCGGCGCGAATGCCGCCACACCCGAAGCATCGGAGACCGCCGCGGCAGGACCGGTGAGGGCGGCCACCATCCACGGCGCCTGCAGGAGCAGCCCGGCCCCGAACAGCAGGGAGGCACGACGTAGGTGCGGAGTGCCGGCGGCGAGCAGTCCCGCCAGTGCCAGCAGGCCACCGGTCGGAGTCAGGGAGGCGACGGCCGACCACGCGACGGCTGCGGCCAGGTCGACCCGTCGGCCGTCGCGGCGGTAGCGCATCGCGGCACCCACCAGCCACGGCAGGGCAGCACACCCCAGGAGCAGCGCCCACTGCCCCAACGCCAGCCGTTCGACGACGAAGGCGTTCCAGACCGCGAAGCCGGAACCCGCGAGCTGGGCGGTGCGGCCCAAAGGGGTCAGCAGCCTCGCCACGCCCCACCCCAGGAGCGTCAGCGTCAGCGGCAGCAGCAGCCGGGCCAGCACTCCCCCGTCGACGAGGTGCGTGAGGGCAGCGACCACCGAGTCCAGCGGCACGGCCCGCGGAGCGGCGTCGCCCAGCCCCCAGGTTGCGTCCGTGAAGGGCTGGCGGGGCACGAACACGAGGTCGCGCGCGAGCGGATGGCCCCGGTTGGTCAGCAGCGGAAGCACCAGCACGACGGCGAGCACCGGAGGCCAGAGAGCGACGACCCAGTCCTGCCACTGCCGACTGCTCAGCCTGCGCGTCGGCACCACGTGGCCAGCCTATGCTGTGCGGCGTGCCAGATCCGACCGACCCGGTCCTCGACTTCGACGCGGCCTGGCGCCTGGCAAGTGGGGTCGACGGATGGCTCACCGAGGCACAGGCCCGCACGCTGTACGACGCGGCCCGTGTCGCCGCGCCCGGCCGGGTCGTGGAGATCGGGAGCCACCTCGGTCGGTCGACGATCATGTTGGCCGCGAGCGGCGCCGCAGTCACGGCGATCGACCCCTTTCCTGCGAACTGGCGCTACGGACGGCCCGACACCGAGGAGCGCCTGCACCGCCACCTGGCCGAGGCGGGCGTCGCCTCGCAGGTCCACGTGCGCGTGGCGACGAGCCGGGTCGCGCGTGCAGGCTGGGTAGAGCCTGTGCGGCTGCTCTACGTAGACGGAAAGCACGACATGCGGTCGTGCCTCGACGACCTCCGCTGGAGCCGTTTCCTCCGGGCCGGCGACATATTGATGGTCCACGACGCGTTCTCGTCCCTCGGCGTGACGCTGGCACTGCTGCTCGACGCAGCGACCACGGACCGTCACCGCTACGTCGGCCGCACCGGCTCGTTGGCCCGCTTCGAGATCGCCCGCCCCTCACCCAGTGACCGCCTCCGGGTGCTGCGCGAGATGCCCTGGTTCGTCCGCAACCTCGTCGTCAAGGTGCTGCTGAGACTGCGTCTCCACCTACTCACCCGGGCGCTCGGCCACCGCGGCACCGCCGATCCCTATTGAGCACCCGTGCCCAGCACAGACGGATCCAGAACCTAGGATGCGCAGGTGACGGCCCCGACCAGCGTGCGCAGCGGACGCTCCTTCGACGGGAGCGCCGTCGCCGTGGCCACCAGCCTCATGAACGTGGCGACCTACGGATTCACCATCCTTGCTGCTCGCGTCATCGGCCCCAGCCAGTACGGCGAGTTCATCGCCTGCCTCAACCTGCTGATCGTGGTCCAGGTCGTCGCGCTCGGTCTCCAAGCCACCGCGGCCCGACGGATCGCAGTCGACCACGGCAACGTCGGGGCCATCGAGCGGGCCATCCTCGCGCTCACCACCAAGGTCTCGCTGGGGGTCGGACTCCTCCTGTGCCTGCTGATCCCCGGCATCGTCGCCCTGCTCAACCTCGACAGCCTCGTCACTGCCACCGTGGTGGCGGTCGCAGCGGTGCCCCTGACCCTGGCCGGCGGTCAGGCCGGGATCCTGCAGGGCGAGCGGCGCTGGGGTGCGCTCGCCGCCTTCTACCTGGCCGGCGGCATCCCCCGCCTGCTCATCGGCACGGCGATCATCCTGTGGCGCCCGGACGCCACCAGCGCGATCCTCGGCGTCGGCATCGGCTACCTCTTCCCGTTGGTCGTGGGCTGGTGGGTGCTGCGCCACCGTCGTACGCCCGAGAAGGCTGCGCCGGAGCACTCCGCGCGGTCCATGCTCATCGAGGGCGCACACAACGCGCAGGTCCTCTTCGCCTACTTCGCCCTGTCGAGCGTCGACATCGTGATCGCTCGACAGGTTCTCCCCGAGCACGACGCCGGCCTCTACGCCGCCGGCCTGATCATGGCCAAGGTCATGCTCTTCCTGCCGCAGTTCGTGGTGGTCATCGCGTTCCCCGACATGGCCACGCCCGAGCGCCGTCACCGGGCGCTGGTCCGCAGCCTGCTCGTCGTCGGCGCTCTGGGCGCGCTCGCGGTCATCGCGGCCAAGATGCTGTCGGGAGTGGCGATGATCTTCGTGGGCGGCTCCGACTTCGCCGAGGTCGAGGGCCTGCTGTGGTTGTTCGCGGTGCTGGGCACCGTGCTGGCGATGCTGCAGCTGCAGGTCTATGCCGTCCTCGCCCGCCAGGCCCGGCGTTCCGTGCTCCTGGTCTGGGGGGCATTGGTCGCGCTCGCGGTGATCGGCCTCCGGACCGACTCGCTCGCCGGGCTGGTGTCGGTCGTGGTGGGCGTCGACGCAGTGCTCCTGGTCGTGCTGACCGCGGTCAGCCTGCGCATCACCCGGCTGCCGACACCCGTGTCGAACCGACTGCCGGCATGAGCGGGGCGAGCGCGTCGGTGCGCCGATTCCTGCGCGGCGGCGGAGGCATCATCGTGGGCACGGCGGTGATGAACGTCTGCACGTTCGGCTTCACCATCGTGGCGGCAGGCATCCTCGACACCGCCTCCTACGGCGCGTTCTTCGCCCTGCTCAACCTGCTGATGGTCATCTCCGTGGTCAACATGGGCCTGCAGACCACGGCCGCCCGGCGGATCGTGGCCGACCCCGGCTCGGTGGCACGCATCGAGCGCGTGATCCTGCGGGTCGGCTACGCCACGGCGCTCGCCGTCGGCGGCGGGCTCCTCGTCCTCTCCCCCGCAGTGACCTGGTTGCTGCAGCTGGACTCGGTCGTGCCGGCCCTGGTGCTGGCGGGGCTGGCCGTGCCGACCACGGTCATGGGCGCACACGTCGGGATCCTCCAGGGCGAGAAGCGATGGGCAGCCCTCTCGTGGCTCTACGTGCTGGCCGGTGTCCCCCGCATCGCCGGTCTGGTGCTGCTGTGGTGGTATCCCACCGAGAGCATCGCGCTGTTCGGCAGCGGCCTGGGCTACATCGCCCCCGTCGTGTTCGGGTGGTGGGTCCTGCGCCGTCCCCGCGTGAGCGCACCCGCAGAGGAGCCCCCGTACGACGCCACAGCCGACGCCACCGAGGGCATGGCCGTCAGCGTCCTGCCCTGGCCCGTCCTGCGTGAGTCGCTGCACAGCGCCCAGGCCCTGCTGGCCTTCTTCGCCCTGGCCAACGTCGACATCGTCGTGGCCAGGCACGTGCTCAGCAACGACGCCTCCGGGCTGTACGCCGTCGGCCTGCTGGTCGCCAAGATCATGCTCTACCTGCCGCAGTTCGTCGTGATCGTCATGTTCCCCTCGCTCGCCACAGCACATCAGCGGCGGCGGGCGGTGATCCGCGGCACCACGGCGATCCTGGGTCTCGGCGCGGTCTGCACCCTCGGGGTGCTGCTCCTCGCCGGGCTCACGGCCGACGTGCTGCGAAGCGAGAAGCTGCAGGCCGTCGAGGGGCACCTGTGGCTCTTCGCGGTCCTCGGCACCCTGCTGTCGATCACCCAGCTGCTCGTCTACGCCACGCTGGCGAGGCAGGGGCGACGGTCGATCCACCTCGTGTGGGCCGCGCTGGCGGTCTCCGTCTTCGCTGGGTCGCTGACGACGACCCCGACCCAGCTGCTGGGCGTGATGATCAGCGTGACCGTCGTGCTGACGGCCGCCCTCGCGGCGATCAGCCTCCGCAGCGACTCCTCCGGCGCCGGCGGTGGCTCAGTGGGCGGCGTCGTGCCAGCTGCGCCCCGAGCCGATTGAGACGTCGAGCGGCACCGCGAGGTCGGCCGCGCCACCCATCTCGGTCCGGACCAGCTCGGCAAGCTCGTCACCCTCGCCCGGCGCCACCTCGAACACGAGCTCGTCGTGCACCTGGAGCAGCATGCGTGAGGCGAGACCCTGCTCGGCAAGCGCCCGCTCGACCCCCAGCATCGCGACCTTGACCAGGTCGGCGGCCGAGCCCTGGATGGGCGCGTTGAGCGCCATCCGCTCGGCTGTCTCACGCCGCTGGCGGTTGTCGCTGGTCAGGTCGGGGAGGTAGCGGCGGCGACCCAGGATCGTCTCGGTGAACCCGGAGCGACGCGCTTCGTCGACGATCCCGCCGAGGTAGGCCCGCACGCCGCCGAAGGTCTCGAAGTACTCCTCCATGAGGCCGGCGGCCTCGCTGGTGCTGATCCGCAGCTGCTGGGAGAGCCCGAAGGCCGACAGCCCGTAGGCCAGGCCGTAGTTCATCGCCTTGATCTTGGCCCGCTGCTCGGTGCTGACGTCGGAGGCGTCGACGCCGAAGACGCGCGCGGCCGTGATCGAGTGGAAGTCCTGGCCGGAGCGGAACGCCTCGATCAGCAGGGCGTCCTCGGAGAGGTGCGCCATGATCCGCATCTCGACCTGGCTGTAGTCGGCGGTCATCAGCGACTCGTTGCCCGGGCCCACCACGAAGCCCTCGCGGATCCGGCGGCCGGCCTCGGTGCGGATCGGGATGTTCTGGAGGTTGGGGTCGGTGCTGGACAGTCGCCCCGTCGCGGCGATGATCTGGTTGTAGGTCGTGTGGATCCGGCCGTCGGAGGCCACGGTCTTGAGGAGTCCCTCGACCGTCTGGCGCAGCCGGATGACGTCGCGGTGGCGCAGCAGGTGCTGCAGGAACGGGTGCTCGGTCTTCTCGAAGAGCACCTGCAGCGCGTCGGCGTCCGTCGTGTAGCCGGTCTTGGTGCGCTTGGTCTTGGGCATCGCCAGCTCGTCGAAGAGCACCACCTGCAGCTGCTTGGGCGAGCCGAGGTTGATCTCCTTGCCGATGACGTCGTAGGCGTCCGTGGCCGCAGTGCGCACCTGGTCGCCGAACTCCGCCTCGAGACCCTCGAGGTAGTCGGTGTCGACCGCGATGCCGACCTGCTCCATGCGGACCAGGGTGGCGATCAGCGGGAGCTCGACCTCGCTCAGCAGACGGGTCCCGCCGTGCTCCTCCACAGCGCCGTCCAGCGCACCCGCCAGGTCGAGGACGGCTCGCGCGGTGAGCATGGCAGTGTCGCTGGCCGTCGTGTCGTCGAGGGCGTCGAAGCTGAGCTGATCGGCATCGCTCACGTCCTGGCGCAGCTCGCGCTTGAGGTAGCGCAGGGTCAGGTCGGCCAGGTCGTACGAGCGCTGGTCGGGCTGGACGAGGTAGGCGGCCAGCGCAGTGTCGACCTCGAGCCCCGCCAGCTCCCACCCGCGGGCGGCGAGCGCGAGGCTCGGGCCGTTGGCGTCGTGGAGTGCCTTGGGTCGGTCCGGGTCGGCGAGCCAGGTCGCCACCGCGGCGTCGTCGTCGGGACTGATGTCGGCCACGTCGATCCACGCCGCCTGACCCCCTTCCGTCGCGACCGCGACCGCGTGGACCTCCCCCGTCCCGGCTCGCCAGGTGCCCGTGACCGCGACGCCGACCCGTTCGCCCGCGGGCGCATGCTCCGCGAGCCAGGCTGCTGCCTCGCCGGCGGCCAGTCGCCGGCCGTCGAGCGCGAAGCCCTCGTCGGCCGTGAGGTCGTCGGCCGGCTCCGGGTCGATCGTGTCGAGCAGCCGGCTGCGCAGCTCACCACGGAACTCGAGCTCGTCGAGGAGCTCGAGCCCCGTCGTCCGGTCCCAGGGCCGGCGACCCAGCTCATGGACGTCCAAGGACAGGGTGAGGTCGCGCACGAGCGCGTTGAGCTGCCGGTTGCGGATGACGTCGCCGAGGTGCTCGCGCAGCGACTCGCCCTTCTTGCCGGTGATCTCGTCGGCACGGGCGATGACGTTGTCGAGGCCGTCGAACTGGTTGATCCACTTCGCGGCATAGCCCTGTCCGACACCCGGCACCCCGGGGAGGTTGTCGGAGGTCTCGCCGACGATGGCCGCCAGCTCGGGATAGCGGTGCGGCGGCACGCCGTACTTCTCCTCGACGAAGGCCGGCGTGAGCCTCGCCAGGTCGCTCACACCGCGCATCGGGTAGAGCACGGTGGAGCGGTCGGTGACGAGCTGGATGGAGTCGCGGTCACCGGTGAGGATGAGCACCTCCATGCCCTCAGCCAGTGCTTCGGTGACCAGGGTGGCGATGATGTCGTCGGCCTCGTAGCCGTCGAGCTCGATGTGGCGGATGTGCAGGGCGTCGAGCACCCGCTGGATCAGCGGCAGCTGGCTGCGGAACTCGTCGGGGGTCTTGTTGCGCTTGGCCTTGTACTCCGGGTACTGGTCGAGGCGGAAGGTCTGGCGCGACTTGTCGAACGCGACGGCCACGTGTGTCGGCACCTCGTCACGCAGGACGTTGACGAGCATGGAGGTGAAGCCGTAGACCGCATTGGTGTGCTGCCCGGTCGCCGTGGCGAAGTTCTCCACCGGCAGGGCGAAGAAGGCGCGATAGGCCAAGGAGTGGCCGTCCAGCAGGAGCAGTCGCGCGGTCGGGGAGGTCGTGGCAGCACTCGTCTCGGACACTCCGCGACTCTAGCGGCCGGGACCGACGCCGAGGTGACCGCGGGGCTCGGCGACAATCAGTGCATGAGCGAGCTGAAGCTGCCCCGGACCGGCCAGTCCATCGAGGAGTTCGTGGCGATGATGCCGCAGGGAATGGGCGCGCTGAACGACAGGATGGGGATCGTGATCACCGAGATCTCCGAGGACCGGATCGTGGCCACGATGCCCGTCGAGGGCAACACCCAGCCCTACGGCCTGCTCCACGGCGGAGCCTCGGTCGTGCTCGCCGAGACGCTCGGCTCGATGGGCTCGGCCATCCACGCGTACCCCGACAAGATCCCGGTCGGCGTCGACATCAACGCCACCCACCACCGCGCCGCGACGTCCGGTGTCGTCACCGGCACGGCGCGCCCGATCCACCTGGGCCGCACCACCGCCGCCTTCGAGATCGTGATCACCAACGAGGCCGGCAAGCGCGTGTGCACCTCGCGCATCACCTGCGCGCTGGTGGACCTTCCGGCCGGGTGATCCGGCGGCCTGGTCGAGCGGTCGACCGGCGACAGATCAGCCGGGGACGCGCTCGCGCCGGTGTCGGCGTGCGGCCAGCACCCGGTCGATCCGCTGCTTGCTGGTCGCGGCCTGGGTCACCTGGCGAGCCTTCGGGAGCCGGGCACGTACGGAGCTCGTCGTCGCCGCTCGCAGCATCGCCTGCGGCGCGAAGGACAGGCGAGCCATGAAGCGGTTGGCATCACGCGACTCGGCCGCTGCCGCCGTCTGCACGTGGTTGATGCCGTGCTGGTCGGCGAACCGACAGGCTGCCTCCATCAGCGCACTTCCCACGCCCTTGCGCCGGTACTGCTGGAGGACGTGCGGCGAGATCGCCAGGACGGCGGGCTCGAGGTTGAGGGGCGTGAAGGTCGAGGCCTCGAGGTAGACCGCACCGGCCACTTCGCCGTCGATCTCGGCCACCACCACGCACACGTCGTCCCGCTCGCACGACGTCGCCACCACACGGCCCACGTCGGCCAGCTGCTCGTCGAGCCCGCCCTTGCGCAGGATGTCGCTCCACAGCTCGCGCAGCACCATGACGTCCGACGGCTCTGCGGTGCGGACCGACACGGGCATCCTGCTCATGCGCTTCACTCCCAGGGTCATTCCCAGTGCTCCCCCGTGTGCCACGCGGGGCGTGACGCACAGCGCTGAGCGTACGTCACCGGGCCGCCGGTGGACAGGTGTGGGTGGGACCGGTCGTGCAGGCGCCTAGACGTCTCCGCCCAGGTAGGCGGCTCGCACCGAGTCGTCCCCGGCCAGCTCGGCGCCCGTCCCGGAGCGGACGATCTCACCGGTCTCCAGGATGTGGGCCGAGTCGGCACGCTTGAGGGCCTGGGCGGCGTTCTGCTCGACAAGCAGCACCGTGGTGCCCTGGGCGTTGATCTCGGACATGATCGAGAAGATCTGCTGGATGAACATCGGCGCCAGACCCATCGACGGCTCGTCGAGCAGGACCAGCCGGGGCTTGGCCATCAGGGCGCGCCCGATGGCCAGCATCTGCTGCTCGCCACCCGACATCGTGCCGGCCGTCTGGTTGATCCGCTCGTGCAGCCGCGGAAAGAGCTCGAAGACCCGGTCCAGGTCGGCCTGGTAGGCGGCGCTCCGGCGATCCTTGCGAACGTAGGCACCCATGTCGAGGTTCTCGCGCACGGTCATGCCCGGGAAGCAGCCGCGGCCCTCGGGGGATTGGGAGATCCCGAGCTTGACCCGGTCGTAGGGCGGCACGTGGGTGATGTCCTTGCCGTCGAACATGACCTTTCCGAGCCTGACCTTGCGCAGTCCGGAGATCGTCTTGAGCGTCGTCGTCTTGCCGGCTCCGTTGGCACCGATCAGGGTGGTGATGCTGCCTTCCTCCACCCCGAACGAGATGTTGCGGATGGCCTCGATGTGTCCGTAGTTGACACACAGGCCCTCGACCTCAAGAAGCATCTTCTTCGTCCACTCCCAGGTAGGCGGCGATGACCGCCGGGTTGTCGCGGATCTCAGCGGGTGCGCCCTCGGCGATCAGCTTGCCGAACTCGAGCACCACGATCCGGTCGGTCACGCCCATCACGAGCTTCATGTCGTGCTCGATGAGCAACACCGTGTAGCCCTGGTCGCGCACCCGTCGGATCAGCTCCATCAGCTCGACCTTCTCCGCCGGGTTGAATCCGGCTGCGGGTTCGTCGAGGCAGATCAGCTTCGGGTTCGTCGCCATCGCCCGGGCGATCTCCAGGCGACGCTGGTCACCGTAGGACAGGTTGGAGGCGAGCTCGTCGGGCTTGTGGTCCAGACCCATGAATCGCAACAGCTCCATCGCCCGGTCGTGGCCCTCGCGTTCTTCGCGACGATGCTTCGGCAGGCGGAACAGCGCACTGGCCATGCCGGTGCTGTGCTGGGCGTCGGCGCCGACCAGGACGTTCTCCAGGGCGGTCATCGACTTGAACAACCGGATGTTCTGGAAGGTGCGGGCCACGCCGAGCTTCGCGATGTGGTGACGCTTCTGCCCGGCGATCGAGGAGCCCAGGAACTGGATGTCGCCGCTCGTGGGCGCGTAGATGCCGGTGATGGCATTGAAGCAGGTGGTCTTGCCGGCGCCGTTGGGCCCGATCAGTCCGAGGATCTCGCCCGCGGTGATGTGGAACGTCACGTCATCGAGGGCCGTGAGGCCACCGAACCTCAGGGTCAGGTTCTGGATCTCGAGGACGCGCGCCGGGGCGCCCGCCTTGGTGGGCTTGTCGTCAGGCATGCGATGCCTCCTCTCCGTCGTCGCCGTGTTCGAGCGCCTCGATCTCGTGCTGGGCATGCTTGGCCCGGACCGTACGTCGCGGCGGCAGCAAGCCCTCGGGGCGGAAGATCGCGAGCAGCATCAGCGCGGCACCGAAGGCCAGCACCCGGAAGTCCGAGAAGTCCCGGAACCGTTCGGGCAGGTAGGCCACCAGGAAGGCGCCCACCAGCACGCCCCACCTGTTGCCCTGGCCGCCGATGACCACAGCTGCCAGGAACAGGATGGAGAACAGGAGCAGGAACGATAGCGGGTTGATGAAGCCCTGACGGCTGGCATAGAGCGCACCCGCGAGCCCACCGATGAAGGCACCGGTCGCGAACGCGAGCAGCTTGAACTTGAACGTCGGCACGCCCATCAGCTCGGCTGCGTCCTCGTCCTCGCGCGTGGCCTCCCAGGCCCGGCCCACCCGGCTGTCCTTGATCAACCGGTCTGCGAAGAGCACCAGGATGACGACCGTGAGGCCCAGCCAGTAGTAGGGGATCTGGTCGAGCACGCCGAACTCGATGAACTTCGTCGTGTCGTTGAAGTCCAGCAGCGGCACTCCGCTGTCCCAGTTGAGGTGGGGGATCTCGAACAGGGGCGCACCCGAGGGCTTGGCGATCTTGCTGATGCCCTTGGAGGCACCCAACCACTCGGTGTTCTGCGCCACCAGCCGGATGATCTCGCCGAAGCCCAGGGTCACGATGGCGAGGTAGTCGCCACGCACACGGAGCGTCGGCCAGCCCAGCAGCACGCCCGACAGGGTGGACGCCAGGACCGCGATCGGGAGGGCCAGCAGCAGAGGCCAGTTGGCGTGGAAGCTGGTCAGGATCGCCGCGGTGTAGGCGCCGATGGCGTAGAAGCCGACGTAGCCCAGGTCGAGCAGTCCGGCGTAGCCGACCACGATGTTGAGACCCAGTGCCACCAGCATGTAGATGGTCACCGTGAAGAGCACCCCACCGAAGTCCGTCCCCGGCGGGGAGATGATCGGCGGCTCGAGCAGGGGCAGCGCGTAGGCGAACAGGGCCAGCAGGACCAGGAGGCCGACCTTGACCGGCTTGGGCAGTGCAGCGATCCGCTGCCCGAAGGACATCCGCGACGCCTGAACGGTCGTGGAGCTCGACTCGGTGCTCATGCGCGTGCCTTTCCTAGCGACTCACCCAGGATGCCCGTAGGTCGGAACAACAAGATGACGACCAGCAGCACGAAGGCCACCACGTCACGCCACTCGCTGCCGAACAGGGCCGATCCCCAGTTCTCCGCAACGCCGAGGACCAGGCCCCCGACGAGGGCGCCCCGCAGGTTGCCGATGCCGCCGAGCACGGCGGCGGTGAAGGCCTTGACGCCGAGCAGGAATCCGACGTCGAACTTCGTCGTCTCGATCTTCAGCATGTAGAGGAAGGCCGCCGCACCGGCCATCAGGCCGCCCAGGAGGAACGTCATCTGCACTGCCCGCGTGGCGTTGACGCCCATCAGCGCTGCCGTCTCGGGGTCCTGGGCCGTGGCCCGGATTCCCCGGCCGAGGCGGGACCGGCGGACGAACTGGTCCAGGCCGATCATCATGAGGATGGCGGAGAGGATCACGATGACGTCGATCATGGTGACCTGGTAGTCCCCGATGGGGAAGAGCCGCTTGTTCTCGAGCAGGGCGGGCATGCTCCGGTTGA
>CAWJLX010000019.1:0-33695 GCA_963843815.1 uncultured Actinomycetota bacterium | reverse complement strand
TCGTCCCTGCTGTGCCGCGAAGTGCTGGAGGAATCCGACGTCGAACGGAGCGTTGTGGGCCACCAGCACGCAGCCCTGGGCGAACTCCAGGAACGCCGGCAGTGCCGACTCGATGGCGGGAGCGTCGGCGACCATCGAGTTGGTGATGCCGGTGAGCACCGCGATGAAGGCCGGGATCTGGGCGTGCGGGTTGACCAGCGTCTGGAACTCGCCGAGGATCTCGCCACCCCGCACCTTGACCGCACCGATCTCGGTGATCATCGAGCCGGCGGCGGCGGAACCGCCGGTCGTCTCGAGGTCGACGACGCAGAAGGTGACGTCGCGCAGCGGGCGGCCCAGCTCGTCGAAACTGCGTTGCGCCTCCCACCGGGAGGGCGCACCCTGAACCGCGCTTGTCATGACGACGACGCTAGATGTGGGCACCGACATTTCCGGGCGCGGCGCGCGCATACGCTGGTCTCGCCACACCAGAGCCCAGACTCCAGGACCGACCCCGACCACCGAAGGAGCGCGACCGCCGTGACCCTCCCGATCCCCGACGCCGCCACCCGTTGGCGCTGTGCCGGCTGTGGGAACCTCACCCGGTTCGACGTCGTCCGCACCCGCCGCACGTCGGAGTACTGGCACTTCGACCTCGCCGGTGAGCATGCCGTCGAGGACACCCAGGTCAGGGCCGAGTCGGTCGAGGCGGTCACCTGCCGCTGGTGCGGCCGCTCGGATTCCGTCGAGCTCGTGGACCGGGCCGACACGAGCGACGCCACCGATCCGGCCGCGGGCTGAGGGACGGCACCGTGACGGCGGCTGACGAGCCGGCAACCGAAGGGGCAACCGAGCCGGCACCCGGGTCGACAGTCGAACCCGCGGGCAGGACACTCCCGGCCCCCGTGCGCGCCCGGGTCCTGGTACTCGCCGCCGACGCGCTGCCGCTGCTGTCCGAGCTGCCGGCGTCCCTGCGCAAGGTGGCGGCGTTCACGCCGCAGCGCCGGGCCCGCCTCGGTGGGTCGCAGATCGCCACCGCTCTGGAGGTCGACGAGGACTTCCGTCGCCGCGTCGCCGACCAGGCCAGGGCCGCTCTGCCCGAGCTGGCCGCTGCCCTGGACTCGGGCACCGTCCCCGCCGCGGCCGACCCCGTTGACGTCGCGGCACTCGTCTGGCTGACCCGGGTCGGCGGTTGGGAGAGGACCTTCGACGACGCCGTACGTCGGGCGGTGGAGACGGCCGCGCCCCCCGACGCCGCGGAGCTCGAGCGCGCCCGGGCCCGGGTGGAGGCGGCCGAGCAGGGAATGCGGGACCTGCGTGCGGAGCACAGGGCCCGGCTCGAGGAGGCGAAGGCCGAGAACACCCTGTTGCGTCGCCGGCTGGGTGAGGAGCGTGCCGCCCGCCGGGCGTCGGACGACGCCACCGCCGCGGAGCTCGTCGAGGCCCGGGAGACGCGGTCGCGCGCGGAGGCCGCCGTGCAGTCGATCGAGGCCGAGGTCCGCCGGCTGCGTGCCCAGGTGGAGGAGCTCCGCGGGGCCGCGACCACGACCCGTCGCGACGCGCGCACCGACCGCGACGAGACGAGCGTGCGCACCCGGTTGCTGCTCGACGCGCTGATCGAGGCCGGGCAGGGACTGCGCCGCGAGCTGGCGCTGCCCCCCGCCTCGGGGACTCCGGCGGAGCGGCTCGAGGCCCTGCTGGAGGCGGCCGGCGCTGACGCTGCCGCACCGGGCGCGGCTCCGTCCGACCCCGCGCTGCTCGAGCGCTACCTGGGCCTGCCGCGGGCTCGGCTCATCGTGGACGGCTACAACGTCAGCAAGACGGCGTGGCCGACCTCGAGCCTGGAGGCGCAGCGGATCCGGCTGCTGGGAGCGCTGGCACCCCTTGCCTCCCGCGTCGGCGCGGAGACCACCGTGGTCTTCGACGCGGCGTCGTCCACGACCCGACCCCCGGTGACCTCGCCGCGCGGGGTCAAGGTGCTGTTCAGCCCTGTCGGGGTGATCGCCGACGACGTGATCCGGGACCTGGTCGCGGTGGAACCGCTTGGCCGGACGGTCGTGGTCGTGACCTCCGACGCCGAGCTGGCCCGGGACGTGGCGAAGGCAGGCGCGCGACCGGTCGGCTCTCCGGCGCTGGTGGGCCTGCTCGACCGGTCGACCTAGCCTCCCGTGCAGATGTGGCATCCACGGCGCTGCGGCGGCGGCTGCCGAGCTGGTTCACCCTAGGATCACCGCATGCCGGAGCCAGCCGATTCCCAGCCCGCGAAGCGGACGCCGTGGGGACTGACCGGCATCGCCATCGTGAGTGTCTGCGTCTTCTTCTCCATCTTCGTGCGTGTCGGTGCGGACGGCTACTGGCTCGTCGCGATGGGCGATCTGATCGCGGGCGATGGCCGCGTTCCGGACGGCATCCCCTACGCCGCCGCGCCCACCGATGGCTGGCCCAACATCCTGGTGCTGGCCCAGCTGATCATGGCCGGACTGAACGCGGGCGGGGGTGCGGTGCTGCCCCTTGCGCAGATCGTCATCGATGCGCTGGCCCTGTCGCTGCTGGCGGTCGCCGCCCGACGACATGGTGCCTCGGACCGCGCAACCGCACTTGTGCTGCTCCTCGTCGGGCTCGGTGCACTCACCTCCCTGGCCGTCGTCCGGCTGCAGATGCTGTCGCTGATCCCCTTCGCGCTCCTCCTGCTGCTCGTCTGGTCCGACGACCGAGCCCCGTCGCGACGCATCTGGCTGCTGCCAGCCCTCGTCGCCCTCTGGACCAACCTGCACGGAGCAGTACTGCTGGGTGTGGCGGTCGCCGGTTCCTATCTCGTGTTCGGTCGGCTCCGGCATCGCCCCGCGGAGACGATCCTCGTCGGCATCACCACTCTGCTGGCGATCCTGCTCACGCCGGCGGGCCTGAGGACCGTCGAGTACTACCGCGGCGTCCTCGACAACGAGGCCGCGCAGCGGGGGACCGGTCTGTGGGCCCCTCCGTCCCTCTCCAGCTGGTTCGACGTGCTCATGATCGTGGCGGCGGTGCTGCTCGTCGGCGCGGCATGCAGACGACGCCGCAAGGTCTGGGAGTACGTCGTCCTGCTGGGGCTCGCCGTCGGCACCATCACCGCGGCCCGTCACGGGGTCTGGCTGCTCATGACCGCGGCAGTGCCCGCGGCAGCCGGGCTGTCCAGGGCGCCGGGGAAGGCGACGAGCACGCGCGTCTCGTCGGTGGCTCTGACGGTCGGCGCCGCGTCGACGCTGGCCTGCGTCATGGTCCTTCCTCGCGGGGATGCGGTGCTGCCCGAGGACCCCGCACTGGTCGACGCCGTCGTCGCGCGTGTCGGCGACCGTGTCGTGCTCGCGCCGGAGCCCTTGGCCGAGTCCTTGGCTGTCGAGGGGGTGACGGTGTGGGCGGCGAATCCCCTGGACGCGTTCGAACCGGAGGATCAGGCGGCCTACCTCGACTTCATCGAGGGAGGCGACATGGCGGCGCGGGCCGTGGCCGGCTCCGACGTCGTCGTCGTCGAGGACGACAGTGACGCCGCCGAGCTGATGGACGACATCGACGGCTTCGACACCGAGCCGCTCACCGACGGCTGGACGCTGCACCTTCGTCGGAGCAGCTGACCCGCATCCCGTCCCCGACGGCACCTGCTGGTCAGGCATGCGGACCATCGATGTCGGTGGTGCCTGTCAAGGTCGTCTCGTGCCGGTCATTCCCTCCGGCTGGACGAGGACGAGGTGCTGTGATGAGCGTGCAAATCGACTGTGACACCTGCGTGGTGCGCGGGCTGGCCTGCCACGACTGCGTGGTGACGGTTCTGTTGGGGCCACCCCCCGAGATGGCCTTCGACGACGAGGAGTGCCGCGCCCTGGACGTGCTCGCCGGCTCGGGCCTCGTCCCACCCCTCCGGATGGTGACTCCGCTGGCCGGACCGACGATCGAGTCGGCCTGAGGCCGGGTTGACGGCGCCCCGCCCGGGCTGCGGCTACGTCCCCACGGACGCAGGGTCGAGCACGTGCCGCCGCTGGACGATCCGGCCCACGAGGTGCCCGCCGAGGACCCCGGCCAGCAGCAGCAGTCCCAGCGCCGGCGCGATCCGGAGCGCCACCAGCAGGGAGCTGTCGGACCAGCCGTAGCTCTCCTCGGGCGAGGGGCCGTCGAGCACTGCCCCGATCAGCATCGCCGTGACCTGGAGACCGATGACCGGACCGATCAACACACGCGCCGCTCGCCCCATCCGGTGGGCGCTCATGGCATACGCCGGTGCCGCGGCGACCAGCAGCTCCAGACCGAGGCGCTGGCTGTAGAACGCCCCACCGCCGGTGTAGGTGTTGAGGCGTCCCTGCACCAGCATGTAGAGAACCGCACCGATCGTCAGCCAGCGTGACCAGTCCGGAAGGTCGTGCCAGCTGCGGACGACGGCGGGAAGCAGCAGGACCAGGAGGGGTGTCCACACCAGGAGGCCACGATCAGGGGAGAGCCAGAGACCCAGCTGGTTGACGATCTGGGAGTCCTGGATGTTGTTGCCGGTGCCCGACTGCACGGTCTCCAGGTAGCGACCGCTCGAATATCCGCCGGTCGGACTCCACGATCCGTACGCCCAGTGGCTCCACAGGCTCGCGAGAGCCAGGAACACCCCGCTCACGAGTCCCACCTCGATCGCTACGCGGGGGCGTCGCCGGGCGAGGGCGACCCCTACGCCGAGCACCCCGACCACCAGGGCGACGTGGAGTCGCCCCCACAGGGCGACGCCTCCGAACAAGCCGACGAGCCACCACCGCTCGCGCGACGCCGCCCAGGCCATCCCGGCGACACCGAGGATGGTCACGGTGTGCGTCCAGAGAGCGTTGGCAGCCACCGCCCAGACCGGCGTCGCGAAGCCGAGCACGAGGGCGGCGAGTAGCGCGACGCGATCCCCGAGCCGTCGACGCAGCGTCAAGAAGTACAGCAGCACCGTCACCGCGGTCAGCACCGCGGCCGTGATGGCCTGGGGGTACATGTCGAAGTCCGCGGCCGAGGTCCCGCCTCCCCTCACCAGATAGGCGGGCACTGATGCAGCGATCGCGCCGGGGGACCGGTGCGACACGCGGTGTCCGTTGAGTGCTTCGTAGACGAAGAAGACCTCGTCGTCGAGCCCGGAGTAGCCCTCGACCTGGTCGAGGGCTACTCCGTCGACCCAGGGCGATCCGGTCGTGGCGATCCGCCACGAGGCGAGTGATGACGAGTAGACGTCGACGCTCACCTTGTTGGTCTGCACGGTGGCGGCGTACACCGCGAACATGACCACGAACAGGGCAACAGGGCGCAGCCACCTGCGGCGGGTTCCGGCGGCATCGGCCGCGGACGCGGTGGCAGGACCCTCCCGGACTGGCATGCCAGCAGTATGCGCGACGTCAGGAGGCCGCGGGGCCGCAACGCCGATGCGCCATCCGGGGTGACGAGGATGTGACTGGTGTGACGGAAGTGATGAACGTCACCAGCAGGGACGCCCAGATGTGACGAAACACCCCGGCCCGGTGGCCAAGGGCTTGGTCGCGGAGGCCGCTGGCGACTACTGTGTCTGGCTCAGGTGCCCGTAGAAGTTGATCACACGGATCGACGCGGGCACCGCGCCGAGTCCGGAGCCGGGGACGGGGAAGTCCACGAGCTCTGGAGCCGGGGAACCACCGATCCCCCTGGGGTGAATCACACGCAAGGCGGTCTCGGGACCGAGGAGCGTGCGTAGGGCTGCTGTGCCCGAACCCGTCAGCTAACCCGGTAGGCGTCCAGATACAGAGGAGATCTCCGCCTCGTGCTTCACGGCCGGAAACGACTCGTTACCGGGCTGCTCGGACTCGTTGCCATCGTCAGCGTCAGCCTCGTTCCCATCACCCCGACCTACGCTGAGCCCGACATCGACGATGTCAAGGCTCGCGTGGACACCCTCTACCACCAGGCTGAGGTGGCGCAGGAGCGCTACAACGACGCCAAGGTGGCCCTCGTCGACATCGAGGCCGACCTGGCCGCCCTCAAGCAGGACGAGGCGACCCAGCAGACCAGGGTCGACAAGATGTCCGGCTCGGTCACCGAGAGCCTGGCCGCCCAGTACGAAGGCCAGAACATCTCCGCCACCGGCCAGCTGGTGCTCGCCGACGACCCGGACCAGTTCCTGTCCGAGCTCACCACCCTGGACACCTACAACGACGTCCAGGCCGACGCGGTCGCGGACTTCACCCGCGAGGCGGACAAGCTCGACGCGCGTCGTTCGGCCACCAAGGACGGGGCCGGCGACCTGGCCAAGACCAAGGAGACGCTGGGCAAGGAGAAGGCCACCGTCGACGCCAAGCTCGCCGAGGCCAAGGAGCTGCTCGGCAAGCTCGAGGCCGAGGAGCGTGCCCGCCTGGACACGGCCAGCCGGAGCTCCTCGCCCCGGCTGCCTAACGTCCCGGTCTCGGGTCGCGCGGCCGCCGCGGTGAACTACGCGCTGGCCCAGGTCGGCGACGCCTACGTCTACGGCGCCGCGGGCCCCAGCGCGTTCGACTGCTCCGGCCTGACGATGATGGCCTGGGCGCAGGCCGGCGTCGGCCTCCCGCACTCCTCGGGCGCGCAGATGGGCTCCGGCAGCCCGGTCTCCTCCTCGAACCTGCAGCCCGGGGACCTGGTGTTCTACTACTCGCCCGTCAGCCACGTCGGCATCTACATCGGTGGTGGCCGCATCGTGCACGCCGCCAACCCGAGCACCGGCGTCCAGGTCACCGGTGTCTTCTCGATGCCCTTCTCGGGCGCCGTCCGGCCCGGCTGATCATCCTGAACGAGTCCACCCGGAAGGCCGGTCGTCCACGTTGGTGGATGATCGGCCTTCCGCTCGTCGTGGCGGCGGCCGCCACCATGGTGTGGCTGGGCCGCTCGGGCGGTGAGGACGCGCCACCCTCGCTCGATGGCACCCGGGCCCGGCCGGACCTGGCCGCGAAGACCCTCCAGCGCCTCGTGTCGGCGGTCTCCCAGGGCCGCAGGCAGCCGGACGGGCTGGTGGACCCCGAGGACGCTGCGGCGCTGACCTGGGGCGAGGGTGTCCTCGCCAACGCACGCAGCCTGCGCGTGCGCGAGTTCACCGCGCGCTACGTCGACGAGGACCTCGGCGAGTCCGCGGGCCTCCCCGACGGACAGTGGGCGGCGGCGGTGCGGACGACCTGGCGTTTCGCTGGCTTCGACACTCGCGCCGCGCAGGCCGAGGTCACGGTCACCTTCGCCGTCCGGGACGGACGCGCCGTGCTGGTCGACGCCGGTGGCGGCGGTCGACGCACACCCCTGTGGCTGACCGGTCCCCTCGACGTCGCCCGGACCGCCGAGACGCTCGTCGCGACCGATGCCCCGGCCGGGGCATCGACGTACGCCGGCCCGGCGCGACGGGCCGTGACCGTCGTACGCCGGGTGCTGCCGCGGTGGCGCGGCAAGATGGTCGTGGAGGTGCCGGGCGGGCCCGGAGGCCTCGACGAGCTGCTGGCGGCGGACCCGGGGGAGTACGCCAACATCGCCGCGGTCACCACGAGCGTCGACGGGGACACCGCCCCCGGCGCGCCGGTGCACGTCCTGGTCAACCCGAATGTGTTCGGGGATCTCGAGCCCCGCGGCGCGCAGGTCGTCATGAGCCACGAGGCGACCCACGTGGCGACGGAGGCGGCGACGTCCCGCACCCCGCTGTGGCTGCTCGAGGGCTTCGCCGACTACGTCGCGCTGCGCGACGTGCCGCTGCCGCTCGCCGTGAGCGCCGGCCAGATCATCCGCGACGTCCGTCGGGACGGCGCGCCCCGCAACCTCCCCGGCCGCCGGGAGTTCGACACCCGGACGAGCCACCTCGGCGCCTCCTACGAGTCCGCCTGGCTCGCGGTCCGCCTGCTCGGGCGGACCGGGGGAGAGCGACGGCTGGTCGAGCTCTACCAGCGGGTCTCGTCGGGCCGTCCCGTCGACGCGGCCCTCCGGTCCCTCTACGGCTTCGGGGAGGCCGGGCTGACGGCCCGCTGGCGCAGCGAGCTGCGGGACGTCGCCTCGTGACCGCTCCGGCCGGCGGCGACCGCCGGGTCGCGTGGGTGGTGGCCCTGGTCGGCGGCGTCGGCTTCGTGGTGCTGGCCGCGGTCCTGGTGCCCTGGCAGCCGGTGCCCGGCGGGATGCCCGCGCCGGTGCCGGCGGGTGACGTGTTCACGGCCGCCGAGCTGGCCCGCGCCGAGGAGTACGCCGGCACCACCCGGTTGCTCGGCTGGACGTCGCTGGCGGTGTCCCTGGCGCTCTCCTGCCTGCTCGGCTTCACCGCACTCGGCACCCGGCTCCTGGGTCGCCGGCCGTGCCCGTGGCCGGTGGCGGTGGTCGGGCTGGTCACGGTGGTGCTCCTGGCCGGTCGACTGGCCACTCTCCCGCTCGGCTGGCTGGTGCAGCGGCGCCGCGTCGACTACGGCCTGAGCACGCAGAGCGACGCGGAGTGGCTCCTCGACCAGGCTCGCAGCCTCGGCGTCGCGGTCGTGGCCACCTCCATCGCCCTCCTGGTCCTGGTCGGCTGTGCGCGACGGTGGCGCAGCTGGTGGCCCGCGATCGCCGCCGGCGTCTCCGCGGGCCTGGTGATCGTGGGCTCGTTCGTCTACCCGCTCCTGGTCGAGCCGCTCTTCAACGACTTCACGTCCATGCCGGACGGTCCGCTGCGGTCCGAGATCCTGCACCTCGCGGACGAGGAGGGGGTGCGGGTCGACGACGTCCTGGTGGCCGACGCGTCTCGGCGTACGACCACGCTCAACGCCTACGTCTCCGGGTTCGGCGGGACCCGACGGGTCGTGGTCTACGACAACCTGGTCGACTCCCAGCCGGACGCCCAGGTGCTGTCGGTGGTGGGTCACGAGCTCGCGCACGCGCAGCACGACGACGTGCTGGTCGGGACCGCGCTGGGCGCCTTCGGCGTCGTCTCCGGCGTCGGTCTGCTGGCCGTCCTGCTCGGGTCCGCCGGCGTACGACGACGGGCCGGGATCGGCGGGATGTCGGACCCACGGGCGGTGGCGCTGGTGCTGGCCCTGCTGGCGGTCGGGTCTCTCGCGGCGAGCCCGGTGGAGAACGGGATCAGCCGGCGGGTCGAGACCCGGGCCGACGTGGATGCGCTGGAGGTGACCGGGGACCCGGAGGCGTTCATCGCCGTACAACGGGCCCTGGCCCTGCGGGCACTGGCGGACCCGAGTCCGCCGGCCTGGTCACAGTTCTGGTTCGGTAGCCACCCGACGGCCCTGCAGCGGGTGTCCCTCGCAGAGCGGGCACGCTAGCCGTCATCTCGGATCGGGTGCCCGCACAACAGCCGTGACCGCGAGCCGGTCGGCTCGCGGTCACGGCTGTGTGTGGTGCTTCGGATCAGATGGTGGTGTTGACGGTGTCGAAGCCGCCCTTGACCTTCTGGCCCAGGGTCAGCACGACGGTGACGATGACGGCGGCGATCAGGGCGACCAGCAGGCCGTACTCGACGGCGGTGGCGCCGCGCTCGTCCATCTCGCTCTTCTTGCCGTCCAGGATGATCTTCAGGAATTCAAGCATGGTGTTGCCTTCCGACTTGTGCCCCCGTGGTGGGGAAGGTGTGGTTGTGCACATCTGGTGCCGGTGCACCTGACGACAAGTCTGCATCTAGATAGTGACACTCGCTATCCTGCGAACGGGCGGCTCGGGCTAGTTCTTCCTGACTAGTGCGCGCGCGGAGCTGCGGGTGCTCGGGCGCTGCGAACCGGGTGTCGACACCGGTGTGGATGCGCTCGTCATGCTGGTGGACCCGGAGGCGGTTGTCGCCTGGCAACGGGTCCTGCAGTGGCGGACGCGGACGGACCCGAGTCCGCCGCGCCGGGCACGGTCGCGGTGCCCGGTTCGGAGCCGGCCCGACCACCGTGGAGCGGCGGACGACCTTCCTGGCGGACGTGGCCGTCAGAGGTTGGCGATGACCGTCTCCATGCCGGGCAGGAGCTTGGGCCCCAGGGTGAGCAGGGCCGTGATGATGACGGCCGCGATGAGCGAGACCAGCAGGCCGTACTCGACCGCGGTCGCGCCCTGCTCGGACTGTTCGGGCTGTTCGTGCTGTGGCGAGTTGTTCATGGTGGCGCCTCCCCATCGGACTGAGACGACCGTGACCGCGAGCCGATCGGCTCGCGGTCACGGTCGATGTCTGGTGCTTCGGATCAGATGGTGGTGTTGACGGTGTCGAAGCCGGCCTTGACCTTCTGGCCCAGGGTCAGCACGACGGTGACGATGACGGCGGCGATCAGGGCGACCAGCAGGCCGTACTCGACGGCGGTGGCGCCGCGCTCGTCCATCTCGCTCTTCTTGCCGTCCAGGATGATCTTCAGGAATTCAAGCATGGTGTTGCCCTCCGACTCGTGCCCCCGTGGTGGGGAAGGTTTGGTTGTGCACATCTGGTGCGTTGTGCACCTGACGAGAAGTCTGCCTCTGGACAGTGGCACTCACCATCGGGTGATCAGCCGGTCCCGGTTAGTCCGTTGTGACTATCGGGCACCGCCATCAAGGCCGCACGGAGGAGAGCAGGCCTAGTCTCATTGCGGTGACCAGCGCCTGCGCCCGGTTGGTGGCGCCGAGCTTCTGGTAGATCCGGGCGATGTGGGTCTTCGCGGTGGACTCGCTCATGTAGAGCCGTCCGGCGATGGCACCGGTGCCCAGACCGTCGGCGAGCAGCTCCAGGACCTCCTGCTCGCGCTCGGAGAGCCGCGGGCGATCGTCACTGGCCCGGCGCATCATGGCGGCGGCGAGGCCCGTGCAGAGGAACGTGCGTGGCGAGACGTGCGAATGCCGGGCGGCGCTCACGACGTCGGTCGAGGGCGCGTCCTTGCCGACGAACGCGGAGGCGCCGGCCTCCATGGCCGTGAAGATCTGGTCGTCCCCGGAGTGCATGGTGAGCATCACCAGGCCGGCGGTGGCGCTCTGCTGCCTGATCGCGCGGATGACGTCGAGCCCGGTGCCGTCGGGGAGCTGCAGGTCCGTCACCACGACGTCGGGATGGTGTTGCTCCCAGGACGACAGGGCTTGGGCGACGTTGCCGGCCTGGGCGACCACCTCGGTCGACGGGTCTCGCTCGAACGCGCGGGCGAGCCCGTGCCGGATGAGTTCGTGGTCGTCCACCAGCATGACTCGCACGGGTGGCTTGCCGACGTCGGTGCTCGTCATGTGCGGACGCTCCGTTCCAGAGATGAGTTGTTGTCCAGGTCAGTGATGGGAGGCCCCAGAGTCACCTCGAGCAGGGTCCCCGAGCCCGTGTCGGCGAGGCACAGGCTTGCTCCGATGCGCTTCGCGCGCTCACGCATGATCTTCAGGCCGTGAGAGTCGTCCCGGCCCTCCTGGAGACCGATCCCGTCGTCCAGCACCTGGATCTGTCCGTGCGGCGCACGGATGACGCAGCGCACCCGGATGACCGATGCCCGGGCGTGCTTCACCGCGTTGTTCAGACCCTCCTGCGCGATGCGCTGGAGCTCGCTCTCCACCTCCGGGCGCAGTCGGCCGCCCGCCTCGTTGGCGACGACCTCGATGCGGACCCCGAAGCGTGTCTCGAGATGCTCGGCCATCACCGCGATGCGCTCACCGAGGGTGCGCTCGATGGCGGCTTCGTTGCGCAGGGAGAACACCGAGCGCCGCAGCTCGGCGACCACCGTCGTGAGCTCGCTGCGCAGGTCGAGCAGCCGGGTGCGCTGGGCCGGGGACTCGGCCTCGGCGGCGGCGTCGTCGATCCGGTACCCGAAGGACGCGAGGTCCTGGGCCACGCCGTCGTGCATTTCCCGCGCCAGCCGCTGACGCTCCTCCGCCGTCGCCGACTCCCGGACCGCGGAGAACACCATCGCGGTGTCGAGCTGGAGCGCCGCGGGCCGCAGCACCTTGACGACGGCAGCGAGCGCGGCGTCGATCTCGATGCGGTCCGGGTCGATCCCCGGCGCGAGGCGCGCGCACAGCACGGCCACGACACTGGCGTCGGTCTGCACAGGGATCGCGAGCGCGTTGTCGTGGTGCCGAGCCTTGCCGGAGTCGAAGGTCTCGCGCACCATCTTGTCCCATTCGGAGGTCGTCTCCGTGATGCCCTCACCGTCGAGGATGATGATGTCGCCGTCAGGCGTGCGGGCGTGGACCCGGACGCCGCTGAGGGGGATCTCCTCGCGCGCGATGGAGACGATGTGCTGACCGATGCTGATCGGGTCCAGGCCCTCGACCAGGTCGTCCGAGAGCTCGAGCAGCTGGGTCAGGAGGGCGCGGGCGTCGCGGTACGACGACCGGGTGGTGTCTCCCAGCTCGAGCTTGGCCGACCGGATCACGGCGCCGATCAGTCCGAATCCCAGTCCCGCGAACAGCCACGTGAAGAGGGTGGCCAACAGCTCCGTGGAGGCGTGGATGGACGCGCTGGATCCGATGGTCGCCGTGAGGACGACGACCTGGGCCCCCAGGGCCTCGAAGGCCCCTCGTGTCCCGCGGTGGATCCCGGCCACGAACTGCGGGATGACCAGCGCCGGGACGAGGAGGTAGGCCTGGTTCAGGGACAGCGTGACGAAGAAGGCGACCAGGCTGGACTCGACGACGAGGGCGGGCATCAGCTGCAACCCGGCGATGCTGCTCGCGAAGGTCGCCGTCATCCACACGGCGGCGATCAGCATCAGGCTCAGGATCACCGGCCAGCTCTGGGTGAAGGCGACGGGTGGGGCCAGCGCAAGCAGGGCGATGACCCTCGCGCCCGAGGTGATGGGAGTGAAGCGCGCGGCCTCGACCGACCTCACCAAGGGCATCAGAGGTTGCCCCTGATGTTGATGGCTGCCGGGCCCATCACGGTGATCAGGAGGCAGGGGAGGATGAACAGGATGACCGGGATCATGATCTTGACGGGGACCTGGGCGGCCTTCTCCTCGGCGCGTTGACGTCGTTTGATGCGGATCTCCGTGGACTGGACGCGCAGCACCTGACCGATCGGGATGCCGAAGGCGTCCGCCTGCACCATCGCGCTGACGAAGGAGCGGATGTCGGGCAGCTTGGTGCGCTCACCGAGCGCGCGCAGGGCCTCGGAGCGGCTTCGCCCGATCTGCACCTCCTGGAGGACGCGTTGGAACTCTCCCGCGAGAGGACCGTCCGTATTGCGGGCGACCTGTTGCAGGGCGGCGTCGAAACCGAGGCCGGCCTCGACCGAGATCGTCATCAGGTCGATGGCGTCGGCCAGCGACTTCTGGAGCTCCTTCTCTCGCTTGGAGGCGATGTTGTAGAGCCAGATGACAGGGGCCTGGAAGCCGATGAACAGGCCCAGCCCTGCCGCCGCCAGGCCGGGGACCATGGACAGCCCGAGAAGCAGCCAGAAGTAGACCGCTCCGCCCACGCCCACGATCGCGCCGAGGATACGACCGGACAGCACCCGGTCGACGGTCCACCCGTTCGGGTTGCCCGCCCGGTCCAGCTTCTGTCGGATCCGGTCCTCCTGGTCGGCGCCGCTGACGCGACGCCCCAGCTTCTGGAAGCGCTTCAGCAGCGGATCGAGGACGCGCTCCGCGAACGGACGTTCGAGGTCCAGGGTGAGCTCGGACGGCGCACCGCCCAGCGATTCCAGCATCTCCAGGGAGCGGGCGACGCCGCGGCTCTGACCGCTCATCGACCCGAACGCGGCGAAGGTCACGAAGAGGGCGCCGAAGATGAACAGGGTGCCGATCACGAGAACCATGGGTTAGACCTCCACCTTGACGATGCGGCTCATGATGAACCCGCCCATGCCCAACAGACCGGCGCCGAAGGCGAGGATGGCCCATCCCATCGGCGTGGTGAAGAGCGGCATCACGTAGTCCCGCCGCACGGCCAGCAGATACAGCAGCATGAAGGGGGGTAGCGCTCCGAGGATGTAGCCAGACAGCTTTCCCTCGGCGGACATGGTGGCCACCTGACGGCGGAGGTAGTCCCGCTCGCGCAGCGTTGCCGAGACATTGTTCAGCAACTCCGACAGGTTGCCACCGACCTCGCGCTGGATCCGGATCGCCATCACCACCCAGCCGAAGTCCTTGCTGCTCATCCGCTCGCCGACCCCGTCCATGGCGTCCTCGAGGGGCACGCCGAGCCGGGTCTCGACCAGCACCCGCTTGAACTCGCCGGAGATCGGCTCCTGGCCCTCGCGCACGACGGTGTCCACGGACTGGGCCAACGACAGGCCGGCCGACAGACTGCCGGCCATCAGCTGCAGGGTGTCCGCCAGGCCCTGGTTGAACTTCTTCATGCGCCGCTTCTCCTTGTGGCGCAGCCACAGCTTCGGCAAGAGGTAACCCACGAAGAGGCCCACGATCATCAGGACGAAGTTGCCACCCCCGAGGAACAGGCCGATCAGACCGCCCACCACGACCAACGCACCGTGGAGGAGGAGCCATTCAGCCGGCTTCAGCGCCGAACCGGATGCGTCCAGGCGTTGCAGGATCTTGTCCTCCAGGCTGCGGTTCCGGCGCAGCATGCGTGCCGCCGCGTCCTTGGCCTGGTCCATCGCCGGGGCAGCTTCGGTTCGAGGGGTCGTCGGCGTGCCCGGCCCCGGGCCTCCCTTGCCGTAGGCCTGGATGCGGTCCGCCGCCGAAGCCGGAGCGCTGCGCGGCGAGACCAGGAGGCCGACCAGCAGCACGAGCAACCCGAACCCGACGGCTCCCAGTCCGGCGAACATGACCGTTCTCGAGACCTCGAACATGGGTGTGTTGTCCGAGGCGCTGATGGTGGGACCCGAAGGTTCGCGGGCACCCCGGATGACGGCGTACGTGTTGGCGCTGGCGGGCCGACCGGCGATCGGCGCCGTCACGGTGACGGTTGCCTCGGTGCCGGGCACGTCGTCGGGCACGGTGGCGGTGACCAGGATCTGGCGGGCCAGCGCGGCCGCCTCGGCGGTGAAGGCCTCGGTCAGGGCGTCGGTGTCGGCCGGGATCACCCGACCGTCGCCGGCGTCCGACATGGCCTGCAGGGGAGCGAGGGAGGATCCCGCCTGGTCCAGCGCGACCACGTCGACACCGACCTCTGCCTTGCGGATCGCGGCCGTGACCTTGGACTCGGGCGTCTTGCTGGTGTCTCTGCCGTCCGAGAGCACGAGGACGTCACGCTGACCGTCGGAGCCGGCCTGCCGGACCGCCTCGATCACGCCGTCGTTGAGGCGGGTCTGTGTGGCCAGAGTGAGGCCGTCGATGACTTCGCGCGCGCTGTCGCGGTCCTGGGTCGGCGCCAGGGCGGTCTCGACGGCGGCGTCGTACGTCACGACGCCGACGTAGACGTCGTCGGGAACCGTGTCGAGGAAGGTGGTCGCGGCGGCCTTCGCCGCACCGATGCGACCCTGCTTGCGCATGCTGGCGCTGGTGTCGAAGGCGATGATCGTGGTCCGGCGGACCTGCTCGTCCGCCGTGCCGGCCAGCTCGGCGCTCGACTGGAGCACCGTGTCGCCGATCGAGACCGCGACGTCCTCGGGCGCGACGTCGGAGCCCTCGGGCACCGACACCAGCACCTGGATGGTGCCGTCGTCACCGGGCTCGACGTGCCCGATCGAGAGATCGCCCTCCGCCGCCTGGGCGGCGGGCACGCTGCACACGAGCGCAGCGGCCACCACGGCTAGACGGAGAGGCAGTCGTCGCATCAGATGCCGTCCGTGGCGAACAGCATGGGGTCGACGGAGACGTTGGCGTGGGCCATCTTCTCGAGGAACTTGGGACGCAGGCCGGTCGAGCGGAGTCGGCCCTTGGTGCGTCCCTCGGCATCGAAGCCGCCCGTGTGGTCGTAGACGAAGACGTCCTGGAGGGTGATCACGTCACCCTCCATCCGCTCCACCTCGGTGACGTGGGTGATGTGCCGGGAGCCGTCCTTGAAACGGGTCTGGTGCACGATCAGGTCGACGGCCGAGGCCACCTGCTCGCGGATCGCCCGGATCGGCAGGTCCATGCCCGCCATCAGCACCATGGTCTCGAGGCGGGCCAGGGTGTCGCGCGGGCCGTTGGAGTGCAGGGTGCAGATGGAGCCGTCGTGACCGGTGTTCATCGCCTGCAGCATGTCCAGGGCGGAGGCGTCGCGGACCTCGCCGACGATGATCCGGTCCGGCCTCATGCGCAGGCAGTTCTTGACCAGGTCGCGGATGTCGACCGCGCCCTTGCCCTCGATGTTGGACGGTCGTGACTCCAGACGGATCACGTGCTCCTGCTTCAGCTGGAGCTCCGCGGCGTCCTCGATGGTGACGATGCGCTCGTCGGTCGGGATGAACGACGACAGCACGTTGAGGGTGGTCGTCTTGCCGGAGCCGGTCGAGCCCGACACGATGATGTTGAGCCGGCCCCGGACGCACGCGTCGAGGAAGTCGGCGGTCCGCTGGCTGAAGGAACCGAAGGTGACCAGGTCGGTCACGGTCAAGGGGTCGGCCGAGAACTTGCGGATCGTGAGTGCCGAACCGTCGATGGCGAGCGGCGGGATGACCGCGTTCACGCGGGAGCCGTCCGGCAGGCGCGCGTCCACCATGGGGCTGGACTCGTCCACCCGGCGACCGATGCGCGACACGATCTTGTCGATGGTGCGCCGAAGGTGGTTCTCGTCGCTGAAGTGCGCGTCGGCGAGCGTGAGCTTGCCGCGCTGCTCGAGGTAGATCTGTCGGGGGCCGTTGACCATGATCTCGGTGACGTCGGGGTCGCGCAGGAAGGGCTCGATCGGGCCGTAGCCGAGGATGTCGTCGGTGATCTCCAGCGTGACCTGGGCTCGGTCGCCGCTGCTGAGCGGCCGCTCCTGGGACCCGATGACCTCTTTGAGCACCTGGCGGACGCGGGCCGCGAGGTCGTCCTGGTCGATGTTGGCGTCGTAGAGCTGGGGCCCGAGCTGCTTGAGCAGCTCGGCGTGCACGGTCGACTTCAGGTCCTCGATGCGGCTGTGCGCCTGCGTCGCGGCCAGGGCCCGGCGTCGACCGGCGGACATGTCCGCATCGGAGGGCACCTTCGGCGTCTCCGCGCTCGTCGAGCTCATCCGGCGCCCGGGCGCGTGCGAGGCCAGGGGGTCGTCGATGGCGATCGGGAGGGCCGCGGTGGCGGTGGCGGTGGGCGGAAGGGCGACCACGCCCGGAGAAGCGTCGTCAGCGGGGTTCTCCCCGCCGTGGTCGCCGTTGTCGCTCGCACGGCTGAGTCTGTCGCGAAGGCTGCTCACGTGGTCACCTCTTGAGGCGGAGACGGCGTCCCCGGGTTCGTTCGACGTCGCCGGCCGGCGCGACGGACTCGGACAGGTGGGTGTCGCCGACTTCGCTCGAGACCGTCCTCGCCAGCTCGCGGAAGGCACGGCTGGCCGGGTGGTTCGGGCTGCTCAGCACGATCGGGGTGCCCGAGTTCGTCGCGGCCGCGATGTCGATGGAGCTGGGGATCGGCACGTTCACCGGCATCGACAGGATCTGCTGGACCTTGCTGTCGTCGAGCCCCACCGCGTCGTCGGCCCGGTTGAGGACCAGCAACCGGTGTCCCATGGCGATGTTGAGCAGGTCGAGGGTCTCGATGGCGACCTTCACGTTCTTGAGTGTCGGCACATCCAGGGTCGCGATGAGGATGCACTGGTCGGTCTCGTCGAGCGCCTGGAGGGTCAGCTCGTCGAAGCTCGGGCAGGTGTCCACCACGACGTAGTCGAACTCCTGCTTGAGGGTGCGGAGCACCCGAGACACCAGGGATGCCGACACCCGGTCCCGGGCATCGGGGCCCGCCGGCGCCGCGAGCACCATGAGTGACTCCTCGTGCCGGGTCAGCAGCCCCTCGACCATCGAGAAGTCGAGGAGCTCCTCGGCGCCGATCGCCTCCTCGATGGTGTGTGCCGGGAAGAGCTGCATGGTGATCGCGACGTCGCCGAAGGCGAGGTCGAGGTCGACCAGGCAGACTCGTCGGGCCCCGTGGTCGGCGAGAGCCAGGGCGAGGTTCACCGAGGTCGTGGTCTTGCCGACGCCACCCTTGGGGGAGAAGACCGTGATGATGTGGCCCTGCGTCGTGCCGACCGAGCCTCCGTGCAGCGCCATCCACAGCTGGTGCGCGCGTGAGACGGCATCGCCGACACCGGCAACCTCCTCGATGCGGACGACGTCGCGGCATCCGGCCTGCATGGCGCGGTAGAGCACGTCGGTGTCGAAGCCGGCGCGGACCAGGATGACGCTGGTGGAGGGACGCGTGTAGCGCAGACCCTCACTGATCCGGATCGCCTCGTCGAGCGGGACGTTGGGCCCGAGCACCACGGCGTACTCGTCGGAGCGGTTGGCCAGCCAGGCGTCGAGCTTCTCGCTGCTGTTGACGCCGTGCGTGCCCGGGGGCAACGCAGACATCAGGGCCTCGACGGTCTCGGGGTCGTGATCAATGATGACGGGCATGGGGGGACCTCACTTGAAGAGGTTCTGCTCGGTCGTGAAGTCGGACTTGGTCTCGCCGGAGTCCTTGGTCAGCAGGCCGACCGCCAGTTCGCCGTTCGAGACGGCGTACAGGACCCGCTGCGCGTCAGCCTGGGTCACGGCCAGCGTCATCAGGGTCTGGGGGATCTCCGCGGTGGTCTGCTCGCCGTCCTTGGTCGTCTTGGTCGACGTCGTGGTGCCGGTGGCGCCGATGCCCAGGACCTGCACCCGCGGC
The DNA here is from genome assembly GCA_963843815.1 of uncultured Actinomycetota bacterium. Taxonomy (GTDB): domain Bacteria; phylum Actinomycetota; class Actinomycetes; order Propionibacteriales; family Nocardioidaceae; genus Nocardioides. Next base: position 15,135 of record CAWJLX010000019.1, on the reverse strand, counting down.
AGCAGCAGTCGCGAGTAGGCCGTGTCGTCCGCCTGACGGGTCCCCGCCACGAAGACGGAGACCTCGGAGCCGGGGTTGACGAATCCGGACACCCGGCCGGGATCTGTGAGGTTGACCGAGATCGCCATCATCCCCTTGGGGATCGTGAGGTCGGTCGCCGCGACGGCGGTGTCGCCCCACTTCACGTCGGTGATCTGCTCGCCGGGATAGATCGGCTGCGTGGCCACGGATCCGCTCAGGACGGTGAGGTCCTCCTGCGAACCCTCGAGGAGCTCGGTGCGCGGCACGCTCTGGAGCTGGAACTTGCTCTCCCGGGCAGCATCGTCGAACTTCTCACCGGGCTGGATCGTCTTGACGGCGCGGAGCACCTTGACGGCCTCGTAGCGGTCATCGGCTCGTGACTCGGCGCCCTGGACGTACAAGAACACCATCAGCGTGCCCACGGCCGCGATGAGCGCGGCGAGGGGGAGGAGGATCTTTCGGCGACCCATGACACCTACTTCGAGTGGGACAGGGGTCCGCGGCAACTGCCGTGACCTACCTGGATTGCGGGGGTGATTGCGGACAAACATGCCGGATGCCTGTCACACGGGTCTCATTGTTGCTCACAGATGGCCAGTATTTACTACGTTCGACCCAGAAAATGGTCAGGGGCACTACCCACAGGGGCTAGGTCGGGTTGCCCGATCGGCCCCGACAGCCCGAGCGGGCGGGGAACGCGCGGTCTCAGCGGCTGTAGAGCGCTGTCACGTCGTCGCGGAACTCGCGCATGACGACGCTCCGCTTCAGCTTCAGGCTGGGCGTCAGCTGCCCGCCCTCCTCGGTCCAGTCATCCGGCAGGATCACGAACTTCCGGATCGACTCGGCCTGGGAGACCGCACTGTTGGCGTCCTCGACCGCGGCCTCGATCTCGGCGCGCAGGTCGGCGTCGTCCACGTGGTCGGGGATGCCGCCGGACTTGCCGTGCGCCTGCGCCCAGGTCGGGAAGGACTCGGGGTCGATGGTCACCAGCGCGGCGATGAAGGGCTGGCCGTCTCCGACGACCATGCACTGGCTGACCAGGGCGTGGGCGCGCAGCCGATCCTCCAGGACGGCCGGGGCGACGTTCTTGCCGCCGGCGGTCACCAGGATCTCCTTCATGCGGCCGGTGATCCGCACGAAACCCTCGTCGTCGACCTCACCGACGTCGCCGGTGTGGAACCAGCCGTCGCGCTCCAGGGAGGCCGCGGTCGAGGCCTCGTCCTCCCAGTAGCCCGCGAAGACCTGGCCGCCGCGCAGCAGCAGCTCACCGTCGTCGGCGATGCGGGCGGCGGTGCCCGGCAGGGGGCGGCCCACGGTGCCGATCTTGTGCGCGGCGGGCAGGTTCACGGTGACGGCGCCGGTGGTCTCGGTCAGGCCGTAGCCCTCGAGGATGGTCAGCCCGATGCCGCGGTAGAAGTGGCCCAGCCGCTCCCCGAGCGGGGCGCCGCCGGAGACGGCGTACACGCACCGGCCGCCGAGCGTGGCGCGCAGGCGGGCATAGACCAGCCGGTCGAAGGCCGCGTGCCGGGCCCGGACGCGGAGCGGGACCCGGCCGGTGTCCTGGGCGCGGCTCCAGGCGATGGCGGTGTCGGCGGCGCGGTCGAAGATCCTGCCCTTGCCGTCGGCGGCGGCGCGCTGCGACGCGGTGTTGAAGACCTTCTCGAAGACCCGTGGGACGGCCAGGACGAAGGTCGGCTGGAAGTCCCCGAGATCCGCCACCAGGTTCTTGATGTCCGCCGAGTGTCCCAGCCGCACCCGGGCCGTGACGCAGCCGACCTGGATGATGCGTGCGAAGACGTGGGCCAGCGGCAGGAACAGCAGCGTCGACGCGTCCTCGTCGCCCTCGGCGGCGAACAGCTCCTCGAGCTCGGGGACGGCCACGCCGAGCTCGAACATGAAGTTGCCGTGGGTGAGCATGCAGCCCTTGGGACGTCCGGTCGTCCCGGACGTGTAGATCAGCGTGGCCAGGTCGAGCGGCGTGGCGGTGGTCCGTCGCTTCTCGAGGTCGTCATCGGACACGTCGGCGCCCAGCCGGGCCAGCACGTCGACGGCGTTGTCGTCGAACGTCCACACGTGCCGCAGCTCGACGAGCTCGGCACGCCGCTCGCCGACCCGGGCCAGGTGGTCGGCGCCCTCGGCGACAACGGCGCGCGCGCCGGAGTTCGCCAGGATCCAGCCGATCTGCTCGGCGGAGGAGGTCTCGTAGACGGGCACGGTCACGGCACCGGCGAACCAGATGGCGTAGTCCAGGAGCGTCCACTCGTAGCGGGTCTTGGAGATCAGGGCGACCCGGTCACCGGCCTCGACCCCGGCGGCGATCAGCCCCTTGGCCACGGCGGACACGTCGTCGCGGAAACGGGCGGCGGTCACGTCGACCCACCCGTCAGGGGTCTGCCGGCTGAAGACGATCGACTCGGGGTGGTCCTGGGCGTTGCGCACGACGTCGTCGGTGAGGTTGCCGGTGGCGGGGATCTCCACCGTCAGGGGAGTCGAGAACTCACGCACGCGCTGCTCCTAGGGACGGGGTGTCAGGCAGCAGGTTACCGGCGGGTGACGGGCCTCCGGTATCCGGTACGCTCGCTGCTCTCAGGGAGCGATCCGTGATCGACCAGCTCAACGTAGGGGACCTCGATGGCCGAACAGACCACCTCGTCGATCGTCGTCGACGCCCCGCCGGCCGCGGTGATGGCGGTGATCGCCGACTTCCCGTCGTATCCCGCCTGGGCGAAGGGCGTGAAGACCGCGGACGTGCGCAGCACGAACGCCGACGGCTCGGCGGACCGAGTCTACTTCGAGCTCGACGTGTCGCCGATCAAGGACGAGTACACCCTCGCCTACGACTGGGACGGGGACCGTCAGGTCACCTGGCGGCTGGTCGAGGGCAAGATGCTTCGTGCGCTCGACGGCGCCTACGTGCTCCGCGACCTGGGCAACGACTCCACCGAGGTGACCTACCGGCTCGCCCTGGACGTCTCGATCCCACTGATCGGCATGCTCAAGCGCAAGGGCGAGAAGATCCTCATCGACACCGCGCTCAAGGGGCTGAAGAAGCGCGTCGAGTCGACCGCGACGTGACCGGGGTGGCCTGAGCACGTGCGCATCCTCCTCTTCACCGGCAAGGGTGGCGTGGGCAAGTCCACCGTGGCCGCCAGTACGTCGGCTCTGTCCGCCGCTCGCGGACTGCGGACCCTGGTGCTGTCCACCGACGCCGCCCACTCGCTCGCCGACGCGTTCGGCGCCCCGGTCGGCTCCGAGCCCACCGAGGTGGCGCCGCTGCTGTTCGTGCAGCAGGTGGACGCCCAGAGGCGGTTCGAGCAGTCCTGGGCCGACATCCAGGGCTACCTCCTCTCGGTGCTCGACGTCGCGGGGGTCGACCCCGTCGCGGCCGAGGAGCTGACCGTCATCCCCGGGGCCGAGGAGGTGCTGGCGCTGCTCGAGCTGCGCCTGCACGCCCTGTCGGGGGAGTGGGACGTGATCATCGTCGACTGCGCTCCCACCGCGGAGACGCTGCGCCTGCTTGCGCTCCCCGAGGCGCTCGGGTGGTACATGCAGCGGGTCTTCCCGTTCGAGCGGCGGGTGGTCAAGGCACTCCGTCCGGTGCTCACCAAGGCCGCTGGGGTGCCGATGCCCGGCGACTCCGTCTTCGACGCGGTCGAGCGGCTTCACGCGGAGCTGGAGGAGGTGCGCGCGCTGCTGGCCGGCCCCGAGGCGAGCGTGCGCCTGGTGCTCACCCCGGAGAACGTCGTGCTGGCCGAGGCGCGGCGGTCGTTCACGACGCTCTCGCTGTTCGGCTACCGCGTCGACGGGGTGGTGGCCAACCGGGTGTTCCCCGACGCCGAGGGGGACGCGTGGCGCGCCGGCTGGGTCGCGGCCCAGGCCAAGGTGCTCGAGGAGGTTGAGCAGTCCTTCGCGGGTCTCCAGATCTGGCGTTCGGTCTATCGCCCGGGCGAGCCCGTCGGCGTCGAGGCCCTGCTCACCCTGGCCACCGAGGTCTACGACGGCACCGACCCGTTGGCCGCCCCAGCCGGGGCGGGGCCGCTGAAGGTGACCCGCAACGCCACCGGCGCCGTACTCCGCCTCGAGCTGCCGTTCGTCACCAAGGGCGAGGTCGACCTGGCCCGGCACGGGGACGAGCTGGTGGTGACGGTCGGGTCCTACCGCCGACTGCTCTCGCTGCCTCCCGGGCTCGCCCGGCACGGCGTGACGGGGGCTCGGGTGGAGCAGGGGGCACTGCAGGTCAGGTTCGAGGAGACGACGTCATGAACGACGACACCAACGGCGGGACCGACGACGAGGTCGGCTCGGTCGGCGACGAAGCCGCCAAGCTGCTGGGTGCACTGTCCGGCTGGGCCCGCACCCATGGCGGCGACCTCGGGCACGGACTCGCCGACCTCTCCGCGGCCGCGCTGCACGACGTCGACGAGCACCTGGCGACGGGCGCCGCCGAGTGTCGCTACTGTCCGGTGTGCCGGGTGGTGCACGTCATGCGCGACGTCAGCCCTGAGGTCCGCACGCATCTGATGAAGGCGGGTGCGAACCTGATGGAGGCCGCGGCCGCGCTGATGGCGACCCCGACCCCCGACCACCGGGACCGCGGGGTCGAACGCATCGACCTGGACGACGAGTGGCCGGAGGACACATGAGCTTCACCATCGGAGTCGACATCGGCGGGACCAAGATCGCGGCCGGACTCATCGACGAGGCGGGCTCGGTGGTCGAGCAGGCGAAGGTCGACTCGCCCGCGACCGACACCGACGCCATCGCCGCCGCCGTCGAGGACGCCGTACGCCGGCTCCGCGAGGGCCGCGATGTCGGCGGGGTCGGCGTCTCCGCGGCGGGGTTCGTGGACGCCCGCCGGGCCAGCGTCATGTTCGCTCCGAACGTGTCCTGGCGCGACGTCGACCTCAAGGCCGACCTCGAGCGCCGCACGGGGCTGCCGGTGGCCGTCGAGAACGACGGCAACGCCGCGGCCTGGGGCGAGTTCGCCTTCGGCGCGGCCCAGTACGACAGCGACGATCTGCTCCTGGTCACGGTGGGCACCGGGGTCGGTGGCGGCCTGGTCGTCGACGGCCAGCTCTACCGCGGCACGTTCGGGGTCGCCGGCGAGGTCGGGCACATCCGGATCGAGCGTGACGGCCGGCTCTGCGGCTGCGGCCTGCACGGCTGCCTGGAGCAGTACGGCAGCGGCACCGCGCTGGTGGCCGACACCCGGGCGGCGGTCCGCGACGGGGTCGACGGCGCGGGCGCGCTGCTCGACCAGGCGGGCGGGGACGTGGACCGGATCACCGGGCCGATGATCACCCTCGCGGCCCAGGCCGGCGACGCGTTCGCGCGGGAACGGTTGGCGGTGCTCGGCGGCTGGCTGGGCGAGGGCATCGCCTCCCTGGTCGCCGTCCTGGACCCCGGGGTCATCGTGATCGGCGGCGGCGTCTCCGTGGCGGGCGACCTGCTCCTCGACCCGGTGCGGACGACGCTCGAGGAGAACCTCACCGGCCGGGGTCACCGGCCGGTGGCGGACGTGCGTGCGGCGACGCTCGGCAACGACGCCGGCATGATCGGCGCCGCGCATCTCGCGCAGCCCTAGGTGCCCGCGGCCGATCACCGATCGAGGTGGAGCTCCCCCGGGGGGATCTGCACATTGAGGTTCTGCGTGTAGTTCGAGCGCAGACAGGCGGGATTGCCGTTCATCTCGATGTCCGAGACGATGATCAAGGCGTTGATCGGGTTGGTGCAGCCGTTGCCGTTCATCTGGATCGTCGCCGCCGGCGCGTAGAGCGTGCCGGTGTAGGTGGAGGCGCCGTTGCCGGTCATCCGGATGGTCGCCGCGTTCCGCCTGTCGTACCACAGCGCCATCCCCTTGTAGGGGTCGACGAGCGGGGCGGTGATGCTGAGCTGACCGTTGCCGGAGTGGTCCAGGGTGCCACCCGACTCCCCGGCATTGCACGCGCGGACGGCCGAGGTGGTGCCACAGGTGAAGAACAGCGTCACGCCGGTGCCGGAGATGATGGTGCTCGCGTTGCCGGCCATGTCCCAGGTGCCGACGATCACGTAGAGACCTGGCTGCAGCAGGCAGAGGTCGTTCCGCAGGTCCATGTCGCCGTAGATCCCGGGTCCGTGCGTGGAGCCGAGGCCGCACGGGTTGCTCTTCGCGATCAGGGAGCTGTAGACCGGCCGGTCCTGGTAGTCGGCGAGGGGGTCGTTGATCCTGGGGGCCCCGGTGCTGGGGTCGGGGGTGTAGTTCGACAGCGGGCCGTCGGCCGTGCCCTCGACTGTGATGGCGCCGTTGGTGACGATGAGCCCGTTGCTGCTCACGGAGACGTTGCCGTTGAAGTGCACGTCGGCGCCGTTGACGAAGGCGTCGCCGTTCTGCAGGTTGTGCAGGCCCGGTCCGAGGATGCACAGTCCACACTGGCTGGCTCCCCCACGGGTCAGCGTCGCGCGGGCGGAGGAGTTGACCTTCAGCTGGCTGACGCCGGCGGCGCCGGCGAAGACGGTCTGGATGGTCTTCTCCGGGATCTTCACCCGGACGTAGGCCAGGTTCGCGGTCACCTGGAAGGAGATGCACTGCTGGCCGCCGACCAGGGTGATGAGGCGGTCCGGGTCCGTGCAGGTGCTCCACTGCGAGGCGGTGACGCCGTAGTTCCGCAGCGCGTAGGCCTTTGCCGCGTTGGCGGCGCCGGTGTAGTCGGGCAGGAGGGCGTTGACGGGGAAGAGCACGTTGCCACCCGCGAGGGCGGAGGCGTCCGCGGCGTTCTGGGCGGAGCGTCGTTCGGCACGAGCGTTTCCGAGATCCACGACCATCGCAGCGACGACGAACAGGGCGATGGCCAACATGGCGAAGATGACGGCGAAGACGCCACGCTCGTCCTTCTCCTTGCCGTGGAGCAGTCGCGTCAGCACCATGACCAGCTCCCTGCGTCCTCGGTGGACAGCGCACCCGTGGGTGCAGGCGTGGCGTTCTCGATCGACATCTCCACCCGGGAGCGGGTCTCACTGGGGGTGGGCACCAGGCCGACGACCGCGCTGCCGGTCACCTTGGCGCACACCACCAGCGCGGCGCCCTTGGCCCAGGTGCCGCCCTGGACGTAGACCTTGGCGGTGGTGGTGCCGTGCAGGGCGCTGACGTTCTTCTTGGTCTGGCACTTGAGTCGCTCGAACGAGGTGCCGCTGTTGCAGCTGCTGTCGCTGGACCACTGGGAGACCACACCCTGACGGGCGGCCTCCCGGACGCCGTTGCGGGTGCTGATGGAGTCGTTGAAGTAGAGGCCGTAGTCGATGATGCCGAACAACAGGGTCATGAAGATCGTGACCAGCAGCGCGAACTCGACGGCTGCGGCACCGTTCTCGCGCTTGCGCTTGCTCATGTTGCCCCTTGGTTCGAGTGGATCCCCCGTGCGCAGAGACTGCGCGTTCGACGATTCTAGATACCAACAGGCGCCAATGTCAGTCCAACCCGCGGAATCACCCGGACGGCGCCTGGCGCTAGTCCGAACGGACCATGCCCGGTATCCGTGATGCGTTGCGTCAGACTGGCCTCGTGAGCGAACGGGTGTGGATCGGCGTCGACGTCGGGGGAACCAAGGTTCTCGCAGGGATCGTGGACACCTTCGGCCGCGTGCTGCGCACCGATCGCCGCTCCACGCCCGGACGGCGCGTGGACGAGCGCCACGTGGAGGACGCCCTCACCGAAGCCGTACACGAGGTTGCAGCCGGCGCCGAGATCCTGGGAGTCGGGGTGGCGGCCGCCGGTTTCGTGGACGCCGAGGGAGAACGCGTCATGTTCGCCCCGCACCTGCCGTGGCAGGGCGCTCCGGTCCGGGACCGCCTGGAGGAGCGCTGGGGTGTGCCGGTGGTGCTGGAGAACGACGCCACGGCTGCGGCGCACGCGGAGGCGACGTACGGCGCGGCGCGCGACGCCGACCTGGCCCTCGTCGTGACGCTGGGCACCGGCATCGGTGGTGGCATCGTCCTGGGCGGCCGCCTGCACCGCGGGCACAACGGCATGGCCGGAGAGTTCGGCCACATGCAGGTGGCGCCCGGTGGCCTGCCCTGTGAGTGCGGTGGGCGCGGGTGCTGGGAGCAGTACTCCAGCGGCAACGCACTCGTGCGCTACGTCCGGGAGGAACTCGGCACTCGGCCGACGATGCTCGAGGAGCAGTGCGCAGGCAACCCCCAGCTGCTGACCGGCCTGATGGTCACGGCGGCCGCGGAGGCCGGCGACCTGCTCGCGCACGAGGCATTCACGCACGTCGGGGACTGGCTGGGCGTCGGACTCGCCAACCTGGTCGCCGCCTTCGACCCCGACTGCCTCGTGGTGGGCGGCGGGCTCTCGGCGGCCGGCGACCGACTGCTCGAGCCCGCGCGCGCCGCGCTGCAGCGCACCCTGGTCGGGGCGGCGCATCGTGTCGTGCCGCCCGTGCTGCCGGCCACGCTGGGCCCGGAGGCAGGCCTGATCGGAGCCGCCGACCTCGCCCGGCGGCTCGTCGTCTAGGGGGTCGGCAGAGTTCTGCCCGCGACACGACGCCGGATCGGGCCGTCAGCCCCACGCCGCTCTGGCACGTTGTTAACGTGACCGACATGGTGCAGCACTGGAGTGATCTCACCTCCGACCCGAACTCGCGAGAGGCGATCCGGTTCCGCCGGGAGCGCCTCGCCGCCGCCCATACCGCCCCCGTGAGGTCCCGGGACGAGTACATCGCCTCGCTCGCCTCGGGTCGCAAGGTGCTCGACGTGGGTTGCGTCGACCACCTTGCCCCCACCGCCGCGATCGCCCCGCTGCACCGCCGGCTCGCCCGGGCCACCGACGACCTCTTCGGAGTGGACCTCTCCCGCTCGGGAATCGATCAGTTGCGCGCGGAAGGGTTCCGTGTGGATGTCGCGGACGTGACCGTGCCGGGACTGGACCAGGTCACGGGCACAGGCTACGACCTCGTCGTCGCCGGAGAGATCATCGAGCACCTTCTCGACCTGAGCCCCTTCCTCGCGAACATGCGGGCGGTTCTCGGCCCCGCAGGCAGACTCGTCATGTCCACCCCGAACCCCCATTCGCTCTACGTCGCGGGGCACACCCTGTTCGGTGCGGCTCGAGACAGCGTGGATCACGTCACCTTCCACTTCCCCTCCGGTATCGCCGAGCTGGCCGATCGGACGGGCTGGGACCTTCTCGAGATTCGTGGCGAACGCCGGCTCGTGGCCAGGCGTCTGCTTCCGTCCTACGTCCTGGGACGAGCCGTCTCGGCGCTCGCACCGCGCTCGAATGCCGAATGCGTCTCCCTCATCTACGTCCTCGGACTCAAGCCCTAGCGCGACTGCCGAGACTGGCCAGGCGCACCATCGCGACGAACCCGACGAAGCGCCCCGCCAAGATGCCCGCGGCGACGCCGGTGGCCCCCTGAGGCAGGAGTGCCACCGTCAAGGCCACCGTGGCTGCCAGCTGAATGCAGGCAACCACCGCGAGGCCACGCTCGTGATGATGCGCGAGGAGGTTCATCGACAGTCCGATCAGGACGAGGTCTGCGGCGTAGGCGGCGAACACGATGGCCACCACGGGGTAGCGCACGAGACCACCGCCGTACAGCGCGTCGAGCAGCGGGGTGACCACCGTCGCGATCGCGGCACCGACGGCCACCGCACCGGTGAACATGGCCACCAGGGGCCCGGTGCGCGTGGTCCGCGGTGCCTCCACGAAGTGGGGAAGCAGGACACCGGCGGCGGCCGCGCCGGCGGCCGAGAAGCCTTGCGCCGGTCTCTGTGCCGCCGCGTAGGGCGCCAGCGCTGCCGGCGAGTCCCACCCCAGAAGCAGCGAGTCGAAGGTGGTGTTGACCCCGTAGGCCAGCCCGGCGACGACGAACGGGGCGGGCCTGGCGGGGTCGACCGGCGCTTTGCGCTCGCGCCACGCGCGGATCAGGATGTCGCCGCAGGTCCCGGTCAGGGTGGCGTAGACGACGCCCATCGACAGCAGGAAACCGAGTGGACCCAGCCCGAGCACGGAGGCGACCATCCCCGCGATGACGAACCCAGCGCCGTTGGCGGTCTGCAGCCCCAGGACGCGGCCATGGGCGCCCAGGGCGAGCAGCGCCGGCACCAACGCTGCGTAGGTCGCGTTCGCGGCGGCCACGAACACCAGGGCAGCCACCTCGGGGGCGCCCCCGCCCACGACGAACATGCCGATCGGGACGCCGAGCACGAGCGCCGTCAGAAGCCGCCGTCGGAGTCCCCTCCACAGTGCCGCCAGCCGACGACCGGCCACGATGTCCCGGATCATGAACGTGGTGAGTCCCGCGTCGGCCACCAGCACCATCAGCTGCGAGCACGCCCAGAGCAGGGCGAACTGTCCCAGCCGGGTGCCATCGAGCGCACGCGCCGCGATGGCGAACAGCAGCAGCGTGGCACCGGCCGACCAGAGGTTCGCGAGGGTGAGCAGACTCAGCGACCTCAGCACGTTGCGCGCGACTATGATTCACCTCGTTCCGCACCGGACGCCGTCCGACCAGTGGTGGGCCCGCCCACCGTATCCATCCCGGCACCCATAGTCCGGGAGATGGGAGCCGCATGCCCCTCACGGTCGCGATCGTGTCGCACGACTGGAGCACGCAGACCGGGGCTGGCCGATGTGCCCGCGAGCTGCACGACCTGCTGGCAGACGAACCCGCGGTGACGCTCGTCGGTGGGCACGATGTCCCGGCCGTGCACGCGTCGCGGGCGGCACGCGTCGCCGACAAGGCCTGGCGGGCGGTCCGGGTCTGGCGGACGCTGCGACGGGGTGGGGTCGAGGTCGCGATCGTGAACTCGACGGTTCAGTCGTCGGTCGTCGTGGCCGCTCGGCTGGCGGGCTGTCGCGTGGTCTGGTGGTGCCACGAGTCCGGGGTGAGTCTCGACACCGCGGTGATGCGGCTGCGGTGGCGGGTGTACGACGCCCTCGCGCAGCGGGTCGTGTCCGTCTCGCGGGCGATCCCCGGCACCCGAACCCCCCAAGTTCGGATCCGGAACATCGTTCGGACGCCTCCGGCGGCCGAGCCCTCGGGGCCGCCCGTGCTTCTCGTCATCGGCACGAAGTGCTGGCGCAAGGGCACCGACCTGCTGGCCGGGCTCGTCGACCCCGCACTGGGCTCAGGTGACGCCGAGCTGTGGGTGGTCGGACGGGACGAGCCTCGTGAGACCGTGCTGCTGGCGACCGCGCACCGGGAGCTCGAGGAGTCCTGGGGAGACCGGCTCAGGTGGCTGCCCGGGCACGAGGATCCCGGTCCGGTCTACGATCGGGCCGCGGTGCTGCTGCTGCCGTCACGGGCCGATGCGCGGCCCCGCGTGGTGGAGGAGGCCCTGGCGCACGGCCTGCCGGTGGTGGCCAGCATCCTCCCCGGCATGGCCGACATCGCGGAGACGCTGACCGAGCCGCGCGCCCTGGCGTGCGTCGACCTGGGTGACGACTGGTCGGCGGCCATCACCGCGGCGCTGGCCCTGGGTCGTGGCGCCGGCGGATACATCGAGGAGTTCACCGACGACGAGTTCGTCGGAGCCTGGTTGGACGTGCTGGCCGGTGCCGCGGTCACCGCGACCGGGCACGGACCCGTCTGACCAACGCCAGGGCCGAGCCGGCGCCGAGCAGCGCCAGGCTGCGCAGCTGCGGCAACCGCCACCACCGTCCCCGCGGGGTTGTCCCCGCGGGCAGCGTGCCCGGGTCCACTCCCGGGCGACTGGCGCGCAGGTAGGCATCGCCCCAGGTGGCGTCGGGCTCGAGATAGGCCCCTTCGGCCCACTCGTTCCAGGCGTTCACGAACACCAGGCCGGCTCGTCCCCGTTCCGCCGACTCCTCGGCTCGCGCTCGCGCCAGCCATCGTGCGTAGGCCCGAGGACTGGAACCCACATAGATCGTCGCGGCGCCGCGCCGGCGTGCCGTGTTGTCCCAGCCGGGAGTGACGCCACGATGCCGCACGCACGTCGCCGGGGCGCGCTCGGTGAACCGTCGCGCCATCCGGTCGTAGGACAGGAGCCGCCCCCGGAACGACGAGGCGAGCCGTGGTACCGGAGGTCGCAGCGCCGAGCCCAGGGTGTTGGACCCGACAGGTGGGAACTCGGTCAGCGCATCGAAACCGAGTCGGCTCGGCTCGATGCCCGGGCGGGTCTCGGCCGCGACCAGGTAGAGGCCGGGCAACCCTGCGGCGACCGCGAGCTCGCGCCACCGTGCGGCGACCGACGCGGCCTCGGGGATCTCGTCAGCCCGGTGCACTACCAGCACGGGGCGGCCGGCGTGGGTCAGGTAGTGCGGCCGGAGCAGATGGTGGAGCAGGTCGGCGAAGATTTCGTCGGCGAAGCCGGCCGAATAGGTCTGCGGCATCAGCACATCCTGGTGCTTTCCGTCCCAGCGCCGGGTCCACGCCTCGTTGGCCCAGCAGAGGCAGTACGGCAGCAGGTCGTCCTCGGCGGCGTAGAGATCGACCGGCTTCTCCAGCAGGCGCTGCCCATCGAACCAGTAGAAGTAGAAGCAGAACGCATCGATGCCGGCCGATCCCGCGAGGTCGGACTGGAGACGCAACACGGCAGCGTCGGTGAGGTCGTAGCGGCCCAGGTCGGTCGGCACGCGGGGCTGGTCGTGCCCGGCGAACACGGGATCGGCGCGGGCGACGTTGACCCAGTCGGTGAAGCCCTCGCCCCACCACGCGTCGTTCTCGGGGATGCGGTGGTACTGCGGCAGGTGGAACGCAACCGTGCGCGGCTGGTCGTCAGGCATCGGCTGCCTCCGTCCAGAGACGGTGGCGCAGGTCGCCGAGCCCGTCGTTGGAGGAGGAGCCGCCGCGGCGAAGCAGGTGTGGCCACGCCGCATAGAACTGGCGCATCGAACGCAGCTCGTTGCGCCACGCGGCGATGCTGGGCCGGGTCGTCGCCCGCTCCCACCCGTGCCGCCACCGGACGGAAGGATCGAGGACGACCGGGACGCCCGCCCTCCAGGCACGCAGCCCGATGTCGTGGTCCTCGTAGTAGACGAAGAAGCGCTCGTCCCATCCGCCGAGATCGCGGAAGGTGCTGGTCGGCCCCGCCAACGCGGCGCCGATCGTCCACGCAGCGAACGTCGGGGACGAGAGGCCGGTGCGCGCGTAGTCGTCGAGCCGCGCGCCGGGCAGGTGGAGCCCACGGTTGGCGATCTTGTCGGCGAGGTAGGGGAGCCCCCGGGCGTTCGGCTGCTCGGTGCCGTCGGAGTTCAGGAGCTGAGGTGCCACCAGGGACGCGTTGGCGGCGCTGACAGTGGCCAGTCGCGTCAGGTCGGCCGATGGGCCCACGGTGACGTCGGGGTTCACGAAGGCGGTCCACGGGGAGGTCACCTGCCCGAGGGCGACGTTGTTGGCCGCCCCGAAGCCCACGTTGGAGGGGAGTCGGACGACGCGGGCTCCGAGCGAATCAGCAATCGCGGCCGACTCGTCCCGGGAGGCGTTGTCCACGACGATCCAGTCGAACGCACCCGGGTCGTACGACGCCCAGGCTGCGCGCAGCTGGTCGGCAGAGTTGTAGGTGACAGTGACCAGGGTCCAGGCCGCACTCATCGGCCGGACCACATCAGTAGGCGCCTTCGTGCCGCACCACCGCGCGCACGGTCTTGGCCAGGATGACCAGGTCGCCGGTCATCGACCAGTTGTCGATGTAGTAGAGATCCAGTCGCACGGCCTCGTCCCAGTCGAGATGGGAGCGCCCTGACACCTGCCACAGTCCGGTCATGCCGGGGCGCACCAGCAGCCGTCGGTGCGCCGAGTCGTCGTACTCGGCCACCTCGTCGGCGACCTGGGGGCGGGGGCCGACCAGACTCATGTCGCCGAGGAGGACATTGAAGAGCTGAGGAAGCTCGTCGAGCGAGTAGCGACGGATGAACGCACCGACGCGGGTGATGCGGGGATCCGTCTCGAGCTTGAACAGTCGTGCCTCGCGGTCCTCGCGGAGTGCCGCCTGGCGCGCATCCGCGTCGGCCACCATGCTTCGGAACTTCCATACGTCGAACTCCCGGCCGCGCACGCCGATCCTCCGGTGGCGGTAGAGAACGGGGCCACGACTCTCAACCGCCACTGCGACGGAAACCGTCACGAGCACCGGCAACAGCACCGTGATCAGCAACAGCGATCCGACCCGGTCGAAGAACGCCTTGCCCCACTTCATGGCCCGGGCGACCTGCGGGGGCTCGATGTGCATCAGCGGCAGCCCCGCCACCGGACGGGTATGGATACGCGGACCGGCGACGTCGATCAGGCTCGGCACCACGATCAGGTCGATGTCGGTCCCGTCCAGCCGCCAGCCGATGCGGCGCAGTTCGACGGATGACGAGTACGAGCCACCGGTCACGACCAGCGTGTCGGCCTGCATCCGCCGACAGACGTCGACCGGTTCGCCGACGGAGTCCACGCGCTCGATCGACTCGTCGAGACTGCCTTCGTCCGGGCCCAGGACACACGCGGCCACCACGCGGTATCCGAGGCCCGGGTTCTTGCGCAGGACCCGGTCCAGCTCGGAGATCGAGGTGACCGACCCGATCGTGACGACCCGGTGCATGAGTCGGCCCGTGGCGCGGGCGCTCTGGATGGCGCGGCGTACGACGAAACGTTCGACCAGCAGCAGGGTGGTGCCGATCAGGAACGCGTAGAGGTAGTAGCCGCGCGACATGTCGTAGTTCACGAGGTAGGCCACGACGGAGATCACCGCGGCCGCCGTTGCCGAGCCCGTGAGGAGCGTCTTGAACTCGTCGGTTCCCCGCGCGAACTGGCGCCGGGAATAGGCGTCCTGGAGGACCAGGGACGCCACCCAGACCGGCACCAGCCAGCCGAGATCGAGCACAAGGACACCGGTCACCTGGTCGAGGGAGTCGGTCTGCCTGCCGCCGAAGCCGAACTTCAGGCGGTACGCCAGGGCTGCGGACATGGCGATGGTGAGGGCATCGAGGGCGGCGACGCCGATGATGACGCGCGACAGCTCCCGGCGTACCCCCGGTTGGGTCGGCGCCGTGTCGGGCTCGCTGGACGGGTCGCGCCCGTGCCCCGTCACATCGCTGGTTTCCATCAAAGACTCACCGGGGAGAGCCTAAGGCCGAACGGGGCCCGGAGGTGCCGCATTCGACCCTCGTCGGGGCGTGGCGCGTCA
>CAWJLX010000018.1:0-64483 GCA_963843815.1 uncultured Actinomycetota bacterium | reverse complement strand
AGCTGACGGAGGCCCCCGAGCGGTCGATCACCAGGCCGGTGAGCGCGGCCCCCGGGGCCAGACCGGCACCGAGCCCGGTGGTGAACAGCGTGATGCCCTCGGTGATCCGGCCCGCCGGCACGGTCTCCTGGATCCAGGCGAAGGCGGCGATCAGCGTGGGCGAGATCGCGAAGCCGGACAGGAAGAGGAACACCGCCAGGGTGACGAACCCCCCGACGAACGGCAGCGGCAGCATCAGCGCGCCGAGGCCGAGCATGCCCCACCGGAAGCGGGAGGCGTTCGAGGCGCGGAAGCGCAGGGCACCCACGATCACCCCCGAGACCAGGCTGCCCACGGCCCAGACGGCCAGCATCAACCCGGCCAGCGACGTGGCGCCGAGCTCGTCGGACATCGCGACGGTGGCCACCTCGGCACCGCCGAGCAGGGACCCCATGGTGACGCCGCACGCGATCAGCGGCGCCAGCACCGGCCACGGCAGTGGCGGTCGTTCCTGGCCGCGGGCGGCTCGGGTGGCCGGCGGCTCGGTGCGCTTCTGGCTCACCAGGAGGGTCGTGCCTGCGATGGTCGCGACCACCGCGGTGGCGAGGCCGGCGAGCGGGTGCACCGTCGTGGCCAGCGTGGTGACCAGCGCCGGACCCACGATGAAGACCACCTCGTCGAGCACCGACTCGAAGGCGAACGCGGTGTGCAGGACACCGCGGTCCTCGATGAGGTGCGACCAGCGCGCACGCACGGACGAGCCGATCTGCGGCAGCCCGGCACCTGCGACGGCGGCGAAGAGATGCGGCCATGGTGCGCCGCTTCCCGCTTCGACGGCGGCCATCATCCCGACCAGCCCCAGGGTGAACATCGCGGCAGCCACGGGCAGTACCCGGCTCTGGCCCAGCCGGTCGATCAGCCTGGCCTGGAGGATGGCGAACGCGGCGTTGGCGACGAGGAACGCCGCGGACACGCTGCCGGCCTGCCCGTAGGACCCGGTGCGCGTGGAGACCAGCAGCACGATCCCGAGACTGACCATGGCCATCGGCATCCGGGCCACCAGGCCGCCGACCGAGAACACCCAGGCTCCCGGGAGGGTCAGCACCCGCCGGTACGACGCGAAGGCCGCGGCCATGTCAGTTACGCACCTGGGTGGCGGGCAGGGCCTTGTCGAAGAAGTCGACCACGCGGCGCTCGTACTCCTCCGGGTGGGTCTGGAGTCCCTTGATGTGCCGGGCGTCGTCGATCTCCCAGAGCTCCGCCGACGGGCCGATCAGGCGCTGGTACACGAGGTTCATCGTCTCGCGGTTGCCGCCGTTCGGCGCCCAGATGAGCATCGTCGGTCGCGGCGCGATGCGGGGCACGAGGTCGACCAGGCTCGGCGGCGGGAGCTCGTCGGCCCAGAGGGCGATCCCGGCCTGCTTGGCCAGCATCGCGTGGAAACCGCGCATCAGCGTCCTGCCGTCGTACTCCACCAGCTCCTCCTTCAGCGAGCGCGTGCCCGCGCCTTCGGAGACCACCGCGGCGAGGCCGTCGCTCTCGGCGGCCGCCTGGAGCATCATCTCGCCTCCGACGGAGAAGCCGATACCGCCGATGCGGTTCGGGTCGACGTCGGGTCGGTGCTGGAGGAAGTCGACGGCCGCGTGGACGTCGCGCTCGCCACCCCAGCCCCACATGTTGGGGTCACCGTCGCTGAGTCCCTCACCGCGGCGGTCGAACAGCAGCACGCCGTAGCCATGACGGACCAGCATCCGGGTGTGTGCCTGCGGGCCCTTGCGGCCCGGGAACGCGATGACCGCGGCGCCGTTCCTGGACGGGACGTACCAGCCCTTCAGGTGCAGCCCGTCGCTGGTGGTGAGCGTGACGTCCTCGTGGTCGGCGCCCAGGTCGGGGGCGGGGACATCGGCGCGGCTCACGTGCGTGGTGACGTACATCGTCGCGAACGGGCCGACCAGCTCCCCCAGGAACAGCAGCGCGGCGACGCCCTTCGCGGCGCGACGCACGTAGCGCCGGGTCCGGCTTCCGCCGGTGCGGCGGGACCGCCAGAGGGTGATGGCACCCAGCCCGAGCAGGATCAGGCCCGCGACGGCGGCCGCCCAGCCGGTGAAGTCGTCACCGGAGGGACCGCCGGAGAAGGTGTAGTAGCCCGCCTCAACCGCGCCGACGAGGATCCCGGTGAGCCCGACCGCGAAGGCGAGGACGGCCCGGGTGCCGGCCCGGACCCGCGGGTACGACGCCGCGGCGGCGAGCAACGCGGCCAGCGGGACGAGGCCGCTGACGAGGTGGTCTGCAGGCGAGACGCCGGGGTTCGGGTGGAGGAAGTTGTCGTCCGCGACGTGCAGCATCACCACGGCGTTGACGCCGAAGAAGACGCCGTGCCGGCGCAGGGTCCGTCGGGCGCGGTCGCGCATCGTGTCGGTGCCCGCGGGCCGATCGGTCGCCGGGCGGACCCGCTGCAGGGGAAGGGTGGAGGCCATGCCATCGACGCTAGGAGCGCGGCGGCCGCCGCGACATGCTGCTGCCCGCACAGTCGAGGGGCTGTCCCACCGCGTCGTGGTGGGGCTGACCGCACCCGGGTGCGGTCAGGACCGCTCTCGGAAGTAGTCGACCGCTCCGTCGTGCAGCTCCAGCGGGCTGGTGAAGATGGCCGCGTTGAGGTTCGGCTGCCGAACGTCCGGTGCGATCCGGTCGATCGCCCCCTGCGCCTCGAAGATGACCCGCGTGACGGCGTACGCCAGGTCGGCGGACATCGCGGGCGAGGCCACGACGTAGTTCTTCACGCTGACCGTCGGCACCACGTCGGCGAGGTCGTAGACGGAGGCGGGGATCTGCCCGTCGACGTACTCCGGGCCGTAGGTCGCGACCATCGGGTCGACCACCTCGGCCAGCGTCAGCAGCCGGATCGGGAGCCGGGTGCTGAGCTGGAGCACGGCGTCGTTGGGCAGGCCGCTGACGAAGAAGAACGCGTCGAGCCGGCCCGCTGCGAGCGCGTCGGCGTCATCCTGCAGCGACCTGCCGGAAGCCCTCACGGACCGCGGGTCGACGCCGTTGCGGACGAGGATCCGCTCCGCGGTCACGCGGGTGCCCGACGACCTGGCCCCCAGACCGACCCGCAGGCCGCTCAGATCCTGCACGCGGTCGAGGTCGGAGTCGCCGCGCACGACGAGGTGCACGAAGCTGTCGTAGGTGCGGGTCAGGGCAACGACGTCCAGTGGCCGGGTGAAGACGCCCGCCCCGCGCAACGCGTCGGAGGCGGTGTCGCCCAGCGAGAAACCGAGATCCGCGTCTCCCCCGGCCACCAACCGCAGGTTCTCCACCGAGGCGTCGGTGCTCCGTGTCGTCGCGCTGACCCCTTCCAGGCGCCGCTCCAGCACGGTGGCCAGCGCGTCGCCGTACTTCGCGAACACGCCGCCGGGGTTGCCGGTCGCCAGCGTCAGCTCGGTGCCCTCCAGGTCGGTCCACTCTCGCCCGCAGCCCCCCACGGCCCAGGCCGCCGGCCCGACCAGCCCCGCGCGGAGTACCCCTCGCCGCGAGAGTCGGTGGGGCAACGGGCGGGCGGTCATGCGGTCATTGTGCGGGACGCCGGCTAGCTCCGTGTCCCGGCATAGCCCAGGAGCGCGGCCAGGCCGAGCGCGCTGCGAGGTGCGTACGGCGCCCGCCACAGGCCGCCGTGCACCGCGGCGTACGCCTCGTCCTGCCAGGGGTGCTCGTGCGTCGGTCCCCCACCCGTGTGCAGGTCGTGCACCAGCAGCGCCGCCATCAGCACGTTGCTGGTGGCAGGCTCGAAGACCTCGACGCCGAAGCGGTGCGCCCCGGCGTAGGCCGCCGCGAGGGCCCGGTTCCTCACCACCGAGCGGGTCCGGGTCGGCGGCGCCACGTGCAGCGACACCGTGGTCCCGGCGTCCCGGGCGGCGGTCGCCCGCCAGCGTTGCAGCCGCTTGGCCAGGGCGTAGTTCGGTCCCTGCTGCGGCACCAGGCTGTCGTTGATGCCGGGGTCCGCGCCCGGGGCGTAGTTGCGGCGCATCAGTCGCCCACCGCTGACCGCGCGCAGCGGCCGGCCGAGCGCCTTCGCGCGCGTCGATCGCGACTCGTAGTTGGTGGTGGACTGCCGCACGGCGTTCGCGGGAACGGCGAAGACGTCGGTCGGCGTGGCCAGGAAGGCGAGCGCCACGTCGTCGCGGGCGGCGACCAGCCGGGTGCTCAGCACGTCGACGGCCATCGCGACCCGGACGTTCGTGGCACCGTCGGCGTAGACGTAGTTGCCGACCACCAGCGAGCCGTCCATCCCGGCGAGCCAGTCGGCCACGGCCGCGCCGTCGGCGAGCAGGTCCGCTCCCGCCGTCGTGGCGTCGGGTTCGGTGGCGCCCGGCGGGACCGGCACCACCAGGGTGCCGGCACCGGCCTGAGCGGCCTCGAGGACCCGTGCCCAGACGGCCGGCCGGGGCAGGTCGACCGCCACGACGCGTGCGCCCCAGCGCAGCAGCGCCCGCAGCGGTCCCATCTCGGCACCGGCGCCGAGCACCGCGACCGTGAACCCGTCGGCGCGCAGCCAGTCCGGGTTGGCCATCACGGCACGCAGCGCCTCGGCGGCCGAGCTCCTCCAGCACGCCGTCTCCCACCCAGCCGTCGAGGTGCCGATGCAGCGCGTCGCCGCGGAGCCGGGTGCCGCGGTAGGGCAGGGAGAGCCCGGTCTCGGGCTCCGCGGTGCCCCGGACCTCGCCGGTCCCCAGCTCCGCGGCCGAGGTCCACTCGTCCAGAGTGAGATCGCCGTGGGTCCCGGCGACGCGCATCCGGTCGTGCAGGGACGCCAGCCCGTCGGTGGCGATGGCCACCGCGGTGGCCCGGGATGTCCAGGCCCGCCTCGACCGCCCGCCGGAAGTGACCGAGGTAGCCCGAGCGCCAGTTGGTCTCCTGCTCGGCAGCCCGCGCTCCGGCGGGGTCGGCGTTCCGCAGCGCGTCGGCCAGCACCGCCCGGCCGAGAGCCGACGTGCTCCTGCGGCCGTCCGACGACTGCGGGAAGACGACTCCGTGCTGCTGTTCGCTGCTCATGCCTGCATCATGCAGCAGCGCCGCCCGGCCCTTCCCGCGGGCCTTCTCACCCGTGGCACACTCGACCGCCATGACCGACATCCAGGCCGAGCAGGCCACGCCGGCACCCTCTGCCCGGGCGACCGAGCTGCGTGAGGCCATGGTGGCGTTCATGCGCGACCGCGTGCTTCCCGCCGAGGAGGCCTACCACGCCCACCGGCAGCAGGCGGGTCCACACGACCACGGAGTCCCACCGGTCCTCGAGGACCTCAAGCGCGAAGCCCGCCGCCGCGGCCTGTGGAACCTCTTCCTGCCTGCCGAGTCGGGGCTGACCCAGCTCGAGTACGCCCCGATCGCCGAGCTGTCGGGCTGGAGCAACGAGCTGGCGCCCGAAGCGATCAACTGCCAGGCACCGGACACCGGCAACATGGAGCTCCTGCACCTGCTCGGCACCGACGAGCAGAAGAGCACCTGGCTCGACCCGTTGCTGGACGGCACCATCCGCTCGGCGTTCGCGATGACCGAACCGGACGTCGCGAGCAGCGATGCCACCAACATCGCGACCCGGATCGAGCGCAACGGTGACGAGTACGTCGTCCACGGACGCAAGTGGTGGACCAGCGGCGCGATGGATCCGCGGTGCACCCTGCTGATCCTGATGGGCAAGACCGACCCGGAGGCGGCCACGCACCGCCAGCAGACGATGATCCTGGTCCCACGAGACACCCCCGGCGTCACGGTGGAGCGCGATCTCCCGGTGTTCGGCCACCACGACCAGCACGGTCACGCCGTGGTCCGCTTCGACGCCGTGCGGGTGCCGGTGGGCAACGTGCTCGGCGAGGAGGGCGGCGGCTTCGCCGCGGCCCAGTCCCGGCTCGGTCCCGGTCGCCTCCACCACTGCCTGCGGGCCCTGGGCTCCGCCGAGCGGGCGCTGGCGCTGATGGTCGACCGGGCCAGGAACCGCGTCGCCTTCGGCGCACCGCTGGCCGACCAGGGCGTCGTGCAGCAGCAGATCGCCGAGTCCCGCCTCGAGATCGAGCAGGCTCGGCTGCTGTGCCACCGGGCCTGCCACGTGATCGACACCGGAGGCAACAAGGCCGCGCGCCACCTCGTCGCGATGGCCAAAGTCGCCGTGCCGCGGGCGGCCACCGCCGTCATCGACCGCGCCATCCAGGTCCACGGCGGAGCCGGCGTCACCGACGTCACCCCGCTGGCCGCGATGTACGGCTGGCACCGGGCGATGCGCCTGTTCGACGGGCCCGACGAGGTGCACCTGCGCTCGATCTCCCGGGCCGAGCTCACCCGCGAGCCGGTCCTGCCCGCCGGGCCGGTGGGGCTGTCCGAGGGCTGAGCCGAGCGCCGAGCCGAGGGCGGAGCCGGGGCGCTACGACGCGCGCACCGCGTCGTCCACGGACTCGTAGAGCAGCACGTTGCGCTCCCACCCGGTCAGGGTGAGCAACCGACGTACTTTCCCGCGCTCCTCGGAGACGAGCCGGCGGGTCGGGGTCGAGCCGGCGGACACCGGTCCCACGAGGATGCGGAGGCCGCCGCAGTCGACGAAGGTCGCCCGGGTCAGGTCGAACACGAACTGGTGACCCGCGCGCAGCAGCAGCTGGCGCAGCAGGGGCACACCCTGGATGTCCAGCTCTCCGCTGATCTCGATGACCGACCAGTCGTCACGGTCGTAGAGCCGCATGATGAGACCGGGTTCGTCCGGCCGGTCGACGATCGTCGCGGTCCCTGGCATGGACGTGGAGCGGCCGTTGGCGTGCACCGCGCTCTCCTCGCTGCTGGTGCAGAGGGCCGGCGGGTCTGGGCCGAGGTCATGGCGGGGGCTGGGCCACTGTGCCCAGTGTGCTCTCACCTGCCGAGGGTGTCCATGGTCATCATGGACGGTGCATACCACCTGAACGTCCGGGTGGCTCGGTGAGCTCCGGGACGCTTGCCGGGTCGACGATGACGGCCTTCGCGACCTCACCCAGCCGGAGGCCATGTCGGCGACAGTAGCCGCGCATCAGCGTGAAACCCTCGTCCGGCGAGCAGCCGTGGAGCTGCGCCAGGACGCCCTTGGCCTGCTCGATCAGGATGCGGCTGCTCAGGGCCGCCTGCAGCTGCTCGGTGAGGACCTCTCCGCGGCGTACGGCCCGTTCCTGCAGCAGCCCGATCGTCGCCACGTCCGCGAGGGCCTGCACGACCCGCACGTCCTCGTCGGCCATGGTGCCGGCGGTGACCCCGAACAGGTTGAGCGCGCCGATGATCTGCTGCCGCCACCGCAGCGGGAAGGCGTGCACGGAGTGGTAGCCGGCGGCCACCGCGCGCGGCGCGAAGGTCGGCCACCTGGTCGTGGCCTCACGGAGATCCGCATTGACGACCGGCCGTCCCTGCCGGAAGCAGTCCTGGCACGGTCCTTCGCGCGCCTGCACCTGGAACAGCTCCACCATCTCGGCGGTCTGGTCGGAGGCGGCCATCAGCTGGAGGCGATCATGCTCGTCGGCGAGGAGCAGGCCGGCCGCGTGCGCCTCGACCAGGTCCGAGGTGTGGGTGGCCACGCGCTGCAGGAACTCGATCAGGTCGAAGTCGTCAACCAGCGTGTCGGCCACGTCCACGAAGACCTCGGCCAGTCGCTCGCGCGACAGTATGGACATGCTGTGCTCCACTCCCGTGTCACACCCCCCGGCGTCCACCCAGTCTACGAGCGATGCCGTCCGCCCTCCAGAGCACGCTCGGGGGGTTCTCGGCGCAACCCCTGAGTCACCGGGTGTAGCGCCGGGCCACCACGCCCTGCCGGTCCACCGGGGTGCCCCGCTGGATCGTCCAGGCGAGCCGCACCAGACCCGCGTGCGACCACACCAGCGGGGTCGCCGCGCGGGTGCCCTCGCCCGCGGGACAGCACCGGCGTCCCGTCGGCCGGCGCCCGTCCCACACCTGCTCGGCGATCATGTCGGAGGGTCCGGCGGCCCTCGCCATCGTCCGGAGGAACCGCTGCCCGGTGCCCCCGGCGGTGATGGCGTACTCGCCGCGCTCGCCCGTGAGCAACGGCCACCCCCGTCCGAGGGTGGTCCCGGTGTCGGGCTCGGTGATGTCCCACTGGCCGCCGCCGCGGGTCTCGCCGTACCCGTCGAAGCTGAACCGGTGCCAAAACGGGCCGTTCGGGGTCCTGACCTTCAGGTCCCTGTCGACCACGCGCAGGGTGTTGCGCACCGCGGGGTCGTCCGGCGGCGTGATGCCGTAGCGCACCAGGTCCAGGAAGCTCGCGTCGACGACGCGACGCTGGTCGACCTCGCTGGGGCCGCCGTCGCCGATGCCGTACGTCGTGCCGGCGTCGGGGTCGCCGTCCTTGGTCAGCCTTAGGAAGTACGGCTTGTCGCTGAGCGGTCCGGTGCTGGTCACCGTCCAGTCCGCGATCTGCGCCTGCCACTCGTCGGCGAGCGCCAGCCACCGGGTCGCGGAGGCGTCGTCGCCGTTGCGGCGGGCCAGGTCGGCCGCGCACACGAGGCCGGCGATCTGCGCCGCGATCGAGTTGGGCGAGTAGCCGGACTGGTTCTCCCAGCGCTCCTGCGGCGAGTACGGCGCCGCGCGGCCGGTCTCCTCGTCCTCGAAGCCGGCCAGGAAGTCGGCCGCCTTCTTCACCCCGGCGTACGTCGTGGCGTCGTCGCGGCCGACCAGGCGGGCCAGCACGATAGGCAGCGCCACCTCGTCGAGCTGCAGCTCGGACCAGACGGGGGTGCCCTCGACGTCGGAGTTCTGGGGGAAGGAGCCGTCCGGCTTCTGCTGGACACGGAACAGCCAGTCGACGACCCGACGCGCCCGCGCCTTGTCGCCCTGGGCCCACAGCCCGGTCCCGAACTGGTAGGCGTCGCGCGACCAGACCAGGTGGTAGGCACCCGAGGGAGAGGACAGCCCGTCGACCTCGTCGCCCCACACCCAGGGCGCGGACGGCGACGCCACGATGGCGCCCGGGTTGAGCTTGTCCTCGGCGGCCGCCAGCACCAGCGCGGAGGCGAGGTACTGACGCCGGACGGCAGCGGCGCTGCCGGGCACCCGGTTGAGGGAGGAGACATAGCGGTGCCAGCCGCGGTCGTAGCGGGCGGCCGTGCGCCGGAACGGGCTCCAGGCGGCAGCACGCGAGGTGCCGCGTGCGGCCTGCGCGTCCGGGCCGAACCCGAGGGTCAGCGTGGTCACCCGGTGGCCCGGACGTCCGTTGACGCCACCGACCCGCCCCGTCTGCACGACGTTGCCGGGGCCGGCGCTGTCGTGGCGCCGGTTCAGCCGGTGGTCGTCCTTGAGGTCGGTCCAGCCGTCGTTCTCACCGTGGTAGCCGTTCGACGTCGCGGTGAACGCCGGCCGTGACTTCAGTGCGGCGGCGACGTCACCGTCCGCGGCCACCAGGGTCCTCCCGGCGGTCCGGGCCCGGTCGTCGGAGCCGTCGTTGCCCAGTGCGGGGTCCTGGAGCACGAAGAGCTGGTATTTCCGACCGTCCAGCGACCGCAGTCTCACCCGGATGCGCATCGCGTCACGGGCGGGGTCGGTCACGACGTGCTTGGTGAGGCGGTACCTCCCCTGCTTGTCGGTGTTGACCTGGGTGAACCCGAGGCTGCGGGCGTCCGGACGGCTGACCCGGTGCCGCATGCCGGTCGACTCGCGGTCGGTGAACGTCCTGCCGTCCGTGACGATCAGCTCGAGGTTGCGCACGCTGGGCGTGGACAGGTCGGGAAAGAACACCTCGCTGGTCCGGCCCCGCTGGAGCGTGAACCAGACGTTGCTGCGCCGCGTGGTCGACGTACCGAAGCCGGACTTGTCGGCCTCGGGCCAGACGGTCTTCGTGCCGGGACCGCCCGGCGCCGGCCTTCGCTCGGCGCTCTCCCCCGCGGCCGGGACCACCGAGGCGGTCGACCCCGCGAGGGCCAGGGCGAGTGCTGCAGTGATGACAGATGCTTTCCGAGACATGTCAAACCTCCGCCCAGAGGCGTACCCCACTGGAGCGGACGCATTCGCGTCTCCCGTGGAACGGGAGCGTGCCCCGCCACGCGGTGGAACGTTCGCCGGGTCGCCGGCCTCAGCGCATCGAGTAGGTGGCCAGCGAGATGCTCACGTAGTGACTGGCGAAGGCGAGCACGGTGAAGGCGTGGAATACCTCGTGGAAGCCGAACCAGCGTGGCCACGGGTCGGGCCGCCGGAAGAAGTAGACGACGGCCCCGGCGATGTAGAGCGCGCCACCGGTCACGAGCAGGACGACGGTGGCTCCGCCCACGTTGTCCCCGAGTCGCGACGCCCCGTCGAGGATGCCGGGGAGGAAGAGGAGCGCACCCCAACCGCAGGCGACATAGATCGGTGGCGACAACCACCGCGGCGCGTGGGGCCACACGAACCGCGCGGTCACGCCCAGCAGGGCACTGGCCCAGACGATGCCGAGCATCATCACGCTGTCGCGGACGTCGAGCAGCAGCAGGGCGTACGCGGTGCAGGAGCCGGCGACCAGGACGAAGATGTTGCAGTGGTCGAGCCGCCGCAGGACGAACCAGGTCCGGCGCGACCAGTTCCCGCGGTGGTAGGCGGCAGAGACCCCGAACAGGAGCAGCGCGGACCCGGCGAAGACCGCCGAGCCGAGCCGCGTCCGTCCATCGGGCGACAGCGCGACCAGCAGGATGCCGCCGACCAGCGTCAACGGCAGGATCCCGAGGTGCAGCCACCCCCGCAGGTGTGGCTTGATCTCCTCGATCGACTCGGCCAGGTGCTCGACGACCTGGGTGCGCAACGCGTGAGGTCGCGCCCTGCCGACCCGGCCGTCGGGGGCTGTCATCGGCGGGTGGAGACGGGAAGGTCGCATTGCTCGGACTCCAGCGACGCGCGGGTCCGGGGCGTGGCTCGTGGTAGGGGTCGATTCGAGGAATCGACCGGGGTGGACCCACCGTACTCCGAACAGGTCCACGACGTCGTACGTCAGCGTCAGTCGTCGCCCGCGACGTCGCGCCCGTCGGCCGTGTGCGGGTCCGCGTCGATCGCCTCGACGGCAGGCGTGGGCACCGGCACCAGGCCCGGGGGCCGTCGGTCGAGGTGGACGCCGGCGATCATGCAGCGCACGGAGCCCCCGGCCAGCTCGATGGTGGGGATGTCGACGTCGACGATGGTGCACGACTCCTCGATCACGGCCACCTGGTCGGGGCGGAGGCTGCGGCGTGCCCGGGCCGACATCGCCATGATGTAGTTCCGCCTGCCCTCCGGCGTACGCCCGCAGAGCTCGACCGCGTTGCCGGCGAACTCGCGGATCTGCTCCTCGGTGAGGTCGATGACCGTGCGGCCGTTGACCGAGAGGCGCTCCCGGACCCCCTCGCGACGCTCCTTGTCCGGGATCATCCCGAGCGCGATCATCGCCACCTCCGTGCCGATGCAGGCGATGACGTTGGTGTGGTACACCGACACCCCAGCGGAGTCGACCGCCTCGAAGGCCATCGGCTCGTACCCGAAGTCGGTGCAGAAGCGCTCCAGGATGTGCGTGTCGGCACGGTGGCTCACGGCCGTGTAGGCGACCCGCGACACGTGGTCGAGGACCATCGCGCCGGTGCCCTCGAGGAAGATGCCGTCGGGCTCCAGGCCGGAGTAGTCGATGATGGTCTGGACCCGATAGGACGACTTGAGCATCTCCAGGACGTCGGCCCGGCGCTCGTGGCGACGGTTGGAGGCATACATCGGATAGACCGCGACGTTCCCGCCGGCGTGCGTGGACAGCCAGTTGTTCGGGAACACACTGTCCGGCCTGCTGTGGTCCCCGTCGGCGAACACGTGGACCCGTACGCCCGCCTCGCGCAGGGCGTCGGAGACCGCGTCCATCTCGGCCAGGGCGCGGGCCGCCGTGGTGTCGTCGGACTGTCCGTCCGGCACCCTGGCCTGGAAGGCGTTGTCGGCCGCGGTGGCGGGGTTCGGCACGAATCGTTCGGCGCGGATCAGGATGACAGCAGAAGGGGCCTGGGCACTCACGGGTTGCAATCTAGATCACCGCGACCCACCCGGACGCCCTCACCCTCCGCGGCCGCCACCGCAGGGGGCGCAGGGGGAGGCGGCCGCGCATATGGTGGGCACACCTCATGTCGCCCCCGAACCCCCCGTCGCCCGGCCGCGCCTCCTGCTCGCGGTCGACGCCCCGTCGCTGCTCCACCGCAACCACCACGCCCGCGTCGAGTCCGCGCTCCGCGACCGCGGAGGCCGCCCGGCATGGGCCCTGCACGGGATGCTGCGCCAGATCCTGGAGGTGATCGACCAGTTCGCCCCGGACGCGGTGGTCTTCGGCCTCGACGACCGGAGCTCGTCCGTGCGGACGGAGGCCTACCCGGCGTACAAGGCCGGGCGTCGCGTGAAGGATCCCGCGTTGGTCGACCAGCTGGAGCGCGCCAGTGACCTGCTCGACGCGTTGGGCCTGTGCACCGTCACCCCGCCCGGTCTCGAGGCCGATGACGTCAGCGCGTCCGCCGCGGCGTGGGCGGAGCGTGCCGGCTGGCACTGCGTGATCGTCACCTCCGATCGTGACTCGTTCGCCCATATCAGCACCAGGACCCAGGTCCTCCGCCTCATCGACGGGGGGATCGCCGGCTCACCGCTCCTCAACCCCGCCCGGCTCCACACCCTCTACGGAGTCGCCGCCGAGCACTACCTCGAGTACGCCGCCCTCCGCGGCGACACCAGCGACAACCTGCCGGGCGTGCCGGGCGTCGGCGAGAAGACCGCCCCCGTCCTGCTGTCCCAGATGGGCTCGATGCAGGCGGTCTGGGCCGACATCGACCACTGCGGAGGCGCAACCCTCGTGGCCACGCTCGACTCGTTCTGCGAGGAGGAGGGCCTGCGGCGCGTCGGCACCGGCCTGCTGAAGCGACTCAGCGCGTCCGGAGCCCGGGAGCGCTTTGAGTTCAACGTGTCGATCATGTCCGGGCGCAGCGACCTCGACCTCGGCCTCACCCCTGAGGTCCCCGGCAGTCCCGGGCTGCTCCCACTGGACCCGGACCGGGTCGCGAGGGTGGTCGGCTACCTCGGGGTCCCGTCGACCACGCAGCTGGCGCTGCGCGTCCTCACCGAACCGCCCGCGTCCTCCGCCGCGACGGGCTCATGAGGACGTGCGTGCCTCGCGGACGTGGCGCGCACACCGGTCATGATCGCCTGGACGTCAGGACGCTCGGAGCGGACTCCCCCACCACCGGGGGCTTCGGGGGTGCGGCGCTCGACCCGGCTTCAGGGACCGACCACAGCTCGCCCACCGCCGGCAGGCGCACACCGGTCCGGTCGCCCGGCCGGAGCGTGGTCCCGAGACGGACCTCGACCTCCACCCTCACCCGGTCGCCGCCGCGGACCGGGTCGAGCTCCACGACCACATCGCGGTGGGGTCCGGACTGGCGAACCTGCACGACCCGGCCCGTCAGGGCGGCAGCCGTGTCGGGATCGACGACCGCGAGCCGTTCCTTGCGGACCAGGAGGACGGCGCCTCCCGCCGCGTGGGCCTCGGCAGGGACGGCGAACGCCCCCAGGGGTGAGCGGTGAACGCCGGACTCGACGATGCCGGGCAGCTCGTTGAATCCGCCCACCAGCCGGGCGACCGCCAACGTCCTCGGCCTCGTATACAGCGCCCCGATGGTGTCGAACTGCTCGATGCGTCCCTCGACGAGCACGGCGACCTTGTCCGCCAGCCCCGCCTCGTCGAGGTCGTGGGTCACGATCACGACCGTGGGGTCGAGGGCAGCGCGCACCTCACCCAGCAGCTGGTGCATCGACGTCCTCAGGCTGGTGTCGAGCGCGCTGAACGGCTCGTCGAGGAGCATCACCCGCCGGCCGGCGGCCAGCGCCCGGGCCAGGGCGACACGTTGCTCCTGACCACCGGACAGCTGCCGTGGCCGCCGCCGGCCGAGGTCACCCAGGTGGACCAGCTCGAGGAACCGCTGGGCGGTCGCCCGGCTGTCCGCGCGGCTCCGGCCACGGAGTCGGTCCGCGAACGCGACGTTGTCCAGCACGCTCAGGTGCGGGAAGAGGTGCGGCTTCTGGAACATGACGGTGAGGTCGCGCCCCTCCGGTGGCACGTCCAGGACGCTGGTCCCGTCGAGCAGCACGTCGCCGGACTCCGGCGGCTCCAGGCCGGCGGCGACTCTCAGCAGGGTGGTCTTGCCGGATCCGGAGGGCCCCAGGACGGCGATCATCTCCCCGTCCTGGACCGTGAGGTCGACATCGGCCAGGGTCGGTCGTCCGGCCCCCGGGTGCCGATGGGTGATCGAGGTCAGGCTCAGAGCCGCGGTCATGGGTGCACAGCCGTCCTGCGGCGCGAGGCCGCATAGGTGAAGACCGCCAGGGCCACCAGCGGTGGCAGGCTCGCGGAGAGGGCCAGGGTAGAGGTGAGCGCGTCGTTGCCGGACCCGGCTGCGGACGAGCCGATCAGCAGGGGTGCGGTGACGAGCTGGCCGCCACCGATGAGCAGCGTGACGGCGTAGTCGCTCCATCCCACCAGGAAGGCGAGGCCGGTGGCGGTGACGAGGCCGGTGGTCGCGGCCGGGAGCGTGACGCGTCGCCGGGCCTGACCCGAGCTGGCCCCGAGGACCCGAGCCTGCTCCTCCAGGGCGGGGTCCAGCCCGAGATACGTGGCTCGCATCGTG
This sequence comes from uncultured Actinomycetota bacterium, assembly GCA_963843815.1. Classification (GTDB taxonomy): domain Bacteria; phylum Actinomycetota; class Actinomycetes; order Propionibacteriales; family Nocardioidaceae; genus Nocardioides. The sequence goes on along the minus strand of CAWJLX010000018.1, from coordinate 49,853 downwards.
AAGGTGGTGTAGGGCAGTGCGAACACGCTCAGGACGAGGACCACCGCGGCCTCCCCCGGGACTCCCAGACGCAGGATCACGACGTCGAGACCCATCGCGACCGCGAACGGCGCCAGCACGACCGGCCCGAGCAGCACGACCGAGGGCAGTGCCGGCCTGCGGAGCAACCGCCACCCCAACGCCCGTCCCGCCATCACACCGAGAGGTGTCGCGATCACCGCGACCGCCAGGCCGAGGAGACCGGACCGGAGCAGGGCATCGATGATCCCGGCGTCCAACGCCTCCTGCCAGCCTCGGGAGCCGACGTCCTGCGGCAGCCGCGCCGTGCCGGACCAGCGTGAGGCACCTGCCCACAGCAGCAGCGGAGTCAGGGGCACGACCAGCCAGAGCCCCACCAGGGCCGCGACCACGGTGCGGCGGGGCTGGAGTGTCGTCCGGCCGGGGCGTCCCTGAATCCTCACCGGCCGGCCCCGAGCCTGGTCAACAGCGGAAGGGCGATGACAGCGGCGAGCAGGGCCAGCCCCGTGGCGACCACGGCGGTGGCCGCGGCCTGAGGTCGTGCGGCGACGTCGATGTCGGTGAAGAGCCGGTAGGCCATCACCGGGAGCGGCTCGGGATAGGCACGCCCGAGCAGTCGGGGGACCTCGTAGGTGCCGAGGGAGTAGACGAAGACGATCAGCGAGGACGACGCGAGCGCGGGCAGGGACAGGGGCATCAGGACGCGCCGCCACTGCGCTCGCGGAGCCGCGCCGAGCACCGACGCCACCTCGCGCAGCTCCGCGTAGTGCCGCCCGAGCGACGCGACGACGACCAGGGCCACGAAGGCCGACTCCTTCCAGGCGAGCGCGAGCACGGTCGCCCAGGGCCAGCGGCCGCCCACCAGCTCTGGCCACGAGGCCGCCGGGATCCCCGACCAGCGCTGGGCGAGGCCGACATCGGAGAGCAGCAGCCCCGTGGCGGCCGCGCCCACCAGGTGCGGCACCGTCAGCACCGCGACCGTCAGACCGATGACGAGGCGTACGCCGCGACCGGCGCGCACGACGACGCTGGCGATGGTGAGACCGAGGACCGCCGCGAGCAGGGTCGCGCCGGCCGCGGCGAGCAGGGACTCCTGGGTCGCGGCGCGCAGGTCACCCGCCAGCGCGGTGAAGCCGTCGGTGCTCAGGCGCGGCTGCCCGACGAGGGGCAGCAGCCCGAGGCTGGTGGCCACGACAGCGCCCAGCGCCGTACCCGTGACTGCCAGGACGAGGAGCACCGCGGGCGCGACGAGGCGCGCTCCGCCGCCCCCTGACCCTTCTGGGAGGCGCTGGGTCACGATCCCGGCTCGAGGACGGATCGGCGCCAGCCGTCGTCGAGCCGCGACACCCAGGACGAGGCGAGCTCGGGGTTGGCGTTGCGTGAGAGGACGGCGTAGGGAGGCACGACGTCCGAGGCCGGCAGGTCGTCGAACCGCGCTCGATCGGAACTGCCCAGCAGGTCGGGGTCGAGCACGGTGAACTGTCCCCAGGTGTCCGGGGCGGCCTTGAGCGCCTGCTGGGCGGGCGACAGGGCCAGGTTGGCCACCACCATCGCGCCTTCGGGGTCGCCGGCCGAGGACGGGATGGCCAGGAAGCTGGCGTTTCCGATGGTCCCCTCGTCCATGGGCAGGACCCGGGTGGTCTCGGGGAAGGTGCCGTCGGCGACGAGTCGCGTGAGCGTCGCCGGTCCGTACGTCATGGTCATGTCCACCTCTCCGTTCGCGTAGAGCCGGTCCAGTGCCACCGAGTCGCGGGGGTAGGTCCGCCCCTGGCGCCACAACGAGGGCGCCACGTCCGCCAGCCCGGCCCAGAGGTCGGGGGTCAGCCTGTCGTAGGCATCCTGGTCGAACTGCGCCGGGATCTGCGCGTGCCCGCCCGAGGTGCTGTAGAGCGCCTGGCGGACGAAGACCGAACCGGTGAAGTCGGGCGGGGCCGGGTAGGTGAACCGTCCCGGATGGTCCTTCGCCCACTGGAGGACACCCGACATCGACGTCGGCGGCACCTCGACGCGGGCGGAGTCGTAGACCAGCGTGAACTGGGCCTTGTGCCACGGCGCCTCGCACCCGTCGACCTCGGTGCCGAAGTCCTGGGTGACCAGGGCGTCGTCGGGCGCCACGAACCTCATGTTCGGCAGCTGCTGGGACCAGCCACAGCGCCAGGCGTCGACCTGCTTGCCGGTCGCGAAGTTGTCGCCGTTGACCCACACCAGGTCGACCGCGCCGTCCTCGCTGCCGGCCTGCCGCTCGGCCAGGATGCGGGTCATGGCGTCCTTGGTGTCCGCCACCGGCACGCGCCTCAGGGTCACGCCGATCTCGGCCGCCGCCGGGGTGAGCACGTCGTCGACATAGGCATTGCCCTGCTGGTCGCCGCCGTACATCCACAGGTCGACCGTCTGGCCCTCCGCCTCGTCGGCGATCTGCGACCACGCGCGGTCCTCGGACGCGGCACCGGCCCCGACCCCCGGCGCGGCGCACGCCGAGACGGCCAGTCCGAACAGCGCGGCTGGGAGGATCAGTCGGGCGAGACGCGGGTGCATCGGACCTCCGGGACGGGAAACTTGTCACGTCGGGAACACTTCGAGGTGCCTGGGGACTTCCCGACGTAGCAAGCCACCTCAACCACGAGTCAGGATCACGCATGGGTCGAACTGCCTACCTCAAGGCAGGCGCGTTGGTCCTGACCGTGCTCGGTGCCGTCGGCCTCACCCTGATCCTCGGGCCCCCCGACATCCCGGCCCTGAGGTCGCGCGTCGATGAAGCCGGCATCTGGGGACCCGCCCTCTTCCTCGCACTCTACGCGGGACTGGCCCTCATCCCCTGCCCCAAGGCCCTGCTCACCGCCGCCGGCGGGGCCCTCTTCGGAATGTTCGCGGGAGCCGCGCTCTCCCTCACCGGCGCCCTTGTCGGCGCGATCATCTCCTTCGGTGTCGGCAGGCTGCTCGGCCGTGAGGCCGTCGACCGCCTCATCCGCGGCCGCCTGGCGCGCGTCGACACCCTGCTCGCCGATCACGGTCTCTCCGCGGTGCTCGTCGTTCGGCTGGTCCCGCTGGTGCCCTTCATCGCCATCAACTACGCCGCCGGGCTCTCAGGAGTCAGGTTCCGCCACTACGTGCTGGGCAGCGCGCTCGGGATGGTGCCCGGCAGCCTCGCGTACGCCGCCCTGGGTGCCTACGGCACCAACCCGTGGGGCCTGGCCGCCGCCGGCTCCGCCCTGGTGGTCCTGGTCGTCAGCGGCTCGTGGTGGGCGCGACGCCTGGACCCGCGCCGCGCCGTTCACCCCACCGAGGACCCCAGCCGTGCTTGACGCCCCGGTGCGCCGGGTCCTGGATCGACCCCTGGCCGCGCTGGCCGGCCTCCTCGATCGACCTCTGGTGAGCCCCGACCGGCTGACCCTTCTCGGCCTGGTGACCGGGCTGGCCAGCGCCGCAACCGCCGCGGGACAGCTGTGGTGGTGGGCGCTGGGGCTCTGGCTGTTCTCGCGTGTCATGGACGGTCTCGACGGCCCCCTTGCTCGCCGGCGCCGCGCCGCCGCTCAGGGTCACGCCGACAAGGCATCCGGGTCCGAGGCACCCGGGTCCGAGGCAGGCGGCTTCCTGGACATCACGGCCGACTTCGCGGTGTACGGCGCGACCGTCGTCGGGGTGGCCATCGGTGTGACCGGGCAGTACGACGCGAGCTGGCTGCCCTTCCTCCTGGTGCTCCTGGCCTACTACCTCAACGGAACCGCGTTCCTGGCGTTCTCCTCCATCGCCGAACGGACCGGGAGGCAACGCGACGACGGCCGCTCGCTCAGCTTCCTCGGAGGGCTCGCGGAGGGCACCGAGACCGTTGTCGTGCACTCCCTGTGGCTCGTCCTCCCGGCTCACGCCGCCGTGATCGCCACAGGATGGGCGGTCGTCGTACTCCTCAGCGCAGCCCAGCGCATGGTGGCGGGCTTCCGGGACCTCTCCTGAGGAGCGGGATGCCGGAAGCACCCGTCAGCCCGTCGCTGCTCAGTCGCCCCGGCTGACCCACCACCTGCGGGCCTGCGCCAGCGCGCCCAGGGCGCGCTGAGTGCCGGGGCGTTCGAGCTGGTCCTGGACGTCGGAGACCGCGGCGTTCCACGGACCGTCGTTGTAGGTGGGATAGGCGTGGGTCACGCCGGCGAGGTCCCGTGTCGTGAGCCCCCGGGTGATCGCCAGGGTCAGCTCCCCGAGGGTCTCCCCCGCCCGCGGCCCGACCACGGTGGCACCGAGGACGTGACTGCGCTTGTCGACCACGAGCCGGACGAAGCCTCCGAACGCGCCCTCTGCCACCGCCCGATCGACGTGGGAGTGGGACCAGTCGACGATGCGCAGCGGCGAGGAGACGCCGTCGGTCGGGAGGCCGACCGCGGCGACCTCCGGGTCGGTGAACGTGACCCGTGGCACCGCGGTCAGGTCGACCTTGCGGCGTACTCCCAGCACGGCGTTCGACGCGGCCAGGCTGGCGTGCACGCCGGCGGTGTGGGTGAACTGGGGGTGGCCGGTGAGGTCGCCGGCCGCCCAGATGCGCGGGTTGGTGGTCCGCAGGAGGTCGTCGACCACGACGAAGCCGCGGTCGTCCACCTCGACCCCCGCGGCGGCCAGCCCGACGTCGCCGGTGCGGGGCGCTCGTCCGACGGCCACCAGCAAACGGGAGAAGGGCACGCGCTGCCCGTCCTCGAGGTGGAGCACCCCGCTTCCGGGACCGGTGGCCTCGACCCTGGCGACCCCTGAGCCCGTGTGGAGGGCGACGCCGTCGTCGATCAGGGCGCGGGCGAGCTCCGCAGCCGCCAGGGGGTCCTCGCGAGGCAGGATCCTGGGCGCGCCCTCGACCACGGAGACCGTGCTGCCGAGGCGGGCGAAGGCCTGGCCGAGCTCGCAGCCGATGCTCCCACCGCCGAGGACCACCAGCTCCTCGGGGAGCTCGCTCAGCTCCCAGACGGTGTCGCTGGTCAGGTAGTCGAGAGCATCGAGGCCGGGAATGGGCGGAACCGCGGGCGACGCGCCGGTGGCCACGAGTGCCTGTCGGAACCGCACCGGCGTCCCGTCGACCTCCGCCGAGTCGGGCCCGGTGAAACGGGCCGTCGCCGTGCGCACGGAGACCGACGCCTTCTCGAGCGCCTCGACGGAGTCGACCGGGGCGATGTGCTGGATCGACGCCCGCACGTGGTCCATCACCTTCGCGAAGTCCACGGCGACGTCGGCGACGCCGATGCCGAACCGATGCGCCGAACGCGCGCTGGCGGCGACGCTCGCGGCGGCCAGGAGCGCCTTGGACGGGACGCATCCGGTCCACAGGCAGTCACCCCCGGTGCGCTCGTGCTCCACGAGGAGGACCCGGGCACCGAGCCGCGCCGCGGTCTTCGCGCCCACGATCCCGGCGGTCCCACCGCCCACGACCAGGAGATCCCAGGGCTCGTCAGCAGACGCGGTCACGGTCGGCTGGTCGACGGTCACGCGGTGTCCTCGTCATCGATGGTCGCGAGGAAGTCGCGAACGCGGTCGACCGATCGAGGGTCGACGGCCGTCCCGCCGGACCAGACGGACAGCGCCCGGTGCAGAGCACGATGCTCGGCCGCCACCTGGGTGCACTTCTCGCACGTCGCGAGATGCCCCTCGAGCCGGGAGATCTCTCCTGGTGTGAGCCGAGCGGCCGGGTCGGCGTCGAGATAGCGCTGGATGCGGCGCGCGGACCAGTGGCAGGTCAGCATCTGACGCAGAGTCCCAGTCATGACAGGTCTCCTCGGGTGAGTGCGGTGGATCGAAGCTTCTTGCGGACTCGGTCACGTGCACGACTGAGGCGCGACATCACGGTGCCCACGGGGACCCCCATGATCGCTGCTGCCTCGGAGTAGCTGAGGTCGTGCACGTCGACGAGGATGAGGGCGGCCCGAAAACGCGGGTCGAGGGAGCGCACGGCGGCGTCGAGGTCCGCGTGCAGCTCCTGGTGTACGTAGCTGTCCTCGGCGCTCGGCAGCTCGGCACTGCCGAAGGCCGGGCGAGCGGTCCTGATCAGCTCCCAGTCGCCGACCGTGCCCGGTCGTTGGCGGCGGTGCAGGTTCGCGTTCGTGTTGCGCAGGATGGTCAGCAGCCACGCCCGTGGATGGCGACCGTCGAAGCGGTCGATGGCCCGGTAGGCGCGGAGCAGCGTCTCCTGCACGAGGTCCTCGGCATCGGCCCGGATCGAGGTGATCGTGAAGGCCACCCGCAGCAGGACCTCGATCTCGGGCTCGACCAGCTCACGGAAGGAGGACTTCCGGGTGGCGTCGTCCATGGGCGGCGGCTCGGTCACACAGGGGGAACACCGTGAGCGGCCCGGTTGCTTCCCGAGGTGGAGGGGATGGGTGTGTCGCGAGCCCAGGGGCGTAGCTCGGTCCGTGGTGGGTGGTGCCGCAGCAGGCATGATGTGGGCCTCGCACTCTGAGGGGATCGCATGGCTGGCTACGCCCGTTTCGCTGCTTGGTACGACGTGCTCTCGGCCGAGCCTGTCTATGGAGCGGGCCGACGTCATGCCATCCCTGCCCTGGAGCTGAAGCCCGGTGACCGGGTGCTCGACGTCGGCTGTGGCACCGGACTCAACTTCCCGCTCCTTCTCGACGCCGTCGGGGAGACCGGGCAGGTCGTCGGAGTCGACCGCAGCCCCGAGATGCTGGAGGTGGCGCGGCGCAAGACCGTTCGCCGGCCCCCCGGCAACGTCGTCCTGGTCGAGGCCGATGCCGAGCGCCTGGACCCCCACGTCGTCGCCTCATCCACTCAGCCGGCGCCGCCCTTCGACGCCGTGCTGTTCACCTACTCACTGTCGCTGATGGGTGACTGGCGGGGTGCGTGGCATCGGGCGACCTCCCTGGTCCGGCCGGGCGGTCGCGCGGCGGTCGTCGACATGGAGCCGCCGCACGGCTGGGCGCGACTCCTGGCTCCGGCGGCCCGTCTGGCCTGTCGGGTGGGCGGTGCCGACATCGACGCCCGACCCTGGACCGTGCTCGACACGACAGCCACTGACGTGCAGTCATGGAGCCTGCGTGGCGGCCATGTCCAGGTGCGCGTCGGAACCCTCTGACCCACCACCACGCCCGAGGAGTCCTCATGTCCATCTCGCAGCCCGCACTGATCGTCTTCGACGTCAACGAGACGCTCTCCGACATGTCCCCGCTCCAGGCACGTTTCGAGGAGGTCGGGCTGCACGCGCGCGAGGCGACGAGCTGGTTCGCGACACTGCTGCGCGACGGCTTCGCCCTGACCGTCACCGGCACGAACCCGTCCTTCGCCTCGTTGGCACGCGGATCACTCGAGGTCGCCCTGGCCGGGCACCTCCCCGCGGAGGCGGTCGAGCCGGCGGTGCTCCACATCATCGACGGTCTCGGGTCCCTCGGCGTGCACGAGGACGTGGCGGACGGAGTCGCTGCCCTGGCCGGACAGGGCCGACGGCTCGTGACGCTCAGCAACGGGGGTACGGCGGTGGCGGAGAGTCTCTTCGCCGCGGCCGGGATCCGCGACCGCTTCGAGCGACTGCTCACCGTGGAGGACGCACCCCGGTGGAAGCCGGACCGGGAGGCCTACCACTACGCTCTGCGGTGCTGCGACGTCGACGAGCCCGCCGGGGCCCTGCTGGTCGCCGTACACCCGTGGGACATCGAGGGGGCGCGCAGGGCTGGTCTCGCCACCGCGTGGATCAACCGGTCGGAGTCGCGCTACCCGCCCTACTTCAGCCGGCCCGACCTCGAAGCCACCTCGGTGCCGGACCTGGCGCGTCAGCTCGCGTCCCAGCCGGCGTGACACCGGTGATCACCGCCGCCCTCACCGGGGCGCTCGCCGGCGTCGCGATGGGCTACGTCCTGCAGCGCGGGCAGCTGTGCTTCCACGCGGGCATCCGGAACTCTCTGGACGGCCGGTTCCTGCTGGCCCGCGGGTGGGCGCTCGGCGTGGCCCTGGGCTCGGTCGGGCTCGCGCTGCTGTTCCTGCTTCCGGGCACGAGCGGGCTCAACCAGGGCCTGGCGTTCCGCCCGGTGGCGAATGTCGCCGGTGGGCTGATCATCGGCATCGGCATGGTCGTCGCCAGCTCGTGTGTGTCCGGCCTCTTCTACAAGCTGGGCTCCGGCATGCTCGGCGCCCTGGTCGGGTTGAGCGGCTGGGGGGTGGGCGAGCTGCTCGCCCGCCAGGTCACCCTGCCGGGGCCCACCGTGCTGTCGGGTGGCGAGGGTGCGACGATCCCCGGCCTGCTCGGGATGCCGCGCCTCGTGGTCGCCGTTCTCGTCCTTGCCGCCGTCGCCGTGACCCTCTGGCGCCGACCCGGTCGCGACTCACCGGACCATGACTGGCAATGGGGATGGCAACGGGTCGGGGTCGGTCTCGGGGTGGCGGTCACGGCCGGATGGGCCCTGGCGGCACTGGGGGGCGCCAGCTTCGGTCCCAGCACCGTGGGTGCGGTGGCGAGTGTCGCGGGTGGCTCCCCTCACCACTGGCTGATCACCTTCCTGCTGGGGATCGTGGCGGGTGGCACCCTGTCCGCGCGTACGGCGGGCGGCTTCTGGCTGCGCGGCGAGGCCCCGGTCCGCTATCTGCAGCTGGCGGCCGGTGGCCTGTTCCTGGGCGCCGGCGGCTGGATCGCCGGCGGCTGCAACCTCGGGCACGGGCTCTCCGGCGTCGCGCAGCTCAACGTCTCGTCGTTCGTCGTCGTGGCGGCGATGGTCACAGGTGTCTGGGTCGCGCGTCGCGGCGCCCGCCGACTCGTTCTGCCGTCACCCCGGGTGAGGATCTAGCGAGCGCTGGCTGAGCGTTCCGATGGTGAGGCTCCCTGCTGATAGGTCCGCAGCCACCGTCGATCGATGTGGCGCTTGAGCCGCAGTGCTCCGGCGCCGTACCACCACCAGCTCCCCCGGACCGCGAGCCCGACCCCGTCTCCGAGATCGAGGATGGAGAGGGCGCGCCGCTGGGGCTCGTACACGGGCAGGGGCCCGCCCCGGGTTCGGGCGAGCAGGCTCCGGTGCAGCACCGGCCCCTGCCGCACCCCGTGCACTCCGATGCGGGGCAGCGGACCGGGGAGGAAGCGGGCACAGTCGCCCACGGCGTAGATCTCGTCCCGGTCCACGTGCTGGAGGGTGGCCCGCACCGGCACACCGTTCTCGTCGCCCAGTCCGATCTCGGCCAGCAGCGGGGGCGCCGACAGCCCGGTGGCGAGCAGGACGAGATCGTGGGCCAGCTCGGTGTCGTCGGCACAGACCAGGTGCCGCGCACCGACGTCGCGCACCACGCATCCGGTCCGGACGTCGAGCCCTCGCGCCGCGAGGAGCCGGCCGATCCGGGTGCGTGCGCCCGGCGGCAGCTCCGCGGCCACCTCGGTCCCGGACTCCACCAACCGGACCTGTGCCACGTCCCGCCGGACCGCGAGGTGTGCGGCCAGCTCCACCCCGGAGGCGCCGCCACCCACGACCGTGACGGTGGCGCCCGGAGGCTGCGCAGACGCGCGCAGCCGGGCGTCCAGATCTGTGAGGCCGCTCAGGGGCTTGACCCTCAGGACGGTCGGATCGACCCGCATTCCTGTCGGTGACACGGCGCTGCCGACGTTGAGGGACAGCACGTCGTACGCCACGTCGGTTCCCCCGGACGTGGCGGCGACCCGCGACTCCGGATCGAGCGACGCCAGCGTGTCCTCGTGGAACTCCACCCCGCCGGCGGCGGCCAGCGCCCGCACGTCGATCCGGCCGGCGCCGCGGGCCAGTGCGCCGGCGGCCGTGGCCGACGCGACCCCGCTGTAGTCGAAGAACCGCGGGGCCAGGAGGTGCACGTCGTACCCCGCGGCGGCCAGCTCCGGGCCGCGCTTCACGACGTAGAGGTGGGCGTGACCAGCACCCACGAGGAGCAGAACCGTCACCGCAGTCCTTCAGTCATCTGCCGCACCGAGCTGCCGGCTGAGCAGGTCGATGAACTCGTCGGCCATGCCCAGCTGCCGGCGCAGCGCGTCTCGGCGGGCGCGGGCCTCGTTCAGGGTGGCGGACAGCTGGGCTCCGACCTGGGCTGCCCGCTCGTCGGATCGCTTGGGACCCCCGGTTTCGGGACCCCCGGTTTCGGCCTGAGCGCCGCGGAGTGCCTCGATGTGGTGCAGGACCTGGACCATCTCCTCGAGGGTGAACCCGAGCGGCTTCATGCGCCGGATGATCAGCAGCCTCTCGAGGTCGTCCTCGGTGTAGAGGCGAAAGCCACCGTGGCTGCGCCCGGAGGGTCGGAGCAACCCGACCTCGTCGTAGTGGCGCAGGGTCCGCAACGACAGATCGGTGCGCTGGGCGATCTCACCGATCTGCATCGCCCGCGCCGCCGTCGGCCCGCTGTCCAAGGTGGTCCTCTCACGTCGGTTCGATTTCAAACCTACCCTCACGTAAGGGTAGTGTTTGCCCAGACTTCCGCCGACGTGCGTCGGCCCGCATGCATCGTGGCATGCAGCCATCCCCTATCCCGAGCCGCCACCCGAGTCTGTCGGCTCCGCCCCTCACGCAGGGACGGAGCCGACGTGCCGCCCTCGAACGGAGCCCGCCGCCTTGAGCACCGCCACGCCACACAGCCCCCACTTGGGACGATCCGACACCGCCCCGTTGGAGCCCTCGGTCCGCAACGCCCTGCGGTCACCCAGGATGCTGCGCACCGAGGTGTTGGCCGGCCTCGTCGTCGCCCTCGCGTTGATCCCCGAGGCCATCTCGTTCTCCATCATCGCCGGCGTGGACCCCCGCGTGGGACTGTTCGCCTCGTTCACGATGGCCGTGTCCATCTCGTTCCTCGGTGGCCGGCCGGCGATGATCTCGGCGGCGACCGGCGCCATCGCGCTGGTCATCGCCCCGGTCATGCGGGACTACGGCTACGACTACCTGATCGCCACCGTGATGCTGGGTGGCGTTCTCCAGGTCGCACTCGGTCTCGGTGGCGTGGCCAAGCTCATGCGGTTCATCCCGCGCTCGGTGATGGTCGGGTTCGTCAACGCACTGGCCATCCTGATCTTCCTCGCGCAGGTGCCCTACATGGTCGACGTGCCGTTCCTCGTCTACCCGATGATCGCCGTCGGCATCGCGGTGATGGTCGGCCTGCCCAGGGTCACCAGGGCCGTCCCCGCGCCGTTGGTCGCCATCGTGGCCCTGACGGGGTTCACCGTCCTGGCCGCGCTCGTCGTGCCGAACGTCGGCGACGAGGGCGACCTGCCCGACTCCCTGCCCTCGCTGTTCGTGCCGAACGTGCCCCTGAGCCTCGACACCCTGCAGATCATCGCTCCGTACGCGTTGGCGATGGCACTCGTGGGCCTGCTGGAGTCGCTGCTGACCGCCAAGCTGGTCGACGACGTCACCGACACCCATTCGGAGAAGACCCGCGAGGCGTGGGGCCAGGGAGCCTCCAACGTGATCACCGGGTTCTTCGGCGGCATGGGCGGCTGCGCGATGATCGGCCAGACGATGATCAACGTCAAGGCCTCCGGCGCCCGCACCCGCATCTCCACGTTCCTCGCCGGCGTCTTCCTGCTCATCCTGGTCGTCGGCTTCGGGGACGTGGTCGCCATCATCCCGATGGCGGCACTGGTCGCGGTCATGATCATGGTCGCCGTCGGCACCTTCGACTGGCACTCCATCCAGCCCGCGACCCTGCACCGGATGCCCAAGTCCGAGACCTTCGTGATGGCCTCCACCGTCGTCGTGGTGGTCGCGACCCACAACCTCGCCATCGGCGTCGGTGTCGGCGTGCTGGTGGCCATGACCCTCTTCGCCCGGCGTGTCGCGCACCTGACCGAGACCCATCGCGAGCTCATCGAGGACCGCGACGGCAACGTCACCGCGTTCTACCGGGTGACCGGGGAGCTGTTCTTCGCCTCCAGCAACGATCTCTACACGCAGTTCGAGTACGTCCAGGACCCGGACTCCGTGGTGATCGACCTCACCGCCTCCCACATCTGGGACGCCTCCACCGTGGCGTCGCTCGACGCCATCTCCACCAAGTACGAGCGCAAGGGGAAGTCGGTCGAGATCATCGGTCTCAACGACGCCAGCGCAGAGCGCCACGGGCGGCTGACCGGGCGGCTCTCAGCCCACTGACGAAGGGCCGGGACGGCCGGCTGTCATGCCAGGGAGAGGAACAGCTTCTCCATCTTCTTGACGTCGACACTGTCCGCACCGTCCCCGTTCGTGAGGCACTGCCGCAGGCCGCTCGCGACGATGGCGAAGCCGGCCCGGTCCAGGGCCCGCGAGACGGCCGCGAGCTGGGTGACCACGTCCTCGCAGTCGCGGCCCTCCTCCATCAGGCGGAGCACGCCGGCCAGCTGACCCTGGGCGCGCTTGATGCGGTTGATGACCGGCGTCATCTCGGTGGGGTCGAGCTCCACTAGTCCTCCTCGTTCAGTGCGGCGAACGCCGCGTCCAGTCGCTGCCTGGCGTCGGTTGAGATCGTGTGGAGCGCCTCGTTGTCAGCGAGCCCCATCATGGCGTCGGGGTCGAAGGCCTCGACCACGGTCGTGTCCGGGGCCAGGGACCTGACGACGACGTTGCACGGGAGCACGGCCGCGATCGAGGGCTCCGCCCGGATGGCTTCGTAGGCGAGCGGCGGGCGGCAAGCGCCGAGGATGATCTGTGGCTCGATGTCGACGTCGAGCTTCTCCTTGAGTGCCGCCTTGAGGTCGATCTCGGTCAGCACACCGAAGCCCTGCTCACCCAGGGCGGCGCGGACGGCATCCACCGCTGCGTCATAGGGCTGGTTCAGGGTGGTGGTGATCGTGTAGCTGCTCATCACTCGCTCCTTCGCTGCTCGGTGTCACGGTCCGTTCTGCTGCGCCAGCATACCCCCGGGTGTATTTGCCTAGCAGACGGCATACCCCCTAGGGTATTCCTCGAACCGCAACCCGATCGGAGAGGACACCGCCTGCATGAGTGAGTACACGACACCCCAGATCGACGTCGAGGAGCTCGCCGCAGCACGTGGCACCGGGCTCCTCCTGGACGTGCGCGAACCCGGTGAGTACGCCGCGGGTCACGTGCCGGGCGCGGTGCTGATGCCCATGAGCCAGCTCGCGAACCGTGTGAGCGAGCTCGACAAGACCTCCCCCGTGTTTGTCATCTGCGCATCGGGGAACCGGAGCAGTGCGATGACCGACCTGTTGCGCGGTGCCGACTTCGACGCCGTTTCCGTGGCCGGCGGCACCGGCGCGTGGGCGCGCTCGGGCCGCGCCCTGAAGGAAGGACTGGCATGACCAAGACCGACCTGAGCATCGTTCCCATCGAGACCCCGAGCCTGGGCGACCGGAGCTACGTCGTCCACGACGGCGAGGTCGCCTTCGTCGTCGACCCGCAACGTGACATCGACCGGGTCCTGGCGATCCTGGACGAGCACGGCGTCCGGTTGACCGACGTCTTCGAGACCCACCTCCACAACGACTACGTCACCGGTGGCCTGGCGCTCGCGCAGCGCACCGGGGCGGCGTACCACGTCAACGCCGACGACGACGTCTCCTTCGAACGGACCCCGATCCGCGACAACGAGACCGTGAGGATCGGCTCCCGGATGCGGGTCACCGCGATCGCCACCCCGGGGCACACCTTCACCCACCTGTCCTACGCACTCAGCGACGTCTCCCCCGAGGACGACTCGGCCGGGGTGGAGGCATCGGTGGGCGTGTTCTCCGGTGGATCGCTGTTGTTCGGTGCCACCGGCCGGCCCGATCTGCTCGGCAAGGAGCACACCGATGCTCTGGCCCGCCAGCAGCACGCCTCCGCGCACCGGCTGGCCGATCTGCTCCCCGCCGACGCGGACGTCCTCCCCACCCACGGTTTCGGGTCGTTCTGTGCGGCCACCCAGTCGGAGGCGACCGAGTCGACGATCGGTCGGGAGAAGGAGTCCAACCCGGTCCTGACCCAGGACGAGGAGACCTACGTCCGCGACCTCCTGGGCGGCCTCGGGGCGTGGCCCGCGTACTACGCGCACATGATGCCCGCGAACGCCGAAGGCCCCTCCGAACCCGACCTGTCCCCGCCGGAAACCGCCGATGCCGCCGAGCTGCGCCGCCGCATCGAGGCCGGCGAGTGGGTGGTCGACCTCCGCAACCGGACCGCTTTCGCGGCCGGGCACGCTCCCGGCACCCTCAACTTCGGGATCGACGGTGGCTTCGCGACCTACCTGGGCTGGCTGATCACGTGGGGCACCCCGGTGACCCTGCTCGGCGAGACCCCGGAGGAGGTCGCCGAAGCCCAGCGCGAGCTGGTCCGGATCGGCATCGACCGTCCGGCCGCCCAGGCAACCGGTGGACCGCAGGACTGGACCGACAAGCAGTTGGCGAGCTTCCCCACCGCCACGTTCGCCGAGCTCGAGGAGGTTCGTCACCACCGTGACGTGGTGATCCTCGATGTCCGTCGCGCCGACGAGTACGACGCCGCGCGCATCGAGGGCGCCCACAACATCCCCATCCACGAGCTTCCCGGCCGGGTCGCCGAGGTGCCCGCCGGTGAGGTCTGGGTGCACTGCGCCGGCGGCTACCGCGCCTCGATCGCCGCGTCGTTGATCGACGCCGCGGGTCGCACCCCGATCTCCGTCGACGACTCGTTCGAGAACGCCGAGAAGGTCGGCCTGCACCTGGTCGGTCCCGACGCCTGATGCTCGACCTCGTCCTCGCGGTCGCCGCCGGCGCGCTGATCGGGCTCAGTCTCGGCGCGCTCGGCGGCGGCGGTTCGATCCTGGCGGTCCCGGTGCTGGTCTACGCCCTCGGGCAGAGTCCTGCCCAGGCGACGACCGGGTCCCTGGTCGTCGTGGGCGTCACCGCAGTGATCGGCGCCGTCACGGCTCATCGCGCCGGCAACGTGCTGCTCGGACGCGGCGTCACGTTCGGACTCGTGGCGATCGGTGGCGCCGCGGTCGGCGCCAAGGCCTCTGCCCTGGTCGCGGAGCCGGTGCTGCTGGCCGCCTTCGCCGTCCTGATGCTGGTGGTCGGAGGGGTGATGGCCGCGCGTCAGGTCCGTGACTACCGCGCGTCGGACGAGCGCGACAGCGCTGCGGAGGACGGGGCTGCGGAGGACGGGGCTGCCAAGGACGGGCCCGGTCACGGCAGGCACCACACCCTGGACGAGCCGATCATCACCTTCAGCCCGACCTTCGCCTGCCAGTGCCCGCGAGCGCTCAAGGTGCTGGTCACCGCCACCATCGTCGGGCTGCTCACCGGCTTCCTCGGCGTCGGCGGCGGATTCCTCGTCGTCCCCGCACTGCTCCTCGCCCTGGCGCTGCCGATGGAGTACGCCGCCGGCACCTCGCTGGTCGTCATCGCACTGACCAGCGCCGGCGCACTGGCCGTCCGTGCCGGGGTGGGC
Source organism: uncultured Actinomycetota bacterium (assembly GCA_963843815.1). GTDB lineage: Bacteria > Actinomycetota > Actinomycetes > Propionibacteriales > Nocardioidaceae > Nocardioides. The sequence continues at coordinate 34,521 of CAWJLX010000018.1, read as the reverse complement.
GTGGCTCCCGACTGGGGCCTGGTGCTCGTGCTCGCCGCGGTCTCGGCTGTCGGCGGGTTCCTCGGTGCCAGGCTGGCCGACCGGACCGACACCGGCCGCCTCTCGATTGCCTTCACGGTCCTCGTGCTCGCCGTCGCGGTCTACACCGCCGCCCGGGCGCTGCCGGCTCTCGCCTGACCCCCACCGGACCGGGCGCGTTCGCTGGCACGTTCGCTGGGCCGGGGTCGTGTCCGGGTCACCGCCCGGTCCTCTTCTAGACTCGGGCTCGATGACTCGCACCCGCGTCCCGCACCGCGTGTCTCCGGCTGTCGGTCCTGCGGACCTGATGAACGCTCCGGCAACGGCCCTGAGTCGTTGGCCGGACGCTCACCCTGCCCGCCGTCCCTCAGCTCACAGGAGAAACCCATGTTCAAGAAGCTGACCACGCTCGTCGCACTGCTCGCGGCCACCTCCGTCCTGGCCGCCTGCGGCGAGAACGACGATGCGTCCCAGCAGGAGACGCAGACCGCCGCGAACGGCGACACGTTCAACGACGCCGACGTCGAGTTCGCGACCGACATGATCCAGCACCACGCCCAGGCCCTGTCCATGGTCGACCTGACCATGGGCCGCCGACTCGACCCTGAGGTTCAACAGCTGGCCGAGGGCATCCGTGGTGCCCAGGGCCCCGAGATCGAGCAGATGACCGACTGGCTCACCGACTGGGACCAGCCCATTCCCGAGACCGTGCGCGACCACGCCAACGCACACGGAGAAGGCGACTCGGAGATGGACACCGACATGCCGGGGATGATGTCGCCCGAGGAGATGGCAGACCTCGAAGCGGCCACGGGAGAGGGCTTCCAGCAGATGTGGCTCGAGATGATGATCGAGCACCATGAGGGCGCGATCGAGATGGCTCAGGCCGAGCAGTCCGACGGAGAGCACGCGGCTGCCGTCGACCTGGCCGGGACCATCGAATCGGCGCAGCAGGAGGAGATCTCCACGATGGAGAGCCTGCTCGGATCCTGACCCGCTCTACGGTCTGCCTATCGTCCCGCTCCGGCCAGGGCCGGGGCCGGAGCGGGCACCTCAGCCTCCTCACGGTGGTCGTCGGCCAGCGGCTTGAATCCTCGCAACCGCAGGCTGTTGCTGACGACGAACACCGAGGAGAAGGCCATCGCGGCCCCGGCCAGCATCGGGTTCAGCAGGCCTGCGGCGGCCAGTGGCAGGGCGGCGACGTTGTAGGCGAACGCCCAGAACAGGTTGCCCTTGATGGTGCCGAGCGTGCGACGTGAGAGCCGGATCGCGTCGGCGGCGACCCGAAGGTCGCCCCGGACCAGGGTGAGGTCGCTGGCCTCGATGGCCACGTCGGTGCCGGTGCCCATCGCCAGGCCGAGATCCGCCTGCGCCAGCGCCGCCGCGTCGTTGACGCCGTCGCCGACCATGGCCACCACCCGGCCCTCGGACTGCAGCCGCTTGACCACCTCGACCTTGTCGGACGGGAGGACGTCGGCGATCACCGAGTCCGGCGCGATACCGACCTCTGCGGCGACCGATCGGGCGACCGTCTCGTTGTCCCCGGTGAGCAGGATCGGTCGCAGCCCCAGGGCGCGGAACCGAGCGATCGCCTCCTCGGAAGTGGGTTTGACGGCGTCGGCCACCACGACCACGCCGCGCGCGGCGCCGTCCCACCCGACCGCGACCGCCGTACCACCCCCGGCTTGCGCGGCGGCGATGGCCTCGTCGAGCTCGACCGGCAGGTGCTGGGACCACTCGGCCAGCAGTTGCGGCCGGCCGACGAGGACGGCGTGGCTCCGGCCGTCCTGGTCGACGATGCCCTGGACGCCGAGGCCCTCGAGGTTGGCGAAGTCCTCCACGGTGGGCAGGCTGCCGACCCGGTCACGGGCACCCGTGGCGATGGCCTGCGCGATGGGGTGCTCGGAGGCGTCCTCGAGGGCACCGGCGAGCCGGAGGATCTCGTCGGCGTCCTCACCGGAGGCGGCGACGACGTCCACCAGGGTCATCCGGCCGGTCGTGACCGTGCCGGTCTTGTCGAGGACGACGGTGTCGACCCGGTGCGTGGACTCGAGCACCTCGGGACCCTTGATGAGGATGCCGAGCTGGGCACCTCGCCCGGTGCCGACCATGAGCGCGGTCGGGGTGGCCAGACCGAGGGCGCACGGGCAGGCGATGATCAGCACGGCGACGGCCGCGGTGAATGCCGTGGAGAGGCCGGCGCCGCTGCCGAGCCAGAAGCCGAGGGTGCCGATCGCGAGCGTGATCACGATCGGGACGAAGATCCCGGAGATGCGGTCCGCCAGCCGCTGCACCTGGGCCTTGCCGTTCTGGGCGTCCTCGACGAGGCGGGCCATCTGGGCGAGCTGGGTGTCGCCGCCGACCCGGGTGGCGCGTACGACGAGGCGCCCACCCGCGTTGACGCAGGCGCCGACCACCGCGTCCCCGGGGGTGACCTCGACCGGGACGGACTCACCCGTGAGCATCGAGGCGTCGACGGCGGAGGTGCCCTCCTCGATGACGCCGTCGGTGGCGATCTTCTCACCGGGCCGCACGACGAACCTCATCCCGACCGTCAGGTCGTCGGTGGGGATGCGTTCCTCGACCGGGCCGTCGGGGCCGTCGCGAAGGACGGCCACCTCCTTGGCGCCGAGCTCCAGCAGGGCGCGCAGGGCGGCCCCGGCGCGGCGCTTGGAGCGGGCTTCGAAGTAGCGCCCCGCGAGGATGAAGGTCGTCACTCCCGCCGCAGCCTCGAGGTAGATGTTGCCGGCGCCGTCGGTGCGCTCGACGGTGAGCTCGAAGGGGTGCGTCATGCCCGGCGTACCTGCGGTGCCCCAGAACAGTGCGTAGACGGACCAGCCGAGCGCGGCGATGGTGCCGAGCGAGATCAGCGTGTCCATGGTCGAGGTGCCGTGCCGGAGGTTGACCCAGGCGGCCTTGTGGAACGGCCAGGCACCCCACACCACCACCGGGGCGGCGAGGGTCAGCGAGAGCCACTGCCAGAACTCGAACTGCAGCGCGGGCACCATCGCCATGGCGATCACCGGGACGGTGAGGACGGCGGAGACCAGCAGCCGCTGTCGCAGCGAGCGGGTGGGGTCCTCGGCGTCGGGCAACGCCGTCGGCGCATCGGCGCCCTTCGGGCGGGGCAGCTCGGCGCCGTATCCGGTCGCCTCGACGGTGGCCACCAGATCCTCGGGGCTCAGCCCCTGCGGGAAGGTGATCTTGGCCTTCTCGGTCGCGTAGTTCACGGTGGCGGTGACGCCGTCGAGCTTGTTGAGCTTGCGCTCGATCCGGTTGGCACAGGAGGCGCAGGTCATCCCGCTGATCTCCAGCTCGATGTCCTCGGTGGACGTGGTGCTCATCTGCTCCTCCTTCGGGGCGGGTGCTGCTGGTCAGTGGCCGGCGTGGGTGTCGCCGGAGTCCTCGGTGTGACTGTCGCCGGAGTCCTTCGTCGGGGGCGCGACGCCGGACCCGGACGTGCTCACCGTGAACGCGACGGTCCGGACCACTCCCTCGTGCTTGAAGTCCAGGTAGAGGTGGTAGGTCCCCGCACTCGGGACCGCGGCGAAGAACACCACCTCGGGTCCCGGCTGGGTGGTGCCGTCGCCGGGCGTACCGTCGGGGTGGACGTGGAGGTAGGCCAGGTCCCCGGCGCGGAGTGCGACCAGGTGGCCATACGCACCGAGGTAGGGCTCGAGGTCGGTGACCGGCTTCCCGTCGCGCTTGACCGCGAGCGTCAGCTTCGCGTCGGCTCCGGCGGCCAGGTCCCCGTCGAGGGTGACGGTGTAGCCGTCGACCCGGGCGGTGCGCGACTCAACCGCCGGTTCGGCGGGCTCGTAGGCGCCGGGGACGGCGAGGTCGGCACCCAGGGTCAACCCCTCGGCCCCGGTGGCCTGGAAGTCGGCGAACAGCCGCCACTGTCCCGGCGTCAGGTCCAGCCCGGTCGTCCACGTGCCGTCGGAGGACAGCTCGGGGTGCACGTGCTGGAAGCCGGTGAAGTCGCGGCGTACGGCGATCAGGTGCAGCCGCTTGTCGTGCTCGACGTCGTACGTCTTCACCGCCTCGCCGTCCGGCCCGGTGATCGTGAACCGCACCGGAACGTCGTCTCCGGCAGCGGCTGTCGGCTCGGCCAGGGCCAGGGTGTAGCCGTTCTGGGAGACCATCAGCCCTCCTGGGATGTCCGCGCCGTCCACGGCCTGCCGCGCGGTGTCGTTCTCGTCGACACCGTCGTCGGCGCCGTGGCTGTCGTGGGCCACCGCAGTGGTCGACTCCGCCTCGGGTCCGAACGCCTGTCCGACGCCGAGCGCCAGGGCGAACGCGGCGGCCAGCGCCACGACGAACCCGGCGACCTTGCTGGGGGTGTTCATGCGAGCTGGTAGCCGGCCTCTTCGACGGCGGCCCGAAGGGCGGACTCGTCGACGGGCTCGGCGCTGGTGATGGTCACGGCACCGGTCTTGAGGACTACGTCGACGTCCTCGACGCCGGGGATCTCCTGGACCTCCTCGGTGACCGAGGAGACGCAGTGACCACAGGTCATGCCGGTGACGGTGTAGGTGCTGGTCTGGCTCATCGTTCTCATTCCTCCGGGTTGTGGTGGGCTGGGCTGGCTGGGCTCCTCAGGAGCGGACGAGGCGGGCGATCGCATCGGAGGCCTCCTTGAGCTTGATCTCCGCCTCGTGTCCACCGTCACGAACGGCCTCGACGACGCAGTGGGCCAGGTGCTCGTCGAGCAGGCCCAGCGCGACCGACTGGAGCGCCTTCGTCATCGCGGAGACCTGGGTGAGGATGTCGATGCAGTACTGCTCCTCCTCCACCATCCGCTGGAGGCCCCGCGCCTGCCCCTCGATGCGGCGCAGCCGCTTGAGGTAGTCGTCCTTGGTGTTGTTGTGGATGTAGCTGTGCTGGTGGGTTGAGTGCTGCTGGGCGGCCGACGGGGTCTCGGTCATCGCGATGCCTCTCTGGCTCTCGGTCGGATTCTTCGTTTCCTAGGGTACCCCCCTAGGGTATTTGATGATAGCCTTTCGTTCTGACATATACCATACCCCCCCATGGTACATATATCCAAGGGCGAATAGCTCGTAGGGCTCTCGGGCACCAGCGAACAATGAGAACGACGCCTCCCCCGTCCCGGGGTACTCAACGAGAGGACCGGCACCATGAACTCCCGCAACAGCATGGCCGCCAACGCCACCCTGCACTGCCTCACCGGCTGTGCCATCGGTGAGATCGTCGGACTGATGGTCGGCACCGCCCTCGGCCTCAGCACCACCACCACCATCGCGCTCGCCATCGGTCTGGCGTTCCTGTTCGGCTACGCGCTCTCCACGCTGCCGCTGATCCAGGCCGGGCTCGGATTCTTCGCCGCCCTCAGCGTCGTATTCGCCGCCGACACCCTGTCCATCGCCGTCATGGAGATCGTGGACAACCTGGTCATGGCGACCATCCCCGGCGCCATGGACGCTGGTCTCGTGAACCCGATCTTCTGGGTCGGCATGATGATCGCGCTCACGGCCGCCTTCATCGCCGCGTTCCCGGTCAACCGCTACCTCATCGACAAGGGCAAGGGCCACGCCCTGACCCACCAGTTCATGCACGGCGACGAGCACTCCGGAGGCGACCACGATGACGCCGGCGGGTCTCACGAGCAGAGCCCGACGCAGAGCCCGACGCAGAACTCGACGCAGAACTTTGGAGCATCCTCATGAACACCAGCACGCTCGCCGCAGCCCTGGTCGGCTTCATGTTCGGTGGACTCACCGTGTCCATCGCGGCAGAGCTCGAGAGCGACGACCCACCCGAGCCCACGCACGGCTCGAGCAACCACCAGAGCATCGATCGTCAGGCAGCACCGAGAGACTGAGCATCACGCCTGGCGCTGGCCGCAAAGGCCTCGGCGCACGCTAGACGAGCGTGGTGAAGTGCTCCATCGCGGTGTCCGGCAGCGTGATGATGAATCGTGCTCCGGGTTCGGCCGGCTCGTACCGTACTGCGCCGCCGTGGGAGTCGGCGAGCAGCTTCACGATCCACAGCCCGAGCCCGACCGAGTTGGGCGAGCGATCGTCAGAGCTGAAGCGGTCGAAGAGGTAGCCGACGTCGCCCTCGGGCACCCCGTCGCCGTGGTCCCGGACCCAGATCTCGACGTGGTCGCCCGACTGGGCGGCGCCGATGACCACCGGGGGCTCGCCGTGCCGCAGGGCGTTGCTGGTCAGGTTGAACAGGATCTGTTCCAACCGTTGGGCATCGGCCCGGATCACCATCGCGGGGTCGATATCGACCTCGACCTGGTCACGCCGGCTCAGCGCGGCCACCTCGTCGGCCAGGCTTGCCAGGTTGAGGTGTCTGCAGTCGAGTCGGAGCTTGCCCTGCTCGCTCCGCTCCAGCTCCAGGATGCCGGTGGCCAGTCGCAACACCCGGTTCGCCTGCCGGGTGGCCGCGGCGATGAGTCCCTGGTGCTGGGGGTTGGTGGCGGGATCGTCCTCCAGGATCTCCAGCGCGCCCGTGACCGAGGACAACGGCGACCGCACGTCGTGGGCGAGGGTCGACATCAGCGCCGCGCGCCACCGCTCCTTGACCTCCAGAGCCTGGTGAGCCAGTTTCAGCTCGCGCACGCGACGGGCTATCAGCAGGCTGACCACGGCCGCGATCGGGATCAGGATCAACGTCGACAGGACCAGCCGTGGACGGGCGTCCGCGGCGAGCAACGCGGTTGCGTAGCCGAGCGCCGCTACCGGGATGGCACCGAGGATCACCGGCACCGAGTGATGCAGGCCCAGCCACGCGAACACCAGGACGAACATCGGCCCGAGGCCGGACGCGAACCCGTCGAAGGCCCACGTGGTCGCGCTCAACAGGAGCAGCGCGATCAGGCCCAGCACCGCGGTGCTGGCCAGCCCCCACCGGTGCCACGGCGCCGCCCGTCCCAACGCCGCAGCCACGATGTGCGCGATGGCAACCGCGAGGATCTTCTCGTCGGCCACGGGGCTCGACGGCAGCGCGGTCAACGTGAAGAGGCCGGCGAGGACGAAGATCCATGCCGCCTGACGACTCGCGGCAGTGGCTTCCGAGCTGTCTAGATGATCGCGCACCAGGTCAACCTAGTCGACGGGGAGTGGCGCGACGCGCACAACGGCGACTCGGCGCGAAGATGCACCGTCACGCATATGCTGGGCCGGATGGTGGCGGGATTCGGAAGCTCTGGAGGCCGGCCTTGACGACGATCGAAGGCCGGAGCCGGGCGGTCCGGATGCTGCCGTTCCTGCGCTGGACCTCCCGGGTGGACCGGAGCACCGCCAGGTTCGACCTGACAGCCGGGTTGACCGGCGCACTGATCGTGCTGCCCCAGGGCGTGGCGTTCGCGACGATCGCCGGGCTGCCGCCGGAGTACGGCCTCTACGCCGCCATGGTGCCGGCGGTCATCGCCGCGCTCTTCGGCTCGAGCTGGCACCTGGTGACCGGTCCGACCACCGCGATCTCGATCGTCGTCTTCGCCTCGGTGGCTCCCCTCGCGGAGCCGGGTTCGGCGGAGTACGTCCGGCTCGTCCTCACCCTGACCTTCCTGACCGGGCTCTTCCAGCTGGCGATGGGGCTGGCCCGGCTGGGCGCCCTGGTCAACTTCATCTCGCACACGGTGGTGATCGGTTTCACCGCCGGCGCCGCTCTGCTGATCGCCTCCAGTCAGGTCAGCAGCTTCCTGGGCCTGGACCTCGAACGCGGGCTCTCCTTCCACGAGGTGATCTACGAGGCCGCCTCACACCTCGGCGACGTCAATCCCCACGTCGTGTCGGTCGGCGTCGCCACCCTGGTCTCGGGTGCCGTGCTTCGTCGGTTCCTGCCCAGGCTGCACATGATCCTGGCCCTCGTCGTGGGCAGCCTCACCGCCCTGCTCCTCGACCGATTCGCCGAAGGCGCCGACATCACGACGGTCGGGGCGCTCTCGGCCGGTCTGCCGCCGATCACGCTGCCGGACTTCTCGCCGGACGCGCTGGGGCAGATCGTCTTCCCCGCGCTGGTCGTTACCATGCTCGGGCTCACCGAGGCCGTGTCGATCTCCCGCGCCATCGCGGTCAAGTCCGAACAACGCATCGACGGCAACCAGGAGTTCATCGGTCAGGGCCTGGCCAACCTGGTCGGCAGCTTCTTCTCCAGCTACGCCACCAGCGGCTCGTTCAACCGCAGCGGCGTCAACCACGCGGCCGGAGCACGCACCCCGCTCGCGGCGGTGTACGCCTCGGTCTTCCTGCTCATCATCCTGGCGGCGATCTCACCACTGGCGGCGTACCTGCCGACCGCTGCGATGGCCGGCCTGCTCTTCCTGGTGGCCTACGGCCTGATCGACTTCCATCACATCCGAGCGATCCTGCGCACCAGCAGGCAGGAGACCGCCGTGCTGCTCGTGACCTTCGCGGGCACCCTGATCGATCTCGAGAAGGGGATCGTCTTCGGGATCATGCTCTCCCTGATGCTGTACCTCGCTCGCACCTCCCGGCCCGAGATGGTCCCCGTCGTTCCGGACCCCGACCCCGACAGCTACTACTTCGTCCCTGCCGATGATCGTCCGGAGTGCCCGCAGTACAAGATGATGCGCATCCACGGCTCCCTGTTCTTCGGCGCCGTCAACCACGTCCAGGGTGAGCTGCACCGGATCGACGAACGATCACCCGAGCAACGACATGTGCTGTTGGCCGCCAGGGGGATGAACTTCGTCGACATCGCGGGCGCGGAGCTCCTCGTCCAGGAGGCGAGGCGTCGCCACCGGCTGGGTGGCGGGCTGTACTTCTACCGGCTCCAGACGGGGGTGCGGGAGCTTCTGGGGCAGGGACCGTACCTGGAGGCGATCGGTGAGGACAACATCTTCCCCACCAAGTCTCACCCGGTCGACGCGATCTATCCGCGGCTCGACTCCGAGATCTGCCGCACCTGCACGGCCAGGATCTTCCCCCAGTGTCACGTTGCCCTGCCGAACGGCGAGCCCCGTGACGAGGGCCCTGAGGCACCGCGCTATCGGTCGCCGGACGACCCTCCGGACAGGCGGTAGCCGTCCGGGCGGGTGAACTCGGCGCTGACCGCGAACCGGTCGCCCCGGACCAGCGTGTGCCGCCACTCGAGCGGCCGGCCACCCTCGAACCCAAGCCGCTCGATCGCGAACGCCGCGATGTTCGCCGGCATCTCCAGCAGGTCGAGCTCGGCCCGGGTCGGCACCACTGCCCGCAGGTGCTCGCTGCCCCCCGTGAGGGTGATCCCGCACCGAGCGCGCAACTGCTCGTAGAGCGCGGTCTCGGTGAAGTCGACCTCGAGCAGGGGAGCCGCGACCTCCGCAGGCATCCACACCCGGTCCAGGGCCAGGGGTCGATCGCTGGCAAGGCGAACCCGCTCGAGGTAGAACAGCGGCGCCGATGCCTCGAGTGACAACCTCTCCGCCACGACACCGTCCGCCCGGATGTCGCGCACCCGCACGATGCTGCGCTGGGTCTGGCCGGCCGCCCCCACCGCTGAGAAGAGGCTGTAGAGCGTGCCCATCGCCTGGTCGATCTCGGCCGGGCCCGTCAGGCGCGAGGTGCGCCCCCGCTCTCCCGACACCACTCCCGCCTCGCGGAGCCGCCGCAGGGCCTCACGCACCGTGGCCCTGCTGACGGCGTACTCGTCGACCAGGGCGAACTCACCCGGGAACGCGTCGGCGAACTCGCCGGCGCGTACCCGTCGGACCAGGTCGGCCCGCACCTGCTCCCACAGTGGAGCGGCCAGCTCCCGGTTCACTGACCGGGGGCCTGGCGGGACGGCACGCCGACGGGGACTGCTCATCTATCGCTTCCTCATGGCAGCGGCGCGTCCCGTAGCTTCAGCACATCGATCAGGAACCGCGCGGCGCCGCCCCCCTCCACCAGGGCCAGCCGGACGGCGTCGGGGACGTTGAGGTCGGTGACCAGCAGCCGGAGTACGTCGTCACGTGCGTCGGCTCCGCCGCCGGAGCGGCCGGCGGCTCCGTGCAGCTCCTCGAGCGCCGCGGCGGCCGCCTCGAACTCGGTGTCCGCGCACTCCCACGGCTCGTGCCACACCCGGTTGAGCAGGGCCAGCCGGACGGCCGGCGCACGGTGGCTCCGCAACACGTCGCCGAGCAGGACCAGGTTTCCGGTCGACTTCGCCATCTTCTCCCCCGCCAGCCGCACCTCGCCCACATGCACGACAGCGCGGGCGAACGGGCGGACGCCGGTGGCAGCCTCGCCCATCGCCGTCTGGTAGGCGTGGTGCGGAAACGTCAGGTCGGCACCGCCGACCAGGACGTCGATCGAGTTCCCGAGGCACGCCATCGCCATCGCGGCGCACTCGGCGTGCCACCCGGGCCTGCCCCACCCCCAGGGACTCGGCCACGCCGGGTCGTCCTCCTGGGAGGGACGCCAGACCGCCACGTCGAACTCGGAGTCGCGGCCCGTGACATCGTCCTGGTCCCCGAACGCGTGCGAGGCGGCCAGGGCCGACTCCTCGGACAACCCGGCAGCGGCGGGGACGCCGTCGCCGCGGAAGAATACGTAGCCGTCGCGCTCGTAGGCCGCACCGGCGTCGAGCAGGGCGGCGGCGAGGCGTTGCACCGGCCGGATGAATCCCCGCGCGTGCGGGGTGAGGTCCGGCGGAGCGGACGAGAGAGCACGCATGTCACGCTCGAAGAGGAACTCCTGCGTCAGCGCGAAGTCGTCGTAGTGCCTGCCCTTGCCCCGCGCCGCCGCGGTCAGGACGTCGTCCACGTCGGTCACGTTGCGACAGGTCAACGCGTCGACGCCGGTCGCGTGAGCGAGCGAGGCGATCAGATCGGCCCACACGAACGTCGAGGCGTGACCCAGATGCGTGACGTCGTACGGCGTGATCCCACACGTGTAGATCCGCAACGGCCCGGGCGTGACCAGGGCGCGCCCGGCCAGGGTCAGGGGCAGTACCTGCGGCGAGTCGACCGGATATCGACCAGCCGTCCCCAGCACGCCGGCGGGGGTCGAATCAGCGAAGCGAGACGGTGAGAGGGCCACTCCCCGAGTGTGCCATCGACGGGCCCTTGTTGCGCCGGGCCCCACGTCATACGGTGGTCCAAATGTCCGGTCATATGGAAGGGGTGCCTGCGCATGCTCGACGTCGAGGTCATTGACACCAGCGAGCTCGGAGACCGCAGCTATGTCGTGCACGACGGAAGCACTGCGGTGGTGATCGACCCGCAGCGCGACATCGACCGCGTCCAGTCGGTCCTCGCCGATCTGGGGCTGAGCCTGGCCGCTGTCGCGGAGACCCACATCCACAACGACTACGTGACCGGCGGGCTCGAGCTCGCCCGCCAGAGCGGTGCCGACTACCTCGTGTGCGCCGACGACGAGGTCGCCTTCGATCGTCGCCCCGTGTCGGATGGCGAGGTGCTCACCTACGGTCCGCTCGAGGTCCGGGTGATCGCGACTCCGGGCCACACCCACACCCACGTGTCCTACGTCGTCTCGCACCAGGAGAACGCCGACGACAAGGCGGTGTTCACCGGCGGGTCGCTGCTCTACGGCAGCGTGGGCCGCACCGACCTGCTCGGGGACGACCACACCGACGAGTTGACCAGGGCGCAGTTCCGCTCCGCCCGCAAGCTCGTCTCGCTCCTCCCTGAGGAGACCGGCGTGTACCCGACGCACGGCTTCGGCAGCTTCTGCTCGTCCGGGTCGGCAGCCGGGGGCGACTCCTCGACGATCGGTGAGGAGCAGAAGCGCAACGACGCGTTGACCGAGGACGACGAGGACAGGTTCGTCGCCACACTCGTGGAGAACCTCACGGCCTACCCCAGCTACTACGCCCACATGGGTGCTCTCAACGCGGAGGGGCCGGGTCCGATCGACCTGAGCCCGCCCGAGAGTGTCGACGCCGGCGAGCTGCGCCGCCGGGTGGACGCCGGTGAGTGGGTCGTGGACCTGCGTGACCGCAAGGTCTACCCTGCCGGGCACCTGCGCGGCAGCATCAGCATCGACCTCGGTGGGCAGTTCGCGACCTACCTGGGCTGGCTGATGCCCTGGGGCAACGACGTGACACTGATCGGCGAGTCCGAGGAGCAGGTCGCCGACGCGCAGCGCGAGATGGCGCGGATCGGCATCGACCGGCCCGCGGGGGCGGCCGCCGGCGAGGTGAGCTCACTGGTCCCCGACGACGAGCTGGCCGACTACCCCGTGGTCACCTTCGAAGACCTCCAGAAGGCGTCGACCGGTGACTCTGAGGGGCAGGCCTCCCTCACCGTGCTCGACGTACGGCGTGACGACGAGCGCGCCGACGACGCGATCCCGGGGTCGAGCCACATCCCGATCCACGAGCTCCTGGGACGGCTCGACGAGGTGCCGTCCGGAACGCTGTGGGTGCACTGCGCCAGCGGTGTCCGCGCCGCGATCTGCGCCAGCCTGCTGGCGCGCGAGGGCCATGACGTGGTGCTCGTCGACGACGAGTTCGACAAGGCCGTGGAGCTCGGACTGACGACGTCAGGCGGCTGAGCCGCTCGGGGCTCGCCGGAGGGCCGAGGTGGCGATTCCAGTCACACCTGGTCAGAGCACGGACAACGGCAGCGCCCGCCCGACCAGGCTCCGCCGGACGGAGGGCAGCTCGCTGGCGATCCGCCGGAGCTCCATGACCGAGGGCGCCGTGGGGGCAGCCACCATGGCCGGCACCCCGAGGTCCCCGGACGTGCGCAGCGGAAGGTCCAGGGGGACCTGCCCCAGCAGCGGGGCGTCGATCGCCGCCGCGAGCCGGGCGCCACCGCCCTCCCCGAAGATCGGGGTGTGCTCGGCGCACGAGGGGCAGACCAGGGTCGACATGTTCTCCACGACGCCGGCGATGGGCATCCGCGCATCACGCGCCATCCGCCCCACGCGTGCGGCCACGGTCTGGGCGGCCAGCTGCGGGGTGGTGACCGCGAGCAGCTGGGCATCGGGGATCAGGTCGAGCAGGGTGAGCGTGACGTCACCGGTCCCGGGCGGCAGGTCGAGCAGCAAGGTGTCGAGGGTGCCCCAGTGCACGTCGGTCAGGAACTGCTCGAGCGCCTTGTGCAGCATCGGCCCCCGCCAGACGACGGGCTCGTCCTCGTCGACGAAGAACCCCACCGACATCAGGGCGACGCCGTGCGCCTCGACCGGCAGCATGACTCCCTTGAGCGCGACGGGTGAGCGGCGTACGCCGAACAGGTGCGGTATCGAGTAGCCCCACACGTCCGCGTCCAGCACGCCGACCCGCTGGCCCTGCTGGGCCAGGGCGACCGCCAGGTTGGCGGTGACGGAGGACTTCCCGACTCCCCCCTTGCCGCTGGCTACGGCGTACACGTTGGTGGTCGAGCTGTCCCCGAACTGATGGGTGCCCTCGGTCCGGCCTCCGCGCAACTTGCCGGCCAGCTGCAGGCGCTCGCCCTCGCTCATGGCGTCCAGCGTGATCTCGACCCGCGCCACACCGGGCAGGACGTTGACCGCCGCGGTGACGTCGGCCACGAGCCGTTCCTTCATCGGACACGTGGGCGTCGTGAGGCGCACCGTGATCCGGACCAGACCGTTCCGGCCGAGCTCGACGCCGCCGACCATGCCGGCATCGGCGAGGGACATCTTGAGCTCCGGGTCCTCGACTCGCCCGATGGCAGCGTGCACGGCGTCGAGGTCCACCGAGGGGCCGGTGCGGGTGCGCGACAGGATGCTCATGCCTGGTCCCCCGAGCCCTCGGAGCGGCCACCATCGACGCGGAAGGCGCGCCTGGTCGGCTTGACCGGACGCATCATGAACTCCGGTCGACGCAGTCCCGATGCGCTGGGCCCCGGCCTGGTCGTGGCCATCCAGGCGCGGTAGATCTCGCGCGACAGCTTGGTGTCCACGACGACGTCGCCGTACTGGTCCTCCTCGCGGGCCTTCTCAAGCCGCACCTTCTGGTGCCAGCAGTGCATGCCCGACAGCGGATCCGGGTGGACGGCGAAGGCGAGGTTCTGGTGCACGCCCGGGTCGTCCCAGTCGATGCGCTCACTGTCGGGGTCGTCGCTCGTGAACGGTTTGATCCCCTCCTTGTAGCGCAGCTTCCAGACGCCGTCGTCCGACTTGGTCAGGTCGACCAGACCCATGGCCCAGCGCGATCCCGCGTGCTCGGAGGTGCGCCACCGGCCCATGTGGTGGGAGAGCCCGAGGATGCCGGGACGGATGGCCTCGGTGGCCCAGGCTCGCGCCACGAAGTAGCCGATCTCGGTGTTGACGCGCACCAGGTCACCTGTGACGAAGCCGAACCGGGCCGCGTCCTGGGTGTTCATCCACATCGGGTGGGTGTTGCTCAGCTCGTTGAGGTACTTGGCGTTCCCGGTCCTGGTGTGGATCAGCGTGGGCAGCCGGAAGGTCGGTACCAGCACCATCTCGCTGTTGTCCGGGTCGATGGAGCGGTGACTCACGTGGGACTCGATGTAGCCGGGAGCGGCGTACTCCGGCCACCCGAAGTCGACCATGGTGTCGCTGAACAGCTCGAGCTTGCGCGAGGGCGTCAGCCAGCCCTGGGTCCGGGTGCCGTCCTGGTGCACCAGGCCGACGGACCCGGCCTCCCCGACCAGGGGTGGTGTCGAGTCCAGCGTGACGGGCTTGCGCAGCACGCCCTGCTCGTCGGCGGTGGCACCCTCCACCTCGGCATCGGTCAGCGGACGCTCGTCGATCCGGTAGGCATCCTTGGAGACCTCGAACGCGCCGTACTTGCGCATGTAGGCCAGCGGGGTGAGGCCCTGCTCGGCAGCGGCCTCGGGCAGGCCCGGCACGCTGTTCTCGAACACCCAGCGGTAGTACTCGTCCACCGTCACCTTCTCGCCCGGGCGGTACGGCGACTCGAAGTACTTGCGGATGCCGAGCGAGCCGTCCGGGTCGATCCGCCAGGAGAGCTCGAACCAGAACTCGTTCTCCTCCCAGACCTCCCCCGGATTGGACTCGCGCGAGTCCGAGACGATCCGGCCCATCTTCTCCATCGCCACCCGGGTCACCGGCTGCCGGAAGCCGAGCCACTTCCCGGCGTACTGCTCGTAGGACTGGGTGTCGTGGCGTTCGGTGCTGTGCCCCATCGGGAGGACGTAGTCGGCGAAAGTGGCGGTCTCCGACCAGGTCGGCGTCAGCGCCACGTGGCAGTCGACCAGTGCCTCGTCGGTCAGTGCCTCGAGCCAGCTGAAGCCGTCGGGGTTCGTCCAGACCGGGTTGTAGACCCGGGAGAAGTACATCGCCAGCTTGCCCCGGCCGTCCTTGAGCAGATGCGGCAGCAGGATCGACATCTCGTTGGTCGACATTGGGAACTCGGCCGGCCAGAGGAGCTCGTTCCAGGACTCGTGACCCCCGGGGACGTCGGGCCCGTGGGCGATGATCTTGTCCCAGCCGTTCGGGCTGGTGCCGCCCTTGGTGCCGACGCTGCCGGTGAGGACGTTGAGGAAGAACAGGGCGCGCGAGACCTGCCAGCCGCCGAGGTTGCCCGCGGTCGCCGCGCGCCACACGTGAGCGGACAGGGCGCTGCCGGCGGTCGCGACGATGGTGGCCAGTTCCTCGATCTGCTCCTCGGGCATCTGTGCCTGCTCCGCGGCGTAGGCGAAGGTGTACTGCGCGTAGTCCTCGGTCAGCACCCCCAGGAAGGCGTCGAAGTCGTCACCGGGCATGTCGGGGTGGAGATGCTCCATGTACGTCGACCAGTTGACCCAGCGCCGGATGAACTCGCGGTCGACCTGGTCGGTGCGCAGGAGGTACGACGCCACCGCCAGCAGGATGGCCGCCTCACTGCCGGGCCAGGGCGCCATCCACAGGTCGGCCTGGGACGCGGTGTTGGACAGCCGCGGGTCGAGCACGACGAGCTTGGCTCCTCCGGCGACCTTGCCCTCCATGATCCGCTGGGCGTGGGGGTTGAAGTAGTGGCCTGCCTCCAGGTGGCTGGAGATCAGCAGGATGACCTTGGCGTTGGAGTAGTCGGGTGACGGGCGGTCGTAGCCTCCCCACAGGGAGTAGCCGAGTCTGGCGCCTGCCGAGCAGATGTTCGTGTGGCTGTTGTGGCCGTCCACCCCCCAGGCCAGCAGGAAGCGCTCCGCGAAGCCGTCCTCGCCCGGTCGGCCCACGTGGTAGACGACCTCGTCCTTGCGGTCCTCGACGATGGCCGCTCGGATCCTGCCGGCGATGTCGTCGAGAGCGTCGTCCCAGCTGACCCGCTCCCAGTCACCGCCGCCGCGCTTGCCGGAGCGACGGAGCGGATACAGGATGCGCTCGGGGTCGTTGATCTGGTTGATCGTCGCGGGCCCCTTGGCGCAGTTGCGTCCGCGGGAGCCCGGGTGCGCGGGGTTGCCCTCCAGCTTCTTGATCGACATGTCGGACTTGTCGACGTAGGCGAGCAGGCCACAGGCCGACTCGCAGTTGAAGCACGTGGTCGGCACGAGCATGTACTCGTGGGGCACCTTGCGCGGGTGCGCCTTCGCGTCGTACTCCACGTGGTGGTCCCAGTCGGCGACCGGCGGGAAGTTGCGCAGGCGTTCGTGAGTGCGCTCCCCCGGCAGCTTCAGCGGGGTGATCTCGCGCTCCGACTCAAGCGTCATGACGGGTCCCTTCGAGGCAGGGTGAACGGGCAGGGTGGACTGGCGGGGTGCTCGGAGCCGGCAGTCACGACAGGGGGACGTCCTGGCCGGCCCGGACGAAGACGCTCTCGTAGGCCAGGAGCGCGGGTTGGACGAGCAGTCCCCCCAGCGCGAGCAGGACCACGGGCGCTCCGGCCCAGGTGAGGACGCCGAGCACGACGGCGAGTGCCACGGGGAGCACCCCCGCGAGCCAGAACGTGCGCGCATAGCGCCCCGAGCTGATGATGCGTGCCGCCACGGAGGCGTGCCGAGTGGGGTGCTTGCCGCCGTACTCGAGCGCGAGCATCACCAGGTGCAGGACGGCACCGATCACGAACGACGCCGCGAGCAGGGTCCACGCGCTGTCGGACAGGTCCACCAGCAGCCCCACGAGGGCCAGCGCGCCACTGCCGACCATCACCGCCTGGACGAGCAGGTGCCAGAACAACAGGCGGGACTGCCACAGGTCACGACCTTCGGCCTGACCGAACAGGAAGGCGGTGTAGCCCGCCATCATGGCGCTGGCCGGGAGGGCCAGCCAGGCCAGCACCGACATGGCCCAGCCGATGTCCAGCCATGCGGCCAGCAGCCACAGGACCGCCCCGCCGGAGAAGATCGTGAGGACGTAGGCCCCCAGCACCAGCCAGGAGGTCCAGTTGGACTTCAGGAAGATGTAGAGGAAGCGCTCGGGGCGCTTGAGGTCCCACACCAGCAGGGCGCCGGTCGTGGCCGCCCCGAAGAGACCCAGCAGAGGCGCGGCATAGTCGCCCACCGCCCCCAGCTCGATCCCGAGGATGTGCGCCAGGCCGGCCAGGGCCAGCGCCCCGGCTCCCACCCCCTTGGTCCACAGGTAGGTGGTGACCTTCCAGCCCCAGGGCCGGGGGTGGGCGGTGTTCAGCGTGGTGCGGGCACTCGTCCCCGGGTCCCGCGGCAGGTCCGCTGCGTTCTCGAGGCGCTGCCGGTCGGGCTTGGCCCAGATGTAGGTGTCCTCGACGGGGGCCGCGAGCGGATCGAGCACGGCACGGTCGGCGCCGAGGTAGAACACGTTGGGACCGGTGTTCTGCTCCGGCGAGCGGACCATCGTGTCGTGGTCGTTCACCAGCCGGGCGATCCCGCTGGTCGGGTCGTCGAGGTCGCCCACCCAGATCGAGTGCGTCGGGCAGACCACGACGCACGCGGGCTCGAGGTCCTCGTCGACGCGGTGGGCACACAGGTTGCACTTGGCGGCGGTGCTGGTGTCCTTGTCGATGTAGATCGCGTCGTACGGACAGGCCTGCATGCAGCTCTTGCAGCCGATGCAGCGCTCCTGGTCGAAGTCGACGATGCCGTCCTCGCGCTTGAACAGCGACTCGGTCGGGCAGATCTTCACGCAGGGGGCGTCGGTGCAGTGGTTGCACCGCATCACCCCGAAGGACCGCGTGGTGTCCGGGAAGGACTCGCTGTCGACGTACTTGACCCAGGTGCGGAACTGCCCGACCGGGATGTCGTGCTCGGTCTTGCAGGCCACGGTGCAGGCGTGGCACCCGATGCAGGTGCGTTGGTCGATCGCGAACCCGAGCTGCATCCCGTCAGCTCTTCCGGATGAGGTAGCGGTAGACGCCGTCCTCCACCGAGCTGTCCAGCAGCTCGTTGCCGGTGTCCTTCGCCCAGGAGGGGATGTCGCTCTTGGAGCCGCTGTCCGTCGCCTCGACCAGCAGGACCTGGCCCGAGCTCAGGGCCTTGATCCCGCGTGAGAGGAGGAGTACGGGCATCGGGCACTTCTGGCCCTTGGCGTCCACCGTTGCGTCGACGTGCTGGTCCATGAGACTTCTTCCGTTCGGATCGACCCCCGGGGGCCGAGTAGCGGTCAGATGAACAGGTTGATCTGCGAGCGGCTCATCGCGGAGAGCGCGGTCGCGGCGCCCACCGGGTCGCCGGCACCCTCGATGAGCTGGTCCTGGCGCAGGCCCATCAGCTCCATCGTCATCTCGCACGGCCAGAGGTTGACCCCGAGCTCCGAGCACATCTCGAGCAGCTCCTTGGGGCTGGCGACCTTGTTGTCCCGCGCGAGCTTCTTCATCATCCAGGCGCCGGCACCACCCATGTTGAGCTTGGAGAGCTTCATGTTGCTCACGCCGGGAGGGTTCATGCCTGCGAGCGCCTTGGTCATGGCGTTGGTGCCGGTGATCCGTACGTCGTCGCGGACCAGCGGGAACAGGCCCCAGAAGGTGAAGAAGATGGTGGTCTTCATGCCGTAGGCGGCACCCGTGGATCCCAAGATCAGGGTCGGCCAGATCTTGTCGAGATCTCCGCTCCACGCGACGATCGTCATGCTCTCGGGAGTTTCGTTGTCGGGTACCGCATCGGTCATGGCGGGTCCTCCGGGGAGATACGAGGGATTGCGCTGTGTTGCGCGTCACATTACATTCGTGATGGCGCATGCAACAACCCCCTTGTCCGGCGAGTTGTCCGGACATTGCGAGCGTCCCGAGCTCACCCGAACGCGCGTCCGGCAGGCATCGGACGCAGGAAGGACGAAAGGCATGGAAGCCTGGACAATCTCGGCCGCGGAGCTCCACGAGGAGATCCTGCACGGTCGCATCTCCGAGATCCTCGACGTCCGCAACACCGACGAGTTCGCGGCCCACAAGATCGAGGGACGTCGGGAGGTCTCGACGCGCCATGCCCCCGTGTACGAGGTTCTGGAGGAGCCTGAGCGGTTCGCGTCCGACACCCTGGACGACGCGGTCATCGTGTGTGCGCACGGGAACGGCTCGGCGCTCGTGGTGGAGGAGTTCAACGAGCTCGGCAAGGAGACCAAATCCCTGGCAGGCGGGATGGATGCCTGGGCCAGGCTCCTCGTGCCGGTCGAGCTCGACGGCGTCCCCGCGCCCGCACGTGCCTGGCAGCTCCAGCGTCCGGCCAAGGGCTGCCTGTCCTACGTGATCGGCGTCCCCGGTGAGAGCTGCATCGTGGTCGACCCGGCGCGCCACCACTCGCCGTACCTGGATCTCGCCCAGGAGCACGCGATGACGGTCACCCACGTCATCGACACCCACGTCCACGCCGACCACATCAGTGGCGGTCCGAGCCTGGCCGAGAGCCTCGGTGTCGAGTACCACCTTCCGCCGGAGGACAGCGCGGAGGAGATCCCGTTCCCCAACCGCCCCCTCGCGGACGGCGAGGAGCTGCCACTGGGACGCGACAGCGTCGTGCGTGCCCTGACGATGCACCTGCCCGGGCACACGCCGGGGACCACCGCCCTCCTGGTCAGCGAGCGCCTGATGCTGGTCGGCGACACGATCTTCGTGCGCGGCCTCGGCCGACCGGACCTCACCGGGCAGGCAGAGGACCTGGCGCGTTCGCTGTTCCGCAGCGTGCACGACCGGCTGGAGCCGCTCGAGCCGGCGACCGTCATCGCTCCTGCCCACTGGTCGAGTCCTGACGAGTTCAACGACGCCGGCGCCGTGACGACCACGCTCAGCCAGGTCTTCGAAGCCACCCTGCTCAACGAACGGGCCATCGAGCGCTTCGTCGAGGAGATCGTGTCCACCCTTCCCGACGCACCCGCGGCCTACGACACCATCCGGTTGGTCAACGCCGGACAGCTGCGCCCACCGGAGGACGAGCTGTTGGTGCTCGACGTGGGACGCAACCAGTGCGCTGCCTCGACGTCGCTGACCTGACCCGACCTGACCGCGCAGAGAGGTAGCCCATGTCCCCTGAGTCCACGTCACCCGAGCCGGACGGTAGGTCGGACAGCGGGCAGGATCGCGGGGCGGACAGCGGGCCGGACAGGGGGCCGGACGGTGGGGTGGATCCCGACTATCGGTTCACGTTGGCCAACGAGCGGACCTTCCTGGCCTGGATCCGCACCTCCCTGGCTCTGATGGCCGCCGGGGTGGCCGTCATTCGCTTCGTGCCGGGACTGAGCCTGATGCGGCACGCGCTCGGGTTCCTGTTGATCGGACTGGGTGGGTTCCTGGCCTGGATGTCCTACCGCGACTGGCAGCGCAACGAGCGCGCGATGCGGTTCGGGCGCCAGCTGCCCCGGTCGTTCGTCCCTCGGCTCGTGGCCTGGTCGTTGGTGCTCGCCTCCCTGGTGGCGCTCGCCCTCGTCATCGTCGACCTGGTCGACTGATCATGGTCCCGCCTCGACCGTGGAGCCGCAATCGCGAGGAGCCGCATCACGATGCCGGCCTCCAGGCCGAACGCACCGCCATGGCCTGGCAGCGCACCGCCCTCGGCGTCGCCGGGATCTCGGCGCTCCTGCTCCACCAGACCGGAGGGAGGCTCGTCCCGGCGTTGCCGGGACTGTTCGGCCTGACCGTGGCGATCGTGCTGCTGGTGCTGAGCGAGCTGCGCTACGAGCGCACCACGTCCCGGATCGGGGCCGGGCAGGACCCGGGATCGTCCCGCCTCCTCCTGCTCCTGGCCGTGACGGTGTCTCTCCTCGCGGTCCTGGCCATCTGGCTGCTCCTGGTTCAAGGCTAAACTTGTCGTCGACCGGGGCGTCGAGTGCCCGACCCGTGCGTCGCACCGGCAAGGAGGTGACCATGAACGAGGCTCTGGCGGCCGAGCTGCGTGAGCTGCACGAGCGCGTCTGCAAGGCCATCTCCGATCCGAAGCGGTTGCTGATCATCAGCGTGCTCCGCGATGGCGAGCTCAGTGTCGGCGAGATCGCCGAGACCCTCGGCGTGAGCCAGTCGAACGCCAGCCAGCACCTGGCCGTCCTGCGTGAGCGCGGGATCGTGACGACGCGACGAGCGGGAACCAGCGTCTACTACTCCCTGCGCAACCCGAAGATCCTGATGGCGATCGACCTGATGCGCGAGTTCGTCGCGGAGGAGACCGAGCTGCCGCTCGAGCGTCCCGGACGCAAGCTCACCAGCATCTTCCTCGGCTGAGAAGCGGTCGGCCGCATCACGGTCCCGGCCACCTCATGACGCTCCCCTGAGATCGGTCTGTCGGACAGTGCCAAACGTCCTTCGTGGACGCGACCGGGGGCCCTGCCTCGCGACCGCCTCGTCGCCCGACCATGGAGGCGTCGCCTGACCGTGCGATCTCGGCTCACCCGAGCATCGGTAGCACCTCGTCAGCGACCCGATGAGAGGTCCAGTCATGCAGGCAGCTGTCGTCACCGCCTTCTCCGATGCGCTCGAGATCGTCGAACGTGACATCCCCGAGCCCGGAGCCGGTCAGGTCCTGATCCGTCTCGAGGCGTGTGGTCTGTGCCACACCGACATCCACGCGGCAAGGGGCGACTGGCCCGTCAAGCCGACACTGCCGTTCGTCCCGGGCCACGAGGGCATCGGGATCATCGAGAAGCTGGGCGTCGGGGTCACCCGTCGAACCCTGGGCGAGCGCGTCTCGATCGCCTGGCTCGGCTCTGCCTGCGGCGAGTGCCGCTACTGCGTCGACGGTCGCGAGACCCTGTGCGAGCAGCAGCAGAACAGCGGCTACTCGATCGACGGGGCGTTCGCCGAGTACGCCCTCGCCAGTGCGTCGTACGTCGTCCCGGTGCCCGACGGCATCACGTCCATCGACGCCGCGCCGTTGAGCTGTGCGGGAGTGACGACCTACAAGGCGGTCAAGGTCGCCCAGGTCGAGCCGAGCGAACTGGTCGGGATCTTCGGCATCGGAGGCCTGGGCCATCTCGCGGTCCAGTACGCCCGGATCATGGGTGGAACCGTGGTCGCCGTCGACATCGAGCAGCCCAAGCTCGACCTCGCCGCGGAGCTCGGCGCCGAGCACCTCGTCGACGCGGCCACCGTTGATCCCGTCGGCGCCATCCAGGCCCTGGGCGGTCTCGACGTGGCCGTGGTGCTGGCCGCGTCGCCCCGGGTCTTCGAGCAGGCCTTCGCCTCGCTTCGTCGCGGCGGTCGGCTCGTCTGCGTGGCCCTGCCCGCGGACGGTGGCGCCATGACCATCCCCATCTTCGAGACCGTGCTCAAGGGGATCTCGATCCTCGGGTCCATCGTGGGCACGCGCCAGGACCTCGCGGAGGTCTTCGCGCTCCACGCGGCCGGCAGGACCCGGGTCATCGCCGAGACCAGGAGTCTCGAGGACGTCAACGAGGCGATGACGGAGGTGCTCTCGGGCAAGATCCCGGCGCGACTCGTCTTCGACTACGTCACGGTCCCAGCCAACGTATGACGCCCCGAGCGTGCCGGCCCAGCGCGGCGAGAAGCGCCGAGGTGACCCCGGGTCCCGACGCGGGTTCCCTGGCGAGTGTCGATCTGTACTGGTTGCCGCTGGGAGCGGGCGACGGCTCTCGCCTCGTGCGCTGGAGCGGGTTGGTGTTCGAAGCGATCGTCGCGCGCCACGAACACCGCCCGCGACGCGACCTCTACCACTCCGCGTTGGAGGTCCGACTCGATGGAGCCCGCCACGTGATCGAGATGACGCCGGTGTGGGGCAACCAGGCTGCGGACCGTGGTGTCGTCGGCGAGGGCTCCGTGGGCCTGGCATGGCTGGGTCGCTCGCGTCTGTTCCGCTACGAGGTGCGCCGGTGGAGCGGCGGAGTCATCCCGGACGCGGCAGCGGCAGTGAACAGTCCCCGGCGGCTCAGCGCCGACCGAGACCGGGCGCAGCAGGTGCTGGCTCTGGTCCGGATGTTCCCCACCCGCACGTGGGGACGCGACGAGCTGGGGACGGGCGAGATGTGGAACTCCAACTCCTTGACCTCGTGGCTGCTCGCCGTGAGTGGTCACGAGATCGACACCATCGACCCACCACCCCACGGACGCGCACCCGGTTGGGCTGCCGGGCTCGTCGTCGCGGCCCGCAGTAGAGCCAGAGGCACAGAGCTTCAGGAGGAGTGGCGCACATGTTAGGCGGTTCCCGACACGACGCGACCGGCCACGTCCTCGCAGGGTCAGAGCGGCTCGTTGCCCTCCAGGCATACCTGGCCGCACATCCCGGGAGCCGCCGTGACATCGGGCCGGAGACACCGGTCATTGTTTTCGAGAAGATCGGCCCCTGAGGGGGCATGGTGTCCCTTCCCGGCAACGAAGGCGACTGGGTCGATGCGCCCCCGGCGGACGTTCTGCACGTCGTCATCGGTGCAGGACCCATCGGCCTGGGCATCGCGGAGATCCTCGCTGCCTCGAAACGCCGCGTGCGGGTCGTGACGCGTTCTGGTGGGTCCTCGGGCCTACCCCCAGCCGTCCAGGCCGCCAAGGCCGATGCGTCCGACGCGTCCGCCCTGGCCCAGGCTTGCGAGGATGCGGGGGTCATCTACTTCGCCGCCGCGCCACCGTACCCACGGTGGGCCGAAACGCTTCCCGCGATGCACGAAGGTGCAATGTACGCCGCGGCCGAGACGGGGGCGGTTCTGGTGGCGGCGGAGAACCTGTACGGATACGGCAGCGCCGGCACCCTGACCGAAGCTCATCCGCTAGAGCCCAACTCCCGTAAGGGCGAAGTGCGGGCACAGATGAGCACGCGGTTGTTCGAGGCTCACCGGAGCGGCAGGATTCGAGCAGTGTCAGGCCGCGCTTCGGACTTCTTCGGGCCCGGCGTACGCCAGTCACAACTCGGCGTGCAGGTCTGGCCGAACGTCCTGAAGGGCAAGGCGGTGTGGTGGCTGGGCGACCCCGACCTTACGCACACCTTCACCTACGCCCCCGACTTCGCACGCGCACTGGTTCGCCTCGGTTCCGAACCCGCTGCGTGGGGTCGGGCGTGGCACGTACCGTCCCCACCGGATCTGACCCTGCGCCAGACGCTGACGCGGGCCGCCGCGATCGCCGGGGTCAAGACCCCGGCGATCCACCGAATCCCGACCCTCGCCCTGCGAGCCACCGGGCTCGTCATGCCGATCGCCGCGGAGCTACCTGAGGTCGCCTACCAGTTCGACAACCCCTTCGTCATGGACTCCGACGACTACCGCACCACCTTCGACGCCGAGCCGACCGATTGGGACCTCGCTCTGGGCGCCACGCTCGCATGGTGGCAAGGCGTGGTCTGAACGTTGTAGCTGATGGCATCGAGATGGAGCTCCAGATAGGTGAACGACTCTCCGTGCGGTCCGGTGTGCCACACACCCTCACCGAGGGTGAAGACGCGATGCCCGTCGCTGTCGTGGTGGCCCGTGAGCGGGGTTGACCAGCGGTGCTGTGCGAAGGTCCTGCCGTCCGCCGATGCGCGCGTTCGGTCATCGGAGACGAAGTCGACGAGGTCATGCTCGGCATTGAAGGTCATGACGGCGGAGACGGGTTCGCCGCCGTTGGTGAACTCCCCGCGGACGTGCCGGGGGTCGATGGCCGTCCACGTCACGGGGGCATCGAGGATCGCACCGGGCGCCATGACGACGAGGTCGTTGAACACCGTGACGGTTTCTCCACGGTCCATCTCGGGACCGGACGCGTCGACGAGGGTGAACAGGGAGAGCAGCTTCACGCGCATCGTGGCGGTGGAGGAGTCGAACACGTGTAGGACGGTCACGGGGAGCCCGGACCTGGTGGCGTCCATGAGGAAGACCCGCTGGGGTTGCGACCCGTAGGTGTTGACCTGCTGGCCGGTGAACGGCATCCATGGCGCGTCCGGGCCGCTGCGGATGCGGCCGTGGAAGTCGGCGTGGAAGCTGACCACTCGAGGTTGCCCGACGGCACCGGCGCGCCGGATGTAGGCCGCCAAGGGGCTCGGCAGGCCTGCGAGGTCTGATTCGGCGACGACCGCCGGCGACGGGTCGATGTCAGCGAGTGCGTGCGTGGCACGCTCCCGATACTGCGCGGGGAAGCTGCTGGGTCCCTCGGCCGCGAAGACGTACCCGGCGGCCAGCACCAGGATCAGGTTCACGATGGTCCCGGCCCGCGCATCGCTCCAGGACGTTCCGATGGCGATCTGCGAGATCGCCGCCGCGCCGAGGGCGAGGGCCCACCACCAGGTGGGTGCCCCCACGGCGAGACGCACCGCCGCGCTGAGGACGACTGCGGCGGCGAGCAACCAGAGCGCCCCTCCCACGAAGCCGATCGGCTCCGTCAGCCGAGAGACATCGGCCAACCCGAAGCCCTTGGCAACGCCCAGGAGATGGATCAGCCCGTGGCCCGCGAAGACAGCAACAAGCAACCAGCGGAGCGTCGTGGTCATGGGAGACCATCTCCTTCGTGCCCACTCGCGTGGGCCTCTGAGCGTCGTGAAAGCGCCTGAGCCTTGTCCGGGCTCACTAGGAGCTGACGATTGCCTGCAGGATGTTCAGGCGCATCGCCCGCAGGGCGGGTAGGCCTGCCGCGAGCACGCCGACGACTCCCGAGGCCAGCAGCATCACGAGGACGAGTGTCCAGGGGATGGCGAGGACCGTCAGCCCTTGGGAGACGAGGCCGCGCTGGAGGGCGACCCCCAGTCCCAGACCGAGCGCAGTGCCGAGCACGGCACCGAACACGGCGGTGGTCACGGCCTCGACGGTGATCATGGAGCTGAGCTGCCTGCGGCGTAACCCAATGGCCCGGAGGAGCCCGATCTCGCGGGTTCGCTCGAAGACGGACAGGGCCAGCGTGTTGATGATGCCCAGAGCGGCGACGATGACGCTGAAGAGCAGCAGGACGTACAGCAGGTTGATCAGCGTGTCGATGGAGGCGCCTTGCGCGTCGGCGAACTCCGCGCCGTCCTGGACCGACACGATCAGGTAGGGACGGACGAGATCGGTCAGCTCGGCTCGCAGGGCGGGAAGGTTCGCCCCCGGCACCGCCCGCACGAACAGCCGGGCATCGGCCTGTCGGCTGGTGGGAAGGGCTGCGGCGTAGAGGGAATGACCGACGATCACGTGCGATCCGAAGGCTTGGCTGTCCCGATAGATGCCGCCCACGACGAGGGACTCACCACTCAGGGTGCCGACTGTTCCGGTCAACGTGTCCCCGACGTGCCAGCCACGGGAGCTGGCGGTGGTCTCGTCGACCAGGATGGCGGATCGATCGAGCGCGGAGAGCTTGCCAGCCTGCATCGTCACCAGGAAGTTGTCCGCGATGTCGGCCGGGGTGGCTGCGGAGGCGGCCGTGTGGAAGGTCCCGATCCGCAGATCCACGAAGCTCACCGCGGCCACCGATCGCACGGCGGGCAGTGCGCGAGCCGCGTCCGCCACAGGGGCGGGCACCGGTGCGACGTTGCCACTGTTGAGGACGAAGTCTGACGTCAGCTCGTCGGCGACGCCGCTGCTCACGCTGGCCTTGACACTCTCCGCCAGCACCGAGATGCCGGAGATCAGGGCCAGGCCGATCATCAGGGCGCTCGCCGTGGTCGCCGTACGACGGGGGACGCGCAACGCGTTCTCCCGCGCCAGACGCCCGACCGCCCCCAGGGCCGCGACGAACGGCCACGCGATCACGCGGACGACGGGTCGGGTGGCCGACGGTGCCCCCACCAGCATGCCGAGCACCGCGGCGACGGCTCCCAGGGCAGCGACCGGCCAGGAGACCTGCGCGCGGGTGACCGCTGCGCCGAGGATCACCGCGCCCGAGACCAGCAGGACGAGGCCGATCGAGCCCCGCCTGCCGAGTCCGCCGGTGACCGCGCCGACGTCCCCGCGCATGGCTGCCACCGGGGCGACCCGCGAGGCACGCCGTGCCGGCAGCACAGCGGAGACGACGGTGACAACGATCCCGACCAGGACGCTCAACGCGACAGTGGTCGCAGTGAGCGGGAGGTCGGTTCCGATGTCGGTGCTGAAGAGGGTCCGGATGGCTGCCCCAGCACCAGCGGCGATCAGCAGGCCGAGGGCGATTCCGAGCACCGAGCCCACCACGCCGATGACGACTGCCTCACCGAGCACGCTGCGGATCACCTGGGCCCTGGTCGCTCCGATGGCGCGGAGCAGTGCCAGCTCTCGGGCCCGCTGACCAACGAGCATGGAGAAGGTGTTGACGATGATGAACGAGCCCACGAAGAGAGCGACGCCGGCGAATGCCAACAGGAAGATCGTGAAGAACGCGAGTCCCTTCTCTAGAGAGGTCTCGGACTCGCTCTGCACGGTTGCGCCGGTGACCGCTTCGAGATTCTCGGGCAGGACGCTCGCTATGGATGCCCGCAACGCGGTCTGGCTGACCCCCGACGCGGCGGTCACCGACAGGGACGGGACCGTGCCGTCGGGAGCGAAGGCTCCGCGAGCCGTGGTCTCGTCGACAAGAACAGCGGTGGCACCGAAAAGAGAGGACCCGACCTGCACCTCACCGGTGATGGTGACCTGCCTGGCCTGGTCGCCGATGACCGCACGGGTGCGATCGCCCACCTCCAGGTGGGCGCGGTCCAGCGTGCTGGTCTCGACCGCGACCTCTCCAGGGCTGGCGGGTCCGCGCCCGGAGACCAGGGTGAACCCTGGATCGTTCTCGAAGTAGGCGAATCCGAGCGACGGTGCCCCGCCGTTGCTCACCGCGATGCCGTCGCTTCCGGCGAGGATGGCCGTGCCCTGCAGGTTGGGCATCACCCGCGCGACGCCACCTACGGCCGCGACCTCATCGACGAGGGCGAGAGGCACCCCGGGCCGGATGGTGGACTCGTCGACCGAGACGGGGGAAACCGCGCTGGTCTCGGCACCCCGGACGGACACGTCCAGCCCCTGGGAGGACTGGGCGACGAGCCCGCCGAGGGTGTTGTCGATGCTGTCGCGCAGCACGAAGGTGCCGGTGACGAAGGAGACGCCCAGCATCACGGCGAAGGCGGTGAGGAGCAGGCGGACCAGATGACCCTGCAGTCCCCTGAGGGTGACGTGCAGCATCTCAGGAGTCCCGTCCGGGGTGATCGAAACTCGTCATCCGCTCGAGGACCGACGCCGTGGTCGGAGCAAGGATCTCGTCGACGACGCGTCCGTCGACGAGGAAGAGCACGCGGTCGGCGTACGACGCCGCGACCGGGTCATGGGTCACCATGACGATGCTCTGCCCGAAGTCGTCGACCGAGCGCCGCAGGAACGCGAGTATCTCGGCGCTGGCACGGGAGTCCAGGTTGCCGGTGGGTTCGTCGGCGAAGACGATGGCGGGTTTGCGCACCAGGGCCCGGGCGCAGGCAACCCGTTGCTGCTGCCCGCCCGAGAGCTCGTCCGGTCGGTGGCTCAGGCGGTCTCGGATGCCGAGGGTGTCCACCACCGTGTCGAACCACGCGGCGTCGAGCTTCACGCCGGCGATGTCGACGGGCAGGGTGATGTTCTCGCGAGCGGTCAGCGTCGGCACCAGGTTGTAGGCCTGGAATACGAACCCCAGGCGGTCGCGTCGCAGCAGTGTCAGGGCCCTGTCCTTGAGACCGCGGATGTCGACACCGTCGATGTCCACCCGCCCGGACGTCGGCGCGTCCAGGGCGGCCATGCAGTGCATCAGCGTCGACTTGCCGGACCCCGAGGGGCCCATGATCGCGGTGAGTCGGCCACGGCCGAACTCCACCGTGACGTCGTCGAGGGCCACGACCTGGGCGTCACCCGTCCCGTAGACCTTGCACAGGTGTTCGGCTCGGGCGACCGCCACCCCGTCGGTGAGGCCGTCGATCTCGGCTGGGCTGAGGTCCCGAGTGATTGTCATGCGATGCTCCAGAACGGCTCAGCGAGGAGGCAGACCGTGTGTCGTGTGGCGGGCACGTCGCCCGGGCGATCTGGCGACGCACTTCCCTGTCGTCGACGCTAGGCGCGGGCCTCACCCGCCGTCAGGGCACAACGACCCGACCAGCAGGGCAGCCCGGCTCTGCCAGGAGTGTGAGCAGAGCCGTGTGATGGAGATGTCGAGCGAACGTGCCAGACGGCAATCGACACCAACCACGGATCGGTGCGTGAAGCAGTGGACGACATGGTCACCACATGGGTCAGCAGCGAGGTCTCGGCACCCGAGACGCTTGACCTCCTCGACGCACACCTGCCGACGTACGACGTGGTCCTCACCGAGCACCTCGTCGTCGAGGCGGACACCGACACCGTCTTCGCGGCCGCGAAGAACTTCGACTTCACGACCACCCGGTCGCGGCTGGTCACTGCGCTGATGACCGCGCGAGCCCTGCCGAGCCGGGTGCTGGGCCGCCCTGTCGAGACCCCGCCGGCGCTGATGCTCGCGCGGGACTCAGGCGAGGTTCCAGGCTGGGTGGTCCTCGGTGAGATTCCCGGACGGGAGGTCGTGTTCGGCGCCGTCGGCACCTTCTGGAAGCCCGACATCGAGTGGCACGACCTGACCGCAGACCAGTTCACCGCCTTCGAGGAGCCGGGATGGGGCAAGATCGCCTGCCATCTGCTGGTGCGCCCCGATGGCCCCGACCGGTCGATCCTCAGCTACGAGTGCCGAACCACCACCACCGACCCCGCGTCGCAGGCGCAGATGGCGCGCTACTGGTGGCTGATCCGTCCTTTCGTCGCCTACATCCTGCGCGCCGTCGTCCGCACGATCCGAGCGAACGTCGAGGCGCATGCCCGGCGCACAGCCACCGAGCGGAGCCTCGTCCATGCACACGCTTGAGTTCGAGAACGTCACCAAGAGCTATGCGCACGAAGTCGTCGTCGATGCGCTCACGTTCACCGTCCAGCCCGGACGGGTCACCGGCTTCCTGGGTCCGAACGGTGCCGGCAAGTCAACGGCGATGAAGATCCTGCTCGACCTCGCCAAGGCCGACCACGGTCGCGCCACTATCGGCGGTAGGCGGTACCGCGAGATGGACGACCCGGCCCGAACAGTGGGCGTCGTCCTCGAGCCC
The DNA here is from genome assembly GCA_963843815.1 of uncultured Actinomycetota bacterium. Classification (GTDB taxonomy): domain Bacteria; phylum Actinomycetota; class Actinomycetes; order Propionibacteriales; family Nocardioidaceae; genus Nocardioides. Next base: position 4,313 of record CAWJLX010000018.1, on the reverse strand, counting down.
AACGCCTTCCATCCGGGACGCACCGGCCGCAACCACCTTCGGATCCTCGCCGACGGCGCGGGTATCGACCCTGGCCGGATCGGCGACATGCTCGACTCAGTCGGCCTCGGGCATGCAGCGGACCGCCATGTGGGCGGGTACTCACTGGGCATGCGCCAGCGCCTCGGACTGGCGGCCGCCCTGCTCGGTGACCCCCCGGTCCTGGTGCTCGACGAGCCCGGCAACGGCCTCGACCCGCAAGGCATCCGCTGGCTGCGCGGCCTCCTTCGGGAGCGCGCTGCCGGCGGAGGCACGGTGTTCGTCTCGAGCCACCTGTTGGCCGAGGTCGAGCACCTCGCCGACGAGATCGTGGTCCTCAACCACGGCCAGCTCGTCACCACGGGCACCCTCGCCGCACTGCAGCAGGCAGGCACGTCGGTCCGCAGCGAGGCAGCACACCCGCTGACACAGCTGCTCAGGGCAGCGGGCGCCACCGTCCACACCGGTACCGAAGGTGAGCTCGTCGTCCGCGGCATCGGCATCGCCGAGATCGGAGACCGAGCGTGCAGCGCGGGAATCGCCCTCCACGAGCTCAGTCCCCAAGCAGGTTCCCTGGAAGAGCTGTTCCTCAACTGGACGAGCACCGACAGCACCGCTGACAGCGCCCCTGTCAGCGGCACCACCGACACCACCGTCCCGACCGAGTCCGGAAGGCAGGCAGTAGCGCGATGAGCACCATGCTCCGCCTCGTCCGTGGAGAGATCCGCAAGCTCACCACCACCAAGCTGCCCTGGGGCTTCCTCGCCGTCCTGGTCGTCATTGCCGGTCTCGATGCGGCGGTCGTCGCCTTCGCCACAGACATGGACGGCAGCAAGACATTCGTCGCCACCGCCGCCGACCAGAAGTCTCTGATGGCCTTCGCGTTCAACGCGATGATGGGCACCAGCCTGTTCGGGGCCATCGCGGTGGCTCGCGAGTACGGGCACCACACGGTCGTGCCGATGTTCCTGACGTCGCCCCGCCGGTCGCGAGCCGTGCTTGCCCAGCTGATCGCGATACTCCTGGGCGGAGCGGCACTCGCCCTCGCCGGGCAGGCGCTGGTTGTCGCCGGCGTCGCCCTCGCGTTGCCGAGCACCGACAACGGCTTCCTCGTCTCTGGCGCTGACCTTGCCCGGCTCTTCGCAGCCTCGGCCTTCGCTGGAGCGGTCGGTGCCACCCTCGGCGCCGGGTTGGGCGCCCTCATCCGCAACATCGGCGGCGCCGTCACGACCGCCGTACTGGCGCTCTTCGTGATCCCGCCGCTCGCCGTACAGCTCTTCAGCGAAGCAGCGTCCTGGATCCCGACGTCACTCTTCGCCGTCATCTCAGGTGTCAGCACCGACGTGAACCCGGCGGCTGCTCTGCTGGCCGTCGGCGCGTGGGCGGTGGTCCCCGCCGCTGCTGGGCTCGTGGCGGTCCAGCGCCGAGACGTCGTGTGAGACAGCTGCCCGGAGGGCCGGGTCAGCCGTTCAGCTCGATCCAGGCCATCACCAGCCCTCGCAGCGCCTTCGCCTTGGCCGCGAGGTCGGCGTCGTCGAGGAAGCGAGCGACTCGGGAGGTGTCACCCTCGCCCTCCAACAGCCCTTCCGGATCAGGCAGTGCGGCTCCGGTGTGGAACATGAGGGACACGTGCTTGGTGGACTTGGGATAGAAGGAGGCGAGGTTGCCCTGGTAGGTGAAAGTGGGCGCCTTCCACTTGATGGTCTCCGAGATGCGCGGGTCGGTGTCGAGGACGATGCGGCGTACTGCCTGCACCAGTTGCTTCTGCGGGTTGTCGTAGGTCTCGAACCAGGCGTCGACATCGGGATTGCGGTTGTCCATCCCACCATTCTGGGCCCGATCGTTGCCGGGTGTGAGGTGCCGCGAGGAGCAGGGGTCACACTGGCACCGTGAGGACTCCACTGATCGCGGCGATCCTGCTCCTGGGCGTGCTGACGGGCTGTGCCGACGATCCGGCCACCCCCGCCAGCGACAAGGCCTCCCCCACGGCGAGCCCGGCGGCCACGACGACCGCCCCCTCCCCCGAACCATCCGGGTCACCGTCCGCCCAGCAGCCCGAGCGGGGCACGAAGGTCGTCGCTGCCGAGAGCGACTTCGGCACCGTCCTGTTCGACGGCACCGGGCAGGCGGCGTACCTGTTCGACATCGAGACCACGTCCCGGCCCCGCTGCTACGACGCCTGTGCCGAGGCCTGGCCTCCCGTCCTCACCGACGGCCCCCCACGCGCCGGAGGGCGGGTCCGGGACGCTCTGCTCGGCACTACCCAGCGCACGGACGGCACGACCCAGGTCACCTACGACCGGCACCCGCTGTACTTCTACGCCCACGAGGGCAAGCACGAGGTGAAGTGCCATGACGTCTTCCTGAACGGAGGGAACTGGTACGCCGTCCGAGTCGACGGGCAGCGGGCGCCCTGAGGCGTGGACGCCCCTCGCCCACGCCAGAGGCGTCCCAGACGCAGCAGTAGGCTCTCGTGACATTCTGCAGAGCCGACGTGCCTCGCCGAGGTGCTGCAGCAGGCCGGGGGGCCGACAATCCGTGGAGAGGTGAGGACGAGTTGAAGATCCTGGTGACCGGCGCGACCGGCTACGTCGGCGGTCGGCTGGTGCCCGTGCTGCTCGAGCGCGGTCACGACGTGCGCACGACCACGTCCAACCCCGACCGTGAGCAGCCGTGGTGGGGCGAGCGGGTGGAGACGGTCGTCATGGACGCGCTCGACCCCGACCAGGTGATGACGGCCTGCGAGGGCGTGGGTGCGGTGTACTACCTGATCCACGGGATGGGCGGCGACGACTTCGCCGAGACCGACCGCAAGGCAGCCACCAACCTCGCGGACGCTGTGCGCGCCCACGGCGTCGACCGGGTCGTGTATCTCTCCGGGCTCGTCCCGGATGTCGCCGATTCCGAGCTCTCCGAGCACATCGAGTCCCGACGCGAGGTCGAGCGGATCCTCGGCGATGTGCCCGCGACCGTGGTCGTGCTGCGCGCTGCCGTGCTCCTGGGCTCCGGATCCACGTCGTTCGAGATCATCCGGCAGGTCAGCGAGCGGATGCCCGTGCACACCGTGCCGTCGTGGATGGACTCCATGGTGCAGCCGATCGCTGTCGTCGACGTGCTCGAGGCGCTGGTCGGGGCGCTCGCGTACGCCGGCCCCTCGCGTCACTTCGACCTGGGCGGCCCCGACGAGCTGCGCTACGGCGCGCTGCTCGAGGCCTACACGGCGCACGCGGGGCTCGAGCGACCGCAGGTCCACGTGCCGTTGTTGCCGACGGCGCTCGTCGGCACCCTGGTCGGCAGCCTCACCGACGTGCCCCGGCCGACTGTCGAGGCGCTGGTCGAGAGCCTCCACCACGACATGGTGGCCGCGGACGACGACTTCCAGGCGATGCTGCTGCCCGAGGGACACCGCCTCGTGGGACTCGACGAGGCCTTCCGCCGCTCGCTCGCGCCGCGAGCGACCGCGCCCGAGGAGTCGGACCCGATGGGGCCGCTGCCACAGGACCCGGTCTGGGCCAGCGGCGGTGACGAACGGCCCGCACTGGCCAAGGTGGTCGACGCGGTCAAGGACGTGCTGCCAAACTCCTGAGCGCAGCTCAGTGGACCTCCGGGACCTCCGGGATCTCCTGCCTGAGGCCGAGGGACCCGATGGCGGCGAGGATCAGGAGCGTGCCGACCACTCCCGCGAGTGTCAGCCTCTCACCCAGCAGCAGGACCGCGATCGCGACAGCGGTGACGGGTTCGAGGAGGGTGGCCACCGTGGCCGACCCGCTGGCGGTGGTGCGCAGCCCCGCGAAGAGAAGGACGTAGGCCAGGGCCATGGTGACCACACCGAGGTAGGCGAGCCCCGCCCACGTCGCGGCGTCCGCGGCGACCAGCGAATCCCCCCGCACGAGCCCCACTGTCAGTCCGGCGGGCACCATGATCAACGCGGCCACGACCATGGTGCCGGTGGCGACGGGCACCGCGTCGTGCCCCTGGGAGACGGAGCTGCCCACGTCCGCGGAGAGCGCGAAGGCGGCACCGGAGGCGAGAGCTGCGAGCACCCCCAGCGTCGGGGCCGAACCTACGGTGTCGCCACCGATGAGGCTCACCAGCAGCAGACCGACCACACCCATCGACACCGTGATCAGTGGCGCCGGGCCTGGCACTCGTCGCCGCTGCACGCTGTGCAGCAGGAGCAGGAGCACTGGCGCAGAACCCAGCGCGACCACGGTCGCGATGCTCACCCCGGCGGCCAGGACGGCCACGAAGAAGAGGAGCTGGAAGGCCGAGGTGAAGGCACCCATCGCGAGGAT
>CAWJLX010000017.1:0-7148 GCA_963843815.1 uncultured Actinomycetota bacterium | reverse complement strand
TGGCCGGGTGCGCGCGCACCAGGGCGACGCAGGCGTCGAGCTGCCTGCGGACGAGCACCAGGGCAGCGAGGGTCATCACCGCAGCGGCGGCGCGCCACCCGCTCATCGTCAGGACGGACAGGTCCGACCGTTCGTGCACCACGTCCACCGCTGGCCCGATCGTCCCCCAGATGACTCCGGCAGCACACACCAGGGCCAGGCCCCGGCGGTGGCCCGCGCGGCGGTCCTCGATTGCCTCGACCTGCATGCGGGTGATGGTGTCATCACGAGTGAAGGTGCCGGCCTCAGGGTCGGCCGACGCATCTCGGATCTCGGGGCGCCGTGTGCCTGGCGTCGCGGGCGCGCTCCGGTCGCGTCGTCAGGACAGCGTGCGGCGGGTGGGCAGCTCTGGCGCCGGACGGTTCTCGGCCACGGTTTCGTGTCTCGCCGCGAGCCGGTTGCCCAGCCGCCCTGCCCACCAGCTGGCGCTCAGTCCGTGGGCAAAGATGCTGATCAGCACCGTCCAGACGGCGATGTCGAGGATCAGGTCCGCCCCGGTGCCCTGGAGCTCTTGGGAGACGAGCAGGGCGAACAGGATCGAGGCCAGCCCCCGAGGCCCGAACCAGCCCACGAAGAGTCGCGTCTCCAGCAAGGTGCCCGAGCGGGCGAGAGCGATCAGCACCGGGACGAGCCGCACCACGGTGAGGGAGGCCACGGCGTACAGACCGATCTGCCAGCTCAGGTGGCTGAGCCGAGGACCGGCGAGCGCCGCTCCGAAGACCAGGAACGTCAGCGACGTCAGCAGCTCCCCCTCGTCCTCGGTGAAGTCCCGAACGTCCGCGCACTCGGAGGTCGCCACCCGGGCGAACGCGAGACCCGCCACGAAGGCGGCGATGAAGCCGTTGCCCCCGAGAACCTCCGCGCCGGCGAACGCTCCGGCGGCCACCGCCAGCGCGGCCAGCTGTCGGTACGTGCCCTCCAGCTCACCAGCCACGGCGCGGCGGTGCAGCAGCCATCCGCCCGCCGCACCGGCGAGCACACCGGCAGCGAGGCCGAAGCCGAGCTGGCGGGCGAGGAACTCGCCCCAGGCCCCAGCGCCGGCGACATCGGCCTCGGCCACCGACAGGGCAAGCAGGACGGTGACGACCGGGACCATGATCCCGTCGTTGAGACCGCTCTCCACGTTGAGGCTCTGGCGGATCCGCACCGGCAGTCGACGGTCGCTGACCACGGCCTGACCGAGCGCGGCGTCCGTGGGGGCCAGGACCGCGGCGACGAGGCCCGCTTCGATCAGGGTCAGCTCGTCGAAGAGGAACGCGGCGGCCGCCGTGCCCGTCACGATCGTCAGCGGGAGCCCGATCGCCAGCAGTCGGGCGGGCAGCGCCGCCTCAGTCCGCAGTGCCCGGAGATCGATCCGGGCCGCGTCGGTGAACAGGACCAGCACCAGCGTGCCCTCGACCAGCACCGAGACGACCTCGCTGTCCAACGTCAGGTCGAACCAGTCCACGCCCACCGTCCCGACGAGGAGACCGACCGTCGCGAAGACCATCGGCGCCGTCACCGGAGACAGCGAGGACCGCTGCGAGAACATCGCGAACCCGAAGACCGACAACGCAACCACCAGCAACTCGACCATGAGTCAGGGTGACACGGCCGATCGGTTGGCCGACAGCAGCGCCGGGCGCGTTCGAGATCCCTACCCGGAGCCGGGCACCTCGGCAACGACGCACCAGGCCGACACGGACACCGTCAACGGCGCCGGGCCGAACATCCCCTGGACCCGCTCGCGGAGCATCCGTCGGGCCGAGGCGTCCAGGCCCTGCACGAAGGCGCCGCCCGACCCGACGCCCAGCGTGAGCGGCTCCCACCACTCCTCGAACGTCTCGAACGGGACCACCAACGTCAGCAGTGACGACCGCACCCCCTCCAGGCCCGCGTCCCGCGCCAGCTCAGCCAGGTGACCCTCGCGGGCACCGGCGCCGCCGGACTCGTCCCTGACGGACGGGTCGAGGTCTTGCGCGGCTCGCCACAGCGGCGACAGGGGGCCGCGGCCTCCAGCGTTGTCCCAGACGCAGGCGGCCACCATGCCGCCCGCCCTGGTCACCCTGGCCATCTGACGCAGGCCCGCCACCGGGTCGGCCATGAAGTGGACGACGAGCTGCGCGAGCGCGACGTCGAAGGTGTCCTCGGCGTAGGGCAGGTCCTCGGCCGGCGCGCGGCGTACGTCGACGCCGGGCAGGCGCGTCCGCGCCGCCGCCACGTACGCCTCCGATGGGTCCACCGCGGACACGCCGGAGAGGCCGAGCCTCTGCACCAGGACCTCGGTCAGTGCGCCGGGGCCGCAGCCGACGTCCAGGACCCGCTGACCCGGCTCCAGGACGACGACGTCCGCGAACGCCTGCGACAGGGGCTCGGAGAAGCGCCCGGTGAAGAGGCCGTAGGCCTTGGCCGGGTCGTCGATGCTCACCCCGCGACGCTAGACCTTCGCCGGCATGAAGCAAACCGTGTGCGTCCGTCCGCTTGGGAGACTGTGTGAACCGCAGGTCAACGCCCGGGCCGAGAACCCCGTCGCGAGTCGTCCGGGATCGCGAGTGGGGCGTGGGTGATCGCCCACACGACCGCCTGGGTGCGTCGCTCCACGCCGATGCGGCGGTAGGCGGCGCGGATGTACGACTTGACCGAGTTGATCGACAGGAAGAGCTCGTTGGCGATCTCCTGGTTCGAATAGCCGTTGCCGATCAGCGCGAGGATCTGGCTCTGCCGGGTGGTGAGGGCGACAAACGGCGAGGCGTCGACACGGTAGGACGGATGGACGGTGCGGCCGACAGTGGTCCACGGGGTCTCGGTGGTCACGGTGCTCACGGGGGTCTCTTCTCTCCGGCGGGCTGCTCCGGATCGAGCGTGTGGGCGGACGGGTCAGCATCAGCGTGAGGCGACGCGAGTCGTGCGCATAGGCCGAAATCTATGCATCCGGGTGACCGGGCGGACGTCACGCGGGGTTGAGTTACGTTGGACCCAGGGGCTCGCCCGAGCTCCCGAGCGGACGAGGGTCCTGATGTCGACTGGGAACGACCCGTCCGAGGCCGGGCACGGACTGTCCATCAGCGAAGTCAGCGAAATTTTGGGAGTGCCGGCTCCGAGCCTGCGCTCGTGGGAACGGCGCTACGGTCTGCCGACAACGACTCCCCGCAGCCTGGGCGGTCATCGCCGCTACCAGAGCGGGGAGCTCGTCCAGCTGCGGCTCATGCGTGATGAGATCGCCGCCGGACGGCCGGCTTCGGACGCGGCGCGGCGCGTCCGAGCCATCCTCGACGAGCAGAATCCTCTGAGCGATCGGATCGAGCAGCTGCTGGCCGGCGCCTCGTCGCAGGACGCCGTCGCGATCCGTGCCGTGCTGGACACCGCCCGTGCGGAGCTCGGCCTGGCAGCTGCCCTGGACGGCGTGGTCATGCCCGGGATGCGTCAGATCGGCGCCTGGTGGGAGAGCGGTCGCTGCGACGTCGGCCAGGAGCACTTCACCACCGAGGTCGTGCGCGGGTGGCTGGCCAAGCTCACCACCCTGGCACCGCCCCCGATCTCTGACCGGTGGGTGCTCATGGCTGTCGGTCCACGCGACCTGCACACGTTGGGGCTCGAGGCGCTTGGTGCCCTCCTCACCGAGTCACGCATCGGATGTCGCGTCCTGGGGCCCCGAACCCCCATCCGTGTGCTTGCCACCGCCATCCTCGCAACCGACGCCGCCGCGGTCGTCGTCGTCTCCCACCTCCCCACCCAGCGCCGCTCGGCCGTCGACTCCCTCGCAGTCGTCGCCGGGACGGGGGTGCCGACCTTCTACGCGGGCAACGCGTTCATCAACGCGTCCTCACGCAAGACCGTGCCGGGGACCTACCTCGGCGAGAGCATCGAGCACGCCGCCGAGGTGATCATCGAGTCGCACGCCATCGCCTGTACGTCGGCAGGCCCGAAGACGGTCCGAGGGGACGGCGATGCCGACCCAGCGGCGAAGTGAGCTCAGAGCTGGATCGCTACGACGGCCCGCCGAGCCGAGGGCCGGTGCACTTCGACGAAACCCGCGTCCAGGAAGGCACCCAGCACCCCTGGGTGCAGCTCCTCACTGAGAGCGGAGCCGGTGGCCATCGGGTATCCCTCCAGCACCCGCGCTCCGGCGACCCGGGCGTGTGCCACCGCTGCCCCCACCAGCGCGCGGCCGACTCCGCGCCGTCGGTGGCCCGCCCTCACCAGCACGCATGTGACCGCCCAGACCCCGGCATCCGTGCGGTCCTCTGCGCGTCCGGACCAGGCCGCCATGCTGGCATTGCGGACCAGCCCGCGATAGGCCGTCCGGGGCTCGACCGCGCACCAACCCACGGGCTCACCGTCGGCGTAGGCAACCAGGCCGCTCGTGGCATCGGACCCCGGATGTCCCGCGTCCGTCTGGTCGCGCAACCGGTCCGCGCGGTCCTCCGGTGGGCAGGACGCAAAGGCCTCACCTGGGGCGAGCTTGTAGCGCTGGCACCAGCAGCGCGCCGCCGGTCCGCGCAACCCGAACACCGCCGCCAGGTCTGTCCACGGCGCCTCGTTGGCCGGCACCACGTCGTAGGAGGGATGGCTCACAACCCCGATCATCCCGGTTCGGGACCTCAAGTGGAGCGGCCAACTCCGAAGAGCTCAGCGACTTCGGCCGTGCCGTACTCTCCGCTGTGCACCAGCGAGACCACGTGAGCTTCCTGTCCCCGGGTGGGCTTCAGGAGGACTACCCTGGATGTCGTGGACGTCTTGCCACTTCCCCAGAGGGTGGTCCGGGCCGTGGGCGAGAGCCCGGTCTCGGAGCGGGTGGCCGCAGCGCAGGAGTTCGTCTACGGGCCGGTGCTCGCCTGGGCACGGCGCAGCCCGCTGCACACTGACGTCCTTGGCCACTCGGTGCATCCTTTGCTCACCGACCTGACGCTCGGGTGCTGGACCAGTGCATCCATTCTCGACCTGGCCGGTGGCGCTCAGGCACGTCGCGCCGCCACGCTTCTGACCGGAGCCGGGTTGGCGGCCATGGTGCCGACCGCGATCGCGGGCGCCGGCGACTGGGCAGGGATGTCAGGTGCCGACCGACGCATCGGTGCGGTGCACGCGTTGGGCGCCGACATCTCCACGTTCCTCCTCCTGGGCTCGTTCGTCGCGCGGCTGCGTGGCAGGTACGCCGCCGGCACCAGGCTCGGCCTCGCGGGGAACCTCGTCGCAGCAGGTGCGGGATTCCTCGGTGGACACATGGCGCTCAACCGTGGAACAGCACGTCGGTCCCGACAAGAGGGCTGAGCATCTCCTGCAAACCGATGCCCCACCGAGACGCCGACGTTCTCGGCCCGTCGGTTCGCTGGTGACGTCCCGTTGAGCCTCCCTAGCCCGTGGCGAGAGCCGCGCCGATGCCGTCCCACGGGGCATTCGGGTGGCGGAGACGCGCTGTCCGCTGCGCGGTCGGCGTGCGATTCTGTTGGCGTGCCCGAAACGTTCGCCCACATGCTCGAGGGCGGCCACCCCAATTCGCTCGGCCGGACCCCGGAGGTCGTCGCCGAAGTGCTTGCTGATCAGGCTCGCCTGGAGGAGCTGTTCGAGACGATGGACAGCACGGACGAGGTCGTCCGACTGCGAGTTGGAGACGCGCTGGAGAAGGTTTGTCGTGAGCAACCCGAGTGGTTCCTGCGCCACGTTGGCTGCCTGCTCGGCGACCTCGGGAAGATCGAGCAACCGTCGGTTCAGTGGCATGTCGCCCAGATGCTGCAGCACCTGCGGGACGATCTCTCAGATGAACAGGCGCAACGGGCAACGGTGTTGCTCCGGCGCAATCTGACCACGTCGACGGACTGGATCGTTCTCAACGTGACAATGGACGTCTTGACTCACTGGTCGGATCGTGACCAGCGCCTGGCAAACTGGCTCATGCCCGAACTCGAGCGCCTCGGCCGGGATGAGCGCAAGTCGGTCGCCAAGCGTGCCGCGAAGCGCCTGGCCGAGTTGACGGGATGAAGGTGCCCAGAGAGGCCCGCCTGCGCGACCCGTGTCGAATGGGGATCGACCAACGGGATCGTTTGGAAGGCGCCTAGTCTGCGGACGTGGTCCTACGACTGATCGGCGCCGGCTTGCCCCGTACCGGCACCTCGTCCCTGCGCGAGGCGCTGCGGCACTTGCTGGACGCACCCGTCTACCACATGAGCGAGGCCCTCGCTCACCCCGAGCACGCCCCCACGTGGGTGGCCGCACTCGCGGGAGAGCCGCCGGTGTGGGACGACTTCCTGGCCGGGTACGCCGCCGGAGTCGATGCGCCGTTCTCGAACTGCTGGCGCGATCTGGCGATGGCGTACCCGGACGCCCCGGTGCTGTTGTCCAGCCGTGGCACTGCGGAGGTGTGGCACCGCAGCATGGACGCGACTGTCCTGACCCGGACTCGCGAGTTGCTGTCGAGAGACAACGACGACCCGATGGTGCCGCTCTTCCGGGTGATCTTCGCCAACCTCGGCACCGATATCGACGACCGCGAGGACTTGATGGCCGGCTACGAGCGGTGGCTCCAGGAGGTCCGCGCAGAAGTCGCGCCGGACCGGCTGGTCGACTGGCAGCCCGGCGACGGCTGGGCCCCGATCTGCCACGCACTCGGCGTACCCGTCCCGAAGCTGCCTTTCCCCCACGAGAACAGCACCGCGCACTATCTGGCCCGCGCCAACTGCCGGGCCCGTGGGGGACGATGACCTCGCAACGATCCCCGAGGCGAACCCCGGTTGTCCCGTACGGGACAACCGACAGCGGCGAACCAGTGACGTCGTGGGTCTGCTCGGCGCTGACCGTCACGAACTCGGCGAAGCCCCCGTCGGCCCCGCTTTCGAGCAGTCCAATCGGTGGCGCATCAGACGGGTCATCGCGGTACAACGCCCGATCGACCTGCACCCGCTGACCCACCTGAGCTTCGTCCATGCCGTGGCCGACTGCTGCAATCACGCCCGCGATATCTCCACCCTGCACTCGCGCCGGAAAGGAGACAGTGCCACGCCACCCTGGCTTCGCGTCCGGTTGACCGGCCATCCAGCGCGCCGCTCGCGTTGTCGTCGGTCCACTCGTCCCGGTACACCCGTCCGGTGAGGATTCCGCGGTGGGAGCGTCATGCCGTGGGCGCGCGCATGCATGAA
>CAWJLX010000016.1:0-5951 GCA_963843815.1 uncultured Actinomycetota bacterium | reverse complement strand
ATGGGTCCACCCTGCCCGACGTACGCCGCCGATGTCGGAGCTCCTCCACAGGCCACCCGCGCGGGGCGACCGGAGGACGGACGCCCGTCACGTTGCGACCGTGATCAGACGTTGCCGTCGGGGGCGCGGGGAGGATCGGCGACAGCCCGGGCCGCGCCCTCGCGGAAGAACGCCACCAGCGCGTCACTGTCGGGCAGCTGCGCCAGGGGTCGGGCGGCGCCGAACGCCGTGTTCCAGAAGTCGCCCTCGCGACGCGTCCACGGGCCGACGTAGGCGTAGGGCTCGGGGACGTGGGCGTCGCCCGCGGAGACCCCGTAGTTGACCTCGGCGAGCGTGATCCCGATGTCGAAGTGCTCGGGCCACAGCACCGGCTCCTCCGCGGGCGCGAAGGCGCGCATCGCCGCGTCGCCGGCGGCGAACGCCTCGCACACCACCTCCACGGCCTCCGGGTCGACCACCACCGGGTCGTCGGGGGCGACGTCCGGTCCCTCGGCGTACACGTCGCGGAGGGTGCGGGCGACGACGCCGGCGGCGCGGGCCAGTTCGGCGAACGTCCCGCCCAGCGGCACCCTGGCGGTGGCGCACACCAGCTCGAGGCGGTCCACGCGCACGTCGGGGGAGGTCACCGTGCCGAAGCCGCCCGGGGTCACCCGGAGCCTGATCTCCTGGCTCTGGTCGTACTGCGGGGCCGCGAGCACGAGCTCGGCGACGCCGTGCAGCGCCCGCCGAGTGCGCTCCAGGGTCTGCTGGTCCATGTGGTCATCTCCTCGGTACGGACAGGTGTGCCCTTGCCCTGTAACGCCGTCGCAGTCCGCGGCACTGATCTGCTGGGACGTCGCACTCGGGCGGCGCATGCGCATAGGTGTCACGGAACCGAGGAGGCGTTACATGCCATCGTCAGCACGCACCGCCGGCGGCCCTTCCCCGGCTGCCTGGCACCCCGTCAGCCCGGTCGACGTGCCGGGGGAGGGACGGGTCCGCAGCGTCACCGTCGACGGCCGGAGCATCGCGCTGACCAGGTGCGGCCGCACGCTGGGGGCGCTGGACAACCACTGCCCCCACCAGGGTGGCCCGCTGGGAGAGGGCTCGATCGAGAGAGGCCTGTTGCGCTGCCCGTGGCACGGGTACGACTACGACCCGACGACGGGCGAGTCGCCGGGCGACTTCGGCGACACGGTCACCTCCTACGACATCGAGGAACGCGACGACGGGGTCTACGTCCGGCTTCCCGAGCCGGTCCAGGTCGGCCGGACCGTCGCCGACGTCCTGGTGGAGACCCTCGTCGCGCACGGCGTGACCCGCGTCTTCGGGATGGTCGGGCACTCCAACCTCGGTTTCGCGGATGCCCTGAGGCGAGCCGAGGAGCGGGGGGAGCTGAGCTTCGTCGGCATCCGGCACGAGGGGGCCGCGGCCTTTGCCGCCAGCGCCTACGGCAAGCTGACGGGTCGGCCGGCCGCCTGCTTCGCGATCGCCGGCCCCGGCTCGACCAACCTGCTGACCGGCCTGTACGACGCGAAGCTGGACCAGGCCCCGGTGATCGCGATCTCCGGCCAGGTGCCGTCCAAGGTGCTCGGTCGCGGGGCCTTCCAGGACCTGGACCTGTCCGCGGTCTTCAAGGACGTGGCCATCACCTCGACGACGGTCCAGTCCGGCAGCGACCATGCCGAGCTGGCCGCGATCGCGGTCAAGCACGCCCGCGACGGTCGGGGTGTCGCACACCTGGTGCTGCCCGACGAGGTGCAGGCCCTGCCGTCGGACGCGCCGGCCGCGTCCCCCGCGGGCCGCTACTCCGACCGGCTGGTCCGCCCCGACGGAGCCGCCCTGGCACGGGCGGCGGAACTCGTGGTGGCCGCCCGGCGCCCGGTGATCATCGTCGGGCACGGAGCCCGCGGCGCCGAGGCCGAGCTGACCGAGCTCGCCGAGAGGCTGCACGCTCCGGTGCTGACCACGTTCAAGGCCAAGGGGCTGGTGCCGGACACGCATCCGTTGGGGGCCGGCGTTCTGGGCCGCAGCGGCACCCCGGTCGCCAGCTGGCTGATGAACGAGTCGGACCTGCTGATCGTGGTCGGGGCGTCGTTCTCGAACCACACCGGCATCGCGACGTACAAGCCCGTCGTCCAGATCGACGACACCCCGACCGCCATCGGACGCTTCGACGCCGTGACCGCCGACGTGCTCGGCGACGCGGCCGTCGTGGTCGAGGCGCTCTCGCAGGCGGTCGGCGACGCCGACCCCGAGGACCAGCGACCCGACGTGGCCGAGCGATGGGCGATCTGGCGTGCCGAGAAGGCCAGGCGTGCGGCAGACGACCGCGGGGCGGGGGTCGCGGCGGCGGCCGTGTTCGCGGCGCTCTCCGAGCACCTCCCCGTCGATGCGGTCGTGGCAGTGGACGTCGGGAACCACGCCTACTCGCTCGGTCGCTACCTGGAGTCCCAGGGGCAGCCGGTGCTGATGTCGGGCTACCTCGGCTCCATCGGGTTCGGCTATCCGGCCGCGATGGGCGCGTGGGCAGCAGACCCGGACCGACCGGTTGTCGCGGTCACCGGGGACGGCGGCTTCGGTCAGTACGCGACCGAGCTGACCACGGCGGTGAAGTACGGCATGCCGATCAAGCACGTGCTGCTCAACAACAACGCCCTCGGCAAGATCAGCAAGGAGCAGCTCGCGGCCGACTACCCGGTCTGGCACACCTCCTTGCACAACCCCGACTGGGCCGCCTACGCCGAGCTCTGCGGCGCCACCGGGATCAGGGTGACCAGGCGCGACGAGCTCGACGAGGCCATGACCGCTCTCTTCGCGGCGACCGGGCCCGCGCTGCTCTGCGTCGAGCAGGACCCCGAGCTGCTCTGACCCAACCCCGTGCGGCGGCTCCCGCCGTCGCCGTCCACATCGAACCAGACGCAAGGAGAGAACCGTGACCGAGCCGACAACCGCCTCGCCGGGCACCAGCTACGCCGACCTCACGGCACTGTTCATCAACTGCACCCTGAAGAAGTCACCCGAGCCCAGCAACACCCAGGGCCTGGTCGACAGCAGCCGCCACATCATGGAGGCCCACGGCGTGCAGGTCGACGTGGTCCGGGCCATCGACCACGACATCGCCACCGGGGTCTGGCCCGACATGCGCGAGCACGGCTGGAACGCCGACGACTGGCCCGCGATCTTCGAGAAGGTGAAGGCCGCCGACATCCTCGTGCTCGCCGGCCCGATCTGGCTGGGCGACAACAGCTCGATCATGAAGCAGGTCCACGAACGTCTGTACGGCGGTTCGCACCTGCTCAATGACCGCGGGCAGTACCTGTACTACGGCCGGGTGGGCGGCTGTCTGATCACCGGCAACGAGGACGGCGTCAAGCACTGCGCGCACAACGTGCTCTACACGTTGCAGCACATCGGCTACACGATCCCGCCCCAGGCCGACGCCGGCTGGATCGGCGAGGCCGGGCCGGGCCCGTCCTACCTCGACCCCGGCTCCGGGGGACCGGACAACGACTTCACCAACCGCAACACCACGTTCATGACCTGGAACCTGCTGCACCTCGCGCGGCTGCTCAAGGACGCCGGTGGCGTCCCGGCGTACGGCAACCAACGGTCCGAGTGGGACGCGGGCTGCCGTTTCGACTTCGAGAACCCGGAGTACCGGTGAACAGCGATACGCTTCAGGGGTGGTCGATTCGAGCACCGACGACGCAATCGTGGCGGGTGTTCGCTCCGGTGACGAAGCCGTCTTCGCTCAGTTGCTGAACGACTGGTCACGATCGATGCTGCTGCTCGCCCGCGCCTACGTCTCCACGGAGGCCTCCGCGGAGGAGGTCGTCCAGGACACCTGGCTCGCGGTCATCCGCGGGATCGACCGCTTCGAGGGCCGCTCCTCGTTGCGCACCTGGGTCTATCGGATTCTGGTCAACACCGCGAAGAAGCGCGGGGTGCGTGAGAGTCGCACCGTGCCGTGGAGCAGCCTGACCGCCGGCGACGAGGACCTCGGCCCGACACTCGACCCCGCCCTGTTCCGCGACGCCGACGACCGGTACGCCGGGCACTGGAGATCGTTCCCACTCGAATGGCGGTCCTCGGAGGGCGCCGTGCTCGCCGGCGAGGTCCGCGCCGAGGTCCGCATCGCCATCGACGCCCTGCCCGACCGTCAGCGGGTCGTGATCACCCTCCGTGACGTGATGGGGCACAGCTCCGACGAGGTCTGCCAGATGCTCGAGATCTCCGGCGGCAACCAGCGCGTGCTGCTCCACCGGGCTCGGGCGACGGTACGCACCCGTCTGGCGCCGTATCTCGAGCAGGATCCCGCGGTCGGTGTCGGCGGGGTGGTCTGAGATGCCCGAGCTGACCTGCCAGGAGTTCGTCGAGCTGGTCACCGACTACCTCGAGGGTGCCCTCGACGAGGGCGCCACGACACGGTTCGAGCAGCACCTGGCCTTCTGCCCCGGCTGCGGAACCTACCTGAATCAGATGAAGGAGACCGCGTCGCGACTGGGGGAGATCCCCGTCGAGACGCTGTCGGAGGAGATGCAGGCGACGCTGCTCGCCGCCTTCCGCGACTTCCGCCGCTGATCGTCCGCACGACGACACGACCCGCGGCTGCCACTCAAGGAGCCACCATGCCCGACGTCGAGTTCACCAACCTGCTGGTTGTCACCATCATCGCCCTGCTCGCCCCACTGACCCTCGGTCTGGCGCCCGCGCTGCGCTTCCCCGCCGTCGTCCTGGAGATCATCGCCGGCGTCGCGGTGGGACCGCAGGGTCTCGGCTGGGTCGAGGTGGACCTCCCGGTCTCCATGGTGGCGTTGCTGGGTCTGGCGTTCCTGCTGTTCCTGGCCGGACTGGAGATCGACGTCCACCAGCTGCGAGGGAGGGTGCTCCAGCTGGCCCTGGTGGGCTACCTCATGACCCTCGCGCTCGGGATCGGGGTCGGTGTTGTCCTCGACGCCGCAGGCTGGATCGGGAGTCCCGGGCTGGTCGCCGTCACCCTGTCGGCGACGTCCCTCGGGTTGGTCGTGCCCGTGCTCAAGGACGCCGGTCAGGTCGACACCAGGCTCGGCCAGACCACGGTGGCCGCCGCCTCGGTCGCCGACTTCGCCGCGATCGTGCTGCTGTCGCTGCTCTTCTCCATGTCGGGCTCGAGCACCGGCAGCAGGCTGGTGCTGCTCGGCACGTTCGCGGCGTTGGTCGCGACCACGGCGGTCGCCGTCTCCCTGGTGGGCAGGTCACGTCGGCTCGGGATGACGTTGACCCGGTTGCAGGACACCACCGCGCAGATCCGGGTGCGCGCAGCCGTGGTCCTGCTGGTGGCCTTCGTGGCGCTGGCGGAGACGTTCGGGCTGGAGAGCATCCTGGGCGCCTTCATGGCCGGCGCGGTCGTGGGGCTCATCGACGGCGACTCACGCTCCCACCCCCACCTCCGGCTCAAGCTCGAGGCGATCGGCTACGGCTTCCTCATCCCGGTGTTCTTCGTGACCAGCGGGCTGCGTCTCGACCTGAGCGGTCTGGTCGAGAACTCGTCGGCCCTGGCCCGGGTCCCGGTGTTCGCGCTCGCACTGCTCGTCGTACGCGGACTGCCTGCGGTGCTGTTCAGTCGCCTGTTCGACCGTCGCAGCGTGGTGGCAGCCGGCCTGCTGCAGGCGACGTCGCTGCCGTTCATCGTCACCGCCACCCAGATCGGCGTGCTGACCGGACTGATCAGCGGGGTGACCGCAGCAGCCATGGTCTGCGCCGGTCTGGTGTCGGTCATCCTGTTCCCGGTCGCGGCCCTGGCCCTGCTCCGGACCGCGCCACAGGAGCGCGAACCACAGGCGCTCGCACCGCTGGACCGCAGCCAGTGACGGCTCCGAAGCCGGGCGGCTGCGCGCTCGGGGGATGCGGGATACTCAGGGCATGGGAATCCACATCACAGGAGAGGCACGCAGCGACGCCGTGCTGGATGAGTACCCGTTCGCCGTGGT
>CAWJLX010000015.1:0-21151 GCA_963843815.1 uncultured Actinomycetota bacterium | reverse complement strand
GTCTGACCGTCTGTTCATCATGGGATGTTGCTGAATGGGCACTTCCCCGGGTCAATTGACCCGGGGAAGTGCCCATTCGCCTACATACCGTGATGAACAGACGGTCAGCGCATCTCGCTCTCGGGGTGCTGCGTGACGAGGTGGTCGGCGACTGTGTTGAAGACACGTCCCATCGCGGCGAAGTCGTCGTCGGACACGAGGTCGACGAGGTTGCGCCGCACGCTCTCGACGTGGCACGGGGCGGCCCTGACCAGGAGCTGGTGGCCCTGCTCGGTCATCGTGGCCACCACCCCGCGGCCGTCCTCCGGGGTGGTGCTACGCGTGATGTAGCCGAGGGCCTCCATCCGGGCGACCGTGTGGGTGACCCTGCTGCGCGAGTGCGCCAGGGCGTCGGCCAGCTGGGCCATCCGCATGGCGCGCCCCGGCCGCTCGGAGAGCCGGACCAGCACCTCGTACTCGGTCAGCGACATGCCGAACTCCCGACGCAGGTCGTCGTCGAGGCGCTCCGTCAGCAGGGTCATGCCCATCAGCAGGGCACGCCACGAGTGCTGCTGGGAGTCGTCGAGCCAGCGTGGGTCGCCCGTCGCGGTCATGGCTTCAGCCTAGTGGCCATCGGTGCGTGGCGTTCAGCGCATGCGCTCCAGGATCATCGCCATGCCTTGCCCGCCGCCCACGCACATCGTGATCAGGCCGGTGGACTTGTCGTGCCAGTCCAGGCTGTTGATCATCGTGTTCTGCAGACGTGCGCCGGTCATGCCGAAGGGGTGCCCCACGGCGATGGCTCCGCCGTTGACGTTGAGCTTGTCGAGGTCGATGCCGAGGTCCTGGTAGGACGGCACCACCTGGGCGGCGAAGGCCTCGTTAATCTCGACCAGGTCGATGTCACCGATGCTCATCCCGGCGTACTTCAGCGCGTTCTTGGTCGCCTCGACCGGACCCAGGCCCATGATCTCGGGGGAGAGGCCCGAGACGCCCGTGGAGACGATCCGGGCCAAGGGGGTCAGCCCCAGCTCGGCGGCCTTGGTGTCCGACATGATGACGACTGCGGCGGCGCCGTCGTTGAGCGCGCAGCAGTTGCCGGCGGTGACCACTCCGTCCGGGCGGAAGACCGGATCGAGACCGGCGATCGCGTCGTACGTCACTCCGGCGCGCGGGCCGTCGTCGGCGGAGACCACCGTGCCGTCGGGGGCCGTGACCGGGGTGATCTCCCGGGCCCAGAACCCGTCGGCGATCGCCTTTTCAGCAAGGTTCTGCGAGCGGACGGCGAACTCGTCCAGCTCCCGTCGGTCCAGGCCCCGCATCCGGGCGACGTTCTCGGCCGTCTGGCCCATCGCGACGTAGATGTCGGGCAGCTGGCCGTCCTCGCGCGGGTCGTGCCAGTCCTTGCCACCCTTGGCGTAGTCGTCGGTGCGGGCCTCGGCATCCGCGAAGAGCGGGTTGCGGGTTCCGGGGATGTGGTCGGAGGTGCCCTTCGCGAACCTGGACACCGTCTCGACCCCGGCGGAGACGAAGATGTCGCCCTCGCCGGCCTTGATGGCGTGCAGGGCCATCCGGGTGGTCTGCACCGAGGAGGAGCAGTAGCGGGTGATGGTCGCGCCGGGGACCTCGAGGCCCAGGAGGGTCGTGACGACCCGCGCCATGTTGTTGCCCGACTCCCCGCCGGGGAGGCCGCAACCGAGCAGCAGGTCCTCGATCGTGGTGGGGTCGAGGTCCGGGATCTTGTCGAGCGCGGCCTGCACCACGAGGGCCGTCAGGTCGTCGGGACGGAAGTCCTTCAGCGAGCCCTTGTTGGCGCGGCCGATGGGGGAGCGGGCTGCGGAAACGATCACTGCCTCGGGCATGGAGAACTCCGGTCTCGTCAGGATTTGCACGGTCTCCCGGCACCCTAGTGCGCGCCTAGTCCGCGGCCGATCCCAGCCCGGCCAGCAGGCGCTCGACGCTGTCGCTGACGAACGCGCGTCGGCGTCGCGGGGGCAGCACCAGGGAGGCGAGCAGTACGCCGTCGAGGGCCGCGACCAGCGTCTCGGCGGACACGCCTCCGTCCGTGCCCGCACCGCTCAGCACTCCGCGGACGATGGACACGAGGTCGTCACGCCACAGGGCGAACCGCTCGGCCAGGCCCGGGTCACGGGTGGCAGCCACCGTGAGCTCGAGGCGGGCCTTCAGCAGGTCGGGCTGGTCGAGCCAGCGGGAGAACAGGCCGGAGACCTCCTCGGCCGCACGCTCGTGGTCTCCCGGACAGGCGGCGAGTCGTACTCCCAGCGCAGTCACGTCGGCCGCCAGCTGGTTCGCCACGAAGTCACCGAGCGCTCCCAGCAGGGCGTCGCGGGTGCGGAAGTAGGCCGAGGAGCTGCCCTCGGGCAGTCCGGCGGCACGGTCGACCGCGCGGTGGGTCAGCCCGCGGTTGCCCTGCTGGGCCAGCACGGTCGTGGCCGCGGCGAGGATCTCGCGCCGTCGCGGGGACAGCTCCTCGTTGCTGGGGCTCACGATCTGCTCGGCTCCTCCTCGGCGGTGACGCAGGACACTACCGGGCCGGCTCGTGGTCCGAGCCGTGCGGAGTAGCCTTCTACATACGTAGAAACTCTACGCCCGTAGAAAGGATGCACCATGCAGTTCATCGACCCCACCGCCGCCATCGCCCTCCTGGTCGTCGTCGGCATCGCCGCGGTGGCCGCTGTCGCGATGGCCGCGATCGCCCTCCCCGCCACCCTGCGCGTGACCCGCCGCGACCGCAAGGGCCGTCACGAGTCCATCTCGGCCTACTACGGTCGTCTGCACTTCGCCCGCTGATCATCTGCGACCATCGTGGTGTGCGTCATCTCTACCGCTGCCCGCTGAGGTGGGCCGACCTCGATCTCCTGGGGCACGTCAACAACGTCACCTACGTCGACTATCTCCAGGAGGCGCGGGTGGACCTGTTCCGCACGCACGCTCCGGACAGTCGCGCGGACGACCTGGCCGAGGGTGTCGTCGTGGTCCGGCACGAGGTCACCTACGTCTCGTCACTGACCTTCGGCTTCGAGCCGGTCGCCATCGAGTGCTGGGTGACGGAGATTCGGGCTGCGAGCTTCACGATGGCCTACGAGATCTTCGCCGAGGACGATGCCGGTGAGCGCACCGTCTTCCTGCGCGCCCGAACCGTGCTGACGCCCTACGTCTTCGCCACCGAGCGTCCGCGACGCCTTCACGAGGGCGAGAAGGAATCACTCTCGCGCCTGCTGGAGCCGGATGATCCGGTCCGACCCACCCCGCCACCCGACGTCGTCGACGTCCCCGGCGGGTCCTACCCCGTCCACGTCCGCTTCAGCGACGTCGACGTCTACGGCCACGTCAACAACGTGAAGTACTTCGAGTACTTCCAGGAGGCCCGGCTCCAGCTGATGTTCGCCCAGGGGCGCGAGCTCGCAGACGGCTACCACCTGGTCGTGGCGCAGACCGACGTCGACTACAGGCGACCGATCCTCTTCCGTCAGGAGCCCTACGACGCACGGACCTGGGTCTCCCGGATCGGCAGCACCTCGGTCGTGTTCGAGTCCGTGGTGCGCGACGGCGACCAGGTGCTGGCCCGGGCCCGCGTGGTGGGTGTCTGCATCGACAGCGGGACCGGTCGACCGGCTCCGGTGCCGGAGGCCCTCCGGGCCCTCGTCGCCGACTAGGGCTCACTCCAGGGTGTTGACCATGAACTGGGCGGCGTGGGTGACGTAGTCCCAGAACCGCTGGTCCTGCTCGGGCGTCAGCTCGGCGTGGTCCAACCCGGCGCGGAAGTGCACCAGCCACCGCTCGGCCGCGGCGGGTGTGACCCTGAACGGTGCGTGCCGCATCCGCAGCCGGGGGTGCCCGCGGGTGTCGGAGTAGGTCGACGGGCCGCCCCAGTACTGGATGAGGAACAGGGTGAACCGCTCCTCGGCGGGCCCGAGGTCCTCCTCGGGATACATCGGTCGCAGCAGCTCGTCTCCTGCCACGCCCTCGTAGAAGCGGTGGACGATGGTGCGGATCTTCTCCGCGCCACCGATCTCGTCGTAGAACGTGGTCACCATGCCATTGTCCCGGCCGGGCCTGAGGACCTCAGGCCGGGTCCTCTCCGATCTCGGTCGCCTCGGTCTCGGCCACGGCCGGGCCCTCGGCCGGAGGCTGCTCGTCCTCGTCGGCGAACTGCGGTCGTGGCGGCTCGTGGTCGCGCATCCAGACGACTCGCTGGGCGAACGGGATCTCGATGCCCTCGAAGTCGAATCGGGTCTTGATCCGCTGGCGCATCTCGCGGGCCACGGCCCACTGCTCCAGGGGCGCGGTCTTCATCGCCACGCGTACGACGACGGCGTCCGCGGCGAGCTCCTGCACGCCCCAGACGGACGGCTCCTCGATCACCCGGCCCTTGAAGTCCTCGTCCTCCCACAGGTCGTGGGCGACCTCGGCCAGCACCCGCCGGACGCGGGCGATGTCCTCGCCGTAGGCGACACCGATGTCGAGCACGCTGCGTGCCCAGTTCTGGCTCATGTTGCCCACGCGCGCGATCTCGCCGTTGCGGACGTACCAGACCGTGCCGTTGACGTCGCGCAGCCGGGTGACCCGCAGGCTCACCGCCTCGACGGTGCCGACGGCCTCGCCGAGGTTGACCTCGTCGCCGACGCCGTACTGGTCCTCGAAGATCATGAAGATGCCGGAGAGGAAGTCCTTGACCAGGGCCTGTGAGCCGAAACCCAGGGCGACGCCGAGGATCCCGGCACCGGCGATCAGCGGGGCGATGTCGTAGCCGAGCTCGGACACGAACATCAGGCCCACGACCGTGAGCACGACGCCGCTGACGATGCTCTTGAGCAGGGACCCCATGGTCGCCGCCCGTTGGACGCGGCGGGTGTAGCCGCGGTCGTCGGGGCTGACGGCGCCCATCCTGCCGCCTGTCTTGCTGCCCGCTATGGCGCGGCTGAGACGGTCGGGCAGGACGCCTGTCTCGGCGCGCCTGACGATCCGGTCGATGAGGCGGTGCAGCACCCACCGGATCACGAGGCCGAGGACGATCAGGCCGATCAGGGCGGTCGGCTTGCCGACGACCACGTCCACCGTCGTGGCGAGCGCTGCGTTGCCGGTGCGCTCGAGGACCCAGGTGCACAGCTGCTCGTTGGAGGAGCAGGTCATCAACGGGTTGGTCCCGCTCCCGGAGACCTCGGTCACAGTGATGAGCGGGGCGATGAGGGGGTGAGGCATGCCGGCCAGTATGAGCGATACCCTTCTGCACGTGACCACGCACGTCAGCCCCTCCTCATCCGCCCGGTGCTCGTCCCGACCAGCCCAGCACCGTCGGGTGCGGCGTGCCGCCGTCCTGGCCGGCGCGCCGGTGCTGGCGCTCCTCGCGGCCCCGGCCCACGCCGATGTGCCCGAGGGATGGGGCCCGGTCACAGACGTCGACGGACTGCAAGCCCTCCTGCTCCTCGTGGGCGGCCCGCTGCTGTTGTTCGTCCTCATCGCGGTCGCGGTCTACCTGCCGGCGATGGTCCGCGGCGAGAAGCTCCTGCCCGACCACTCCGGCGGCGAGGCCCAGTGGATCGGCGGACCCCGGCAGGGTGTCGCCGAGCTGCCGGCCCCCGACGGCGACGACTCGCGGGCGGGCGGCGCAAGTGGCGGCTGGTGAGCTGCTGAGCGCGGCCGACCGGCTCGTCCTCGACAGGGCCATCCGCCTCGCCGAGCAGACCTGCCGCTTCGAGTTCTCCGTCTACGTCGGACCGGGTGAGGGCGACGACACGCGAGCGTGGGCCACGCGCCTGCACAACCGCCTCGTCGCTCCTGCCCGGAGCGTGCTGATCCTGGTCGACCCGAGCCGCCGGGTCACCGAGGTGGTGACAGGTGGAGACGTCCGGATCCACCTCACCGACGCCGAGGTCGAGCTGGCCGTCCTGGCGATGTCGTCGGAGTTCGCCGACGGCAACCTGCTGGCCGGCCTCCAGCGCGGGATCGCGATGCTCGCCGAGCATGCGCGACCCCAGAACACCCTCCACGCCTGACCGGGCACGAAGTTCCCGCTCGGAACGCCGACCGGGCGCTTCTTTCCCCGCGAGAGGGAAGGAAGCGCCCGGTCGGCGTGCGTGAGGAGAACTTTGCGCCCGGTCAGCGGGCGTCGTAGGCCTGGGCGGTCAGCGCCCGGGCGATCTCGGCCCGAGCCTCCCCGACGTAGCGCTGGGCTCCCTTGGGTGCGTTGTTGTCGGCGAGCCACTCGTCGAGGCGCGCCAGTGTGGCCTTGGAGCCGAGCGGCTTGGGGAAGCCGAACTCGAGCACTGCCGAGGCCTTGTGGAAGCCCAAGGTGTCGATCAGCGTCTCCGCCGCCTCGAGGAACTTCTCGAGGTAGGGCTCGAGCACGTCCTCCTGGCCGAACCGGAAGATCGAGAACGCCATCTCGCGTGCGGTCTCGTTGGGGGTGGCCGGGTCGGTGATCGCCTTCCAGCCGGCCTCCTTCGCCTCCGGGGTCGGCTGCGCCACGCGTGCCGCGGCCGCCGCCTCCTTGCCCGAGATGGTCTTGTCGACCTCGAGCTCGGCGTCGATCTCGGCGTCGCCGAAGCGGCCGGCCCGGGCGAGGGCGGTGATCAGGGCCCATCGCATGTCCTGGTCGACCGCCAGGCCCTCGACGGTGAACGACCCGTCCAGCAGTCCGATCAGGTCGCCGAGCGCGGCGTCGCTGTGCGCGGCCCCCGCGTAGGACCGGGCGAAGGTGAGCTGGTGGTCGCTGCCGGGCTCCGCGCCCAGGAGCAGCTCCCGCAGGCCGGACTCCCACGCCGCCCTCAGCTCCGCGCGGTGGGCCGGGTCGGAGTAGAAGTTGACGGCGAGGGCCGTCGAGGCCGGGATGCGGGTCACGGCCCACGCGTCCGACTCCTGGCCGATGTTGGCCAGGACCAGGTCTGCCCAGTCCCGGGTCTGCATCTCGCCGTCGCGCGTCATGTCCCAGGTGGCACCCCACACGAGCGCGCGCGGCAGCGAGTCCTCGAACGTGGAGAGCGAGGAGATCGCGGTGCCCAGCGACCGCTCGTCGAGGCGGATCTTGGCGTAGGCGTGGTCCTCGTCGTTGAGCAGCAGCAGCGCCGGCTGCTTCACGCCGACCAGCTCAGGCACGTCCGTGCTGGCACCGTCGACGTCGATCTCGAGGTAGTCGCGGCGGACCAGGCGGGACGTCCCGCTGTCGTCGGACACCGTGTCGTAGAGGCCGATGCCAAGGCGGTGGCGACGCAGGGTCGGCCAGTCGGGGTGGGCCGACTGGGCCACCGCGAAGGAGGTGTAGCTGCCGTCCGCGTCGACCTCGAAGCTCGGGGCGAGCGTGTTGACGCCGGCCGTCTGCAGCCACTCCTGCGCCCAGCTCTGGAGCTCACGACCGGAGGCCTTCTCGAGCGTGGCGAGCAGGTCCTTGAACTCCGGGTTGCCGTACTCCCACTCCTTGAAGTAGGCGCGCAGGCCCTCGAGGAACGGTTCGATGCCCACCCACGCGACGAGCTGCTTGAGCACCGAGGCGCCCTTGGCGTAGGTGATCATGTCGAAGTTGACCTCGACCGCGTGCAGGTCGACGTTGTCGGCCGCGATCGGGTGCGTCGAGGGCAGCTGGTCGGCGCGGTAGCCGGTCTGCTTGCGGGCGTTGGCGAAGCCGGTCCAGGCGTCGGTGAAGTCGGTCGCGTTGGCCTCGCACCAGTAGCAGGCCCACTCGGCGAACGACTCGTTGAGCCAGAGGTCGTCCCACCACTTCATGGTCACCAGGTCGCCGAACCACATGTGGGCCATCTCGTGGGTGATGACGGACGTACGGAACTCGAAGAACGACCGGGACTGGCGGCTGCGGGGGAGGTACTCGTCGCGCAGCGTCACGCAGCCGGCGTTCTCCATGGCTCCGGCGTTGTACTCGGGGACGTAGAGCTGGTCGTACTTGCCGAAGGGGTAGGGGTAGTCGAACTGCTCCTCGAAGAAGGCGAAGCTCTGCTGGGTGAGCTTGACCAGCTCGTCCGTGTCCATGTGCTCCTTGATGGACTGGCGGCAGTAGTGGCCCAGCGGGATGGTGCCGAACTTGCCCTCGTAGGTGTCGAACTCGCCGTGGTACTCGCCGGCCACGATGGCGGTGATGTAGGTGGACATCTTCTTGGTGGGCGGGAAGTTCCACACCGAGGTGCCGCTCTGCCCGCCACCGGTCAGCTCGGTCGGCTCTGGGGTCTCGGCGTTGGAGACGACCACCCAGTGCGAGGGGGCGGTGACGTTGAAGGTGAAGACCGACTTGAGGTCGGGCTGCTCGAACGTGGTGAACACGCGGCGCGCGTCCGGCACCTCGAACTGGCTGTAGAGGTAGACGCGGTCGTCGACCGGGTCCACGAAGCGGTGCAGGCCCTCGCCGGTGTTGGAGTAGGCGCAGTCGGCGGCCACGACGAGCGTGTTGGTGGCCTCGAGGTCCTCGAGCACGATCCGGTGGTCGACGTACGTCGTCGCCGGGTCGAGGCTGCGGCCGTTGAGGGTGATCTCGCGAACGTTCGGCGCGACGAGGTCGGCGAAGGTGCTCGCCCCGGGCTCGCGGCAGGCGAACTCGAGGGTGGTGACGGAGCCGAACGTGCCCTGGTCGGGCTGGGTCGCGGAGGTCAGGTCCACGTCGACGGTGTACGACGTGACGTCGAGGAGGAGCGCGCGGGTGGCGGCTTCCTCGCGTGTGAGATTGGTTCCAGGCATGGAGCGCATCCTGCCACCGGGGTCGCGGAATGCCCCACCCCGGTCGGACGGTCGAGGAATACGTCAGGTGGACAGGCCATTGAGGTCTGCATGGCTACTGCTGACCTCTGGTTCGACCCGCTCTGCCCGTTCGCCTGGATCACGTCGCGCTGGATCCGCGAGGTCGAGCAGGTTCGCGACATCGACGTCCAGTGGCACGTGATGTCCCTGGCCCATCTCAACAAGGACAAGGACATCCCGCAGGACTACCGCGACATGCTCGCGGGGACGGAGAAGCCGGTCCGCGTGGCGATCAAGATCGCGCAGGAGTACGACAACGCGACGCTCGGCGCCTGGTACACCGCCATCGGCACCCGCCGCCACAACAACGAGGAGGCGCTGGACCGCGAGACCGTTGCGGCCTCCCTGGCCGACGTGGGCCTGCCGGCCGACCTCGTCGAGGCGTGGGACGACGACTCCCTCGACGATGCCGTGGCGAAGAGCCACAACGAAGGCATGGACCCTGTCGGTGACGACGTGGGCACCCCGACCATCCACATCAACGACTCGGCCTTCTTCGGCCCGGTGCTGTCGGCGATCCCGCGGGGCGAGGAAGCCGGTGAGCTCTGGGACGGTGCGGTCGCGGTCGCGAAGTTCCCCTACTTCTACGAGCTCAAGCGGTCCCGCACGGGTGACCTCGACTTCAGCTGATCACACGTCGTCGCCCGGGTTCCCCAGGTCTCGCAGGTCTCCCACGTCACCCGCCGCCCGGTCCGCAAGCTCGGCGCCGGCGGCGTCGTAGAGACCGACCACGGCCGCGCGACCCTGCAGCTGCTCTGCTTCCTCGTCGTAACGGGTCACCACCGTGACCGATCCGCCGAAGCCGCTGTCCCGCAGTCGCTGGAGCGCTGCGGTGTTGCTGCCGTGGAAGGGCATGGCGAGCACGACGAAGCGGACCGAGCCCTCGACCGACACCCGCTGCCAGAAGATCGGGTCCGTGGCGTCCCCCTCGACGACGGTGAAGCCCGACGACGCGAGGTCGGCGACGCGTGCGGCATCGGTGTCGACGCCGACCACCCGAAGGCCGTAGCGCTCGGTCAGCCGACGACAGGCGGCACGGCCCAGCCGTCCCACGCCCAGGACCAGGGCGTCGGCGTGTCGCAGGTCGATGGGGCGCTCCTCGTCGTGCAGGTGCCGTGGATCGGACAGCACTCTCGAGAGGGCGGCGGAGAACTGCTCGACGCCGGCCCCCGCGAACGACGCCACGACGAAGCTCAGGGCCACGGCTGTGGACAGCACGACCAGGAGTTCGGGCTCCAGCACGTCGGCGGCGGTGGCCGCCACGACGACGATGAGCGCGAACTCGGAGAAGCTGGCGAGGGAGCCCGCCGTCTGGGTCGCTGTGCGCACCCGGAGACCGCAGGCGCGCAGCAGCACGGCGAAGAGCAGTGCCTTGACCGGAACCAGGGCGAGCAGGAGGAGTGCCAGCCCCACCGTCGCCGGATCCGGGGTGCCGTGCAGGCCCACTGACAAGAAGAAGGCAACCAGCAGGAGCTCCTTGACGGAGAAGATGGACTTGGCCATCTCCTCCGCGCGCGGCGAGGGGGCCAGCAGGATCCCCATCGTGAGCGCGCCGAGGTCACCCTTGAGACCCGCCGCGTCGAAGAGGGCATAGCCCGGGACCAGCGCCAGGACGACTGCCATCAGGGGCAGCAGCTCGCCGTGGTCCAGCCGCTCGAGCCAAGGACGCAGCAGCAACGTCAGGGGCAGGAGCAGCAGGAGCGCCGGTGCCCACCAGTGGGGAGCCTCGCCTTCGACCGCTGCCAGCACCCCGACGGCGACGAGGTCCTGCACGACCAGGATCCCGATGGTCGTCCGACCGTGGAGCGAGCGGGTCGCGTTCTGCTCCTCCAGGAGCTTGACGGCCACCACGGTGCTGGAGAACGACAACGCCAGCGCGACGAGCACCAGGTCGGTGCCATCGGCGCCGGCGAGCACTCCGGCGCCGAGTGCCGCCGCGCCGGCGAGCATGCCCACGGCCAGCGCGGTGCTCAGGAGGACGTGGGCGACACCCACGCCGAGGACCTCGCGTCGCGCCAGCACCCGTACGTCGAACTTGAGGCCGATGGCGAACAGCAGCAGGAGTACGCCGAGGTCCGCGAGGGTGTCGAGCGTGGCCGTGCCTTCAACGCCCAGCTCGGCGAGGACGAACCCGGCGGCCAGGAAGCCGACCAGCGGCGGCAGTCGCAGGACGTGCGCCAGCAGCCCGCCGGCGGCGGCAACGGACAGCATCAGCATCAGGTCGACCGACATCGCGCCTCCCGCCCAGTCCCTCGGGTCCCACCTTATGTGCGTAGGACCTCCGGCGACGTACCGCCGCGTGAACGCGTCGCACTCCTCACTAGGCTTGCCCGCATGACTCGTGTCCTGTCCGCCGTCGCCTGGCCGTACGCCAACGGCCCGCGCCACATCGGCCACGTGGCCGGTTTCGGTGTGCCCTCCGACGTGTTCAGCCGCTACATGCGGATGGCCGGCCACGACGTCCTGATGGTCTCGGGCACCGACGAGCACGGCACCCCGATCCTCGTCACGGCTGACCAGCAGGGCGTGAGCGCCAAGGACCTGGCGGACAAGAACAACGCGGTGATCGTCAACGACCTCGCCGACCTCGGCCTGTCCTACGACCTCTTCACCCGCACCACGACCGGCAACCACTACGGCGTGGTGCAGGAGATGTTCCGCGTCTGCCTGGCCAACGGCTACATGGTCGAGGAGACGACGCAGGCTGCGATCAGCCCCTCGACCGGGCGCACGCTGCCCGACCGCTACATCGAGGGAACCTGCCCGATCTGCGGCTACGCCGACGCGCGCGGCGACCAGTGCGACAACTGTGGCAACCAGCTCGACGCCACCGACCTGATCAACCCCCGGTCGAAGATCAACGGCGAGGCGCCGAAGTTCGTCGACACCCAGCACTACCTGCTCGACCTCCCGGCGCTCGCCGACGCGCTCAAGGTGTGGCTCGACGAGCGCGAGGCCGAGGGCCACTGGCGCCCCAACGTCATCAAGTTCAGCCAGAACATCCTCAAGGAGATCCGGCCGCGCGCGATGACCCGCGACATCGACTGGGGCATCCCGGTCCCGGGCTGGGAGGGTCAGCCCACCAAGCGCCTCTACGTCTGGTTCGACGCGGTCATCGGCTATCTCTCCGCGTCCATCGAGTGGGCCCGCCGCTCAGGCGACCCGGAAGCCTGGCGGGCGTGGTGGAACGACCCCGACGCCCGGTCGTACTACTTCATGGGCAAGGACAACATCGTCTTCCACTCCCAGATCTGGCCCGCCGAGCTGATCGCGTACAACGGTCAGGGCTCGCGGGGCGGCGAGCCGGGGACCTACGGCATGCTCAACCTGCCCACCGAGGTGGTCTCCTCCGAGTACCTCACGATGGGCGACCAGCAGTTCTCCACCTCGCGCGGCCACGTGCTCTACGTGGGTGACTTCCTGGCCCGCTACGGCCCCGATCCGCTGCGCTACTTCATCTGCGCGGCCGGTCCCGAGACCTCCGACGCAGCCTTCACGTGGGCCGACTTCGTCACCCGCAACAACTCCGAGCTGGTGGCGGGCTGGGGAAACCTGGTCAACCGCACCGCGACGATGGTGGCCAAGAGCTTCGGCGAGATCCCGCCCTGTGGCGAGCTCGAGGAGGTCGACGAGGCGGTGCTGGCCGCCTGCCGCAGTGGGTTCGAGTCGGTGGGCGCGATGCTGGAGGGGCACCGCCTGCGCGCTGCCACGTCCGAGGCGATGCGCATCGTCGGCGAGGTGAACAAGTACGTCACCGTGACGGAGCCCTACAAGATGAAGGACGAGTCCCAGCGCGACCGCCTGGCGACGGTGCTGCACGTCGCGGCGCAGTGTGTCAGCGACTGCAACACCCTGCTGGCACCGTTCCTGCCCCACGCCGCCAACAAGGTGCACCTCGTGCTGGGCGGCGAGGGTGAGTTCGTGCCGATGCCGCGGATCGAGCAGGTCGACGAGCTCGACCCCGACAACGGCGCCGGGCTCACGGCGTACCCCGTCATCACGGGTGACTACACGTCGACGCCGCGGTGGGAGTCACGTCCGGTCACGGTCGGCGCCCCGGTGGGCAAGCCCACGCCGGTCTTCACCAAGCTGGACCCGGAGTCCGTCGTCGCCGAAGAGCTGGCGCGCCTCGGCTGAGGCCGTCACATGTCCCTAGGCTGATCCCATGGACGCCGAGAACACTGCCGACATGTACGTGCCGCACTTCGTGGTGAAGCAGAAGCTCACCTTGATGATCAACCGCTACGAGATCTCCGAGTCCGACGAGGCCGGCAACCCGACCCGGTTGATGGCGCTGGCCGAGCAGAAGCGGATGGCGTTCAAGGAGCAGGTCACCTTCTACTCCGACACCGGGAAGTCGCGCGCGGTCTTCGGCTTCAAGGCCCGCAAGAAGCTCGACCTCAACGCCGGGTACGACATCACCGACGAGTCCGGTGCCCAGATCGGCTACTTCAAGAAGGACTTCGGCGCCTCGCTCCTGCGCTCCACGTTCCACATCGAGGGCCCGGGCTACACCGGCACCGGCCAGGAGCGCAACCAGCTCGTCGGCCTGCTGCGCCGTTTCACCTCCCTCGACTTCCTGCCGATCCACTTCGACTTCCACGACAGTGAGGGGCGGGCGCTCTTCTCGGTCGAGCGCAAGCTGTCGATCGGTGACCGCTACCGTGTCACCGTGCCCGACCAGCGCGTCGACTTCCGGGTCGCGGCTGCCGTCGCGGTCGGGCTCGACGCCCTGATGTCGCGCTGAGGAGGTCACCGTGAACCTTGCAGTCCTGGGCACCGGAACCGTCGGGCGCACGATCGCTGCCCGGCTCGCCGAGCTGGGCCACCACGTGCGCCTCGGCACCCGCGACCCCGAGGTCACCCGGACCCGCGACGGCTGGACCGACCTGACCGGAGTCGACCTCCTCACCTTCGCCGGAGCCACGGACGGCGCAGACATGGTGGTGCACGCCGGCAGCGGGGCGAGCGCGCTCGAGCTGCTGGCCCTGGCCGGCGACCTCGCCGGGCGCGTGCTCGTCGACATCTCCAACCCGCTCGACTTCTCCGCGGGGTTCCCGCCGACGCTGAGCGTCAAGGACACCGACTCACTCGGTGAGCAGATCCAGCGGGCCTTCCCGGAGACGTTCGTCGTCAAGACGCTCAACACGCTCACCGCCGAGCTGATGGCCCACCCCGACCGGCTGCCTGAGCCCACGAGCGTGTTCGTCAGCGGCGACGACGCGGAGGCCAAGCAGCGGGTCGCCACGCTCCTGGCGGAGATGGGGCACCGCGACGTGATCGACCTCGGTGGGATCGAGACCTCTCGTGGCGTCGAGATGTGGCTACCCCTCTGGTTGCGCCTGATGGGCTCCCTCGGCACCGCTGAGTTCAATGTCAAGGTGGTGCGGAAGCCGTGATGTACCCCGAGGTCCGTGCGGCGGTCGCGGCCGACGACAGCCCTGACCTCCGTGCTCCCGGGTTCGACCTCGCCGCCCATCGCGAGCAGGTCCGCGAGGCCAACCTGCGCGAGCCACGGGAGGACGTCGCCTCGGTCGAGGACCTCGACGCAGACGGCGTGCGGTGCCGCCTCTACACGCCGGTCGACCCGCTCGACGGCCTGGTCGTGCACGCCCACGGCGGCGGCTTCGTGCTCAACGACATCGACGTGCACGACGCGGTCTGTCGACGCTTCGCCAACCGGGTCCGACGCCGGGTGCTCAGCGTCGACTACCGCCGTCCGCCCGAGGACCCGTTCCCGGCCGCCCCGGACGACCTCGACTCGGTGATCGGCTGGCTGCGACGCGAGGGCCCCACCGGTCCGTACGCCGCCCACGGCGACTCCGCCGGCGCCAACCTCGCGCTGGTCGCGGCCCTGCGCAACCCTGGCTTCTTCCGGGTCGTCGCGCTGGTCTACCCGTTCCTCGACCCGCACAACAGCTTCCCGTCCTGGGCCGAGGGCGCCGCGTCGGGCTTCGACCCGGACGAGGCCACCTGGTACTGGGAGCAGTACGCCCGCAGCGAGGCCGACTACGACGATCCCGACCTCGCGCCCCTGCTCTCCGACCGGCTGCACACCCTGCCGCCGACCTTCGTGGCGACAGCCGAGCACGATCCGTTGCGCGACGAGGGGGAGGAGCTGGCCCGGCTCATCGCCGAGACGGGCGTGGACACGGTCGGCATCCGGTGCCTGGGCCAGACCCACGGCTTCTGGCGCCACGCCCAGTTCACCGCAGCCGAGCCGCTGCTGCGCCAGGTGGCGGGACATCTCGACCTGCACCTCACCTGAGCCGGCGTCGCCACGCTCTGGGACACTTCCACCATGCGCGTTCACCTGGGCTCCGACCACGCCGGCCTCGAGCTGAAGGACCACCTCATGACGTGGCTGGTCGACCACGGCTACGAGGTCGTCGACCACGGCCCGTTCGTCTACGACGCTCTCGACGACTACCCCGTCTTCTGCCTCCGGGCCGGCGAGGGCGTCGCGGCCGATCGCGCCGAGGGGCAGATGAGCCTGGGCGTGGTCATCGGCGGATCCGGCAACGGCGAGCAGATCGCGGCCAACAAGGTCACCGGGATCCGCTGCGCGCTGGTCTGGTCCGAGGAGACGGCTGTCCTGGCGCGCGAGCACAACGACGCCAACGTGGTCTCCGTCGGCGGCCGGATGCACTCGGTGGAGGACATGACCCGCTTCGTCGAGGTCTTCCTTGCCACGCCGTTCTCCGGCGAGGAGCGGCACACGCGCCGCATCGGCCAGCTCTCGGTCTACGACGAGACCCGGGAGCTCCCCGCCCTTCCTGAGTCGGCGCTGCGCGGACCGGCCCAGGCCGACGACTCCCCCGATTCAGCGGATGCCTGAGGGACACACCCTCCGCCGGCTCGCCGACGACCTCTCCGCGGCATTCGCGGGGCGTGCGGTCCGGGTGAGCTCCCCGCAGGGACGATTCGCCGCCGATGCCGAGCAGCTGGACGGCTCGCGGCTGCTCGGCGCCGACTCCGCCGGCAAGCACCTGTTCGTCGAGTTCGAGGGGGAGCGGTTCGTCCACGTCCACCTCGGGCTGATCGGCTCCTTCGACCTGCACGTCGGCGTCGAGGCGGTGCCCGATCCGGTCGGACAGGTGCGGTTGCGACTGGTGACCGTCGGGTCCGGCGACCCGCGCGGGACGTCGTACGCCGACCTGCGGGGCGCCATCCTCTGCGACCTCGCCGGCCCGGCCCGGCGTGGGGAGATCCTCGGCAGGCTCGGTCCGGACCCGCTCAGGGCCGACGCCGAACCCGACCTGGCCTGGCGTCGGATCTCCCGCAGCCAGCGCCCCATCGGCGACCTCCTGATGGATCAGCAGGTCCTGGCCGGGGTGGGCAACGTCTACCGGGCGGAGGTGCTCTTCCGGCACCGCATCCATCCGCTGCGTCCGGGCCACACCCTGCGCATCTCCCAGTGGCGTGGGATCTGGGCCGACCTGGTCGAGCTGATGGGGGAGGGCGTGCGGTCCGGGCGGATCGACACCGTGCGCCCCGAGCACACCCCGGAGGCCATGGGCCGGCCGCCGCGCAAGGACGACCACGGGGGAGAGGTCTACGTCTACCGGCGCACCGGGATGCCGTGCCTGGTGTGCGGATCGACCGTGCGCACCGGCGAGCTCGTCGGCCGCAACACGTTCTGGTGCCCGAGATGTCAGCCACCTTTCCGGTCCCGCGCCGTACAGTCTCCGGGCAAGGACACTGCGACGTCGCGAGGAGCTCGGCCATGAGTTCTCCCCGTGAGCGTCACGGACGACCGGCCGCCAGGTTGGGCCGGGGCCTCGAGGGCCTGCTCAACCGGGTGGTGCCGCGGGGGTCGAGGCTGCTGGTGCTGCTCGTGCTCACCACCGTGTCGTTCGGTGTCGCGATCGCGCTCTTCCCCGACTACGCGCCGCTCGCGAGCCTGCTGGTCCCGCTCGTGGTGTCCAGCCTGGTGCTGGGGCCGCGGCAGCTGCCGTGGTTCGTGGTGTTCGTGCTGCTCGTGCTCGCTGGGGTGATACCCCGCCAGGACATCGACCCCCGCACGGCGATCGTCGTGCTGATCATCGTCGGCCTGGGGTTGGTGGTGCTGATGGCGTCCTTGCGGCGCTCGCGACTGGGAGTGGGGGGCATCCAGGGGGAGTCGATGTTCGTCGACCTGCGCGACCGGATCCTGCGCCAGGGCGGCATCCCCGTCCTGCCCGACGAGTGGTACGCCGCTGCCGAGCTGCGGTCCGCCGGTGGCACTCCCTTCGCGGGCGACTTCGTGGTGGCGTCGCGGGTCGGTGACCGCCTCGAGGTCGCTGTCGTGGACGTCTCCGGGAAGGGCCAGGGGGCCGGCACCCGGGCGCTGCTGCTCTCGGGCGCCATCGGGGGCCTGCTCAGTGCCCTGCCGCCCGCCGACTTCCTCGACGCCGCCAACACCTTCCTGCTCCGCCAGGACTGGGAGGAGGGCTTCGCCACCGCGATCCACCTCTCCCTCGACCTCACGACCGGTCGCTACGACCTGCGCAGCGCGGGCCACCCGCCCGCCGCCCTGCGCCACGCCGGCTCCGGCCGGTGGGAGGTGCTCGAGTCCGAGGGACCGGTCCTGGGCCTGATCGAGGACGCCGCCTATGCGGCCGTCTCGGGGCAGATGCGGTCCGGCGACGCACTCCTGCTCTACACCGACGGCATGGTCGAGACCCGCACCCGCGACATCGGCTCGGGGATCGACAAGATGCTGGGCCAGGCCGAACGACTGCTCCGCGGCGAGTTCGAGGGAGGCGCCACCCGCCTCATCGAGTCGATCGGCTCGCGCAACGACGATCGGGCGCTCCTGCTCGTCCACCGGCGCTGACCTGGGTGGGGGAGCACCGTCGCGCATGTGGCACCATGACACCCGCACCGGCGTCGACGACATCGGCGCGAGACACGCGGATGTAGCTCAATGGTAGAGCCCCAGTCTTCCAAACTGGCTACGCGGGTTCGATTCCCGTCATCCGCTCCAAGCAGGTTCCAGGCCTCCGATCCGGTGGCGCGGGGGCCCGTTTGGCGGGGCGTAGCGTAGTGGCTAGCGCGCCTGCTTTGGGAGCAGGAGACCGCAGGTTCGAGTCCTGTCGCCCCGACCGCCACGGCGTGATTCGGCCTCTGCCGGGGGCGCCGATAGACTGACGAGGTTTGCGGCCGCCGGGCCCGACCCGGAGCTGCCGCACCACCACCCCACGTTCCCCCGTGGGCGACCCATGACCTTCAGCATCAGGAGACATTTGTGAAGAGCGCCGTCGAGACCTTGAGCCCGACCCGGGCCAAGCTGACCGTCGAGGTGCCCTTCGAGGAGCTCAAGCCGAGCCTCGACGCGGCCTACCAGAAGATCGCGCAGCAGATCAACGTCCCGGGCTTCCGCCGCGGCAAGGTGCCGCCGGCGGTCATCGACCGTCAGGTCGGCCGCGGACCGGTCCTGGACGAGGCGATCAACGCTGTCGTCCCGCAGTCCTACATGGCCGCGCTGCAGGAGCACGACCTCGAGCCGCTGGCCCAGCCGGAGATCGAGGTGACGAAGTTCGAGGACAACGAGTCGCTCGAGTTCACGGCCGAGGTCGACATCAAGCCCGACTTCGAGCTCCCTGCCTACGACGGCATCGAGGCAACCGTCGAGGACATCGAGATCACCGACACCGACGTCGACGAGCAGGTCGCGACGCTGCGTGAGCGCTTCGGCACCCTGTCGCCGGTCGAGCGCGCTGCCGTCGACGGTGACTTCGTCACCATCGACCTTGTGGCGGCGACCGACGGCGAGGCCGTCGAGGGCGGCGAGGTCACCGGCATGTCCTACCAGGTCGGGCGCGGCGGCATGATCGACGGCCTCGACGAGGCACTGGTCGGCCTGAGCGCCGGCGACGAGGCCACCTTCGACTCCGAGCTGGTCGGTGGCGACCTGGTCGGCGAGAAGGTCCAGGTGACCGTCAAGGTGACCGCCGTCCAGGAGCAGGAGCTCCCCGAGTACGACGACGACTTCGCACAGCTCGCCTCCGAGTTCGACACCGCCGACGAGCTCACGGCCGACGTGCGTGAGCGCCTCGGCCGTGGCAAGCGCCTCGAGCAGGCCGCCGCCGCTCGTGACGCCGTGCTGGAGGCCCTGCTCGAGAAGGTCACCATCCCGCTTCCCGACATCATGGTCACCGACGAGCTCAACGCCCGTCGCCAGAGCGTCGAGCAGCAGCTCGCCATGGCGGGCATCACCATGGAGAAGTACCTCGAGGACGAGGGCCAGACCCAGGAGGAGTTCGAGGCCGACCTCGACCGCCGGGTCCGTGACGCCGTCGCCGCGCAGTTCATCCTCGACAAGGTGGCCAAGCAGGAGGAGTTCGGCATCGAGCAGGCCGAGCTCTCCGAGCACCTCGTACGTCGTGCCCAGCAGTCCGGGCAGGACCCGCAGGAGTTCGCCAACCACATGTTCGAGCACAACCACATCCCCGAGCTCGTGCAGGAGATCCTGCGCGGCAAGGCGCTGGCCAGGATCGTGGAGTCTGCGTCCGTCACCGACGCCTCGGGCAATGTGGTCGAGCTGCAGAACCTGCGTCCCGACGGCACCATCGGCGAGCCCGTCGAGGCACCCGACGAGGCTGCTGTCGAGAACGCCGACGAGGCCTGATCCCCTCGTCCCCCGCAGCACCAGACCGGCGTCCACCCTCGGGTGGGCGCCGGTCTGCATGTGGCGTGGCTGCGCAGGGTGACGTACCTAGCGCGCAGGTTCGGTCCGGGCCAGCACGTCGAGGGCGTAGCGGGCGATCCCGGCCCGCTGCCGGGCGTCGTGTGCGAAGGCTGTCCGGAGCTCGTCGGTGAGCGCACCGGACGCCTCGAGAGCAGACTCCTGCTGGAGCAGCTCCGTGGGCAGGCTCGGCAGACCGTTGAAGAGCATCAGGCTCACTGCATGGCTGCGGCGCACCTCGTCCACGGACACGTCGAGCCCTTCGTCGGCCAGCCCCGCGACGTAGGCCGACACGCACGCATCCGCGCGCTGAGGTAGGTCGTCGGCCTCCTGCCGGCCGATCTGGATGTCGCCGACGAGCAGCTGGGAGAGGTCGAAGCCCACCGGTTGCGGCCTCCAGAAGCCGAAGTCGATCAGGGTGAACCCCGGATCACCTGCGCGGCGGAGCAGGTTGTTGGGGCAGGCGTCGCCGTGCGAGGCCAGGTGCAGGCTCCGGGCGTACTCGTGCGCCAGCGAGTCGAGGTGGCGGGCAGCAGCCAGCAGCCCTTCACGCAGGACACCGAAGTGCTCGGCCACGACGGGGTGTCGCCAGGTCGCGTCATCGTGCAGGCCTGGCAGGACAGTGAAGGCGAGGCGGCCGGCGACGAACGTCTCGATGTGCCAGGGCTGGGGATCGATCCCCGCCAGGGGCGCGACGCGACGACTGGCGGAGAGTTGTCCGAGCAGCCGGGCTGCGCGGACGCTGTCCTCGGCCGTCCAGACGAGCGGGTCGCTGTCCACGGCCTCGAGCCAGAGCACCGCGGTCTGGTCCTCACGCTCGTCGATCCGCAGCCCACGCGGCATGGTGAGCCCATCCGGGAGCCGGTCGGCGAGGTCGGAGGCATAGACCAGCGGCTCGGCACGCCACGGCACCGAGTCGGCCGCCCACTCGGCCACCTCCGGGGGAAGGAACGCGAAGCCGGGCGAGTGGCGCCAGTGGTGGACCCGCTTGACGAACAGCGTGAACTCGCGGGCACCGCCGCCCGCGTCCGCCCGGCCACGGACCCACGTCCGGGCTCCCGTGAGGATCGAGGGGAGGTCGTAGTCGACCGTCTCGGCCGCCGAGTCCAGCAGCGTGACCGAGGGCACCCTCCAGAGGTCCGCCACGACGGCGGCGAGCTCAGCGTCGCTCACGTCGTCCTCGCCCAGAACGTCACGACGACGTGTGGGCGATGGACCCGTCGTGAAAGTTGCTTTCATGATTAAAGAAGGTAAGTTGCTTTCATGTCTGGTGTCAACCGGTTGCCGGCGATCGAGCCGCACCTGCCTCTTTTGATGGGAACGCTGTTCGGGCGGCTGCGTGAGCGGCTCGCCGTGGAGGCGCCCGAGCTGCGTCCGTCGCAGCTGCGGGTGCTGGAGTGGCTCCCGCCCGAAGGGCTGACGATCACGGAGCTGGCCGAGTGCGCAGACATGACCACCCAGGGCTGCGGGCAGTTCGTCCGCCAGCTGGCTGAGCTCGGCATGGTGGAGGTGGCCGTGGCCCCGCACGACGCCCGGGCGCGGCGGGTGCGCATCACGCCCCGAGGTCGACAGGGGGTGGCGCGCGCAGGTGCGGTGCTGCGGGCCTGTGACGAGGAGTGGGCAGCGCAGGTGGGCGTCGAGCGCTACCGCGTCTTCCGTGAGGTCCTGGAGGAGGTCGCGCTCGGCCGGGAGGGGTAGGAGTCTCGGGGGGACCGAACCGCCCCCGCCCACGGAATCCGCTGT
>CAWJLX010000014.1:0-12657 GCA_963843815.1 uncultured Actinomycetota bacterium | reverse complement strand
AGCTCCTGCTCGGTGAGGGAGGCCAGCTCGGGTGCCGTCTGCGCCGGGTTGCGCACCCGCTCCAGCACCCGTGCGGTCAGGACCGGGTCGATCAAGGAGTTGCCCGCCGCCACCTGGCGGACGGCGCCGACCAGGTCGTTGCCCTTGATCTCCTTCAGGACGTAGCCCGAGGCGCCCGCCATGATCGCCGCGAACAGGGCCTCGTCGTCGTCGTAGGACGTGAGGATCAGCGCGCGAATGGTGGGGTCCACCGACCGCACCTCGCGACACACCTCGATGCCGGAGCCATCGGGCAGCCGACCGTCGAGCACGGCGACGTCCGGTCGCAGGGCGGGGATGCGGTGCCTGGCCTCGACGGCGGAGCCGGACTCGCCGATGACCTCGATGCCGCCGGCCCCCTCGAGCAGGGCGCGCAGCCCTTGGCGGACCACCTCGTGGTCGTCGAGCAGGTACACGCGGATCGGGGTCTCGGTCATGGTGCCTCGTTCCTACGCGCAATCGCCGCGCAAGGACAGGGCCGAACGTCCCGGGTCCGCCGTCCATCCGTGGGTCGGGACCTTCTCGGCGGGGTCCGGGGACCTTCGGCCCTGATCCGGGGGGCCCGCGCGGTGGTTGCGTGGTGAGCCTGGACGAAGGACGCACCTTCGCCGAAGGAGAGCCATGACGCAGGTGCAGGACCGCCCGGCCACGAGGCCGGTGCCGAACGCGGACCGACTGGGACTTCCGCAGTCCACCGCGCTCGTGATGGGCAGCATCATCGGGGTCGGCATCTTCAGCCTGCCCTACGCCATCGCGTCCTACGGCCCGATCAGCCTCGTGGCGATGGGCATCGCGACCATCGGGGCCATCGCCCTCGCCATGATGTTCGCGGTCATGTCGCGGCGGCTGCCGGCCGACGGCGGCCCGTACGCCTACGCCCGCGCCGCCTTCGGCAACGGCTGGGGCTTCAGCAACGCGTGGTCCTACTGGATCACTGCCTGGGCAGGCAACGCCGCCATCGCCGTCGGCTGGGTGTTCTACGTCGAGACCTTCGTCAACAAGGGCGGCGCGGTCGGCTGGTCGATCCTGATCGCCCTGTCCGGCCTCTGGATCCCGGCCGCGGTCAACCTGACCGGGGTCAGGAACATGGGTGTCCTCCAGGTCTGGACGACGGTGCTGAAGTTCATCCCGCTGGCGCTGATGTCGACCGTGGGGCTCTTCTTCATCTCGACCGCCAACTTCACCCCGTGGAACACCAGCGGCGACAGCAACCTGTCTGCCATCGGTGGCGCGATGGCCATCTGCCTGTTCAGCTACCTCGGCGTCGAGACCGCGTCGGTCGCGGCGGCGAAGGTGCGCGACCCGGCCCGGAACGTCGGGCGCTCGACCATCGTCGGGACCCTGGGCAGCGGCGTCGTCTACCTGCTGTCGCTCGTCGCGGTCTTCGGCATCCTGCCCGCCAGCGCCCTGGCGCTGGACGGCAACCGGGCGTCGTACTCCGCGGCGGCGGACGCCATCGTCGGGAGCGGCTCCTGGGCCGGCACCCTCGTCGCCCTGGCCGTCATCGTGTCAGGCATCGGTGCCCTCAACGGCTGGACCATGATCGTGGCCGAGATGCCGCTGGCCGCAGCCAAGGACGGACTCTTCCCGGAGCGCTTCGGCACCCTGTCGAGCCGAGGTGTGCCCGCCTTCGGGATCGTCAGCTCGACCGCGCTCGCGTCGCTCGCTGTCATCCTCAGCTACCTCGGCACCAGCGGGGCCACGGTCTTCACCACGCTGGTCCTGATGACGGGGATCACCTCCGCGATCCCCTATGCGTTCTCGGCGCTCGCCCAGATCACCTGGCGGGTGCGCGACCGCCGGCACGGCCTGGTCGGCCGGTTCTGGCTGGACCTCTCGGTCGCGGTGGTCGCCTTCCTCGTCTCTGCCGCGTTCATCTACTACTCCCGCAACACCGGGAGCTCCTGGTACGTCGTCTGGGGCCCGTTCCTGATGGCCGGCGGCGCTTCGGCCGTGGGCATCCCGGTCTACCTGCGGATGCGTCCCTCGATGACCGAGCCCGAGCCCGTCCCCGACCATCGCTGACCGCCCTGCCCCAGCCACTCGCAAGCACTCGAAAGGCAACTCATGACCTTCCACGTCGACTCCGAAGTAGGCCTGCTCAAGCAGGCGATCGTCCACCGACCGGGCCTGGAGCTCAGCCGGCTCACCCCGGCGAACGTCGACGAGCTGCTCTTCGACGACGTCATGTGGGCCGACCGCGCCCGTCAGGAGCACGACGCCTTCGTCGTGCAGCTCGAAGCGGGTGGTGCGGTGGTCCACGAGTTCGAGACCCTGCTCGCCGAGGCGCTCGACGCCGAGGGTGCGCGGGAGTTCGTGCAGGACCAGCTGACCACGGCGACCCGCTTCGGGCCGGCGCTCGACGTGCCGCTCGACGAGCTCGTCGCCTCGACCCCCGCCCCTGTCCTGGCCGGTCTGCTGATCGGCGGGGTCCTCAAGAGCGACGTGGCGAAGCTGCTCCACGCGCCGAGCCTGTTGATGGAGTACCTCGCACCGGACGACTTCCTGCTCCGGCCGCTCCCCAACCACCTGTTCCAGCGGGACAACTCGGCCTGGGTCTACGACGGGCTGTCCATCAACCCCATGGCCAAGCGGGCGCGGCAGCGGGAGACCATCAACTCGCGCCTGGTCTACAACTTCCACCCGATGTTCACCGCGCAGCCGCCCACCTTCCTCTACGGCAACGACGCGCTGGCGCACGAGTCGGCCACGATCGAGGGCGGAGACATCACCGTGATCGGCAACCGCTCCGTGATGATCGGGATGGGCGAGCGTTCCTCACCGCAGGGTGTCGAGACGCTGTCCCGCAGCCTGTTCCGGGCCGGGAGCGTCGACACCGTGATCGTCGTGGAGCTCCCCCGCGCCCGCGCGTTCATGCACCTCGACACGGTGATGACGATGATCGACAGGGACGCGTTCTGCGTCTACCCGTACCTGCCGGCCGAGCTCCGCTCCTTCACGCTCAGCCGGGTCGGTGAGGGCGGCGACTTCAAGATCGAGGAGAACGCCGAGCTGTTCCCGGTCCTCGCCGAGGCCCTCGGCGTCTCCGCTCTCCGGGTGCTGCGGACCCCGATCGACAGGAGGGGCGCCGAGCGCGAGCAGTGGGATGACGGAAACAACTTCCTCGCCGTCGCGCCGGGCGTGATCCTCGGCTACGAGCGCAACACGACCACGAACAAGTACCTCACAGACCAGGGCATCCGGGTCGTCCCCGTCGTGGGCGAGGAGCTCGGCCGTGGCCGCGGCGGTCCACGCTGCATGACCTGTCCCATCGAGCGCGAAGCGGTGTCCGCATGACCAGCAACGACCTGCACGGCCGCAGCTTCCTCAAGGAGCTCGACTTCTCGGTCCAGGAGTGGCGCTCGCTGCTCGACCTCGCGGCGACGCTCAAGAGCGCGAAGCGCGACGGCACCGAGACCCAGGAGCTCGCCGGCAAGAACATCGCGCTCATCTTCGAGAAGGCCTCCACGCGCACCCGCTGCGCGTTCGAGGTCGCCGCCCACGACCAGGGCGCCCATGTCACCTACCTCGACCCGAGCGGATCGCACCTGGGCCACAAGGAGTCCGCGGCCGACACCGCGCGGGTCCTCGGACGGATGTATGACGGCATCGAGTACCGCGGCTTCAGCCAGGCGACGGCCGAGACGCTGTCGACCTTCGCCGGCGTACCGGTGTGGAACGGGCTCACCGACGACTGGCACCCGACCCAGTCGCTGTGCGACATGCTCACGATGCGCGAGCACGCAGGCGT
Source organism: uncultured Actinomycetota bacterium (assembly GCA_963843815.1). Taxonomy (GTDB): domain Bacteria; phylum Actinomycetota; class Actinomycetes; order Propionibacteriales; family Nocardioidaceae; genus Nocardioides. The sequence continues at coordinate 8,867 of CAWJLX010000014.1, read as the reverse complement.
GCCGGACGACCGCATCTCCTTCGCCTTCGTCGGGGACGCGCGGGACAACACCGCCAACTCCCTGCTCGTGGCCGGCGCGATGCTCGGGATGGACGTGCGCATCGTGGCCCCGCCAACGCTCGGCAACCCGGAGGACGTCGTCAAGGCGGCCCAGGGGATCGCGGACGTGACCGGGGCCCGGATCACGCTCACCTCCGACGTGAGCGAGGGGACCAGGGGCGTCGGCTTCGTCTACACCGATGTCTGGGTGTCGATGGGTGAGCCGGTCGAGGCCTGGGCCGAGCGCATCGACCTCCTGATGCCCTATCAGGTGACGACGGGGCTGCTCGAAGGGACCGGCAACCCGGACGTGAAGTTCATGCACTGCCTGCCCGCGTTCCACGACCGGCAGACCGAGGTCGGCGAACAGCTCTTCCAGCAGACCGGACTGTCTGCGCTGGAGGTCACCGACGAGGTCTTCGAGTCCGCGCACTCGATCGTGTTCGACCAGGCCGAGAACAGGATGCACACGATCAAGGCGGTCATGGTCGCCACGCTGGGCCGGAAGCCGGGCGCGGACCGATGAGGATCGTCGTCGCGCTGGGCGGAAACGCCCTCCTCCGCCGCGGGGAGAGCCCGGACGCCTCCGTCCAGGTCGGCCACGTGTCCGAGGCGGCACCCGCCCTCGCCAAGGTCGCCACCGAGCACCAGCTGGTCCTGGTGCACGGCAACGGACCGCAGGTCGGCATGCTGGCCCTCGAGAGCGCGGCCGACCCGGCGCTGAGCCGCGCCTATCCCTTCAGCGACCTCGTGGCCGAGACCCAGGGGGTCATCGGCTACTGGCTGCAGCAGGGGTTGTCGAACGCCGGCCTGACCGCTCCCGTGGTCACCCTGGTCACCCAGACCGTCGTGGACGAGGCCGATCCGGCATTCGAACGACCCACCAAGTTCGTCGGCGGCGGGTACGACGAGGGTCGGGGCCGCGAGCTCGCCCGCACCAACGGCTGGACCATCCGTGCCGATGGTGACCGCTGGCGCCGCGTGGTCGCCTCGCCCGCACCCCGTCGGATCGTCGAGCTCGACATCGCGCGGACCCTCCTCGACGAGGGGACCGCCGTCGTCCTGGCCGGCGGTGGCGGGGTGCCTGTGGTCGAAGGACCCCACGGGCTGGTCGGTGTGGAGGCGGTGGTCGACAAGGACCACGTGGCCGCCCTGGTCGCCACGGAGCTCGAGGCGGACCTGCTCGTGCTGCTCACCGACGTACCCGGCGTCATGGCCGCGTTCGGGACCCCCGCGCAGCAGCAGCTCGGGGACATCGAGGTCGCCGCCCTCCGCGCCATGTCGTTCCCGGACGGCTCCATGGGGCCCAAGGTCGCAGCCGCCTGCCGGTTCGTCGACGACACCGGCCGACGCGCCGCCATCGGTGGCCTCGACGCCGCCGCCGACGTCATCGCCGGATCCGCCGGCACCCAGATCCACCTAGCCTCGGAAGGACCCCGATGACCACGACCCTGGATACCGACCCGCGCTCGCTGCTCGAACCCGACGACCAGGACATCGCCGCGATCGACGCCTGGTGGCGCGCGAACCTCTACCTGACCGTCGGCCAGATCTACCTGCAGGACAACGCGCTCCTGCGCGAGCCTTTGACGGCCCAGCACATCAAGCCGCGGCTCCTCGGTCACTGGGGGACCAGCCCGGGCCTGGCCCTCATCTATGCCCACGTGTCGTGGCTGGTCCGGCAGACCGACCAGGCGGCCGTCTACCTCGCCGGCCCCGGGCACGGTGGCCCGGCACTCGTCGCGGCCTCGTGGCTCGAGGGCACCTACTCCGAGACCTACCCTGCCGTGACGCGTGACGAGCCCGGGATGCACCGCCTGTTCCGGCAGTTCTCTGCTCCCGGCGGCATCCCGAGCCACGTGTCGGTGACCACGCCTGGCTCCATCCACGAGGGCGGAGAGCTGGGCTACGTGCTCGTGCACGCCTTCGGCGCCGTGATGGACAATCCCGACCTGATCGCGGTCGCCGTGGTCGGTGACGGAGAGGCCGAGACCGGGCCGCTCGAGGGGTCCTGGAAGGGCATCTCGTTCCTCAACCCCGAGCGGGACGGCGCGGTCCTTCCTGTCCTGCACCTCAACGACGCCAAGATCAGCGGGCCGACGGTCCTGGGTCGCAAGGACCGGGCCGAGGTCCGTGCACTCTTCGCCGGTCACGGCTACGACGTGGTGGAGGTCGAGGGGTCGGACCTCCCCGGCATGCACCATCGCTTCGCCGCGGCCCTGGGCGAGTGCTGGACCAGGATCCGGGCGATCCAGCGCTCGGCCCGGAACGGGACCTGGGACGGCGCCCGGCCGCGCTGGCCGATGATCGTGCTCCGTACCCCGAAGGGCTGGACCGGGCCGCACGAGGTCGACGGAGTCCAGGTCGAGGGCACGTTCCGTGCACACCAGGTGCCGCTCGCGGGGGTGCGCGAGAACCCCGAGCACCTGGCCATGCTCGAGACGTGGCTGCGGTCCTACCGGCCCGAGGAGCTGTTCGACGGCTCGGGTCGCCCGACGACCGACCTGGTCTCTCCCGCCGGTGCCCTTCGGATGAGCGCATCCCCGCACGCCAACGGCGGGCTGGTCACCCGTGACCTGGTGCTGCGCGACTTCCGTGACTACGCCGTCGCGGTCGACCACCCCGGCGCCGACCAGCAGGAGTCGACCCGCCGTCTCGGGCACCTGCTGCGCGATGTCTACGTCGACAACCCCGAGACCTTCCGTCTCTTCTGTCCCGACGAGACCAGGAGCAACCGGCTCGGGGACGTCCTCGACGTGAGCGACCGCGCGTTCATGGAGGCCGTGGTCCCCACCGATGACCACCTGTCCCGGCAGGGACGGGTGATGGAGGTGCTGTCGGAGCACAACTGCCACGGCTGGCTCGAGGGCTACACCCTGACCGGCCGGCACGGCCTGTTCGCGACCTACGAGGCGTTCGCGATGGTCAGTGCCTCCCAGACCATCCAGCACAGCAAGTGGCTCGCGGAGTCGCTCGCCCTGCCGTGGCGCTCTCCGGTGCCGAGCCTCAATGTCCTGCTCACCTCCACCGCGTGGCGAAACGACCACAACGGCTTCTCGCACCAGGGACCGGGACTGATCCAGGTGATGCTCAGCCACCGCAGCGAGGTCACCCGCGTCTACCTCCCGCCGGACGCGAACTGCCTGCTCTCGGTGGCCGACCACTGCCTCCGGTCACGTGACTACGTCAACCTGATCGTGATCGACAAGCAGCCCCAGCTCCAGTACCTCGACATCGAGCAGGCTGCGGCGCACTGCGCGGCCGGTGCGGGCATCTGGGACTGGGCGGGGAACGACGACGGGACGGGCCAGCCGGACGTCGTCCTCGCCTGCGCCGGGGACACGCCGACCCTCGAGACGGTGGCGGCGGCCCAGATCCTGCGCGAACGCGTGCCGCAGCTGCGCACCCGCGTCGTCAACGTGGTGGACCTGATGACCCTGATGCGACCGAAGGACCATCCGCACGGGATGGCCGACACCTACTTCTCCGAGCTGTTCACCGACACCGCGGACGTGGTCTTCTCCTTCCACGGCTTCCCCGGCGCCGTCCACCAGCTCGTCCACGGACGCCCCCACGCCGACCGGTTCCACGTGCGGGGGTTCATCGAGCACGGCACCACCACGACGCCCTTCGACATGACCGTGCTCAACAAGATCTCGCGCTTCCACCTCGTCATGGACGCGCTCAACAACGCTCGGACCACCCCGCGGGGGGCACAGGAGCTCAAGACCTGGTGCCTGGCGCAGCTGGCCCGCCACTCGGCGTACGTGCGCGAGCACATGGAGGACCTGCCGGAGATCCGGGAGTGGCGGGTCGACTCGACCTCGTCGAACAGCGAGAGGACCTCATGACCGTCCTGCAGCACCGGCCGGGCCCGGCCGACGTCCTTCTCTCCGACGGCTCGATGGCCATGATCCGGCCGATGCGTCCCGAGGACCGTGCGGGCGTCGAGTCGTTGCACGACTCGGCATCTGCCAGCAGCCTGCGGTGGCGGTTCTTCATCCCCAGTCGCACCGCTGGGCGCCAGTACGTCGAGCACGTGTTCTCCGAGCAGCCACCGTGGGCCTGCCTGGTGGCCGAGGTCGGCGGTCGGGTCGTGGCCCTGGCCACCGCGGAGCACGGGCCCGGCGACGGGGCCTCGGCCGAGGTGGCGTTCCTGGTCGACGACCGTCTGGCCGGACACGGGCTGGGCTCGCTCCTCCTCGAGCACCTCGCGGCGCACGGATGGGACCACGGCATCCGCGAGTTCCATGCCGGGGTCCTCATGGGCAACGCCTCGATGATGGGGGTGTTCCTGGCCGCCGGCTTCTCGATGACGCGAAGCTCGGAGGACGGCGTCACCAACCTGGTGATGTCGACGCGCGCCTCCCACGCCGCCGTGGCCGCCGCAGACGGGCGTGAGCGCGTCTCGGAGGCCCGATCGCTCGCCCCGCTCGCGCACCCCAGGTGCGTCGCGGTGGTCGGCGCCCGGCGAAGCGGTGCCGGTGTCGGGCACGCCGTGCTGGCGTCGATCCGGGCTGGGGGCTTCACCGGCACGCTCGTGGCCGTGCACCCTGCCGGCGGGCTGATCGACGGCGTCCGCGCCTACCAGCACCTGGCGGACGTGCCCGAGCACGTCGACCTCGCCGTCGTGGCAGTGCCCGTCGAGCAGGTCCTCGCCGTCGCGGAGGACGCCGTCGAGGCCGGTGTCTCGACCCTGGTCGTCGTCACGTCGGGCTTCGCCGAGATGGGTGCCGCCGGAGTGGCCGCCCAGACGGCTCTGGCACGGCTCGCCCGCACGCACAGCATGCGGGTGGTCGGACCCAACTGCCTGGGCGTGATGATCAACGACCCCGAGGTCCGCCTCAACGCGACGTTCACCCGACTGGTCCCGCCTGCAGGTGGGCTCGCCCTCGGCAGCCAGTCCGGAGGCGTCGGCATCGCGGTGCTCGACGTCGCGACCCGACTGGGCCTCGGCGTGCACTCGTTCATCTCGCTCGGCAACAAGGCGGACGTCTCCGGCAACGACCTCCTCGCGGCCTGGATGGACGATCCGTCCGTCACCGCAGCAGCGCTCTACCTCGAGTCCTTCGGCAACGCTCGCAAGTTCGCCCGAGTCGCCCGCGCCTTCGCCGAGCGCAAGCCGCTGCTGGGCGTCGTGGGCGGTCGATCCGCCGGTGGTGTCCGAGCCGGGCTGTCGCACACCGCAGCCGTGGCGACACCTGCGGCGAGCGTCGATGCCCTGTTCGCCCAGGCCGGGGTGATCGCCTGCCACAGCGCCGAGGACCTGGTCACCACGGCGCTGCTGCTGTCCGAGCAGCCGCTGCCCCGCGGCAACCGCGTGGGCGTGCTCAGCAACGCCGGCGGGATGGGCGTCCTCGCCGCGGATGCACTGGCCGCGCAGGGCCTGGACGTCCCAGAGTTCTCCGCCGACCTCGTGGAGCGGATGTCGAGTGCCGTCACCGGCGCAGCCGCGGTCACCAACCCGGTCGACCTGGGAGCGGGCGCGGGACCGGAGGACCTGGCGAGCGCGGTGGAACACGTGTCGGCGTCGGGTGAGGTCGACGTGCTGCTCGTCGTCCTGGTCGCCACGAGCGTCACCGATCCGGGGCTGCTCATGAGCTCCCTGGTGGAGGCCGGAGCCGCCCATCGCGACTGTGCCCTCGTCGTGGTCCCCATGGGCGGGCTGGACGCCGCCCCGGGGACGCACGCGGGCGTCACCCTGCTGCCCTCGGTCGACGCGGCTGCCGGGGCGCTGGCGCGCGTCGGCCAGTACGCCGCCTGGCTCAGGCAGCACCGTGAGGACGGTGTGGCCGACGAGGACACCGGCGCCGAGGCCCGGGCCGACGAGGCCCGGGCAAGGGCTGGCGCACTCGTGGCCGCGATGCCCGCAGGTGACTGGCTCGGACCACAGCAGGCCGTCGACCTCCTGTCGCCGTACGGACTGGTCCCCGACGGTCGGGTCGTCGCGGACGTCGATGCCGCCGTCGAGGCGGCCCTGGCCGTGGGCTTCCCGGTGGCGGTGAAGGTCGCTGACCCGCAGGTCGTGCACAAGACCGAGCGCGGTCTGGTGCGCACCGGTCTGGGCTCGGCCGCGGAGGTCGAGGTCGCGGTGCTGGCCTTCGAGAGGGAGCTGGGGCACGGCTCGGTGCCAGTGCTGGTGCAGCCCATGGTGTCCGGGACCGAGCTGGCCCTGGGGATCGTGCGGGATGCCGGCTTCGGGCCGCTGGTCATGGTCGCCGCCGGGGGCACCGCCACCGAGCTGTGGAACGACAGGGCGCTTCTCGTGCCACCGGTGTCCCGCCGCGACGCCGCGCGGGTGGTGAGGTCGCTGCGGCTGTGGCCGCTGCTCGACGGCTACCGAGGTGCCGCCCGCGCGGACGTCGAAGGACTGGAGGCCCTCGTCGTCTCCCTGGGCAGGCTCGCGCTGGAGGTGCCGGAGCTCGCGGAGCTGGACCTCAACCCGGTGATCGTGCGTCCCGACGGCTGCGTGCTGGTGGACGTGAAGGCGAGGCTCACACCAACGCCGTGGAGCCCACCGACGGCGCGCCAGCTGCGGCCGACCTCCTGAGGCGGCGGCAGGGGTAGGTTCGAGACGGCGAGCGCCCCTGTGCATCGCCGGATCGGAGCCCCGCGTGCCCGATGCCCAGGCGCGGCTGCGGCGGCTGCTGGAGGCGAACCGGCAGGCCGTCGAGCACCTCGACCTCTCCACGGTGCTGCGGCAGATCGTGGAAGCCGCCGTCGAGATGGTCGACGTCCAGTACGGCGCTCTCGGCGTGCTGGGGAACAGTGGGAACCTCGATCAGTTCATCCACGTCGGCATGGACCCGGAGACCGTGGCCCTGATCGGGCCGCCGCCGGAGGGTCGCGGTCTGCTCGGGGCCCTGATCGTGGACCCGCGGCCGGTGCGACTGGCGAGGATGGACGCCGACCCTCGGTCCGTCGGGTTCCCGCCGCACCACCCGCCGATGGCGAGCTTCCTCGGTTTCCCGCTCGAGGTGCGCGGGGAGATCTTCGGCCACCTGTACCTGGCCGACCCACGCACCGACGTCTTCACCGACGAGGACCAGCAGCTGGTCGAGGCCCTCGCGGCCACGGCCGGTGTCGCCATCGCTCACGCCCGGTTGTTCGAGGAGACCAAGAGGCGCGAGCAGTGGACCGCCGCCACCAGCCGGATCACCCACGAGCTGCTGACCAACGACGAGGTGGACGCGCTCCAGCTGATCGCGCAGACGGTGCTGGAGCTGGCCGGCGCGGACCTCGTGACCGTCATCCTGGCCGACACCCACGCCACGTCACCGAGCAAGCTGCTCGTCGACCGCGCCGTCGGGGTCGAGCGGGAGCACGTGCTGGGTGCGGCCCTGGGCCAGGACTCGCTGGTGGCCCGCTGCCTCCAGGCGAGACGACCCGAGCTGCTCGACGAGACCGGCGACACGATGTTCGCCGATGAGCTGGACCCAGCCTCGCGAGGGCCCGCGATGGCCGTGCCGCTCCCGGCCGGTCCCGGCGCACGCGGGTGCCTCTTCGTCCTCCGCGACCGCGACGCGCCATCGTTCACCGAGCTCGACCTCGATGTGGCCGCCTCCCTGGCGGGGCAGGCCGCGTTGGCGCTGGACCGAGCGGACGCCCGCAGCGCTCGGGCGCGCACCGCGACGCTGGAGGACCGCGACCGGATCGCCCGCGACCTCCACGACCACGTCGTCCAGAGACTCTTCGCGGCGGGGCTCAACATCCAGAGCGTGGCCGCCGCACTCGAGGACGGGCCGCTCGCCGGCAGGCTCGCGGAACAGGTCGACGAGATCGACGCGACCATTCGCCAGATCCGCAACACCATCTTCGGTCTGCACGCCGGTCGCGCCTCCGAAGGCATCCGGGCCCGGATCCTCGACGTCATCAGGACGGCCTCGGTGACCCTCGACGTGCCGCCCGAGGTCTCGTTCCGCGGGCCGCTGGACCTCCTGATCTCGGGGAGTCTCGCCGACGACATCGTTGCTGTCGTGAGGGAGGGGCTCACCAACGTGGGCCGGCACGCCGCGGCGGAGCGGGTCGAGCTGGTCCTGACCGCAGACGCGCACTCGGTCACCGTGGAGCTCCTGGACGATGGCAGGGGGCTCAGCGGAGACGTCACCTTGAGCGGCCTGGCGAACCTGCGGGCCAGGGCCGACGTACGCGGAGGCTCCTTCGACCTCGGCCCTCGAGCCGGTCGTGGTGCGCGGCTGTTCTGGACGGCACCTCTCGGGCCTTGAGTCCCGGACGGGGGAGTCCAAGGCCTCTGCACGGCTCCGCCCCGGAGGAGCACGGTGGGGTCATGAGGACCCTGGTGCTGTACGAGTCGATGTTCGGCAACACCCAGCAGGTGGCCGAGGCGGTCGCCGTCGGGCTCCGCAGCCGAGGAGGCTCCGTCTCAGTGGGGGAGGTGGGGACGAACGTGCTCTCCGACCTGGCCGACGTCGACCTCCTCGTCGTCGCGGCGCCCACCCACGCGCTGGCCATGAGCTCTCCCGCTTCCCGCGCCGAGGCCGTGGCCCGTGGCGCCGACCCGCTCCTCGCGGTCACAGGTGTCAGGGAGTGGCTCGCTGTGGTCGCGGCGCACTCGTCCGCCGGACCCCAGGTCGCGGCCGTCTTCGACACCCGCGTCTTCCGGGCCCGGCGCCTCCCGGGCTCGGCCGCGAGGCAGATGGCGCGCAGGCTGAGCCGCAGCGGCTACTCGGTCCTGGATCGGGCGTCCTTCTACGTCCGTGACGTGACCGGGCCCGTGATGGACGGTGAGCTGGAGCGCGCCGAGGACTGGGGGCGGATGATCGCCGGCCTGGCCACCGGCTCGCTCGTCCGAGGTCGGACACGGTGGG
>CAWJLX010000013.1:0-13689 GCA_963843815.1 uncultured Actinomycetota bacterium | reverse complement strand
GTCCTCAAGTTCGTCCCCCAGGCGGCGTCGTGACGACCCCCGGCGTGGCGGCGATCCGGCCGATGGTCAACCGCGACACGGCGTTCTTCTGGGAGGGCACCCGGGCCGGTGAGCTGCGGATCCCGCAGTGCGGCGCCTGCGGGGCGCTGCGCTTCCCGCCCGGACCGGCCTGCACGCGAGTGCGACGCGTTCGACCGACGGTACGTCGTGGCCTCGGGCCGCGGCACCGTCTTCTCCTACGTCGTCCACCGGCACCCGCCGGTGCCCGGCAAGGAGCTGCCGATCGTGATCGCCCTGATCGACCTCGAGGAGGGCGTGCGGATGGTCGGCGAGGTCGTCGACGCCGTGACCGACGAGGGCGAGGCGGACGTCGCGATCGGGACGCCCCTGCGGGTCGGCTTCCGGCGCGTCGACGACGACCTGACGCTCCCGACCTGGCGCCTCGACGCGCCTCGTGCCTCGGCGGCTCGACGACCGGAGGACCCCCGATGAGAAGCCTGCAGCCCGGAGAAACCCTCCCCGACTGGGAGATCCCGCTGACGCCGACCCTGATCGTGAGCACCGCGATCGCCACCCGCGACTTCCAGGACGTCCACCACGACCGCGACGTCGCCCAGGCCGCGGGGTCGAAGGACATCTTCATGAACATCCTGACCTCGACCGGCCTGGTCGAGCGCTTCGTCACCGAGTGGGCCGGCCACGACACCGACGTGCTGGGCATCGCCGTGCGGCTCGGCGCCCCCGCCTACCCCTACGACACGCTGACGTTCACCGGCACCGTCGCCTCGATCGAGGACGGCGTCGCCACCCTCGACGTCGTCGGTGCCGTCTCGCTGGGCCAGCACGTGATCGCCACCGTGACGGTGCGCGCCTGATGGCCACGCTCAGCGGCGCGGCCGCGATCGCCGGCATCGGCGCCACGGAGTTCTCGAAGGCGTCGGGGCGCTCCGAGCTGCAGCTGTCGGTGGAGGCCGTGCGGCACGCCCTGGCCGACTGCGGCCTGACGGCCGCCGACGTCGACGGGCTGACGACGTTCACGATGGACACGTCCTCGGAGATCGCCGTCGCCCGCGAGCTCGGCATCCCGGAGCTGCGGTTCTTCAGCCGGATCAACTACGGCGGGGGAGCGGCCTGCGCGACCGTGCAGCAGGCGGCGATGGCCGTGGCGACCGGCGTCGCCGACGTCGTCGTCGCCTACCGCGGCTTCAACGAGCGCTCCGAGAGCCGCTTCGGCCAGGTCTCGGTCGCCGCCGCCACCCAGGTCAACACCAACGGGCTCGACAACGCCTGGACCTACCCCCTCGGGCTCGGCACGCCCGCGGCCACGGTCGCGATGCAGGCGCGCCGCTACATGCACGAGTACGGCGCGACGTCCGAGGACTTCGGCCGCGTCGCCGTCGCCGACCGCCGGCACGCGGCGACCAACCCGCACGCGTTCTTCCACGGCAAGCCGATCACCCTGGAGGAGCACCAGGCGTCCCGGATGATCGTCGACCCGCTGCACCTGCTCGACTGCTGCCAGGAGAGCGACGGCGCGGTCGCCCTCGTGATCGTCTCGGCCGAGCGGGCCCGCGACCTCGCCCAGAAGCCGGCGTACGTGGCGGCGGCGGCGCAGGGCAGCGGCACCGACCAGTTCGTGATGACGTCGTACTACCGCGACGACATCGGCATCCCCGAGATGGGCGTCGTCGGCCGCGAGCTGTGGCGCCAGTCGGGGCTCACACCAGCCGACATGCCGATGGCGATCCTCTACGACCACTTCACGCCGTACGTGCTGATGCAGCTCGAGGAGCTCGGCTTCTGCGGCCGCGGCGAGGCCCGCGACTTCATCGCCGACGGCACCATCGAGCTCGGCGGCCGGCTGCCGCTCAACACCCACGGTGGTCAGCTCGGCGAGGCCTACATCCACGGCATGAACGGCATCGCCGAGGCCGTCCGCCAGGTCCGCGGCACCTCGGTCAACCCCGTCGAGGCCGCCTCGTCGAGCCACGTGCTGGTCACCGCCGGCACCGGCGTGCCGACCAGTGGGCTGGTGCTCTCGGCCTGACGCGGCGGTACGCCGAGCGGGGTCCTGACCCGGTGTCAGCCCAGGGTGGCCTCGGCCCGGGCCGACACCGACCTGCCGAGCCGTTCGACCTCGGCGTCCACCTCGGCGACGGCCTCCGGAGCGATCTTGAGCGTCTGCCGGTCGCCGGCGGCGGTGTTCAGCGCGCCGCGCAGCCGGGAGATCGTGCCGACCCAGCCTGGGACGAACACCCGCCGCCGGCGCCGGGCGATGCCGTCGACGAACGCATCGACGCAGCTCGCGAGATCGGTGGTCCGGTTGAGCGGTGGCGGGAGCCGCTTGATCATCCGGTCGAAGCCGGACAGCTCGGTGCGGGCCTCGCTGACCATCGGGGTGTCGATCCACGACATGTGGGCCGAGCCCACGTGGACGCCGAGGTGCGAGACCTCCAGCCGCAGGGCGTTGGCGAAGTTCTCCGCACCGGCCTTCGAGGCGTGGTAGGCAGCCATCCCCGGGGAGGCGGTGAACGCCGCCAGCGAGGAGACCACCAGCACGTAGCCCTGGCGCTCGATCACAGAGGGCAGCGCCGCTCGCACGGTGTGGAACACGCCGAGGAGGTTGACGTCGAGCACGCGCCGGAACGCCTCGGGGTCGACGTTCAGCACCGAGCCGAAGCTGCCGATGCCGGCGTTGGCCACCACCACGTCGATCCCACCGAACCGGGCGATCCCGGCGCGGACGACGTCCTGCATCGCCTCGAGCGACCGGACGTCGGCCACCTGGGCGACGGCCCGCTCGTCACCGACCGCCGCCACCGTGGCCGCCAGCCCGGCCTCGTCGACGTCGCACAGCACCAGGTGGGCGCCCCGGGCCGCGAGGCTCTCCGCGGTCGCGGCGCCGATGCCGCTGCCCGCCCCGGTGATCAGGACGACCTTGCCGTCGAGGGCGGGGGTCGGCTTCCGGCGTCTGCTCATCCGGGCATTCTCGGCCTCGAGGCGCATCGACGTCCAGGGAACAGGCGGTGAGAGTGCTAGGCGTTGAGAGTGCTAGGCGACGCGGTGGGCCGTGCGGTCGCACAGGGGGAGCCACTCGTCGGCTGGCCGCCACTCCCATGAGATCTCCTGGGTGCCACCGTCCGCACTGAAGACGAACGTGGCGCGCTCGTGCTCGCCGGTCAGGGTCCAGGTGCGGCCGTCGACGGTCATCGTGTAGTCACGAGCGAAGCCGTGGTTCTCGATGCTCCGGCAGAAGTACCGCCCGGCGTCCCCGTCCCAGCCCAGGAGGCTGAGGGTGTCGAAGGGTCCGTTGGCCCGCTCGTCCTGGACGACGAAGTACTCGCCGGAGTGCCACCGTGCCGAGTGGATGCTGCTCCACGGCGTCGCGCCGGCGTGCGGGTCGTCCACCGACTGCTCGTCACCTCCGTAGGAGGTGCCGGCCGCGTGCCAGTCACCCACGAAGACCGACAGCTTCCGGTGGGGCTCGGGGTCGATGGTCGTCTCGGTCATGGCGGCTCCTTTCAAGACAACGTCCACGCTAGGGGGACTCCCGGACGGCGCGAACCTCATCGCGGTGGTTGAGGTGCGAGCGGAGCGAGCCACGAAACCCTCCGTGCGTCTGGCGGCCGGGGTCCCCAGGCAGGGCTCAGGCCGTCGACGGCGCCTCGTAGCGCACGTTCTCCTCGGTCGGCATCAGGATCCAGAGGATCGGGTAGACCAGGATCTGGCTGCCCGGGACGACCATGAGCAGCAGGACGAACAGGAGCCGGGCGACCCAGGGCGTGAGGCCGAAGCGCTGACCGAGCCCGGCGCACACACCGCCGAGGACACGCGGGCCCCGCGGCCGGACGAGGCCCTGTCGGGCGAAGCTCTGCTGGATGTCGTTCATCGTGTGGCTCTTCCTGTCGTCTCGGTGTCACGGGGATTCCCTGTGACACCTCAACTGTGCCGCTGCCCGATGCCCCAGACCATCGGGAGCAGCCCTGGTCCGACCCTGAGGTCGCTCAGGCGCAGTCGCGGCAGAGGTCGGCAGCCGGCGCGGACCGCCGCGACTCGTGCTGGACGAGGAAGCAAGCGGTACAGGTGAACTCGTCTGCCTGCCGCGGTGTCACCTCGATGGACAGCGTCTCGTGGGAGAGGTCGGCGCCGGGGAGCTCGTACGACTCGGCGAGCTCGGTCTCGTCCTCGTCGACCTTCCCCGAGGTCTTGTCCTGCTCTCCGGAGGTGAGGCGACGGGCCTCGCGGCTCTCTTCCTTCTCCTCGTCCTCGGTCTTGCGTGATGCGTCGTAGTCGGTGGCCATGTGGGGCTTCCTCTCGGGGCGGAGCGCGAATGCTAGCCCCGGATGCGTTCGCTGCTGTCAACGGCGCGCGGCCGGTGGTCCCGACCGGCTGGGAGGCCGTTGCCACGGGAGCGTACCCAGCGGTGCCTGAGTCACGTCCTGGGTGGTCGGTGGGTGAGTCGGGATCAGCCACAGCGGCAGACTTCGAGCACGGGCCATGGGCGGTACGACGTGGCCGCACATCGCGACGGATGGACGCGAGTGGCCTGGCGCACGGTGGCTACGGTGGCGGCGTGACCCACTGATGGAGGCGCGGCAACGATCATGCTCGAGCAATGGCTGCTGGAACGCTTGGAGGACGAGGCCCGGCTTCTTGGAGATGCCTTCAGGCGCTGCGAACCGGCGGCGCCGGTACCGGGCTTGGAGTGGGACGCGCGGACCGTGGCTGCGCATACCGGTGCGGTGCATTGATGGGCGGCCGACGTCGTCGCCCGTCGCCTGCCGACCAACGAGCGTGGCGGAGCCTCGGCCTTCTGGCCTACCGGCGCGAACGACGCCGGCCTGGCCGAATGGTTGGATGAGGGGGCCGCGCTGCTCCTCGCCACCTTGCGTTCAGCCCCCGAGACCCTGGAGTGCTTCACCTTCATCCCAGGCGTTCCGCCGCGGCTGTTCTGGGTCCGCCGACAGGCGCACGAAACGGCGATCCATCGCGCGGATCTGGAGGCCGCGGCCGGCGGATCAGTGACCCCCGTCGAGACGTCCTTCGCGCAGGACGGTTTGGGCGAGATCGTCGGCGCTTTCGCCACCGAGCCAGGCTTTGCCACCAATCGCGCAGGCCGGCTGCTGCTCGACGCCTCCGACGGACCGGCGTGGATGGTCACCTTCGGCGGCGATCGCAACCTCGTCTCATCCGGCGATCTCGCAGGGACCGAAGCCGACGCAGTCGTCTGTGGGACCAGCGACGAGCTCTATCGCTGGGCCTGGAACCGGCCCTCGACCGCCACCGCGGCCGGAGACCCCGACGTCCTGGCCGCATGGCGCGCGGTGCGGGTGCACTGACGCTCGGCGAACCGGGACCCTATCCGGCGCCTCGCCCGGGCCGGCCTCGGTCATCTCCACAAGCGGATCGGCGTCCGGTGACCGGCCCGGTGTCGCCTCGCCCTCTGGTCGCCGTATGCCGTTCCGCTGTCGGCAGCGCCGGCCAGGACGGCGAGCTGGTCACGCTCGGCATACGATGCAGCAGGGGACCCGCTCAATCCCGCGACCGCAGCGTCTCGAGACCGTCGCCTTCGAGATCGGCGAGAGCCGCTTGGCGGCCGGTACCGGCGAGCAGCAGCGACAACGCCGGCCCGCGCACCTCCGGCCCGGAGCCGTGCGTCCAGTCCATGTCGGTCGCCTTCAGCCTGAGGCCATCGATCCGGCGTTTGGTGCCGATGATGGCGTTGGAGCCTTTGTAGAAGTCCAGCACCTGGCGCACCGAGTCCGGCGGATAGTCGTGCGAGATTCTCAGCGGGCGCCGGATGTCTTCGGCGTGCACGATCACCTCGCCCAACCACGTCGTGCTCGGCCCGGGCGGATGGGTCCGGCTGTGCTGCACCTCCCGGAAGTTCTGCAGCGTCTGAGTCGGGCTGCCACCCCGCCACCGCTCGATGCCCTTCCGGGCGAACTTCTCGAAGTTGAACCCGGCGGCAGCCAGGCCCAGAAAGAATCCCGGGGCCGAGACGTGCGCGGTCGAGGTCATATGCGCCAGCGCCTGCTGCACGGTCCAGTCCGCACACAGCGAGGGGGTCGACCACTGCTCGCTCGAGAGACCGGTCAGGTCCTCCGCCAGGGCGCCGCGCTCACTCGCGATCGTCCCCCACATGTCCGTCATGGCGCCGATCCTAGACCCGGGGTTGGGGTGCAACCGCCCCCCGGAAACCAGCCGTCGGTCCAGGTCCTTGCGGATCATCACGCGACGTCTGACCAGTACGGGGATCGTCACGCGGAGCGTGACCCTGCGGGGATGTGCACGCGGAACGTGCCGAACGCGGATCGGGACACCGAGCACCTATCCGAACTCCGAGAGACTCCGTCTCTTTCGGCGACGTTGTAGGGCTGCCGATCAGAACGCGCTTCGGCGGGAGTTTCAGTCACCGAGTGCCGCGCGGGGTAGCGGCTGAATGTCTGGGGCGCGAATGGCCGCGACCTTGCTGTGCCGCCTCGGCTGGCACAAGTGGCGCACGGAGACGAACGACTCCGGTGAGCGAACCGTGACGTGCCGCCGATGCGGCAAGTTCGACAACGGGCCCGGCGTGTCTCCGCCTATCGGTCACGGTTGAGCTCTCCGACTAGTGCGGACGAAGCAGCGGGGCGGGGGTGTCCCGGTCGTGGGATGGGGCCCCGAGCAACGGGTCGGAGTAGCGTCAGCGGCGCTGCAGGATCAGCCCTAGCCAGGTGAACCAGAGGATGAGTCCCAGCCCGAAGATGGAGGTCGCGGCCTCGGAGGCGACCGGGACCACCGTGGCCATGCCGACCACGGCGAGACCGAGCGCGAGCCCACCGAGCCCGACTGACAGCGCTCGGGTCCGCAGGACGGCCAGTCCCACGGCCGCCGCCCACAGGGCGCCGGCGACCTCGATGCCACCGCCGAGGGCATCCTGGACCACACTGGTCGAGACCCACGTGCTCACGGCGAGGTCCGGGTCCTGCGCATGTAGTTCCACCGCGGCATGCTGCCCGACGAGGGCGATGCTGCCGCTGGCGATGAGCAACCCCGACCAGATCAGCCCCAGCGCGCGTAGAAACCAGCGCGAGCGAGGGGGACGAGGCCAGACGCTGACCGACACCGAGCGAGACCACCGCCATCGCGGCCCCGCCCAGCAGGTACAGCACGAGATACCAACCGGCCATTTCGGCCTGGTGGTCCAGCAGGAAGCCCAGGGACCCTGTGGGGTCCTGAATCGGACTCGTCAAGCCTCGCGGGACCAGGTAGGCAACCATCGCGAGAAAGCCCACGACGTACGTGCCGGCGACGACGTGGGCCGCGATGCCGCCGCTACGGACGAGGGCGGGCCTGGTCGGTGCGGGGCTACCGTCGGAGCCTGCCGTGGTGGTGGATACGGGACGTGTGGTGGTGGCTGGGTGTCGTCTCATGGCATCGACTGTCCGGGAACGCGGGCGCTGCCACATCGGAGCAGGGGCCAGAGCCATCTGGTCCCGGAGGCCAGTTCGGTCCGGCCTAAAGTCCTATCGGGCCGCCGCCCCCACGGCCTAGGCTGAAATCATGGTCACGGGTCCACTGCGTGCACTCTGGAACGAACCTGAGGCCATCCCCGCCCCGGGGATGACCTGGTGGGACCGGGCCTTGGTCGCTGGTCTCGTCCCGCTCACCGTGCTCGAGGCGGGGCTACGGGCTGGAGCGGTGTGGCCCATCTGGCAGGCCATGTGGGCTGCCGTTTGTGTCGCCACCCTGCTGTGGCGCCCCCACCGCCCCCTGGCGATGCTCGTGCTCGCCTACACCGCGCAGACCGTGGCAGGGGTGGTCCCCGCGCTCGTAGGGGAGCCGAACAGCCCGCTCGACGTCACCGCCGTCGTGTTGCTGGTGGCCTACTCGCTGGGCCGATGGGCCAGCGGGCGAGGCGTCGTCGCCGGTAGCAGCTTCCTGCTCGTGGTGCATCTGGCCCGAGAGCCCCTCTACGACTCCAGCGGCTCCTCCATCCTGATCGGGGTAGGGGCGCTCATGCTGCCGGTGGCCTTGGGTGCCCTCGTGCGTTCCTGGGCCAGCTCACAGGTACGGGCACGGGAAGAGATCCGCCTCCACGAACGCGAACGGCTGGCCCGGGACCTGCACGACACCGTGGCTCATCACCTGACTGGAATCCTGATGCTGGCCAGAGCGGCCAAGGTCCGGGCCCGCACCGAACCGGGCGCCGCCACCGACGCGATCGACGGGGTGGAGGCTGCGGCCGTTCGCACCCTCGAAGACATGCGCTCCATGGTGGCGCTGCTGCGCCAGGACGACCTCGCGCAGGGGCGGACCCCGACGTACGGCATCTCCGACATCGCCTTGCTCGCCCGCGACGCCGGCACAGGCCCACAGGTGGTCATCCAGACCTCCGGTGACATCCAGCGACTACCGGCGCCGCTTGGGTCGGCGTTGTTCCGAGCGGCGCAGGAGGCCGTGACCAATGCCCGTCGGCACGCCGTAGACCCCACACGGGTGGGCGTCGACCTCACCCGAGACGGCAACACGGTCCGGCTGCGAGTGCACGACAACGGCCGAGCGGCCACCTCCGGCCGTGCCCGAAGGGCGAGCCCGTCCTACGGTCTTGCCGGGATGCGCGAGCGCTTCTCGCTGCTAGGCGGCCACGTCCAGGCGGGCCCGGACCCCTCCGGTGGCTGGACCGTGGAGGCCACAGCCCCGGTCACCGTGAACACCGAAGAGATACGCAGATGACAGATCCGGTGCGGGTGGTGATCGCCGACGACCAAGACATGGTCCGTGTCGGACTCGCAACCATCCTCGACGCCGAACCCGGCATCACTGTGGTCGGCCAGGCCCGCGACGGGCTCGAGGCCGTCGCCCAGGTCCACTCACTCCGCCCCGACGTATGCCTCTTCGACATCCGGATGCCACACCTGGACGGCATCGAAGCCACCCGCCGGGTCGCCGGGCCCCACGTCCACGACCCTGTTCCCGTCATCGTCATCACCACCTTCAACCAAGACGAGTACGTCTACGACGCACTCCGGGCCGGAGCCCGCGGCTTCCTGCTCAAGGACGCCGACCCAGATCTCCTGGCGCGCGCCGTCCGTTCCGCGGCACGGGGCGAGGCCCTCATCGCACCGGCCGTGACAGCGCGACTCCTGGCAACCTTCGCCTCACGAGCCGAACCGGCACCCCAGCCGGTCGACGCCCTGACCCCACGTGAAGAGGTCGTCCTCGACCTGGTCGCCACCGGCAAGACCAACACCGAGATCGCCCAGGAGCTCTACCTCTCCCTCAGCACCATCAAGGCCCACATCGGCTCGCTCATGAGCAAGCTGTCAGCCCGCAACCGCGTCGAGATCGTGATCTGGGCCTACCAAAGCGGCCGGCTCGACGGAGGACCACCCCGTTGAGCTCCCTGCGCCGGCCGGGCCCACGGCTTGCTCGCGCCACAAGCGGAACGGCACCGGAGCACTGCGGGCACGCTGAGGCGGATCGGGGACGAGCGACTCATCCGTCCCATAAGCCGATCCTCATACGGACATCCGAGATCGTCGAAATGGGCCCCGAGGCACGCATCCGGTGGCCGTTCGTCAGCTGAGACGCGGCTCCAGGTTGTCACTGTGCGCTCGGGGCGACAAGGTGGGCCCATGGTGACCCGGGACCGCGACGAGGAGGGACGCCCACGCCAGGCCAGGCCGCGCGACGAGCTCGGCCGACCGCTGCCGTACGGCGCGGAGGGGGTAGAGCCGGTCTCCGAAGAGCCATTGCCACCCCTGGAGACGGTGCGGCTCGCCATCGAGCTGCTGGACCAGGGTCGGCCGTTCTCGGCACACGAGGTCTTCGAGGCCCGCTGGAAGGACGCCCCTGAGGACGAGCACGACCTCTGGCAGGGGCTGGCCCAGTTGTGCGTCGGGCTGACCCACGCCCTGCGCGGCAACGACACCGGCGCAGGGCGGCTGCTCGAGCGCGGCAACGGCCGGCTCGAGCGTTACGCCGCATCCGGCGGTCCGGCCTACGGGCTGGACCTGGCAGAGTTCCGCACGCGGATCCACCGTGCGGCACGGAGCCCGGGTCGTGTGCTCCACGACGACGCATGAATCGTTCTCCGGCACACGACCCTGCCCGCTGGCCATGCCGGACGGACGGCCGGACGGACCGGTCGGGTCGTGTGTGCCAGCACGGCGGATGAACCGTTCTCAGGCACACGACCCGCCGAAGCCGATCACCGCACGCATCTGCCGCGATCCGCGCGGTGAACTGACAGCGAGACGATCCGGTAGTCCGGTAGTACCTACCGTCTCGAACAGTCCGCAGCCGAAGCCGACTTGTAGACCCTACAGTCTACAAAGATTAGAATGAGGTCGTGACCGACACGACGACGATCCGTATCCGCCGGAGCACCCATGATGACCTGCGTCGGATCGCTACTGAACATCGCCAAACTGTTGCCGACACGGTGGCACGAGCCGTCCGGCTCCTCCAGCAAGATGACATCGGTCGTGATCTCGCCGTACCGCTGACCGACGAGGAATCCACCTGGCTCAATGCTGACGCCGGGTGACGTCATCGAGCTCGATCTCGGTGCCCCATCCGGGTCTGAGGCCGGACTGGTCCGTCCTGCGATAGTGGTCACCGCAGCGAGAATCCTGCGGGGCGACCCGAACGTGGTCCAGGTCGTGCCGTTGACCCGGACCCTGCGAGGCAGCGGTGCCGAGATCGTGGTCGAGCCAGACGTCGACAACGGACTCGGTGCACCATCGGCCGCCCAATGTCAGCATGTGCGCGCCGTGGCAGTCGGCAGGATAGGAGAAAACATGGGCAACGTCGGCCCAGTAGCGCTCCAGCAAATCCGCAACACCCTCGCCGCGCTTCTCGACCTGTAGGTCCTCGAGATCTTTCCCAGTAGACGATCCCCAGTCGGTGACTCGGTCACCGAGGTGGCACATTCGGATCGACCGTGCGCGGGAGTGGGCGGCGCTGGCGCCAGGTCGCGCCGGCTATACGTCGCGAGGAGTCGCCCCGGGGCCGGGCCGGGGCGCGATCCGGCGGAGGTCGCCTACCTCGTGTCCCGCTTGGCAGGTCGCGACCGTGCGCATCACGGCGTCGCAGTCGCGGTGGGCGAACTGGACCGGGGGACCGGCGGGGTCGGCGAGGTAGCGGTCGCCCCACTGGGCGATGGCGATCAGCACCGGATAGAGGTCGATGCCCTTGTCGGTGAGTCGGTACTCGTGGCGGGCACGCTCGCCGGGCGACTTGTACGGCTCCTTGCGCAGGATCCCGTGCTCGACGAGAACCGCGAGCCGGTCGGTGAGCACCTGCCGGGGGATCGTAGTGTGTCGGCGCATGTCGTCGAACCGGCGGACCCCGTTGAACACTTCGCGCAGCACCACGAAGGTCCAGCGCTCGCCGAGGATCGCCATCGCCCGGCCGACGGTGCAGTTGTCGACGGAGAACGCCAGGGCGGGCGGCGTACCGACCCCTTCTGGAACCGTGTTCACAGTCACATGCTAAGTCTACTTGACAGACTCAGCAAGGGTAGGCACCCTGGATCCATGACGCAGACTCAGGACTATGCCCGGAACCAGGCCGAGCAGTCTCCCGATCTGTCGCAGTGGCACACCGAGACCCGCGAGGTCACGTGGGCGCTGCCGGGACAGGGGAACTTCGAGGCCCTCGCGGCGATGGACGGACTCGGTCAGCTCCAGTCGATCGAGCAGGGCCTGATGCCGCCGCCGCCGGTCATGGCCACTGTCGACATGTGTGGCTTCCACGCCGAGCGGGGCTCGGTAACGGTCCGGATGCACGCGCAATCCTTCCACTACAACCCCCTTGGTGGCGTGCATGGCGGGATGATCGCGACGCTGCTCGACACAGCGGCCGGGTGCTCGGTGCACTCGACCCTCGCCGTCGGCGAGGGCTACACCTCGCTCGACCTCAGCACGAAGTTCCTGCGCCCGGTCACAACCGAATCCGGCCTGCTCACCTGCGTCGGGAAGGTCATCTCTCGCGGCCGGCGTACGGCGCTCGCCGAGGCACAGCTGACGGACGAGACCGGCCGGGTGCTCGCGCACGCGACGTCGAGCTGCATGATCTTCAGCTGACTTGCCCTCGCCGCGCGAGCGCACCAGCGGCGACACCCGGTAGGCACCTGGGTAGCGGTCAGGCTCCTCTGGGGAGTCACCACGATCTCCAACCCGCCTCTTTGTTGGCATAGAGGATCGTCACGCGGAGCGTGACCAGTGCGGGATGCGCTGACGGGTCGAGCGCGCGGAACGCGACAGAAGTGGGCACTTGCGGACGGCACGTCTGGCCTGTACGGTTTTATGTACAGGAGGAGTCATGAAGACACTGAGCTACACCGAGTCGCGTGCCCGCTACGCCGAGGTCCTGGACAGTGTGGTCAATGACCGCGAGGAGGTCGTGATCACCCGCGCTGGCCACGAGCCGGTCGTGATCATGTCACTCGCTGACTTTGAGTCGCTTCGCGAGACGGCATACCTCATGCGATCGCCCGCCAACGCTCGGCGCCTGCTCGACGCGATGGAGCGTCTTGAGGCTGGCCGCGGCGAAGAGCACGATCTGGTCGACGCCGACTGAGCATGCTGCTGGTTTGGGACGCCCATGCATGGGACGACTACCTGTGGTGGCAGGCGCAGGACCGCAAAATACTCAAGCGCATCAACCTGCTGATCCAGGACGTTCAGCGCAACGGCAACAACGGGATAGGCAAGCCTGAGCCGCTCAAGCATGACTTCGCAGGCTATTGGTCGCGGAGAATCACCGACGAGCACAGGCTCGTCTACAAGGTCACGGACACAGAAGTTCGCATCGCAGCATGCCGCTACCACTACGGCCGCTGACGCGCACATCATGCGGCATGATCGCGCACACGTCACCGTTGCTTGTAGCGGACGCTGTAGCGGCGGCCAAGCTCCTGTTGGAGTCGTTCTGCCAGTTCACGGGCGCGCACATCCAGCGCTTCGTACGCGTCTGTCGTCCTTCGCACTGGGACCGCGTCAAGTTTCTCCATGTCGAGGCCCCAGCGGGTGAGGTCTTCAATCAGCGAATCGCTCAACCCGAGCGCCTTCCGCAGCCAATCTGGCTCGTCAGGCAGGAGCCCCTCTGCATCC
This sequence comes from uncultured Actinomycetota bacterium, assembly GCA_963843815.1. Lineage (GTDB taxonomy): Bacteria > Actinomycetota > Actinomycetes > Propionibacteriales > Nocardioidaceae > Nocardioides. Next base: position 586 of record CAWJLX010000013.1, on the reverse strand, counting down.
CATAGAGGAACGCGCACGCCGTAGTCCCACATGACGCGAAGAACGGGTCCACTGACCGAGTAGTCGGCGGGCTCTATTTCCTGCCGCAAGGCTCGCCGCTCCGCCGACCAGTACGCACCGTGCGGATAGTCCCCGAGGTGCATGGGAGGAGGCGCATATTCGCTGGCAGCCATGTTCCTCATCTCACCACGGTTCTCGTCCGCTCACGACACGACCGCACTAGGTGCGGCAGAAAAGTGCGTTCGCGAGCACGCCTTCGGCCAAGGACGCACGCAATCATGGTGTCCCCGTGTCCCAAGAAGCCGTCCGGTCCCTGCTCATTTTCGTCGCAGTGTGTCTCAACATCGCAGGCATGGTTTCCACGGCGCGCAATCGCGACCGCAAGGAGCGGTCCGGGGATTGGCCCCGTCACCCTGCGGTCCGCACTCTCACCCGAACAGCCGTTGTCCTCATGACCCTCTCAGGCATCTGCCTCGCCGTGGCGATAGTTCTGTTCTTCGTCTGAACCAACGACCAACGCGTTCACTCGCTGTCTGAGCCCCAAGCGGACAGCGGTAGAACCGGATGGCCGCGGGCGCACTCTACG
>CAWJLX010000012.1:0-740686 GCA_963843815.1 uncultured Actinomycetota bacterium | reverse complement strand
CGTACGCCGCATGGAGAGCCGCGCGGAGAGGGCCCGCTGACATGACCACCACCCCGAACACCCACGAGACCGAGCGCAGCGACGCCGCGATCGACGTCCAGCAGCTGCACAAGTACTTCGGTGACAACGAGGTCCTCAAGGGCATCGACTTCCACGTGGGCAACGGCCAGGTCGTGTGCGTGGTCGGTCCGTCCGGATCGGGCAAGTCGACGCTGCTGCGCTGCGTCAACCTGCTGGAGATCCCGACCAAGGGCAAGATCTTCGTCGAGGGCGTGGAGATCACCGATCCCGACGCCGACGTGGACAAGCTCCGCTCGCGGATCGGCATCGTCTTCCAGCAGTTCAACCTGTTCCCCCACATGACCGTGCTGCGCAACCTGACGATCGCGCAGCAGAAGGTCGCCGGTCGCAAGAAGGACGAGTCGATCGAGATCGCCCGCGCCAACCTCGAGAAGGTCGGCCTCGCCGAGAAGGAGGACGCCTACCCGGCGCACCTCTCCGGTGGCCAGATGCAGCGCGTCGCCATCGCCCGGGCCCTCTCGATGCAGCCGGACATGATGCTCTTCGACGAGCCCACCTCGGCCCTCGACCCTGAGCTGGTCGGCGACGTGCTCGCGGTGATGAAGGACCTCGCCTCGGAGGGCATGACGATGATGGTCGTGACCCATGAGATGGGCTTCGCCCGCGAGGTCGGCGACAAGCTCGTCTTCATGGACGGCGGGGTCATCCTCGAGGAGGGCGACCCGGCCGAGGTCCTCGCCAACCCGCAGCACGCGCGGACCCAGGAGTTCCTCTCGAAGGTGCTGTAGCGGGTCAGGCCCGCTTGCACTGGCTGGGCGGGGTGACTGCGGGGTCGAAGACGTGCTGCGGCGGCACGATGTTGCCGCCGTCCTGCGACTCCTTCATCGTCATCGCCCACCAGCCGGCTCGACGGGTCCTGATGTCGGCCAGCTCCTCCTCGGGGACGTCGTTCCACATGTTGAGGACGTCGACAGCGACCTCGATGAGGTGTCCGTGGGGGGTGATGACGGCCTTGGCCTCGACGGCATCGAGGGCCGCGGGCACCCTCGGGAAGAGCCCACGTGGCATTCCGGTGAGCACCTCCTCGGCAGGGATGCCGACGCTGACCCCGTCGCCGGCGAGCCGGACGGCCCGGGATGCGGTGACCGGCCAGGTCGGGTCGAGGTCGGTCGGGAGGGCCCAGCTGCGAGCGTCGTCCCCGGTGATGTCGGCCCAGCAGTTCGCGGCGTTGGGGCCCCACACCTCGCTGTTGAAGTAGGTGCGGCTGTTGACCACGAGGTAGTCGACCTGCTGGACGTTGCCGTCGATCGCGGAGTCCATGGAGAGCTCGCTGTAGCCCGTCGAGGGGCTGAAGCGGCCGCTGAGGTCGAAGATGCGCTTGCCACCGTTGTCGGGGTTCTTGGTCAGGAGCTGACCGTGCCACTCGACGATGCCCATCCTGTTGACCTGGGCGACCAGGCCTTCGAGCTGCTCACCCTCCATCACGACGTCCGTCGTCTTGGTGGAGGCGGCGGAACCCGACCCGCCACAGCCGTTCAGGGTCAGGAGGAGACCCGCGGCGACAGCCGCCGTCCACGAGGCATTCAGGCGGCGTGTCACAGGGCTTCCCCATTCCGATCCGGTCCGTGGCGAGCACCGTGCTCCACCCGCTCGGCAGCCTAGGTCGCCCCCATGGGCCTGTCAGAGGAACCGAGGATCTCGTCAGGTCGCCATCCACCGCCGGGCCGCGTCGACCACGGCCTCGGTGAGCTCGTCGACGAGCGAGGACCCCAGCCGCCAGTGCTGCCAGTAGAGCGCGACGTCGGGACGTCGGCCCGGGACGAGCTCGACCAGCTCGCCCCGCTCGAGCTCGTCCGCGACGTCGGACTCGGGCAGCAGCCCCCACCCCATCCCCACCCGGATGGCCCGGTCGAACTCGCGGACCGACGGCAGGTAGGTCACCGGCGGGGCGAGGTGACGGCGGGTGACCCTCCGGACGAAGTCGTGCTGCAGCGAGTCGCTGCGGTCGAAGGCGACGATCGGTGCCTCCGCCAGCGTGGCCGACCCGACGCCGTCTGCGAAGTGGGTCGCGTGGAACTCCCGTGTGGCGACCGCGGCGTAGCGGATCCGACCGAGCCGGACGACCCGGCAGCCGGGCACCGGCTTGGGCTCACCCGTGATCGCAGCCATCACCTCGCCGCGCCGCAGCCGCTCCGCCGTACGCGTGTGGTCCTCGCGGACCACCTCGAAGACCACGCGGTGCCGGGTCTGCACCTCGGCGAGCGCGTCGACGAACCAGCCGTAGAGGGCGTCGGCGTTCACTGCGATCGGCAACGAGGTGTACGACGTCCCGTCGGCGTCGGCCTCCTCCACCAGCTCGGCGACCGCCTCCCGCTCCAGGAGCTCGGTCTGCGTGGCCAGGCGGACCAGCACGAGACCCGCCTCGGTGGGCTCCAACGGCTTGACCCGGTGGAGCAGCACGCGGCCGATCCGGGTCTCCAGCGCCTTGATCCGTTGGCTCACCGCGGAGGGGGTCACGTGCAGCTCGCGGGCGGCCGCTTCGAAGGTCCCGAGCCGGACCGCAACGCCGAGTGTGCGCAGGGCCACAGGGTCGAGCTGAGTGATGTCTTTCATACTTAGAGATCCTAATGATTCCTCACAATACTTCGCTGGATTGAAGACCAGTCGCCTCGTACCGTATGAGACATGTTCCAGGTTGCACTCACGGGTCTGCTCACCGGGCTCGCTCTCATCGTTGCCGTCGGCGCCCAGAACGCCTTCCTCCTGCGTCAGGGGATCCGCGGCGACCATGTGCTGCCCATCGTGGTGACGTGCCTCCTCTCCGACGTGCTGGCCATCACCGCCGGCGTGGCCGGTCTCGGTGTCGTGCTGGAGCGCTGGCCTGCCGTCCTCCCGGTCGCCCAGGTGCTCGGCGGGGTCTACCTCATCGCCTTCGGCGTCCACGCCGCCATGCGCGCGTGGCGTCCGACCGCGCTCGAGGCCGGCCAGGGCGACGCCATGACCGCCGGTCGCGCGGTGCTGCTGACCCTGGCCCTGACCTGGCTCAACCCGCACTTCTACCTCGACGCCGTCCTGATGCTCGGCACCGTGGCCAACAGCTTCGGCACCGACCGCTGGTGGTTCCTGTCCGGGACCCTGGTCGCGAGCCTGCTGTGGTTCTTCGGCCTGGGCTACGGCTCGCGGCTGCTGCGCGGGCTGTTCGCCCGACCCGGTGCCTGGCGGGTGCTCGACTCCGCGATCGCGGTCGTCATGGGCGCCCTGGGCGTGGGCCTGCTCGCCCACTGAGGCGCGGGCGCATCACGTCGCGGCGAAACCGGTCCCCCGCTCCGCCAGGGCTTCACGCAGCCGTGCGATGGCGATCGGCCCGACACCGTGCATGGCGACGAGCTCGGCTTCGGCGAAGCCGGCAACCTGCTCGAGGGTGGTGACCCCGACCGCGCGCAGGGCCCGCGTCGCGGGCGCGGCGATGGAGCGCGGGAGCGGTGTGCCCTGATCCCGCGGCGTGCGCCGGCGTGGGGCCGGGAGACCGGTGTCGACGACCGCTTCACCTCGGGGCGAGAGCAGGTAGCCGATCGCCAGCGACTCGGTCAGCCCGAGCTCCTTGAGCTTGCGGACGTCCTTCTTGAAGTCGGCCGTCTCCCGCCCCATGTGTGCTGCCAGGTCGGGGGCGCGCACCGTGGGGTGGAGGTCGATCAGATCGAGGGTCCTGCGCGTCCAGGCGCCGTACGCCGAGGACGCGTCGAGGCGGTCCAGGCGTGCGTTGATCGCGGCCATCTCCGCCTCGTCCGGCACGGCCTCACGCAGGGCTTCGCGCGGGTCCGGACCGGCGTAGCGCAGCCCGATCCGCCACGCCGGTCGGGCGGACCTGGCCGCGAGCGCGTCCTTGAGGGCAGCCAGCGACGCCGCCCCAGCCCGACGGGCGTCCTCGGCCCGCAGGCCGGAGACACTCACACGCTCCACCGAGGTCACCTCGAGCAGGCCGACCGCGGTCCGCATCCGAGTGCCGACCACGACCCGCGGTCGCTCCCAGCGACGGAACGCCAGGTCGATCGTGCCGGCCTTGATCGCGGCGAGCTCGGCCGGGCGGATCATCATGGGACCAGCCTCTCAGTCCACCCGCAGGATGTCTCCCGGCTGGCAGTCGAGCTCGCGGCACACCCTGGTCAGCGTGGAGAAGCGCACTGCCTTGGCGCGCCCGTTCTTGAGCACGCTGAGGTTGACGACGGTGACTCCGACCCGGTCGGCGAGCTCGGTCAGCGTCATCCCCCGGTCCGCCAGCACCTCGTCGAGGTGCACCGTGACTCCGTGCACTTCCTCGGGCTCGGTCGCCTCCGCGGTTCGGCGCGCCATCAGATCGTGGCCTCCACGTCACGCCGCATCTCGACGGCCTGCGCCAGCACCCGTGCGAGGGCGAGCAGGGCGATGCCGAGCAGCACCGGGAGCCAGGGGATCTCAGCGGTGAGGATCAGCGTGCTGTCGGTCATCCGGTTCAGCAGTGCAGCGTTGATCCAGCCCGTGACCACGAAGTCCAGCGCTGCCCAGGCGATGAGGATCCTGCCCAGGGTCCGCAGGCTTGCGGGGATGCGGTCGGCGAAGACCCCCTCGCTCCGGGCTCGGCGCAGCAACCGCCACAACAGGCCGAAGACGACCATCGGGCCACCGATCCACACGAGCAGTCCGGCCGCAGCCAGTCCGCGGGTGGCACCGTCAGGCTCCGGGTCGCAGATCTGCACCTCCTCGACGCGCCACGTGATCCCGTCCCGCAGGCCCACCGGTCCGGTCGAGCCGCCGTCTGCCTGCCGGAAGGCGGGCGCATCACCCGAGCCCGGCGCACACACCTCGGCGTTCACCCCCGGGATCGACCCGCTCCCGACGGCCGTGGCGACCAGGGCCAGGCCGGCCAGGAGAGCCATCGAGGAGAAGACCAACCCCACCAGCACCGTCAGGGTCCGGAGCGGGTCGGCGTTCGGCGTGGTGACCATGGCGAGCTCCTGGCATGTCGAGGAACGATAATATCGACAGACGATATGATATCGATATTCGACATGTCAACGCTCAGCAGACATGCGGTGCCTCAGAGGTTGCCGCGGGCGTCCTGCTCACGCTCGATCGCCTCGAAGAGCGCCTTGAAGTTGCCCTTGCCGAAGCCGAGCGAGCCGTGGCGCTCGATGAGCTCGAAGAACACCGTCGGTCGGTCGCCGAGCGGCCGGGTGAAGATCTGGAGGAGGTAGCCGTCCTCGTCGCGGTCGACCAGGATCCCGCGCTTCTGCAGCTCCTCGATCGGCACCCGCACCTCACCGATGCGCGCGCGCAGCTCCTCGTCCTCGTAGTAGGAGTCGGGGGTGTTGAGGAACTCCACGCCGTTGGCACGCAGCGCGTCCACGCTGGCGAGGATGTCACCGGTCGCGACGGCGAGGTGCTGGGCACCGGGTCCGTTGTAGAACTCGAGGTACTCGTCGATCTGCGACTTCTTCTTCGCGACCGCGGGTTCGTTGAGCGGGAACTTCACGCGGTGGTTGCCGTTGGCCACGACCTTCGACATCAGCGCGGAGTAGTCGGTGGCGATGTCGTCACCGATGAACTCGGCCATGTTCACGAAGCCCATCACCTTGTTGTAGAAGGTGACCCACTCGTCCATCTTGCCGAGCTCGACGTTGCCGACGATGTGGTCGAGGGCCTGGAACAGGCGCTTGGGCTGGTCGTCCTTCTTGTCCCAGCGCGGCTCCACGGCCACGTAGCCCGGGAGGTAGGGGCCGGCGTACGTCTCGCCCTCGACGGTGCGCTGCACCAGCGTGTGGCGGGTCTCGCCATAGGTCGCGATGGCCGCGATCCGCACCGAGCCGTGCTCGTCGCTGACGGTCTCGGGCTCGCGCAGCACCGTGGCACCCGCCTTGACCGCCTGGGCGATGCACTGGTCGACGTCGGGGACCTCGAGCGCGATGTCGACGACACCGTCACCGTGCTTGGCGTGGTGCTCGATCATCGGGCTGTCCGGTGAGACGGCGCCGCTGACCACGAACTTGATCGAGCCCGACTTGAGCACGAAGGACTTGTGGTCGCGGTTGCCGTTCTCGGGGCCGGAGTAGGCGATCAGGTCCATGCCCCACGCGGAGGCGTAGTAGTGGGCGGCCTGCGTCGCGTTGCCGACCACGAAGCAGATCGCGTCCCAGCCGGTGACCGGGAAGGGGTCGGCGTCGGCGTCGTACTCGACGAGTCCGACCAGCTGCTGGAGCTGCTCGAGGGAGAGGTCGGCCTTCATCTCGTCCACGGTCAGGGCGCCACCAGTCGAGGCGATGTCAGTCGTCATGCGCTCACCCTGCCCGCACACCGGCAAGGTGTGCAACAGTAGGACGAAACGTTGGACAATATGCACAGCCCAGGAGGGCGGATGGACGAGATCGACAGCACAATGATCGAGCTGTTCTCCAACGAGCCACGCCTGGGCGTGCTGGAGGCCAGCCGCCGGCTGGGGATCGCGCGCGGCACCGTCCAGGCCAGGCTCGACAAGCTCGCCGCGTCCGGGGTGATCACCGGCTGGGGACCCGACCTGTCCCCCGAGGCGATCGGCTACCCGGTGACGGCGTTCCTGACGCTGGAGATCCGGCAGGGCTCGGGCCACGACGCGGTCGCGGTCCACCTGGCCGGGATCCCGGAGGTGCTCGAGGCCTACACGATCACCGGCGCGGGCGACATGTGGGCCCGCGTGGTCGCCCGCTCGAACGCCGACCTCCAGCGGGTCATCGACCTCGTGCTCACCGAGCCCGGCATCGACCGCTCGACGACGGTCATCGCCCTCGCGACCCAGATCCGGCACCGGGTGGTGCCGCTGGCGCGGGCGGCGACGCTCACCTGAGCCGGGCGGCCACCTCGCCTGCCGCCGCGATCACCTGCGGGGCCACGACCGACTCGTCGATCGACCCCTCCAGGGTCACCACGCCCACGCTCGCGCGCAGCCCGTCGACACCGCGGACGGGAGCGGCCAGTCCGCGGGCGCCGCTCTGCAGCTCCCCGCTCGTCACGGCGTACGACGGCTCCGACACGTCCAGGAGGCCGATGGCCTTCCCCGCCGCTCCTTGCGAGAGCGCGTGCCGGGCGCCGACCCGGTAGGCGACGTGGAAGTCGGTCCACGTCGGCTCCACGACCGCGAGCGCCAGCGCCTCGTCGCCGTCGGCCACCGTCAGGTGTGCCGTCGAGCCGATCGACTCGGCCAGGGACCGCAGCACCGGCATCGCCAGGTCACGCAGGATCGGCTGGACAGCGCTGGCCAGGTGCAGCACCCCGAGGCCGACGAAGAGCCGGGACCGGGCGTCGCGCCGGACCAGTCCGTGCTGCTCGAGGGTGCTGATCAGGCGGTAGACCACCGTGCGGTTGACCTGGAGCCGACCCGCGAGCTCGGTGATGGTGAGGCCCTCGGGGTTCTCGGCCAGCACTCCGAGCACCCGCAGGCCGCGGTCGAGCGTCTGTGAGGTCTCCGCGGCCATGCCACGAGCCTAGTGGGAAGGCTCAGGAGGACTGGCGCATCGCCCACTCGCGGATCCGGTTGATCCGCTCGTGGAGCTGGTCGCCGTTGGCGACGGCTGCCGGAGGTCCCCCGCACTCCTTGCGGAGCGCCGCGTGCGTGATGCCGTGCGCCTGTCCGGTGCGGTGGTGCCAGGCGGCGACCAGACCGTTGAGCTCGCGGCGCAGCACGCCGAGCTGCTGGTGGGTGCTGAGCTGCTCGACGGAGTCGACCACCCGGTCGACCACCCCGTCGGACTTCTGCTTGCGGGCGCGCTCGCTCTGCCGCGAGTGCAGCAGCTCGCGCACCTGGTCGGGCTCGAGGAGGCCGGGGATGCCGAGGAAGTCCATCTCCTCCTCCGAGCCGGACAGGACCTCACCGGAGTGCCCGAACTGCGCACCCTCGTAGAGGACGTGGTCGAAGGACGCGGTGGAGCCCAGTGCCTCCCACGACACGTCCAGCTCGTCGGAGGCGGAGTCCCCCGCGTTGGCCTGGGCGAGGAGGTCGTCCTCGGCGGCGAAGATGTCGTCCTCGTCGTTGACGCGGCGACCGAGCACGTGGTCGCGCTGCGCCTCCATGTCGGAGGCGAACTCCAGCAGGTGGGGCACGGACGGCAGGAAGACCGACGCGGTCTCGCCGCGCGAGCGGGCCCGGACGAACCGGCCCACGGCCTGGGCGAAGAACAGCGGGGTCGACGTGGTGGTCGCCCACACCCCGACGGCCAGGCGGGGGACGTCGACGCCCTCGGAGACCATGCGGACCGCCACCATCCAGCGCTGCTCGGAGGAGGTGAACTTCTCGATCTTCTTCGAGGAGCCCTTCTCGTCGGACAGGACCACGGTCGGCGACTCGCCGCTGATCTTCTTCAACAGGCCGGCGTAGGCCCGGGCGGTCTCCTGGTCGCCGGCGATGACCATGCCTCCGGCGTCGGGGACGTGGCGTCGCACCTCGGACAGCCGCTTGTCGGCGGCCTGGAGCACCGCGGGCATCCAGGACCCCTGCGGGTCGAGGGCCGTACGCAGTGCGTGGGCGTGCATGTCCTTGGTGAGCGGCTCACCCAGCCGGGCGACGATCTCGTCGCCGGCACGGGTGCGCCACTGCATCTCACCGGAGTAGGCCATGAAGAGCACAGGCCGTACGACGTGGTCGGCGAGGGCGTGTGCGTAGCCGTAGGTGAAGTCGGCGGCCGAGGTGGGGATGCCGTCGTCGCCCGGTGCGTAGGTGACGAACGGGATCGGGTTGATGTCGGAGCGGAACGGCGTACCGGTCAGGGAGAGCCGTCGGGTGGCCGGGTCGAACGCCTCCCGGATGCCCTCGCCCCAGGACATCGCGTCGCCGGCGTGGTGGATCTCGTCGAGGATGACCAGGGTCTTGAAGCGCTCGGTGCGGATCCGCATCGCCAGCGGGTTCACCGCGACACCGGCGTAGGTCACCGCGATGCCGACGTAGTCGTCGGAGGTCCGGCCCTTGCCCGCGGAGTAGGTCGGGTCGATGGGGATGCCCGCGCGGGCGGCGGCTTCGGCCCACTGCGTCTTGAGGTGCTCGGTGGGGGCGACGACGGTGATCCGGTCGACGACGCGCCGGCTCAGCAGGTCGGCTGCGACGGTCAGCGCGAACGTCGTCTTGCCGGCCCCGGGGGTCGCGACCGCGAGGAAGTCGCGGGGCTGACGGGACTGGTAGGAGTCGATCGCCGCCTGCTGCCAGGCACGCAGGGAGGGCGCGGTGCCCCAGGCGGCCCGGTCGGGCCACGCGGGAGGCAGCGGCAGCTCAGGCCGCCCCGTCACGCCTCGGGACCCGAGCCGTCGGATCCGCCACCGGGCTTGTCGCCGGACTTCATCGACTCCCAGATCTCCTTGCAGTCCGGGCACACAGGGAACTTCTCCGGCGCTCGCGAGGGGACCCAGACCTTGCCGCAGAGGGCGATCACGGGGGTGCCCATGACCATCGCCTCGGTGAGCTTGTCCTTGGGGACGTAGTGGGAGAACCGCTCGTGGTCACCCTCGTCGGTCGGGACGGTCTGACGCTCTTCGACCGTCTGGCTGCCGGGGGAGAATCCGATGGTGCTCATGATGGACCAGCCTAACCGCCCGATCCCTCATGAGCCCCACCCGGACACGCATCTGTGGGGGCTCAACGGGTGGCCCGCCAGTGGTAGACCTGCCTCACGTCAGTGTAGGCGCCCGGGACGATGTCGACGGCGATGTGCGAGTACGCTGCGGCGCGGCCGTCGTCGGCGACGGACGGCCTGGAGTCGTCGAAGTCCTCCGGGCTGTTCCACCTCGGCTTGCGCACGATCCGGAAGCCCGAGCCTCCGAGCGTCGGGCGCAACGTGATGGAACCGTCGTAGCCGCCTCGGACCGTCCACCGAGCATCTGCGCTGGCGGCCAGGTCAGGCGCACCGACGACCTCACGCATGCCGGCCACCTCGTGGAGGCTCCAGTAGCCCTCACCGTGGCCGCAGCCGGCCACACGGACGACGTACGTGCCATCGTCGGAGACCTGGGACACGCCCACTGCGCACGTGGGGAAGTCCGGGAAGTCGGCGACGGCGGCATCAGCGGCGGTGGCCGTGTCCCAGATGTGGAGCCGACCGGCCCTGACCAGGGCGAGGAAACGGCCGTTCGCGGAGACCGCCTGGAGGCCGTCGACTCCCAGATCCTCCACCACCCCGGTGTCGGCGTGCCACCGCCGCGTGGTCTGCTGGTCGCGGTAGGTGACCAGGCGGCCGTCACCGCTCAGCTCGGGGTACGAACCCGGTCCGGCTCCCGGGACCCGCGTCGACGTACGGGTGTCCCGGTCGCGGAGCCACACCTGGGAGCCCTCGAAGAGCACCACGCGGCCGTCGTGCGACACCTGGACGCCGCCGATGGTGGCGAGCGGCCCCCCGTCCGGGCCGACGCTCACCAGCTCGGTGCGCCCGGTCCGGGCGTCCCAGACGAAGCCGTGCTCGCCCTCACCGAGGTCGCGGCGCACCAGGTTGGTGGCGTCCGACACATAGGCGACCGTCCGGCCGTCACCGGACACCCGCGGCATCCGAGCCTCCCCGTTGGCAGGCCTGCCCCCGACGCCCCTGCTGACCAGGACGGTGCCACGCGCGGCAGCCTGCTTCCTGGCTTCCAGCACCACGGTCACCCGTCGGCGTACGGCCGGGGCGACGGTCCTGCCGCGCGCCCAGAGCTTGACCGTGGTTCGCCCACGTGGGGCCTTCCCGACGAGCCGTCCGTGGGAGAGGCGGAGCCCCCGGGGCAGGGGGCGCCGCGGCGTGGCGCGCACCCCGCCCGGCAGGCCGTTCGGGTCGAGGCGAACGCCGATCGGCAGGATCGGGTCGACGGGGACGCTGATCGGGGCCTTGTTGATGGCCGGGGCGACGATGCGCGCGTCGGCGGGCAGCCGTTCCGCGGCCCAGGCCACCGAGTAGGAGCCGTAGTCGTAGTGGCTGGCGAGGTCGAAGTACGACTGGTCGTCACTGTCGCACAGGGGGTCGTTGGTGCCGCACGAGCTGTTGAGCACGCCAGCGCGTCGCACCCAGCCGGGCAGCTCAGGTCCGCGTCCGGCGAGCAGGCCCGTGAATCTCGCGAGACCGGTGCCGTCGGCGGTCACGGCCAACGGGTCCCCGAGCAGCCAGAGGCCCCCGACGTGGCGGCGCGCCGCGCGGTGCTCACGCTGCGACAGCATCCGTGCGGCCCGGTGCGCGGCGACGGCACCCTCGGAGTGGCCGGCCAGGACGAGCACCGCGTCGGGGCAGCGGCGGGCGGAGCGGTCCATCACCTTCACGGCGGCACGGGCGTGCGTGCGCCAGCCGCGGAAGTGCGGGTGGGACAGGCCCCGGGCACGGATGTCCTGCAGGTCGCTCTCCACAAGAGTGGGCGCCGGCCTGGCCACCGTCTTCACGGCCACGCCCTGACCGAGGGGTTCGATCGCCTCGCGGGCGAAGCCCGACCCGACACCACCCGCCCACACCACCTGGACCTCCGGACACCCTCTGGCGTTGGGCACGGCAGCGTGAGCCGCCGGAGCCACGGCAGCCGTCGGCACCACGGCCAGCCCCCAGCCGAGCGCCAGGGCCGCGAGGGCGGCCACGCCGCTGCGTCGTGTTCCGCGGAGTGGTTGCGTCGGCCCCGGCATCAGTTGAGGTCCGGGTCGAGGGGCCGCGTGACGTTCCACGCCAGCATTCCCGGCTGGCGCTTCAACACGTCACGCCACAGGCTGCTGGTGTCGCCGCGGAAGGCATCGGCAGCCTCGCCGCCGACGACGTACCAGCTGCCCTCCTCGACCTCTCCGGCCAGCTGCTCGGCACCCCATCCTGCGTAGCCGGCGAAGACCCGCATGGCGGTCAACGAGCCGTCGACCAGCTCGGTCGGGGTGTCGAGGTCGAGCATGCCGAGCACTCCGGCGATCGGCCGCCAGCCGACGGGGGCGTCCTGCGGGTCACGCAGCCGAGCCACGGCAAGAGCACCGTCGGTGCCGACGGGCCCGCCGCGGAACAGCACCTCGGGCTCGGCCACCGCGTCCCGCCACGCCTCCAGCACGTCGGCCACGAGGACCTGGCTGGGCCGGTTGAGCACCACGCCGAGGGCGCCGTCGTCGTTGACGTCGAGCAGCAGCACGACCGTCTCTGCGAAGTTGGGGTCCTGCAGCGCCGGCGTCGCCACCAGCAGCATCCCCGATGCGAGCTGCATGTCCTCCATCATGTCAGGCAGTCGTGGGGTCCGGCAGGGAGAACCGCACCCAGCTCTGCACGAGGGAGGCTGCGGGTCGGGTCACCTAGGCTGCGCCCATGAAGAGAGGCCAGTGATGACCCGGCGTCAGCGCTTCTCGGCCTCGACCAAGCGTGCCCTCGTCGACGTGGCGGAGCAGCTCTTCACCGAGAACGGCTACACGGCGACCTCCCTCGAAGCGATCGTCGGCGGGGCCGACGTCACCAAGGGCGCGCTCTACCACCACTTCAGCGGCAAGCAGGCGATCTTCGAGGCCGCCTTCGAGCTCGTGGAGTCGCGGGCGACCGCTGGCATCGCGCAGGCGACCGAGGGGCACCGGGACCCGTGGGAGAAGGCCCAGGCCGGACTCCGCGCGTTCCTGGCGGCGGTGCAGGAGCCGGCCTACCGCCAGATCGTGATCTCCGACGGTCCCTCGGTGCTGGGGCGCGAGCGCTACCGCGAGCAGGAGGAGCGCTCGACCTACGCCATCGTCGACGAGATCGTACGTCCGGTCCTCACCGCAGACGCCTGGGATCTCGACGAGGAGATGCTCGACACCTTCACGCACATCTTCTTCGGGGCGATGTCGGCGGCCGGGGGCTCCGTCGCGGAGAGCGCGGAGCCCGCGGCCGCGGCCCTGCGGGTCGAGGCCGCCCTGGGCTTCATCCTGGCCGGGCTCAGGCAGCAGATGGAGAGCGGCGCTACTTGGCGAAGGTGAGGTTGCCGTCGACCGCCGGGACCAGCTCGACCCAGACGTGACCCGCCGGCACCGTGAGCTCACCCCTCTTCGTGGTCAGCTCGATGGCGCCGGTCAGACCGTCCTTGGACCAGGAGCCCTTGACGACGCGACCGCCGTGGAACAGCAGCGCGGCACCCTTGCCCTCGAACTTGGTCTCGGGAACCGGGTAGCCCGCGGGGTCCCGGTAGCCGGCGTCGCCGACCTTGACCCGCATCACGAGCACGGAGTCCGCCGGGAACTGGTCGCCCTGGGCGGCGTAGGAGTTGGTGTTGACGTACTCGCCGCCCCGGAACTGCCAGGTGGTGGAGTGTCCGCCGAAGTCGGCGGTGAGGGTGTTCGCCTTGGCGCCCTTGGGCAGGTCGGCCTTGGTCCCCCACGGCAGGTAGGGAGGCGGCTCCTCCTCGGCCTTGAGGCGCTTGGAGATGTCCGCGAGGCGCGCGAAGAGGTTGTAGGGGGCCGAGCGCGAGGTCTCGCGGTAGACCCCCGGAGCGCCCTCGGTGACCCACGGGATCCCGGCGGCGTTGATGCGGTTGATCGTGACCTGCGCAGCACCACTGGTCACCACGGTGGCACCCTCCGGCACGATGCTGATGTCACTGGCGCGCATCGAGCGCACCGGGCCGATCTCGGCGGGCACCTTGGAGTAGTAGAAGGCCGCGAGCCGTGTGTAGCCACCCTCGACCAGCTCTTCGACGACGAGGTCAGCGGATCCCAGGCCCACCTGCGGGGCGCTGGAGGAGGTGTTGTCGACCTTGGTCACGATCACCGGGTGCTTGGGGGCCCTGCCGGTCCGCTCCAGGCCCGTCAGGGGCCAGTACGTCGGCTCCGGGGGCGCCTCGCTCGTGGCCGACGCCGTCGGCTCCGACGGGGCGGACTCGCCTGGCTCCTCGTCCCCGCCACTGCAACCGGCGAGGAGCAGCGAAGCCGCGGCCAGCGCCGCGACGGACAGGTGAAGACGGTGACGCACGGGGGGCTCCGATCCAGCGGGGTGTCGAGCGGGGGGCTCTGGGGAGAAGTGTGGTGGCGCGCCTTGCGTGATCGAGGAAGGCGCGCCACAGGGTAGATCAGCAGGGACCGTCCACCGATCCGACGGCCCCGTCCACGCTCAGCCGAGCTTGCGACCACCGTCGACGTACAGCGTCTGGCCCGTGATGAAGGACGCATCGTCGCTGCACAGGAAGGCCGCCGCGGCGGCGATGTCCTCGGGCTGGCCGACCCGGCGTACGGGCGTCGCCTCGGCGTTCAGCCGCTGCAGCTCCTCGGGCTCCATCTTGAGCCGCCGGGCGGTGGCATCGGTCATCTCGGTGACGATGAAGCCGGGAGCGATCGCGTTGGCGGTGACGCCGTAGGGGCCGAGCTCGATGCCGAGCGTGCGGGTGAGGCCCTGGATGCCCATCTTGGCTGCGGAGTAGTTGGCCTGACCGCGGTTGCCCAGCGCGGAGACGCTGGAGAGGTTGAGGATCTTGCCGTACTTCTGCTCGACGAAGCGCGACTGAGCAGCCTTGGTCATGTTGAAGACGCCCTTGAGGTGCACGCCCATGACCAGGTCCCAGTCCTCCTCGGTCATCTTGAAGAGCAGGTTGTCGCGCGTGACACCGGCGTTGTTGACGAGGATGTGGATCCCGCCGAGCTCGTCCACCACGCGCTGTACGGCGGACTCCGCGGCGGCCGAGTCCACGACGTCGCACCCGATGCCGATGGCCCGGGCGCCGTCCGCCAGCTCGAGCCGGCCGGCAGCCTCCTGGGCGGCAGCCTCGTCGAGGTCGAGGATCGCGATCGAGGCGCCCTCGTTGGCAAATCGCTCTGCGATGCCGAACCCGATGCCGCGCGCGGCCCCGGTGATGACTGCGACGCGTGCGTCGAAACGACCCATGTGAACTCCTGAGCAGACGAGGGTTGGACTCCTGGCGAGGCTACCGACACCGTTGCGTCGTACGGCAGCGGGCACGGACGAATCACCCTCGGGAGCCCTTCTACCGCTACCGTGTCGCCATGGATCGCGGGGAGTTCCGCGCTGCCGCCGTGGTAGCAGGCGTGATGGCGTTCGCCGCCGCTGTGGTGGCGTGGACCTACCACCTGCCCCTGCGCGATCCCGACGGGGCGTCGTTGCCCACCTGGGTCCGGCTGCCGGTGATCGTGGCCTCGGCCGTGGCGTTGGACGTCGCGACCCGCTGGGTGCTGCTGATGCGCCGCGGGGGCACGGCCGCGGGGGCTGCGCTGCGGACGGTGCTCGTCGAGCGGTGGGACCGTGACCAGATCAGGTTCACGGCGAGCGGTCTGATCACCTGGTACGTCGCCTACGTCGCCTTCCGCAACCTCAAGAGCTATGTCCCCTTCGTGACCGACCGGATGGCCGACCCCACGCTGGCGCGCCTCGACCGCTTCCTCTGGCTCGGCAACGACCCGGCCGTCCTGATGCACGAGACGTTCGGCACCACGTGGGCCAACTGGCTGATGGCAGCGGTCTACCTCATCTGGATCGGGCTCGTGCCGGCCACCCTGGCCATCGCCCTGGTGTGGACGCGCCGGTCCAGGGCCGGCGCCTGGTACGTCACCGCGATCTCGCTCAACTGGTGCCTGGGCGCCGTCCTCTACTACGCCGTGCCGTCCGTGGGGCCGGCGTACTCCTCGCCGCAGTGGTTCGCCTCCCTGCCGCACACCCCCAACAGCTCGGTGCGCGACGTGCTGCTCTCGGACCGGGTCGAGGTCCTGGCCGGCCCGTGGGACACCCACACCGTGCAGACCATCGCGGCCTTCGCGTCCCTGCACGTGGCAGTGATGGTCACCATCTGCCTCATCGCCGAGGCGATGCGGCTGCCCGCGCTCATCCGGGTCGCGGCCTGGACCTTCCTCGGGCTCACGATCACGGCGACGATCTACCTGGGCTGGCACTTCTCCGTGGACGTGATCGCCGGGATCGGAGTCGGGGTCGCGGCAGTCGTGCTGGCGGCGAAGGCCACCGGCAACCCGCTGCGCCGACGGGACGAACCGTGGACGTTCCGTGCGGTGAGCGACGCCCCGGCCGAGGTCCAGGCGGCCGACGCCGTACCTGGTCCCCGCGGCTGACCCTCACCAGACCCAGGCCCGCACCTCGGTCGCGAGGAAGATCTCGCGCCAGCCCTCGTTGCGTGCCAACCGGGTCAGCTCCGTCTCCACCCCTGCGACGGGGTCGAAGAGCGTGAGGGCTCCGCGCGACCGCGTGGACGCGCACTCGTTCTTCTCGTGCGCGAGCACGAGGCTGTCCCCGCGCGTCCCGACCAGCGAGAGCGGTCCGCGACGACCGGGCACCCGCACCATGCGGACCTTGCCGGAGGAGGTCTGCCGGGTGAGGAAGCCACCACCACAGCCTCCGTGGGACTCGTAGAAGGAGCGCCCCTGGACGACGCGGACGTCGTCGTCGTCGAAGACCGGACCGGGCCGGCTGGTGCGGTGCCGGATCCCCAGCCGCTTCGACGTGCCGTCGAGGTCGACCTGGCGCAGCTGGCTCCCCCGACGGTTGCTGCAGGTGGCGACGACCGAGTGGGCGTCCGCCCACCGGTGGGGCCAACACATGCCGGGAGTGTCGATCGTCGTGCTCGTGCGGGTGGCGAGGTCGGTGACCCACCACTTCTGGCGCTCGCCGACGAGGGTCACCAGCGTGGTGCCGTCGATCGACGTGATCGCCCCGCCGTCCGCCCGAGCGGGGAGCCAGGTCTTGACCCCGTTCCAGCTCAGCGTCGCGACCCGTCCCGGGCGGCGCGCCCTGGGGTAGGTGGTCATCAGGAGCCCCGACCCGTCCGGATCGAGGGCCACGGAGCTGGCACGGCGCGGCGCGACGACCTCGCGCGTCGCGCCGGTCGTGACGTCGTACGAGACCAGCTTGTCGCCGTCGGCGCCGAGCGAGACGCGCAGGAGTGCCGTGCGCAGCTCGGGGCGCCAGTCGGCGAGGAGGAAGTCGCCGCGGTACCAGCCGTGCGGCGACTCCTTCAGTGCGACCGAGTAGACCGGGTGCCGGACGCCGTCGGGCGTGATGACCTCCAGCGACCGCTCCAGCCGCGGGGCATCCCGCAGGTCGAAGTCGCCGCGCGTGACGACCGCGACAGCGGAGTCGGCGCCGAGCTGGGCCTCGGTGACCGTGGCCGTGGTCGGCTCGGGCAGGGCGCCGCGCTGGGCGAGCTCGGGTCGTACGGCGTCGGCGCTCACGTTCGTGCCGGCCACCAGTCCGGCCGTGGCGATCAGCGTCGCGAGGACCCGGCGGATGGTCAGGAATGCGGTCATGGTCTTTCCCCCTGTCTGCCAAGGGAGACGCATCCGCCGGTGATTCGGTTGCGCCGCTACGTCGCTGGTCGAGGAGGGGTCACACGACCAACGCGTCCCGCAGGCGCCCGGCATACGCCTCCGCCTCACCCGCGGCGTACTTGGTGCGGGGCCAGAAGAAGCCGCGCAGCCCGTCACCCTTCGTGCGCGGCACGACGTGGAGGTGCAGGTGGGGCACCGACTGGCTCACGGTGTTGTTGATCGCGACGAACGAGCCCTGCGCGCCGAGCCCCTCCTTCACCGCGGTGGCCAGCCGCTGGGCAGCTGCCATGAAGCCGTCCCGCTGCTCGGCCGGGAGGTCCGGCAGGGTCTCGACGTGCGTCCGCGGAACGAGCAGGACGTGTCCCTTGAAGACCGGTCGCGTGTCGAGGAACGCGACGAGGTCGTCGGTCTCAAGGACGAGGTGCCCGGCCAGGTCGCCGGAGATGATCTGGCAGAAGACGCAGTCGGTCACGTCAGGATCGTGTCACAGCGGGCTCTCCACAGAGTCCGCCCGCCGCCTTCCCGATGTCGGTGCCTTCTCATAGAATCGAACGCATGATCGACACCCTCCCCCACCTCGACACCGCGGGCCTCCTGGCCGCGGCGTGTGACGCGGTGCGGGAGCGTCGGCTGGCGGAGGTCCGCGACCTGGAGGTGCTGTCGCAGTGGGCAGCGGTCCACTCGTCGGACCCGACCGAGGGGCCTCACGGTCGGCGCGCCCGCCTCCTCGGCGACGTGCTCGTCCACCTCGGCGGCGAGGGCACGCCCGGCGTGCAGGACTTCTGCCTCGGCGAGATCGCGCTGGCTCGGGGCACCGGGGTGACAGCCACCAGCAATGCGCTGGCCGACGTGCTCGACCTCCAGCACCGCCTCCCCCAGACCTGGGCAGTGCTGTGCGAGGGCGGGGCCGAGGTCTACGTCGCCCGACGCGTCGCCAAGCTCTCCCGACACCTCCCCGCCGAGCGGGTGGGTGTCGTCGACGCCGCGGTGGCGCGGATCATCGCCCGCGAGGCCGGCGGTCGGGTCCTCGCCGTCGCCGAGGCGAAGATCATCGAGGCCGACCCGGTCCTCCACGACGAGCGCGCCGAGGCCGAGCGCGCCCGTCGCTACGTCGGTCTGGGCCGCACCGACGAGTTCGGTCTCCGCACTGTCATCGCGCGCGTGGAGGCCGGTGACGCCGTCTGGGTGTCGGCGACCCTCGAGCGCGTGGCCGAGATCATCGCGCCTGCCCACCCGCACGCGGGTGCCGACGAGCTGCGGGCGATCGCCTTCGGGTTCCTCGCCCGGCCGGCCGAGCTGCTGCAGCTCCTGCTCGAGCACAACGAGCCCCCGGACGAGACCGCGCCCGAGCCGGTCCTCCCCAGCCGGGCGACCGCCTTCCCTGCCGACCTGCTGGACGCGTTGCGCGCCGCGGACCTCACCGCTCTCGCCCCGAGGTCCGTGCTCTACGTCCACCTCCACGAGGCTGCGCTCGGCGGCACCCACGCGGTCGCACGTGCGGAGGGGCTCGGCCCCGTCCCGCTCTCCGCGCTCTGCGGGCTCCTCGGCCGCGCCAGGCTGACCGTGCGCCCGGTCCGCGACCTGTCCTCCCGCGTGCGCTCCACCGCCTACGAGCACCCCGAGTCGCTCAAGGAGCAGACCTACCTCCGGACCGGCGGCGACTACTGGCCCTACGCCACGTCCACCAGTCGTCGCGTCGACTACGACCACCCGACGGCGTACGACGACACCGGTCCACCTGATCCCCGGACGTGCCAGACCGGGTCCCACAACTCGGGGCCGCTCGGCCGTCGACATCACCGCTGGAAGACCCATGCGGGGTTCCGCTCGCGCCAGTGCGGTGACGGCCGCTACGTCTGGCTGACCCCGCACGGTCTGGCCTTCCTCGTCGACCACCTCGGGACCCGACAGATCGATCCCGGCAAGGCGCGGGCGATGTTCGAGGCGCCAGCAGGAGTGGACCTCTACTTCACCTAGGCTCGAGCGATGCGCATCGTCTCCCTGATCCCCTCCGCCACGGAGATCCTGTTCGCGGTCGGCGCGGGCGACGACGTGGTCGGTGTGACCTTCGAGTGCGACCACCCGCCTGCGGCCCGCGAGCGCCGGATCGTGTCCACATCGGCCATGCCCGAGGGGCTCTCCCCGAAGGAGATCGATGACTTCGTGGGCGCCGCGATGTCGGGCGGCGAGGACCTCTACCGACTCGACTCCGGAGCGCTCGCCGAGCTCGACGCCGACCTCGTCGTCACCCAGGACCTGTGCGCGGTGTGCGCCGTGGACGTGAGCACGGTCGACGATGCCCTCTCCTACCTCGGGTGCCGGGCCGACGTCGCGACCGTCGACCCGCACACCCTGGACGACGTCCTCGCCTCGATCGTGGCGGTCGGCGAGCTGGCCGGCAGGACCTCCGAGGCCACCGCACTCGTCGGCATGCTCGAAGCCCGCCTCGACGCAGTCGCGCAGCGGGTGGCCGACCGGTCGCGTCCGCGCGTGCTGGTCCTGGAGTGGACCGACCCGCCGTTCGCGCCCGGCCACTGGATCCCCGAGATGGTCACCCGTGCCGGTGGCGAGCCGAGCCTCGGCGTCGCCGGCACCCGGTCGAGCCGCATCACGTGGGAGGAAGCGACAGACTCACGGCCCGACGTCGTGGTCTGCGCCCCTTGCGGCTTCGACCTCGACCGCAGCGCCGCGCTCGCAGCCGACGTACGCCACCGCTTCCCGGGCGTCCCGGTCTGGGCCGTCGACGCCGACGGCCACTTCGCGCGCCCGGGGCCGCGGCTGGTCGACGGTGTCGAAGTGCTGGCCGGCATCCTGCACCCGCACGCGCACGAGGCGTCGCGCCACGCCCGGCTCGTGTGACTGGCGGTGTCCCAACTGGCGACGACAGTTACCGGATCTGCCGATGAGCGGGGTCCAGCAGCTGGCCCGGTCGGTCGAATGGACCGGCTCGTAACCAGGTTGACCGCGCGACGCCACAGGTCAAGACTGGCCCGACAGCCTCTCGGGCACTGACCCAGGAGGAACCATGCATCGCACACCAGCACTCGCGGCACTCTTCGCAGGAGCCTTCGTGCTTAGCGCCGCCACCGCAGGACCCGCAACCGCCGCTCCAATGGGATTCTCGGTGCAGATCACCGCCCACACCATGTTCGAAGCGGACAGCACGTTCGATTCATCGCTGGACGGATGCGACTCCGGAGTCGTGGTTGACGGCGACAACGCAATGGCGCACTTCACGCCGTGGGGCGGGGTGTTCAAAGGGAATAAGGAGTTCACCTGCGAGGGCGGCGACTCCGGCTTCACCATCGCGCTGCGGGCAAGGTTCGGCGGAGGCGGATCGACGGGGTCGTGGACCGTGGTGAGTGGTTTCGGCGATTTTGAGGGAGTCAAGGGCTCCGGGTCCCTCGTCGGCATCCCGATCAGCGATGTCCAGATCGACGATGTCTACACCGGCACGTTCCGATAGCCCCACCCAAGGACCCGACGTCGCGTTGGGCAACACCGCCCGACGTCAGTGGATGGCCTCTGTCTGTCCAAGTTGCGGTGACCAGTGATCGTCGTGCCGAACGACGATCCTTCCTACGGGCCGACGACTCTGTACTTCTGCGAGACCGCTGGTGCCTCACACATCCATTCGGTTGGGCGCCGGAGCCGTCGGAAGAGCCGCCGTTACCGCTGGGTCAGCAGAACGTCCGATTATGCCGCGATGAGCTCGCGCGCATCGCGGCAGATCCGGGCGAGCGTAGCCGCCCTCAACGCGGCAGATCCGGGCGAGCGTAGCCGCCCTCAACGCGGCAGATCCGGGCGAGCGTAGCCGCCCTCAACGCGGCATGGTCGGGCTCCGCCCTCAACGCGGCAGATCCGGGCGAGCGTAGCCGCCCTCAACGCGGCATGGTCGGGCTCCGCCCTCAACGCGGCAGATCCGGGCGAGCGTAGCCGCCCTCAACGCCGCAGATCCGGACGTCTGTCGTGCGATCCTCAGTCCCGTTCCCAATCGGTGATCGCCGGAGTGAGTGCGTAGTGCCCGTAGGTGAGGTAGCGAAACGCCGGGGGCTGGTTAAGGACGAGTTGCTTGACGTGCTGTGCTCCAGCGTCTTTGTGCCATCCGCCTGGACCAGTCATGTCCTGCCACTCGGCTGGCGTCATGTCTATCTCGACCATCTGGGTCGAGCCGTCTTCCTTCTTGAGCACTACGCTGAGGCCGCGAGGGTCGCGGTCGGTCACTTCACCGATCGTCGCAAGCACCTCGACCAAGTGGTCCCACCACGCGTCGACTCCCCGTTCCATTTCGGCAGGATTCCACAACGCGTTCCCTTGTGGGGTCGATGGCGCAGCTGCCGCAACTCGGCAGATCCGGTACTTGGCGCCGCCAATAGGGACACCCTCAGCGACAGTTCTCGGGTTGCTCAGGAGACGAGGCCGGGTCGGCTGCGCACACCCCGATGGTGGCATCGATGACGTGGTTGTAGCCGCGACCAGCCACCTCGTAGCTCACGGCGATGCCGTCCACGACCACCGCGGACTCCGACGGAACCGGGAGCAGGACCGCGAGCGCCATTCCGGTGTTGCGTGCTGTGCACTCCGCCACCTCACCGTGGCTCGCCGACTCCGGTTCACCGCCGGTAGGCGCCGCTTCGAAAGTGGCGGGCAGCTTGCTGACCGGACCGCCGCCCTTTCTCAACGGCTCGGTGTTCGCGGTCCAGGCGACCTCGAACGTGACATCCTCGGCACCCGTCACCTCGACGGCTTCCACACCTGTCACCGTCACATCCGCAGGCGAATCCTCGGTGAGGCAGCCAGCCAGAGCGCCGAACATGGGCCGGGGCGAGGCGGTCATCATCACCTCGACGTGGCCCGACGTGAACGACAACGGCCCCGACTCCGTGCCGGCACCCACCGGCGACCCCTCATCGTCCGTGCATGACGAGAGGGCAGCCCCCAAGATCACCAGCAACGCGATGCGAGTGATCAGGAGGCTGCCTTCTCGTCGAGAACCACGGATCATGTGGTGAGGAACAGTCACCTGCATCTACTTGGCAGCAACCAGTTGTGCCTGCGCAGGATTGGCGTTGTTCCCGCACAGCTGGTGAGACGTAGCGAGCTTGTACTGCAAGGTCACCTTGGTGTTGTAGCCGGTCTGCGCGTTGACGTTCAGCACTCCCCACAGGGTGACCCCGCCCTGGTAGGTCCATGCCTTCGCCGTGTCGTAACTCACCGTCCCAGAGGGGTAGGAGAGGCAGTGGCTGTAGCTCGGCTGGCTACGGCTGGGGCGGTAGTAGCCGCCCTGGTGCGACTCCGGCCGCCGGGTCACCTGCTGTGTGCAACTGTTCTTGTAGTCACGGTAGCGCCACGTGGTCCTGGCAGTGTGGTCGAAGCTCACGAAAGATGGGGCAACCGTTTCGCTGCTGGAACGGTCCATCGTGCCGCCTTCCGAGACTGAACCGGACGCACTCTTGTAGCCAACTCCCAACGAGTGCGAGGACCCGACTCGGTAGGTGACCTGCCCCGTCACGTCGTCGTCCGGCATCACGTCAGCGACCTTCGCAGACGAGTCCGCGGTTGTGCTCGTCTTGTTGACCGAACAGATCGGTTCGCGCAATGTCGCCGGCGCGTCACCATCCGCGACGACGTTCGTTGCGGGAACCAGGTTGCTTTCCGCAACCTCAACGGATACCGCTCCGGGTGCGAGAGCGACTGACTCGGTGGCAGCAGAGTCGCTCGTGACCACCAAGGAACCCGGAAGCTCCGACAGCACCTCAGTCGATCGCTTCGCTCTGGCCGGGTTGAGCTTCTCGACGCTCGAGCTCGCAGATGACCCGTACAACAGCTGGGAGCGCAGGCCGACAGCGGCCGGCGAACGGCGCCAGGAGCTCTTCCCTGAGACGACGGACTCGTTGTACGCCGCAGCAGACATCCCCGGGAAACGACTGTCCGTCCCGGTCGTCGCGGTTACCTCGATGTCCGCGCGCCCCTCCGTGAGGTAGGTCGGCGGCACGGCCTGCGGGTCGACCAACACCTCGTAGCGGTTCCCCGTCACACTCACATCGACAGGCAGGAGCGGGACGGCATCGCCCGGCTTCAACTGGTCGAGCACCTGCTGGTCAGGCCAGATCACAGCACTCACCGAGATGGGCACAGCCTGAGTCGAGGCAGCGGTGAAGACATCGCCCGCAAGAGCGACGGCGCCGCTCTTCACTCTGGCCGCCGGTGACACGGAGTCGACCTGAGCGACCGCCGGAGGTGAGAGAACCGCCAACGTGAGCACTCCAGGAATGAGCGCTCCCGATACCACCCTGATGGAAACTGGCATGACTAATCCCCCTCCGAGATACCCTGCTGCCCGAGATTGACCAACAAGGTGGCAGGAACCTAGCGGTGCGCTAGGCCTCCCGGCAAGAGCCCGCGGAGTTCCGTGTCAAGGCTCAGCGCAACGGGCGGTACCGGCCCGACTCGACGCGCGCCACACCAGGTGACTCTCCGGCATCGACGATCCCACCGCCAAGACCGGCGAGCACCAGCGGGTGAAGCTGACCGCTCGACAGTAGGCGAGACGATTGACATGAGTAGGCGAAACGGCGCGTTGTGCGACGAAAGCCCCACGTCTCGACCGGTGACAGGCTGCGCGTGTCGTCGCGCCAGCGACGCCGTCGCGGCGCGAGCAGGTTGGAGGCGCCATCGTAGGCACGGGGATGGGCCCCTGGCCGGGCTGCTAGCTGGGTGTGTCCCTATTGACGGTCGCTCGGCAAACAGCGGCTCACGGATCTGCCGATGAGCGGAAGTGAAGACGCGCGTCAGAAGCCAGCACCGAACGTCACATTGTTGAACAGCCACAGCGCCATGCCCACGCCCAGCGCGAGCAGCAGCGCCCCGTTGAGTGCTTTGACGTTGACCTCGGCTGCGAGCAGTCGATAGCCGAACACCATCGGGATTGCGCAGATCAGTAGAGCAAGCGCCAGTGCGACCATGGCGGCGACGGTAGCTCCTCACACGCCTGGAAGCGGTCACATCGAGCAAGAACGCCCGCATCCGCGATCCGTGAACTCGTCGCGCGGCATGTGCGGGTGTTTGCACCTCCCGAGCTGGGCCTGGGCGAACTGCTCGGGTGGATTGGTTGAGGAACGAGCGGTGGGTCCGCCCACGGAGGTACGGTCCGCCCTGTGGACAATGTCCTCGAAGTCATCGCTGACCGAATCGGAGGAACAAGGCCATGTCCGGGACCGCCAGGCTGCTGGCAGCACCCATCGCCCTTGCGCTCGCCGTCGGCCTGGGTGCCACCGTGCCGGCGCACTCTTCGAGCACGACGAAGCAGGACCCGAGGAACGACGTCTTCCTGGGGAGCTTGGGCGGCGGCATCGATCTGGCCGCCGTCCAGCTCACGACGCTGAACCGCAAGAAGCGCATCCGGGTCACCTTCAGGCTGCACTCGCCCGTCCTGAAGGGCAGCCTGGAGAAGCCCGGCGGCATGTCGGTGCAGTTCATCAAGAACAAACGGGTCATGCGCGTGGTCGAGGTCGTCACGGAGGACGGCGTCCTGCGCAGCGAGGTCTGCAGTTACTCCAGGGGCCTGGAGTTCACCGAGCCCTACGACTGCAGCAGCCTGCCGGTCACCCGGGTCGATGCCAAGACCTATCGCGCCGTGGTCAAGCTCGATCAGGTCAAGAAGGGGGTCAAGGTGTTGAAGTGGACCGCTAGGTCCATGGACCTCAGCAGCGGCTCACCCGTGAGTGACTCGATGACGGCGAAGAACCGCGAGCCGTTCCGCTGGTGGCTCTGACCGATATCAGCCTCCGGTGCGTCGGGGTGTCGAAGCGGTCGAGCAATAGGGTCCCAGACGAACTCGAACCCAGCCTGGCTGTCGGCGACGCGGCCGGCTGGCGGGCTGTCCTCGGAGCCGCGGTCCATGCCGAGCCGAGCATCCGCTCATCGGCAAGGTCCGGTTGCAGCGTCGCCCATACGGATACGCCCAGTGAAGCACTCTCCCGCGCCCCCGCCGTCAGGCCAGGTGACGGGCCAGGTAGGGCCCGGTGGCACTGCCGGGTGCTGCCGCGATGTCGGCCGGCGTCCCCGTGGCCACCACCCGACCGCCCTGGTCCCCGCCGCCGGGCCCCAGGTCGATGACCCAGTCGGCGGTGGCGATGGTGTCCAGGTCGTGCTCGACGAGCACGACGGTGTTGCCTGCGTCGACCAGACGGTGCAGCTGGCGCAGCAGCAGGGCGATGTCGGCCGGGTGCAGGCCGGCCGTGGGCTCGTCGAGCAGGTAGAGCGCGTGCCCGCGCCGGGCCCGCTGCAGCTCGGTCGCGAGCTTGATCCGTTGCGCCTCCCCACCGCTGAGCTCGGTGGCCGGCTGACCCAGCCGGAGGTAGCCCAGCCCCACCTCGAGCAGGGTCTGGAGGCTCCGGGCAGCGGCCGGCACGTCGGCGAGGAAGTCGGCCGCCTGCTCGACGGTGAGACCGAGCACGTCGGCGATGGTCCTGCCGTGCCACGTCACTTCGAGCGTCTCGGCGTTGTAGCGCGCGCCGTGACACGTCGGACACGGCGCGTACGTCCCCGGCAGGAAGAGCAGCTCGACCGAGACGAACCCCTCTCCCTGACACGTGTCGCAGCGCCCCTCGGCGACGTTGAAGGAGAACCGACCGACGCCGTAGCCCCGAGCCTGGGCCTCAGGAGTCGCGGCGTACATCTTCCGGACAGCGTCGAAGAGCCCGGTGTACGTCGCCAGGTTGGAGCGTGGCGTACGGCCGATCGGCCGTTGGTCCACTCTCACCAGCCTGTCGAAGGCCTCCAACCCCGTCACGTCGTCGACGTCGATCTCGAGCTCGCTCTCGTCCGCGTCCTCCGGGTCCTGGCCGAGGTGGCGCCGCACCAGCTCGGAGAGCACCTGGGCTACGAGCGTCGACTTGCCCGAGCCGGACACCCCGGTGACTGCGGTGAGGACGCACAACGGGAGGTCGACCGAGAGGTCGGACAGGTTGTGCCGGGTGATCCCGTGCAGGTGGAGCCACCCGTGCGGGGTGCGACCGTGGCGCTCGAGAGGTGCGACCCGGCCGAAGAGGTGCGCGCCCGTGACGGACTCCTCGACCTGCTCGAGCCCGTCGACCGGGCCGGAGTAGAGCACTCGTCCCCCGCCCTCACCGGCTCCCGGGCCGATGTCGACGACCCAGTCGGCACGACGTACGACGTCGAGGTCGTGCTCGACCACGAACAACGAGTTGCCCGAGCTCTTCAGGCGTTCGAGCACGTCGAGCAGCGGCTCGGCGTCGGCCGGGTGGAGGCCGGCGGACGGCTCGTCGAGCACGTAGACGACCCCGAAGAGCCCCGAGCGGAGCTGGGTGGCGATCCGGAGCCGTTGCGCCTCGCCGGGTGAGAGCGTGGTCGAGCTCCGGCCCAAGGAGAGGTAGCCGAGCCCGAGGTCGAGCAGGACCTCGACGCGCTCCACCAGGTCCCTGCAGAGCCGCACCGCCACCTCCGTCTGCCCGCCCGAGTCGGCCGAGGACGTCGCCGCCTCGGCCCCGGCGAACTCGGCCACCGGGCGCAGCAACGCCACCAGCTCGACGAACGAGAGCGCGTTGGTCTCGGCGATGCTCAGGCCCCGGAAGGTGACCGCGAGTGACGCCGGCTGCAGCCCGGTGCCCCGACAGACCGGGCAGGTCGCGCTGCGGACGAAGCGCATCGCCTTGTCGCGCATCATCTGGCTCTTGGTGTCAGCAAGCACGTGGCGCACGTGCTTGCGGGCGCTCCAGAAGGTGCCGTGGTAGTCGCGCCCGGTCGAGTCGTCGGGCTCCCCGCGCCGATCGATGAGCACCCGCGGCTGCTCGTCGGTGTAGAGCAGCCAGTCGCGGTCCTTCCGGGCCAGCTCGTGCCAGGGGGCGTCGACGTCGATGCCGACGGCCTTGGTCACCCGCAGGAGGTTCTTGCCCTGCCAGGCGCCGGGCCAGGCCGCAATCGCACCGTCGCGAATGCTCAGCGAGGGGTCCGGCACGAGGAGGTCCTCGGCGACGTCGTGGGCCTGCCCGAGCCCATGGCACTCGGGACACGCCCCGGCTGCGGTGTTCGGCGAGAAGGCCTCCGCCGCCAGCCGCGGGGCTCCATCGGGGTAGGTCCCGGCGCGCGAGTAGAGGATCCGCAGCAGGTTGGACAGCGTGGTCAGCGTGCCCACCGTTGATCGCGAGCTGGGCGCGCCGCGACGTTGCTGGAGTGCCACCGCCGGCGGCAGCCCGGTGATCTCCTGCACGTGTGGCGCTCCGACCTGCTGCAGCAGCCGACGGGCATAGGGGGCGACGGACTCGAAGTAGCGCCGCTGGGCCTCGGCGTACAGCGTGCCGAAGGCGAGGGAGGACTTGCCGGACCCGGAGACGCCGGTGAAGGCCACCATCGCGTCGCGCGGGATGTCGAGGTCGACGTCGCGGAGGTTGTTCTCGCTCGCCCCCCGGACGTGGACGAAGTGGTCCGTGGGGTCGTGTGTCACGGACCCATTCCTACTCGGTCCGCCCTAGGGTGGCCGGATGGCGGTCAACCGCAGCCGCAGGGCCACGTACGCGCGACGCCGTCAACGCCGCATGGCTCGTGTGAAGCACGACCTCACCGACGTCGAGTGGGCCGCGTTGCAGCAGGCGTGGGGCGGCTGCTCCTATTGCGGAGCGGCCGACCGGCCGCTCCAGCGTGACTGCGTGCTGCCGATCTCCAGGGGTGGGCGCTACACGCTCGACAACGTCGTCCCGGCGTGCGGCCCCTGCAATGCGAGCAAGTGCAACGACGAGGTGACCGGCTGGTTGCGCCGCAAGAAGTACGACGAGCGGGCTTTCCTCACGCGCCACGCCGAAGTGCAGGTGCTGCTCCAGTCGGTGGCGCCCCCGGACGTAGGTCCCTGACGGACGCCGTCGCCGCAGCCCCACGTCCCAGCACGAGACCGAGGGCTGCCCCGGCTGCCGCTCCCGTTCCTGCCCCCAGCAGCACCACGGCGTACGCCGGCCAGTCGCCGCCGGCGAGCGAGGTACCGAGGAAGATCAGGACCATCGCGCCCGGCCACGCGGCCAGGTTCGCCCAGACCCAGGCGACCGGCCTGGGAGCCGCCCGACGCAACGTCCAGGCCTGCGCGGCGCCGAGCAAGCCTCCCATCAGCAGACCCATCCCAGCAGCACCGAGCAGCACCACCAAGAGGGGCGGACCAGTTGCCCCGTCGTCAGCGGACACGACCATCGGAGCGGAGCCGGCTGCCCAACCGACCCCCGCGATCAGCACGGTGACTGCGACGAACGCCCGCCGATCCAGCCGCGGGAGGGATTTCGCCAGCAACCACGCCTGCATCGCGCCCAGGCACACCCCCTCCACCAGGCCGCCGGCCACGATCACCCCCACGGCTGGCCACACCCCGCCGGGCCCGTCACCGAGCGCGGCTGCGAGCAGCGCCGCCGCCGCCGCCGTGCCCAGGCCCACGGCTTCAGCGGCCGCGCATCCAGCGATCCACCTCGTGCGTGGCCGATCCATGTCACCAGTCCACACGACAGGCGCCACCCCCGGACAGGGCCGAAGGGCTCTCAGCGGGCGCGAGGGGGCCGCTCCTTGCCCCGCGGCCGGAGAGACACGAGAGCCGCCCCGACGGATGTCGGAGCGGCTCTCGTTCAAGAGGGCTGGCAGTGGGGTGTTCGCGGATTGGAGAAGTCGCAGGTCAGCGGGCTCATTCTGAGAACCCGTTTCGCGGGTTGCACCCATGGCCGCCGGAAACAGCACCCCTGTGTTCTGGCGACGGTGACATCAAGCCGAGTGGGTCATGCGCGTTCACGAACCACACTCTCTCCGGCGCGTGTCACGTCGACAACACTCGAAGCCCTACAAGCCGGTCGTTTCAGCGTTGGGTGACGCGCTGGTAGGAGTTGGACCCGTCGACCAGCCTTTGCATCGTCTTGGCCTCGAGGCCCCCCAGACGCGTTGAGTAGGCACGGAGGGCGCCGACGTTGTTCTCAAAGCGGTGGACCAGGTCGTAGAGACCCAAGAACTCCAGGCCCGCGAAGGTGTCCCAGCTGGTCTTGAGGATCGGCATGATGCTGATGTGCGCGCTTCCGCGGTACCCGTCGAAGAATCCCAGTTCCCATGGCATCCAGCGAGATTCGGCCGCCGCGGATGAGGTCGCGTAGACCATCGCTTTGCACTCGCGCATCCGATTCCGAATCGTGTCGGCGGTGCCCGAGGTGACCCGTGAGCGCTCGAGCTGAGGGTCATCGATCCAGTCGACGTACACGGAGACGCCCGCTCTTCTCCAGTTCCTCTTTGACCCCCCAGATGACAACCTCATCGAGTTTGGCGTGGCTCAAGAAGATGTCGAACGGACCGCTGCGTAGCGCCTGCTTCCGGAGCATGTCTCGAGCCCCGTAGGAGGTCGAGGCGGATGCCGTCAGCCCGCGGGTGAGGTCAGCCTCGGTGTAGAAGGTCATTATGGACTCCTGTCCGGTGAAGGCGTCGGCGACCGCTCGTGCCGATCATGTTGGACGTCGCTGGGTGCCCTGGGCCTACTTGCACGAATGCGAGCGCTGGTCACGCCTCCCGTGTGCCAAGCATTCGTTCCGCGATGTCGGCAACAACTGCGCGCGCCACGGCAGGATAAAGGTCGCTGGTGGCAAGAAGTTCCCGAAGGTGAGCGGGTGATGAGCCTACGAGTTGGCTGGCTTCTCCCCCAGGGCGACCAAGAGCATACGTCGGCGCGTCGGGCCTTACGGACCTGAAGAGCGCATGCTCACGAGGGATCCCACTCATCCCTCCAATGAAGATGCCTGCAGCGAGTGGCTCGCTCGCAAGCAACTGCCTCCTCATGAGCTCAAGACTCTTGGGAGCCTTGGATGGGTCAGGTGGTTCACCTTCTGCGGCGGCAGTGTGAATAACAGTTCCAATGCCTTGCTCCTCAAAGCGGAGTGTGGCGTCAGGCAACACGTCTCGGAACGCATCGGACTGGTACACCACGACTAGCGGCTCGCTGGAGGGGGGCTGCTCGGCCGCGACGTACAGCAGCAGCGGAGCAATCGTGGGATGTGCAGCGGTGACTAGGCGCCCTCCACCGGCAAGGACGGCGCGCGCTACCGCGACCACGGCGTCTGTGACGGCTAGGGGGTCAAAGTCCCCATGCCAACGACGCGAGTCAGGGATGCTGGCCGACACGAATACCGAACTGCCATTCAGCAATAAACGAGTGGCTGAGACTGTCACCAATGGCCTCCGATCCCATTGTCCGGCGTCATCACGAGGTGACGCTCTCCGACTACCCACTCCAGGTGACGTCGCCTGGTATCAGTCAGGCGCCTCGCTGCGTGGATCAGGACCCCCTCCGCGTTCTCGTCGACCGCGAGCCGAGCTTCGTCCAAGCGCTGCAGATCGTCAGCAACCGGCAATCGCGGCGCGACAGCAACCACCGAGTGTTTGCCGTTCGCAGACACATCCAAGCACCAATGCCGCAGCGGCTTGCAGCGAGCGCCTTTTGCTTCCGCCGCCTCTTGAGCACTGAGGAGGAGCATGCGGCGCCGGCGCACGAGTCCATACGCGTGAGCAGCCTCCACCTCGTACACGACGCGGTCAACGGCTTGCTCGGTCAGCACTTCGTAGCCGTGTGGATCGAGTGCCAGTTCATTTGACTCAAGCCCAATTCGCGGGATCCCTTGACTGCCGGGGATCGGCGTCGGATTGCCCGGCCATTGGAGGATCAGAACGCCCATGGTGTGGGAAAGGGCGTATTCAACCTCGTCGAATACCCACTGTGATTGGTGGGCGTCGGGCGTCTCAAGTAGCAACAGAAAGGCGAAGTTCTCGAGCGCATCGGCGATCTGCCCTTGCACATCGCCGCCCGACGGAATCGCGAATCGATCTATAAACGGCTTGAACCGATGATGCGACAAGCGGTCATGGAGTTGCTCGGCGGCACCGAGTCCATCGCTTCTGCGATGGCTGATGAAGACGCGCCGATCCCCCTCTTCAATGCCCAGCTCTTCAAGCAGTATTCGCGCCAGCCGGACTTCCGGCTGCGGCCCGGACCACTCGAATGCGTTGTAACGCGCCAAGACTTCAGGGACCTGCACTTGAAAGGTCGAGAGGTCATCGACGACCGGAACTACGACGGTCCCTTGCTCGAGAGCCGCGACCGCTTGAGCAGTGAGCACACTGTCGGCCGCACCTGCCGAACCTACAAGTGCCGCCGCCACAACTGGCGTGCCGTCGTCGTCCGCTTCGTCTTCTGTCACGCGGACTGTCACCGTGCGATGGATCCCGAGATCCAGAAGTTCTTGGGCAACGGCGTCCGCGAGACGGTCGCGCCACTCGGACCGATCTGTCTGCAAGACCACGATCCGATACGTGACCTCCACGTGCGTCTTCCTCCTCGGCGGCAGATGGTTGATCACGAGAGGGTAGCCGAGGGCGGCTATCGGGAAGAGGTGTCGCCGGCACTCTGCAGACGTTGACGACTCGCCCTGCCGGATGCTGAGGTGGCCAGGTTGCTCGTCAACCCGTCGTACCTGCCACGGGTGCGGCGGCACTGCCAGGGCTCAGCGCGAGGTTAGCTTGCAGTGCCGCGCACAGGGGCATCCTGGCTGTCGGCGCTCGCCACTATGGTCGGACCCCCGAGACCGATCCGTTCGCATGGGGGTTTGCATGGCCAAGTCTGTCTTCTACAGCTTCTACTACGACCGGGACGTCCACCGGGTGCAACTGGTGCGGAACATCAACGCGCTCGAAGGGCAACCGTTGCTAAATGCCCAGAAGTGGGAGGCGATCCGACGTGGTGGAGACCCCGCGATCGAGAAGTGGATTCACGACGAGATGGCTTACAAGAAGGCCGTGATTGTCCTCATCGGAAAGCAGACCGCGGGGCGTCGATGGGTCAACCACGAGATCAACAAGGCGTGGAGAGACAAGAAGCCGCTGCTCGGCATTTGGATCCATGGCCTCTCGTCGCTCGGCACCGTTGACTCAGCCGGGACCAACCCATTCAATGCGGCGGCCGGGATTCCTGTCTTCGATCCTACCGTCACGACGTGGTCAGGGCAGATCGACAGCAAGGCGACCTACAACAAGCTTCGTGAGAACCTCGAGGCGTGGTCGGCACAAGGAGCGGTCCGGCGGGCATGACGGGCGACTTAGCGTGTCCGTTCTGCGCAATCATCCGCGGGGAAGACCGTGTAGTCCGCATGGTTCACTCGGACGATCGCGTGGCGATCTTCTTTCCGCTGAATCCCGCAACGAAAGGGCACACCCTCGTCGTTCCGCGCAGGCACGTATCCGATCCTCACGGCACTCGAAGTCAACGAGGTTCATGACATTTTCGACGCCGTCCACCAGGTAGCCAGGGCCGTGCACGCGTCTTTGAGGCCAGAAGGGCTGAACGTGATTCAGTCAAACGGCCGCGCCGCAACGCAGAGCGTGCCGCACGTGCACGTGCACGTGGTGCCACGCTGGACAAGCGACAAGATGAGCCTGTCGTGGCCAGATACTCCGGCAGAGGACGATGCCGCCCAAGACATGACACTGAAGCTCGTGAGCCGCGCCTTCAAGGAAGGCAAGACCGAGGTGTAGGCCGAGGCCGAGTCGGATCCGTCCACTTGGCTCTTTAGCGGCGCCGATAAACGCTAGAACTGTCGGCACCTACCCCAGCGGTCAGATTCCATCCTCGAACCCGTAGTCCTCCTCGATGTCGATGAAGTCGTTGACGACCTCGAGAGCAACCACCCAGTAGGGCACGAACTGGCCGAGCTCGTCCCTGGGCTGGAACTTGGCCCCGACGGTGTTGTGCGCGGGCTCCGGCGAGGAGCTGGACCCGCAGGTCATGAACTTGGTGGCCTCATCAGCGACGACGACGCGGATGTCCATGTTCCGCAGGCCGAGGATGATGTCGCGTCCGTGGGAAGCGTCGGCGGTCAGGGTGTCGAAGGGGTGGTCCATTGCAGGGTCCTGTCTTGTCGTCGGTGCGCGGGTTGCGCACCGTGGCGAGGCGGGACGGTTCTGACAGTTGGGACGCTGGGCAATCGCCGCACGGACTCCGGTGAGCTGGGCTGCACTTGAGAGACAGGCGGCAGCGCAGACGGTCTCTTTCGAGCGCTTCGGCGCTCCGTGCCACGGCCCGGCATACGGGCCGGTCCGGGCACCAAACGCCCCAGGAGGGCGGATGTCCACAAACAAGTTGAGCCGAGCGGGTCGACACGTCACTGATCTCCCCGAGGTCAAGCGCCGCCGACGCCTGGAGAACCTGCTGTACACCCGCAAGCGGGTGGCGCACCTCGTCGCCGAGTACCGGTCACACGGACTCGACGAGCACATTGAGCTCTACCTCCTGCAGTTGGAGGTGGAGCAGGTCCTGGCCGACGAGTTCCCCGACGCCTACGAGGACCACGTCGGCGACTGGGTCGACGAGGAGATGGCGGCCGAACACCACCCGATGGTCACGGCTGCGACCTGCAGCCTGTGCCACGCCATCGCGGTGCACAACGGTGGAGCCGGCGCACCGCTCGCGGCCTGACGGCCGGACATCATGCAGTGGGGTGGGCCGATCTGGCCCGCCCCACTGTTGTGCGGACCACGCGCACCCGTCCCTCCGCGAGCCGTTGGGATCTAGTGGCGTCGGTAGCACCGCGGTGGGCGTGCTCGAGCGCCCGCCGGACGGGCAGCACAGACCGGATACGCACGGATACTTCGCCCAGGTATCCACAAGTGGCACGTTGCGGCGACGCTCCAGGCGCCGTCGCATCGGCGCAACTCCAAAGTGCGGTGGTTGCCGGGTGGCAACGACTACGGACAGTCGGCGCCATGACAGAACACGACGCCACCAACACCTCCGAGTCCATCGACGCACCTGAGGCGCTGGACAGCTTCCTCAAGGCCTACCGACCCACCGGCGTGACCGAGGAGAACTGGGCCCTCATCGCCGACGACGCAGTGCAGCTGGTGCTCCGCGCCGGCGCCATGACGCGGCTGCGCGTGGAGAAGGACATCCAGCTGCTCGGCGCGGTGGTCGCGCACCTGGTCGAGCGCGGACGACCCGTGACGCTGGACGAGGCCCTCAGCGACGCCACCCTGCTCTCGTTCGACACGTCCCTGCAGGTGGGCAAGAAGACGAAGGAGAACAAGCGCGGCATCACCCGACGCCTGCAGGCGGTCCACCGCGGTCTGCCCTGGCGCGCGGAGAAGCGGACACCCGAGGAGCGGACAGACAACCTGGTCGCGCACACCGAAGTCGCGACCATGCACCGGATCCTCGATCGTGCGCACGCGAGGGCTGACGACGCGGAGGGTGTCGCGTTCATCGCGGCCGTCTCCGCAGCCCGGGAGGCTCGGCGCGGTCAGGGTGCCGGCCCCGGCGCGAGCGCACACGACTGGGCTTCGGCCCGCCGGTTCGCGGACCGGCACGGCTGGACCATGACCCAGCGCCTGCTCAAGGCCTGCGTCACCCACGAGACCCTGAACACCGACCAGCCCCTCGCCATCGTGATCCGTGACCACGGGCTGTCGCGCCGCGACCTGGACCTCGGACTCACCCGCGTGCGCGACCTGCCCGACCTCCCTGCCCCGTCGCACCACGACCTCCTTCGCGGCACCGCCTGAGGCTGCGGAGTCGCCCTGCCAGAGCTATTTCGGCCGCTGGCGTGCAGCGATTGCACACCAGCGGCCCGGCGGCACGGTGCACATCCAGATCGCCCGCCAACGACGGGTGACTGGATGAGAGGAACGGCCTGATGGCCAAGGAACCCAAGCGCAAGAAGCGCCCGAGCAAGGCCGCAGTCGCCCGGCTGCGGGAAGAGGTCGAGTCCCGGCCGAAGAACGAGGACTGCCCGCCGAGGTCGTCGCGGTCATCGAGGCCTACGTGCCCGCTCGCGTCAGCGACACCACGATGGAGAAGGTCCGCCCGTTCCTGGTCGACGCCATCACCGCGTCGAGCCTGCGCGGCAAGGAGAGCGTGCGCAAGCACTGCAACCACATCACGCAGCTGGCCTGCTTCGCCCTCAAGCGCGGTGTCCCCCTCGAGGTCCCCGCCGTGCTCACCACCGCCTTCATCGACGAGTACGTCCGCGTCGAGATGGCGGAGGAGACCGAGCACAACCGTGCCGAGCGCCGCCGCCGGCTGCTGGCCCTGGCGCGGACCGCCAACCCCGGGCCGGGCGTCCCCGCCGAAGCTCACCCCGATCGGGCACAGCTCGGTCAAGCCCTGCTACTCCCCCGCCGAGCTCGCCGTCATCACGCGGGCCGCGCGGGTCCAGCCCACCGAAGCCCGCCAGCGCGACCTGGCCATCGTCGTCGCGCTCAGCGGCGGCGCGGGTCTCGACAGCGTCGACATGCGCGACCTGCTCACCGACCACATCGAGGACCTCGGCGAGGCGGGTATCCGCATCCACGTGCAGGGACCCCGGCCCCGCGTCGTGGTGCTGCGCCGGCCGTTCGAGTCCCTGCTGCGCGGCGCCCTCAAGGGCATGGCGGCCGGACAGCTCCTCATCGGCCGCAAGCAGGACCGCCGCAACACCGCCGCCCGCGCCACCGAGCGCGCCGCGCTGCACAACGTCCCCCACATCGAGCCCGCCCGCCTGCGCGCGACCTGGATCGCGGACCTGATGACCGACTCCATCCCCCTCGCGGTCATCCTGCAGGCGGCCGGGCTGAAGTCCGCCCGGACCCTCGCCGAGCTGCAGCCCCACCTCGGGCCCTGGCTGGCGCACAAGGGCCTCACCGAGGCACCCAGCGCCGGGCTGCGCGGTGAGCAGCGATGAGCGCCAAGCGCCTCACCCGGCCGATGGTCGAGCGCACCCTCTAGATCGTCGACGAGAGCAACGTCATGGACGTCCTCGCCCCGCCCACGCCCGCGGGGCAGCGCGGCCGCAAGGGCCGGATCCGGGACAACACCCGGCTCTGGGTGATCGGCGTGATCCTGTGCACCCGGATGGGCCACGAGACCACGGTCAAGGGCGTCTACGACGTCCTCACCCAGGCGCTGCCCCGGGAGATGCAGTGGGAGCTCGGCGTCCTGCGCCCCCTCACCACCACCAAGGAGACCACGCGTGCCGCCCACGACCCCGAGGCGGCGCGCCTGACGAAGAACGGCAAGCCGCGCAAGGAGATCTGGACCGACGGGGGTACGAGCGCCTCGGCTACGACGACCTCGTCAACGCCACCAACAAGCTGCGCGACCGCCTCGACTACGGGCACGGCTCCGCACCGGACCTCGCCGCCAGGAGAGCGGGTTCGTCGGCGGAGTCTGGTCGAGGACGCCGTGGACCGCCTCATCACGGTCTCCGTCATCCCCCGCACGTGCAGCACCGTGGCCATCGACGGTACCGGCCAGTGGTCGTGGAACATCGGGCCCAAGAAGGAGCAGCGCAACGCCCAGAAGCGCCTCGCGACGGCACCGCTCACGCCGTCAGCGAGGACGTCGAGACCGCCCTGCAGGTCACCAGCATCGTCGCCGACGACGACGACGCACCGCACCGGCACCGGCACCCAAGGGCGCCGCCACGACGCGGCTGCGCCACTGCCTGGACGCCGCGTGGGGCTACAAGACCGGCAAGGGCGGCCAGAAGGAGGTCGGCTACGGCTTCCACCAGCACACCGTCGTGCGGACCGCCGACCCGAACTCCACCGGTCGGCCGGAGCCGCTGCTCGTCGAGGGACTGGTCGTCGTGCCCGCCAACGAGGACGTCGTCGACGCCTCGCTGCGGCTCCTCGACCGCATCCAGCTCCGCTCCAAGATCACCCGGCTCGCCGGGGACCTGCTCTACACCAACCTCAAGGCCGACCGGTGGGCCGTGCCCCTGGCCCAGCGCGGCATCGAGCAGATCCTCGCCATGCGCGAGGACGGCGGCGGGTGCGTCGACATCAACGGCGCCGTCATGCAGTACGGCTGGATGCACTGCCCCGCCGCGCCGATGGACCAGCGGCCCCTGCCGGCGACCTTCGCCCGGGACGAGGACGAGGAGCACTACGACGCCGTCGAGGAGTTCAAGGCCAACTGGGCCTTCGACCGCAAGGAGTCCGGACTGGGACGCAACCCCTCCTCGAAGTGGATCTGCCCGGCCATGGCCGGCAGGGGCGGCTGCTGGGCGCGCGGCACGGACAACGTCACCGTCGCCCGGGAGGCCGGCCTGCCCATCATCACCCCGCCCGAGGACTGGCAGACGCGCCCCTGCTGCACCAACAAGACCATGGACTTCACCCCCGACCCGAAGAACCCGCACCACCAGCGCAAGCTCATGCAGCGCGAGTACGTCGGCACCCGCCGCTGGCGGCGCGCCTTCAACCTCCGCTCCAGCGTGGAGGGCGCGTTCGGGATCCTGAAGAACCCCAGCCGGCAGCGCATGCGCCGCGGCCAGAACCGGCTGCCCGGGCTCGCCATGGCCAACCTCATCAACGGCCTCAAGGCGTCGGTGTTCAACGAGGAGCAGCTGCGCAGCTGGCACGAGGACACCGGCCTCGGTCCGGCCGAGCACCCGCTCCTCCAGCCCGACCCGCACGACTGGGGGTTCACCGACCTCACCAAGGAACAGGCCAAGGAGATCGACGCCCGCCACCTGCTGGCGGCTCGGACGGACAACAGCACGGTCGCCGAAGAGGCCGCCTGAGCCGACACCGCTTCGTCAGTGCACGGCAGTGCGCTTGATCCTTGACAACTCAACAGCGAGACGTGGCTGCGGCGCCCGGCCGCGGTCTCAGGCCACGGTGACGTCGGGCAGGGCGTGCGTCCGGACGTCGTCGAGGATCGGCGACGATGTCGTCGACCTGGGCGTCGGTGAAGAGCGAGTCCGGCCCGTTGGGTGCGTGGTCGGTGAACGGGGACTCGTAGAGCCTGGCGACCTCCACCACGCCGTTCGCGGTCAGCTCCTCGACCACCATCTGCACGAACCGGAGCTGGTTGGTCGAGAACGAGGTGTCGGAGAGGTAGCGGTCGAATGCGGCCGTGGCGGCTTCACGGTCCAGTCCCACCAGGGACCGGACGAAGAGGCCGAGGCCGTGGGCTTCCTCGCGGGCCTTGGCGATGTCGGTCTCGGTGCCGGCACCGGACTCCAGCAGCATCGTCTCCAAGGAGGTGAGGTCATCGGCGGTGAGCTGGAGGTTGCGGCGCAGGCGCTGCAGCGCGAGGTGGTCCTCGTGGTCGAGCAGGTAGGCCCGGGCCTTGGCGCGGAACCGTTCCCAGTTGGTGCCGGGCAGTGACTCCCGGGAGGTCGACGATGCTGGAGTCGCCGAGCTCGTCCTCGAAGTCGGAGTAGACGATGGCGCGCTTGGTCGAGTCGACGAACCGCACCAGGCCTCGGACCCGTCGGCGAGCCAGCTCGAGCATCGGCAGGGTCGCGTCGACCCACCACTCGTCCCCGGCCAGCTGGTCCAGCAGCTGCTCCTGGGCCTTGACCGACGGGATGGTCGTCTGGCCGAGCAGGGCCGAGCTGATGTCTTGGACCTGCTTGCGCAGCCGCTCGTAGGTGAGGGCGTCGCTCTCCAGTCGGGCGAGCTGGAGACGCAGCAGGATCAGGTCGAAGCGTTTGGCGTCCTCGTCCTCGTCGCGATGCGCGGAGGGCAACCCGGCCAGGTGGCGGGCGATGTCGCCGGCCTTGTCCGTGTCCAGGTGCTTCCACGAGGGCCACTCGGCGTAGGTCTCGACCCACTGCCGGGCGGGGCGGACCAAGAAGTTGTCGACGTTCATGCCGGCCACGAGCTCGTGGAGCGACCAGGCGACGTCGACGCGAAGCCCGCGCTCGGACGTCTCACCCTCACCCACCTCCGGATCGTCGGTCGTGTCACCAGAGGTGTGGTCGAGGGCCGCGACCAGGCCGAGGCGGGCCTCGAAGAGGCGCTCGGCCAGCGACTTCTGCACACTGCCACCGGTCTCGGGGAGGTCCTGGCTGAAGTACTCGAGGTTGCCGCAGACGTCGAAGACGTAGAAGTTCTTCTTGTCCTCACCGGGGCCGTAGAGGTCGGGGCACAGGCGGGTGCCGCGGCCGATCATCTGCCAGAACTTGCTCTTGGACCGGACGGCCTTGAAGAAGACGAGGTTGACGACCTCGGGGACGTCGATGCCGGTGTCGAGCATGTCGACAGAGATCGCGATGTGCGGGGCCTTGTCCTTGATCGAGAAGTCGTCGATCAGCGACTGGGCGTAGGTGACGGAGTGGGTGATCACGCGGGCGAAGTCGCCGGCGTAGTGGGGGTAGGCGAGGTTGAAGCGCTGCTCGATGAACTCGGCGTGCTTCTGGTTCTTGGCGAAGATGATGGTCTTGCCCAGCCGGTCGCCGCCGGCGACCTTGTGACCGTCCTTCATCAGGGTTGCCAGGACCTTGTCGACGGTGTCGGCGTTGAACAGGAACCGGTTCAGCTCCTCGGCGCTGATCGCGTCGGGGATCTCGCCGTCCTCGTTCCACTCGTAGGAGTCCCAGTCGTCCTTCTCCTCCTCGGAGAGTTCGTCGTAGCGGATCCCCTGGCGCAGGAACTTGGTGGACATCGACACCCCCACCGGGGGGACGAGGTAGCCCTCGGCCACGGCCTCGTCGAGGCTGTAGGCGTCGGTGGGGACGCCGTCCTCGAGGTTGAACAGGCCGTAGGTGTTGCGGTCGACCTCGTCCTTGGGGGTCGCGGTCAGGCCCACCAGCAGCGAGTCGAACCAGGAGAAGATCGCGCCGTACTTCTGGTAGACCGACCGGTGGGCCTCATCGATCACGACGAGGTCGAAGTAGCCCGGGTCCGAACAGGCGTCGGCCGCCGTCGATGTCGTTGATGAGGTTGATCATCGTCGGGTAGGTCGAGACGTAGACGCGGCCGTCGTTGTTCTTCTCGGTGACCAGGTTGACGGTCGTGACGTTGGGCAGGTGGGTCTTGAACGCGTTCGCTGCCTGGCGGACCAAGGCGGTGCGGTCGGCGAGGAACAGCACCCGCTTCACCCAGCCGGCGCGCATGAGCTGGTCGACCAGCGCGATCGTGACGCGCGTCTTTCCCGACCCGGTGGCCATCACGAGCAGGGCGTCGCGCTGCTTGGCGGTGAAGGCGTCGCCGACGGCGCGGATGGCGCGTTGCTGGTAGTGCCGCCCGACGATCTCCTTGGTGATCGTCGCGTCGGCCAGTGGGAGCCGACCGGTGCGGCGTCCCACCATGAGCTCCAGCTCGGCGGCGGTGAAGAAGCCCTCGACCTTGCGGGGCGGGTAGCCGGCGGCGTCGTCCCAGAGCCAGGTCTGGTAGCCGTTGGTGTAGAGGATCACCGGGCGTCGGCCGGTCATCTGCTCGAGGCAGTCGGCGTAGAGCTTGGCCTGCTGCTGGCCGACGGCCGGCTCAACCGTGGTGCGCTTCGCCTCCACCACGGCCAGCGGCAGACCGTCTGCACCCCAGAGCACGTAGTCGACGTAGCCGGTGTTCTTCTCGTTGGGCATGCCGGTGACCTCGAACTCGCGGTCCCGGTCCTCGGTGAGCAGCCACCCCGCCTCGCGGAGCAGCTCGTCGATGATCAGCTCGCGGGTCTTGGCCTCGGAGTAGTCCCGGGTGTCCGGCAACGTGTTGGCAGCCTGTGCCGCCTTGATCTGCGCCCGGAGCTTCTCGATCTCGGCGTCCTTGGCCGCGGCCAGGTCGTCGCGCTCCGCTAGCGCCTTCGTGTGCGCCTCGTCTTGGGCCTGGAACTTCTCCGCGAGCTTGACGACGTCGGCGCGACTCAGCGGGGCGTTCTTTCCGGCCACCGACGGGTCGAACACCGCACCGGTGGGGACAGAGGCCGGGTTCGTCGAGTAGCGGAAGGCAGTCCACACCACGACGTGGTGGAGCTCCCGCAGGACGTCGACGGCTGCCTTCGGCGGAATCGGCTGGATGTCGTGGACGGCCCTGTTGCCGAGACTGCGGATCAGGTTGAGCTTCTGCCCGATCCCCACACCGACCCGGTTGCGGAACTCTGCCTGGTTGATCCGCGCGGCCAGATCGTTCTTGTACGGCAACGGCAGGCGGTCCACGTCGTAGATCAGGCCGACAAGCTGCTCGGCAGCCCGACGCGCGTAGATGCACGCGGTGCGCGGGTCCGAGGTCAGGTAGCCCTCTGCCCGCACGCAGTCCGCGTGCGTCTGCGGCCACTCCGCCTTGATGAAGTCGAAGTTGCTGCTCATACCGTTTCTGTCCCCCTCGCCGTCGACGCGATCTGCGTCTGCCGCCACAAGAACCACGCGAAAACAAACGACCCGAGCCCCACCGTGAACAGGAACGACAGGACGCCAGCTGTCAGGAAGATCGGCGCCAGGATGACGCTCCCCGCCACACGACCGGCACTGGCCTTGGGGACAGGGACCTTCCACAAGAACCAAGCCATCGCCGGAAGGCTCACGATCGTGGGCATCGTCACGAGCAGGTGATCGACCCACGGCAGAGAGGCACTGGGTTCATTGAGGTATGCGACCGAGAGTGGGAGGGAAACGAACCAGGCGAGAAGCATCGACAGAACGGTCCACCAGCCGATGGTCCGTTGCGACGACGTACCAGCAAACTGGAGCGCTGGGGCGCCCGCGATGGGCGCCGTGGAGACTGCCCCAGGACCGCTGGTCACGCGTGCGTCCCGTTCGGCATTGCGCATAGCCCGTTGGGCTCGCCGCGCCGCTCGCCGCTGATCGGCTAACGCAACCTTGCGAGCTCTTGCCTCAGCCCTCTTCTGTCCGCGCTCGTAGGCCGCCCTGGCCTGTTGTGCTGCCAAGTCGTCGAACCGGTAGCCAGCCATGCACGGGTGTTTCGGCCACGGGATGCCGAGGGCGTCGAAGTAAGCGCAGCCACCTCGCCTGTTGCGGAAGAACCAGACTCTGGCGCCGCAGACCGGACAGTTCGCATTCGGCTCCGACGGGACTCGGCGCCACAACACCGGAGGTGGAAACGCCGGAGTGCTGGGTCGAGGGGCTCTCCGGGCACGTGGGGCCCGACCGTACGCGCCGTGACGACCGGTTGCGGGTCACAGCATGAGTCGAGACCCAGTGCAGCTGTCCGTCCCTACCTCGGCGATAGTGGCCACGGCGTTGGTAGGTCGACACCTCAGGCCCCGCCTTCGTAGCCAACCGCGGCTATGTCCGTCGTCGGAGACTCGAACATGCTCGCCCCCAGGTGGCTCACTCGAAGAAGTCCTCGTCCATCTCGACGATCTGGACTGTCCTCTTCACCTGTACACCGACGCCGTAGCGGATCATCAGCCTGGTCAACTTCTCGCCGTCGATGAGCACGATGCGCGTCGGCACCTGGTCGGCGTAGGCCTGTGCCTCACCACTGAACCGGCTGGTCGTGATGAAGACCCCTTGGTTGGCCTGATTACCGGCCAAGGCACCGACGAAGGCCTGAATCGCCGGCCGACCGATGGCGTTGTCCTCGGCGTAGCGCTTCGCCTGGACGTAGATCCTGCTCAACCCGAGCGCATCCTGATCGACGATCCCGTCGATGCCGCCGTCGCTGGACAGCTGGGTGCGGGTCGCTGACCCCTCCGCGCCGCCGTAGCCCATGGCGATCAGCAGGTCGAGCACGGCCTGCTCGAAGAAGACCGGCTCCTGCGCGAGGATGCGGGTCAGCAACTGGTCGGCGACATCAGCGTTGATACGAGCAACTCCGGACGCAATCTGCTCCTCGGGGTCGAGCCTGGATGACTCTTCCACCGCAGCGGGCGCGGACACCTGCACGGGCGAGGGAAACGCCTTGAAGGTGTGCGGGGCGTTCTCATCGCCGGACAGCGCGCGCAGGTGCTTCTCGGTGATGCCGTTCGGGTGCTCCGAGAGGAGCTGCCGACCGACATCAGTGATCCGGTAGCGGCCCCGACTCGGCCGCTCGGCCGCACCCGACCGGGCCAGATAGGACAACGCCCAGTTGCCGCGGTTCACCCACTGCTCCTGCCCCGAGGGAATCAGGATCTGCCGCTGCTCGTCCGTCACCCCGAGGAGGTCGGCTGCCCCCTCCACGATCGGGCGTGTGCGATGCACCTCCCCATCAGACAGCACCCGTAGGCATGGCGCCATGTACTGATCCCAGGTCGGCACTGGAGACATCACAACTCACCCCGGAACGCGCTAGCTTGTAGCGCCTCGAACAATTCTTCAACTTCTCGCGAGCACGGGTCAAATACCTCCCGCAACGCGGCGGCTTTCCGCACTCGCTTCATGAATCGCCGCTGAACCTCAATCGGCGGCAGGATCATTGAGAGTTTTTCGATCCTAAACAATGCCAGACTTTCCAATCGTCACCTGGCCGACGTGGCTGCGGATCTGCGACTGGAGACCAGCGGACCGCAAAGCGGCGGCCAGCCACTCGGCCTCGTAAAGGTCGCTTCTGACTGTGGGACCAACTTGGCGGCATTCTCCGTGAGGTTCGCACCAACGAGCTCGTCCGGTACTGGTGCTACTAGCCCGATTGAACCGGCAATGGAGATAACAACGTCGCCTGACGCAACCGTGTAGCGACTGATCGTTGCCTGAACGTCGGACGTGAGATACCGGAGATCTGCGGTGGAGATGGCGCCGTTCTTCAGGTCCACGACCCGAACGTAGGGATAAGGCGTCGGGGCGGCTGCGTAATCGGCTCCCTTCGGTAGCCTTTTACCCCCCTTCACCGATGCGATGTCCTTCACGGTGACCGTCGGCCACTCAGAGTCGGGCTCGCCGAACATTTCGTGAAAGATCGACTGGGCGAGACCGTCGAGGTA
This sequence comes from uncultured Actinomycetota bacterium, assembly GCA_963843815.1. Taxonomy (GTDB): domain Bacteria; phylum Actinomycetota; class Actinomycetes; order Propionibacteriales; family Nocardioidaceae; genus Nocardioides. Next base: position 696,818 of record CAWJLX010000012.1, on the reverse strand, counting down.
GGCGAGGGCTTCGCGACGCTTTGCGCGGAGGGCATCGGCCCGGTCCAGGATCGCGGCGATACGGCGCTGCTCGTCGAGGGGTGGAGGGTATCTCGACATCAAGCTCGAGCAAGCTCTCGATCGGGAAGTTGTCCGCTGTAGTCGCTCGGACCCAGGTCAGTACGCGCGGCTGAAGGGACTTGACCAGTCTGGCAAGGAACGCAGGATGGACTTCAGCCGACAGGTGTCAACGCCTTCATGTCTTGGTTCACGGTGACCGGTGCGGTCGTCAGAGCGACGGGGAGCGTGTGCTTCAGCGACTCCCGAGCGCACAACAACCAGGACAGATCCGGAAGCGATCAGTTTCGCGGGAGAATTGTCGCACCCCGGCTTGCGTCAGCCTGACTGAAGAGTCGGACACGATCGCCCGCTTCATGTCCTTCGGAGTCACCCAGGGGATGGAACCGCCGTAGAACTCAGCCGTTGACCTTCGAGGGGTACCCCCACTGACCTCGCAGCAGTCCACCAGCGTCGCGCAGTTTTGTCACGAGAGCATCGCCCTCAACTCGCCGAGCCCCTGCTGGATCTGTTCCTCGAGCTTCTCCAGGTCCGCGATGATGTCGAGCGGAGCACGGTGCTCGATCTCGTCGTGGACGATCTCCTTGTAACGGTTCAGGGATAGGTCGTAGCCCTGCGCCGCGATGTCGGCCTTGGGCACACAGAAACTCTGCTCGGTGCGGGCCCGGTGCTGCTCGTCAGCGTCGCGATTCGCCCAGCGCGACAGCACGTCTGGGAGATCGTTTGCCTCGATCGGGTTGCGCTTGTCGTCAAGACTGAAGCCGTCGGCCTGGACGTCGTAGAACCAGACATGGTCGGTGCCGCCAGAGTTGGTCTTGGTGAAGAACAGGATCGCGGTGGAGACCCCCGCGTACGGCCTGAACACCCCCGAGGGGAGCTTGACCACGGCGTCGAGTTTCTGGTCCTCGACAAGGATCTTGCGGAGGTCCTTGTGGGCCGTGGACGACCCGAAGAGCACGCCGTCCGGGACGATGACCGCCGCCCGACCACCCGGCTTGAGCAGCCGGAGGAAGAGGGCGAGGAACAGCAGTTCCGTCTTCTTGGTCTTGACGACCCGCTGCAGGTCCTTGGAGGTGGACTCGTAGTCGAGGCTGCCGGCGAAGGGCGGGTTCGCCAGGATCAGCGAGTACGTCCCTTCCTCACCGGACGCGCCCTCGGAGAGGGAGTCGCGGTAGCGGATGTCAGGCTGCTCGACTCCGTGGAGCAGCATGTTCATGCTGCCGATGCGGAGCATGGTGGAGTCGAAGTCGTAGCCGTGGAACATGCTCTGGTGGAAGTGCTGACGCTGGGCGGCGTCGGTCATCACGGACGGGTGGTGCTCGCGGACGTACTCGAGCCGCCGAAACCAGGAACCCAGACGTGCCCGAGGCCGGGTCGCAGATCTCGTCGGTGGGTTGCGGCGCGGTCATCGCGACCATGAGGTCGATGATGTGGCGCGGCGTCCGGAACTGACCGTTGGTGCCAGCGGTCGCGATCTTGCTGAGCATGTACTCGTACAGATCACCGCTGGTGTCGCGGTCGTTCATCGGGATCTCGTCGAGCAGATCGACGACCTTGGACAGCAGCGCCGGTGTCGGGATCGTGAAGCGGGCGTCCTTCATGTGGGCGGAGTAGGTCGATCCGTCACCGCCGAGTGCGCGCAGGAACGGGAAGACGCCTTCGCCCACGACCTGGTGCATCACGCCGGGCTCGAGGTCCTTGAACTTCGACCACCGGAGGTCGGCCTGCCCGGGCTGGAAGAGCGGGTTCTCGACGGGCTGTCCCGTGCGGTTGGCCTTCTTCTCGGCCAGCGTCTGGAGGTCATCGAGGCGACGGACGAACAGGAGGTAGGTGATCTGCTCGATCACCTCGAGGGGGTTCGCGATGCCGCCTGACCAGAACGCGTTCCAGATGGTGTCGATCTTGCTCTTTAGCTCCCCGGTGATCACACCCGAACTCTAAGCGGCACCTCCGACGCCCGCAGACAGACCACGAGAGCCGCCCCGACTGGTGTCGAGCGGCTCTCGTTCAAGAGGGCTGGCTCCCGGCGGTGTGACCCACCGGGACCGGTAATTCTGCGAAGAGTCCACGCTTATTCTGCGAAGACCCCGCAGTGGAGCTGCGGGGAATCGAACCCCGGTCCTCAAGCGTCGATCCAGGTCTTCTCCGGGTGCAGTCAGTGTTGTCGCTTTTCTCGGCCCCGGCGCTCGCACAGACACGTCGCCGACAGGCCCAGTCAGGAAAAAGTCCCGATCACCCCTCCTGACAGGAAGTGATCAGCAAGTCCTCTAGATGAGGCCTGGGTCCGGGACGAGGACGGATGCCCGGTCAGACCCTTCGATCACTGCTCAGGCAGCGAGAGCGAAGTCGTTGCGATTAGAGTTGGCAACTGTGTTTTCCAGCGATCGTTTACGAGATGGCGCTGGCTTCTCGACCCGCTTCTCCTGGAACTAACGTCCCAAGTCGAAACCGATCAGCCCCTCTTGTGTTGTCAAGCAGACCGACGTGCATGGCCTGCACCCACAGTCTAGGTGGCTCAACCGACATCCGGCGAACGCTATTCCGGCCCGGGCTCGTCCGAGCCTTCCGCGACCGGCCCCGAAGCGTGCACGCGCACGCGGGTGATGCGGTGACCGTCGAGCTCGGCGACCTCCAGCGCCTGCGCGCCGACGCTCACCCGGTCACCGACCTCCGCCATCCGGGCGAGGCGGTGGAGCATGAAGCCCGCGACCGTCTCGTAGGGGCCGTCCTCGAGCGCGACGTCGGCGCGCTCGCCGAACTCCTCGATGGTCAGGCCGCCGTCGAACATGGCCGGGTCCTCGGCCGGGGCGACCTCGGCGTCGCGGTCGTACTCGTCCTGGATCTCGCCGACCAGCTCCTCCATCAAGTCCTCGAGCGTGACGATGCCGTCGGTGCCGCCGTACTCGTCGACGACCAGGGCGATGTGCGCGCCGAGTCGACGCAGCTGGTCGATCGAGGGCAGGACCCGGTTGGTGCGAGGAAGGACGGGCAGCTCGCGGACGAGATCGGCCACGGTCCTGGTGCGGTCGTCGGAGTGGCCGAGCATGTCGCGCAGGTGGAGGTAGCCGAGCACCTCGTCGAACGACGTCCCGGTCACCGGGTAGCGGGTGTAGGGCTCCCTCGTGACCGCTGCCACCGCCTCGGCCAGCGTGAGGTCCCCGCTCAGGAACACGACGTCACCGCGGGGCTTCATCACCTCGCTCAGTGACCGGTCGCCGGCCTCGAAGACGCCGTCCACGATCTTGCGCTCGTGCTCGGGGATGTCCTCGTGCCCAGAGATCATCATCCGGAGCTCTTCCTCGTCGACCTCGTCGCCGGCGTGGTCCGGGTTGCCGCCGAGCAGGCGCACCACGGCGTTGGTGGAGAGCGAGAGGAGCCAGATCACCGGGGTCATCACGGTGGCGAAGCGGCCCAGCGGCGGCGCGAAGATGCGCGCGACACCCACCGACCTCTGGAGCGCCAGGCGCTTGGGCGCCAGCTCGCCGAGGACCAGGGAGAGGTAGGACACGACGAGGGTGATGGCGACCAGGGACACCGTCTCCGGCGACGGCACTCCCAGCCTCTCGAAGGCCGGGGCGAAGGCCGGGGCGAGTGTCGAGGCTCCGAACGCGGCCGAGAAGAAGCCCGCCACGGTGACGCCGATCTGGACGGCGGAGAGGAACCGGTTGGGGTCGCGCGCGAGCTTGGCGACCGCGAGGCCGCGACCACCCTTGCTCTCCAGCTTGTCGACCTGGGCCGGACGCAGCGAGACGAGTGCGAGCTCCGTCGCGGCGAACACTCCCCCCATCATGATGAAGGCGAGGACGAGTAGCACGCTGACCCAGGTTCCGGAATCCACGCCGCCACCGTAGCGAGCCGGGGTGTCAGCCCAGCATGGCCGCGGTGTTGGACCAGCACACGGCGCGCAGCCACTCGTCCCCGAGCCCCAGCCGCTCGAGCGCGTCGAGCTGCTCGGAGTAGGGGTAGGGGATGTTCGGGAAGTCGCTGCCGAGGTGGACCTTGCCGCCGAGCCCCAGGTCGCGCAGCCGCGGCAGGAGGTCGGGCGGGTAGGCGCCACCCATCTCCTCGAAGAACGGCGTGAAGGCCATGGTCGTGTCGAGCGCGACCCGCTCGTAGGTCTCGGCGAGACCGAGGAAACCGGCGTACTCGGGCGCTCCGGCGTGCGCGATCACCAGCCGCAGCCGCGGGTGTCGGGCCAGCAGCGCTGCGACCGGCTCCGGACCGGTGTGCTCGGTGGGGACGGGGCCGCTGCCGGCGTGCAGCACCACCGGCGTACCCGTGTCAGCGACCAACCCCCAGGCCTCGTCGAGCAGCGGGTCGGTGACGGTGAAGGCGCCCACCTGCACGTGCACCTTCCAGACCTCGACCGTGCCGGAGCGGGCGGCGACGTAGGACGCGACGTCGCGCTCGGGGTAGAACGTGCCGCACACCGCGGCCTCGGGGACCCGCTCCGCGAAACCGGCCGCCCAGTCGTTGAGGTACTCGGCCATGTCGGGCTTGTGGGCGTAGGGCAGTGCGGTGAAGCGGCGTACGCCGAAGGAGCGCAGCCGCTCGACCAGGACGTCGTCCTCGTCGCGGTAGGGCAGCGGCCACGGGCGACCGATGAGCGGCCCGGCAGCGTCGAACTGGGCGCGCACCTTGGCCATCACCCGCGGCGGCAGGAAGTGGGTGTGGAGGTCCATCAGACCGGGAAGGCCGAGGGCGGCGGCGAACTGCCGGGCACGCTGGGCGTCCCCGGTCACGTCACTCAATCGCGGTGGCCCTTGAGCCTGCGCTGGACCGCCTCCACCTTCTCGCGGTTGGCCTGGCGCTCGGCGAGGGAGTGCCGCTTGTCGTAGGCCTTCTTGCCCTTGGCCAGCGCGATCTCGACCTTGGCGCGACCGTCCTTGAAGTAGATCGCGAGCGGGACGATCGTGTAGCCCTTGTCGGTGATCTTGCGCTCGATCTTGTCGATCTCGGAGCGGTTGAGCAGCAGCTTGCGGCGACGGCGGGCCGAGTGGTTGGTCCACGTGCCCTGCGTGTACTCGGGGATGTGCACCCCGAGCAGCCAGGCCTCGCCGTTGTCGATCTCGCCGAAGCCGTCGACGAGGGACGCGCGGCCCTGCCGCAGCGACTTGACCTCGGTCCCCACGAGGACGAGGCCGGCTTCCCAGGTGTCCTCGATGTGGTAGTCGTGGCGCGCCTTCTTGTTCTGCGCGACCATCTTCTGGCCCTGCTCCTTCGCCATGGCGCCATTCTCCCAGAGCGTGTCCAACCGGTTGGTCGGAGAGGGGTCAGAACCAGTTCATCGGGTCGACGGCGCGACCGTTGGCCATCACGGTGAAGTGCAGGTGGCAGCCGGTCGACCAGCCGGTGCTGCCCTCGTAGCCGATGACCTGCCCCTCGGCGACCCGGTCGCCCACGCCGACGTTGTAGCCGCTGGCGTGGTTGTAGATCGTGGCCATGCCCTTGCCGGCCAGGACGCCGTGGTCGATCACGAGCCGGTTGCCGTAGACGCCGCTGTAGTACGACGACACCACGCGTCCGGGCGCCGAGGCCTTGAGCGGGGTGCCGCAACCGCCGCCGAAGTCGACGCCGTCGTGCAGGCCCCAGTAGTGGTAGATCGGGTGGTCGCGATAGCCGAACGGCGACGTGACGTAGCCGTCGACCGGATAGGCCAGCAGCCCGGAGGTCGGGCCGCCCAGCTGGGCGTGCGAGCGTGCATTGGCCCGCGCCTGCGCACGGGCGCGGCGCAGTGCCGCCAGCGCCCGCTTGCGCAGCATCTCCTCGATCTTGTTCTGCTCCGCCTTGAGCTTGCGGAGCTTGGCAAGGTCCTTGGCCCGGGCGGCCCTCGCTCCGACCTGCGCATCACGGCGCTCGATGACGAGGGAGACGACGGAATCCTTGGCGGCCTGCTGCTCGGCCTCGAGCGACTGCATCAGCACGAGGTGCTGGGCGGCGGCCTCGCGCTGGGCGGCCACCTCGTCACGGGCGTCGGAGACCTGCTGCTCCTGGACCTCGAGGAGCACCTCGGCGGCCTTGAGCTCGTCGTACGCCCGAGCCTCCTGCCCGACGATCACGTCGCGCACGCCGTCGCGGCGGGTCAGCTCCTCGGTGGACTCGGCGTTGATGAGGGAGGAGAAGGCGATCAGCTCGGGGTCACCCTCGGAATACATGTCGGCGACGGTCGAGACGACCTTCGCGCGCTGGGACTCGCGGTCCACCTTGCCCTGCTCCAGGGCCGCCTCCGCAGTGGCCAGGTCGGCCTCGGCCGTCGCCAGCTCGGCCTGCATCTCGGCGTCCCGCTCCCGGGCGACCGCGGCCTTGCCGCGGGCCGTCGCCAGCTGGGTCTTGGCCGTCGACAGCTGGGTCTGGGCAGCATCCAGCCGTGCGGCGGCCTTCTGCAGCTGGGCACTGGACTCGTCGAGGTCCTTGCTGGCGCCCTTGAGCGCGCGCTCGACCTTGCGCTGCTTGTCCTTCAGGCCTTCGGCCTGCGCGCTGGGGACGGCGGAGACGCCCAGGGCCATGACCACGATCAGTGACGCGGCCATGCGGCGATGAGCGGTACGGGGGAAGTGACGCACCGGGGGAAGCCTTTGCGTTGGGGAAGCGGGGAAGGGTGCCTCCCCCACGGCTTCGGAGGGAGACGCCTAGACGCTAACCCCCGCGGATCAGACTTTGAGGTATTTGCGGGTCAGCACGAGTGTCGGGAGCAGGGTCAGCAAGGGCCCGAGGACCGCCACACTGGCTGCGGCGAGCCAGAACTCGTCCCATCCGATCCAGGGCACGAACTTCAACCGGTTCTGCGAGAGCTCGGCGATGCCGAAGTACATGAAGCCCCACAGCGCCGCCCCTGCGAGGGCGACGCCGATGAGCGCAGTGACCAGCGCCTCGAGCAGGAAGGGCAACGCGATGTAGAGCGTGGAGGCACCCACCAGTCGCATGATGCCGATCTCCTTGCGCCGGGCGAACGCCGCAAGCCTGATGGTGTTGGCCACCAGCAGCAGGGCGGCGAAGACGAGGAACGCGGCCGTGCCGAGCGCCACCCACTGGAGCATGTTGATCGAGTCGAGGATGGGCGCCACCTGTTCTCGCATGTCACGGACCTTCGAGACGCCGTCGAGGCCCTGCACGGCCGAGGTGATGCCTTCGTACTGCTCGGGGTCCTGCAGGGTGATCCAGATCGTCTGCGGCATGTCCTCCGCGGTGATCGCGGGGTTGTCGCCGGAGAACAGCTCGTCGCCGTAGAGCTCGCGCGCCTTGTCGAGCGCCTGCTGGCTCGACTCGAAGTGGAAGTCGGCGACTTCCGGGTTGTCCTGGACGACCTGGGAGATCTCGGCCTTCTGGGGGTCGGTGACCGCGTTGGGGCACACCGCGCTGCTGTCGTTGGTCCGGCAGAGGTAGACGGTGATCTGGAGCTGGTTGCCCCAGTGGTCGGCGGCCTTGGCGGCCTGCTGGTTGAACAGCACGCCGATGCCGACCAGCGTCAGCGAGACGAACAGGGTCAGCACCACGGCGACGTGCATGGACAGGTTGCGCCGCAGGCCCTGACCGAGCTCGGAGTAGACGTAACGAAGCTGCATGGAGGGGTTGGCTCTCGATCCTTGGGGAGGTCAGGTCAGTTCTGGTGGCCGTAGACGCCCTGCGCCTGGTCGCGCACGACGTGGCCGTTCTCGAGCTCGATGACGCGCTTGCGCATCTGGTCGACGATGCCGCTGTCGTGCGTGGCCATCACCACGGTCGTGCCGGTGCGGTTGATGCGGTCGAGCAGCTTCATGATGCCCACGGACGTGGTGGGGTCGAGGTTTCCGGTCGGCTCGTCGGCGATCAGGATCATCGGCCGGTTGACGAACGCGCGGGCCACGGCCACCCGCTGCTGCTCACCACCGGAGAGCTCGTCGGGCATCCGGTCGCCCTTGCCGCTGAGCCCGACCAGCTCGAGCGTCTCGGGGACGACGTCCTTGATCTCCTTGCGGGACTTGCCGATCACCTGGAGCGCGAAGGCGACGTTCTCGGTCACGGTCTTGTTGGGCAGCAGGCGGAAGTCCTGGAAGACGGTGCCGATCTCTCGCCGCAACCGCGGCACCTTCCAGCTGGCCAGCCGGTTGATCTCCTTGCCGGCGACGTACACCCGCCCCGAGGACGGCCGGTACTCGCGGAGCACGAGGCGCAGGAAGGTCGACTTGCCGGAGCCCGAGGACCCGACGAGGAAGACGAACTCACCCTTCTCCACGTCGACGGAGATGTTGTCGAGCGCGGGATGCGGGTGGCCGGGGTAGGCCTTGGTGACCTTCTCGAAGCGAATCACGGATCGAGGTTACGTGAGGGGGGTGCGGGAACCCGAAACGCGCGCCGCGGTGCAACCGGTGCCGGCCGTCGAGCGTGTTGGGTGGATGACGGCGCCGGAACGCAGCGCTCGGGGAGACGGGAACACGCATGGGACACGGGGCCGAGAGCGACTTCGCGGACTTCTACACCGCCACGTGGCCGCGCACGCTCGCAGTCACGTACGGCCTCACCGGCGACCGTGGCGCGGCCGAGGAGATCGCCCAGGAGGCATACGTCAAGGCGTGGACGCACTGGGCCAAGGTCTCGCGCTACGACCAACCGGGCGCCTGGGTCAGACAGGTCGCCACGCGACAGTCGGTGAGCCGTTGGCGACGCAGCAGGGTCGCGAACGCCTGGCTGGCGCGCCACCGGGAGGTGCCTCACGCCCCTCCGCCCGACGAGACCTCGACCGCGCTGGTGCAGGCGCTGCTCCGGGTGCCGGAGGCCCAGCGCCGCGCCATCGTTCTCCACCACCTCGCTGACCTCCCGGTCGCCGAGGTCGCATGCATCGAGCAATGCCCCGTCGGGACGATCAAGGCCCGACTGTCCCGCGGCCGATCCGCACTCGCGCTGCTGCTCGCCGACGAGCCGAACGGAGCCACCACACATGTCTGACCTCGACCACCTCGACCCCCGCCTCGACCGCGCCTTCGAGGCGCTCACCCGCGAGCTCGCGCTCGAGCGGGGGCCCGGCGCAGCCGCAGCCGTGTCGACCGCCCGCAGGCGACGTCGTGCGCGAGTGGGAGCGCTGGCGCTCACAGCCCTCGTGGTCGTCGGCGGCGGGCTCGCCATGCCGGGACTGCTGTCGTCCGAGGACGGCGTGGCAGCGCAGGGGGGCTCTGCGCGCCTCGATGCGGCGGCGCTCGGTCGGGCCACGGAGGGCTGGACCAGCGGCTGGGAGATGTGGGAGGAGTTCTCGCCACACGGCGGTGGAAGCTTCGGTGCGGCCTCGTGCTCGTCCGCCGGATCATCGGACGGCGATGTCGGTCCGACCTCCACGAGCAGAGGTACCTCACGGTTCGTGGGCGAGCAGAGGGCATCCGCCGTCCTCGTCCTGGAACAGTACGCGGACACCGCGAGTGCTGTGGCGGCGCAGGACCTGTCCAACCCTCGTCCAGACGCCTGCGGGACGACGACGACGTACGACGTCGACGGCGTGCAGGTCCGCCACGACTCGATGCCGCCCGAGGACTCGGGCGCGTGGCTGGGTGACATCTGGAGCGCGCAGCTGGGCACCGGCCGCGCACACCTGGAGATCATCACCCAGGTCGGGGTGGCGGACGACGCGACGGCCGGGCTCGTCGCGGAGGCTCTGGTTGCTGGACTCCGCGACGGATGGACCCAGTCGGGGATGGAGGCCGTCGCACCGCTCCCGGACGACTACGACCAGCTGCCGGACTTCGGAGCCAGCGACCTGACCGAGGCGCTCGCCGGCTGGGAGTCAGCCTCGCGGGTCTCCGCCTCCGACGTACCGAACACCCCGTGCCTCAGCGAGCAGGTGGGCAGCGGCTCGGTCGTCGGCTCAGGCGGGGGCACACCTCGTGGCCTGACCTGGGCCCTCGCGGGCTTCGCCGACACCACGACCGGGCCGACGCAGGTCGCCGCCATGCTCGACGAGCTCCGCACGTGCACCGATCCGCGGATGGCCGTCGAGGAACTGCCCAACGGCGTCACCGTTGTCACCTACGACACGGGCGGCTCGGACGGTCGCGGCGCACTGTGGCTCGCTGCGAACGGCGACCGGGCTGGAGTCATCGGTGTCGACAGTGCCGATCGGCCCATGCCGATCGGCGTGCGCGAGGCCGTCGCGGACGCGCTCGACACCTACCTGCAGCTCCCCTGGCAGTAGGACCGGCCGGGTGGATCAGGCGTCGACCGCGTCGGCACCCCGGCGCCAGCGGATGCCGGCCTCCATGAAGTCGTCGAGGTCGCCGTCGAACACGGCGCTGGGGTTGCCCGACTCGTGGCCCGTGCGGAGGTCCTTGACGACCTGGTAGGGGTTGAGGACGTAGTTGCGCATCTGGTCACCCCAGCTGGCCTGGACGTCGCCCTTGAGGTCCTTCTTGAGCGCGGCCTCCTCGGCCTTCTTCCTCGCGAGCAGCTTGGCCTTGAGCACGACCATCGCTGACGCCTTGTTCTGCAGCTGCGACTTCTCGTTCTGGCAGGACACGACGATGCCGGTCGGGATGTGCGTCAGGCGGACCGCCGAGTCGGTGGTGTTGACCGACTGACCGCCCGGGCCGCCCGAGCGGAACACGTCGGTGCGGAGGTCGTTCTCGTCGACCTCGATCTCGTCGGTCTGCTCGAGCACCGGCACCACCTCGACGGCGGCGAAGGACGTCTGGCGCCGGCCCTGGTTGTCGAACGGGCTGATCCGCACCAGGCGGTGCGTGCCGGCCTCGACGGAGAGGGTGCCGTAGGCGTAGGGGGCGTGGATGGCGAACTCGGCGGACTTGATGCCCGCCTCCTCGGCGTAGGAGACGTCGTAGACCTCGACGCCGTACTTGTGCTGCTCGGCCCAGCGCGTGTACATCCGCATCAGCATCTCGGCGAAGTCGGCAGCGTCGACGCCACCGGCACCGGAGCGGATCGTGACGATCGCCTCGCGCTCGTCGTACTCGCCGGCGAGCAGGGTGCGGATCTCGAGGGACTCCACGGACTTCTTGATCCGGGCCAGCTCCCGCTCGGAGTCGGCGAGCGAGTCGGCGTCGCCCTCGTCCTGGGCCATCTCGACCATCAGCCCGAGGTCCTCGATGCGGCTTTCGAGACCGGTGTAGCGGTCGAGCTCCCCCTGCAGCGCCGAGAGGCGACCGGTGATGCGCGTGGCGCTGGCGACGTCGTCCCAGAGGTCGGGCGCGGCGACCTGCTCGCTGAGGTCGGCGATCTCGGTGCGCATCCGGTCGATGTTGAGCACCTGACCGATGGTCTTCATGGTCGCCTGGAGCTGCTTGATCTCTGCGTCGTAGTCGATGCCTGCCACAAGGCGCAACACTACGGCGCGGCCGTGAGGAGTGTCGAAAGCAGAGGCGGGCACACCACCGGGCCTGTACCCGTGGTGTGCCCGCCGCTGCGGTCTGTGCGCCGCGGACGGCCGGCTCAGCGCGTGCAGAGCACCTCGGGGCTCGCCACGGCGGCGTACGCCGCCGGAGTCGCCGTGGTCGAGAGGTCGATCTTGATGCGGAAGACGTCGGAGACGTCGAGCGGCCCGTCGTCCACGATCGTGCCGACGGCCAGGGAGTGGGCGGCGCGGACTTCGCCGTCGGTGGACACCGTGACGGATCCGGAGGATCCGGAGGCGGCGGAGTCGGTGAGGGCGTACCTCGCGCGCAGCTCCACGCACTTGCGGCCCAGCGTGTACTCGATGGAGGCAGGCAGGCCCGGCTCGATGTTGACGAGACTCCGGGTGGCGATGCCGGCGCCGATGTAGACGCTGGTGATCCGGAGGTTCTCGGTCGGGCCCATCGGACGCCTGGCCAGCTTGGCCCAGCGGTAGACCTCGACCTTCATCGGCTTGCTGACCCCCTTGCGGATGCCGTCCGAAGCCCGCTTGAGGACGCGGTACTTGCGCGAGCCCGGGGTGGTGGGCCGGTCCTTGAGCACATAGGTGCCGTTGCGCTTGATCTTCGCGGATCCGGTGGCCTTCCACGACTTCTTGTTCCCCACCCGCTGCTGCAACACCACCTTCTGGCCAGCCGCCCTCGGGGTGACTCGACCCCGGACCTTCACGACGTCCTCCTTGGCGACGGCGACCTCCGTGGCGGTCCAGGCCTTGACGGAGTACGAGCGAGGCTTCGCGGCAGCGGCGTACGACGACGTGGTGACAGCGAGCGGGCCCAGCGCCATGGCGGCCGCTGCTGTCAGGGCGATGATCCGCTTCATGAGAGTCCTCGATGCTGGTTCGACGGCCCTGCAGGCCCTGTCACCATGGAGATGCATCCGGTCAACGAGAAGTTGCGACCGGTCCCAGCAAAGTTCCGGCGTGAGCAGGAACGGAGAGCAACCCTGCCTCCAGCGAGACCCCGCTCGGCGTCTCGAAGAGGATCTCGCGCTCCCCCGTCTCCAGCGTGACCGCGTCGTCGCCGGTGTTGACGACGACCAGCAGGTCGCCGCGGCGCATCGTGAGGAGCCGCCCCTCGACGGAGCACTCGACTGAGGAGAACGACGGGTCGGTCAGCTGCGGGAGCTCACGGCGCAGGCGCCCGAGCCGCCGGTAGCAGTCCAGCACCACGGCGTGCCGACCGGTGGCCAGCTCGTCCCAGTCCAGTCGCGAGCGGTGGAAGGTCTCCACGTCCTGCGGGTCGGGCACGTCGGCGGGGTCCCAGCCCATCTGCTCGAACTCGGCGATCCGGCCCTCTGCGGTGGCCGTGCCGAGCTCGGGCTCCGGGTGCGACGTGAAGAACTGGAACGGCGTCGACGCGGCCCACTCCTCCCCCATGAACAGCATCGGCGTGAAGGGGCCGGCGAGGGTGAGCAGCGCGGCGCAGGCGAGCTGGTCGTCGTCGAGGTGCTCGGCGAGCCGGTCGCCGCGGGCGCGGTTGCCGATCTGGTCGTGGTTCTGGTTGGCGACCACGAGTCGCCAGGTCGGCATCGTGTCGGTGTCGACGGGTACGCCGTGGTCGCGGTCGCGGAACGACGAGAACGTGCCGTCGTGGAAGAAGCCGCGCTCGCAGACCTTGGCCAGCGCCTCGAGCGGCTCGAAGTCGGCGTAGTAGCCGGCCGTCTCGCCACTCAGCGCGACGTGCACGGCGTGGTGGAAGTCGTCGCTCCACTGGGCGTCGAGGCCGTAGCCGCCGGCCTCGCGTGGCGTGACCAGACGCGTGTCGTTCAGGTCGGACTCGGCGATCAGGGTCAGCGGTCGCCGCAGGTGGGCCGACAGCGCGGCGGTCTCGACCGCCATCTCCTCCAGGAGGTGGACCTCGGAGGTGTCGCTCAGGGCGTGGACGGCGTCGAGCCGCAGCGCGTCGACGTGGAACTCCTCGAACCACATCCGCACGTTGTCGAGGATGTAGCGGCGCACCTCCTCGGAGCCCTCACCGTCGAGGTTGACCAGGTCGCCCCACGTGTTGCGTCCGGCCTTGAGGTAGGGGCCGAACAGCGGCAGGTAGTTGCCCGAGGGGCCGAGGTGGTTGTGGACCACGTCCTGCACGACACCGAGACCGGCTGCGTGGCAGGCGTCGACGAAGCGGCGGTAGGCGTCCGGGCCGCCGTACCCCTCGTGGACCGCGAACCAGCTCGACACCGTCGTAGCCCCAGTTGTGCGTGCCGTTGAAGGCGTTGACCGGCATCAGCTCGACGAAGTCGACGCCGATGTCCTTGAGGTGGTCGAGCCTCTCGATCGCGGCGTCGAGGTCGCCCTGCGGCGTGAACGTGCCGACGTGGAGCTCGTAGATCACCGAGCCCGCGAGCTGGCGACCCGTCCAGGCGGCGTCCGACCAGGCGTACGTCGTCGCGTCACGCCGCGACAGCCCGTGCACGCCGGCCGGTTGGCGGCGCGAGCGGGGGTCCGGACGCGGGTCGGGATCGTCGTCGAGCAGGTAGCCGTAGTCGACGCCGGCCCGGTCGACAGGCACGGGCGCGGTCGGCGTCCACCAGTCGTCCGCGGCGCGGACCATCTCCACGACGCTCTGCTCACCTCGGGCCGCCAGGCTCAGCCGCACCCGCTGCGGACGGGGCGCCCAGACGTCGAAGGGGCCACGCTGCCTCGGGGTGCTCATCTCACGTCTCCTTCACCAGCAACGCGACGGGATGCACCGCCAGCAGGTCGGCGAGCCGACCGTCGGTGCGGGCGCCGGTCAGCAGGTCGTGCCAGGTGCCGTCCGGCAGGTCGAGGATCGTCTCGCCCCAGCCGCCCGCCTGCGCGAGCCCGACCGGCAGTCGGGTGGCGACCGTGATCGCGCCGCCCCGGTCGAAGGCGAGCGCGTGACCCGCCGCGGAGCCGGTGGCGTGCACCGGCGCGTACGACTCGAAGAGCTCGGGCCGCTCCCGGCGCACGGTGAGCGCGGAGCAGGTGACGTGCAGCTTGGTGACGGCGTCGTCGGAGTCGGTGCCGGCCAGCACGGCGGCCCGGTGGTCGAAGTCGACCGGACGACGGTTGTCGGGGTCGACGAGGGAGGTCTCCCAGAGCTCGCTGCCCTGGTAGACGTCCGGGACGCCGGGGACGGTGAGGGCGAGCAGCTTGAGGGCGAGCGAGTTGCTCCGCCCGGGCTCGTCGATGTGGACGCACAGGTCGGTCAGCACCCGCTGCACCTCGGTCGAGGTGAAGACGGCGTCCACGGCCGCGTGCACCGCACCCTCGTACGCCTCGTCCGGCTCGGTCCACGTGGTGCGGTCGCCCGCCTCGCGCATCGCCTTCTCGGCATAGCCGTGCAGGCGGTCGGGGAGGTCGGGCAGGTGGTCAGGGGTCCAGACGCCCAGGATCGCCTGCCACAGCAGCGAGCCGAAGGCGGGATCGGGCACCGGGACCAGGCCCAGCAGCTCGTCGAGCGCGGACTCCCACACCTCGGGCAGCTCGGCCAGCACGGCGATCCGGGCGCGTACGTCCTCGCCGCGCTTGGTGTCGTGGGTCGAGGTGGTCGTCATCGCGTGCGGCCACTCGCGCTGGCGCAGCGCCATCGCGTCGTGGAACGTCTCGGCGTCGACGGCGAAGACCGACGGATCGGCGCCGACCTCGTTGAGGGAGGTGAGTCGCGACCAGCGGTAGAACGAGCAGTCCTCGACCCCCTTGGCCATCACCATCCCCGACGTCTGTTGGAAGCGTCGGGCGGGCTGCCCCCACTCGTCGTTGAGGACGGGCTCGAGCAGGTCGAGGGTCGCCGCCAGGTCGGGTCGGTGTGCGTGTGCGGCCGCGAAGGCCTGGTCGAGGTGCTCGCGCCCCTCGGGCAGGTAGGAGCGGTAGACCGGGAAGCAGGCGAGCAGCTCGGCGATCGCGTCCTCGACCGGCTCCTCCGGCGCCTCCTCAGCGACGCGCAGGACCTCGCGGGAGATGCGCTTGACCTCGGACTGCAGGATCCCGTCGGCCACGGCGCGCTTGTTGTCGTGGACCATGGCGGCCCAGTCGACGGGTGCGCCACGGAGACGATCCTCGAGTCGGGTGAGCGGCTCCTCCCCCGCCGGGTCGGTGAGGACCCGGTCGAGGAGGGCGAGCACGTCGTAGCCCGTGGTGCCGGCGGTCGCCCATGACGTCGGCAGGTCCTCGCCGGGCTCGAGGATCTTCTCGACCAGGACGTAGGCGCCACCGGTGAGGGCGGCGAGGTCGTCGAAGTAACGCTTGGGGTCGCGCAGGCCGTCGGGGTGGTCGACCCGGAGACCGTCGACCAGTCCCTCCTCGAACCAGCGGCGGATCTCGACGTGGGTGTCCGCGAAGACCTCGGGGTCCTCGACGCGCACGCCGGCGAGGCTGTTCACGCCGAAGAAGCGGCGGTAGTTGAGGTCGTCGTCGGCGGCGCGCCAGTGGACCAGCTCGTAGTGCTGCTCCTCCAGGGTGCTCGTGCCGGGAGCCAGCGGGAACCGCTGGTCGTGGTAGCGGACCTCGCCGCCCCTGATCTCGATCGCGTCCTCGTCGTCGTCGCCGATGACCGGGATCACGATCCGCCCGTCGCCGGCCGACCAGTCGACGTCGAAGGCGCTCGCGTGCTCGGACGCGCGGCCCAGTCGCAGCACGTCCCACCACCAGGGGTCCTCCGACGGAGTGGCGACGCCGACGTGGTTGGGCACGATGTCGACCAGGACTCCCATCCCGAGCCGACGGGCCTCGGCGGAGAGGGCAGCGAGGCCCTCCTCGCCGCCACGCTCCGGGTCGACGTGGTCGAAGGCGACCACGTCGTAGCCGTGCTGGCTGCCGGGTTCGGAGGCCAGCAGCGGCGACAGGTAGACCCAGTCGACGCCGAGGTCGTGGAGGTAGGCCAACCGGCCCGCAGCAGCGTGGAGATCGAAGTCAGGGGTGATCTGCAGCCGGTAGGTGCTCTGCGGGACGCGGGTCGCGGGCGAGGTCACGAGGACTCTCTACCCGATCGAGCGGCGAGCGATGCGGCGACCGAGTGGTCGGGGGCGGTCTCGGGCTCGGCGTGCTCGCGCAGCACGACCAGGGTGTGGGTCGTCAGCTCGAAGGTGGCGCCGGCCTCGTACGTCGGGTCGGAGTCGGCGTTGCCGCCCGTGTCGATCACGACGTCCCACGCGGCGGCGTACTCCTCGGGCGGGAGGGTGACCTGCGCCGGACCGTCGGCGTTGAAGTAGAGGAGGAAGTGGTCGTCGGTGATGGTCCCGCCGCGGGCGTCCTTGCCGGCGATGCCGTCGCCGTTGAGGTACATCCCGATCGCCTTGCCCTCCGCCCAGTCCGCGTCCTCCATCGGCTGGCCGTCGAGGTCGAGCCAGACGATGTCGTTGAGGCGCTCGCCGTCACCGGTGCGCACCGTGGTGCCGGTGAAGAACCTCTTGCGGTGGAAGGTCGGATGCTTGGCCCGCAGCTGGGCGACAGCGGCGGTGAACTCGATCAGCGGCTTGTCCGCACGGTCCCAGTGGACCCAGCTGATCTCGCTGTCCTGGGCGTAGGTGTTGTTGTTGCCGTCCTGGGTGCGGCTCATCTCGTCACCGTGCAGGAGCATCGGCACGCCCTGGCTGAGCAGGAGCGTGGCGATGAAGTTGCGTTGCTCGCGGGCCCGCGCCCCGAGGATCTCGGGGTCGTCGGTCGGGCCCTCGGCACCGTGGTTCCAGGACCGGTTGTGGCTCTCGCCGTCGTTGTTGTCCTCGCCGTTGGCGTCGTTGTGCTTCTCGTTGTACGACACCAGGTCGCGCAGCGTGAAGCCGTCGTGGGCGGTGACGAAGTTGATGCTGGCGAAGGGTCGGCGCCCGGAGTGCTCGTAGAGGTCCGAGGAGCCCGACAGCCGGGACGCGAAGTCGCCCAGGGAGGGCTCGCCGCGCCAGAAGTCGCGCACGGTGTCGCGGTAGTCGCCGTTCCACTCGGTCCACTGGGGCGGGAACCCGCCGACCTGGTAGCCGCCGGGGCCGATGTCCCACGGCTCGGCGATCAGCTTGACCTGGCTGACCACCGGGTCCTGCTGCACCATCTCGAAGAAGGTGGACAGCTTGTCGACCTCGTAGAACTCGCGGGCCAGGGTCGCGGCGAGGTCGAAACGGAAGCCGTCGACGTGCATCTCGGTGACCCAGTAGCGCAGCGAGTCCATGATCAGCTGCACCGAGTGCGGGTGGCGCACGTTGAGGCTGTTGCCGGTGCCGGTGTAGTCCATGTAGTAGCGCTGGTCGTCCTCGACCAGGCGGTAGTAGGCCGCGTTGTCGATGCCCTTGAAGCTCAGGGTCGGGCCCAGGTGGTTGCCCTCGGCGGTGTGGTTGTAGACGACGTCGAGGATGACCTCGATGCCGGCGGCGTGCATCGCCTTGACCATCGACTTGAACTCCTGGACCTGCTGGCCCTGGGTGCTCGACGCGTAGTCGGCGTGCGGGGCGAAGAAGCCGAGCGTGTTGTAGCCCCAGTAGTTGCGCAGGCCCTGGTCGAGCAGCGTCGAGTCCTGGATGAACTGGTGCACCGGCATCAGCTCGATGGCGGTGACGCCGAGCTTGGTCAGGTGGGCGGTGATCGCGGGGTGCGCGAGACCGGCGTACGTCCCGCGCTGCTCCTCGGGGATGGCCGGGTGCAGCTGGGTGAGGCCCTTGACGTGCGCCTCGTAGATGAAGGACTCGTTGTAGGGGATCGACAGCTTGCGATCGCCCTCCCAGTCGAAGAACGGGTTGATCACCACGCCGTGGGTCATGTGCGCGGCGGAGTCGTCGTCGTTGCGCGAGTCCTCGTCACCGAAGTCGTAGCCGAAGAGCGACTGGTCCCACTCGATCTCGCCGGCGGTGGCCTTGGCGTAGGGGTCGAGGAGCAGCTTGTTGGGGTTGCACCGCAGGCCCTGGGTCGGGTCCCAGGGTCCGTGCACGCGGTAGCCGTAGCGCTGGCCGGGCTGCACCGTCGGGAGGTAGCAGTGCCAGACGTAGGCGTCGACCTCGGTGACCTCGAGCCTCGTCTCGCGGAAGGAACCGCGCTTCTTGGGGTTGGGGTCGAAGAGGCACAGCTCGACGCGGTCTGCGGCCTCGCTGAAGAGGGCGAAGTTGGTTCCGCTGCCGTCGAACGTCGCGCCCAGGGGGTAGGCCGCGCCGGGCCAGGTCTTGGTCATGGCTCGACGCTACCGGCGGTTCGGGCCCGGACACTCATTCGTCCACCCCCTCAGGTGGCTCCGGTGACGACCGTCACCGTGAGTGAGATGTCACTCGAGCAGCCGCCCGTCGTCCAGTCACCGCGTCGAGAACCGTGGGCCGACGCCACCCGCGGCCCGTGTCCGGGACGTGTGGCGCCACCCCTTGGGGCGGGCCGCGGGCAGGCGGTGACGGTCGATCAGCGGGTGCAGAGCACCTCGGGATGGGCCACCGCCGCCACGCCAGCAGGGGAAGCGCTGGTCGTCAGGTCGAACTTGAGCCGGTAGGTGCCGGTCAGGTCGGTGACCTGGTCTGCGACGACCGTGCCGACCGCGAGGGCGTGCGTCGCGCGAGTGGTGCCGTCGGTGGACACGACGATCGACCCGGTGGAGCCGGTCGCAGCCGTGTCGGTCAGGGCATAGGTGGAGCGGAGCGAGACGCACTTGCGACCCAGGGTGTACTCGATGGACGACGGGGTGCCGGCTGTCTCGGTGACGAGGCTGCCCGCGTAGTACTCCGTCCCGATGTTGGTCCCGGTGACGGCGACGTTGACCTTGGGGCCCACGGCGCGGTAGCCGAGCGCCTCCCAGGCGTAGACGACGACGGGCATCGGCTTGCTCACGCCCTTCCTGATCCCCCTGGACCCGGGCTTGAGGACGCGGTACTCACGCGTGCCGGGCGTGGTCGGCCTGTCCTTGAGGAGGAACGTGCCGTTCCTCCTGATCTTCGCCGAGCCGGTCTTCTTCCACTTCTTCTTGTCCCCCACGCGCTGCTGGAGGAGGACCTTCTGGCCTGCCGCCTTCGGCGCGACCTTGCCCCTGACCTTGACCTTGTCCTCGCGGGCGACGGCCATCTCGAGGTTGGCCTTGGCCCGGACCTTGTAGGACCTGGCCTTCTGCTTCGCCGAGCTGCCCGAGAAGGCGCTCGACGCCGAACCGGTCGACGCGCTGGCCTGGGCGGTGGTGGCGGCCAGGGCCAGTGGGCTGAGGGCCAGTGCGGCAGTGGCGGACCACGTGACGATGCGATGCATGTGAGTTTCTCCGATGGGTCTGGTGGCGGCCCTGAGGGCCCGACAGACAGGGAGACTCACCGAGCAGGCGAAAAGTTGTGCGGCCCCACGCACTACTTCTCCGGTGACGCACGAGCGACCGGCAGGTCAGGACAGGTAGGGGCTCGTCGAAGGGGTCTGGTCCGTCGCGAGCGGCAGCACCATCGCGACCTCGTCGGCGGCCTGCTCGCTCGCTCCGTCGGAGACTCGCACCGGGCGTCGGTCGGACGTGGGACGGAAGCCGAAGCTGCTCGCGAAGCCGACCGCGGATGGGTTGTCGGAGCCGGCCCAGAAGTAGAGGAGTCTCGAGCCGTCCTCGGCGGCCTTCTCGGCCGCCTTCGACACCAACCCTCGGGCGACTCTTTCTCCACGAGACGTGGGAGCGGTCCACAGCCCGAAGACCTCGCCGATCTCGGGATCGTCGTCGTGCAGGCCCAGGGAGACCACGCCGACCGGCTCACGGTCGCCCTTGCGCTCGGCGATGATGCGGTGCGCGCGGACCATCCGTTCGCGCCAGTAGTCGTCGTCGCGAGCGTCTTCCTCGGCGAAGGTGGCGACGAACGCGTCCGGGGCGTCCCGCAGGGCGGCGAGGCGGACCTCGCGGTAGACCTGCCACTCGTCGTCGTCGAGCAGGCGGACCGTGATGTCTGGCATGCCCCAGCGTCCCACATCTCGCCGCTCCGAAGGGCTCTCGCGATCAGCCCACTACCGCGACAGCGGCGGTGCTGGATGCTCCGACCGTCGGCGCCTCCGGCGAGCCCGGAATGGACAGCGGCAGGTCGAGTGGTGCCCGCAGGGTCACGGTGACGGAACGTCCGTTCGGGTCGACGCGCACCACCGCCGTGACGCCGGGGAAGCGGGTCCCGGCGCCGACCTCGCGGAGGTAGGAGCGGACCGCTGCGCGGACGGCGTCCTCCTGCTGCAGCAGGCGATCAGCCGGAAGCCCCTCCTCGTAGACGCCGGAGGACCCGAGGTCTGCACCGTGGAGCGCGGCCCCGTCGGCCAGGTTGTCGAGACCCTGGCGTTGGAGGTAGGCGGCTGAGGCGTCGACGACCATGACGATCGCCATCAGCAGGATGCCGGCGAACCCGATGATGAGCAGGGTCACCTGGCCGTGCTCGTCGCGGCGTCGGCTCATCGCGTGGCCTCGTCGGCCCCGAGCGCGCTCTCGACGTACTGCCCGATCGGGACGGTGTGGGTGGCGTCCAGGGAGAAGCTCGCCGCGCCCCTCCCCAGGATCGCGGGGAAGAACGGTAGGTCGACGCCAGAGTCCACGCGGACCGTGATCACCGAGGTGCCGACGTGGCAGCTGGCCGCGGGGGCGTCGCAGGTGATCTCGACCCGCGCCCGCTGGTCGGGCGTCCCCTGGTCCGCCAGCACCTGCGCCACGACGGCCCGCGCCCGCGCTTCACCGGTCGCGTCGTCGGGGGCGAGAGCGTAGGCCCGACCCGCTGCGCGTGCCGCTGCGCTGGTCGCGAAAGCCCCCTGCTGCACCTCGAAGACCGACATCACGATCCAGATCAGCGGGACCAGCAAGATGATCGCGAGCCAGCTGAACTCCACCAGGGCAGAGCCGGACTCGTCCCGAGCACCGACAACCTGCTGTCTCATGGCTGCACCACGACCTGCTCGGCGATGGCGTGACCTGCCACGCGTACGTGCACGCCGGGACCTCCGATTCCCAGCACGGTGACGTCCGCCTCGACCACCGCCTCGTAGCCGGGTGCACCGCCGACCACGGCCGGTCGGACGGTGACGCTCCTGACGAACTCGTGCGACAGGGCACCGTCGATGAGCTCCTGCACCTTGGCCCGACCGGCCGGGGCGGACGAGCCGGCCACAGCAGCGTGGCGTGCGCCTTCGGCAGCGGCGGACGCGAGCGTGTTGCGCACGTGCAGGACGAGCGCGAGCTGCAGGATGCCGAGCACCAGCGGGAGCAGGACCAGCAGGACCAGGACGAAGTCCACGACCGCTGCCCCACGCTCACCGACTAGAGCGCGTCGTGTCACGGCTACGTCCTAGCCGCTGACCATCGAGAAGGCCTGCCGGAGCAGACTCATCAGCTCGTCACTCACGAACGGGGTGAGCGCGGCGATCACGATGGCGGTCATCAGGGTCACCATGACCCATCCGGGCACGTCGCCGCGCTCGTCCTGACGTCGATCAGGGTCGGCGAGGATGAGGTGGGACCGGAGTCCCGAGATGAAGTGGTGCATGGTCGCTTCCTTTCAGCGAGGAGCTCGTGGGTGGATCCAGTGGTCAGGGCGTGGTGAGGCGCAGGCCGAGCACGCCGGGGTAGAAGGCGAAGAGAATGGTCACCGGCAGCACGAGGAACACGACCGGCGCCATCATCGCGATCTCCTTGCGCGCCGCGGTCTCGATGAGCAGGCGGCGCCCGGCCTCGCGTACGTCGGCGGCTTGGGCGTGCAGCACGTCCGCGAGCGGGGTGCCGCGCTCCATGGCGACGGTGATGCCTGTCGCGAAGCGCGCGACGATCGGCAGACCGGTGGCCCGCGCCAGCGACTCGAAGGCGGGCCCGACCGGCTCGCCGGTGCGGATCCGGGCCAGCACGTGGGCGAGGTCGTCGGACAGCGCGCCATGGCTTCGGCGGACGACGCGGTCGAGCGCGGAGACCGGGCTCTCGCCCGCGGCGACCGAGAGCGCCAGCAGCTCGGCAACGGTCGGGAACTCGATCAGGATCTGCCGCTCACGGTTCTTCACCTGGGTGCTGAGCCGGTTGTCGCGGAGGAACACACCACAGACGAACCCGAGGATGCAGAACGCCACGGCCGACCCGACGCCGCCGACACCACCGAGTGCCCGGAGCAGGCTGAGGGCCGCGGCCGAGCCGAAGCCCACCAGCCCCCACACGACCTGCTCGACACGGAAGTCCTGGACGGTCCGGTCGAGCCCGGCGCGCTCGAGGCGTCGTCGTACGGAAGTGCTGCCGCCCGTCACCCGTTCCACCAGGTGGGCCGTCGATCGCAGCACGGGCCCGAAGATCTCGGCTGCAGCCGAGGTGGGTGACGACGAGATGGGGCGCGACGCCGGGCCGTGGTCCCTGAGGGGCAGGTCGCGCAGGTAGGGCAGCACACGGTGGGCGAGCTGCGGTCGGCGGAGCACGCTGACCCGCAGGACGATCAGCACCACACCGACACCGGCGACCCCACCGAGCAGGCCACCCCACACCAGCGTGCTCACGACAGGATCCGTTTCTCGACCGGAAGTCGGCCGATCCGCATCATCGCGGTGTAGGCGAGCACGCAGGCGGCGAGGCCGATGCCGAGCACGAGCACGCCGCCTGGCGAGGCGTAGTGACGGATCGCTGTGGTCTGGAACGACATCAGCAGCAGCACGATCCAGGGCGCGGACACCGCGAGACGGGCTCCATTGACGGTCCATGCCTGCCGTGACTCCAGCTCCGAGCGGGTGCGCGCGTCGTCACGGAGGAACCCCGAGAGGTTGCGCAGCAAACGGCCGAGATCACCGCCGCCGACCTCGCGTGCCAACCGCAGGCCCTCGATCACGCGGTCCCCCACCGGATCGGCCAGGCGCTCCTTGAGCCGGTCGAGGCACTCGCCGAACCGCCCTGTGACCTGGTAGTCGAGGGCGAACTGCGCGAAGTCGTGGCGCAACGCCTCCGGCCCGGTGGTGCCGAGCGCAGCGACGGCATCGGGCAGCGACAACCCGGCTCGTACGGCGCTGG
Organism: uncultured Actinomycetota bacterium; assembly: GCA_963843815.1. Classification (GTDB taxonomy): domain Bacteria; phylum Actinomycetota; class Actinomycetes; order Propionibacteriales; family Nocardioidaceae; genus Nocardioides. The sequence continues at coordinate 673,512 of CAWJLX010000012.1, read as the reverse complement.
CGAGGTTGTCGACCGCCTCGGGCCACACCTCGGCGAACTCGCGCAGCCGTCGAGCCGCGCGCTGGCGCAGCACGGCGATCGGCACGTAGGCGGCCATCGCCGCGAAGACGACCGCCACCGGCATCGTCCGCGAGACCGCCTGCACCACGGCGAAGGTGATCGCGAAGAGGACGGCGCAGAGAGAGACGACGCTCGCCGACGTGACGTCGCCCAGACCCGCCCGGCCGAGGAGACGCCCCAGGGGCGTGGAGGTCGGGATGGACACCCGGGGTTGTCGGGGCAGCGCGAAGGCGGCCCAGATGAGGAGCAGGCCGACACCCACGCCGAGTCCGACGAGGGCACCCATCAGCCATCACCCGGCCCGCCGGCGGAGGCGAGCACCTCGTGGACGTCGATGCCGACGCGTTCGTAGCGCTCCACCCTCGCCGGGACGCCGCCCGCCCGGCGTAGCTCGAGGCCCTGGCGGACGAAGATCGGCTCGACCTCGATCACGTCGGCCTCCACCCGACCCGGCACCGAGACGATCTCGTTGACACGGCGGGTGCCGTCGGCACCCACCCCGAGGTGGACGACCAGGTCGACCGAGGTGGCGACGGTCGGCACCACGAACCGGGCCGAGATGTTGTCACCGGCCAGGAGCGGCAGGGTGCACATCTTCACCAGGGCTTCACGGGCGCTGTTGGCGTGGAGCGTGCACATCCCCGGCAACCCCGAGTTGAGGGCCAGGAGCAGGTCCAGGCACTCTGCGGCACGGACCTCGCCGACCAGGATGCGGCTCGGCCGCATGCGCAGCGCCTCCTTGACCAGGTCGCGCAGCACGATCTCGCCGGTCTGTTCGAGGCCGGCCTGCCGGGTCTGCATCGCCACCCAGTCGGGGTGGCTGAACCGCAGCTCGAAGACCTCCTCGACGCTGACCACGCGCTCCCCGCCCGGCACCGCCGCGGCCAGGCAGTTGAGCATCGTGGTCTTGCCCGCCTGGGTGCCGCCGGCGACGAGGATGTTGAGCCCGGCGCGCACCGACGCCTCCAGGAATCGCGCTGCCTGCGGCGTCATGCTGCCGAGCGCGACCAGGTCGGACAGCCGATGGGCACGCAGCAGGAACTTGCGGATGTTGACCGCGGTGAAGCCGCGGGCGATGCCCTCGAGCACCACATGGAGGCGGTGCCCCTCGGGCAGCATCGCGTCGACGAAGGGCGTACTGATGTCGAGGCGACGACCGCTCGACTTGAGCATCCGCTCCACGAGCTCGCTGACCTGGGCTGCGTCGAGCCGCAGGTTGGTCAGCTCGTGCCGGCCACGCCGCGCGATGAAGACCCGGCTGGGGTCGTTGATCCAGATCTCCTCCACCTCGGGGTCGTCGAGGAAGGGCTGGAGCGGGCCGAAGCCGGAGACCCGGGCCACCAGCTCGCCGACCATCACGCCGTCGTCGGCGATCGGTGCGACGGCGCCGGTCAGGCTGAGCTGGTCGTGGTCGCGGACGACGTCCTCGGCGATGCGGCGTACGACGAGGGCCTCCCGCTGCGGGTCGACGCCCTCGCGGCGCACCCGCTCGCGGACCTCCCCGTCGAGCCGCTCCACCAGGTCACCGTGGGCAGGCGGACCCGCGGTCGACGGTCGATCGATCGCCAGATGCCGTTGCACTGCCATGGTGGTGCCCTGCTTCCCCGAGAACGTGCACGGTGACGCTACCCAGCGCGGACCCGGCGAAACAGGGGGAAGGTAAAGGTTGTGGAGAGGCCGCCCGGCCTCCCCAATATCGCGGGAATCCGCGCCGCCGAGCCGCCCGACGACGTCACTCGTTCCACACTGGCCACACAGGGCGCCAGCAGCGGTCGGGTCCGGTGCGGTGTCCCTGGCGAGGGAGCACCCATGTCCGAAGTCCCGGACAACCCGGACGTCGTCGCCAGCGCGATGCGCCGCGAGCACCCGACGGAAGCAGGCCTTCCGCTGAGCCCGCGCCGTCGCGGATGCCCGGCCGACGATGACCCCGAGGATCTCTTGACAGTCCGGTCGCGCCGCGAGTAGTTGTGGAAGTGATGGAACTCAAGGGCCCCGACAACGGATCGGAGGGACCGTGACCATCAGGAGACTCACCGTCATCGGGCTGGTCCTGGTCGTGGTCGGGCTGGGAGCCGCGCTGCTGCCCACGACCTGGATCGAGAACGCCGCCGGGGTCGAGCCGGACGGCGGGAGCGGCGCGCTCGAGCTCCTGATCGCACTGGGCATCCTCGCGGTTGGCGCGTCGTTCCTAGCCGCCGCCTACGCCCGCAGCGCCGCACAGCGACGCCACGAGCCGGAGCCCGGGACCGCGGGACACTGATCCTGACGGGTCGGGAGACATCATGCCGAGGGAACCCGACGCGCTCGCCCACCAGATGGGTCACCCGGAGCCCTTCGTCGACCCGAGGCTGACGCTGGCGGTCGAGAACCTCGTACGCCGCGAGCGCACCCTCGGCACTGAGGTGTCGCGGTCCCCCGGGCGGGCGCCGAGCACCCGGCCCGACCCGGACGCCCAGGCCGGCACCGATATCGAGGTCGAGCTTGGCGCCAAGCACCTGACGGCACTGTTTCGCGACGCCGGACCGGCCTCGGTCGTCTGGTCCGGGACGGCCGGTGAGCTGGCGGTGCTGCTGGCCAAGACCCGGGTGGCCGTCCGGCCGGGCGTGGTGCTCGTCGCGCTGACGGCGAGCACCGACCAGACCGGGCAGCACGAGCTGGTAGTGCCGCTGATGGTCGGCACCGAGGAACGGCACCTCGGACTGAGCCTCGGCGCCCAGAAGCGCGCGGTGGGCCACAGCCCGCTGGCTGCGTTGTGGTCCGATGCGCTCACCGCGCACGCCTGGTCGGCGCTGCTCACGATCGCGGAGACCGCCATCGCGGCCGCGACCTCGAAGCTTGCCCGCGATGTCAAGGCGATCCAGGGGAAGCCGGGCGCGATGTTCACCCGCGGGGACGTCCTGGTCGTTCGGAGCCGCAGCGGCGTCACGGCGGCCGACGTCTTCACAGTGAGACCGCGATGAACCTCGACCTCGACGGCCAGCTCGCCGACCTCGCGACGGCGGTCGGGCTGACGACCTCATCCGGGACGGTCAGGTCGGAGTGGCTGTCCGACCCGGTCGGCGAGTCTGGCGCGGCGCTGCGCGACCCGACCCGGCGTACGGCGCTGTTCGACCTGGTCGCCGCGGCCTTCGCCGGCGGGCCGAGCGCTACCGCCGATGACGGGGCCCGCTGGGTGCCACTCGGCGACCCCGGTACCGGCTTCTTCGTCGTCCTGACCGACGGCGGAGCGACCGGACCGTCGACGTTGGGCATCGGGGCCGCGGTGGAGCACTCCACGGCGGACATCACGGTCACCGGTTCACTGGTCGTCCCAGCGGTCGAGTTCCCGACCGGCAGCAACACCGAGCCGCGGCTGGCGATCGGCTCCGCGTCGGGGGTGATCCTGGGGCGGCTGGAGTTCAGCGTCGACGACCCGGCGCTGGCCTTGGACGAGGTGGCAGTCACGGTCCGCGTGCCCACCGACGGCAGCACGGCGTCGGTCGACCTCGCTCTCCTGGTGGACTCGGGCGCCGGCCAGACCGAGACCGTCTCGGTGAGCAGCGCCGCCCCCGATCCCGTCGCGGAGCTCCAACGAGCCTTCACCCTGCTGGTCGAGGCGCAGCTCGCGGGCGCGGTCGCCGGATCGGAGCTCGAGCACATCTTCGCGATGGTCGGTCTCGGCCCGGGCGTCGGTGCCACGGACCAGCTTCCCGCGCTGCCGCTGGGCGCCCCCGCGGCTCTGCTCACCACGCTGCGCGACTGGGCGGCCGGCGTCCTGGCGGACGCCGCTCTCCTCGGACGGTGGCTGTCCCACCTGAAGTCCGCGCTCGCGGCCTCCCCCGCCCGGCTGACCGTCGACGGCACCGGGTCCGCGGCAGACCCCTGGCTCGTGGACCTCCCCTCGATCGACGCCGCCATCGCCGTGAGCCTCCGCAACGTCGACGACGTCGCCACCCTCGCGGTCGGGGTCCGCGCCGCAGCCTCGGCGACGCTCTCGGGTCGCCCGGCGCAGGCCACCGTCACTCTGAGCGGGCCGGCCGTCTCGGTCGCCACCGACCTGTCGTCGATGTCGGTCGACACGACGGCCGCGGGCATCGGGGTCCGGCTCGGCTACGGAGACTCGACCGATCCGATCCTGCCCACCCCGCCGCTCGACCCGGCCGACCCGAACCTCGACCGGGTTGGGGTCGACTCGGTGCACGCCGGCTTCGACGTCGACGGGACGCTGGCGTTCACCCCCGTGCTGCGCTGCGAGGGCGTAACCGTCACCGACGAGACGTTCGCCGTGGTCGACCTGACCGACACCGACTCCGTCCTCGCGCAGGCCGCCGACCTCGCGGACAGCATCCTCGACGACGTGCTCGCGGCGACCGGGGCGGGTGCACAGGCCGCGTCGCTGCTGGCGCTCCTCGGCGCAATCGACCCGCCGTCCGTCGCGGCCTGGCCGGTGCCGCGCAACCCGGCGCAGCTGCTCGGCGCCCCGCTCGATGCGATCCGCGGCTACTGGTCCGCCGTCCTGGCTGCTGATCGGTTCGACGTGCTGGTCGCCGAGCTGGCCACCGTGATCGGTGTCCCCGCGGCGACGCTAGTGTCGTCCCCGAGTCGATGGACGCTCCCCCTGGCAGCGCCGGTGACCGGACCCCTGGCCAACCTCGTCGTGCTGTGGCAGGACGGGATCCTCTCGTTCGAGGTCGAGGCCGTCTCGGTGCTCGACCTCGACACGGGCGTGTTGGCCAGTGACGGCGACGTGCTGCCCACGCTCCGCGCCAGCGCACGACTCAGCCTGCTGAGCCTCACCATCGGCACCCCCGCCCAGCCGACGGTGCTGTCTTCCGCCGCCGACATCGAAGCCCTGGACGCGCTCGGGGTGACCCTCGCGGTGGTCGAGCCGGGCGAGATCCGCTCCTCCGCCATCGGGGTCGCCTGCGACTCGATCGGGCTGACGTTCCAGTGGCGTCGCGGCCTCGGCGTCGGTATCAGGTGGAGGTCGAGGGCGGGGAGATCCTCCGCGGCAGCAGCCGCACGCCGTTCCCGGCCGAGCTGCTCGACCCGACCACGCGCGACGCGGCACTCGGCACGGCCGCCGCCGAGATGGTCGAGAGCCTCGTCGTCGCCGCACTGGCGGAGGCGCCTGCCGGGTCCGGGCTGTCGGACCTCGCCACCGTCGTCGGCTGGGGACCCGCTCCGGTCTCGGGCCTCCCCGCCGGCCTGCGCCTGGACCTCGAAGCCGTGCGGGCGGACCCCGTCGGCGAGCTGGTCGGATGGCTGGCACGCAACCTGGCCGCCGGGCACGGCCACAGCTTCGCCTCCGTGGCGGTGGACTGGGTCGCCGCCAGGAGCCGCGGGTCGGTCGGCCTGCCCGTGATCGGCGCCGGGTCCGTCGAGCACCCCTGGTCGGCGGCCGTCACCGAGCGAGTCTCCGTGCTCTGCGACATCGGCACCCGCGTCGTCCCGACGGTCGACAGCCGCGACGGCCTGCTCACCGAGGACCTGTTGGCCGCCATCGAGTTCGAGGATCCCGAGCTGGCGACCGGGCTCGACCTTGCGGCGCTCGTCCAGCAGCGCGGCGAGACCCTGGTCGAGCTGCGTCGGGTCGTCGGCGAGCGTGACATCGGCGCGCTCACCGACTCGATCGACGCAGCGCTCGAGGACACCGACGGGCTCTTTGACTTCGCCGCCTACCTCGACCCGCACGGGGAGGCGGTGGCCCTGCCGGGATCGTCGTTCCTGAGCGTCCCGGCCGTGATCGAGGTCGACGCGATCGTCGGTGCCGGGACCCGCTCGACCACGTTGTTCGCGTCGGTCCCGCTCGCCGGGCTGGCCCCCTGGGCCGACATCGAGGCGGCGGGGACGGCCACCGTCGACCTGCGCGGCCGAGCGCCGAGCTCGATCACCTCGGCGGACTTCGCGGTCACCGGGCCCTGGTCGGTGCTGGTAGACGGCGCCGGCCCTGCTCCGGTCGCGGAGGTCGTCGCCGCTGCGGCCCTCGCCTGCAACGGCGGCTCGGACGTGACCGTGGTCGCCCACGGGCTGGCGGGCGTCGCCGCACGCTCGCTCGTGGGGTCCACCGGCAACATCTCCGACCTGGTCGCCGTCGCGGCTCCCGTCGTGGCGGTGAGCCCAGGTGCTCCTGGGGCCGCGGCGGCCACCGAGGGTGCGCTGCTGATGCGGGCCCTGCGCGGCCTGTCCGGCGACCTCGCGTCCGACCAGGTGCTGGCCGCGGTGCTGCCGTGCTTGGCGCTCCAGCTCCCCGACACCGCGTCCGTCACCTCTCCGCCGACCTCCCGATTCGACCTGGCAGCCTTTGCGGGGATCACGGCTCCCCCGGCACCGGTCGGCACCGCGTTGCACGTGCGGGCCGGGCACCTCGAGTCCGGGGCCGGCACCCTCGCGATGGCCGAGGCCGTCGCAGGCGCCATCGAGCAGTGCCCCGACCCGGTGCCGGTCGACGCGATGGCCTCGTGGGAGGAGCCCCTCACGGTCGGCTGCGGCATCGCCATCTCCAACGGACCGCCGACGCCGGGTCCCGACATCGAGGTCCGCTCCCGCGTCTGGGCCGACCTGCTCCGGTTGGCGGCGGGCGCCGGCGACGTCGGCTCCTCCGAAGTCCCGTTCGTGGGCTTCTCGTTCGAGATCGGACGACCGGGGGGCTGGCTCGTCCGCCCGACGGCGACCGACGTCCTCGAGCCGAGGGTCCGCGTCCGTGCCGTGTCGGTCTGGGTCGGCGTGCTGACCAGCGGCGAGGTGCAGACCCGCGTCGATCTCCTCGACGCCTCGGCCCACGGCGTGCACCGCTCGCTGTGGCCGCTCCCGCGCGACGCCGGTGCGGGATCCCTGACCACTGAGGAGCGCGTGATCCTCGAGGCGGTGGCCGCCGAGCTTCGCTCGGCCACGGAGGCTCCCGCCGTCGCCGTGGTGGAGGCGCTCACGCGTCTCGGCGTGATCTCGGGCGGTGCGCTGTCGCTCGACGCGATGGAGCGTGCGATCACAGCGCCCGCACAGCTGGCACCGAGCATCGCAGCGGCTACCCCGCGCAACGCCCTCGTGGCCGCCCTCGCCCAGATCTGCGGCGGCACCGCCACCGGGGCCGTCCTCGACGTCCGGTCGGGCACGGCGGCAATCACCGTCGACCTGACCACCAACAGGCCGACCGCGCGGATCGACTGGGGCGCACAGCTCGCCCCCGGGACGGCCGGGTTCGAGGCGACGGTGGGGGCCGACCTGAGCGAGGCCGGAGTAGTCGGTTCGGCGCGGATGGCGCTGACCGACGCCGCGGGAAGCTCGTTCGCGCTCGTGGCCACCCGGCCGACGATTGCCGGGCCCACCCAGGTGCTGGCCGTCGCCGAGGTGGTCGGGCGGCCGCGGCGCGAGGTGCCGCTGTGGCCGACCACTGACCAGGCAGCGCTGGAGGATCTCGCCTGCGACCTGCTCGTCGTGTGGTGCGTCCGGGCTCTGTCCCAGGTGGCCGTCGGGCGCTTCGCCGTCGCGCGCCAGGTGCTCGCGGGCGCGGGGCTCGTGGATCCGGCCACCCTCGGCATGCGCTGGCCCGTCACCGCCGTGCTGTCCCCGGGCGCGTGGCTCGAGCAGATGACCACGTCCGGACTGGACGCGGTCGTCGACGGGGTGAGCGCCCTCCTCGTGGGCGAGGCGGGGTCGCTCCCGGGTGGCCTGACCGTATCGGTGCTGCCCGGCCCCGAGGTGGCGGTCACCCTGCCCGTCACCAGCGGCGGCCCCGGCGGCGTACGGATCGGCGGCCAGCTGCGGGTCGCGCCGGGCGCGCCGGTGGGCGTGAGCGGCTCAGCCTCGCTCGAGGTCCTCGCCAGCTCCGGCGACCCGGCGGTCGGCGCCGCGCTCGACCTCGCGGGACCGCGCGTCGAGCTGCTGCTGGCCGGGCAGCGCGTCGAGCTGTACCCCGACCCGGGATCGTTCAGCTCGCTCGCGACGGCGGGGGCGCGCCTGCTCCTGCCGCTCGTGCTCGATGCCGCGGCGGAGGTCACCATCGCGGGCACCGAGCCGGTCGCCAGGATCGGCGACGCCCTGGCGCTCCGGGCGGGCTCGGGCTCCTCACGAGCCTTCGACATCACCGCGCTGGAGTCGTTCGCCGTCGACCCGCTCGCACACATCCAGGGACAGGTCGCGACCTTCGCGTCCGAGGCCGCTGCACTGGTCTCCGACCTCGTCACGGCCGCCACGAGCGTCGGGACGACGCTGAGGGTCCCGCTACCCGTGACCAACGGCACCGCCCGGGTCGAGGTCGACCTCGCCGCCCCCTCGGTCACCGTCACCGCGACCGACGTGGAGGTCAGCGACGACGTCCTGGTCGGCGCCACGGCGACGTACGACGGGGAGCTGGCCGTCGCCGCGAGTGTCCGGATGAGCGGCGACCGGCTCGAGGCAGGACCGGTCCGCTTCTGGCCGGAGGCGTCGTTCGCGGTCTCCACGGTCGCTCCCCTGCGTGCGGACGTCGGGCTCTGGTTCAGCGACGACGGCCAGCGCACCGGCGTCTTCGCCGCGCGGCACGGCACGTCGGTCACCGTGGTCGCCCGGACCCTCGGCAGCGGCGGCACGGTCACGGACACTCCGGACCTGGGCGAGGCGTTCTGGGGCATGCTCGGCGGCTACGTCATCCCGATCGTCGTCGACCTCGTCGCCGATCCCCTCGCTCCCTCGCTGGACCGGCGTCCGCTGGGCGCCGGCACGCCTCGCGTCCGTGAACTGCTGGCGGTCGCCGGGGAGGACGGCTTCTTCGCCCTGGAGGGCAACCGGCTGCGCGCCTCCTCCGGCCTGTTCGGTTCCGGCAACGCTGTCGCCGAGGTCTTCCCCCGGACGATCCGGACCCTCCACGGCGCGGCCGAGCAGCTGAGCGGTACGACGATCGCCAGCATCGAGCCGTTCGAGGTCGCGGTCGCCGCCTCGGGCGGGCTGCTCGGGCTGGCCATCACGTTCCAGGCCGGCAAGTCACTGGCCCTGGTGTCCTCGGAGGACCTCCAGCTCACCTTGGAGGTGGACGACACCTGGCTCACCGCAGGCACGCCCGCCGGCCTGTCGTTCCTGTTCCTCGACCTCAGTGACCCGGCCGCCATCGGGGCCGCCGCTCGGCTGGTCATCGGTGGCGTGGGTGTGCGCGCCACCTCGCCGGGCAAGGAGCACCTGTTCGAACTCGGGGTGAGCGTCGGCGGAGTCGGGCTGCACTCGCTCGTCCAGGTCGGCGGTGGCGCGCCCCGCTTCGGCGGGCAGGTCGTCGTCGACCGACTCAGTCTGCCGATGTCGGCCGGGACGGGTGGCACCAACCCCGTCGCCTCGTCGGTCATGGGCGATCCCGACGACCCCGACGCCGAGACCGTGTCCTCGACGTTCAGCCCGCGCCTGTGGTTCATCGACGGCAACCTCGGGTTCCGCGCCGGCGAGGGCGCGGGCCCGTGGTGGCTACCGGTCCAGCGCGCGTTCGGGCCCATCTACGTCGAGCAGGTCGGCGTCGGCTCGACGCTGTCCGGGGACAAGCTCACCCACCTGCAGTTCCTTCTCGACGGAGGCGCGTCCCTGCTCGGCCTTGCGGTGCAGGTCGACGACCTCGAGGTCGGCATCCCGATGGAGACCGCGTCCGACCTCACGACCTGGACGCTCGACCTGGCCGCGCTGGCGCTGTCGTACCAGGGCGGCGGCGTCTCGGTGGTGGCCGGCTTCGGCAAGTTCGACACCGCCCTCGGGCCGGAGTACCGCGGCCTCGCCCAGGCGAAGTTCTCCGCCTACGGCGCCACCGGCGTGGGCGCGTACGGCATGTTCGACGACGGCCAGGGCGGCACGTTCCCCTCGCTGTTCGTCTTCATCGTCGTCGACGCCCCGATCGGCGGCCCGCCGCCGTTCTTCGTCACCGCGATCGGTGGCGGGATGGGCATCAACCGGGCGCTGGAGATCCCCACCGACATCACCGAGGTGTCCACCAGCATCTTCCTCACCGCCCTCGGCGGCAGCGGCATATCCGACCCGATGGGGATGCTGGAGCAGATGGGGGCGGAGTTCCCGCCCGACCGCGGGGCCCTCTGGTTCGCTGCGGGGCTGCGGTTCACCAGCTTCGCCCTCGTCAACACGCGGGCGGTGCTCAGCGTCGAGATCAACGACGGGCTCGAGATCAACCTGCTCGGGCTTTCGTCGCTCGCACTGCCGAGTGCAGAGCTGCCGATCGCCAACATCGAGCTGGCGATGCAGGCGAGGTTCTCCACCGTCGAGGGCGTGTTCTCGGTGCTGGCCCAGCTCACCGACAATTCGTGGATCATCAACCAGAGCTGCCGCCTGACCGGCGGCTTCGCGTTCGTCGTCTGGTTCAAGGGCTCCAACACCGGCCAGTTCGTGCTGACCCTCGGCGGCTACCACAAGGACTTCGTCCGGCCCGCCGACTTCCCCGAGGTGCCGCGGCTCGGGTTCAGCTGGGAGCCCAACAATGACGTCGTGCTCAAGGGCGGGGCGTACTTCGCGCTCACCTCGTCCGCGGTGATGGCCGGCGGCGACCTCGAGGTCGCCTATGAGAAGGGCATCGCGTGGGCGTCGTTCACGGCCGGCGCGCACTTCCTCGCCTCGTGGGACCCCTACTACTTCGACGCCCGGATCTACGTCTCGATCTCGGCCGGCGTGAAGTTCCGCGCGTGCTTCATCGTCTGCAAGACCATCCGGCTCAGCTTCAGCTTCGGCGTCGACGTCCACGTCTGGGGACCCAAGCTGCGCGGCACGGCGACGCTGGACCTGAGCGTCATCACGGTCACGGTGAAGTTCGGCCCGAGCGACTCGACCAACAGCCAGAACTACTTGGGCTGGGCCGACTTCCGGGACAAGTACGTCCTCACGCCGCCCGACGACGCCGGCCAGCGCCACGCGGTCGCCCTGACGGCGACCGAGGGTCAGGTCGCGACCGGCCGCGGCACCAACGACGACGCCGCCCAGGACGGCTCGAGCTCCCGCCCGATCAGGCTGGAGCCGGAGTTCCTTCTCGTTGCCGAGGCGACCCACCCGTTCAACCGCCTGGTGCTCACCGGGGCGGGTCCGACGCGGGAGTCCGGCTTGTCGCTGGGCCTCGGCCCGATGGGGGTCACCACCGGAACCTCCGAGCTGACCGTCACGCTCTCCTCGAGCAACGGCAACATGCTCTCCCGGCTCGTGGTGGACGAGGTCACGGGCAAGGTCCCCGACGCGGTCTGGCACCACACCGCGCCCACGTCGGTGAAGGCCGAGGCCAAGATACGTTCCGCCTGGACCGGTCTCACGATGCGCGCCGTCTCCGCGCCGGCCGGGCGGCCGGCACCGATCATCGTGGTCATCGAAGGGGTGCGCGAGCTACCCGTCCGTCCGCTGCCGCTGCTGTCCCGCGCCCGGTGGACCTCGGACCTCGGCGCCTGGAAGACCCAGGCAGGTGCCATGGGCGTGCTGCTCGAGCAGCAGGTCCTGCGCGACGGGCCGGTGGCGGTGGCGGCCCGGCTGCTGTCCGCGGAGGGCCTCGGCAGCCCCGAGGCGGCCCGTCCGCGCGTGGTCACCAAGGCCGAGACGCGGGTGAGCAGCCCTGCGACGTACTCGACCGCCCAGGACGCGGAGACCGCGCTGACCGCCTCGCGGAATGCGCCGATCCTCACCGGCAGCCTCGCCGACGGGATCGAGGACCCCACCCGCCGAGTGACGACGGCTCGGGCTGCCGCGCCGATGAAGCCGAGCCCGAGCGGCCCCCGCGGCATCCCCACGCTGCTCGCGACCCTCCGCCCCGGCGGCGGGACGTCGGGCGCCCTCGCACGGTCGACATCGTCGGCTCGAGGGACGCGGATCCCGGCTCCGACGCTGGCGGGAGTCCAGCAGACGCAGGCGCGTCGGCTCGGCGCCGTGCTCACGACGTCCGCCGTCCCGATCGTGCGGGCCGGGGGAACGGTCGCGGCGCCGGACCTGGCCAGCAGGTCGGGAGCGTCCGACCGGCTGGTGCGCAACGGCGGCGCCGCGGTGCTGCGGGCCGAGGCAACCAAGTCCGCGAAGCTGTTCTCGGGCCGCGCCGGCACACAGACCGAGGCGGGCGCCCTGTCCGTGTGGTCGCTGCCCGGCACTGACCGGACGGACGCAGGGGACGACACCGTCACGGTCGGGGGACCGCCCGCGTCGTCGCGTTCGACTCCGCCGGCACCACCCTCACTGACGAGATCGTCTCGGACGGCGCCGTGTCCGTCGACGCCCGGGCCGCCACGCTCGCCTACCTGGCGTGCGCGAAGCCGCGCACCACGGCACGCGCCGGTTGGCTGGCACGCACGCAGGTCGCCCAGGTCGGGGACCACGCCTTCGTCGCACCGGGCTGCACGGTCGCCGCCGTGGCCGCGGACCGGACCGGAGGCGCCAGCGGACCAACCTCGGCTCAGTACGCGCCGGTGCCGCCCTGGGATCCTCGACCGCGTCGACGACGACCCTGCCGGCGGACGTGACCACCGTCGTGGTCGTCGCCGGCGGCCTCAAGAGCGCCATCGTGACCGCCGACCAGCTCGGGCTCGACGTCCTGGGCGGGCGGCTCACTCCCGTCTCGGTCCACGACGTCGCCGACCAGACCGTCATCGTCGCGTCCGTCGAGGTGGAGCCCGGCGCGCCGGTCCGGGTGGTGTCCAACCGGCAGCGCGGCGTGGCGCTCCTCGGCATCGTCGGGACCTCCGAGGACGCCGGACTCGTCGCCGATGCCGTCGAGAGCCGAGGCCTTGAGGCGATCGACCCCGGGGGCATCACCCCGAGCGTCGCCGTCCGGGCCACCGTGCGCTGGAAGGGGGCCTCGTGACCGACCCGCCCATGAAGCTGCACCCGCGGTTCACCACACCGATCCCGCCGGGGTCCTACACCTGCACGTTGGCTCCAGACGTCTCCTCGTCGGCACTCGCGCCCGGCGGGAACGCCGTCCCGTCCGCCAGCGGCATCCCGGCGCGCGTGGTACACCTCGAGGTCGAGGGGCCGCGGTGGGCGATGGAGCCCTCCGAGCTCTTCGGGGCGTTCCCCCCTGCCAACGCGATCGGTCCGTTCGCCTCCCGGCTACCGCAGGCGGTGCTGCGACGCAAGACCATGCCCTGGGAGCGGTCCCCGCTCACCGACCCGGGGCTGCCGTGGCTGGCGCTGGTCACGCTCGCCGACGGAGAGGCGACCTTCCACTCCAACGTCGACCCCAAGGACGCCTACACCGCCGGCAGGGCGCCGGCCACGGCTGTGGCAGCGAGCAACGGCCAGGGAGGCGCCAACGCCATCGAGGTCAACAACACAGTCATCCAGCGGGCGTTCCCGGCCCGGTCGGAGCTGCACCTGCTCTGCCATGCGCGCGAGATCGACCTGTCGGCCACCGAGTACGGCAGCTCGGACTACGTCGACGACGACGGCATCGTCTCCGTCGTCCTCGGCTACCGGCTGCCCCTGCCCGCCACGGCGTACGGGGTCTATCTGATCTCGCTGGAGGGGCAGCACTCAGCGCTTCGGGCCACCGGCGGCCCGAGCCAGGGCGACGTCGGCTTCGGTCACGTCTTCGAGGCCGAGATCCTGGCCGCCGACATCCCGCGGGTTGCGGTCGACGGGAGCGGTGCGAGCTCGGGCGGTGCATCCGGGGTCACTGGCAGCTCGAGCGGCTCGAACACGTTCACCGACGTCAAGGCCGTCCGCCACGACGTGGACTGGGGTGCGCTCGACGCGCTGCTCGACACCCGGACCCCGACTTCCACCTTCCCGGTGCTGGCGAGCTGGAAGTTCGAGTGCTCCGACGACGGACTGGACTTCGACGGCTACATGCGCGACCTCGACGTAGCCCTGGTCTCGCACCGTGCGCCCGACGCCGCCGAGCCGGACCGCCGACAGCCGGTCACCCTCGGCACCGGGCACGCCCGGCTCGCCTCCACCAGCCGACGGGGCGACCCGCAGGTCGGCTGGTACCGCCGTCCGCTGACCCCGACCAAGATCACCGCGACCCGCTCGGCCGCAGGCCCACATCGCCGACCAGGTGGTCAAGGCCGTCGTCGAGGGCGGGTTCGACAGTCGCTGAGCGCGGCTTCGAGATGGCGGTGTTCGCGATGAGCGACGCGGCCTTCATCACCCACCTGCGCCGCTGGGCGCGCCGGCAGTTCACCACCACCGACCTCCGACCGCAGGTCCAGGGTGGGTTCAAGGACACGCTCGGCGACCTCCTGGACGTCGTGGCGATGGACAGGCCGCTGGTCGGGGTCGTCATCGGCGAGATCTTCGGCGGCTCGCCGACCCGCCCGTGGACCGACGTCGAGATCGACGACTGGCGCACCACCGTCGTCCCGTCCGTACCCGTTCACAGCGCCGTGCGCCTGGTCGACGAGATCGAGAGCGCCACGCTGGCGCGCGGTCTCGGGCTCGACGCCGCGTTCGTCGAGGCGACGATCAGCCGCACCGCGACGCGGGGCACCCCGGACCGGCTCGGGGTCACCCCACCGCGGGAGGCCGACTTCGACGCACTCGTCCGTGCGCCGCGGTCACCGGTTCCCGACGGCGCGTTCGAGTCCGTGCACCGGGTGGGGATCGCCGACCGGGTCGAGGTCGCCAAGGTGTTCACGGCGTTCGCGCAGGCCGGGTTCGAGATCGCCGACGCCGACACCGGGCTGGTAGCCGACGTAGACCTCGACCGCTCCGCCCTCGCGGGCTACACGCCGGCGCTGGGCGAGCTCCTCGGCGACCGTTCGGCGCTCGCAGACATCCCGGTATCGGGGGTCGAGCTCAGCGACATCGGGGAGGTCGGCACCGGGGAGGCGAGCGTCGGCGAGGTCATCTTCCGCGACCGACTTCTCGACGCGAGCCGAGTGACCGACCGGGACATCGACAACGACCGGGGGCCCAACTGATGCGCATCGTCGTCGGCGAGGAGCACGCGATCACCAACATGAAGGACCAGGTGCTGGTCAAGGCCGGTGACTTCACCTGGGCGCCGGCCGACCCGGACCCGACGCCCGAGCGTCGGGTGGTCGACTGGCTCGCCCAGCTGCGCCTGCTGCGCGGCGTCCCGTTCGAGTACCTCGTGCCGGACGAGGGGCTTCTGCGCCCGGAGACGATGCGGTTCTTCCACGTCGACCGCAACTGGACCGACGTGCTCGTCGAGGGTGCACTGTCCGCCGGCACGTTCGGGACCCGGGACCGCACGGTCCTCGAGTCCAACCGCGACGAGATCCGCGCCGCCGTCGACGACGCCGAGCGCGCGCAGTGGCTCGAGGAGCCGGTCACGGGCACGGCCGCGACCCCGTCGGGATTCCTGCTCCGCTCGCGTGCGGTCTCGGGCTGGCCGCTCTGGAGGCGGTGGGGTTCCGGGGAAACCGGCGGCTGTCGCTGCTGCGCATGGACGGCTCGCACCGGCCGTCCTCCTGGTCATCTTCGACAACATCCCGGACGCGGTGGAGCTGCGCGAGCCACGTCAGGGCATCCAGTTCGGGGTGATCAGCGCGTCGGGCGGTGGGTACAAGATCCCCGTTCGCACCGTGAACGCCGACAGCACCGTCTCCGAGGTCGAAAGCAACGGCCAAGAGGTGACGGTCGACGTGCCGTTCCGCCAGGGGCGGCCGGCGTGATCAACGTCGAGGACCTCGCCGAAGCGATCCTCCTCGCCGAGGGCTCCGCCGGGCTGGGCACCACGCTCGACAGCGCGGAGTTCGCGGTGCAGATGCTGCGCTACCCGGTGGTCCAGCGCTTCGCCGACGACGGAGTGCCGGGTGACAACAACGCGCCCAGCCGTGGCAGACCGGCGTGCTCAGGGCACCTTGGAGATCGCGGACGCCACGGAGTTCGTGAAGGACGCGACCCTCGTCTGGAGGCTGCCCTGATGGCTGAGGAGTTCGGGTTCGAGGAGTACGACAAGCTCTCCGGCGAGGTCCGCGAATGGCTGGAGTCTGTCGACCACTCTTTCTCGTTCAGCACCCTGGCCACATTCGATCCCGGTCGCCCGCGCCGGCCCCGACTGCTGGTGCCCGTCGATGTCCAGGCGCTGGTCGTCACCCGCGAGGAAGCGCGCGGCGACATCGCCGTACGGACTCCGTCGACGACAACCTGGTGTCGTCCCCGTTCTCCGCCGCTGACCCGCTGCCCACCGGGGTGCACCTGCACTGGGCGCTGCCGGACGCGCTGACCGCCGGCGAGGCCGTTGATGTGGACGGCGACGGCGAGCTCGACATGCCCCCGCTGCCCGACCGCTGGCTCGTCGCGCGCATCGGGGGCCGATCCGCGATCACCGGGCGACGCTCGGTCACGGCATGGGTGCTCGAGTCCGACGTCGGCGCCTCGTTCGCGCTCGAGGACTGGCGCTCGGACCGTGAGGACGACACCCGTCCGGGCGTGCCGCTGACCGCCGTCGTCGGCGGCGACGTCGCCTGGGCGGCGGTCTACGACAACGTCGTCAACAGGTTCGCCTTCCACGACCCGTTGAGCTCCCAGACCGGTCGCCCCGCCGCGCCCCGCTACACCTACGTCGTGATGGGTTGGTACGACGACCCCACCGAGGACCCGTTGCACCCGACCCGTGCGACACAGGGTGTCGTCGCCCGTCTGGCCGAGCTGGGGTGGGAGGCCGACATCGAGTCAGCCGCTGCCGCTGACAAGGCCACCTCCGGCCTGGTCGCGCTGTCGCACGCGATCGGGCGGCCCGAGCTGATCGACAAGGTCCGGCGCGTCGACTGGACCACGCCCAACCAGTGCCTGTTCCACGGCACGGTCTACTCGGTGGCGACGTCGCAGGCCGAGGTGGCCAAGGCCGAGACCCGCCCGCCCGGCCGGTTGGTCGACATTGCGGTCGGCCCGAGCGAGCCCGACGCCGTCGCGCGGCTGATCTCCTCGGACGCGCGCACCTCGCGCCTGGACAACGAGCGGCTGATCAGCGCCTTCTCCCACGGGGTGATCGCCGAGCTCGACTCCGGTGGCGCCATCGCCGTCGAGGACGGCGTGCACCGGGGGACGTTCGAGTCCTACCCGGGCGGGACCGTCGTCGAGCACGTCCGCAAGATGACCACCACGCGGCCGGACCCCGGGCGGCCGAGCAAGGACCCGGTCACACCCCTGGAGTGGATCGAGGTGAAGTTCTCGCGCGAACGGGACGCCCCTGACCGGCAGCGGCCCTCCTCCACCTCGTTCGACGCGCGGGTCGAGGCCGTCCGACGGCCGTTGCCGCGCTACCACCGCACCCGCGACCTCAGCCTGGCCTTCCGCAACCTGAATCGCTCGCTGCGGCACGGGTACGACGGCATCTTCGAGCCCGACGAGACGGTTCGCTGCCGGCTGAGCGGCCAGCCGATCCCGGAGATCGCGGAGGTGATCGCGGGCTCGGACATCGTGACCGACCTCAAGCACGACGGCCTGCCGTCGGAGGTCAACGAGCTGCTGGAGGAGGCGGCACTGCTCGACCCGGCACCTGCCGACGACATCGGCCAGTTCGTCAGCGACGTCGTCTTCGCGCAGGACGCCGTACGGATGCTCCGGTCCGAGCAGCAGCTGTCGATCCTCAACGCTGCTCGGGTGCCCAACGTGGAGCTGCTCTTCGAGGCCTCGCGCCGCGATGGCGTCGAGCCGTCGCCACTCGGGGTGACGTACTGGCAGCAGCCGTGGATCCCGCTGTTCGCCGAATGGGAGGTGGAGCTGGGGCTCAACGCGGGGTGGTCGGCGGCCTGGCGGTTGGGGACCTCGGACTTCGACCGGACAGGCGACCTCCCCGACCCGGACACCACGATCCTCGGCCGCACCCTCATCGGGCCGTCGGGGACCAAGAGCCTGTCCGACCAGCTCAACCGGTTCATCGCCGACGACGAGCTGAGCACGCTGGACGGACAGGTCAGCAACGACCTGGTCTCGCTCGCCGGCACGCTCGGGCTTGCCGACGTGCTCACCGGCGGACTGGGCGAGCTCGGCGACCGGCTCGACGGCTACCTCGACACGGTGGTCGCCGTCGACCTCGAGGACGAGCACCGCGACGTCGTCCCGACGCTGCCGTTCGCGCTCCTGCGGGCCGGGGCGTTCCGGATCACCCGACTCCGGGTCGTCGACGCGTTCGGACGGGTCCTCGACCTGTCGGGCCGCTTGGGTGCGATCGGGCTCGCAGAGGAGCTCTCCCCCGAGCCTGCCGACGACGCCGCCCTCGCGGGGACGGCCACGGGTCCCGCGCGGGTCGGTCAGCTCGCACCGCGCCTGACCCGCCCGGCCAGGCTGATGCTCCGGTTCCGCGATGGCGCCAACCCGGCCGTTGAGTCGCGGGTCGACGAGTCGGCCGGAGGGCCGGGGCTGCCGGGCACCAAGGGCTCCCCCGTGATCGGCTGGCTGCTGCCCGACCACGCCGACGACGCCCTGGAGTTCTTCGACTCGACTGGCGAGCCGCTGGGCCAGCTCTTCCACGCCGGTCTGCGCACCGAGGTGGTCTGGGAGGGCGTCCCCGGCGTCGCCTCGCCCATGAGCACCGGTCCCTCCACGTCCGCCCCCGGGGGTGCCACGATGGCCCGCCTGGCGGCGTCCGTGCTCGCGCACGATGTCGCCGAGCGGGGCCGAGGCCACACCGGGGAGTCACCCCTCAGCGCGCTCATGCGCCTGATCGACACGACCACCTGGACCGTCGACCCGATCGGGGACACGGGTCTCGAGCACGTCTCCGAGCTCATCGGCCGCCCCATCGCGGTGACCTCGGCGTCGGTCGAGCTGCAGGTGCGCGACGACCTCGCCGGGCTCGCCGGCACCGCCGACTTCACCGACGAGGTGGCGAAGGCGCGGGCCCAGGCGTACCAGGACCTCGCGGCGCTGCACTTCCCCGTGCGCCTCGGCGCACTGAGCCGCTTCGACGACGGACTGCTCGGCTACTTCGTCGGCCACGACTTCACCGGCGTGCACCCGGTGGACGACTCGGTCACCCGGAGGGCGTTCGAGTTCGGGGCGCACCTCGGCTTCCTCGCCGCCGACCGCACGGGGGACGTGGCGCGGACGCAGGTCGACTCCTCGTACGTCCGGCCGCGTACCGATCTCATGCTCGGTGCCGGTTCCGGCATCCGCATCGATCTGACCCTCCTGATGATGCCGGGGCTCGGGGTCTCGGCCACCACCGGGATCCTGCCGCGCAAGATGATCCGGCTCCAGCGGGCCTGGATCAACCGGCCGCTGCGGCGGATCCGGCCGTCGTTCCGGGCCGGCCCGATCCTGGTCGATCCCGAGCAGGTCAGACTGCCCAAGCCGTCCGCGATCGGCGAGCGCCAGGGGTGGACCCGCCGCGACACCCCCGTCACCTGGCGCACCGACCCGATCGAGTCCGCCACCGCCGAGGCGCGCCTCCCACCCCGCCCGTTCGAGCTGCACGAGGGCTGGTTCACCGCGGTCCCGCCCCAGGAGTAGGTGCTTCGGCCGGTCTCGACGACGCTCGCTGGCGCTCGCTGCTCGACCACCCACGCGATGGGAGGCGCTAGGCGGTGATGCGGACCGGGATCGCGACGACACGGGGGTGGGCGATGAGGACCTTGTTCAGGTCGCGCTTGTCGGCGCGCGGCCACGCGGCGAAGTGGCTGTCGAGGTCGGCCGGGGCCTTGACGATCGCGACGAGCACGAACGTGCCCCCCACGGCGACGGGGATCGCACTGCCCCCGGCGTCGACGAGCTCTGCCAGGTGCGTCTCCCAGGTCAGGAACACCGGGTGATGCTGGGTCAGGACGGCGCTGGTCGTCGCGCGGCCGCGACCCGGCACCTGGGGTCCGACGAAGCTCCAGTCCGTGCCCGCGACCCAGTCCGGGGTCTGGCCGACCTCCTCCTGCGCATGCACCCACCAGTCGTCTGGGAGTGTCCCTGCCGACGCCGTCGGGGCCGCGATGAGGGTCGCCTCGACAAGGAGACCGTCCGCGACCGTGGCGTGGCGGCTGTTGACCTGCAGCACGACGGTGTTGCGCTGGTTGGGGAGCGAGTCGGCGAGGTGGTCCCCGTCGGCCACGTCGATGTCGGACCTCAGGCCGCCAAGCCGCTGGTCGACGGCGATCGAGGCGAGCGTCGGCGGGTTCGCGTGCGAGCGACGCCAGGTCTCGGGACCGACATCGCCGTCGACCTTGAGCCCGTAGTGGGTCTGGAAGGTCCTGGCCAGGTTCCGCGACTCGCGGGTGAACTGGTTCTTGTTCGCGCTCTTGCCGCGGCTGAGCCGGTAGCCCCGCTCGACCATCTTGTCGTGCCAGATCCCGATGTCGGCGTGCGTCTGCATCCACGTGAACTTGTTGCCATGGTTGAACGGGGGCGTGGTCGCGGGCGGCAAGGGCGGGTTCCAGCGATGTCGGACGACGTGCAGGTCCCCGGGCCCCTCGCCGAGCTTCGCCAAGGGCTTGCCCGCGAGATTCATCCCCGGCGCGCGACGGCCCAGGTCCGAGCTCCACTGCCGCGTGAAGATGCCGAAGGTGTCGTTGCCCTCCAGCAGCACCGACTGACCACCCGCAGCCTCCCAGACCCCGCGACCGTGCAGGGCCGCCCTGAGGATGCTCGAGCCGGCGTGGAACCGCAGGTCCAGCACCGAAGCCTCGGGCAGGTCGCGCCAGAACGGCTGGAAGGCCCACCGGACACCCTGCTGCCCACGCCCGGCGTACACCCCGACCGGCGTGCCTGCGTAGACCCGGGGACCCAGCGGGTCAGTGACGTCGACCTCCAGGCAGAGCACGCCGATGCCGGAGCCGAGGTCGATCGGCGTGGTCACGCCGCTGGCGGCGTCGTACTCCAGCATCGAGGTCTTGGGCGCCGCCGTGTTGCCCCAGCCGGGGTTCGCCCGACCGGCGAGCAGCCGGTCGCTGGCGCGCGTCGCCCCGGGCACGACGGCAGAGCGAGGTGTAGAGGTTGTTGGCGAGGAACGCGAAGCCGGCAGCGACCGCGGTCCGTACCGGGGTCGCCCCGGAGAAGTCGATGTGATGGACGCTCCCCAGGGCGGTCAGCACGTAGACCTCGCTGCGCACGGGCACGATGGCGATGATCTGGTCGCTGGCCGCGGTCGCGCCCACCGCCACCTTGGTCCACCATGCGTCCTTGTCGTAGGTGCGGTACCACAGGTCGCGACTCCCGAAGAGGACCGACTCCTTGCCGCCGATGACGGCCCGGACGAGGCGGTTGTAGAAGGCGTACGCGCCAGCTGCCGTTCCACGTCACTCCCAACGGGTGCGCGCCGGTGTCGGAGAACAGGCCCCAGACCCGCGTGTGCGGACCGTACTGCAATGGCCAGTCGGAGTCGTCGCCCTTGTAGGCCATCGGCGAGGTGCCGTTGGCCCGACGGTTGAGCTTGCCGTGGATGTACTCGGCGAACGCGGTGCGCGTGCCCGGCTGCACTGCCACCCCGCCACCGTCGCCGCTCTTGAGGATGGTCGTCGTGGTCGTGCCGACCTGGACGATGCCGTTGTCCTGCGTGCCGCCGACGACATGGCTGGCGTCCTTGTCGTCGTGGTCGATGTAGTTGTACTGCAGCGTCGCGAGGCCGTCGTTGATGTGGGCGAAGTCGAGCGCCGATCCGAACACCGCCGACCTGCTGCGGTAGACGCCGCCGTCGGTCGCCACCCAGGCCCGGTTCGTCTGGTCGATCAGCACGCGGTGGCAGTCGGCATGGGTCTTCGCGCCCTCGAAGCGGTCGGTCCTGAACACGAGCCCGGTCCCGTGGTCGAAGTCGGTCTGACCAGTCGCGCTGGGCCTCGTCGTCGACCGGAAGATCGCGCTGCACCACTCGTCGTCGTGCAGGCGCGCCTTGCCGCAGGCGACCACGACGACGTCCTGGCCCTGCTTGGCCACGGCGATTCCCTGCGCGTAGTCGCCACCGCCGGCGCCGGACCACAGCCCGGTCGAGCCGTTGCCCGGGGAGTTGGAGGACGCCACGAAGTTCGTCGCGCCGGTGCGCAGCCGCGAGACCTTGCCGTCGTCGCTCAGGGCCCACACCTCGCTGCCGTCGGCGGTGCAAGCCAGGGACATGCGACCGGAGAACGTGCCGGTCAACGCGGTCGGCGTCGGGGTGGCCGCGGTGTCTGAACCGGATTGCTGTCGGCACTGCCGGGTTGGCGGCACTCACCGGGCTCGCCGGGTTGGCCCGCAGGTCGAAGGCGATGACCAGGCGCGTGGTCCCGGAGTCGTCGTACGCCACGATGTCGGTCGCGGGTGAGTTGCGTCCGACGCCCACGGCCGCGATCGCCGCCGGCACGGGGCTCGGCACGAACCTGGAGCACACCCAGTCGCTGCCGGGCTTGGCCAGCCGCCAAACGCCGTTGGAGGCCGCGACGAAGAACTGGTCGACCTGGTTGGGGTCGGCGGCGACGCTGTAGCACGAGGCCCCGCGCAACCCGGCCTCGCCGATGGCGCCGTCGACCAGCACCCACGTACGACCGCCGTCCTCGCTCACCCGCAGCCCGACACCTGAGATCGCGTCGGCGCTGGCGCGGGGCTCGCCGGTGCCGACCACGACGGTGTCCTGCGCACCGCTGGCCGCGGCCCCGAACCGGGCACCCACCGCTCCGGTGGACAGGATGTTGGCGTCGTCGATCGGGGACCGGGTGCGGGCGTAGTCGCCGAGCGCGCTCCATCCTCGGCTGGTGCTGCGCCGGAACCACACCCCACCGTCGGCCGCAGCGAGGTAGCACCGCCACGAACCGTCGGCGGCCACGTCCATCGCCAGGTCGCGGGTGCGACCGCCGTACGGGGCGGCGGTCGAGGTGTGCTGCAGCTCGGAAGACCCCACCAACGTCCAGCGCGGACCGCTGGTGACCACCTCGCGCGCCGTCAGCACCCGGCGCCCGTCGACGGTCATCATCTGCTCGGCGGTCATGCCGTGCCTGGCGAGGATCGAGGTCGACCGCAACAGGTACGGCGGATCGCTGCCCTCGGGCTCGTTGTCGTCCTCGGCCATCGGCAGCACGTCGGCCGGGACCTGGCCGCGGAACCACGTGTCCCCCAGCCTGGCGAGGTCGCTGAGGGTGACCCCGCCCAAGGAGGCGCTCTCGGTCATGAACAGGATGTCGAGGGAGACGATCCGCTGCTGCTCGCGGATCGGGACCATCACCTCGATCGTCGTCGCCATGTCGTGCGAGGTCTGGGCGGGGAACTCGTCGTTGACGTGCACTTCGGCGATCACGTGCCCAGGCGCGAGCGGGGGCGCGAACGACACGGGTCCGGCCGTCGTGGTCCACAGGACGTCGACCGGGGTGAAGACGTGCTGGCCACCCGGGTCGATGTCGTGGTCGATCCGTACGACGACGTAGCCCCGCAGCGGGCGCTCCGAACCCATGTCGGGCTACCCGGGCTCTCGCGCCCGGCCTCCGAGTCGGCGCCGCCGCTGGTCGGCCATGTCTTGACAGTAGCGCTGATCGGGCCCGGCGTGGAGGGGCCACGAGCACGCGTTCGCAGGCCCTCCGACGCACGGACCCGAGGCGCCCGCCGCTGCGCCCGGCCTCCCCAATATCGCGGGAATCCGCGCCGCCGAGCCGCCTGACGACGTCACTCGTTCCACACTGGCCACACAGGGCGCCAGCAGCGGTCGGGTCCGGTGCGGTGTCCCTGGCGAGGGAGCACCCATGTCCGAAGTCCCGGACAACCCGGACGTCGTCGCCAGCGAGATGCGCCGCGAGCACCTGCGGGCGCTGGTCTTCTTCCTCGCGACCCTGCTCGTCCTCTACGCCGTCGCGCAGGCGCACCAGCACCGCGTGTGGGTGATGGGCGCGTTCGCCGTCTACATCGTCGGGTCCACGCTGTGGGTCCGCGTGCAGTACGTCGACGCGCTCGACGGGCAGTCCTACGTGCCACGCTCGGGAGCCGTCTGGTGGAAGCTCGTGGTCCCCGGGTTGCTGGCGACGGTCCTCGGGCTCGGGATCCGGTTCCTCGGGATCGACGGTCCGATCTCGGCCTCCTGGTTCGTCGTCGGCGGGTTCCTGGCGATCTACCTCGGCGCCGGCTACCTCGTCGCCTGCAGCCGCAAGGCCATCGACACGCGCACGTGGGCCGCTGCCGACCGGCGCCGCGCGAGCCTCCGTCTGGCCGGAGTGCTCGCGGGCCAGCTCCTCCTCACCTGGGCGGGGATGTGGATGCTGGGCCGGACGCCTGTGCTCCTCGCCGCGGGGGTCATCGTCGTGGGTGTCCTCTTCGTCCCTTTGGTCCTGGCCCAGCTCTCCGAGCACGCCATCGAGTCCTGGTCCCGCAGCTCCCGGGGCGAGGAGTGGTGGCCGTCGGTCGTGCTCGGCACCCTCGTCGTCGTCGTGGCCGTGGTGGTCGGGCTCGCGACGACCTGGATCTTCGGCCTGGTCGTGCTCGCGTTCGCCGGTCTGATCGTCGCGATCGCCTCCTTCACCCTGGCGGACATCGCAGTCGTTCTCGCCCTCATCGCGCTGGCGGGCCTGACGCCGGCACAGGACAGCCCGGACCGACCGCTGAAGCCGCCGCGCAGCGACAACGGCGACGGGCTCCTGGTCGCGCTGGGCGACTCCTACATGTCCGGCGAGGGAGCGAGCATCTTCGTGGCGGGCACGGACGAGGGCGCGGGCAACGAGTGCCGACGTGCCACCACCGCCTGGCCCATGCTCACCGGCCGGCTGACCCCGTTCAACCGGGTGGTGTCCTTCGCCTGCTCGGGGGCCGACTCCTTCCACGTCCGGCACACCGTCGACGGGGTCGCGGCAGGATCGGTCGAGGCGCAGGAGATCGCCGCGATGGACCCGACCCCGACGCCCCAGTTCGACGGCCTCGAGACCCAGCTCGACGAGTACGACGACTACGTCGCCGGCTTCGACGCCACCGAGGACTTCGCACCCGACCTCGTCGTGCTCTCGATCGGCGGCAACGACGCCGGGTTCGCGAGCGTCGGCATGACCTGCCTGGCCCCCGGGTCGTGCAACGACGACGAGCCGAAGGACCTGTGGATCGGCGGCAACCTGAGCCGCGTGCAGAACCGGATCCGTCAGGTCTACGCAGACGTCGACCTGACCTTCCCCGACACACCGGTCGTCGCCATCCCCTACATCGACCCGATCGGCGACGGCGCACCCTGCGACGAGGCCGCACTCGGGAAGGGGGACGTCGACTTCCTCGGCGGCTTCCTCCCCGCGCTGAACTCACGCATCGAGGTCTCGGCGCGGCAGTTCGGCTTCCACTACGCCGCCGACGTGGAGCAGGCGCTCGCCGAGCGGCAGCTCCAGCTCTGCGACCCGTTCACCCAGGACCGGCCGGGCCTGAACTTCATCGGTCTCCGCTCGGTCGGCGGCCTGTCGGAGCAACGCTTCAACCCCGCCAAGTGGACGCACAACTCCCTCCACCCCAACGAGCGCGGCCACACGGCCGTGCACGAGGCGTTCCAGCGCTGGCTCGCCGCGGAAGGCGGCGTGGCGGGGCTGGAGGTCCGTCGTGGGCGTACGACCGGCACGGCGCCCGTCAGCGAACGCAACGACGAGGTCGCCGGCGAGTGCGACACCTTCGGCTTCGACGACCCCGAGGGCTGCAAGCAGCAGAGCATCGCGTGGGCACTCCGGCAGACGGGTGCCTTCGCCGCGCTGCAGGCCACGCCGGTGCTGCTGGGGATCGGCGCGCTCGGGTGGGCGTTCGCGATCACGGTCTTCGGCTGGCGCCGGCGGCGCGCTACCGCATGACGCCGGGCAGGTGCCTCAGGTGCCGGTCTCGAGCCGGAAGCCGACGCCACGGATGGCAACGACCTTCTCGCCGGCCTCGGCGGCCTCGAGCTTGCTGCGCAGCCGGCCGATGGTGACGTCGAGGGTCTTGGTCGAGCCGTACCAGTTCTGGTCCCAGACCTGGTTCATCAAGGTCTCGCGGGGCACGACCTTGTCGTGGTGGGAGGCCAGGACGGCCAGCACGTCGAACTCCTTGGCCGTGAGCGCGAGCTCGCGCTCCCCGAGGTGGACGCGGCGCGAGGCGGCGTCGATCTTCAGGCCCGACGACGTGGTCACGGTCGAGTCCTCCGTCGCCACGGCGGTGCTGCGGCGCAGCAGGGCGCGCACCCGCGCGAGGAGCTCGGCCAGGCCGAAGGGCTTGGCGAGGTAGTCGTCGGCACCGACGTCGAGGCCGACGACCCGGTCCAGCTCGCCGGCACGGGCGGTGACCATGATGATTCCGCCGGTATATCCACGGGAGCGCATCTCGCGACACACCTCGATGCCGTCCATGTCGGGCAGGCCGAGGTCGAGGATGACCACGGCGGGGCCCTCCTTGACGGCGAACTCCAACGCATCCGCACCACTGGCGGCGCGAGTGACCGTATACCCCTCGCGCTCGAGGGTGCGCATCAACGGGACGGCAATATCTTCCTCGTCCTCAACCACCAGTACGTCGTGCGCCATGCAGCGAGCATAGTTGGCCCGTCAGCGCAGCGTGCTCTGAATCCCCGAGTCCACCGACGAGGTGACCACCGTGTGAGACGGCGCTGCGGGCGCTTCCTCGGCTGGTCCGAGCGTGACGGAGCCGGCAGCGAGGAGCACTGCGACGGGGAGCAGGAGGAGGCGGGACATGTGAACAAGCATCTGGTCAGTTGATCCACACCCGCCCCTCAGAGCGGTCACACCGAGTAAACCTTTCAACAGTCTGGGGGGCCACCGGGCACCTGCCGGGTGCGGCGTCACGCCTCGAACACGTCCCCGATCTCGGCCACCCGAGCCAGCACCTCATCCATCGTGAACTGGTCGAGGGCCAGCTCGTCCTCGGCGCCTGCCTCCACCTCCGCCCAGGTGAGCGGGGTGGCAGCGGTCGGGCGCTCGCGCCCGCGCAGCGAGTAGGGCGAGATCGTGGTCTTCGAGCCGGAGTTCTGCGACCAGTCGAGGAACACCTTGCCCGGCCGCTTGGCCTTGGTCATCGTGGCGGTCACCAGGCCCGGGTGCTCCTTCTGGAGCGCCTCGGCGACCTCCCTGGCCAGCGCTGTGGTGCCGTCGCTGTCCAGGCTCTGCAGCCCGGTGGCGGGCAGCGGTGCGTAGAGGTGGAGGCCCTTGCTGCCGCTGGTGACCGGCGTACAGCCCAGGTCGCGCGCGGCCAGCGAGTCGCGCACGAGCAGGGCCACCTGCGCGCACTCGTGGAGCCCCGCCGGTTCGCCGGGGTCGAGGTCGATCACCAGCCGGTCCGGATGGCGCGGGGTGCCGTCGGGCTCGACGGTCCACTGGTGGACGTGCAGCTCGAGCGCGGCGAGGTTGGCCAACCAGGTCAGGGTGGCCAGGTCGTCGCAGATCGGGAAACGCAGGGTGCCGCTCCCGGACTGCGCTCGGCTGCCGGTGGTCGGCACCTCGACCGTACGCACCCAGGACGGCGTGCCGGGCGGTGCGTTCTTCTCGAAGAAGCTCGACCCCTCCACGCCGTGCGGCCAGCGGATCCGGGTCACCGCCCGGTCGGCCAGGTGCGGCAGCAGCACCGGGGAGACCTGCGCGTAGTAGTTGAGCACCTCGCCCTTGGTGGTGCCGGTGCGTGGGTAGAGCACCTTGTCGAGGTTGCTGATGGTGAGGGTGCGGCCCTCCACGTCGACCTGGATCTCGCTCATGGGCCCCCCACCAGATCAGTGGCGTCGATGTCGGTGCGGATGCCGCGGTAGGAGGGCTGACGCAGCCGGGTCACCGGCATCTTGTTCAACGACTCGACGTCGACCACCAGGAACGGCTCGACCCAGAACGTGCCGCGGGCGTCCACGGCCGGCACCTCGTCGACGAACGGGCTGGCCTCGAGGCCCCGCCCGGACAGCTGGGCGCCCAGCAACCGGCTGGCGGCGCCACCGATGCCGCTGCCCACCCGTCCGCGGTAGACCAGCCCGTCCAGCGTCGGCTCCCCCACCAGGAGCGCGGCCAGGCGGTCCCGGGTGCCCTCCTGCGGCCGCCAGCCGCCCACCACGAAGGAGAACCGGTGCCGGTGGGCGAACTTCAGCCATGCCTTGCTGCGCACCCCGGGCTGGTAGGTCGAGGTCAGTCGCTTGGAGACGATGCCCTCGAGTCCCTGGGCCAGGGTGGCGTCGCGCAGCATGAGCCCGTCGTCGTACGTCGGCGGCACCTGCCAACCGCCGAGGTCGAGCCCCTCGAGGATGGCCCTCCGCTCGGACAGGGGCAGCGAGATGAGGTCGCGGCCGTCGAGCCGCATCACGTCGAACACCATGAAGGTCGCCGGGACCGCGTCCGCCAACCGGGCGGCGGTGACGGCCGAGCGGACGTGCAT
This sequence comes from uncultured Actinomycetota bacterium, assembly GCA_963843815.1. Classification (GTDB taxonomy): domain Bacteria; phylum Actinomycetota; class Actinomycetes; order Propionibacteriales; family Nocardioidaceae; genus Nocardioides. The sequence continues at coordinate 645,345 of CAWJLX010000012.1, read as the reverse complement.
GCGCTCCTGGATCACCGCGAAGTCCGGCACCCCGGCGTCATTGATGCCGATGATCTCGCCGTCGACGAGCAGGTCGCGCCCGGGCATCGGTGTCGTGCGGACGTCCGGCCACGCGATGGTCGCGTCGTTGCCGTTGCGGGTGCTCAGCCGCGCCACGTCGGCACCGTTGCTGACGTCGGCGAGGATCCGTACGCCGTCCCACTTCACCTCGTGGGACCAGTCGTCGCCGCGGGGGACGACGTCTCCCTTGGTGGCGAGCATGGGGCGCATGGGACATGCTTACCCCATGCGAGCCATCTGGAAAGGCGCGGTCTCCTTCGGCCTGGTCTCGGTCCCGGTCAAGCTCTACGCCGCGACCGAGAGCCACGACGTCTCGTTCCGCCAGGTGCATGCCAAGGACGGCGGACGGATCAAGTACCAGCGCGTCTGCTCGCTCGACGGCGAGGAGGTGGCCTACGCCGACATCGCCAAGGGATACGAGACCGAGGACGGCGAGATGGTGATCCTCAGCGACGACGACATGGCCGAGCTGCCGTCGGCGTCGTCGCGCGAGATCGCCGTCGAGAAGTTCGTGCCGCGCGAGCAGATCGACCCGCTGCTCTTCGAGAAGTCCTACTACCTCGAGCCCGAGGGCGCCGGCGCCAAGCCGTACGCCCTGCTCCGCCAGGCGCTGGTCGACGCCGACCGGATGGCGGTCGTGACGGTCGCGCTGCGCCAGCGCACCAGCATCGCCGTGCTGCGCGTCAAGGACGACGTGATCGTGCTCCAGACGATGATGTGGCCCGACGAGATCCGCGAGCCCGACTTCTCCGTCGAGACCGGCGAGGTCAAGGACGCCGAGGTCAAGATGGCCCACATGCTCGTCGAGACACTGGCCGGCGACTTCGACGCGAGCGAGTTCGAGGACGACTACGCCGGCGCCGTCGAGGCCCTGGTGAAGTCGAAGATCGAGGGGGGCGAGGTCAAGCGCACCGAGACCTCCACCAAGACCTCCGGCGAGGTCGTCGACCTGCTCGCGGCCCTGCAGAAGTCGGTGGCCGCGGCGAAGTCGGCGCGAGGCGAGGAGTCCGAGGCGGCCGAGGACGAGCCGGCGGCCAGGAAGACCGGGGCGAAGAAGGCGGCCAAGAAGGCTGCCGCGAAGAAGTCCCCGGCCAAGAAGGCTGCAGCCAAGAAGTCGACGTCGAAGAAGACCGCTGCCAAGAAGGCCAGCTAGAGGCGGTCCTGCCAGACACCGGCCAGCTAGACACCGGCCAGGTCACGCAGGTCGGCGAGGATCTCGTCGATCTTCGCGACCAGCGAGAGGTGGCCCTCGTCGTCGTAGAGGTGTGCGCGGGCGCCGGGGATCGCCTGCGCCAGCCACTGCCCGTGGCCGTACGGAACCATCTTGTCGTGGGCGCCCTGCCAGACGGCGACGGGCACCGTGAGGTCGGCGACGTCGAAGCCCCAGGGGCGGACGATCTGCAGCGTGTCCTCGAGCATCCCGACCGGCCCCTGGGCGACGGCGTGGCGGAACGTCGCGGTGAGGTGGTCCGCGAGCTCCCCGGTCAGGGCCGCGGCGTCCACCTCGTCCACCAGGCCGCCGAAGGAGGCGACGATGTCCTCGGCGGTGACGGCGCCCAGCTCCTCGGCCTGCTGCGTGGCGATGGGCCGGTAGACCTCCCGACCCACGGCGGCAGCCTCGAAGTCGCGGATGTTCTCCGGCCCCATGCCCTCGGACCAGTCCAGCCCCTCTGCGGAGGCGGGCGCGACACCGGCGAGGCTGGCGACGGCACGGCACCGGTCCGGCATCCCGGCCGCGCAGGCCAGGGCGCGGGGACCGCCACCGGACCAGCCCAGGGTGACGAACTCCCCCATCCCGAGGTGGTCGAGCAGGAGGGCGGTGTCCTCGGCGTCGGCAAGGATCGGCACCGGCCACCCGTCGCCGACCGTCCGCGGCGTCGAGGCGCCGTATCCGGGGCGCGAGCAGCTGACCAGGTGCAGGCCGGCGGCCGAGGCCGCTTCCCAGATCGCCCGGTCGTGGACGACCGCGCTGGGGGTGCCGGAGTGGTAGACGAACGGGAATCCGTCGGGGTCGCCGCCTGTCAGGAACTCGAGGTCCCTGCCGTCGGGAAGGGTCAGCATCTGGGCCATGCCGGATCCTCGCACGCGTCAGGCGTTGGCCGGCAGCGCTCCACCCACCTGGCGCCGCAGCAGTGCGGAGATCTCCGCCGCCACCGCGATGGCGAGGTCGGCCGCGGACTCGCCGTCGACCTCCGGCACGACGTGCTGGACGACCCCGTCGGCCAGCAGGTCGCAGGCGCGCACCCGTTGCTGCTCCGCCATCTCTGGCGCGTGGTCGACGTCGCCGTGCACGATGACGCTCGCTCCCTCGGGGGGCAGGGGCGAGAGCCAGGCGTGCTCGGTGGCGATGACCGTCCTCGCGGGGAGGAAGGCCAGCGCACCTCCCCCGCAGCCCTGCCCGAGGATCACCGACACGGTCGGCACCTCCATCGTGGTCATGGTCGCGATGCACCGGGCGATCTCGCCGGCGATGGCGCGTTCCTCGGCGTCCGGCGACAGCTCGGCACCCGGGGTGTCGATCACGGTGACCAGCGGCAGGCCCAGCTCCCCGGCGAGCCGCATGCCTCGGCGGGCCTCACGGAGCGCTCCGGGCCCCATCGCGTGGCCCGGCGCCTGCCGGGCCCGGTCCTGGCCGACGACGACGCACGGCTGGTCGTCGATGCGCGTCAGCGCCACCATGACCGTCGAGTCGCGCTCGCCCTCGTCCGTGCCGCGCAGCTGCACCGTGCCGGAGGCGCCGTGGGCGAGGAGGTCGCGCAGGCCGATCCGGTCCGGACGGCGGGTGCGTTCGATGCTGTCCCAGGCGCCCAGCCCGACCGGGGGGCGGGCGGGCCGTACGGTCAGTCGCCCTGGACCCGGCGGGTCGACGAGGACCCGCAGGGCGAGGTCCACCATCGCCGGCAGGTCCTCGGCAGCGACGACCCCGTCGATGACGCCGGCGGCGGCGAGGTTCTCCGCGACCTGGACGCCGGGACGGAACGGTCGACCGTTGAGCGCCTCGTAGACCTTGGGGCCGAGGAAGCCGACGAGCGCGCCCGGCTCGGCCACCGTGACGTGTCCCAGGGACCCCCACGACGCGTAGACGCCGCCGGTGGTGGGGTGCCGCAGGTGGACCAGGTAGGGCAGGCCGGCAGCGCGGTGCTCCATCAGGGCACGGGAGATCTCGGCCATCTGCACGAAGGCGGGCGTCCCCTCCTGCATGCGGGTGCCACCCGAAGCGGTGCTGGCCAGCAACGGCAGCCCCTCGACGGTGGCCCGCCGTACGGCGGAGATGATGCGCTCGGCCGCGGCCAGGCCGATCGAGCCGGCGAGGAAGCCGAACTCGTTGACCACCACCGCGACCGGACGGCCGCGGACCTCCCCGCGCCCCGTCAGCACCGACTCGTCGGTGCCGGCCTTCTCGGCGGCGGCTTCGAGGACCTCCCGGTAGGACGCGTCCACCGAGGAGAGGTCGATCGGCCTGTCCCACGAGGTGAAGGTGCCCTCGTCGAGCACCAGCGCAAGCAGCTCGTGGGCAGTCCAGCGCCGGGTCACGCGTCCTCCCCCGCGGGGGTCTCGCCGACCCATGCCCGGATGTCGTCGGCGTGCTGGTCGAGCAGGGGCGGAGCCACGTGGTCGCGACGTGTGACCTCGGCACCTTCGGCGTCGAAGAACCGCAGCGGCGGGCCGGGCAGGGTCAGGTGGCCGAGCGTGGCGTGCTCGACGTCGACCAGCAGGCCCTGGCTGGCGACCTGGTCCCACTCGTAGACCTCGTCGAGGCTGCGCACCTTGCCGGCCGGCACGCCCACCTCGGCGAGCCGGGCCAGCAGTGCCTCGGCGTCCCAGTCCGCGAAGGCCTGCTCGACGACCTCGATCACCTTCTCGCGCCGGGCCACACGCTCGCTGTTGGTGGCAAGGCCGTCGGCGTCGGGGTCGAGCCCGAAGCCCTCGCAGAACCGCCTCCAGAGCCCCTCGCTGCCGAGCGCGATCTGCACCGCTCCGTCGCGGCAGTGGAACAGCCCGTAGGGCGCGATCGAGGGGTGGTGGTTGCCCTGGGCCCGGCCGACCTCGCCGGCGACGGTCCAGCGGGTGCCCTGGAAGGCGTGCACCCCGACCACGGAGGCGAGCAGCGAGGTCCGCACGACGGTGCCCTTGCCGGTGGTGTGGCGCTCGTGCAGCGCGGCGAGCACGCCGTAGGCGCCGTACATGCCGGACAGGAGGTCGGCGATCGGTACGCCGACGCGCTGCGGGTCGTCGGGGCCGGAACCGGTCAGCGACATCACGCCCGCCTCGCCCTGGGCGATCTGGTCGTAGCCTGCCCGGCCACCTTCGGGGCCGTCGTGCCCGAACCCGGTGATCGAGAGCACGACGAGGCGCGGGTTGCGGCGCATCAGCTCCTCGATCCCGAGGCCGAGGCGCTCCAGCACTCCGGTGCGGAAGTTCTCCACGAGCACGTCGGCGCGGTCGACGAGCCCGAGCAGGACGTCCTTGTCGGCGTCGTCCTTCAGGTCGAGCGCGATCGACTCCTTGTTGCGGTTGGTGCACAGGAAGTACGTCGACTGGCGTGCGTCGGGCTCGCCCACGAACGGCGGCCCCCAGCCGCGGGTGTCGTCGCCGGCGCCGGGCGCCTCCACCTTGATGATGCGCGCGCCGAGGTCACCCATCATCTGGGTGGCGTGCGGGCCGGCGAGCGCGCGGGTGAGGTCGACGACCAGCAGGTCGGAGAGAGGTCCGGTCATGGTGCCCACCATCCTGTGAGGGGGACTGCGCCGCCATGGCAGAGGTTCACTCGATCCCCACCAGCGCATTGTCGACCATCGCTCCGGCTCCTGCTCGCCGCCGCGGTGGTCGCGGCGCTACTGCTGTGCTGACCTGGGGTCGGCGATCGGCACGCGCGGGTAGCGCACCTTCACGAACTTCACCGCGTCGAAGTGGGCGCCCTCGACGCGGACGCGGAGCGTGACGATCGTCCCGGTGCGCAGCCCCGCTGTCGAGTACGAGTCGTGCAGCACGTCGTCGACCCCCTCGTGGCGACGGCGGGAGGAGTCGTCGCCGTACTTCAACCGCGAGACGACCTCGGCGGCTCGACCCTCGAACGCGTCATCGACCCGCAGGTCGACACAGAGCACCCGCTGGTCCGGAGACAGCACCGGCGACCCCAACGCGTCGACCGGTCGGTGGCCCGCCACGATACGAACGACCCCGTAGCGGCGTCCCGCGTCGGTCCGCAGGGCCTTCCGCACGACCACCTGGGCGTCGTAGATGTACCGCGCCTCCTCCGGCGTGCATCGCGTCGCAGGCACATCGGCGTGCGCCGCGCTCGGCACGAGTGCCGGCAGTGACGCTGCGGTGACGGCGGCAGTGACGACTGCCCTGACGAAGATTCCCCCGAATTTCATGCGCGACATCGTAGCCACGCACGCGCCGTCACGTCATGACGTCAGGACAGCAGCCCGCGCACCACCCGGAGACCGACGGACAGGCGGGCCAGCTCGGCGGTCTCCTCGCGGCAGATCTCCTTCAGCGTCGCGGCCGAGCGGCCGATCAGGTCCTCGTCTGAGTTCTCCCACGCGGCGACGCGAGCCGGTGCGGCGTCGTCGCTGCTGGTGGACTCCAGGACCTGGGCGGTCAGCTGCTGGTGGACGCCGTAGAGGTCGTCGCGCACCGCGGCCCGAGCCATGGTCTGCCACCGGTCGTCGCGAGGCAGCGCGAAGATCCGCTCGACCAGGGCGGGCAGGCCCAGCCGCTCACCCAGCGCGAAGTGGACACGAGCCACCTCCACCGGGTCGAGGTCGAGACGATCGGCGGTCTCCACGATCCCGAGGAGGGCGTACGCCGGTGCCAGCGCGGCGACGCGGGAGGCCAGGTCCTCGGGAACCCCGTGGTCGCTCAGTCGTCCCTCGCGGGCGTGGAAGTCCTCGAGCTCGCGGCCGCTCATGATGTTCGGCAGCTCGGCGAGCACGGCCTGCACCCGCTCGCGGAAGAACTCGACCGTGGCGCTGGAGTCGAGCGGAGGGCGCCGGTTGGTCACCAGCCACCGCGACGCGCGCTCGACGAGCGTCCGCATCTCGATCCGCATGCGGGTCTGACGCTCGGCCGGCACCTGGTTGTCCAACGCGGCGATCTCCTCGCGCAGGGGCAGCGAGCCGAAGATCTCGCGCGCCACGAAGTTGGCGCGCGTCAGCTCGGCCGGGCTGGCACCGGTCTCCCCCGCCAGGCGGGGCCAGAAGGTCATGCCGGCACCGTTGACCAGGTCGTTGACCACCTGCGTCACGATGATCTGGCGCCGCAGCGGGTGGTCCTCGATCGCCGCCTCGAGGTCGGGCACCATCTGCTTGGGGAAGTACGCCAGCAGGTCCTCGCGGAGGTACGGGTCGTCGGGCAGGTCGGACTCGATGAGCTCATCGGCGAGCACGATCTTGGTCCACGCCAGCAGCACCGACAGCTCCGGCCCCGAGAGCGCCTGCTTGCGGTCGAGACGCCGTCGCACCTGGCGCGTGGTCGGCAGTCCCTCGAGGTCGCGGTTGAGGACGCCGCGGCGCTCGAGCGCCCGCATCCAGTCCTCGTGGACGTGGAGCAGCGAGTGAGCGTGGGCCTCGGCGTTGGCGAGCGCGAGGTTCTGCTCGTAGTTGTCGTGCAGCACCAGCTGGCCGACCTCGTCGGTCATCGCGGCGAGCAGCTCGTTGCGGGCGTCCTCGTCCATCGCGCCCGCGAGCACGACCCGGTCGAGCAGGATCTTGATGTTGACCTCGTGGTCGGAGGTGTCCACTCCGGCGGAGTTGTCGATGAAGTCGGTGTTCATCCGACCCCCCTGGCCGCCGACGCCGTAGCGGGCGTACTCCACCCGGCCCAGTTGGGTGAAACCGAGGTTGCCGCCCTCGCCGATGCACTTCGCACGCAGGTCCTCGCCGTTGACCCGGATGGCGTCGTTGGCCTTGTCCCCGGCGTCTGCGTTGGTCTCCTCCGACGCCTTGACGTACGTGCCGATGCCGCCGTTCCAGAGCAGGTCGACGGGCGCGACCAGGATGGCCTTCATCAGCTCGGCGGGGGTGAGCGCCTTGACTCCCTCGTCCAGCCCCAGCGCCTCGCGAGCCTGGGCGGACACCGGGATCGACTTGGCCGAGCGCGGCCACACGCCACCGCCCTCGGAGATCAGCGAGGTGTCGTAGTCCTTCCAGCTCGAGCGCGGCAGGTCGAAGAGCCGCTTGCGCTCGACGTAGGAGGACGCCGCGTCCGGGGACGGGTCGATGAAGATGTCGCGGTGGTCGAAGGCGGCCACCAGCCGGGTGTGCTCGGAGCACAGCATGCCGTTGCCGAACACGTCGCCGGACATGTCACCGATGCCGACCGCGGTGAAGTCCTCGGCCTGGCAGTCGACGCCCATCTCGCGGAAGTGTCGCTGCACCGAGACCCACGCGCCCTTGGCGGTGATGCCCATCGCCTTGTGGTCGTAGCCCACCGAGCCACCGGAGGCGAAGGCATCGCCGAGCCAGAAGCCGTAGTCCTTGGCGACCCCGTTGGCAATGTCGGAGAAGGTCGCCGTGCCCTTGTCGGCAGCCACCACGAGGTAGGAGTCGTCGCCGTCGTGGCGCACGACCGCGGGCGGAGGCACGGTCTCGCCGTCGACGAGGTTGTCGGTGATGTCGAGCAGGCCGGAGATGAACATCTTGTAGCAGGCCACGCCCTCGGCCAGCCATGCGTCGCGGTTGGACGGGTCGGGCAGCTGCTTGCAGAAGAACGCGCCCTTGGCCCCGACCGGGACGATCACGGTGTTCTTGACCATCTGCGCCTTGACCAGCCCGAGCACCTCGGTGCGGAAGTCGTCGCGCCGGTCCGACCAGCGCAGGCCGCCGCGTGCGACGGCGCCGAAGCGCAGGTGCGAGCCCTCGACGCGCGGGCTGTAGACGAAGATCTCGAAGCGCGGCCGCGGCTCGGGCAGGTCGGGGATCGCCGACGGCTCGAGCTTGAAGGAGATGTAGGGGTGCACCTCCCCGTCTGCGGTGCGCTGGAAGAAGTTGGTTCGCAGGGTGGCCCGCACGAGCGTCCGGTAGGAGCGCAGGATGCGGTCGTGGTCGAGGCTGACCACGTCGTCGAGCGCGCTCGCGAGGCGCTCCTCGATCGCCTCCACCTTGGCCACGCGGGCCTCGGAGTCGGCGTCGAGGACCCTGTCCTCACCGCGGCCCGGGTCGAAGCGCGACTCGAAGAGCTCGACCAGCAGGCGGGTGATGTCGACGTTGCTGCGCAGCGCCTCCTCGATGTAGTCGAGGGCGAAGGGCGAGTTGCCCTGCTTGAGGTACTTCGCGTAGGCCCGCAGCACCGTGGCCTGGCGCCACGTCAACCCGGCGGCGAGGACGAGCTGGTTGAAGCCGTCGATCTCGTTGTAGCCGTCCCAGACCGCGCGCAGCGCCTGGGCGAACAGGGTCCGCTCGTGGGGCGGCAGCACCCGACCGTGGCGCAGCCCGAACTCGTAGATGTAGGACGGCCGCGCCAGGCCCTCGAGCTCGTAGGGCCGCTCGTCGACGACCTCGACCCCCATCGAGGTGAGCATCGGGAGCATGCTGCTCAGCGACAGCGGCTCGCCCACGCGGAACACCTTGAGCCGCGACTCGCCGCGCCGGTAGGTGCCGGCCTTCTTGTCCTGGTCGAAGAGGGCGAGGTCGATGCCCTCCTCGCCCTCGATGGCCTCGATCCGGCCGAGGTCGGCCGAGCCGCGCTGCGGGCTGTAGTCCTCCTTGTACGCCTCCGGGAAGGCGTCGGACCAGGCACGGGCCAGCTGCGAGCCGCGCTCCTCGCCGTGCTCGCCCACGACCGCAGCCATGAAGTCGTCGCGCCAGGAGCGGGAGGCCTCGGTGAGCCGACGCTCGAGATCGCTGACGTCGATCTCGGGGATCTGGCCGCCCTTGGGTGGGTGGACCACGAAGTGCACGCGCGCGGTGGTGGACTCGTTGACGCGGGCGGTGAACTCGACGTGCTCACCGCCGAGCTGCTCGCGCAGGAGGTCGGAGAACCGCTCGCGCACGGCCGTGCTGTAGCGGTCGCGAGGCAGGTAGACCAGCACCGAGACGTAGCGGCCGTAGGTGTCGCGGCGTACGAAGGCGCGCAGCTGGCGTCGCTCGCGCGCAAACATGACGTCCTGGGCGATCGGGGCCAGCTCGGCGGGCGAGGTGTGGAACAGCTCGTCTCGCGGGTAGTTCTCCAGCGTGTCCATCAGCGCCTTGCCGGCGTGGCTGCGCGGGTCGAAACCGGCTCGGCGCATCACCTCGGTGACCTTCTCGCGCAGCACCGGGATCCGGGTGACCGACTCGGTGTAGGCGGCGCTGGAGAAGAGGCCGAGGAACCTGCGCTCACCGTCGACCTCACCGTCGGGGCCGAACGTCTTGACCCCGACGTAGTCGAGGTAGGCCGGGCGGTGCACCGTGGCGCGGGAGTTGGCCTTGGCCAGCACCAGCAGCGTCTTCTCGCGGGCCTTGGCCTTGGCCATCGGCGGCAGCTTGGCGAACGCGCTGGAGAGGTCCTGGTCGTGGCGCAGGATGCCCAGCCCGGAGCCCGCGATGGCGCGCAGGCCGCACTCCTCGGGGGCACCCGCCTCGGCCTCGAGCTTGTACTCGCGGTAGCCGAGGAAGGTGAAGTGGTCGTCGGACAGCCAGGTGAGGAAGTCCCGGCCCTGGCGCAGCTCGTCCGGCGACAGCGGCGGCGGGTCGTCGGTGAGCTCGCCGACCACCGTCAGCACCTGGGCGTGCATCTTCTCCCAGTCCTCGACCGACTCCCGTACGTCGCGCAGGACGCGCTGCACGCCCTCGGTGACCTCTGCTGCCTCCGCCTCGTCGGTGCGGTCGATCTCGACGTGCATCCACGACTCGGCGGACGCGGTGGTGTCGCCGTCCGGCTCGTCGGCGAGCGGCGACACGTCCTGGAGGGTGCCCGTGATGTCGCGCGCCACGAAGAGCTGCGGGTGGATCACGGTGTGCACGGTGTGCCCGAGGCGGTTGAGCTCCATCGTCACCGAGTCCACGAGGAACGGCATGTCGTCGGTCACCACCTCGACCACCGAGCGCCCCGCCGCCGACCATCCGGCGTCGGCGCTGGTGGGCGTCACGACGCGCACGGCCGCCGTGCCCTGCGGGCGCGCGGATGCGAGGTCGCGGTGCGAGGCGAGCGCGCCGACGAGGTCTTCCGGGGAGCGCTCGACCACGTCCTCGGGAGCCACGTGGCGGTAGTAGGTGCGGAGCAGGTCGCCCCACTCCGGGCGCACCTCGGCTGCCGCGTCGAGCTGATGATCCTTGGTCTCCTCAGGCGTCGCCACGCTCCGACCATAGGACCCCGGATGTGACGGTCACAACACAACCCCCTCTCCACGCGTCGCGGCCGCTCGTGGACCATGATGGGCGGCAGATTCCGGCTTCCACGACGACACAGAATGCGGATGGTCACCATGAGCACGAAGCTCACCAAGCAGATGACGTACGACGCCCCGGCCGAGGCCGTCGCCGCGATGCTCGACGACCGCGCGTTCCGCGAGGCGGTGCTCGAGCGCCAGAAGGTGACCCGCGGCTCGGTCGTCATCGACGGTGACGTCGTGATCATCGAGCAGGTCCGCTCGACGGACGGCATCCCGTCCTCCGCCCGCTCGTTCGTCGGTGACGAGATCGTCATCGTGCAGACCGAGACCTGGACCTCCCCGACGGCGGCCGACCTCGAGCTCGCCATCCCCGGCAAGCCTGGCGAGGCGGTCGGCACGATGAGCTTCGCCGAGTCCGGCGGGACGACCACCGAGACGGTCGCGCTCGAGGTGAGCGTCCGGATCCCGTTCGTCGGCGGCAAGGTCGAGGCCATGATCGCCGGCCTGGTCGGCGAGGCACTCGACCGCGAGCACGAGGTCGGCGTGGAGTGGCTCGCGCGCTAGCGGCGGATGCGACCGGCGACTGCCAGCAGGTAGCCGATCATCCAGAACTCGCCGATCGTCGCGGGAACGACGAGGACGTTGGCGAAGACATCGGCGTTCGGCAGCAGGTAGACCACGTAGCCGCTCAGGACGTAGAAGGCACCGCCGACGACCAGCAGCCAGCCGAGGAGGCGCGGCATGGTCCCCGAACGCAGGACGCACCACCCCATCGGCACGAGCCACAACCCGAAGAACAGGTTGCCGACGCCCCAGAGGTTCTCACTGAGCACATACATCAGCTGAGGGGTCCCCGCGTCACCGCCGGCGCCTCCGGCGGCCGCCTCCAGGGCGGTCGCCAGGCAGGCGGCGCTGACCATGATCGCCACCGAGTTGATGAACCCGAACACCGCGATGGCACCCGCGGCGAAGTCGTCCACGGCCCGGAAGAGCCGGAAGAACCAGAGCGCGGCGAGTGCCTGGAAGACCACCAGTGCCATCTCGGCCCCGATACCGAGACGCGCCAGCGTCTCGTGCTCCTGGAGGTTGGCCAGCGTGGTGGCCGGGTCCGGGTCGGCGAGCATCGGCCCCACGACCAGGAATCCGAGCAGGCCGGCGATCGCGAGCGCGAGGTAGAGCGCTCCGGTCGCGCGGGCCGTCCCCGGGTCCAGCTGTGTCGTCGGTGCGTCCTGGCGGGTGCCGGCGTCGTCCATCATCATCCCAGTCCCTTTTCTTACGCTGTAAGATTCTTACGTGGTAAGAAAAACACACCCGTCGCGATCGCGCAACGGGTGCCCTCCGACACACAAGGAGTCCCGTGGCCACACGTGGTCGTCCCCGGACACTGAGCCGCGATCGGGTGCTGGGCGCGGCAGTCGAGCGCGCCGACGGGTCCGGGCTCGAGGGCCTGACCATGCGAGCCCTGGCCGACGACCTCGGCGTCGAGGCCATGTCGCTCTACCACCACCTGCCCGGGAAGGCGGCCCTGCTGGACGGACTGGTCGAGCGCCTGATGGCCGAGGTCAGCCAGGCGACCGCCCGGCTGGAGCCCGACGGTGACTGGCGGGTCGACGTACGCCGCCGGTGCCTGGCCTCACGCGCCGTGATGGTGCGTCACCCGTGGGGTCCGGCGCTGATGGTGTCGCGCACCTCGGTCCCACCCAGTGTCTTCGTGCACTTCGAGGCCGTCCTCGCCGCGATGGTCGGGGCCGGTATGTCCTACCACCTCGCCCATCGGGCCCTGCACGCACTCGGCAGCATGGTGCTCGGCTTCACGCAGGAGCTGTTCGCGCCCGCGGCCGACGGCGCCGACGACCCGACCGAGGAAGAGCTGGCGCAGATGGCGCAGGTGCTCCCCCACATGACCGCGATGGTCGCCGCGGAGCTGCACGCCGCCGACGGCGACGTCCTGGGCTGGTGCGACAGCAGCGCAGAGTTCGAGTTCACCCTCGACCTGCTGCTGGACGGCCTGGAGGCCCAACGCGTCGCCGCGACCTGAGGGGCGGCGGCGCTACTCCCCGTCCTCGTCCTCACGACGGCGCAGCCACACCACGATCCCGAGCGCGAGGAACGGTCCGAACGCGAGCACCAGCACCAGGCCCTGCTCGACCGGGTGCAGGGCACCCATGTGCCACGGTGTCATGGCGAGCCTCAGTCCATGTGGGGGTAGCGGTGCTCCTTCGGGGGCACGAAGGTCTCCTTGATCGAGCGCGGCGAGGTCCAGCGCAGCAGGTTGACCGCTGCACCGGCCTTGTCGTTGGTGCCCGAGGCACGAGCGCCACCGAAAGGCTGCTGGCCCACGACGGCACCGGTCGGCTTGTCGTTGACGTAGAAGTTGCCGGCCGCGAAGCGCAGAGTCTCCTGGGCCCAGGCGATGGCCGCCCGGTCCTGGGAGATGATCGCGCCGGTGAGCGCGTAGGGAGCGAACGACTCCATCTGCGCCACGACCTTCTCGAAGCGGTCGTCGTCGTAGACGTAGACCGCCAGGATCGGACCGAAGTACTCGTCGGCGAACATCTGGTCGGTCGGGTCGCTCGACTCGATGATCGTCGGCCGCACGAAGTAGCCGACCGAGTCGTCGACCTGGCCGCCGGCGAGCACGGTGAGGTGCTTGTTGCGCTTGGCCCGGGTGATCGCCGCCTTGTGCTTGGCGAACGCGCGGTCGTCGATCACGGCGCCCATGAAGTGGGACAGGTCGGTCACGTCGCCCATCGACAGCGCCTCGGTGTCGGCGATGAGCTGGTCCTTGATCTTGGCCCAGACCGACTTCGGGACGTAGGCCCGCGAGGCCGCCGAGCACTTCTGGCCCTGGAACTCGAACGCGCCGCGGATCATCGCGACGCGCAGCACGTCGGGGTCGGCACTGGGGTGGGCGACGATGAAGTCCTTGCCGCCGGTCTCCCCGACGATGCGCGGGTAGGTGCGGTAGCCGGAGAGGTTCTCGCCGATCGTGCGCCACAGGTGCTGGAACGTCGGCGTGGAGCCGGTGAAGTGGATGCCGGCCAGGTCGCGGTGCGTGAGGGCGACCTTGGAGACGTCGAGGCCGTCACCGGGAAGCATGTTGATGACGCCGGGCGGCATGCCGGCCTCCTCGAGCAGCTCCATCGTCAGCGACGCGGCCAGCTGCTGGGTCGGCGACGGCTTCCAGATGACGGTGTTGCCCATCAGCGCCGGGGCGGTGGGCAGGTTGCCCGCGATCGCGGTGAAGTTGAAGGGCGTGATCGCATAGACGAAGCCCTCGAGCGGGCGGTGGTCGGTGCGGTTCCAGATGCCCGGGCTGTTGGCGATCGGCTGGTCGGTGAGGATCTGCTTGGCGTAGTGGACGTTGAAGCGCCAGAAGTCGATCAGCTCGCACGCCGCGTCGATCTCGGCCTGGTAGGCGGTCTTCGACTGGCCGAGCATGGTCGCGGCGTTGATCCGCTGGCGCCACGGACCGGCGAGCAGGTCGGCGGCCTTGAGCAGGATCGCGCAGCGCTCGTCGAACGGCATCGCGCGCCAGTCGGGGGCGGCGGCGTTGGCGGCCTTGACGGCGGCCTCCGCGTCCTGGGTCGTGGAGTTCTTCAGCGTGCCGAGCACGTGGGCGTGGTCGTGTGGCTGGACGACCTTGATCTCCGCACCCCCGCCGTTGCGCCGCTTCCCGCCGATCACGGCACGGAAGCTGTGCTGCTTGCGCTCCATGCGGGCCAGCTCGGCGACGAGGGCCTCCCGCTCTGCGCTGCCGGGGGCATAGGTCAGGTTGGGCTCGTTGATCGGAGCCGGCGGGAAGGTGATGGCGTCCATGCGCCTGATCGTGTCAGAGACCGACCCTCCTCTCAAAGGGAGGTCAGCAGGTCACCGATCTCCTGGGTCGCCCACCAGGCGAGGTCGTCGTCGGCATCCGCGTCGTCGTGGGTGTCGACGTGCACCGCCACCACATCCCGCCAGGCCACCCCAGCACCCTCGGTGGCGGTCTCCACGACCACCACGACCCGGCGCCGCCGGCCGTCCGGGAGGCCGGCGAGCAGGTCCGCAGAAAGGTCGGCCGCGGTCATCAGCGCGGCGTACTCGGCCTCCTCGCCGTCGTCCTCGGCCACCACCGGGTCGAGGACCTCCGGCCCGTCGCCGTCCCACTGCTCCGCCAGCCGGAGCAGCGTGCTGGGGAGGTAGCGACGGCTCACGACTTGTCCGTCCCTCGAGCGCTGCGTGCGGCCGCCTTCTTGCGGCCGCGCGGGGCTCGTGGCCGCGAGTCGGACGCCGAGTCCTTCAGCTCCTCCAGCGACTCCAGCACGCACTGGCCGAGCGTGTCGGCATCAGGTACGGCGTCGCGGTCGGCGGTGATGCCGTAGAAGACGCCCCCGTCGTAGGACGTGACCCCGATCGCCAGCGGGTGGTCGGGCAGCAACGGGTGCACCGGGTAGGACTCCAGCATCCGCGCGCCGTCGGCGTAGAGCGGGAACTGGGGGCCGGGGACGTTGGTGATCGAGATGTGGAACCCGTGCCTCATCTCGGCAGCGGCGACCCGGGAACCGAGCGCGTGGAAGGTGGTCGGGGCGAAGCCGGCGATGCCGGAGAGCCGTCGGGCCGAGACGTTGCGGCCGTTGTCACGGTGCGCCATGAGGTCGTAGCTGACCTGGTGGAGGCGTACGACCGGGCTGGGCTCGCTGATCGGCAGGTTGACCAGGTGCCCGGTGATCTGGCTGCCCAGCGACGTGGTCTCGAGCTCGTCGTCGATGACCGACATCGGCACGATCGCCTTGATCGCCTTCAGCCCGCCCATCGACTCGGCCCGCGTCATGAGCCAGCCACGCAGGCCGCCCGCGAGCGTGGCCAGGATGACGTCGTTGACGGTGCCGCCGTGCGCCTCGCGGATCGCTCGGTAGTCGGCGAGCTCGGTGCGTACGGCGACGAAACGACGCTGCTGCGACAACCGTCGGTGCACCGGGGTCGAGTGCACCGGTCCTCGCCCGGCGAGGGCGTTGGCCACCTCGGCGACGCGGGCGCCGCCAGCGGAGGCCGCCCGGCCCAGGGACTCGGCGTTGGCGCGGCTGGTCGACCACAGGGTGCGCGGGCTCTCCAGGCTGTCGGTCACCGCAGTGAGCGCAACCGCCACCGGGCCCGACGTTCGCTGGGGACGCCAGTCGTCGTCGTGCCCGAGGGTCGAGCGATCGGGCGAGGTGTCGAGCAGGACCTGGCCGATGTCGACCGTCTCGCGACCGTCGACCAGGATCTGGTGGCTCTTGGTGAGCAGCGCGATCCGTCCCTCGGCGAGCCCTTCGACGAAGTAGCACTCCCACAGAGGGCGGCTGCGGTCCAGCGGCCGGGAGGCGATGCGGGCGACGAGCTCGCGGAGCTGGTCCATCGTCCCGGGACGCGGCAGCGCCGAGCGGCGTACGTGGAAACCGAGGTCGAAGTTCTCGTCGTCCACCCAGGCAGGGTTCGCCAGCCGGCCCGGCACCAGCTGGAGACGCTGGCGGTAGCGCGGGACGAAGGCGATCCGGTCGGCGATCAGCTCGACCAGCCGGACGTGGTCGAATCCCGAGTCGCCGGGGTCGAAGATCTCGACGGTGGCGTTGTGCATCGGCGTCGTGGGGGACTCTGCGGCCAGGATGGCCAGGTCCCGCGGCCGGAGCCGCTCACTCATCTGGTGCCCTCTCGTCGGTGACTCTTGTCCCGCATGGGAGTCTGACAGAGGCGGTCACGACTGTGGTGGTGACCACCGTCACCACTGGAACATCCGAAGGAGAATGCTGTGCCCGGTCGCGGTCTTGTGCGCCTCGCTCCCCTGGTCCTGGCCCTGTCCGTCAGCCTGACGGCGTGCGGTGGCGGCGATGCCGACCCGCCGGCCAGCAGCAGCGGGACCGCCACGACCGACGGCGACACGCTCGCGGTGACGGTGACCCGCGAGGGGGGCACGTTCACCCCCAACGGCGAGCGGGTCGAGCTCGCCGTCGACCAGACCCTCGTCCTCACCGTCACCGCCGACGAGGCAGGTGAGCTCCACGTGCACAGCACGCCGGAGCAGGAGATCCAGTACGACGCCGGCACCAGCGAGCACGAGATCAGCATCGACCGCCCGGGTGTGGTCGAGGTCGAGAGCCACGAGCCCGCCCTGATCGTGCTCCAGCTCGAAGTTCGTTGAGCGGGGGGCAGCCGAGCGTGGGTGGCTCGATCTCGGCCCACGGACTCGGCGGCGCCAAGGACCTGCCGATCCCGTCCGAGCTGGCCATCGCCGGCGCGGTGGCCGCGCTCGTCATCTCCTTCACGGTCCTGGCCGTGGCATGGCGCCAACCCCGGTACGACGCCGCCACGAGCGGTCGTCCGGCCCCGGGGTGGCTCGACCGGTTCGTCTCCTCGCGCGCCCTGGCCGTCGGCGCCCGCGTGCTCGGCATGGCGATCTTCCTCTACGTGGGCGCTGCGGCGATCTTCGGCAAGGACTCGCTGATCAACCCGTTCCTCGGGACCCTCTACGTGCTGCTCTGGGTCGGGATCGTGCCTGCTTCACTGCTGCTCGGCCCGTTCTTCAAGGCCGTGAGCCCCGTGCGCACGATCAGCATGCTGTTCGCCCGGGTCTCGGGCGTCCCCGAGGGCGAGGGGCTCTACGTCTACCCCGCCCGCCTGGGCTACTGGCCGGCCGCGCTGGCGCTCTTCTCCTTCGTCTGGCTCGAGCTGGTCTACCCCCACGCCACCGACCTCGGCCCGGTGCGGCTGTGGGTGGCCGCCTACTTCGGCGTCATGATCATCGGCTCGGCCGTGTGGGGTACGACGTTCCTGGCGCGCGCCGACCCGTTCGAGGTCTATTCCTCGCTGGTCGCCAAGCTGTCGATCTGGGGGCGCCGCGACGGGGTGCTCGTCCTGCGCAGCCCACTGGCGAACCTCGACACCGTGGTGCCGCGCCCCGGGCTGGTCGCCGTCGTGGGCGTGCTGTTCGGCAGCACCGGCTTCGACTCCTTCCGGGAGTCGACGGTCTGGCTCAAGCTCGTGCAGTCACTGTCGACCTCGCGGATCGGTCCGGACACCGTGGCCCTGATCTGCTTCTCGGCCGGGGTCGCACTCATCCTGACCGCAGCCACCATGGCCACGGGTGCCACCGGCGAGATCCCTCGACGGGCCCGGCCCGACCTGTTCGCCCACTCCGTGGCGCCCATCATCGTGGGCTACATCGTGGCCCACTACCTGACCTACTTCGTGGAGTACGGCCAGCAGACGCTGATCCAGCTCAGCGATCCCTTCAGCCGGGGCGACAACTACCTCGGCACCGCCGACCTCGAGATCAACTACTGGCTCTCCGCGCACCCGACGTTCCTGGCCGTCACCAAGGTCCTGGCTGTCGCGCTCGGCCACGTGGTCGGCGTCGTGGCCGCCCACGACCGGGCCATCAAGCTGCTCCCCCGACGGCACCAGCTGACGGGTCAGCTGCCGCTGCTGGTGGCGATGGTGGGTTTCACCGTGGGAGGTCTGTACCTGCTGTTCGCGGCGTGATCCGGTTCGACGGCCGCGGCGGAACCGGGCCGTAGGGCCAGCCCGCCGGCGGCTCGTCGACGACCATGACGATCTCGCAGCTGCCGAAGGGGTCGACCACGTCGAGCGGGTCGCGCCAGCCCACGAAGATGACCCGGTCGTGGTCCCCGTTGGCCTGGGTGCCGTCGTCGCAGCGGATCTTGTCGACATAACCGTCGGGAAGCACGTAGATCGTGTCGTTGCCCTGCTCGGTGAACACCTTGTCGGCTCCCGGGCCGAGGAACACTGTGTCGTCACCCTCGTCGCCCTTGATCAGCCAGTCGTGACCCTCGCCGTCGATCAGCACGTCGTCGCCGGGACCGCCCTGGATGGCGCCGTCGTCACCGGGGCCGCCGTCGATGTAGTCGTTGCCCGGACCACCGATCTGCTTGTCGGAACCCTCTCCGCCGATGAGCCGGTCGTCGCCCGGACCGCCACCGAGGATGTCGTCGCCCGACTCCCCGTAGACGGTGTCGTTGCCGGAGTTGCCGGTGATGATGTCGTTGTCCTCGCCGCCGTAGAGGGTGTCGTGACCCTGTCCGCCGTCGATGCGGTCGTTGCCCGGGCCACCTGCCACCCAGTCTCGCCCCGGCTGCGCCGTGATCCAGTCGTTCCCGGCATCTCCGGAGAGGACGTCGTTGCCCTTGCCGCCGTAGACCTTGTC
The DNA here is from genome assembly GCA_963843815.1 of uncultured Actinomycetota bacterium. Classification (GTDB taxonomy): domain Bacteria; phylum Actinomycetota; class Actinomycetes; order Propionibacteriales; family Nocardioidaceae; genus Nocardioides. The sequence continues at coordinate 626,788 of CAWJLX010000012.1, read as the reverse complement.
GTCGCCTCCGTAGCCCCGGACACGGTCCCGACCGCCGAGCGCCTTGATGAAGTTCGAGCGGGCGCTGCCATCGATCAGGTCGTTGCCAGGCGTGCCCTTCGGCACCTTGCGAGCGGCGTCGGCCGGCCCTGCGGCAAGAGTCACGGCAACGAGCGCGAGGGTGCACGCGCCGGTGCGGAAAGTGAGTGGCACTGGGTCCTCCTAGGAACGAGGACCCAGAGTACGATGAATCTTGACGAAAGATAGGAAAACCCTAGGAAAATGGGATAAGCCTTCGGCGTGGCAGACTTGATCTGACCCGCGGTCCGCCTCGTCGGTCCGGGCCGGACGGGATGCTCAGGGGGAACACGGCGTCGGCCAGGGCCGACAGGCTGCGGACCAGCGCGGACTCGCCGACCTCGGCCAGCGGTCGACCCGACACGATCGCCGCGTCGAGCGAGGCCCGGTCCTCGGGCAGGAAGTGGAGCCCGGCGACGCGGCTGAATCCCTCGACCATCCCCGCGATCTCCTTCTCCGACCAGCCGATCGACCCGCGCATGCGGTTGACCACGACCCGGACCGGGCCACCGGCGGCCCGCTCACGGAGCTCGACCAGTCCCCGAGCCAGGCGGGTGAGCCCGACCGGGTCGGCGGCGCCGACGACGACGACCTCGTCCGCCTGCTCGAGCGCGGCGAGCGTGAGCGCGTTGCGGCCGGGTCGGCCGCTCAGGTCCGACCCGGCGTCGTCCTCGAGGCAGAATCCGGCGTCGACCACGACGTGCCCCGATCGGCGCGCCCGCTCGAGCAGCTGGTCCACCTGGGCCGGGCGCACCTCTCGCCACCGGTCGGCGCGGGGCAGGCCGGTGACCACGGCCAGGTGGTCGCCGATGCCGCGGCACACCGAGCCGAACCGATCGTCGAGCTCGCCGGATCCCGCAAGCCGGGAGGCCGACAGCAGTCCCGAGACCTCGTCGAGGATGCCCAGCTGCTGGGCCACCGCACCGCCGAAGGGGTCGAGGTCTGCCAGGACCACGTCGACGCCTCGTCGCGCGACCTCCCAGGCCAGGTTGGTCGCGACCGTCGTACGCCCGGGGGCACCGGCCGGCCCCCAGACGACCACCACCCGCCCCCCGTCGTCGGTGCCGCCCGAGCCCTGAGCCGGGGCCGCGAGCTCGACCCCGGCCTCACGCACCCGCGTGTCGACCTCCTCGACCGTCGCCACCACGGTCGGCAGCGTGGCCAGCTCACCGGAGCCCACCACGGCCGAGATGCCGAGGCGCTGGGCGTGCTCGCGGACGTCGAGGTCGTCGGACCGGGCCGCTGTCACCGCGACCGGGCGTACGGCGTGGCGGCGCAGGTGGGCGACGCTGGCCGGATCCAGCCCCGGGGCGTCGAGGGAGACGACGGCAACGTCGGCCTGCCCGCTCGTGACCGAGGCCAGGAGGTCGTCCACGTCGACGCAGCGCTTGAGGACCACGACAGCGGGATGGGCCTCCAGGTCGACCAGTGCCGGTGACTCCCACGCCTCACCCGCGGCCAGGAGCAGCACACAGATCACGGCCCTCAGCTCCGACCGACGACGCGCACGCGATCGTCGCCGCTGGCCGCCAGGACGAGCCCCAGTGACTCCTCGTCGTCCTGGGGGACGGCCAGGACGAGCTGCCGGCTCGTGGCGGAGGCGAAGGAGTCCGAGATGAGCGGTGCATCGAGGATGAGGACGTCGTCGAGCACGAGCTCGGCAGCCGCGCGCTGGCGCCGGTCCTCGCCGATCACCCACACGTCGACGTGCGAGCCCCGGACCAGGTCGGTCGGCACGTGCTCCGCCGCGACGGCGATGGAAACGGCGACCGTGTCGTCCTGCGCCTCCTCCCCGAGGGCACCGGCCGGCACGAGCTCCCCGGCCGACAACGGGCGGGTGAGCGTGAGGGCGGCAGGGAGCTCGTGGTCGACGCGGAGGTAGTGCCCCTCGTCGCCACCCTCGTCGAACCGCACCCGGGTCGCCGTCAGGTCCGAGGCGGTGAGCGTCTGGCCCGCCACGAGATCCGCGGAGGCCGACCAGACGGCCGTCATGTCGTCGGCGGTGGACAGGATCCGCGCGCCGGCCACGACCGAGCCCGTCACCAGCACGACCCCGACCCAGAGCCGCGGATCTCGCCACCCCGGAGAGCGGGAGCGACTCGCCGCGGGAACGTCGACGAGGCGCGATTGCCGGGACTGGGTGCGAGACGGATTCCGAGACACGCTGGTCATCATTGCCAGACACGCCCGACTTCACACCTGTCTCTCCACAGACACCGGCCGGGCGGCATCGCCACTCATCGCGTCGATGGCACGATGGGCCCATGGCCGAGGATCCCCGCTTCCTGACGCTCGCCGACGTCGCCGAGGTGCTCAACACCTCCGGTGCGCAGGTCTACGCCCTCGTGCGCCGCGGCGAGCTGCCCGCGATCAAGATCGGCGGGCGTGGCCAGTGGCGCGTCGAGCGCGCGCAGCTGGAGGAGTTCATCCAGCGGATGTACGCCGACACCCGGACGTTCGTCGACCAGCACCCGTTCGTGGAGGCCGAGCCGGGTCAGGCCTCTGGCCCGGACCGACCTGCCGACTAACCGACCTTGCCGTCGAGCTCGATCTCCACGACCTGCTCCTCGCCGCCCCGCACCACCGACATCTCCACGGTCTCGCCGGGGCGATGTGTGCGGATGGCCACGATGAGGGCGATGCCGTCGTTCACGGGCTGGTCGCCGACCGCCGTGATGACGTCGTCCTTCTTCAGCCCGGCGCGCTCCGCAGGAGTGTCCGGCATGACCTCCGTGATGGTCGCACCCGTCGCCTCGGGCTCCCCACCCGTCCGCACCTGGGCGCCGATCACGGGGTATTGCGCCTTGCCGGTCCTGAGGATCTGGTCGACGGTGGTGCGGACCTGCTCGATGGGGATCGCGAACCCGACGCCGATGTTGCCCGACTCGTTCGAGGCACCACCCGTGGTGGCGATCGCCGAGTTCACGCCCACGACCTCGCCGGCGAGGTTGACCAGCGGCCCACCGGAGTTGCCGGGGTTGATCGCGGCGTCGGTCTGCACGGCGTTGATGTAGGACGACTCGTCGTCGGACTCCCCCGAGGTGGTCACCGGTCGGTTGAGCGCGCTGACGATGCCGGAGGTGACGGTCTGGCTCAGTCCCAGCGGGGCCCCGAAGGCGACCACGGCGTCCCCGACGAGGAGCACCTGCGAGGCGCCCAGCGCGGCCGGCTCCAGCGAGTCGGCGCCCTCGACCTTGAGCACCGCGAGGTCGTAGACGGAGCTGCGCCCCACCACGCTCGCGTCATGACGTTGGCCGTTGTGGTCGATCACCACGATCGGACCGTCGTCGGAGGCGGCGGACGCCACCACGTGGTTGTTGGTCACCACGTGGCCCTCACGGTCGAGCACGAAGCCCGAGCCCGTCGCCCCGGATGCCCGACCGTCGAACTCGGCGACGATCTGCACCGTGCTCGGCAGCAGGGCCTGCGCCACGGCCGCGACCGACCCGTTGTCGGCCTGGAGGGGCGCAGCGGTCTGCGTACGCACCCCCTCGAGGCCGTTGTCGACCGTGCCGTCCTGCGAGGCGAGCGTGCCCTGCAGGGCCCCACCGGCGAGTCCGCCGAGGATCCCGACGACCAGGGCCAGGGCCGCGATGGAAGGCCACACCCACAGGGGGAGCCGGCGAGCAGGCGACCCGCCTGCGTGCTGCCCGTAGCCGGGGTGGCCGTAGCCGGGCCGGGGATAGGGGGCGGGGCCGGGGCGTGGGTTCGGTCCTGGGCCTGGGCCGAAGTAGGCCGGTCCGGGTCCCTGCATCGGAGGCTGAGGGCCGAAGCCGCCCGCGGGTCCGGACGCGAACGGCACCGTGGGTGCGGCCTGCTCGGGCGGACGCGGCTGCTGCACGTCGGATCGGCCATAGGGCCGGCCGTCGGGCTGGACCCGCGCCCCGGGCTCAGGTGCCGGCTCGGAGGCGGCCGAGGCGCTCCAGCCGGCCAGGGGCTGTGTCGGCTCGTCCTGTGTCGGCTCGTCCTGTGTCGGCTCGTGCGGGTCCTGCTCGTCCGGTGACTGCTCGTCGGGCCTGTGCTCGTCGCTCACGGAGCAATCTTCTCCCGGATCGCCACGAGGCGCTCGGCCAGGGGCGTCCGGGAGGGTGCCGCCGGCCCGCGGGCCGTGCGGTCGTCGACCATGTTGACCGGGGTCGCGGGGCCGACCGGACGGCTCAGGTCGGTGCTCGGCGGGAGCGGCTCCATCCGCGGCGAGCCGGCGACGCCGAGCGCCAGCACGCCGACGACGCAGGCACTCGCCGCGCCGCCGCCGATGGCCACCAGACCACGACGTGAGCGCTGGTGGGAGGTCGGGAAGTGCGCCGGGGTGAGCGCCGAGCCGGTGGCGGGCGCCGCGCCCGAGCAGTGGCCGAGCAGGGACGACTTGAGGTCCTGCGAGGTCGGCGAGGGCCCGAAGGAGAGCTGGGCGAGCTGGGTCTTGACCCAGCCCTCGTGCTCGACCAGGTCACGGCAGGCGTGGCAGCCGTGGACGTGGCTCCAGCAACGCTCCTCCTCCTCGGGCGGAAGGCGGCCGTCGATGAGGGCGCTGACCCGCGATCCCAGGTGCGACATCAGGACACCGCCCCGCGAGGTTGCGGCGCGGAGGGGCCGGAGTAGCGCTGCCGACCGGCCGCGGGCTCGCGGTGGGCCAGGGCCTTGCGGAGCATGCCGCGGCCACGGTGGATGCGCGAGCGCACCGTGCCGAGCTTGGCGTCCATGATCTCCGCGATCTCCTCGTAGCTGAGGCCCTCGACGTCGCACAGCACGACGGCGGCGCGGAAGTCGGGCGGCAGCGTGGACAGAGCGGTCTCGATGTCGTCGTCGAAGGTCTGATCGGCCACGGCGAGCTCCGGGGCAGGTGCCGTGCTCGTGAGCCGGGCGGCGCGCTCGTCGGAGAGCGAGTCGAAACGGATCCGCTGCTTGCGGCGGGCACCGTCGAGGAACAGGTTGGTGGTGATCCGGTGCAGCCATCCCTCGAAGGTGCCGGGCGTGTAGGTGTCCAACGAGCGGAAGACGCGGACGAAGACCTCCTGGGTCAGGTCCTCGGCGTCGGGCCGGTTGCCCGTCAGGCGGTAGGCCAGCCGGAAGACGCGGTCGGAGTGCTGCTCGACGACCTCGTCCCACGTCGGGACCCGGGTGGTGTCGACCTGATCGCCCACGGTGGCCCCTTGGCTCGTCTTCCACGACCGCAACTGCACCGGTTCGATGTCCTTCCTGACGGTAGGTAGTCCGCCTGAGAGTTGGCTGTGAACCTCATGCGTTCCGCCCAAGAACTTTCCCCGCGACCGAGCGCGCTCGCAAGGCGGCGTACAGCGTTCAACGAGCGAAGTGGCGTGAGTGTTCCCGGTCACGTGGAGCGACCCGTGCGCGATACAGTCGCGCCGTGCCCACCCACACTTCGCCGATCAAGCCCGCGAGCTGGACCTACGCCGAGACGTTCGTGCCCGAGGACGACCTCCTGGCCGCCGCGCGCAGCCGTGCCGAGGAGGTCGGCGTGGCTCCCGTCAGCTCCGGCGTCGGTGCTGCCCTCCGGTTCCTCGCCTCCGTCCTGGACGCCCGCGCGGTCGTCGAGATCGGCACGGGCACCGGCGTCTCGGGCCTCTGGCTGTTGCGCGGCATGCGCGCCGACGGCGTCCTGACCACCGTCGACATCGAGGCCGAGCACCAGCGCCTGGCCAAGGAGACGTTCGCCGAGGCCGGCATCCCCGGCAACCGCGCCCGCACCATCGCCGGCGCCGGGCTCGACGTCCTCCCCCGCCTGACCGACGGCCACTACGACCTGGTCTTCTGCGACGGCGACAAGCGCGAGTACGCCGCCTACCTCAAGGAGGCGCTGCGCCTGCTGCGACCGGGCGGCATCGTGGCGTTCGACAACGCGCTCTGGCACGACCGGGTCGCCGACCCCGCCCAGCGCGACGAGGAGACGGTCACGATCCGCGACCTGGGTCGCACGATCCGCGAGCACGACGACCTGGTGCCGGTGCTGCTGCCCATCGGTGACGGCCTGCTGGCCGCCAAGAAGGAGTGGGCACCCGAGGCCTGAGCGGCTCAGGCAATCCCCTCGATCGGGTCGTCCGAGCCGAGCCAGGCGAGGAGCAACCGGGGGCCGAAGCCGCTGGGGCCGGCCGTCCACTCGTGCCGGTCCGCCGGGGACTCCGCCGCCGAGGCGAAGTCGATGTGGGCCCAGGGCACGTCACCGGCGAAGTGCTGGAGGAAGAGGGCTGCGGTGATCGCCCCGGCGCCGCCGGACGCGTTGTCCCCGTCGGCGATCTTCGACGTCACCCGTTCCTCGTAGTCCGTGACCAGCGGCATCCGCCACAGGTTCTCGCCGGAGGCTTCGGCCGCCGACTCCACGTGCTCGGCCAGGGCTTCGTGGTTGGCGAAGTAGCCGCCGGTCCACTGGCCCAGGGACACCTTCATCGCACCGGTCAGGGTGGCGATGTCGACCAGCACGCTCGGAGACAGCTCGGCCACGGCGTACGCCATCGCGTCGGCCAGCACGAGGCGGCCCTCGGCATCGGTGTTGTTGACCTCGGAGGTGCGGCCACCGAAGTGGGTGATCACGTCGCCGGGGCGCATGGCCGACCCGCTGATGGCGTTCTCTGCCGCCGGGACCAGACCGATCACGCGGACGGGGCAGTCGACGTCGCGCAGCGCGGCCATGGCGGCGATCACCGCGCCACCGCCGCTCATGTCGCGCTTCATCGTCAGCATGCCCTCGCTGGGCTTGATGTCGAGGCCGCCGCTGTCGAAGGTGATCCCCTTGCCCACGAGCACGACGGTGGGCATGCGCCTGGAGGCGCCACGCGGGGTGTAGTCCATCCGGATCAGGCGGGGGGCGTGCACCGAGCCGCCGCCGACGGCCAGGATGCCGCCGAAGCCCTCGGCCAGGAGCCGCTCCTCGTCCCACACGCTCACCTCGAGGCCGGCAGCCTCGCCGACCTCGACGGCCTGCTCGGCGAGCCAGGCCGGGGTCTTCAGGTTGGCCGGGACGGTGGCCAGGGCACGCGAGCGCCAGCCGGCGCCGCCGATGGCGATCGCCTGCGCCAGCTCGTCGTCGACATCGTCGTCGCTCATCCCGGCCAGCACGATCCGCGCGACCGGGCGCTCCTGCGGCCCCGTCGAGCGCCAGTGGAACGCGAACGAGGCGAGCATCGCTCCGACCACGACGGCGCCGAGGCCATCGTCCGGGGCGATCGCCGCGAGCGAGGTGACGACGCTGGCGCGGTCCTTCGTCGCACGCGCCAGCGCGGCGCCTGCGCGGCGGAAGTCGGTGACCGATCCCTCGCCCACGCCGACGAGCAGTACGAGGCCGACCTCGTCGGTGTGGCCGACGGTGGCCACCGGGATCGAGGTGATCTCACCTGCACGCCCGGTGGCTCGGGCCGACTCGAGGGCGGCCAACAGGTCGATGCCGAGAGCCTCGGATGCCTCGTCGGCACCCGGTCCGAGCAGCAGGCCCCCGGGGTCGGGGAGGACCGGGAAGGCCCACACCTCGGCCCCGCCGATCTGGTGCGGAAGCGCGGGACTGAGAGCGAACTCGGGCGGGGAGACCTGGGTGGGCAGCTGCGCTGTGGTGGCCACGGTCAGCCGACGACGTCCTTGAGGGCGTCACCGAGATTGGTTGCCTCCTCGGCGTTCAGCTCGACCACCAGCCGGCCTCCGCCCTCGAGCGGGACGCGCATGACGATGCCGCGTCCCTCTTTGGTGACCTCGAGCGGTCCGTCACCCGTGCGGGGCTTCATGGCGGCCATCGGCGCATCCTCTTCCTGTTCAGCCATCTGTTGGTGGCTCTTCACATGCCAATCGAGGCGGCTGGGTGGTGCCGGGCCGCCCCGATAGGCGTCGTACGACTCCATTATCCCTCATGCCACACGTGATCGGCACCACAGGGCATGCGGACGCCGGATGTTCGTCGGGCAGACTGCCCCCATGAGCACCTCTCCGACCGCCCCCGTGCTGCTCGACGTCGTCGACTCGGTGGCCACCATCACCCTCAATCGACCCGAGGCGATGAACGGCCTCGACGTGGCGACCAAGGACCTCCTGCTGGCGACGGTGCAGCAGGTGGCGGACGACCCCACAGTGCGCTGCGTCGTGCTGACGGGCAGCGGCAAGGCGTTCTGCGTGGGACAGGACCTCAAGGAGCACCTGGCCGGGCTGAAGGGCGACGCCGACGTACCTCTCTCGGACACGGTCACCAAGCACTACAACCCGATCATGCTCGCGCTCTCGACCATGCCCAAGCCCGTCATCGCGGCGGTCAACGGGGTCGCCGCCGGCGCCGGCGCGAGCCTGGCCTTCGCAGCCGACTTCCGCATCCTCCTCGACTCGGCCGGCTACAACACCTCCTTCGCCGGCGTCGCGCTGTCGTGCGACACCGGCGCCAGCTGGACGCTGCCGCGCCTGGTCGGCCGCGCCAAGGCGATGGAGCTGCTCTACTTCCCCCGCACCGTGTCCGCCCAGGAGGCGCTCGAGCTCGGCCTGGCCACCCAGGTGGTGACCGCCGAGGAGTTCCCGCGTGCCGTCGGCGAGCTGGCGGCGCGTCTGTCTGCCGGACCGACCGTCGCCTTCGGCTCGATCCGGCAGGCGGTGGTCCACTCGGCAGCCCACTCGCTCGAGGAGTCCCTCGACTTCGAGGCCGAGAAGATGGCGCTCACGGGCGGCACCGAGGACCACCTCACTGCCGTCAACGCGTTCATGGCCAAGGAGAAGCCGGTGTTCCAGGGCCGCTGATGCGCCCGCCTGCCCGCACACCCTTGGGATAGTCCGCATCAATTGACTCCTCGCGAGCCCGTCCGGACCCGCCAACTGATGCGGACTATCGCCTCAGCCGCGCGAGGTCCGGTGGGCACCGAGCACGCCCAGCAGCTGACGCGGCGCCTCGACGACCATCCGCCGACGGGGCGGGCGGGCGGCGTACTCGACGGTGAGCGCGGCGCCGCGGAACCGGTGGTTGAACCAGCCGGTCATGGTGCCGTGGCAGAGGCCACCGCAGTTGAGCGAGGTCTGCGGAAGCCGCAGTCCGCGGGCCAGCCGCCGCGCGAACCGCGGGTCCTTGGTGTCGGTGTCCACGCCGTGCAGCGGCTGGTGGAAGCTGATCACCCGGAAGGGGTCGATGTCCTTGAGGAAGTCCATCACCGCTCGTGTCTCCGGCTCGCTCGCGGGGCGCGGGCCGGACTCGTAGTTGCCGTCGAGGTCGACCCAGCTGTAAGGGAAGTTGCGGTTGAGGTCGACCCCGTGGGCGTTGCGGCGGGTGCCGCGCGCCAGGCCGTCGGGGTTGTAGGTCGGGATCACCCAGAGGTCGACGCCGCGGATCGCCCGTCCGTCGCGCAGGGTCGAGAGGATCCTGCGCGTGTGCGGCTCGTTGCCGTGCATCGTGGAGATCAGCACGATCCGTCGCTTGCCCGGCTCCCCCAGCCGCCAGGCTCGGATGGGGCGTCCCTTGACCGAGTGCCCGATGGTGCGGGCCTCCACCACGGCCGGGCGGCGCCCGGGAGCGTCCCCGAGCGCCGAGGCCTGCGGCGGCAGGGCGAGGCCGGTCGCCACGAGCCCCACGACAGCGAGGGCGGCCCCGAGCAGGCGCCGCATCAGAGGGCAGCCATCAGACGGCAGCCGTGAGGTAGGCGTAGGTGAACACGAGGACGCCGGCGGCCATGCCGAGGTGGGCAAGCAGGGAGAGTCCGGGGCCGTCGCTCCAGCTGTCGCCGGAGGCCTCCGGCACGTGTCGCCCCTTGGCGGGGAGCCATCGGGCGAGGATGAGCAGGCCGCAGACGGCCGTGATCCACCACAGTGCGATCGCGAGGATGCCCACCAACGGGCCGCCGAGCAGCGTGTCCTCCGGCGCCACCAGGACGCCGACCCACAGCACGAGCGCCAGGATGCCGGCGACGAAGTGGACCAGGGGAACTCGGCGGCTGATGGAGAACCGGCCGGCCGCGTCGTCGCCGCTGAGGCGCAGACGGGTCAGCACGATCGCCACGGCGGCCAGGGCCGTGAGGATCCACACGACGGTCGGGAAGGACATCTGCCGCAGTCTGCCCTAGGCGGGTCCGGCGTCGCCAGACGAGTCGCGGTCCTCGAGCTCGGTGGCCAGCCGGGCCAGGAGGGTGTCGACGTCGGACATCCGATAGCCGCGGACCGCGAGCGGGAACCGCACGGTGCGCAGGTCGCGGGCCTCGAGCACGCGATCAGTGGGCAGTGCGAGGTCGGGGCGGTCGTCGTACGCCGGCGCCATCGAACCGCCGCGCCCGGACGCGACCATGGCGACGCCACCCATGGCGAGCACGATCAGGATCGCGAACAGCCACATCATCGGCGGTCCTCCCGCGCCGCCACCATCAGCGCCACGGCTTCGTCGAGGTCGTCCGTGAGCACCATCATGTCGAGGTCGGCCGCATTGATCTTGCCCTCGGCCAGCGCCGTCTCGCGCAGCCAGTCGAGCAGGCCCTTCCAGTAGGACGTGCCGATCAGCACGATCGGGAACGAAGTGACCTTCTGGGTCTGCACCAGCGTGAGCGCCTCGAAGAGCTCGTCGAGGGTGCCCAGGCCGCCGGGCAGCACGATGAAGCCCTGGGAGTACTTGACGAACATCGTCTTGCGGGCGAAGAAGTAGCGGAAGTTGATCCCCTTGTCGACCCACTGGTTGAGGCCCGACTCGAAGGGCAGCTCGATGCCGAGGCCGACGCTGACTCCCCCGGCCTCGCACGCGCCCTTGTTGGCGCCCTCCATCGTGCCGGGGCCGCCGCCCGTGATCACCGCGAAGCCCGCCTCGACGAGCTTGCGGCCGGCTTCCTCGGCCACGGCGTAGTGCGGGTGGTCGACCTGCGCGCGGGCCGACCCGAACACCGCGATGGCCGGACCGAGCTCGGCCAGTGCACCGAATCCCTCGACGAACTCGGCCTGGATCCGTAGTACGCGCCACGTGTCGGTGTGCAGCCAGTCGCTCTTCCCTCGGCTGTCGAGCAGCCGCTGGTCAGTGGTGCTGCCCTCCTTCACCTGGCTGCGCCGGGTGACCACCGGGCCGTTCATCCGGTCCGCCCTGCGATCGCTCATGCCCGCTCTCCCATCGGTGCTCCCAGCCAGCGCTTGAGCGTGCGCTCGCAGCGCTCGATGTGCTCGGTGGGCACGTGCTCGTCCTGCTTGTGGGCGTACATCGGGTCGCCCGGGCCGAAGTTCACCGCCGGGATGCCGAGCTTGGTGAACTGCGCGACGTCGGTCCACCCGAACTTCGGCGCGGGCTCCCCGCCCACGGCCTCGACGAACGCCTTCGCGGCGGGGCGGTCAAGGCCCGGCATCGCGCCCGCGGCCAGGTCGGTCACCGTGACGTCGTAGCCCTCGAAGAAGTCCCGGACGAAGGCCTCCGCCTCCGCCTCGCTCCGGTCGGGCGCGAAGCGGAAGTTGACCTCGACCACGCACTCGTCGGGGATCACGTTGCCGGCGACGCCGCCACGGATGCCGGTCGCGTTGAGGCCCTCGTGGTAGGTCAGGCCGTCGATCTCGGGCTCACGGGCGACGTAGTCGTCGAGGCGGGCGAGGATCGGTCCGGCGAGGTGGATGGCGTTGACGCCCTTCCAGCTGCGGGCGCTGTGCGCGCGCTCGCCGGTCGTACGCACGTCGACGCGCATGGTGCCCTGGCAGCCGGCCTCGATGGCGGCGTTGCTGGGCTCCATCAGGATGGCGAAGTCCGCCTCGACCAGGTCGGGGTCGCTCACGGTCAGCTTGCGCAGCCCGTTGTGCACCGAGTCGACCTCCTCGGCCTCGTAGAAGATGAAAGTGAGGTCGCGGTCGGGCTCGGTGACGTCCGCGGCGAGCTTGAGCATCACCGCGTCGCCGCCCTTCATGTCGCAGGTGCCGAGCCCGTGGAGGATGCCGTCCTCGCGGCGCGAGGGCAGGTTGTCGTTGAGCGGCACGGTGTCGAGGTGACCGGCGATCACCACCCGCTCCCCCCGCCCGAGGTCGGTCCGTGCGACCACGGTGTGGCCCCGACGGGTCACCGTGAGGTGCGGGAGCGCACGAAGCGCCGCCTCCACGGCATCGGCGATGTCCTGCTCGTGGTGGGAGACCGACTCGATGTCGACGAGCTGCTGGGTGAGGGTGACGACGTCGGCGGAGAGATCGATCTGCATGACGGCCATCTTGTCAGCGTTCGCCCACGTCGCGACGCCAGACCCGTGAGGGGTGTCGTCCGCGCGCCGGTCGGAACTCCCTGCCCCGGACGTCGGGCTCCCCGATCTTGGGGTAGCGGCGTCCTCGGCGCACCGGCGTCCGAAACCACGTCCTAGCGTGCGTGCATCGACACCCGCGACAGGAAGGCCCAGTCCCATGACTCTGCAGACCCCCCTGGTGCTCGGTCCCGGCGAGGGAGAGCACTGGCACTTCCTCAACACCCTGCAGACCTTGCTGGTCGGCGGCGACCACACCGACGGGGCCATGACGGCGCTCGAGTTCGAAGGCAGGCGCGGGTTCGGCCCACCGCTGCACAGCCACGACGTGGAGGATGAGCTCTTCCGTGTCCTGACGGGCGAGGTGCGCTTCGTCTGCGGCGACGTCGAGGAGGTCGTCGGCGAGGGCGGCACGGTGTTCCTGCCCAAGCAACGCCCGCACCAGTTCCAGGTGCTCTCGCCGACCGCGCGCGTCTTCCAGGTCACCACACCGGCCCAGTTCGACGACTTCGTCCGGACGCTCGGCGAGCCCGCGGGGACTGCCGAGCTGCCCGAGCCGAGCGAGGTCGACGGGCAACGGGTGGCCGAGGTGTGCGCCCAGTTCCAGATCCAGGTGCTCGGGCCGCCCCCACCGCCCCTCGACTGAATCGAGGGCCCACGCACGATCCGACCGGTCGCTGCGCTGCTGTCAGCCGCCATTCGTCGCACGGCTCGGTTCAGCAGACCGTCAGGCCTTCGTCACCTCGACCGCGACCTCGGCGGCGTCGGCGTACGACACCTTGGTCGCGAGCGTCTCCTCGGCGATCAGGGCCTCGTGCGCCCGGGCCGCGTCGAGCGTCGCGGCGGGTGCCGAGATCGTCAGCGCGATCCGGTCACTGACCTGCAGGCCGGCGTCCTTGCGGGCCTGCTGGACCGCGCGCACCAGGTCGCGGGCGGTGCCCTCGGCCTCGAGCTCGGGCGTCACCGCGGTGTCGAGGACGACGAAACCGCCGCGCGGCAGCATGCCGATCATCGAGTCGGCCTGCGAGGTGCCGGCGACCGTCTCGAGGGCGTACTCCCCCTCGACGAGTGCGAGCCCGCCCGAGGTGACGGTGCCGTCCTCTGCAACGGACCAGTCGCCCGACTTGGAGCCCTTGATCGCGAGCTGGACGTCCTTGCCGAGCCGCGGACCGGCCGCTCGGGCGTTGACGGTGAGTCGCTGCGAGACGCCGTACGCCGCTGCGTCGGGGGCGTCTGCGGCGATCAGCTCGACCGCCTTCAGGTTGAGCTCGTCGGCCACGAGCGACTCGAAGCCGCTCAGGTCGGCCTCGGTGACGACCGTCAGCCTGGTCAGCGGCAGACGGTTGCGGAGGTTGGCCGCCTTGCGCAGCGCGGAGCCGGCCGAGCAGACGTCGCGGACCGTGTCCATCGACGCCACCAGCGCCTCGTCGCCCGGCAGGGCCTCGGCGGCAGGCCAGTCGGTGAGGTGCACCGAGCGCTCGCCGGTCAGGCCGCGCCAGACCTCCTCGGTGGTCAGCGGCAGCAGCGGTGCGGTGACCCGGCAGACGACCTCGAGCACCGTGTGGAGGGTGTCGAACGCATCGGCGTCCTCGTCCCAGAAGCGCTCCCGGGAACGTCGGATGTACCAGTTGGTGAGCACGTCGAGGAAGCTGCGCGTCGAGTCGCACGCCGCCGCCACCTCGTAGTTGTCGAGCTGGTCGGTCATCGCGGCGACGTAGTCGCGCAGCTTGGCCACGATGTAGCGGTCCATCGGGTGCGCGCTGTCCGTGCGCCACGTGGCGTCGTACCCGCTGTCCCCGGCCGCGTTGGCGTACAGGCTGAAGAACGACCAGCTGTTCCACAGCGGGATCAGCACCTGCCGCACGGAGTCGCGGATGCCCTGCTCGGTGACCACGAGGTTGCCGCCGCGCAGGATCGGGCTCGACATGAGGAACCAGCGCATCGCGTCGGCGCCGTCGCGGTCGAAGACCTCGCGTACGTCGGGGTAGTTGCGCAGGCTCTTGGACATCTTCTGGCCGTCGTTGCCGAGGACGATGCCGTGGCTCAGGCAGGTGGAGAACGCCGGACGGTCGAAGATCGCGCCGGCCAGGACGTGCATCGTGTAGAACCAGCCGCGGGTCTGGCCGATGTACTCGACGATGAAGTCGCCGGGGAAGTGGTGCTCGAACCAGTCCTTGTTCTCGAACGGGTAGTGCACCTGGGCGAACGACATCGAGCCGGAGTCGAACCAGACATCGAGGACGTCGGTGACCCGGCGCATCGTCGACTGGCCCTCTTCGGGCGTGCGAGGGTCGTCGGGGTTGGGGCGCGTCAAGTCGTCGACGAACGGCCGGTGCAGGTCGGGGTTGCCGTCCTTGTCCACTGGCAGCCGGCCGAAGTCGCGCTCGATGTCCTCGAAGGAGCCGTAGACGTCGATGCGCGGGTAGTGCTCGTCGTCGGACTTCCACACCGGCACCGGGCTGCCCCAGAAGCGGTTGCGGGTGATGGACCAGTCGCGGGCGTTCTCCAGCCACTTGCCGAACTGGCCGTCCTTGATGTGGTCGGGCACCCAGCGGATGTCCTGGTTGAGCGCGATCAGGCGCTCCTTCACCTTGGTGACCTCGACGAACCACGACGAGACGCCCTTGTAGATCAGCGGCTGCCGGCAGCGCCAGCAGTGCGGGTAGGAGTGGTCGTACGTCTCGCGGCGCACCAGGACCGTGCCGGGGGTGACCGACCCCGTGTCGCCGTCGCTCCTCGTCGCCGCCTTCAGGTGGTCGATGATCTGGAGGTTGGCGTCGAAGACCTGCATGCCCTCGTAGTCGGTGACCGGGAACGTGAACCGGCCGTCCTTGCCGACCGGCATGACCGCCTCGATGCCCTCGCGGTCGGTGACGACCTTGTCGTCCTCGCCGAAGGCGCCGGCGGTGTGCACCAGCCCGGTGCCGTCCGTGGTCGTCACGAACTCGGCGGGCACGAGGCGGAAGGCACGCTCGTGGCCGGCGTAGTAGGAGAACGGCGGGGCGTACTCCAGACCGACCAGGTCCGCGCCCGTGTGTCGGGAGACGATCGTGGGCTCGTCGGTGTCGGGATGGAGATCGCGCTTGTACGACGCCAGGCGGGCCTCCGCGATCAGGTAGCGCTCGGGGCTCCCGGTCGGCGTCGACGACTCCACGACGACGTAGTCGATGTCCTCGCCCACCATGACCGCGAGGTTGGACGGCAGGGTCCAGGGGGTCGTGGTCCAGACGAGCACCTTGACGTGCTCGAGCTCGCCGGCCGTCGTCACGTCGTAGCCGACGGTGACGGCAGGGTCCTGACGCATCTGGTAGACGTCGTCGTCCATCCGCAGCTCGTGGTTGGACAGCGGGGTCTCGTCCTGCCAGCAGTACGGCAGCACGCGGAATCCCTCGTAGACCAGGCCCTTCTCGTGGAGCTGCTTGAAGGCCCACATGACCGACTCCATGAAGTCCGGGTTCATGGTGCGGTAGTCGTTGTCGAAGTCGACCCAGCGCGCCTGGCGGGTGACGTAGTCGCGCCACTCGCCGGTGTACTTGAGCACCGACTGGCGGCAGGCCTCGTTGAACTTCTCGATGCCCAGCTCGACGATCTCGTCGGTGGTCTTGATGCCGTTGAGGCGCATCGCCTCCAGCTCGGCCGGCAACCCGTGGGTGTCCCAGCCGAAGCGCCGCTCGACCCTGCGCCCGCGCATGGTCTGGTAGCGCGGGATGAGGTCCTTGACGTAGCCGGTGAGCAGGTGGCCGTAGTGCGGCAGTCCGTTGGCGAAGGGCGGGCCGTCGTAGAAGACGAACTCGTTGGCCCCGTCGTCGCCGGCCTCGCGCTGCTCGACGCTCGCGCGGAAGGTGTCGTCGGCCTCCCAGTAGGCCAGCACCGCTTCCTCGATCGCCGGGAAGCGGGGGTTGCTGGGCACGCTGGTGGAGTCGGTGTGGCTGACCCGGGGGTACGACATGTGGCTCTCGGCTCTCTCGCGGTTGTCCCAACCACGAGGACGACTGCGCCGAGTCCTCGGCGCGACCGCGGTACCACCTCGCTTGGGACCGGAGTCCCCACTCGTGTCGGCTGTGTCGGGCCGTACCCGTCGGGTTCTAGTGAGGTGCCGACCGGATCGCCGTACCCGTTCTTCCCGTGGCTCGCCGCTGATGACGGCTCAGACGCCTGCGGCGATGGTACGGCGCTGGCGTCGCCGCCCGCCAATCGGTTCTCCACCCATGGGTAGTCCAGTGACGCATGGCTGGCCGGCTCGCCTCCATCCAGACGGGCAGGTCAAAGAAACCTGACGTAAAAGAACCTTGACATCACGACATTGAGTGCCCGACGATCATGTCAAAGAACTCATACACTTCGGGGAGAGAACCATGACCGAGATCCGCACCAACTGGCTCGTCGCGGGCGCCGTGGGCGTCGTCCTGGCCGCACTGACGGGCACCTTCGCGGCCTACGCCCAGACCGGAGGCATGGACACACTGCGCCTGGTCACCTTCGGCGTGATGTCCCTCCCGGTCTGGTTCGGGCTGGTCAGCCTCCTGCGGTCCGCGGACGAGCGGCCGGCGCACGACGAGGAGTCGGTCGAGATGCAGTGGATCACCCAGGCCACCAGCGGCGCCTTCCTGGACCTGCTGTTCGCACTCGGCATCGCGACGACCGCGACCGCCGTGCTCGGCACCGAGCCTGTGCCCACCGTCGCCTTCATCGTCATCGCGATGGCCGACTCGGCCGCTCGCTACGCCATCCTCCAGCGAAGGGAGGGTTGATGCAGAACACCCTCAAGGCGCTGCGGGAACGCGCCGAGATGTCGCAGGCGGACTGCGCCGAAGCGCTGGGCGTCACCCGGCAGACCGTCATCTCGATCGAGAAGGGCCACTTCGATCCGCGCCTCTCGCTGGCATTCCGCATCGCGGCGCTCTTCGAGGTCAGCGTCGACGACGTCTTCAGCCCCGACGCGTGAGCCACGGGCCGCACAGGCGGTGCGTTGCGTCGTGCCGGTGTCGCCCTGTTGGCTGCTCCCATGAACTTCGACGGCATGTGGCTGCCCCACGACCAGGACCCGCGGATGCAGGCGGGGTCCACCCGCGGTGAGCGCGAGTGCCTCGTCGGCTACCTCGAGCACTACCGCGGCACCCTCGCGCTCAAGTGCGACGGGCTGAGCGCCGAGCAGCTGGCCACCAGGGCGGTGCCTCCGTCCAACATCTCGCTGCTCGGCCTGGTACGTCACATGGCCCGGGTCGAGCAGAGCTGGTTCCGTCGCGTCATCGAGGCCCGCATGGAGATCCCACGACTCTTCCAGGACGAGGACGCCGGCTTCGACTTCGGTGAGGTCGACGACGCGCTGGTGCGCGAGTCCCACGACCTGCTCGAGTCGGAGATCGCCCACGCCCGCGAGGTGCTGGACCGCACCGACCTCGACGCGATCGTCGACGTGCACGGCTCGCCGACGGAGGTGCGCGACATCGTCGTCCACATGATCGAGGAGTACGCGCGCCACTGCGGGCACGCCGACCTCGTCCGTGAGTGCGTGGACGGGCGCACCGGGCAGTAGTCGGCGGGGTGGGCACACCTCCGTAGGCTGGCCCGGTGACTGCTGCCTCCGGCTACGGCCTGCTGACCGTGTCCACGGCGTCCGGCGACCCCGTCGTCCTGGACGCGTGGTTCCCCTTCCCCGTCCTCGGCGCGACCGAGGGCGACGCCCCGGCCGAGCTCGCCCAGCTCGACGGCGGCGTGGACGACATGCGCGGAGTTCGCCGCGAGGTGCGCCTGGTCGAGATCGCGGATCTCGACGCGGCGCCGACCAGCACCGAGGAGGTGTGGCTGCGGCTCCACCTGCTCTCCCACCGGCTCGTGCGCCCGCACGGCCTCAACATGGACGGCGTCTTCGGGTTGCTGACCAACGTCGTCTGGACCAGCGCCGGCCCCTGCGCGGTGGAGGGCTTCGAGCAGGTGCGGGCCAAGCTCCGCACCGTTGTCCCCGGACACGTCGTCCAGGTGTTCGGCATCGACAAGTTCCCCCGGATGACGGACTACGTCGTGCCCACCGGCGTACGCATCGCCGACGCCGACCGCGTGCGTCTCGGCGCGCACCTCGCCGAGGGCACGACCGTCATGCACGAGGGCTTCGTCAACTTCAACGCCGGGACCCTCGGCGCCTCGATGGTCGAGGGCAGGATCTCCGCCGGCGTCGTGGTCGGCGACGGCTCCGACGTCGGGGGCGGCTCCTCGATCATGGGCACGCTCTCGGGTGGGGGCCAGGAGGTCATCTCGGTCGGCGAGCGCTGCCTGCTCGGCGCCAACGCGGGCATCGGCATCTCGCTCGGTGACGACTGCGTGGTCGAGGCCGGCTGCTACGTCACCGCCGGCACGAAGGTCACCGTCCGCGACGAGGACGGCACGCCGATGGTGGTCAAGGCAGCCACGCTCTCCGGCGTCGACAACATCCTGTTCCGCCGCAACTCGGTCAGCGGCGCCATCGAGGCCGTGCCGTGGAAGGGCGAGGGCATCGCGCTCAACGCCGCCCTCCACGCCAACTAGCCGGCCGACCTGCGATGAGGGGCAGGATCGGCGTCGGCGTTGTCGTCGCCCTCGGTGCGATCGCGACGGCACTCGTGCTGCTGGACCGCGGTGGCATCTCGACCATCCTCGACACCAGTGGCTGCACCGCCGAGGTCGACGGGCACAGCGTCGACATCGACCTCGAGCAGGCCGAGAACGCCGCCCTGATCGCGGCGATCTCGGTCGAACGGGGTCTGCCCGCCCGTGCGGCGAGCATCGCCCTGGCCACGGCCTTCCAGGAGTCCAAGCTCTACAACATCGACTACGGCGACCGGGACTCCGTGGGGCTCTTCCAGCAGCGCCCGTCCCAGGGCTGGGGCTCGGTCGCGCAGCTGCAGGACCCCGTCTACGCGACCAACGCCTTCTACGACGCGCTCGTCAAGGTCGACGGCTACCGCGAGATGGAGATCACCGAGGCGGCGCAGGCGGTCCAGCGGTCTGCCTACCCAGGGGCCTACGCCGACCACGAGGCGGACGGCCGCGCGCTCGCATCCGCCCTGACCGGCAACTCGCCCGAGACCATGTGGTGCGAGGTGCGCGGGGATGCCGACGAGGCCTCCGACGAGCTGGACGAGAGCGGGCTGGTGCGCCGCGCCAACGTCGTACGACGTGACCTGGAGGCGCGCTTCGGCTCGCTGTCGCTCGGCGGCTTCGAGCCCCAGGGCGTCTCGAGCGGGCACATGTCGGGCTCGGCCCACTACGAGGGCCGCGCCATCGACGTGTTCGTCCGGCCGATCAACGCCGACAACCGGCAGCGCGGCTGGGCGATCGCGACCTACCTGGTGGCCAACGCCGACCGCCTCGACATCGGCACGATCATCTTCGACGACCGGATCTGGAAGACCGGTTCACGCTCGGACGACGGCTGGACCGACTACCGCGTGCCGTCGTCGTCGGGCGGCGACCAGGCGATCCTCGAGCACCGCGACCACGTGCACGTGGACGTCATCGACTAACGCGTCAGTCGGCCTGCAGCTGCCTCGACCCGCTCGTCGCTCGCGGTGAAGGCGACCCGGACGTGCTCGCGCCCCGAGGGTCCGTAGAACTCGCCGGGCGCGACCAGGATGCCGCGCTCGGCCAGCCACGCGACGGTGTCCCAGCAGCCCTCTGCTCCCGCACCCGTCAGGCGCTGCGCCCAGAGGTAGAGGGACGCCTCGGAGTGGTCGATGCGGAAGCCCGCCGACTCGAGGGCGTCGCGCAGCACAGCGCGGCGGGCGGCGTACCGCGCGTGCTGCTCGGCCACGTGCGCGTCGTCGTCGAGCGCCGCGATCATCGCGCGCTGCTGCGGTCCGGGCATCTGGAGGCCGAGGTTCTTGCGGACCGCGAGCAGCTCCCCGACCAGCGTCGGGTCGCCGGCCACGAACGCGCAGCGGTAGCCGGCGAGGTTGGAGCGCTTGGAGAGCGAGTGCACGGCGAGGATGCCGTCGAGCGAGCCGCCGTTGACCGCGGGGTCGAGGACCGACAGCGGGGCATCGCCCTCCCAGGCGCACTCGATGTAGCACTCGTCGGACACGAGGATCGTGCCGCGCTCGCGGCACCAGTCGACGACCTTGCGCAGGTGGGCCAGCGGCAGCACCCGGCCGCTGGGGTTGGCCGGGCTGTTGATCCACAGCAGCTGCGGGGCCCGCGGACCGAAGGATGTCAGTGAGTCGGTCGCGAGGCTGTCGGCACCCGCGAGCGCCGCACCGACCTCGTACGTCGGGTAGGCCAGGGCCGGATAGCCGATGAGGTCGCCGGGCCCGATGCCCAGGTGCACCGCCATCGAGCCGATCAGCTCCTTGGAGCCGATGACAGGCAGCACGCCGTCGAGCCCGAGTCCGGTCACGCCGTGGCGGCGCGCCAGCCAGTCGATCGCGGCCTGGCGGGTCGCCTCGAGGCCGAGGGTCGTCGGATAGCCCGGCGAGTCGGACGCGGCCCGCAGTGCGTCCTGGACGACGGCGGGTGTGGGGTCGACCGGCGTACCGACCGACAGGTCACAGACCCCGTCGGGGTGGGCACGCGCCGTGGCGGCGTGCTGCGTGAGCTTGTCCCAGGGGAAGTCCGGGAGGCGGCTGGAGACCGCCGGTCCCGTCACTCGTCGTGCTCCTGCGGGGGCAGCGCCGCGACGAGCGGGTGGTCGGCCTCGATGACGCCCATCTTGGCGGCGCCACCCGGCGAGCCGAGGTCGTCGAAGAAGTGGACGTTGGCGTCGTAGTAGCCCTTCCACTCCTCCGGGGTGTCGTCCTCGTAGAAGATCGCCTCGACCGGGCACACCGGCTCGCAGGCACCGCAGTCGACGCACTCGTCCGGGTGGATGTAGAGCATCCGCTTGCCCTCGTAGATGCAGTCGACGGGGCACTCATCGACGCACGCGCGGTCCTTGAGGTCGACGCACGGCTGGGCGATGACGTAGGTCACCTGGTCCTCCTGGGCACGGATGGGGAACGAGTCGCTTCACTCTAGTATCCGGGGCGTGGTCGACACGCCGGAGCCCCAGCCTGACGGGACGAGCGTGGGCAGGCACACCCTCGGCCCGCACGTGGTGGGCCGTCGCATCGTGGTGCGCCACCTGCTCCCCGACGGCTCCGCCACCGACGTCCTCGGCACCTGTACGTCGTGGGACGCGGAGTCGCTGACGGTGGAGCGCGACGGTCCTCCCCGCCAGGCGGGGCCGGTCGTGATCGCCCTGTCCGACATCGTGACCGGCAAGCCCGTGCCGCCGCGCGCGTCGGTGAGGGCGCGGGTCAGCGCGCAGGAGGTGGAGCTGCACACCGCCGCCCTGTGGTCCTCGATCGACACCGAACCGCTGGGCACCTGGCTGCTGCGGGCCTCTCCCCCGCATGGCGGACGGTTGCGTCGGCGCGGCAACTCGGCCCTGGCCATGGAGGAGCCCGGCATCGGCTTGCCCGACGCGGCGTGGCGGGTTCGCGAGTTCTACACCTCGATCGAGCAGACGCCTCTGATCCAGGTGCAGCTCGGCTCGAGCGTCGAACGATCGCTCGGACCGCTCGGCTTCGTACCCATGGGCGACGGAGACGCCCATGCCCAGCTCGCCTCGGTCGCGCAGGCCCTCCGATCGGTCCGGGCCTCGGCTCCCGGCCTGCCCGCCGAGTGGGATGAGTCCTCAGACCGACTTACGGTCACGCTGGGCTCCGGTGCGGCCAGCGGTCGGGCCGTGCTCCACGACGACTGGTTGCTGATCGAGGGACTGGAGGTCACACCGTCGCACCGACGCCGGGGCCTGGGCTCGGGCGTGCTTGCCGAGCTCCTCGACTGGGGCGCCTCACTCGGCGCGCGCACCGCCATGCTGCACGTCGAAGTCGCCAACTCGGGCGCGATCGCGCTCTACGAGCGGCTCGGGTTCATCACCCACCACACCAACCGCTACCTCGTGGCCCGCTGAGCCCGAGTCGGGGCGTGTGACGATGGGGTCGCCAAGCTAGCCGCTCCGCCGCGCGTCTCCGCAAAACGAGTTGCGGGACGCCCGGCTCCGGACGCATCATCGTCGCGACGACCACGGGGCCTGACACACCCCCTCCCCCACGGGCAGCGCAGTGGTCGTCCGCGCGTACGGCGTCACCGACGAGAGGCCGGCGTCTCGTCGGCACAGGTGTGGTGGCACCGCGACCTAGCCCCCGCCCACACCTCCAGGGCCTCACTACCTGGAGGACATCATGAGAACGCTCTGCCACGACCTGTCCGCATCGGCGCCCGGCACCGAGGTCACCCTCGAGGGCTGGGTGCACCGCCGCCGCGGGCTGTCCCGCGTCACCTTCCTGGTGTTGCGGGACCGCAGTGGTCAGGCCCAGGTTGTGCTGCCCTCCGGTGCAATCGTGCCCCCCGAGGAGACCACCGTCCGCGTCACCGGCACTGCCACTCCCAACCCGCAGGCCCCCGGCGGCGTCGAGGTCACCGACGCACGGGTGGAGCCGCTGACCGAGGACGCGCTCACTCCACCGGCCGAGCTGTGGCGCCCCACCCTCGACGTCTCGCTGCCGACCCTGCTCGACCACGCCCCGGTGCTGTGGCGCCATCCGGCACAGCGCGCCAGGTGGGAGCTCGCCGCCGCCTCGCTGCGCGGCTTCCGGTGCACCCTCGACGCCCTCGGGTTCACGGAGGTGACAACGCCCAAGTTCGTCGAGTCGGCGACCGAGTCGGGGGCCAACGTCTTCGCTGTCGACTACTTCGGGCGCCCGGCCTACCTCGCGCAGAGCCCGCAGTTCTACAAGCAGCAGCTGGTCGGGGTCTTCGAGCGGGTCTACGAGGTCGGGCCAGTCTTCCGCGCCGAGCCACATGACACCGTCCGGCACCTCGCCGAGTACCGCTCGCTCGACGTCGAGCTCGGCTTCGTCGACGACCACCGTGACGTGCTGCGGGTTCTGCGCGAGGTGCTGGCCGGGATGGTGGACGAAGTCACGCAGGAGGAGTCGGCACTCGCACGCACCGGCGCCCGGCTGCCCGTCGTACCCCAGGAGATCCCGGTCGTGCACTTCGCCGACGCACTCGCCCTCGTCGGCGCACCGGCGGACGAGCCGGACCTCGCACCGGAACACGAGCGTGCCCTGGGCTCGTGGGCGCTGGCCGAGCACGGTTCGGAGCTGCTTGCCGTCGAGGGGTACCCGATGGCCAAGCGGCCGTTCTACACGCACCCTCAGCCAGGTGACGAGCGTTGGTCCAACAGCTTCGACCTGCTCTTCCGCGGGCTGGAGCTGGTCACCGGCGGCCAGCGGTTGCACCGGCCCTCGGACTACGAGCAGGCCATCCGCGCACGAGGCGAGGACCCGGCGACGTACGACGCCTACCTGCAGGCGTTCCGGCACGGGATGCCACCGCACGGCGGTTTCGCGATCGGGCTGGAGCGGTGGGTGGGCAGGCTGGTCGAGGCGACCAACATCCGCGAGGTCACGCTCTTCCCGCGGGACCTGCACCGCCTGACGCCCTGACGGGTCCGGCGTCGTCGACGATCACTCGTCGACGGCGTCGGGGTTCGTGCAGATCACCGTGTCGCTGGGCGTGTAGGTGGTGTGGAAGACCTCGTCGTCGCGCGTCTCCTTGTTGGCGCCCACCGGCTTGAAGTAGCGCACGACGTCGATGTCGAAGCCGCCGAAGCCCTGGTTGGCGTGGCACGTGCGGTCGTCGATCTTGCGGGTCTTGGGCTTGGTGAAGTTGTAGCGCTTGCCGGTGCTGGTGGTGATGTCCCAGTACTTCGTCGAGTACATGCTCACCGTGGCCGCGCCGGACGAGGACGGCGTCGACGGCGTCACGCTGGCCTGGATCAGGACGCCGTAGGGGGTGTCGTTGGTGAACTGCAGGTCGACCGCGCCCCAGGCGACCGTCGCCTCGCGCCCGATCGGGTAGCGGTCGATGTAGAACGAGTGGGGCTTGTGCTCGACGTCCTCGAGCCCGGCGAAGAACATCGCGTTGAAGGTCGTCGTCGCAATCTGCGAGACACCACCGCCGAGGTCCTGGACGAGGATGCCGTCGCTGATGATGAAGCCCTTGGTGAAGCCGTTCGCCCTGGTCCGCTCGCCGACGGTGCCGTTGAGGGAGAAGGTCTCGCCCGGCTTGAGCAGCGTGCCGTTGATGAGCTCCGCGGCGCGGCCGAGGTTGACGTTGCGGTACTCGGCGTAGGGGAAGTAGGTCGTGAAGGTCGACACCTGCTCGGTGACCTTGAGGGCCTTGGCGTCCTTGGTGGTGAAGTCCGGCTTGGCGACCTTGGCGGTGAGCGCGAGCGTACGTTTGCCCTGCGGCTTGGCGACCACGTCGAGGAAGCCTGCCTCCAGCTCGGCCTGGTCGAAGGTCACTCCCGGCTTCGCGGGGATCGACCTGCGGTCGTCCGTTGACCAGCGCGATGCTCGCATCGACCGGGGAGCCGTTGGTCACCTTGGAGCCGACCACCTCGATCAGTGCGGCGGCGTCGAGGGTCGGCACCAGCTCGCCGTCGGTGGGCACGAGGCTGAGGGCCGCGGTGTAGTCCGCCGGGAAGATCTTGACGTCGGAACCCTCGAAGCTGAGGGTGACCGGCGCCGCCACGGCCGGCGAGGCGAAGCTGTCGAGCGCCTGCTGCACGTCGCCCTGGTCGATGTCGGGAACCACGTCCGCCATCTCCAGCGAGACCTCGTCGGGAGACTCTGCGAGGAAGGCGGAGCGCAGCGCCGAGAGCGTGTCACTGGGGTCGAGCGCCGCACCGGTGCGGGCCTTCTTGGTGACGACCTGGTCGCCGTCGAAGCCCACCGCGCCGTCTCGCGCGGGCGTCACCGTGCTCCTCGTCGAGGCCGGCCAGATAGGCGTTGTAGGCGGCGGTGTCCACCGTCGTCTCCGCCTCGAAGTTGTCTCCGCCGGTGAAGTAGTTCCAGAGCCGGACCGGGTCCCAGCTCTCCTCCCCGCCCGCCTCGGCCACGGAGGCGTCGTAGTCCACCTCGAGGCCGGCCTCCGCCGGGTCGATCGCGACCGGGGTGCCCTCGACGGTGGTGGCGATGTCGCGGGCGACCTTGTCGGCCAGGCCGGCCTCGAGCCGCTGCGCCGCCTCGTGCTGCGGGTGCCCGCCGATGCGCACGCCGGACACCGTCGTGTTGCGCGGGACCTTGTCGCCTGCGAGGTAGTGCGCGCCGACGTACAGTCCGCCGAAGAGGACCACGAGCCCGAGCACGAGCCATACGACGACAGAGGCTCCCGCCTTGTCGCGGGGCTGCTCGTCACTGCCTGGGGGGTTCTTCGCCACGCGGCGAGTTTAGGTTGCCGAGCCTCGAACTCCGTGATCGTCGGCGCGTCCCCGACGCCACCCCACGGTCAGCAGGGCAGCCACCAGCAGCACGGACGATCCCGCCAGGAACGACCACCCGGGGGCGTCGGACCCGATGAGGAACCCGCCCGCCGGACGGGCCAGCACACCTCGCAGCACGGCCAGGCACCAGCCCACCGCGAAGGCCGTGCGCACCACGCCCGCCGGCAGCCAGCCGAGCACGACCAGTCCCGTGGTCAGGGCGAGCGCCAGCCCCCACCAGTGCTGGTGCAGCAGCGTCCCGGCCGCGCCCGACACCACTCCGACCAGCAGGGCGAGCAGCGCACTCACAGTCCGGCGAAGAGGTCCTCCTCGAACCCGTCGGCGCCCGTGGGGCCGGCGGTCCCCTTCGCCAGGCGGTAGTACTCGTCGGACCACCACGAGTGACCGCTCTCGGCGCCGGCGAAGAACGGGCCGTCGGTCTTCACCTGGGTGGCGTGCCGGGCCAGCGCGTCCATCTTGCGCTGCACCGTCGCCGTGCCGTCGACGCGGGCGCTGATCAGCTCGTCCGGGGTCACGAACGGCGGCAGCTTGCCGTCGGGCTCCATCCCGGCGAACGTCTCGGTGTCACCGGCCTCGCGCAGGGACCGCAGGCTCTCACGCATCCGCGACTCGCTCATCGCGGTCCAGTAGATCTTCGCGATCTCGTGCGGCTCCCCGAGGTCGAGCCGGTACGACGGGACGGCCGCGAGCTGGGCGGCGTACATCGCCACGCGGTGCGCCTGGATGTGGTCGGGGTGGCCGTAGCCGCCGAACTGGTCGTAGGTGACCAGGACCTGCGGGCGGACCTCGCGGATCACCGTGACCAGCTCGTCGGCGGCGGCGGTGAGGTCGGCATGCCAGAAGGCGCTGTCGGGGACGACCTCGGCGGCGACGGCGTGGCCGTCCTCGTGCCAGGCCATGCCGGAGTCGTGGAAGCGACCGAAGCCGCCGAGGAAGCGGTGGTCGGTCACGCCGAGCACCTTCATCGCCTCGTCGAGCTCGCCGCGCCGGTGCTCGCCGAGCCCGCCCTCCTCCTCGTGGGCCAGGAAGGCCAGGTCGGGGACGAGCACCTCGCCCATCTCGCCCGCGGTGCAGGTCACCAGCGTCACGCCGATGCCCTCATCGACGTAGCGGGCCATCGTGGCGCCGTTGTTGATGGTCTCGTCGTCGGGGTGGGCGTGCACCAGCAGCAGGCGGCGCTCGGGAGTCTGCTTCATGACCCAGAGCCTAGATCGGGGCGCTTGACCCGCTTCGGCGCGGCCGGGAGGTCGAGCGGCGGCGCCGGCGTCGTCGCGTCCGCGCCCTCGTCGAGCCAGCCGTCGTGGGTGTCCACGAGGACCTCGAGCAGGAAGGCGGGGGCATCGCTCGTCACCGCCCACGGGTGGTCCTCGTCGTCATCCTCGCCGGACAGCCGCTCGCGCTCGACCCGGGCCTCGAAGCCGTCGGCCCGGAGCCGTGCCACGACCGCCTGCGCGTCGTCCTCGTCGAAGAAGATGGCTCTCACGGGGCCATTGTCCCCATGCCCTCCAGCCACGCGGCCCCGATGGGGGTAGTCCGCATCAGAAAGCTCCTCCCGACGAACGCCCATGGAGTCAATTGATGCGGACTACCCCACCATGGCGAGGCAGTCAGAGTCCGTGCGCGGCCGCCCAAGCCGGCCACCACGGAGGCTGGTCGAGCGTCCAGAGACGATCTGCGGGGCTGCGGAACAGCGACCGACTACGCGCGGCGTGCATCCGTTTCACGACAAGTCCGGTGTCGCTGAGGTCGCCACCCACCACCTCGAAGCACTCGAGGCCCGCGTCACGAAGAGCCTGCTCGCGCGCCACGTCCTGGCGGTGCCGTTCCCCGTCCTTGTGGTCGCCTCCCTGGTACTCGCCGACGCAGCCCGCCTCCGGGTCGAGAAGGTCCACGATCGCGATCAGGTTGCCGGACAAGTCGAAGACAGGGACGTTGCACCGGGGCCGAGGGAGGCCGGCGTCAAGGATCCACGTGAGCGCCATCCCGACCTCGGGCCGCGACCAACACCCGAGCCCAGCGAGGGCGACCGCCTCTCGCGCGAGTCCGATGCCTGTCCAGGGGTTCCGCTTCGACACGTAGGAGTCGAAGTCGGCGAAGGCCAGCAGTCCTGCGGCGACGGCGACCTCGATGTCGGCGACGGCGCGGCGTAGCGAGCGGTGACGGCGTACCTCGTCGAAGAGAGCCCTGGCGGGGGCTGTGACCCAGACGCCGTCGAGCAGCTCGCGTTCGTCCTTCGCGAGCTGTTCACGACAGATGCTCACCCGATCATCGGGTCGGAGCAAGGCTCCCCCTGTGACGATGGGCACCGGAGCGAATACACCCGCGGGGGCATGGGCAAGACCGTCGAAGTAGCGCGCTCCGCTGAACCGCAGGCTGGCCCACCCCGTGACGGCACCGTGTGAGCAGATGCGCGCCCCCTGCTCGACGATGTGCTGGTGGATGGACTGCTGCGTTATCGAGGCCGGCACGTACTTCCCCCACGAGGTCTGCCGCCATCGCGAACCGCCCGCCTGGTTGCGTGTCGGCCCGTTGTTGCCCGCCGGGTCCAGCGCCGCGCGGAGTGACCAGTCCGCTGGGCCGCGCCTGCCACGCAGAGGATCGTCGATCGTTCATGCCTCGATGCCACCGTCGTCCACCGACGCCCGAGCGGTCTGGCAGGCGACACCTGTGGAGAACGCTGCTGGGGACTGGGCTGTGCATGGAAGATGGGTGGTGTTTCGCTGGACGTCCCGATAGTCCGCATCAACTGACTCCTCCAGCGGCCCCCCGGACGAGTCAATTGATGCGGACTATCGGGAGGGAAGACGGCAGGCGGGTCACGAACACCCGCGCACTACTCTCGTGCCCATGCCAGCCTCGGAGTCCCCCTACGTCGAGGGCCTCCACCTGCAGCGCACGGATGAGAACGTCCGCGAGATCGCCGCGCTCGCCGCGGTGCTGGGCGAGCCCACGGGGCTCGACGGGCTGCTCGACGACCTGAAGTACGACCTGCGCCGGGCGCGGGTCGTGCCCCGGCTGCTCGGGCGGGCCGTGCGCGAGGCCTACCGGTGGGATGCCTACGACGAGCGCGACGAGCTCTGGTATCCCCAGGGCATCTCGACCAGCGCCGACGCCTCGGACACCGAGGACATCGACGGGCGCAAGGTCGTCGTGACGACCTGGTACTCCACCGGCAGGGACGGCATCAAGCGCGGGTCGCGGGTGACCTTCGCCGACCTCGACTCCGGGAAGTACCGCCACGTCCTGCTGGTCTCACCGGTCTTCGACGAGGCCGGCGAGCTCGTCCTGAAGCCGATGAACATCCACGCCGGCGGCATCGTCTGGGCGGGTCCCTACCTGCACATCGCCGCCACCAACCGCGGCTTCGTGACGGCCCGGGTCGACGACATCATGCGAGTGCCGGGCGACGA
The DNA here is from genome assembly GCA_963843815.1 of uncultured Actinomycetota bacterium. Classification (GTDB taxonomy): domain Bacteria; phylum Actinomycetota; class Actinomycetes; order Propionibacteriales; family Nocardioidaceae; genus Nocardioides. The sequence goes on along the minus strand of CAWJLX010000012.1, from coordinate 597,869 downwards.
CGAACGCCCGGACGAGCTCGGGCTCGACGGGACGACGCTCCACTCCTTCGGCCACCGCTACGTCCTGCCCGTGCGGTTCACCTACCGGGCCTCCACCGACGAGGGCCACCAGAAGCTCCGCTACTCCTTCATGTCGCTGGACCGCCGCTCGGACCCGCCGGCCCTCATCGCAGGGGAGTACGCCGGCAACGCCCGCGCGACCACCCGGCTGGCCCGCTACCCCCTCGACCCGCAGAGCTGGCAGCTCGCCGTCGGCGACGACGGGTTCTCCCGCCCGATGACGCTCGACGACGGCGGGGTGCGGCAGATGCAGGGGGCGGTGATCGCGGACGGACGCTTCCACGTGACGGTCTCGCACGGCCGGTGGACGCCCGGGTCGGTGTGCACGGGCGAGCCGGGCTCGATGACGGTGCACCGCTGGGCCCTCCCGATGGGACCGGAGGACCTCAGCTACTGGCCGTCGACCGACCGGCTCTGGTCGGTCACCGAGCACCCGCGACGCCGGTGGATCGTGTCGATGGACCGCAGCTGGTTCGACTGAGGGTTCAGCCTCGCGGCTGCATCGCGAGCTGGCGGCTCTGCGCCACCAGGCGTCCGGCGGAGTCCCAGACCTCGCAGTCCTCCTCGAACATCCCGCCGGCGACGTTGCGCGTGCGGTGCGAGACCTTGAGCCAGCCCGCAGCCGAACGGCGCGGACATGGACGGTGAGCTCCAGGGTGGGCGCCCAGCCGGGGCGGCCGAGGTCGAACGTGACCGGCGGGAGCGCGTCGCAGACCATCAGCAGGCCGACCGGGTCCACGTCATGGCCGTCGGCCAGCTTGAACCACGTCTGGATGTGGCCCTTCCCGCTCGGCGCACCCATCGCCCAGCCGACGCAGGCCGGGTCGAAACGCATGTCGAAGCGCTCCATCAGCGGCGCGACCCGACGTACCTCCTCGGGCGCCATGAGGCCGGGTACGCACTCCTCGATCGGGGGCAGGATCGGCTCCTCGGCCGTCGTCTGGACGTCGTCGGGCAACGCCTGCAGGTCGCCGTACGTCGCCAGCGCGGTGATCCGGGTGGCACCCTCCTGGCCGAGCTCGGCCGCCACGGTCGCCACGCTTCCGCCCTCCCGCAGTAGCCGCGTGGAGATCTGCGCAGGACCCGGCGTCGAGGCGGACAGAAAATAGGCGCTGACCGAGAGCGGGTGCGGCTTGGCGGGCACCGTCTCCGCGACGGCCTTGCCGATCAGGCCGAGCAGGTAGCCGCCGTTGACCCCACCGCCGACGACCCAGCCGGGGTCGAGGTCCGCGTCGAAGTGCCCCTCGGCGGAGGCGGTCAGCGAGGTGTGCGTGTCCCACTCGGAAGCCATGCGGCGAGCCTAGGACCGGGGTCGCGCTCGAGGGAGGCCCCGGCGCGCGTCGTGCGTCACACGAGCCGGCGAAGCTTGTCCGCGGTCCAGACGGGCGACATCCCGGCGATCCGGGCCAGGTAGTCGATCCGGGCCTCGGCATCGAGCGCGAACCCCTCGGCGAGGCCGTCCAGGAGGGTGCGCACGTACGGCTCGGACGGTGCGTTGATGGGGTGGTCGTGCGACGAGCTGAGGGTGAGCAGCCGGTTCCCGCCCAGCTCGCCGAGGTCGACCACCACGTCGTAGACCTGCGACAGACCGTGTCGCGTCGGCCCCGTCCCGGCGAGCACCAGCGGCCGGCCGACCGGGTGGCGCCCCTCCTGGGCGACGAGGTCGCCGAACTGCTCCAGTCGCAGGAGGTAGGCGCGGGCGATCACTGCTCCTCGGCCTCCAGGGTCGAAGAAGAGGGTCCCTCCTCCCCACACCCGCGACGCACCCGCGAACCGCAGCGAACCCGTGATCGTGATGTTCCTTTGCTCGCGGGGCGGGGCGGGGTCCCGGCAGCCTTCGTAGGCTCGCGCTGCCCCGCGCGGCGTGCCGCCCCTCAGGTAGCAGGCCAGCCGCGCCGTCGACAGGTTGGAGCCGAACGCGGCATACCAGACGAGTGGATCGGCAGCGTCTGTCACGTGGGCAGTGCTCCCGGCACTGCCGCACGCTCGGCCTCGTCGAGCAGCACGGCCGTGGCGTCCTGGTAGAGCTGCCACGCCTCGTCGGGGCTGTCCCCGATCGCCGTCATGCCGAGCCGGCCACACTCGGTGACGCAGCTGATCATGTGGAGGACGACGCCGGCCTGGCGGGCATGGTCGAAGTGCAGCCGGTGCCGGGCTACGACGTCGAACACGTCGCGGGTCGTGAGGGCCCTCAACCGGTCGTCCTCGAGGTGGTCGGTGGCCACGAGGTACTTGGCCGCGTCCGACGCGGTCCGATAGACACCCGCGTCGCCGTCGTACGCACCTCCGGCCAGGAACTGGAGGGTGAGGAAGGGGTGCGTGGTGCCGCCCTTGCGCAGGTTGAGCTCGATCGCGTAGGCCTCCCACTCCCCTGAGTCGTCCTGCACGGTCACGAAGTCGACGGCGAAGCGGCCCAGCACGCCCCTCTGGGCCAGGTGACGGCCGATGGCCAGGGCAGGTTCGGAGATCTTGCGGGAGTAGGCGGTGTCCGCCGGGAACACGCAGCCGAGGTACTTCTGCCCGCTCACTCCGCCGAGCAGCTGGTCGTGCGTCGAGAGCAGCTCGACGGTCCCGTCGGGGAGCACCCGCATCTGCACGCTCGGGCTGGTGAACGCGACGCCGGTGATCCGCTCCTCCACCACGCCGCCGAGCCGCTCGAACGCGGCGAGGAACTCCGCCACGCCCAGGTCGGCCGCCTCGGGCTGCATCGACAGGAGACGTGCGCGCAGCGCCTCGGACTCATCGACGCTCCCGGGCGCGACGAGGCCTGCCAGGTCCACCGATGCGTTGCCCGAACCGGAGACCCCCTCGTTGATCTTGACGATCACCTGCTCCAGCGACGGATGCCGCGCGCGCATGCCGACCACCGCATCCACCAGGTCGTCCAGCGTGTTGAGGTCCTCCGCGCCGATCGGCGCTCGCACGCCCACCTCGTCGAACAGCCGTCGGCATCCCGACTTGCTCCCCAGCGGGGCAAGGCGCGGGTCCGAGCCATAGACGGGGATGCCCAGGCTGAGCGCGACGTCGCGTTCGAGCTCCGTCGTCGTGTAGGGGATCAGGTGGCTCAGCCTGCGATCGGGAATCAGGTCCCGGATCTCGCGCAGCAACCTGGGTCGGGCGAGCAGCTTCGCGCTGAGAGGGCGCGGTGACGCGTCACCGACCGACACGAGACGGAGACGGCGGCGCGCGTGGCTCGCGATGATGCCGGGCAGCAGCCCGAGGTAGTACTCCACGATCTCCTCATCGATCGGCGAGGAGGTGACGTAGATGAGCTTCAGCATCGGTTGACGAAGGAGCAGCAGGATGAAGAGCGCCCGCTCCTCCATCGCCTGCATGAGGGTGCCGCTCCCGGCGGTGCTGCGCTCGAGACTGATCGAGGGGACGACGACTGCGGACTCGAGGGCCACGTCGTGGCGCATGGCCTCCCACACGCGCGGCATCTCCCGCTGCAGCGCCTCGTAGGCGTCGTAGCGCTGCCGCTCGTCCAGGTCGAACAACGAGGTGGTCGTGCTCATCAAGTCACCTCCCGGTGGTCTCGGTCAGGACGTCGTGCACGCGCACCGGGCGGCTGAACCCCTTGGGCTGTACGTCGCCGACCGACTCGGTCGCCACGCGCTCCTCCACCTGGGCGAGGACCCGGTCGGTGACGAGCACCTGCCACGGCGCTGCATCCGCGCACAGCCGGGCGGCGAGGTTCGTCACGCTGCCGATGGCTGCGTAGTCGGACCGCCCGGGGTACCCGATCCTTCCCAGGGTCGCGTATCCCTGGGCGATGCCGATCCCCAGTGCGAGGTCGTGCCCGCGCCGGGCCCAGCCGGCAGCCAGCTGCCGTACGTCGTCGCGCACCGCGAGTGCCATGGCCACCGCGGAGCCCGCCGGGTCCGGGTCCGCGAGCGGGTCGCCGAAGAAGACCATCACCCCGTCCCCGGTGAAACGCTCGAGCGTCCCGCTGTGCTCGTCGATCCGCGCCCCGAGCGCCAGGTGGTACTCACCGAGGACGTGCATGACCTCCTCCGGCTCGGACGCCTCCGCGAACAACGTGAAGCCCCGCACGTCGCAGAAGACGACGACGATCTCGCGGCGGTGGCTGGCGAGCAGGCTCTCGTCGTTCACGACCAGGTCGGCCAGCTGGGGCGACAGGAACCGCCGCAGCCGACCCATGCGTTCGAGCTCGGACACCTGGGCTGCCACGCGGCCTTCGAGGTCGCGGTTCCAGGCGGCGATCTCGTCGGCCTGGCGCCTCATCGTGTCGTGGTACTCACTGAGCCGGGCGAGTGAACGCACGCGTGCCAGCAGCTCCGCCTGGTCGAAGGGCTTCGTGATGAAGTCGTCAGCGCCCGCCTCCAACCCCTCCAGCCTCTGCGCGGGGGCGCCGGCGGTGATCATGATGACGGGGAGGAACTCCGTCCGCGGGTCCCGCCGGATCCTCCGGCACACCTCGCAGCCGTCCATCAATGGCATCTGCACGTCGAGCAGGACGACATCGACGGGCGTGGTGCGCAGGACATCGAGCGCTTCCTGACCGCCCGGGGCCGTGAGGACGCGGTAGCCGCGCGGCGAGAGCACCGCATCGAGCAGGCGGAGGTTGGGCGGCTGGTCGTCGACGGCCAGCACGGTGCGCTGCGCTCGTGCCTCCACCTCGCGCTCCCCGGTCACGTCTCGTCCCTCCCCAGGAAGTGCTCCACCTGTCCGGGCAGCGCCCGCGGGCTGATGGGCTTCTCCAGGTAGCCGTCGAAACCGGCCCGGCTCGCGCGGTCGTGGTCCTCGGCCATCGCGAGTGCGGTCACCGCCACCACAGGGACCTCGGCGGGCAGGACCTGCTCCCGAAGCCGACGCAGCGTCTCGTGACCGTCGATGCCCGGGAGCTGGAGGTCCAGCAGCACGAGGTCCGGCGGCTCCGCGGCGGCGGCCTCCACCCCGAGCTCTCCCGTGGTCGCCGACCCGACGTCGTACCCGGCATGCTCCAGCACGTCGCGCACCAGTTTCAGGTTGAGGGCGTTGTCCTCGATCACCAGGATGCGCGCGCTCACGGAGAGCCCCCGGACACGAAGTCGAGGCCGTGGACCCGCAGCGCGTCGAGCAGGTCGTCACGCCGCACCGGCTTGAGCAGGTATGCCGCCGCTCCGAGCCCCATGCCTCGTTGACGCTCGTCGATGATCGAAGCCACCACGACAGGAATGGAGCTGGTCGCCGGGTCAGCCTTGATGTGCGTCAGCACCTCCCACCCGTCCATCCGCGGCAGCCGGATGTCGAGCACGATCGCAGCGGGGCTCGCACTGCGGGCGAGGGACAGGGCCTCGAGGCCGTCCCGCGCGTGCAGCACCCGCACGGGCGAGGCCGACAGGTACGCCGTCATCAGGTCGAGCGAGGCCCGGTCGTCGTCGACCAGCAGCACAGTGGGCTTCCCGTGGGCGTCGCCCTCCCCCGCCGGCTCGATGGCGGGCAACGGCACGCGGAGGGCGAAGACACTGCCGACGTCCCCCGGCGGCTCGAGCCACAGGGTGCCACCGAAGAGCGACACGATCCGGCGGGAGAGCGTCAGCCCGAGTCCCGTTCCCTCCTCCGTGGGCGCGCCCCGGTGCCCCTGCTGGAAGGACTCGAAGATGCGCTCCCGGTCCTGCGGCAACACACCGACGCCGGTGTCCGACACCCGGAGGACGACATCCGCGTCCTCCCTGGTGGCCACCACCTCGATCCGTCCTCCGTCCGGTGTGAACTTCACGGCGTTCGACACGAGGTTGAGCACGACCTGCTTGAAGCGCAGCTCGTCGGCCCACACGATCCCCACCTCGTCGGCCACGTCCAGGCGGAGCTCGAGGCCGTGCACCGCGGCACGTTCGCGGACCAGCGAGAGGACGTAGTCGAGGGACGCACGCACCGACATCAGGCTGGGCTCCAGGACCATCCGCCCCGCCTCGACCTTGGACAGGTCCAGGATCTCGTTGAGCAGCTCCAGGAGGTGCTTGCCCGACGTCCAGATGTCGCGGAGGTACTCCTCCTGGCGTGGGTTGAGCTCGCCGAACATCCGGTCCAGCAACACCTCGGAGAACCCGATGACGGCATTCAGCGGCGTCCTCAGCTCGTGGGACATGCTCGCGAGGAACTCCGACTTGTGGCGACTGGCGATCTCGAGCTCCGCACGCTTCATGTCGAGCTCGCCGTACAGCCGTGCATTCACGATCGCCAGGCCGGACTGGTTGGCGAAGGTGCGAAGCAGCTCCGGGGTGTCGGGTCCGAAGTCGCCGGTGGCCCGACGCCGGATGACGAGTGCCCCCACGAGCTGGTCCCGGCGCACGAGTGGCACCGCCAGGAGGGAGTGCCACCCGTTGGCGAGCAGCACCTCCAGGTGCTCGTCCCGGGAGATCGCGCTGAGGTCGGGCACCTCGAAGGTCGTGTGCTCGGCAGCAGCCCGGCCGACGGGCGACGAGACGCGGGGGATGTCCAGCTCGCGGAGCCGTTCGGTGAGTCCCGGGCTGCCGCCGGCCGTGGCCCGGACGCGGAAGCAGTCCTCGCCCGCGTAGTACTCCAGGATCGAGCCGCCATCGGCGCCCGTGAGCCGCACCGCACCGCTGACGATCCCGCCCAACACCTCATCGAGGTCCAACGTCGAGCCGACCGCGTCACCGATCTCCCGGAGCACCTCCAGCTGGTCCACCTTGGCCGCCAGCTCTGCGCTCCTGGCCTCGAGAGCGCCGACGAGCTCGACCTGCCGTACGACGATGGCCGCTTGGGTCGCGAAGGCGCTCAGGAGGTCGACCTCACCCTGATCGAAGTGGTGGGCCTCGGTGCGCCACACCGACAGGATGCCGATGACGTCGCCGTTGAGCAGCATGGGCGCGGACAGGAGGGTGCGGAACCCGGCGAGGTTCTGCAGGTCGTACCTGCCGTAGTCCGGGTCGGTGAGCACGTCCCGGATCTGCTGCGTGCGACGGTCCAGGACGACCCTGCCGAGGAGGCTGTCCCGGGTCGGCGTGAGGGGGTGGTCCACGACGTAGCGCAGGAACTCGGCGGGAACGTCCCCGGTGACCCGGGAGAGCCGGAACGTGTCGCCGTCGACCAGGTAGAGCTGGGCCACCTGCGCTCGGCACAGGCGGACGGCCCGGTCGATGATCGTGTCGAGGACCTCGCTCGGGTCGGCACCTGCCCGGCCGAGCGCCTCCAGGATCTCGCGCGTCGCTGCCGCCTGCTTCCGGGCGTCGAGCAATCGGCGGTCCACCTTCTCACCGCCGCCAGCGTCCTCCATCGGGCGTTCGTCCACGACACCGTCCCAGGCCACAACCCAGCCGATCCAGTCTCCTCCGCGGCCGGCGGGGCTGCAACCTCGAAACGAGGGACTTCTGCGCAGGCGAAAGGCCCTGTCTAGGCTTCAGCCCATGTGGCTGCTGCTCGACCTCCTGCTCGTCGGCGTCTTCGCGGTGATCGGGCGACTCAGCCACTACGGCACCCTCACCGCGGGCGGCTGGTGGACCACGGCGTGGCCGTTCCTCGTCGGCACGCTCCTGGCGTGGGTCGTCCTCGCCGCGACCCGGAGGCGCCCCGCGGCGATCGGCTCCGGCCTCGTCGTGTGGCTCGGCGCCCTGGCCGGCGGGATGGTGCTGCGGCAGGTCAGTGGCCAGGGCACGGCCACGGCGTTCGTGGTGGTGGCGACCCTCGTCCTCGGCGCGCTGCTGGTGCTCCCCAGAGTCGGTGCCCGTGTCCGACGCTGACGCCCGTCCCCGCAGCGCCACCATCCCGTTCGGCGTCCTCCTCGTCGCCGTCGTCCTGGTCTCGATCAACCTGCGACCGGGTGCGTCCTCGCCCGGGCCGGTGCTGGAGGAGATACGTCAGGGTTTGGGCATGAGCGCCGGCGTCGCCGGCGCGATGACCGGTCTGCCCGGGCTGTGCTTCGGACTCGTCGGCGCGCTGGCGGTCGGCCTGGCCCGCAAGGTCGGCATCACCGCCGGCATCGCGATCGGCCTCATCGCCGCAGCGGCCGGACTCCTGCTGCGGGTCACGACCGGAAGCGTCCCGCTGTTCCTCTTCTTCACCGTGATCGCGCTGGCCGGCATGGCTGTCGGCAACGTGCTGGTCCCGGCCTGGATCAAGGTGCACGGGCACGCAGTCGTCCTGATGACGGTCTACGGCACGGGGCTCGTGCTCGGCGGCACCATCGGTGCGCTCGCGACGGCTCCGGCCACCGAGGCCACCGGCTCGTGGCAGACCGGGCTCGGCATGTGGGGGCTGCTCCTGTTGCTGGCGCTGCCGCTGTGGGGGTGGCTGTGGCTGCGCGAGCACCGCTCGCCCGCCGACCACAGGGTGAGCAGCGAGGCACCGAGCGGGCGCGTGGCGCACTCCCCCACGGCGATCGCGCTCACGGTGCTCTTCGGCATCCAGTCGATGCACGCCTACGTCCAGTTCGGCTGGCTCCCGCAGATCTTCCGCGATGCCGGGATCTCGGCCTCGTCCGCCGGGGCCCTCCAGGCGCTGCTCTCGAGCGTCGGCGTCATCGGTGCGCTGTTCATGCCGACCGTGATCGCCCGCGGCACGGGCCTGCGTCCGTTGATGGTGTCCTTCGGCATCATGCTCGCGCTCGGCTACGCCGGCCTGCTCGTCGCACCGGCCACCGTCCCGTGGCTGTGGGCACTGCTCCTGGGCCTCTCCGGGCTGGCCTTTCCGACCGCCATCGCCCTGATCACCGCCCGCACCCGTCACCCGACGGTGACCGCACAGGTCTCCGGATTCGTGCAACCCATCGGCTACGCGCTCGCCGCGATCGGCCCCTTCGTCGTCGGGCTCATCCATGACGCCACCGGCGGCTGGTCGCTGGTGATCGTGTTGCTGATGCTCACCTCGGTGCCGCTGACCCTCGCCGGGCTGCGTGTCGCCAGCCCGACGTACGTCGACGACGAGATCTGAGGCTCCTGCTCAGTCCCGGCCGCTCGGGCCGCCCAGCCTGTGGTGCACCGTCGGGGGCGCCTCACCGAGGCCGCCCACTCCGCGACGCGGCTGCGCGCGGCGCACCGGCAGGCCCGGACGGGTGAGGTCCTCCCACTCACGTCGACGCTGACGCACCGACAGCCAGCCGATCATGACTGCGAGTGGGATGAGCACGAGGAGCCACACCATGCCTCGACCGTACGCCGGCCGGCGGGCTCAGGCGATGGTCTCCGCGCGGCCGTCGGCCCAGACCACCACGCCGGTGCGCAGGCGCGAGCGCAGCCAGGCGGGGCCCTCGAGGCCGAGCGCCAGGGCGGTCGTGGCGTCGATGTCGACGCTCGTGAGGTGGGCGCCGATCACGGTCACCGAGGCGAGGTCGCGCGGCGACTCCCCGGAGCGGGCGTCGACCACGTGGGCGCCGCGGTGCGCGGAGCCCGAGGTGGCCACCGCCCCCCGGTGGACGGGCACCTGCGCGACGAGGCGGCTGGGGGCCAGCGGGTCCTCGATGCCGATCATCCACGCCTCCCCGTCCGGATCGGCGACGTGGCAGACCATGTCGCCCCCCGCCGAGAGGCACACGTCGGTGTCCTCCAGCGCGAGCAGCGGCACGACCGCGCGGTCGACCGCCCAGCCCTTGACGACCCCGCTCGGGTCGAGCCGGCGTACGCCGTCCGCGGTGGGCAGCCACACGTCGAAGGCGCCGTGGGAGGAGGCCCTGGCGTCCTCGCCCAGCCGTAGCACCTCGGCCACGGCCGGCTCGCACTCATCGAGGGTGAGCTCGCCGCGACCCAGCCGGGAGACCTGGCTGTCGGGGCGCCACGTGCTGAAGACCTCGTCGACCCAGCGCAGCTCTGCCAACGCCTCGAGCCAGGCACGCTCGCCGACCTCGTCGCCGGCGTGCCGTCCGCGAAGGGCAAGGCTGATGGGCATTCCCATCACGTGCTCGACGCGACGGGTGACCACGCTGCTGGCAGAGGAGGTGGTCACAGCCCGGCCTGGTCCAGCGCGCTCTGCAGGGACTCGGCGTAGCCCTGGCTGGTGTAGGTGGCACCGCTGACCATCGAGACGCTGCCACTCTGGGCGTCCAGTGTCTGCCGGATCAGCTGGGGCAGCGCGTACTGGCTGATCTGGAGGTCGCGCCCGTCGGCGTCGGGGTACTGCAGGACGGTCACGTTGGTGACCTTCGAGCCCGACACCTCGAGCTGCACCTGGACGGGGCCGTAGCGGGTCTGCGCGGCAGTGCCGGTGACGGTCCCGCTGGTCGAGCCACTCGACGAACCGGTCGAGCTGCCGTTCGGCGGGGCCGAGCCGCCGGTCCCGCTCGAGGAGGCGCCCGACGTGGACTGGGCCTGGAGGGATCCGGAGATGGCCGAGTCGCTGTTGGTGGCCATGACCGAGGAGGTCGAGGTGTGGTAGCCGAAGAGGACGACCACGGCCGAGAGGGTGCTCAGGGCCCAGAGGACGATGCGCTTCACAGGTCTCACCAGCCAAAGTTCTCGAGGTGGATGTGGTGCTCGGGCACGCCGGCGGCGCGCAGGTCGCGGACCACCAGCTCGGTCCAGGGCCGGGGGCCGCAGACGAAGACATCACGCTCGGCGACGTCCGGGACCCAGGACGTCAGCGCCGCCAGGTCCGTGGGTGCGTCCACGCCGCTGCCGAGCCAGGAGTCCGGGGCGCGTCGGCGTCCCGGCAGGCCCCAGACGGCGAGGCCGCGACGCTGCGCCAGGTCGGTGAGCTCGTCGACGAAGATCGGGGCCGACGACGTGCGGTAGAGGAGCAGCGCCTCGCCAGGGCCGTACTCCAGGCCCTCCGCCAGCGCCCGCAGCGGGGTGATGCCCACCCCGGCACCGATCAGCAGCACCCTGCCCCGACTGCGGGCGCGCGGGCTGAGCCGGCCGTAGGGGCCCTCGACCCAGGCGCGCGAGCCGGCCGCGAGCCCGGCCGCCGACCCACTGCCGTCGCCGACGTCCTGGACGGTGATCCGCAGGGAGCGTCCGTCGGGGGCGGCAGAGAGCGAGTAGGGGTTGGCGCGGCTCCAGCCGGGTCGGCCGTGGAAGCGCCAGTGGAAGAACTGGCCCGCCTCGACGGGCAGCCGGTGCAGGTGGCGTCCGGTCACGTGCACCGACACGGTGCCGTCTCCCTCGGGGACCACGGCGGCCACCCGGAGGTCGTGACGGAGGTTGCGCCACACCGGCAGGCCAACCCGCCACACCAGCACGCTCGCGGCCGCGGCCGCCCACGCGGACCACCAGAACACCTGGCGACCGGTGGAGGACGTGAAGTCCGCGCCCGTCCAGAGCTGGTGCGGGATGGCCAGGCCGACGCCGAGATAGGCGTAGAGGTGCAACAGGTGCCACGACTCGTAGCGCAGCCGGCGCCGGGCCGCGCGGATGCTCGTGACGACGACCATGACCAGGCACAGCGTGGCCGCGGTGGCGAGCAGCATGCCGGGGTAGTTCACGACGAGGTCCCACAGCGTGCGGGGCGTCGAGCCCAGCGACCCGCCGGCGTAGCCCCAGGTGATCGTGACGATGTGGGCGAGCATCAGGTTGAAGGACGTGAAGCCGACGATGCGGTGGACCCGGGCGAGCTCGTCCTGGCCGAAGGCGCGCTCCAGCACCGGCACGCGCGCCATCAGCACGACCTGGGCGAGCAGGAGCACCGCCGACGTCAGACCGGTGATGCGACCGACGGACTGGAGGCCGGTGGACCAGGTGGAGAGGTCGCCGATGCCGCCACCGGAGACCCACCAGTAGGTCACCAGCAGCAGCGAGAGCCACAGGGCGCTGCCGGCGGCGAGCCGGATCCTCGCATCGCGGCGGGCGCGCACGCCGAGCCGTCGTACACCATCGGTCCGCGGCGCCGCGGGGACCGGAGCCGGGGTCTGGGTGAGGGCCATGAGGATGACACTCTTCCCCGCCTCTGGCAGGCGCGTGGGAGTCACCTGTGCGGATCCTGTGAGTCCGCTCGCCGGAGAAGCGGGCTCTCGCGTGGGATCATGCGTGGGTGACCGAGCTCCTCGTCATCGCGGCCGCCGTGTACGGCTTCGCGCTCGTCTCAGGACGGCTCTCCCTGTCGCCCATCACGGCCCCGATGGTCTTCACGGCGGTGGGGCTTGCCGTCGGAGACGCCGGGCTGCGGTGGTTCGACCTCGGCCTCGAGGGGGAGGCGGTCTCGATCCTGATCGAGGCCACGCTGGTGCTGGTGCTGTTCACCGACGCGATCCGCATCGACCTGCGCAAGCTGCGGACCGAGTCCCGATTCCCGGTGCGGCTGCTCGGCGTCGGCCTACCGCTGACGTTGCTGCTCGGCACGGGTGCTGCCTGGCTGATGTTCCCGGCCCTCACGCTGACGGAGGCCGCACTGCTTGCGGCCGTGCTGACCCCCACCGACGCGGCGCTCGGCCAGGCCGTGGTCAGCGACCGACGGCTTCCGGTGCGGCTTCGCCAGGGACTCAACGTCGAGAGCGGTCTCAACGACGGGCTGATGGTGCCCATCGTCACGGTCTTCCTCGCGCTGGCGGCCTCTGAGGCGGGTGGCACCGGTGGGTGGGGCGAGTTCGTGGCCCGGCAGATCGGGTTCGGACTGCTGTGCGGAGTGAGCATGGGCGCCATCGGTGGCCGAGTGCTCCACGTGCGCGCGGTCGCGGACCGCGTCGAGGGCATCTACCGGCAGCTCGCCACCATCGCCCTCGCGGCGGGGGCGTTCGCAAGCGCCGACCTGCTGGGCGGCAACGGCTTCATCGCCGCCTTCACCGCAGGACTGGCCTTCGGGCATCTGGCCCGCGAGCAGTGCAGCGGCATCCAGGACTTCACCGAAGACGAGGGAGAGCTCCTGAGCGCGCTCACCTTCATCATCTTCGGCGCGGTGCTCGCCGGTCCCGCGCTTGCCTCCGTGTCGTGGCAGATCCTGGGCTACGTCGCCCTCAGCCTGACCGTCGTACGCATGGCGCCCGTCCTCCTGGCACTCACGGGGACGCGCACCCTGATGGAGACCCGCTTCTTCGCCGGCTGGTTCGGTCCCCGCGGGCTGGCATCGATCCTCTTCGCGCTGATCGTCCTGGAGCAGCTGGACAGCCCGCAGACCGACCTCATCTTCGACACCGCGATCTGGACGGTCCTGGTGAGTGTCTTCGTCCACGGACTCACCGCCAGCACGTGGGTCACCCACCTCTCGGCGCGCCTCGGGACGGCACCCACCACCCAGCCGGAGCTGGCTCCTGCGCCCGAGATGCCCACCCGGCGGAAGCTGCCCCACCACTGAGGGACCTATGCCTCTGGGGGCGGTCCACGCGGAGGCCAAGACTTGGTGGACCGACACAAGGAGGCCGCCCATGAAGGTTCTCGTCAACACCGACCACAACGTCGACTGCGACGCCGACGAGGTGGGCCGCATCTCATCCGACGTGGAGTCGGCTTTCAGCCGGTTCGATCACCAGATCACCCGCATCGAGGTCCACCTGCGCGACGAGAGCTCCGGCAAGGAGTCCGTCGGCGACATCCGCTGCTTGCTCGAGGCGCGCCCCACAGGCCTGGACCCAATGGTCGTGACCCATCACGCCGACAGCGTGGCCGAGGCCCTCGGTGGCGCCACGGACAAGCTCGACGCGCTGCTCGCCAGCAAGCTCGATCGACGCAGGGAGCACAAGGGGGGTGACACGATCCGGGGTGCGGCGCGTCCGTAGACACCCGGAAAGCCGAACGCGAGGCTCCCCTCGGGAGGGTCTAGCCGCGCAGCCGCACCGACAGGCAGGTGACGCAGCCCTCGAGCTTCTCGTACTCGGTCATGTCGACGGCCACGACCCGGAGGCCCCGGTCCGCGAACAGCTCAGCAGTTCGCGGCGCGCTCGCGGACATCAGCACGGTCTCGTCGTCGAGCAGCACCACGTGCGAGCCGGGCTCCTCCGGGACCTCGAGGAAGCTGGGCCAGACCTCCGGGTCGTCGACGAGGGGCGGGTAGCCGACGACGGTGCCGTCAGGCAGCGCGGTGACGGCCGACTTCAGGTGCAGCACCCTGCTGAGTGGTACGCCGACCACGTGGGCGCCCACCGGGCCCAGGGCCGCGGCAAGCTGGTCGACGCCGGACCGGTTCGTCCGGCCGCCGAGGCCGACCCACACCGTGCCGTCGTGCTTGAGCACGTCGCCGCCGTCCAGGGTGCCGGGCTCCTCGATGCGAGCGATGCGGTATCCCAGCTCACGCAGGGAGTCCTCCACCGCCGCCGTCTCGGGCTTGCGCTCATCAGCACCGGGACGCGAGATGACCGCCAGGTCGCCGTAGACCACCACGGTGTCCTCGACGAAGACCGCATCCGGGCAGTCGTCGGCGGGCGGGACCTCGATCGTCTCCCACCCCTCCTGCTGCAGGGCGGCGACGTACGCGTCCCACTGCCGCAGCGCCAGGTCGTGGTCGATGCTCGACCGCTCGATGTGTGTCACCAGCCCGTCGGCGAGACGTGGACCCGGACGTCGTACGAGGGCGCGCTTGTTCACGGATCGAGCCTAGATCACCCCCCGGGATCGGAGCGCGTCGACGACCAGCCTCGGTGCCGGGTTGGAGTCCACCCTCGACCTTCGGTCGCAGTGATGCTCGACTGGCTCCGTGCCGATCCAACGCGTCGTTCCCATCCTCACTGTCCCCGACCTGCCCGAGGCGGTCCGCGAGCACTCAGCCGTCCTGGGGCTGGAGGTCGTGATGGACAACGGCTGGGTCGCCTTCCTCAGCGACCACGACGGGCATCAACTGGGTGTGATGACGACAGATGCCACCGCGCCGGTGAATCCGGACGTGTCCGTCTTCGTCGACGACGTCGACGCGTTCCATGCGGCAGCGTTGGAGGCGGGCGTCGAGATCGTGCATCCCCTGTCGGTGGAGGAATGGGGTGTCACCCGCTTCTTCTACCGCGACTCCTCAGGTCGGGTGATCAACGTCGGCACTCACACCTGACTCCGACGGGTGTCGTTCCAGGAGAGCTGCGGACCAGCCGCACCCTTCTCAAACCCCGCCCCACGCGGCAGCATGTGACCATGGCCGATCCCGTCGAGACTGACGCCCATCTCTATCGCGTGATCTTCGAGAACGAGCGGGTGCGCGTGCTCGAGTACGAGGACGCGCCGGGCGACCGCACCCACCCGCACAACCACCCCGACTCGGTGATGGTGACGCTGAGCTCTTTCCAGCGCAGGCTGATCCACGGCGACCGCGAGGTCGAGGTGGACATGCCGGCCTTCCAGGCGCGTTGGCTCGATGCTCAGGAGCACTCGGGCGCGAACATCGGGAGCACCCGGACCCACACCATCTTCGTCGAGCTCAAGGAGCCCGCCCCGCATGTCGGGCAGGGCCGTCTGGGCCCCTCCTGAGCCGACGCCTCAGACGCTGCACGTGGCCGGCCCCCGTGGCCGCGAGCATCGTGGTCCTCAGCGGGCTCGGTCGAAGTCGCCGCGGCGGACCGGCACGATGTCCTTGCCCAGCGGGGCGAGCGAGATCGGGATCAGCTTGAAGTCGGCCAGCGCCAGAGGGATGCCGATGATCGTCACGAACAGCGCGATGCCCGAGAGGATGTGGGCGAGCGCCAGCCACCAGCCGGCGAGGACGAACCAGATCACGTTGCCGAGGAACGACCCCACCCCCGCCGACTCCTTGGCCACGACCGTACGGCCGAACGGCCACAGGGCGTAGGTCGCGATCCGGAACGACGCGAGGGCCCAGGGAATCGTGATGATCGGCAGGCAGAGCAGCAGTCCCGCGAGGACGTAGCCCAGGAACAGCCAGAACCCGCCGAGGACCAGCCAGATGAGGTTGAGGATCAGTCGCACGGGTCAGCCCTCGACAGCTGTCGGCTCGGCCGGCTCGTCGGTGATGAAGTCGCGGAGCACGCGGGCGAACCGGTCCGGGTCGTCGAGGTGGGGGAAGTGGCCGGCTCCCTCGAACAGCTCGACCTGGCAGTCGGGCAGGGCGCGCTGCGCGTTGAGTGCATGCCAGGCCGGGATCATCCGGTCCTTGGAGCCCCAGACGACCAGGGTCGGCACCGGGGTCACGTCTGCGAGGTGGTCGTGGGCGCTGATGCTCTGGCCGCCGATGTCGATCACGGCCCGGGTGGTGGCGAGGAAGGCGCGCCGGCTCTCCCGGTCGCCGAGGGAGGTGAAGCTCCGCCAGATCGCGCCGATGTCGGCCCCGGGCCGCCAGCCGACCTTCTGAGCACCACGACCCAGCGCCTCCACCTTCTCGAGGACCGGCGCGGACGCGATGACTCCGAGCACCTGCTGCGCGCCGGGGAGCGTCGCCGATCGCAGGACCAGGTTGACCTCGCGCCCCAGGCCGCCGCTGGCGACCAGGACCAGGCGCTCCACCCGCTCGGGGAAGAGGTAGAAGAACTGCATGGCGATCCCGCCGCCCAGCGAGTGCCCGACGAGGGTGACCCGCTCGACGCCGAGGTGGTCGAGGAGATCGCGCAGGGTCGCGGCGTGCGAGCTCAGCGAGTAGTCCCCCGTCGGCTTCGCCGAGTCACCATGGCCGAAGAGGTCGGGGGCGACGACTCGGTGGTCGTCGTCGATCTTGTCGAGCAGGTGGGCCCACTGTCGCTGCGAGCCCAGGATCCCGTGGATGAAGAGCACCACGGGGCCCGACCCGCTGTCGACGTAGGAGAGCTCGTGGCCGTGGAGGACGACCTTGTGCGGGGCCAGGCGGGCCATGGTCGTCATCCTCGCGGTGGTCGGTGGAGCTGGACTCCCCACGGTAGCGCTGGCGGCCTACGCGGAAGCCGGCCCCGCGCACCGAGTGCGCGGGGCCGTTCGACGATCAGGCTCAGCGGTGGGTCTTGGGGACGTGGATCGCGATCACCCGGCTGTCGGAGCCGTCAGGCTGTTCCTGGTCCTGGATGGAGAGGTAGAGCAGCTTGCCGTTGCGGGAGAACTGCGGGCCGGTGCCCTCGCCACCGCCGCCGATGGTGGCGAAGTGGACCAGGTTCTCCGCGCCCGACCTGCCCTTGGGCAGGACGTAGACCTGGTTCTTCCCGCCCGTGACGGGGTTGGCGAGCGCGCTTCCGTTGTCCTCGAAGATGTAGAGGTTGCCGGAGGGGTCGTAGCGCACGTTGTCCGGCCGGCTCATCTTCGCGAAGTCACCCTCGACCAGCACCTTGCCCGTGACGCCGCTCTTCTTGTCCGTCAGGTGCCAGACGCGGCCCGGGTCGGAGCCGGAGGCCGACTCGGCGAAGATCAGCCCGTTGCCACGCTTGGCCTTGATGATCCCCTCGTGCTTCCAGAAGGAGTTGGTGGCGTCGGGGGTCCCGACCTTGGCGATCATCTCGGCCTCGGCGTTGGCGGGGTCGTCCAGCTTCACCCAGGTGCCGGTGTTGGTCGAGCGGTCGAAGTCCAGGCCGTAGAGCTGACCGGTGGTCAGGTCACGCTGGCGCGTCGGGACGAACTTGTAGAGGTACTGGTAGTTCCCCAGGTCGTTGGTGAGGTACCAGGCGCCGCGTGAGCGGACCTCCTGCTCGTGGCTGAAGCGACCCATGCCGGTCAGCTTGGTCTCGGCACCCGTCTGCGGGTCGATCTCCCAGACCCAGCCCGAACGCTTCTCGGGGTCGTTGCGGAAGGGGAACTCCTCGTTGACCAGGAAGGTGCCCCACGGCGTCCGGGCGCCGGCGCACAGGTTGTGCAGGCCCGTCGCGATCAGCTCGCTGCGCAGCACCGTGGTGCCGTCCCGGCCGAGGGTGAGGCGCGAGACCGATCCCCAGCCGTTGCTGTCACCGTCGTCCGTGGTCGCCTGCTCCTCCACGGCGCACTTGCCGACGTCGCCCTGGTAGTCACCGGGGACCGGCTTGGTGAGCTCGTGGGCGGACAGCAGCTGGACCCGGCCCTTGCGGCCACGCACCAGCATGTTGGCGTCGAAGTCGCTCGGCATCGCGAAGGTGGCGCCGGATTCGGTCGACGTCACCTGGTCGACGCAGTCACGGGCCAACACGTCGTAGGAGTAGCGGGCCGGCAGGTCGATCACCCCACCCGGGTCCGCCACCACCGGACCGGGGTCGAACCCAGCGTGATTGTGGCCGTGGCCGTGGCCTGGCCCTGCCACAGCACCGGTGGTGCCGCCGCCGAGCGTGACCACCATCGTGGCGGCTGTCGCCGCCGCAAGCATCGTGCTTCTCATCGTCTCTGACCTCCGGACATCGTCGCGACGGGCCGTCAGGACGAGCACGCGGCCCTTCGCGAGATTAACCCTCGTGGGCTCCGAGCGACAGTGCGAGCAGCGACCGGTCCACGCTCAGGCTGGGCAACCCGGGCCGCGCTGGCCCGGTCCGGTCGTCCCTTCAGGCATAGCCGGTCGCGAGCAGCACGTCGTACTGGCTGATCTCGAACGTCTGCACCGTCACCTGGGTCTGCGCGAGACGACGGACCTTGGCCAGGCTCACCACTCCGAGCGCTGCCTCCGCCATGGTGACGCCGCCGACGTGGTGGGCCCGCATCAGCTCGATCCACCGTCGGCCCCGCTCCCGGCCGGTGGTCGTGGAGAGCGAGCGCAGATCCTCCGCGGTGGCCAGCCCGGGCATCATCTCGGCTGGCACACCGGCGCCGTCGTTCATGCCCATCCAGGCCATCGTGGTGGCGGGCGCAGTGGTGGACTGGCCCCAGTCGGCCAGCCAGGCCCGCATCATGCCGACCTCGATCGCCTGCGTCTGCAGGACCTCTGCGGCAGCGGCCTGCACCGGGTCACCGGTGTCGCGTCCCAGCACGCGCTGGCACATCGCCAGGGCCTGCACGTGGTGAAGGGTCATGTCCGCGCAGAACCCGATGTCGGCCTCGGTCGGCGTGCCCTCGCCCGCGGCATCGACGGAGGGTTCGTCGAGGTCGCCGCCCGGATGCCACTCCCCCCACCAGTCCGAGGGCTCCAGCGCCGCCGGCGACCAGGAGGTCGCGACGGGAGGCCTGCGGACGGGTCACCGCGGGCCGCCCCCGCCCCCACCGGCTGCGCTGACGTCGACGACCCCGGCGTAGCAGCCGAGGACGTAGGGGAAGCTCGACGTCGTGTAGTAGGCGTAGCTGCCGTCGGCGTCCGTGAGCCCGTTGCACTGGTCGAGGTCGCCGGAGCCCTCCACATAGGAGTGCGCTGCCCACGTGTCGGTGGCGAAGAGGGACTCGTCCGTGAGCTGCCACGACGAGGTGTACTGGTCGGCGCCGGTGTAGATCGGGTAGCCGTCGAGGGCATAGCCCACCAGCTGCGGCGTCTGCGCCACCTCCTCGGGCGTGAAGAGGCAGTCGGTGTCGGCCGAGGTCAGGACCTGGTGGATGTGGAACCCGGTCGGGCCGTTGTGGCTCCCGCACGCGGACAGGGCACCCTCGAGCGAGTTGACGTCGCCCCCGGTCCCCTCGGTGGGCCCGTAGATGGGTACGCCGCCGAGGGCCACTGCCGCGATGCCGAGGTCCGGCACCTCGGTGACCTCATCGGCCATGGTGGGGGTGGCGGGGATGGTGAACGCGTAGTCGGCCGCCTGCGGCGACCCCGGCGAGGTCTCGATGTAGGTGTAGTCGGGGATCCCGTTGCTGGTGATGGCCACGTCGTCGCCCTCGCAGGTCGCGCTCACCTCCGGGTCGGCGAGGTCCGCGTTCGCCGACCCGCGGGTGAGGAACAACGCTGCGGTCTCGACGCAGCCGAGACCGACCGCAGTCGTGCCCGTCGCGGTGTCCTCCGCAGCCCCGGTGGTCGCGTCGGCACTAGCGGAGGTATCGGTGTCGGCGGAGGTGTCCGGGGTGGAGTCCTGCGTCGAGGAGCCAGTGCTGCACCCGGTGGCCACGAGGAGCGTGGCAAGGGCAGCGGCGGCAAGGGCTTTCGTCGTGCGGCGCTGGTGGCCGCGGGCGGCGGGAAGCTGTTCGGACATCGGGGGGGCTCCTGGCATCGGGTGGGCTCGGGCCGCGCAGCGTGTCGTTCAGGCTGCGCGGTCCCGATGCTGATCGAGGCGTCTGTGGGTCTGCTGTGAGCGCCATGTGCGCACGCGAGATCGATGGCTCGAGCGGGGAAGTCCGCGCATTCGGCCGCGCACCGACCGGTCCTTCCCGCACACTGACGCTCCCCATGTCGACCTCGTCTCGCGCCGCACTGGCCACCGTCGCCCTCGCCGTCCTGTCCGTCGTCGGCTCCACGGCGATCGTCATGGCCCCTGCCGAGGCCGCCGCCGGGGTGAAGGCCCGCAGGGACGTCGCCTCCGTGTCGGCCGGTCGAACCGTGACGGTCTCGGTGCTCGCCAACGACACGATCAGCAGACGCGGCGCCTCGGTTCGGCTTCCCCGCAACACCTACGCGTGGGGCACCGCGAGGGTCGTGAAGCAGAAGGTCCGCATCACCACCACCGAGGTCGCGCTGCCGTCGGACTACCGCATCCGCTACCGCATCAGGGACCGTCACGGCCGGGCCGACAACGCGACGATCCAGCTGACCCTGGCGCCTGCCGGCACCACGACGATGCCCACGCCCACCCCGGACGCCTCGCCGAGCCCGGACCCCACGCCCAGCCCGACACCGGTTCCCGACCCCGATCCGACGCCGCGGCCGGACCCACAGCCCGACCCGGACCCGCAGCCCGACCCACAGCCCGACCCACAGCCCGACCCCGACCCACAGCCCGACCCGCAGCCCGACCCCGACCCACAGCCCGACCCGCAGCCCGACCCCGACCCACAGCCCGACCCGCAGCCCGACCCCGACCCGCAGCCCGACCCCGACCCGCAGCCCGAGACGAACACGCTGCGGGCCCTCATCGCCGCGTTGCCCGTGGCCCCCGAGGTCCGCACCGGATACGACCGCGCCACGTGGAAGCACTGGAATGCCGGATCCGCCGGCATCCCCTACTGCGACACCCGCGACGAGGTCCTGATCTCCGAGTCGGTCGTGACGGCCACGTGGTCCGGCACGAACTGCCGCATCACCGGCCAGTGGTACTCCTACTACGACGGCGTGACCACCACTGACTCGAGCACCTTCGACATCGACCACCTGGTCGCGTTGGCCGAGGCCCACGACTCCGGCGGCTATGCCTGGAGTGCGGCTACCAAGGAGGCGTTCGCCAACGACCAGGGCGACCCCCGGTCGCTGGTGGCAGTCAGTGCCTCCTCGAATCGCGGCAAGGGCGACAAGGACCCCGGCGAGTGGCTGCCACTGCTCGAGCGCTGCCGCTACATCGGCGAGTGGGTCGCGGTGAAGCACCGTTGGGACCTGAGCGCCGATCAGGCCGAGAAGGACGCACTCACCCTCCAAGCCAGCAACTGCGAGAACGTCACCATCACAGTGATCGCACGCTGACCGGCCGCGAGCGAACGCCCCTGCCGCGTGCCCATGGGGCGGCCAGCTCGGACTGCTGACTCAGACCCCGAACATGGCCGCAACGTGGCTGGCATCGGTTCCGCAGCAGCCCCCGACGATCGCGAGGTTGGGCAGCTTGGCGCGCAGCCCGTCGTAGGTCGACGTGAGCAACGCGAGGTCGCCCCGGTCGAGCTCTTCGGCGTCGTCGAGCTCAGCGTGGCTCAGCGTGGAGGCGTTCGGGTTCACCTGCACGATCCGGTTCAGCCAGTCGCCGTCCTGCAGACCTGGCGCGATGTGGGTCGGGTGGGCGCAGTTCACGATGAACCCGTCAGCCACCTCCTCGGCCTCGAGCCGGGCGACTGCCTCGCGCAGGGTGGTCCCGTCGGGGAGCCGGCCGTCGGTCTCGACGGTGAAGCCGATCAGGACTGGCAGGCCGACGCTGCGGGCCGCCCGCGCGATGCCGAGGCCTTCGGCAGCGGTAGTCATCGTGTACGCCCCGACAGCGTCGACGCCGGAGCCGGCGAACGCCTCGACCTGGGGAAGGTGGAACGCCATCGCCTGCTCGGAAGTCATCGCCTGCTCGGCGACGTAGCCGTCGCCCCGCGGTCCGACCGCGCCGATGATGCGTACGTCCACGACGTCGGCGTACGACGCACGCAGGTCCTGCAGCAGCGCGATGGCAGCGCGGTTGACGCGGTCGAGGGCGGCGGCGTCGTAGCCGACCTTCGTGCCCCAGTCGCGGCTGGCGCGCCACGTCGGTGACTCGAGCGTCAGGCCGGTGCCGGCCCCGCGGGCGATCTCGGCGTACTGGTCGTAGTAGGCGCGCAGGTGTGCGCGGCCGGCCTCGTCCTCGACCAGCGGGAACGACGCGAACTCCGGCAGGTCGACGCCGCGGTTGAAGATCAGATCGGTCTCCAGTCCACCGTCGCTGACGTAGCGGCATGACTGCCAGAAGTGGGTGGCGCTCATGGTGGAGTTCCCTTCTCGTACCAGACTGTTCGGTCTGTTTGTAGCAGACTGAACAGTCTGGTACAACTCTTTTCATGCCAAAGGACGGATCCATCAACCGCGAGCGGATACTCGACGCCGCGCAGCACCTCGTGATCGAGAACGGCTTTGCCGCCACGTCGCTCGACCAGGTCCTCAAGCAGGTGGGCACGTCCAAGGGCGCGTTCTTCCACCACTTCGACTCCAAGCTCGACCTCGGCCGCGCGCTGACAGAACGGTATGTCGCCGCCGACGTCGGCCAGCTGCGCTGGGCACTGGAGGAGACCGCCGACGTCGAGGACCCGGCCGAGCGGGTCGTCGCCTTCGTTCGCTGCTTCGAGGATGCCGCGGACGAGGTCATGTCCGTGCAGAGCAACTGCCTCTACGTCGCGGTCCTGACCGAGCAACAGCTCGTCTCCAGCGGCACCGCGGACCTGATCACCCACGCGATCGAGGTCTGGCGACACGAGATCGTCGGGCTCCTCGAGGCCGCGACCGAGGGTCGCGGCCTCGACATCGGCGACCCCCACGCTCTCGCAGACCATGTCTTCGTCACCTTCGAGGGCGCGTTCCTGCTGAGCCGCGCGACCGGCGAGCCGGGGCACATGCGCGCCCAGCTCGGCGTGCTCCGGCGGCTGCTCGCGGGGCTGCTGGGGGTGCCTGCAGCCACGGATCTCAGACGTTGAAGTGGAACGATCACGCGGGTTCGCGGTGGCCGTTCGGCATCCCGGACTGAAGCCGGAAGGGGGACCCAACGATCTCCGCGCCGGTTCACCGCTCGACTGGGAAGTGCTGATCGAGGAAGCGAACAGTGCGTCCCCACGCCAGGGCGGCTGAGATCGGTTCGTGCGCGGCCGGCCGATCCCACTCGAAGAACCAGTGCCCCGTGTGTGCGTAGTGGTGCACCTCGACCTGGAGCCCCGCGGCACGGAGCTGACGTTCCTGCCTGGCCGCGGCCCCGGGAGCGACGAAGGGATCCGACTCCGCGAGGTGGAGCTGGAAGGCGGAGTGGCTGGCCGAGAAGTCCCCGCCCCTGGTTGCGTAGAAGACGGTGGTCGCGCTGATCGGGGGGACCTCGGGGCGTGCCTGCTTGGCAAGCCACAGGGCCCAGTGACCGCCCATGGAGAACCCGATCTGACCCAGGGCTTCCACACCGAAGTCCGATCGGGTCCGCTCCACCTCCGTCACGATGTGTCGCCACATCGGGAGTGATCGCCGCCGGCCCCGGAGGGCCCTTGCCTCTTCAGGAGTGTCGGCGAGCCGCCCGCCGTAGAGATCAGGCGCCACCGCGACGTAGCCGAGGGCGGACAGGTCGTCGCATACGCCGGTCATGACCGGAGTCAACCCCCACCACGGGTGCAACACCACGATGATGGCGCGCGCCCCCGACGTGGGTGCGGCGGTGTATCCCGCGTCAGTCCTCACCGGCTCGCTTCCGCAGCAGCGGCGTCACGCACGGACTGGCGCCTCGATCCAGGCCCTCGTTCGGCATGACGCCCTCCCCTCTGGCCAGTATGGCTCAGGAGGGAGCGAGACCGCTGCCTCGATCGACGAGCCGCCCGCGCCAGGGAACTGCTGCGCAAGCGACCGTCAAGGCGGAGGCCTGCCGGGCGAAGGTCATGCTGTGCGCGCGGCCCGTCGGGCGGCGATGTCGGCACACACAAGCCCAAGGCCTGCGGTGGCACACTCGGGGCATGAGCCTCGTCCCGGCCGGTTTCCTTCTTCCCACGCCCATCGAGACGGATGGGTTCCGGCTCGCCCTGCTCGGGCCGGAACACAACGAGTCGGACTACGAGGCGTGGACCCAGAGCATGGACTTCATCCGCAGCCTGCCGGGATGGGCGGCGTCGAGCTGGCCAGAACCCATGACGATCGAGGACAACCTCCGGGACTGCGTCTCTCACTTCGAGCGGTCGGCCTCCGGCAGCGACTTCGCGTACACGGTGCTGTTGCCCGACCGGGACGAGGTGATCGGCTGTGTCTACTTCAAGCCCACGAGACCGGCACGCGCCGGCGCGGTCGACGTGCTGTCGTGGGTCACCGCCGAGCACTCGGATCTCGACAAACCCCTCTACGAGGCGGTCACCAGATGGCTCGCTGAGGACTGGCCCTGGACGGCGGTGGAGTACGCACCGCGTCGATAGGCGATCGGCACGCGGAGGGTGTTCGCACGACGACCCCGCCCTGCGGCGACGAGGAGCACGATCCGCCCTCGGAGCACACACGAGTCGCGGCGGACTGATTCACGCGCCCGTCGCGCTCAGTGGGCGAGCTTGAGCCCGATGACGCAGCCAATGAGTCCGCACAGCAGCAAGACCTTGATCACGCTGGCGGATTCGTCGCCGGTAGCCATGCTGTACGCCACGGTGAGTGCTGCTCCGATGCCGACCCACACGGCGTAGGCGGTGCCGATGGGTAGTGCGCGCATCGCGTACGCAAGACCGGCCATGCTGGCGGCGAGGGCAACGAGGAAGACCATGCTGGGCGCGAGGCGGGTGAACCCTTCGCTCTTTCCCAGGGCAACGGCCCACACGGCTTCGAGTCCGCCCGCTAGTACAAGCACGAGCCATGCCATGACTGCTCCTCATGGCCGTCTTGTCGCATTCCGGGTACGGCTCCGTCGTCCGGCAGTCGTTCGCTGACTGTGCGCACCACCATACCGGCGCGCCTCTGAGCGCCTTCCCCTTGTCGGGACTGGCGGGCCAGCATTGCGTCGTACTGGATTTCGGTTGCGCCTGGCCCGGGCAGTGCGGCACCTGCGCAAACCTCACACGTTGAAGCGGAACTCCACCACGTCGCCATCGGCCATGACGTAGTCCTTGCCCTCCATGCGCACCTTGCCGGCCTCCTTGGCCTTGAGCATGGAGCCGGCGGACATCAGGTCGGCGAAGGAGACGATCTCGGCCTTGATGAAGCCCTTCTGGAAGTCGGTGTGGATGACACCGGCGGCTTCGGGGGAGGTGGCGCCCTTCCTGATCGTCCAGGCCCGCGTCTCCTTGGGGCCGGCGGTCAGGTAGGTCTGCAGGCCGAGGGTGTCGAAACCGACGCGGGCGAGCTGGTCGAGGCCGGACTCGGTGATGCCCATCTCGGCGAGCATCTCGTGGGCTTCTTCGTCGCTGTCGAGCTCGACGAGCTCGGACTCGAACTTGGCATCGAGGAAGATCGCCTCGGCCGGCGCGATGATCTCGCGCATCTTGTCCTTGAGCGCCTCGTCGGCGAGCTCGTCGGCGTCGCAGTTGAAGACGTAGATGAACGGCTTGGCCGTCAGCAGCGACAGCTCGCGCAGCAGGGAGCGGTCGATGTCGGTGGCGATGATCGGGGTGCCCGACTCCAGCGCGTCCTTCGCGGCACGAGCGGCCTCGAGGTTGGCGACGAGGTCCTTGACCTTGCGCGACTCCTTCTCGAGTCGCGCGATCGCCCGCTCGACGGTCTCGAGGTCGGCGAAGATCAGCTCGGTCTGGATGGTCGAGATGTCGTTGGCGGGGTTGACCTCGCCGTCGACGTGGGTGACGTCCTCGTCGCGGAAGACGCGGGTGACCTGGCAGATCGCGGAGGACTCGCGGATGTGGCTGAGGAACTTGTTGCCGAGACCCTCACCCTGGGAGGCGCCGCGGACGATGCCGGCGATGTCGACGAACTCCACCGTCGCCGGCAGGATCTTCGCCGAGCCGAACACCTCGGCCAGCTTCGGCAGCCGGTCGTCGGGCACACCGACGACGCCCACGTTGGGCTCGATCGTCGCGAACGGGTAGTTCGCCGCGAGCACGTCGTTCTTGGTCAGGGCATTGAAGAGCGTCGACTTGCCCGCGTTGGGGAGACCGACGATGCCGATGGTGAGAGCCACGGGCGGGACTCTACGGCGGGGACCGGTGGGCCGACGAAACCTGACGGGCACCTGCAAGACTCGGGACATGAGTGAAACGGGGAGCACGCCGGTGCTACGTGCGCCGGCACACCAGGTCTCGCCGCGCGCGGTCGCGTTCTGGACGGTCTCGGCCCTGATCAGCGACACCCTGCTCGTGCTCGGCGCGCTCGTCGCCTTCCTCGCCGTCCCCGACGTCCCCGGTTGGGTCGGGTTCGTGGTGCTCCTCCTCGCCCTGGTCGCCGTTGCGCACGTCGCACTGATGCCGCGCATCAGGTTCCGCGTGCACCGCTGGGAGGTCACGGACACCGCGGTCCACACCCGCGAGGGCTGGATCGGCCGGGAGAGCAGGATCGCGCCGATCAGCCGGGTCCAGACGGTCGACTCACGCCAGGGCGCCGTGATGCGGCTCTTCGGGCTGGCGTCCATCACCGTCACCACCGCGTCGGCAGCCGGTCCGATCACGGTCAACTGCCTCGACGCCCGCACCGCGCGCGAGGTCGTGGCGCGGCTGACGGCGATCACCGCGGCCTCCGAGGACGACGCGACATGATCCCCTCCCCCGGCGACGGGTGGGCACGGCTCAACCCGCGCAAGCTCCTGCTCGACCCCGTCAAGGTCGTCGGTCAGGCGATCGTGCCGGTCGTGGTGGCGTTGATCGGTGTGAGCCGCAGCGACAACAACTACTGGCCGTTCGTCTTCCCGCTCCTGCTCGTGGGCCCGGTGCTCTTCGGTGCCCTCCCGTGGCTCACCACCCACTACCGCCTGACCGACACGCAGATCCAGTTCCGCAAGGGCGTGCTCAACAAGTCCACGTCCACGGCGCCGCTCGACCGGGTCCGCAGCGTCGACCTCGAGGCCTCGCTCCTGCATCGTCTCCTCGGGCTCCAGAAGGTGGAGATCGGCACCGGGGTCGACGACGACCGGATCGTCCTCGACGCACTCGCCGCCGCCGACGCCCAGGCACTGCGTACGACACTCCTGCGCCGCCACGAGGTGCCCGAGCCGACCGCCGACCTGGCCGAGACAGGCGCAGGGACCGAGGAGGTCGACCGGACGCCCGCCAGCGACACGCGGCCAGTCCTGCTCGCCCGGATCGACTGGTCGTGGCTGCGCTTCGCCCCGTTCAGCCTGGCTCGACTGGTGCTGCTGGCCGGCGCCGTCGGCGTCCTGGCGCAGTTCGGCGACGACCTGCCGATCTGGAACCAGGGGACCGCCACCTCGGTGTGGAGCTGGATCACCGGATTCGCGGTCGTCGTCGTGGCCATCGTCCTGCTCGTCGGCGGCCTGTTCACCTGGGTCGTCGTCGCCGTCACCGGTTACGTCGTGCAGTGGTGGAACTTCCGGCTCGTGCGCGAGCACGGCTCGCTGCACCTCACCACCGGCCTGTTCACCACCCGCTCGATCACGGTCGAGGAGGCCAAGGTGCGAGGGGTGGAGATGACCGAGCCGGTCCTGATGCGCCTGGTCGGAGGCGCCGAGCTCTCCACGCTCGCCACCGGTGTCGAGAGCGGCGTCACCCAGGTGCTCCCGCCCTGCCCGCGCGCGGTCGCGGTCGGCGTCGGCGAGGCGGTGCTGGAGCACTCCGGGCCGCTCACCGATCCGCTGGTGCCGCACGGCCCCCGGGCGCACCGGCGGGCGTGGTTCCGCCAGCTCTTCACGGCTCTCGACCTGCTGCTGCCGGCAGCTCTCGCAGCCTGGTGGTTCGACATCTCGTGGGGCTGGGTCGTGGCCCTGGCCGTCGCCCTGCTGTTCGTGGCTGCGGCGGTCGGCGAGGCGTCGTACCGCCACCTGGGCCACGCGCTCGCCGACGACCACCTCGTCGCCGGCAGCGGCGCGCTGGCCCGGATCCGCACGGCGCTGGAGACCGACGGCATCATCGGCTGGGTCTTCACCCAGTCGTGGTGGCAGCGCCGGATCGGGTTGGCCGACCTGACCGCCACCACGGCAGCCGGGTCAGAGCGCGTGCTGGTGCGAGACGTACGCCTCGACGTCGCCGTCGCGCTGGCTGAGCGCGCAACCCCCGGGCTGCTCACCGACTTCGTCGACGTGAATTGAGTCGGGCCTAGAACCAGTTCGGCCGCATGTCGAGCGTGGTGGTGTCGGCCGACGCCAGCAGGTCGAGCATCGGCGCCACCTTGGGCAGCTCCCACCAGAAGAAGTAGCGAGCCGCAGCCCGCTTGCCGTCGTAGAAGTTGCCGGTGCGCTCCCCCACGGCGACGAGCTGCTCAAGCCACATCCAGGCGATCACGACGTGGCCGGCCGCCTCGAGGTAGACGGTCGCGTTGGCCATGACCTTCTCGGGGTCGCCCAGCGCCGCCAACCCGAGGGTGACCTCGCCGAGACGGTCGAGGCTCGTCTTGAGCGCGACCGCGTGGGTCGCGGGCTCGCCGCCGAGATCGGACGCGCGGGCCACGGTCTCCTCGATCCGGCCGGCCAGGGCGAGCAGGGAGGCACCGCCTCCGCCGAGCACCTTGCGACCGAGCAGGTCCATCGCCTGGATGCCGTGGGTGCCCTCGTGGATCGGGTTCAGCCGCTGGTCGCGCCAGTGCGCCTCGACGTCGTAGTCGCGCATGTAGCCCGAACCCCCGAGCACCTGGATCGCCAGGCTGTTGCTCTCCTGCCCCCACTGCGAGGGCCACGACTTCGCGATCGGCGTCAGCACGTCGAGGAGCCGGCCCGCCTCGAGCCGCTCATCGTCGTCCTCGGCGGTCGCCTGCACGTCCAGCAGCCGCGAGCAGTAGAGGTTGAGTGCGAGCGCCCCCTCGACGTAGGACTTCTGCGCCAGCAGCATCCGGCGTACGTCGGCGTGCTCGATGATCGGCACCTGCGGACCGGTCGGATCGGGGGCTGCCAACGACCGGCCCTGGGGGCGCGAGCGCGCGTAGTCGAGCGACTTGAGGTAGGCCGTGTAGGCCGTGGTCGTTGCGGACATCCCGACGCCCAACCGGGCGGCATTCATCATGTGGAACATGTAGGAGAGGCCCTTGTGGGGCTCCCCGACGAGATAGCCGACGGCCCCCGCGGCCCCACCAGGGGTGTAGGCGCCCTCACCGAAGACGGGGGCGGTGTTGACCGTGCCGCGGCTGCCCAGCTTGTGGTTGATGCCGGCCAGCGCGACGTCGTTGCGCTCGCCGATCGAGCCGTCGTCGGCGACCAGGAACTTCGGCACGATGAAGAGCGAGATGCCTCGTGACCCGGCCGGCGCGTCGGGCAGCTTGGCCAGCACCAGGTGGACGATGTTGTCGCCCATCTCGTGGTCGCCGCCGGAGATCCACATCTTGCTGCCGAAGATCCGGTGGGTGCCGTCGTCCGCGGGAACGGCGCGCGTGATCACGTCGCCGAGGCTCGAGCCGGCATGCGGCTCGGACAGCGTCATGGTGCCGAAGAAGCGACCCTCCAGCATGGGCTGGACGAAGCGCTCGACCTGCTCGGGGGTGCCGTGCGCGAGCAGCAGCGCCGCGTTGGCCATCGTCAGGAACGAGTAGGCCGCGGTGCCGATGTTGGCCGCGGTGAACCAGGCCATGCAGGCCGAGGCCACGACGTGGGGCACCTGGAGGCCGCCGTGCTCCTCGTCGAGCGTCAGCGTCAGCAGGTCGGCCTGGGCGAACTTCTCGAGCGCTGCGGCGATCTCCGGGATCAGCTGCACCTTCTCGCCGTCGAAGGCCGGCTCCTCGGTGTCGCTCTTGCGGTAGTGCGGCGCGAAGTGATCGGTGGCGAGCTGCTCGCACAGCGCCAGCAACGCGTCGTACGACTGCCGGTCGTGCTCGGCGAAGCGCGTGCGCTCGCTGAGCTTCTCGACGTCGAGCCACTCGAAGAGCATGAACTCGACGTCACGCGCGGAGAGGATCAGAGAAGTGGGGTGGGACACGGGCAGACGCTACCCCGCTCCCGGACAGGTCGAACGCCCCCTCCGCTCGGGACGGAAGGGGCGTTCGAGACTGCTGGTGGGGCTGGGCCTCAGGCTCCGTAGAGGGCCACGGCTCCCTGGCGGTCGGTGTTGGTCATGCTCAGGTTGGACGAGGTCCCGTTGCACTGGGGGTAGTGCATGATCGAGGATGAGTCGTACGGCGTCAGCGGGCGCCAGTTGTTGTCCTCGAAGCAGGTGCCGGCCTCGGGCCGCGTGTGCTCGTGGCGGAAGCCGAGCGTGTGGCCGAGCTCGTGGCCGATGATGTTGGTCGGGGTCCACGAACCCGAGGTCCAGATCGAGTCGTCGATCAGGACGTTGCGCGAGCGCTTGGGCGTGCTCGGGAAGAACGCCCGGGCGATGTACTGCGTGGTCTGGACGGGCTCGACCGAGAACAGCACGGACTTGTTGCGCGTGGTGCAGCTGCTGTCCTGCGACGGCACGTGGATGAAGTTGATCCGCGAGGAAGCCGCCTCCCAGAGGCCGGCGCCGCTGGTCATCGCGTTGACCACGTCGGTGTAGCGCGACCCGAACTTGGTGCTGACGCAGTAGGTCAGGTTGCCCACCTGCGAGGTCGACCACTTGTCGTCGACGCCGCCGACGGTGTTGACGACCAGACCGTTCTCCATGGCCTTCTCGGCACCGTCGATCATGCGGTCGTAGTAGGCCTTCAGCTCGCCGGTGTTGGCGATCGGCTCGTCGCCGTTGACGACGTACTGCTGGTCGGTGTCCTTGAAGGTCGAGGCGTGGAACTCCTGGAAGGTCGGGATCTCCGAGTCCGTGGCGGCCAGGGCCGGCGAGGCCAGGGCCGTGCCGAGGAGTGCGGATGCGCCGAGGGCGATCGCCCCGAGTCGACTGCGCTGCATGCTTGTTCTCCTTGATGGGTGGTGTGGACACACTCCATCTCGGGGTCGAGCAGGTGAGCACGAAGTTCCCGAGACCAGTGCGTTGCCGATGAACCTCCCCCATCCGGGGCTCATCTGTAAAGGGTTTCCTGTCCACAACCTTCCGAGCCCCACGATCTGCGCCTCCACTCCCCTCCTTAGGGTGGGGAGGTGCGCATCGCCACCTGGAACGTCAACTCCCTCCGCTCCCGCATCGACCGTGTCGAGGCCTTCGTGCAGCGCCACGACATCGACGTGCTCGCGCTGCAGGAGACCAAGGCGCGTGAGGACCAGCTGCCTCTGATGGGCCTGCAGGCGTTGGGATACGACATCGCCGTGGCGGGGCTCAACCAGTGGAACGGCGTCGCGCTGCTCTCGCG
The DNA here is from genome assembly GCA_963843815.1 of uncultured Actinomycetota bacterium. Classification (GTDB taxonomy): domain Bacteria; phylum Actinomycetota; class Actinomycetes; order Propionibacteriales; family Nocardioidaceae; genus Nocardioides. The sequence goes on along the minus strand of CAWJLX010000012.1, from coordinate 566,585 downwards.
GGTCGGGCTGGAGGACGTCGAGGTCGGCTTCGCCGAGATGCCGCCCTACGGCGACCCGGCCGCGGCCGAGGCGCGCGCGATCGGCGCGACGTGCGGCGGGGTGCGCATCTGGTCGCTGTACGTCCCCAACGGACGCAAGCCCGACGACCCGCACTACGTCTACAAGCTCGACTGGCTCGCCCGGCTGCGCGACAGCGCACGCGGCTGGCTCGACGTACCCACCGCGCTGGTCGGGGACTGGAACATCTGCCCCACCGACGACGACGTCTTCGACCCCGCCCAGTTCACGAAGTCGACCCACGTCACCCCGCCCGAGCGCGCAGCCTTCCAGGGCTTCCTCGACGACGGCTGGGTCGAGACGACCCGGGCGCACGCCCCCGGCTACACCTACTGGGACTACTACCGCCAGCGCTTCGAGCGCGACCGCGGGCTCAAGATCGACTTCGTGCTCGGCTCGCCGGCCCTCGCCGAGCGGGTGACCGGCGCCTTCATCGACCGCGACGAGCGCGACCCCGCCCAGGGCACGGGGTCGCCCTCGGACCACGCACCCGTGGTCGTCGACCTGGACTGAATCCTCCGACTGAATCCTCCACGCGACGACGGCGTCAGCATCGCCGTCGCTGTCGGTGGGCCGGTCCATGCTGGGTCCATGGACACCTTCCCCCTCCTGATGGCGCTGGCACTGGTGCTCGCGGTCGGCCTTGCGCTGGGTGCGGTGATCGGAGTGCTGTGGTCGCGCAGCCGTCCCGCCGACGACCCCGCGATCGCCGCGCTGCAGCAGCGGGTCGCCGAGCACGCCGTCGTGCAGGACGGCCTCGAGCGACTGCAGGACCAGCTCAGCGACCTCGCCCACGACCGGGTCGCCTGGCAGGCGCAGCTCCACCAGCAGGTCTCCGACATGCGTCTCTCCACCGACACCCTGCGCCGCGAGACGACGACGCTCGCGACGGCGCTGCGCAAGCCGCAGGTGCGCGGGCAGTGGGGCGAGCTGCACCTGCGCCGCACGGTCGAGCTCGCCGGCCTGGTCGACCACTGCGACTTCTCCGAGCAGGTCCGCATCGAGGACGGGCGACTGCGTCCCGACCTGGTCGTCTCGTTGGCCGGCGGGCGCACGATCGCCGTGGACGCCAAGGCGCCGCTGGCTGCCTTCCTCGACCTGACCGGCTCCGACGACCCCGCCGAGCACGACCGCGCCCTGGCGCGTCTCGGTGAGCACGTCCGCAAGCACGTCACCGACCTCGGCTCCCGCCGCTACTGGGAGGCACTGGCCGGGACGCCGGAGTTCGTCGTGCTGTTCCTGCCCGGTGAGGCGATCCTCCAGGCCGCGCTGCAGGCGGTGCCCGACCTGGTCGAGCAGGCGGCAGCGAAGAACGTCGTCCTCGCGACGCCGTCGACCCTGATCGCCCTGCTGCGCACGGTCGCCCAGGGGTGGCAGCACGAGGTCCTCAACGCCCAGGCCCACGAGGTCCAGCGGCTGGGCCAGGAGCTGCACTCCCGCCTGGGCTCGATGGCCGGTCACCTCGACCGGGTCGGTCGTTCGCTCAACGCCAGCGTCGTGGCCTACAACCAGGCGATGGGCTCCCTCGAGGGCCGGGTGCTGGTCTCTGCTCGGCGCTTCGCGGAGCTCGGCGTGACCACGGAGGAGCTGGCCGAGCCGCGCCAGGTCGAGACCGTGTCCCGCTCGCTGGCCGCTCCCGAGCTGGCCGCCCTCGACGATGTCCCGAGCCCCACCGACGAGCCGACGCTCGACGATCTCCTCGCCCAGCAGGCGGAGAGGCCCCCGGCGCGCCGCGCCGAGGGCGCCTGAGCACGGTCCTAGGTTGAGGGTCGTGACTCACGCGGATGCGTTCTGGGACGTCGGGCGCGAGCCCGGCCGTCAGGTCGTGGCCCTCGGCGTGGCGGTCACGTTGACCGCGGTGAGCATCGACCTGCTGCTGGCGGGCCGGCTCACCCTGTTCTTCGACCTGTCCTTCATGGCCCTGTGCCTGGCGCTGTCCGCCCTCGTGCGACGGCGGGACTTCTTCGTGGTGGCGGTGCTGCCGCCCGTGCTGATGATCGCCGTCTTCACCTTCATCGCCGTGGTCGCCCGTGACGCGATCGCCGACCCCCGTGACAGTGCCCTGCAGGCCAGCGTCTCGGGGGTCGCCACCCACGCCGTCGCCCTCCTCATCGGCTACGCGCTGTGCCTGGGCTGGCTCGGGTGGCGGCTGCACCGTGAGGGTGACGCCGACATGGCCACCGAGCTGAGCCGCGAGCTCAGCCAGCCGGCGGGCTGATCCACGGTCCGGGCGGTTCGTGCCCGGTCAGACCTCGAAGCGCTCGACGTCGCCCGCCCCACGTCGTACGACGACCGGCTCGGCAGCCGACCAGTCGATCACCGAGGTCGGCTCCGCGGTCACCTCGCCGGACTCCACGACGACGTCGACGACGTGGTCGAGCTCTTCCTTGATCTCCCAGCCCATGGTGCGCGCCTCGGTCTCGCCGGGCAGGATCAGCGTGCTGGTGAGGATGGGCTCGCCCAGCTCCTCGAGCAGGGCGCAGACCAGCGCGTGGTCGGGGATGCGCACCCCGACGGTCCGCTTCTTGGGGTGCATCAGCCGCTTCGGGACCTCACCGGTGGCCGGGAGGATGAACGTGTAGGGGCCCGGCGTGGCGGCCTTGATCGCCCGGAACGCCGAGTTGTCGACGTGGACGAAGTGCCCGAGCTGGGAGAAGTCCTTGCACATGAGAGTGAAGTGGTGGCGCTCGTCGAGGTCGCGGATCCGGAGGATGCGGTCGCGCCCGTCGCGGTTGCCGAGCTGGGCGCCGAGGGCATAGCCGGAGTCGGTCGGGTAGGCGATCAGCTGGTTGTCGCGGAGCGCCTCGACGACCTGGCTGACGAGCCGCGGCTGCGGGTTGTCGGGGTGGATGTCGATGTAGCGGGCCATCTCGCCAAGCCTTCCCGGTCAGGCCTTCTGCGCGGCGCGCAGGTCGCGGCGCAGCTCGGGGGGCAGCGCGAAGATCAGCGACTCCTCGGCCGAGTGCACGGCGCGGGCGTCGGGATAGCCACGCTCGGAGAGGAAGGCGAGCACGCCCTCCACGAGATCCTCCGGCACCGAGGCGCCCGAGGTCACCGACACGGTCTCGACGCCCTCGAGCCAGGCCTCGTCGATCTCGGTGTGGTCGTCGACGAGGTAGGACGCCTTCGCGCCGGCCTCCAGGGCCACCTCGACCAGCCGCACCGAGTTGGACGAGTTGCGCGATCCGACCACGATCACCAGGTCTGCGCTGGGAGAGATCTCCTTGACCGCGAGCTGGCGGTTCTGGGTGGCGTAGCAGATGTCGTCGCTCGGCGGGTCGAGCAGCAGCGGGAACTTCTCCCGGATCGCCGCGACCGTCTCCAGCGTCTCGTCGACGCTCAGCGTGGTCTGCGAGAGCCAGGCGACCTTGGCGGGATCGCGTACGACGATGCCGGCGACGTCGGCGGGGCTCTGCACGAGCTGGATGTGCTCGGGTGCCTCACCGGCGGTGCCCTCGACCTCCTCGTGGCCCTCGTGGCCGATCAGGAGGATGTCGTAGTCGTCGCTCGCGAAGCGGCGGGCCTCGTGGTGGACCTTGGTCACCAGCGGGCAGGTCGCGTCGATGGTCTTGAGGCTGCGCTCGGCGGCCTGGGCATGGACGGCCGGGGAGACGCCGTGGGCCGAGAAGACGACGGTGCGGCCCTCCGGCACCTCGTCCAGCTCCTCGACGAAGATCGCGCCGCGGGACTCGAGGTTGGCCACCACGTGCTTGTTGTGCACGATCTGCTTGCGGACATAGACGGGCGAGCCGTAGAGGTCGAGCGCCTTCTCCACCGTGATCACGGCCCGGTCCACGCCGGCGCAGTAGCCGCGGGGGGCGGCCAGGAGCACGTTCTTGGCGCTCTCGGGGTCGAGCACGGGAGGCAGGCCGAGGTCGGTCGTCATGCGGGCGAGTCTACGGGCCGATCCCCCGGCGTCGGACGCCTCGCCTATCCTCGCCGCGTGCCCTCCCTCCGCGACGCCACGGCCGAGTCCCCGGCCCCGGTGCGCGCCGTCGTCAACGCGGTCACACAGTGGATCGACAAGCTCGGCGGTGTGTGGGTCGAGGGGCAGATCGCGCAGGTCAACCGCCGCCCCGGGGTCAACACGGTCTTCATGACGCTGCGCGACACCGTCGCCGACATCTCGGTCACCCTCACGTGCGCCCGCTCGCTCTTCGACTCGCTCAACCCGCCCCTGGTCGAGGGGGCGAGCGTGGTCGTGCACGCGCGACCGAGCTTCTACGCCAACCGTGGCTCCTTCTCGCTTGCCGCGCGCGAGATCAAGATGGTGGGCCTGGGCGAGTTGTTGGCCCGTCTCGAGCGTCGCCGCCAGCTGCTCGCCGCCGAGGGGCTGTTCGCGCCCGAGCTCAAGCGCGACCTCCCCTTCCTGCCCGGTCGGGTCGGGCTGGTCACGGCTCCCAACAGCGCCGCCGAGCGTGACGTCCTGGAGAACGCGCGCCGACGCTGGCCGGCCGTGCAGTTCGAGGTGGCCTACGCCGCCATGCAGGGACAGCGTTGCGCCTCCGAGGTCATGGAGGCCCTGCACAAGCTCGAGCGCAACGCGGACGTCGACGTCATCGTGGTGGCGCGTGGCGGTGGGTCGATCGAGGACCTGCTGCCGTTCTCCGACGAGGCGCTGATCCGCGCGGTGCACGCACTGCGTACGCCGGTGGTGTCCGCGATCGGCCACGAGCCGGACCAGCCGTTGCTCGACCTCGTCGCCGACGTCCGCGCCTCCACGCCCACCGATGCCGCCAAGCTGATCGTGCCCGACATGGCCGAGGAGGCCCACGGCGTGACGTGGGCCCGCGACCGGTTGCGCCAGGTGATCACGCAGCGCATCGCGCGCGAGGAGGAGTGGCTGGCCCAGGTCCGCTCGCGTCCGGCGATGGCCGACCCGCGCAACCTGCTGGCGGTCCGCTCCGATGAGCTCGACGAGCTGCTGGCTCGCGCGCGTCGCACGCTCACGCACCGCCTCGACCGGGCTGCCGACGACATCGGCCACCAGCGCGCCCGCGCCCAGGCCCTCTCGCCGCTGGCGACCCTGCAACGCGGCTACGCGGTCCTCCAGGACGCCGACGGCCATGTCGTCACCTCCCTCACGCAGACCGAGGTGGGCGCTGCCGTGTCCGTACGGGTGGCCGACGGCCGGATCCACGCCACCACCGACCGCGTCGAGCCCGACGCCGTCACCACCGACCACCCGCAGGAGGACCCCGATGAGTGACGCCCCCAGCTATGAAGTGGCCCGCGAGGAGCTCATCGAGGTGGTCCGCACGCTCGAGGCCGGCGGCACCACGCTCGAGGAGTCGCTCGCCCTGTGGGAGCGGGGCGAGGCGCTCGCGAAGCTGTGCCAGGAGTGGCTCGACGGCGCCCGCAAGCGGCTCGACGAGGCGATGGACACCGACGACTGAGCCGCTCGGTGGTCGAAGGGCAACGACGTCCCGCGACGGGTCCGCTCAGCGGGTGAGCAACCCGAGGTAGGCCTCGAGGTCCTCGACGGGCGCGGATCCGTAGACGAGCACCGCGTCGTCGCCGAGCTCGGTGGCGTAGCCGTGGTCCCCGCCGGCGTCCGACCAGGTCTGCCAGGTGTCGGTGACCTCCGAGGGCACGCTCGCGTCGTCGCCGGCCTCGGCCTCCTCGTCGACGTACAGCTGGACCAGGTCGTCGACCGAGGTGTCCTGCTGCCGGATGCCGATGAAGGCGCCGTCCGTGGTGAGGACGCCGAGCCCCCAGCGCGGGTCGTCGCCGGCCTTGAGCTCCACGCTGGTCGCCGTCCACCCGGCCGGCAGCTCGCGGGGATGCACGACGTCCAGGTCGGCCTGCTGGGCGAGCTCGACGCTCGCCTGCCAGTCCACCGCCTGCGGGGTCTCGTCGACGTCGGCGCGGAAGAGCCCCCGCCACAGCACGAACGCCAGCACGAACAGCACGGTCACGATCAGTGCGCCGATCATGCCGCCGAACGAGCGGGTGTATCGGCTCGGCTGCTCACTCACGGCGTCATCCTCCCAGCCGCCCGATAGTCCGCATCAATTGACTCCCTTCGAAGCCCTTGGCAGGAGCCATTTGATGCGGACTATCCGGAGGGGCCAGAGAGAGGCAGAACCGCAGGTCCGGAAGCCCTGTGTGCTTCACCATCCGCAGGTGCGGCATACTGGGAGCGTGATCACCTACCGAATAGCGGAAGCAGCCGAGATCCTCGCCGTCAGCGACGACACCGTACGCCGCTGGGTGGACTCGGGCCGGATCCCGTCGCAGCGCACCGACGGCCGCGCAACGGTGGCCGGCCCCGACCTCGCCGAGTTCGCCGAGAACCTGGTGGAGTCCGGCGAGCTCGCCGAGCGCGATCGCACGCGCGCCAACACGGTCAGTGCGCGCAACCGCATGAGCGGGATCGTCACGCGGGTCAGGCGCGACCACGTGATGGCCCAGGTGGAGATGATCTGCGGCCCCTACCGAGTGGTCTCCCTGATGAGCAGCGACGCCGCCGAGGAGCTCGGCCTCGAGCCGGGCGTGCGCGCCATCGCCAGCGTGAAGTCGACCAACGTCGTCGTGGAGGTTCCGTGAGGAGGCTGGTGCTGCCCGGTCTGCTCCTGCTGCTGCCGCTCGCGGCATGCGGCGGTGACGGGGAGGGGCAGACCCTCACCGTGCTCGCCGCGGCCAGCCTCACCGAGACCTTCACCGATCTCGCCGACGTCTTCGAGGAGGAGCACCCCGGCGTCACGGTGGAGCTGGTCTTCGGCTCCTCCACGACCCTGGCCGAGCAGGCCGTCGACGGGGCCCCGGGGCAGGTCCTGGCCACCGCGGACGAGAAGTCGATGACGCTGGCCCAGGACGGCAACGCCCTCGGCGCCGACCCGGACAGCTTCGTCAGCAACCGCCTCACGCTCGTCACCCCACCCGCCAACCCGGCCGGGATCGAGACCCTCGCCGACCTCGACGACTCGACCGTCGACTACGTCGTGTGCGCCCCGACCGCACCCTGCGGCGCCGTCGCGCTCACGGTCCTCGAGTCCGCCGCGATCAACCACCCGCCGGCGAGCGAGGAGGTCGACGTGAAGGCCGTGCTGGCGCGCGTGGCACAGGACGAAGCCGACGCGGGCCTGGTCTACCGCACCGACGCCGTCGCCGCCGGGGACGACGTCACCGAGATCGCCATCGCCGATGCCGACGCCTTCGCGACCAACTACTTCGTCGCCCCGCTCGACCTCAACGATGCCGATCTCGCCGGTCTCGCCTCCGACTTCGTCACGCTCGTCCGCAGCGACGAGGCGCTCGACGTCTTCCAGCAGGCGGGCTTCGCCGGGGTCGTACGCCAGTGACCGGTCCCCGTCTGGGCCGCGCGCCCGCCGTCCTGATCGTGCCCGCGATCATCGGTGTCGCCCTGCTCGTGGTCCCGCTGTCCACGCTCGTGCTCGAGACTCCGTGGCGCACCCTGCCCGACCACCTCGGCTCCGAGGTGGTCCGGCAGGCGCTCGGCCTCACGGCACTGAGCAGCCTGCTCACGGTGCTCGCCTGCGTCGTGCTCGGGACTCCCCTGGCCTGGCTGCTCGCTCGGGTCGACTTCCGCGGCAGACGAGTCGTACGCGCACTGGTCCTGGTCCCGCTCGTGCTGCCGCCCGTCGTGGCGGGGGTCGCGTTGCTCACCGCTCTGGGTCGCAACGGCCTGATCGGCCAGCACCTGCCCTTCACGATCCCCTTCACGACCGCCGGTGTCGTGCTGGCGCACACGTTCGTGTCCCTGCCGTTCTACGTCCTGGCGGTCGAGGGCGCGCTGCGCACGCACGGGGCGTCGTACGACGTCGTGGCCGCGACGCTGGGCGCCGACCGCTGGACGACGTTCCGCCGGGTCACGCTCCCGCTGGCGGTGCCGGGCGTCCTCGCGGGAAGCGCCCTGGCGTGGGCCCGCAGCCTCGGGGAGTTCGGCGCCACCATCACCTTCGCCGGCAACTACCCCGGCACCACCCAGACCATGCCGAGCCTCATCTACGTCGCCCTCAACTCCGACCCGATGGTCGCCCGCACCATGAGCCTGATCCTGCTGTCGCTCTCCGTCGCCGTGCTGGTGCTGCTGCGCGAACGCTGGGCGGTGGGCCGATGATGCGGGTGGAGGTGGACCTGCCCGGCCGGGTGCAGGCCGACGTGACGGCCGTCGCCGGGGAGGTGCTGGTCGTGATCGGGCCCAACGGTGCCGGCAAGTCCACGCTCCTGCGCGCGATCGCCGGCCTGGAGCCCGCTCGGGTCCAGGTCCGGGACGAGGACTGGACCGATCGGGAGGTCCCCCGCCGACGCGTGGGCTACGTCTTCCAGGACCAGAGCCTCTTCCCGCACCTCTCGGCGCTCGACAACGTCGCCTTCGGACAACGGGCCCGCGGACGGGACCGCCGTGAGGCCGAGGCCGACGCCCGGCAGTGGCTGGACCGCTTCGCGATCGCCGACCTCGCCGACCGCCTGCCGCGCGAGCTCTCCGGCGGCCAGGCCCAGCGGGTCGCCATCGCCCGCGCTCTGGCCACCGATCCCGACGTCCTGCTGCTCGACGAGCCGTTCACCGGTCTCGACGTGTCGGCGCAGATGGCGCTGCGCATCGAGCTCGGCCGGCACCTGCGCGACTTCCCCGGCATCGCGCTGCTCGTGACCCACGACGCGATCGACGCGCTGACCCTGGCCGACAGGGTGCTCGTGCTCGACGCGGGCCGCGTGGCCCAGGTCGGACCGCCGGCCCAGGTCGCCGCCGAGCCCCGAACGCCCCACGTGGCCCGCCTCGTCGGGCTGAACCTCGTCGCCCACGGTGACGACCTGATGGCGTTCACCCCGGACGCGGTGGTCGTCTCGCTGGCCGAGCCCGTGGGCTCCTCACGTCTGCGCTGGCACGGCCCGATCGGGACGCTGGCGCCCCACGGCGACGCCGTACGCCTGCTGGTCCACGCTTCCCCCGACCTGTTGGCGGACCTCACTCCCGAGGCCGCGACCGAGCTGGAGCTGGCCCCGGGGCGTGAGGTGTGGCTCTCCGCCAAGGCGACGGCCGTGAGTCACTACGGCGTCCACGACCGGCCGGTCGGCGGGGGCAGCTGACGGCGACCAGTCCGCTAGGCGATCTCTCCGCGATCCAGGTCGACGACCGTCGCCGACACCGGCACGGCCGGCCGCAGCGCCGCCGAGACCGCCGCGATGACGGCGGGGTCGAATGCCATTCCCATGTGGGACGAGCGCACCTCGAGAGCACGGGCGGCCGGGTCGACGCACGCCCTCCAGTCGACGATGCCGTCTCGACGTGAGTAGATCGCGGTGAAGTCGACCTCGGCGGGAAGCTCGGCGCGTGCCTGGTCGAAGCTCTCCTGGGCACAGTGCCCGGCCACGCAGTCCTCGGCCATCAGGTTGCGCAGGCCGGCGCGGTTGAGCCGCACCAGCAGCTCGACGCTGCCGGCCAGCGAGGCGTGGTGTGCCCCCGGGGCCAGCATCGGGCTGCCCATGGTGACGATGCCGGCCACCAGGTCGGGGCGACGCGCAGCCACTCCTCGGGCGAGCATGCCGCCGAGGCTGTGGCCGACGATCCGCACCTTCGCACCGCGCCGCTGGGTGATCTCCTCGAGGCGCTCCTCGAGCTGGCCGGCAGCGGCCAGCGTGCACCCCACGTTGGCGCGGATGTCGGCGCGATAGGTGCGGAAGCCCTGGTGCCGCAGGGTGCGGCTCATCGGCCCGAGCGAGGAGTCTCCGGCGAGGAAGCCCGGGACCAGCAGCACCGGCTCGCTGACCCTGGAGGGTCGCGAAGCGTAGTGCGTACGGCGGCGGACTCCACGCGAGCTGAACGCCTGCACCGCATAGCGACCCGCCTCGGCGACGAGCGATCCCTCGCGCAGCACTGCAGCCGCCGAGGGCTGGGCGAAGCCCTCAGGCGTCAGGAAGGCCGCCATTGTGCGCTGGGTCACAGTCATCGAACCTAGCCCAGACCCCCCAAGGATTGGGGGACATCGGTCACTTTGCGCTCGGCGAGCACCTGCCGTCGTGTTCACTGGAGTCATGTCCACCTCACGTCGAGCCTCCACCGAGGCGCCCGTCGTCTCCGATGAGCTCTTCGCGCCCGTCGGCAACGAGGTCGAGCTGTGCTACCAGACCTTCGGCGACCCCGAGGCCGAGCCGATCCTCCTGGTGATGGGACTCGGCGGTCCGATGACCTGGTGGGACTCCGACCTGTGCCGGATGCTGGCGGCAGAGGGCTTCTACGTCATCCGCTACGACAACCGCGACAGCGGACGGTCGACCCGGATCCGGGCCAGGGTGACCCGTGGCCACCTGATCCGCGCCTTCAGCGGTCGCAGGACCAAGGCTCCGTACTCGATGAGCGACCTGGCCGGCGATGCCGTCGCGCTGCTCGACCATCTCGGGCTGGAGTCGGCGCACGTCGCGGGCGTCTCGATGGGCGGCATGATCGCGCAGACCGTCGCCATCGAGCACCCGCGCCGGGTGCGCTCGCTCACCAGCATCATGTCGACGACCGGCAAGCGCACCGTCGGCTGGCAGGACCCGCGCCTGCTGCCCTCCCTCATCGCCCCGCGCAAGGCGGGCCGTGAGTCCTACGTCGAGACGAGCGTGGCCTTCTGGGACGTCATCGGCTCCCCCGCCTATCCGGTCGACCCCGAACGACTGGCCGAGCGGGCCGGGGAGACCTTCGACCGCGGTTACAGCGCGAGCGGGATGCTGCGACAGATGCAGGCCATCCTCGGCCAGCCCGACCGGAGTCAACGACTGCGCAGCCTGCGGGTGCCGGCGCTCGTCGTGCACGGCCTGGCCGACAAGATGGTCCACGTCAGCGGTGGCCGGTCCACTGCGGCCGCCATCCCCGGTGCCGAGCTGCTGCTGGTCGAGGGGATGGGCCACGACCTGCCGCCGGAGCTGTACGAGACGTTCGTCGAGGCGATCGCGCGGACGGCCGACCGCGCCTCCTGAGGCTGGTAGTCGCGGCTGCATGAGTCCCCGCTCGTGCGGGGAGTCTGTCTCCTGACGGCCGTTGCAACGGCCGACAAGAGCGCGACTCGCCCACCCAGTCCGAGTGAGTCTCCGACAGACTCAGGCGAGAGGGCGCGCACCCGCCGCGGGGGCCGCGGTGAAGAGCGCCGGCTCGCCGAAGCCGGCGTCCGCGAAGGCACGTCGTACGGCGTCACCGGCCGCGTCGACGGAGCCGTCCGGCACCAGCCCGATCACGCACCCGCCGAAACCGCCGCCCGTCATCCGTGCGCCCAGCGCGCCCGCCGCGAGCAGCGCCTCGACGGCCACGTCGACCTCGGGCACGGTGATCCGGAAGTCGTCGCGCATGGAGTGGTGGGAGGCGGTCAGCGCCGGCCCGATCTCCGCCAACCGGCCGTCGTCCAGCAGGCGCGCCACCTCGAGGACCCGGGCGTCCTCGGTCACCACGTGCCGGACGTAGCGGCGCAGCTCGTCGTCGTGGAGTCGGCCGAGCGCCGCTGCGAGGTCCTCCTCGGCCACGTCACGCAGGGCGGGTACGCCGAGCTGCCGGGCGGCCTCCTCGCAGCCGCGCCGGCGGGCGCCGTACTCCCCGTCGGAGTGCCGGTGCGGCGCGCGTGTGTCGGCCACCAGCACGGCCAGTCCGGCACCGGCGAGGTCGAGCGGGACCGGGCGGGTGTCGTGGCTGCGCATGTCGCACAGCAGGGCATGGCCTGCCCGCCCGCGCAGGCTGACGAGCTGGTCCATGCCGCCGGTGGGTGCTCCGACGGCTTCGTTCTCCACGTCGCGGGTCAGGGCGAAGATCGCGTCGTCGTCGAGTCCGAGGCCGAGGTGGTCCTCGACCGCGCGGACCACGGAGCAGACCAATGCGGCGGAGGACGACAGTCCGGCCCCCGTCGGCACGTCCGAGTCCACGACGACCTCGAGCGGGGGGACCTCGACGCCACGATCGGTCAGCAGCCAGAGGGCGCCGAGCACGTAGCGCGACCACTCCGGGACCTCGGCTGCGTCGGCCAGTCCGGATCGGCGTACGACCACCGGCTGCGACTGCTGGGCCGACCGGACGGACCATCCATCCGCGGCGGTCCCGACGCTCGCCGAGCACCCGTACGCCAGCGCGAAGGGCAGGACGAAGCCGTCGTTGTAGTCGGTGTGCTCACCGATCAGGTTGATCCGACCGGGCGCAAACCAAAGCGTCACGGCAGCCCTTTCCGCCTCTGGTCCCATGGGGTGATCTTCGGTTGCCAAACCCTAGCGGCAGCGGCTAGACCAGTACTCAACGTCACCCTAGGAGGGCGCATGTCACCCCGATCATCGAAGCCCCCACGTGGTCGTCCACGGTCCCGGCGCGTGGCGGGCTCCGTGGCCTGCCTGGCGTTGTCGAGTGGCCTGCTGGCCGCGTGCGGGAGCGACAGTGGCACGCCTGAGCTGGTCTGGTACATCAACCCGGACAGCGGCGGCCAGGCCGCGGTGGCCGAGGCGTGCTCCACCAGCGACTACACCATCACCACCCAGGTCCTCCCCCAGGACGCGAGCCAGCAGCGCATCCAGCTCGCCCGCCGACTTGCGGCCAAGGACCCCGCGATCGACCTGATGTCGCTGGACCCGCCGTTCACCGCCGAGTTCGCCGACGCCGGCTTCCTGGCCGAGGTGCCGCAGGACGCCAAGGCCCAGCTCGAGGAGCAAGGCACCTTCCAGGGCGCCATGGACGCCGCGACGTGGAAGGACAAGCTGGTCGTCTTCCCGTTCTGGTCGAACACCCAGGTGCTCTGGTACCGCAAGTCCTTCGTCGAGAAGACCGACCTCGACATGTCCCAGCCGGTCACGTGGGACGAGCTCATCAAGACCGCATCGGCCAACGGCGGCAAGGTCGCCGTGCAGGCCAACAAGTACGAGGGCTACGTCGTGTGGATCAACGCTCTCGTCGAGGGTGCGGGCGGGCAGATCCTCACCGACGCCGAGAAGGGCGTCGACGCCACCATCACCATCTCGGACAACGCCGGCGAGAAGGCGGCTGCGGTGGTGGAGGAGCTCGCGTCGTCCAAAGCGGCACCGTCCGACCTGAGCGTGTCCAACGAGGGCACCGCGGGCTCGACGTTCGGCTCTGACGAGGGCGCGTTCATGGTCAACTGGACCTACATCTTCCACAACTACGACGACACCGCCCCCGAGGTCGCCAAGGACATCGGCTACACCCGCTACCCGCAGACGGTTCAGGGCGAGGAGTCCCGGCCGCCCTACGGTGGGATCGGGATCGGGGTGAGCGAGTTCTCGCAGAACAAGGACCTCGCCCTGGAGGCCGCCGCCTGCCTGGTCGAGCCGGAGCAGCAGGGCAAGAACGCCGAGATCACCGGCAACATGCCGGCGAGCACCGACGGCTACGACTACCCGGCCCTGGCCGAGCAGTACCCCGACGACCTTCGCGAGCTGTTCAAGGAGAGCGTCGACGCTGCGGCGCCGCGCACCATCACGCCCTACTGGTCCGACATCTCCAGCTCGTTGCAGAGCACCTGGCACCCGCCGGCATCGGTGACCGGTGACACCCCGAAGAGGTCCACGACCTTCATGGAGGAAGTTCTCCAGGGAAAGAGGCTGCTGTGAGCACCACTGTGGCACCGGACGAGACCTCCACGGGTCGGAAGTCCAAGCCCCCGACCAGTGACAGGACGCGGACCGAGAACCGGCTCGGCCTCAAGCTCGTCGCCCCTGCCGTGGTCCTGATGCTCCTGGTCACGGCCTACCCGATGGCACAGGCGCTCTACCTCTCACTGTTCCGCTACCGCCTCACGGCGCCCGATGACAGGGAGTTCATCGGATTCACCAACTACGCCACGGTGCTGGGCGACAAGCTGTTCTGGCAGGACACGTGGAACACGGTCCTGATCATGGTCGTCACCGTGGGCGTCGAGTTCGTCATCGGGTTCGCGTTCGCGATGGTGATGCACCGGATCATCTTCGCCCGCGGCCTGATGCGCACCTCGATCCTGATCCCGTACGGAATCATCACCGTGGTGTCGGCCTTCGCCTGGCAGTTCGCGTTCTCGCTCAACAACGGGTTCGTGAACTCCTGGTTCCACTGGCTCCCGTGGATCGCGCAGGACACCAACTGGTTCGGTGACCACTGGCACGCGATGTTCGCGATCATGGTCTCGGAGATCTGGAAGACGACGCCCTTCATGGCGCTGCTGCTCCTGGCTGGCCTCTCACAGGTCAGTGAGGACATGCTCGAGGCGGCCAAGGTCGACGGCGCCACCTGGTGGCAACGGCTCTACAAGGTCATCCTGCCCAACATGCGGGCAGCGATCATGGTGGCGGTCCTGTTCCGCGCGCTGGACGCCTACCGCATCTTCGACAACATCTTCGTGATGACGCGAGGTGCGCAGGACACCGAGTCGATCTCGTTCCTGACCTATCGACAAGTCATCGAGCAGATGCAGCTCGGGCTGGGATCGGCACTCTCGGTGCTGCTGTTCCTGTCCGTGCTGCTGCTCGCGTTCCTGATCGTCAAGCTGTTCCGGGTCGACCTGGCGCAGGCGAGGGGTGAGGGCTGATGAAGGCCAAGAACGCAATCGGCACCTGGGTCGGGTTCGTCCTGATCATGCTCTGGTGCCTGTTCCCGGTGGCGTGGATCCTCTCGCTGTCGTTCAAGTCCGAGGCCGAGACCGCGACGGGCAGCCCGCAGTTCTTCCCGCAGGACTTCACCTTCTCCAACTATGGCGAGATCCTGAAGAACGGCGACTTCACCCGGGCCCTGATCAACTCCTTCGGCATCGCGCTCATCGCGACGGTGCTGTCGGTGCTGCTCGCGACGCTTGCTGCCTACGCGATTGCGCGGCTGGAGTTCGTCGGCAAACGGGCCGTGCTGTCGCTGGCCCTGGCGATCGCCATGTTCCCGGTGGTCGCCCTGGTGGGACCGCTCTTCGACATGTGGACCACGTTCGGCCTGTTCAACACGTGGCCGGGCCTGATCATCCCCTACATGTCCTTCACGCTGCCGCTGGCGATCTGGACACTGTCGGCCTTCTTCCGGGAGATCCCGTGGGAGATGGAGCAGGCCGCCCAGGTCGACGGCGCCACCTCGTGGCAGGCCTTCCGCAAGGTGATCGTCCCGCTCGCCGCACCCGGTGTCTTCACCGCGGCGATCCTGACGTTCTTCTTCGCCTGGAACGAGTTCGTGCTCGCGATCTCACTCACCTCCACCACGTCCTCGCGCACGGTTCCGGCGCAGCTGTCCTACTTCGTCGGTCCCGACCCGTTCAACCCGCCGTACGCGCAGCTTGCGACGGCCTCGGTCATCGTCACGCTGCCGGTGATCGCCATCGTCCTGCTGTTCCAGCGCAAGATCGTCGCCGGACTGACCTCCGGCGCAGTGAAGGGGTAATCGGCTCATGGCTGCCATCGAGATGAAGAACATCGTCAAGAAGTACGGCGACGGGTTCCCGGCCGTCAACGACGTGAGCATCGACGTGGCCGACGGGGAGTTCCTGATCCTCGTCGGACCCTCGGGCTGCGGGAAGTCCACGCTCCTGCGGATGATCGTCGGGCTCGAGGACATCACCGACGGGGACATGCTGATCGGGGGCAAGAGGGTCAACGACCTGGCTCCCCGCGATCGCAACCTGTCGATGGTGTTCCAGAACTACGCCCTCTATCCCCACCTCACCGTCTACGAGAACATCGCGTTCCCGCTGCGACTGGCGGGCAAGTCGGACTCGGAGGTGGACGAGAAGGTCCGCGATGCGTCGAAGACCCTGGAGCTCGACGAGCACCTCGACCGCAAGCCTGGAAACCTGTCCGGTGGCCAGCGTCAGCGCGTAGCGATGGGTCGTGCCATCGTCCGCCAGGCCGAGGCCTTCCTCTTCGACGAGCCGTTGTCCAACCTCGACGCCAAGCTCCGCGGCCAGATGCGCACCGAGATCTCCCGGCTCCAGAAGCGACTCGGCATCACCACGGTCTACGTCACCCACGACCAGACCGAGGCGATGACCCTGGGCGACCGGGTCGCGGTGCTCAAGCGCGGCATCCTCCAGCAGCTGGCGACACCGCGCGAGCTCTACGAGAACCCCGCCAACCTCTTCGTGGCCGGCTTCATCGGCTCCCCGCCGATGAACTTCCTGCCGGCGAAGGTCCAGGGGAACCAGGTGGAGCTGCCGTTCGGGACCGTGACCATCCCTGAGGACAAGGCGGCCAAGGCCCAGGACAAGGGCCTCCTCATCGCCGGCATTCGTCCGGGGGCCTTCGATGACGCCAGCGTCGTCGACGCCGACAAGGTCAGCGACGAGGCCACCTTCAACGCCACCGTGGACGTCGTGGAATGGCTGGGCAACGAGGCCTACGCCTACATCCCGTTCGAGGCGCCGCCGGAGGTTCGCGAGCAGCTCACGCAGCTCGAGAAGGACCTGGACGGCGAGTCGATGCGGACGCAGCTGGTGGTCTCGCTCGACGGTGCGAGCCGCATCGCCGAGGGCGACGAGGCGACGATCTGGGTCGACGCCGGCAAGATCCACCTCTTCGACCCGGCGAGCGGCGACAACCTCACGATGGACCACGACAACGCCGGGATCGTCCCGGGCGGCAACGCGATGGCCAAGGCCGAGGAGGTCGGGCAGGCGCAGGACGACCTCCAGACGACCTGATCCGTCCCGCACGACGAGGCCCCCGGGAGCGGTGCTCCCGGGGGCCTCGTGCCGTCGATCGGGTCTCAGCCCTCCAGCCGGTCACGGTCGTGGAGCCAGACCGTCGCGTAGGGCGCCAGCCGGACGGCACCGTCACGGACCTCCGGCGCGCTCCCGGCGATCGCGTCGTGGAGCCCCTCGGTGTGCAGCCCGAGCCAGTGCAGCACGTCGGCGGCGACCCATGCCTCCTCGCCGGTGGCGTTGGAGGCCGCCAGCAGGGGACCGAGCGGGTGGCGTCGTACGACGAGCAGGACGCCGGGGTCGCGCGGGTCCCAGATCTCGGTGGGGGACGCGGCATGGAGGTGGGGCAGGGTGCTGCGCACCGCGAGCAGGTGCCGCAGGCCGGCACCGATGCCGTGCGCGTCCTTGCCGGCCGCCGTTCCCCACGGCATGACCGGACGGTGCACCCACCGGTTGTCGTCAGCGTGCGCCGGGTCGTCGGCCCAGCCTGGGTCGTTGAGCAGCCCCAGCTCGTCGCCCATCCAGATCAGCGGGAGGCCGCCGAAGCCCAGGATCACCGCGTGCGCCCACAGGATGCGCGCCGCGGCGTGCGGATCACCGACCTCGAGACCCGCGAGTGATGCGAGCGAGCCCGAGATGCGCCGGTCGCCGGTCGCTCTGTTCTGCTGGAACACCAGACCCCGCGCCCACGAGCCCGGGTGCGCCCCGGAGTACCAGTCCGACAGGAACCGGCGGTGCGCTGCGGGGTCGATCCCGACGGCGTGGGCATCCTCGTCGGAGATGGCCCACCCGATGTCGTCGTGGCAGCGGACGTACGTCGTCCAGGCCGTGGTCGCGGGCGGCTGCGGCACCTGCTGGAGGGCGTGGGTGGCGAGTCGGACTTCACCGGAGGCGAGCATCGACCAGATCTGCACCATCAGGCCGTTGTGGTAGGCGAGGTCGCTGACCCGGCCCGCGTGGTGCCCGATCCCCAGGTAGGCCGGCAGGTCTGCCGGGCCGACGATGGCCTCGGCCTTGAAGAGGACGGCCGGAGCAGCGATCCGCGCCACGGTGCGGAGCGCTCGCGTGAGCTCGTGCACCTCGGGCTGGTTCTGGCAGTCGGTGCCGAGCCGCTTCCAGATGAACGCGATCGCGTCGAGGCGGAACACCTCCACACCGAGGTTGGCCAGGCCCAGGATGATGTCGGCGTACTCGCACAGCACGGCGGGGTTCGACCAGTTGACGTCCCACTGGTAGTCGTTGAACGTCGTCCACACCCAGCCGGCGAGCTCGTCGTCCCAGGTGAAGCTGCCCGGCGCGAAGTCGGGAAAGACCTCCGGCAGCGTGGCCTCGTAGGCGTCGGGCATCTCCCGGTCGTCGTGGACGTAGAAGTAGGCGCGCTTGTCCTCGTCGCCCGCCCGGGCGGCTGCGGCCCATGCGTGCTCGCGTGCGACGTGGTTGAGCACCAGGTCGAGGCACAGGCTGATGCCCTTCTCGCGGAGGGTCGTCGTGAGCGTGCGCAGGTCGTCGACGGTGCCGAGGTCGGGGCGCACCGACCGGTAGTCCATGACGGCGTAGCCGCCGTCGTTGGGTGCCGGCCGTGGGGTCAGCAGGGGCATCAGGTGGAGGTAGCCCACACCCATGTCGCGCAGGTAGGACGCGCGCTCGCCCACGTCCAGCAACGTCCCGGCGAACCGGTCGGCGTAGGCGGCGTAGCCCACCATCGAGGGTCGCTGGAACCAGTCGGGCTCGCGCAGCCGCCTCTCGTCGAGGTCGCGCAGGTCGGTGGGGCGTGCGGCGTGGGCGGCGCGGGCGATCGCGACCAGCCGCTCGGCCACGTCGCCTGCCGCGCTGGTCCCGTAGACCCGCTCGAGGGTCCTCAGCAGGTCTGGTCGCCACGTCTCGAGCCTGCCCTCGAAGCCAGCATCGGTGCCGGTCACAGGAGTCATTTCGGAGACACCTCCGTGCCACGTGGGGGCCGCGCTCGACCCCGGGGCAGCTGCCCCGGGGCCTGCGCGACGCGTCCGGACGGAGAGCCTTCAGTCGGAGAGGCGTTCTCCGGTGTCGGTCTCGAAGGCGTGCACGTGCTCGGGGTCGGTCGTGACGTAGAGCATCTCGCCCTTCTTCGGGTGCTCGCGACCGGCGACCCGCACGATGATGTCGGAGGGCGCACCCTCCACGTCGCAGGTGCCGTAGACGAAGCTGTCCGCGCCGAGCTCCTCGACCACCGTGACGCGCACGGGCAGGCCGCCGTCCTCGGCCGACACCAGGCGCCAGTTCTCGGGACGCACGCCGACCGTGACCTTGCCGCGCATCTTGCTCTTCGCCGCCGGGTCCACCGGGACGGCGTACTTGCCGACCTTGACCGTGCCGTCCTCGGCCGCGACCCCCTGGAGGAGGTTCATCTGCGGCGAGCCGATGAACTCGGCGACGAAGAGGTTGGCGGGCTTGTCGTAGAGACGCAGTGGCGTGTCGACCTGCTGGAGGACACCGAGCTTCATCACCGCGACCCGGTCACCCATCGTCATGGCCTCCACCTGGTCGTGGGTGACGTAGACAGTGGTGACGCCGAGGTCCTGCTGGAGCCGGGCGATGTCGGTGCGGGTGTGCACCCGCATCTTGGCGTCGAGGTTGGACAGCGGCTCGTCCATGCAGAAGACCTGCGGTGCACGCACGATCGCGCGCCCCATGGCGACGCGCTGGCGCTGCCCACCCGAGAGCGCCTTGGGCTTGCGCTCCAGGAACTCGGTGAGACCGAGGATCTCGGCCGCCTTGGCCACACGTTCCTTGCGCTCCGCCGTCGGCACCTTGGCCATCTTGAGCGAGAACGCCATGTTCTCCCCGACCGACATGTGCGGGTAGAGCGCGTAGTTCTGGAACACCATCGCGATGTCGCGGTCCTTGGGCGGGATGGTGGTGACGTCCCGGTCGCCGATGAAGATCTTCCCGCTGTTCACCTCCTCCAGCCCCGCGAGCATCCGCAGGGTGGTGGACTTGCCGCAGCCGGACGGCCCGACGAGCACCATGAACTCGCCGTCCTTGATCTCCAGGTCGATGCCGGGCACGGCCGGCTCATCGGCCCCCGGATACCAGCGCTGGGCCTTCTCAAAGGTCACTGTTGCCATGTGCATTCACTCCTTCACCGGCAGGTACGTGCCGGACGATCCGTGGTGGAAGGGACGTCGGGACCGGTAGTGATCCGGGTCACACGACGGGCCCACCATAGCCACATGCCTGCCCGCTGACGAGTGAGCGTCTCGTTACAGAACCGTGATCCGACGTTCCCTTGACGCCATCGAGCGCAAACGTTTACATACTTGTGACCGGAATCACTCCTGGGTGCTGAAACCGCCGGTCCGATCCATCGAGCCGGTGCATGACTCCCGCCTCGATGCCGCACACACGAGAGGGAAAGCGTCCACATGAAGAACCTTCGTACTCGAAAGAGTGCCGCCGCAGTCGCGGCACTGGCGTCCGCCAGTCTCATCCTCGCCGGCTGTGCCAGCAGCGACGACGGCGGCACCAACACGGCCGAGGGCACTGCGCCCGGCGCCGGCCAAGAAGAATGTGCCCAGCTCGAGCAGTTCGGCGACCTGACGGGCAAGAAGGTGAGCGTCTACACCTCGATCATCGCGCCCGAGGACGCCATCCACAAGGAGTCCTACAAGGTCTTCGAGGACTGCACGGGCGCCGAGGTGGCCTACGAGGGCTCCTCGGAGTTCGAGGCCCAGCTCGTGGTCCGCGTGCAGGGCGGCAACGCACCCGACGTCGCCTACGTCCCGCAGCCGGGCCTCCTCCAGACGCTGGTGCGCGACACCGATGCCGTCGTGGCGGCCCCCGACGCGGTCTCCGAGAACGTGGACGAGTTCTTCGGCGAGGACTGGAAGGCCTACGGCACGGTCGACGACACCTTCTACGCCGCCCCGCTCGGCGCCAACGTGAAGTCGTTCGTCTGGTACTCCCCCAAGATGTTCGAGAAGAACGGCTACACGGTCCCCGAGACCTGGGACGACATGTTGGCCCTGTCCGACGAGATCGCCGCTTCGGGCACCAAGCCGTGGTGCGCGGGCATCGAGTCCGGTGACGCCACCGGCTGGCCCACCACCGACTGGCTCGAGGACGCCGTCCTGCGCGACGCCGGGCCGGACGTCTACGACCAGTGGGTCAACCACGAGATCCCGTTCAACGACCCGGCCATCGCCGAGGCGCTCGACCGGGTCGGCGGCATCCTCAAGAACCCTGACTACGTCAACGGCGGCGTCGGCGACGTCAAGTCCATCGCCACCACCGCATTCCAGGAGGGTGGCCTGCCGATCCTCAAGGGTGACTGCGCGATGCACCGCCAGGCGTCGTTCTACGCCGCCCAGTGGCCCGAGGGCACGGACGTGTCCGAGAACGGCGACGTGTTCGCCTTCTACCTGCCCACGACCAACGACGAGTTCGGCACCCCGGTCCTCGGTGGTGGCGAGTTCGTGGCCGCGTTCGACGACCGCACGGAGGTCCAGGCCTTCCAGACCTACCTGTCCTCCGACATCTGGGCCAACGAGAAGGCCAAGGCAACTCCCGGCGGCTGGGTCAGCGCCAACACCGGCCTGGACATCGCCAACCTGAAGAGCCCGATCGACAAGCTGTCTGCGGAGATCCTGCAGGACCCCGAAGCGGTCTTCCGCTTCGACGGCTCTGACCAGATGCCGGGCGCCGTGGGTGCCGGGTCCTTCTGGTCGGAGATGACCAACTGGATCACGGGTGCGGACACCCAGACGACCCTCGACAAGATCGAGAAGTCCTGGCCGAGCTGACCCTGTGAGCGGGGCGTCCGGGCTCGGCCCGGGCGCCCCGCTCCCCTTTCCGCTCCCTCTCCCCCGACCAGGAGGTCCGGATGACATCCACCGACAAGCTCATCCAGATGGTGATCGCTGTCGTGCTCTTCTTCGCGGTGATGGGGACGATCCTGGTCCTCACCACGCGGTTGCGCTCGCGCAGCGGCGAGCGGGTCCAGGCAGCCGCCTTCATCGCTCCGTCGCTGCTGCTGATCGCCATCGGGTTGCTCTACCCCGCAATGCGCACCATCTACCAGTCCTTCTTCGGCTCGTCCTACGAGCCGCTCATCGGTGCCGACGGGTCCCACTTCAAGGGCCTCGACAACTACCGCAGGATCTTCACGAGTGAGGACCTGCTCCAGGTGCTCCAGAACACGGCCATCTGGGTCGTGCTCACCCCGCTCCTGGCGACCGCCTTCGGGCTCATCTATGCGGTGCTCGTCGACCGCTCCCGCTTCGAGAAGTTCGCCAAGGCGCTGATCTTCCTGCCGATGGCGATCTCGCTGGTCGGCGCATCGATCATCTGGAAGTTCGTCTACGACTACAAGGCCAGCGAGCAGGGGCAGCTCGGCGTGCTCAACGGACTCCTCAAGGCGGCCGGCTTCGACACCTACCGCTTCTTGCTGACCGAGCCGTGGAACACGTTCTTCCTGATCGTCATCATCGTCTGGGTCCAGGCCGGGTTCGCGATGACGATCCTCTCGGCGGCCATCAAGGCCATCCCGGACGACATCATCGAGGCGGCCCGGCTCGACGGCGTCAACGGTCTCAAGCTCTTCCGCTACATCACCGTGCCGAGCATCCGCCCCTCGCTGATCGTCGTGCTCACCACGATCAGCATCACCACGCTCAAGGTGTTCGACATCGTGCGCACGGCGACGGGCGGCCAGTTCGGCACCAGCGTGCTGGCCTACGAGTTCTACGTGCAGAGCTTCAGGTCCTTCGACTTCGGCCTCGGAGCAGCGCTCGCGACGCTGATCTTCGTCCTCGTGATGCCGATCGTCGTCTACAACATCCGACAGATGCGTCGCTTGGAGGCACGATGAGCACCACGACCCCCCCGGCACCCGTTGCCGGTCCCACCCCCGCCCCGCCGAAGTCCGCGAGCGCCGCCGCTCGTGACGGGCTGTCCGGCAGGTGGGCATCGGCCGCCGCCATCGTGATAGCGATCCTCTGGACGCTGCCCACGTTCGGCCTCTTCGTCTCCTCCTTCCGACCGGAGGGGGAGGTCAAGACCAACGGCTGGTGGAACGTCATCACCGACCCGAAGTTCACCTTCGACTCCTACAGGCAGGTCATCAGCGGCGCGGACATCGATCTCGCGACCTACCTCATCAACTCGGTGGTCATCACGATCCCGGCGGTGCTGATCCCGATCAGCCTGGCCGTGATGGCTTCGTACGCCTTCGCATGGATCCCGTTCAAGGGCCGCGACACGCTCTTCATCGCCGTCTTCGCGCTGCAGATCGTCCCGATCCAGGTGACGATGATCCCGCTGCTCCGGCTCTACGTGGACCCGCCCTTCAACCTCATGCCGCTCGCCGGCAACGATGCCCCGGGCGGCGGCTTCTACACCGTGTGGATCTCGCACACGATCTTCGCGCTACCGCTGGCGATCTTCCTGCTGCACAACTTCATGCGCGAGATCCCGGGGGAGCTGATCGAGTCGGCACGCGTGGACGGTGCCGGGCACGTGCAGATCTTCTCCAGGATCATGCTGCCCCTGATGAGGCCCGCCATCGCGGCCTTCGGCATCTTCCAGTTCCTGTGGGTCTGGAACGACCTGCTGGTCGCGCTCGTCTTCGCAGGCGGCAACCCCTCGGTGTCGCCGTTGACGGTGCGCCTGGCGGCCCTGGCCGGACAGCGCGGACAGGACTGGCACCTGCTCTCTGCCGGCGCCTTCGTCTCCCTCATCGTGCCGCTGGTCGTGTTCTTGTCGCTCCAGCGCTACTTCGTGCGCGGCATGCTGGCCGGGAGTGTCAAGGGTTGAGCAGGCCGGCGGCGCCCCTGCCCTGCGCGGGCGCCGCCACCTGCTCCGCAAACCAGCGGTAGGACGCCTTCGGCGTCCTCGTGAGCTCGGGAGAGGAGCGGTCGACGTGCACCAGGCCGAACTTCTTGGCGTAGCCCTCGGCCCACTCGAAGTTGTCGAGGAGCGTCCACACGAAGTAGCCGCGCACGTCCGCACCCGCGGCCCGGGCCCGGTCCACGGCCGCGAGGTGGCCGCGGAGGTAGTCGATGCGGTCGGCGTCCTCGACCGTGCCGTCCACGATCTCGTTGTCGGCGCAGGCGGCGCCGTTCTCGGTGATCACGAGGGGAAGCCCGGTACGTCGGTGCGTCTCGACCAGCAGCTCCTCCAGCCCGCGCGGCTCGATCTCCCATCCGATGTCGGTGCGCGGCTCCCGCACGACCAGGTCCAGGCCCTCGACGCCGGGGTAGGCGTGCTGCTCGGGGTGCGGCTCGCCTGCACCGCTGGCGACCTGCGGCCGGATGGGCGTGTAGTAGTTCAGCCCAACCCAGTCGGCGGACCCCTTGATCGCATCGAGGTCGCCGGGCCGGACCAGCTCGGGGTCGGCCAGCACCGGAGCGACGGCGAGCAGGCGCTCGTCGTACGCCCCGTCGACGAGGGGATCGAGCCACACGCGGTTGCGGATGGCATCGACTCCGTCGGCGACCTCCTCCGCCTCCGGGGACTCCGCCCACACCGGCGCGAGGTTGAGGACGATGCCGAGGTGCGCGCCGGGCATGGCCTCACGCGCCCAGGCGTGACCCAGGAGCAGGTGGTGCGCGGCACGGTGGCCCGCTGCGCCCTCGCGACGTCCCGGAGCATGCACGCCCGCGGCATAGCCGAGGTAGGCCGCGCACCACGGCTCGTTGTGCGTCGCCCACGACGTCACCCGGTCGCCCAGTCGCTGGTGGACCACTGCGGCGTACTCGACGAAGGCCTCGGCGGTCTCCCGCAGCGGCCAGCCGCCCGCGTCCTCGAGCGGCTGCGGCAGGTCCCAGTGGTAGAGCGTGGCGACAGGCTCGATCCCGGCGTCGAGGAGCCCGTCGACGAGCCGCTCGTAGTAGTCGAGACCTCGCGACTCCACCCTGCCCCGACCCTCCGGGATGATGCGCGGCCACGCCAGGGAGAAGCGGTAGGCGTCGACGCCGAGGCCCTTGACCAGGGCCACGTCCTCCTCCAGGCGGTGGTAGGAGTCGCAGGCCAGGGCGCCGTCGTCGCCATTGCGGACCCGACCCGGCAACGCGGTGAAGGTGTCCCAGACCGAGTCGCCGCGACCGTCCTCGGTCACCGCCCCCTCGATCTGGTACGACGCCGTGGCGACGCCGAGCGTGAGCGGGAACTTCGAGGTGGAGTTGGTCACCGCTTCACTCTAGTGTCGCTCGGCGCAGGCTCCTGGGCATGAACGAGAGCCAGGGCGGCGCCGGCGCCATCAACATGTCCGACGTCGCCGAACGCGCCGGGGTCTCGATCGCCACCGTCTCGCGCGCCCTGCGCGGGCAGCCGGGCGTCAGCGCGGGGACCAGGAGTCGCGTGCTCTCGGTCGTGGCCGAGCTCAACTACGTCGTCTCGCCGGCCGCGTCCTCGCTCCGGGGTGCGACCCGCCGCGTGGGTGTGGTCCTCCCCCGCCTCGACAGCTGGTTCTCCTCGACCATGCTGGCGACGGTCGAGTCGACCCTGCGCCAGGCCGACCTCGACGTCCTGATCTACCAGGTCGGGTCGCAGGAGAAGCGCGCCCACTTCTTCCGCGACCTGCCCACGCGACGCAAGGTCGACGCGGTCGTGCTCATCACCCTCCCCATCCGGCCCGAGGAGGAGGAGCGGCTCGACCTGATGGGCGTCGAGGTCGTCGTGGCCGGTTCCCGCCTGCGTGACTTCCCCTCCGTCAGCGTCGACGACGTCGCGGTCGGGGTCCAGGCGGTGGAGCACCTCGCCACGCTGGGGCACACGCGCATCGCGATGATCCGCACCAGCGACACCGACGGCGCCAGGTGGACCAGCGACCTGCACCGCCGCAACGGCTACCTCGAGGGCCTGGCCCGGCACGACCTCCCCCACGACCCCGACCTCGTGGTGACGGCGCCCTACGGCGTGGACGCGGGGGCGGTCGGGATGGAACAGCTGCTCTCGCTGGACGCGCCGCCGACTGCGGTCTTCTGCTACTCCGACGACATTGCCGTCGCGGCGACCACGACCCTGCGGCGGCACGGGCTGCGCGTTCCGGACGACATGTCCCTGATCGGGGTGGACGGGCACGACCTCGGCAATCTCTTCGAGATCACGACCATCAACCAGCACGTGGCCGAGCAGGCGCGGGCAGCGAGCATGATGGTGCTCGACCTGCTCGCTGGGCGACCGCCAGAGCAGCGACACCTCACCCTGCCCACGCACCTGTGCGTCAGGGGTTCTACCGCGGTCCTCGGTGGATCGCGGCCCGACGATCAGTAGGTGCCGAGGAACTTCTTCGGTGTGCCCGGTGCCGGCTGCCTCTGGACCGTGACCGAGCCCATCATCGCCATCCCGCGCACGCGGATGGTCGGGGAGTCGGGGCCGAGCTCCGCGGGCACCTTGTCCTTGGCCTGGCTGTACTCGCCCATGATCGGCGTCCCGTCGACCACGACGTGCATGTGGGCCGGGACGATGATCTTGACCTCTCCCATGATGGCGCTGGCATTGATGAGGGTCTCGTGCGCGGAGAGCTGCGCCTGTCGCAGGTCGATGACCACGCCACCCATGAGCGCGAAGGCAGTGTGGTGCTCCGGCACGGCCCACACGCCCTGCCGCTTGCACTCGCTCATGATCGCGGTGGAGGAGTTGTGACCGACCGCGGGCACCGAGGACGGCGTACGACGCATCGGCGGCCCCGCAGGCTGCGGGTGCGAGGGCAGGTGGAGGTCCGCCGTGATCGGCACCAGGTCGGCGTACGTCTTGGCATGCCAGGTGAGCTCGAGGCGTTGGTCGAGCTCCTCGAGGTCGATGCGGCCCTCACCAGCGGCGTCGCGCAGCACGTCGGCAACCTTCTGCCGGTCGTTGTCGGAGATGCGCAGCAACGACGGGTCCGGTGGCCGGTTCTCGATCTCCCCCATGGCCCCAGACTAGCGAGGGACACGGGCCGGCACCCGTGACGCCCGTCAGTCCGACCGGGCGTGGCGGCAACCCCGTGGCCGCCACGCCCGACCCCCGAGGAGCCTCATCGGCGGGGGGAGCCGTACTCGTCGCCGAAGTCGATCCGGTTGCGGGTGATCTCGCCCGCGGGGCTGACCGTCTGCCGCGACGGAGTGGCGCAGGTCGGCACCGGACCGTCGATCGCGGTGTTCCACCGGGGCTGGGCGATGAAGCACTGTCGCTGTGGCGGCGGCTCGGTGATGACGGACGTGGGCTGTGCGGCGTACGTCGTGGTGATGGCGCTGATGGTCGTGATGGTCGTGGCGCCCGCGATCGCGGCGATCCGGCGGAACGAGGTGGTGGTGAACATGTCGGTCTCCTCCGTGGGGGCCGGGCTGGTGCCCGGCAACTTCCTGTGACCACCAGAGTTCGCCCGCCGAGAACCCGGTTGACGAAGGTTGACGAAGGTTGACAGCGCTCCTCACCGGGTTGCCGGACCGAGCTGCGGGGAGGATCGTCGGGACTGAGTCGATGGAGCGGGTGGAGGGGGCCATGAGCGCACTCCCACGAGCCGACGTGCCGCCGGGTCCGGCCACGTCGCTGAACGACGCCCTGCACGAGCTCCACCACCGCGCCGGCTGGCCCTCCCTGCGCGCCCTGGCAGCTGCCACCGGGGTGTCCCACACCACCGTCTCCAAGGCGTTCTCGTCGCCCACCCTGCCGTCGTGGGGGACCCTCGAGCTTCTCGTCGAGGCCATGGACGGCGACGCCTCGGTCTTCCACGACCTGTGGCTCGCTGCCACCACCCCGGGGGACGGCGGGCCCGGGCACCTGCCGCACATCGCCGGCCGCCGCGCCGAGCTCGCCGCCGTACGACGCCACCTCGAGACCGGCTCCGGACTCCTCCTCGTCACCGGCGAAGCAGGCATCGGCAAGACCACCCTCGTCATGAGAGCCGCGCAGGCCACGGAGTCGTTCGTCGCGACCGGTCACTGCCTGCCGTTGTCCACCGAGGTGCCGCTCCTGCCCATCGCCGACTGCCTGCGCAGCATCCACGACATCGATGCGGAGTGGTTCGGTGGCGCGGTCGCGCGGTGCCCGTCGTACGTCGCCCCGACCCTGGCCGCTCTCGTGCCCGACGCGATGCCGGTGAGCGAGCCTGTTCGCACCGACGATCGGCAGCTGCTCTTCTCCGCGACGAACACACTGCTCCGAGCACTCGCGGAGAACCGTAGGTTGGCGATCCTGGTGGAAGATCTCCACTGGGCCGACCCAGCGACCCTCGACCTGCTCGAACACTTGTTGGGGCGATCGCCCCCTTTCCAGGTCGTCGGCTCCTGGCGGACGGGGGACGAGACGACCCCAGAGTCCGGCATGGAGTGGTTCGCTCGGGTGCGACGCCTTGCAGACACGACCGTGGTCGACCTCGGCCCCCTCACCCGCGAGGAGACCGGCGAGCAGCTCAGGCTGCTGGGGACCGACGTGCCGACACGACTGGATCGCATCCACGAGCGCAGCCAGGGGCAGCCGCTCTTCACCGAACAGCTGGCGGTCCACCTCGACGACGAGCAGATGCCCGCCCTGCTCGCCGACCTGCTGGACCGGCGGCTCACCGGGCTGACCGACCTCGGGTGGGCAGTGATGCGCACCCTCGGGATCGCCGAACGCCCTCTGCCTCCCGACGTCCTCTCGGTCGCCGGAGGCCTCTCCGCCGACGAGTTGACGTCGCAGCTGCGCGACCTTCGGTCGCGCCGGCTCGTGCGGCTCGGCGACGGCGCGGTCGACCTCCAACACCCCTTGCTGGCCGAGGCGGTCCGGCGGCGCATGGTCGCGGGAGAGGACACCGCCGCGCACCGTGCCCTCGCAGAGGTCCTCGCAACGGGCCACGGCCAGGAGGCCGGTGAGATCGCCGAGCACTGGAGGCGTGCGGAGGTGCCCGAGCGCGAGATCGGGTGGCGGATCGCCGCGGCCCGGGCCGCCGAGGGGCGCTTCGACCGGTCCACGGAGGCCGACCACTGCTTGCGTGCCATTGACATCTGGCCAACGGACCGCGACGTCGCCGGGGAGCCTCCCGTCACTCTGGCTGCCGTCTACGTCAGGGCAATGGACGCGATGCGGTCTTCCTTCCGCTTCGACGAGGCCGCCGCCCTGAGCGCCGCGTCCGAGGACCGCCTCGCAGGCCTGGACGACGGAGCGCGGGCCGACCTGTTGCTCCGCCGCTCGATCTACCGCGGCGAGGTCGAGGGCACCGAGGTCGCCGTCACGCTCCTCGACGAGGTGCTGGCCCTCTGCTCCGATCTTCCGATCCGCGACACGACGGTGCGCGCGCTGGACCGGCAGCAGAGCCTGCTCTTCGCGCTCGGCCGCGTCGAGGAGGCCCAAGCGGTGGCCGCGCAGGAGGTCGGGGCGGCCACCGAGCTCGGCGACCCCGTGTTCTTGCGGGACGCCCTGATGCGGGTGGCCTGGCACCGAGGGGTGGCCGGCCACCCGTCCGAGGCGCTGGAGCTCCTGTCGGTCGCTGCCGCGCGCGCAGGTACGCGTCGCGACCCTCTCGGCGACGTGCGGTTGGGGGTGTACGGAACCGACGTGCTCCTGTGCTGCGGCGCGCCGGTCGACGACATCATGGCCGCCGGGGCAGTCGCGCTCGCCAGCGCGAAGGAGCACGGCCTGGACAACCCACAGATCATGCTGGTCCGGGTCAACATCGCTGTAGCGCTGCTGCGCAGCGGTCGCGTCGCCGACGCCGAGCAGCTGATCGACACGCCCTTCACCACGCCGCTGGTGGTCGACCGGTGGCCAGTGCATGCCATCCTCGCGATGATCGAAGTACGTCGTGGGCGTCCCCTCGAGGGTCTGCAGCGGATCGATGCCATCTGGGCGGCCCTGTCCGACACCGCGTCCCTCGATCCCGAGCTCCTGACCGAGGCGGGCGACGTCGCCTGCTGGGCCGGTAGGCCGGCGCCGGCGCTGCGACAGCTGGTCGATGCGCTGGAGATCCTGGCGGGGAGCTCCCCCGTGAGAGCGATCGCTCCTGCCCTCGTGCTGGCGGCCCGGGCGGCGGGCATCGTGGGCGACGTGGCGAACGTCGAGCCCCTACGCACACTCACCGTCCGCGCAGGGCTCGAGGACGACCGGTACCTGGCAGACGCGCACCTCTCGGCGCACCGGGTGATGGTCCGAGCCGAGCTGGCTCACCTCGAGGGCGAGGACTCCATCGACATCTGGGCGCGAGCCGCCACGTGCTGGGACCGCCTGGTCCGCCCCCACGACGCGGCGTACTGCCGCTGGCGCGGCGCCCGGGTGGCGCTGCGCGAGGGGCAGGGCACGGTGGCCGTGCGACTCCTCAAGCGGGCGGCGACCGACGCCCGCGAGCACGTCCCGCTCTCCGAGGCCATCGCCGCGACCGCAGCCGGAGCCCGATGAGCGAGCTCCGGAGGCAGGTTCACCGATTGGCGGGTCAGCCCGCTTGTGCTGCGGCGCCGTCCGAGGCCAGGAACCGGGAGACAGCCAGCGCCGCCTGCCGTCCAGCGCGCGACGCACCGATGGTGCTCGCAGACGGTCCGTAGCCCACCAGCTGGACGCGCGGATCGCGCACCGCGGTGGTGGCGCCCTGCACGTTGCCGTGCACCGGGACCAGCGCGATCCCACCCTCGGGGGTCCGCAGCCCGAGAGGGGCCAGGTGGTCGACGGCGGGGCGGAACCCGGTCGCCCAGAGGATGGCGTCGACGCGCTCGAAGTGGTCGCCCGGCCAGCGCACGCCGTCGGCCTCGATCCGGTCGAACATCGGCAGCCGCTCGTAGGCGCCCAGCCGGGCCGCCTCCTGCTCCTGCGGTCGCAGCGCCAGACCGGTCACGCTCACGACGCTCGCCGGCGGCAGCCCGCGGCGTACGCGCTCCTCGACGGCGGTCACTGCCGCGAGCCCCGCGGACGCGTCGAAGTCCTCGCGCCACACCGGCGGACGCCGCGTCACCCAGAGCGTCTCGGTGATCGGGGCGAGCTCGCCGAGGAACTGCACGGCCGAGGCGCCCCCGCCGACGACGAGGACCCTCCGGCCGCGGAAGTGCTCCGCACCGGGGTAGTGCGCCGTGTGCACCTGCTCGCCGGCGAACGACGCGATGCCCGGGTAGTACGGCACGAACGGGCGGGTCCACGTGCCGGTCGCGTTGACCAGGGTCCGGGTCCGCCACGTGCGCTCACCCGCGCGGACCACGAGCAGCTCTCCCGCGCTCTCGACACGGTCGACCCGCACCGGACGCACGACCGGGAGGCCCTGCTGCCTCTCGTAGCCGCCGAAGTAGTCCGGCACGACGGTGTTCGCGGCCCCCGCGGAGCGGGTGGGAGCCGTCGTACCCGGCAGGTCGGCGACCCCGTGGACGTCCCGCATGGTGAGGGACGCCCAGCGGTGCTGCCAGGCACCGCCCGGCTCGGGGTTGGCGTCGAGCACGACGTGGGCAACGCCCCGCTGACGCAGGAAGTACGACGCCGCGAGGCCGGCCTGTCCGGCGCCGATGACGACCGAGCCGAGCACTGGTTCGCGCATGGGGTCGGGGTGGTTCACGCTGGTGCAACGCTCGACGGACCGGCCCTATGCCCGCGCCGACCTTCGTGGCAGCCTCGGTCCATGGACACCGCCACCCGCGCCACCACCCTGCTCGAGCGCCACCACACCGGCACCACGCTGGTCCTGCCCAACGTCTGGGACGCCTGGTCGGCCCGCGTCGTGGCCGACGCCGGTTTCCCGGCCCTGAGCATCGGCAGCCACCCGCTGGCCGACTCCCGCGGCCAGGGGGACAAGGAGGACATGTCACTCGACGACGCCCTCGACGGCGTACGACGCATCTGTTCCGCGGTCCCCGACGTCCCCGTCACAGCGGACATGGAGGCGGGCTACGCCACCTCGCCCGCGGAGCTCATCGAGCGGCTGTTGGAGGCCGGGGCCGTCGGGATCAACATCGAGGACACCGTCCACTCCGAGGGCGGCCGGATGCGGTCGTCGGCCGAGCACGCCGACTACATCGGTGCGCTGCGCCAGGCCGCGGACTCGGCTGGCGTCGACGTCGTGATCAACGCACGCACCGACGTGTTCGTCAGGAAGGGCGAGTTCGAGGACCCGGTGGGCGAGGCGATCACCCGGCTGCTGGCGTGCGAGGAGGCGGGTGCGCGCTGCGTCTATCCCGTCGGCGCGCTCGACGCCGCATCGCTCCGGACGGTCCTCGAAGCACTCTCCGGTCCGGTCAACGTCATCGCCGACCCACGCGCCGGCTCGGCCGCGGGGCCCCTGGAGGACCTCCAGGCGTTGGGCGTGCACCGGGTCACCTTCGGACCCAAGCTGCAGCAGGCGCTCGCGCCGGACCTCGCGGCGCTCGTCACCCCGTGGCGCTGATCAGCAGCCGACACCGCTGCGTCCCGTGCGGGTCGCGGCCTACCCGGCCACCACCAGCACGGGAGACGGCTCCACCTCGAGGCGCACCTGGTCCCCCGGCGTGAGCCGCAAGGCGTCCACGCTGGCGAGCTGCGCGATGACCTCCGCGCCGTCCGCAAGTGTGCACGTCACACGGGACAGAGGACCCAGGAACATCACGGTGAGGACCGTGGCCGGCCCCGCGTCATCTGCCACCACCGACACCGACTCGGGACGTACGAGGGCGTGTCCTGGACCGGTCGCCGACCCGGGCAGGACTGGCACCTCGCGGCCCATGACGGAAGCGACCCCGTCGCGGACCTCCGCGGGAATGCGGTTGCTCAGACCGACGAACTCACCGACGAACCGGCTGGCCGGTGCGGAGTAGAGCTCGGCAGGAGGTGCGAGCTGCTCGAGCCGACCGGCGTTCATGACGCCGACCCGATCGGCGACGGCCAGCGCCTCCTCCTGGTCGTGGGTGACGAACAAGGTGGTGGTGCCGACCTCGATCTGGACGCGGCGGATCTCGTCGCGCAGCTGCACGCGCACCTTGGCGTCGAGCGCCGAGAGCGGCTCGTCGAGGAGCAGGACCGACGGCTCGATCGCGAGCGCCCGCGCGAGCGCCACCCGCTGCTGCTGGCCGCCCGAGAGCTGGTGGGCGAAGCGGTCGGCGTGCTCGTCGAGGCCGACCAGGTCGAGCATGTCGCCGGCCCGCTTGCGGCGGGCGGCAGCGTCGCGACCCCGCAGCTTGAGCCCGAAGCCCACGTTGTCGATGACGGTCATGTGGGGGAACAGGCTGTAGGCCTGGAACACCATCCCCATGTCCCGCTTGTTGGCCGGCACCTTGGTGAGGTCCTTGCCCCCGACGGACACCGTGCCCGAGGTGGGCCGGTCCAGGCCCGCCAGGATGCGCAGGGCCGTGGTCTTGCCGCACCCCGACGGCCCGAGCAGCGCGACCAGCTCGCCGGGGTCCAGGTGGAGCGTCAGCCCGTCCAGCGCCCGCATCGATCCGTAGATGCGGGTGAGGTCGGACAGCTCGACGGCGAGACCACGCTCGGTCGTGTGGTCACTCATGAGGGTGCTCCTTGCTTGTGCCGGTCACGGCTGAGGAAGGTGAGGCCGATGAGCAGCACGGACACGAAGAGCATCGATGCCAGCGCCGCGGCCATGGCCGCCGGCCCGTTGCTCTTGTAGAGCGCGGCCATCGCCACCGGCAGGGTGTCGAAGTGGAGCAGCGAGGCGAAGACGTACTCGCCGAGCACCAGCGCCACCGAGATGAAGGCCGCACCGAGGATGCCGCCGGTGATGTTGGGCATGATGATCCGCACGATGACGGTGAACCAGCCCGCACCCAGCGACCGGGCGGCCTCCGACAGCGTCCCGGCGTCGATCGCCGAGAGCGAGGCGTCCACCGCGCGGAAGGAGTAGGGCAGCACCAGCACGACGTAGGCGAACGTCAGCACGACCGCGTTGTCACCGAGCAGGTAGGTCACCCACGAGTAGACGTTGCTGATGCCGACCACGATCACCAGCGCGGGGATGGTGAGGGGCAGCAGGCACAGGAACTCGATCAGCTTCTTGGCCTTCGGCACCCGCAACCGCACCCAGACCATCGTCGGCACCAGCAGGGCGACCATGAGCAGCACGGTGAACAGCGCCAGCAGGAGCGAGGCGATGATCGAGGAGCGGAGGTCCTCGTCCCTGAACATGAACGCCCAGTTGTCCCAGGTGCGCCCCGGCGCGCTGCCGCGGACCTGGGTGGAGAAGTCGAACATCGCCAGCAGCGGGACGAAGAAGTAGGCCGCGAACACCAGGAGCAGCACCCCACGTGCGACCCGGAAGAGGGGCGAGGGCTTCATCGCATCCACCTCGACGTACGCCGCAGCAGCAGGTTGTAGGCGACCATCACGAGCGTCACCACGATGATCATCTCCAGCGCGAGCGCGAAGCCGACGTTGGCCTGCCCGAGCAGCACCTCACTCGTGATCGCCTGGCGGATGAGGAGCGGCACGATCGGCTGGCCCTGGCTGACCAGGACCGCCGCCGTGGCGTAGGCCGCGAAGGCGTTCGCGAAGAGCAGCAACAGTGCCCCGAGGAAGGCGGGGGTGAGCAGTGGGATCGCGACGTAGCGCCAGTAGGTCCAGGTGCTCGCGCCGAGGTTCACTGCGGCTTCACGCCACTGCGGGCGGAGTCCCTCGAAGGCGGGCGCAAAGACGATCACCATGAGCGGGATCTGGAAGTAGCAGTAGACGACGATCAGGCCGGGCAGCCCGAAGAGCCAGCCGGAGCCGTAGAGGTTGGCGCCGGTGAGCTCCAGGACCGCGTTGGTGACGACGCCGACGGGGCCAATGGTCGCGATCCAGGCGAAGGCGAGCACGACGCCGCCGAACTGGGCCAGGACACCGCTCACCGCGAGCGTGGCACGGCGGAGCAGGCTGTGCGGGGGCATCGAGACGATCAGGTAGGCGAGGAGCGCTCCGAGGACGGCGCCGATCACGGCTGTCGACGCCGAGAGGACCAGCGAACCCTTCAGCGCCGACACGGCCGCGTCTCCGGTCAGGGCGTCGAGGTTGCCGAGCGTCAGGCCGCCGTTCTCGTCCTGGAAGGCGCCGATGACGACGGTCAGTGTGGGGACGACCAGGAAGACCAGGACGAACCCGAGGAACGGCAGCAGAGGGAGGACCGGGCCGACGGCGAACCGTCGACCCGGACCCCTTCTCGTGGCGGGCGTGCTCAGCGGATGGCCTTGGACCAGTTCTTGGCGAGGTACTCGCCGGCTGTCACGGTCTGCTCGTCGGTCGGGACCACGGGCTCTCCCTCGACCTCGGGGAGAGCACCCCACAGGTCGGCGTCGATCGTGCCGGCCTCGGCCATCGCGTCACCGCGGACCGGGCGGGCGCCACCCTTGAGCCACAGGTTCTGGCCCTCGTCGCTGTAGAGGAACTCCTGCCAGAGCCTGGCGGCGGCCGGGTGCGGCGCGTCGGCGTTGATGGCCTGGTAGTAGTAGCCGGCGACGACGGCCTCGGGCGGGACGACGGTCTTCCACGTGTCGACATTGGCGGCGGCGGCCGAGCCGAGGTAGTCCCAGTCGATGACGACCGGCGTGGTGCCCTGCTCGATCGTGGTCGAGTCGGGGTCGACGGTGAGGAAGTTGCCGGCCTTCTTGAGCTTGCTGAAGAAGTCGACGCCGGGGGCGATGTCGTCGGGTGAGCCGCCGTTGGCGATCGCCGCCATCATGACGCCGCTGAAGGCGGCGCCGGCCTGGGTCGGGTCACCGTTGAGCGCGACCTTGCCCTTGAACTCGGGCTTCAGCAGGTCGGCCACCGAGGTGACGTCGGGGACCACGGAGGAGTCGTAGCCGATGGACATGTAGCCGCCGTAGTCGTTGACCCAGGCGCCGTCCGCGGCCTTGAAGGAATCAGGGATGTCGTCCCAGGTCTCGACCTGGTAGGGCGCGTACATGTCGGTGTTCGCCAGCGCGACGGACTGTCCGAGGTCGAAGACGTCGGGGGCGCGATCGGTGCCCTGGAGGTCGTTGGCCGCGTTGATCTCGTCCTGCGAGGCGGCGTCGGGCTGGTCGGAGTTGACCTTGATGTCGTACTTCGCCTCGAAGGCCGAGATCATCTCGCCGTAGTTGGCCCAGTCGGGCGGAAGCGCGATGACGTTGAGCGTGCCCTCGTCCTCGGCGGCCGCCACGAGCTCGTCCATGCCACCGAAGTCCTCGGCGGACGTGGCGGTCGCGGCCTCGACGCCGCTCGAGGTGGTGGTGTCGGCCTTCTTCTCGGGGGCGCCGCAGCCGGCGACTGCGAGGAGCGTGGCCATCGCGGCCACGGATACGAGTGTCTTGCGGGTGTTCACTGGACCTCCAGGGGTACTCAGCCGACGAAACGGCCGGTGGGGTGTGACGCGCGGAGCCTCGTGGGTCCCGTGGAATGGGAGGTTACTCCCGATGAGCCGTTTTGCGTCCGGGCGATGAACCCGGGTCCTCTCAAGAATTCGCCCCAGATCGCCGCTCACCCCGCGCTACGCTGCCGCAGCGCCGGGCCAACCCCGGCAACCGAGGCCCCGGCAGGGCCGACCTGCGGGGGTCCTCTCGATGCGGATAGTGCTCTTCCTCCTCCCACTCGTGCTGGGCATCTACTGCCTGGTCGAGGCCATCTCCAGCCGCGACGACGAGGTCCGCCACCTCTCCAGGGTCTGGTGGATCCTGCTGATCCTGTTCTTCCCGTTCGTGGGGTCGATCGCGTGGTTGGCGGCAGGACGCCCGGTGCGGACACCGCGCCGACTCGGCCCCCACGAGCGCAGCGCCAGCGAGTTCCCGGAGTACGACCGCCCCGGCCGGTTCGCCGCGTCCGACCCGTCGGCTGACGAGGAGTTCCTCAAGAAGGTGCGCGAACGGGCCGAGGAGCAGCGTCGCCAGACCCGGGAGCGCAAGGCCGCCGAGCGCGAGGCAGCCGAGCGCGAGGCAGAGGCCAGGCGACAGGCCGAGGAGAGCGCAGCCGCGGGGCCCGGCGAGACCGATCCCGAGCAGGACCGGCCGCAGGGCTGACTCCCGGCGGGCCCGCCCCGCGGCGTACGCTCAGGTCCCGTGACGACCGCTGCCGCCGGCCCTGAGTTCCACTACTCCGACCTGCTCCCCACCGCCGGGTCCAACGGCGCCGAGGAGACCCCCTACCGGCTGCTCACCACCGAGGGCGTGTCGACGCATCGGGTGGAGGGCCGGACGTTCCTCAAGGTCGAGCCCGAGGCGATCCGCCGGCTCACCGAGGAGGCGATGCACGACATCAGCCACTACCTGCGGCCCGGGCACCTCGCCCAGCTGCGGAAGATCATCGACGACCCGGACTCCTCCGGCAACGACCGCTTCGTCGCCCTCGACCTGCTCAAGAACGTCAACATCTCCGCCGGCGGCGTGCTGCCGATGTGCCAGGACACCGGCACCGCGATCGTGATGGGCAAGAAGTCCGAGGGAGTGCTCACCGGCGCCGACGACGGCGAGGCGATCAGCCGGGGCGTGTACGACGCCTACACCCGGCTCAACCTGCGCTACTCCCAGCTCGCGCCGCTGACGACGTTCGAGGAGAAGAACACCGGCACCAACCTGCCGGCCCAGATCGAGATCTACTCCACCCCGGCCACGGACGTGCCGGAGTACAAGTTCCTCTTCATGGCGAAGGGCGGCGGCTCGGCCAACAAGTCGTTCCTCTTCCAGGAGACGAAGGCCGTCCTCAACCCGACGCGGCTCATGGAGTTCCTCGACGAGAAGATCCGCTCGCTCGGCACGGCTGCCTGCCCGCCCTACCACCTCGCCGTCGTCATCGGCGGCACGAGCGCCGAGTTCGCACTGAAGACCGCCAAGTACGCCTCCGCGCACTACCTCGACGACCTCCCGACCGAGGGCTCGATGAGCGCGCACGGCATCCGCGACGTCGAGCTGGAGGAGAAGGTCTTCGAGCTCACCCAGTCCTTCGGGATCGGCGCCCAGTTCGGCGGCAAGTACTTCTGCCACGACGTCCGCGTCGTCCGGCTCCCCCGCCACGGGGCGTCGTGCCCGGTCGCGATCGCGGTCTCGTGCTCGGCCGACCGCCAGGCGCTGGGCAAGATCACGCCCGACGGGGTCTTCCTCGAGCAGCTCGAGACCGACCCCGCGCACTACATGCCGACCGATGGCGTCTCCGACGAGATCTCCGGCGGCGAGGTGGTGGAGATCGACCTCAACCAGCCGATGGCCGACATCCTCGCCGAGCTGTCGAAGCACCCCGTCAAGACGCGGCTCTCGCTGACCGGCCCGCTCGTCGTGGCGCGCGACATCGCGCACTCCAAGATCAAGGAGCGCCTCGACGCCGGCGAGGAGATGCCGGCGTACCTCAAGGACCACCCGGTCTACTACGCAGGCCCGGCCAAGACCCCCGCAGGCATGGCGTCGGGCTCGTTCGGGCCGACCACTGCGGGCCGCATGGACTCCTACGTCGAGCAGTTCCAGGCCGCGGGCGGGTCGATGGTCATGCTCGCCAAGGGCAACCGGTCCAAGCAGGTGACCGATGCCTGCGGCACCCACGGCGGCTTCTACCTCGGCTCGATCGGCGGCCCTGCCGCGCGCCTCGCGCAGGACTGCATCAGGTCGGTCGAGGTCCTCGAGTACGAGGAGCTCGGCATGGAGGCGGTCTGGAAGATCGAGGTCGAGGACTTCCCCGCCTTCATCGTCGTCGACGACAAGGGCAACGACTTCTTCACCGACCCGTCGGGAGCGGTGACCGTACCGATCTCTGGTCTCCGGATCCGCTCGGCCGAGTAGCCGGACGTCATACGGACGGGGCAAGCGGTTGCCCCATCCGTATGACGTCAGGGCTCACGCCGCCAGCCGCCCGCCACCAGGGCCTCCTCGATCTGGTCGAAGAAGGCGTCCGGCTCCAGTCGCAGGCCGAGGAGCGGCAGCCGCAGCACCCGATCACCGTCGATCACGAGTGAGTTCTGGCGCAGCGCGTCGCCGACGACGCTGCTCGCCCACGTGTGCTGGACACCGTCGATCTCCACGACGAGCGCGTAGTCGTCCCAGTAGAGGTCGAGGTAGTAGCGCTTCGCCCCGTCGCGCCGCAGGACCTGGCGCGTCGGCACCGGCAGACCGCGTCGGCGCAGCTCGCGCTGGACGTCGAGCTCACCGAGCGAACGGGCGCCGTCCAGCAGGTCGAGGATCGTGGCGTGGACCAGCACGCGACGCCGGTCGCGCTTGATGCGCAGGGCCTGCCGTCCGAGCAGCTCGGCCGTGGTGAGGCCCTGCTGGACGACCAGGGTGAGCACGTACGTCGCCTGCCGGTCGGTCGCAGCCCAGAGCGCTGCCCGGATGCCGGCGACCTCAGGTCGCGTGCGGGTGATCCCCGAGGCAGCCAGGTCGGCGGCGTCCCACCGTCGCGTCTGGCGGATGTCGTAGAGCCTCGTACGACGCACGCGCGCACCGCGAGGCACGGAGATCCGGTGACGTTCGACGTCGAAGTGCTCCAACCCGCCTGCGATGAGCGCCGAGGCGCCATCGAGGCAGGCGCGCGGACCGCCTTGGAACAGGGCTGCCCACTGGTGACCGACGTCGGAGATCACGCTGTTGTGCAGGCAGACCGACTGGTCCCCCAGGAGCTGCCAGCGGTGCGCCCGCACCTGACCCCTGATCTCCGACCGCGAGATGCCGAGGGCGTAGAGCTGCGGCCGCGACAGCACACCGCCCTGTCTCTCCGCGTCACGTCGCGCTGCGACGAGGCGCGGATCGTGGTGGGGCGTCTGCTTCGGCATCCGAGGAGACTGCGTCGACCGGCCCACCCTCGTCGCCCAGCGATCGTCGTACCTGTGGACAAGGGGCTCGCTGCGGGCCCTGTGGACAGGATCGGGCGTAGGCCCCCGAACCGGACGTCATACGGAAGGAGCAAGGGGATGCCCCTGTCCGTATGACGTCCGGCGCGGCACCCACGGCAGCGCGGCACCCACGGCAGGATGGT
Source organism: uncultured Actinomycetota bacterium (assembly GCA_963843815.1). Lineage (GTDB taxonomy): Bacteria > Actinomycetota > Actinomycetes > Propionibacteriales > Nocardioidaceae > Nocardioides. The sequence goes on along the minus strand of CAWJLX010000012.1, from coordinate 527,159 downwards.
CCCGTGGAGAGCGTGGAGAGCGTGGAGATCGCCCGCGGCGAGAGCGAGCGCGGCGACGTGGTGCTGCGGCGTCGTACGTCGGAGACGGCGGCCGACGTGCTCGAGCTCCGGGTCAACGGCGTCTTCGTGATGGACACCCTGGAGACCACCAGCGAGATCGAGCTGGCGGCCCAGGCGCTCGGTCTGGTCGATGCACCGCGCATCGTGCTGATCGGCGGCCTGGGACTCGGCTTCACGCTCCAGCGGGTCCTTGCCGACGCCCGCGTGGAGCGGGTGGTGGTCGTCGAGATCGAGGAGCCGCTCATCGAGTGGATGCGCGACGGAACGGTGCCGCACGGGCCGGCTCTCCTGGCCGACGCGCGAGCGACGGTGGTCAACGCCGACATCGCGATGGCGATCGCGGAGGCGCGATCGACGTACGACCTGGTGCTGCTGGACGTCGACAACGGCCCCGGCTACCTCGTGCACGAGGACAACGAGGCGGTCTACGAGAAGCAGTTCCTGCAGCGGTGCCGGGACCTGCTGAGTCCCGGTGGGGTCCTGGTGATCTGGTCGGCCAACGCCGCCCCCGATCTGCTCGTCGCGATGCGCCAGGTCTTCGGCGAGGCCGAGGAGCAGGCCCACGACGTGCTGCTGCAGGACCGTCCGGAGCAGTACTACCTCTACCTGGCGCGACGCACGGCTCGGGATTCAGCGCAGGAAGGCCTCCAGGACCGGACCGGCGGTCTGTGAGCCGGACACCCCGGTCTCGACGAACACCGCCACGGCAAGGTCGCCGCGCGTGGCGATCATCCACGTGTGCGTGGGCAGCTTGCCCGACGCGCCAGGCTCGCCGTACTCGGCCGTGCCGGTCTTGGCGCCGACCTGCCCGGGCACGTCGAGCAGGAAGCGTCCCGAACCGGTGGTCACCACCGCCCTCATCAGGCCGCGCAGCGTGGCGGCCTCGGCTGCGGTCAGCGGCACCTCCGGCGGGACCTGGTCGACCCCGTGGTCGGGGAGCAGGACAGGCAGCACTGCGCGCCCCGCGGAGACGGATGCCGCCACCGTGGCCATGGCGAACGGACTGGCCAGCACGGTGCCTTGTCCGATCATGTCGGCGGCGGCGCCTGTCTGGGTGGTGGGTGGCGGCACCTGGCCGAAGTAGACCGGGAACCCGAGGTCGTGGTCGGTGCCGAGTCCGAGCGCCTGGGCTGCGGCGGCGAGGTCACCCTTCGCGAGCCTGTCGACGTTGCCGATGAGGGCGGTGTTGCAGGACTGGGCGATGGCCTGGCTCAGGGTGATGTCGCCCAGCGACGAGGCGGGGTAGTCGTCGTAGTTCTTGAACGACCGTCCGTCGACGACCGTCGTCGCCGGGCAGGAGACCACGTCGTCGACCGCGAGTCCGGCACGCACCAACGCCAGCGCCGTCACCACCTTGAAGGTCGACCCGGGGGCGTACCGGCCGGTGGATGCCAGGTCCGCACCGGCCGCGCCTGCCCCGTTGGCGGTAGCGAGGACGGCGCCGTCGGAGGGCCGCAGGGCGACGAGCGCGCTCGCCGGCGCATCCGTGCCGAGGGTGGCCAGGGCATCCTCCGCGCGACCCTGGAGTGCCGGGTCGAGCGTGGTGGTCAGGTCGGCGCCGTCAGTCGCAGCGACCTCGAAGAGCGTGCGCAGCTGATCCTTCGCGTCGCGCGCGACGATCGCGGTCCCGGGTCGGCCCGAGAGAAGCTCGTCGTAGCGCGCCTGGAGACCCGAGAGGCCGACCTCGTCCCCGGGGAGGATCCTGCCCTCGGACTCGTCCACCATCTCCTCCGTGGCCGGCCCGACCCGGCCGAGCAGAGCGGCGGCGAACTCCCGGGTGGGTGCGAGCGGCAGGGTGTCGCGCACCGCCAGCGCTCCTCGCACTTCCTTGAAGGCGGGCAGCACGTCGAGGGCGTCGTCCTCGCGCAGGACCAGCGCCTCGACGAAGGCCTCGGGACCCATCGCCTTCGCGCGCTCGACGTACGACTTCGCGTCGACGTCGAGGACGCGGGCGATGCGACGTGCGCTGCGCGCCACCTGCGGCCCCTCGACCTTGGTCTTGTCCAGCCCGTAGCGGAGCACCGGGCGTTCCGTCACCAGCACCGCACCGCCGTCGCCGGTGATGTCACCGCGCTGGGGAGTCAGCGTCCGCAGCCCGAGCGTGTCGCCCTCGGCGAGCTCGGGGACCAGGGTCTCGGGGGTCCAGTCCACCTCCCACCCGAACTCCGTGGGCCTCAGCGTCGCCGTCGACTCGTACGCCCACGGGTCCTCGTCCGACAGCTCCCACCTCCACGCGAGGGTGGCGACCGCCTCGGACTCCCCCTCGTCGACCGAGGACACCTCGACCGCCACCGGCACCTCGTCGAGGGGGGCGATGAGCTCGGCGAGGGCAGACCGGTCCGCCTCGTCAGTGAGCGCGACGTCACCGAGACCGTGCGCGGAGAGCGCGGCAGCGAGGTCGTCGGCGACGACCGTGGCCGACTCCTCCTTCCCACCGCCGAGCGCGGAGCAGGCGGAACCGACCCCCACGAGCACGACGGCGATCCCGAGAACTAGTGATCGCATGCCCTCATCTTCCCAGCCCGACGTGTCGACTTCGGACACACTCAACCTCTCGCGCGTCTCCTGCGTAGGGAGGGGTGAGAGAAGAACGAGGGGGACCGATGATCCGCAGCGTCCGCCGCTCCAGCCTGGATGCGGAGTTCGAGGAGTTCGTGGCCGCGGCATGGCCGAGGCTGCGACGTGCGGCTTGGCTGCTGGCGCGTGACAGCCACGAGGCCGAGGATCTCGTACAGACCGCACTGGCCAAGGCCTACGCCCGCTGGAGCAAGGTGTCGCGCGACGGCGCCTACTCCTACGTCCACCGCACCCTCGTCAACGGCTACATCGACTCCGTCCGCCTACGGCGCCCGGTGCCGGTGCAGCACGAGGACGTCGTAGCGGTGGAAGGCGGACAAGTCGTGGTTGACGAGCGGTCCGGGCTGAGCGACCTCCTTGCTCCGCTCTCGCCCCGCGAACGCAGCATCATCGTCTGGCGCTACTACCTCGACGCCTCCGAGAGCGAGGTCGCCCGGCAGCTGGGGATCTCGGTCGGCACGGTCAAGAGCACCTCCTCTCGCGCACTGGCCCGCCTGCGTTCGACCCACCGCACCGCCCCGAGCAGCACAGGAAGGGACTGACATGACCACGCAGCACGACGAGCTCGAGACGCTCGCCGCCCACGAGCCGGTCGCCAGCGGCCGGGCCGACCTGCCCGCCATCCGGCGCAGCGGTCGTCGCCTGCGCACCCGACGGCGGGTCACCACGGGGGTCGCCTCCCTCGCGGTCGTGGGAGCCATCGCCGTCCCGGTCGGGCTGGCCGCCCATGGCCCATCGGAGTCGACCTCCCCCGGCCCTGCGACCTCGGGCCGAGGGCCCACCGGTGACCCCACGAACGACGGCGTGCGTCACGTCCTCCCCGAAGGCTGTGGCGTCCTGGGCTGCCCCCGCGACGCGACCCCCGAGCCGGGCAAGGTGCTGGGTGAGCCGTGGCTGGTGGGGGAGCTGGCCGACGGGACGGACGAGGTGATCTACGCCGCACGCCAGGCCCCTGGCGGCCGCTTCCTCGCGACGGGATTCCGCGATCAGGACGGGCTGGCGCAGGCGGAGCTCCTGCTGCGGCCGGGCCGGCAGCCCGGCCCGGGGCCGCTGTACGTCTCGGGTGGAGCGCGGAGGCAGGGACCGGACGGCGCGACCTACACGATCGTCGGGATGGTCGAAGGTCGGCACACCAACGTCGCGTGGCGCAGCGAGCCGGGGTCGTTCCACCGCATCGACGTGAACCACGACCTGGCCCCGGGCTACACCGTCTTCTGGTTCGTCGACGAGTGGAACGAGTCCTGGCCGTCGAACGCCGGCCCTCCGGTGACGATCCGGGTGGACGGACGGGAGCTCACCCCCTCGACCGTCTAGTAGCGTCGAGAACGTGACCCAGACACGCACCGAGCACGACTCCATGGGCGAGGTCCAGGTGCCTCGCGACGCCCTGTGGCGGGCCCAGACCCAGCGCGCGATCGAGAACTTCCCGATCAGCGGCCTGACGCTCCAACCGCGGCACATCCAGGCCCTGGCGCACGTCAAGGCAGCCGCGGCGACCGCCAACTCCGCACTCGGCGTCGTCACCCACGAGCAGGCGCGGGCGATCGTCGACGCCGCCGACGCCATCGTGGGCGGCGAGCACGACGGCGAGTTCCCGCTCGACATCTTCCAGACCGGCTCGGGCACCAGCTCCAACATGAACGCCAACGAGGTGATCGCCACCCTGGCTGCGCGCGCCGGTGTCCAGGTCCACCCCAACGACCAGGTCAACGCCTCGCAGAGCAGCAACGACACGTTCCCGACCAGCATCCACGTCGCAGCGACGCTCGCCGTGGGTGACGACCTCGTCCCCGCACTCGACCGGCTGGCGACGGCGTTCGAGGCCAAGGCCACGGAGTTCGCCGACACGGTCAAGGCCGGACGTACGCACCTGATGGATGCCACCCCGGTGACGCTGGGGCAGGAGATGGGTGCGTACGCCGCGACGCTGCGGCTCGGCATCGAGCGGCTGGAGTCGGTGCTGCCCCGGGTGCGCGAGCTGCCGCTGGGAGGCACGGCTGTCGGCACCGGCATCAACACTCCAGCCGCCTTCGCCGAGCGCGCGATAGCCGCCCTGTCGGACCGGACCGGTCAGCCCTTCACGGAGGCTCGCAACCACTTCGAGGCGCAGGGGACCCGCGACTCCCTCGTCGAGCTGTCCGGTGTGCTGCGCACCGTCGCGGTGGGCCTCACCAAGATCTGCAACGACCTGCGCTGGATGTCGTCCGGCCCGACCACCGGTCTGGCCGAGATCCACCTGCCCGACCTCCAGCCGGGCTCGAGCATCATGCCGGGCAAGGTGAACCCGGTGCTGCCCGAGGCGACCCTGATGGCGTGCGCACGGGTCGTCGGCAACGACGCGACGATCGCCTGGGCAGGTGCCTCCGGGAGCTTCGAGCTCAACGTGATGATGCCGGTGATGGCGCATGCGCTGCTGGAGTCGATCCATGTGCTCTCCACCTCGACGGTGCTGCTCGCCGACAGGTGCGTCGACGGCATCACCGCCGACGCCGACCGGATGCGCCGCTATGCGGAGTCCTCCCCCTCGGTCGTCACGCCGCTCAACGCCCAAGTCGGCTACGAGGAGGCGGCGAAGATCGCCAAGCGGGCACTGGCAGAGGGCGCCACGATCCGTGAGACGGTCATCGCGATGGGCTACGTCGAGCGCGGTGACCTCACCGAGGAGCAGCTGGATGCCGCGCTCGACGTGGACTCGATGACCGGCCCCTGACCGGAACCATCGGAAGCGGATCGTCCGGAACCCGTCCTACGGTCGTGCCGTGAGCGACGCGACCTCCGCGGACCCGGCCTTCGATGACCTGGTGCCACAGCGGCGCCGGCGTACACAACACAGCCCGCCCGTCACCCTGTGACGAGCGGGCCGCGCCTCTCAACCCCCCTGGTCGAGTTCGGTGGGAGCCCGGTCAGCGCGTCAGTCTTGCTGCCTTCGCGGCGACCCGGGACACGTTGTTCACGTGGTCCGTCGCACTGGCTCGCAGCAGGATCTTACCCTTGCGGAGTCCACTGATTCGCGCCGTCCAGCTGCTCTTGTCCATCGTCCCGGCGACCGCGACGGCCCTCTTCCATGCCTTGCCCTTGGTGCCTGCCTTGACCCAGGTCTTGCTGGTCGAGGCGTAGGCGAACCACGTCGCGCCACGCTTCTGGATCGCGAGGAGGGCGACCGAGGCCGTCCCGACGCCGGCGTCCTTGGCAGTGCCCTTGACGGTGCGCCACGAGCGCACCCTGCTGGCGGCCTTGGGCTTGGCGATGGTGACCGTCGGGCCTGCGCTGTCGACCGTCACGGTGATCGGGTCGGCAGCGGTCTTGGAGCTGTTGTCGGCCTCGTCAAGGGTGACCACGCTCGGAGTGAACGTGCCGGCCACGGTGTAGACGTGCGTCAGGGTGGCGCCTGACGTCCAGGTCTCGGTGCTCCCGTCGCCCCACGACACGGTCCGCTCGATGAGCTCGGTGGGTGTGTAGTCGTCGGACAGGCTCTCGACGTTGAGCCTCACCTGGGTCCAGGAGGCGAAGGCCGACGACGGGCCGGAGGCGAAGTTGGCCGACGGCGCAGTCGTGTCACCGAAGACGGCGGCCCTGAGGGTCAGGAGGACCGCGTTGCCGGCGGCGTCGGTGAGCGTCACGGTCGGGACGTAGCGCCCCAGTGCAGCGAAGTTGTGCGTGATGGTGTTGCCCGTCTGCCAGGTCTGGGCGGCGCTGCCGTCTCCCCAGGAGACGGTCCGCTTGATCTGGTCCGCCGGGGTGGAGTCGTCGCTCAGCGACGTCTGGGTGATGGTCGCGTCCATGCCCGAGCGGGTGACGGTGAAGGTGCCGACGGGAGGCGTGACGTCCGGGAGCGTGTAGACGGCCGACGCGGCGATGCCCGGCCTCTTGCCCTCCATCGGCGTCACGGACACCTGGATCTGGCTGTTGGGCGAGAGGTTCAAGGTGGCGGACCACGGCGGCGACGTCTGGGTGACCGAGGCGACCGTGGCGCCGGCCGACGTCAGACTGATCTTGTACGCCGTGGCGCCGGCCAGCGGCGTCCAGTTCGAGGTGATCGCGTAGCCACCGCCCGAGGCCGCCGCGGCGGTCAGGGTGAGGTTCGCGACCGGACCGAGCTTGTTGGGGGCAGCTGAGGCCGACGTGCCCAGGGCCCCCACGCCCAGCACGATGCCCATGAGGGCCGAGGTGACGGTGACCAACCGATGGGTGTTCATGGGCGAAGAGTGACGCTTCGGCCCGTGCGCTTCACCGGTTCCGGGCCTGGCTAGTCCGACTGGTTAGACCACTGGTACTTGAAGCGTCAAGATGTCTTCTGGATTCTCTCCAGAGGGCCTCAAGTTGGGCCGTCCAGGGTCAGTACCAGCCGTGGCCGGCCTTGAAGCTCCACGCACTGCAGGGGGTGCCGTAGGTGTCCTGGATGTACTCCAGGCCCCACCGGATCTGGGACTCTGCAGAGGTCATGTAGTCCGCCGGCAGGTCGTGCAGCTGGGTCAGGGCCTGCGGGATGCCGTACGCCGACGAGGTCGGGTTGTCTGCGTCGACCCGCCAGTCGGACTCACTGACGTAGAGCGAGTCCAGGCAGGAGAACTGGTCGGAGGAGAAGCCGTACGCCGGGAGCAGCGCTCGGGCGATGTCGCGCGGGTCGCCCTCGGAGAGCTTCTCGGACCTGGTCACGGCCGAGCCCGCCGACATCGACAGCGCCGTCGCCTTGGTGGTGTCGGTGCGACGCGCCGAGCGGGACACGACACTGCGCTGGGCGCGCTGCTCGAGCTCGGCCGTGCCGGCCTTCGGGGAGCTCTCGGGGGTGCTGGTGGCCAGATCAGCCGCAGCCGGGGTCAGCGCGGGGTCAGTGGAGAGCATGCCGCCGGTGACGCTCACACCGGTCACGGCAGCAGCCAGCCCGGTGAGGGCCAGGCTCGTGCGCAGGGCGCGGCGCGGGACGCGCGCGGCCTTGTGCTTGCCGGGGGCGCGGTGCGTGGGGACGTACTTCGCAGAAGAGGGCACAGAGGGGCTCACGGGTTGACGACGGGGGTGTGCGGCTCGAGAGGCACCACGGGTCGATCGGCTCCACGGGGCGGTCGGGACGGAGGTTCTCGGGGGTGTCCCAGGCCTGACCTTCGGGGAAGGTCACGAAACGATCACGCCCACCATGCATCAGGCCCGCAGGGCGTGCAAACCGAACACCCGAACTGACCATGTCCCTTGCGTCACAGGGACCACGTGAGCCCCATGGGCCCCATGCGTACCGATCGTCAGAGCGTGACGTCCTCCAGCATCTCGGTGACGAGCGCCGCAATCGGCGAGCGCTCCGAACGGGTCAGGGTGACGTGGGCGAAGAGCGGGTGGCCCTTGAGCTTCTCCACGACCGCCACGATGCCGTCGTGACGTCCCACGCGCAGGTTGTCGCGCTGGGCGACGTCGTGGGTGAGCACGACCTTGGAGTTGGCGCCGATGCGCGAGAGGACCGTGAGGAGCACGTTGCGCTCCAGCGACTGGGCCTCGTCCACGATGACGAAGGCGTCGTGCAGGGACCGCCCGCGGATGTGGGTCAGCGGCAGCACCTCGAGCATGCCGCGATCCATGACCTCGTCGATGACGTCCTTGCCGGTCATGGCGCCGAGCGTGTCGAACACCGCCTGCGCCCAGGGCGACATCTTCTCGTTCTCCGAGCCAGGCAGGTAGCCGAGCTCCTGACCACCCACGGCGAACAGGGGCCGGAAGACCACCACCTTCTTGTGCTGGCGACGCTCCATGACCGCCTCGAGCCCGGCGCACAGCGCCATTGCCGACTTGCCGGTGCCGGCGCGGCCTCCGAGCGAGACGATGCCGACGTCGGGGTCGAGCAGCATCTCGAGGGCGACCCGCTGCTCGGCGGAGCGACCGTGGATGCCGAAGGCCTCGCGATCGCCGCGCACCAGGTGGACCCGCTTGTCCGCACCGACGCGGGCCAGCGCCGTACCGCGGTCGGAGAGCAGGACGAGACCGTTGTGGCACGGCAGGTCGCGGGCGTCGGCGAGGTCGATGACACCGTCCTCGTAGAGCTCGTCGATGTCGGCGGCCGGCACCTCCAGCTCGGTCATGCCGGTGTAGCCGGAGTCGCTGATCGTCTCTGCGCGGTACTCCTGGGCATCCAGGCCCACCGCCGAGGCCTTGATGCGCAGCGGCAGGTCCTTGGAGACCAGCGTGACCCGGTGGCCCTCGTTGGCCAGGTTGTGCGCGACAGCGAGGATGCGCGTGTCGTTGTCGCCGAGGCGGAAGCCTGAGGGCAACGACGCAGCGTCGGTGTGGTTGAGCTCCACCCGGACGGTGCCACCCTCGTGGCCGATGGACACCGGCTGGTCGAGGCGCCCGTGGACGATCCGCAGCTCATCGAGCGAGCGCAGCGCCGCGCGGGCGAAGTAGCCGAGCTCGGGGTGGTCCCGTTTGCCCTCCAGCTCGGTGATCACCACCACGGGCAGCACGACCTCGTGCTCGGCGAAGCGCCTGAGCGCTCCGGGATCGGCGAGGAGGACGCTGGTGTCCAGGACGTAGGTACGCGATGCGGAGCTGACAGATGTGGAGCTCAACGAGGTGTTGCTGGCCACGACTAACCCCTAGCTGCGGGCCGGCGCGCGCACTCCTCGCCCGGCCCGATGTCATTCAACGGACCGGAGAGCTCCCATCTGAGTGCTCAAGGACTGCCTCCCGGTACGGCAAGCTTCCCCACCTGCCGATATCGCGAAAGTACGCCCGCTCACTCGCCGATCCGGGGCGACACGCCCGAACCTGGGGTGACGAGCCGATGTCGTCCGCCCGCGATCGCGTCAGCCGCCGAAGCGGCGCTCACGGGCGGCGTAGGCACGGATGGCACGCAGGAAGTCGACCCGGCGGAAGTCGGGCCACAGCGCTTCGCAGAAGTAGAACTCCGAGTTGGCCGACTGCCACAGGAGGAAGCCACCGAGCCGCTGCTCCCCCGACGTACGGATCACCAGGTCGGGGTCGGGCTGTCCCTTGGTGTAGAGGTGCTCGGCGATGTGCTCGACATCGATCACTTCGGCCAGCTCCTCCAGCGAGGTGCCCCGCGCGGCGTGGTCGGCGAGCAGCGCACGTACGGCGTCGGCGATCTCGCGACGCCCGCCGTATCCGACGGCCACGTTGACCAGCAGGCCGTCGATGTGGCGGGTCGACTCCTCGGCCGCCTTGAGACGCGCCGCGGTCTCCGGCGGCAGCAGGTCGAGGGCACCGACGGGGTGGATCCGCCAGCGCCCGGCCTCGGCCAGCGACTCGACCGCGCCTTCGATGATCGCCAGCAGGCCGGTGATCTCCTCGGGCGGGCGGTTGGTCAGGTTGTCGCTGGAGAGCAGCCACAGGGTGACGACCTCGACGCCGACCTCCTCGCACCAGCCGAGGAGCGGACGGATGTTGTCGGCCCCGGCCTGGTAGCCCTCGGCGGTGTTGAGCCCCACGGCCTTGGCCCAGCGCCGGTTGCCGTCGAGCATGACGCCGACGTGCTTCGGGATCTGGTCGGGCGGCAGGGACTTCACCACGCGGGACTCGTAGGCGGGGTAGAGCACCCGTCGCACTGCGTCCTTCAACCTCACCACGTGCCGATGGTAGCCGCCGGATGACCCGGAGCACTTGCCGCACACGACTGCGCGTATCACCGCGGCACAGGTAGATTTCCCCCATGGAGAGCTGCTGATGCCCCCGCGGGAACGTGTCGAGCAGGCCGTGGAGCGGGCCGAGCATGCAGTGGAGCGCGCCAGCGAGCTGATGTCGGACAAGCTGGCCGAGGTCAAGCCCCACCTCCGTGGCTGGCTGCACGCCGGCACTGCTCCCGTCGCGCTCGTCGCGGGCATCGTGCTGGTGGTCCTCTCCCCCACTGCCTCGACCCGGGTGGGGTCCGCCGCCTTCGCGTTCTCGGCGCTCCTCGTCTTCACCGTCTCGGCGATCTACCACCGCGGCACGTGGTCCCCGCGCACCTGGGCGTTCCTGCGCCGCTTCGACCACGCCAACATCTTCGTGCTCATCGCCGGCACCTACACGCCCTACGCACTGCTCTTCCTCGACGGCACGGCGCGTACGACGCTGCTGCTCGTGGTGTGGGGTGCGGCTGTCGCGGGCGTCATCTTCCGCGTGTTCTGGACCGATGCGCCGCGTTGGCTCTACACCCCGATGTACCTCGCGCTGGGCTGGGCAGCAGTCTTCTTCATCCCGCAGTTCGTCGACGGCGCCGACCGGTTCAGCAGTGGCATCGCCATCGCCACGCTGGTGCTGGTCGCCGCGGGCGGCCTCCTCTACACCGTCGGCGGGGTCATCTACGGCCTCAAGCGGCCCAACCCGTCACCGCGCTGGTTCGGGTTCCACGAGATCTTCCACTCCCTCACCGTGCTGGCCTTCGCCGCCCACTACGTCGGCATCTCGCTGGCGACGTACTCGCTGCGCTGAGGCTCGCCCGCGTCCCAGGCTCCTGACGGTGAGCCTGCTCACGTCGGGAAACAAATGACGGTGCCCGGACGTCGTACAGGGGAAGCCCCGTCCCCCACCCAGATCGTGTGATGTCTGACAACGACCGCGAGACCGACCGCCAGCCCTTCCTCGACCTCAGCCTTCCGCAGCTGGTCGCCGGCGCCACAGCCGCCGCGACGTCCGCCATCCTGATCAGCCGGATGGGCCTGCTCGGCACCGTTCTCGGTGCCGCCTCCGCCAGCATCGTGTCCGCCGTCGTGACCGCTGGACTCATCGGCGGATGGCACCGGGTGCGCACCGTGCCCAGCAGGTTCCCGCGCAACGTGCAGGGGATGGTGGTCACCACTGTCGCCCTCGGGTTGGTCGTGCTGGCCTTCCAGGCCGGGATGGACCTGGTCACCGCGGGCCTGCCGCCCGATGCCTTCGCGAGCCGGTGGCTCGCCCAGATCGGGGTCAGCCGAGGCTGACCAGCGCGAAGGTGACGAAGGCCGCGGCCGCCACGAGTCCGGCCAGGCCCCAGGCCAGCTGCGGCGAACGTTGCGCCAGGCGCTCGAGGGCCTGGTAGGTGGCGGCGATCAACGCCAGTCCGACGGTCACGTGCAGCAGCACCGCGAGCATCACGCCGGCGATGGCGCCCGCCGACCGCAGCCGACCCCACAGCAGGCTCAGCGCGAGGGGCACCACGATCGCCCCGGACAGGCCTCCGGCCATCTCCGCCGGCCAGGACCGGTCGCCCATCCATGGCACCCCGACCGCACCGAACCACGTCCGGTCGAAGAGGTCGCTGGTCGAGCAGTAGCCGAGGTAGAGGATCGACGCGATCGTGACCCCGGCGGCGATCCGGTAGGACCAGTGCCGCACGGGCGACCACGGCACTTGGCGACCCACGAAGATGGTGGCGACGGTCACGGCGGTCCAGACGATCCAGCGACGGATGACGCCGGTGCCGGTGTCGGCCATCGCGTCGCGGAAGATCCGGTCGGCCTCCACCCGGTCGACCACGTGCCCGTCCGTGGAGACGTAGGACGTCGGGTCGTTGCGTCCGGCCACGAGCGCGTCGTGGAGCAGCGCGGCGGGCAGGTGTGCACCGGTCTTGGGCACCAGCCAGGTGAAGAGCGCCGGCACCGACGTCAGGTCGGTGCGGAAGTCGGGGTCGGCCGGCACCAGCAGCTCGCCGAGGTGCCGGTCGAGGTAGGCCAGCCGGCGCTCGAGGGAGAACGTCTCGACGCCTTCCGCGGCATGCCGCTCCAACACGATGCGGGGGTCGGCGCCGGGATTCGGCGGCTCCCCCGGCCTGCCGTCTCGCGGCAGAGTCCCGCCGTCGTAGAACCGGCGGGGTTGCTGCACCACCTGGCCCCCGACCTGTCCCTCGCGCTCCCGGGTTCGCATGCCTCCAGTGTGACCCTGCCGACCGACACCCGTCAGGACCCACCTCGATAGTCCGCATCAACTGGCTCGTCCGGCAGGCACTCTGACAAGTCACTTGATGCGGACTATCGCCACGGTCAGCGCAGGTCGGCCACCTCGGTGACCGGCGCGGCGCACACGTGGTGACGGCAGACGTACGCCGCCGGCTTCCCGTCGACCGCGTCGCGTCCCGTCAGGAGGGCGAGGTCGTCGCGCGGGCCGTCGGCGACCACCACCACGGCACCGGGCAGCGCGTACGCCGCCCTGGCCAGCGCATCGCGCTCGGGACCGGCCGGCCCGACGACGGCGACCTCACGCGGGCCGTCCAGCATTGCCTCGGCGGCGGCCAGGGACCAGCCGGCGAACCGGGGTGCCTGCTGCGCCAGCACGCCGGCAGTGGCGAGTGCCTCCTCCGCTGCGGTCCGGTAGGCGGGCTCTCCGGTGAGCGCGGAGAAGGCGACGAGCGCGTGCACGGTGCTCGACAGCCCGCTGGGCGAGGCGTTGTCGGACGGGTCGCGGGGTCGAGCCACCAGCGCCTCGGCGTCGGATGCGGTGTCGAAGAAGCCTCCGTCCTCGGCCCGGAAACGCGCGAGCGCGTCGTCCAGGAGTGTTCGGGCATGGTCGATCCAGGTGACCTCGAGGGTGGCCGCAGCCAGGTCGACGAAGGCTGCGGCGACGCAGCCGAGGTCCTCGAGCACCCCCGCGGGAGTGCCGACGACGCCGTCGCGCGAGACCCGGCGCAGGCCTCCCTCGAGGAGGTGCACGTCGACGAGCAGCCGCCCGGCCGTCACCGCAGCCTCGAGGTACGACGTGTCGCCGAGCCGCTGCCACGTGGCGACCAGGCCGCTGATCGCAAGCCCGTTCCAGGCCGCCACCACCTTGTCGTCACGCGACGGGCGCACCCGCGGCGCCCGGGCCGCGAACAGCAACCCCCGCGCACGGGCCCACCGCTCGGGGTCGTCGGGTGCGTGCCGCAGCTGCAGGGTCGAGCTTCCGTGCTCGAAGGTGCCCGCGTCGGTGACCGACAGCAGCTCGGCCGCCCACGTCCCGTCGACCTGCCCGAGCACCTCGACCAGCTCGGCCGGTGTCCATGCGTAGAACTTCCCCTCCACGCCCTCGCTGTCCGCGTCGAGGGCGCTGGCGAAGCCGCCCTCGGCGGTGCCGAGCTCGCGGACGAGGAAGTCGGCCGTCTCCCGGGCGACCCGGTCCCCCAGCGGCGTACCGAGGCGGGCGTAGAGGGCCAGCAGCTGGCCGTTGTCGTACAGCATCTTCTCGAAGTGCGGCACCACCCAGCCACGGTCGACGGCATAGCGGGCGAACCCGCCTCCGAGCTGGTCGTAGATGCCTCCCCCGGCCATGGCGGCGACGGTCCGCGCGAGCATGTGGGCGGCCTGCCGGGAGGTCTCGTCGTCGCCCCCGCGGGGGACCCGTCGGCGCAGCAGCTCGAGCACCATCGACGGCGGGAACTTGGGCGCGTTGCCGAAGCCGCCCGCCACCGGGTCGAAGTCCTCGCCCAGCTTCGTCACCGCGGCGTCGATCTCCGCGGCGTCGATCGGTGCGGACGGCAACGAGGCGGGCGCCTGGAGGTGCGCGCGCAGCTGCGCGGCCTGCTGGCGTACGCCGTCGGGCCGGTCGCGCCACGCCTCGGTCAGCGCATGCAGCACCTGCCGGAAGGACGCCTGGCCGTGCCGCGGCTCGTCCGGGAAGTAGGTCCCGGCGAACCACGGGTTGGCGTCGTGGTCGAGGACGACCGTCATCGGCCAACCGCCGTGGCCGGTCATCGCGGTGGTCGCCTGCATGTAGATCGCGTCGACGTCGGGACGCTCCTCGCGGTCGACCTTGATGCTGACGAAGTGCTCGTTCATCTGCGCCGCGGTCACCTCGTCCTCGAAGGACTCGTGCGCCATCACGTGGCACCAGTGGCAGGCGGCGTACCCCACGCTCAGCAGGATCGGCACGTTGCGCCGCCGCGCCTCGGCGAATGCGCCGGGCCCCCACTCCCACCAGTCGACCGGGTTGTCGGCGTGCTGGAGGAGGTAGGGGCTCGTTGCCGAGGCGAGGCGGTTGGTCATGCCCATGACTCCTGACGAGTGGCACGCGAGCGATGCACGCAGCAGATTTCGGAAGGAGCCGGCTCGACTCCACTCACCCAGCCTAGGGAGGGCGCCTGTGTCGCCCCGCACGATGGCCCAGGCTGAGTTGCGGACGCGGCGAGCACGCCCCGTAGCTCAGTAGGAGAAGGTCGTCGCGCCCTCGTCGCCGATCCACTGCCACATCGGCACCGTGCCGCCGAGCTCGGCGTTGGGGAGCAGGTCCGCCGGGTCCAGTGACTTGGCGTTGAAGCAGACCGGGCAGACCAGGTAGGTCCCGCCGGCCGCTTCATACCTCGCGACCAGCTCGGGAAGCGATGGGCAACCCTCGCAGGCTGTTCCCACGGCGACCCCGGGTCTGGCGAGGCGGACCGCCTCCTTGGCGAGGAACATCAGGGTCGGTCGGCCCTGCTCCGCTGCGCCGAGAGCGACGAGGAAGGCGACCGTGACCTTCTCGGGGTCCTCGAGGCCGGTGGTGAGGCTGATGACTGCCTTGTTCGACATGGTGGTTCTCCTTCGTGTGGTTGGTCCTCCGAAGGTCGCACCGATGGAGCCCTCCCGACTTCCGCGCCGACGCGCAACCATCGGCGTCGCGGACCACCTGTGGTGGCGGTCAACGCGTAGGACGCGGGTCGACGACTAGGCCAGGATGCGTGCCACAGCGGCTGTGCGGGCATTGCGTCCGGACAGGCCGAGCTTGAGGTAGAGGTTGTGGAAGTGCCGCTCGACGGTCCGGACGCTCAGGGTCAGGCGGTCGGCGATCTGGGCGTTGTCGAGGCCCTGGGCGGCCAGGTCCAGGATCTCCCGCTCGCGCTCGGACAGCCCGGCCAGCGAGGGCGAGCGCCGACCGTCGGGGAGGAACCTGGCCAGCTCGGCGAGCAACACCTGCCAGGCGGGCTCGTGTGCCAACAGGATGTGGTTGCGCGAGTCGAGCAGCACGAGCCGGGCGTCCGGGATCTCGGCGGCGAGCCGTAGCCCCCATCCCGTGGCCACGCGGTCGTCCTTCGCGTGGAGGACGAGCGTCGGCACGGTGATCTCGCGCAGCAAGGACGAGACGTCCGTGTGGTGCCGCGCGATCCGGCTGCGGACCGCGTTCTCTGTGTTGGTCGACGTGCGCTGCAGGTCGTCCATCCACTGCATCTGTTCATCGGTCGCGCCGGGGATGAACTCGGAGGTGAACACCCGCCTGAAGATGCTGTCCGGGCGGTGCCAGCCGGCCCGGATCATCGCCAGGAACGCGGTTTCCGCCTCCGGATCGTCGTCCATCCCGGCCCCGGCCATCGCGCCGTACAGCACGAGACGGTCCACGCGGTCGGGATGCGCGTGCACGTAGGCCAGTGCCACCGGCCCACCGCCCGACATGCCGAGCACCGAGAAGCGGTCGAGCCCGGTCGCCTCGACCAAGGTCTCGAGGTCGGCCAGCCGCCGCTCGAGACCGAAGTCGGCGACCTCCCAGTCCGAGAGACCGAAACCGCGCTCGTCGTAGCGGACCACGGTCGCGACGTCACCGAGGTCGTCGAGGAAGTGCCGCCACACGGGGCTGTGCCAGTCGTGCTGCAGGTGGCTCAGCCAGCACGAGACGATCAGCAGCGGTGGCCCGGATCCGTGGCGCGCCCAGGCGAGACGGACGCCGTCGTCCGTGCGGCAGAAGCGCACCTCCTGATCCACCTCGTCAGGCTACTCGCGCGGGAAGATGTGGGGTGAGTGCTTTTCTGTCGTGCCGCGCCGGAACGCGTCGCACCCGGACCCGAGGAGGACGTTCGTGTGCTCCGCCAGGGGAGCCAACTGAGACCAGATCGTTGTTCCAGATCCGCTTCTGCACTCCCGACGGTCCGCTGAGCGGGTTAGGTTCGAAGGACTCAGCAGGACCCGACCGTGCCCACGCGGTGCCCGGCGCACTCAGACGCGCCCGGCGCTGGCTCGGGACATTCCGGGTAACGCACAAAAAACCGAAGGATGAGTTGATGCGGAAGAGAAGTAACCAGATCTTCGCCACGACGGCGGCCCTGGCCCTCGCAGCAGGGCTCGCTGCGTGTGGCAGCGACGATGGTGGAGGAAGCGCCTCTCCAAGCGGGGACGCGCTCGACGGGGTCTCGCTCTCGGTCGGGTCGAAGGACTTCACCGAGAACATTCTCCTCGGAGAGATGTTCGCCCAGGCCGTCGAGGCCGCCGGCGCGAGCGTCGACAACCAGGTCAACCTCGGAGGGACGTCCGTCAACCGTGACGCCCTGATGAGCGGTGACATCGACGTCTATCCCGAGTACAACGGGACCGGCTGGACCGTCCACCTCGGCAACGAGGACCCGAGCCAGGACCCGCAGGAGCTCTTCGACGTGACGTCGGAGGCCGACCTGGAGCAGAACGACATCAAGTGGGTCGGAAGCTCGCCGTTCAACGACACCTACGGCTTCGCCGCCTTCGGCGACCTCGCCGAGCAGGAGGGCGGATTCGACTTCCAGTCGATGGCCGACTACCTCGAGGCCAACCCCGATGCAACGGTGTGCATGGAGACCGAGTTCCCGGACCGTCCCGACGGCCTGGTGCTGTTCGAGGACGCCACCGGCTACGAGCTGCCGAGGAGCCAGACCAAGATCCTCGACACCGGGCTGATCTACACCGAGACCGCCAAGGGCGCCTGCGACTTCGGCGAGGTGTTCACCACCGACGGCCGGATCCTGGCCCTCAACCTCGAGCTGGTCGACGACCCGGGCGTGATGATCCTCTACAACGTCTCCTTCACGATGCAGAACGCCGTCTACGAGGAGCACGCCGAGGTCTACGACGACCTCGTGGACACGATCCTCGAGGGCCTCGACGAGGAGAAGATGGCCGAGCTCAACGGCAAGGTCGACGTCGACGGCCAGCAGGCCTCGCGGGTGGCCGAGGAGTACCTCAAGGAGATCGAGCTGCTCTGAGCTCAGACTCCCAGCGACGCCGCCAGGTCACGAGGACCTGGCGGCGTCGTCATGTGCCGAGCGTGACGGCGAGGGTGGAGTGGGGCTTACCGGGCGTGCGGCGCGGGAGGCAGCGTTCCACCGGATCTGTGGATGATCGGTTGCCACCATCTGGACGTCATACGGATGGCGCTACAGGTTGCCCCATCCGCATGACGTCCGGATCTGCCGCGATGCTCGCGTCGCTCCGGCAGGTCCCACTGCTCCACGGTCCGATCACGGGGGTGCGGAAGTCCCCGCACGATGGCCACGTGCCTCGTCCGCGCAGGAGGGACACACCCAGTTACAGCCCACGTGGACGGAGGTAGCGCTCCGCGACCGCGCCGAGCCAGTCGAAGCTGAGCGCCACGAGCGCCACCAGCCAGGCGCCCACGATCAGCACGGGATCCTGGTTGAGCTTCAGTCCGGAGCTGATGGTGATACCGAGCCCACCGCCGCCGATCAGGAAGGCGAGGGTGGCCATGCCGATGTTGAGGATCATCGCGGTGCGGACGCCGGCGACGATCACAGGCACGGCGAGCGGCAGCTCGATCCTGGCCAGGACGCCGGCGCGGGTCATGCCCATCCCGCGGGCGGCCTCGATCACGCTGCGGTCCACGCCGTCGAGACCGACCATGGTGTTGCGCAGCACCGGCAGCAGCGCGAAGAGCGCCAACGCCCAGATCACGGTCCACCTGCCCTGGCCCATCATGGACAGGAAGATCACCAGCAGGCCGTACGCCGGCACCGCCTGGCCGGAGTTGGCCACCGTGATGATCACCGGGCTGATCCGGCGCAGCCTCTGTCGGGTGAGCATGATGCCGAGCGGCACGGCGACCAGGATCACGATCACGGTCGACCACGCAGCGATCTCGAGGTGCTCGACCATCTGCGGACGCAGCTTGTCGTCCCAGCTGATCGCGGAGCGCTGCTGCCGGTTGGCGTTGGGCAGGTCCAGGCTCCGGACGTAGAGGTAGAGCAGCAGCGCCAGTCCGGCGATCAGCACCGGTGCGAGCCACAGGGTCGTGGTCCGCATCAGCCTGGCCACCTGGCCGCCACTGGGACCGCCCTCGGGCTGGTTCTCGTCCTCCGGCGCGTCCGGAACCTTCCGGGTGCGCTCCATGGCGGTGCCGTAGGTGACGTCGCTCACGCGTTCATCGCCTCCAGCTCCTCGTAGTGCAGCTGGGCCTCGCGCTGGGCCCGACGGATCGCCGCGGACATCGCCGGCATCTCGACGCACCCCTCGAAACGGCCCTGTGCGTCGACCACGACGCTGCATCCGCTGGCACTCTGGACCATCAGCTCCAGCGCCTGGAACAGCGAGTTGTCGGACTGCAGCATGTCGCCGAGCTCCTCGCCACGCTCCTCCAGCGGCCCCGAGCCCTCGGTGAGGTGGCGTTCGTTCACCCACCGGAGGGGGCGGCCCTCTCCGTCGAGCAGGACCAGCCACTCGGCGCCGGCGTCGTTGAGCCGCGCGATCGCAGCCTCGGGGGCCTCGTTCACGCTCGTCGTGGGGTACGCGCTGGCGGCCAGCGAGCTGACCTTGAGGAAGTTGAGGCCCTTGATGGTCGACCCGGTCCCGATGAAGTCGTCCACGAAGTCGTCCACGGGATAGGCCAGGATCCGCTCCGGGGTGTCGATCTGACGGATCTGGCTGCGCTCGCCCAGGATGGCGATCCGATCGCCCATCTTGATCGCCTCGTCGATGTCGTGGGTCACGAAGACGATCGTCTTGCGCAGCTGCCCCTGCAGCCGGAGGAACTCGTTCTGCAGCCGGTCGCGGGTGATCGGGTCGATCGCCCCGAACGGCTCGTCCATCAACATGATGTCGGGATCAGCCCCCAGCGCCCGGGCGACGCCGACGCGCTGCGCCTGTCCACCGGAGAGCTCCTTGGGGTAGCGGTCGCGGTACTGCTCAGGGTCGAGGCCGACCGTGGTCATGAGCTCCTCGACGCGCTTGTTGGTGCGCTCCTTGTTCCAGCCGAGCATCTTGGGCACCGTGGCGATGTTCTCCGCGATGGTGTGGTGGGGAAACAGGCCGATCTGCTGGATGACGTAGCCGATCCGTCGTCGCAGCTTGTCGGGGTTGGCGTCGGTGACGTCCTCCCCGTCGAGCATGATCCGGCCGCTGGTGGGCTCGATCATGCGGTTGATCAGCCGCAGGGTCGTGCTCTTGCCGCACCCGGAGGGGCCGACGAGGACGAGGATCTCGCCCTCCTGCACGTTGAGGGTGAGGCTCTCGACCGCGGGGACGGACGTGCCGGGATAGGTCTTGCCGACCTGGTCGAGGTGGATCTTGGCCTCGGTGCTCATAAGTTCCTTTCGTCGTCCGGGAAGGTCAGATGCGCAGGCCGCGCGAGGTGGTGAGGCGCTGCACGACGGCGAGCACCGAGTCGAGCAGCAGGCCCAGCAGCACGATGAAGACGACACCGGTCCACACCGCGTTCTCGGCGTTGGGGAGACCGAGACGGGTCAGCCCGGACTGGATGAAGGACCCCAGGCCGTCGCCACCGACGAGCACGGCGATGGCGGCGATGCCCACCGTCAACAGCGTGGAGATCCGGACTCCCGCCATGATCACCGGCCAGGCCAGCGGGATACGGACCCGCAGCAGCTGCTGGGTGGAGCTCATCCCCATGCCCTTCGCCGACTCCACGACGGCGGGACTCACCGCGTCGAGCCCCGTGACCGTGTTGCGCAGGATCGGCAGGATCGCGTAGAGGAAGAGTGCCAGCATGGCGGGCGGGTTCCCGATCCCGAGCAGCGGGATGAACAGTGCGAAGAGGGCCAGCGACGGGATCGTCAAGAAGATGCCGGCGATGGACAGTGCGATCGCACGCGCCACCGGCCGACGGTGGATCGCGACGCCGAGGAGGACCGAGAACACCGTCGCCAGGACCACGACGATGAGCACGATCCTCGCGTGCGCGAGCGTCTCTTCCAGGACGAAATCGAAATTGTCACTGACGTATGAGAACCAGCTGCTGAGTGCTTCCACGCGTGCCTTTCGTCGGGACCCCGTCGCTCCACCTTAGCCACGCGGTCGCTTCGGCGCCGCGCGTCGACCGTGGACGGCACCCCGCTCCATGCCCGCGCCCGGGCTCGCAGGAGTCGTGCTCAGCCCTTGGTGGAGCCGAGCGTCAGGCCCGAGACGAACTGCTTCTGCAGCGCGAAGAACACCACCAGGACCGGCAAGGCCACGATGATCGATCCCGCCGCGACCAGATTCGTGTCGGTGAAGAACTGCCCGCGAAGGTTGTTCAGCGCAGAGGTCACGGGCAGCTTGTCTCCCTGCTGGATCAGCACCGTGGCCCAGAAGAACTCGTTGTACACCCACGTCACCTGCAGGGTCGCCAGCGCGGCAAGGGCAGGACGTACGAGCGGCATGGTGAGCTGCCAGTACTGCCGCCAGACGCTGGCCCCGTCGAGCTCGGCCGACTCGTAGAGCTCGTACGGCAGCGTCTTCATGTAGTTGCTGAGGACGAAGGTGCAGAAACCGAGCTGGAAGGCGGTGTTCACCAGGATGAGCGCCCAGAAGCTGTTGAGCATCGACCCCGAGTCGCTCATGAACATCGGCAGCGGGACCTCGCGGAACATCCGGAAGACCGGGATCAGCAGGGCCTGGGGCGGCAGCAGGTTGGCGGCGAGGAAGACCCCGAGCAGGGTGAGGTTGAAGCGGTAGCTGAAGCGGGCGAGCACGAATGCCACCATCGACGAGAGCCACAACGTCAGGAACACGGCCGGAACGGTGATCAGCAGCGAGTTGCGCAGGTGCAGGCCGAAGTTGCCCTGCGACCAGGCCTGCTGGTAGTTGCCGGTCGTCCAGCCGCCGAGGGAGAGATACCCGTTGGCCTGGGTGTAGTTGTAGTCCCGGAACGAGTTGGCCAGCGCCCAGATCAGCGGGAAGAGCCAGGCGAGCGCAAGCAGGGCGACGATCACCGTCACCAAGGGCCCACGACTTTTGCTGAGAGCGCCCCCCTCCTTGCGGGTCGGGGCCACGGGCGCGACGGCGGGTGCCGCGGCGATGGGTGTCTCGTACGTCATCAGGAACGCTCCTCACGGAAGACGGTCCGCAGGTAGATCGTGATGAAGATCGACGAGATCAGCATCATGATGACGGCCAGCGCCGAGCCGAAGCCGTAGCGCGTCGCCTCGCCGACGACGTTCTGCGCGACGAGGGCGCCGATGACCTCGAGGCCGTTGCGACCCTTGTTGATCACCCAGACCAGGTCGAAGGCCCGCAGCGACTCGATGACCACGATCACCACCACGACCATGTTGATCGGCCGCATGACCGGGAAGATCACGTTGAAGAAGGTCTTCACCTCGCCGGCACCGTCGACCGCCGCTGCCTCGCGCAGGCTGGCATCCACGCCCTTGAGCCCGGCCAAGTAGATGAGCATCACGTAGCCGGTGTGCCGCCACGCCGTGGCGACGAGCACTGCCCACAGGTTGACGTCGGGGTCGCCGTACCAGTCGACCTGACTGCCGAACACCTGGTTGATCAGGCCCTGGTCGCGGGAGTAGAAGAGCTGCCAGATGAAGCCGATGAGCGCGAGCGAGAGCACGACCGGCATGTAGAAGGCCGTCTGGTAGAGCCGGCTGCCCTTCATCTCCCGGTCGAGCACGACGGCGAGCAGCATGCCCAGGGTCGTGGGGAAGATGACCAGGAAGCCGAGCCAGATCAGGTTGTGCTGCACCGCCGGCCAGAACGCTGGGTAGATGGTGACGATGTCGTCGTAGTTCTGGAACCCGACCCACTCGATCGTGTCGAGGCCGCCGAAGCCGTTCCACCGGCCGAACGACAGCACCACCGACAGCAGCGCCGGCACCCACACGAGGAGGAGCACGAGGACGAGCGGGATCGCCACCATCGTGATGACCGTGGCCCGGTCCCGCGCGGGCAGCTTCTTCTCCCGCCCCTGGGCTGGTGCCTCAGACTTCACCTGCTGGGGTGCCTCATCGATGTCTGACATGTCTCAGCCGAGGATCGAGGCGGCTTGCTCCTGGATGCTGCCCGTGACCCCAGCGATGTCGTCAGGGTTCTTCAGGAACGCCTGGATCGACGGGATCATCACCGTGTTCGCGAAGTCGGCGTTGGTGTCGCGATCCATGAACTGCGCGATGTTGGCAGCGGCACTCACGACCTCGGCCGACTTCTCCTGCAGGGCGGTGTACGCGCTGGTGCTGGCACCCGAGTTGGCAGCGATGAAGGGCGCATCGGCGCCTTCGTTAGCGGCGTCCGCGGCCGCAGCACTACCCAGCCACTTCGCCATCTCCTTGGCAGCGTCCTGGTTCTTGCCGCCCGCCGCGACGCAGACGCCGTCGATCGGGGCATCCAGGGCGTCGGCACCGATGGTGGAGTCGAGGGCCGGGAAGGTGAAGAAGTCGAGGTCGTCCGCGACGTCGCTGATGGCGTCGACCACGAACGTCCCGAGGAGGTACATCCCGGACTCGCCCTTGCCCATCGAGGTTGCCGCCTCCTGCCACGTGCGACCCAGGGGGTCGGCCTGGTGGTAGGGAAGCAGCTTCTTCCAGGTCTCGAAGACCAGCTTGACCTCGTCGCCGTCCCACGCTTCCTGACCGGCCATCAGGCTCATGTGGAAGTCGAAGCCGTTGAGGCGCATGTTGAGGATGTCGAAGGTGCCCATCGCGGGCCACCCGTCCTTGTCGCCGAAGGCGAAGGGAGTGATCTTCTTCCCCTGCATGTCGTCCATGAGGGCGAACAGGTCGTCACTGGTCTCCGGCGCGGTCCAGCCGTTCTTCTCGAAGACCGACTTCTTGTAGAAGACCGCCCACGGGTAGTAGCTGACCGGCACGAAGTACTGCTTGCCATCGGGTGCTGTGGCAGCCTGCTTGAACGAATCGTTGAGCCCGTCGATAGGCCACTGGTCGCTCAGGTCGGTGATCAGTCCAGCCTCCGCGAACTGGGCCATCCGGAAGCCCGCGAACCAGGTGAAGACGTCGTCGGGGGTGCCCTGCAGGTAGGTGTTGATGCTCTCCTGGAAGGTGTTGTGGTCGACCGCATTGAGGTCGACCTTCGTGTCGGTCTCTGCGGTGTAGGCATCGGCCATGGCCGCCAGGCGGTCATAGGCAGGCCCGGATCCCTTGGCCTCGTTGATGCCAAACTTCACGGTCGCACCGGAGCCGCTGGCGGGCCCCGAGTCACCACCGCAGGCAGCCAGCAGGCTGGCCCCGCCGACGGCGAGACCACTGAGCCCGATGCCGCGGAGGACGGTGCGACGCGTCGCGGCCATGGTGGCCACGGTGGAGCGGGGAATGGCGCTGGACGGGGTGCGGGACACAAGGGCCTCCTGGAGACAAAACCAAACAAAGGGTTTCCCCAGCATGTGACGAACAACACGGCAGAGTCAAGAGGCGAGCGCCCATTTTGGACCGGATCGAACATTTCCCAACTTTTTCCTACCTCTCACTGTTGACTTAGGCGTGCGGTGGTCGCCACAGTGGCGGCATGCCGAGCTCCCTGCCCGACCTGGCCTTCGGTGGCGACTACAACCCCGAGCAGTGGCCGCCGGAGGCCCACGTCGAAGATCGCCACCTGATGCGCCAGGCCGGGGTGGACCTGGTGACCCTGGGTGTCTTCTCGTGGGCCTGGCTCCAGCCCGGGCCGGACCAGTGGGACTTCGCCTGGCTCGACGAGCAGATGGACTCGCTGCATGCAGCTGGCATCCGGGTGGACCTCGCCACGGCGACGGCGTCGCCGCCGCCGTGGCTGAGCCACCGGCACCCGGAGATGCTGCCTGTCACCCACGACGGACGCACGCTCTCGCCGGGTGGTCGCCAGGCCTTCTGCCCCAGCTCCCCGGTCTACCGCGAGCACGCCCTGGCCCTCTGCACGGCCCTCGCTGAGCGCTATCACGACCACCCGGCACTGGCCCTGTGGCACGTGTCCAACGAGCTCGGCTGTCACAACGCCCGCTGCTACTGCGACGTCAGCGCGTCGGCCTTCCGCGCCTGGCTGCGCGAGCGGTACGACCACGACGTGGCGCGCCTCAATGAGGCGTGGGCCACGGCCTTCTGGTCACAGCGCTACAGCGACTTCGAGGAGGTGCTGCCGCCCCGCGCTGCTCCCGCCCACGCGAACCCCACGCAACAGCTCGACTTCCTCCGATTCTCCTCCGACCAGCTCCTCGACAACTTCGTCGTCGAGCGGGACGTCCTGCACCGGATCTCACCCGGGGTGCCGGTGACGACGAACTTCATGGTGATGCGCCAGACGATGGAGATGGACTACCTGCGCTGGGGACGTGAGCTCGACGTGGTCTCCAACGACCACTACCTCATCGCTGCGGAGGGCGGTGGCCACCGCGAGCTGGCGTTCAGCGCCGACCTCACCCGCGGTACGGCAGGCGGGCGTCCATGGCTGCTGATGGAGCACTCCACCAGCGCAGTCAACTGGCAGCCCCGCAACCGCGCCAAGGCGCCCGGCGAGATGATCCGCAACAGCCTGGCCCACGTCGCCCGCGGTGCCGACGCGGTCCTGTTCTTCCAGTGGCGGGCCTCGCGCGCCGGGGCGGAGAAGTTCCACTCGGGCCTGCTCCCCCACGCCGGCACCGACACCCGGCAGTGGCGCGAGGTGGTCGAGCTCTCGCGGGTGCTCGACTCCGTGGAGGAGATCGCGGGAAGTGCTTCACGCAACGAGGCGGCGATCCTCTTCGACTACGAAGCGTGGTGGGGATGTGAGCTGGACTCCCACCCCAGCGTCGACATCCGCTACCGCGACCGGGCCGAGGACCTGCACCGCGCACTCACCGCACAGGGCGTGGGTGTGGACGTCGTGCACCCCGGCGCCGACCTGTCGTCGTACCGCCTGGTGGTGGTGCCGACCCTCTACCTCGTCAGTGACGCGACTGTGGCCGCGCTCACCGCAGCGGCGGAGGCCGGACGACCGTCGTGGTGACCTACTTCAGTGGGATCGTCGACGAGTTCGACCACGTCCGCCTCGGCGGCTATCCCGGCGCGTTCCGCGACCTGCTGGGGGTGCGGACGACCGAGTTCCTGCCCCTGCTGGAGGGGCAGCGCGTGCAGGTCGAGGGGCTCGGGGAGGCGCCGATCGTGGCCGACACGTGGGCCGAGGACCTTGAGCTCACCGGCGCCGAGGCGATCGCCTGGCACGTCGACGGCCCGGCCGCCGGACGCCCGGCCATCACCCGGCGAACGGTCGGGTCCGGCACCGCGTGGTACGTCGCGAGCCGGCTCGAGGCCGCCGGCACCGACCGGCTCGTCGAACGGCTGGTGACCGAGGCCGGCCTGGAGCAGCTGCCCGGCGCCACCGCGCTGGTCGAGGTCACCCGCAGGGTGGGCGAGAACGCGAGCTGGCTGTTCATCATCAACCACGGCGACCACGAGGCTCCCGTCGCCACGCACGGAGTCGAGCTGACGCGCGGACGCGAGGTCACGGGCGACCTGCGCGTGCCCGCCGGCGGAGTCGCCGTGGTCCGCGAGGCCACCACCGGCTCCGTGGCATCGGGGGCCTGATGCTCGCTGCCCAGCGTCGCGGACGGATCCTCGCCGAGCTCAGCCGTGACGGGACCGTGCGCGTCACCGATCTCGTCGAGCTGCTCGGCGTGTCCGACATGACCGTGCGACGCGACCTCGTGGCGCTCCACCGTGAAGGCCTGCTGGAAAAGGTCCACGGTGGTGCGATGGCCGTGGCCGAGCCGTCGTCGTCCGAGCCCGGCTTCGCGGCGAAGTCCGTGCAGCGACGCCGCGAGAAGGAGGCGATCGCCGCGGCAGCAGCCGAGCTGGTACACCCCGGCATGGCCATTGCCGTATCAGCCGGCACCACGACCCACGCTCTGACCGAGTATCTCGCCCGCATCCCAGACCTCACCGTGGTGACCAACTCGGTCTGGGTGGCCGACGTCCTCCATCGCCACGGCGAGGCCACCACTTCGGTGCTGCTCACGGGCGGCCTGCGCACTCCGTCCGACGCGCTCGTGGGCCCGGTCGCGGTGTCCTCGCTGCGCAGCCTGCACGTCGACGCATTCTTCATGGGTGTGCACGGGATGGACGTTCGCGCCGGTTTCAGCACACCCAACCTGCTCGAGTCCGAGACCAACCGCGCCATGATCGAGCGCTCACGACGCTTGATCGTCTGCGTCGACTCCAGCAAGTGGGGCGTCGTGGGCCTCAGCAGCATGGCCAGCCTCTCGGAGGCCGCAGTCGTGGTCACCGACTCGGGCCTGTCGGCCCAGGCCAGCGGTGCGTTGGCCGACCACGTCGGCGAGCTCATCGTCGTCGACCCGATGGACAACGACGGCGACGACGACCTCGACGAGGCCGGGGACGCATGAGCCCCGGCTCCCCACCCGCGCCACGGGCCGCGCACCTCACCCGCGCCGGCGTGAGCGTCGTGGTGGGCCGCGACGACACCGGCGTTCCGTTCATCCTGCACTGGGGCGCGGCGCTCGGTGAGCTCGACGACGGCGCGCTCGACGAGCTGGTCGCCTCACGGAGGCCGGGTGTCTCGCGCTCGTCGTACGACCTGCCCCGCACCACGGGGCTGGTCCCCGACAGCACCCGCGGCTTCGCCGGCACACCTGCCCTGGAGGGGCACCGGGTCGGCGGCAGCACCGGGACGGTGGCTCCCAGCCTCGTCGACTGGAAGGTCCGGGTCCACGACGGTGTCGGGCCTGCCGCGCTGACCTGCACCTCGACCGACGACGAGGCCGGCTGGCAGGTGTCGATCGAGGTGGTCCTCGACGAGGCGGGACTGCTCCACGCCCGCACCACCGTCGTCAACTGCGCCGACGGAGACCTCCACCTGTCGACCGTCCTCACCGCCCTGCCTGTGGCGGCACACGCCACCGAGCTGCTCGACCTCACCGGGCGCTGGTGCAAGGAGCGCTCTCCGCAGCGGCACCCCTGGCAGCAGGGCACGTACCGCCGCGACGCGCGCCACGGTCGCACCGGCCACGACGCGACGCTCCTCATGGTCTCCGGCACCCCCGGATTCACCTTCGGTCGCGGCGAGGTCTGGGCCGTGCACACCGCGTGGAGCGGCAACCACACGACGTACGCCGAGCGCACGCCGGAGGGCGATTGCCTCCTGGGCGGAGGTGAGCTGCTCGCCCCCGGCGAGGTGGTGCTCGGCCCCGGCGAGGCCTACCACTCCCCCTGGCTCCTCGGTTCGTGGTCACCCGCCGGTCTCGACTCCCTGAGCCACCGCTTCCACGCCCACCTGCGTGCTGTCACACCGCGAGCGCGGACCGAGCGCCCGGTGATCGCCAACACGTGGGAAGCGGTCTACTTCGACCAGTCGCTTCCACGACTGGCGGAGCTCGCCGACAAGGCGGCATCCATCGGGGTGGAGCGCTTCGTCCTCGACGACGGGTGGTTCCTCGGCCGCCACGACGACACCGCAGGGCTCGGCGACTGGACGGTGGACACCGGCGTCTGGCCGCAGGGACTCGGGCCGCTGGTCGAGCACGTCGCCGGCCTCGGCATGGAGTTCGGACTGTGGGTCGAGCCGGAGATGGTCAACCTCGACTCCGAGACCGCCCGGTCGCACCCCGAGCGGGTCCTGCGAGGACGTGCGAGCACACCCCCGGCCTGGCGCCAGCAGCAGGTGCTGGACCTGCAGGACGACGGCGCCTACGCCGACCTCCGAGGCGCGCTCCTGGCGCTGCTCTCGGAGCTGGACGTCGCCTACCTCAAGTGGGACCACAACCGCGACCTGACCGACGTCACGCACGGCGGCCGCCCGGCGGTGCACGGCCAGACCCTGGCGTTCTACCGGCTGCTGGACGAGCTTCGTGAGGCACAGCCTCACCTGGAGATCGAGTCGTGCGCCTCCGGCGGCGGCCGTGTCGACGCCGAGGTGCTGACCCGCACCGATCGCATCTGGCCGAGCGACACCATCGACCCCCACGAGCGCCAGCACCTCCAGCGGTGGACGTCCCTCCTGGTCCCGCCGGAGCTCATGGGCTCCCACGTGGGCGGGCCGACGTCGCACACGACCGGGCGCACACACTCCCTGCGCTACCGGGCGGCCACCGCACTCCTCCACTCCTTCGGCATCGAGTGGGACCTGACGCGCCTCGACGAGGCCGGCCTCGCCGAGCTGGGGTCGTGGATCGACCTGCACAAGCAGGCCCGGCCCCTGATCGGCACCGGCACGCTGGTGCACCCCGACCACCCGGACCCGGCTGTGCTCGTCACCGGCGTCGTGGCCGCCGACCGCTCGGAGGCGTGGTACGTCGTGGCCACGGTCGCGGCGACCGCGACCCAGCACCCCGCACCGCTGCACCTCACCGGCCTCGACCCCGAACGGACCTATCGGCTGGCCGAGGAGCTGCCACCCGGCCCGGGTGGCGCAGACCTGTCCGGCACGTGGTCCGCGACCGGGGCAACGCTCTCGGGCCGGAGCCTGGCCGATGCCGGGGTGGCGCTGCCGGTCCTGCGCCCGGAGGAGGCCAGGGTGCTTCGCGTCGTGGCCGTCAGCACCCGGTCGTAGCCCGGCCCCTTTTCCGGGCCCGCCCGGGTGACTGCTGCAGTCCGGTCCAGACCGCCGCCGCAAGGTTGCCAGCCGGGTGTCCGAGGAGGAACGTGGTGGATGGTCGCCGGGAGGAGATGAGCACGCCGTGGCGGTGTTCGCGGACGGCAAGATCGAGGCGTACATCGGCCCGACCGAGCTCGGGGCGGCCGACGACCTCGAGTCGGTGATCACCGACTTCATCGCCGGCGCCCGAACGACGCTGAGCGTCGCCGTGCAGGAGCTCGACAGCCCCGTCATCGCGCAGGCGCTGCTGGACGCGAGCTGGCGGGGCGTACGGGTCGAGCTCTTCCTCGAGCAGGACTACCTGCGATCCCCGCTCGTCGGCAACCCCCCGAAACCACCCGCCCCGCGCCCGGGCGAGACACCGGCCGAGGCACTGCACCGGGTGCAGTGGCTCGACGACGAGACCGAGCTCGCCGAGAACCGGCGGATCCTCGCGGCCCTGCTGCGCTCCGACGTCCAGGTCCGCGGCGACTACAACCCCAAGATCTTCCACCAGAAGTTCGTGCTGCGTGACTACGACGGCCGCGCCAGCCCCACCTCGGCCCTGCTGTCCGGGTCGGCCAACTTCACCCTCACCGACACCCACCGCAACCTCAACCACGTCTTCGTCTTCCGCAACGCCTACGTGTGCCGCCAGTACGCCACCGAGGTGCAGCAGCTGCGCGCCGGCTCGTTCGGGCGGCAGATGCACGGCGACGTTCCCAAGGTCTACGACCTGGCCGGCGTCCCGGTGAAGGTGCTCTTCGCCCCGGACCACACGCCCGAGCTCGAGATCGTCAAGCAGATGCTGAAGGGAAGCAGGGAGATCGTCTTCGCCATCTTCACCTTCGCGGGGTCCTCGGGCATCGACGACGCGATGCTCGCCCTGGCTCGCGGCGGCATGAAGGTGCGTGGCGTCCTCGACCGCACCCAGGCCGCCCACGACTGGGCCGCTCCCGCCTGGCTCGTCCACGACAACATCGAGCTGTTCGTGCCGCGCCGTTCCGGTGTCTTCAAGGACCTGCGCAAGCTGCACCACAAGGTGATGGTCATCGACGAGCAGGTCGTCGTCGCCGGCAGCTTCAACTACACCGCGCCCGCCAACGAGTTCAACGACGAGAACATCTTCGTCGTCGGCTCGGTCCACGACGAGGTGGAGGGCATCGACGTGGCGCCGAACCCCTGCCACGCCATCGCCATGCACCTGAAGACGGAGATCGAACGGATCATCACGCTCAGCGAGCCCTACAACCCCGCACGGTAGCCGCCTAGGCTGGTCGCCATGGACGCACGCGCATGGGACGAGCGGTACGCCGCCAGCGAGCTGGTGTGGTCGCGCGAGCCCAACCAGTTCGTGGCCTCCGAGCTCGCCGACCTGACACCCGGCTCCGCGGTCGACCTCGCCGCCGGCGAGGGTCGCAACGCCATCTGGCTGGCCGCCCGCGGCTGGTCCGCCACCGCGGTCGACTTCTCCGAGGTCGCGCTCGACAAGGGTGCCCGACTGGCGGACGGCCTTCCCGGCGCGGGGGACGTCACGTGGGTGTGCGCCGACGCGACGAGATGGCAGGCGCCCGAGCCCGTGGACCTGGTGGTGATGGCCTACTTCCAGGTGCCGGCCGAGGACCGCCGTCGGGCGGTGCGCAGCGCGGCGACGATGCTTCGTCCGGGCGGCACCCTGCTGCTGGTCGCCCACGACTCGACGAACCTCACCGAGGGCACGGGTGGGCCCCAGGACCCGGCGGTGCTGATGACCGCGGAGGACGTGCTGGGTGACCTCGACGGGATCGAGGTCGACGTGCTGCGCGCCGAGCGCGTGGCCCGAGAGGTCACCTCAGCCGACGAGCACGGCGGCGAGGAGCGGCGTACGGCCTGGGACTGCCTGGTGCGGGTCGTCCGCCGCTGATCAGTGCGACCCGGTGTCCTCGGTGTCGCCGTCGCTCGACGGGGCAGTGCGGTCGACCGGCTCGTCGCCGTAGACACCGGCATCCTTGGCCGCCTGCGCCTTGCGCAGCTGCTTGACCAGGCTGAAGCCGATGATGACCACGGCGATGATCATGAAGATCCACAGCGCGAAGCCGAGCGGGCCGGCCTTTACTTCGGTGTCCTTCGGCGTCGGGTCCTCGAGCAGGATGATCAGCAGATCGAGCATGTCCTCATTGTCGCAGGCCAACCTCAGGGCGGGGGCGTCGGGATGCCGGCGAACAGGTCGTCCTCCGGGAGGGTGCTGTCCACCGTGGAGTGGACCAGCTCGTAGTCCTCGGTCGGCCACGTCTTCTGCTGGATCTCACGCGGGATCGAGAACCAGAAGCCGTCCGGGTCGATCTGCGTCGCATGCGCCAGCAGCGCCTGGTCACGGACCCCGAAGAAGTCGCCGCACGGCACCCGGGTGGTGATCCGGTCGTCCCAGTCGGGCTCGCGCTCCCAGTTCTCGAGGCGCTCGGCGTACGGCGACTCCAGGTCGTGCGCGAGCATCGCCTCGTGCAGGGCGTTGGTCTTCGCCCAGCTCCACCCGTGGTGGTAGTAGAGCTTCATCGGCTGCCACGGCTCCCCCGCCTCGGGGAAGCGCTCCGGGTCGCCGGCCGCGTGGTAGGCCGCGACGGAGACCTCGTGGCAGCGGATGTGGTCGGGGTGGGGGTAGCCCCCGCGCTCGTCGTACGTCGTCAGCACGTGGGGCCGGAAGTCGCGGATGACCCGCACCAGGCGTTCGGTGGCCTCCTCGAGCGGGACGAGCGCGAAGCAGCCCTCGGGCAGCGGCGGCTTCGGGTCGCCCTCCGGCCAACCCGAGTCGACGAAGCCGAGCCAGTCCTGGCGGATGCCGAGGATGTCGCGGGCGCGGTGCATCTCCT
This sequence comes from uncultured Actinomycetota bacterium, assembly GCA_963843815.1. Lineage (GTDB taxonomy): Bacteria > Actinomycetota > Actinomycetes > Propionibacteriales > Nocardioidaceae > Nocardioides. The sequence continues at coordinate 495,313 of CAWJLX010000012.1, read as the reverse complement.
CGCGCCGGATCTCGGAGATGTTCTCCCACACCTCGGGGCGGTCCATCTTGGCGTTGAGGACCGAGCCGCGCTCCCCGCCCGTGCACGTGGCGACGTGGACGTCGACCCCTTCGGTGACGTACTTCGCTGTCGACGCGGCGCCCTTGCTCGACTCGTCGTCGGGGTGGGCGTGGACGTGCATCAGTCGGAGCCCGGCGCGAGGCCGGTCGGCAGGGGGCTGGGCCATGGACGCGAGTCTAGGAGGTGCCACTTAGGCTCTCTTGCGTGACCACCGACCTCGCCGACCGCTACGGCGCCCCTCCGCGCTGGCGCCGGCCGGTGACGATCGGGGCGGCCGTCGCCCTGGCGGTGCTCGCACTCTCCTGGCTGGGGTGGACCATGTGGTTCCACAGCACGCCTGCCGCGACGTCGACCCTGGTCTCCTTCGAGGTGACCAGCGACCACGAGACGCAGGCGAGGCTCGACGTCAGGCTCGATGGCGGGCTCGGCGACGACGTCGAGGCGACGTGCCGCCTGCGCGCCTTCGCCGAGGACCACACGACCGTGGGGGAGATCGCCTTCACCCCCGTCGAGGGCAACAACGAGGTGGTGATCCGCACCGAGCGGCGGGCCACCACGGTCGAGAAGCTCGGGTGCACCGCGCCCGGCCAGCCGCGCCCTCGCTGACCCCTCCTGCGGCGGACGACCTGCGCTTTTGAGCGTGGCTTGCTAGCCTGTTGTCCTGCCCGTCCGGCAGCGCTGGCGCACGTCTGCTGCCGCGCTGACGATGACTGGACGGAAGAGATCCACCGACCAGATGCGGTCGCGCTGAGGCACACCCGCATCCAGCACCACGTGAGCAGGAGTACCGACATGACCGACCAGGGCACCGTCTGGCTGACCCAGGAGGCCTACGACAAGCTGCAGGCCGAGATCGACGACCTCAAGGGCCCCAAGCGCCAGGAGATCATCGAGAAGATCGCGGCCGCGCGCGACGAGGGCGACCTCAAGGAGAACAGCGGCTACCACGCTGCCAAGGACGACCAGGGCAAGCAGGAAGCCCGGATCCGTCAGCTCGAGGACATGCTCCGTCGTGCCGAGGTCGGCGAGACGCCCGCCAACGACGGCGTGGTCGAGCCGGGCATGGTCGTCACGGTCGACTTCGGCGGCGGCGACCAGGAGAAGTTCCTCCTCGGCGCCCGCGAGAACCTCATCGAGGGCGACGACCTCGACGTCTACTCACCGCAGTCCGCGATGGGCGCCGCGATCAACGGCAAGTCCAAGGGCGACACCGTGAGCTACACCGCGCCCACCGGCAAGGACATCAGCGTCACGATCGTCGACGCGAAGCCCTACAAGGCCTGACCCGAGTCACACCGCACCGCCCAGGGGCGGTGGCTGAGCCACCTTTCGACCGTACGAGATGTGGCTCCGCCACCGCCCTTCGGCGTGTCCGCCCGGGCCTTCGCGCGGGCGGTGCGCAGGCCACCTTCGGGGCAGCTCGAAGGTGGCTCAGCCACCGCACCCCCGGGAGGGCCTGCGGTCAGCCGACGACCCGGTAGCCCCGCCCGCGGAGCCGATCCATCAGGTGCTCGGCGTGCGCCTCGCCGCGCGTCTCGAGCTGGATCCGCACCTCGACCTCGTTGAGGGTCAGCGACGGGGAGATCCGCTCGTGGGCCACCTCGAGCACGTTGGCGCCCTCGGCGCTGACCTCGGTGAGCAGGGACGCGAGACCGCCGGGCAGGTCGGGGATGGTGACGCGGAGGTAGAGGTAGCGCCCGGCTGCCGCCAGCCCGTGGCGGATCACCTTGCTCAGCAGCAGCGGGTCGATGTTGCCGCCGGACAGCACCGCCACGGCGGGGGTCTCGAAGCCGGCGGGGTTGTCGAGCATGGCCGCGACCGCGGCCGCACCGGCCGGCTCGACGACCTGCTTGGCCCGCTCGATGAGCGCCAGGAGCGCCCGCGACAGCGACTCCTCCGACACCGTGAGGATCTCGTCGACGTGGTCGCGCACCGCCGCGAAGGTGATGTCGCCCGGACGCCCGACCGCGATGCCGTCGGCCATCGTGTTCATCGACGTCAGCGGCACCGGCTTCCCGGCCGCCAGCGAGTCCGGGTAGGCGGCGGCCCCCTCGGCCTGCACCCCCACCACGCGTACGTCGGGGCGCAGCGCCTTGATCGCGATCGCGACCCCGGCCAGCAGCCCACCACCGCCGGTGGGCACCAGCACCGTGCGTACGTCCGGCGTCTGCTCGAGGACCTCGAGGCCCAGCGTGCCCTGTCCCGCGACGATGTCGACGTGGTCGAACGGGTGGATGAGCACGGCTCCGGTCTCCTCGGCGAACGCCCGGGCAGCGACCAGCGAGTCCTCGAGGTAGCGGCCTTCGAAGACCACGTCGGCCCCGTAGCCGCGGGTGGCCTTCTCCTTGGGGATCGGCGCCCCCTCGGGCATGAAGACGGTCGAGGCGATGCCCAGCGCGGAGGCCGCGAGTGCCACCCCCTGGGCGTGGTTGCCGGCCGAGGCCGCGACCACGCCCTTGGCGCGCTCCTCGGCGGTGAGCCGGGCGATGCGGACGTAGGCGCCGCGCGACTTGAACGACCCGGTGCGCTGGAGGTTCTCGCACTTGAGCCACACGGGCCCGCCGACCAGCGCGGAGAGCCAGCGCGACTCCTCCATCGGGGTCATCACCGTGATGCCTTCCAGGAGCTCGCGTGCGGCCACCACGTCGGCCAGGGACACCTGCTCGGTCATGGCTGGTCCTCCTCGTCCTCGGGTGCCTCCGGCCCGGCGAGCGGGCCGTCGTCCTCGGGAGCCGGCTCGGGGGGCGTGCCGTCCCGGACGCGGTCCTCCTCGAAGGCTGCGTCGGGGTCCTCGCCCACATCGGTGTAGGTGGCGAGGTGCTGGGCCACGGCATTGCCGGCCGCGGCCAGGGGAACGGCGACCAGCGCGCCCGCGATGCCGGCCACGAGGACGCCGCAGCCGATCGCCACGATGACCCCGAGCGGGTGGAGCGAGACGAACCGGCCCATGAGGAACGGCTGGAGGATGTGGCCCTCGATCTGCTGGACGAGGATGACGCCACCGAGCATGAGCAGCGCCGTCCACGGTCCCTGGTCCACGAGGGCGACGAGGATGGCCACCATGCCGGCGATGGTGGCGCCGATCATCGGCACGAACGCGCCGAGGAAGACCAGGACGCCGATGGCCACCACGAACGGCACACCGAGGACTGCGGCGACGATCATGATCCCGACCGCATCGGCGAGCGCCACCAGGACGGTGGCCCGGACGAACTGGGTCAGCGAGACCCAGGCCACGCGCCCCGACGCGTCGACGCGCTCCCGCGCCGCCCGCGGTGAGAGCCGCACCAGCCAGGCCCAGATGCGGTCGCCGTCCGCCAGGAAGAAGTAGGTCGAGAAGAGCACGATGAAGAAGCCCGCGACCACGTGCCCGACTGCGGTGCCGACCTCGGTCACCCGGGTGACGACGCCGCCGGTGCCGGTGCTGTCGGAGACCGCGCCCTGGACCTCCTTGAGGTAGCCGTCGAGCTGCGAGTCGGAGATGCCGAGCGGGCCGGTGCGCAGCCAGTCCCGGACCTGGTCGAGGCCGGTCACGACGGAGTCGGCGAGGTCACTGGCGCCCTGGGCGACCTGCTGGCCGACGAAGGTCAGCAGGAGCGCGACGGTGCCGATGCCGATCACCATCACCACGCCGGCCGCGGGCCCGCGGGGCAGTCCTATCCGGCGCAGGCCCTGGACGACGGGGATGGCGAGCGCCGCCGCCAGGAGCGAGACCGCGATCGGGAGGGTGATCACGGCGAAGAAGCGCATCGTCCACAGCAGCCCGAGTGCGGCGACCACGATGACGATGAGCCGCCACGACCAGGCCGCGGCCAGGTCCAGGCCCCACGGCACCTGGGCCCGGCTGAAGTTGGACGGTCCGGTCACGAAGGCGGGCTGGGCCCGGCGCTCGGCACGCGTCTGCGCCCACTGCGCGACGAGCCGCTCGGTCAGCCGATCCTCGTCCTCCGCGCGCCCGAGGGGCGGGAACCGCCGGCGGCGCCCTGAGTCGTCATCGGCACGCTGGTGCGCGGCACCCTGCTCATCACTCACGCCGGTCACGCTACCGAGTGCCGCCCGTGCGGAGTCGGCTCACCAGCCGGTGCGCCGCGACGGGATGCTCCTCGGCCAGGAGGCCGGCGGCAGCCAGCACGTAGTCCCGGTCGACGACGACCACGGGGTCGCGCGGCAGCTGCCAGCCACCGTCGAAGGCATCGCCGGTCGCGGGCAGCAGCACCCGGCGTACGGCGTCGGGGCCGCCGTGGCGCAGCACGCCACCCGATCCCACCAGCAGGTCGACCTCACGCAGGTCCTTGCCGCTGCGCTCCACCACGCGCCCATCGGGGCTCACGACCACTTTGCTGCGCCCTGCGTGGCGCTCGAGCGCGATCCGCACCGCGGTCGCCGCGATGTCGAGGTCGGCCTCGCGCTCGGCGTCGGAGTCGGGCAGGAAGTCGGGCTGCGCCCGGCGTCGCTCGGCCGCCGCAGCCAAGTCGTCCCGGCCGGCCGCCCCGACGGTCGAGGCCGCCGACCAGCGCATGCCCAGGTCGCCCTCGACGGTGCGCGTGACGGGCGTGGTCGCCACGACCTCGCGCGCCAGCCCGCTGTCCTCCGGGTCGAGCTCGACCACGCTGTGCACGTCGGTGGTGGCGCCGCCGACGTCGACGACCACTACGTCGCCGGCGCCGGGGTGCTGCTCGTCGAGGCCGCGGGCGAGCAGCTCGACCCCGGTCAGCACCACGTCCGGCGTGGCGCCGCGCACCAGCTCGGTGAAGGCCCGGCCCCGGGAGTCGGTGCGGTTGCTCAGGTGCTTGCCGCCGATCACGTGGCTCAGGAAGATCTCGCGGATCGCGCGCCGGGCGCTGTCCGGCGCCAGCACCCCGATCCGGGGCACGACGTTGTCGGCCAGCACGTAGGGCGTGCCGGATCGAGCGAGGCTGGCGGCGACGGAGTCCTGCGACTCGACGTTGCCCGCGACCACGACCGGTCCGGACCACTGCGTGCTGGCCAGGAAGTCGGCATCGCCCTCCAGCACCTCGGCGTTGCCACCGTCGGTGCCCCCGACCAGGAGGACCACGTCGGCCTCGGCCGCACGCAGGTCGGCGAGCTTGGCGGCATCCAGGCCACCGGAGAGCACCAGCACGACCTTGCCGCCGCTGGACAGCGCGACCCGACGCCCCGCCTCGGCCGTGACCAGCTCCTCGTTGCCGACCACCGCGACCCGCAGGCCGCCGCCGGCGCTCGAGCAGGCGACCACGTCGGCCTCTGCGGCTCGGGGGTCCTGCTCGGACAGCGCGGCCAGGCAGGCGTCGTAGCCGTCGAGGACGTCGCCCGTCCCATCAGCGCCCGGCAGCGTCGTCGCGTGGCTCGCCGTGGCGAGCAGGTCGCCTGCGACGAGGTCGACCAGCGCCGCCTTGGTGAACGTGGAGCCGAAGTCGACGCAGACGACCGCGCGCCCGCTGGGGTCGGGCTTGCTCACCCGAGGGCTCGGTCCAGGTCCGCGACCAGGTCCTCGACGCTCTCGATCCCGACACTGAGCCGGACCAGGTCGGCGGGGACCTCGAGGTCCGTGCCCGCCACGCTGGCGTGGGTCATCCGGCCGGGATGCTCGATCAGCGACTCGACACCGCCGAGGGACTCGCCGAGCGTGAAGACCTCGGCGCGCTCGCAGACCGCGAGCGCCTGCTCGATTCCGCCGACGACGCGGAAGGAGATCATCCCGCCGAAGCGCTTCATCTGCCGGGCCGCGACCTCGTGCCCGGGGTGCGCGGCGAGACCGGGGTAGATCACCTCGCTGACGCGCGGGTCGCCGTCGAGGAACTCGACGATCTTCTCGGCGTTGTCGCAGTGGCGATCCATCCGGACGCCCAGCGTCTTGAGCCCTCGGTGGGTGAGGAAAGCGTCGAACGGCCCGGCGACAGCACCCATGGCGTTCTGGTGGAAGCCGATCTTGTCGGCCAGGTCGAGATCGCGCACCACCACGGCTCCCCCGACGACGTCGCTGTGCCCGCCGACGTACTTGGTCGTCGAGTGCAGCACCACATCGGCGCCGAGCGAGAGCGGCTGCTGGAGGTAGGGCGAGGCGAAGGTGTTGTCCACGACGAGCAGCGCGCCCGCGTCGTGGGCGACGGCGGCCAGCGCCTCGATGTCGCCGATGGTGAGCATCGGGTTGGTGGGCGTCTCGACCCAGACCAGCTTCGTACGACCGGGCTGGATCGCCGCGGCGACCGCGTCGGTGTCGGCGACCGGCGCGGGGCTGAAGTCGAGGCCCCAGACCTTGGCGACCTTGTCGAAGAGGCGGAACGTGCCGCCGTAGGCGTCGTCGGGGATCACCGCGTGGTCGCCGGGCCGGGTCAGCGCGCGGATCACCGCGTCCTCGGCCGCCAGGCCGGAGGCAAAGGCGAACCCCTTCTCGCCGTCCTCGACGGCGGCGAGGGCACCCTCGAGGGCCGTACGCGTGGGGTTGGCGGAGCGGCTGTACTCATACCCGCCCCGCAGGCCGCCGACACCGTCCTGCTTGTAGGTGCTGCTGGCGTAGATGGGCGGGTTGACCGCCCCGGTCATGGCATCTGGCTCGTAGCCGGCGTGGATCGCACGCGTCTCGAAACCGGCCTTGTTGACGTGTTCCTGGGTCACAGGGCGAGGGTAGTCCCCGCCTTGTTCGGGCAGCAGAACGGCCGCCACTCCCCCAGGGTGGCGGCCGTTGCGACTCAATGAGGCCTTACCGACCGATCACGGCTCCTCCCGGAGACACACGGGACGAGGAGACGGCACCACCCGGTCGTGCAGCCCAGCTGCCGTACGAGTACACGGTGCCTGCAGCGGCGCTGATGATGTAGGTGTTGAAGCCGAACGGCGACACGGTGCCGGGCGAGCCCGCGACTCCGAAGACGTTGCGGCTGTTGACGTTCGTGCCCGTCTGCTCGAACACGCACAGGTGGCCGGGTGAGGCATTCGGCGCCGCAGGAGTGCCAGAGCACCCTGCTGGCGGCACGGCGCCGGCGTTGATGAAGTGTGCCGTAGGCGCCGACGGGAACTGCACGCCGAACGAAACGCTGTTGGAGAACTCCTGACCTCCGGCGCTGGCGGGGCCGACCACGGAGAAGGTTCCGCGCAGCACGGCCGGGTACGGAGCGTACTTCGCGTCGGACTCCGCCTTGCTGTAGCCGGAACCAGCGGCAGTGTACTTCGCATCGCTCTCCGCCTTGGAGTAGCCCGAGCCAGCGATCTCGTAGTCGCCCTTGGGCTGGTACCTCTTGTTGGCCTTCTTCTTCGTGTAGTACCGCCTGTCCGCCAAAGGCTTGAGGTTCTTCTTCCAGATCTTCTTCCAGTTGGTGCCCACCGCCTGGGAGACCTCGGCGCCGGCGGGGGTGACTGCCATCAGCCCCCCACCGACGAGGACCCCCAGGAGAATGGCGACGAGCAGCTTCCGGACCGACTTACGTGGAGACATGATGCGTTTCCCTTCGACGGATGTGTCTGTCCCCCCACCCTGCGCCCGTCGCGCCATCCGTGCCATCGGTGACGTCACGCGGGCTAGTCCACGCAATTTCACCGATGCGCACGACCCGCGTGCGGCCTTGTCCGGCCGGGGATGATGGACGCATGTTCGGATTCGGCAAGCCCACCACTCTCCCCACGCCCGACCAGGCACTCCCCGGCCGGACGGAGTCCACGTGGAGCCTCGGGGACCACGTGGTCCTCGGCACGCCCGTGATCACGCCCGACGCGCCCGCCGGTCACGAGGTCGCCATCCTCGGCCTCGGCTGCTTCTGGGGAGCCGAGGAGATCTACTGGAAGGTGCCCGGCGTGTGGTCCACCTCGGTCGGCTACGCAGGCGGCAGCACGCCGAACCCGACCTACGACGAGGTCTGCAGCGGCCGCACCGGTCACACCGAGGCGATCCGCGTCGTCTTCGACCCGACCGTGGTGTCCTACGCCGACCTGATCAAGAAGTTCTTCGAGATCCATGACCCGACCCAGGGAATGCGGCAGGGCAACGACGTCGGCACGCAGTACCGCTCCGCCATCTACTTCACGTCGCCGGAGCAGGAGCAGACCGCCCGTGAGCTGACCGAGACGTACGGTGCCGAGCTGGCGCGACGCGGCCTCGGCGAGATCACCACCGAGATCCGGCCGGCAAGCGAGACGCCGTACTTCTATGCCGAGGACGCCCACCAGCAGTACCTGGCCAAGAACCCCTTCGGCTACCGGTGCCACGCGAACACGGGAGTCAAGTTTCCCGAGCCGTCCTGACGGACACTCGCGGTGGTTTGACGTACTCGGGCCCAGGCTCTGACCATGCCCAGATCCACTGTCCACGCCGCAGGACGCACTAGATCGTCTCCCCATCGCGGCTGGGCGGGGCACGTCGTTCCAGTCGATCTCATCGGCTTCCTGGATACTGCAGCCACCGCCAACTCGGTCGAATGCAAGCCCGGACACTGGCGCCTTTGGGTATCGGTGTCGTCGGCGCCCTTGCGGCTCGAAGGATCGGTCTGCCTGAACCGGAGCTCAGTCCCTCGCCTTGAGGCGGTGAGCAGTGGCTGGTCGGTGTGCGGATCCGACATATGCGAGCCCGGGAACTCTGAGCCCGTCTGAGGTTTGGTACCGCGACAACCTTTCGCGGACCATCTCCCGGACGGCGACCACGTCTTGGGCGGGCAGGACGGCGAGGCGTTGCTTCAGCGGGCCTGCAAGATCGGTGCGCAGCTGCCAGTAGTCGTCGAAGGACGCATCGTGGGTGGGTACGTCAACCCGCTGCACGCTGACCTGTTCGAGACCAGCTGCGCAGAGTGTTGCCTCGAGGGCGCCGTCGGCCCCCAGGGAGAACGGACCTGGGGTTCCGGCAGGGGGCACGGGTGAGCCCGTGTGCTCGTGCACGGCGTCTGCCAGCACTCCGAGCCACGGGTTGCGATCGCGAGGACCCCACACCGCGATGGCCGCTCGGCCACCGGGCCGCAGGACTCGTGCGATCTCGCGGACGGCTCGGACCGGGTCGAGTGCGAACATGAGTCCCTCACGGCAGACGACGATGTCGAACGAGTCGTCGGGCATGTCGATCTGCTCCAGGTCGAGGACCTTCGTGATGACGTGTGTGGTGGCTCCACCGACCGGGGCGCGGCGGGCCGCCCGCGAGGACGCGATCGCCACCATCTCCGGCGCCACATCGGAGAGGACGACCCGTCCTCCTGGTGCGACATGGTCGGCGATCGCCAAGCCGAGGCCGCCTGCTCCGCAGGCGAGCTCGAGCACGTCGTCGCCGGGAGCAGGTGCGACGGCGTCGATCATCAGCCGGGTGACCGCCTCCGCGCGTTGTTCGACGTGATCGCCATGCTCACCCCAGGACTCTGCGACGGAGCCCCACATCTGGTGCACGCGGTTGCGGATCTGCTCGGCGGTTGGCAGTTGAACAGTCTCTGGTGACATCTCTGAGCCTCCCTAGGCAGTTCGTTACACGCAATGAGTAACGAATATTGTTATCGTAGGCCCATGGCAGCCGAAGTCAAGGGATCACGCACCTATGACTCCTCGCTGCGCGCGCAGCAGGCTTCAGCTCGGCGCGACACGCTCGCCCGGGCCGCGCGGGATCTGTTCGTCGAACGTGGATACCCGGCAACCACGATGGATGCGGTCGCGAAACGCGCAGACGTCTCGCTCAAGACGGTCTACAACGCCTACCGCAGCAAGGCGGGCCTGCTCAGAGCGGTATGGGACCTCTCCCTCAAGGGCGATCTCGACGACGCACCCGTCGCCGAACGCCGCTGGTACACCGAGCTTCTGTCTGAGCCGGATCCGCACCGGCAGCTCGCGCTGACGGCGGCGAACTCCCGAATCGTCAAGACGCGCATCGGACCCATGCTCAGGGTGATACGAGACGCCGCACCCGTCGACGATGACCTCGCGGCTCTGTGGGAACTGATCCAGACTGACTTCGCGGCCAACCAGCGCGCGATCGTCGAAAGCCTTGCCGACAAAGGCTCCCTACGACCTGGACTCGATGTTCAGCGCGCCACTGACCTGCTGTGGACGCTCAACCACCCCGATGTCTGGCTGCTGCTTGTCGATCGGCGAGGCTGGTCGCCGGAGGATTGGGAAAGCTGGTTCGCCAAGACCTGCCGAGAGCAATTGCTCGCTTGAGGTCGAGATCGCTCCATTCCAAGCGCGTTTGATGCTGCTCGATCGCACCAGCAGTACCTGGCCAAGAACCCCTTCGGGTACCGCTGCCACGCGAACACGGGAGTCAAGTTCCCCGAGACGTCCTGACGGACACTCGCGGCGACATGGCGTAGGTGGTTCGGCGGAAGGTCCGGGTGCTCGGCCGCACGGGGCAGGCTTGGGGCGAACGGGCTCGGGACCCCGCTACCGTCACATCGTGGATCTCACCGCGCGCATTCGCTCCGGCCAGGGAGAGTTCTCTCTCTTCGCGATCACGCCGCCTCGGCAGTCGACGGCCGCCGGGCGACTCCCCGAGATCGCTCAGGCCACCATCGACCGGTTGAGCGGTCTCGACCTCGATGGTCTTGTCCTCTACGACATCGACGACGAGAGCTCCCGCAACCCGGTCGTGCGTCCGTTCCCGTTCAGTCCGACAGTCGATCCGTCTGACTACCGGGCTGACCACCTTCGGTCGTGGCAGACCCCGGTGATCGTCTACCGCGCGGTCGGCAAGTACCAGCGCGACGATCTGAAGTCCTGGATCTCCGAGCAGGACCCCGCCAGAACGTTGACCGTCATGGTCGGCGCCGCATCCAGCGGTACGTCTGCGCCAGTCTCGCTCGCCGATGCGCAGGCGATCTGCACCGAGCTCAACCCGGACCTGCTGCTAGGCGGCGTGGCGATTCCAGAGCGGCACAGTCGTCGCGACAACGAACACCTGCGCCTGATCGCCAAGCAGGAGGCAGGGTGCAAGTTCTTCGTCACCCAGGTCGTCTACGACCTCAACGCCGCGAAGAACCTCGTTTCCGACTACCACTACGAGTGCGAGACGCGAGGGCTGGCTCCCATGCCGATCGTCTTCACGTTCTCGGTGTGCGGCTCGATGAAGACCCTCGAGTTCCTTCGCTGGCTCGGGGTCGACGTGCCGAGATGGATCGAGAACGGCCTGCGGCACTCGGCGAACCCGTTGGCGGCGTCCCTGGAGCAGGCGGCCGCGACAGCAGTCGAGCTCATCGACTACTGCCGACGGCTCGGTGTGCCGTTCGGAGTCAACGTCGAGAGCGTCTCGATCCGGCGCGAGGAGATCGAAGCGTCCGTGGAGCTCGCCGCTCAGCTTGCAGCGCACCTTCGGACGTAGCCAGCCCGACCGGTCCAGTCTCGGCAGGTAGGTGTCCGGCTCGCGGCGGAATGGGTCACTCCAGCGCCCTCGGCCCCGGTGCGCGACCGCCCGGGTCACACGCACGCGAGACCGAGTCAGGCCGCGCGGACTCTCGATTCCACGGCGGCGAGGTCGGCGCGGAACGGGCGGCTGCACCCGGTCAGAGCCAGGACGACTCCGGATGCGACCGCCGCGTCGCAGCATCGCTTGAGACCCCGCACTCCGTCGACGTCGGCCGAGGTCACCCTCGTGAGGTCAATTCCCACGAGGTGGGAGCCCTCCCGCAGCGCCACCTCCAGGCAGCATCGCAGGTCGTAGGCGGCCACGACGTCGAGACTGCCGTCGACTTCGATCGAGGTCATCCCCGACGACGCGGAGGAGGTGATGTGGTGCATCGCTGACTTTGCTTCGGATCGGGTGCTGGATGTGGTGCGCGTGCGACACCCCACTGTATGGGCCGAGAGCGCCCCAGCCACGCGCCTTCTCGATATGTTCACGCGCACGACACACAGCACTGCGTCTGCCCCGATGCTCGCGCAACGAGGTCGGTCAGACGTGGTCCGTCCACCGTTGGCGAACCTCCACCTCGACGTTCACCTCATGAACGAAGCGCTCCGCGCTCGGCAGATCCTTGCGTCGGAGCTTGACGGAGAACGGATCATCCCTGTGATGCGCCGGCGCCTGATTCCCACGCACGGCGACCCTGACCACGGGTCGGCCCTTGCGGGTCAGTGCGATCGACGCGCCCAAGACATCGCCTCAGGAGACGCTCCTGACCCGGTCCAGGCCGCGCTTGGAGGACCTTCTCTGCGACTGGACGAAGGTCAAACCGTCCAGCGTTGCGTCAATTCGCGTGTGACGGCTGAACACCTGGGTAACTGGCACGGGCGAGTGGACCATACTCAGGTGAACAGGGTGCAGGGCGCTCACCGGCATGAGCGATGCTCGCACCCCGACACGCGGCGAAGTGACACACCTCGGCGGGACGCACGACTGTCACTCGTGATGAAGCTGGTCGAAGCAGCGAACCGCTTCTCGGGTCGGCGTCCTGGCGCCGAGAGATCTGCGGCCTGATTGCCCGTGCGTCTCAGACGAAGGGCAGGAGTGCCTCGATCGAGTCCGTCGGTGTCTTCAGGGCAATGCCGGCTCCGATCGCGCCGAGCTTCCAGCTCGATCCGTCGTGGAACAGCTTCGCCACGACGAGCCCCGTCTCTCGAACCCCGAGCGTGAGTGAAGCGCGCCAGTTCGGTGTCATTGCTGTCGACGAGCCGGCAGTATGCGTTGCGGATGTACTCCAGAGAGTGCCCCTGATAGATGGCTCAGCCTGAGGACAGGTCCGACTCGCCCTCGCATACCTGCTTCACGGTCTGGTACTTCTTCGCCAGCTCGCGTCGCATGAACAGCCGGAGCAGCGGAGAGAGGACCGTGGCAAGTCCCCTCGGTCTGACGTCGGTCGTGACCACGAGTCTGGTGCCCCCGTTTGCTGCTGTGAACACATAGGTCGTGTCGACGTCCATCATGGCGTTGGTGGCCGCGACCAACACGCGTTCGGGTCGGTCGAACTCCGCGAGGGTTACGTCGTTCTCCTGCCCCAGGTACACAGTCTGGAACCTGGAGCCCTTACGGACCGGACCTTCACTTCGAAGTTCCGCGGCGCGGACACGCGCTTGTTCAACCGTGTCTCGTTCCGGACGTCGGCCAGCAGGTCGAATGCCGTGGTGGGATCGCAGTTTATGAACACTTCATCGATCAGCGGCTGGCTCATCCGCAATCCTCGCTTCGTCGGTCATCCGCGTTACTCGGATGGGGTGCCCCGGAGAGGTGAACCCGAGAACTCCTGGATGGTAGTCCGAACCAGGACGGGCCGGCATCGGGGCGAGCTGACGCACACCTGCCGGTGGCGTCAAAGGACCGCTGAGCGCTACATTTCTGACGTCATCCGGAGACATACATGCTCCGAACCGGGCTGATCGGCTTAACCGTGACGTCATCGTGACGGGCTGGAATTAACCAGTGACGCACGCGACCTGAGGAACGTCGCGATGCTCCGTTGCTCGAAGAACCCATTTCCGAATCAATGGTCTGCGGAGCGTGCGCTGCGCGCCATTCAACTCGGAGGCCAGGATCGAGATCGCAAGGTGCCCACGGGCTCGTACTGGTGCGCCGAGTGTCGGTCGTGGCATCTGACTTCCAAGTCGCGGAGCCGGCCCGCTCCTTGGGCGCGTCGACGTAGTCCTTGACCCAGGGGACAAGAGAATTCAGACAAGTTCCTCCAACGCCCTGACTGCACGGTCGTCGTCATCGCCGAGGGGCCTGGACGGGCGAGCGGGGCGACAACCGCCGCCCGACGCGGACGGCTCTCCGGAAGGTGCCCCCAGACGAAGACAGCTCACACCACCGGTTGACAACAAAGGGGAGCCGGAAGGACCTACCGAGAGGAGTCGCGCAGCAAGACCGGCACAGGCAACGCTGGTCTGGGGCGCGCTCAGCAGGCTACGTTGGACGGAGGCTGCCACTGCGCCTGGGTTTTGCGGCAGGCTCACCCAGGTATCTGATGAGTCACGCGCAGTGGGCGCCCGGCTCGGGAGGAGCAATGGAGATGCGCAAGATATTGGTTCTGCTGGCGGGCCTGCTCATGGCCACGACCGTGACCGCGCCGCCGGCGGCGGCGATCACCGGAAACTATCTTGAGGACTTCGAGCACCCGTTTGTAGGACTGGTGGCGTTCTACGACGAGGAGGGCGAGTTCCTCCAGCGCTGCTCTGGATCACTGCTGACCTCCACGGTGTTCCTCACCGCCGGGCACTGCACGAATGTTGCGACGGGAGCGGTGACCGCCCGGGTCTACTTCCAGCAGGACGCCGGTGCCAATTACGACCCTACGACCGGGCTGGACCCGGTCTCCGGGTACCCGGAGACCTGCGCAGCTGGGACACTCGGAACCCTGTGTGCCACCTCCGATGAGCTCTACAACTACGGATTTGCACAGTCCGGGGGCCTTCCCAACACCCGCGACGTCGGCCTGGTCATTCTCGACCAGGAGATCGCGATGCCTGAGTACGGCGCCCTGGCCGCCGCTGGCACGCTCGACCGCCTGGCCACCCGTCGAGGACGGCAGGAGTTGACCTTCACCGCCAGCGGCTACGGCTTGACCGAGAGCAACCCGGTGAAGGTCACGTCCTTCCGAGAGCGGCTGATGGCCCAGGCGCAACTGACCAACCTGCGCAGCAACCTCACCGACGGTTTCAACCTGCAGACCAACGGCAACGGCACCGGTCGAGGTGGCACATGCTCGGGAGACTCAGGTGGTCCCGTCTTCTACGGGGGCTTCGAGAGCAACCTCATCGTCGGTGTCACCTCCTTCGGGCTGAACGCCTACTGTCGCGGCGTCGACTTTGCCTACCGGACCGATCAGCAGACCGTGCTCGACTGGATCCAAGACACCGTCGGCGAGAGCGCGTGGGCAGACATCACCATCGTCACGATCTGACCGACCGCTCGACCACACGACAGCGCGGTACTCGCCTGCACCGGAGCAAAGGCACGCACACATAGTGGGCTGGCGCCGGGAGCCAGGGCGGCGGAGCTATGCACCACGAATGGCTTCGCCGTGGCCGCACAACTGCAGTGCCCGTCAACTGGTGTACTTGAGTGATGGACGCTGCCGAGCTCGAGTGGATCGCGTGGACCACGCCGATCACCACCTCGTTGGGTACGGCGCTGGCAGCCTCCGACGCGGCACAGCCTAGGATCGCCAGCGCCCACCCCGCCGTCACGCACGTAAAGAGCGCGTTCGGACTTGAGCCGGACCGGTTGACCGACCCTCCATTCGTCGACTCATAGTTTGACGAGGTTCACCCGCAGCGTGATCCGACTGCGTCATAGTGGGCTACTAGACGATTCCCATAGGGCCGGTGTCTGGCCAGACTCGGTCCAGGTGTCCGGTGGGTTCGCTCTCTTTTGGGCTGCCCACCCGTGCGCGGGTGTGGCTCGCTTCCGGTTTGCGACCCCCGGGCACCGTGGCGAGGCGTGGCTCAAGAGGGGACTGCCCAGCTCGTAGTAGCAATGCCCACCTTGCCGTCCACATCGGAACGAGCACAGGCGGGAGCAGCACATGAATCACGTCATCATCGGGGTCGATCCCCACAAGTTGTCCGCGACGATCGAGGTCGTCGACCACCACGAGCAGTTGCTTGGCTCGGGGCGGTTCACCACCGACAAGGCCGGCTACGCAGCCATGCGGGCCTACGCCAAGACCTGGCCGGACCGGGTCTGGGCAGTCGAGGGCGCCAACGGTGCCGGGCGTCCGCTGGCCCAGCGGCTCCTCGAAGCCGGCGAGCACGTTGTCGACGTTCCAGCGAAGCTGGCCGCGCGGGTGCGGCTCTTCGACACCGGCCACAATCGCAAGACCGACGCCCACGACGCTCACGCGGTCGCCGTCGTGGCAGTGCGCACCGCGAACCTGCGGGTCCTCAAGGTCGACGGCGAGCTCGAAGCGATGCGGATGCTGACCGACCGGCGCGAGGCACTCACCCGTCGTCGCGTCCAGACGGTATGCCGGCTCCAGGCCTTGTTGGCTGAGCTCCTGCCGGGCCAGGCCAAGCGCGACATCACCACCGGTCAGGCCAAGAAGATGCTCGCGTCCGTCCGCCCACGCGACATCGCCGGCAAGACCCGACGTCGCATCGCCGCGGAGGAACTGGCCGACCTGATCGCGGTCGAGGAGAAGATCAAGAAGGCCACCGCCGAGCTGAAGACCATGGTCCTGGCCCGTCAGTCACGGCTCATGGACATCCACGGCGTGGGCCCTGTGGTGGCGGCACGGATCCTCGCCGACGTGGGCGACGTGGCCCGCTTCGCTGACCGGAACCGGTTCGCATCGTGGACCGGGACCGCACCCTTGGACGCCTCCTCCGGCGAGCAAAACCGTCACCGACTGTCCCGGGCCGGCAACCGTCGGGTGAACCACATGATCCACATCGCCGCGGTCACCCAGCTGCGCCTCGACACCGAAGGCCGTGCCTACTACCGACGCAAGCGGGCGGCAGACAAGAAGCCGAAGGAAGCGATCCGATGCCTCAAGCGACGGATCTCCGACACCATCTACAAGCAACTCCTCGCGGACGCCCAGCGGGCGGAGGGTGCGGGCCCGGGAGGGCACTGCGGGGCGTCTCAAGAATCCAGCGCGGTCGACCTGCCCCCGCGAATCGACACTTCGGATCAGCCACTCCCGGACCCGCACCCACGACGCTACGCCGCACCACCACCGTCCCGAAAGAGCATGACCGAGACAACCCTCGAAACCGCCCGTTGACAACAGAGGGGAGCCGGGTTGACGCTGCTCGATCGCGCCAGCAGTACCTGGCCGTGAACCCTTCGGCTACCGGTGCCACCCAACACGGGAGTGGCATTGCCGGCAACCACCCGAGGCTCTCACCGTCCGGTGGGTCTGACCCTGGCGAGAAGGCGCCTGGCGCGACGCGCGGCTTGAAGATGCCGAGCGCGTGCCCGGGGGGACGCCTGTGCGAGATCAGCGAGCTGCTTCTTCAGGCGGCTGTTGCGACGACGCTCGCGTCGCAGATCCGCTCGAGCCTTCTTGAGCTCCTCACGCCGGCGACCCAGCCGAGCCTGCAACCTCTTGTGCTCACGCATCAGGGCGTGATGCGCAGCGGAGGACGCCTCCTCCGGCAGGGTCCTACGCGTCGCATCCACCGACTGCAGTCGCTGCGTCGCCGCGGCCGTCTCATCCATTCCTCGATGCTGGCGCCGGAGCACCGCATAGAACTCGAGGCGCTTCCACGGAGTGGGGACGAGGGCGTCGATCCGGAAGTCGACGAGGCCGAGCTCACCGAGCTCTTCGACCAGGCCGACGAACTCGCCGGGAGTCATGGTCCACACGTGGGTGTCGACGTAACGACCGGACTTCGCCTCCTCCACCTTCTCCTCGACGTAGGCCAGCGGAAGCGTCCTGTCCTGTCGGCCCGGAACCCTGCCGGTCCAGATGTCGGCGGCCTCGACGGCGATGTGATTGCGATTCTGGTCGTAGACCGCGGCGATGTCCGGAACGCGTGCCTCGGCCACGAACGCCGCGAGCGCCTGGCCCACGCTGGACGCCGGGCGCAGGGCATCGAAGCTGAAGCGCCGGTCCGGGATCGCCAGGAGAAGAGCCCCGTCGTCGCGGAGCAGCTCTGCGACATCGCCCAACCAGCCGATGAGGTCCGGGACGTGCTCGATCACGTGGCTCGCGACGACGAAGTCGAAGTCGCGGTCGGTGACCGCCTCGGTCAGTCGACGGGTCCCGGACCCGGGGTCGTCCAACCAGTAGTGGATCGTGGGAATCGAGTCAGTGTCCACCGCCGGGTCGTCGGCGTAGTAGGCCACCAGCTCATCTCGTGTCCGAAGGTCTACGTAGCGCATGTCGATGTCCTCGGCCGGCGAGAGGACCGGCTTGTCGAGGGGCCCGATCTCAAGGCCCCTCGCCCCCGATGGTGGGCGGAACATCTGGTCGAAGATCTCGAGGCGCGAAGGCACTGTCGGACCGTACCAACTCCGGTGTCACCTGCTTCCCCGGCAGTAGTGCCTGGCGAGCACGGACTTCGACGCGGGATCCTCTCGGGAGGGTGTCGAGTGGGTCGGCGACCACACCGCGGAATGGTTCCGGAGCCGCGTCCCGACCTCGACGGCCGTCGTCAACGAGATGAAGGACGCCGGCGTGCTGATCTTCGCCGGTGGCCGGATGTGGGCGGGCAAGATCGCGGTCGGCTGCGGCTGGCCCCAGGAGGTCCGGCGGTTCGGGCCGCAGCCCCCGGGAACGCGCCACGTCGAGTGGGACACGCCCAGGGCCTGAGCCCTACTGCGCCACCCACTCGGTGAAGCTGCGCGGCTCGCCCAGCCAGTCGATCCCGGTGTCGCTTCCGTCGCTGCGAGTGCCGGCGACACGTACGGCCACCCGGACCTGCTCCGGGGAGCCGATGGCCGCACGGGAGATCCGCATCCGCACGTGCTCCTTGTCGTAGTCGACCCGCATGCGGTAAGACCCTTCGACGGGCTCGCCCCACTTCTTGTGGCCGAAGCCGTCGGTGTGCAGGAGCACGTAGTCGGTGCCGACGAAGTAGCCGCCAGCGAAGACGTACTCCGGGCCCGGCACGGCCGGATCGGTGTCGAGGAAGACCGCGCCTGCCGAGCCGCTCTTGTAGGACGGGCGGAGATTGGTGTGCGTGGTGGTGATCACGACGTTGTTCGCCTTGTGGTCGACGACGACGGACCGGAGGTCCACACCGTGGTGGAGGTCCCGCGGGTCGGACACGCCGATGCCGTCGGCGTTCGCCGGGGTCAGCTGGGTCAGCGTCAGGGCGGCGACCGACAGGGCCGCCGCGCTCAGGATGGTGGTGCGCATGGCAGTTTCCGTTTCTCGTGTGCTGTCCCCGAGGTCCGAGGACAGTGAGAAGACGCGACAACTTCTCGGAAGGTTGCAGGGCACCCGTCGCCCGGTCTGGACCGGGCGACGGCTTCAGTCCCGCCCGACGTGCAGCCGGACGTCGACCACGTCCCCCAGGTCGATCGACTGAGCACGACGGACGGCGTCCTTCACAGGCAGGAACCACGTGTCCTCCCGCGGGAACATCGCGGTGGTGAACTCGGTGACACCGATCCAGGCACGCACCGGCACGACGCCCCAGTAGACGACCTCGGCCTTGACCTCGTCGACCAGGTCCGCCTCGTCGGGCGGAAGCGGGATGAAGTGGAAGGGCGAGGGGCCTCGCCACTCGACCAGCTCGCCGCTGAACTCGATCTCCATGGCCATAGCCAACCAAAAAGGAAAGGGCGGGCGGGAGTCGGTGACTCCCGCCCGCCTCGCCGGCCTCGCCCCTGTTGCGGGCGGCTCCCCCCTGGAGGGTCTCTTGCTCAGCCTCGGGTCATCCCAGGGCTGCGACGGCAGCCACGACGTCGACGAGGCCGTAGCCCTTGTCGTACGACGTGGTGCCGAGCGGGCCAGCCGTGTAGGCGGCCCCGTCGGAGTACTTGTGCGCCGAGACCTTCAGCGCCCGCTCGATGTCGGCGGGACTCGCGTCGGGCCTGGCCTGGAACAGCTGGGCGACGATGCCTGCGATGTGCGGGGCAGCCATCGACGTGCCGCTGATCGTGTTGAACGTGCCGATGTCGAGCGGGCCCGGACCATTGCGGAAGTCCAGGCCGGTGGAGCAGATCGCGAGGTAGACGCGGCACGACGACGTGATGTCCTCCCCCGGGGCCGAGATGTCCGGCCAGGTGGCGGCGTCGGAGGACAGGCCGCGCGAGCTGAAGTCGGACACGACCCCGTCGCGCGTGCCGGTGTCCTGGTCGTAGTAGGACGCGACCGAGAGGATGCCGCCGGTGGGGTCCTGGCCGGGCGGGTTGGTCAGGCTCTTCGAGCCGTCGCCACCGTCGTTGCCGGCGGCCCAGACGGTCACCACTCCCTGCGCAGCCAGCGCACGCTGCAGCTTGACGGTGGCCGACTGCGGGTCGAACGCGCCGCCGCCGGAGGGACCGTAGGAGTTGTTGGTGACCTTGATCGGCGGGCAGGTCGAGGCCGGCACGCCGGCGCCGCACGGGGCGGCGTGGTTCTCGAGAACCCAGTTGAGGGCGGAGTCCGCGCCGAGGATGACGATGCCGGCACCGGTGGAGATGGACACCAGCTTGGCGCCGGGAGCGGCGCCCTGGAGCTTGGCGCCGTCGCTCAGCGTGGTCGGGCGACCCGCGACGATGCCGTTGACGTGGGTGCCGTGGCCGCCGACGGACAGGGTGTCGGTGTCGACGGAGGTGGGCAGCTTCTGGACCGAGCAGGTCTCGGTCAGCGGCTCGCACAGGGCCTTGAGGTTGGCGACGACGGCCGGGGAGCCGTCCGCCTCCTTGAGGTAGGGGTGCGTGGGGTCGACGCCGGAGTCGATGACCGCGACGCTGACGCCCCTGCCCGTGAGCGGGGAGCCGTCGGCACCGGTGAGGGTCGAGGCCGCCTCGGCGCCACGGGTCGCGGTGTTCGACGTTTCCTGGAAGAACTCGATCGGCTGCGCGCCGCCCTCGACGTACGTCACTCCGGGGTGCGCTGCGGACGGCCTGGACCTGGCTCTTGGTCGCGTTGGCGATGACCACGCCGATCGTGCGGAACTCCCCCTTCTTCGTCATCCCGGAGGCCGTCACGGCCTGGCGGGCCGCGGTGATCGAGGTGCCGTGCACCATCACGGTCGTCCGGCCGGTGAGGTCGACGAGCTGGCCGGCGAGGTAGTCGGAGACGTTGGCGGGCTGCGCGGCGCTCTGGCCGGCTGCCGAGGCGGTGCCGCCGACGGCGAAGGTCGCTGAAGCGGCGAGAACGCTCGCCGTGCAGGCGAGCATGGTGGTGAGACGCACGTGGTCCTCCCGAGATTGGATTCGTTGCTGTCCCAACGAGGCAACGTGCCCCAGGTCACGCCACGAATCACGACGGGGTTGGAAGGAAGGGGACAATGGCGCCATGACCGAGTTGCCCCGCAAGGCCGCGGCCCGTACGGCACGCCTGGCGGCGCTTCCGTTGGGGTACGCCGGACGTCAGGCCCTTGGCCTGGGCAAGCGTCTCGGCGGCAAGCCTGCCGAGGCCGTGCTGTCCGATGTCCAGCAGCGCACCGCCGAGCAGCTCTTCCGCACGCTGGGCGAGCTCAAGGGCGGAGCGATGAAGTTCGGCCAGGCCCTGAGCGTCCTGGAGTCCGCGCTGCCCGAGGAGATGGCCGCGCCCTATCGCGAGCACCTCACCGCACTCCAGGACTCCGCGCCGCCGATGCCGACGGCCACGGTCCGGCAGCAGCTCACCACCCACCTCGGCGCCGACTGGCGCGAGCGGCTGGTGTGGCTCGACGGTGCGCCCACGGCGGCTGCCTCCATCGGCCAGGTGCACCGCGGCCGGTGGCTCGACCACACGGCCGGCGGAGGCGAGCGCGACGTCGCGGTGAAGGTCCAGTACCCCGGTGCCGGCGAGGCCCTGATGGGCGACCTGCGCCAGATCGCGCGGGTGGCGCGCGGGGTCGCGCCGGTCTTCCCCGGCATCGACATCAAGCCGCTGGTCGCCGAGCTCCAGGCGCGCGCGGCGGACGAGCTGGACTACACGCTGGAGGCCGAGGCCCAGGCGGCGTACGCCGAGGCCTTCGCCGACGACCCGCACATCGTGGTGCCGCCGGTCGTCGCCGTCGGCGGCGAGGTGCTGGTGACCGAGTGGCTGGACTCGCCCCACTCGCTGGCCCACATCATCCGTGAGGGCACGCAGGAGGAGCGCGACCACTACGGCGAGCTGTTCGTCCGCTTCCTCTTCGAGGGGCCGCGCCGCACCGGCATGCTCCACGCCGACCCCCACCCCGGGAACTTCCGGATCCTGCCCGGACCCGACGGCGAGCCCGGTCGTCTGGGGGTGCTGGACTTCGGCGCCGTGGCCCGGCTGCCCGGGGGCACGCTCCCGGAGCCCATGGGTCGGCTGATGCGGATCGCGATCGACTGCGACGAGGAGTCGCTGGTCGCCGTGCTGCGGCAGGAGGGATTCATCAAGGAGAACATCAGCGTCGACCCGGCCCTGCTGCTGTCCTACCTCGCGCCGTTCGTCGAGCCGGCCGCGCAGGAGCGGTTCACCTTCACCCGCGAGTGGATGCGCGAGCAGTTCGAGCGGGTCAACGACCCGAAGTCCGAGACGTTCGTCCTCACCACGCGCATCAACCTCCCGTCGTCCTACCTCCTCATCCACCGCACCTGGCTCGGAGGGATCGGTCTGCTCAGCCAGCTCGGGGCCACCGCGCCCTTCCGCGAGATCCTCACCGAGTCGCTGCCGGGCTTCGCCGCGGACTGAGACCACTGCGGGTCCACCCCAGTGGCACCATGGCGCACATGGATGACGCCACCACCTCGAGCACGGCCCTCGCCCGCTGGCACGCCGTGGTCGACAGTCGCGACCCCGCCGGCCTTCCCGCGCTGATCGCCGAGGACGCGGTCTTCCGCAGCCCGGCCGTGCACACCCCGCAGGAGGGCCGCGACACCGTCGTGGGATACCTGACCGCCGCGTTCACCGTCCTCGGGCCCGAGCTGACGTACGAGCGCGAATGGCTCGGCGACGACTCCGCCGTGCTGCAGTTCCGCACCCGGGTGGGCGGCCTCGACGTCTCGGGCATCGACATGATCACGTGGGACGACAACGGCCAGATCGTGGACTTCACGGTGATGGTGCGCCCGGCCAAGGCTCTGCAGGCCGTCATCGAGCACATGGGCGCCGAGCTGATGCGGATGCTCGAGGCAGCGGGCTAGACCCAGCGTTCGCGGCTGGCCGTCCGCGGCCCCTCGCTGCCGCCGTACAGGAGTCGATCCGCGCGTGGGAGCCCCCCATCAGCCGGACAAGTGACCCGTGGGTTGGTGGGTTGGGGGCATCGTGGGACCACCCGACTGCCCCCAACCCGCCAACTCACCAGTTGGCGCGCCAACTGGTGAGTTGGTCGGTTGGGAGCGGGACGCCAGCACCCGGGCCGGCGGTGGCTGCCTCAGACCCAGAAGCCGCGACCGCCGCCGGACCAGTCGCCGAACTGCTCGCGGTAGGACGAGCCCGGGCCGCGGGAGCCGAGGTACGACCCGACGACGGCAGCGCCCAGGTCGTCGAGCTCCGGGCTGACCATCCGGCCGTCGACCCGCCGCGCCATCGACTCGATGAAGCGCGCCAGACCCGGGTCCTCCCCGAGCCGGAAGAAGGTGACCTGCGCCCCCAGCCGCCCGGCCGCATCGAGCTCGCGCACGGAGTGGGCGATGGTCAGCGGGTGCGGCGGGTAGGAGAACCACACGTCCCCGTCGGGTTCGAGGTGGGCGGTCGGCTCGCCGTCGGTCACGATCAGCAGCACCGGCTGGGCGTGGGGGTGCTTGCGGAAGAACCGGTTGGCGAGCAGCAGCCCGTGGTGGAGGTTGGTGCCCTTGTCCCAGCGCGCGTCGAGCCCGGTGAGCTCCTCGATCTCCATCACCTCGGCGTGCCGGCCGAAGGTGATGAGCTGGAGGTCGTCGCCGCGGAAGCGGGAGCTGACCAGCTGGTGGAGGGCGAGCGCGGTGCGCTTCATCGGCACCCACCGGCCGTCCATCGCCATCGAGAAGGACGTGTCGACGAGCAGCGCCACGGCGGCCTGCGTGCGGGCCTCGGTCTCCAGCACCTCGATGTCGTCGATCTGCAGCTGCACGGGTGCTCCCCCGTTGCGCAGCACGGCATTGGTGATGGTGCGCGGCACGTCCCACGGCTCGGTGTCGCCGAACTCCCAGCGTCGCGTCGCGCCCGACGGCTCGCCCGCCAGGCCCGCCGTACGCGTCTCGCGTGCGCCCGAGCGTCCGGTCATCCGGTCGGCCACGTCGCGCAGCAGCGCCTTGCCCAGCTGGCGCATGGCCTTGGGTGAGAGCCTCAGCTCACCGTCGGAGCCTCGCTTGAGGTAGCCACTGTCGCGCAACGCGCGCTCGAGCTCCTGCAGGGTCTTCGCGGCCACGGCGGCGTCGTCGCCCACCTGCCGGGCGAGTGCGTCGAGGTCGACGTCGTCGAGCCGGGCCCCGTGGTGGGACTGGGCGAGCTGGTCGGACAGGGCGTCGAGCTGGGCGAGGTCCTGGATGGCGCCGGTCCCGTCCCCGAGACCCATCCCCTGGTCGCCCTCGAAGCTCTCCGAGCCGGACCACTCCTCGTCCGGCCGCAGGGCCTGGAGGTTGGCGTCCATCCGGGCGAGCTGCTCGACGAGCTGCGGCGAACCGAAGGCCTGCTGCGAGAGCTCCATCAGCTCCTGGCGCTGCTCCTCGGTCATCGAGCTCAACATCCGCTGGGCCGCCGCCGCGCGCTGCGCCAGCGAGTCCAGCAGCTGGTCGATGTCCTGCGGGTTCTCCGGGAAGAAGTCGCCGTGCCGGTCCATGAACTCGGCGAAGTCCTCGGCGGTGTCGGTCCCGGACGCGTGCTTCTCGAGCAGGTCGTTGAGGTCGGACAGCATCGCGGCGACGGCGGCCCGGTCCTCGTCGGTCGCGCCCTCCAGGGCCTGCTTCATCCCGGCGAAGCGCTGGTCGAGCAGCTCACGGCCGAGCAGGTCCTTGATCTGCTCGTAGGCCTCGCGCGCCTCGCTCGACTGCCAGTCGTACGACGCCAGCTCGCTCACCGCGGACGCGGTGGAGGCGGGAAGGTTGTCGAGCATCATCTCGCGGAACTCACGGTCGCTGTCGTCCATGGTGATGTCGCGGGCCAGCTGTCCCCGCTCGGCCAGGACCGCCTGGTCGAGGAGCTCGCGCACCTCGCGCATCGTGCCGTCGAGGTTGTTGCTCTCGAGGATCTCCCGACGGCGCTGGGCGACCCGCCGGGCCAGCTCGTCGAGCCCGGCCTGGTCGTGGCCACCGCGGCGCAGGAACTCGCGCATCGCACGCTCCGGGGTGTAGCCCGCCATCACGTCCTCCCCGATGGCGTCGAGTGCCTCGGCGAGGTCGACAGGAGGTGCCAGCGGGTCGCCGCCCTCGTAGAGCCGGTAGCGGCTCATCGCGGGAGCGCCTTCCTCATCCAGACGTCGTCGGGCCACGGCGGACCCGCCACCCGCTCGACCTCCTCGAACCCGCGGGCGCGGTAGAAGTCGTAGGCCTGCCCGTTGCCGTCGACCACCTCGAGCCACAGCTCGTCGCCCTCGACCAGCGCCTCGATCTCGCTGAGCATCCGGCTGCCGAGGCCGGCGCCCTGGTGGTCGGGGTGGACGTAGAGCTTCCACATGACCTCGCGATCGCCGGTCACGTGCGGGAAGTCGCGGTAGGAGGCCGCGAGCCGACCGACGTTGGCGACCGCGACCACCCGGCCGTCCTGCTCCGCGACGATGTGCCTGTTGCGCGCCAGCGACGTCGCGAAGACCTCGGGCGTCCACCACTCGTCGAGCATCCGCTGGGCGTACGCCGCGTCGATCGGGCCGTACGTCGGGGGGACGACGGCACGGCCGAGGGCGACGAAGGACGCGATGTCGTCCTGGGTGCCGGGACGGAGGTGGACCTCAGCCATAGACGGTCTCCCCGGCCTCGGTGTCCTTGCCGATCTTGCGGGCCAGGTAGAGGCCCTCCAGCGCGAGCTCGAGAGCAGCCGCCCGCTCACCGTCGTTGGTGGCAGCGAGCCGGTCGCAGATCTCGTCGTAGAGGTCGGACTCCCCCAGCACCGGCAGGCCTGCGAGGAAGTCACGCGCTGAGGTGCGGGCGCCGGTGCTCACGATGGCGCCTGCTTCGATGGCGTCGACGAGCAGACGCAGGTCGATGCCGGCGAGGTGGGCCCGGACGGTCTCGGCAACGGCCGTGCGGAGCAGGTGGGTGAGGACCTCCGTCTCCCGCCCCTCCTCGCCGGTCTCGAACTCGATCTTGCCTCCCAGCACGTCGACGGCGGTCTCCAGGTCGACGACCCTGGCCACGGCCTCGTCCTCGTCCTGCGTGGTCGCCCGGTGCAGCGCGGCCGCCGCGATCGTCTCGGCGCCGGCGATCGCGAAGCGGGCACTGACCCCGGAGCGCTGGTCGACGGCCTGGGACTCGCGCAGGTTGCGGGTGAACCTGGCCAGCACCTCCAGGAGGTAGGCGGGCACCGCCGCGACCAGGTCGGCCTCCTGCTCGATGACGGCGATCTCCTCGGCCACCTCGCGGGGGTAGTGGGTGCGGATCTCGGCGCCGAACCGGTCCTTGAGCGGGGTGATGATGCGGCCGCGGTTGGTGTAGTCCTCCGGGTTGGCGCTGGCGACGACGAGGACGTCGAGCGGCAGCCGCAGGATGTAGCCGCGGATCTGGATGTCGCGCTCCTCCATGACGTTGAGCATCGCGACCTGGATGCGCTCGGCGAGGTCGGGCAGCTCGTTGATCGCCACGATGCCGCGGTGGCTGCGCGGGATCAGCCCGAAGTGGATGGTCTCGGGGTCGCCGAGGTGTCGGCCCTCCGCCACCTTCATCGGGTCGACGTCGCCGATCAGGTCGGCGACCGACGTGTCGGGCGTGGCCAGCTTCTCGGCGTACCTCTCGTCCCGGTGGCGCCAGGCCACGGGCAGGTCGTCGCCGAGCTCCTCCGCGCGGCGGAGGGAACCCGGGGTGATGGGTTGGAAGGGGTGCTCGCCGAGCTCGGAGCCCTCGATGACGGGGGTCCACTCG
This sequence comes from uncultured Actinomycetota bacterium, assembly GCA_963843815.1. Lineage (GTDB taxonomy): Bacteria > Actinomycetota > Actinomycetes > Propionibacteriales > Nocardioidaceae > Nocardioides. Next base: position 468,819 of record CAWJLX010000012.1, on the reverse strand, counting down.
TCGAGCAGGCCCACCAGGGCGCGCAGCAGGCGGGTCTTGCCCTGACCCCGCTCGCCCAGCAGTACGACGTCGTGGCCGGCGAGCAGGGCGCGCTCGACCTGCGGGATGACGGAGTCCGCGAATCCGTGCAGCCCGGGCCACGGGTCCTCCCCTGCCCGCAGCCGCGCGAGCAGGTTGTCGCGGATCTCCTGGCGCAGCGACGTGGGCTGGTGACCCGTCGCGCGCAGCTGGCCGACGGTGCGGGGCTCAGGTGCAGTCACGACAACCACGCTAGTCCCGCAGGTCAACGTCGAGCGCGCGCGAAGTCCCGCTCGACGATTCGCCGGGTTCGACGGCCTGCGACAGGGCAGGATTGCGGTCATGCCCCTGGTGACGCTCATCTTCCTCGCCCTGGTCGCCGTGGCGTTGCCCACGGCGTACTGGCTCGGTCGCTCGACGGCCCCCGCCTCGATGGACCCCGGATCCTCCGCGCAACCGGAGGCCCTCGCCGAACGCGACGCGTTCATCGAGCAGCTGCGAGAGCTGGCCTGGCAGCACCGCGACGTCTCCCCCGAGCTCTCCACGATCATCATCGACGAGATCTCCCGCCGACACCGCAGGGGCCTGCCCGGCCCCGGCGCCTGACGACCGACCAGAGAAGGACCCTTGATGCCGTCTTCCCGTGAGATCACCCCACGCACCGGCCGGGCCGGCAAGGCCGTGCTCGGCTTCGGCCTGGTCGTGGCGCTGATGCTGGGCGTGCTGCTCTTCGTCCGCCCGACCACCGTGTCCACCGGCCCCGACCAGGTGGCGCTGCACTACAGCGACGGCGCGTTCACGCCACGCCGGTTCAAGGACTGCGTGGAGAGCTCGACGCGTGCATGGGATGGACCCGGCGACAAGCACTACGCCTACCCGTCCTCGCAGCGCAACTACGTCTTCGGCGAGATGGGCGACCGCGGAGCGGTGACGTTCGTGAGCAAGGACGGCATCGAGATGTCCGTCGACGGGGTCGCGGCGTTCCTGCTCAACACCGACTGCAAGACCTTGCAGAAGTTCCACGACCTGATCGGCAACCGCTACGCCGCCTACATGGACTCCACCGACGGCAACGGCTCTGCAGGATGGCTGGCGATGCTCAGCGTCTACATCAGCCGGCCGCTCGAGACCGCGATCGACCGCGCCAGCCAGAACTACACCTACACCGAGCTCTACACCGACCCCAACGTCAAGGCGCAGTGGGAGCAGGACGTGCTCGAGCAGATGCCGGACCTGGTCGGTCGGCAGATCGACGGCGACGAGGAGTTCTTCACGAACTTCGCGATCACCCTGCAGAAGCCGGTCCCGCCCGAGTCGGTGAAGGCGGCCCTCGTGGCGCAGCAGGAGGCCGTGGCCCGCGCCAAGGCCAAGGAGGCCGAGGCTGCCGCCCAGGTGAAGGCGGCGCAGGCCCAGATCCAGGTGGAGAAGGCCGAGGCCGCCAAGATCGCCGAGCGGATCGCCGTGCTGGGGCGCGAGGGCTATCTGAAGCAGTACGCCATCGACAAGGGTCTCAACCCCTACCAGCCGACCACCGGAGGGTTGATCACCAACTCAGGTCCCTGAGGATCGGGACCTTCGACCCTGCCCGGGGTCCGGGGCTCGGGTGACGCTGGGAGTCCAGCCGAAGGAGGCTCCCATGCACACCAGCCACGACCTCTCCCGCGAGGACTGCGCCCGCCTGCTCAACGCCGGTATCGCAGGCCGTGTCGCGCTCGGCACGCCCACGGGGCCCCACATCGTGCCGGTCAACTACGCCATCGACGACGACTCGATCCTGGTCCGCACCACGGCCTACAGCCTCCTGGGCACCTACGGCCGGGACGCGCAGCTCTGCTTCGAGGTCGACCAGTTCGACTACGAGCTCAAGCGCGGCTGGAGCGTCGTGGTGCGCGGCCGGGCGTCCTTCGTCGACCACGAGGACGAGCTCGCGGAGATCGCCAGTGCCTGGCAGCCGCACCCCTGGGCGTCGGGCCAGCGCCACCTCGTCGTACGAATCCCGTGGACCGAGGTCACCGGGCGCCAGCTCGGTGGCGGCTGGGACCCGTGGGAGCACCTCCCTGTGCGCCGTTTCGCATAACGCCCCTGACGCTCTGCCACCGCACCCGCCACACTGGGCTCCGTGACGCACACCCCTGACCCGAACCTCGACGCCGACGCACGCCTCCTCCTGGAGGCCGTCACGGCGATCTCCAGCGACCTCGACCTCGCCAGCGTGCTGACCCGCATCGTCGAGGCGGCGACGGCGCTCACCGGCGCCCGCTACGGCGCCCTGGGCGTGCTCGGCAGGAACGAGGAGCTGGTCGAGTTCGTCACCACGGGCATCGATGCGCACACGCGCGGGCTCATCGGCGACCTGCCGCGCGGTCGAGGCATCCTCGGCGTGATCATCGACGAGCCGTCCGGGCTGCGCCTGACCGACCTGTCCGCGCACCCTGCGTCGGTGGGCTTCCCCGCCCACCACCCGCCGATGACCTCGTTCCTCGGCATGCCCGTGCGGATCCGCGGCACCGTCTTCGGCAACCTCTACCTCACCGAGAAGGCAGGCGGCGGGCCCTTCACCGACGCCGACGAGAACCTGGTGGAGGAGCTCGCGCGCACCGCCGGCTACGTGATCAGCAACGCCCGCTCGTTCGCGCTGAGCGAGCGTCGCCGACAGTGGCTCGAGGCCTCGGCCGAGCTCGCCGAGCTGCTGCAGCCTCCCGTCGAGCTCGACACGGCCCTGCACGAGATCGTCTCCTCCGCGCGCCAGGTGTCGGAGGCCCACGCGGTGGCGCTGTGGTCCTCGCTCGGCCCCGAACGCGACACGGTGAGCGTGGCCCCCGGCACCGACGCGGCCTGGGTGCACCGGCTGCTCGCCGAGGTGCGCGACGCGTCGCAGCCCCGCCCGAGCAGCCCGGTCGTCACCACGTCGGTCGACGGCGCCTCCCTGGTTGTCGTCCCACTGCGCTCCCACCTTGCACCGGTGACGGCCCTGGTGGCCGTGGCCCGGCCCGACTCCGGCCTGCTCGACGTGCAGGACCGCAACCTGTTCGCGGGGTTCGCCGACCAGGTCGCCCTGACCCTGGACCGCACCCAGGCCCTGGCCGAGCGCCAGGAGCTGGCCGTGATCTCCGACCGCGAGCGGATCGCCCGCGACCTCCACGACATCGTGATCCAGCGGCTGTTCGCCACCGGTCTCCAGCTCCAGGGCCTGGCGGCCATGGCCGGTGGCGCCGACGGTGCGGTCGCCGAGCGTCTCGACCAGTCGGTCGCCGCGCTGGACGACACCATCAAGGCGATCCGGGGCACGATCTTCGAGCTGCAGGACCGCCGTGGGGACTCGTTGCGGGCAGCCGTCCGCAGCCTGGTCAAGGAGTACGTCCCGGTGCTCGGCTTCAGCCCCATCGTCCGCACCTCCGGGCCGGTCGACTCCGTCGTGTCCCCCGACCTCGGCTCGCAGCTGCTGGCGGTGCTGCGCGAGGCGATCTCCAACGTCGCCCGGCACGCGCTGGCCGACGGCGCCGAGGTCGACGTCAGCGTGGGCGCCGATCGACTCGAGCTGCGCGTGGCCGACGACGGCGTGGGCCTGCCCTCCGCGGTCTCCGAGAGCGGCCTGCGCAACGCGCGGCGCCGCGCCGACGACCTCGGTGGCACCCTGCAGGTCTCGCGCGTCGGTGAGCGCGGCACGGTCCTCATCTGGCGGGTCCCGCTGGACGCCAAGGTGTGAGGTTCCGTCGGACGGACGCGCCCCGGGTGGCCCCGGACGTGGAGAGGTCCGACACCCCCCGGGGTGTCGGACCTCTCGGGCCTGGCGTCACCTGAGCGCGGGGTGGTGCGTGACCACCCCGGTGGTCACCGCAGGACGGGGTGGTTCGTGACCACCTCGGTGCGGTTCCACCAGTGACCCAGCCCCCAGGTGGTGCCGGCCGCGCCCAGGGCGAGGACCGCCATCACGATCACGCCGATGAGGTGGTCGTCGACGATCGGGTTGTTCTCCAGCGGGAGGACTGCGGCGTACATGAACGCGTACATCAGCGCACCCGCCGCGGTGCCGATCCGCATGGCCACCCCGAGCAGGAGGCTCACGCCGATGCCGAGCAGGCCGAGCATGAACAGCCAGTCGACCCAGGCCTGACCTGCGAGGGAGGTGAAGAACCCGTTGAAGGGGTTGTTGGCGGGAACCCCGAAGGAGAGGAACCCCTCGGTGGGGCTGCCGCCGTTGACCCACGCTGCGGGACCGAACCGGTCCAGGGTGCCGTTCTGGTCATAGCCGGTGTGGAAGCCCAGCGCGAGGAGCTTGTCGAGGAAGGCCCACAGGAAGGTGATCCCGAAGGCGATCCTCAGCACACCCAAGGACCGGGCGAACCACGAGCCTCGGTCGTGGTCGTCGATGACGGGTGTGGCGGTGGGACCTTCGGTGGGCTTCGCCCCGTCGTGGTGGCGATGGATGACGCTCATTGTCAGGACCTCCTTCTGGTGGTGTGTCTACGGGTCACCACCAGAGTCGCGCGATCCGGAGGCACGCAGCAGGGCCGCCGGTCATCACCCGCAGGGACGAAGGTCCCGTGGCGTCAGTGCCCCGGGGTCTCCCGGAGCAGCTTGGAGGCCAGCACCGCGGCCTGGGTGCGACGCTCGAGACCGAGCTTGGCCAGGATGCTGGAGACGTAGTTCTTGACCGTCTTCTCGGCGAGGAACATCTGCTCGGCGATCTGTCGGTTGGTCAGCCCCTCGGCGATGTGGCCGAGCAGGATCCGCTCCTGGTCGGTCAACGACGAGAGCTCGTCGGGCGTGTCAGGGCCCTTGCGGATCCGGTCGAGCACGGCAGCGGTCATCGCCGGGTCGATGAGGGACTTGCCGGCCGCCACGTGGCGGATCGCGGTCACCAGGTCGGAGCTGCGGATCTCCTTGAGGACGTAGCCGGCGGCACCGGCCATGATCGCGGCGAACAGAGCTTCGTCGTCGTCGTAGGAGGTGAGGATGAGGGCGTTGATGGACGGGTCGATCGCGCGCACCGACCGACACACCTCGATGCCCGAGCCGTCGGGGAGACGGGCGTCGAGCACCGCGACGTCGGGCCGCAGGGCCGGTATCCGGGCCGTGGCCTCAGCTGCGGTGCCGGCCTCGCCGACCACCTCGATGTCGTCCTGCTGCTCGAGCAGGAACCTCAGTCCGTGGCGTACGACGTCGTGGTCGTCGAGGAGATAGACGCGGATCGGTGGGGCCATGGGTCCATTGCACCAGACGAACGGCCCGGTGAACCGGATCACCGGTCTGGATCACCCTCGCGGGGGGTCCGGATCGGGAGGACACTGGAGACGACCAAGGAGGCGCCATGTCGCTCACACACCGCACGGTCGCGATGATGCTCCCGGTCACCGACGTCGACCGCGCCCGATCGTTCTACTCAGAGTCCCTGGGGCTCGACTACACCGGCACCAACGACGAGGGCAGCGCGATCTACGCGTTGGACGGCGGCTCGACGCTCGTCCTGCTGCCCCGCCCCGACAGCAGTCCCTCGGCCAGCACGGCGATGAGCTTCGAGGTCGACGACATCACCTCGGAGATCAGCGCCCTGGAGGAGAGCGGCGTCGTCTTCATGGACTACGACCTGCCGAACCTCAGGACGGTCGAACACGTCTGCGTGCTCGGCTCGGAGAAGGCTGCCTGGTTCAAGGACCCGGCCGGCAACGTGCTCTGCCTGCACGAGCAGACCTGACTCAGACGTCCGTCGCTCCGTCGATCGACTGGCGGATCAGGTCGGCGTGCCCCGCGTGGCGGCAGTACTCCTCGACCATGTGGACCAGCACCCAGCGCAGGGTCGCGGTCTCGCCCTCCTCCGGCGCCCGCGCCCGCGCGACCTGCCGTCCGAGGTCGGGGCCGGCGGCCAGCGCTGCATCCAGGATCTCCTCCGAGCGACGGATGGCCTCGGCGAGCAGTGCGTCGAGCTCGGCGTGCGGGGCGCCGGCGGCGCTGTGCCAGTCCCAGTCGGCGTCGTCGGCCCACGGGGCGGCGTCCCACGGCGGCGCCGGATCGTGGCCAGCGAGGTGGTAGGAGAACCAGTAGTCCTCCACGAACGCGAGGTGCTTGAGCATGCCGCCGAGAGTGAGGTCGCTCGGCGGCAGCGTCTGGTCGAGCTGTTCGTCGGTCAGGCCCGAGGCCTGGAGCCGGATGGTGGCGCGGTAGTGATCGAGGAAGCTGCGCAGCATCCCGACCTCGCCGTTGCTGAAGGACGGCTCGGACCGCTCGATCGTCATGGCTCGAAACTAACGCGGAGACCCGCGGACATTGCACCCGGTTTCCAGGTCGTCCCCCGCGGCGACGGGTCCGCCGCGGGGACCAATGTCCGCGCGTCTCCGCGCCGCGTCTCAGACGGTCGGGCCCTCGCCGCGCAGCTTGTCGACCTCGGCCATCGCCTGGCGCAGCTGGCCCAGCCACTCGTCGGCGTGCTCGCCGACCAGCCGGACCGACCAGGCCAGGGCGTCGGACCGCGACCGGGCGACGCCGGCGTCGACCAGCGTGTCGAGCACCTGGCGTTCGGGCTGGCGCAGTCGTGTCATCACCGGTGCCGCGACATGGGTGAACAGCGCCTCGGTCTCCCCGAGTCGCACCCCCCAGGACACCGTGCGCTGGTAGCGGGCCTGCGCCTCGCGTGCGATCTCGATGCGCTCGGCCTTGGTCTCGGACCGGAATCGGCCGATCCGACCCTCGGCCTCGGCACCGTCGACGCCGCCAGCAGTGTCGGTCAGCGAGCCGAGGACGGTGATCTCCTCGCGGTCCGTGCGGACCTCGATCTCGCTGAACCAGGCATCGGGCAGTCGTCCGCGGAACCAGTCGGCCGCGTCATCGGCGGCGGGGAGGTCGGCGACCTGCCATCCGCCTCGACGGCCCCGGCCCTCGGGGCCGCGCGGCCCGCGGGGGCCTCGGCGCTCACCGCGGCCCTCGCCGCGGCTTCCGCGGCTCTCTTCGTCGTCATCTCGGGTCATCATGTATGCCTCCTTGTTGCAGTGCTTACATGATTACACGGTTACACAACTCAGATCCCCAGCAGGTCCTCCCGCGTCTGGCGAACGTGGTCGATCCCGGCATCGCACGCCTTCAGCCGTTGGTCGAGGGTCGCGGCGGTCTCGCCGACGCCGGCGCACGCACGCGCGACCCGCTTCTCCGCCTGCCGGATGCGCTCGTACACCGCCCAGTCGCTGAAGACGTTGTCGAACCAGACGTCGAAGAAGCTCGTCATCTCGTCGATGTCGATGCCGCCCACCTCGCGCATGCCGACGTCGGCCAGCTCGGTGGCGAGGTGGCCGAGCGCGGCATCCGCCCGGCGCATCAGCTCGCCTGCCTTGTCGAGGCGGTCGTACTTGATCATGTCCGTCATCAGCCCGCCGCCGAGGAACGTGTCGACCGTGGCCCAGTCGCCAGCCCCACGGAGGTGTCGAGACGCCGCGAGCAGGACCTCGGCGGCCACCCCGACCGCGGCGATCGCTTCCTCGAGCTGCTGCCGCTCGGCCTGCAGCGTGCCGAGAGTGGTGGCGACCTGGTCCAGCTGCGCGGCAGCCTCAGGAGCCGAGGGATCGGCCGCGACCTCGACCTCGCGGGCGATCAGCAGGTGGGCACGCCGCAGCTCGAGGTCGCCGAACGAGGCCAGTCTGGCGGCCAGCGCGTCCACGTCCGCCTGGGCGTACCGGCGGCGCGACTCCGCCTCCGTGGCGGCATAGCGAGCTGCGTCCGCCTCCGCGCGTTCGCGGTCGAGCTCGAGGTCGCGGCGCCCCCGCAGGCTGGCCAGGATGCGGGTCATCGAGACCTGTTCGAGCCGGGCGACGTCCTCCAGCTCGTCGGCGAGCGTCCCGGTGGTCTCCGCACAACGGGCCGCAGCCGCGTCGAGCCTGCGGTGGGCCGCGTCGAGCTGGGCCACGAGGCCGTCGTGCTCGGCCTGCTGGCGAGCCAGCTCGGCCAGGCCTTCGAGTGCGGGCGTGCTGGCGGAGGTCGTCATGGCAGGAGGTTAGCCAGCCGGGGCAGCTACCGTGGACACGTGCTGACCACCCCCTGCCCGTGCGGGACCGGAGCGACGTACGACGCCTGCTGCGGGCCGTTGCTGGCCAACACCGCGCAGGCCACCTCTCCCGAGCAGCTGATGCGCTCGCGCTACACCGCCCACGCCAGGGGCGACGCCGACCACCTGTTCCGCACCTGGCACCCGCGCACCCGGCCCGAGGACACCCGCCCCGATCCGACGTCGCGGTGGACCGGGCTGCAGATCCTGGCCGTCGAGGGTGACACCGTCGAGTTCATCGCCACCCGCGTGGGCGGCCGGATGCACGAGGTCAGCCGGTTCGAGCAGCGGGCAGGTCGCTGGGTCTACGTCGACGGCGACGTGTCCTGACCGAGCGCCTCAGCGCCCTCTTGCCAGGACCGTGAAGTTGCTGACCCCGAAACCGCTGCCGCAGTCGGAGTACCCGTCCGGGCAGAAGAACGATCCAGTTGCCGGAAACCCCCAGGCCTCGTCGTAGCGGATCTCGAACGAGACCGTCGTCCGGGCGGTGCGCCACCCCTCCTCCAGCGCGAAGACGTCCTCGATGGTGGGTGCGGCGTCCGGCTCCGGCGCAGAGCAGCGATTCCCTCCCAGGCTCTCGACGCCTGTGACATCGCCGTCAGCAACGCTGATGTGCAGCGGGCAGCTGGCGCACATGCCGTTGCAGGAGGTGAAGTCGAAGGAGTAGGCCGCCGGCTCCCGGCGCTCCCACTGGGACACGGCCTCGCGGTGGGCCCGGCGCGCGACACCTCCCTCGGAGAAGAAGATCCACAGCACCCCGATCCCCAGCACGCACAGGGCCAGGGTGACGACGCCGAGCACCGTCAGGTCTGCACGGTTGCCTGTGTCCATGACCGTGTGACGCGCGGGCGGCTGCAGACGTTCCCTACGCCTGCTCGGAGGGGTCCGGTGCCACGGGTGCGGGCTCCTCGACCACCTTCTCCTCGACCACCTTCTCCGGTCCAGGCTCCCAGGTCACCAACACCTTCTCGAAGCCCTTGTGTCGCTGCATGCGGGCATAGGAGGCGTACGCGCGCCGGTCGGCCTCGGTGAGCTCGACCTTGTCGGTGAAGGGCGTCAGCAGCGCCCGCGGCCAGAGCCGGCGCGCCCACACCACGTTGATCTCCATCGCCATGACGGCCATCACCGCACCGATCCACAGGAAGCCGATCAGGCCGAGGACCAGGCCGAACGTCTTGGTCATCGACGAAGTGCCGACCAGGACCCGGTCGACGTAGGCAGCGCCGCCGAGCTGCAGCACCTGCCACATCACCGCCAGGGTGTAGCCGCCCGGTGCCGCCCGGAGGAAGGAGTGCTGGCCGGTGGCGGCATAGCGGAAGAGGAGTGTGAGGAAGGTGCCGACCACAGCGACGGTCAGCAGCGGCAGGAGCACCTTGATCCCCGAGCCGAGCGCCGCGGTGAACATGTCAGTGGTGCTAGCGACGGTTGACACGACCGTCACCGAGAGGAGCGAGAAGCCTGCGGTGACCAGGAGGACCAGCGTCTTCACGCGTGCATAGACCGGGTTGGGCCGGCTGTTGCGCGGCACCGACCACGCCACGTGCTGGGTGTTCTGCAGGGCCTGGCCCAGGCCCATGGCGCCGTAGAGCGCGGCCAGCGCTCCGACCGCGACACCGGCGACGGATCCCTGAAGACCTTCGGGACGACCGAGCTCGTCGCCGATGATCGGGAACTGCGCCAGCGCGGAGTCGAGGATGCTCTGCTGCCACTGGGGTTCGCCGCGGAGGAACAGGCCCAGGATCGAGGTGCCCAGCAGCATCAGCGGGAAGATCGCGATGAAGGCGTAGTAGGTCATCGCCGAGGCGAGATAGGGACCCTGGTCGTCGAAGTACTTGTAGATGACCGCGAGCGGGAAGCCCAGGACGGGATGGCGACGCTGGAATCCGTCGACTGCCGAGACCGCTCCCACGAGAGGGAGGCTACCGGTCCCACCGTGGCCGCCCTCACCACCAGCCGAGCAGGTCCCCGCCGAGTCGTACGACGAAGCCGGTGACCACGATCAGGAAGAAGATCCGGACGAAGCCCGCTCCCCGCGCCATCGCCACCCGCGCACCCAGGTAGCCGCCGACGATGTTGGCCGCCGCCATCGGCAGCGCCAGCTGCCAGATCACCGCGCCCTGCGGGATGAAGACGATCAGCGCAGCGAGGTTGGTCGCCCAGTTGGCGAGCTTGGACTTGGCCGAGGCCTCGAGGAAGTTGTAGCCCAGCAGGCCGACGAGGGCGAAGACCAGGAACGAGCCCGTGCCCGGCCCGATCGCCCCGTCGTAGAAGCCGATCGTCACCCCGGTCAGGAGCACGACCGTGATGTGCTGCCCGCCCTGGAAGCGCAGGCTGGTCAGCTCGCCGACACCGGGACGGAACCACACATAGGCCCCGACGAGCACCAGAACCACCAGGATGATCGGGTCGAACGCGCTGCGCGGCAGCATCGAGGCGACCAGGGCGCCGCCCACCGACCCGACGAACGCGGCCAGCATCAGCGGGAGGAACGTCCGTGGGTCGGGGCGGATGCGCCGGACGTACGTCGTGGCGCTGATGGAGGTGCCGCAGAAGGACGCCAGCTTGTTGGTCGCCGCGATCTGCACGACCGAGGCGCCGGGCAGGCCCACCAGCAGCGCGGGGAGCTGCACCAGTCCCCCGCCACCGACGACCGCGTCCACGAAGCCCGCGACCAGGGCCGCGAGGACCAGGAAGAGGACGACCTCGAGGGACGGATCGGCCACGTCAGCCTGGGGTGGAGTCTCGGCTGAACTCCCGCACCACCACGGCGTCGTAGTCCTCGGGCATCGTGGCGCCGAGACCCGGGCAGAGGAACTGCTGCGACTGCTCGGCCGTCATCGTCGCGGCCGAGCAGCTGACGGTCGCGACGGGTTCGCCGTCGGCGGAGAAGACCATCTCGAAGAGCGCGGCGCGCTCCTCGTCCGATGCGTTGGTGATCGTCCCCTTCACCTCCGGGGTGGTGACCTCCTGCATGTTGACGGAGCGCTCGATGCCGTTGAGCTCCCATCCGTCGTCGACGGCGAAGCCGTTCCACTCGAACGCCTTGCCGACCTCCACCTCGACCGGGTCGGTGCTCGTGTTGACCTGGTCACCGCAGGCCCCGAGCACGCCGAGGCAGGCGACGGCCACCAGCGCGCCGCGCAGGGGCGCCAGCAGCCTCACGACGCGGCCACGAAGGTGAGCAGGTCCTGCCGGGTGAGGACGCCGATGGGCTTGCCGTCCTCGTGGACCAGGACGGCGTCGGCCTTCTCCAGCAGCGCGACGGCGTCGGCGGCCGACTCGTTCGAGCCGATGGTCGGGAGGGACTTCGACATGTGGTCCTCGACCCGGTCGGTCAGCTTGGCGTGGCCGGCGAACAGGGCGTCGAGGAGGGTCCGCTCCGACACCGATCCCGCGACCTCCGCGGCCACGATCGGCGGCTCGGCCCGGACGACGGGCATCTGGCTGACGCCGTACTCCTGGAGGATGTGGACGGCCTCCGCGATGGTCTCCGCGGGGTGGGTGTGCACCAGGTCGGGCAGGCGGTCGGACTTGCCGCGCAGCACCTCGCCGACCGTGCGGTGGTCGGCCTCGCCGCCGGTGGCGAAGCCGTACTGGCTGAGCCAGTCGTCGTTGAAGACCTTGGTGAGGTAGCCGCGACCGGAGTCGGGGAGCAGGACCACGATCACTGCGTCCGTACGCCCTTCCGCCGCCAGCTCATGGGCCAGCTGGCGCGCCGCGAAGGCCGCCATGCCCGACGAACCGCCGACCAGCATCGCCTCTTCGCGGGCGAGGCGGCGGGTGAAGGCGAAGGAGTCGGCGTCGGAGACCTCGATGATCCGGTCGGCGACCGTGGTGTCGTAGGTCTCGGGCCAGAAGTCCTCACCGACGCCCTCGACGAGGTAGGGGCGACCGGTGCCGCCCGAGTAGACCGAGCCCGCGGGGTCGGCGCCGACGACCTGCACGTCCGGGTTCTGTTCCTTGAGATAGCGACCGATGCCGCTGATCGTGCCGCCCGTGCCGACGCCGGCGACGAAGTGGGTGATCCGACCATCGGTCTGCGCCCAGATCTCCGGACCGGTGGTCTCGTAGTGGGAGCGCGGGTTGTGCTGGTTGGCGTACTGGTTGGGCTTCCAGGCTCCGGGCTCGGCGGCCAGCCGGTCGCTGACGTTGTAGTAGGAGTCCGGGTGCTCGGGCGCGACGGCGGTCGGGCAGACGACGACCTCGGCGCCGTAGGCCTTGAGGACGTTGCGCTTGTCCTCGCTGACCTTGTCGGGGCACACGAAGATGCAGGAGTAGCCCTTCTGCTGCGCGACCATCGCCAGGCCCACACCGGTGTTGCCGGAGGTCGGCTCGACGATCGTGCCGCCGGGCTGCAGCTCCCCGGACGCCTCGGCCGCCTCGATCATCCGGGTGGCGATGCGGTCCTTCACGGACCCGCCGGGGTTGAGGTACTCCACCTTTGCGAGCACCAGAGGGGCTGCCTCAGGGAGGTCGATGGTCCGGCTGAGCCGGACCAGCGGAGTGTTGCCGATCAGGTCGAGAAGAGAGTTCGCATACTGCACCGGGTCAATCTAGCGACCTACTGATCCGTAACTGGCAACGCCGCCTGCGTAGCATCGGGGTCGTGGGGTCTACCGGAGCAGCACGCAAGCTGGCATCAGCCGCAGCCTTGGGCGGCGGCGGCCTCTCCGTGCTCGGCGCCGGGCTCTACGGAGTCCTGGTCGCCGAGGCGAAGTTCGCCAGATGGATGATCGGCAACGCCACCGACATCCCGCCTGACGCCACCGGCTGGTACGGACGCGGTCGGCCCGGCCCGGCGATCCGGATCGCCCTGCTGGGTGACTCCAGCGCCGCCGGCTACGGCGTCGAGCGGGTCGAGGACACCACGGGTGCCCATCTTGCCAGCGGCGTCGCCGCGCAGGCCGATCGTCGGGTGCACCTGCGCTCCTTCGCCGTGGTCGGAGCCCAGTCCAGCGCACTGGCCGACCAGGCGGACGCCGCGATCGGCACCCACCCCGACCTCGCCGTCGTACTGGTGGGGGCCAACGACGTCACCCACACGGTCCTGCCCTCCGCGTCCGTGCGGCACCTCGCCGAAGGCGTACGACGCCTGCGCGAGGCCGGCATCGCCGTCGTCGTCGGCACCTGCCCCGACCTCGGCACCATCCGTCCGATCCCGCAGCCGCTCAAGCAGGTGGCCCGCGAGTGGTCGCGGCGACTCGCGGCCGCGCAGACGATCACGGTGGTCGAGAACGGCGGCCGATCGGTGTCGGTGGGCGACATCCTGGGCCCCGAGTTCGAGGCCGCACCCGCCCTGCTGTTCGGGCCCGACCGGTTCCACCCCTCGGCCGACGGCTACCAGCAGCTGGCGTCGGTGCTCATCCCGTCGTGCCTCGCCGCGCTCGACCTGCTCCCCGAGGACGAGTCCGTCCCCGAGCCGCGGCGTCGGGAAGGGATCCTCCCGGTCGCGGCCGCTGCCGTCAGGGCCGCACGTACGCCCGGCACCGAGGTCGACGGCACCGAGGTCGGCGGCAACCAGCGCGGCCTGCGCGGGCGCTGGGTCGAGCTTCGCCACCGTCGCCGCCGCCCGTCCGCCGACGCCGAGTCGCCGGAGACGGACGAGGAGCACGAGCGCCACCCGGAGTCGGCCGACTCGACCGAGGAGCCTGCCGCGGGCGGTGCGTGAGCCACATTCCCGGCGCCCGCGCATGTGGCTGGGGCACCGCTCTGCGGGGCCCGAACATGCCGCTGGCCCGCCCGAGCGGACTCGGGCGGGCCAGCGGAACAGCTCAGAACTGCGTCGGTCAGTCGCCCCGGATGATCGCGAGGATGCGCAGCAGGTTGGTGTAGATCCAGACCAGGCTGACGGTCAGGCCGAAGGCCGCGCGCCAGGACTCGCGCTCCGGGAGGCCGGCGGCGACGCCGTTCTCGACGAAGTCGAAGTCGAGGATCAGCATGAAGACACCGAGCACGAGACCGGCGAGCGCGAAGATGAAACCGAGGGCGCCGGTGCCGAAGAGGCCGGTGCTGATGCCGAAGGCGCTCAGCAGCATCGACAGCAGACCGAGGCCCACCATGCCGAACATGCCCGCGATCACGAAGGTGCGGAACTTGTTGCTGACCTTGATGTCGAAGAACTTGTAGGCGGCCAGCGTGCCGGCGAAGGCAGCGAAGGTGCCGAGGACCGCGCTGGTCACGATGCCCGGGTACTGCGTCTCGAAGAGCTTGCTGATCGCACCGAGAGCCACACCCTCAGCCGCAGCGAACAGCATCACCAGAGCGGGGCTGATGACCTTCTTGAACGAGTTGACCAGGGACAGCAGGAAGGCGCCACCGGCGCCCAGCACCGCCAGGCCACCGATCCGGCCGAGATCGGCGGTCTCGGAGACGTCGCCGATCCACCACCACGTGGCGAACGCAGTCACGAAGACCAGCGCGATGGAGATGGCAGTCTTCTGCACGACCGAGTCGACCGTCATCAGGCCCTGGTCGATCTGGCCGGGAGTGCCGGGCGTGCCCGTGCCCCACGTGGCCGGGTCGCTGCCCGTGTCGCCGTAGCCCGGGTAGGACGCACCGCCACCGGAGTAGGTCTGGTTGCCATAGGCGTTCGACGAGGAGCGGTTGAACTCCTCGGAACGGTTGAAAATCGGGTTGCTGCTCTTCATGGTCTCTCCTTGGAGGCCTCCCCCGGTGGTTCCGGAGGTCTCGACGACGTCAAGGTGACGCCGCCTGTCTCGTCACACCACTCTAGCCGGGGTGACATCAGTTCAAACGTGCACGGTGGGGCCTCTGTTCCCATCACAGGAACTTCTCAGGTTGGCCCATCGGGGTCGTGTCGCTCGCCTGCCCTGCTCGGCGGTGCCCCGGCTGGGGTTCGAACCCAGACTGTGCGGTTTTTAAGACCGCTTCCTCTACCGGTTGGGATACCGGGGCTGAGATCTACAGATAGGTCTTGCGAGCGTAGACGGCGTGCGCGCCGGCCGCGCGGTCCAGGAAGAGCAGCCCGTCGCAGTGGTCGATCTCGTGCTGGAGCGCCCGCGCCTCGAAGGCAACGGCCTCGATCTCGACGGTCTCGCCCGTGCCGGGCAGCTGACCTCGTACGACGAGCCGACTGGGGCGCTTGACGTCGCCGGTGAAGTCCGGGACGGACATGCATCCCTCGCGAGCCTTCTCGTTGCGGCTGCCGGTGACGACCTCGGCGTTGCAGAGCACGAAGGTGCCGTGGTGGTCGCGGGTCTTGGGGTGCTCGGACACGTCGACGCAGAACACCTTGACCCCGGCCCCCACCTGAGGTGCGGCCAGGCCGACGCAGCCCGGCGAGACACGCATGGTCGCCACCAGGTCGGCCGCGAGCTGCACGATCTCGGGCGCCGTCGGGTCGACGGTGTCACCGACCGTGGACAGCACCGCGGCGGGTGCGCGCACGACCTCGCGCAGCGAGCCGGCCACACCGAGGTCGGACTCGGTCCAGTCCAGGACCCGGGGGTTGATGCCCATCGGTCCGCTCAGAGCTCGTCGGTGTCGGCGGCACGCAGGCTCACGCCGACCCCGAGGTCGGCCGCGACCGCAGCCAGGTCGCGCTCCACCGCGGCGACGTCGGCGTCGGAGGGCAGGTCCACCTCGGCGATCAGCAGGTAGAGGTCGCCGGCGAGGCGGGTGGTGAGGTCGGTGATGTTGCCCCCCACTCCCGCGACCACCGCGACCACGGCGGAGACGATGCCGGGCCGGTCGCCGCCGTGGACCGACAGGATCCACGAGCTGCCGTCGGCGGACGGGGCGTGCTCGGCAGGGACCTCGCGCACCGTGACGGTCAGGCTGCCGTCGGCGGCCAGGGGCGCGAGCGCCGCCTCGATCTCGGAGTCGGCAGCGGACCCCTCGCAGACGAGCATCATCGCGAAGTGACCACGCAGCAGCGTCATGGTCGAGTCCTCGAGGTTGAGGCCCAGACCGGCGAGCTTGTCGGTGGTCTCGGCGATGATCCCGGGACGGTCGTGGCCGAGGACGGTGATGGCGTGGAGGGTCACGTGCCCATCCTCTCAGTGGCAGAGCCTGTCAGCGCTCGTGCCCTCTCGAAGACCGCGTCCGTCATCTCCCGGGTCAAGCGTCCGGTGTAGGTGTTGTGCGGAGAGGGGTGGTAGCAGCCGATCAGCGTGACCGGGCCGAGCGCGATCTCGGCACCGTGGGCGAACGTCGGCTTCAGGACGGGCGCCGGGGCCCCCGCCGCCACCAGCGAACGCACCGCCCCGGCCCAGCCGAAGGCCCCCAGGGCCACGACCGCGCGCACGGTCGGGAGGAGGGCGAGCTCGGCGGCGATCCAGGGTGCGCAGGTGTCGCGCTCGAGGGGAGTCGGCTTGTTCTCCGGCGGCGCGCACCGGACGGTCGCGATCATGCGCGCGTCGACCAGGCGCTGGCCGTCGCCGGCGTGCTCGCTGGTGGGCTGGGTCGCCCACCCGGTGCGGTGCAGGCTGGCGAAGAGCCAGTCCGCGCTCGGGTCGCCCGTGAAGATGCGGCCGGTCCGGTTGCCGCCGTTGGCAGCGGGCGCGAGACCGACGATCAGGAGTGACGGCTCGGGGTCGCCCCAGCCCGGGATCGGCCTGCCCCAGTAGGGCTGGTCGGCGAACGAGGCCCGCTTGTCGCGGGCCGTGTCCTCGCGCCAGGTCACCAGGCGCGGGCACGCCGAGCAGACGCTCACCCGGGCGTCGAGGTCGGCGAGGGATCCGGCCTGCGCGAGTCGTCGTACGTCGTCGGGGTCGTGGGCGACCGGCGTGTCGACGGCAGCCGGGTCGTCCGGCCAACCCGTCCCCGGCGGGACCGGGCTGGTGAACTCCCGCCCGGTCACCGGGTGCGGCAGGCGTGTCATCGGGCGATCGCGGCGGCCATGCCGTGCAGGATGTCGGCCTCGGACACGAGGTGCTCCGGCACCGGCACCCGGTCGAGGATCCTGCTCCAGATCAGGGCGCCCGCGCCGATGACGTCGGCACGTCCGGGGTGCATGTAGGGCAGCGCGCGGCGTTCAGCGACGGTCATCGCGACCAGGTCGGCGACGAAGGCCGTCGTGTCCGCGTTGGCCAGTACGGCCCGGTCGAACGCCTCCCGGTCGTACGAGTCCAGCCCGAGCACCCCGCAGGCGATGGTCTTGACCGTGCCCGAGGTGCCGATCGCTGTCCGGGTCCGGTCCAGTGCGATGCCGCAGGCGTCGAGGTGGTCGTCGATGTCGCGCACGCAGGCCGCGACCTCTGCGGGGGTCGGCGGATCGGAGTGCAGGTGCCGCTCGTGGAGGCGGACCGACCCGATGTCCATCGAGATCGCCTGCCGCTCCTCCCCCTCCCCCAGGACCAGCTCGGTCGACCCGCCCCCGATGTCGACCACCAGCACCGGCTCGGGCGGCATCGGGTCCTGGGCGGAGATGGCTCCGGCGAAGACCAGGGCCGCCTCCTCGTCACCCGACAGCACCTCCGGCTCGACGCCCAGCCGTCGGCGTACGCCCTCGGCGAAGACGGCGGCGTTGCTCGCGTCGCGCGTGGCCGAGGTGGCGCAGAAGCGGATGCGCTCACGCGGCACGCCATGGGCGCGGATGACCTCCGTGAACTCGTCGATCGCAGCGAACGTGCGATCCAGCGCCTCGTCGGCGAGCACCCCGGTCTGGTCGACACCCTGGCCGAGGCGGACCACCCGCGAGTCGCGCAGCACCACCTCGGACGTGCCATCGGGGCGGATGCCGGTGATCAGCACCTTGATCGAGTTGGTCCCGCAGTCGATGGCCGCGACGATGCTCATGGGGACAGTCTTTCGCATCGCACCACGGCGGTGTCACAGGCGGATTCCCGGGCCGCGGAATGCCCCTCATGCACCGCCCGGCCGACGACACGCCCGTCGCGACGATGGAGCGGTGTCGCAGGCGGATTCCCGGGCTGGGGAATGCCCCTCAGTCACCGCTCGGGGAGGGGCGCTCGACACAGGGGCCGCTGGACCACCAGTCCCCGAGCGCGTCGAGCACCTCGTCGCCGAGCGGGTTCACGCCGCGGCCCATGGCCAGCGACTGGGCCGCCAGCACGTGCAGGCACTTCACACGGTCCGGCATGCCGCCCGCCGAGATGCCATCGATCTCGGGCACCTCGAGCCCGGCCCGGCGGCCGACCTCGGCACGGACCTCCAGGTAGCGCTCGTGCGCGACCCGGTAGGCGGCAGCAAGCTCCTCGTCGTCGGCGAGGCGGTCCTGCATCTGCTTCATCACGCCGTTGCCCTCGAGTGTGCCGATGCGCGAGGCCGCGCGCGGGCAGGTGAGGTAGAAGGTCGTCGGGAACGGCGTGCCGTCGGGCAGCCGGGGCTCGGTCGTGACGACGTCGGGGTTGCCGCACGGGCAACGGTGTCCGATCGAGTCGATGCCGCGCGGCCTGCGGTTGAGCTGCGACTGGACGGCGGACACGTCGTCGGGATCGATGGGCTCGACGGTGGAGTCCGGGGAGGGGGCGTTCACTGCTGGGTCCCGTCGATGAGGTCGGCTGGCTCGACGTCGGGGGGCGGCGGGTTGCCGGCGAGCTCCATCGAGTCCCACGCAGCGGTCCACCACGCCTTCGGCACGGTCTTGATGACGTCGGCCGGATCGTTGAGCGAAGCCTGCGCCTCCAGCGGCTTGCCGTCGGCTCCGATGACCTCGAAGCCGGTCTCACCCGGCATGACGTAGCCGAACCGCGCCCGCGCCTGCGTCTTGACGAAGGCCGGGTCGTCCCATCGCTTCTTCTCCCGCTCGAGGTCGTCGATGCTGGCCTCGCGCTGGACGATCTGCGCCTTGAGGTCGCCGATGTGTGAGCGCTGCTGGAGGTAGGCGCGCAGGGAGGAGGCGTAGGACACCGTCAGCACGGCGAGCACCAGGACGAGCACCGCCGCCCGCCCGGTGAACCGGGGACGGCGCGCGCCGCTGCCGGTCGGGGCGTGAGCGGTGCCTGCGGCAGCCGGCTCCACGGGCCGGGAGGGCGTCGTACGCACCCCTGCCGTGCGCGGCCTGGAGCCGCGTGGGCGGGGGTGCGATCCGCCGCCCTGCCCCGGTCCTCGTGGTCCGTTGCCACCAGGCCCACCCCGAGGAGTACGACGCTGGGAAGGCATGAGGGCCAGTCTGCCTCGTTCAGCCGGAGAATCGCGGGAACGCGCCCGCACCGGCGTAGCGAGCTGCGTCACCGAGCTCGTCCTCGATGCGCAGGAGCTGGTTGTACTTCGCCACGCGCTCGGAGCGCGCCGGCGCACCGGTCTTGATCTGGCCGCAGTTGGTCGCGACCGCGAGGTCGGCGATCGTGGTGTCCTCGGTCTCGCCGGAGCGGTGGCTCATCATGCAGCGGAAGCCGTTGCGGTGGGCGAGCTCGACGGAGTCGAGGGTCTCGGTGAGCGAGCCGATCTGGTTGACCTTGACGAGCAGCGCGTTGGCCGACTGCTCCGTGATGCCACGCCCGAGGCGCTCGACGTTGGTGACGAACAGGTCGTCGCCGACGATCTGGGTCTTGTCGCCGAGCTGCGCGGTGAGGGCCTTCCACCCCTCCCAGTCGTCCTCGTCGAGCGGGTCCTCGATGGAGACGATCGGGTAGGACGCGACCAGGTCGGCGTAGTAGGCGATCATGTCGTCGGACGACTTCTTCTTGCCCTCGAACGCGTACTTCTTCTTGTCGTGGAACTCCGAGGCCGCGACGTCGAGCGCGAGGCCGAAGTCCGTGCCCAGCTTGAAGCCCGCGCTCTTGATCGCCTCCGCGATCAGGTCGAGCGCGGCGCGGTTGGACTTCAGGTCGGGGGCGAAGCCACCCTCGTCGCCGAGGCCCGTGGCCAGGCCCTTCTTCTTCAGGACCGCCTTGAGCGCGTGGTAGACCTCGGCGCCCTGCTGGAGCGCCTCGGAGAAGGTGGCCGCACCGATCGGCGCGATCATGAACTCCTGGATGTCGACGTTGGAGTCCGCGTGCGAGCCGCCGTTGAGGATGTTCATCATCGGCACCGGCAGCAGGTGGGCGTTGGGGCCGCCGACGTAGCGGAAGAGCGGGAGTCCGGCCGACTCCGCGGCGGCACGCGCGTTGGCGAGCGAGACACCGAGGATCGCGTTGGCGCCGAGCTTGGCCTTGTTGGCGGTGCCGTCGAGGTCGAGCATCGCCTGGTCGACGAGGCGCTGGTCGTCGGCGTCGAGCCCGATGACCGTGCCGGAGATGGTGTCCATGACGCCGGCGACGGCCTTCTGCACGCCCTTGCCGGCGTAGCGCTTGCCGCCGTCACGCAGCTCCACCGCCTCGAAGGCGCCGGTCGAGGCGCCGCTTGGCACAGCCGCGCGACCGAACGCGCCGTCCTCGAGAAGCACCTCCACCTCGACGGTGGGGTTGCCGCGCGAGTCAAGGATCTCGCGGGCACCGACTGCAGCGATGAGGGACATGGCAGAACTCCTGACAGGGGGAAGTCGTGGGTTGCACTCACCCTAGCGACGTCGCGCCGCGGAGTCGCCGGGTGCCCGATCCGTGGCTGGGCTACGGTCGCGCCGGCTTCTCGACCGGCTTCTCGGCCCTCTCGGCGGCCTTGGCTGCGTTCCACAGTCGCTGCACCTCGGCCGAGTCCGTGGCGACCGCGTCACCGAAGACGTGCGGGTTGCGGCGTTCCATCTTGGCGATCACGCCGCGCGCCACGTCGTCGAGGGTGAAGTCGCCCTGCTCCTCGGCGATGACGGCGTGGATGACCACCTGCAGCAGCAGGTCGCCCAGCTCGTCGCACAGCGCGGCCGGGTCACCCGACTCGATCGCCTCGACGACCTCCTCGGCCTCCTCGCGGACGAACGGGATCAGGGAGGCGTGGGTCTGCTCGCGCTTCCAGGCGCACTCGGCCCGCAGCACGCGCATCTGGTCGGCGAACGCCTCCAGGGCGGAGCCCCCGGTGCCGTCGGCCGTCATCGGGGCTGTCCGCTCAGCCGCAGCGCTGGGTGGACGGCAACGACTTGGCGAACGAGGGGTCCTGCTCGTCAGCGATCCCGGCCTTGGCGGTCTCGCCGACGGCCACCGAGGTATTGGTGTCGACGGGGGTCAGCACCCCGTCGACGCTCCTGACGCCGTAGCGCGGGTCGATGTCGATCCCGTGGGTGTCCGGCCACTGGTTGAACACGTCGAGCCCGGCCTGCGAGGCCTGGTCGACGGTGGGATCGGTGACGCCGTTGTCCTCGAGGACCGTCTCGCCGACCTGCTCGAGGATGTCCTGGGCGAGCGCGGTCGTGGACGAGATCTTCACGTAGTCCTCGCGCACGTCCTCCGGCAGCACGCCCGCAGTGCCCTGACGCTGCGCCACGTCGTTCTGGTACGTCGACCCGGGCTCGACGCCGTAGTCGTCGGCGATCTGCAACGCCTGCGAGCGCACGGTGAGGAGCTGGAGGACGTACTGGCGCACCTGGCTCATCGGATAGACCTGACCCGCCTCGAAGGACTGGCTGATCGCGGTGCAGTAGTTGGCCGCGGTGGCGTCGACCTCACGGACCGAGAGCTCCTGGTCGCCGACCTTGACCGCGACCCCCGGGGCGGCGCTGCCGCATCCCGAGAGCATCAGCCCGGCGACGCCCAGCGTCGCGGCGGTCATCAGGCGGGTCTTGCTCACGAGTCACTCCTTGGTCGAAGCCGGGGGGCTTGCTGGGGCAGGTGCGTCGATCACGTCATCGATCACTCCGCGCGCCCATTCAAGCAGGGCCATGCCGGCCACCGGACGCCCGGCGACCGCAGCGGTCTGCGGACGCGGCACGAGGATCGTACGCACCGGAGCCTTGACGATGCTGCGTGGATGCAGGCGTTGCAGGCGTACGACGCGGGAGTCGGGGAGGTCGACCGGCGCGAATCGGACGTACTTGCCGGCCAGCGTCACCTCGCCCACCCCCACCTGGCGGCAGCGGGCCCGGAAGCGGGCCACGAACAGCAGCGACTCGACGACCTCGGGCGGGGCGCCGTAGCGGTCGAGCAGCTCGACGCGGATCTCGTCGACGTCGGCGTCGGCGCGCACCTCGGCCAGGCGCTTGTAGATCTCCAGCCGCAGCCGCTCGCTGGGGATGTAGTCGTGCGGCAGGTGAGCGTCGACCGGGAGCTCGATCCGCACCTCGGCCAGCTCGTCCTCGGTGCCACCCTTGAACTCGGCGACCGCCTCGCCGACGAGGCGGACGTAGAGGTCGAAGCCGACGTCGGCGATGTGGCCGGACTGCTCGCCACCGAGCAGGTTGCCGGCGCCGCGGATCTCCAGGTCCTTCATCGCGATCGCCATGCCGCCGCCGAGGTCGGAGTGCTGCGCCAGGGTCGCAAGCCGCTCGTGCGCGGTCTCGGTGAGCGGCTTCTCCGAGGGGTAGAGGAAGTAGGCGTAGGCACGCTCGCGGGACCGGCCGACGCGTCCGCGGAGCTGGTGGAGCTGGGAGAGGCCGAGGGTGTCGGAGCGCTCGATGATCATCGTGTTGGCGTTGGACACGTCGAGGCCGCTCTCCACGATGGTCGTGCAGACCAGCACGTCGAAGCGCTTCTCCCAGAAGTCGAGCATGACCTGCTCGAGCGCGTGCTCGCCCATCTGGCCGTGGGCCGTGGCCACCCGGGCCTCGGGCACGAGCTCGCGGATCCGGGCCGCCGCCTTCTCGATCGACTGCACGCGGTTGTGGATGTAGAACACCTGGCCCTCGCGCAGCAGCTCGCGACGCACCGCCGCCACGACCTGGCGGTCCTCGTAGGCGCCGACGTAGGTGAGGACGGGGTGGCGCTCCTCCGGGGGCGTGGTGATCGTCGACATCTCGCGGATGCCGGTGACCGCCATCTCCAGGGTGCGCGGGATCGGCGTCGCGCTCATCGACAGCACATCGACCGAGGTGCGCATCCGCTTCATCTGCTCCTTGTGCTCCACTCCGAAGCGCTGCTCCTCGTCGACGATGATCAGGCCCAGGTCCTTGACCTTGATGTCCGGGTTGAGCAGGCGGTGGGTGCCGACGACGATGTCGACCGTCCCGTCCCCGAGGCCGGCGATCACCTCCTTGGCCTCCTTGTCGCTCTGGAAGCGTGAGAGCCCCTTGACCACGACCGGGAAGCCCGACATCCGCTCGGAGAACGTCGACATGTGCTGGGTGACCAGCAGCGTCGTCGGCACCAGGACCGCGACCTGCTTGCCGTCCTGCACGGCCTTGAACGCCGCGCGCACCGCGATCTCGGTCTTGCCGTAGCCCACGTCGCCGCACACGAGCCGGTCCATCGGGACCACCTGCCGCATGTCGGCCTTGACCTCCTCGACGGTGGTCAGCTGGTCGACGGTCTCGTTGAACGGGAAGGCGTCCTCGAGCTCGCGCTGCCACGGGGTGTCGGGACCGTAGGCGTGGCCCTTGGTGGCCTGCCGCGCGGCGTAGAGCTTGATCAGCTCGGCCGCGATCTCGCGGACCGCGCGACGAGCCCTGTTCTTGCGCTTGGTCCAGTCGCCACCGCCGAGCCGGTCGAGGCTGGGGTTCTCGCCACCGACGTAGCGGGTGACCTGGTCGAGCGTGTCGGCCGGGACGTAGAGCCGGTCCGGCGGGCCACCGCGCTTGGAGGCGCCGTAGTCGAGGACGAGGTACTCCCGGGTCGCCCCGCTCATCTCGCGCTGCTTCATCTCCACGAAACGGCCGACACCGTGCTGCTCGTGGACGACGTAGTCGCCGGCCTTGAGCTCGAGCGGGTCGATCTGCTTCTTGCGACGCGTCGGCATCCGGCGCATGTCGCGCGTGGAGGCCTTCTGGCCGGACAGGTCGTCGCCGGTGAGCATCGCGAGCCCGGCCTCGACGTCGACCAGGCCGTGCACGACGTGCCCGCAGGTGACGGTGACGACGTGGGGTCCGGCCGACCCGCCCTCCTCGACGAGCCGGGCGGCGACGTCGTGCTCGCCCAGGAGCTCGACGAAACGCTGCGCGGGCCCGTGCCCCGGGTGCACCACGACCACGTCGAGGCCCTCGTCCACCCACGTGCGGATGTCGGCTATCGCCTTGTCCAGGTCGCCCCGGTAGGCCTCGGCGCCGTGGGTGGGCAGAGTCGTGGACGGCACTCCCGCCGTCTGGGCGTCGACCACCAGGTCGTCGGTGTCGATGCCGAACGGACTGACCGTCCACCAGGCGTGGCCCAGGCCGAGGGCGTGCAGCCGGACGTCGGCGATCTCGCGATAGGACGCCGCGCCCAGGTCGATCGGCGCGGTGCCACCGCCAGCGGCGGCCGCCCACGACGCGCCGAGGAACTCCTCGCTCGTGGCGACCAGGTCGTGGGCGCGGCTGCGCGCCCGCTCGGGGTCGAGGACCAGCACGGTGGTGTCCGCCGGCATCAGGTCGACGAGCAGCTCCATCCCCTCGACCAGGACCGGGGCGAGGGACTCCATGCCCTCGACCGCGATGCCGGCCGCCATCTTGTCGGTGAGCTCCAGCAGTTGGGGGTGCGCCCGCCCGAGCTCGGCAGCGCGTCGTCGTACGTCGTCGGTGAGGAGCAGCTCGCGGCACGGCGGGGCCCACAGCCGCTGGACCGTCTCGAGCGTGCGCTGGTCGGCCACCGAGAACGCCCGGATCTCCTCGATGTCGTCGCCCCAGAACTCCACGCGGAGCGGGTGCTCCTCGGTCGGGGGGAACACGTCGACGATCCCACCGCGCACGGCGAACTCTCCGCGCCGCTCGACCATGTCGACCCGGGAGTAGGCCGCCTCCGCGAGACCGCGCACGACGTCCTCGAGCGCTCGGGAGTCACCGGGAGCGAGCTCGACCGGATCGATGTCGGCCAGGCCCGGCACCTGCGGCTGGAGCACGCTCCGGATCGGGGCGACGACCACCTTGAGGGGGCCGTTGGCCGCGTCGGTGCCGGGGTGGCGCAGCCGACGCAGGACCGCCAGCCGCCGACCGACGGTGTCGCTGCGAGGGCTCAGCCGCTCGTGCGGGAGCGTCTCCCAGCTCGGGTAGTAGGCCACGGAGTCGGGGTCGACGAGGTCGGCGAGCTCCTCCACCAGGTCCTCGGCCTCGCGCGAGGTCGCCGTGACGGCCAGGACCGTGCGGCCGCGCTCGACGAGGCCACGCACGACGAACGGGCGGACCGCCGCCGGGCCCGTGAGATCGAGCCCGGACTGCACCGCGACGTCGGCGAGGGCCCGGGAGAGCGTCGGGGCGGAGACGAGGCGTTCGGCAAGAGCGACGATCGGGGTGGACGACACCGGAGATCCCTTCGTGAGCACGCAGAACGACCCCCATTCGTCGACGGATGGGGGGATTTGAGAGTCTACGGGGGCTGCCGGACAGCGCGGTGCACGGGATGTGGGGCGGTACCTTCGAGCCCCCAGTGGTTTGTCCCGGGCGCCACGGGGTAGCAGCACCTTCACCGGCGGGTGCCCGAGCACCGGTCGTCAGAACTTCCTTCGAGAGGAACAACGGGGAACATGCGCATCACTCGACTTGTGGCAGGCACGGTCACTGCCGGACTGCTCGGCATCACGCCCATCGCCATCTCGGCTCCGGCCCAGGCAGATGGCCAGACCTACACGCCAGTCATCACCGCCAAGCTCAACATCACGAAGTCTCCCTACGACGCGCCCTACATGTACGGCGGGACCTTCTACGTCAGCGGCACGATCACCGACCCGTCCGGGACCGAGGGACCGAGCGGGGGCCAGGCGTTCCTGCAGGTGCTCACGGCGTCGAACCCGACGTGGACCACGATCGCCGTCGACGAGTCGCCGAGCTACCTCTTCTTCGACGGCGGCTTCCGCTTCTCCGAGAACGCGCAGTACAAGGTCGTGTTCAGCGGTTCGACCGCCCTGGGTGCGTGGGACGACAGCTACGTCGCAGGCGAGTCGACGCCCATGGCCGCGCCCGTCACGCGCAAGGTCGTCTTCAAGAACCCGAAGGGCACCCTGATCAAGGGCAAGGTCACGCCCGGCTACGGCAAGAAGAAGATCAAGGTGCAGAAGAAGGTCGGGAAGAAGTGGAAGAAGTTCCGCAACTTCAAGACCACGTCTGCCGGCAAGTACCGCTTCACCCTGCCCGCCCCGCGCCGCGGGAAGTGGAAGTGGAAGATCACCGTCCCCGGCAACTCCAAGTACACCTCGTGGGTGACGGTCGGCAGCACCTACAGCGCCCGCACGGCGCTCACCCCCCGCACGAGCACCTTCACCGGCTGACACGTCCGACCGACCCGGCAGAGATCCTTCTGCCGGGTCGGTCGTCATTTCGGTTCGCGGCCGCTCGACGGGGCCCGTCCGTGTGACAGTGGAGGCATGCCCCGCACGACGATGCTCGCCGCCCTGCTGGCCCTCGTCACCGCCTGCGGGAGCCCGGCGACGGCACCCTCCCCGTCCGACAGCGACCTGCGTCCTGCGGACGCCCGGGTCTCCGAGCAGGCCGCGAAGGCCGGACCCGACGGCGTTCCTGCCGCCTTGTCAGCGGCCCTGGCAGGCACCCCGCAGCGGCCCTCCACGCCGGCGGCGGCCGCCGCCATGGTGGCCGCAGCGCAGCGGGTCATCAGGTCCGAGGACCCGGACGGGGACCTCCTCGCCGCAGCGGGTCACACCGCCCAGCTCGCGATCCGCGAGATCGCCGTCCGACGCACCTGGCTGCCGCGCGTGCTCGACCGGCTCGGGCCGCGCAACCGGGTGTGGGTGCGCGCCAACGTCGCGGCCCGCCGCGAGTTCCGCTCGATGCACCCGACCTCGAACGCCGGCCTCGCAGACGAGCTCCCCGCGTGGCGGATCGTCGCGCCCGCCCCGGCGCGCACACTGATGCGCAGCTATCGGGAGGCCGAACGACGCTTCGGGGTGGACTGGGAGTACCTCGCCGCGATCAACCTGGTCGAGACGGCCTTCGGCCGGATCCGGGGCACGTCGGTGGCGGGAGCCCAGGGGCCGATGCAGTTCATCCCGACCACGTGGGACATCTACGGCGCCGGTGGGGACATCGACGATGCCCACGACGCGATCCTCGCCGCCGGTCGGCTGCTGCGGGCCAACGGCTTCGCCCGCGACAAGGGTGCCGCGCTCTGGCGCTACAACAACTCCTGGGCCTACGTCCGGGGCGTCACCCACCATGCCGAGGCGATGCGCCGCGACGCCCGCCAGCTCCGCGGCTACCTCGCCTGGCAGGTCTACTACCTGACCCGCGTCGGGAGCGTGTGGCTGCCGGAGGGGTACTCCCGTCGGCGGCCGGTGCCCGTGCGGTCGTACGTCGCCGCGCACCCCGAGCGGCTGCCCTGAGCTCAGGGCGATGTCACGCCGTACCGTGCACCCGGACGAAGTCGACGATCCGCTCGGCCAGCTCGGGACGGCACACGATGAGGTCGGGCAGCGAGGTGTCGTCCTCGTTGTAGACCAGGGGCGAGCCGTCGACGCGGCTGCAGAAGAGACCGGCCGCGCGCGCCACGGCGACGGGCGCGGCGTTGTCCCACTGGTACTGCCCACCCGCGTGGACGTAGGCGTCCGCGACGTCGCGCACCACGCTCATCACCTTGACCCCGGCGCTGCCCATCGGCACCAGCTCGGCATCGAGCTCGGCGGCCAGTGCCTCGACGAAGGCCGGTGGTCGGCTGCGCGAGACAGCGATGCGCGGACGCTCGGAGGTGCGGGGCGGCAGGACGCTCGGCCGCCCGGTGTGGAAGGTCTCCCCCAGCGCCGGCTGCGCGACCGCGCCCGCCGTCAGGTCGCCGTCCTCCCACAGCGCAACGTGGACGGCCCAGTCGTCGCGCGGCGGCTCGGAGAACTCGCGCGTGCCGTCGAGGGGATCGATGATCCAGACCCGTCGGGCGGTGAGGCGGGACTTGTCGTCGGCCGCCTCCTCGGACAGGACCGCGTCGTCGGGCCGGTGCTCGGTCAGGATCCGGTCGAGCTCGGCCTGTGCGGCGGCGTCGCCGGCATCCTTGAGGGCCTTGCCCTCCAGGCCCGCGGCCCCGGCCCCGGCGCGTACGTCGAGCAGGACCGCGCCGGCGCGCTCGGCCGCCCAGACAGCGAAGGCGTGGTCGTCGAGGGCGGTGGGGTCGATCATCTCGGGTTCCCTGCGTCGAGGGGAGCGCAGCGAGGCTCGGCGTGGGGTGAGGTCATGGAGGGCACCCTATCGACGCGGAGTGACCTCTGACTCCTCGGTCACGGCTGCCCGTGGACGGGGGACCAGTCCCCCCTCCTTGTCGACCTCGACACCCAACCGGTCGATCCCCTCGCCGACCACGTGCATCTGGCGGAGCATGGCCACGGCCTCCAGCTGGGTCCTGACCCCGAGCCGGGCGCGCAGTGACTTGACGTGACTGCGCACGGTTCCACTCGTGACACCGATGATGACGGCGACCTCGGCCACCCGGTGCCCTGACGCCAGCAGGCCGAGGACCCGTCGCTGTTGGGGAGTCAGGGAGTTCACGAGGGCGATGACGTGCTGCTGCTGCCCGACTGCCTCTGCCCAGTCCGCGCGCAGCTGTGCACGGACCTGGTCGTCCATGACCGACTGCCCGGCGAGGAAGCGCGCCATGACGTCGACCAGGTCGGCGACCGAGGACGCGTGGGTGACGACCTCCACGCTCTCGGAGCCGAGCAGCGATCCGAACGACACGGCCGCCGAGTCGGACGTCACCACCACGATGCGGGCGGGACCGATCCTAGCCAGCCGAGCCAGATCGTCGATGGCGTGCGGGCCCTCGAAACCGTCGAGGATCGCGACGACGTGGTGATCGGGGTAGGCGCGCTCGTCGTCGGAAGTCTCGAGCGGGTGCATCACCTCGTGCCAGGCGCCAGCGGAACACGGGATCCCGGCCCCCCGGAGCGCGGCAGCGACGGCTTGGGCGACAAGCAGGTGGGGGGAGGTCACCCAGGCGGTCGCACCATTGTCCGGGGACGTCACCGGGTCCTCGCGCCGCTCCGGTGTCGTTGCGCACATCGTCCCTCCAAGAACGCCTCTGCCTGGGCACCACGATGACGACCGCCAGCAGCGGCGGTGGCGGCCAGAGTGAATGTGCACCGAATTGGGGAATCGGAAACGGTCTCGCGTCGCAACCATTGGTTGCGGCGTCGATCACCGCCCGAACCCGCTGCTCAGGCGTGAACCACACGGGCCTTGCCACAGTCTTGCGCGCCTCTTGACCAACACTATTGACGCTCTGAAAGGGCCGGGCTAGCCCGGCTATCCCCCAATTGGCGTATGGGTCGACAATCGTTGGACCACCCGGGCCATTTGCGCTCCAATCGTGCTTGGGGAAGACGTCCGTCAGGGGGAACGGGCGTCGCAGAAGGACTTGCGTCAATTGGAATGTGTGTCGTTGGGGGGGAACCAACATGCTCGATTTTCGAGCCGTTCGTCGGGAGGAACGGCCACTCGTCGCCGGGGTGGCCATTGTTGCCGTCGTCTCGTTCGCGGTGCTCGTCTGGGCTGCGCCGGGGCGTGCGCCGGGGCTGTCCCCGCCAGGAAGTGCTGCGTCGCTGCCTGGGGAGATCGACGGCCTGGTCGCCGGCCTGTTCGTGGCAGCTGCCGTGGCGGCCGCGCTGGCCGGTTGGCGCAGCCCCTCGAATCCGGTGACGGGGTGGCCGGCCGTCACCGGCACGGTGCTCGCCTCGCAGGCGCTCGTGGTGACGCTGCTGGCACTTCACCTGCCGCCTGCGTCCGGGCCTGTCCCGCTCACCGTTCTGCTGGCAGCGGCAATCGCCGGGCTGGTGGCGGTCGTGCTCTCGCTGGCCCAGGTCGACACCAGCGACGACGTCACCGACGACTGCTTCGGGCTCGGGCTCGGCATGGGTCTCATGGCTGCCGCCTACGTGTTGCCCCAGGTCTCGTTCGCCTCCACCTCATCCGTGGTGGCGCAGGCCGTCGTGGGCGTGCTCGTCGCCACCCAGGTCACCGCTGTCACCCTGGTCCTGCGACGACGGTTGCTGGGCAGGAGGATAGGTCAGCTGTTGGTCCCGACCGTCCTCGTGGGTGCCCTCGGCCTGCTCGTCGGGGCGGGCGGGCTCGGCGGCACTGCCTGGGACATGGCCGCCTCCACCGCCCGGGCCGCCGTCGGAGCCGCATGGGTGGTCGCCGCCTGGTGCTTCCTGCGGCGCTTCCGAGCCGAGGGCCGTCGACGCGCCGAGGAGATCGATGCCGCCCTGAAGCTCACCCGCGACCACCGCGAGCGGCTCCACGAGCTGCGCAGCACCATGGCGGGGCTGGTGAACGGGTCCGAGCTCCTCGACAGGCCCGAGCTGCCGCCTGAGGTCCGGGCGCGACTCTGGGTCTCGGTGCGCAGCGAGCTGGACCGGATGAGCCGGCTGCTCTCCGAGCACGAGCAGAGCCCCGTGGACCTCGACCTCGACCGCAGCCTCGACCTGATCCTCGACCTGCAGCGGCTCAAGGGCCGGCACGTGGAGCTGCGCGGCAGCAGCGAGTCCGTACGGGCGCACTACGACTCCCTGGCGGAGGTCGTCAACATCCTCATCGACAACGCCGTCGCCCACGGCGGCACCGACAACAGTGTCGTCGAGGTGCTGCGTCGCGACGAGGACACCGTCGACATCGCGGTCACCGACTTCGGTCGGGGCATCCCCGAGGACCAGCGCAGCCACATCTTCGACTGGGGGCGGCGTGGCAGCGACTCGGCCGGAGAGGGGATCGGGCTGCACGTCGCCCAACGGCTGGTCCGCGAGGACGGCGGGTCGCTGCGGATGCGCGACGTCCCGCACGCCGGATCGTCGTTCGTCATCTCCCTGCCCGCAGCACGCCGGTCCACGGAGAACATCACGGAGAACATCACGGAGAACATGGACACCACGGGGGTCGCCCATGCCTGGCGCCGCTCGGGCTGACCACCGCGTGCTCATCATCGATGACCACGTCCTGTTCGCGGAGTCCCTGGAGCTCGCCCTGTCGCTCGAGGGCTACGACGTACGTCGTCTCGAGCTGCCCCAGGAGGGCGGGTCCATGGCCACGATCCGGTCCCTCGCCCTCCGGGCCGCTCCCCGCACCGTCCTGCTCGACCTCGACCTCGGCAGGTTCGGCGACGGCATGAACCTGATCGGTCCTCTGGCGCGGGCCCGCGCCAACGTCGTGGTGCTCACCGCCTCCGAGGACCTCGGTCGCTGGGGTGGCTGCATGCGGCTGGGGGCACGCAAGGTGCTGCCCAAGAGTGGCGCGCTCCAGCAGGCCATGGCGACCGTGCGGCGACTCCACCAGGGCCTGCCGGTGGTGCAGCGCGAGGAGCTCGAGGAGCTGCTGGACGCGTGGGCCAACGAGCGGCAGGTCAGCGATGACATCCGCCGGCGCCTCGACCTCCTCACCCCGCGCGAGCGCCAGGTCCTGGGTGCACTGATCGAGGGACGCACCGTGCGCGCCATCTCCGAGACCAGTGTCGTCTCGGAGGCCACGGTCCGTACGCAGGTCAAGTCGATCCTCAACAAGCTGGAGGTCTCCTCCCAGCTGGCTGCGGTCGGCATGGCCAACCAGATCGGCTGGAAGCTGGGCGCATGAAGACTGGACGCGGCTGATGGGAGGGATCGGGGGAATCCGGGCGTTCACCGCGGGCGCCTTCGCGACCGACGTCCTCCACGACATGGCGGAGCTCCTGCACCACCGCGGGCCCGACGAGCACGCCATCTGGGTCGGCCAGGACATCGGCCTGGCCCACACCCGACTGGCGATCACCGACCCCGAGCACTCGCACCAGCCGATGCACTCGGTGGATGGACGCTGGGCGCTCGCCTTCAGCGGGGAGATCTTCAACCATGCTGCCCTGCGTTCGCAGCTCGACTACCCGTTCCGCACCCGCGGCGACACCGAGGTGGTGGTCGCCGGGCTGGCGCTGGAGGGCATCAGCTTCATCGAGCGGATGCAGGGCCAGTTCGCGATCGTCGCCCACGACCTGCGCACCGACACCACGCACCTGGTCCGCGACCGGCTCGGCATCGTGCCCCTCTACTACCGTCACGTGCCCGGCGGCATCGCGTTCGCGTCCGAGGTCAAGGCCCTCCTCACGTTGGGGCCTGCCGTCCGGGTGGACGAGCGCAGCCTGGACGCCTACCTGGCCGCGCGAGCCGTGCCCGCGCCGGACACCCTGTTCGAGGGCGTGAAGAAGGTCTGCCCCGGGCACCGGTTGTCGGTCCTGCCCGGTGCACACCTGGAGGAGCACCTCTACTGGTCGCCTCCGGCGCTTGACCCTGCCGGCACCTGGAGTGCGGACGAGGCCGTGGAGGCGGTGGGTGACGGCGTTCGCGAGTCGATCAGCGTGGCGATGGTGGCCGACGTCCCGGTCGGGGCCCACCTCACGGGCGGCCTCGACAGCAGCCTGGTCACGGCGCAGATGCAAGCCCTGCGGGGCGACGACCCGGTCCACACCTTCTCCGCCGGCTTCGGCGACCACCCCGACGACGACCTCGCCTGGGCGCGACGCGTCAGCAAGCTGCTGGGGACGCGGCACCACGAGGTGCAGCTGCGCGCCGGTGACTTCGAGGGCCTGTGGGCCAGTCTCACCTGGCACCGCGACGCGCCCGTCTCCGAGCCGGCCGACGTCGCTGCCTACGGCCTGGCCCGCGCCGCTCGGCAGCACGTGCGGGTGATGCTCTCCGGGATGGGCGGCGACGAGCTCTTCGGCGGTGATCCGAAGGCCCGCTACGCCCGCCTGGCGGAGCGATCCACACTGCTGCCCGCACGCCTGAGGTCGGGTCTGGCGAATCCCGTGGAGCGACACCTCGGCGCCCACCGCACCCGGGCCAGGACGGCGCTGCGGGCGATGACGGTCGACGACGGGGCCCAGCAGCCCGGCACGTGGTCAGCGCCGTTCAGCGCGGCCGAGCGGCGGCGTCTGTTGGGCGGGCCGCCGCCCACGGATCGGCGCCGGGCACCGGCACCGGGGAGCGACCCCGTCGACCGGATGCTGCGGCAGGACCTGCGCCACTCCTTGCCCGACACACTGCTCGAGCGGTGGGACCGCATGTCGATGGCGGCGTCGCTGGAGCTGCGCTCGCCCCTGCTGGACCACCACCTGGTCGAGCTCGCCTTCCGGCTGCCGACATCGGTGAAGGTGCGCTCGGGGACGACCAAGTGGGTGCTCCGGGAGGTCGCTCGTCCGTTCCTGCCCGACACGGTGATCGACCGGCGCGAGGCCGGCCTCCGGGTGCCGCTGGACGCCTGGTTCCGCGCGGGGCTGCGCGACACCGCCCGCGACCGGCTCACCGGGGCCGACTCGTGGGTGGGCAGCACCCTGGACCGCGCCTCGGTCCGCGATCTTGTCGACCGCCACGAACGCGGCGCCGACGAACAGGTCCGGCTCTGGACGCTGGTGTGCCTGGAGATGTGGCACGACTGCTTCTTCGGCACGTCGCCGGCCGTGCCGCGTCCCCGTCACGGCGGCGTGGCAGGCCTGACCGTTGCGCCCGGGGCTGTCGGCCCGGTCTCGTAGGTCACGAGCAGAACAGCCGTCGTCGTACGGCACCCATGCGGCGGCCGAGGGGGGGAAACCTCGACCGCCGCCACTGGTCCACTCCGTGCGCCGTGACGGGTGTGGGGGTCCGCGTCATCCCTGCGGCCTCGAAGAGACTGGCCAGAGTAGGGCGGCACGTGTGCGGCGAACCAGCGCTGGTGCACCCTTACGAGGCTAGTCACCCGTGCGACGGCTGCCCATCCCCCCGACTGGGTATCTCGTCCGGGGCCCTGGATCCGTCGAATCCGTGCTGGCCGATCGGCCCGTGCAGGCCTTTCGTTGATTTGCGGCATGCCCCTCACTGCGTGGCGTTCCTAGGCTCCAACCACGGTCGTCGAACAGGTACCAGCGGGTGCCGGCGGGTGGTTCCGCAGAGGGGGGATGAGGCGGATGACGCAGATCTCGGTCCCCACGGTCCCGCCCGACTCGGCGCCCTTGATCACCACGATTCCCCGCCCACGTAGGGCAACGAGTCCGGCATCCTCCTACCGGTCCGTGGGACCCGTCGCTGTCGCCGGACCCGTACTCGTCACCGACGCCGCCCCAGCCACCCGGCGCCGGACCAGCTGGGCGGCGTTCGGCCTCGACTCGTCGCTCGCGCTCGCGATCGCCCTGTCCGCGGCGGCGCTCGGCGCGCTGCCGGTGGACGTCGCACTCGTCGCCGCCTCGGCCTGGGCGCTCGCCCTGCTGGCCACGGGCCACTTCCAGCGCCGCGCACTGGGCGAGGGCCACAGCGCGCTCCTGCGCCGGGTCCTCGGCACGGGCGTCCGGGGCGCCGTGATCGCCCTGGCCCTGTCGTCGGTCCTCACGACCCTCGACCCCGTCGTGCTGGTCCAGCTGGTGGCAGCCTTCAGCCTGGCCAGCGGGGTCCACCTCGTGTGCAGCGCCCGACGGAACCGACCTCGCCTCGTGCTCGCGGGACGGCCACGCGACGTGCGGGAGGCCCTGCTCGAGCTGGTGAGCGCCGGCCGGCACGATGTCGTCGCGGTGTGCCTGACCCGGGAGTCGAAGAAGACGTTCGGCGACCTCCCCACCTACGTCGGCTTCGACACCTCCTCCAGCGTCGCCCGCCACCACCGGGCCGACGCCCTGGTGGTGCTGCCGGGCGCACGCCTGACCCCCACCAAGATGCGCCGCCTGCACTGGGCCCTGGCCGGGGTCGGGACCGAGCTCTGCGTCGGTACCGGCCTCCTCGACGTCACACCCACCCGGACCCGGGTCCTCACATCCGGTGGTCTCAACGTGGTCCACGTGGCACCCGCCTCCCTGTGCGGTGCTCGACGGTGCATCAAGGACGTCCTCGAGCGCGCCGCCGCGACCGTGGGGCTGGCCCTGCTCCTGCCCTTGCTGCTGGCCGTCGGGATCATCGTGAGGCTCGAAACCCCCGGACCGGCGCTCTACCGCCAGCAGCGCGTGGGCAAGGACGGGCGCCTCTTCACCATGTACAAGGTCCGATCGATGTCCGACTCGGCGGAGGTAGAACGAGTCGACCTGATGGGCTGCAACGAGGGCGACGGGGTGCTGTTCAAGATCAAGCGTGATCCCCGGGTGACGCCGCTCGGTCGATGGCTGCGCCGCTGGAGCATCGACGAGGTGCCGCAGCTGTGGAACGTGGTCCGTGGTGACATGTCGTTGGTGGGCCCGCGCCCAGCGCTGCCCGAGGAGGTCGCCAGGTACGACGCCGACCCCCGGCGCCGACTGGTCGTCAAGCCGGGCCTCACGGGACTCTGGCAGGTCTCAGGTCGCTCCGACCTGACCTGGGCGGAGACGGTGCGCCTCGACGTGCGTTACGTCGACAACTGGTCACTCGCGCTGGACGTGGCGATCCTGGCCCGCACCGTCCGCGCGGTCCTGGGGCACCGCGGCGCCTACTAGGGCGCGCTACGCCGCCCCCTGGGTCCTCATCCCGCGGCGGGCTCCTAGCGCGTGGTCCGCACCGAGCGTCCTGTTCAGTCGTCCGGCCCAGGGCCCGCTCGGGGGCCGGACGGGCCAGGCGGCTGCGTGTCCTGAGCCGGGAGAGGGCTCAGCGTCCCCACTCGGGCCCGCGTGTGGCGCGCAGCACCGTCGGGCTGAGCAGAGTCCTGACGGCTCGACGGGACGTCGTCCTGCCGAGCGCGGCGCGGCTTGCCTCGCGGACCAGGAGGGTCGCCCAGTAGGCAGCCGACCGGATCCGCCCGTTGCGGCCCGAGAAGAGCTTGAACCTGTTGGCCACGAGCATGGACCACAACGTCGGTGAGGTCGTGGAGTCGCCGCCCAGGTGCACGGCCATGGCGCTGGGGACGTAGCGGGTGGTGAAGCCGTGGTCGCGTGCCCGGAGGTTGAAGTCGGTCTCCTCCGAGTAGAGGAAGAAGCTCTCGTCCCAGGGTCCGCACTTTCGCCAGCAGTCCGGGGCGATCAGCTGCGTCGAGCCCTCGGCCCAGTCGGTGGGCTGGGCACAGTCGTACTGTCCCGCGTCGGTCACGATCTCTCCGAGCCTCGGGAACCTCCCCGCCCTTTCCGCGCCGAGTGCTGCGTCGGCGAGCCCACGCAGCAGTGTGGGTTCGCGGCGCATCGACGGAACCAGGACCCCCGCACCGTCGATCAGGCGGGGCACGGCGACGCCGACCCCGGGGAGCTCGAGCGCCGCCAGCAGCGCGGGCACGCATCCGGGCGCGAGCCGGACATCGGGATTGAGCACCAGCAGCGCCCGACCGGGACCGGCCTCCACCACCCCCGCGTTGATCCCCGCTGCGTAGCCGGCGTTGCGGTCGAGGCTCACGACGACGGCTTCCGGCGCAGCATCCCGCACGGCATCGACCGTCCCGTCGTGGGAGGCGTTGTCGACCACGACGAGGCGCCACGGAAGTCCGTCCATGCCGACCGGGAGGGACGACACCAGGTCGGCGATGAGCCCAGCGCTGTTGTAGGTCACCACCACCACGACGATCTGATCGTCTCGGGCCTGGTGCATGGGCCCCAGCGTAGAGCTGGGCGTGGTGCTGCGGACTCCCCGAAATGGGGCGAAGCCCTGCACGCACGCGCGTGGCAACCCGCGTGCTCCTAGGGTGGGAGCACTGCTCGCCGGGGACGTGGAGGCACCATGACGCACCTCACCACGCCCTGCCTGCGCCCACTGGCTGTGCGACCTCTGATCCCCTCGTGACGTCTGCTGAAGCCCCGCCCGTCCGGGCAGCGGGCAGCAGACCGCGGCTGCGCCTCGTCACTTCCGTGGGCGTGGTCGGCCTGCTGCTCATCTCGTCGGTGCTCGCGCTGGCCCGCGTCGCCGACCCCACCGCTCGTCACCTCATCGAGCTCGTGACCCTCAGTCCCCTGGGCCTGCCCTGTGCCGTACTGGCCCTGCTGGGTGCCGTCACGGTGCCTGCGGCGCGTCGTACGAGGGCAGCGTTCGTGCTCGCGGCGACCTGCCTGGTCGGCGCGCACGCGTGGTGGCTGGCGCCCCTCTATGTAGGGCCGCACCCCGCGGCTGGATCGTCGGCATCCCTGGTGGTGCTGGCCCAGAACTTCGAGTACGGCGACGCCTCGGCCCTGGTCGACGTCGCCCGGAGCACGGGGGCCGACGTCCTCGTGCTGACGGACGTGGGGACCGAGCAGATCGACCTCGCCTTCGAGGCAGGCGTCGACGCCGGGCTGCCGTACTCCGCGGGGGTCGACAACCACGTCATGGACGGCACGGCCGTCGTGTTCAGCCGGTTCCCGATCACTCGGACCGCCCCCCTGTACGACGACGCGGAGAGCCGGGTGGTCCGCATCCGGACGCCGGGGCTGGGCCCGGTCACCGTCATCGCCGTCCACACGCGTCCGCCGTACTGCCCCGACATTGGCGGACGGACCACGACCAGGTCTACGCAGCCCTGAGCAGGATCCGGGCCGACCCGGGCACTGCCGTGGTGCTCGCAGGGGACTTCAACGCCACCCTGGCCCACGCCCCGGTGCGCCGCATCCTCGACCTCGGGTTCGCCGACGCAGCCGTGCAGGTCAACGCGGGGTGGTCGCCGACGTGGCCCTCTGGTGGGTACGAGCGCCGCCTCGGCGTCACGGTGCCGGCGTTCGCCGCGATCGACCACGTCATGACCTCACCACGACTGGTCGTCACGCAGGCGGAGACCGTTGCCGTCCCGGGCGCCGATCACGAAGCCGTCGTCGCGACGATCTCCGGTGCGGGCTGAGCGAGCGCGCCGATCGGGCTGAGGCTCCCGGCCACGGTCCCGCACGAAGGCGGACAGCGCGTCCGTGTCCGTGAGGTCGACGTACGCGCGACCGAGCTCGTCGTCGCCGGTCCCGTGCTGCTGCGCGTGGTTCCCCGTCCGTGCAGACCGTGCAGACCGTGGTCGGGGAATCCGTGGGACGGGGCCCACGAGGTCGCGGAACACCGAGACATAGACCTCCGCCTGCTGCTGCCAGTCCAGGACCTCGCTCACCCGTTGACGCGCGCGCAACCCGACATCGACGCGGAGCTCGTCGTCGTCGAGGAGCCGCTCGATCCGGTCGGCGAAGCCCAGCATGTCGCCCGCCGGCGCGTACAGGACGGCGTCTCCCCCCGACACCCGCGTCTCCGCGAGGTCGAAGCACACGGAGGGCAGCGCGTAGGCCATGTACTCCATGGTCTTGTTCATGGTCGACACGTCGTTCAACGGGGACTTCGCGTCCGGGCACAGACCCACGTCGGCCGCGCTCAGGTGCTCGGCGATCTGGACGCGGTCGACCCGGCCGGTGAACGTCACGACCTCGTCCAGGCCACGCGCCGTGCAGTCGGCACGCAGCTCCTCGAGACAGTCACCGAAGCCCATCAGCACCGCGCGCACGTCACGGCGACCACGGACCTTCACCAGCTCGTCCATCACGTCCAGCACGGTGTCCACCCCGTCCTGGGGGCCCATGATCCCGAGATAGGCCAGCACGTAGGCGTCGTCCGCCGGCCGGCCCTCGGGAACGATGGGCCGCATGATGCGGGTCTCCGGCCCGCTCCTGACGACCTTGACGAACTCGGGGCGACACCCGCCCCGTGACAAGGCGATCCGGCGGTAGGACTCGTTGGTGGAGATGACCCGGTCGGCGGTGCGGAACGTCTGGCGCTCCAGCCACGTGAGGATGCGCAGCTCCCAGCGCTCACGCGCCGACGTCGGCGAGCCGAACCGGGACAGGAAGAGCTCGGGGTTGAGGTCGTGGTGGTCGAACACGAACCGCACCCCACGCCACTTCCACATCCTCGCCAGCAACCAGTAGGTGTCCGGCGGGTTGCAGGCCTGGAGGACGTGGAAGCGCCGATCGCGCCACACGACGACCGAGAGGACGGCCGTGCGCAGCCAGCAGTAGATGAACTCGAGCGCGTAGCCCAGCAGCCCGCGAGCGGCGGGGGGCGGGCGGTACTTGTAGAGGCGGACCTCGTCGATCACTTCCCGCCTGGAGTCTCCCGGCCCCTGGGGGCAGATCACGCTCACGTCGTACCCCTGTGCCCGCAAGGCCTGGCACTCCAGCCAGACCCGGCGGTCCAGCGGCACCGGCAGGTTCTGCACGATCACCAGGATGTGGCGAGCCGTGGGCCGCGGGGCTGGTGACCGGCTCACGGGACGACCCCCGAGGCACGGTCAGTGCCACATGCGTGATGCCTGTTCATCTGCACACCCCCTGAGAGCCATCTGTCGGCCGAGGTTAGGAAGGGCCGAGGGCACCTTCCGCCCGACCAGCGGCGATATGCCTCAAGCAGGGGACGTAGGCGCCCGACCGCACGTCACCGAACCCGCGCGACCTAGCCTCGGGACACCTCGCAGCGATCCGCGGAAAGGACCACGAACCATGGGCGCACCGGCCCTGCGTCACCTCACGGAAAGCGCGACGGCGGATCGATCGCACGGTCCGGCCTTCACCGTCTGCTTCCACGGGATCGGAACGCCGGCGCACGAACGTGAGCCCGGCGAGGCGACGTACTGGATCAAGGACGCCCAGTTCCGCGCCATCCTCGACTGGCTGGCGGAGGTTCCCCGGGTGGCCATCAGCTTCGACGACGGCAACCGGTCCGACGTGGAGGTCGTGCTGCCCGCCCTCGCGGAGCGCGGATTCGTCGCGACGTTCTTCCCCGTCGTCGATCGGCTCGGCGACCCGTGGAGCCTCTCGCCGCGTGGGCTGGAGGAGCTGGTGGCGGCGGGGATGGACATCGGGTCCCACGGGATGACCCACCGACCGTGGGCCGGTCTCCGCGGCCCGGCGGCGCGCGCCGAGATCGTCCAGCCGCGCCACGTCCTCGAGGACCTCCTCGGACGTCGCGTCGACCGCGCGGCTGCGCCGCTCGGACGCTACGACCGGCACACCCTCGCGCTGCTGCGCGCCGACGCGTGCGCGGAGGTGAACGTGAGCGACCAGCGCCCCGCGCGCCCCGGCGCCTGGGTGCAACCGCGCTTCAGCGTTCGCGCGGACGACACTGTGACGTCGCTGCGCGCACGGATGCTCGCCTCCATGGACCCGGGCCGCCGGGTGCGCAACAGCGCTGTCTCGACGCTCAAGCGGTGGGTGTGACCAGGGCGCACCGCACAGGCGCCCGGTACCCAGTCGGTGGTATGTCCCTCATCGAACGAGCCGCTCCCCCAGGCACGTGATCCAAGGTGATGGTGGTCCGCGGAGACCGACGCGGAGGCATCACACGTAGGAAGTGGGGACGGTATCCATGGGGGTGTGCAGGCGCATGAGGACAGGGCTGGCACAGAGTGACCGGGGACGTGTGCGCGAGCGCGTCGAGACCCGGACGAGCACCCCGGTGGGCAGGTCATGAGGGTCCTCGTCACGGGCGACCGAGGCTATCTCGGAGCCGTGATGGTGCCCTACCTGCTCACGGCCGGGCACGACGTCGTCGGGCTCGACGCCGGCTGGTACGACGGCTGCGACTTCGGCACGCCTCCCACCGACTACGAGCAGCGCACCGGCGACGTACGCGACACCACGCCTGCGGACTTCCGCGGCATCGACGCTGTCGTCCATCTGGCCGCGATCTCCAACGATCCCATCGGTCACCTCAATCCCGACGCGACCTACTCGGTCAACGCCCGGGGCGCGGTGCACGCCGCCAGGGCGGCCAAGGCGGCCGGCGTCGGTCGGTTCCTCTTCTCGTCGTCCTGCTCCCTCTACGGGGCCGCGGGAGACGCGGTGGTCGACGAGGACGCGCCCTTCCACCCGGTGACGCCCTACGGCGAGAGCAAGGTCCGCGCGGAGGAGGGCATCTCCGCGCTGGCCGACGGTGACTTCACCCCGACCTACCTGCGCAACGCCACCGCGTACGGCTCGTCGACACGGCTGCGCGCCGACATCGTCGTCAACAACCTCACCGGCACGGCATTCACACGAGGTCGCGTCGAGCTGCAGAGCGACGGCACGCCGTGGCGGCCGCTGGTCCACGCCGAGGACATCGCCCGCGCCTTCGCGGCCGTCCTGGACGCTCCGCGTGAGGCCGTGCACGACGAGGCCTTCAACGTGGGCCGCGACGCCGACGTCGTCCAGGTCCGTGACATCGCGATCGCGGTCTCGGAGGCGATGGACGCGCCGGTCACCTTCGCCGACGGCGCCGGTCCGGACGCCCGCGACTACCGTGTCGACTTCACCAAGATCGGCCGGGTCCTTCCTGCCTTCTCGCCTGCCTGGACCATCGCCGACGGCATCGCCGAGCTCGCCCGGGACATGGCCGATCGCGGACTCTCGGCCGAGGACTTCGAGGGTCCGCGCTTCGTCCGCCTGGCCCGGATCCGCCAGCTCCAGGCTGCGGGGGCACTCACCACGGACCTGCGCACCGAGGCGGTGGCGTCGTGAGCCTGCCCGCCTGCCGCCTGTGCGGCGCCGAGCTGCGACGGACGTTCGTCGACCTCGGCATGTCGCCCCCCTGCGAGAGCTACCTGTCCGCGGACGAGCTGGACCAGGGCGAGACCTTCTACCCGCTCAACGTGCGCATCTGCGAGAACTGCCTGCTCGTGCAGCTGCCCGCCTACATCGCCGCCGAGGAGATCTTCAGCCACTACGCCTACTTCTCCTCCTTCAGCGACTCGTGGGTCGAGCATGCCCGCCGCTACGTCGAGGACGCCAGCGCACGACTGGGTCTGGGCCGCGACTCGTTCGTGGTCGAGGTGGCGAGCAACGACGGCTACCTGCTGCAGCACGTGGCAGCGCGGGGCATGCGCTGCCACGGCATCGAGCCGGCGGCCAACGTCGCAGAAGCGGCCCGGGCCAAGGGGATACCGACCACCGTGGACTTCCTCGGTGAGGCCACCGCCCGGGCCTTCACGTCCCAGCACGGCCCAGCCGACCTGGTGGCCGCCAACAACGTCTTCGCGCACGTGCCGGACATCGTCGACTTCGCGCGGGGGCTGCGCGTCCTCGCCGGCGAGTCGGGCACGGTCACCATCGAGATCCCCCACCTGCTGCGCCTGATCGAGGGCAACCTCTACGACACGATCTACCACGAGCACTACTCCTACCTCTCGCTGCTGACCACCCAGCGCGTGCTGGCGGCGGCGGGGCTGAGCCTCGTCGACGTCGAGGAGCTCTCCACCCACGGCGGCTCGCTGCGCACGTGGTCGATGCCCACGGAGGCAGCCGGAGTGCCGAGCGAGGCGATCGCCAAGATCCTCGCCGACGAGCGGGAGGCGGGCCTGCACACGGTCGAGGGCCATGACGGGTTCGCCCGGGCCGTGGCCACGGCACGCAACGACCTCGTGCAGTTCCTCCTCGAGCGCTCCCGCGAGGGCGCGATCGTGGCGGCCTACGGCGCTCCCGGCAAGGGCAACACCCTGCTCAACCACGCCGGCATCCGGCAGGACCTGATCTCCTTCACCGTCGACCGCAACACGTTCAAGCACGGGAAGTTCCTGCCCGGGACGCACATCCCGATCTTCGACACCCCACACCTCGACGAGGTGCGTCCCGACTACATCGTGGTCCTGCCCTGGAACCTCCGCGAGGAGATCACCCAACAGCTGGCCCACACGCGCGAGTGGGGGGCGCGGCTCGTCTTCCCCCTGCCCACCCTGGAGGTGCTCACATGAAGGTCGTCCTGTTCTGCGGCGGACTCGGACTCCGGATGCGGGTCGGTGACGACCCGCGACCCAAGCCGATGATGACCATCGGCGACCGTCCGGTCCTCTGGCACATCATGCGCTACTACGCACACTTCGGTCACACGGAGTTCGTGCTGTGCCTGGGCTACGGCGCCCAGGTGGTCAAGGAGTACTTCCTCAACTACCAGGAGACCACGACCAACGACTTCGTCCTCTCCGGCGGCGGGCGCGACGTTGAGCTCCTCGGCAGCGACATCAGCGAGTGGCGCATCACGTTCGTCGACACCGGCCTGAGCACGGAGATCGGCGAGCGGCTGCGCCGGGTGCGCGATCACCTCGGTGAGGACGAGATGTTCCTGGCCCACTACGGCGACGTGCTCACCGACGCCCCGATGAACGACCTAGTCGACACGCTGGCAGCCTCGGACGCGGTCGGATCCCTGCTCGCCATCCGCCCCCCGGGCTCCTTCCACGTCGTGATGTCCGACGAGGACAACCGCGTCTCGGGCTTCCAGTCCGCCGCCGACCTTCCGATGCGGGTCAACGGCGGGTTCTTCGTCTTCCGGCAGGAGATCTTCGACTACCTCCAGGAGGGCGACGACCTCGTCACCGACGCGTGCGTGCGGGCAGCCGACGACGGGCGACTGCTCGCGATCCCCTACGACGGCTTCTGGCGGCCGATGGACACGCTCAAGGAGCGCGCCTCCCTCGAGGCGCTCTACTGGTCGGGCGAGTGCCCGTGGGCCCTGTGGCGTCAGCCGACGCCGACGATGAAGGTCCCGGCGCCCCGGCTCGTGGCGACGTGAAGGATCTCGGACTGCCCGCGGGGCCACTCGAGGTGCTCGGCATCGGCGCCCACCCCGATGACATCGAGATCGGGTGCGGCGGGACGCTGTTGACACTCAGGAGGCGTCCCGGCGTACACGTGCACTGCCTGGTCGTCACCGGATCGCCAGAGCGCCGGCTCGAGGCCGGCGCCGCGGTCGTCGAGTTCAACGGACCCACGGCCAGCACGGACTTCGGGCTGCTGCCCGACTCGCGCCTGCCCGACCACTGGTCGGCGGTGAAGGAGTTCCTCGAGGACGCGGCGCAGCAGCGCCCGGCTCCCGACCTGGTGCTCGCGCCGCGCCCGGACGACAGCCACCAGGACCACCGACTCCTCGCTGAGCTCGTGCCCACGGTCTGGCGCGACTCGCTGATCCTCCACTACGAGATCCCCAAGTGGGACGGCGACCTCGGCCGGGTCAGCCACTACGTTCCTCTCGACGTCGACGTGGCGCGACGCAAGGCCGAGCTGTTGACCAAGGTCTATCCCTCCCAGGTGGGGCGCGACTGGTGGGACGACGAGACCTTCCTGGCACTGCTGCGACTGCGCGGGGTGGAGTGCC
The DNA here is from genome assembly GCA_963843815.1 of uncultured Actinomycetota bacterium. Taxonomy (GTDB): domain Bacteria; phylum Actinomycetota; class Actinomycetes; order Propionibacteriales; family Nocardioidaceae; genus Nocardioides. The sequence goes on along the minus strand of CAWJLX010000012.1, from coordinate 424,997 downwards.
GGGCGCCCTACGCCGAGGGCTACCTCGTGCAGAAGGCGAGGCTCGACCTTGTCGGCTCCCGCGAGTGACGACTACGCCGGACGCGCCTGTCCGGTGTGCCGGCGACCGGGCGGTCAGGTCGTGCACGAGGTGCCGACGGTCCCGGTCCACAGCTGCCTGGTCATGGACAACCGTGCGGAGGCGATCGGGATCGCACGAGGTGCGCTCTCCGTGGTGCTGTGCCGCTCCTGCGGAGCGATGACCAACCGTCGTTTCGCGGAGCAGGACATGGCCTACAGCCACCGCTACGAGGACTCCCAGGCCTTCTCCTCGACGTTCCTGGACTACGCACGAGGACTCGCTGATCGCTGGGTCGGGGACTGGGGTCTCGAGGGACGGACGCTGCTCGAGATCGGCGCCGGTCGAGGGGACTTCAGCCGGCTGCTCGCGGCGGCCGGTGCCGCTCGGGTGCTCGCGATGGACCCGACCGTGGACCCGGAGCGGTTCGGCGAGCCGGACGAACGGGTGACCCTCCTGGCCGAGGCGTTCGGCGCCGGCACCGATCTGTCGGGAGTGGACGCCGTCGCGATGAGGCACGTGCTCGAGCACGTCGACGACCCCGGCGCACTCCTCCGGAACCTGCGCGCGGCACTCGATGGTCGCCCCGACGTGCCGGTGCTCGTCGAGCTGCCGGAGGCCGGCCGGATCCTGGCCGAGGGAGCGTTCTGGGATGTCTACCACGAGCACTGCAACTACCTGACCCGTGAGGTGGCGGTCGAGCTCTTCGAGTCTGCCGGGTTCGTGGTCGAGTCGGCCGCGCTCGCCTACTCGGACCAGTACCTCCACGTCGCGGCGCTGCCCGTCGGCCACCCCCGCCCGATGCGCCTACCCGACGAGGACGTGGCCCTGCTCGTTGAACGGGCCGAGCGATTCCGCGCCGTGTCGCGCCAGCAGGTGGAGTCGCTCGCACGGACCATCTCGGAGCACGCCCGCTCCGGGCGTGTGGTGCTGTGGGGGTCCGGGTCGAAGGGCACCGCGTTCCTCCACGCGCTCGGCAGCGGGGCGGCCGAGGTCGACGCGGTCGTCGACGTCAACCCGCACCTGTCGGGCAAGTACGTCGCCGGCACGGGGCACCCGATCGTGGCTCCCGGGACCCTCGCCGGAGACCCGCCCGACCTGGTCGTGGCCATGAACCCGGTGTACACGACCGAGATCCGCGCCGATCTCGACCGGCTCAGCCCTCGGGCGAGGCTTGTCGCGTTGGGGGCCGTCGAGCCCGCGCGTCAATCCTGACGACGTCAGGAGCGGGAGCTCTCGTCACGCTGCCAGGTCTCGAAGTCCCCCGCGCGAACGGCACGTCGAGCACCCAGCGCCGCAGCGACATAGACACCGACGAAGACCGGCAGGCGAAGCGCCACCCCGGGACGGCTCACCGCCAGACCGAACAGGGTGCGAGCGCTCGTGCGCGATGCCGGGCGTCGGACGCCGAGTCGAGCCGCCTGCGCGTTGCCCGTGGCAACTCGGATACGGCGGCGCACGAGGTCGGCCACGGTCCGCGGCGGGCGGATCACCGCGACAGCGGTGGTGACGATCCTCCGCTCCTCGGGGGAGAACGCGTCGGACATGGCGAGGTCGTCGTTCATCATCACTGACAGCCGCCCGACGCGATCCTCGGCCGTCTCCGACAGCACGATGACTCCGCGGCCGAAGAGGCCGGCCTCGACCTGGGGCAGTGACTCCCACACGTCGTAGTACCACCTCACCAAGGGTGAGCACCTCTCCCTCGGGAGCGTGCGCAGAGGCGCCGTGGCGAGCGCCTGACCGCGCGTGATGGGTTCCAGGAGGTCGAGGACGGAGGCACCGGACAGCTCGATGTCAGCATCGAGATGGACGCGGGGAAGACGTGCGTCGCGGCATTGCCGACGCGCACCGCCTCTCTCTTGGAGGGCTGGGCGATCTCGATGACCAGGGCGCGGGGATCGGTCTGCCGGGCCACGGCGGCCGTCGCGTCCGTACAGCCGTTGCACACCACGACGACGTCGAGATCGTCCTCGCCGACACCGGTGCGCAGAGCACGGAGCGTACGACCGATCGAGGACCCCTCGTTGTGGGCCGGGATCACGACGCTCGCGACAGCCATCTCGCCTCCCGTGGTGCCGCGTCGTCAACGTCGGACGACGTGCGACGGTGCTGTTCCTTCGGCTCGTCCCGGACGAGGCTCCAGAGCGCGCCCGCACATCCGATCGCGAGGAAGAGCAGGAGCGAGCTCTGCCTGAAGCTGAGTGAGTCGAAGACGAATGCGGAGGCGCCGAGAGCGGCGATGGTGGCCGCCAGTGCCTGCCCCAGGCTGCGCAACACGGGATCCCGGCTGCGCCGGCGGATGCCGCGAGCAACCCCCAACCCCACCACGAGCAGTGCGATGAACATCACCAGGCCCACCACCCCGCCCTGGAGGAGCGCTGCGAGGTACTGGTTGTCGAGGAAGAAGTAGACGTCGGGAAGGAAGGTGCCGGTCCCGCGTCCCAGCCACCAGTGCCCCTCCATCAGGCCCGGGATGGCTGCGTAGTCCTCGGTTCGCCCCGCGATGCTGGGATCGGTGCCGACGTCGCGGAACAGACTGCGCACTGTGCCGAGCAGACCTGGGACCATCGCTCGGAAGACGCCCACTCCGATGAGCCCGATGACGAGGGCGTTGAACCGTCCGCGGTGCGAGAGGGCCACGGCGTAGAACGCGACCGCGACTGCCAGGGTCAGGATCCCGGAGCGGGAGACGCCCATCGGAACGGCGGAGAGCAGTGCGACCAGCGCCAGGTAGAAGCGCCAACGTCCCGCCTCCGCGTGCAAGGCGAAGTGCAGGGCCAGCGGCACGAGAGCAGCGGTCACGACCGAGAACTCGATGGGATGCGATGACGCCGCCGTGATCCGGTCGAAGCCGGATCTGGTGTCGGAGACCAGGTCGACATTCGTCGTCAATCCGGGTAGGAGCATCACTTCGCGGAAGTTGAAGCCTGAGAAGGCGAACTCGAGGATCCCGATGAACGCTGCCCCGCCTCCCAGCAGGGCCACCCGCTCAAGCAGCGTGGTGATCCGCTCGCGACTCCCCAACCCGTCAAGCGCGAGCAGGGCGACTCCCAGCAGCGCGAGGTGCTGGAAGATGACGCGATTCATGCTGGCCTGCTCGGCCGCCGTCAGGTCGCGCATCATCCCGGCCGCGTAGGACATCAAGGCCGCGACCGTGTACGCCAGCAGGACCCAGCGCACCGGGTGCAGCTCCACGGCATCGATGAGATCGAGGACCCGGGATGCGGCCCAGATGGCCAGTGCCGCCAGAGCGACCAGTCCCGCCGGGTTGCCCAAGGACCGCAGTGGACCCACGAGCACGTAGTGCTGGGGCACGAGCAGCAGCAGGACGACCGTCAGGGTCAGGACGGCGCATCCGTCACGTGCCGAGAGGACGAGCAGACCGAGGATCAACCCGAGCACCAGCAGAGCTGCAATCGCCGTTCCGCCGAGCACTCCGGTGAAGGGGCCGACGGCGACGACCAGCAGGAGCATCGCGCCGATGACGGCACCCGCCGGAGTGAGCACCCGACGCATCCGCTGGCGCAGACCGGTCGACACGACTCACCGCCGGAGCATCGGCTGGTCGCGGCGGGGAGAAGCCGGGCGCTCCGAGCGTGGTTGCTTCGTCCTGGCCGCCTTGGCGGTCTTGCCGCGAGCAACGGGCCTGTCATCCGCCGCGGCGGCAACGGGCCGGCCGGTCTTGGCCGGCCCACCGGTCCTGGCGGGCCCGTCGGCCCTGGGCCTGTCGGGCTCGGCCGCCCGATCTGCCGGGGCGCGCTCGTCCGCAGGTGGGCCCGCAGCAGCCGGGGCGGGTGTCGTGACCGGCAGGGAGGGCCTCCGCCGGACGAGCACCCCACGCCGCAGCAAGCGGTCGGCAACGATCGACCATGCGGCGCCGACCAGCACACCCACACCCATCACGGCGATCACCAGCTTCATCCCGGAGCTGGACAGGACCTCCGCCTGCGTTGGCGCGAGGACGAAGGGCTCGTAGCGCACGGCGGCAGGTGCACCGGCGCGGGCCTGGAGGTCGCCGACGATCTTGGGCGCTGCCTCGATCACCCGATCGACGACGGCCCGGACCTCCTGCTCGTCGGCGCCCCACGCACGCACCTCGTACATGGTCTCGAACATGGGGATCTTGACGGAGTACGACGAATCGTTCGCGGCCTCTCCGGGTCCCCAGCCGCGCGTGGTGCCACTGCCGAGCTCCGCCTGCGCCTCCCGGGAGTTGAGCTGGGCCTGGAGCGCAGCCCCCACCAGCTTGTTGTCGTCCGTGCCGAGGGGATTGCGCTCCTCAGCGGTGCCGGGCGTGGCGGTCAGCCGCGGCTGGACCAGGCCGTAGCAGGCCGCCGCGGTGTAGGTGGTCTCCTGCGCCTGCACCAGCTGGTAGCTGACGCCCGCGGCCCCGAGCAGGATCGGCAGCATGACGTACCACCGGCGGAAGCAAACCTTCAGGATGTCAACGGCGTCCATGCGACCCCCCTTCCGACTCTTGTGACGGGCCCGCCCGTCGACGAACGTCTCATGCATCGGCTCGTACCACCGAGCGACCCAGGACCCGGCGCGCGTCGTCCAGCGCCGCGACACCTGCCCGCCACATCAACCCGACATGCACCACCACTCCGACCAGTACCCCTGTGATCAGCTGGACCGATGCGGGTCCGCCCAACCGCTCGACCCCCGCAGCCGCACACCAGGCGGCACCCGCCATGACCGTCGTGATCACGACATGGGGGAGCAGCGACCGGAAGTAGGTCGCCAAGGTCATGTCGATCAGCCCGAGCGCCATCCGCATCTCGAACGGCGCCAGCACCACCACGACGGCAGCGAGGCCGAGGCTGACTCCGACCAAGCCCCATTGCGCGGAGAACAGCATCACTGCGGCACCGACGAGGCAGTAGGTCAGGGCCCACCGGTAGAGCCAGTCACTGCGACCCATCGCCTGCATCACCGACGCGGTGACGCATGAGAGCGCCTGCACGGCTGCGACGGGAGCGAGCACCTGGATGACGGGGTCACCGCCTCCCACTGTGCGCCGTAGATCACAGCCACTGCCTGCTCGGCCAGCACGGCCAGTCCGACCATTGCGGGGAGCACGACCAGCACGACCACGCCCGCGGCCCGGGTAGCGCCCGCACGCAGCTGTTGCGGGTCGTCCTGCCCGCGCGCGAACACCGAGAAGCTCACCGTCGAGACCGCGCTGCTCACCGCGCTGACCGGAGACACCACCGTGCGCTGCGCCACCGTGTAGGTGCCGAGCGCGGCACCGCCGAGCACCCGGCTGATGATCACCTTGTCCAGCTGGGCGAACACCACCGTGAGGGTGTTCGACCAGAAGAAGTTGATGCTGGAATGGGCCACCCCCCTGAGTCGTCTGAGGCTGAACGTGGCCGACGGCCTCCACGGCTGGTACTACCAGGCGGCAGATATTGAGACGACTTGCCCAGCCACGGTTCCCGTGACGAGCGCCCAGATCCCCGCACCTGCGACGGCGAGTGAGATGCCCACCACGCCGCTGACGACCGCGGTCGCGATGTTCATCATGGCCAGACGGCCGAACTGCATGGTCCGCCGCAGCAAGGCGTAGTGCATGTTGCCGACCGCTCCGAGGACGGAGATGACTGCCAGCACCCGGATAGCAGGAGCAGCCTGTGGCTGCCCGAGCGCGGCGGCGATGGGGCGGCAGCCGCGATCGGCCACGGACAGTCCCGTTCCGAGGATCATGTTGAAGTAGAAGAGAGAGCTGACGAGGACGTCGTCGACGCGGTTCGCTGGATGACCACGGTGGCCGTTCCCAAGTCGGTGAGCTGCCAGGCGACCACCAGGATCACCATCGCCGCGGCCACGACGCCGAAGTCGCTCGGGGTCAGCAGTCTTGCCAGGATGACGCTGACGGCGAGACGCGAGACCTGGGTCGTGATCTGAGCCAGCAGGGTGTGTCGAGATCCCCTCGCCACACCCTCCGTGTCGACAACGGCGTCGAAGGTCCCACCCCCCGACTCGTGCGTGTTGGTCACCTGTCCCCCGGCTCCCGTCCCTGCTCAAGTGGTGCACCTGTTCGCGCCCACGAAGACATCCCCCAGCGATGCGGTCGCATCGTGACGTGGACACCACACTTCACGCCTGCGGGCGGCGCAATGCCGAGCAGGCCCTACGCTGCCCAAAACTGGGTACCCAGTCGACCTGCCACTCAGTGCCGGACAGGGGTCTCCCACGGGTGGAGCCGTGCCTGCAGGTGTTGCAGGCGCCCCGCGAGCCGCGGGTGTGGGTCCATCCCGCCGAGGGCGAGGACCTCTCCCCACCGGTGTGCCCAGTCGTGACGGCGCAGGAAGGTGGTCACTGCAGCCGCCCGGGCACGGTCCAGCCGCTCCGGATCACGGTCGAGCTCCCTGATCAGCTCGACGACGTCCGGCGCGGGGGCCGGGATGGGCACGATCGCGTCAGGCCACGGGAAGCAATCGTCCCACTCGACGGAATCCGGCGCGGTGCCGAGCATGATCGTCCCCGCCGCGAGCGCCTCGTAGTACCGATTGGTCAGGGACTCCTCTCCGCCGGTGCGGCCGACCCGTCCGGGCTCGTCGTTGATGCGGTAGACGATGGAGTACCGAGTCCTGTGCAACAGCGAAGCCTGGGCGACGCGGTGCTCGACATGGTCGGTCACCGACCAGGGGCCCGACCGGTGTCGAACTGGTAGTAGAGGTCCTGGTCGACCATCGCCTTCACGAGCGGCGTATGCGTGCCGGCCAGTCGACGGCCCCAGCTGGCGACATCGACGGTCCGCTCGGGAGCGTCCGGCCCCAAGGGGACGTACCGGTCCGTGTCGATCCCCAGCGGGAGGTATGAGCACGGCACGCCGGAGATCTGCTCGACAGCCGACACCACGGCACGGTTCGACACGATGACGTGGTCGAAGCCCCTGAGCTGTCGCAGGTAGTCGGCCGCTCGAGCCAGCTCCGGGGTCCAGAGCTCGACTATCCATGCCACCCGTACGTCCGACCGCCGCGCCGCCGCCTCCACGTGCGAGAGCATCCCGATCTCGCTGGTGTCGGCGAAGACGGCGAAGAACAGGTCGGCAGCCGTGCCCGGTACCGCACTGCCGGGAGGTCGCATCGGGGCCTTGCGGTCACGACCGAACGGCCGACCGGCACGGTTCAGCGCTCCGTGCGCCAAGCGGCGGGCCTGACCCCCGCCGAGAGGTCGAGGCAGAATCCAGTCGACGTCGTCAACCTCCGCGATGACGTCCTCGAACTCGAGCTGGGACGCCTGCCAGACCTTCTGCTCGACGGACCTCCGCGACACCAGGCAGACCCGCGGCGACCTGCTCACGGTCGCCTGGTCTCATGCGGTGCAACCATGACGTGCATTCTGGGTGTGCGGGTGTCGTGCCGGCATACCCTCTCTGGGGGAAACAAGCCGGTCGAAGGGCCATCTACCCCCCGTGCCGGTGCCCATGATGTGTGCATGACGACCACCACGGGGGAGATCAGGCATCCGGTCGAGCCGGGGACACTGCGCTCGGGTGATCGCGTGCGGCTGCGCCCGCTCTCCGACATCCTCGCCACGCTCGACGAGACAGGGTCCTACGAGGGTGTCCCGTTCATGCTGGAGATGACGGAGTACGCCGGCCGCACGATGACGGTCTACCGACGTCTGGAGAAGATCTGCGACTACATGGGCGAGGAGTCCCGGAGCCGGCGGATGACCGACGCCGTGCTGCTCCAGGAGACACGCTGCGACGGCTCGGGGCACGGGGGCTGCCAGGCCGAGTGCCGGATCTTCTGGAAGGAGGTCTGGCTCGAGCGCGCCGATGACGCAGAGGCGGACGACAGTTCCCACGCGGTGGTCCCCGGGAAGCTCCTCCCCCTCCTCGAGGTGGGCGCGCACCGCACCGACCCCGAGCTCGGCGAGGTGTTCCGTTGCCAGGCGACCGAGGCCACCCGAGCCACCACACCCATCCCCGAGAAGGCCCTCGGCCAGTACGTGCGCGAGGTGCGCGTCGGCAACATCGGCGTTCCCGAGCTCGTACGTGTGGGGTCCAGCGCGTTGGTGACGAAGCTGGCCCGGAAGGCCGGCCTGCGTCCCTACCTGCCGATGGAGGTGGCGGGCAAGGACCGTGTCGACGGCGAGAAGCTCGGACTCCAGCCGGGCGACTGGGTGCGCGTGCGGTCGAAGGAGGAGATCGGCCGGACGCTCAACTCAGGGGGAGCGCACCGAGGCATGCTCTTCACCCACGAGATGGTGCAGTACTGCGGGAAGACGTTCCGCGTGCGCAGCCGGGTCGAGCGGTTGATCAACGAGAGCACCGGCGAGCTGCTGCACATGAAGCAGGAGTGCATCGCCCTCGAGGACGTGATCTGCAAGGGGCACTACACCGCGGGCGCCTGGTTCTGTGCCCGCGAGCACCTGCCTCTGTGGCGGGAGGACTGGCTCGAGCGGGTGGACGCTGCGCAAGCCGGCACGATCTGCCCCAAGCCCACCCGCTGACGCGGGCCGAGGGCGGCTCAGCCCTTCTCGAAGCGATCGACCCGGTAAGTCCGACCTGGCCCGAACTCGGTCCGCTCAGCGAGCACGTGCTGCAGCGTGGTCTGGGCTGCCAGCAGGTCATGGGCCTCGTCGCCGTTGAGGACGCTGCCCATGCGCGGCACGTAGTGCACCGCCACGAAGGCGCCCCCATCGGAGAGGCTGGACTCGATGGCGGCAGCGCATCGCCGCAGCTCGTCGACCGACAGGTAGTAGAGGACGTCCGAGGCCACGACCAGGTCGAATGTCTCGTCGGGGAACTCGGCCGGGATGTCCATGGCCCTCGTCCGGACGTTGGGCTTGTCCTGCAGCCGTCGGGCCACCTGGTCGACGGCTGCCTGGGACACGTCGATCGCCAGCACGTCGCTGGCGTTGTCGGCCAGCACCTCCGTGAAGGTCCCCACCGCACAACCGAGCTCCAGGACACGGCCCCATGGGCCGTTGCCGCAGACCTCGAGGGTCCGTGCGAACTTCAGGCGCTCCTCGGGGTTGCGGTCGAAGCCGAACGGGTCCCCCTCGTCGAAGAAGTGGTCGAAGAATCCTGGGCGCATCTCGGGAGGAACCAGGCGCTCCGGAAGCACCTCCGCCACGCGGCCGCGCCACCTGTCCGGGACTGCGAAGATCATCGCTTCGCGGGCGCGGATCAGGGCCTGCCGCGACCGGCGGCCCACTGCTGGCACCGATGAGGTGGCGTCCATCTGAAGTCCTTCGCTCGGGCGATCGCACATGGTCCCCCGTCCTGGACCCCACCGAGCGGTGCGACCTGAGCCGCCTGACCGCTGCCCGCCGGATGCCGGCGTTCACGGTCGGCCACGCGTGAAGGAGAATCGTCGCGCCGCCCGATGAGGCGCTGCCATCCTGCGCAGGGTCGGCCGCGGGCCTGACGGACCCGGACGCAGTTTCGCCCACATTGATGAGCCCTGCTTGGCGGGCTCGGTCGACGCAGCCGGGCTCAGGAGTTGAAGCGCTGCTGGGTCTTCTCGAGGCCGTCGGAGATCAGCGACTCGACCGCATCGGCGGCGTCGGAGACCTGGAACGGCAGCTCCTTGCGCTCGACCGTGGAGTAGTTGGAGAGCACGTAGTCGGCCACGTCCTGGCGCCCCGACGGCCGCCCGATGCCGGCCCGGACGCGGTAGAAGTCGCCGGTGGCGAGTGAGGAGCGCATCGACCTGAGGCCGTTGTGGCCGTTGTCGCCGCCGCCGAGCTTGATGCGCAGGGTGCCGAAGGCGATGTCGAGCTCGTCGTGGATGGCGATCACGTGGTCGGGGGCGATCTTGTAGAAGGTGGCGAGCGCCTTGACCGGGCCGCCGGACTCGTTCATGTAGCCGCGACCGCGGGCCAGGACGACGCGCGGGCCACCGATCGACAGCCGACCCTCGACGACGTCGGCGCGACCCGTCTTGTGCGAGCGGAAGGAGCTTCCCATCCGGCTCGCCAGCTCGTCGGCCACGAGGTAGCCGATGTTGTGGCGGTGCCCCGCGTACGCGGGACCGGGGTTGCCGAGGCCGACCACCAGCCACACGTCGGAGGTCGGGGCGTCGCTCACGAGCTCATCCTTTCATCGCCGTCCCCGGCGCCTGTTCATCACGGTATGCAGACGAATGGGCACTTCCCCGGGTCAGTTGACCTGGGGAAGTGCCCATCGAGCGACATCCCGTGGTGAACAGCCACCACGGGACGCCGGTGGATCAGTTGCCGTCGGCCTCGTTCGCGGCGTCCTCGGCAGCGGCCTCGACCTGGGCGTCGGCGATCTCGGCGTCGGCAACGTCGTGCTCGATGCCGGCGTCGGCCTCGGCCTCCTCCAGCTCGGCCTCGAGGGCCTCGGCGGAGACCTGCTGGGTCACGTTGACGATGAGGAGCTCCTCGTCGGCGAGCAGCGTGGTGCCCGACGGGAGGTTGAGGTCCTTGGCGTGGATCTGGGTGCCGATCGGGGCGCCCTCGACGGAGACCTCGAAGTACTCGGGGATGTGGGTGGCCTCGGCCTCGACGGAGATCACGGAGTTCTCGGTGACGACCAGCGTCTCGGGGGCAGCGTCGCCCACGACGTGGATCGGGACGTCGACGGTGACCTTCTCGCCGCGGATGACGGCGACGAAGTCGAGGTGCTCGATGACGCGACGGATCGGGTCGATCTGGACGTCCTTGGTCAGCGCGAGCTGCTCCGAACCCTCGACGTCGAGCGCGAGCAGCGCGTTGGCGCCACCGTGCTTGAGGGCCATCATCGTCTGGTGACCGGGGAGGATCACGTGGATCGGGTCGTTGCCGTGGCCGTAGATGACCGCGGGGATCTTGTCGTCGCGGCGGATGCGGCGGGCGGCGCCCTTGCCGAACTCGGTGCGGGCTTCGGCGGTGATCTTCTCAGGGGCAGACATGGGTTCTCCATCCATCGGGGGTCTGGGTCGGGGGCCCGGCGCTCCGGAGACGACGAACGCCGCGCTCCGGATCGTGAGCGCGGCGCAGTGAGTGCAGCCGGCCCAGTCGATCACGGAGTCCCTGGTCGTTCGTCGGGCTCCCTCGCCGAGGCAACCCTGAGACTCTAGACCCGCGCCCGGCGCCCGGTCGAATCCACGACCCGGCGCAGCACTCCCACGCGGTCACTAGGGTGTCCGGGTGCCCCTGATGCTCCCCGAGGCGCGTGAGCGCGCCCTCCTGCTGACCGACGTCCACACCGAGCTCCACCTCGACCTCACCTCCGCCGACGACTTCGGCGTGGAGGCGACCATCTCCTTCCGCTGCACCCGGCCGGGGGCGTCGACCTTCCTCGAGCTCAACGGCGGCACCGACGTGACCCTCGACGGCCGGCCGGCGGCGTACGAGAACGGCCGGATCGCGCTCACCGACCTCTCGGCGACCAACGAGGTGCGGGTCACCGCGCGGATGCCCTACGTCACCGACGGCGACGGCATGACCGTCACGGTCGACCCCGCCGACGGTGAGCGCTACGTCTGCGCGCACACCTCCATGGACATCACCCAGAAGGTGATCCCCTGCTTCGACCAGCCCGACATCAAGTCGACCTTCTCCCTGGGCGTGACGGCGCCGTCGCACTGGACGGTGCTCGCCAACGGCCCGCTCGAGGACCGGACCTCGGGCAAGGACGGCGACACCTGGACGTTCGGGAGGACCCCGCCCTTCTCGTCCTACCTCTTCACCGTCGTGGGCGGTCCGTGGGCGTCGGTGACGTGGGACGAGCCGTACGCCCCCGCGCCGGGCGGGACGCTGCCGTTCGGCTGGCACGCGCGGGCCTCGCAGGAGCGCGAGCTGCGCCGCGACGCCGAGGAGCTCAAGCGGATCACCAGCACCTGCTTCCAGCACTACACGACCGTCTTCGAGCCGGACTACCCCTTCGCGGACTACCAGCAGGTCTACGCCCCCGGGCTCAACTGGGGCGCCATGGAGTTCCCCGGATGCGTGGTCTTCCGCGACGCGATGCTCACCCAGGGCACCCCGACCGAGCTCGAGCGGGAGTGGGTGGCCTCGACGATCGCGCACGAGATGGCGCACATGTGGTTCGGCGACCTGGTCACCATGAAGTGGTGGGAGGACTCGTGGCTCAACGAGTCCTTCGCCGACTTCATGGGCTACGACGTCGCCGGCGTCGCGGCGGGCTACACCGACGCGTGGACCTCGGCCGCGATCACCCGCAAGCCCACCGGCTACCGCGCCGACCGACGACGCTCGACCCACCCGATCGCCGAGGACACCGAGAAGATCGTCGACGTCGACACGGCCTTCGCCAACTTCGACATGATCACCTACGCCAAGGGCAACGCAGCGCTCGCCCAGCTCGGCCACTGGCTGGGCGAGGAGGACTTCCTCGCCGGCGTGAACCGCCACCTCACCTCCCACGCCTTCGACAACGCCGACCTCGCCGACTTCCTCGACGCCCTCGATGCCGCGAGCGAGCTCGACGTCCGCTCCTGGGCCGAGGCCTGGCTGCGCTCGACCGGCTTCGACACCCTCGTCGTCACCCGTGACGGCGACGTCCCGGTCCTGACCCGCGAGGGCTCGCGACCGCACCGCCTCACCGTGTCGGCGTACGACGACTCGATGCAGCTGGTCGGCTCCCGCGACGTGCACCTGGGAGCCGAGCCGGTCCGGCTGGAGGAGTTCGCCGGGAAGGTCGTGGTGCCCAACTCGGGCGACGAGACCTTCGCGGTGATCCGACCCGATGCCCAGTCGTGGGCCGCGATCACGGCCGGGCTGTCGTCGGTCGAGTCGCACCTGACCCGGGCGATGCTGTGGTGGACCGCGGTCGACCTGTGCGAGTCGCAGGTCATCGACGTCCGCGACCTGATCGCCCTGGCCGACCGGCACCTGCGCCCCGAGACGCACCCGCTGGTCTTCGAGGGCGTCATGCGGGCGCTGCAGTCCGTCACACGCCGCTACGCCGAACCCGGCCAGGTGGGCGACCTGCTGCCCGTCGTCGCCGACCTCGCCCGCGGTGCCGTCGACGGCGGCAATCCTTCGCTGGCGCCCGGCGCCGGCCGGGTGCTCGCCCGGATCAGCAGCGACGCGGGGTTCCTCGTCGACTGGCTCGGCCGCGACGACGTCGACCAGAGCGTGCGCTGGGCCGCGGTCCACCGGCTCGCCGAGCTCGGCGACCCCTCGCACATCGACGCGGAGCAGGCACGCGACAGGTCGGTGTCCGGCCACCATGCCGCGCTGACCGCGCAGGCAGCCGTCCCCACCGCCGAGGCCAAGGCCGAGATGTGGTCCAGGCTGATGAGCGGCGACCTGGGCAGCCACGAGTTCGACGCCGTCGGCGCGGGCTTCTGGGGATGGGAGCAGGCCGACCTCGTCCGCCCCTACCTCACCCGTTACGTCACCGACGGCCTCGACCTGGCCCGCCGCTCGGGCCAGGCGATGAGCGATGGGATCGGCGACGCCTTCCCGCGCCTGCCGCTCACCCCGGACGTACGTCGTGAGCTCCGTGCGGCGGTCGCCGACGCCCTGGCGGGTGGCGACGTGCCGACGGTGCTGGCCCGAGCCTGGAACGACGCGCTCGACGACCTGGACCGCACGCTCTAGGACCTCATGTCGCGATCCGCCAGGTGACCGGCGAACTGCCGAGGCGGCGCTGGTCTAGGCGTGCCCTTCGAACATGGAGGTGACCGAGCCGTCCTCGAAGACCTCACGGATGGCGCGCGCGATGAGCGGCGCGATCGAGAGCGTGGTCAGCTTGTCGAACTGCTTCTCCGTGGGGATCGGCAGGGTGTCGGTCACCACGACCTCCATCGCCGTGGAGTTCTTCAGCCGGTCGACCGCCGGGTCGGAGAGGATGGCGTGGGTCGCGGCGATGATCACGCCGGCGGCGCCGTCGGCCATGCAGGCCTCCGCGGCCTTCACGATGGTGCCGCCGGTGTCGATCATGTCGTCGGTGAGGATGCAGATCTTGCCGGCGACGTCGCCCACCACGCGGTTGGCGACGACCTCGTTGGCCACGTCGGTGCGACGCGTCTTGTGGATGAAGGCCAGCGGTGCGCCGCCGAGGCGGGCCGACCAGCGCTCGGCGACCTTGATCCGGCCGGCGTCCGGGGAGACGACGGCGAGCTGCTGGTCGCCGTACTTCTTCTTGACGTAGTCGGCCAGGATCGGCAGCGCCATCAGGTGGTCGACGGGACCGTCGAAGAAGCCCTGGATCTGGTCGGCGTGCAGGTCGACGGTGATCAGCCGGTCGGCACCGGCGGTCTTGAACAGGTCGGCCATGAGCCGCGCCGAGATCGGCTCACGGCCGCGGTGCTTCTTGTCCTGGCGGGCGTAGCCGTAGAACGGCATGACGACCGTGATCCGCTTCGCCGAGGCCCGCTTGAGGGCGTCGACCATGATCAGGTGCTCCATGATCCACTCGTTGATCGGAGCCGTGTGGCTCTGGATCACGAAGGCGTCGCACCCGCGCACCGACTCCTCGTAGCGGATGTAGAGCTCGCCGTTGGCGAACGCGTAGGCGTGCTGCGGCACCAGCCCGCACTCGAGGAGGTCAGCGACCTCGTGGGAGAGGTCGGGGTGAGCCCGACCGCTGAAGACCATCAGGTTCTTCTCTGTGGTCCGCTTCATTCCGGTCACGCGACGCGACTCCTCGCTGTGCTGGGCGGCCTTGGGAGGGCTCGTTCGGAGGTGCTGGTCAGGATTCTCACCCACGGACGGGCCCATCCCCAACCCCGGGGTCACCGGTCGGACTTCTCCTGCTGTTCGCGGGCCTTTCTCGCTGCCTCGGCCTGGGCGGTTCCGGCCCGCCTGGCCTCGGTCCACCCCTCCAGGTTGCGCTGCGGGGAGCTGCTCACGGCGAGCGCTCCGGACGGCACGTTGCGGCGAACGACGGTGCCACCGGCGGTGCCCGCCCCGTCGCCCACCGTGACCGGCGCGACGAAGGTGTTCTGGGAGCCGGTCTTGGTGTGCCGACCGATGACGGTGCGGTGCTTGGCGACCCCGTCGTAGTTGGCGAAGATCGTGCCGGCACCGATGTTGGTGCCCTCCCCGATCTCGGCGTCGCCGACGTAGGAGAGGTGCGGGACCTTCGCGCCGTCACCGATCTGGGAGTTCTTGGTCTCCACGAAGGTGCCGATCTTGCCGCCGATGCCGAGCTGGGTGCCGGGCCGGAGGTAGGCGAACGGACCCACCGTGGCCCGGTCGCCGATGACGGCCAGCTCGCCGTGGGTGCGTATGACCCGGGCGCCGGCGCCGATCTCGCAGTCCTTCAGCGTGGTGTCCGGCCCGACCACCGCGTCCTCGCGGACGATCGTGGCGCCGAGGAGCTGCGTACCGGGCAGGATCGTGGCGTCGGGCTCGATGACCACGTCGGCCTCGATCCAGGTGGTGGCCGGGTCCATCACGGTCACGCCGTCCTTCATCCAGCGGGTCACGATGCGCCGGTTGAGCTCCTTGCCGAGCTCGGCGAGCTGGGCTCGGTCGTTGGCGCCCTCGGTCTGGGCGACGTCGTCGATGAGGTGGGCACCGACCGTGAGGCCGTCCTGGCGCGCGAGGTGGACGGCGTCGGTCAGGTAGTACTCGCCCTTGGCGTTGTCGTTCGTGATCCGCGCCAGCGCCGAGACCAGGAACTCCGCGTCGAAGGCGAGGATCCCGGAGTTGATCTCGTCGATCGAGCGCTGCTCGGGAGTCGCCTCCTTCTCCTCCACGATCGCCTCGACGTCGCCCTCGTGGTTGCGGACGATCCGGCCGTAGCCGAACGGGTTGCGCACGCGGCCGCTGAGGATGCTGACCGCTCGCTGCGCGGCCTCGTGCTCGATCGCGAAGGCGCGGAGCGACTCGCCCTGCAGGAGCGGGGTGTCACCCGCGGCGACGATCACGGTGCCGGTGGTGGTGCCCGAGGCCTCCATCGCGATGCGTACGGCGTGCCCCGTGCCCTCCTGGGTCTCCTGGACGGCCAGGACCGCACTCGGCAGCAGCTCGGTGATGTGTGGCCCCACCTGCTCGCGCTGGTGGCCCACCACCGCGACGACGCTGGTCGGCTCGACGGCCTCGACGGCGCGGAGCACGTGGCCGATCATCGAGCGTCCGGCGATGGGGTGCAGCACCTTCATGGTCTTCGACTTCATGCGGGTGCCGCCACCAGCGGCGAGGACGATGACAGTGAGGTTGTCCATGGCCGCAGTCTGTCACCGCTCCGGATCCCAGGACTTCCCTGTGGTCGAATGACGCGGTGATCGGACGGCGAAGGAGCCACGCATGAAGCACCTGGACGACAAGGTCGCCGCCGTCACGGGAGCGGGCTCCGGCATCGGGCGCGCCCTGGCCCGGCGACTGGCCGACGCGGGGTGCCGCCTGGCGCTGTCCGACATCGACGCCGCCGGTCTGGCCGCGACCGAGCGTCTCCTCGCCGGTCGGGCCCGCGCCCTCACCACCACGGTCGTCGACGTCGCCGACGAGGAAGCCGTCACCGCGTGGGCAGACACGGTCGTGTCCGACCACGGCCGCGCCAACCTCGTCTTCAACAACGCCGGCGTCGCCCTCTCCGGCACCGTGGCCTCGCTCTCGACCGACGACTACCGCTGGGTCATGGGCGTGAACTTCTGGGGAGTCGTCCACGGCACCAAGGCGTTCCTGCCCCACCTCGAGGCCTCGGGCGAGGGCCACGTCGTCAACATCTCCAGCGTCTTCGGCCTGACCGCACAACCGCTGATGAGCGGCTACAACGCCAGCAAGTACGCCGTACGCGGCTTCACCGAGTCGCTGCGCCAGGACCTCGAGCTCACCCGGTCCTGCGTGAGCGCCACCTGCGTGCACCCCGGCGGCATCAAGACCAACATCGCCCGCACGGCAAGGGTGGACGCGAGCGTCGCAGCCGTCACCGGCAAGCCTGCCGACGCCTCGACGCACGAGCTCGAGAAGTCCTTCATCACCTCCCCCACCAAGGCGGCCGACGTCATCGTCGGGGCGGTGCGCAAGAACAGGAGGCGGGTGCTGGTCGGGCCCGACGCCCGGGTCTTCGACGCGATGGCGCGCGTGGCGCCCGCCGGCTACCAGCGCCTCATCACCGGCGTCGTGCGTTCGCGGGTCGGGAAGTGAGCCGGCGTACGGCGCTCGCCGCCCGCCTGCTCACCGCCGTCACGGCCGCAGAAGCGCGGGCGTACGGCCTGCGTGAGCGCCGCATCGACGCCGGCGACGCCGACCTGGCCGTCCTCGAGGGCGGACCAGTGGACGCGCCCGTCGTCGTGCTGCTGCACGGCTACTCCGCCGACCGGGTCGTGTGGATGCGTTTCGCCCGGCACCTGGTCCGCGACCACCGGGTGGTGATCCCCGAGCTCGCCGGCCACGGGGCGTCCGGGTTCACGACCGGGACGGGCCACTCGGCACCCGCCCAGGCCGATCGGGTCGCAGCGGTCCTGGACCGCCTCGGCGTCGATCGTGCTCACGTCGCGGGCAACTCGATGGGTGGCTTCGTGGCCGCGACGCTGGCGGTGGACCACCCCGATCGGGTCCGCTCGCTGCTGCTCAGCGATGCCGTGGGCGTGGCCTCGCCGCAGCCGAGTGAGGCCGAGCTGCTGATTCGTCAGGGTCAGAACCCGTTCCTGCTCGACGACGTGGCCGACTTCCCGGAGTTCTACGCGATGACCATGGCCCGGCCGCCGTTCGTGCCGGGGTTCCTCCGGTCGGCCCTCGCGGAGGACTACGTCTCCCGACGCGACCAGCTCGCCGAGATCTTCGACGACTTCTACGACGTGGCCACCCTCGACGACCGGCTCGAGGAGATCCACGTCCCGACCCTGGTCATGTGGGGCGAGGAGGACCGGCTCGTCCACCCGAGCACCGCTCGCGTGTGGGCGGACGGCATCGCCCACGCCCGCACGGTCGTCTACCCCGGCATCGGCCACATGCCGATGCTGGAGGTGCCGCGACGCACCGCAACCGACTACCGCGCCTTCCTGGACCGTGTTGCCACCGCCGGGGCCAGCCCTCGGGGATGAGCGCGAGCTCGACGCCGGACTGGACCACCGGCCGTGCGCCGACCTCGTGTGGCGCACGGTGGCACTTCCTCCCCCTGTCCGGCTCGATGCGCGCTAGGTTGCCCTAGGGGTCAGGGCCCGGGGACGGGGCCGAAGATGTGTCCGCCCCGTGGACGCTGACGCGGGAGGTCGCGATGCGATGGTCTGGCACCCTCCGGCCACCGGAGCGACCAGCGTTGCGTGGCGATGTCGTCGCCGGCATCACGGTGGCCGCCTATCTCGTGCCCCAGGTCATGGCCTACTCCGGACTGGCTCGAGTGCCACCGGCAGCGGGGCTCTGGGCGGCCTTCGTCGCGCTCGCGGTGTACTTCCTGCTCGGATCCTCACCCCAGCTCTCGGTGGGTCCGGAGTCGACGACGGCCCTGATGACGGGCGCCGCCCTGGCGACGATCTCCTTGCCCGACGCCTCCCCGCAGGACACGGCGTCGATGCTGGCGCTCGCGGTCGGCGCGGTGTGTCTGCTCGCCTGGGCGGGCGGCCTCGCCTTTCTCGCCGACCTGCTGTCCAAGCCGGTGCTGGTGGGCTACATGGCCGGCATCGCCGGTCTCATGGTCCTCTCCCAGGCGGCGCGCGGGACGGCCGCCGACATCCCGGACGCCGACCTGCTCGCGCAGACCTGGTGGTTGGCCCAGCACCTGTCGGCGATCCACCTGCCCACGCTCGCCGTGTGCCTCGGCACGCTGCTCCTGCTGCTGGTCGGTGGACGGCTGTGGCCCACCGGACCGGTGCCGCTGGCCGGCATGCTCGTCGCGACCTTCGGAGTGACCCTGGCGCGACTGCCCGATGACGGAGTGGCCGTCGTCGGCGCACTGCCGTTCGCGCTGCCGACGGTCGGCCTGCCCGCCGTGTCGTCGCTGGGATCGTGGGCGCTGCTGACCACCGCGCTTGCCGTCGCCGTCGTCGGCTTCACCGACAACGTGCTCACCGCCCGCGCCTTCGGGGACCGTCACGGCGACCGGATCGACGTGCGAAGAGAGCTCCTGGCGCTGGGGGCCGCCAACGTCGCGGCCGGGGTGGTGCACGGCTTCCCGGTGAGCAGCTCCGGCAGCCGTACGGCGATCGTCGATGCCGTCGGGGGGAGATCCCGCTGGTCCGGGCTGGCCACGTTGGGAGCAGCACTGGTCCTGGTCGTGGCCCTGCGGCCGGTGCTCGCCCGGTTCCCCGACGCGGCCCTGGCTGCGGTCGTCATCTATGCAGGCCTGCGGCTGATCGATGTCAAGGAGTTCGCCCGGATCGCGCGCTACCGGCGTACGGAGCTGCTCATCGCGCTCGCCACGACAACCGGCGTCCTCGTCCTGGGGGTGCTCCAGGGCGTGCTCGTCGCGGTCGGCCTCTCGCTCCTGGACGTGATCCGGCGGGTGGCTCGACCCCACGACGCGGTCGAGGGGCTCGTCCCCGATCTGGCGGGCATGCACGACGTCGACGACTACGACAGCGCCATGCTCGTGCCCGGTCTGCTCGTCTACCGCTACGACGCTCCGCTGTTCTTCGCCAATGCCGACAACTTCCTGTCCCGGGTGCGCGAGTGCGTGGCCATCTACGACCCGGAGTGGGTGCTGCTCAACGCCGAGGCCATCGGTGACGTCGACCTCACCGGCGCGGACGCCCTCGAGACGCTCCGCAGCGAGCTCGAGGGCCAGGGCATCGTGCTGGCCCTGGCGCGGCTCAAGCAGGACCAGCGCGAGGCCCTGCAGCCGAGCGGCCTGCTGGAACGGATCGGGACACAGCACATCTTCCCCACGCTGCCCACAGCGCTCGAGGGATACCGCGCGGCCACTGGCCGGGAGTGACGTGACGTCGTGGAGCGGCTGGTGTCCGGCTCCCTTCGGGCCCGTCGAGCCGGGGCCTACGCCTCGTCCGCGGCGATGAGCTGCGCGAAGAGCTCGACGTACTGGATGAGGTGCCGGTCGGCGAGGTAGTGGTCTCGTACGCGCAGGTGGGCAGCGCGTCCCATCGAGGCACACCGGTCGGGATCGGTGAGCAACGATGACAGCGCAGCCGCCAGCTCGGCACCGTCTCGCGGATCGTCGAGCAGGAGACCGCTCACCCCGTGCTCGATCTGGTCACGGATGCCGCCCACGGCGGAGGCGACCACGGGCTTGCCCTTCCACATCGGTTCGGTCACGGTGAGTCCGAACCCCTCTGCGAAGCTCTTCTGGACGACGACGGTCGACCAGCGCTGGAGGGCATTGACGATCCGTGCGTTCTCGTCGAGGTCGTCCATCGGGACCGACACGAGGTGGGTCCGCTCGCGTGCCTGTGCGGGGAGCGAGCGCCAACGGTCGCGGCACTCGGCAAGCACCTCGGCGGCCTCGGGGTCGTCGGCCACACCGCTCACCTCCGGACCTGCCAGCACCAGGTGGACATCGGGCGGGAGGTCCTCGAGGTGCTCGGCAAAGGCGTCCAGGACGCCTGCCATGTCCTTGAGCCGGTCCCACCGACTGACCTGGAGCACGACGCGAGCATCCGTCGGCAGCGGTGCCCCCTCGACCACGAGTCCCTCGCGGTGCGCCAACGCCTCGACCTCCCGGTCGGCCAGGTCGGCGTTCTTGGGGCTGAAGGGGTCCAGCGACGGTGGGATGATCCGCAGCCACTGCCTGTCGACCCAGTCGGGAGCGAACTCCTCTCGCGAGAAGATGCAGGCCTGCGCGGGCTCGACCAGCTCGCGCAAGAACCCCCACGCCTCCTCGGTCCATCCGTTGCGTTCGTCCAGGCCCACGTGGCAGCGCCACACGACGCACGCACCCCGGTCCCGCAAGGCCTGCGCGAGCCCGGCCGTCTGCGGGTCGTGCAGGAGGACGACGTCGCCGGGCTGCACGAGGTCGACCACCTCGTCGCGGTGCCGCGCCAGCGTGGCGTCGTACGTCGCCCGGGCAGCGGCGTCGAGCGCACCCGAGTCGCCGGCGACACCGTGCAGCCGGTTGTGGATCCGCTTGGTGACGGCGAAGAACTCGGCGTCACCGCCGATCACCAGCCAGCGGATGTCGATCCCGGTTCCTGCCGCATAGGCCACGAGGGTGTGCAGCATCTCAGCGACTCCACCGCCGCGCGCCGTCGAGTTGACGTTCCAGACGGTCCGCCCAGCGAGCAGCCGGCGGGCCGTGGCGGCGTACGTCTCGATCCGCTCGACGCGTTCGCTCGGCAGCAGAGACGCCAGCCGTTCCAGCGGGACAGGGACGACCTGGACCTCGAGCACGCCCGTCATGAGGTGCCCCGCGGGCGTGGGACCTCGATCGGCGCACCCACCCGGACCTCGACTCCGGGTGCGGCCCGGCGGGCCACCGCAACTGCTTCGTCCATGCGTCGGATCATCCGCGCCCTGGCCGGGTGGTCCCACGCGGCCACGACCGGCTCGACGAGCTCCACGGCGCGATCGGACTCGCGAGCACGCCGCGCGGCCTCTGTCACGCGGTCCTGGATCTCGGGAACGTCCTCGACGACGACTCGGACGGGGTCGGGTGGGCGAGGGGCTGGCGCGTGATTCATCGGAAGTCTCCTCGGGTCTCTGGTCCGAGTCTCCTTGCGGCCGTGGTTGCCCGACAGGGTCCAAGGTCCCGCCGCGGACGGGCGCGAACCCATTCGCCTCAGCCCGCCGCCGTGAGGACGAGGTCGGCCCTGTCCCTGGGTCGCGTGGCGGCTGCATAGGCGTGCCCCTCGGGGATCCACTTGGTGTCCCAGAGGTCGAGCTCGGCCTGGTCGTCGCCCTGTCCGAGGTTGCGCGCCTTCGCACGTGCGCCCGCCGCGTCCGGGTCGAGGTCGATCCACACCGTCAGGTCGAACCAGTCGCGCGTCCGGTCGCCGAACAGGCGGATGCCCTCGACGATGAGGACCGGCGGCATCGGGTGGTCCTCGGAGCCGGTCTGCCCGGTCCACCAGCGGTAGTCGAACCGCAGGCGCTCGGGTGCCGGCACGACGCGCGCCCCCTGCACCAGCTCGTCGAGCAGCCGCCAGTCGTGCTGCTCCCACATGCCCGCGTCCGGGCCGCAGGTCGCGGCATGGAACGAGTCCGTGCCGACGACCTGGTCGGGCGCCAGGCCGAGGTCGGCGCCGAGCACGGCGGCCAGGGTCGACTTGCCAGCGCCGCCGTGACCGCTGATCCCGATGACGGGGATCGTGTCGCTGGACGCGACCAGTTCGCGGACCCGCCCGAGCAGGTCGTCGTACGTCGCATGGGTGCTCATCGCTCGCCATGCTTCCGTGGCCCCGGGGCCGGACGCCACCGGATTCCTCTCATGCTGCTGGGCTGCGGCGTCGAACGGCGTCCAGCCCTGCGCCTCGCCCTCCCCGGTGGCACGCTGAAGTTCCACTCGTACGGGTGGAAGTTCATCGGCAGCTGAGCGTGGGCCACCCGGATCCGCACTGAAGTTCCGCACGAGCGAGTGGAAGTGCATCGACCGGCGAGCTGCTCGAGCTCCGGATGGTTCTCGGGCGCCAGCCGCCAGCCGCAGAGCTCCCCGGGATGGAGTCGAACCATCGTCGCTAGTCCTGATTCAAAGTCAGGCGGGCCCTGCCGGCAGACCAACCGGGGATTGCAGGCCAATCCTAGGGCCCGCCCCGGGCGGGGCTGCCGAGACCCGGCAGACCAACCGGGGATCGTCCAGACCAATCCCAGGGCCCGCCCCGGGCGGGGCTGCCGAGACCCGGCAGACCAACCGGGGATCGTCATGCCAATCCCAGGGCCCGCCCCGGGCGGGGCTGCCGAGACCCGGCAGACCAACCGGGCGATTGCAGGCCAACCCCAGGGCAGCGACAGCACCTGCACCCCGGCCGGGGCGATCCCTGATGCCACGGGCGGGCTGGAGCGCTAGCGTGGCGGCTGTGACGGGGGAACTCACTGGCCCAGCACCAGTCATCTCGACTGCTGGCCTGACGAAGCACTACGGGACGGTCCATGCGCTGACCGACCTGACGGTCGCTGTCGGCGCGGGGGTGACCGGCCTGGTCGGCGCCAACGGCGCCGGCAAGTCCACGCTCATCAAGATCCTGCTGGGGCTGCTCGAGCCGACCGGCGGACAGGCGCACGTGCTGGGCCACGACATCGAGCACGAGAGCCAGGACATCCGGCGGCTCGTCGGCTACATGCCCGAGCACGACTGCCTCCCGCCCGACGTCAGCGCCAGCGACTTCGTGGTGCACATGGCCCGGATGTCGGGCCTGGGCGCCTCGGCCGCTCGGGAGCGGTCGGCCGACGTGCTCCGTCACGTCGGGCTGGACGAGGAGCGCTACCGGCCGATGGGCGGCTACTCCACCGGCATGAAGCAGCGCGCCAAGCTCGCCCAGGCGCTCGCGCACGACCCGCAGCTGGTCTTCCTCGACGAGCCGACGAACGGACTCGACCCTGCCGCCCGCAACGACATGCTGCGCCTGGTCGAGCGCATCGGCAGCGAGTTCGGCATCGCCGTGCTCGTCACCTCCCACCTGCTCGGCGAGCTCGAGCAGGTGAGCGACCACGTCATCGTGCTCGACGGCGGCCACCTGCTGCGCTCCAGCGCGACCGGCGACTTCCTCCAGCGCACCGGCAGCCTGCTGGTCGAGGTCATCGGCACCGAGACCGAACGCGACCGGCTCGGCGAGGCGCTCGCCCAGCGAGGTCTGTCGTGCCGGCCCCGTGGCGCCATGGTCGCGATCGACCCACCACCGCCCGAGCTGGCTCACGAGGGGGCGGCCCACGACCTGATCCGCGACGTCGCGGCCGACCTCGGACTCGGCCTGATGCGGCTCCAGCCGGACCGCCGCCACCTCGAGGACGTCTTCCTCGACGGAGATGCCCATGTCTGATCTCCCCCCGCCGGGCGTCGGTCGCCCCGGCGTGATCCACGACCTCGGCTACCGCCACTACGACGGCGTGCGCGAGGGCACCGGCACCATCGCCCGGACGCTGTTCGTCACCGGGCTGCGCCACACCTACGGCCTGGGTCGCTCGGGCCGGTCCAAGGTGATGCCGTTCCTCCTGCTGGCCATGTCGGTGCTCCCGGCCGCGATCGTCGTCGGCGTGGTCGTCCTGACCGGCCTGTCCTCGCTGCCGATCTCGTACGCCGACTACACCAACCAGACCCAGCTGCTGGTCAGCCTCTTCGCCGCGGCACAGGCACCCGTGCTGTTCTCCCGCGACCTGCGCTACCGCTCGATCGTGCTCTACCTCGCCCGGCCGCTCTCCGCGCCGCTCTTCGCGCTGATGCGGTGGCTCTCGCTCGCGGTCGCGCTGTGGTTGTTCATGACGGTGTCGGCGGTGCTGCTCTTCCTCGGCGCCATGCTCTCCGGCCTCGACAAGAGCGACCAGGTCACGCAGCTGTTCAAGGCGGTCGTGCTCCAGACCCTGCTCGCGATGTTGATCGCCGGGATCACGGGCCTGATCTCCTCGGTGTCCCTGCGGCGCGGCTTCGCCGTGGTCGGCTCGGTGATGGCGCTGATCGTGCTCGCCGGCGTGGTCAAGGCCGTCCAGGCCATCTCCTGGAACGAGGGTGCCGACTCCGTCTCGGTCGGCGCCGGGCTGTTCTCCCCCTGGTCCCTCTACGCCGGCCTCGCCGATGCGTGGGACGCGGGGGTCACCACGTTGGTGCCCGTCGACGGCGCGTGGGCGCTGGCGTACGTCCTGGTCCTGCTGCTGCTCGTCGCCGGCTGCCTCCTGGCGCTGGTCGCCCGATTCCGGAAGGTGGGGTCGCGATGACGCACCTGGTCCTCGACTCGGCGTCGCGCTGGTTCGGCAACGTGGTCGCGGTCAACGACGTCTCGCTCTCGATCGGCCCGGGTGTCACCGGGCTGCTCGGTCCCAACGGCGCCGGCAAGACCACGCTGATGGCGATGATGGCGGGCTTCCTGGCGCCGTCCTCGGGTCACGTCACGCTCGACGGCAAGCCGGTCTGGCGCAACACCGAGATCTACCGCCAGATCGGCCTGGTGCCCGAGCGCGAGCTCAGCTTCGGCTACCTGACCGGTCGCCAGTTCGTCCGCGCCAACGCCGATCTCCACCGCCTGCCGGATGCGGCCGCGGCCACGGAGCGGATCCTGGAGGTCGTCGACATGATCGAGCCGGCCGGACGCCGTCTCGACACCTACTCCAAGGGCATGCGGCAGCGCGTGAAGATCGCAGCCGCGCTGGTCCACGACCCGGCCGTGCTGCTGCTCGACGAGCCCTTCAACGGGGTGGACCCCCGCCAGCGGATGCACCTGATGGACCTGCTGCGCCGCCTCGGCGACGAGGGCCGCACCGTCCTCTTCAGCTCCCACATCCTCGAGGAGGTGGAGCGGCTCGCGCGCCACATCGAGGTCGTGGTCTCCGGACGGCACGCCGCCTCCGGTGACTTCGGCGCGATCCGTCGGCTGATGACTGACCGGCCCGTGCGGTACGCGCTCCAGTCGAGCGACAACCGCGCCCTCGCCGCCGTGCTGATGGCCGAGGCGTCGGTGCGGGCCGTGAGCCTGCGAGGTGAGCACCTCGACATCCAGGTCGACGACCTGGGCAGCTTCGCCGTCGGCCTGCCCGCCCTGGCCAAGCAGCACGACGTGACCCTCTTCGAGCTCTCCCCCAGCGACGAGTCGCTGGAGAGCGTCTTCGCCTACCTGGTGGCCCGATGATCAACACGACGATCGCCAAGCTGGCCATGCAGGCGCTGCTGGGTCGCCGCCGCTTCCTGCTGCTGCTGGCCTTCCCGGTCCTGCTGATCGCGCTGGTGGCACTCATCACCGCCCTCACCAACGGCGACGCGGCCTACGAGGTCCTGCCCAGCCTCGGCTACCCGCTCGTGCTGCCGCTGGTCGCCATCCTGGCGGCGTCCTCGGTGCTCGGCCCCGAGGTGGACGACGGCTCCATCGTCTACCTGCTGGCCAAGCCGGTGAGCCGCTACGGCGTGGCGATCAGCAAGTGGCTCGTGGCCCTCGGCGCCACGCTCACCGCAGGTGCGCTGCCGATCCTGGTCGCCGCCCTCATCACCGGCGACAGCACCCGGGCCATGGCGCTCTTCGTCGGTGCGATCGTCGCCGGCACGACGTACTCCGCCCTCTTCCTGGCGATCTCCTCGGTCACCCGGCACGCGGTCATCGCGTCGCTGATGTTCGTGCTGATCTGGGAGAGCCTGCTCGGCAACCTCTTCAGCGGTGTGGCCTGGCTGAGCATCGGCCAGTGGGGCCTCCGGGTGGGCCACGCGATCTCCGACGAGCTGCCCGATCCGGCCAACCTGCCGTGGGCGATCACGGCCAGCGTGGTCGTGACGGTGGGCGGCGTCTGGTTCGCGGGAGACCGGTTGCGGTCCTTCTCCTTGCGCGGCGAGGACTGAGAGTTCCGACCGCCGGATCGGACTAGGCTCGACGACGTGGACCTCCCCGTGATGCCGCCAGTGCAGCCGATGCTCGCCAAGAGCGTCAGCGGAGTGCCGGACCCGGCCAAGCACGGCGGGCTGAGCTTCGAGCCCAAGTGGGACGGGTTCCGCTGCCTGGTCTTCAAGGACGGCGACGAGGTGGAGCTCGCCAGCCGCAACACCAAGCCGCTGACCCGCTACTTCCCCGAGGTCGTCGAGGCCTGCCGCCGCCAGCTCCCCGACCGCATCGTGCTCGACGGGGAGCTCTTCGTGGGCCTCCAGGGCGCCGAGGGCTGGCGCCTGGAGTTCGAGACCCTGCAGGAGCGGATCCACCCCGCGGCCAGCCGCGTCGACAAGCTGTCCGTCGAGACGCCGGCCGGCTTCGTGGCCTTCGACCTGCTGGCACTGGACGACACGTCCTACCTGGACCGGCCGCTGTCCGAGCGGCGCGCCGCGCTCGTGAAGGCGCTCGGGCACCTCGACGGCTCCGGGCCGTGCTTCCTGACCCGCACGACCGAGGACCCGGCCGAGGCGGAGCGCTGGTTCGAGGAGTTCGAGGGCGCCGGGCTCGACGGGGTCGTCGCCAAGCCCCTCGGCGCCCCCTACGAGCCGAACAAGCGCACCATGCTGAAGATCAAGCACGAGCGCACCGCCGACGTGGTGCTGGCCGGCTACCGCGAGCACAAGACCTCCACCCCCGACGCACCGCTGATCGGCTCGCTGCTGCTCGGGCTCTACGACGAGGGCGGCGACCTCCAGCACATCGGCGTCTCGGCCAGCTTCACCGCGGCGAAGCGCGCCGCGCTCTGGCAGGAGCTGCAGCCGCTGGTGTGCGACATCGCCGACCACCCGTGGGGGAAGTGGAACGAGTTCCTCACCGCCAACCCTGACCGCGTGCCCGGCACCCAGAGCCGGTGGAGCGCGGGCAAGGACCTCGGCTTCACCGCACTGCGCCCCGAACGGGTGCTGGAGGTGAAGTACGACCACATGGAGGGTCGGCGCTTCCGGCACACCGCGCACTTCAAACGGTGGCGCACCGACCGAGATCCCGAGAGCTGCGGCTACGGTCAGCTGGACGAGCCGGCCGGCTACGACCTCACCCGAATCCTGAGCACCGACCCCGGAGGCGAATCATGACCGACAACGACAACATCCACGACGGGAAGGGCACCTACGACGTGGTGCTCCTCGTCGAGCAGGCCCTCACTCTCGCCGACGCCCGGCAGGTCCGCTCACTCCACGAGGAGATCGAGGACGCGGTGGTCTACCACGTGCTCCTTCCCCTCGAGGACGCCGCGGCCCGCATCGAAGCCTCGCTCGGCACCCTCGGCGCAGGCGACCTGATGGCCACCCCGGCCCTGGCCATGAGCGAGGTCGACATCGAGGCGCTGCGCCGTGAGTGCGAGGAGAACTCCTCCGCCGAGCTCCAGCAGACCCTCGAGGCCATGGCCGCCGTCGGCGGCCAGGCCATCGGCAAGGTCACCTCCGAGCCGCCGGTCGACGCCCTGGCCGCCCTGGTCGCCTCGGTGGACGCCCGCGAGGCGATCATCCTCACCCGCCCCCACGTGGTGGCCGAGTTCTTCCACGTCGACTGGACCTCGCGGGCGCGCCGCAAGCTCGGCGTCCCGGTGCTGCACCTGATCGAGCACGAGAACTTCGACGAGCAGGCCACCGGCCCCGAGGAAGGTGTCACCGGCCTCTGACGCGGCGTACGACCGCCCGGCGCAGGATCGCTGCTGCCTCGCGGCCACCGACGGCAGGGGGCTGCGCGCGTCGCGCCTCCTCGAGGTCGCGCCGCAGCTGCTGCACGGTGGAGCGCTGGGCGTCGCGTGCCTCGCGGCCGGCCAGCACGGACTCGGCGCGGGTGTGGTCGAAGGTGAGGGCGACCGCGTCCACGTAGCGGGCGTTGTAGTCCTCATGGATCTGGTCGAGGCGCGCCTGCGTCGCCTCGTCCTGGGGCGAGGCGGTGAGCACGCCGAGCAGCTGCCACACCTCCTCGGCCATGTCGCGCAGCCAGTCCGGCGTACGCACGTCGTCCCACGTCAGCTGCGACTTGCGCATCGAGGGCTCGATGAAGTCGTCGACGTCGTGGTGCTCGGTGGACGACAGGTCGGTGTTGAAGTCCAGCTCCAGCTGTTGCTGGACGGGCGCCAGCGCGGTACGCCAGTCGGCCAGCAGGTCGCCGTACCGCACGAACGCGCGCCGGGAGCCACGCCCCGCCTGCTCGGTGAGCAGCGCTGCGTGGACCCAGCCGGCGACGTTGGAGGTCTCCTTCGTCAGCCTGAGGTCGTCGGACTGGCTGGAGAGGTAGGCGATCTCGCGCGACCCGACCACCTCGGCGGGGTGGCGCAGGGCGGTCAGCCAGCGCAGGTCGACGTCGAGCTCGGCGGTCACCTGCTCCCACACCTGGGCGAACCAGAACGCGTGCGGGTCCTTGACGACGATCTGGGAGGCGTCGAGCTGGCCCGCCAGCCACTCGTGCAGCTCCGCGGTGGGGATGCCGGACTCGACGTAGGCGGCGACCAGGTCGACAGCCGCGGGACGGCTGTCGATGTTGAAGAGCGCGAGCTCCTTGAGGTGGCGCTTGTGGAAGTCGATGACCCACTGCGGCTCGTAGAACCCGCGCGGGTTGGTCTCCGACGCCTCCACCTCGGGCTGCGGCACGTGGAGACCGAGGCGCTTCAACGTGCCGGCCAGGGAGCTGGTGCCGCTGCGGCCGGAGCCGGAGACCAGGACCAGCGGGGTGCCCGGCTGCACGTCGGGTCGGGCGGGGGACGTCGACATGCGGGTCACCCTATCGGCCACCGCGGGGGCCCTAGGATCGTGCCGACCGGCTCCCCGAACAGGACTGAGGACACGTGGCACTGAGGGACAGCTTGGGCGGGAAGGTGCGCAGCGCGATGCGCCGCACCCGCCGCGACGGCCCGCTCGACATCGTCTTCGTCCTCTTCAACGCCGACGGCATGGGTGGCACCGCCCGCTCGGCGATCGAGCAGGCGAACGCACTCGTCGGACTGGGCGAGGACCACCGGGTCCGCATCCTCAGCGTCACGCGCAGCGGCGCCCACACCCACTACGCGCTCGCCGACGGGCTCGAGGTCACCTACCTCGTCGACGTACGCGGTGCACGACCCGTCGCTGTCGACGGCGGCCATCCGGCCGAGCTGGCCGAGCGTGAGTCCGTGCTGGTGCCCCGCAGCTGGGACGCGCTCTTCAGCGGCCTCACCGACGCCACCCTGCGGGAGGCGCTGGGCGACCTGGACGCCGACGTGGTGGTCACGACCACCCCCGAGCTCCTCGCCGTCGTCGCCCAGCTCGCACCCGCTGACGTGGCGCTCGTCCACCAGGAGCACCGGGCCTCCTCGGCCCGGGTCAACGACCTCGGCGCGCTGCTGCAGTTCGCCCCCCGCGCCGACGTCGTCGTCTCCCTGACCGAGTCGATGTCGCGGTGGCTGGCCGGCCGGCTCGGCGGCGCCGCCCCCGAGCTGCTGGTGATCCCCAACCCGCTTCCGGCCGAGCCGCAGCCGCGCTCGCCGCTCGACCAGAAGACGTTCGTCACCGCCGGCAGGCTGGCGCCGGAGAAGCAGTTCGAGCACATCGTCGACGCCTTCTGGCGCATCCACGAGCAGGTCCCCGGCTGGACGCTGCGGATCTGGGGTGACGGTCCGCGCGCCGCCAACCTCGCCGCCCAGGTCCGCAAGCTCGGCCTCGAGGACCGCGTGGACCTCCCCGGCACGACTGCCGACATGGCGAGCGAGTGGGCACGCGCCAGCGTCGCCGTGCTGGCGTCGAAGGGCGAGGGCTATCCGCTCGTGCTGCAGGAGGCGATGTCGGCCGGTGTCCCACCGGTGTCGTACGACTGCCCCTCCGGACCGCGCGAGATCATCACCCACGACGTCGACGGGCTGCTCGTGCCCCCGGCCTCGAAGGCGGCGCTGGCCGCCGCGATGCTGCGCATCGCCACCGACGACGACCTGCGCTGGCGCCTCGGCGGGGCCGCCCTGGCCCGCTCCGAGCGCTGGGACGGGCAGACGCTGGCGCGCCACTGGGTCGAGACGTTCCGCACCGCCATCGCCCGCCGCGCCGACCCGCTGGCCCCCCGGCGGGTGCTGCACGGCCTCCGCCCCGGCCCCCTGGGCGACCTGCCCGAGACGGACGGTGCTGCCGGAGTCACCCCCGCCCGGGCGCGTACGACGGCGCTCCGGGCACTGACCTCGGCCGCCGCCTCGACCGGGGACCGGTGGTTCGTGATGCCCGCCCGCGGACTCGACCGGCACCCGGTCGTCGTCGTGCCGTCCTCGCAGCGGGGGGCCTTCCTCGCCTCGCTCGCCGCCGGCTCCGTCCCCGACTGGCTCTCCGTGCGCGACCCCGCCGAGCGTGGCTGGCACGAGCGGCGCGGCACGGTCGCCGCGATGACCGACGACCTGGCCCGGACGCGTACGGCCTCGCTCTTCCTCGAGCCGTGGCCGATGCGCGGGGGGCACGACGGAGTGCTGGGCGAGGGCGTCGAGGTGGGCGTGCAGTTCTGGGAGGAGTCCGCCGAGGGCGACCTGCTGGCGCCGGGCCTCAACCGCTTCGGCGACCGCGTCCCGGTCGGGACCGCCCGCACCACGATCGAGGTCGACGGGGTCGAGCGTCCCGACCCTCGAGGCGATGGCGTTGCCGACGGTGGACGACGTCCGGTTCGACGTCGACGTCGTCTACACCTGGGTCGACGGCGACGACGAGGACTGGCTGGCCGCCCGTGACGCGCGGATCACCGGGCTCGGCGGCACCCCGAGCGCGCGGGCCGGCGGCGCCTCCCGCTACCGCAGCCGTGACGAGCTGCGCTACTCCATGCGCAGCCTGCACCTCTTCGCACCGTGGGTGCGCCGCATCCACCTGGTCACCGCGGGCCAGGTGCCGTCGTGGCTCGACACCGACCACGACCGGATCCGGGTCGTCGACCACCGCGACATCCTCCCGGCCTCGGCGCTGCCGACCTTCAGCTCGCACGCCATCGAGACCCGGCTGCACGCCGTTCCCGACCTCGCCGACCACTTCGTCTACGTCAACGACGACGTCTTCCTCGGCCGGCCGCGTCGACCCGAGCACTTCTTCTCACCCGGCGGGCAGTACGCCGCATTCGTCGCCGACCACCGCGCCGTCGGGCTGCCCGGCACCGACGACCGCCCCTACCTCTCCGCCGCGCACAACAACCGCCGCGTGCTGGCCGAGGCCTTCGGCGTGACGCTGACCAACACGATGATGCACAGCCCGCACCCGCAGCGTCGTACGACGCTGGAGGAGATCGCGGCCCGGTTCCCCGACGAGGTGGCCCGCACCACCGACGCCCCCTTCCGCTCCGGGACCGACCTGTCTCTGCTCTCGTCCTTCGCGCAGAACTACGGCCTGATCACCGGCCAGGCCTTCCGCGCGTCCGCACACCACGGCTACGTCGACCTCGGGCACCAGCAGCTGCCGGTCCAGCTCAGGGCGATGCTCAAGCGCGACCGCGACTTCTTCTGCATCGCCGACAACCTCGTCGCGGCGTTCGACGAGGAGCGGGCCGACGGGCTGCTGCACGACTTCCTCGAGCAGTACTTCCCGATCTCGGCGCCCTGGGAGCTCGGCTGACGTTCCTTCCGTCTGCTGCTGCTGCCGTTTGTTCACCATGGGATGTCGACGAACATGCACATCCCCGGGTCAATTGACATGGGGAAGTGCCTACTCACCGACATCCCATGGTGAACAGACAGGCCAGGGATCAGCCCAGCGAGCTCAGTCGGGGATCCGGTTGCCCTCGGCGTCCCAGTGCGACTCGACCTTCTTCGACGGCTGTACGCGCGGTGGCTCGCCGGGCATCTTCGGGTGGTCGGGCGGGTAGTTGAGCTCCTCGGGTCGCTCCTCCCAGAGGTCGAGCAAGGGCTGGAGCGAGTGGTGCTCGTCGTCGATCGACGCCCACGGATCGCCGTCGGAGGCGAGCCGCTCAGGCACCGTGAAGAGGTTGAAGCCCTTCGGTGAGTCGAGCCCCGACAGCTCGTCCCACGTCACCGGTGTCGAGACGGGTGCCCCGGCGATCGGGCGCAGCGAGTACGCCGAGGCGATGGTGCGGTCGCGGGTGTTCTGGTTGAAGTCGACGAAGATCCGCTCCCCGCGCTCCTCCTTCCACCAGGCCGTGGTCACGCCGTCGTCGCGCTTCTCCAGCTCGCGTCCGAACGCGATGGCCGCGTGCCGTACGTCGGCGAACTCCCAGCGCGGCTCGATCCGGACGTAGATGTGGATCCCCCGGTTGCCCGAGGTCTTCGCGAAGCCGGACATCCGGAGGTCGGCGAGCAGCTCACGGGCGACCCCGGCGACGCGCACGGCGTCGGCGAACGTCGTACCGGGCTGGGGGTCGAGGTCGATCCGCAGCTCGTCGGGGTGGTCCACGTCGCCTCGGCGGACCGGCCACGGGTGGAACGTGAGCGTGCCCATGTGGGCGCACCACACCGGCACCGCGATCTCGGTCGGGCAGATCTCCTCGGCGGTGCGGCCGGACGGGAAGGTGATCTCGACGGACTCGAGGTAGTCGGGAGCGCCCTTGGGCACGCGCTTCTGGTAGAACGCATCGGCATTGCGGTCGCTGGGTCCGGTGGCCAGCTTCATGCCCTCCCGGACGCCTGAGGTCCAGCGTTCGAGGGCCGTGGGCCGGTCGCGCAAGGCTCGCATCAGGCCGTCCTCGACGCTGGCGAAGTACTCCGCCACCATCAGCTTCGTGACCTCCGCAGTCGACTCGGTCGCCTCGTAGATGACGCGGTCGGGCGAGGAGACGCGGACCTCTCGATCGCCGGCCTGGACCATCACCGGCTTCGCAGCTGCCATGGATGCAGGCTAGATCAGACCGCGCGGACGCGGTTGTTGCGCGGGTTGTGCTCGAGCTCGACGAGACCGAGCGCCTCGAGCAGGGGCGGCAGGTACATGCCGAAGCGTCCCCGGTAGCCCTTGCGCTGGCCGTACCACCCACCGACGGGGTTGTCGGTCGAGCGGCCCCACGCCTCCACGGTTCCTTCGGCGGGTTCCTTCTTCTCGTCGGCCGCGCCCAGCGGCACCCAGTCGCCGTGCTCGCGCAGCATCGCGTGCAGGTCGTCGACGGCCGAGGCGAGGTAGGTGAGCTTCGTGGTGCCTACCTGGCAGACCAGCAGGCCGGCTTCGTCATCGCGATACATGCTGTAGGCCGAGCTTCCGGGCGCTGTCTGGAGCTGCCACGGGTCCTCTGGTGTTCCGCTTCCGGTCATGACTGCAACCTAGCGCCACGCGCCGACCCCGGGTCAGCCGTTCGGACAGGTCGGGGAGCGACACCACGGCGCTCGCAGCCTGAGCCGATCCGTGGGCCGCCGGCGAATCGTGACGTTTCCGTGGCCTCGTAAACTGGCGGCATGCCCTATGACGTGCAGAAGACCGACGAGCAGTGGCGCGAGGAGCTCAGCGCCGAGGAGTACGCCGTGCTGCGACAGGCCGGCACCGAGCGCGCCTTCACCGGCGAGTACACCGACACCGAGACCCAGGGCACGTACTCGTGCAAGGCCTGTGGGTCGGAGCTGTTCACCAGCGACACGAAGTTCCACTCCGGCTGCGGCTGGCCGAGCTTCTACCAGCCGATGACCGACACGGTGGAGTACATCGACGACAACACCGGCGGCATGAAGCGGGTCGAGGTGCGCTGCGCGAAGTGCGGATCGCACCTGGGCCACGTGTTCCCCGACGGATTCGGCACCCCGACCGGCGACCGCTACTGCATCAACTCGATCAGCATCAAGCTGAACGAGAAGTGACGTAGTTAGGGACGATCCGGTAGGCGATCCAGCCTCTGGACCTACCAGAACGTCCCTAACTACCGCGGTCACACCCGGAGGGTCATCCAGGGGTCGACGACGCTCCGGTCACTCCACGGGCGTCAGTGCCGAGCTGATCTGCACCAGGCCCTCGCCGTAGGTCGCGTCGACCCAGTCCTGGATCGACCCGTCGTCGAAGACGACCTGGGCGTCGAGGGAGTCCGGGGAGAACGACCCGCTGGTCAGCAGCGTCGGGAGCGCGGCCTGGAGCTCCTGGTTGATCGCGTTCAGGTCGGCGTCGGTGCGTTCGACGGTGGTGACGCACAGCGGTCCGCCCCACGTCCGGCGCAGGGTCTTCTCGGCGCCGGCCTCGTCATCCGTGACTGCGACGTTGATGGTGTTGCCGGTCAGCCAGGTGGTCGCGTAGCCGGGCAGCGCAGAGGCGGCGGCGAGGGTCGCGTCCAGGTCCTCGGGCGTCGCCTTGGCCGGGTCGGTGGTGGCGGGCGTCTCGCACGCGGCGCCGAGCGCCTCCTCCTGCGGCTGCGCGACGGCGTCGTACAGCGCCGCGGGGATGGCGTCGGTCGCGGTGAACGTGGTGCCGTCGAAGGTGCCGGTGAGGGCGTACGACCCCCATGTCACGCCCGAGGCCTTCTCGGCGCCCACGTCGCCCCACTCGAAGCCCTCGATCGCCGGGCCGCCGCACTGGGGCGGGTAGGACTCTGCGATGGCGCCCAGGCACATCTGAGGGCCCGTGCCGGGGTCGAGCACCGTGACGAGTCCGCTGGTGCGGACCGGGCCGTCGGGAACAGGGGGAGCGGCCGTGGCCGGCGTGCCGGTCGCCGGCTCGCCCGATCCGGCCGGGTCGACGGCACGCATCTCGCTCTCGGTCGAGCAGGCGGCGAGCGCGACGGCGGAGACGGCCAGGGCGAGCGTCAGCAGCGAAGTCTTCATGGGTCTCAGACGTTACCGCCCGAACCCCGGTTCCCGGCTCAGGGCAGGCGGGCGACCAGCTCCGACGGCGAGACGCGGGCGCCGGTGTAGAACGGCAGCTCCTCGCGCACGTGGCGACGCGCTGTCGAGGCGCGCAGCTCGCGCATGAGGTCGACGATCCGGTGCAGCTCGTCGGCCTCGAAGGCCAGCATCCACTCGTAGTCGCCCAGCGCGAACGAGGCGACCGTGTTGGCGCGCACGTCGGCGTAGCCACGGGCCATCTTGCCGTGCTCGGCGAGCATGGCGCGGCGCTCGGAGTCCTCGAGGAGGTACCACTCGTAGGACCGCACGAACGGGTAGACGCAGATGTGGGCGCGGGGCTCTTCGTCCGCGAGGAAGGCCGGGATGTGCGACTTGTTGAACTCCGCGGGCCGGTGCAGCGCCATCTGCGACCACACCGGCTCCAGCCGCTGGCCGAAGGAGGTGCGCCGGAAGGCGTTGTACGCCGCCTGGAGCTGCTCGGAGTCAGCGGCGTGCCACCAGACCATCAGGTCGGCGTCGGCCCGCAGGCCGCTCACGTCGTAGAGCCCGCGCACCGTGACGTCCTGCTCGCCCAGCACCTCGAACAACGCCTGGACGTCGGTCGCCTCCGCCTCCCGGTCGGCATCGCCGAGGACGTCGCGCAGCTTGAACACCGACCACATCGTGTAGCGGATCGTGTCGTTGAGTTCCTTGGTCCGCGCAGCGTTGGTCTTGTCGGTGCTCATGCGGGGCCCCCGCGGCGTTGTTCGGGGGAGCGAAGCGGAGGAGAAGAACGTCGTGGGGTGCTCATGGGGTTCATTCTGCCCGGGTGACCGAGGCCACAGCCCGGCGGGCCGAGCCGATCACCGCCGGGATGCCGACCCCGTCGTACGCCGCCCCGCAGACCGCGAGACCCGGCTGCAGCGCGACGGCAGCGCGGATCCTCGCCACCCGGTCGACGTGACCCACGGCGTACTGCGGGAGCGCCCCACCCCACCGCTGCACGTGCGAGTCGACCGGGCCCGAGGTGATGCCGGCCATGGCCGCGAGGTCGGCGAGCGAGACGCGCACCAGCCCGTCGTCAGCGGCCTGGAGGGTCGCCTCCTCGCCGTGTCGGCCGAGGGAGGTCCGCAGGACGACGACGTCGGGGTCCAGGTCGCGCACCCAGGCCCACTTGGCGAAGGAGAACGTGGACGCCTTGATGGTGCGCCGTTCGACGGGTGGCACGAGGAAGCCCGAGCGCTCGAAGAGTGCGTCCGGCAGGTCCTGGGCGCGGAAGGCCAGGCTCACGACGGCCACGCTCGCGGCGCCGATGGCCGCCAGCTCGGCTGCCGCGTCGGGTACGTCGTCCGCGAGCAGCCGGGCCGTCGGCGAGGCGGGCGTCGCTAGCACGACCGCTCCCGTGTCGATCGTCTCCGGGTGCGTGGTGGGGCCGACCGTGAGCGCCCAGCCGGAGGGCGTACGTCGCAGCGCGCGGACGGTCGCCGAGGTCCGCACCTCGAAACCTCCACCGTCGCCGATCAGGGCGGGCAACCGGCCCATTCCCCCCGGGAGCGAGGCGAAGACCGGTGCCGTGGAGGCGGGTACGGCCGCGACCTGCTCGAGCAGGCTGCCGCGCCGGGCCATGGCGAGCAGCTGGGGGACGGCCGCGGCGGCGGAGATGTGCCGGGCGTGACCGGCGTACACCCCTCCGAGCAGCGGCTCGACGAGCCGCTCGACGATCTCGTCGCCGAGCCGGGAGGCCACGAGGTCGCCGACCGAGACGTCGTCGCCGAGGTCGACCCCCGTGTCCGCCTCGGTCGCCGCCCGGGTCAGCCCCTCCGGGGTCAGCACCCCGCTCGCTGCGAGCTGGTCGAGGTCGAAGGGCACCCCCATCAGCGACCGCGGCAGCGGGCGCAGCCGGCCTCGCGACCAGACGCCGGACGTGGCAGGGGTGGGGTGGACCGCCTCGGCACCCAGCTCACGGACGAGGTCGACACCCTCGGGCCGGCGCGCCAGCATCGCCTCGGCACCGACATCGACCGTGAGCCCGGCGACCTCCGCGCTGCGCAGCTTGCCGCCGACCTGCGGCGATCCCTCCAGGAGCAGGACGTCGTGACCGGTCGCCGCGAGGTCACGGGCGGCGACCAGTCCGGCCACTCCACCACCCACAACGACCACGTCTCGCACGCCGGCCACCCTAGGCTGCGGGGTGTGGACGCCAACGTGAGCTCTGACCGGATCGCCGTGCTGATCGACGCCGACAACACCTCGCACCGCTACAGCGAGGCGCTGCTGGACGAGATCGCGAAGTTCGGCAACCCGACGATCAAGCGCGCGTACGGCGACTGGTCCTCGCCGCACCTCAGCGGATGGGGCAAGGAGCTCAACGTCCGCGCCATCCGCGGCATGCACCAGGGGGCCTTCACCCGCGGCAAGAACTCGACCGACTCGGCCCTGATCATCGACGCGATGGACCTGCTCTACGCCGGCAACGTCGAGGCCTTCGCGCTGGTCACCAGCGACAGCGACTTCACCAGCCTGGCCCTGCGGCTGCGCGAGTCCGGCAAGGTCGTCTACGGCCTGGGCGGGGCGAAGACGCCGGCCTCGCTGCAGAACGCCTGCGACAGGTTCATCCGGCTCGAGTCGCTGGGCGAGCCGGACACCGAGGCCGAGGCCGAGGACGAGCCCCAGACCCCGGCCGAGCCCGAGGCGACCCCGGCCGACCCCGCGAGCCCCGACTCCGGACAGGCGCCCGAGCTCAACCTGCCGAGCGCCCTGACCAAGGCCGTCAACGCGGTCGCGGGCGACGACGGATGGGCGGCTCCCGGTCCGATCGGCCAGCACCTCAGCCGGACCCACCCGTCGCTGGACCCGCGCAACTACGGGCACCGGGGCCTGCAGGGCCTGCTCGCGGCACAGCCCTACCTCGAGACGACGAACGACGGCGACTCGATGCGCGTGCGGGTGAAGGGCCAGGGCCAGGCGTCAGCCAAGGCGACCAAGAAGCAGGCCCAGGCTCCGAAGGTCACGACCACGAAGCGCACCACGAAGAAGGCGACCACGGCCAAGAAAGCCTGACGGTCACGGTTGCGTCACGGCCGGAACCGGCCCCCACGTGGTCGGCGTCGGACAGTCATGACCACTCGCACCCGCGCCGCAGGCATCCTCACCGCGATCACCATGACGGCCCTGATGGCCGCCTGCTCCTCCAGCGACAGCGCGGGCGATGCTCTCCACGTCCGACGCCCCCACCTCGCAGTCCTCGGACGGTGGAGGCGGGGCGGACGCCGGCGAGGCACCGGCCGCGGCGAGCCGCGAGTCCGGCGACACCGCCACCTCCGGGTCCGGCTCCGGGTCCGGCTCCGGCTCCGCAGCGACACCGGCCACCGAGCGCTCGGTCATCGCCACCGGCGCGGTCTCGCTGACCAGCAAGGACGTGGCCGCCACCAGGCGCGAGGTCCAGCGGATCGTGGACGCTCAGGGCGGCGACATCACGGAGGAGAACACCGAGACCGACGACGAGGGCGACACGGCGTACGCACGTCTGGTGATCCGGGTCCCGAGCGCGAAGTTCAGCGCCTCGATGCAGGCGCTCGAGGAGGCGGGCATCCTGCGCTCGTCCACCCGCGGCTCCGAGGACGTCACCACCCAGGTCATCGACACCGGCGTACGCGTGCGGGCGCAGGAGGCGAGCCTCAAGCGGGTCGAGCTGCTGCTCGCGGAGGCGAAGACCCTCAAGGACGTGATCTGGATCGAGTCGCAGCTGACCCGCCGCCAGGCCGATCTCGACTCGCTGAAGTCGCAGCAGGCCTGGCTCCAGGACCAGACGTCGCTGTCGACCATCACCGTCGACATCTCCGTCGAACCCGATGAGGTGACGGAGGAGACCGACGAGACACCGGCGGGTTTCCTGGCCGGGCTCCGGGGCGGGATGAAGGCCCTGGGAGCCACCGTCGCGACGGTCGCCACCGTCCTCGGTGCCCTGCTCCCCTTCGCGGTCGTGGGCCTCGTGCTCGGCCTGCCGGTCTGGCTGCTCGTCCGCCGCCGCAAGGGCTCCGAGCCGATGCCGGTGAACGCCACCGACGCCTGAGCCAGGGCGTACACCAGCGCCCCCGCCGATGGACTTCCACTCGTACGAGTGGAAGTTCAGGCGCCGGAGAGCGACTCCACGCTCAGCCTCGGATGAACTTCCACTCCAGCGAGTGGAAGTTCATCCGGGCAGTGCGACAGTCCGGTCAGTAGCCCTGGACGAACTCGGTCAGCGCAGCGAGCTGATCGGGGTCGGTCGAGGGGATGACGCCGTGGCCGAGGTTGAAGATGTGTCCCTTGGCCGCACGGCCGGCCTCGATGATCTGGGCCGCCCGCGCGGTCATCACCTCGGTGGGCGCGAAGACCAGGGTGGGGTCGAGGTTGCCCTGCACGACGCGGTCGCCGACGAGCGGGATGGCCTGCTCCAGCGGCGTACGCCAGTCGACGCCGACGACGTCGGCACCGGCCTCCCCCATCAGGCCGAGGAGGTTCGTGGTGCCGACACCGAAGTGGATCCGCGGCACACCGAGCTCGCCGGCCGCGGTCAGCACCCGCTCCGAGTGGGGCATGACCGACGCCCGGTAGTCCGCCGGGGTGAGGGCACCGGCCCAGGAGTCGAAGAGCTGTACGGCCGAGGCGCCGGCCTCGACCTGGATGCGGAGGTAGGCGGCCGCGATCCCGGCGATCTTGTGCATCAGCGCCTCCCACACGTCGGGGGCCCCGAACATCATCGCCTTGGTCTTCGCGTGCTCCTTGGAGGGCCCGCCCTCGACCAGGTAGGACGCGACCGTGAAGGGCGCCCCGGCGAAGCCGATGAGCGGGGTCGCGCCGAGCTCGGCGACCAGCTGGCGTACCGCCGCGGAGATGTAGGGGACGTGCTCGGGGGTGAGGTCGGGGATCGCCGCGACGTCGGCGAGGGTGCGCACCGGCGACGCCACGACCGGGCCCACGCCGGGCTTGATGTCCAGGTCGACGCCGACGGCCTTGAGCGGCAGCACGATGTCGGAGAAGAAGATGGCCGCGTCCACGCCGTAGCGACGGACCGGCTGCAGGGTGATCTCGGTGACGAGGTCGGCGTCCATGCAGGACTCGAGCATGCCGATGCCCTCGCGGAGCCTGAGGTACTCCGGCAGCGAGCGGCCTGCCTGCCGCATGAACCAGACCGGCGTGTGGGACGGCTTCTCACCGCGGGCCGCCCTCAGGAACGCGCTCTCGACGAGTCCCGGGTGGGGCCCTGGCTGGGGGGTGGCGTCGGCGTCGGTCACCGCTGAATCTTCGCAGGTCAGGCGGCGTGGCGGCACATCGGGAGTGCGCACGGCTGGCCTACTCTGGACGAATGGTGGCTCGTCACGAGACCCCCCCGGGCAGTGCTCCCGCGGCTGGGCCCGCAGAGTTCCGCGCGGCTGTGGAGTCGATGCGTCAGGCCACGCTGCGCCCGGAGGTCTTCTGCGAGGAGATGCCCGCGCCGCAGCGCATCGCACCGTGGTCCTCGGCCCTCAGCGGCGACGTCACGGTCGACGACGAGGACCTCGGCACCGGGCGCCTGATCCTGCTGCACGACCCCGCCGGCAACGACGCGTGGGACGGCACCTTCCGCTGCGTGGCCTACGCCCGCGCCGACATCGACCCCGAGCTCGGCGCCGACCCGATGCTGGCCGCGGTCGGCTGGTCGTGGCTGACCGAGGCACTGGAGGCGCACGGCGCCACCTTCCACGCCGCGT
The DNA here is from genome assembly GCA_963843815.1 of uncultured Actinomycetota bacterium. Lineage (GTDB taxonomy): Bacteria > Actinomycetota > Actinomycetes > Propionibacteriales > Nocardioidaceae > Nocardioides. The sequence continues at coordinate 384,198 of CAWJLX010000012.1, read as the reverse complement.
CGGGCACGGTCACCTGCGTGACCACCGAGAGCTTCGGCGGGATGGCCGACGAGGACGGCACCGCCCAGGTCGAGATCCGGGCGTCGTGGACCCCCGACATCGACGAGGACGGCGCCCTCGACATGACGTCTCATGTCGAGGCCTGGGGCGAGCTGATGTGCACCGCTGTCGGCCTGCCGCCGGTCCCCGAGGGCGTCATCGCCATCCCCAGCCGCCGCGGACAGCGCGGCACCTGAACCGATGCCCGACACCCCTGACACCGAGACCGAGCCCACGTCTGGCGAGCCCGATCTCGCTGACCAGGCCGTCGAGCAGCCCGTCGCCGAGCCCGAGGCTCCCCCGGCTCCGCTGCTCGAGCTGCGTGACGGACTGCCCGCGATCGTCGAGACCGATGCCGGGCTGGCCGAGGCGTGTGCGGCGCTCGCAGCGGCGACCGGACCGGTGGCCATCGACGCCGAGCGGGCCTCCGGCTACCGCTACTCCAACCGGGCCTACCTGATCCAGCTCCGCCGTGAAGGTGCCGGCACCTGGCTGATCGACCCGATCCCGATGACCACCCTGGCCCCGTTGCAGGAGGCCCTGGCCGGCGCCGAGTGGATCCTGCACGCCGCCACCCAGGACCTGCCCTGCCTGCGCGAGGTGGGCCTGGTCCCGACCAGCCTCTTCGACACCGAGCTGGCCGGTCGCCTGCTCGGCTACCCGCGCGTCGGCCTCGCGACCCTCGTGGAGACCGTGCTCGGTCAGCGCATGCGCAAGGAGCACTCCGCGGCCGACTGGTCGACGCGCCCGCTCCCCACCGCATGGCTGGACTACGCCGCCCTTGACGTCGAGGTGCTCCTCGAGCTGCGTGAGCACATGATCACCGAGCTCGACAAGGCCGGCAAGACCGAGTGGGCCCGCCAGGAGTTCGAGCACCTGCTGGGCTTCGAGCCGGCCGTACGCAACGAGGCATGGCGCCGTACGTCCGGGGTGCACCGCCTGCGCGGGCGTCGGGCCCTCGGTGCCGCACGCGCCCTGTGGGAGGCCCGGGACGCGATCGCCGCTGAGCGCGACGTCACCCCCGGCCGGATCCTGCCCGACTCCGCGATCGTGGTGGCGGCCACCGTCATGCCGACCGACAAGCGCGCGCTGTTGTCCACGCAGGGCTTCCACGGTCGCGGCGCCAGCCGTTATGCGTCGACCTGGGTCGACGCCCTGCAGCGGGTCCGCGAGATGACCGAGGACGAGCTGCCCTCCCGCGCCCCCCGGGGCGACGGTCCCCCGCACCCCCGCACCTGGGCCGACCGCGACCCGGTCGCCGACCGCCGTTTCAAGGCGGCTCGCGAGTCGATGCTCAACCTGGCCGAGGTGCACCACCTGCCGGTGGAGAACCTGCTGACCCCCGACTTCCTCCGCCGGCTGATGTGGGCTCCGCCGGAGACCCGCGAGCCGGCCGCCCTCGCCGAGGACGTCCGCGCACAGCTGGCGACGTACGGTGCCCGACCCTGGCAGGCCGAGCTCGTCACCGGCGCGTTGGTCGGCGCGATCCTCGGGGCCGATGCGGAACCCGAGCCCGAGTCGGAGTAGGCCGGCACGCCGAGGCGGCGTACGCCAACTCACCAGTTGGCTGACCAACTCACCAGTTGGCGACTTGGGGGGCCGAGACTCCCCCTTTCAACCACCCAACCCACCAACTCACCAGTTGGCGACTTGGGCGCTCAGGACACCCCTCCCCAACCACCCAACCCACCAACTCACCAGTTGGCTGACCAACTCACGAGTTGGCAGCGAGGGGCGCACCGACACCCAGGCCGGCGAGGCCCGCCTACTCCGAGGGCGACTCGGAGGGCGATTCCGTCGGCGACTCGGTCTCCTCCGGAGGCGCGAGGACCGCCCGCGAGGCCTGGTCGATCTGCTCGGTGAGCAGGTCGAGGTCCAGCACGCCGGGCGCGGTGACGAGGCGCTCGAGGAGCGGGGTGACCGCGTCGATCAGCTCGAGTCGCTGGTCGACGAAGGGCGGCACCTCCATGTAGCGGATGCTCGCGTTGAACACCTCGGCGTTCGCCGGCTCCTTGCCGGGAGCCAGGAAGTCGGGCGAGGCGGCGACCTCAGTGTTGGCGGGCACGATGTAACCCGTGGCAGCGACGGTGGAGATCGCCGCGTCGGAGACGGCGTAGGCGATGAAGTCGGCCGCGTCGCCCTGCACGTCGGAGTCGGCGGAGAGGCAGAGTCCGCTGATGTCACCGACCGTCGCCCGGGAGTCGATGGTCGGCATGGGCAGCACGTCGAAGTCGAGGTCGCCGGCGCCGCGCAGCTGCGGCACGAGGTTGCGCAGACCCGCGATCATCGCGAGCTCGCCGCGCTTGAACAGCTGGACCGGCGTCGCCCGTGCGAGCTGGGCGTTGGTCGGCGTGATCGTGGGGTCGCGCAGGACCGCCAGCGTCTTGCTGAGCGCCTCGCGAGTGGCGTCGTCGGAGAAGGCGAGCGAGGTGGGATCGCGGTCGTCGTCGAAGACCTTGCCGTCACCGGAGTAGATGAACGGCGCCAGGCCCTGGAGGGTCGGGTCGATCCAGACACCGCGACGGTCACCGCGACGCGAGGCGAACTGCGCCGCGGCGGCGAACTCCTCCAGCGACCAGCGGTCGCGCACGCCGTCGTTGTTGACGGCGGGGACGGCGACACCGCGCCGCTCCATCTTGTCGAAGTCGACGATGTCGGTGTTGTAGTAGATGACCATCGGGGAGACCGCGTACGCCATGCACTGCAGCTCGTCGTCCATCGCGAACGCGTCGACGGCATCGCGGGAGAAGCGGTCGCCGAAGTCGACGCCGCGCTCGTCCAGCAGCAGGCTCACCGGCCGCAGCGCCTCGTCCTCCACCAGCTTGCCCAGGTCGATGCGGGAGGCCAGGAAGACGTCCGGAGCGTCACCGGCGAGCACGTCCTCGAGCGCGGTCTCGTGGTCGGGCCAGGACTTCAGGGTGACCGAGCGGGTGGTCGAGGTGGCGTTGAAGGAGTCGACGACCTCCTGGAAGGCCGCCACCTCGTCGTCGCTGCCGTAGGCGCCGAAGACGATCTTGCGCGGCTTGGGGGTGGCTTCCCCGGACTGCCCCGGGCTCGGCGAGGTCGTCGGGGAGGACGTCGGAGCGGTGCCGTCCGTGCAGGCCGCGGTGGACGCCGCGATCAGCAGGGCACACGCAGCGAGCGCGCTGCGACGCAGGGACAGGGACACGGCGAAACCCTAGGCCATGTCTCCCAATCCTCGAACGGCGCGCAGCGGGCCGGGGAGGGGAGCCATGCCCTCAGCGGTCGAGGCCTCGCACCGCCTCGACGACCTCGTGGAAGATCTTCGCGTCGAGCGCGGCGCCCTCGCGTCGTACGCCGTCGCGCTCGAGGTGGAGGAGCCGGTCGAGCCGCACCTCGCTGGGTCGGCCCTGCGCATCCCAGGCCCCGGAGCCGACGTCCATCCAGTAGCGGCCGTACCGCGCCTCGTCGGCGGCGTCGCGGTCGTGGTCCTGGCTGCTGAGCATCAGCCCCGTCCAGCCGTCACCGTCGGTGTCGAGCACGAGGACGGGGCGGTCCTTGCCCCGGTCAGGATCGTCCTCGTAGGGCACCCACGCCCAGACCACCTCGCCCGGATCGGGCTCGCCGTCGACCTCAGGGGCGTAGCGCGCGGACACCTGGTCCGCATCCTCGACAGGAGGTGTGGTCGACGAGAGCAGTCCAGCGATGCGTCGGCGCAGGCTCATCGACCGAGACTAGATGAATGAGTGCGCCGGACCGGGAGCGCCTCACGGCGCGTGGCCGCTCGTAGCGGCTGATTTCGGGACCCGGGGCTGCCACAGCCCGACGCACTCGAGACCCATTGTAGGTGCTCAGGCCAGTGTGTCCTTGATTTCCCCATGTCCCGCGGCCTCGAGCTGCTCGGACAGTGCCAGCATCCGGGTGATCTCCTCGTGGGAGTACCCACCGAGGCCGGCACGGCCGGCGGCGACGATCCGCGCGAACGCAGCCGCCCGGAAGAGGGTGACCGCGAAGTCGCCGCGGGCGATGCCGCGCAGCACGTCGTCGACCATCCCGCGCAGCTCGTCGGGCCCGGGCGGGTCCGCCACACCCGCGACCACGCGTGCGACGTCGGCGCGCCGCTGCCCGGCCTCGAACTCGTACGCCACCCGCTCGGGGTCGGCATATACCCAGGAGCGCAGCAGGAACAGCCGCCACAGGCTGCCGGCCAGCGTGTCGGCCGGAGCACCGGACCAGACCTCCGCAAGCGTCTCGAGCCCCTCGCTCTCGGCCAGGTGCACGATCCGTTCGGCCAGCTCCGGGTCGTGGGACTCGCGGGCCCCGCGCACCAGGACGGTCGCAGCGAGGTCGCCCGCCTCCCGCAGCAGCGCAGGGTCGGTGCCCCCGGCGATCTCGGCGAAGAAGCCCTCGCCGGGCGTCATCGGACGGTGGTGGATGCGGCTGGTCACCCCCACAGGTTAGGCGCGACTAGGGCGCGGCGCCCATCACCTTGCGGATCCTCTGGTCGCTGACCTTCTCCCGGGTGCCGAGCTGCTGCGCGAAGAGGGAGACCCGGTACTCCTCCAGCAGCCAGCGCGCCTCGCGCAGGTGCTGCGGCATCGGCTGGCCTGCCGGGAGGGCCGCGACCGCGTGCAGCCAGGCCTCCTGCAGCCCGGAGAGCTGGTCCATGAGCTGTCGGTCGCGAGCGACCTGTGCGTCGAGCCGCTCACGGCGATGGGTGACGGCGGCGAGGTAGCGCGGGTAGTCGCGCAGCCGGGTGGCGCCCGCGTCGCCCACGAAGCCGGGGGTCATCAGGCGGCCGACCTGGGCCCGCATGTCGGTCAGGGCGGGCAGGGTCATCAGCTCGGCGCGACCGGAGATCGCCCTGTCGGTGGTGCGCCACGCCTCCAGCACCCGCATCACGTCGTGCACCGCGGCACCGAGGCCGCTGGCGACTGCCTCGCGCGCCGCCGCCACGACAGCGTCGTACGACGCCTCGTCCCGCACCGTCGGCCGCGCGTCGACGATCTCGCCGACCAGTCCCGCCCGCAGGTCGTCGAGCAGGTCGGCCACGGACGGGTACGGCGATCCGACGAGGGCGAGCTTGGCGCGCTGGTCGAGGCCGGCGGCGGCGAGCACGTCGTCCACGGGCGTCGGCCGACCGAGCGCGAGCAGCACCAGGCGGCGTACGCCGAGCCGGTGGTGCGCGGCGGCCGCGTTGGCGGTCGCGAGTACCTGCAGTCCCACGCTCGATCCCTCGTCGACGAGGGCCGGGAAGCCTCGCACCTCGTGCCCCGCGCGCCGCTGCACGAAGGACTCCTCCACCGTGCCGAAGGTCCAGGTGGTCCGTCCGGTCGCCGTGACGCCCGAGTCCGCGGCGACGTCGGCCATCGCCTGCTCGAACGTGGGCCGCAACGGCTCCTTGAGCGCATCGAGGTCCTTGCCCCGGCCGGCCTCGGTGCCCTCCTCGGTCAGCACGCGGTAGGTCGGGCGCAGGTGCTCGGGCACCTTGGACCAGTCCCACGCCTGGCGGTCGATGACCAGGCTGCGCGTGCTGCGCGCGAAGCGCTCGAGCGCGTCGAGCAGGGGCTCCGCCCCGGGTGGGGTGGCGGCGAGGAACTCGCGGGCGGTGTTGGGTGCGGGCACCAGGGCGACCCGCAGGTTCTTGGGGAGCGAGCGGATCAGCTCGGTCACCAGCTCCTCACGCAGCCCGGGGACCAGCCAGGAGAAGTCGTCGGCGTCGATCCGGTTGAGGGTCGCGACCGGGACGTCGATGGTGAGCCCGTCGTCGGTGGCCCCGGGCTCGAAGTGATAGCTGATGGGGAAGGTGAGGCCGGCCTCGTCGCTGTCGTGCCACTGCGTGGGGAAGTCGAGCTGGTGCACCTGCTCGGCGGTGTCGTGGGTGAGCATCGCCGGGTCGAAGGTGAGCAGGTCCGGCCGCTTCTGCCGGGCCCGCTTCCACCACTGGTCGAAGTGCTGCCCGCTGACGACGTCGGACCCCACACGGGCGTCGTAGAACTCGAACAGGGTGTGCTCGTCGACGACGATGTCGCGGCGCCGGGCGCGGTGCTCGAGCTCCTCGGCCTCCTCCAGCAGGCGGGCGTTCTCGGCGAGGAAGCGGTGACGCGAGTCCCACTCCCCCTGGACCAGCGCGTGGCGGATGAAGAGCTCACGGGCCACCTCCGGGTCGACCCTGCCGTACGTCACGAGCCGGTCGGCGACCAGCGGGACGCCGTAGAGGGTGACGCGCTCGCGCGCCATCACCGCGGCTCGCTTGCGCGACCAGTGGGGCTCGGAGAAGGTGCGCTTGACCAGGTGGGCGCCCAGCTGCTCGGCCCACTCGGGCTTGATCGCGGCGTTCTGCCGCGCCCAGAGCCGGGAGGTCTCGACGAGCTCGGCACTCATGAGGAAGCCGGGGTTGCGACCCTTGAGGACGCTGCCGGGGAAGACCGCGAAGCGCGCGTTGCGCGCGCCCAGGTATTCACGCATCGGTCGCCGCTCCCCCGGCTTCGCCTGCTCGCGCTCCTCCAGCGCCCCGATGTGGCTGAGCAGCCCGGACAGCAGGGCCTGGTGGATGCCGTCCTCGTCGTACGCCGCCCGCCGTCGCGCCGCCCTCGGTGCCGCCCCCGGTGTCGGCGACGTGCCCACTCCTGCCGAGGTCGAGCTTCATCTCCTTGGCGACCTGGCGCAGCTGGGACTCGTAGTCCTGCCACTCCCGGATGCGCATGTAGTTGAGGAACTCGCGCTTGCACATCCGCCGGAAGGCGCTCGAGGAGAGCTCGCGCTGCTGGGCCTTGATGTGGCGCCACAGGTTGAGCCAGGTGAGGAAGTCGCTCGACTCGTGCTTGAAGCGGGCGTGCAGCTGGTCGGCCTGCGGCCGCTGCTCCTGCGGTCGCTCGCGCGGGTCCTGGATCGACAGCGCCGCCGCGATGACCAGCACGTCGCGCAGGCAGCCGAGCCGCTCTGCCTCCAGGATCATCCGGCCCAGGCGCGGGTCGATCGGCAGCCGGGCCAGTCGCTGGCCGAGCTTCGTGAGCCGCGGCCCGGGCGTCCGGCCGTGGCCCTGCCGGGACGTCATACGGTCGGGGCCAGCGGATGCCCCCTCCGTATGACGTTGCGGGGAGGGCTCGGTCGAGAGCGCGCCGAGCTCCTCCAGCAGCTCGGTGCCCGCCTTGATGTTGCGGCGGTCGGGAGGCTCCACGAACGGGAAGCGGGCGATGTCGCCCAGCCGCAGGGACGCCATCCGCAGGATGACGCTGGCGAGGTTGGTCCGGAGGATCTCGGGGTCGGTGAACTCCGGACGCCCCTCGAAGTCCTCCTGGGAGTAGAGCCGGATCGCGATGCCCTCCGCCACGCGACCGCACCGGCCCGAGCGCTGGTTGGCCGAGGCCTGGCTGATCGGCTCGATGGGGAGGCGCTGGACCTTCGTCCGTACGGAGTAGCGGCTGATGCGCGCGACGCCGGTGTCCACGACGTACCGGATGCCGGGGACCGTCAGCGAGGTCTCGGCGACGTTGGTGGCGAGCACCACCCGCCGCACCAGCGAGGAGTGGCTCGAGAAGACCTTGTGCTGGTCGGCCGCGCTGAGGCGGGAGTAGAGCGGGACGATCTCGAGCCGGTCGCTCTTGAGGGAGTCGAAGGCGTCGGCGGTGTCCCTGATCTCGCGCTCGCCGGGCAGGAAGACCAGTACGTCGCCGGGGCCGTCCTCGGAGAGCTCGCGGACGGCGTCGATGATCGCCTCGGTCTGGTCGCGCTGGACCGGCTCGCCGTCCTCGTCGGCCTCGGAGAGCTCGAGCAGCGGTCGGTAGCGGACCTCGACCGGGTAGGTGCGTCCCGAGACCTCCACCACCGGCGCGCGGAAGTGCTCCGCGAAGCGGTCCACGTCGATCGTCGCGCTGGTGATGATCACCTTGAGGTCCGGCCGACGGGGCAGCAGGCGTCTGAGGTAGCCGAGCAGGAAGTCGATGTTGAGGCTGCGCTCGTGCGCCTCGTCGATGATGATCGTGTCGTACTTGCGGAGGTCCCGGTCGCGCTGGAGCTCGGCGAGCAGGATGCCGTCGGTCATCAGCTTGATCCGGCCGGCCCGGCTGGTGCGGTCGGTGAAGCGGACCTGGTAGCCGACGACGTCACCGAGCTCCGTGCCGAGCTCCTCGGCGATCCGCTCGGCCACCGACCGCGCCGCGATCCGCCGCGGCTGGGTGTGGCCGATCAGTCCGCCCCCGCCGGCGGAGCCTGCGCCCCGCCCCAGCTCCAGGCAGATCTTGGGCAGCTGCGTGGTCTTCCCCGAGCCGGTCTCCCCGGCGACGATCACGACCTGGTGGTCGCGGATGGCGGCCGCGATGTCGTCGCGGCGCGCGGAGACCGGGAGCTCCGGTGGATAGATGATCTTCACAACGGGCGACATTGTCGCCCACTGCGGCAAGCGGGTTGTTCAGGCGTCGCGTCAGCTCGCGCTGTCGTCATCGGTGGACGGCGCCAGCCCCTGACCCCCGCGCAGGGGGCCGGGCCGTCCGTCACGGCCACGGAACCCGCCGTCGCGGTCGCCGTCGCGACGTTGCATCCAACCCCCGCGGTCGTCGTCGTGGCCGTCGGTGACCGCCGCGACGGTGGCGGCACCGAGACCTCCGACGATGACGCCTGCCAGCGCTGAGGCGATCAGGGCGGCCAGCCCGAACGTACGGTCGCGGCCGTTCGACCGACCGACGCTGCGCAGCCGTTCGCGGAAGCCGCGGCGGCCCGGCGGGCGCGGGCTCAGCCGCAGCAGTGCTGCCGTGCACGTTGTCGTCCACCGGCGATGCCGCCGGGGCGGGCGGCAGGGAAGCCCCAGCGGCCGGCTCCGGGGACGGGTCGGCCGCCGGATCTCCCGGGCGTACGGGCTGGGTCTGGTCGTCGTTGCTCATGGTCCGAGCCTGCGCCGGTCGCCTGTGCGTGACCTGTGAGCGCACCCTGAGATCGCCCAGACTCCTGGGGTCACGATGTCGAGAAGCTCCGGTCGGCTCCGTCCCCGGGGTGGACGTGGCCACAATGGGCCGCACCAGACACAGGAGATCCAGATGCCGAAGTACCTCATCCTCAAGCACTACCGCGGCACGCCCCCCACGGTGAACGACGTCCCCATGGACCGCTGGACCCCGGAGGAGGTCGACGCCCACATGCAGTTCATGGCTGACTTCGGGCGTCGCCTGGAGGAGACCGGTGAGTTCGTCGACGGTCAGGCCCTGTCGCAGGCAGGCGCCTTCGTCCGGGCCGACGACGCGGGCAAGCAGCCCATCACCGACGGACCGTTCGCCGAGACCAAGGACCTGATCGCCGGTTGGTACGTCGTCGACGTCGACGGCTGGGACCGGGCCGTCGCGCTCGCCGGCGAGCTGTCCCTGGCTCCCGGGGCCGGCGGCAGACCCATCCACGAGTGGCTCGAGGTCCGACCGTTCTACGGTGCCCCGTCCGGCGACGGCGAGTGACCCTCCGACCATGACCGGCGCCCGGGACGACGGCTTCGACGTGGCGGTGCTGCGCGAGCTGGTCCCGGCCGTCATCGGTGTCCTCGTCCGTCGCGGAGCCGACTTCGCTACGGCCGAGGACGCCGTCCAGGACGCGCTGGTCGAGGCGGTCCGCACGTTCGACGCGACGGGGCCGCCGCGCGACCCCAAGGGCTGGCTGGTCACCGTCGCGTGGCGGCGCTTCCTCGACGTCGTACGGTCCGACGCCGCGCGGCAGCGGCGCGAGGTCGCCGTCGGCGCCGAACCGGCGGTCGGGCCGACGGAGGACGACGACGACACCCTGCAGATCTTCTTCCTGTGCGCCCACCCGTCGCTGACGCCCTCCTCGGCGGTGGCGCTGACGTTGCGCGCGGTGGCAGGCCTGACCACGCGGCAGATCGCCGAGGCCTACCTGGTCCCCGAGGCCACGATGGCGCAGCGGATCAGCCGGGCGAAGCGCACCGTCGCCACCGAGTCGTTCGAGCGACCGGGCGACGTCGACACCGTGCTACGGGTGCTCTACCTCGTCTTCAACGAGGGCTACACCGGAGAGGTCGACCTCGCGGCGGAGGCGATCCGCCTCACCCGCCAGCTCGCAGCGCTCACCGCCCTCCCGGAGACGGACGGCCTGCTCGCACTGATGCTGTTGCACCACGCCCGTCGCCCCGCACGCACCCGCGGCGACGGCAGCCTGGTGCCGCTCGCCGAGCAGGACCGCACCCTCTGGGACACGGACCTCATCACCGAGGGCGTCGAGATCCTGCAGGCCGCCCTGGCGCTGGACCGGCGCGGCGAGTTCCAGCTCCAGGCGGCGGTCGCCGCGCTCCACGCGGACGCGGCGACGGCCGAGGAGACCGACTGGGTGCAGATCGTCCAGTGGTACGACGAGCTGCTGGCGCTCACGGGCAACCCGGTCGTGCGGCTCAACCGGGCCGTCGCCGTGGGAGAGGCCGACGGCGCCCGGGCCGGACTCGCCGCGCTCGCCGAGGTCGACCCGGGGCTGCCCCGCCACCGGGCGACAGCGGCGTACCTCCACGAGAAGGCGGGTGACCGCGCCGGAGCCGCCCGGCTCTATGCCGAGGCTGCAGGGCTGGCCACGAACCTCGCCGAGCGGACGCACCTCACCCGGCAGGCGGCGCGTCTCAGCACGCACCGCACGAACGGGGACGAGTGACAGGCGCCTCACAGGAATCGCACAGGTTTCAGCGGCAGGATGCTGCCATGCAGCAGCTCAGCCGCCCCGACGGCTCCCCCGTACGTGTGCTCGTCGTCGACGACGAGGTCAACATCGCCGAGCTCCTGGCGATGGCGCTGCGCTACGAGGGGTGGGACCTCGAGATGGCCCACAGCGGCCAGGACGCCGTCACCACCGCACGCGACTTCCGCCCCGACGCGGTGGTGCTCGACATCATGCTTCCCGACTTCGACGGCCTCGAGGTGCTGCGCCGGATGCGCGCCGACGGCAACGACGTACCCGTGCTCTTCCTGACCGCCAAGGACGCGGTCGAGGACCGGGTCGCCGGGCTGACCGCCGGTGGCGACGACTACGTCACCAAGCCCTTCTCCCTCGAGGAGGTCGTGGCGCGGCTGCGTGGGCTGATCCGACGTGGCGGCACCGCGGCCCAGGCCGACGCCGGCAGCATGCTCGTGGTCGGCGACCTCACCCTCGACGAGGACAGCCACGAGGTGCACCGGGGCGGCTCGGAGATCAGCCTGACCGCGACCGAGTTCGAGCTGCTGCGCTTCTTGATGCGCAACCCCCGGCGGGTGCTGAGCAAGGCGCAGATCCTCGACCGCGTCTGGCAGTACGACTTCGGCGGGCAGGCCAACGTGGTGGAGCTCTACATCTCCTACCTCCGCAAGAAGGTCGACGCCGGCCGGGACCCGATGATCCACACGATGCGCGGAGCCGGCTACGTGCTGAAGCCGGCTGCCTGATGGCTCCCACTGCTGCCCGACTGCGACTGCCTCGCACCCTCACGGCGCGGCTGGTGGCCGTCGCCGTGCTGCTCGTCGCGCTCGCCGCGCTGCTGATCGGGGCGGCCACGACCCTGGCGATGCGCTCCCAGCTGAGCCACCAGCTCGACGAGGAGCTCCGCGCCAGCATCGGGCGGGGTTTCGACACCCCCGGCCGCAGCCGACTGCCGCCGAGGCGCCTGGACGACGACGGTGACGAGCGCGACTACCTCGGCCAGCGCTACGGCGCCATCCTCGGCTACGTCTCCGCCGACGGCGCCGGCTACGCCGATGTCATCCGCAGCGACAGCGGTTCCGTGGGCCCCCAGGTCCTCACCCCTGAGCAGGTCGCCGCGCTCGCCGCTGTCGCCGGCCAGGACGACGCCCAGACCGTGAAGGTGCCCGGGCTGGGCTCCTACCGGGTGCTGTCACAGGCGAGCAGGGGCGGCGGCTTCAACATCGCCGCCCTGCCGACCACCGACCTCACCCGCACCCTGGAGGACCTGGTTCGTCTCGAGCTGCTCGCGACCCTGCTGGGCGTGCTCGCCGCGGCCGGCGTCGGGACCTGGGTCGTACGCCGTCAGCTCGCGCCGCTGCGCGAGGTCGCGGACACCGCCCACCGGGTGGCGGAGCTGCCCCTGGCGTCGGGCGAGATCGAGATGACCGAGCGGGTGCCGGACCGACTGACCGACGAGCGGACCGAGATCGGCCAGGTCGGCTCGGCGCTCAACGCGATGCTCGACCACGTCGAGGCATCCCTCGCCCAGCGCCACCGCAGCGAGCAGCAGGTGCGCCAGTTCGTCGCGGACGCCTCCCACGAGCTGCGCACGCCGCTCGCGACGATCGCCGGCTACACCGAGCTGGCCCGCCGCCGACCCGAGACGACCAGCACCGCTCTCGGCAAGGTCGAGACCGAGTCGGCGCGGATGACAGGCCTGGTCGAGGACCTGCTGCTGCTGGCGAGGCTCGACTCCGGGCGGCCGCTCGATCGCGAACCGGTCGACCTGTCGCGCCTCCTGCTCGAGGCGGTCGACGACGCGCGAGTCGTGGACGCCGAGCGCTCGTGGCGCCTGGTGCTGCCCGACCACCCGATCACCGTCACCGGTGACGGCGCTCGGCTGCACCAGGTGATCAGCAACCTGTTGACCAACGCGCGGAAGTACACCCCCGCCGGCTCCACCATCACCGTCACGGGCACGACCGGGGGCTTCACCGTGCACGACGACGGGCCCGGGTTCGCTCCCGAGCTGGCGGCGCGCGCCTTCGAGCGCTTCACCCGCGGCGACCTGGCCCGCACACGCGCCGGCGGGGCCGGCCTCGGTCTCTCCCTCGTCGAGGCCATCGTCGCCGCGCACGGCGGCACCGTCCGCCTGACCAGCGCCCCCGGCGACACGACCATCACGGTCGCCCTCCCCCGACGCTGAGCGGGCACAAAGTTCCCCTCCCAGTCGCCGACCGGGCACATATTTCCCATCCCAGTCGCCGACCGGGCACGTATTTCTGGAGAGCAAGTGCCCGGTCCATCCGCGTGACCCAGAACTATCTGCCCGGTCACGCCGTCTGGCGGGCACTACCTGCCCGGTCACGCCGCCTGGCGGGCACTATGTGCCCGGTCACGCCGTCTGGCGGGCACTATGTGCCCGGTCACCTAGGTTGGGCGGGTGAGCGCGCACACTCCCGGGACCCCGGTCCGCTGCGAGATGACGAAGTGGGGCGATCGCCCCCACTGGCAGTTCGAGGGGATCCTTCTCGGCTCCGACGAGCACGGCGAGTGGATCGGCTTCCCGCAGGGGACGCACAACCACCGCCCCGGCTACGAGTTCACCTCCGAGGTCGACTCGGTCACGCTGGTCCCCACGGACGGGTGGTACGCCGCCACCTTCCACGCGCCGGGGATCTGGTGCGACCTCTACGTCGACATCACCACCCCGGGAGAGTGGGACGGCCACGTGCTGCGGGCCGTCGACCTCGACCTCGACGTGATCCGGATGTCGTCAGTGACGCCGATCTCACGCCGGATGGAGCCGCAGAACCTCTCCGCCGGCCCCGGCGAGGTCTTCGTCGACGACGAGGACGAGTTCGCCGAGCACCAGGTCGCCTACGGCTATCCCGCGGACGTGGTCGCGGCGGCGCAGGCCAGCTGCGACCAGGTCCTCGCGGCCGTGCGCGCCGGCACCGCGCCGTACGACGGCACCCACCGGCGCTGGCTCAGCCGTCTGTCTGCTTCCTGAGCGCGCGCCGCTCCGCGCGGGTCGTGTCCCGGAAGGGCCCCACCAACCGCGGACCGGCGAGCCGGTTCTCCAGCCTGCGGGCCTCGCGCTTGACCGGCTGGGCGACGTACTCCCCGAGGATCACGCCCGAGGCCAGCGCGATCGCGACCGAGATCGCAGTGACCAGCGCGAGGATGCCCTGCGAGATCAGGTAGCCGCCGTCCGCGAGCCAGGTGAGGCCGCGGTAGATCGAGAGACCTGGCAGGAACGGCACGATCGCGGGCACCGCGACGACGAGGGGCGGCACGCGCACCCGGCCTGCCACGGCGTAGGCGACGAGACCGACGAAGAACGCTGCAGCCCCTGCTGCCATCACCCGGCCGAATCCGCCGACCGACACGGCCTGCGAGACCAGGGCTGCGACCGCGGTGATCAGCGCGATCGGGAGCACCGCCCGGCGGGGGGCGTAGCAGGCGACGCTGAAGGCGGCCGCGGACACGGCCGCACCCACGAGCAGGGTGGGCAGGTCGGAGTTGCCGAGCTGGCCGGGCACGAGCTGGCCCAAGGGGATCCCGGCCCCTTCGGCGACCGAGATGCCGAGGGCGACACCGGCGATGATGCCGGCGGTCGCCATCATCGCCTCGATGAGGCGGGCGCTGGAGGTGAGGTAGAAGCCGGTGAGCGCGTCCTGCACCGCTCCCATCAGCCCGATCCCGGCGAGCAGCAGGATGATGTTGGCGGTCACGACCAGGGACGGATCGACCTCGATGGGAGTGGCGGCGACTCCCGCCGCGATGATCGTGGCGATCGCCCCGCCCGCGACCTGCAGGTAGAAGAACGGCAGTCGTCGACGAGCCAGGAAGATCTGGACCCGGTCGATGGTCGCGGCCGCGAGCGCGGCCACGGCGGAGACCACCGGTCCTCCGCCCAGGAAGACGCCGACGGCCGCAGCCATCACCGCCCAGGCGATCGTGACCGCCCACCGGGGGAACGCGTGGCCCACGGAGACGACCGTGGCCATCCGCGAACGAGCCAGGTACAGGTCGGCCTGGTCGGTGAGGATGTCACGCACGATGTGGTCGACCGCGGTCAGGTCCTCGTAGTCGATGTCGCGCTGCTGCACGTGGCGCATCATCAGCATCGGCACCTCGTCGGCCGAGCGCTGGTGGCTCATCGACAGGGCCGTGAACGTCACGTCGAGCTCGGCCTGGCGCAGTCCGAGGTGGTCGGCCACCGACCGCATCGTCGCCGTCACGTCGGCCGCACCGGCCCCGGAGGACAGCAGCATCTCGCCGATCCGCAGGCACAGGTCCATCGTCAGGTGGATCTCCCGGGCCCGCTCGGCAGCCTGCTCCCGGGAGGCCTGCTCCTCGCTGCCTTCTTCGGGGTCGTACGCGCCGTGCTGGTCCACGCGGCCATGCTCGCACCCGCCGGCCGTCCCACCCGTCGCAGGGGTGAACCCGAGGGCACCCGCGCTGCCTAGAGTGAGCGCATGCGCATCGACTTCCACGCGTCTCCCGAGCCGACGCTCGGCGTGGAGTGGGAGTTCGCGCTCGTGGACCGGGTCAGCCGCGACCTGGTCAGCGTCGCCTCGGAGGTGCACGAGCTGGCCGGAGGACGCCTCGAGGCCCCGGAGCGGTTGCACAAGGAGCTGCTGCGCAACACCATCGAGGTGGTCACGGGCATCTGCACGACGGTGGGCGATGCGGTCGCCGACCTGCGCGAGACCCTCGCCGTGGTCGCACCCGCCGCCCACGAGCTGGGGGTCGACCTGCTGGGCGCCGGATCACACCCGTTCGCCGACTGGTCCGACCAGCAGCTCACCGAGGGCCACCGCTACGCCGAGCTGATCAACCGCACCCAGTGGTGGGGCCGGCAGATGCTGATCTGGGGCGTGCACGTGCACGTCGGCATGCCCGAGCGCGACCGCGTGATGCCCGTGCTCGCGTCGATGCTGACGACGTACCCCCACCTGCTCGCGCTGTCGGCGAGCTCGCCGATCTGGGCGGGCCAGGACACCGGCTACGCCTCCAACCGGTCGTTGATGTTCCAGCAGCTCCCGACCGCCGGGTTGCCGTTCACCTTCGACACGTGGTCGGAGTTCGAGAAGTGCATCTCCGACCAGCAGACGACCGGGATCATCGACTCGATGGCCGACGTCCGCTGGGACCTGCGTCCCGCGCCGCAGCTCGGCACCCTCGAGCACCGCGTCTGCGACGGCATGTCCGACATCGGCGAGGTCGCCGCCGTCACCGCCCTCGTCCACTGCCTCGTCGTCGACCTCGACACCCGGCTCGCCGACGGCGAGACACTCCCGACGTTGCCGCCGTGGCAGGTCCAGGAGAACAAGTGGCGAGCGGCCCGCTACGGGTTGGACGCGATCGTCATCCTCGACGACCGCAACCGCGAGCGGCTGGTCACCGAGGACCTCGACGACCTGCTGGAGCGCCTCACGCCGGTGGCACGCCGGCTCGACTGCGAGGCCGAGCTGGGCACGGTCGCGGACATCCCGCGGCGCGGGGCGTCCTACCAGCGCCAGCGGGCCGTCGCCCGCGAGTCGGGTGGCGACCTCGTGGCGGTCGTCGACACGCTGGTGGCCGAGCTGGCCCACTCGCTGGGGATCGAGTCGCAGGGAGCCTGATCTGGGGGGCTGGAGCCGGACGGGTCCTTGTGGCTGTCGTCTGGGGACGAGAGGATGCCCGGACGCCCCCTTCGGGGGCAGAGGAGGACCAGTGGTCAACCCGATCGACCCGACTGCGACGGGCTTCTTGCTCGCCGAGAACCGCAACATGCCGATGCACGTCGGCGGACTGCAGCTCTTCGAGAAGCCGGAAGGGGCCGGGCGCAACTACGTCCGCGAGATGTACGAGCAGATGCGCGACGTCGACGAGATCGCCCCGCTGTTCCTCAAGCACCCGCACCGCTCGGCCCGGACAGCAGGGCAGCTGGTGTGGCAGCCCGACGAGCAGTTCGACATCGAGCACCACGTGCGGCACAGCGCGCTGCCCAAGCCTGGACGGGTCCGCGAGCTGCTCGAGCTCTGCTCCCGGCTGCACAGCACCCGTCTCGCCTGGGAGCGCCCGTTGTGGGAGGCGCACGTCATCGAGGGCCTGCGCGACGGCCGCGTCGCGATGTACACCAAGACCCACCACGCCCTCGTCGACGGCGTCTCGGCGATGCGGCTGCTCGCCAGCGTGCTCTCCACCGATCCCGACGAGCGCGACATGACGGCTCCGTGGGCGAAGCGTCCACCGCGTCCGCGGCCGTCCGAGGCCGACACCGACGGCGGGGCCTCGCTCGCGGACGTCTCCGCCACCACCGTGCGTACGGCGCTCGCGATCGCGTCCGAGGCCGCCGGGTTGCCCGTCGCGCTGGTCCGCACCCTCAACAAGAGCGTGCGCAACGAGACCTCCGCCCTCGCGCTCTACGCGCCGCGCACGATGCTCAACCAGAACATCACCGGCTCGCGCCGCTTCGCCGCCCAGGACTGGCCGGTCGAGCGCCTGCGCGCTGTCGGCAAGGCGACGGGCACCACGATCAACGACGTGGTGCTGGCCATGGTCAGCGGCGCGATGCGTACCTACCTCGCCGAGCTGGACGCCCTGCCCGACACCACGCTCGTCTCGATGGTCCCGGTGGGGCTCAACGCCAAGGCCTCCCAGCTCGCCTCCTCCGACGGCGGCAACGCCGTGGGCGCGGTCATGGTGCAGCTCGGCACCCACCTGCCCGACCCCGCCCAGCGGCTGACGGCGATCCACCAGTCGATGAAGGACGGCAAGGAGGGTCTCTCGGCGATGACCCCCACCCAGATCCTCGCGATGAGCGCGCTTGGACAGGCGCCGGCGATCCTGGGACCAGTCCTGCGGATGTCGGGCATCGTGCGACCGCCCTACAACCTCATCGTCAGCAACGTCCCCGGCCCGCGCACCACCCACTACTGGAACGGCGCCAAGCTGACCGGCACCTACCCGCTGTCCATCCCGATCAACGGGATGGCGCTCAACATCACCTGCACGTCCTACGACGGCAAGATGTGCTTCGGGCTGACCGGCTGCCGCCGTACGGTGCCGCACCTGCAGCGCCTGCTCCAGTACCTCGACGACGAGCTGAAGGCGCTCGAGCGGGCCGCCGGCGTCAGCTGACCCAACCACCGGGTACCCGGTGGTTCCACGGGTTATCGACCGTTGCAACGGTCGATAACCCGACCAGTCACCGGGTACCCGGTGGTTCCGAGAGCTCGAGCCCGCCGCCGACCTGGTCGGCGACAGCAGCCAGCCGGGCGCGGGTGATGTCGGCGACGGTCGTCAGTCCCGCGAGCCGGGCGTTCGACCCCTCCCTCGTCGGCTCGTCGGAGTTGATGCTGATGCACCGCCTGCTCCCGCCGTCTGCAACGTTGGCCAGCGCGACGGCGTGACCCGTCGTACCGCTCCCCGCGAACGGGTCGAGCACGACGACGTCGCTGGGCAGCGTCGCCAGGATCCGGCGTACGAGTCCGGTGGGCTTCGGCGACTCGAAGACGTGCCCGAGCAGGGCCTTGAGCTCCGCCACGGCGGTGTCGGTGGAGCCGATCTCCTCCGCCAGCCAGATGGTGCGCAGCTTCTTGCGGCGCCCGCCCTCGCGCAGCAGCCAGTCCCGCTGGAAGATGTCGACCCGCTCGCCGGTGCGACCGCGGATCACCCGGCACTCGAGGTCGTCGGGACGCTCGTCGACGCGCGGACGCGACCAGCGCCACACCGCCGGGCGGCCGTCGCCGAAGACCGGGGTGAGCGGCCGGCTGCCGGGGAACTCGACGGTGGCGACGCGGCCGGTGACCGGGTCGCCGTGCAACGCGAAGTGCAGCGTCGGCGCGGTGATCGGGTTGAACTTCTTGTTCGTGTTGCGCAGCGGGAGGTAGCGGAAGCGCCGACCGTCGGCGGTGCTCAACGGGAAGTCGGCCTCGTCGACGGACTCGGTCGAGCTGCCGTCGACCGCGCACTCCGGAAGGTGTCGCGCGTAGGCCAGGACGTACTCGTGGCTGGTCGCGAAGCCGCGCCCGAGCTGGCGGCCCTTCGGGTTGAGGTTGACCACGATCTGCGCCAGGAAGTTGGCCTCGCCGAACACCTCGTCCATCAGCAGCCGCAGGTGCGCGGCCTCGTTGTCGTCGATGCTGACGAAGACGGCGCCGTGCGGGGCCAGCACCTCGCGGACGGCCAGCAGGCGCGGCCGCATCATGGCCGTCCAGGCGGCGTGGCGTCCGGCGTAGGGGTCGGCGTGGGACCCGTCGCGGAACCGGTCGGCGTAGGCGAAGTCGTTGCCGGTGTTGTAGGGCGGGTCGGTGTAGACCACGTCCACGGAGCCCGGCTCCAGGCCCGGCAGCACGTCGAGGTTGTCGCCGGCGTGGAACGTGTTCCACGCGTTCCCCACGGGCAATGGGTACGTCGACTCGGCGGGCACGGTCGGCAGCCTAGGCGTCCGCGACAGCCAGCGGGCCCCGACGAGCCTGCGCACCGCCGACGCGCTGATCCCATCATTCACATCTGTCCCACGACGTCCTTTACTCTGGGGCGCGTGCCTGTCTTCACACGTCGCTCCGTGCCCGCCTCCCTGTCCCGCAGCCGGGTCCTGACCCTCGCCACGGCCGGCGTGCTGGTCGCCGGCCTGGGCGTCGGTCCGTCCGTCGCCGACACCGGCGACCGGAGCGCGCCGGGAGCAGCCGAGCGGACCTCGTTCGGCACGGGCGGCCAGTCCGGCTACCGCGGACGCAACCAGACCTCGGACGGCAAGCCGGGCACCGTGGTGGGCCCACCGGTCAACCTGCGCGGCCGCGCGGCGCAGGTCAAGAACGACGTCAGCTACGAGATCGCACCGGGCGTGACCCTGCGCGAGTGGGACCAGGTCGACGGCCGCCAGCCGGTCGGGCAGGTCCGGATGAACCTGGTCAGCGTGAGTCTCGACGCCGCCGACATCAGCTTCGAGGAGCTCTCCCCCACCTTCGTCACCAGCCGACGCAGGACCAGCCAGTTCGGCCGCTGGAACGGCGCGCTGACGGCCGTCAACGGCGACTTCTTCGACATCGGCAACACCGACTCGCCCAAGGGCGTCACCGTCAACCGCGACGCCGGCATCAGGGGCGGGTCGCGTGACGGGTGGATCCCCGAGGTCAACTCCACGTTGTGGTTCGACGGCTCCGGGCCGCACGTGAGTCCGCTCAGCCTGCAGTACACGATCCGCCAGCGTCGTGCGTGGACGGTCAGCGGCATCAACCACTTCGAGGTGCCGAAGGGCCAGATCGGCGTCTTCACCTCCGACTGGCACCGCACCGAGGGCTACAAGGTGACCGCCGGCAAGAAGCGCGCCCGTGAGGTCGTCCTCCGCAAGAACCGGGTCATCTCCAACCGCCCCAAGCTCTCCAGCGGCCGCAAGATCCGCGGCAAGGAGCGTGTCCTCATCGGGGTCGGCAGCGCCGCGGGCAAGCTCAAGACCCTCAAGAAGGGCAAGAAGATCACGCTCTCCAAGCGCATCGTGGGTGGCCGGCCGACCGTGGCCATCAGCGGCGACCGGGCGCTGCTCGTCAACGGCGTCCGCACCGTCATCAACAACACCATCGCGCACCCGCGGACGGCGGTCGGCATCGACGCCGACGGGCGCAAGCTGCTCATCCTCGTCGTCGACGGGCGCTCGAAGTCCAGCCGCGGCTACACGATGGTCGAGCTCGCCGACATCATGACCGCGCTCGGCGCGGAGAACGCGATCAACCTCGACGGCGGCGGCTCGTCAGCGATGTACTCCCGCACCGGCAGCGGCGCGATGGGGATCGTCAACGAGCCCTCCGACGGCGGGGAGCGCACGGTCGCCAACGCCTTCGGCGTGGTCTTCCACGGCGAGCTCCCGCCGGTGGTCCCGATCGTGCCGACGACCACTCCCTGAGCGGTCGGCTCCCCGACCCGGCCGGCCCGTCGGCTCAGGCGTCCGGGACGACGAAGAGGACGACGTACGTCATCGGCGCCAGGCACTGGACGGTGCTCTTGGGCAGCCGGGGGGTGACCTCGAAGCCGGCCTCCCCGGCCTCGACGGCGACGGCGCGCGGCGCGTCGCACCCGATGGCGACGGTCGCGCCATAGGGCGTGGATCCCGGGGCCTGCTGTGCGGCCTCGAGAGCGGCCGCGCTGACCGTGTCGGCGAAGCCGGCGTCGAACTGGGCGGCGAAGTCCGCCCGGGCCTGGTCGGTGTCGAGCGCGAAGGCGAGGGTCGAGGCCGAGCCGCCACCCTCGGTGGCGGTCAGCAGCGTGGCCTCGGTGACACCCGCCGATCCGGTCGCGGTGATCGTCTCCTGGGCCCCGGAGCCCGACTCCGGCGGTGCGCTCGACTCCGATGTGGCGTCCGGAGACGGACTGGGCGTGCTGGAGGAGGCGGCCGGGTCGGTGGCGGTGTCGTCGGTGCTGTCGTTGCCGCAGGCGGTCAGCGCGGCGGTCAGGGCCAGCCCGACGGTGACGGCGGCGAGGGACCGGGTGCGGGCGCCCGAGCGGCGCAGGGACGTGCTCTTCGCGATGTTCATGGTGGTAGGACGATAGCCAACCTGCGCCGGCTCCCCGGGCAGGCTCGTCGTGGCCGCTCGGCGTCTGACCGGGCGCGGCGTCGACGCTGCCACCTGCGCACTGGCAGGCTGGGCTCCATGAGCGAGCAGGATCTCCAGGCAGAACCGGTGCGCGAGGCCGTACGCGCCTATGCCACCCGTCAGCCGCAGCTCGCCTCGGCCACCCAGGCCTACGTCGCGCTCATCCAGGTGCTCCTCGACGATGCCGGCATCGACTACCTCAGCGTCACCGGACGCACCAAGAGCGTCGCGTCCTTCGCCTCGAAGGCCAACCGCACCGAGTCCGGCCTGCCGCTCTACCCCGACCCGCTGGAGCAGATCACCGACCAGATCGGCGTCCGGGTCATCACCTACGTCCACAGCGACGTCGCAGCGGTCGCGGAGGTCCTCGACGACGAGCTCGCCATCCTCGACGACCGCGACCTCGGCGAGGAGACCGCGCGGTCAGGGCGCTTCGGCTACGCCAGCCGCCACCTCCTGGTCCAGACCCTCCCCGGCGCCGAGCTCCCCGTGCTCGAGGGCCACCGGGCCAGCGTCCAGGTGCGGACCGTGCTGCAGCACGCATGGGCGGAGTTCGAGCACGACATCCGCTACAAGGGCAATGTCCCCGACAGCGCGTCCGCCGACCTCGACCGCCGCTTCACCCTCGCGGCCGGCCTGATCGAGCTCGCCGACCGCGAGTTCGCCACCATCCGCGAACGGATCCAGGCGGCCGCGCCCGACAACCCGACCGAGCTGGAGGCCGACCGCATCGTCGGGCAGGACCTCGCCACCTTCCTGGCCGGCCACTACAAGGACGCCGGCTGGTCGCACACCGACCACTACGACTGGATCGCCGACCTCCTCGCCCAGCTCGGCATCGACACCATCGACGACCTCGCCGGCCTGCTCACCTCGGTGGACGCCGACGCGGTGATCCGGCGCATGGGCTACCGCTACCCCGCCGGCGCCGTACGACGCCTCGACGACGCCCTGCTGGCCATCTTCGGCGAGCAGTACGTCACCCTGGCCGGCAACAGCCATCGGGCTCCGTTGCTGCGCGCGCGGCTGGAGAAGCTGAGCACGCCGGAGAGCTGATCGGCGCTAGGTCGCGTTTCCTAGGGTGAGGACATGCCTCGGCCTACCTGGACCACCGTCACTCCGCTGCTGGCCGCCGCGGCTCTGGCCATGGCCTGGGGGCGACACCCCGGATCCATCGTGCTGGGGGTGCTCGCGCTGCTGCTGGTGGGCGCGGTGCTCGCGGCCGTGCACCACGCCGAGGTCGTCGCACACCGCGTCGGTGAGCCCTACGGCTCGCTGGTCCTCGCCGTCGCAGTCACCATCATCGAGGTCGGTCTGATCGTGACGCTGATGGTGAGCACCGACAAGGACACCGCGGGCCTGGCCCGCGACACCGTCTTCGCTGCTGTGATGATCACCGTCAACGGCATCGTCGGCATCTCCTTGCTGGTCGGCGCCCTCAAGCACCACCTCGCGGTCTTCAACCCCGAGGGAACCGGCGCCGCGCTGGCGACGGTGATCGCGCTGGCTGTCCTGTGCCTGGTCGTCCCGTCGGCGACCACCTCCGAGCCCGGGCCGGAGTTCACCGGCGCCCAGCTGGCCTTCGCCGCGATCGCCTCGTTGGTGCTCTACGGCATGTTCGTCTTCACCCAGACCATCCGGCACCGTGACTTCTTCCTGCCGGTGACCCACGGTCAGCACTCCCCTGTGGTCACCTCGGCCGGGGGCGGGGGCGGCGACTCCTTCGCGCATGCTCCCGCCGACCTCGATGAGGACGGCCACGCCGACCCGCCGACGGACCGGGCGACGTGGGCCAGCTTCGGCCTGCTGGTGATCTCCCTCGTCGCCGTGGTCGGGCTCGCCAAGATCGAGTCGCCGGCCATCGAGTCGGGGGTCGCCGCGCTCGGCTTCCCCGCGGCGGTGGTCGGCGTCGTCATCGCCCTGCTCGTGCTCGCCCCGGAGAGCATCGCCGCGGTCCGGGCCGCGGCGCGCAACCGCGTGCAGGTCAGCCTCAACCTGGCCTTCGGGTCGGCCATGGCCTCGATCGGGCTCACCATCCCGGCGCTCGCCGTCGCCTCGATCTGGCTCGACGGCCCCCTCGAGCTCGGGCTCAACCAGCTGCAGACCGTGCTGCTGCTCCTCACGGCCGCAGTGGCGATCCTCACCGTCGTCCCGGGCCGGGCCAAGCCGCTGCAAGGCGGCGTACACCTGGTGCTGCTGGCCGCGTTCCTGTTCCTGACGATCGCCCCCTGAGACGCCGCCACCAGGCGCAAAGAGCGGTGCCCCAGCCACATTCCCCCGTTACGGGATGTGGCTGGGGCACCGCCCAGTCGGATGACCCGGAGGGATCAGCCGAAGTACTTCGAGTAGATCTCCCGGTAGGAGCCGTCCTCGCGGAGGCCGGCCAGTGTGCCGTTGATCTGGCGCAGCAGCGGGATGTTGCCGTCCTTCTTCACCGCCATGCCGTACTGCTCACCGGTGTCGAACTCCCGGGCCAGCTTGAGGCTCGAGTTGCTGGCGACGAACTGGCCGGACACGGTGTTGTCCAGCATCGCCGCCTCGACCTCGCCCGCGTCGAGCGCAGCCTGCAGCCCGGCGGCATCGGGGAAGGCGACGACCTGCGTGGCCTCGGGCGCGAAGTCCTGCAGGTAGGTCTCACCGGTGGTGTCCTTCTGGACACCGACCCGCTTGCCGGCCAGCTCCTCGAGCTGGTCCAGGCCCGACCCGCGCGGCGTGATGAGCGCCTGCTTGGCATCGAAGTAGGGGCTGGAGAAGTCGAGCACGCGGGCCCGCTCGCCGGTGATCGTCATCGCCGAGATCGCCACGTCGCACACGTCACCGTTGAGCGAGTCGCCCGAGGTGATGTCGTCGAAGGACACGTCGACCACGTCGAGGTCGACCTCCAGCGTGTCGGCCACCTTCCGGATCAGGTCGATGTCGAAGCCGGTCGGCTTGCCGTTCTCCTCGTACTCGAAGGGCGCGTAGGGGGTGTCCGTGCAGACGGTGAGGACGCCCTTGAAGACCAGCGACACCTCGGTGAGGCTGTCGGCGGACTCCCCGTTGGCGCTGCCACCACAGGCACTCAATGTGGCCATCAGGGCCACGGAGGACAGGGCGGCCAGCGCCGTACGGACGTGGCTGGGACGACGGGTAGCGCGAGTCATGGGTCTAGTTCGCATTCACGGTGAGCGACTCACGAAGTCGCGTAAGGGCGTATTCGGTGACCTTCACGAGCGCGCCCTTGGCCTGCTCGCGGTCGCGAGCGTCGAGGCTGATGATCGGCACCTCGGGCGGCAGGGCCAGCGCGGCGGCGATCTCCTCGGCGGGGTAGCGCGGCACGCCGTCGAACTCGTTGACGGCGACGATGAACGGGATGCCCTTGGACTCGAAGTAGTCGAGGGGTGAGAACGACTCGTCGAGGCGGGCCACGTCGACCAGCACGATGGCGCCGATGGCACCGCGGCACAGGTCGTCCCACATGAACCAGAAGCGGCGCTGTCCCGGCGTACCGAAGAGGTAGAGGACCAGGTCCTCCGCCAGGGTGAGTCGGCCGAAGTCCATGGCCACCGTGGTGGTGACCTTGGTGGGCACGGCGGCGAGATCGTCGACGCCCTCGGACTCGTTGGTGACGAGTGCCTCGGTGCGCAGCGGGTCGATCTCGGAGACGGCGCCGACCAGCGTCGACTTGCCGACGCCGAAGCCGCCTGCAATGACGATCTTGGTCGACGCAGCCGCGCGCTGTGCCTTAGTAGTTTCGAAGTCCACGGAGGGTCCTTTCGATGAGCTCGAGTCGCTCATCTGTCGACGTCTTCTCGGTGATGGTGGCCTGGATGCGGATGAGACCTTGCTGGATCAGGTCCCCCAGCAGCACCCGGGTGACACCGATGGGCATCTTGGTCAGGGCTGACACCTCAGCCACGGAACGCCGGTCGCAGACCTCGAGGACCTGCGCGGCGGATGGGCTGAGGACAGGCGCCTCGGCACCCGCCTGGAGGCGCAGCGTGGCCTCCATGGGCAGGTCGACACTGGTGGCCGTACGACCAGCAGTGAGGGTGTAGGACCGGATGAGGCGAGGGCGGTAGACCTCGTCCTCCGGCTCGTGTGGCGGCGTCATGCAGGTCCGACTCAGCCGCCCGCACCGACGCGGGCTTGAGCCCCGACGGTGCGACCCACGCGGTCCACCAGAAGGGCCATCTCGTAGCCAACCTGGCCGATGTCGGCCTCCTCGGTCGTGAGCACGGTGAGGTTGGACCCGTCACCGACGCTCATCAACATCAAGAAGCCCATTTCCATCTCCACGATGGTCTGCATCACCGACCCGCCCTCGAAGAGGCGGGCTGCGCCGACCGCGAGGCTGGCCAGACCGGAGGAGACGGCCGCGACCTGCTCGGCGCGCTCACCGGGGATGCTGGTGCTCGAGGCCATCAGGAGGCCATCGGCCGAGACCAGGATGGCGTGCGCTGCGTCGGGAACCTCTTCGACGAAGCGCGACATGACCCAGTCGAGGTCGCGGTCGTCCCCAGCAGAGCTGGCGGCGGGGGCGGAGGAGTCGTACGTCATGCGGGGCCTGCTTCCGTGTGCTGTGAGGAACTTTGGGCTACTCGTCGACCGCGGGACACTCCGGCGGTGTGTGCCTGGAGCCGACGACGGATGGCTTCGGGATCACGAGTCTTGGCTGCTGTGGGCGGGGTCACGCTACCGGGCACGAGACGCTCTCCGGGGGCACGACGCGGCAGTCCGGTCACCGTCGACTGGGCGACCGCGACCTCCTCGACGTGTTCGGCGATCTCCCATCCACGGTCGATCTCGGTCTGGTGCCACTCGCCCTCACCCTCATCGGCGAGCCACCCCGAGCGCATCGACTTGAAGATCGGCGACTCGGCCGCGGCGGGGGCCGGCGGAACGCTCGACAGGCCCGTGGTGGCCCCCATGATGGCGGCGTACGCCTCGGCTGCCGCCTCGTCGTGGAGCTCGTCAGCGGCGACCGACTCGTCGCCGGGCTGCACCTCCCACCGCTCGGCCGACGGACGGCGGAACCTGCCCAGACCCAGCGGATCTGCGACGTCGACCTCGACGTCGTTGCCTCGGTCGTGGTGGTTGTCGTCGTGCGCGGCGGCGGGCTCCGGCTCGGACTCCGGCTCGAGCTCCTCGACCGGCTCGGCCTGGTCCTGCTCGGCCTGGTCCTGCTCGGCCTGGTCCTGCTCGGCCTGGTCCTGCTCGGCCCGGTCCTGCTCGGCCCGGTCCTGCTCGGCCCGGTCCTGCTCGGCCCGGTCCTGCTCGGCCCGGTCCTGCTCGGCCCGGTCCTGCTCGGCCCGGTCCTGCTCGTCGAACGCGTCGGCGGGCAGCGGGTCGGACAGCGGGTCATTCGCCCGCACGGGCGCCTCGACTGCCGTGGGCTCCTCGATGTCGTCCTCGGCGGCGTCCTCGGCGGCGTCCTCGGCGGCGTCCTCGTCAGCGACCTGCTCGTCGGCGACCTGCTCGTCGGCGACCTGCTCGTCGGCGACTGTCTCGTCGGCGACCTGCTCGTCGCTGTGGTGCTCGTCAGTGTCCGGCTCGTCGGCGACCTGCTCCTCCGCGGCGGCCCTGTCCTGCTCGGCCTGGGCACGCTGGCGCGAGGCCAGTGCCGTGATCGGGACGACGCGGGCGACCCTGTCGGCCATCGTCGGCCGGGCCGACTCCTGCGAGTCCGACTCGGTCGACTCCTCGGCCGCGCCGGCCTCGTCGGCAGCCGGGTCCGGCGTGCGCTTGCCGAACAGCGGTCCGGTGGCACCGGAGGTCTCCGGCGGCAGGAAGGCGTCCGCACCCGTGCGGGGCAGGTTGGCGCCCGGCGCGCGGCGCGGGAGCAGGCCATCCAGGGACGGCCGGTCCGAGGTTCCGGCGTCGACGTCGTCGCCTGCAGGCCGTGCATCGGGGCCGACCTCGGGCACAGCAGCGGCGGGGTGCTCGGCGGCAGCGGGCTCGGGAGCCGTGGTCTCCGTGACCTCGGCCTCAGCCACCTCGGTCTCGGCGACCTCGCTCTCGGCAGCCCTGGCCTCGTCGGCAGCAGCCCTGCCGGCTGCCTTCTCCGCGGCCTTGGCCCGGGCCTTCTCGGCCCGCGCGCGGTTCCGCGCCTCCCGCTTGGACTCCTCGGGCGCCCCCACAGAGAGCATCTCGGCGCTGCGGGACGTGACGGTCTCCTCCGACGTCTCGGCAGCACCGGCCTCGGGTGCCGCCGTCTGGGGCAGCTCGGGGAGGACGGACGGCGGGAGCAGCACGGTGGCCGTCATGCCGCCACCGGGGTTGCGGCTGAGCTGGGCCACGATCCCGTGGCGCTCGGCGAGGCGCGAGACCACGAAGAGCCCCATGCGACGGGCGGTCTCGGGGGTGGCCTCGGCGCCGTGCGCCAGGTCGCTGTTGAGCTGCTCCAGCTCGGCGGGCGGCACGCCCAGGCCCGAGTCGGTGATCGTGATGGCCACGCCGTCCTCGCCGAGCTTGGCGGCCAGGCGGACGGGTTCCCCGGGCGGCGAGTAGGTCAGCGCATTGTCGACCAGCTCGGTGAGCAGGTGGACCACGTCGGCAGCCGCCTCGTCGCCCACACGGGTGCCGAGGTGCGACAGGACCTGCACGCGCTGGTAGTCCTGCACCGCCGAGGTCGCGGCCTGCAGGGCCTCTCCCACGGTGAGGCTGAACTGGCCCGCGGCACGGTTCGGCGCGTCGGCCAGGATCAGGAGCGAGTCGGCCGTACGACGCATCCGCGAGGCGAGGTGGTCCAGGCGGAACAGCGACTCGAGCCGCTTGGGGTCCTCCTCGTTGTGCTCGAGTCGCTCGATCTGGGCCAGCTGCTGGTTGACCAGCGAGGTGGACCGGCGCGAGAGCGTCACGAACATCGCGTTGACCGTCTGGCGCAGCTGGGCCTCACCGGACGCGAGGTGGATGGCCTGGCGGTGGAGGTCGTCGACCGCGCGTGCGACCTGACCGATCTCCTCGTTGGTGGTGACGTCGATCGGCTTGATGGGCTCGGGCTGCTGTCCCGCGCGGATCCGGGCGACGGCGTCGGGCAGGCGGTGGCGGGCCACCGCGAGGGCACCCTCGCGCACTCGGCCGATCGGCTCGAGCAGGCTGCGGGCGATGATGAACGCGATGGCGATGGCCGCGCCGAGGGCCACCAGCGTGAGGGCCGCACCGATGAGCGCATTGCGCTGGGCGTCGGAGGCGGCCTCGTCGAGCGAGTCGGTGACGCCGCCGATGAGCGTCGCGGTGATCTCGTCGTACGGGGTGTAGGCGTCGCGGCCACCGAGGTTGGTGGCCGAGTCGTCGCGGATCTGGCCGGCGTGGCGCGTGTTCTGCGAGCGAAGCGCGGCCGTCTGGTCCTCCGCGCCCGCGACCGAACCGGCGAGACGGTCGATGGCGGCTGCTTCCACACCGATCTCCGAGAAGAGCTCCTGGGAGCCGGACTGGGCCAGTGTGGTGGCGACGAACCCCTGCTGCAGCGCGAGCGAGAGGCGCCCGCTCATGGCCTGGGAGATCTGCTCGAGGCGCGGCTCCGGCGTCTTCTGGGCGGAGTTCACGCTCGTGATCAGCTGCGAGACGCTGGACTCGAGCTGGCGGACCAGGGCGATCCAGGTGGCCGGCCCGAGGTCCTCGGCGCCGGCGGCCCGCGTGGCCTGGCTGAGGTCGAGGAGTGCGTCGACGTGGGCGGCCTGGAGCTCGTTGAGGTCGGCGCTGTCGCGTGCCTGCACGAGCGCCTCGGCGTCGGTGGCGATGTCGCCGATCGCGTCGATCAGGTCGCCCTGGCTGGCGGCGCTGTCGGACTGCGCCGCGACCATGGCGGCCTCGGACGAGGTCAGGTAGTCGACGGCGGGCTGGATGATCGTGACCTGCGTGGCACTGCTGGCGGCCTGTCGGGAGTCGGCGAGGTCACCCTGCACGCGCAGACCACCGAGGGTGGCGGCGACCAGCAGCGGAATCGCCAGCGCCAGCGCCATCTTGCGGCGCAGCGGCCAACCGGCGACCGAGAGGCCCGAGCCCTTGCGGGCCGGGGCTGCATCCTGAGTCATGTGTGCCTCGCGTTATCTCAGACGACTTCGACGACGAAACCTGCCCGGGCGGACCGGGGCAGACTCAACTTAAGGAGTCCCGCGACATTCCGTGGCGTTTTCGCAGAACTGGGTACGCCTGGGTGTATGGGGCCCGTGAGCGCCGTGCTGAGCGTGGCGGCTGCCCCACCGGCACCACCGACAACACCGGGAGCTGGTGCTGATGGGCGACGAGTGACGGGTGAGGCGTCACGGAAAGACGCTCTTCCCCGCCGGGCGAAGTTGCGGCAGGCTCCCTCCCCATGACCCTCATTCTCGGGAAGGGCAGGTCGTTCGCGGCTGCCCTTGTCACCTCCCTCGCTCTCGCCCTCTCCGTCCTCGTGCTGCCGGCCGTCACGTCGCCCGCCGAGGCCGCCACCCCCCTCACCGTCAGCCAGGCCACCAGCCAGCAGACCGGGGCCTCGCAGACGGTGCGTGGCTACGTCGTGGGGCAGCCGACCGCCACGAACACGGTCGTACGCTCCGGCTTCCCCAACGACTACGCCCTCGCGATCGCCGACTCCGCGACGCAGACGAACACCTCGTCGATGCTCTACGTCCAGATCCCCTCGGCCTTCCGGGCCCAGTGGGGCCTCAAGACCAACCCGTCACTGATGGGCAAGCAGATCGACGTCACCGGGGCGCTGTCGGCGTACTTCTCCCACCCGGGCATGACGAGCACGTCGGCCTTCGCGCTCGCGGGTGGCACCACCGGCGGCACGAGCCCGTGGGACGGCACCTACTACGCCCCCGCCGTGGGCAAGTCGGGCACCGCGCTCCGCACCTCGCTGCACGACATCATCGACGACAGCACGAGGCTCTCCTACTCCCAGGTGTGGACCGCGCTCCAGGACACCGACCAGGACCCGAGCAACACGGCCAACGTCATCGAGCTCTACACCGGCCGCTCGATCTCCAAGAACAACTACGGCGGCTCGACCGGCCAGTGGAACCGGGAGCACGTCTTCGCGCAGTCGCGGGGCGGCTTCACGACCAGCGCGGGGCCGGGCACCGACCTGCACCACCTGCGGGCCGAGGACGTGAGCGTCAACGGCACCCGCGGCAACAAGGACTTCGACGACGGCGGCTCCGCCGTCGCGGGCTGCACCGACTGCTGGACCGACTCCGACTCCTTCGAGCCGCGCGACGCGGTCAAGGGCGACGTCGCCCGGATGCTCTTCTACATGGCGGTGCGCTACGAGGGCGGCGACGGCTTCAACGACCTCGAGCTCAGCACGGTGTCCGGGAGCGCGGTGCCGCGCATCGGCGACCTGGACATCCTCCTCCAGTGGAACTCCGCGGACCCGGTCGACACCTTCGAGATGCGCCGCAACGACCGCATCCACGCGCAGTGGCAGGGCAACCGCAACCCGTTCGTCGACCACCCGGAGTGGGCTGCCGCGATCTGGAACTGAGCGCCTGGGCCCAGGTCCGTACGCCGTTGCGACCGGAGGCGGGCACCTGCTCCCTCTGGTCACGGCGACCGAGGGGGTGTAGGCAGGGTGGCGAGGACACGTCGCCCGCCCACCGCTTCAGGAGATGGACCCATGGCCGCTCTCGACACCCCCCAGCTGCTCGCCGAGCTCGAGACCACGGTCGAGGAGAACCTCAACCGGCACATGTCGACCGCGGACGAGTGGATGCCACACGAATACGTGCCGTGGAGCCTCGGACGCGACTTCGCCGACCTGGGCGGCGACCCGTGGGAGGTCGCACAGTCGCAGCTGTCACCGATCGCGCGGACGGCGCTCGAGGTCAACCTGCTCACCGAGGACAACCTCCCCAGCTATCACCGCGAGATCGACCGCGCCTTCGGTCGCGACAGTGCGTGGGGCACGTGGGTCAACCGGTGGACCGCCGAGGAGGGCCGCCACGCCTTCTGCATCCGCGACTACCTCCTCGTGACCCGCGGGGTCGATCCCGTCGAGCTCGAACGGGCACGGATGGAGACCATGGAGACGGGCTACGAGGCGCTCGACAAGTCGCTGCTCAACGTCTGCGCCTACGTCTCCTTCCAGGAGCTCGCCACCCGCATCTCGCACCGCAACACCGGGCGCTACACCGAGGAGCCCATCGCCGAGAAGCTGCTCAGCCGGGTCGCCAAGGACGAGAACCTGCACATGATCTTCTACCGCAACATCGTCACCGCGGCCCTCCAGCTCGCACCGAGCCAGACGATGCGCGCGATCACCGAGGAGGTCGTCGACTTCCAGATGCCGGGCAGCGTGATCCCCGGCTTCTCCCGCAAGGCGGTGCAGATGGCCAAGGCCGGGATCTACGACCTGCGCATCCACCACGACGACATCGTCACTCCGCTCCTGCGGCAGTGGGGGGTGTGGGACCTCGAGGGCCTCGACGAGGACGGCGAGAAGGCCCGCGAGGAGCTCGCCCACGCGGTCGCGGCTCTCGACGGGGAGGCGACCCGATTCGTCGAGCGCCGCGCGGAGGCCGAGGCCAAGCGAGCCGCGCGCCGGTCCTAGCCACCTGCCCCGAGGAGGCATGCTCTTCGGCATGAGCGAGCGCAACGTCCTCGGTGGCGAGCTGGAGCCGTGCGGCACCGACCCGGTGACGGGCTACTACCGAGACGGCACCTGCACAGTCGGCCCGCACGACGCCGGGCTCCATGCGATCTGCGCGGTGATGACCGAGGAGTTCCTCGCCCACCAACGATCCGTCGGCAACGACCTCTCGACGCCTCGGCCCGAGTGGAGCTTCCCGGGCCTGGTGCCCGGCGACCGCTGGTGCGTCGTCGCCGCGCGCTGGCTCCAGGCGTACGACGCGGGGGTGGCCGCCCCGGTGGTCCTCGCCGCCACCTCGGAGCGAGCACTCGACGTCGTACCGCTCGAGGTGCTGCGGTCGCACTCGGTGGACGTGCCGCCGGACCTCAGCGCCTGGGAGTAGACCTCCGGGTCAGGCCCGCTCGACCTCGCTCTGCAGCTTGACGACCGTCGTGCCGTCCTCCTGCTCGATGACGTACGCCGGATCGTCGTTGCTGCCGTGGCGGGTGACCTGCTCGCCCTTGGTCGTGCGGGTGACGGCGCCGTGGTGGACCTGGGTCACGGTGCCCTCGGCCCACGAGGTGCCCCATTTCCACGTCACGGTCGTGCCGGTGCGGATCGTCATGCCTCCACAGTGCCACGCGACCTGTCACGGTGGGGTCGGCCATGACCCGTGGGGGTGCTGTCTCGTGGTCCTCCCCCGTGCCGACGGCGCCTACGCGGACATCGTCGTCCTGAACTGAATTGAGCTCAACCAAACTGGACGACGGCGGCCGTGTGCCGGGCTCAGGCGGGCAGGTCGAGGCGCGCCAGCACCAGCGCAGCGATCCGGTCCACCGGGAGTGCGGGGTCGACGTCCATCCCGTGCTCGTCGGGCTGCAGCGGCTCGAGGGTGTCGAGCTGCGACTCCAGCAGGCTCGGCGGCATGAAGTGGTCGCGGGCACCCATCCGCTCGAGGATCATGTGCTTGTCGCCGGTCGCGTGCACGAAGAAGGTGCCTGCACCGCCGCGCCTCAGCACGTCGCGGTAGGCCCGGCGCAGGGCGCTGCACGCCATGATGGTCGGCTCGCCCCGCTCGTCACGCTCAGCCGTCCAGTCGGCCAGCGACTCCAGCCATCCCCACCGGTCGGCATCGGTCAGGGCGATGCCCTCGGCCATCTTGGCGACGTTCTCCGGCGGGTGGAAGTCGTCGCCCTCGGCGAACTCCCACCCCAGTCGTGCCTGGACCGCGCGGGCCACCGTGGACTTCCCCGATCCGGAGACGCCCATGAAGACGAGGTGGTGGGTCAGGCTCATCCGATCGCCCAGACCCCGAGGGCGAGCACGAAGATGCTGACCCCGAGCGTCGTCTCCAGCACCGTCCACGTGCGCAGCGTGGTCTTGACGTCCATCCCGAAGAACCGGCTGACCAGCCAGAACCCCGAGTCGTTGACGTGGGACAACACTGTGGCGCCTGCTGCGATGGCCAGGACGAGCGCCACGAGCTGCAGTCCCGAGGGGTCTGCGGCCGCGACTCCCGCCGAGAGCAGCCCGGCCGTGGTGGTCAGCGCGACCGTGGCCGAGCCCTGCGCCACGCGCAGGATGGTGGCGATGACGAAGGCCGAGACGATGAGCGGCAGTCCGAGGTCGGACAGCGACTCCGAAAGGGCGCCGCCGATCCCGCTGTAGCGCAGCACGCCGCCGAACATCCCGCCCGCGCCGGTGATGAGGATGATCGCGCAGATCGGGCCGAGTGCGTCGTTGAGGAGGGTCTCCACCTCGGCACGCGGGTAGCGACGTGCGGCCAGGGTGTAGATCGCCACGAGGAGCGCGATGAGCAGCGCGACGGGCGTCTGGCCAAGCAGGACCAGCGCGTCGACGAGGCCGCTGTCCGCAGGCACGGTGCCGTTGGCGCGGAGCGTGGTGAGGATCGTGTTGATGGCGATGAGGACCACGGGAAGCAGCAGGATCCCCAGCACGTGGCCGAAGGCCGGCGGGTTGTCGGCGTCGGGCTCGCGACCCCCGGTGAGGATCGAGTCGTCGATGGGGACGTACACCTTGCCAAGCGCCTTGATCGTCACGGCGTACACACCGACCGCCCAGGCGATGACCGCCACCACGACGCCCACCAGCAACGTGAGCCCGATGCTGGCCCCGAGCTCCGTGGCAGCGGTGACGGGCCCGGGGTGCGGCGGCACGATCGCGTGCATGGCGGCGAAGGCCCCGGCCGCTGGGAGCGCGTAGAGCAGCACCGAGCCGCCGAAGCGACGTGCCACGGAGAAGATGATCGGCAGGAAGACCACGAGGCCAGCGTCGAAGAAGATCGGCAGACCGAAAAGCAGGGCGGCCACGCCGAGCGCGAGCGGTGCGCGCTTCTCGCCGAACCTGCTCACCAGGGTGTCGGCCAGGACCTGGGCGCCGCCGGTCACCTCCAGCAGGCGTCCGATCATCACGCCCAGTCCGACCAGCAGCGCCACGGACCCCAGCGTGCTGCCGAAGGCTCCGATGGCGACGGCTGGGACGTCGGCCAGCGGGATGCCGGCGGCCACAGCGGTGACGAGGCTGACCAGGACCAGCGCCACGAAGGCGTGCATGCGCAGCACGATGATCAGGACGAGCAGCACGGCGACGGCGAGGGCCGCGATGATGAGCAGGGTCGCCGTGCCGTGCACGGGTGTCATGGGGTCCACGAGAACACCTCCGAGTCGGTGGGCTCCCACAATAGATGCGGGTCCCCGACATAATCGACGCTGTGCCACGCCACTCCACATCGACCGCCTTCTCGGTCGTCGTCGCGCTGGCACTCGTGGTCGCGGCCGTGCTGTTCCATCCGTCGTCGCAGATGGAGGCCGTACGCCGACTCGTCGGCCTCGGCGCAGAGCGTCGGCTGCCGGCGCTCGAGGTCGTCGACGCCGGCGGCACCTTCACGTTCTCGATGACGCAGCCGGGGTCGTCCGCCCCCGTCGGCTGGGACCCGTGCAAGACGGTCGAGTACGCCGTCAACCCGGCCGGGATGCCCGAGGGCGCCCGGCCGATGATCGACCGGGCCATCGCCCGCATCTCGGCCGCGAGCGGGTTGGCCTTCGAGGACGCCGGTGACACCGACCGCAGGCCGTTCACGGGTTCGCTCGTCCGCCTCGGCGGCAGCAACCCGGTGGTGATCGGGTGGGCCGACGCGGGCGAGTACGCCGAGCTCGGCGGCGACGTCGCCGGGCTGGGCGGAGGCGCAGCCGAGGACGGCGCGACCGGCCGCCTCCACTACGTGACCGGTGGGGTGGTCCTCGACCGCGAGGTCTTCACCGCAGCGAACGTCGCCGAGCGCCCACGCGTGATGGAGGCGATCGTGGTGCACGAGCTGGCGCACGTGGTGGGGCTGGGACACGTCGGCGAGCCGATGGAGCTGATGTTCGGCGACAACGCCGGCCAGGTGGAGCTGGGACCTGGTGACCGCGAAGGGCTCGCCCGGCTGGGTTCGGTGCCCTGCGGCTGAGCCGTCCTCGACCGACGGCTTCGCTCGTGGAGATATCCACAGATCGCTTCTGACGGGTGTCGCACGTGCCCCGGTTCCGGCGAGCATCGGTTCATGATCACCTCGGGAACGATCACCCTCGACCCTGCCGCGCACGCGGCCACGACAGCGTCCGTTCGACAGCGCCTGGAGCAGCTGGACGAGCGCCGCCGCTCCGCCGAGCGGTCCGTCGAACACGTGCTGGCGTCGTGGCGCGGCGACGCGGCCGAGCTCTTCCGCGGGCGGTGGGAGGAGTGGAATCGCGGAGCGCTCGCCGTCATCGACCAGCTCAGCGCCGCGGCGGACGCGCTGGACCAGGTGCACCGTGACTTCACGGGTGTCGACCACGCGAGTGCGCAGTCAGCCGGGCGGATCACCGGCCGCCTCGGATGACGACGTTCGAGGTGGACCTCGACGAGCTGCGCGCGACCCTTGCCGAGCTGGCGTCGTGCCAGCGCGACCTGATCAGCGTCGCCGGCGACGTCGACTCGGCCCAGGAGCGCCTCCAAGCCACATGGTCGGGGGTGGCGAGCGAGGCCCAGTCCGTGTCGTGCGACTCGTGGCGGACCGACTGCGCCGACATGGTGACCGCGCTCGCCGCCCTCCGCGGCGTCGCTTCCGCCGCCGACGCGCACTACGCGAGCGCGATCTCGGCCAACGTGGAGCTCTGGCGACAGGTCGGGTCGTGAGGCTCAGCGTCGAGTGCGGAGGCTTCGACGACGCGGCCGACGCGTGTCGAGCGGCCAACCAGACGGTCGCCCTGCTGGGTGAGTCCCTCGTCGGAAAGCTCGCCGGGTTCGGCGGGATGGCCGGCAACGACTCGAGCAGCGCGGAGTTCGCGTCGGCGTACGACGTTGCCGCATCCGAGGCGGTCGGCTCGCTGGCCGACCTGACCCACGCCTTCATCGGGTTGGGGAGGGTGCTCTCCGCCACCGGGGCCAACCACGCCGTCGCGGAGGCGGCTGCGGCCGGTCGGGTCGTGGGCTACACCGGGCGCGGGCTCACCGATGACGCCTTCGTCCGCGTCTCCCTCGCCTCGCCGCCGTCGAGCCCGGGGGCGAACGAGCCGTCGCTGGGCGTGATCGACCGATGGATCCTCGACCAGGTCGAGGGGTTCGTGTGGCCCGGCGCCGACGTCGCGCTCCTGCGCGAGGCGGGGCATGCCTGGCGCCGCGCCGCATCCGGTGTGAGCGCGCTCGTCGAACATGTGGAGGTCGCCGCCGGACTGGTGGAGCGGCAGCGGTCCCCCGAGATCCCCGCCGCGCTGTCGAGCCTGGCCGAGGTCCGTTCCTTGGTCATCGAGGTCGCCACTGAGCTCGCGGCGCTCGGAGCCGCGTGCGAGGAGTACGCCGCTGCGGTCGAGGAGACGCACGCCCGCACCCGGGCGCTGCTCGCCGAGATCGCGCAGATGGTCGTCGAGGGCGCGGCGATATCGGTGATCGTCGGCGGCCTGACCGGCGGCCTCGGCGGATCGGCCACGGCGGCGGCTGCTGCAGCCCGGGTCCGTACCCAGGCGCCGCGCTTCCACGCGCTGCTGGTCGGGCTCAGGGCCACCATCGCCACTGGCGGAAGTCGCCTGCGTACGACCCGGGAGTCGCTCCGTGGCCTGCGGACACGGCTCGACCGCTACGCGAAGGTGGTGGTGCGGGACGAGCGAGGGTCGATCCGGCCTCCGGGAGGGAGGGGCGGGCGGAAGGGCCTCCCCGGGCGACCGAAGCCAGATGTGAGTGACTCCAAGCTGCAGAACTACGTCAACGATCTGTTCAAGGGAGTGACTCACCCGAACCGAGTCGGCGACGGCACCACCATGGACGCCATCCGGCACGAACTCGCCACGGGGCTCTCGGTGCAGAATCGTCGACACATCATCAAAGGCCAGGAGATCTTGCGTGGCCTGGAGAAATGGCTGCTGCGTC
Organism: uncultured Actinomycetota bacterium; assembly: GCA_963843815.1. Lineage (GTDB taxonomy): Bacteria > Actinomycetota > Actinomycetes > Propionibacteriales > Nocardioidaceae > Nocardioides. The sequence goes on along the minus strand of CAWJLX010000012.1, from coordinate 347,046 downwards.
ATCCAGAGGCATCATCCTCTGACCGCGCGAACGCTCAGCGGCTCGCACAGGACACCAGAGAGGCTCTGAACTCATGACTCCCTCGCAACGTCTCGCCACGAGGCTCGTGGATGAGTTTCGTGACCTCACTCCCGTCCTGGAGGAACATCTCGAGGAGCAGGAGGGCGAGCTCCTCCCCTACCTGCTCATGGCTGACGTAGCCCGTTGGGCGCGGGCGACGTACGCATCGGACCCGCGAACAGTGGGGCGCCTGGTGGACTGGCTCGAGGTCGAGTTCGAGAAGGCCCAACCCCCGGAGAAGGACCTCATCGGTCTTGGATTCGTGGAAGCCATCCCACTCCCACCCGAGGGCACAGCCCTTCTTCTCCGCCTCGGGCCGCACCTGACGCAGGTGGCGGACGATCTGGGGTTCTTCCTGCCGCGGACCTAGGCCGAATCCGCGCGGGCTACCCCTTCGCCCGCGGTCTCAGGCTAGCGCCGCGCCTGACCCCCGGTCGGCCGCGGCGTCGGCAAGGCGACTACCGAGTAGCCCTTTGCGCCCACTTTGACGCGGCCCGATGTACAAACAGCTCACGGGACACATCGGAGTCAATCGGTTCTGAGTCGATCCGGCATTCGCAGGCCTTTGCGGCCGCTTCCTCGGCCCGAGGCCCTGAGCACCCGAGGCTAGGGCAGCGCGCCTAGGAAACGCCCCCACCCAAGGATTGCGGTGACCACCACGACCAGCATGAAGACCGACCGAGGGATCAGCGCGCTCGGAGACGGCACGGCGTGCCCTGCCACCAGCCGGGCCACCGTTGACGCTGCGAACCAGAGGGCCATGGCAAAGAACGCCCAACCCAATGGATGGAATGCCAAAGAGCTGGTCAGATCGCCGTGCCCCAAGGCGCTCCACGATCGCGTCATCCCACATGAGGGACAGGGAAGTCCGGTCGCGAGTCGGAATGGGCACAGAGTGGGGCCTGACGTCACGTCTCGGAGAGGAAGAGTGACGGCGACCGTCATTGACACGGTCGACAGGCCGGCGAGCAGCAGGCTAGTGACGTCGTTGCCGGCCGGCGCGTCCGTGCGCCGCGACAGCTTCGAGCGGTCGCGGCTCACACGCCCAGCCTGCCGAGTGGTCATGCCCTACTTGAGGGCCCGTCCGCCGCTGTCCGGCACCTTACGCATGGCGATGAGGATGAAGTCGATCAGCGCCCAGAAGCCGCAGCCACCCAGGGTGAGGAGTTTGGCGATGCCCAAGCCGGTGTAGCCGAGGTAGAACCGGTCGATGCCGAGACCACCGAGGAACAGCGAGATGAGAAGCGCGACCATCCAGTCCTTGTCGGAGAAGACCCCGGGCACCTGGCTCGCAGGGAACCAAGCATCGGCGGCGCTCGCGCGACGCACCATGGCGTCGGCCTTGAGCTGACCGTCCTTCGCCATCTGCTGCAGATTTTGCGCGTAGTAGGGCCCTTGCTCTTGGCCCATGGACTGGATGAAGAAGGTCTCCGGTCCGCCGCTGCTGGACGGGATCGGGGAGCTTGCGTAGGAACTCATAAGGCCTGAGCCTAGGTATGGAACGGGCGCCGTGTTCACGAAACGTCAGACTTTCCTTGACGAGCGTCAGTGCTGCCGCCGGAGTGCTGCGGGGCATGGGTCCGCGCTTCTGAAGCTCAGCGTCGGCGGCGCTGGAACCTATCGCACCACTGCGCGATCTCCTGGTTCTTGCGCGCGAGCTGCGCGGTCAGCCGCGCGACCTCCGAGGTCTTGTGCTCGTGCTGTCCTTGGAGCCAGGCGATGTGGTCCCGGTTCTCGCCGTTACGTCTCGCGCAGCCAGGCCTGGTCGTAGAATCCGCTTCTCCTTCTAGGTCGCGCAGTGCGGCCTGAGTCACTCCGCCGCCTGTCGGCGCGTGTCCGACTTACCGGATCCGATGAGCGGATGGTCCGGGAAGGCGGGGGTCTAGCCTGAGCCAGTGGGCACGGCACAAGAGATCGCAGGTGATCTGGCAGCTCGCATACCTGCCCTGAAGAGCGGGTCGCTGTCAGTTTTCGGAGGCATCTTCGGTGGACGCATCGACAACATCCACGTCATCGTCAGCGCCCAGGCCGTCGATGAAGACTGCTTGGTCCTCGACTTCGATGGCGGAGAGACCTTGCGAATCTGGAACCCGGATCGAGTAACGGCCACCGCGGCTGAGTTTAAGGTCCGCGATGCCACCCGAGTGCGGTGGGAGTGGTTCTACTACGGTCGGGAGCAGAGAGCGGAGAACCGATACTTCATCGAGCACGCGCGGCTGGGCGACGACATCACCGCGCGAACCGACGCCGACTGGGCCCCGAGGCACTTCTCTCCCTCGTCGCAGCGCCCTGCCGTTGAACTGCTGGGTATCTAGCGAAGCGCACGCATCTGCCGCGTTGAGGTCAGCTACGCTCGCCCAGATCTGCCGTTGAGCGCTTGATCCGCTCCGCGAGTCAGCCGACGTTCACGTTGACGCGGGCGGTGACCCCAGCGTTGACCAGTCCGACGTAGCCACCCAACGCACCTACAAGCACGCCGATCACCACCAACCGGCCGATGGAGGCGCCCTCCCTGGCAGACGGCCGCGTGCGCTGCCACGCATACCAGTCGCTGCGGCAGAACTTTGCAAGCCCGACCAGACACAACCCACTGGCAGCGAGTGCGAGCACGGCATGGGCTACCTGACCTAGGTCGTCCACCGAAACCAGGTCGGCGAGCCCACCGATGATGGACAGCACAAACACGACCCAGGCGAGCACGATCCGGACGCGGCGGGCCCGGACGACACCGGCGGACACGTAGCCGACAAGAAGCGCGCCGAAGACCATGGACAGGACCTGCGACACCTCGTCTTCGACGCGGCCTCCATGCCGGATAACAAGCATCACTTGACCCGCTAGCGAAGCCCAGGCAACGACCCAGATCGATCGAGGCAGTGGGGGCGCCGCATCCAGCCCGTCGCGTACCCCGTCAGCGCTCACTGGGTGATCGTCGCACCCGCCTCACGCAAGCGCTGGCATCTGGGCCTGAACGCGCACGTCCCTTTGCGGCGAACCACAGCTGTGGATCTGTGTCGCGTGCCGGGTCTGATGGAGGCTCTCATTCCACGGAAGGATGAGAGTCATGGCAGCACCGAGGAAGTATCCCGAGGAGCTTCGAGAGCGAGCGATCCGGATGGCCGTCGATCTGCGGCGTGACCCGGCAACGAGGACCGGTGCGCTGCGCCGGGTGGGTGAGCAGCTCGGGATCAATCCCGAGACGCTGCGCAACTGGGTCCAGCAGGCCGAGATCGACGAGGGCCACCGCCCTGGCGTCACAACGGATGAGGCGAAGCGGATCGCCGAGCTGGAGCGTGAGGTCAAGGAGCTAAGGCGAGCCAACGAGATCCTGAAGACGGCGTCAGCGTTTTTCGCCGCGGCGGAGCTCGACCGCAAGCTGAAGTGACCACCCAGGTCACCACGGGTGTGCTGGTCGAGTACGTCGACCAACACCGCGAGGAGTTCGGGGTCGAGCCGATCTGCACCGTCCTACGCCAGGCCGGGATGCCGATCGCCCCGAGCAGCTACTACGCCGCCAAGACCAGGCCGCCGTCGGCGCGCTCGGTCACCGACGAGCAGCGGCTAGCGGTGATCCGGACGGTCCACGCTGACAACTACGGCGCCTACGGGGTCCGCAAGATGCACGCAGAGCTCAACCGTCGCGGCCACCGGATCGCCAGGTGCACCGTGCACCGGCTGATGCGCGCCGACGGCCTGCGAGGCATCAGCAGAGCGAAAGGGCCCAGAACGACGATCCCGGGCAGTGGCCCGGACACCCGGCCAGACCTGCTGGACCGCGACTTCAAAGCGCTCGCGCCGAACCGGGTGTGGGTCGCCGACATCACCTACTGCCGCACCTTCGCCGGCTGGGTATACGCGGCGTTCGTCATCGACGTCTACTCCCGCCGCGTCGTCGGCTGGCAGCTGTCGAAGAGTCTGCGCACCGACCTGGCGTTGGACGCCCTCGAGATGGGGTTGTGGACCCGAGCCCACGCCGGCCACGACACCACCGGCGTGATTGCGCACTCGGATAAGGGCGTTCAGTACCTCGCCGTGCGGTACACACAGCGACTCGCCGAGGCCGGCGCCGTTGCATCCGTCGGCTCGACCGGTGACAGCTACGACAACGCCCTGGCCGAGGCGTTCAACTCGCTGTTCAAGGCCGAGCTCGTTCGCAACAAAGGCCCGTGGAAGAGCATCGACGACCTCGAGATCGCCGTCGCGGAGTACATCGACTGGTTCAACCACCGACGCCTACACGGCGAGATCGGACTCGTCCCACCCGTCGAGTTCGAGGACAACCACTACCGGCACAACCCCGCCCCGACTACCGTCGGCGCGTTAGTTCAGAGCCTCCACTGAACCCGGCACGCGACACTGCCCAAACCCGGTTGATCAACGAAAAGCCTGTGTCTAACTGGACGCACTCCCGAAGGTCGTATCCACTGATGCCGTGAGTGAGACCGAGGATTGGAAACTGGACCGGATCGGATCTGCGAGAGCAGGCACCAACCCGACCGTGCTTGCCAAACTGCCCCAGTCGTTCGCCGTCATCGGTGACACACAATTCCTCCCTGGTTACTGCGTGCTACTGGTCGATGACCCGACCATCAACAGGCTCACTGACCTGCCGAAGGCGCAGCGCCTGGAGTTTCTCGACGGCATGGACACGCTCGGTCAAGCAGTTGAAACCGCCTGTCGAGCCACGGATACATCGTTTCGCCGTATGAACTACGAGATCCTCGGCAACACTGACCCTCTCCTGCACGCGCACCTGTTCCCTCGCTACGAGTGGGAGCCACCGGAGCACATCGGCCGGCCCGCCTGGCTCTACAACCCCGAACAGTTCTACGCGGCCGAAGCGGCTCTCGCTCCCCGTCACGACGGAATCCGCACGCGCATTGTTGCCGAACTCGCACGTCTCGGAGCGACCGTCTAGCAACGCACTCATCTGCCGCGATGAGCGCTTCCGCACATGCCGATGAGCGGACGCGGTGAGAAGATCCGGAGGTGACAGACGACTTAGGCGCTGAGGACTACGACTCGGTAGCAGATGCCATGCGCTCGGTAGGTAGGGCTTCGCTGAACGGCCTCATCGACGAGTGGCAAGGACTCGTGGAGCAGGTCGAGCAGGGCTACGCCTGGACGCGTTAAGAGTATGACAACGAACTGGGTTGTCGGGCCGCGATCGCGTCTGCCTGGCCGGTGCTCACCGAGCGGGTCCAACACCTCAGGGAGTCTGAGGTCTCGGCGCTTGACGCTCGGTTTCTGGCCGCCACGGAAGCGGATCCAGATGCCGTTGTCGTAGCGACTGAGTGGTGGGGTGCCCGACAGCCACGATCAGCGGGCCACGAGTACCAGTAAGATCCGCGTCCGGATCTGCCGCGTAGCGTGCGCCCGCGGCCATCCGGTTCTGCCGCAGAGGGAGAGGACTGCGATGTCGGTTGAACGTGGCACCCTGAGCGGCGACTCGCGACGGAGAACTGATGAGGCTGACGACATGAGCACCGACTGGTCGAAGTGGCACGACGCCTACACCACGCCTGACTCCGGCCTTCCTGATCGGCTTCTGGCGGTCCGTGACCGCATCGATCGGCGCCTCGACGCCCTCGCCCCCGACCCCGTCCGGGTGGTGAGCGCCTGCGCGGGTGACGGCCGCGACCTGCTGGGCGTCCTGGAGGGCCGTGCGGACGCTGACCGGGTCAGTGCCCTCCTCGTCGAGTTCGACCCCGAGCTGGCTGCCCGCGCCCGCAGGGCCGCTGAAGCGCTTCCCGCACACGTCGAGGTCCTGCAGGCTGACGCCGCCAGAAGCGACGTCTACGCACACGCGGTGCCGGCCGATCTGGTGCTGCTGTGCGGCATCTTCGGAAACATCAGCGATGACGACGTCCGAGTGACCATCCGGGCGGCACCACAGCTGTGCGCACCTGGTGCCGAGCTCGGTGTGGACCCGGCACCGCCACGACCCCGACCTCACCCCTTCCATCCGCGACTGGTTCGCAGACGCCGGTTTCGAGGAGATCGCTTTCGTCGCACCGCAAGGAGTGCACTGGTCGGTGGGCGTCCACCAGGTCGTTGTCGAGCCTCGCCCTCTCGAGCCGGGCCGGCACTGGTTCACGTTCTTTCGGTGACCAGCGGCGTCACAACGCGCCCCACACAAGCGTCATGTCGCGTCGCTCTAGACACTCATGCCGCACCCGAGCGCCCACACTCGCCGATCAGCCGTCCATCTCAGCGTCTACGCTACGCCACTGATTGCCCCATCCGTACGCTCGATCCGGATCTCGCCGCGTTGAGGGCGGCTACGCTCGCCCGGATCTGCCGCGTTGAGGGCGGCTACGCTCGCCCGGATCTGCCGCGTTGAGGGAAGTCTCCTAGTAGCCGATGAGCGGTCGGTGAGGTCGCGTGGCCTGTGAGACTGATCCCGTGACTGACGATTGGTTCCGCTCTCCCGACTGGTCGCCCGATGCTCAGGCCGACTTCGAGGCACGGCTCAAGCGTTCGCGTGGGTGGAACCGTGCTCAGTACATCCGCATCAAGGGGCTGGCGCTGAGGGAGGCGGGGCTGGTCCAACCTGCTCGCGAGCTGTGGGAGCGCATTCTTGACCACGACCTTGGCCACGACTTCGAGAGGGCGGGCACTCTCGAACACCTCGGAGATTCCTACCTGGACAGCGAGCCTGAGCGAGCGACGCAGTATTACCGGCGACTTCTCAGCGAACATCCGACACTGAACGGCACGACCGCCACGGTCGAGGTCGCCCTCGCAGAGTTGGAGATGGCGAAGGGGCGACGGGCCGACACCGACAAAGCCCTTACGCTCCTGAACTCGTTCCTCGAACGCGGCACGTCTCAGTTCCCCAACGTGCTCTTCCGCTGGCACCTGGTGCTCATCAGCATCGCCCAGGCGACAGGCGAGAAGGAGACCGTGCAGCGCTCAGCGCGAACGGCGCTCGACTTGGCATTCCGAGGTCCGGTCTTCCCGCGGCACAAGGACGTCGGGATGGTTGAAGCCGATGCACGCACTTTGAAACGTCTACGCAAACTGGGGAAGTAGCAGTCGGTCGCGATACGTCCGCTCATGCCGCGTTGAGGGCGGCTACGCTCGCCCGGATCTGCCGCGTTGAGGGCGGCTACGCTCGCCCGGATCTGCCGCGTTGAGGGCGGCTACGCTCGCCCGGATCTGCCGCGATCTGCGCGCTGCTCTGCCGAGGTCCGGACTTCGTCGCGCGGGGCGAAGGCACACCCTTCGCTATGGCCCGACGGTGTACTCCCCAATGATCGTTTCGCCGTCCGATTCGTAGACCGGGACTGAGCGTGATTGACCCTCGTTGGCCTCCTGCTGAGCGCGCGCGTCTGCCGGTGTTGTCGGCATGGGTCCGTCGAGATCCTTGACGTACGCGTAACCCTGCTTGCCGTCAGTGGTGACGACGGCGATCAGGTCAGGGGACCTGCCATCGCGTTGGACGCCGAAGGTCTCTCCCTTCGCGTTGACTCCCCACTCGGAAGTTTCGGTGCGCACGTAGTTGGCGACGACCTTCCACCCCACATCTGCCTTGGCCCGGAACCTCAGCGAGGTCTGCCCTGGGTCGAGGTCTATCAAGCCGAAGTTTGCGCTCCGGGGGTCCGCGATCTCGCTCTCACTTGCCGGGGCGTCACACACGATTGATGCGCCGTCGGGGTACGCGATCCGCCCGGCAGTCAGGCAGACCACCGACACGTTGGCTGCGGTGGCGCCGTCTGGGCGCGATCCCAGGTCCACGGTGCCTGTTCCGGTTCCCGTGACTGCGATGGGCTCGCTCAAGTCGATCGCTGTTGTTGCGCCCGGCAGCGGTCCGACAGCCGGGTCGTAGCGGACGGTTTGGGTCGGCGATGGCGGTTCCGTTGCGATTTCACGGCCGTCGGAGTGTGTTGACGGTGGCGGACTGATGAGCAGTACGGCTGTTACGGCAATCGCTGCGGCGGCCACACCACCGGTGACCCCCGCGTGGATCGTGTCGGCACGCCGTCGGGCACGCCGTTGGACGATGTCGAAGCGGTCCGGAGGATCATCCATCGGGGGCGGCAGGGTGCGCAGAAGGTCGCTCAGTTCGTCGGTGTTCATCGTGTACTCGTTCGGTCGGGTTCGGTGGCTTCGAGTGCCTGACGCAGTTTGGCGAGACCCTTGGCGCTCTGGCTCTTGACCGTTCCCGTCGAGCAGCCCATGACGTCTGCGACGGCGTCCACGGATAGGTCGTCAAAGAAGCGCAGCACCACGACTTGGCGCTGACGCGTTGGCAAGGTCGTAAGGGCCCTGAGAAGGCTCAACCGGTCGTCGAGGCTGGCCGGATCATTTTCGTCCGAGTCGTGGTGTCGTTGACGGTGCAGGTCGGCGTCAAGGGTTGGTGTCTCTTGGTTCCAACGCCGGGCGCGCCAACTGGCGTTGACGCGCACCATGACTTTCCGGACGTAGGCGTCAGGTTGACCGTCTGCGATTCGGGCCCAGTGGGGCCAGGTTCGTGCGAGGGCGGTTTGCAAGAGATCTTCGGCGGCGGCTTGGTCTCCGGTCAGCATCCAGGCTGTCCGGAGCAGGGCAGGCGAGCGTGCCACGACGAACTCACGGAAGCCTGATGGTTCTGTCCGCACGCGTCCCCTCCTCTCGGTCTCACAAGTAGAACCGGCGAGACCACCAGTTTGGTTGCCTCCCGACTCGGACACACGACATCAGCCATCGCCGGGCGCAGCCGGATGTCACCGGAATGAAAGGCAGGAACCGCCCGGCATCTTGGAAGATGCGAATGCCATGCTCGCCCGGATCTGCCGCGTTGAGGGCGGCTACGCTCGCCCGGATCTGCCGCGATGAGTGCACGCATTCTCTCGTTCGGCGATCCGCACTAGCCTCAGTTCGTGTCCCAGAAGTCGGATCGTCAGCAAGCTCGCGCGGTGGTGGCGGCCTATCACGAGGCTGAGCTCGCCGAACTCGTCGCGCACGTAGCCGAGGCGATTGATCAGTTCCGCAGCGGCGAACTCAATGCCTCCGACGTCGACGGGATCTTGTTCCAGTACTCACGTGCCGCGAAAGAACTCTGGAAGTTCTGCAACATCGGCAACGTCCAGGTCACCGCGGGCCAACTGCACGGAGCTCCGCCGATCGATTGGTGGGAACGCGGGACACCGAGACGCACAAGACGTCCCGTGGACGAGGCACCGACCAGCGAGCTTGAGTAACCGTCACGGGACCGAACGTGCCCCATTCCGCCGCTTGTCGGGCGCAGCACAGACATCCACAGCTGATGAGCGGACGTCGGCGTAGCGCCTGAGGTTCGGCGCACCTTCGCCTGACCGACGGTATGCAGCGTGCGCACCACCCTCGACGGCAGCCGCGTTGCACGACATCAGTTCTTCACTCGTGTCTCGCTGACTTGATGACCGTAGGCCGGCCCTGCTGATCGTCTCGGGCGGCCCAGTCTCCGTCTGCGGGGTCGTGACAACCTTTGGGTTCCACGCCTAGTCATACGGGTTCGTCAACGATCAAGGGGAATCATGAGGAACATCAGTCTGACCGCCGTCGCGCTTCTAGGCGTGGCCCTCCTCGCCCCGATGGGCACGGCCACCGCAGCGGGCGAGACATGTCAGGGCCAGGCGGCGACCATCGTTGGGACGCCCGGGCGCCAGATCACCGGCACGGAGGGCACGGACGTCATCGTCACGAACGGTGCGACGCATGTCGACGCGCTGGGCGGCGATGACGTGGTGTGCGCGACCGGTGGGGCTCGCGTCCTCGTTATCCTCGGCGCGGGGTCCGATACGTTCATCGACTCCGGCGGCGGACAGCTCCAAGTCCTCGCGGGCACTGAAGCCGGCACCGACGCCGAGGCCGACGTCATCCGCGTCGGCCGCGTCAGCCGCGTCACGTCCGGCATGGCAGGCCAGCCAAACGCCGACATCATCGACCTCGCCGACTATGGCTACCTCTTCTGGAACGGCATCCAGACCGCCCCGGGCGCGGTTACAGCGGGCTCCGACGGCAGCCTGTTCCTTCGTTCCGCCTACGCCATGCGTGTGGAAGCCAGCGGGTCCGTCACCGGGGGCGACACGTCGCTGACGTGGACCGGCGAATTCAATGGGTACTCGTTCGCCACGGAGACCGAACGCGGGAATTTCGATTTCCGTGGCACCGATGAGATTGAGCGCCTCGTTGTCGACGCCCCGGCGACGTTCAACCGCAACGTGCAGCTCGGCGGTGGGGACGACATCTACCGGACCAACGGCCTCGGCGGGAGGTCGTCGATGGCGAAGGGCAACAAGGGCGAGGACCGCCTGATGCTTGACGTTCCGACCCTGCGGCTCAAGGCCGACCTGGACCGCCGGGTGGATGACAAGGGCAGCGGGGCCGCGACCCGCATCCGCAACTTCGAGAGCTACCTAGTTTCCGCCAAGTCGGCGAAGGTTCGCGGGACCAATCGCGGTGACACGATGAGGCTCGTTGCCTGCCGGGTGAACGTGAACGGCGGGCCGGGCAAGGACGTCATTAGGCACTCGGCCGAGTCCCGCGGCATCCTCGACATCCTCGGCGTGTTCGCCGCCCTCGACACCCCGAAGTGCGGCACCTACCGCGCGGTGATATTCGGCGGCCGTGGCCGCGACGTCATCAAGGGCAGCCCCGGCAAGGATCGCCTCATCGGCGGCCCGGGAGAGGACCGCGTTTTCGGTGGACTTGGGCGCGACGTCTGTCAGGGCGAGCGGGTGCGGGACTGCGAGAAGCGCGCATGACCGCGCGTCAAGCGCGTCTTGTGTGCCCCGCAGTGGGATAGGTAGGAGCCGGGCCGTCGCCCTCCCCGGGGCGGCCCGGCTTCCCGTCCACGGCCTGACCGCGCGGAGCAAGCAGCGACCTCGATAGAAGACGGACGACGGCTTCTCCAAAGCGTCCGTTCAGCCGCCACGAGTGCGCCATCATGCTTTTTATGTACGTGATCCGCGCCGGTCCGGAGGTGCCCCATTCCGCCGCGTAGGCATGCCCTCCTAAAGGCTGGTCAGACGTGTCGAATCGGGGCAGGGTCGTTCACCAGAGGAATCGACGGCGACGGCGTTGGCGTTCCGTATCGATCATGCTCACTTCCAGGAGACCCCTTGAAGCTTCTTCTCGCCTCCGGCGGCGTCACGAACGTCAGCATTCGCGACGCGCTGGTCGAGCTCCTCGGCAAACCGATCGCGGAGTCAACGGCGCTTTGCATGCCGACGGCGGCGTAGGCGCATCCGATGGTCGGCCCGGGCGTGAGGGCATGGCAGTTCATCGCCGGACAAGCCGCGAACCCGATGGTCGACCTGGGCTGGAAGTCCGTCGGCGTGCTCGAGTTGACCGCGCTGCCCAGCATCGACAGGGAGCATCGAGTTCGAGTGCCCCGTGCTCGCGATCTCCGCCTCGGACCGCGCCGGCCTGGAGCCGGGCACCAGGATGCGGGCCCGCAACATGCGCGGCTCCACCGCTCTCGCCTACGAGGCCGACGTCGCGCTGATCATGAGCAACAAGGCCGACGTGGTCGCGCGCCATCACCTCATGTACGGCGCCAACAACGGTGAACACTTCAAGGACTGGTCGGTCGTGACCATCGAGAAGAACCGCTCGGGTTACAGCGGCGGCGAGGTGGAGTTCCGCAAGCCCCTCGACTGCGGGCGCTTTCACGCCAATGGCCAGGTCGTCTCCGAGAAGCTCGTCGACGAACGGGTCTTCACCGAATAGGCACGTCTCACACCGCGGCGTGCGACCAGATCGCGGAACGAATCGAGGGTGGAGGGGCGCACGCTCTGCCGCGTCCAGAGCAGGCTGGATCTGCGCTGACCAGGGTCAGCGCAGGCTCACAGGTGGTGCAGCTTGGAGTACGGGTGGACGATCCGCAGCGTCTGCGATCCGAAGTCGACGGTCACGCCGTGGCTGTCGGTCTTGGTGACGCGACCCAGGCCGTAGAGGTCGTGGGTGATCCGGTCGTCAACCTCGAACACCTCGACCGTCGGCTCAACCTTGGGAGCGAACGGGCTGCTGGACAGGTGCTTGGGCCGGGAGCCGTCAGAGGAAGTCATTTGACCCAAGTATGCGCCCCCTTGGGTGAGATGGGGCCATCAGGCGTGAAATCCTGACCCGGAGGTCAGCAAATCGTGAGTCCGGCGGCGTCCGACGGGGGCTGGGCCTCGACGGTTCCGCGGCGCCCGACCTCGGCGTACACCCCGAACATCGGCTCGCCCGCACTGTTCACCGGGCGGTGCCGGACGAGCGCCTTCAGGAGACGGGCGTCCTTCGTCCCGGTCTCGGGATGGTGATCGATGACTGCGCACCGCGGGACCGGGCCGCCGACCCGCAGCCGGGCATCACCGGCTCGCACCTCGGCACCCAGCCAGGTGTCCTCGATCCAGGGCTCGTCGGTGTCCACGACGAGCGTCGCCCGGAAGCGCCCGGCCTCCACGGGCCGGCCCGTCCGGTCGGCCAGTGCCCGCAGCGACGCCGTACCGATGATGGTGACCGCTGCGGCGAAGACGACACCGCCGCGCGGTGCGGCAGCGAGGCGTACGTCCGTGCCGAGGAAGGCGGACGCCAGCTCGGCGTGCGGGCCTCGCGTCAGCGTGAGCCCGACCGAGCGCCCCCAGTAGTCGCAGGCGATCGTCTCGTCCGACAGCTCCGGCGCCGCTGACACCGACTCGCCACCGGGAAGGGACATCTCGAGCAGCCCACCCTCCGTGCGCGCCGCGACGCTGATCAGCGTGGGGTGCTGGACCGTACGCAGCACCCGCTGCGCCGCGACGTCGACCAGGCACCAGGCGCGATCCCCCACCGCCCCACGCTCGTCGAGCTCGATGCGGTCGTGGGCGAGGTGCCGCATCCCCTTGACCGGCGCGAAACCCGCGGTGCGCACGAGCAGCTCGGCGGGCATGGCGACATGCTTGCACGAGGGCAACGGAGCCGATCCGTCACGCCGGGCGGTTACCACCGAGTCGGTATTCACAGGAGCCTTCGAGAGTGGCACTGTGACCTCCGTCACGTCTTTTCTCGGAGGATTTGTCATGCGCCGTCTCCTGTCAGGGTCCATCGCCGCCGCCGTCGTCGCCGCCCTGGGGGTCGGTCTCGCGCCTCCCTCGTCCCCCGCGCCACCCGCTCCGGCCGCGGCACCCCGCGCCGCCGAGCCACTGGACGCCTACGTCGCGCGGCAGGTCACCGGCGAGCAGCTCGACCTCCTGGCACGCGCCGGGTACGACCTCGCCGAGGCGCACCCGACGGGCGACACGACGAGGGTGGACCTCGTGCTCACCGCCGACGAGGCGCAGGTCCTCCGGGACCAGGGACTGAAGCTCCGCCTAGCCCGGGTCAAGGGCGGCAAGACGGTGCGCCAGTTCGCCGCCGCGGAGGCGGTGAACGGCTACACCGTGTGGAAGTCGTACGACGAGCCCGGCGGCATCCGCGACCAGCTCGTCGCAGCGGCACGGACCTATCCCGGCGTGACCAAGCTGGTGAATCTCGGCACGACCCACCAGGGGCGCGACATCCTCGCGCTCAAGGTCACCCAGGGTGCGCGTGGCCAGAAGGACGGATCGCGCCCGGCGGTGATCTTCAGCGCCACCCAGCACGCGCGCGAGTGGATCGCCCCCGAGATCACCCGACGGTTGATGAACACCTATCTCGAGCGGTGGAAGGCGAACGACAAGGAGACCAAGAAGCTCCTCCAGGGCACGGAGCTGTGGTTCGTGCCGGTGATGAACCCCGACGGCTACGAGTACACGTTCACCGACGAGCGGTTGTGGCGCAAGAACCTGCGCGACAACAACGGCGACGGGATCACCCAGGTCGGCGACGGCGTCGACCCCAACCGCAACTACCCCTCGCACTGGGGCTACGACAACGAGGGCTCCTCCGGCATCGCCTCGAGCGAGACCTACCGCGGACCCTCGCCCGCGTCCGAGCCCGAGACGCAGGCAGGCATCAAGCTGTTCAAGACGGCCAAGGCCGAGTTCATGGTCAACTACCACTCCAACGGCAGGTGGCTGCTCTACAACGACGGCTGGCAGATCGGCACCCCCACGGCCGACGACCCGATCTACTACGCGCTGTCCGGCAACCTCGACCAGCCGGCCATCAAGGACTACCACCCCGGGCTGTCCTCGGACGTCCTCTACGTCACCAACGGTGAGATCGACGGCTACGCGCAGGAGGCCACCGGAACCCTGGCCTGGACGCCGGAGCTCTCCCCCGGCTGCCCGGGCTGCGGCTTCGTGTTCCCCGACGACGAGGCGCTCGTGCAGGAGGAGTTCGAGCGCAACCTCCCCTTCGCCGAGTCGGTGGCCGACTCAGCGGCCGACCCCGACGACCCGAAGTCGTCGCTCGGCATCAAGACCAAGCCCTTCTACCTCGACACCGAGGACGCCTACAAGAGCGGCCTGCCGGGCGTGCAGCTCAGCTTCACGAAGTCGTACGGCGACCCGCAGCCCGTCGCCGTGCTGGCCAGGCGCAGCCTCGGCGCGGTCACGGCGAAGTGGAAGATCAACGGCGGCTCCACGCGGTCCGCGTCCACGCGTGAGTGGGACGGCGGCGAGAAGTACGGCATGACCTCCACCCACTACCACCAGGTCCGTGGTGTCGTGACCGGCACCGACCCCGGTGACAACGTGGAGGTGTGGTTCGAGGGCGGCGGCAAGCGCAGCCCGTCGTTCACCTACCGGGCCGTCTCCGAGTCGGGCAACAAAGTCCTGGTGGTGGCGGCCGAGGACTACACCGGCGCCTCGCCGGCCCAGCCCGCCGGTGGCCCCCACTACCTCGACTACTACCTCGACGCGCTGGACGCCAACGGCGAGGACGCGGACGTCTATGACGTCGACGCCAACAACCGGACCGCGCCGGACGCCCTCGGCGTCCTGAGCCACTACGACGCGGCGATCTGGTACACCGGCGACGACATCGTCACGCGTACGGCGGGCCGCATCGGCGGCAACGCGGACCGGCTCGCGCTGGACGAGATGCTGGAGTTCCGCGCCTTCATGAACGAGGGCGGGAAGGTGATGTACACCGGCAACTGGGCGGGCGAGCAGTACACCGCCAACGTCGGCACTCAGCGCTACGACCCTCAGGGCACGATCGCCTGCAACCCGCTCCCCCCGGGCATCGACCCACGCCGCTGCCTCGCGCTGCGGGGTTCCGGCGACGGCACCAACGACGTCCTGCAGTACTGGTTCGGCGGCTATCTCGCCATCCTGGGCGACGGAGTCGACGACGACGGCAACGCCTACGGAGTGGCCGGCATCGACGACCCCTTCGCCGGCACCTCCTGGGGCATGAACGGACCCGAGTCGGGTGACAACCAGAACACCACGTCGTCCTTCATCTCGACCAGCGGCATCCTGCCGGTGGCGCAGTTCCCGCAGTTCGAGAGCTGGCCCTCGGCCCGCTGGGACAAGCCGGGCGGTCCGTTCGACCCGCACACCGGCGACCAGTACGTCTACAGCCAGATCGCCGACGTGTCCTACAAGCGGCTGACCCGGACGGTCCCCGTCCCGGCCGCAGGCGGCACGCTCGACTTCTGGACGTCGTACGACACCGAGGGTGACTGGGACTACGTCTTCGTCGAGGCGCGCACGCCCGGCGCCGACGACTGGACGACTCTGCCCGACATCAACGGACACACCTCGCAGCAGACCGGCGCGAGCTGCGCCGCGGGCTGGCGCGACCTGCACCCGCAGACGGACCACTACCAGACCTACGACGAGGCCGCCGGGACCTGCACGCCGACCGGTACCACGGGCGCGTGGAATGCCGCGTCCGGCAACTCGGCCGGCTGGCAGGAGTGGAGCGTCGACCTCAGCGACTGGCAGGGCGGCTCGGTCGAGGTGTCCATCACCTACGCCAGCGACTGGGGCACCCAGGGTCTCGGCACGTTCGTCGACGACATCACGCTCCCCGACGGCACCTCGACGTCGTTCGAGAGCGGGCTGGAGGGCTGGGCCGTGCCCGGCGCCCCGACCGGCAGCGCCGCCAACGGCAACGACTGGGTCGTCTCCGACGCCGGCGGCTTCCCCGTCGGTGCCGGCATCACGACCCCGGACTCGCTGCTCCTCGGCTTCGGGTTCGAGGGCATCGCGACACCCGCCGAGCGCAACGAGGTCATGGGGAGGGCGCTGGAGCACCTGCTGGAGTGAGACCCACCAAGCCAGGCGGGCCCCGACATACGCTGACGGGGCCCGCTCGGCGCCCGGACCCGCTGCAGCCGTCGATCAGCCTTTCGGCACCACGTGGGCGTCGCCGCCGGGGTAGACCAGGCCCTCGTGCCCATCGCTCCAGCGCACGACGTACGGCGGCGCGCCGTCCGCGCCCCGGACCTCGATGATCTCGCCCCGTCTCGGGCTCGCGTCCACCTTGTTGCTCTCTGCGACGAGGGCGTCGCCCACCTGCGCGTGCATGCCTCCACCATGCGCCGCCGACGACCGCGCGGCAAGGGTCCGACGGGTGCCAGCACCCACCAGTTCACTCAGGACTGCAGCAGGCCCTTGACGTACGCCGCCTGCCCGAGGTGCTGGAGGCAGTCGCCCTGGATGCTGACGAGCCGTACGCCGGCGGTGACCGGCGGATCCCAGTTCTGGTCGACCTCCCGCTCGAGCTCCTTCTCGTCGACGGTCTGCAGGTAGCGCGCGGTCGCGAGGGTGACCTCGTGGTGGTAGTCGACGAGCAGCTGGGCATCCTCGATCCGCACTGCGTCGACCTGCTCGCTGGTGTGGCCATAGCCGACGTCGTCGGTGTCGTTGGGCAGCCCGAAGCGGGCCTGGAACGTCTCCCACACCTGCGGCCCGTCGGCGAGGCCGGCGACGTGGTGGTCCTGCACCCGCGCCAGGTGCCACAGCAGCCAGCCGATGGAGTTGCCGGTGCCGTCCGGTCGGTGGCTCAGCTGCTCCTGGTCGAGGCCGTCGGCCACGCCGTCGTACAGCTCGGTGATGCGGCCGAAGCCCTCGGTCAGCAGTCCGCGTACGTCCATGGCCGCCTCACTCCGCCGGCGTCGCGGAGCGGACCTGCGGGGCGCCCGACTGCTCGTCCTCGTCGACCACTTGCTGGGCGGCCTCGGTCGCTGCCTGCTGTGTCTCGTCAGTCATGAGATCCACGCTAGCGAGGCGACGGTGAGCCGTCTCCCCTCTTGGGGTGCGGTCACGCGGGCAGGACGAGCTCCTCGCGCTGCGTCACATGGCCCGCGACAGGCTGCGGCGCAGCGACCAGGCCCCCAGTGCGGCCAGCACCACGGCCATCGTCGTCAGGACCCCGAGCTGGGGCAGCACGTCGGACAGGGTGCCCCCTCGTCGCTGGATCTCGGCGAAGGCGTCGTAGGCCCAGGCGTGCGGCGTGATGTTGGAGACGACCCGGATGCTGTCGGGGAAGAGCTCCAGCGGCATCATCGAGCCGCCCAGTGCAGCGAGCACGAGAGCGATGCCCACGCCCACGCCGCCGGCTGCGCCCTCGTTCTCCAGCAGCGTGCCCACCAGGATGGCGGCCCCGGCGGCGACCAGGCTGAAGAGCAGGAGCACCAGCAGCGAGAGCCACAGGTTGCCCCAGCTCACACCGAAGATCAGGCTGGTCGCGAGCATGATGTAGCCGCCCTGGAACATCCCGATCGCCCAGCGGCCCCCGATCTGCCCCGCCACCACCTCGCCCGCGGTCACGGGTCCGGCGAGCATCCGCGAGATCACCCCGAGACGCCGGGCCTGGATCAGGGTTGCCGAGCCGGCCAGGCAGCTCAGGAACACGAACAGGAGCAGCTGCCCCGAGGCGCCGAAGTCGAACTGCCCGAGTCCGGAGAACGCCTCGCTCAGCTCGTCGACGTATGTCACCTCCAGAGCGGGCGGGCTCACCTCGCGCTCCGCGGTCGCCAGCGCCGCCTCCGCCCGGTCCGCCGGCACGCCGTACCCCTCGAGAGCGACGAGGCGGCTGCGTCCGGCGCGGAGTGCCTCGACAGCGACGCGCACGTCCTGCTCGACGACCTGCGCGGTGGCCGATGCGCTGCGCACGACCTCGAGGGTCACGTCCCCGCCCGAGGCGTACGCCGACGCTGCGGCACCGTCCACGCGGAGTGCGGCATCGAGTCGACCCCGGGCCAGGAGCTCCAGCCCGTCGTCCCAGGCGACCTCGCTGACGACGACGTCATCGGTCCCGAGCTGCCGGACCAGGGCGGACCGCAGGTCGGAGTCCGCTCCGCTGACGCCGACGCGGCCGGCGCCGGCCCCCTCGCCGAACTGGGCGCCGATCATCAGCACCAGCAGCAGGGGGAAGATGAAGACGAAGAAGAGGTTGGAGCGATCGCGCAGGAAGAGGCGCAGCTCGGCAACGGCGACGGTCAGCGCGTTCCTCATGCGAGCGCCCCCCGGTCCGGGACCACCCGCGAGACCAGCAGCATCACCACAGCGAAGCCGAGCATGATCGCCGCAGGGGTGCCGATGTCGGCGATTCCGCCACCGCCGGCGGTGGTGCCGAGGCCGCGGAGCAGCGCTGCAACGGGGGTGAGGTCGAGCAGCTGGGCGAAGATCCCGGTCGAGGCGACCGGGAAGAACGCACCGCCGCCGATGCCGAGCACGAGGGCCACGATCGAGGTGGCGATCCCGGCCTGCTCGCTCGTGTGCGCCACCCGCACGATCAAGAACATCACCGACGTGCCCGCGGTCGCGGCACACACCACCAGCGCGGCGACCGCGGGCACGGAGCCGAAGTCGGCGTCGAAGAGCACGCTGCCCAGAGCGAGCAGGACGCTCGTGGACACCACACCGAGGACCAGGCTGACCAGCGCTTTCGACGCGACGATGACCCACCTCGGGATGGGCATCGACCTCAGCCGCGCGAGCGTGCCGTTCTCACGCTCGACCAGCAGGCCGCTGACCCCGATCCCGACGGTGAAGAGAAGGAAGAGCCCGGCCTGTCCGGCCACCAGCGCAGCCCCCGCGTCGAGCTGCTCGTCCGAGGCCTCGCCGCGGGTCAGCTCGTACGCCAGCCCCCCGGTCGTGGCCTGCTCGACGAGCCCGGCGAGGTCTGCCGGCGCGACGCCCTCGGCCAGGCCCGCGCGCGCGGTGACCGCGCCCGAGGCGAGCTGCTGGAGCACCCCGTCGGTCACGGACAGCACGATGTCGGCCTCGATCCCTGCCTCGTCACCGCGGATCGCCTCGACGCTCACCGCCTGCCCCGCCCGAGCCGCCTGGCCGAAGCCGACGGGCACGACCAGGGCCATCGCGGCGTCGCCGTCGTCCACGTGCTTCCGTCCGGTGGCCTCGTCCACCTCCTCGACACTCACGTCGAGCCCGTCTGCTTCGTCGAGTCCACGGATGACGGTGACGAGGACCTGCGCGAGGTCGTCGTCGGCGGGTGCGCTCATGGCCACGGTCACCGGCTTGAGCTCGAGGTCGTCGGCGGCGCTGAAGACCAGGTTGAAGACGGACATCAACGCCAGCGGGACGACCAACGCGAAGATGATCACCGACTTGTCGCGGACCCGCTGCAGGAGGTCGGACGCGGTGAGGGCGAGGAGCTGGCGCACGTCGTCAGTCCCTGAGGGCCTTGCCAGTGAGATGCAGGAAGACCGACTCGAGATCGGGGCGCGTGATCTCGACGTCGGCCAGCGTCACGCCGTGGGCCGTTGCGGTGCCGACGACCTGTGCCACGAGGGTGGGGGCGTCCACGACCGCCAGCGTCGCCGAGCGGCGCTCGGTGTCGACCCGCTCGACGCCCGGGATGAGGCGGATCTGCTCAGCTGCGCCGGCGAGGTCGCCGCTGCCACCGAGCCGGATGGTGTCGACGCCACCGGTCAGCCGGACGAGCTCGTCGCGCGTCCCCTCGGCCTGGAGCCGGCCGGAGTCGATGATGCCGATGCGGTCGCAGAGTCGCTCTGCCTCCTCCATGTAGTGGGTGGTGTAGAGCACCGCCATCCCCTCACCGGCCAACGCCTCCACCGCCTCGAGGATGGCGTTGCGCGACTGCGGGTCCACCCCGACCGTGGGCTCGTCGAGGATCAGCAGCGTGGGCCGGTTGAGCAGCCCGATGCCGATGTTGAGCCGTCGCTTCATGCCGCCGCTGTACTCCTTGCTGCGGTCCTTGGCCCGGTCGGCGAGACCGATCAGGGTGAGCACCTCCTCGACCCGCTTCTTCAGCCCGGCGCCCCGCATCCCCTGGAGCCGGCCGAAGAGGGTGAGGTTCTCCCTCGCCGTCAGGTCGGGGTAGATCGCCAGCTCCTGCGGCACCAGCCCGAGGTGCTTCTTGGGCTCGATGCTCCGCGGGGTCATCGCCTGTCCGACGACGGTCACGGTGCCGGAGTCCGCGGCGATGAGGCCGGCGACCATCGAGATCGTCGTCGTCTTGCCTGCGCCGTTGGGTCCCAGCAGGCCGTACGTCTCCCCGGGCGCGATGCGGAACGACACCCCGTCGACCGCCTTGAGGTCGCCGAAGGTGCGAACGAGCGAGTCCACGACCAGCGCGTCGTCCGTCATGTGTCCCCTCCCGTCGAGCCGTCAAGTCCACGCTAGGGAGGGCGCCTCCCCCGTGGCAGGGCCGAACGTCACTGGTGCGGGGGTCGTCGCTGGTCGAGAAGGGGCGAAGCCCCGTCACGAGATCCCCGACGCCGCCTCCCAGAACGTCTCGAAGACGTCCGCCGGCTCGGGCCCGCCGAGCTCGACCTGGGTGAGGATGATGCTCACCATGCCGTGCTGCGGGTCGACGTACGCCGCGTTGCCGGTGCCGCCGACCCAGCCGTAGCGACCGACGACGTTCCACGGATGGCGCACCTCGGTGTCGACGCCACCACCGAAGCCCCAGCCCTGGCCGTCGAGGAAGAAGCCGGCCATCTCGCGCTGCTGCGGTGTCGTCTGGTCGGTCATCATCTGCCGCACCGACTCCGGCTGCAAGAGTCGGTCGCCGTCCGCGAGCAGCATGCGGCCGAAGGCCAGCCAGTCGTCGGCGGTGGTGACGAGTCCGCCGGCGCCGGACGCGAAGGCGGGCTCGACGGAGAACTCCCCGTCGGGCTCGTCGCTGACCTGCAGGGCTCCGTCCTCGTCGTGCCCGTAGAGCGTCGTGAAGCGGTCCAGGCTGTCGGCGGGGACGTGGAAGCCGGTGTCGACCATGCCGAGCGGTTCGAGGAGGCGCTCGGCCATCACGTCGGGGAGCGTCTGGCCGGAGGCGCGCGCGAGCAGGACGCCGAGCACGTCGTAGGCGGCGTTGTAGGTCCAGCCCTCCCCCGGCTGGTGCATCAGCGGGATCCCGGAGAGCCTGCGCATCCACTCGTCGGGCGGGGGCACCTCGCTCATCTGCCTCGACGCCTGGTGCAGCTGTTCGACGAGCTCGGGCACGACCGTCGACTCGAACGTGGCGAAACCGTGGCCGGCCGTGTGGGTGAGCAAATGCCGTGTGGTGATGGGCCGCACGCACGGCACCGTGTCGTCGAGCGCGCTGGTCGGTGTCCGCAACACCAGTGGCTCGGCGAGCTCTGGCAGAAGGCCGGATACGGACGTGTCGAGGTCGAGGCGCCCGTCCTCGACGAGCATCATCGTCAGCGCCGCGACCAGCGGCTTGCTGATCGAGGCGGCGCGGAAGATCGAGTCGCGCTGCATCGGTGTGCCGCTCGTGGCCTGCGTGCCGAGAACGACCGCTTCGACGTCGCCGGCGTGGGCGACCAGGGCCACGAGCCCGGGGATCTCCCCGGCGTCGATGCGAGGTCGGAGTGCTGCCGCGAGATCAGCCATGGTCCGACCGTACGCCGAGCGAGCGACACTGCAGCGGGGCGCGGAGCGGACCTGCTGCGCGATCGTGCTGTCCTCGGCGCTGTATTGATGTCAATTCAGTTCGTCGATGACCCTCTGGCTAGAGCTTGCGGGACCCCCACGGAGAGGGGCCGAACGGCCCTGACGACCGCATTGCCCGCCGCTGTAGCGTCGTTGACCTAGGAGGTCGTGATGGCTGAGCGCACCAACACCAACGCCTCGGGTCACGCCGGCAACGCCATCTACGGCGTCGGGATGTTCGGCGCGTGGGTCTACTTCTGGATGCAGGCGGACGGTTTCTGGCAGCACGTCCTCGCCATCCTCGAGGGGGTCGTCTGGCCCGCATTCGCGGTCTACCACGGCCTCGACGCACTGGGCGCCTGATCTACGAGCGGGACGCAGGGCTGCCTGACCCGCTGGCTACGCTCACGTCATGAGCAGACCCGTCGCACTCGTCACTGGTGGTTCCTCCGGCATCGGCGAGAGCACCGCCCGCGCCCTCCTCGCCAAGGGCTTCACGGTCTATGCCGTCGCCCGCCGCGTCGACCGGATGGCCGCACTCGCCGAGGCCGGCGTGCACACCTTCGCGATGGACGTCACCGACGACGCGTCGATGGTCGCCGGCATCGACCGGATCGTCGCCGAGCAGGGGCGCATCGACGTCCTGGTCAACAACGCCGGCTACGGGTCGTACGGCGCCGTTGAAGACGTCCCGATCGACGAGGCCCGGCGACAGTTCGAGGTCAACGTCTTCGGCCTGGCGCGCCTCGTCCAGCTCGTCACGCCGCACATGCGCTCGCGGAAGTCGGGCCGGATCATCAACATCTCCTCGATCGGGGGAAAGTTCTACGAGCCCTTTGGCGCGTGGTACCACGCGACCAAGTTCGCCGTGGAGGGCTTCAGCGACAGCCTGCGCATGGAGCTGCGGCCCTTCGGCATCAAGGTCGTGCTGATCGAGCCCGGCCCGATCCTGACCGAGTGGAACGAGATCGCTCGCGACTCGCTGCTCGAGCACTCCGGATCTGGTGCGTACGCCACCTGGGCGCGCCGGTCGCACGGCGTCATGGAGCGCTTCGACCAGCCCTCCCGCGCCTCGACGCCCGAGGAGGTGGCGGACAAGATCGTCAAGGCCGCCCTCGCGAAGCGGCCCGCCGCCCGCTACCCCGTCGGCAAGGGCGCGCGGATGATCACGACCTCGCGCGACCTGCTGCCCGACCGGGTGTTCGACGAGGTCGTCAGCCGGACCTACGGGACGCGGTAGGTGCCGCCCGAGGTCGCTTCGCTCCCCGGACTGGTCGACCGCGCGTCGGCGCTCCTGCGTGCACCGGGGCGGGTGGTGCTCGGGATCACCGGGGCGCCGGGGGCGGGCAAGTCCACGCTCACCGAGCTGCTGCTCGCCTCGTTGCGTGCGGACCTCGGACCTGAGGCGGTCGGCCACCTGCCGATGGACGGCTTCCACCTCGCCGACGTCCAGCTCGACCGGCTCGGCCTCCGCGACCGCAAGGGAGCGCCGGGGACCTTCGACGTCGACGGCTACGTCGCGGCGTTGCAGCGCCTGCACGACCGGCCGGACCGCACCCTGTTCGTCCCCGGCTTCGAGCGCGACCTCGAGCAACCCATCGGAGCGGCCATCGCGATCCCACCGTCTGCTCGGTTGGTGGTGACGGAGGGCAACTACCTGCTGCTGCCCGCCAACGGTTGGGAGCGCGTACGTCCGCTGCTGGCCGAGGTGTGGTTCGTCGGGGTCGACGACGACGTACGCCGCCAACGGCTGGTGCGTCGGCACGAGGAGTTCGGGAAGTCACCCGAAGCCGCCCGCGCATGGGTGGCGCGCGTCGACGAGGCGAACGCGCGGCTGATGGGGGCCACGCGCGAGGCCGCAGACCTCGACGTCGACCTCAGCTCCCTCGCCGGCTGAGGGGGCGCGAGCCCGTCGCCGATCGAGGCGGTCTAGACCCACCCGGCGCCACTGTCGCCGATCCTCTCTCGGGCGTAGATTCGAACGTTGCCCTCCCACCCCCCAATCCCGAGGAGTGGGTGACCACACCGAGGAGGGGCAGCATGTTCATCCAGATCATCCAAGGCACGTGCACGCGCCAGCAGGAGCTCCACGAGCACCTGGACAGGTGGCACGACGAGCTGAGCTCCGGAGCACCGGGCTGGCTTGGAGGGACCTACGGGTTCACCGACGACGACATGTTCGTGGGCGTCGTCCGATTCGATTCGCGGGACTCCGCGATGGCCAACTCAGGCAGGCCGGAGCAGGACGCCTGGGCCGCCGGCCTGATGGAGCTCTTCGACGGGCCCCCCGAGTTCCACGACTGCGACGACGTCACGCTCATGATGGACGGCGGGTCCGACAGCGCGGGCTTCGTCCAGGTCATCCGGGGCCGGGTCGACGACGTCGAACGGCTCAGGTCGATGATGACCACCGACACCGACTCGCTGCACCAGATGCGCCCCGAGATCATCGGCGGCACCCTCGCCATCGAGCCGGACGGCACCTTCACCGAGACCGTCGCGTTCACCGGCGAGGACGCTGCACGGCAGGGAGAGCAGGGCGAACCGCCGCCGGAGGTGCGGTCCGACCTCGAGTACGCCATGGCGGACGCCCAGTTCTACGACCTGCACCACCCCTGGTTCGCGTCCCGCTGAGAAGCCCCGTCGCGGTGCCGGGCTCGCCCTGTCAGCCGAGCAGCTCACGCGCCAGCGCGAGGTGGAACTCCACCGAGGTCAACAGGTCGTCGATGTGCACCCGCTCGTCGGCGTTGTGGAATCCGGCCGCGAGCACCTCGGGGGGCGTGGCCACGAACGGGGAGAAGCCGTAGGCGGTCGGGGTGCCGGCAGCGCGCAGGTAGACCGAGTCGGTGAACCCGGTGGAGAGGATCGGCAACAACGCGGCATCGTCACCGGACCTGGACAGGACGGCAGCCATCGCATCCATGAGCGACGACGACGGCGACGAGGCGCTGCCCGGGACCAGGTGCTCGGGCCACTCCAGCTCGAAGCCCAGGTCCGACCCCAGCCGGGTCCGGATGTCTCGTTCGACGTCGGCCGCAGTGGTGCCCGGCAGGAGCCGGCAGTCGAGCTCCATGGAGGCTCGCGCCGGCATCACGTTCCGCTTGGTCGAGGCGCTCAGCAGCGTCGGCGCCATCGTCGTGCCGGCCAGCGCCGGGAGGGTGTGGGCGAGGACCGGGTGCAGGGCCGCCGCCCGGGACAGCGCAGACACGGGGTCAGTGACCGGCTCCCCGAGCAACACCTCCAGGGTCCGGTCCACGAGGGCGGACGGTGTCCAGGTGGGCATCCCGGCGCCGACCCGACGCAGCAGCTCTCCCAGCAGCGGGACCGCGTTGTCGCCGACGCTCGGGGTCGAGGCGTGCCCGGCCTCGCCGAGGGCCACGACCCGCGCGGGATACGTGCCCTTCTCACCGACACTGACGGTCTGCACGACCCGCCCGTCGGGCAGCCGGAGCCGTGAACCGCCGCCTTCGTTCAGGGCCAGGTCGGGACGGATGTCGGGCCGTGACTCGAGGAGCCAGCGCATCCCCACGTCGGCCATGCCGTCCTCCTCGTCCGACGCCGCGATGAACCACAGGTCGCCGCGCGGCCGGAATCCGGAGCGCGCCAGCTCGGCCATCGCGACTGCGCGCGCGGCAACCTCGTTCTTCATGTCGATGGCACCACGGCCCCACAGCCAGCCGCCCTCGTCCACGACGGCCGCGAACGGCGGGTGCGTCCAGTCCCGCGGGTCGGCCGGTACGACGTCCGTGTGCCCGACGAAGGCCAGCGAAGGCGCGCCCTCGGTGCCCGGGATCCGCGCGACCAGGTTGGCCCTGCGCGGATCGCGGGCGATCAGCTCGCAGTCCACGCCGGCCCCGGCCAGGTAGTCGCGAAGGTACGTCGCCGGGCCGGTCTCGTCGCCGGGAGGCCGCCCCAACGCAGCCTCCGGGGCGTTGCTCGAGTCGAAGCGGATCAGTGCCCGGGCGACCTCGAGCACCTCGGCGTGCAGCGGCGTCACGCGCCCACGCCCAACCGGTCCAACACCCACGCGAACACTTCGGCCTCGTAGGCCAGGTGCCCGAAGCGACCCGAGGGTCCGGCGTGCGCGCCCGCCCCGGTCTCGCACCGGAAGACGCAGCGCGGCGACCAGTCCGGATCGGTCTCGCGCAGTCGGGCGACCCACTTCGCGGGCTCACGAACCATGACCCGCGGGTCATGGACCGCGCCGGTCACCAGGAGGTCGGGGCGGGAGCCGGCGGCGGGCACGTTCTCGTACGGCGAGTAGGCCAGCATCCAGTCGAAGTCGGCCCGGCGTCGCGGATCGCCCCACTCGTCCCACTCGTTCACGGTCAACGGGATGGATGCGTCGAGCATCGTGGTGACGACGTCGACGAACGGGACCTCGGCGACCACGGCACGCCACCGGTCGGGGCGCTGGCTGAACACCGCGCCCTGGAGGAGCCCGCCCGCGGAGAGCCCGCGGCTGGCGATCCGGTCGCCGTCGACGTACTCCGCGGCGAGCCCGTCGGCGACCGCGATGAAGTCGTCGAAGGTGTGCTGCTTGTGCTCCAGCCGCCCGTCGAGCCACCAGCGCCGGCCGCCCTCTCCCCCACCGCGGACGTGGGCGTGCGCGTAGACCACGCCTCGGTCGAGGAGGCTGGGGAGCGCGGCATCCCAGTCCGGCTCGAACGTGTACTCGTAGGCGCCGTAGCCGTAGAGCAGGGCCGGCGCGGTGCCGTCGAGAGGGGTGTCCCGGTGCCGGACGACGGTCACCGGCACCAGGGTGCCGTCGACCGACGGCAGGTCGAGCCGGGTGGTGACGTAACGCCCGCCGTCGTGTCCGGGTGCCTGCTGCCGCACGACGTCGGTGACCGCGCCAGAGGCGAGGTCGACGTCCGACCACACCGGCGGCTCGACGTGCGCCTGGTCGACGACGGTGACGGCACTCGCGTCGTACGCCGTGTTGCGGGCCATCCGCAGCCCGCCCCCGGCGAACCGGCTGGAGAGGGTGGTCCCGGCCTCGCCGAGCCGGTCGAGCGGCAGCACGCGCAACGCATGGGCGGCATCGGTCCGCAGGCTCAGCACCACGTGCCCGGCGAACGCATCGACCCGCTCGAGACGCTCAGCGGGATCCTCGCCACGCACCTCGGTCCACACGGAGTGGTCCTGGTCGCCCTGGCGTGGGACGGGCGCGGAGACGAGCCGGAACTCGACCGCCTCGTCGTTGGTCACCAGCAGCAGCACGTCGGTCTCGCGGACGTGCTCGGCCCGGTAGACGACCCCCGGACGGCGACCACCCACCGAGCACGCCGACGACTCGGGGTCGTGGGCGTCGACGACCCAGACCTCGCCGGTGTCACGGCTCTCGCTCAGCACCAGGATGGCCGACCCGCTGCGCGACGCGCGCAGGTGGAGGTCGAAGCGCTCGTCCGGCTCCTCGAGGACCAGCACGTCATCGGCGGCCGCGGTCCCGATCCGGTGCCGCCAGACCTGGTGGGGCCGGTAGGCCTGGTCGTGGACGGTGTAGAAGAACCAGCGCGAGTCCGCGCTCCACGCTCCGCCGTAGTAGGTGCGGGGGATGACCTCGTCGAGCTCGGTGTCTGTGCGGAGGTCCCGGAAGCGCAGCTCGTAGACCTCGTCTCCCGTGCGGTCCACGGAGAACGCCAGCAGGTGCTCGTCAGGGCTGACCAGAGTGACCCCGAGCTCGAGATAGCTGCTGTCGCCCGCCAGGGCTCCGACATCGAGCACCATCTCTCCCGAGCCACGGAACCGGTCGTCGAGCTCGGGCGTCCCCGACGAATTCCGTTTCATCTCGGGACGAATCCCATGGATTTCTCTGACAATGTCGGCATACTCATGTCCACGACGGGTCAGGGAGTAGTACCTGAAGCCCGCGCGACGCCACGGCGCTGAGAGATCCGCCTCGGGGACCCGCGCAGACATCTCGTCCGTCAGATCAGACACCAGGGAGTCGAGATGGGCGCACGACGAGTCGTAGAAGGATCGCTCCAGGGCGAGGTGGTCGAGGAGTCCGGGAGTCGTCGTGCCCATCCAGTGATAGGGATCCGGGCGTACGACGCCGTGCTCGGTGTGCTCGAACGGCTCACGCGGAGCCGCGGGAACGGACGAGGAGGGGTTGTCCACGGGCGTCAACGTAGCGCCATCCGGGGACTCGCAGCGGTTGCACTTCTCGCCACGTCCCTCACTCCGGCCCTCGTGACATCTCCGACGGCTGCGGCGTCGGCGGAGGACCCGCTCACCCTGACCGTGGCGATGACCAACGAGGTCGACTCGTTCAACCCGTTCCTCGGCATCGAGGCGGAGTCCTTCGAGATGTGGGCGCTGACCTACGACTTCATGATCGTCACCGGCGTGAAGGACCTGTCGAACCAACCCGGGTTGGCGACGTCGTGGGAGAGCTCCGACGACGGACTCACCTGGACCTTCGACATCCGCGACGGCGTGACCTGGTCCGACGGCGTGCCGCTGACGGCGGCAGACATCGCCTACACCTACAACCGCATCCTCGACGGCGGTCCCGAAGCAGCCACCTGGAAGCCCTACCTCGCGGGCGCCACCTCGATCACCGCACCGGACGACAACACCGTCGTGCTCGAGCTGAAGCGCGTGAACTCGGGCCTGCCCGGGCTGCCCATCCCGATCATCCCCGAGCACATCTGGTCCGACGTCGCGGAGAAGGACGTCAAGACCTACAAGAACGAGCCGACCGACGCCCAGCCGGTCGTCGGGTCCGGACCCTTCCGGTTCGTCGAGGGCAGCGCCGGCGGCTCGACGTACAGGTTCGAGAAGAACCCCGACTACTGGGGCGGCGTCCCCAACCTCGACCAGATCGTCTACCGCGTCTTCAAGTCCGAGGACCCGGCGATCGCGGCGCTGAGGAAGGGCGAGGTCGACTTCGTCCACAACATCAGCGCCATCCAGGTCAACGCGCTCGAGGGTGTGCCGGGCATCACCGCGATCAACGGGGACTCCCCCGGTTTCGACGAGATCGCGTTCAACGTCGGCGCCGTCGACCTGGAGACCGGCAAGCCGATCGGCGACGGCAACCCAGCGGTCCAGGACCCCGCCTTCCGCCACGCGCTGGGCTGGAGCATGGATCTCGACCAGCTCGTCGAGAAGGTCTACCAAGGAGCGGGCGAGACCGGCAGCACGATCGTCCCGCCGGCGTACGCGACCTTCCACTGGAAGGTCCCGGACGACCAAGCGTTCACCTACGACCCCCAGCGGGCCGGAGAGGCACTCGACGAGGCCGGCTACCGGATGGGCGACAAGGGGTTGCGCACGATGCCGGACGGCAGCCCCATCGGCACGCTGCGCCTGGCTGCCCGCTCCGACTCGGAGACCTCGATCGACACGATGACGTTCTTCCAGGAGTGGCTCTCCGACATCGGGATCGACGCCGAGGTGGACGCGATCGAGTCCAGCAAGCTCACCAACGTGATCCTCGACGGCGAGTTCGATGTCTTCCAGTGGGGCTGGTTCGTCGACCCCAACCCGACCTCGATGCTCAGCTACATGACCTGCGACCAACGGGGCAACTGGTCGGACACCTGGTACTGCAACGAGGACTACGACGCGCTCTACGAGCAGCAGCTGGGCGAGGCCGACGCGGATGCGCGGGCCGAGCAGATCCAGCAGATGCAGGAGATCCTCTTCGAGGACTCGCCCTACCTCGTCACGGCCTACAAC
Organism: uncultured Actinomycetota bacterium; assembly: GCA_963843815.1. Classification (GTDB taxonomy): domain Bacteria; phylum Actinomycetota; class Actinomycetes; order Propionibacteriales; family Nocardioidaceae; genus Nocardioides. The sequence continues at coordinate 317,569 of CAWJLX010000012.1, read as the reverse complement.
ACCGTCGGACAGGCGCTTCGCAGCGACCGCTTCGCGTGCCTGGTGCGCCAGCCCACACCCAACGGGGTCTGGCTGTTCCAGTACGGCGTCTACAACTACATCCACATGCAGGCGGCGGACCAGGCGGGCGACTGCGGGGGTGACGAGGCGGCCACGCAGGCGACCGGCGCAGGCGAGGACGGCAGCGTCAGCACCGGGGTGCTCGTCGGTCTCGGCGGCGCCGCGGGTGCAGGTGTGCTGCTCGCGGGCGTGCTGATGATGCGTCGCCGCCGGACAGCAGCGGACCGCGAGTGAGCGCGGGGTCGACCCGTTGAGCGTCGTCACGACCGACCCGACCGGCGTCGCGCCGGAGGGCGACCGACCGGGACGGTCCCGACGAGGGGCACGACACGGCTATGCCAGGTACGCCGGGGGCAAGGTGCTCGGCTCCCTCGGCAGCCTGATGTTCATGCTGGTCGTGAACTTCTTCCTGTTCCGGATCCTGCCCGGGGACCCGGCGCGCACCCTGGGTCGAGGCCGGCTCACCAGCCCTGAGCAGCTGGCGGAGTTCAACAAGACGTACGGCCTCGACGAGCCCACCGGCCAGCAGTTCGTCACCTACCTGACGAACCTGGCGCACGGTGACCTCGGCTACTCGATCCTCTACCACCGCGACGTCTCGGGGATCCTCCTCGACCGGCTCTGGCCGACGCTGCTCCTGGTCGGCACCGCGACGGTGTTCGCCGCCCTGATCGGGGTCTGGCTCGGGATCCGGGCCGGTTGGGACCGGGGCGGGAGGTTCGACCGGCTCTCCACCGGGACCTCCCTGACCCTCTACTCCATGCCCGAGTGGTGGCTGGGCCTGCTGTTGATCGCCTCGTTGTCGGTGGGGATCGGGCCGCTGCCCGGTCTGTTCCCGACGGGCGGGCTGCACTCGGTCGGCTCCGACCCGAGCTCGATCTCCGGCGTGGTGGACACCAGCTGGCACCTGGCCCTGCCGGTGATCACCCTGACCCTGGCCTATCTCGCCGACTACGCCCTGATCATGCGGGGTTCGCTCATCGACGAGCTCGGCTCGGACTACCTGACCACCGCCAAGGCCAAGGGGCTACGTGACGCCGCGGTCCGCAGCCGGCACGCGGTGCCGAACGCCCTGCTGCCGACCACGACGGTGATCGCGCTGAACTTCGGCTTCGTGATCGCGGGCGCGATCACGGTCGAGACGATCTTCTCCATCCCCGGGCTCGGCCTGCTGACCACGGATGCCCTCAAGGTGCCCGACTACTGGCTCCTCCAGGGCGTCTTCCTGCTCTCGTCGGCCGCGGTGATCGTGGCCAACCTGCTCGCCAACCTCGCCTACGGCTGGCTCGACCCGAGGGTCCGGACCTGATGACCACCGACGCCTCCACCGAAGCGGTGGCCACGCTGTCCGCACGGCAGCTGGCCGCACGCCGCCGCCGGGCGGCCTGGTCCCGGGGCTGGGCACGGTTCCGCACCAACCGCGCGGGGGTGGTCGGACTGGTCGTCCTGGCGCTGTTCGTGCTGATGGCGCTGTTCGCGCCGGTGCTGGCCGACGGGTCCGGGCTCTCGGTCACCAAGGCCACGGGCGGGGTGCTCGAGGCCCCGTCCTGGCAGTACCCCCTCGGGACCGACGACAGCGGCAGGTCGGTGCTGACCCTGCTGATCTGGGGCGCGCGGATCTCGCTCTTCGTGGGCCTGATGGCGACGCTGATCTCGATGCTGATCGGGACGGTCGTGGGGTTGACCTCCGGCTACTTCGGTGGCGTCACCGGTGCGGTGCTGTTCCGCTTCACCGAGTGGTTCCTGGTGATCCCGTTCCTGCCGTTGGCGATCGTGCTGGCCAGCGTGCTCGGCCGCTCGCTGTTCAACATCGTCATCGTCATCGGGGTGACCTCCTGGGCGGGCACTGCCCTGCTGATCCGCAGCCAGACGCTCTCGATCAAGGAGCGGGCCTACCTCGAGAGGTCGCGGGCACTCGGCGCCGGCAACACCCACCTGCTGCGCAAGCACGTGCTGCCCAACGTCATTCCGCTCGTCTTCGCGAACACGACCCTCGCCGTGGCCGTGGCGATCCTCTCCGAGACCACGCTGAGCTTCCTGGGCCTCGGCGACCCGACCCGGATCTCGTGGGGGTCGATGCTGGAGAACGCCTACAGCGTCGGCGCCATCACCACGGGCTCGTGGTGGTTCTTCGTCCCGCCGGGAGTGTGCGTCGTGCTGGTCGTGCTCTGCTTCACGCTGGTCGGCCAGGCACTCGAGGACGTCCTCAACCCCAGACTCCAGGACCGGTGAGCGACGATGAGTGAGCTGCTGCGGATCGAGGGCCTCTCGGTCACCTACCGCACCGACCAGGGCCCGCTGCCGGCGGTCCGCGACGTCGACCTCACGGTGGCTCGCGGCGAGGTGGTCGGCGTGGCCGGGGAGTCCGGCTGCGGGAAGTCCACGCTGGCCAGCACCGTGCTCCGGCTCCAGCCGGCCTCGGCGACCGTCACCGGACGGGTCCTCTTCGACGACGCCGACGTGCTGACGATGCGATGGGGCGATCTCCGCGCGCTGCGGTGGGCCGGCGCCTCGATCATCTTCCAGGGCGCGCTGCACTCCCTCAACGCCGTACGTCGTGTCGGCCAGCAGATCGCGGAACCCATCCAGCTCCACGAGCCCGGGGTGGGCCGGACCGAGGTGAAGCGACGCGTCGGCGAGCTGCTCGAGCAGGTCGGGCTGCCGGCCGCGCGCGCCGAGGCCTATCCGCACCAGCTGTCCGGCGGGCAGCGGCAGCGGGTGATGATCGCGATGGCACTGGCCTGCCGGCCGGCTCTCGTGGTCGCCGACGAGCCGACCACGGCCCTCGACGTGATGGTGCAGGCCCAGGTCCTCGACGTGCTCAGCAACCTCGTCAAGGACCTGGGGGTCGGCATGCTGCTGATCAGCCACGACCTGTCGGTCCTCGCCACCATGAGCGACCGGATCGCCGTGATGTACGGCGGTCGGGTCATCGAGCAGGGACCGGCCGACCAGGTGTTCACGGACCCGCTGCATCCCTACGCCGCGGCCCTGTCGGCCTCCTTCCCGCGGGTGGGAGATCCCTGACGCTCGCTACGCCCCGGCGGGACTGGCCGGCGATCCCCCGGATCCGCGCCACCTGCTGTCGGGCTGCTCCTTCGAGCCGCGGTGCCCACGTGCGATCGAGGAATGCTCGACCGCGGAACCGCCGCTGGAGACCAAGCGTCCCGGTCGTCAGGCCGCCTGCATCCGGGTGCCGGCATGAGCGCCGCGACCCCCGCCATCACCCGGAGATCACCCTCGAGGCGCGCAACGTCGCGGTGGAGTTCGGCTCTCGCGGCGGCGACGTGGCGACCGCGCTCGACGGGGTCGACCTGCGGGTCCGCTCCGGCGAGATCGTCGCCCTGGTCGGGGAGTCCGGCTCGGGCAAGACGACGCTGGCCCGGGCGTTGACCGGGCTGGAGAAGCCGACCCGCGGCGAGGTGCTGCTCGACGGCACACCGCTGCGCTACCGGGCTCGCGACCTGCGCGCCTTCCGGCGTCGCGTCCAGATGATCCTGCAGGACCCGGCCGGTGCGCTGAACCCACGCCACACCGTCTACGAATCGGTCGCGGAGGGGCTGCGCCTGCACGGGTTGTCGCGCCACGACCCGGACGGGCGCACCGAGGAGAAGCAGGTCGCGGACGCACTCGCCTCGGCCGGACTGCGCCCGCCCGAGCGGCTGTTCCTGCGCTATCCCCACGAGCTCTCGGGTGGGCAGCGGCAGCGCGTGCTGATCGCCGGGGCCCTGGCGCTGCGACCGGGCATGCTGATCGCCGACGAGCCCGTCTCCAGCCTGGACGCCTCGATCCGCGGGGAGATCCTGGCGCTGCTGCTCAAGCTGCGCGCCGAGCTCGGCCTCGGCGTCCTGGTGGTGACGCACGACCTCGGCCTCGCCTGGAACATCGCGGACCGGACTGCGGTGATGTATCTCGGGAGGATCGTCGAGGCCGGGCCCACCGAGGAGGTCCTCGCGAACCCGCAGCACCCCTACACGAAGGCCCTGCTGTCGGTGGTGCCCGAGATCGAGCGCATCGACCCGTCGTGCTCGCTGGGGAGGTGCCGGATCCGACCAGGATCCCCAACGGCTGCCGGTTCCACCCCCGGTGCCCGGCGCTGGCCGACGGGTCGGCGGCCGCGGTGGCCGACGCCTGCCGGACGATCCCGCTCGAGGTGCTGTCGGCCGAGGAGACGCACGCGTGCGCGTGCCACCTCGTCGCGGCGCGTACGCGCGCACCCGACGCCTGAACTACTGCTGTGAGGATCGGAGCCAGCAGCGCGCGTACGTCGTCGGAGTCGAGGCCGACGCTGGTGTTGCCGTCGCGACCGACCGTCGTCGGGGCGGTGAACATCGAGTTCAGCACCGCCTCCTCGGTGGCCTCCACGACGGCGGTGAAGAGCGGGTCCAGGTCGCGTCCGGCGAGGGCGACCCCGTCCGGCCTCTGGTCGCGGTCCAGCCGCATCCCGGTGCCGAAGCCGAGGAAGATCTCCCCGCTGCCGTGATGGGCCACCGAGCCGGTGCGCGCCAGGCCGAGGCCGATCCGGCGCGCGAGCCGCGCACACGAGGCGCCGTCGACGGGGGCGTCCGTCACGACGATGCCCAGGCAGGAGCCGGCAGGCGCGTCGGGGCCCGACGCGATCGGCGGGAGCAGCCGACCGAGCGGCAGACCGGCGACGACCAGCGCCTCGCGTGAGCCGAAGTTGGTGAGCAGCAGGACCCCGACGGTGTGGCCCGCGGCCGTCACCCGCGACGAGGTGCCGATGCCGCCCTTGAAGCCGAGGCAGGACATCCCGGTGCCGGCGCCGACAGCGCCCTCGGCGGGCGGCTCCCCCGCACCACGGGACGCCAACGCAGCGGCGTGGGCGGCGCGTACGTCGTCACCGCTGACCTGCATCCGCCGACAGTCGTTGAGGTGGGAGTCGTCGCACTCCCCGACGACCGGGATCACCACGTCGTGGGCGACGCGGCCGTCGCGCTCGAGCTCGATCTCGCAGGCGGCGTCGTAGACGCGTCCCAGCTGCATGGTCGAGGTCAGGTAGACCGGGGTCTCGGCAGCCCCCCACTCCTGGGCAGTGAGGAAGCCCGTGCACTCGCCGGCACCGTTGAGCACGGCGCCGCCCGCCGGGACGGGTCGCTCGTAGGCGTCGTCGGCGAGGAGCAGACAGGTCACGCCGGTGCGGGCGACTCCGCGCCCGGCCGGCGGGGCCGGCTCGTCGCGGTGCACGGTGGCGTGGCCGAGGCCGACGCCCGCCACGTCGAGGACGGAGTTGGTCGGACCGGTGGGCAAGGTCCCGATCCGGATTCCCACCTCACGCGCACGAGCCATGACCGCATCATGTCGGATCCGGGACCGTCCGGACTGGGATGCTGAGCAGGTGAGGATCCCTGTCGTCTGGTCACCTGACACCCGCCTGCACGTGGCCAAGCACGAGGTGTGGGTGGGGGTGCCGACTCCCGGCACCGAGGTGCCGCAACGGGTCGACGCGATCCTGGCGGCTCTCGACGACCATCCGCTGCACGAGGCGAGCACCCACGGTGACGACCTGCTCGGTGTCGTGCACGACCAGGACCTGCTCACCTTCCTCGAGGGCGCGTCGCAGGAGTGGGACCGGGGGCCGTACGCCGAGCTGGTCGGCCAGGACCGCGTGGTGCCGTACGTCTTCCCGACCGCAGCGATGCTCGCGGGCATGCCGCCCACGGCTGCGGTCGCCCTGCACGGGCGGGCGGGGTGGTTCTGCTACGACACGATGACGCTGGTCGGGCCCGGCACCTGGACCGCAGCGCGCGCCGCCGTCGACGTCGCGCTGAGTGCCGTCGACCTCGTGGCGGCGGGTGCTCCCGCGGCGTACGCCCTGTGTCGCCCACCCGGTCACCACGCGACACCTGGCGGCTACGGCGGCTCCTGCTACCTCAACAACGCCGCGGTGGCGGCGGAGGCGCTGCGCCGTGCAGGGTCACGACCGGGTCGCGGTCATCGACATCGACGCCCACCACGGCAACGGGACCCAGGCCGTCTTCTGGGAGCGCCCCGACGTGCTCTACGGCTCGTTGCACGTCGACCCCGGAGCAGGCTGGTTCCCGCACGTGTTCGGCCATGCCTCGGAGGTCGGCGCCGGGGCAGGGTCGGGCACGACCCGCAACCTCCCGCTGCCCGAGGGCACCGGGGACGGCCCCTGGCTCGCGGCGGTCGCGGACCTCGCGGACTGGGTCACGTCCGCCGGTTGCACGGCCCTGGTCGTCTCGCTCGGGGTCGATGCCAGTGGTGACGACCCGGAGAGCCCGCTGCAGGTGACGTCTCACGGATTCCGCGCGGCAGGTCAGCTCCTGGGCGCCCTTGGTCTTCCGAGCGTGCTGGTCCAGGAGGGCGGGTATCACCTGGAGACGATGGGTGGGCTGGTGGCGGCGTATCTCGAGGGGCATGCGGGTGGGTCGTGAGGCCCGGCTTCGTGGTCGACTGCGAAGGCAGGGGACTGCGGACCCCAGCGCCTGCGTGGTTGAGGAGCTAGTCACGCGCGCAGGCGCAGATGGGCCAAGGTTCGATCAGTGAAGGGAGCAGAATGACGAAGCTGATCGAGGTAGTCGGCGCGGTGATCGTGTCCGAGGGCCACGTCCTCTGTACCCAGCGTGGAGGCAACGGCCCCCTGTCAGGGTTGTGGGAGTTTCCCGGGGGGAAGGTCGAGTCTGGCGAGGCACCCAACGAGGCGCTCGCCCGAGAGATCTACGAAGAGCTTCGCTGTCAGATCAGCGTTGGCGAGAGGGTCACAACAACAAGGCATGAGTACGAGTTCGCGACGATCGAACTCACGACGTTCTACTGCGCCCTTCTGGATGGGCACCCCTCGCTGACAGAGCACACCGAGATGCGCTGGCTCGCGCCAAGCGAACTCCGCACGTTGGATTGGGCGCCGGCGGATGTTCCAGCAGTCAGGTTGATCGAAGAGCTCCTCAACGCCCCGGAGCCATAACAAGCCGAAGCGCGGACTTCTTTACTCAAGCCTGGCAAGCTCCCACAGGTGCCTGACTCTCATCGAATCGCTACCGGGGCGCACGAAGCCCTCTTCACAGCAAACCTGCGTGACGCGCTGGACTCTGAACACCTTCGGGTCGCGGGCATTGCCAAAGTGGATGAAGGCGACCAGACCCACGTGCTCGTGAGCCATCTGAGCCAAGCGCTGCACCGACGACTCGTCTCGATTAAAGACCCAGCTAAGCGCCTAGCAGCAGCCAATGAGTTCCTGAACCTCGTCGAGGATCCGGCGGACCTTGTCGTGGATCCGGTCCAACAGCTTCACTCGCTCCGCCCTCCCGCTGGCCCCGGACAGGTGGGCCGCTGGAGCCGGAGACCGAAGACCCCGCTCAACGATGCAGCTCTACTCACCAATGCCCACGGCGAGCCCAGCCTGGCATCCGAGCTTCGCGCTGAGATCGATTCGGCCGACTCCGTCGACCTCCTCTGTGCCTTCGTCATGTGGCACGGCCTCCGGCTGATCGAAGAGGACCTCGAACGGGCGCAGGCGGAGGGTGTGCCCATCCGCGTCATTACAACCACCTACATCGGGGGCACCGAGCGTCGTGCGCTCGATCGCCTCGTCCGGGACTTTGGCGCAGAGGTCAAGGTCCAGTACGACGCGAAGCGGACCCGTCTTCATGCAAAGGCCTGGCTCTTTGGACGCCGTACTGGTTTTGACACCGCCTACGTCGGCTCCTCCAACCTCACGACCTCGGCCATGTTGGAGGGCGTTGAGTGGAACGTGCGCCTAAGCACCTCAGCCACGCCCAGCCTGCTCAACAAGTTCAAAGCGACATTCGAGACCTACTGGAATGCCCCCGAGTTTGAGCCCTACGACCCGGATCGCGATCGGGATCGACTGGATGACGCTTTGCTGGAAGCCAAGGGCATCAAGCCGTCTGGCCGGGTGACGATCACCATCGCCGGCCTGGACGTGCAGCCGTATCCCTATCAGCAAGAGATGCTGGACGCGATCGCCGCCGAGCGGGACCTGCATGGTCGTCACCGGAACCTTGTCGTGGCCGCCACCGGCACTGGCAAGACAGTCATCGCAGCTTTGGACTACCGAGCACTAGCTCGGGCGTCTTCTTCACAACCGAGCCTGCTATTCGTGGCGCATCGCCAGGAGATCCTTCAGCAATCCATGCGCACCTATCGCGAAGTGCTTGGCGACGGGAGCTTCGGCGAGCTCTACGTGGGGGGCCAGCGCCCAGAGCGCTGGAAGCATGTCTTCGCCAGCGTGCAATCGCTCACGTCGTACGGAATCGCCAACATCCCCCCGGCCGCCTACGAGGTCGTGGTGATCGACGAGTTCCACCATGCCGAGGCACGGACCTACCGTCGGATCCTGGACCACTTGGCCCCCCGGGAGCTGCTGGGTCTCACTGCGACGCCTGAGCGTGCCGATGGCACCGATGTGCGCAGCTTCTTCGATGGGCGCACTGCTGCGGAGTTGCGGCTGTGGGACGCCTTGGGCGCAGACCTTCTGTGCCCCTTCCACTACTTTGCTGTCGCCGATGGCACTGACCTTCGAGCCATCACCTGGGCTCGTGGCAAGTACGACGATTCGCAGCTCGAAGGAGTCTTCACAGGCAACGACGCTCGAGCTCGCATCATCCTGACCGCCGTCCGCGACAAGATCGCAAATGTCGGCGAAATGCGAGCCCTTGGCTTCTGCGTCAGCGTGGCTCACGCCGAATACATGACGCGGGTATTCAACGAGGCTGGCATTCCAGCTCAAACGGTGACAGGCAAGACCCCGCCATCAGAGCGTTCCCAGGCACTACGTGATCTGCGCTCCGCCGAGATCAATGTGCTCTTCACGGTCGATGTCTTCAACGAGGGGCTCGACATCCCTGATGTCGACACCGTTCTCTTCCTGCGTCCCACCGAAAGCTCGACGGTCTTCATGCAGCAACTCGGCCGCGGACTTCGTCGGACGCACAACAAGGCGGTCCTGACCGTCCTGGACTTCGTCGGCTACCACCGCAAGGAGTTCAACTTCTCACGCCGCTTCTCAGCACTGACTGGACTGCGCGGCAAGCACCTGGAGAAGGCGCTCAAGGAGGACTTCCCCTTCCTTCCCTCCGGCTGTCAGGTGCGCCTCGATACCCAAAGCCAGCAGGTGGTGCTGGAGAACCTCAAGTCGCAGATCACCAGTCGCTGGAGCCAGATCGTTGCCGAACTCCGAACAACGAAAGCCGATTCGCTTGCAACCTTCCTCGAGGAATCCGGCCTGGAGCTCAGCGACATCCTGCGGCGAGGCAGCCACTCGTGGACCAAACTTCGCCGCGACGCAGAGCTTCCCACGCTCCCTGGTTCGGACCTCGAGGAGCGGCTGCTGAAGCGGGTGCGTGCCTTCGCGCATGTCGATGATCCGAACCGCGCGGTCGGCTACAAGGCGTTGCTTTCCGAGGAAGCGGGCTCGTATGAGGAGCTCTCACCTGCCGAGCAGCGCGTAGCTCGAATGCTGTACTACTCGCTCTGGTCCGACGGCGGAGGCTATGAGTCGGTGTCCGAGGGACTCGATGCCTTCCGGCGTGAGACGGCTACGAGGGCAGAGATCGCGACCGTGGTCGACATCAGCTTCGAGGCTGCCCGTCACGTGCCGACGGCGCTCACCGGTCGTCTCGCGCAGGTTCCCCTTCAGGTTCACGCGCGCTACCAGCGTGAGGAGATTCTGGCCGCGCTGGACTTCCCGCGACTACCGAACAGCTTCCGCGAGGGAGTGTGGTACTCCAGAGATCTCAACGTCGACGCCTTCTTCATCACTCTGAAGAAGTCCGAGGCCGACTACTCACCCACCACGATGTACGCCGACTACCCGATCAGTCGAGAGCTCTTCCACTGGGAGAGCCAGTCGACGACCTCGGTCAACTCCCCCACCGGCCAGCGATACCTAACGGGCACGAGCACCGTGCTTCTCTTCGCGCGGCAGGAGCCGAAGGACGAGTTCGGCACGTCGCCCTACCTGTTCCTGGGGCCAGCGTCGCACGTCAGCCATACCGGTGATCGGCCAATCGCCATCACCTGGCGTCTAGGCACACCTATGCCGATGGACTTCTTCAACCACTCCTCAGCGGTAGCCCAGTAGCCGAACCCGAAAGGCCCGCCCCGGAAGGGGACGGGCCTTTCGCAATCCGACAGGTCAGCTGCAGCCGCTGGTGCTCCCGCAGCCCTCGCACACGTAGCACGAGCCGGCCGGGCGCATCTTCGTGCCGCAGGTCATGCAGAGCGGCGAGTCGACGGCGGTGCCGGTGAGCTTCTCGAAGAGCTCGGCCGTGGTCTTGGCCTCCATCGGGGCGGGCTTGACCGAGGCCTCGACGATGTCGGCCTCGACGACCTCGGCGGCGACCGGGGCAGCCTCGACGAGCTCGGACGCCGAGCCCGTCTCCTCCACGAGCGGCTCGTAGGAGCCGGTCTCGAGGTGGCGCTGGCGCTCGTCGGCGGAGTAGATGCCCAGGGCCGAGCGCTCCTCGAAGGTGAGGTAGTCCAGGGCCAGGCGGCGCCAGACGTAGTCCATCAGCGACTGCGCCATGCGGACGTCCGGGTCGTCGGTGAGGCCGGCGGGCTCGAAGCGCAGGTTGGTGAACTTCGAGACGTACGTCTCCAGCGGGACGCCGTACTGCAGGCCGATCGACACCGCGATCGAGAAGGCGTCCATCACGCCGGCCAGGGTCGAGCCCTGCTTGCCGAGCTTGAGGAAGACCTCGCCGAGGTGGCCGTCGTCGTGGGCGCCGGAGGTCATGTAGCCCTCGGCACCGCCGACGGTGAACGACGTCGTACGGGAGACGCGCGACTTCGGCAGGCGCTTGCGGACCGGGGCGTAGACGACCTTCTCCACGACCTTGGTGTTCGCAGCGTCGGCCGCGTCCTTCGCGTCGGCGGCGTCCTTCTTGGCCTTGCCGCCACCGTCGGAGAGGGGCTGGCCGACCTTGCAGTTGTCGCGGTAGATCGCGGTGGCCTTGAGGCCGAGCTTCCACGACTGGAGGTAGACGTCCTCGATCTCCTCGACCGTGGCCGACTCGGGCAGGTTGACCGTCTTGGAGATCGCGCCGGAGAGGAACGGCTGCGCGGCCGCCATCATCCGCACGTGGCCCATCGGCTTGAGCGAGCGGGCGCCCATCGCGGTGTCGAAGATCTCGTAGTGCTCCAGCTTGAGGCCGGGGGCGTCGACCACGTGACCGTGCTCGGCGATGTAGGCGACGATCGCCTCGACCTGCTCGGGCTGGTAGCCCATCTTGCGCAGCGCCCGCGGGATCGTCTGGTTGACGATCTGCATGGAGCCGCCGCCGACGAGCTTCTTGAACTTCACGAGGGAGAAGTCGGGCTCGATGCCGGTGGTGTCGCAGTCCATCATGAAGCCGATGGTCCCGGTCGGCGCGAGCACCGAGGCCTGCGCGTTGCGGAAGCCGTTCTCCTCACCCGTCGCGATCACGTCGGCCCACGCCTGCGTGGCCAGCTTGTGCACGCGGCCGTCCTCGGTGTGCAGCACGCGTACGACGTCGTTGGCAGCCTGGTGCTTGCGCATCACGCGCTTGTGGGCGTCGGCGTTGCGGGCGTAGCCGGCGTACGGGCCGACGATGCCGGCGAGCTCGGCGGAGCGCTTGTAGGACGTACCGGTCATCAGCGACGTGATGGCGGCAGCCATCGAGCGGCCACCCTCGGAGTCGTAGCCCAGGCCCATCGCCATCAGCAGCGCGCCGAGGTTGGCGTAGCCGATGCCGAGCTGGCGGTAGTCGCGGGTGGTGTCGCCGATCGGCTCGGTCGGGAAGTCGGCGAAGCAGATCGAGATGTCCATCGCGGTGATGATGAACTCGACGGCCTTCGCGAAGAGCGCGGCGTCGAAGGTGTCGTCGTCCTTGAGGAACTTCATCAGGTTGAGGCTGGCGAGGTTGCACGAGGAGTTGTCGAGCGACATGTACTCCGAGCACGGGTTGGACGCGGTGATGCGGCCGGTCTCGGGGTTGGTGTGCCAGTCGTTGATCGTGTCGTCGTACTGCAGACCCGGGTCGGCGCAGGCCCAGGCGGCCTGGCTGATCTTGCGGAACAGGTCGCGGGCGTCGACGGTCTCGATGACCTCGCCGGTGCTGCGCGAGCGCAGACCGAAGTCGCCACCGTCCTCGACGGCGCGCATGAACTCGTCGGTGACGCGGACCGAGTTGTTGGCGTTCTGGTACTGCACGGAGGTGATGTCGGCGCCGCCGAGGTCCATGTCGAACCCGGCGTCACGCAGGGCGCGGATCTTGTCCTCCTCCTTCGCCTTGGTCATCACGAACTCTTCGATGTCCGGGTGGTCGACGTCGAGGACGACCATCTTGGCCGCACGACGCGTGGCGCCGCCCGACTTGATGGTGCCCGCGGACGCGTCGGCGCCGCGCATGAAGGAGACCGGGCCCGACGCCGTACCGCCGCTGGAGAGCAGCTCCTTCGACGAGCGGATGCGGGAGAGGTTGAGGCCGGCACCGGAGCCGCCCTTGAAGATGAAGCCCTCTTCCTTGTACCAGTTGAGGATCGAGTCCATCGAGTCGTCGACCGAGAGGATGAAGCAGGCCGAGACCTGCTGCGGCGACGCGGTGCCGACGTTGAACCAGACGGGGCTGTTGAAGGAGAAGTACTGGTTGACGAGCAGCCAGGTCAGCTCGTGCTCGAAGACCTCGGCGTCGGCGTCGCTGCCGAAGTAGCCGTTGTCGATGCCGGCCTTGGTGTACGTCTTCACGACCCGGTCGATGAGCTGCTTGAGGCTCCACTCACGTACGTCGGTGCCGACCGCGCCGCGGAAGTACTTCGTCGTGACGATGGTCGAGGCGTTGACCGACCAGAAGTCGGGGAACTCCACGCCGCGCTGCTCGAAGACGGTCTCGCCGGTCTTCCAGTTCTGCTGGACGACGTCGCGACGCTCCCAGGTGATGGCGTCGTAGGGGTGGGTGCCTTCGGTGCTGAAGACACGCTCCAGCGTCAGGCCCTTGCCCTTCGCCGCGCCCCCCTTGTTTGACGTGGCGCCGGTGCTCACCGTCTCGGTCATGGATTTCCTCTATCCCTGGTGGTTGCTGTTGCTTCGCGATTTCGTCGCGGTTGCTTGGTAAGCCCGGCAGGCCGCTTCCCCACGACCTGCCGGGCTGAATGTGGGTCAGCCCGAGGGGGTGGGCTGATCGTGGGCGGCGCGTTCGAGCCGGAGCATCGCGATCTCGGCCTCGAAGTCGGCGGCGGAGTCGAAGGCGCGGTAGACGGAGGCGAACCGCAGGTACGCCACCTCGTCGAGCGCGCGCAGCGGGGCCAGGATGGCCAGCCCGATGTCGTTGGCGTCGAACTCGGCCTGACCGCTCAGGCGGAGCGCGTCCTCGACCTCCTGGCCGAGGCAGGCGAGCTGGTCGTCGGTGACCGGGCGGCCCTTGCAGGCCTTGCGGACGCCGGCGATCGCCTTGTCGCGGTTGAACGGCTCGGTGGCGCCGGAGCGCTTGAGCACCGTGAGCTGCATCTTCTCGACCGTGGTGAAGCGGCGGTCGCACTCGGAACAGGTGCGGCGACGTCGGATCGAGCCGCCGTCGTCGGCGACCCGCGAGTCGAGGACCCGGGTGTCGGTCTGTCGGCAGTAGGGACAGTGCATCGCGGGTCTCCTCTCGTGGGTCAGGTCATGGCTCCCACCCCAGTAGAACGGGGTGTTGCCTGGGGATGTTCCTGTGGACAACTAGCCTGAGCCTGTGAGCATCTCCCCCTGGCCTGTGCACCAGATGTGGATAACTACAGCGGTGTAACTACTAGATGTAGTGGTAACCGTACGGCCCGGCCACGAGGCTTGGCAAGCGAATGCAGATGTTCTCCCGAGGAATTTCCGGGGCCCGGTAAAACCGCAGGTCAGTGCCCTGCGCCACCTTGCCGGGGCGGCGTGTCGGAAGGTCCAACTGGTCCAATCCGCTGCCCCACTCAGGTCACATCCGCCACAATGTCCCCGTGTCCACGGGGAAGCGAGCAGGGTCGCGCAAAGTCGCGCGTTCGCCCCGTCCGTTCAACAAGGCGGCGCTGGTCATCGGCGCCTTGATCACGCTGTGCGTCATCGCGTGGGGCTACCTCGTCTACGCCGCCATCGACTTCGGTACGGCGGCGCGCGGGGGCTCCGGCGGCGCGACCTGGGCCCTCATGGGGCTGGCCGGCCTGGGCGCGGTCGCGTGCTTGTTCGTCGGGCTGTTGCTGGTCGCTCGGCTGATGCGGGCGCTGGGGGTCACGCCCTCGCCCACCGATGCTCCCGCTGCGCCGCGGCCGGTGGGTGGGAAGCGCGCGGCTCGCTGACTCTCCCGTCGGCGTAGTCCGCATCAATTGACTTGGTGATTCGCCCTCGGACGGAGTCAATTGATGCGGACTATCCCTGGCGGCAGGGATCGTGGAGCTCGCGAGCCAGCTATCGGCTCGGGAACTCCACGGTCATCGGAGGACGAGCTGCGGGATGGCCTCGACGATCGCGAGGTCCTGGGCCGCACCCGCCACGATGAGCGTGTCCGGGATGGCGACCCAGGCGCCACCGCCGATCCGGTACTCGCTCGCTGTACTGTCGTGTCCACGCTCACCGCGACCTTGTCGGTCTGGTCAAGTAGGTGTGCGAGACGTCGAGGTTGGGGTGCGGCCGCCCGGGCTCGCGGTGGTCTGGTGCTCGTCCCGTCGCCGAAGATGCCAACGGTACGCGTGGGCACGGCGCGGATCGCGACCTGCTGGCTGGCGAGCGTCACCTCCTGGGAGATGCGGCTGCTCGTTGGCGTGTAGAAGTTGGTCTCGAAGTTGACCAAGCGTCTTGCCGCCCGGAGGCTGGACCACGAGCTCGGACGCTGGCCACGCGATCCGCTTGAACTCGCGGATGATCAGCTTCGCGAGGTCGACCTCCTTGACCTCGTCGCCCGGGACGCAGACGTCACCCACGTCGTCGCCGTCCATGTACACGTCATGGACGAACCCCGTCCCGCCGTCCTCGTTGCACTCCACGTGCTCGGTGCAGATCGCCACCGTTGCCGCACTGGATGGCGACAACCCAGGTGTGGCCATCGCCGGATGAGGCGGAGGCGGAGTAGTCCGCGTACGTCCACACACAGGTTGCCTTGACACCATCCAGTCCCACTTGGATGCAGGAACCGGGATCGGCTGCCGACGGCTGAGCCGGGAGCAAGAAAGCCGTCATGCAGACAAGCGTCAGAGCCCGGAACACTTAGAGGCACCCCGTAGTACTTCACAACCCAATCATCTGCTGGCCCGCCCAGAATCACGAGCAGCGTCGTCTGGCCGCCCGGCAATGTCTCCGTCTGCGCAGACCCGCCGCGCTGGATCACGGTCTCTCGGGAGAGTCTTCGTGAGCGCGTACGTGGGCGGTTTGGCCTCCCGCTTGACGATGCGATCCACCGTCGTTCCGGCAATCTCAATTGAACCGCCCGACGCGTAGACGTCTTCAACCGCGTTAGCGAAGTCTCGGCAGGCCTTGCAGGTGCCGTCGGTCATGGCGGCGTACTCACCAGTCTCGCCGGTCACCTGCATCTCATCCCCGGCCTCCACCCACCGCCGGATGAACTCCTCCGCACTCTCCGCCTGCGGCGTCTCCGACTCGGTCGGCGTCGGAGTGGATGACGTCGTCGGGTCGGGCATCTTGGGCGTGGGCTCGGCCTCGTCCGTGCACCCCGTCAGGAGCAGGGGGACGACGAGAGTCAGCGCGAATACGCGGCGTATGTGCATGAGGTGCCTTCCCGAGAACAACGTCAGCACCGAGGAAACTACCCACTTCGCGACAGCCCAACCACCCGAGTTCCGGACCTGTGGACAACCGCGGCGACAGTGACACAGGTGTCGCACCCTGCGCCCCGAAGACCGTGGAGCTCCCGAGTCACTATTCGGCACGGGAGCTCCACGATCATGTCGCGATCCCCGGGTACCCGGGGAAACCAACGCTGGGGAGGCAACGCCCGAGGCCCGAACGGACCAGAAATGCGCCGAGGGGCGGGCCACCAGGCCCGCCCCTCGACTTCCCCTTGGTTCCACCAGCCGGGGTCGAAGCGGCTGATGGAGGCCTCACACGTCAGTCGGAGGCGACTGGAACGCGGAGCTTCTGGCCGGCCTGGAGGCCGGCGGACTCGAGCGCGTTGAGGCGCTCGATCTCGGTCATCATCGAGCGGACGTCGCCGTCGACGGCGATGTCGCTGGCGATCCCCCACAGGGTCTGGCCGGGAGCGACCTGGACGATCTGGGTCGGGGCCGGTTCGCCGGCGGAGTCCGTGCCGACGGCGCCGCCGGCCAGCACGAAGGCGACCGCGAGGGCCAGGAGCAGCGAGGTCACGAAGACCACGAGCCGGCCGCGTCGGGTCAGCCGCACGCTGGAGTGCAGTCGGACGGGTGCGGGGGTGAAGATCGGGGCGAGACTGAGGGTGCTCATTGTGGCCTCCTGGGGAAGATCAGCCGGTCGTGTGCGTCGAGTGGATGTCTAGTCGGAGCCACCGACAGTGGGTCTGGACCCGGAGTCGGTGTCGATCAGACGTTCGATCGAACAGGTGTACGACGTTAGAGCACGTGTTCGAACGACGCAAGCATCCAGTCGAACAATTGTTCGGCGTGTCGAGACCGCCGCTCAGGCACCCGCCCGGCAAGCCAAGGCCAGCCAGGCACCCCTCGCACACGACGCGCAGAGCAGCGACACGCGACTTCGAACAGGTGTTTGATCCCGGGGGGTCGCGAGGACTACGGTGAACCATCAGCCGCCCCACCACCACGAGGCGGCAACCGCGTCGGGAGGACCCCAGGATGGCCACGTCAGGCAAGAAGTCAGGCGAGAAGAACGTCATTGAGATGCCCGACGGACCCCCGGACGCGACCGGCCTGACCCCGCGCCAGCAGCGCGTGCTGGCCACCATCAAGGACTCCATCGAGACCAAGGGCTACCCGCCCTCGATGCGTGAGATCGGCCAGGCCGTCGGCCTCACCTCGTCCTCCAGCGTCGCCCACCAGCTGCGTGTCCTGGAGGGCAAGGGCTTCCTCAAGCGCGACCCCAACCGTCCCCGCGCCCTCGAGGTCTTCCTGCCCGAGGTGATGGCGGCCCGTCGCTCCATCTCCAGCGGCGACGAGACCAGCGTCGACGAGACCGGCATCGGCGACGTCTCCCCGACCGCGGTCAACATCCCGGTCGTCGGCCGGATCGCCGCCGGTGGCCCGATCCTCGCCGAGGAGCAGGTCACCGACGTCTTCCCGCTGCCCAAGCAGCTCGTCGGCGACGGCACGCTCTTCCTGCTCGAGGTCTCCGGTGACTCGATGGTCGACGCGGCCATCTGCAACGGCGACTACGTCGTGATCCGCCAGGAGCAGACCGCCACCAACGGCCAGATCGTCGCCGCGCTGATCGACGGCGAGGCGACCGTCAAGACGTTCCAGCGCAAGGACGGCCACGTCTGGCTGTTGCCGCACAACGACGCGTACGACCCGATCCCCGGTGACAACGCCACGATCCTCGGCGTCGTCACCGCGGTGCTGCGCAGCCTCTGACGGGCGCGCGTTCGGACGTCGTCCTTCCCCCGAACGGCAGGCCAGCCCTTCGGGCGTTGAAAGCTCACCACGTGCGGGACACGATGGCGGGGTAGCCAACCGTCGGGAGAGCGCATGAGCAACGTCCAGGAGTCCTACGACTACGTCATCGTCGGCGGAGGTGTCGCGGCTGCGAGTGCCGTGAAGGGCATCCGCTCCGAGGACTCGAGCGGCAGCATCGCCGTGCTGGGCTCGGAGCCGGACAAGCCGGTCTACCGCCCCGCCCTGTCCAAGGACCTCTGGCTCCAGGACGACGCCACCCTGGAGGGCAACTCGCTGGCCGGCGACCTCGACGAGGACGACCACGTCGACCTGGTCACCGACACGACCGTGACCGAGATCGACCCCGACGCCCACGTCGTACGCCTCGCCGACGGCAGCAGCGTCGGCTACGGCAAGCTCCTGCTGGCCACGGGCGCCGAGCCGCGCGTGCTGGGCATCGACCCCGGACCGCGCGTCGTCTACTACCGCACCGCCGCGGACTACCAGCGCCTGCGCTCGCTCGTCGGCCCCGGCAGCCACGTCGTCATCGTGGGTGGCGGCTACATCGGCTCCGAGATCACGTCCGCCCTCGTGCAGAACGACGTGGCCGTCACGCTGGTCCTCGACCTCGAGGACGTCCAGGAGCAGATGTTCCCCCGCGCCCTGGCGGCCAGCCTCACCAAGGCGTTCGCCGACCGCGGAGTCACCATCGTGCACGGCTCGGTCTCCCGCGGTGAGGACACCGGCGACGGGGTGCGGGTCCGCCTCGACGACGGCACCGACGTCGCCGCCGACGCCGCGGTGATCGGTGTCGGCGTGCTGCCGCGCACGGGCCTGGCGGAGGCTGCCGGGCTGGAGGTCGACAACGGCATCGTCGTCGACGACCACATGCGGACGAGCGCCACTGACGTCTACGCCGCCGGCGACGTCGCGTCCTACCCCGACGCGCTCCTCGGCCGGCGCCGGGTCGAGCACGTCGACCACGCCGAGAAGTCCGGCGAGCTGGCCGGTCGCGCGATGGCCGGCGCCGAGGCGGCGTACGACTACACGCCGTTCTTCTGGTCCGACATCCTCGACGCGGGCTACGAGGCGGTCGGCGAGACGAGCAGCCGGCTCGACATGGTCGAGGACTGGAAGGACGGCGAGATCGGCACCGGGGTCGTCTACTACCTGAAGTCCGGGCACGTACGCGGCGTGCTGCTGTGGAACGTCTGGGACAGCGTCGGCAAGGCACGCGAGCTCATCGCCGAGACCGGCGACCAGCCGGTCGAGGACCCGGAGTCGCTCAGGGGTCGCATCCCGTTCGAGTGAATCGGGGTAGCCTCGCGGCGATGTCAGCCCACTCCGACGCCCCGGGCGCAGCCGGGCCTGCTCCCGAGCTGTCCCCGCTGGTGTTCCGCACCCGGTCGGGGAACAGGCGTCGGCTGACCCCGGAGGCACAGGACACGCTGGCGCACCTGGCAGCGGCGGGTGAGCAGTCCGGCTGGCTCAGCCCGCTGGCGTACAACCTCACGATCAGCCACAGCCACCGCTTCGTCTGGTACCGCGTGGCCAAGGTGGCGACCCGCACCATCCGCCACCACTACGAGACCCACGGCGTCAGCCTCGACGTCGACCACGCGATGCGGGTGCGCTATCCGCTGGCCGCGTTCGCCGACTACTTCACCTTCGCGTTCGTCCGTGACCCGCTCGACCGCTTCGTCTCCGCGTGGCACGACAAGGTCGTCAACGCCAACTACTACGACTTCGACGCCGGCACGCACGAGCGGATGCAGATCGTCGAGGAGTTCGCGCGCTGGACCGCGACCCAGGACCTCGCGGCGGTGCCCGGAACCGACCAGCACCTCACGCTGCAGAGCCGGATGATCGACCTCAACCGCGTCGACTTCGTCGGCCGGCTCGAGACCTTCGACCGCGACTTCGCCGAGGTGTGCGAGCGGGTCGGAGCGCCCACCGTGCCGACATCGCCGCAGAACCAGACCGCGCCCGGAGGTCGCGACCGCCAGGTCTCCGACGAGCTGCGCGAGCTGGTGGCGCGGATGTACCGCCGCGACTACCAGGTCTTCGGCTACTCCCCCGACGCTCGCGCCTGACCCAGCCGGCTCAGCGCGGACCGTACGAGCGCGGGGTCGGTCGTCGACCACATCGGCGGCAGCGAGGCCTTGAGGAAGCGGCCGTAGCGGGCCGTCTCCAGGCGGGGGTCGAGCACCGCCACGATGCCGCGGTCGGTCGTCGTACGGATCAGCCGGCCGGTGCCCTGCGCGAGCAGGAGCGCGGCGTGGGTGGCGGACACCTCCATGAAGCCGTTGCCCCCGCTGGCGTCCGCCGCCTTGGCGCGCGCCGACATCAACGGGTCGTCCGGGCGCGGGAACGGGATCCGGTCGATGATCACCAGCTGGCAGGTGTCGCCGGGGACGTCGAGGCCCTGCCACAGCGAGAGCGTGCCGAACAGGCAGGTGTGCGGGTCCTCGACGAACTGCTTGGCCAGCTCGGGCAGCTGCGCGTCGCCCTGGGCGAGGGTGGTGAGGTGCGGCAGCCTGAGCCGCACCGCCTCGGCGGCCGTCTCGGCGGCACGACGTGAGGAGAAGAGGCCGAGGGTGCGACCGTCGAGGGCGTCGACGAGGTCGCAGATCTCGTCGAGCTGGGCCTGCCCGAGGCCGTCACGGCCGGGCTGCGGCAGGTGGCGGGCGACGTAGAGGATGGACTGCTGGCCGTAGTCGAAGGGCGAGCCGACGTCGATGCCCTTCCACGGCAGTGCCGTCTCGTCGTCCGAGGTCGCGATCACCGACCCGAGGCGCTCGGTGGGCTTGAGCCCCAGCGTCGTCGCCACCGCGCCGAAGTCGCCACCGAGCATCAGGGTGGCGCTGGTGAACACGACCGTCTTGTCGGTGAGCAGCTTGTCGCGCATCGGGCCCCACACCTGCAGCGGCGCGACGTACAGCCGGGCCGGGAAGCGGTCGCGTGCCTCGCCGAGCCACAGCACGTCGGCCTGGGACCCCGCGGCCATCCGCTCGGCGTTGACGAAGACCTCCTGCACCATGCCCTTGGCCTGGGTGCGCCCGGCGTCGCCCTCGGCCTCGCCGCCGGACTCGCGGGGGTACGCCGAGAGGCAGGCGCGCGCCGCGTCACGGACGAGGACGAGCGCGTCCGCGAGCTGCGTCGGCACCTGGTCGATCCGCCCCGGCGACATCGCCTCGAACGCCTCGGCCAGCTGGCCCGCGGCGTCCTCGAGGTCGCCGGCCGGGTCGCCGTCGGCGCTGTCGGTCCAGCGGATCGAACGACGGGCGGCGCGCTCGATGTCGGTCGCGGCCAGCTCGTCGGTCGCGGCCTGCGTCACGCGCGCGGTCAGCTCGTGGGCCTCGTCGATGACGACGGTGTCGTAGTCGGGGATCATCGGCACGTCCTCGATCGCGTCGATCGCGAGGAGGGAGTGGTTGGTGACGATCAGGTGGCTGCGCTGGGCCTTCTCGCGCGCCAGCTCGGCGAAGCACTCCGCACCGAAGGGACACTTGGTGGCCCCGAGGCACTCGCGGTGGTTGACGCTGACCTGGCGCCACTCGCGGTCGGTGTGGCGTGGCGCGTTGTCGCGCTCGCCGCTCGCGCCCTGCTCGCTCTCCTCCTCCGCCCACTCGCGCAGCTCGAGGACCTTCTCGGCCATCGAGCCCGTCGGCACGTCGACGAGGGTGCCCTGGTCGTCGGGGACGCCGGCGCGGATGCGGTGGAGGCAGGCGTAGTTGGAGCGGCCCTTGAGCACGGCGTACGAGGTGTCGACGCCGGGCACGTCCTTGACCGCCTCGACCAGCCGCGGCAGGTCTCGCTCGACGAGCTGGTGCTGGAGGGCGAGCGTCGCGGTGGCGACCACGACCCGCTTGTCGTGGAGCATCGCGGGGACGAGATAGCCGAGCGACTTGCCGGTGCCGGTGCCGGCCTGGACGAGGAGGTGACGGCCCTCCTCCATGGCTTCCGCGACCTCGTCGGCCATCTGCACCTGGCCCTCGCGCGTCTGACCGCCGAGGGCGCTGACCGCCCGCGCGAGAACCTCGGAGACAGGCGTGCCGACGGAGGTGGAAGCAGCGTCGGACTCGGGCACCAGAGAACCCTACGGGCCGGCCCTGACACCACGTCGTACGCCATCCACAACGCGCCGCTCACCGGCCTGCGTGGGCGGGAGGCCGGGCGGATCAGGCCTAGCGCTTCTTGCGGCCGATCTGGCGCTCGATGCGGCTCTCGGGCTGGCCGAGGACCTTGGCCATGATCTTGACGCGGAAGCGGTAGGCGACCACAGCCAGGACGACGATCACCAGGAACCAGAACATGCGACGAGCCTACGCCTCCCCCGGTGAGTAGTTGGGGGCTAAGGCGCGGCCGTGCCAACCGACCAGTTGGTAGGCCAACTCGTGAGTTGGCGAATAGGGGGCCAGAAGAACGCTCCCAGACCTACCCAACCCCCCAACTCACGAGTTGGCGCGCCAACTCGTGAGTTGGGGGAAGACCAGCCGGAGCCCCAGCCGGAAGCCCTCAACCCTCAGACGACCGCGCCGGAGTCCTCGGGGGCGCGCTCGACCCGCTCACGCTTGGTCCGGCTCATCGGCCACTTCTCCTGGAAGTAGGTCAGCAGCGGTGTGGCTGTGAAGACCGAGGAGTAGGTACCGACCAGCAGACCCAGGAGCAGCGCGATCGAGAAGTCGCGCAGCGAGTCGCCGCCCAGGACGGCGAGCGCCGCGAGGATGAACATGGCGCCGAGACCGGTGTTGACCGTGCGAGGCACCGTCTCGACGGCAGCCTTGTTGGCCACGTCGGTGAAGCTCTCGTCCGGACGCGAGCCCCACCAGCGCTCACGGATGCGGTCGAAGACGACGACCGTGTCGTTGACGGACAGACCGATGATGGTCAGCGCCGCCGCGAGGAAGATGCCGTCGATCGGCTTGTGCATCCACGCGAAGAGACCGACGACGAGCAGCACGTCGTGGAACATCGCGACGACCGCGGAGACGCCGAAGGTCCACTTGAAGCGGATCGCGAGGTAGATCAGCTGCGCCATGAGGGCCACGCCGAAGGCGATGAGCGCCTTGTCCCGCAGCTCGCTGCCGAGCGAGGACCCGATGCGTTGGTCGTCCTCCTTGGTGACGTCGCCGCCGATCGCGGAGAGCTCGGCCTCGATCTTCTGCTCCTCGTCGTTGTTGATCTCACCGGTCCGCACGGTGAAGTCGGCGGTGTCGGCGGTCTGCACGACGGCCTCGGGGAAGCCGGCCTTGGCGACGGCCTCGCGGGCCTGGTCGATGGTGACCGACTTGCTCACCGAGTAGTCGAGCTGGCGACCGCCGGTGAACTCCACGCCCAGGTTGAGGCCCTGCGTGAAGATGCCCAGGATCGCGATGATCAGCGCGGCGCCGGAGATGCTCAGCCAGGTGCGGCGGCGCTTCATCAGGTCGGGCTTGGCCGCGTCGAGCCAGGTCCGCACCTTGCCGACGTTGGCCAGTCCGCTGATGACCGGACGCTCGATGACCGGCTTGTTGGCCACCGACAGGTCGGAGAGCACGCGCGCGACGATCAGCGCGGAGATCATCGACGCGATGACACCGATGGACAGGGTGACACCGAAGCCCTTGATCGGGCCGGAGCCCAGGAAGAAGAGGAGGGCCGCCGCGAGCAACGTGGTCACGTTGGAGTCGATGATCGCGGACCACGCCTTGTTGAAGCCGACCGCGAGCGCGCGGCGCAGGCCGGCGGACGGGTAGGCGGCGTACTCCTCCCGTGCTCGTTCGAAGACGAGGACGTTGGCGTCGATCGCCATGCCGATGGCCAGCACGAAACCGGCCAGGCCGGGCAGGGTCAGCGTCGAGCCGAGGCCGACGAGCATGGCGTACGCGAGCAGGGCGTACGACGCCAGCGCGATGGTCGCCATCAGGCCCACGAGGCGGTAGATGACGATGATGAAGAGGCCGGTGAGGATCAGGCCGATGATGCCGGCCTCGACGGACGCGCTGATCGCGGCCGCACCCAGCGTCGGGCCGACCAGGCGGTCGGAGATGGCCGTCAGCTCGAGCGGGAGCGAACCGCCCTCGATCAGCGCGGCCAGGTCCTTGGCCTCGGCGGTCGTGAAGTTGCCGGTGATGTCGGTGGAGCCACCGCGAATGCCGACCTCACAGCCGACATCGGTGTTGACCTGCGGGGACGAGATGATCTCGCCGTCCAGGACGATGGCGATGCGGCGCTTGGGGTCGCCGTCGGGGTTGCAGGCGGCCTTGCCGGTGATGTCGGCCCACGTGCCGCCACCGTCGCCCTTGAAGTCGATCGCCACGACCCACTCGACGCTCTGCTCGCGCTGTACGGCGGTGGCGCCACCGATCTGGTCACCCTGGATGACCGTCGGTCCGACCTCGAGGCTGTCGCCCTGGTCGGAGGGCAGGACCTGGTTGTCCTTCTTGCTCGGCTCGGCGCCGGGCTGCGCGGTCGCCAGCACCTCGTGGATCGTCAGCTTGGCGGTCTTGCCGATCTTCTCCTCGGCGGCCTGGGCCTCTTCGTCACTGGTGACGCCGGGCAGCTCGACGAGGATCCGGTCCTCGCCCTGACGCACCAGCGTCGACTCGGCCACGCCGAGCGCGTCCACGCGGCCGCGCAGCACCTGGAGGGTCTTGTCGACGTTCTCCGCGTTGGCCGGCGTCTGCTCGGTGCCCTCCGCCTGGAAGACGAACTGCGCGCCGCCCTTGAGGTCGAGGCCGAGATTGGGCTTGACGTTGATCGCGAGCGCCACGGACCCGGCCAGGAGGCCGAGCACGAGGACGAACCGGATCCAGACACCACGTGACATGCGCGACATACTCCCTTACCGACCACGATCACCCGAATCCGGGCCCGGAGACGTCAACGCGCGGCCAGACCCGAAGGTTCCGGTCCGCCCAGATCACTCACGAAGGCGCACAGACGAGAGCGACGACGTGGTCGTCACGCGCGAGCTCGTGCTCGATCGTGGCCGGTGGATCCGGGTCCGCGACGGGCGCCGGGTGCGTAGGTACGTCCCGTGGCCTGTCTGTTCACCATGGGATGTTGCTGAGCCTGCACTTCCCCGGGTCAATTGACCTGGGGAAGTGCATGTTCGCCTACATACCGTGATGAACAGACAGCAGGAGGAGACCGGTCGGCGGGCCGTCCTCAGCGGCCGTACGCCGCCAGCTCGCCGGCGAGGTCGGCGTTGGCACGACCGACGACGAGGGTGCCGTCGCCGGTGTGCTCCAGGGAGCCGATCTCGGCCTCCTGGTGGATCCGGTTGACCAGGTCACCGCGCTCGTAGGGCAGCAGCACGTCGAACTCCACCTGCGGCCGCGGCAGCTCCGACTCGATGGTGGCGAGAGCCGCCTCGATGCCTTCGCCGGTCTTGGCGCTCACGACCACGCTGTGCGGTTCGCGGGCCAGCAGCCGGCTGATCACGAGCGGATCGGCGGCGTCGGCCTTGTTGATCACGATGATCTCGGGGACCTTGGTGGCGCCGATCTCGGCCAGCACCTCGCGCACTGCGGCGATCTGGCCCTCGGGGTCGGGGTGCGACCCGTCGACGACGTGCAGCAGGAGGTCGGAGTCGGCGACCTCCTCCAGCGTCGAGCGGAACGCCTCGACCAGGCCGTGCGGGAGGTGGCGGACGAACCCGACAGTGTCGGACATCGTGTAGATGCGTCCGTCGCTGGTCGTCGTACGACGCGTGGTGGGGTCGAGGGTCGCGAACAACGAGTCCTCCACCAGCACCCCGGCGTCGGTCAGCCGGTTGAGCAGGGACGACTTGCCGGCGTTGGTGTAGCCGGCGATGGCGACGCTGGGGATGTGGTTGCGGCGGCGCGACTGGCGCTTGACGTCACGGGTGCCGCGCAGGTCCTTGAGCTCGCGTCGCAGCTTGGCGATCTTGGTGTTGATGCGGCGGCGGTCGGTCTCGATCTTGGTCTCACCGGGGCCGCGGCCACCGATGCCCTCACCGCCGGCGGCACGGCCACCGGCCTGGCGGGAGAGGTTGCCGCCCCAGCCGCGCAGGCGCTGCTTCATGTACTGCAGCTGGGCCAGCTCGACCTGCGCCTGGCCCTCCTTGCTCTTGGCGTGCTGGGCGAAGATGTCGAGGATCAGGGCGGTGCGGTCGACGACCTTGACCTTGATCTTGTCCTCGAGGTTGCGCAGCTGGCTGGGCGCGAGCTCGCCGTCGCAGATGACGGTGTCGGCGCCGGTGGCCTGCACGATCTCGCGGATCGCGTCGACCTTGCCGCGACCGATGTAGGTCGCCGGGTCGGGGCTGTGGCGGCGCTGGAAGATGCCCTCGAGCACCTCGGAGCCGGCGGTCTCGGCGAGCAGCGCGAGCTCGGCCATGGAGTTCTCGGCGTCGGTGACGGTGCCCTGGGTCCACACGCCCACGAGGACGACCCGCTCCAGGCGGAGCTGGCGGTACTCGACCTCGGTGATGTCGTCGAGCTCGGTGCGCAGCCCGGCGACCCGGCGCAGCGCGTGACGCTCGGCCAGCTCCTGGGCACCGACGGTGAGCTCCTCGGGGTCGGCGTCGTCCCACTCGTCGTCGTACGACGTCTCGTCGGCGTAGCCGGACTCGAAGTCGTCGAGGCCCTTGTCCAGGTCCTTGTCGAGGTCGCCGTTGAGCTCGATGGCGTCGTCGTCCCAGGCGCGGGTGGCGTCGAGCGCGTCGCTCAGGTTGAAGTCAGGTGCGTTCGTCATATGCGGACAAGCCTAGGTCGGGCGGCCTCACCTGCGCGAATGACTTTGCCGCCCCGGACCCGCCATCGGTCCGGTCAGGCGCGATGCCGGCCCACCGTGACCACGCGTCCGGCGACGGCGTCGGCGTCAAGGAACTCGTCACACGCCGCGCGCACGTCGTGCGGGGTGTACCCGGGACCTACGACGACGACCCGCACACCCGCTGCATGCAGCCGGTGGACGAGAGGCAGCATCGAGGTCATGTCGCCCGCGATCACCACCTCGTCGAACGCCGCGTCGCGGGCGATGTCCACCGCATCGATGGCCATCGCCACCAGCGTCTGGTCGTCGTCGTCGGAGAACTGGTGGAAGGAGTGGAGTCCCTGGCGACGCAGCTGGCCCACCCACGCAGCCAGGTCCGTCCTGCTCCAGTCGGCATAGGCACGGCACACGCTGACCGTGCCTCGCTCGGCCATCCGCGTGAGCAACCCGGTGGCAACGTCCTGGGAGACGCGACGCGCGTCGATCAGCACGGCGATCCGGATCCCCAGCTCGGCGCCGATGCCCTCCGGGCGTCGCGGCAGGTGCGGGGCGGCCGGCGACGGCTCGTCCTCACGCGGGACGTGCGCGAGGTGCTCACCCGGGGCGTGCGCCAGGTGCTCACCCAGCTCGTCCAGGTCGGTCTTCCCCTCGACGTCGGCTGGCGGAAGGACCTCGGCCCGTGGCGTCGCCACCCGCAGCGTGGTCTCCCGACGCATACCTTCCTGTGCCTTCGTGCCCGCCACCCAGCGACGGACGAGACTCGTCAGCTCGCTCTCGTTGGACGAACCGTTCGGAATGTCGTCATCTACCGTCGCCGCGCCCTGCGGCTTCGCGATGTTTGTCATGGTCCCCCCACGGGATCAGAGGCAAACTGCCGAGACCACGATCACCCGGCTCGGGCGTGACGCTCATGCGTGTTCCCCAATTGTGGCAAACAGGCCTAGACCAGTGCGGAACTCACTTCGGGGGCATCCTGATGCCGCCGTCGACGCGGATGGTCTCGCCGTTCATGTAGGAGTTGGTCAGGCACTCGACCACCATGCTGGCCAGCTCCTCGGCGTGCCCGAGGCGCTTGGGGAACAAGACGTTCTGACCGAGGTTGGCCTTGAACTCGTCGGGCTCGGGGAACGCGTCGTAGATCGGGGTGTCGATCAGGCCGGGGGCCACCGTGTTGAGGCGGATGCCGGCGGCCGACAGGTCGCGCGCGACCGGGAGGGTCATGCCCACGACGCCACCCTTGGAGGCGGAATAGGACGCCTGGCCGATCTGACCGTCGAAGGCCGCGACGGAGGCGAGGTTGACGATCGCGCCGCGCTGGCCGTCAGCGTCCGGCTCGTTGCGGCTCATCACGGTCGCGGCCTGGCGGGTCATGTCGAAGGTGCCGATCAGGTTGATCTCGACGACCTTGCGGAAGGCGTCGAGGTCGTGCGCCGACTCGAGGAGTCCGTCGCGGCCGATGGTGCGCTGGGCCCAGCCGATGCCGGCCGAGTTCACGCAGGCACGCAGCGGCGCGATCTCGCCGGCCGCCTCGACCGCGGCCGCCACCTGCTCGGTCCTCGTCACGTCCACCGAGGCGAAGACGCCGCCGATCTCCGCAGCCAGCGCCTCCCCCTTCTCCGCGTTGAGGTCGGCGACGACGACCGTGGCCCCCTTCGCGGCGAGGGCTCGGGCGACCGCGGCGCCGATGCCGCTGGCGCCGCCGGTGACGATGGCGGTGGATCCGGTGATGTCCATGTCGCCGGATGCTATTCCAGTCGAGTGCGCAGCTCCGCAGCGGATGCGGCGCTCACCGCACGCGAGCGTCAGAGGTCGGTCCGGCCCTCGGCGACCAGCACGGCCGGCCCGGTCATCAGGACACGGTCGTCCTCGGTCCACACGATCCTGAGCGTGCCGCCGGGCACGTCGACCCGGTACGCCGTACCGCGCGGGGCGTCGTCGGCCAGCGCCGCGACCACGGCGACGGCGCAGGCACCGGTGCCGCAGGAGCGCGTCTCGCCGGCCCCTCGCTCGTGGACCCGCATCGCGACGTGGTGCTCGCCTCGACGGACCACGAACTCGACGTTGACGCCGTCGGGGAAGACCGCGTCGTCGTGCTCCGGCTCCTCGTGGAGTGCGCCCGCCTCGGCGAGGTCGTCGACGAAGGCGACCGCGTGCGGGTTGCCCATCGAGACGTGCCGCGCGGGCCACGTCCTGCTCATGACCGTCACGTCCGTCTCGCCCAGCACCTCGGGGGATCCCATGTCGGCGGTGAACTCGTCCCCGGCGGCGTCGAGCGTCTTGACGCCGTCGCGGGTCTGGATCTCCATCGGGAAGGACTCCCCCTCGCGCTCGTGGAGGTAGCGCGCGAAGACCCGGATCCCGTTGCCGCACATCTCGCTCACGGAGCCGTCGGAGTTGCGGTAGTCCATGAACCACCCGCCGTCGCGGCGGACGGCGCGCAGCACGCCGTCGGCGCCCAGGCCGGCGCGGCGGTCGCACAGCGCCCGCACCCGGCCGGCGTCGAGGTCGCCGTGGACGGAGCCGTCGGGATCGGGCAGGACCACGAAGTCGTTCTCGGTGCCGTGGCCCTTGAGGAAGGGATAGCTCACGCCTCCAGTCTGACAGGAGGCATGAGCCCCCGGAGGACCGTCAGCGCACCACGGTGTGACGCAGGCAGGCGAAGTCGCGGTTGCGGGCGACCTCCTCCAGGCGCAGCTCGACGTGTCGCGGCAGCACGGGAGCCCCGCTGCCGACGGTCACCGGGGCGTACTGGATCCAGACCTCGTCGAGCAGCCCGGCGTCGTGGAACTGCCCGACCAGCTCGCCACCGCCGACCACCCACAGGTCCTTGCCCTCGGCCGCCTCGGTCATCGCGGCGTGCACCCGGCGTACGTCGTCGCTCTCGAAGCGCACGCTGGGCGGCGCCTCGGGGAAGGTGCGGTGCGTCATCACCCACGTGGGCAGCGGCCCCCACGGGTCGTCGTCGTGGTCGAGGATCCACTGCCAGGTCGTCGCGCCCATGACGCAGGCGCCGAGCCGCTGGCGGAACGCCGGGTAGCCCATCGGGCCGTCCTGGTCGATGTCGCGGCTGGTCAGCCAGTCGAGGGAGTGGTCGTCGGTCGCGATGAAGCCGTCGAGCGTGCACCCGGTGTAGTAGATGGTCGCCATGGATCCACTGTCGCACCGGAGACTGACGTCAGGCTTGATCGAGCTTGTCGAGCGCCGCCCTCAGACCAGCGCGGCCAGCGCGGGCTCGGCGACCTCGACGGGGAGGTGCCCCAGCATGACCAGCTGGGCCATGCCGTGCACGGTCGACCACACGGCAGCGGCCAACGCGGCCGGGTCGCGACCGGCGAAGGCCGGCTCGGCGGCGATCAGGGCCTCGATCTCCCCCGCGAGAAGCTCCTCGTTGCGCGCGATCAACGGAGCCATCTGCTCGCTCGGGGTGCCCGCCGCGCAGTAGTCGGGGTCGAACACCAGGGAGAACGCCTGCGGGTGTTCAGCGGCGTAGTGGACGTACGCCGACCCGAGTGCGCGGACCCGCTCGACCGGGCTGTCGGCGGCCGCGACCGCCTTCTCCTGCGCGGCCAGCAGGTCGGCCATCCCCCGCACACCCAGGGCTCGCAGGAGGGCGGCCCGGTCGCCGAAGTGGTGGTAGGGGGCGTTGTGGCTGACCCCGGCCCGACGGGCCACCTCGCGCAGGCTGATCTTCGCGGCCGACGTCGTCTCGAGCAGCTCGAGCGCGGCGTCCTCGAGCGCGGCCTGGAGATTGCCGTGGTGATACCCACCGCTGGATCTTGACATGAGCAACATCCTACTCCAATGTGGACAGTGTCCAGTTTCTTGTCACTGTCCAGATAGGAAGTTCCGCCATGGCCAACGTCCTCGTGATCGACGGGCACCCCGACCCCTCCTCACTCACCGCCCAGCTCGCCGCCTCCTACACCGAGGGCGCGGCAGACGCCATCCTGCTGACCCTGCGCGACCTCGACTTCGACCTCACCCTCCGCACCGGCTACCGCACCCCGCAGGACCTCGAACCCGACCTCGCCCGCGCCCAGGAGCTCTTCGAGTGGGCCGACCACGTCACTGTCCTCACCCCGCTGTGGTGGGGCTCGGTCCCCGCGTTGCTCAAGGGCTTCTTCGACCGCACGCTGGAGCGTGGCTGGGCCTTCCGCTACCGGGACAACGGCATGCCCGAAGGACTGCTGCCCGGCCGCACCGGCCGGCTCATGGTGACGTCGGACTCACCCCGGTGGTACCTCCGGATCGCCGGCGACAGCAACGTCAAGCAGGTCAAGGGGCGCACCATGGAGTTCTGCGGGATCAAGCCGACCACGGTCACCCGCTACGCCGACGTCCGCGGTCGCAGCGAGGCCCAGATCGCCGAGTGGATCCGCCGCGCCGCTGACCTCGGCGCAGCCGACGCGGCTCGCGCCGGCGTCGTACGACCGGCGCGCGAGGCCGCCGGCACGTGAGCCGCGGCGGCCGCGCGACGCCGGACCCGCGTCAGCCGATGGCGGCGACGGCCTTCTCGACCCGGTCCGGGTCGTCGTGCTTCACCCAGACGATGCGCGGGTCCTTGCGGAACCAGGAGTCCTGGCGCCGGGCGAAGCGCCGGGTCGCGGTCGTGGTCTGCTCCTTCGCCTCGGCCAGGGTGCGGTCGCCGGCGAGGAACCCCGCGACCTCGCGGTAGCCGATCGCGCGCGAGGCGGTGGGTCCCTCCGCGAGCCCACGGGCGAGGAGGGCCTCGACCTCCTCCACGAACCCTGCGGCGAACATCTCCTCCACCCTCCGCGCGATCCGCTCGTCGAGCGTCGGCCGGTCGATGTCGACACCGACCTGGACCGTCAGCGGGTCGGCGTACTCCAGGACCGGGAGGCTGGCGCTGTAGGGGCGACCGGTCAGCGCGATCACCTCGAGGGCGCGGACGACCCGGCGGCCGTTGTCGGGCTCGATCCGGGCCGCCGCCTGCGGATCGACACCGGCCAGCCGCTCGTGGAGGGCCGGGCTCCCGATCCGGTCGAGCTCGACCTCCAGCTCACGGCGCAACGAGTCGTCGGTGCCGGGGAACTCGAAGCGGTCGACGATCGCGCGGGTGTAGAGGGCGGACCCGCCGACCAGGACCGGGGTCGCCCCCCGTGAGCGGATGTCCTCGATCTTCTCGCGGGCCCACTCCTGGAACTGCGCGACGGTCGCCAGCTCCGTGACGTCGAGCAGGTCGAGGAGGTGGTGTGGGATCCCGCGCCGCTCGACGACGGGGAGCTTGGCGGTGCCGATGTCCATCCCGCGGTAGACCTGCATCGCGTCGGTGTTGACCACCTCGCCACCGAGCCGTTCGGCCAGATCGAGCCCGAGTCCCGACTTGCCCGAGGCCGTGGCGCCGACGAGGGCGACGATGGGCTGGGGCATGGGACGCATCCTCCCAGCAGGCGACGGATGTGGGGTCAGGGCCTAGATTGGGGACGACGACCCACCCATCGGGGTGGGCGCGACACGAGGGGCACAGCATGAGTTTCCTGGACAAGGCGAAGCAGAAGCTCACCAAGGCCGTCGACGACCACGGCGACAAGATCTCCGACGGCATCGACAAGGCCGCCAAGGTGGTCGACGACAAGACGAGCGGCAAGCACACCGACAAGATCGACAAGGCGACCGGCAAGGCGCGCGACGCGCTCGACTCGCTCGACGGCAAGAACGACGACATCGGTCCCGGCACGACCCGCTGACCCCCGGGACCGGTCCGGCTCGGTCCGGATCGGTCTTGCTCGGTCCGGATCGGTCTTGCTCGGTCTCGATCGGCCGGGCCACCTAGGGTCGTGCGGGTGACCGACCCCTTCGTCCTCGTCCCGGCTTCCTACGTCTACCTCCTGCGCGAGGGGCCGGACGGCACGGAGGTCCTTCTCCAGCTGCGCCAGGGCACTCCCTACATGGACGGGCACTGGGCAGCAGCGGCCGCCGGTCACGTCGAGCGGGGCGAGACGGCGTACGACGCTGCGCGCCGCGAGGCGGCCGAGGAGCTGGGCATCGACGACGTCGGGCTGGAGTTCGCGTTCACCATGCAGCGCACCCAGCACGCCGAGGCGATCGACGAGCGCGTCGACTGGTTCTTCACGGCCCGGTCGTGGGCCGGCGAGCCCCGGATCGTCGAGCCGCACAAGGCTGCTGCGATCCGATGGTGCCCGCTCGACCGGCTGCCCGAGCCGATGGTGCCGCACGAGGCCCACGCCCTGGCCAACCTCGGCAAGGGCGTCGGCTACCTCACCTTCGGGTGGTGACCGACCGCCCGCCCGCTCGGGGGTGGTCAGCGCGCCTCGCGCGCGGCAGGATCGGACGACGAGACCTTGGGAGGGAATCGATGAGCAGCGAAGACCTGAGCCCGATGCCGGAGCCGACGACGCGGGACCCGGACCTCCACCCGGGCGGCGTGGACGCGCTGCCCGACGACCCCGCCGACACCGGGCTGGGCCGCGACCTCAGCCCCGACGAGAACCCCGCGGTGGACGACGTGCTCCCCGACGGGATCTCCGAGCCGGACGACAAGTCCCAGGCGCCGGACGGCAGGGCCGATGACGCCGAGTCCGGCACCACCGCCGACGACGACCCGGACGCAGGGCAGTCCTCGGAGGACGGCTCGGCCGAGCCGCCAGCCTGAGCGTTCGTGATCGTGGAGCTCCCGAGTCGACTATCGGCTCGGGAGCTCCACGATCTCGTTGGTTCCCCCGGTATCCGGGGAACGCGCCCCGGCCCGGCATCACGCCGCAACCTCCGCCCATGCGCAGACCTGGCCACAGGGCCGACCTCCCGGCATGCCGACACGCTCGAGGACGAGCGTCAGCTTCGCCGCCGTGGTGCACGGCCGGTCGATGACCTGGCCCCACGTGAGGCGGACGGTGCCCTGGGCATTGGCCGCGGCGTCGAGGTCGCGCTCGAAGTCCCGGTCGCGCTGCTCGGCCGTGTCGTGGAAGAGACGACCGTCGAGCTCGATCAGCACCTGCTCGCCGAGCGCCGCATCCCGGTAGACCACGCCGCTCATGGTCCCGACCCGCAGCTGGCGCTGCCCCGAAGGCAGGGCATGCGGACGCTCGACGCGGGTCAGGTAGCCGTGCTCCAGCACCGAACACGTCCCCCGAGCCACGTCGGCCAGCACCTGCTGGAGGAAGACGCGACGGGGTGCCCGCGAGCGCTCACCCAGGGCTTCCTGCATCCGGACCGCTGTGGTGTGCCGGCTCTGTACGGCGCGAGCGACGGCACCGATGGCGTCGAACTCCCCTGACGTGGCCAGCGCTACGTCGAGGGCTGCCTCCTCGTAGCGCATTCGGGGCGGGCCGACGTTCCACAACACCCGGCCCGACATCGCGAAGGTGCGCACCACGGTGATCCCCGCCGGAGCGATGAGCCTGCGATCGCGCGCCACTGCCACCTGGATCGGGCCTGGGTCCTCCCCGCGGCCCGAACCGTCGGCGGCGCGCATGGCCGACGCCGCTGCGAGCGCCGCTCCCCGATCCTCTCCTCGCGGAGGGCCGTCCTGAGAACGCCTGGACTCGTGCGAGGAGGCGAACAGGACGGCTCCCCATGCTCGCTGGATCCACGCAGGCGTGCCGGTGTGGTCGACATACACGCCCGTGAAGAGCGGCGTCAGGTCACGACGTCGTACGAGCCGTCGCAGATCGTGGGGCTCGAGGCCGAGGTCCATCGCCTGGCGACGCGAGATGACGCCGGACTGGTGGGCGAGCGTCGAGGCGAGTCGTTCCATGCCTCACGACGATCCTCGGTGCGCAAGCCCCCGCGCGACCCCGCTTCAAGGATCTGTGGACAACGGATCGTGGAGCTCCGAAGTCATTCAGTGACATGCGAACTCCACGATCGTGTGGCGATCCCCGGGTACCCGGGGATCGCAACGGACGCGGATCGCAGCCCAGGGGCGTCGGCACCCGTCAGCCGCAGGCCGGAGCGGGCGGCAGGGCCTCCGGCACGCCGAGCGACGGCATGCCGAGACCGACGGAGGACGTGGCGGGAGGCGCGGACGTACGTCGCTCCCACGCGTCGCCGGCGCGGGTGCGGCGCACTGAGGTGATCGCGCCGTCGGCCACCAGGTGGTGCGGCGCGGCGTAGGTGATCTCCACGGTGACCATGTCGCCGGGGCGCACCGAGTCGGCGTCGACCCGGGAGAAGTCGGCGGCGAAGTGCACGAGCCGGTTGTCGCGCGCCCGGCCCGACAGGCGGTGGGTGGCGGCATCCTTGCGGCCCTCGCCCTCGGAGACCATCAGCTCGACGGTCCGACCGACCAGCGTCTTGCTCTCGGCCCACGCAACCTCGTCGACGACCGCGGCGAGCCGCAGGTAGCGGTCCTTCACGGTGGCCGCATCGATCTGGTCGTCGAGGACGGCGGCCGGGGTGCCGGGGCGCTTGGAGTACTGGAAGGTGAAGGCGGACGAGAACCGCGCGGCCCGGACGACGTCGAGCGTGGCCTGGAAGTCCTCCTCGGTCTCGCCGGGGAAGCCCACGATGATGTCGGTCGTGATCGCTGCCTCGGGGATGGCGGCGCGCACGCGCTCGATGATCCCGAGGTACTTCGACTGGCGGTAGGACCGGCGCATGTCGCGCAGCACCTTGTCGGAGCCGGACTGCAGCGGCATGTGCAGCGACGGCATCACGTTGGGCGTCTGCGCCATCGCCTCGATGACGTCGTCGGTGAACTCGGCCGGGTGCGGCGAGGTGAAGCGCACCCGCTCCAGACCCTCGACCTGCCCGCACGCCCGTAGCAGCTTGGAGAAGGCCTGGCGGTCGCCGAACTCGACGCCGTAGGCATTGACGTTCTGACCCAGCAGGGTGATCTCGGTGACGCCCTCGGCGACGAGCGCCTCGATCTCGGCGAGGATCTCGCCCGGTCGGCGGTCCTTCTCCTTGCCGCGCAGCGCCGGGACGATGCAGAACGTGCAGGTGTTGTTGCAGCCGACCGAGATCGACACCCACGCGGCGTACGCCGACTCGCGCTTGGTCGGCAGCGTCGAGGGGAACACCGACAGCGACTCCAGGATCTCGACCTGGGCCTCCTCCGCCACCCGCGCACGCTCGAGCAGCACCGGCAGCGAGCCGATGTTGTGGGTGCCGAAGACGACGTCCACCCACGGCGCCTTCGTGGTGATCGTGTCGCGGTCCTTCTGCGCCAGGCAGCCACCGACGGCGATCTGCATACCCGGAGTGACGGCCTTGACCGACGCCAGCTGGCCGAGGTTGCCGTAGAGCTTGTTGTCGGCGTTCTCCCGCACCGCGCAGGTGTTGAAGACGACGACGTCGGCGGGCTTCTCGGAGCCGGCCGGGACGTAGCCGGCATCCTCCAGCAGGCCGCTGAGCCGCTCGGAGTCGTGCACGTTCATCTGGCACCCGTGGGTCTTGACCTCATAGGTGCGGGCGGGGGCAACGGGGGCTGCAGTCATGACCGGTCAAGGGTACGGCGGCGGGCAGGGGCCGCGGCAATTGCGGGTCAGGGCCTCTCCTCGGTGGTCCGTCCGCCGGCAGATGGACGGTGGCCTGGTCCTTTCGGATGCTCCGGGCCATGTCGGCCTAGTCCTTCTGGGCCACCGCGAGCACTCAGTGGGGTGGTCCTGTGGGCTTATCCCATATTTTCAACCTAGAAATACACAAGATCTTCCTGTAATCCACAAAACGGTAACGAGACGTACCGCGGCGCAAGCGCCCCGGTTCGTCACAGCTTCAGGGGATCTCTTGCTCACCAACACCACCCGAACGCCCATCGCGGGTCGTGTCGTCTCGGCACTCCTCCTGCTTGCCCTTGTTACTGCTCTGTTGCTCAGCGTCCCGACCACGGCGAACGCCGCGGGTGGGGGCGGCACCAACCCCGCGCTCGGTTCGAGCAAGACCGACGCCACCAAGACCCTGTCCGCGAAGACCATGTCCGCGAAGGGCAAGGCCGGCAAGAAGGGCACCAAGGGCAAGGGCACCAAGGGCACCAAGGGCACCAAGGGCACCAAGGGCAAGAAGGCCACGAAGAAGAACAAGAAGAGCAAGAAGGGCAAGAAGAACCGCCGCTCACGCTCCGCCGCGGTGACCGGCTCGCTGGCCTCGCTGCCCCCGATCGTGCAGCCCGGCACCTCACCGGCGAGCCCCTCCAACAACGGCAGCCTGGTGGCGACGTTCGAGCCGGCCAACCCGGGTCAGAAGGTGCTGCTGGAGAAGCGTGTCGGCCGGCGCTGGAAGGTGGTGGCCACCAGCACCGAGGACGCCTGGGGCTCCGCGGCCTTCTCCCCCCGCACCGGCACCTACCGCGCCCGGACGACCTCCGACGGCCGCGCCTGGAAGACCGGCAGCGTCACCACGACCAGCTGGCGTCCCGACTTCGAGGACACCTTCTCGGGCACCACCCTCGACGGCTCGGTGTGGAACGACCAGAAGCGCGAGCACGAGAGCGTCTACGCCCCCCGGACGTGTGCACGCGTGGACCCGGCAGCACGACGCGTCGAGGACGGCGTGCTGCACCTCGGGGTCGCCCTCGACCCTGCCCTGGCCGCCAAGCCGTGCGACTACACCTCACCCCGCAGCTCGGGCACCAGCCCCTACCTCCTCAACAGCCAGGTCGCCACCGAGTACACCCGGTTCTTCAAGCACGGGATCGTGGCCGCGCGGATCAAGCCGCAGCAGGCCAAGGGCATGCACTCCGGCTTCTGGCTGCTGCCCAACGGAACGAAGTACACCGACGGCATCCCGGAGGCAGGCACCGAGATCGACGTGATGGAGTTCTTCGGCGAGAACGGCCGCGGCAACGAGTCCGTCGGCTCGCACATCCACTACTACGAGGCCGGCTGGGAGAAGGTCAGCCTCGGCGACAACTTCCCGACCACACGCCGGGTCCTGAGCAACGGCAGCAGCTGGTGGGACGAGTTCCACGTGTTCTCGGTCGAGTGGACCCCCCGCGAGTACATCTTCCGGGTCGACGGTCGCGAGTACTACCGCGAGTCCGCGGCCGTCTCCCAGGCTCCGCAGTACCTCGTCCTCTCCAACCTGACCTCCGACTACGAGCTCAACCAGCTCACGTCCGACGAGCTCGACGACACCGCGCAGGTCGACTGGGTGCGCGTCTTCGACGCCTCTTCCCAGGAGTCCGCCCGGGTCACCCGCGGCCGCAAGGTGGCCTGACCTCCTCCGGATGTCGCGCCTAGGCTGCGCCCATGCCCCGCATGCATGCGCTCGAGCTGCTGCCCGACGAGGCTGGTTGCGAGGTCGTACGCCGTGACTGGCAGGCCCTGCGCGACGCCGGGCTCCCCTCCCAGCTGGACCACCGCGGCACGACCAACAGCCCGCACCTGACGGTGCTGACGGCACCTGCCCTGGGGCCGGACGACGAGCGGTCGGCCGTGGACCTGCTGGGCCCGCTGCTGCCGGCGGAGGTCCGGGTCGCCGGCGTCGGGCTGCTCGGAGGTGCGCGAGTGACCCTGGTGCGCCTCGTCGACGCCCCCGATCCCATGGTCCGCGCGGTGCTGGACCTGCGGGCCCGCGTGGGCGACGTACAGCATCCCGGGTGGCTGCCGCACGTGACTCTGGCCCGACGGATCGCGCGCGCCGACGTGCCCGCCGCGCTCGACGTGCTCGGGCACGAGGACACGGTTCTCAGCATGACTTTGCTGCGCCGATGGGACCCCGACGCCGCAATCGTGCGCGAACTGTGATCGTCGGTTCGGGTCGTGCACGATGGCCCGAAGGGTGCACCTGTGGATAGGTTGCCTGTATGACCTCGCAGGAAACGGCACCCGTCAACGCCGGCCAGGGCGACGCCCTCGTCGTGCTGAGCGACGTCCAGAAGCACTTCGGCGAGCTCCACGCCCTCAGGGACATCAACCTCACGGTGACGCGTGGCGAGGTGGTGGTGGTGATCGGTCCGTCGGGCTCGGGGAAGTCGACCCTCTGCCGTGCCATCAACCGGCTCGAGACCATCGACAGCGGCACGATCAGCCTCGACGGCCAGCCACTCCCCCAGGAGGGCAAGGAGCTGGCGGCGATGCGCGCAGAGGTCGGCATGGTCTTCCAGAGCTTCAACCTGTTCGCGCACAAGACGATTCTCGAGAACGTGACCCTCGGCCCGATCAAGGTGCGCGGCATCAAGAAGGCCGACGCCGACAAGCGGGCGATGGAGCTCCTCGACCGGGTCGGGATCGCGCATCAGGCCGACAAGTACGCCGCCCAGCTCTCCGGCGGCCAGCAGCAACGCGTCGCGATCGCCCGTGCGCTGGCCATGGACCCGAAGGTGATGCTGTTCGACGAGCCCACCTCCGCGCTCGACCCGGAGATGATCAAGGAGGTCCTCGACGTCATGGTCGACCTCGCCGAGCAGGGGATGACGATGGTCGTGGTCACCCACGAGATGGGCTTCGCGCGCACCGCCGCCGACCGGGTCGTCTTCATGGCCGACGGCGCGATCGTGGAGGAGAACACCCCTGAGGAGTTCTTCACCAACCCGAAGAGCGAGCGCGCACAGGACTTCCTGAGCAAGATCCTCAAGCACTGACCCAGTGTCAGCACCGCACAGATCCACCGAGTTCCGCCGAAAAAGGAGATAGAACGATGCGTCTGAAGAAATTCACAGCAGCCTGCGCGGGCGTCGTCCTCGCCGGTTCGCTCGCCGCGTGCGGCGACGACGGCGGCAGCGAGCCGGAGGTCGTCACCGACGCCGAGTTCGAGGCCGGCACCACCATGGCCGAACTCTCCGAGGCCGGCACGATGACCGTCGGCACCAAGTTCGACCAGCCCGGCTTCGGTCTGCTGGGCCTCGAGGACACTCCCGAGGGCTTCGACGTCGAGGTCGCCAAGATCATCGCCGGTGCCATGGGCATCGCGCCCGAGGACATCGAGTGGAAGCAGGCCACATCCGACATCCGCGAGCAGGTGATCGAGGACGGCGAGGTGGACATGGTCGTGGCGACCTACACGATCAACGAGGAGCGCGCCCAGCGCATCACCTTCGCCGGGCCGTACTACGAGGCCGGCCAGCAGCTGATGGTCAACGCCGACAACGACTCCATCGAGGGCCCCGAGGACATCGCGGACAACCCGGACATGAAGGTCTGCTCGGTGACCGGCTCGACCCCGTCGGAGCAGATCAAGGAGTACCTGGCCTCCGACGACCAGCTGGTGCTCTTCGACATCTATGACAAGTGCAAGGACGCACTCGGCAACGGCCAGGTCGACATCGTCACCACCGACAACGTCATCCTGCTCGGCTACGTGGACGCGAGCGACGGCGATTTCAAGCTCGTCGGCGAGCAGTTCACCGAGGAGCCCTACGGCATCGGCATCGAGAAGGGCGACACCGCCTTCTGCGAGTTCATCAACGAGACGCTGGCCGACAACGAGGACGCCTACACCGCGGCCTGGGAGGCCACCGCGGGTGAGGTCGAGGGAACTGAGACCCCCGAGCTCCCCGAGCCGGCTCCCTGCGTCTGAGCCGACTGACTCACCCCTGACCGGTGGGGGCGCGACCCGCGTCCCCACCGGCTCACCGAGAGGAGCCACCGTGGACCCGGTGATCGACAACCTGGACCTCTACTGGTCCGGGTTCCTGCGTTCGCTGAGCATCATCGGCTGGAGTCTCGTGGGCTCGCTGCTGCTCGGCACCCTGATCGCCGCGTTCCGGGTCTCCCCGGTCTCGTCCCTGCGCGCCTTCGGTTCGGCGTGGGTCACCGTGGTGCGCAACTGCCCGCTGACCATCGTGCTCTTCTTCATGGCCTTCGGGCTCCCGGAGCTCGGCGTCAACGCGAGCTTCTACTTCTTCGGCGTCGCGGGGCTGATCATCTACACCTCTGCGTTCGTCTGCGAGGCGATCCGCTCGGGCATCAACTCCGTCTCGGCCGGTCAGGCCGAGGCGGCGCGGGCCATCGGCCTGCCCTTCACCCAGACCCTCACCCAGGTCGTGCTGCCGCAGGCGCTGCGCGCCACGGTGCCGCCCCTGGGAAGCGTCCAGATCGCCATGTTCAAGAACTCGGCGGTGGTCGGTGCCTTCGGCGTGGGCGGGGACCTCTACAGCGTCGGACGCAACTTGACCAGCGCCCAGGGGTTCTCCTACATCCCGGTGCTGACGGGGGTCGCGATCGGCTACCTCGTGATCACCCTGACCGCAGGCGCGCTGCTCGCCGTCATCGAGCAGAAGGTGGCGATCGCACGATGAGCCAGACCTCGGTCCTCTACGACGCCCCCGGCCCCCGCGCCGTACGTCGCGCGCGCATCGGCACCGCGATCGCGATCCTCGCCCTCCTCGGCCTGACCGTGCTCGTGGTGCTGCGGCTCGCTGACCGCGGCCAGTTCGACGCCGAGCTGTGGAACCCATGGATCAACCCCTCCGACGACACGTTCAGCGCGGTCTGGGAGCTGGTGTTGCGCGGTCTGGTGGCCACCCTCGTGGCGGCGTCGCTCGCGATCGTGCTGGCGCTCGCGGTCGGCGTGCTGCTCGGGGTGGGCCGGATGATGCTGGGGAGCCGGATGCGGGTGCCGGTGGTGCTGTGGATCGAGCTGTTCCGAGGCCTGCCCGTCGTCATCACCATCGTCTTCGTGTGGCGCGCCATCATCGAGCTCGGCATCGACGTCGGCCCCCTGCCGGGCGAGCCGGCGCTGTGGTACCTGGTGATCGGGCTGACCCTCTACAACTCGGTCATCATCGCCGAGATCCTGCGGGCCGGCGTGATGTCGCTGCCCCGCGGCCAGAGCGAGGCCGCCCTGGCCGTCGGCCTGACCAACGGCCAGACGATGCGGACGATCTTGCTGCCGCAGGCGTTCCGGGTGATGCTGCCGGCGCTGATCAGCCAGCTCGTGGTGGTCCTCAAGGACACCTCGCTCGTGGCGGTGATCGGCCTGGGCTACCTCGAGCTGCTGCGGCGAGGCAACCAGATCTCGCAGAACCTCGACAACCCGATCCAGTCGCTGCTGATCGTGGCCCTGATCTTCATCCTCATCAACTACTCGCTGTCCAAGCTCGCCGAGTACGTCGAGCGGCGACTGGGGCAGGCGAGCGGCTCGTCGGCGGGCGACGGCCTCACTGCCGGTGAAGGAATCGGGGGCGCCTGAGCCGCTGACGCCCCGGGGAGTCAGCGGTTCTTCAGGCTCACCCAGAGCGTGATGACGCCTTCGATGACCACGGCCCCGTCCTGGCGTACGCCTCGCACGTGCACCGGCAGGTCGTAGCCCTCGCTGGCGTCGGCGGTCCACTGCTCGGGATCGGTCTCGGCGATGCACGTGATGTCGGAGTCGGCCTTCGCGGTGTAGGTGACCTCCATGCCCCGGGGGATCCAGCGCCGGTCGGGCGGGATGCTCGACTCCGCCAGCGCGCCCATCGCCGCCTCGAGCCCGTTGCAGAGCGCGATGGCGTGCACCGTCCCGATGTGGTTGAGGACCCGGCGTCGCTTGCGGATGACGAGCTCAGCACGGTGCGGCTCGATCACGGTGAACCGCGGCCGGATCGAGGCGAAGTAGGGCGCCTTCTGGCTGAAGACGGTCGAGAAGATCCGGTCCCCCAGGGGCAGCGCGGAGGTCTTCTTCCAGAGGTCGAGCACGGCAGGCATGGGCTGATGTTACCAGCCGGTAGGGGGTCGTTGGAGTCCCCGCACGTGCGGGGACTCTGTCTCCTGGGGGCGGTTGCAGCGGCCTCCAGGAGCAGGACTCGCCCGGCAAGTCCTCACTTATGTCAGCGTCGACTCCGCGAGGACCTCGACCCTGTTGCCGTGGGCGTCGTAGGTGTGGAAGCGGACGTGGCCGGGGAACGAGTCGCGCTGGCTCTCGTCGACCTCGAACCCGAGGCCACGCAGCCGCCGCGCCACGTCGTCGAGGTCATCGACGACGAGGGCGGGGTGGGCCTTGCGAGCCGGGGCGAAGGGGGCCTCGACGCCCACGTGCAGCTCGGCGGCGACGGCACCCGAGTCGTCGTACGCCCGGAACCAGCAGCCGCCGCGCGCGACCAGGTCCGCCGGCTTGTCGACCTCCGTCATGGCCAGGCCTTCGACGTAGAAGCGGCGTGCCCCCTCCTCCCCTCCGGGCGGGCAGGCGACCTGCACGTGGTGCAGCTTCATCGCACGGCCTTGCGGGCCACGGCGAAGATCCTGCGGAAGGGCATCACGACGCGGCCGGAGGCGTCGGCGGGGTAGGCCTGCCTCAGCAGTTCTCGGAACTCGTCCTCGAAGTCCGCGCGCAGCTCCCCGGGCAGCGCCTGGATCGTGGGACGGGCACCGGTGCCGGAGACCCAGTCGAAGACGGGGTCCTCACCGCTCAGCACGTGGAAGTAGGTCGTCTCCCACACGTCGGCCTCGCACCCGAGGTCGAGCAGCACGCGGAGGTAGTCGCCCGGCTCGTGGCTCGCGGGCACCGCGACGTCGCGCACGTGCTCGGCATAGGGCGCCCGGCCGGCGATGTCCGTGCGGATCGTGTGGCTCGGCTCGTCGAAGTTGCCGGGCACCTGGAAGGCGAACCATCCCCCCGGAGCGACCCGACCCAGGAGCCTCGGCAGCATCTCGATGTGGTCGGGGAGCCACTGCAGGGTGGCGTTGGAGATCAGTACGTCGACGGGCGCGCGCAGCGCGAGCGGGTCCGGGCGCACCCAGTCGCGCAGGTCGGCGACCTCCCACGAGACGCCCTCGACCTCGCGCGCGGCGGCGATCATCTCGGGACTGCTGTCGATGCCGGTCACGTCGGCGCGGGGCCAGCGGGCGGCGAGGAGGGCGGTCAGGTTGCCCGGGCCGCAGCCCAGGTCGACGACCACCCGCGGGGCCTCCGCGGGCACCCGCGCCAGCAGGTCGACGAACGGGCGGCCGCGCTCGTCGGCGTACGCCAGGTAGTGATGGGGGTCCCAGGTGTGGTTCATGGCAGCTCCTCCTCGCTCCGATGGTCCAGTGACGGATGGTCGTTGGTCCAGCCCCCGGACAACCATTCGTCACTGGACCACCCAGCCCAGTGTCTTGATGTCGAGATACTGTCAGCCTCACGGCAAAACCATCTCGATGTCAAGATTCTCGACCGATCTGGCAGGATGGCTGTATGCGCGACGAGGTGGACGACCTGGTCGAGGCCTGGGGACGCGAACGCGGCGACCTGGACCTCGCGCCCGTCGAGGTGTTCTCGCGCATCAGCCGGCTGGCCCGGCACCTCGACCTGGCCCGCCGGGACGCCTTCACCGCGCACGGGATCGAGTCGTGGGAGTTCGACGTGCTGGCCGCGCTCCGCCGTGCCGGGGTGCCGTACGAGCTCTCCCCCGGCCGCCTGCTGCGCGAGACGCTCGTGACGAGCGGCACCATGACCAACCGCGTCGACCGGCTCACCGGCCGCGGGCTCGTCGAGCGCCTGCCCGATCCGCGCGACCGTCGCGGCGTGCTGGTCCGGCTCACCATCGAGGGCAAGGCGGCGGTCGACGGCGCCTTCGAGGCCCTGCTGGCGGCCGAGGCAGACCTGCTGGCCGACCTGCCCGACCGCGAGCGTACGAAGCTGGCGGGGCTGCTGCGCTCGCTGCTCGCGCCGTTCGGCTCCCCCGCGTCGTAGACGCGCGGACATTCCTGGCGCCACGACCGGGCAGCCACGCTCGCGGGTCGGCGGCTCCCAGAGCTTGGTCCGCGCGTCTCCTACTCGACGAGCTCGGAGGCCTCGAGCCACTCCAGCTCGAGCTCCTCCTTCTCGGCCGCGAGCTCCCCGAGCTGGTCGCCGACCCGCGCCAGGAGGTCGTAGTCGGTGAGGTTGGCCTCCATCTCGGCCTGCAGCTCGGCCTCGCGGGCGGCGATGCGCTCGAGCTGCTTCTCCACCCGGGACAGCACCTTGCGGGCGGCCCGGTCCTCCGCGCTGCCGGCCCGCGCCTTCGCCGGGACCGGATCGGGGTGCACATCCGGCTGAGCGGTTGGCGGCGTGCTCGCCGACTGGGCCGGCACGTTGCTCGTGAGGTGCTGCGCGCTCCGCCGCTCGAGGTACTCGTCGACGCCGCGGGGCAGCATCGAGACCTGGCCGTCACCCAGCAGGGCCCAGGTCGTGTCCGTGACCCGCTCGAGGAAGTAACGGTCGTGGGACACCACGATCAGCGTCCCGGGCCAGCTGTCGAGGAAGTCCTCGAGGACGTTGAGCGTGTCGATGTCCAGGTCGTTGGTGGGCTCGTCGAGCAGCAGGACGTTGGGCTCGGTGAGCAGCAGCTTGAGCAGC
This sequence comes from uncultured Actinomycetota bacterium, assembly GCA_963843815.1. Lineage (GTDB taxonomy): Bacteria > Actinomycetota > Actinomycetes > Propionibacteriales > Nocardioidaceae > Nocardioides. The sequence continues at coordinate 273,118 of CAWJLX010000012.1, read as the reverse complement.
TGGAAGCGCCGGCGCTCGCCGCCGGACAGGTCACCCAGCCGAGCCGTCAGCCGGTCGCCGGTGAAGCCGAAGCGCTCCAGCAGCGAGCTCGCCGTGATCTCCTGGCCGTCGAGCGTCTTGGTCACGCGGCGGATCGCCTCGACCGTCGGCAGCACCCGCCCCAGCGGGTCGATCTCGTCGAGCGCCTGGGTGAGGTACTGCATCTCGACCGTCCGGCCGTGCTTGACCCGGCCGACGTCGGGCTCGAGGGCGCCGGAGACGAGCGAGAGCAACGAGGTCTTCCCCGCGCCGTTCACCCCGACGATGCCGATCCGGTCGCCCGGCCCGATCCGCCAGGTGGCGTGCTCGAGGAGCACCTTCTCGCCGCGCGCGAGGTCGACGTCCTCGATGTCGACGACGTCCTTGCCGAGCCGCTGGCTGGCGAAGCGCTGGAGCTCCATCCGGTCGCGCGGCGGCGGGACGTCCTCGATCAGCGAGTTGGCCGCATCGATGCGGAACTTCGGCTTCGACGTCCGGGCCGGCGGGCCACGACGCAGCCACGCCAGCTCCTTGCGGGCCAGGTTCTGCCGCCGCGTCTCCGTGGCAGCCGCCTGACGCTGGCGCTCGGCCTTCGACAGGACGTACGCCGCGTAGCCGCCCTCGTAGGCGTCCACCTCGCCGTCGTGGACCTCCCACGTGGTCTGGCAGACCTCGTCGAGGAACCAGCGGTCGTGGGTCACCACGATGAGCGCACTGGGCAGGCTGACGAGGTGGGCGGCGAGCCACGCGATGGCCTCGACGTCGAGGTGGTTGGTCGGCTCGTCGAGCACGACCAGGTCGTGGCGGGAGAGGAGCAGCGCCGCCAGCGCACAGCGACGGCGCTCGCCGCCGGACAGGCCGACCACCGCCCGGTCGAGGCTGACGCCGGCCAGCAGCTCCTCGACGACCTGACGGGTGGTGGGGTCGGCGGCCCACTCGTGGTCCTCGCGCCCGGCCAGCACGGCCTCGCGGACACTGTGGGTGTCGACCAGCTCGTCGCCCTGGTGGAGGTAGCCGATCTCGATGCCCCGGGTGCGCGAGACCCGACCACCGTCGGGCTGCTCGAGGCCGGTCATCACCTCGAGGAGCGTGGTCTTGCCGTCGCCGTTGCGACCGACCACGCCGACCCGCTCGCCGACGGAGATGCCGAGCGAGACGTTGTCGAGCAGGGGCCGTACGCCGTAGGACTTCGAGACCCGCTCGAGGTTGATCAGGTTCGCCATGTCGGGGCGATCCTCTCAGGTGCGCCCCGACCGGGACGAACCGAGGAGACGCCTCAGTCGGCGACCGGGGCCGAGGAACGCGGCTCCGGCTCTGGCGCCACGGCCTCCGAGAGGCCCGGACCCGCCGCGGTCGTGCCGGCGTACTTCTTGATCAGCGTCTCCACGTCGAGCCCGGTGGTGGCCTTGAGCAGCTCCATGGTCTGCACGAAGTTGTTGGTCACCTGCTTGGGCAGCTCGCCGGCACCGTCGGCGGAGATCACCGTCAGCTTGTCGATGTTGCCCATCGGACGGGCGAGCTCGGCAGCCACCTTGGGCATGACCTCGATCAGCATCTGGAGCACCGCGGCCTCGTTGTAGCCCGCGAAGGCGGCGGCCTTCTTGTCCATGGCCTCGGCCTCGGCCTGGCCGGCTGCCAGGATCGCGGCACCCTGGGCCTCACCCTCGGCACGCAGCGCGTCCGCCTCGGCGACTCGGCGTGCCTTCTCGGCCTCACCGCGCTTGGCGCCCTCGATGGCCTCGGCCTCGGCCAGGGCCGAACGACGCGACTTCTCACCCTCACCGGTCAGGCGCGCCTTCTCGGCGTCAGCCTCGGCTGCGGCGATGGACGCGGCCTTGCGCGCCTCCGCCTCGAGGATCTGCGAGTTGCGCCGCCCCTGGGCCTCGGTCTCGACGCGGTAGCGCTCGGCATCCGCGGGCTTGCGAACCTCGGAGTCGAGCTCGCGCTCCTTGAGCGCGGCCTGCCGCACCGCGACCTTCTCCTGCTCGGTGAGGATCGCCTGGTCGCGGTCGGCCTGGGCGAGGGGGCCGGCGGAGGCGGCGTGCGCGTTGGCCGCGTCGGTCTCGGCCCTGATCTCGGCGTTCTTGAGGGCCAGGGCGCGCTGCGTGACCGCGATCTCCTGCTCGGCGGCGATGCGGGCCTGCTCCGAGGCCTGCCGCGCGTTGGCCTCGGCGATGGAGGCGAGCTGGTTGAGCTTGGCGGCCTCGGGCCGGCCGAGGTCGGCGAGGTAGGAGCCGTCGTCGGTGATGTCCTGGATCTGGAAGGTGTCGAGCACCAGTCCCTGGCCGGTCAGCGACGACTCCGACTCCTCGGCCACCCGCTGCGCGAAGGCGGCGCGGTCGCGGATGATCTGCTCGACCGACATCGAGCCGACGATCGAGCGCAGCGCGCCGGCGAGAACCTCCTGGGTGAAGGTCTCGATCTCGTCCTGCTGGCTGAGGAAGCGCTGGCCGGCCGCTCGGATGGAGTCCTCGTTGCCGCCGACCTTGACGAGGGCGACCCCGTCGAGGTTGAGCTTGATGCCCTGGCCCGAGACGGCCCCGCGGATCTGGATCGAGATCCGCCGCGACGACAGCTCGAGGCTGCCGAGACGTTGCACGAACGGCACCACGAAGACCCCGCCGCCCATGACGACCTTCTGGCCGGACAGGTCGGTGGAGACGAGCCCCGTCTCGGGGTTGCGCACCTCTCCCTTGCCCTTGCGCCCGGTGATGATGAACGCCTCGTTGGGGCCGGCCACCTTGTAGCGGGTGGTCACCAGCAGGGCGAGCAGCACCACCAGGACGACGAGGCCGATCACTGACGTGACGACCGGGGACAGATCGAACATGTGGGGAGCTCCTTGATGAAGGTGGCGGGTCAGGGCAGGAAGAGCGGCTCGACCTGGACGGCGGTCGGCGAGAGGATCGAGGTGACGCTGACGGTGGTGCCGGCGGGGACGGCGACGCTGGAGCGGGCGTTGAGGCGGGTGATGTGGCCGCCGGCGCTGATCGACACGACGCCGTAGCCGTCCTCCGGGATCTCGCTGACCACCGAGCCGATCTGCTCGACCAGGTCGGCGGTGCGGACGGTGTCGGTCTCGCCGGTGCCGTGGAGGAACTTCGAGGCCTTCGCCGCGGCCGCGGCCAGCAGCACCCCCAGCACCAGGCCGATGACGACCGCCAGCGAGGTGGAGCCGGTCGCGTCGAGGGCGATGGCGCCGCCGAAGCCGAGGGCGCCCAGGAAGCCGGCCACGGCCTCGGTGGAGAAGAAGCCACCACTGAGCCCCTCGAGGGCGCCGTCGAGGAAGTCGCCGATGACCAGTGCCACGAGCAGCAGCACGACGCCGACTGCGCCGACGAGCAGGAACGCGGTCACGATGCCTCCCCCAAAGTCATCACCGGGCGCGAATGTCGCGCCCAACATATCCGCATCCTTCCCCATCGGCCGGCTCCGCACCTGCGGAGGGCAGGAACTCGTCAGGGCAGCAGGTGCGCGCCTGCGACCGGGCCGTGCGCGATGAGTACGACGTCGTGCCCGGCGCCCTTCAGCCCGGTCACCACGGCGTGGGCACCCGCCTGGGAGTCGCACAGGAAGACGCACGTCGGACCGGAGCCGGAGACCAGGCCGCGCAACGCACCCTCCGCCTCACCCCGCTCGATCAGGGTGCCGAGCTCGGGGCGCAGGTCGATCGCCGGTGCCTGCAGGTCGTTGTGCAGGGTGCGGGCCAGCCGCAGGGGCTCGCCCGACTCCAGCGCGGCGAGCAGGTCGTCGGGGGCGGCCGGCTCGACCGCCGCGTCGGGGAACATCCGGTCGAAGTGGCGGTAGACCTCGGGGGTGGACAGGCCGACGCCGGACGGTGCCGCGACCCACCACCACGTGCCCCCGTCGTGGATCGGGTCGACCACTTCTCCGCGGCCCCGGCCCCGGGCCGTGCCTCCCACGAGCGAGAAGGGCACGTCGCTGCCGAGGTCGGCCGCGAGCTCGAGGAGCACGTCGTCGGGCAGCCGGCAGTCGTGGAGCCGGTCGTACGCCACCAGGGCCGCGGCGGCATCGGCCGAGCCACCCGCCATGCCGCCGGCGACCGGGATCGACTTCACGATCTCGATGCGCTCGTGGCCGGTGCGCCCGGCGCGCGCGCGGACCGCGTCGAGGGCCCTGACGGCGATGTTGGACGCATCCAGGGGCACGCCGGCCGGATCGACGTAGTCCGTCGTCTCCACGCTGATGTCGGTGCTGTCGGCGGCGACGAGGGTGAGGTCGTCGTACAGGCTGATCGCCTGGTAGACCGTGTCGAGCGGGTGGAAACCGTCGTCGCGCACCCGGCCGACGCCCAGGTGGAGGTTGATCTTGGCGGCCGCCCTGACCGTGACGCTCATGCAGGTCCGGAGTCTCGTGAGGGTCGCTGCGCGGCCTCGGCGAGCAACGGGAAGAGGCCCTCGGCGATCCGGGCGAAGTCCTCGACGGTGAGCACCTCACCGCGGGCCGTGGGGTCGACCCCGGCGGACTCCAGCGCAGCGGTGGCGACCTCGGCGGAGCCGGCCAGCCCGCGCAACGCTGCGCGGACCTGCTTGCGGCGCTGCGCGAACGCGGCGTCGACGACGGCGAACACCTGCTCGCGGGTGGCCGTGGTCCGCGGCGGGTCGCTCCGGGTCCAGGCGACCAGTCCGGAGTCGACGTTGGGCGCCGGCCAGAACACGGTGCGCCCGATCGCGCCGGCCCGGCGTACGTCGGCGAACCAGGCCGCCTTGACGCTGGGCACGCCGTAGGTCTTCGACCCCGGCCCCGCGGCCAGCCGGTCGGCCACCTCGGCCTGGACCATGACCAGACCGCGCTCCAGCGACGGCAGCAGCGTCAGCAGGTGGATGAGCACGGGCACGGAGACGTTGTAGGGGAGGTTGGCGACCAGCGCGGTGGGCGGCGGACCCGGCAGCGACTCCACGCGCATCGCGTCGGCCAGCACGACCTCGAAGCGGTCGACCTGCCCGGGGGCGTACGACGCGATGGTGGCCGGCAGCCGCTCGGCGAGCAGCGGGTCGACCTCGATCGCGATGACGCGCTCGGCCACCTCGAGCAGGGCCAGCGTCAGTGAGCCGAGGCCGGGGCCCACCTCCACCACGACGTCGTCGGCCGTGATGCCGGACTCGCGGACGATGCGGCGCACCGTGTTGGCGTCGATCACGAAGTTCTGCCCCCGCTGCTTGGTGGGGCGGAGGTCGAGCTCGGCGGCGAGCCGACGCACCTCGGCCGGCCCGAGGAGTCTCGGGCCGGCCGGGGACGTGGTCATGACGTCAAGCCTAGTGGGCCGTCATGGTGCGGGACGCTCAGCGGGGCAGGCCCAGCTTGGCTGCGCAGCCGGGCCACGAGCCGTAGCCGCCGCGGGCATCGCGCAGGCGCGTGGCGACGGCGATCTGCGTCTCGCGGGAGGCCTGGTGCGGGTAGCCGGTGCCGCCGTAGGCACGCCAGGTCCCGAGGTTGAACTGGAGGCCGCCGTAGTAGCCGTTGCCGGTGTTGATCGCCCAGTTGCCACCGGACTCGCACTGGGCCAGGGAGTCCCAGACGGTGCTGCCGCCGGCGAAGTTGGTGCCCGAGGCCTCCGGCTCCGCCTTGGTGCCGACCTTGACGATCGTGGGCACGGCCTTGGTGCTGACCGAGGCCTTGACGACCTTGCGGGCAGCGAGCTCGCCGTTGACGAAGCGGAGGCGGTAGGTCACGTTTCGGGCGCCGTCCTTGCCGGCCTGGACGACCCGCTGCTCACCCTCGAGCATGCCGGCGTCCTCGCGCTCGATGACGGGCGCGTCGATGACCTCGCGCTTCACCTTCTTCGTCGCGATCCGGATGTCGGTGACGACGACCTTCGTGCCGTCGGTGATCTCGGTCGTGAGCGACGGCGAGACCAAGTCGTGCTTGTCGACCTCGAAGTCCATCGACTTCAGGACGTCGGCCACCGTCAGCGCGGTGACCTTGCGCTTGCGGAGGTCCTTGGCGCCGAGCTTGATGCGCACGACCTTGGGGGTGACGACCTCGAGCTTGAGGCCGCTGCGACCGATCGAGGAGCCGCGGCTCGCGGACAGGTCAGCACCGTCGAAGCGGCGACCGATCTCGCCCAGAGCGCTGGCGACGTTGGTGGAGTTGACCCAGTAGGTGCGGGACTCGCCGTCGACGGAGAGCTCGAGCGGCCGCCCGAACTGGACGGCGATGGCCGTGCCGTCGGTGACGCTGTCGCCGACCGCCGGGGCGACCAGGTCCTTGTCGCCCACGTCGATGCCCTCGGAAGCCAGCACGTCACCGACCGTGTCGCCGATGGCGCTCACGTGGGTGGTGTGTCCGTCGAGGGTGAGGGTCACGTCCTTCGTCAGTGCTGCGTAGCCGACCGTCGTACCTGCGACGGCTGCCACGATGACCCCCGCGAGGGTGGCCAGGACTGCCTTGGACCTGCTGAGCTGCGCGAAACGAGAGCGCACGATTCTCCGAACGTCGTACTCCCCGGTCCTCGGGTGGCAGCACTCCCCCACCCACATGCGAAGCGACCACGGTGAAGCACACAGCGGCCGTACGACGTGCGAGCCGGGGGACTCGCAGGACCGACCCGAACCGGTCCTCGTGCTGCCGACATCGCTCCCGATACCGGCCAACTATCACAAGACGATAACGACGCAGGCTCATGACGCAAACTCGCGGCGCCATCTTCGGGCGAGACCCTGCTCACGCTGCCCGCGTCCGCCGAGCGGTCGGGCAGGCCTACCAGGCACCGCCGAAGGCTGCCTCGGTGTTGGCGTCGATGGCCCGGCAGAGGTCCTCCAGGTCGGTCTGCAGCACCTCAGCCATGGCTCGCACGGTGTGCGGCACGAGGTAGGAGGCGTTGGGGCGCCCCCGGTAGGGCATGGGCGTCAGGAAGGGGGCGTCGGTCTCGACGAGGACCCGGTCGCGCGGCGTGACGGCGAGCGCGTTGCGCAGCGGCGCCGCGTTCTTGAAGGTCACCGTCCCGGCGAAGCTGAGGTGCGCGCCGCGGTCCAGGCACTGCCGGGCGAACGTGTCGTCCCCGGAGAAGCAGTGCATCACCCACCGCTGGGGCGCGCCCTCCTCGTCGATGATGCGGAGCACGTCGTCGTGGGCGTCGCGGTCGTGGATGACCAGCGTCTTGTCGAGCCGCTTGGCCAGGTCGATGTGGCGGCGGAAGCTCTCCTCCTGCGCCGCCCAGCCCGCCTCCCCGGTCCGACTCTGGGCATGTCTGAAGTGGTCGAGGCCGGTCTCGCCGATCGCCCGGACCTTGTCGTGGGAGGTGGCGAGCCTCTCGATCTCCTCGAGTGCGGCCTCGAGGTCGCCCGTCGCCGCCAGCCGAGGCGCCTCGTTGGGGTGCAGCGCGACACCGGCGACGAGGGCGTCGTGCTCCGCGGCGGCGGTCACCGCCCACCGCGCCCCGGGCAGGTCGCAGCCGATCTGCACGATCCGCGGCACCCCCACCGCGGCGGCGGCGGCCAGGGCGTCCTCGGTGGAGATCCAGTCGCCGTCGGCGATGTCGAGGTGACAGTGGTTGTCCACGACCGGGTGCGGGAGCGGCTCCGGGCTGGGCGGGCGCTCGCGGTCCCGGCGGGCACCCGACGTCTCCTCGGTCGGGGCGCGGCTGCGTGTGGGGCCCTCGCCGGACCGGTCAGCGGTGGACAACGTCGTACACCTCCCGCTTGGGGAGCCCCGCGCGCTTGGCGACCTCGGCGATCGCCTCCTTGCGCGTGGAGCCTGTCGCCTCCAGCTCGGCCACGGCCGTACGCAACGAGCCCGGGTCGGCGGCCACCGCGGGTGCGCCGCTCGAGCCCTCCACGACGATGGTCACCTCGCCGCGTACGCCCTCGGCCGCCCAGGCGACCAGCTCGGCCAGCGGCCCGCGGCGGACCTCCTCGTGGGTCTTGGTGAGCTCCCGGCAGACCGCGGCCGCACGGTCGTCACCGAGCGCCTCCGCCATCGCGGCGAGCGCGGCCTCGGTGCGGTGGGGTGCCTCGAAGAAGACCATCGTGCGCTCCTCCGCGGCGAGCGCGGCGAGGCGACGCCCGCGCTCCCCTGCCTTGCGCGGCAGGAAGCCCTCGAAGCAGAACCGGTCGACCGGGAGCCCGCTGACCGCGAGCGCGGTCAGCACGGCGCTCGGGCCGGGCACCGCGGTCACGCGCAGGTCGTGCTGGACCGCCGCGGCCACCAGCCGGTAGCCGGGGTCGGAGACGCTCGGCATCCCCGCGTCGGTGACGAGCACGACCCGCTCGCCGGCGAGGAGGGCCTCCAGCAGCACGGGAGTGCGGGCCTGCTCGTTGCCCTCGAAGTAGGAGACGACGCGACCCGAGAGCGTGATGTCGAGGTCGGCACACAGCCGCTTGAGCCGACGGGTGTCCTCGGCCGCGACCACGTCGGCGCCGGAGAGCTCGGCGGCCAGCCGGGGCGGTGCGTCCCCGGCCTGCCCGATCGGAGTGGCCGCGAGGACCAGGACGCCAGCCATGGGTCGATCATGGCAGGCCCGGGTGACGCGGCTCGGGGGCGGATGGTGGCGCGCCGGGTCCGCACCTGCGGCTGCCGGCGGAGCCGCGGGCACGCACGCGTACGACGGGCGGCGTGCACGCGGGAATCTCTGCAGGCTCTGGCTAGAGTTCCGGCGTGACCCCGACTGCCCTGGAGCGGAATCGTCCGCGCTGGAGGTCGGAGGATCGGCTGCTCGGCTGGGTGGGTGCGATCTGCCTGGCGAGCCTGGCCTTCTTCCTGCGCCGCTGGCACCTCGGCACGCCCCACCAGTTCTCCTTCGACGAGACCTACTACGCCAAGGACGCCTGGTCGCTGCTCAACTTCGGCTACGTCCGCAGCTACGTGGAGGAGGCCGACAAGTCGATCCTCAACGGCAACGTGACGGGCCTGTGGCAGGACGGCCCGTCGATGATCGTCCACCCGGAGGTCGGCAAGTGGCTGATCGCCGGCGGGATCAAGGTCTTCGGCATGGATCCCGCCGGGTGGCGGATGGCCTCGGCCCTGATCGGGGCCCTGATGGTGCTCCTCATGTGCCGCTTCGTGCGCCGGGTCACCGGCTCCACGGTGCTCGGTCTGGTCGCCGGGCTCCTGCTCTCGATCGATGGCCTGCAGCTCGTGCTGTCGCGGCTCGCCCTGCTGGACATCTTCCTGGCGTTCTTCATCCTGTGCGGCGTGCACTGCGTGGTCGCCGACCGGCAGTGGCTGCGCGACCGCCTCGCCTCGGACGAGCGGTGGCGCTGGTGGCTGGCCTGGTGGCGCCCGTGGCTGCTCGCGGGCGGCGTCAGCTTCGGCCTGGCCTGCGGCACCAAGTGGTCGGCGGTCTACGCGCTGGCCGCCTTCGGCCTGCTCGCGTGGCTCTGGAGCGCCGGTGCCCGACGCGCCTTCGGGCAGCGCCGTCCCCTCCTGCGCTCGATCGTGCTCGACGGCATCCCCGCGTTCCTCGCACTCGTCGGCGTCGCCCTGGTCACCTACGTCGCCACCTGGACCGGCTGGCTGATCCACGCCGACGCCTACGAGCAGGCCTTCAGCAACACCCAGTACACGTCGTACGGCGGCGGCGAGCCGTGGCCGACCGCCAGCGAGCCGGACGCCGAGGGCCTCGGGGAGGTGACCCAGTCGTTGCGCTCGCTGTGGTCGTACCACCAGGACGTCTACACGTTCCACAGCCACTTCCTCAACGACTCGACCCACATCTACGCCTCCAAGCCGTCCACCTGGCTGGTGATGGGACGACCGGTCGGGGTCGATGCGCAGACCGACATCCAGCCGGGCTCGCAGGGCTGCTCGGCGCCGAGCGGCTCGACGTGCATCCGGCAGGTCCTGCTGATCGGCAACCCGGTGATCTGGTGGGGCGGCTGCCTGGCGATGGTCGCCTCCCTGCTGCTGTGGATCGGCGCACGCGACTGGCGCCACGGGGTGGCGGTGGTGGGCCTGGCCAGCACCTGGCTGCCCTGGTTCCTCTACGACGACCGGCCGATCTTCTACTTCTACGCGATCACCTCCCTGCCCTTCATGGTGCTCTCGCTCGCGCTCGCCATGGGGCACCTGATCGGCACCTCCGACGTGCCGTCACCGCGGCGTACGTTCGGGGTGATCGTGGCCGGCAGCTACACCGTGCTGGCCCTCGTCGCCTTCGCGTGGTTCTGGCCGGTCTGGACCGACACGCTCCTCACCAAGTCGGAGTGGGACGCCCGCATCTGGTTCCAGCGCTGGATCTGAGCCGGGCGGCTGGTCCACCTAGCGCAATTCGGCAGGAATGTCCGAGTTTTCGTCAAGAAGTCCCGCATTTGTGGTGTCGCCCATGGTCTCCACCGCGGCAGCGGCCCACCATGGAGCCACCCGATCCGTTCGGGGGCTGTCGCCAGGGAGGGTGCGCCATGGATTCAACTCTTATTCACGTTTGCCTGCAGACCGAGGCCGCGCCGTCGGCCGACTCCGAGCACGAGGTCGGGGAGCGTTGGGTCTGCTCCTGCGGCGACAACTTCGTCTACCGCGCCGGCTTCAACCGCGCGGGCTACGAGAGCCTCGAGTGGTGGCCGGCTCCGGCCATCCCGAGCCCCCGCACCAAGCGCAGTCTCCTGTTCGGCCCGCGCAAGGGCTGACGATCAACGACTGACCCCGCCCGATCCAGTCCGGGCGGGGTTTCGTCGTACGGCTTGGGGCGGTAGGGGTCGGCTGGGACCTGGTGCTCGCGCGCGGACGCTGAGCTCACCAGGCGCCGGGGAACCGGGCCGACCCCGCCACCGCCAGCAGGGCCACGACGAGGGACACCCCCGTGGCGATCAGCAGGGCCTGGCCGAGGTGACGGCGTCGCGGCACGGCCAGCAGCACGACGCCGGACGCCGCCACCGCCAGCGGGAGCAGCCAGACCGGGACGAGCGAGGACAGCAGTCCCGCCGCGACGGCGAGACCCGCACCTCCCGCGGCCGCGCGACCCAGCGGGACCGGTCGCGGGCCGCGCGGCAGGCCCACCTCGGTCACGGGTCCGGCCGCGGCCAGCTGGTCGGGCGCGAGCACGCGCAGCAGCAGGGTCACGGTGGCCGGGTCCGCCACCACGACGACGTCGCGGAAGCGGTCCTCCACGGCATGGCGGCGTACGACCTCGTCGAGGCGGTGGCCGCGGTCGACGTCCGGGAACCGGACGGGCCCCAGCACCACGTCCGGGGTCGGCTGGCGACCCAACCCCTCGACCACCTGCTTGGCCTCGCCGGTGGGCGCAGTGAGCACCCTCGCGTTCGACCCCAGCGTCCTGCGCACGCGATCGACCTCAGCGGCGCCCGCCGCGGTGGTCACCACGAAGATGCGCTGGAAGTCCGTCACGGTCCGACGGTAGCGCCCGCCGTGGACGCAGCAAGGGCCCGGATCGTGGATCCGGGCCCTTGCTGGTGGTGGAGGTGAGGGGACTCGAACCCCTGGCCTTCTCGATGCGAACGAGACGCGCTACCAGCTGCGCCACACCCCCACGCGCCTCGCGGCGCGTCGCCAAGATACACGAGGGGCACCGGCCGGATCGAATCGACCCCGACGCGGCCCGACGGGCCTCAGGCGCCGCTGGCGCGGCGGGTGTCGTCGGCCTCGCGGGCGGTCCTGGCGGACTTCTCGGCCGACCGTGCGAGCGCCGAGTCCTCGTCGTTGTGGCCGCTCGACCAGACCCCGGTGGAGTCGAGGTCGATCGTCGAGACCGTACGCCGCTGGGCGGCGGTCTTGTTGACGTAGGTGGGGAGCGTGGTGGGCACCATGTCCCATCCACCGACGACCGGGATCTCGCCGGTCACGACCGCCGGGGTCTCCGACGCCGCGGACGCCTCGGCCGGGGCCGACGCGGCGGGACTGCGGGGCTCGGGAGCCGACACCGGCACCTCGCCGGTCAGGTCGACGTCGTCGAGCTCCTCCTCCACCGGCGGGAACCCGATCTCGATCGCGGCGCGCACGGCGCGCTGACGGCGCTCCGAGCGGACCGAGAGGCGGCAGGCCACCAGCCAGGCGACGAGCACGGCGAGCGGGACGGCCACCCACGGCCAGGTGATGACGGAGGCAGCGGCGAGGGCGACCACCGCGGCGTTGGCCACGGCGATGAGCGCCAGCACGTTGCGGCGGCGGGCCGCGGCACGGCGCGCGGCGGCGCGCTGGGCGACAGGGCGCGGAACGACAGGGTGCGGGGCGAGCGGCGAGGTCGTACGCACCGGGGTTTCGGCGACGGCCGGCGCGACCACGTGGGCCTTGGTCTCCACCGGGGGACGCAGGGCTGCGCGGATCGGAGCCACGACGAGGCGCGCATGGCGCCGGTCGACCGGCTCGCGCCGCGCCAGGACCCGCATGGTGTGCGAGAACTTCTCGACCGATCGGCTGCGGACGACCTCATCGTGGTGCTTGAGGGCCTTGGGGATCAGGTAGACGGCCCACGCCACGGCGAGGGCGACGAAGATGAAAGCACTCAGGTCCACGCTCGAAGACTAGGAGCGCTGAGCGTGAGCGGGACGGATGTCAAGTGGTGTGTCGCAGAACTACTGGTGTGACTGGTGGGTCGCGAGCCTGGAGATGACCGGTTCGGGGCACTCCTCGCGCGTGATCGCGAAGATCCGGTGGTCGCGCCAGGCGCCGTCGATGTGGAGGAATCGAGGCGCGAAGCCGACCTGCTCGAGGCCGAGCTTCTCCACGACACGCAGCGAGTTGGTGTTCTCCGGGCGCACGCAGATCTCGATGCGGTGCAGCCCCACCGGCCCCAGGCAGTGGTCGATGACCATGGCGACCGCGCGGGGCGCCACGCCACGCCCGGCCACGTCGGCGGCGAGCCAGTAGCCGATCGACCCCCACTGGGCCGACCCGCGGGCCACGTTGCTCACGGTGACCTGGCCGACGAAACGACCCTCGAGCTCCACCACGAACGGCAGGGACAGGCCCTGCCTGGCCTGCTGCAGCATGGAGCGCACGACCATCCGGTACGACGTCGGGCGCGGTGACGCGCCGGGCGGGACCGTCGCGTCCCAGGGCCGCAGCCAGTCGTGGTTGCGGGCGCGGACCTCCTGCCACCTGTCGGCGTCGGACTTGCGCAGCGACCGGACGACCACTCCGCCCGACTCCAGGCGCGCGGGCCACCCGGGGGCGCTCATCTCGAGCCTCCGGTCGACGCCGTCGCGAGCGGCGCGCAGCAGGCGAGAGATCCGAGGCTCGAGGTGTTCAGTGGTCGCTCCCGACGACCTGCTCCACGGCGTGGCGTACGACGGGCTCGAGGACGCCGAGCCCGTCCTTCACGCCTCCGCGCGAACCGGGGAGGTTGATCACGAGACAGTCGCCGACGAGCCCGGCGAGCCCGCGCGAGAGCATCGCGGTGGGGACGCCCTTCGCGGCCCCGGCGGCCCGGATCGCCTCGGCGATGCCGGGCACCTCCCGGTCGAGGAGCGGCGCGGTGGCCTCAGGGGTCCGGTCGGTCGGGGTGAGCCCGGTGCCGCCGGTGGTGAGCACGATGCGGGCGCCGGCCGTGACGGCTGCGGAGATGGCCTCCCGCACCGGGTCCCCGTCCGGGACGACGGCAGGCTCGTCGCAGTCGAAGCCCTGCGCACGCAGCCAGTCCGCGATCAGCGGGCCGGTCTCGTCGCCGTACACGCCGGCCGACGCCCGGTTGGAGGCGACGACGACAGCAGCACGGAGGCTCATCGGGTCCACGTGCCTGACCTGCCGCCGGACTTGGACTCGACCCGGATGTCGGTGATGACCGCAGCCTTGTCGACGGCCTTGACCATGTCGACGACGGTGAGGGCGGCCACCGACACGGCGGTCAGCGCCTCCATCTCGACGCCGGTGCGGTCGGTGGTGCGGACCGTGGCGGTGATGTCCACGGACTCGTCGGTGACAGCGAGGTCGACGGTGACGCCGGAGATCGACAGGGGGTGGCAGAGCGGGATCAGGGACGGGGTCTGCTTGGCGCCCATGATCCCGGCCAGCCTGGCCACGGCAAGCGCGTCGCCCTTCGGCACGCCCTCACCGCGGAGCAGGTCGGTCACGGTCCGGCTCACGAGGACGCGACCGGTCGCGGACGCCGTACGCGCGGTGACGGGCTTGTCGCCCACGTCGACCATCCGGGCGGCGCCGGTCTCGTCGACATGCGTCAGCCGGTCCGGCTCGAGGGGGGACGTCATCAGAACTCCACGTCGAGCCTGCGGATCGCGACCATCTCCCCGGCCTGGACCGAGGTGACGTCGGCCGCCACCTCGATCAGGCAGTTGGCCGCTGCGAGGTCGCCGATCAGGTGGGACCCGTGCCCGCCGACCGGGGACACGAAGGTGCCGCCGCGGTCGCTCTCGTAGTGCCCACGCACCAGCTGGACCTTGCCCTCGGGCGAGGAGAGCCCGTGGGTCAGGCGCGCGCGGGCGGTCGGGCGGACGTAGGGGAGCTTGCCCATCATCCGGCGGATGGCGGGCAACACGAACATCTCGAAGGAGACGTAGGAGGAGACCGGGTTGCCGGGGAGCGTGAAGACCGGGGTGTCGTCCTCGCCGACGGTGCCGAAGCCCTGCGGCTTGCCCGGCTGCATGCCGACCCCGCCGAACCACATCGAGCCGTGGTGGGACAGCGACTCCTTCACGACGTCGAAGTCACCCTCGCTCACTCCCCCGCTGGTCACGACCAGGTCGGCGCGGACCAGCTGGTCGCTCAGCGCCTCGGTGAAGGCGTGCGACTCGTCGGGCACGATGCCCACCCGGTAGGCGATCGCGCCGGCCGCGCGGGCCGCGGCCGCGAGGAGGTAGGAGTTGCCGTCGTAGATCGAGTCGTGGCCCAGCGGGGTGCCGGGGTCGCGCAGCTCGGAGCCGGTCGAGATGATCACGACCCGCGGCCGCGGCCGCGTCTGGACCGTCGCGCGGCCGACCGCGGCCAGCATGCCGAGGTGGCGCGGCCCCAGGACGGTGCCCTCCTCCAGCAGCATGTCGCCCTCGGTGATGTCGTCCCCGACCGGCCGGATGTGCTCGCCACGACCCGCGGAACGGGTGATGCGTACGCTCGCCACCCCGCGGTCGGTCCACTCGTAGGGGACGACCGAGGTCGCACCCGCCGGCACCGGGGCGCCCGTCATGATCTTGACCGCGGTGCCCGGCGACATCGCCAGGATCGAGGACTGGCCGGCGCCGATCTCGCCCACGACCGGCAGCGTCACCGGTGAGTCCGCGCTCGCGTCGGCGACGTCCTCGGTGACGACGGCATAGCCGTCCATCGCGGAGTTGTCGAAGCTCGGCAACGAGATCGGTGCCACCACGTCCTCGGCCAGCGCGAGGCCCAGGGCCTCCATCAACGGCTGCTGGAACGCGTGCAACGGGGAGACCGTCGCGAGGATGCGGTCGAGGTAGTCCTCGACCGGAAGCAGGTCAGCCATCCTGGTCCTCGTCCTCGTCCTGGTCGCTCAGGACGGCGCCGCCCTCGATCCGTTGGGCAGCGGAGGCCCTGAGGCTGACGTCACCCACGACCCGGACGCCGTTCCCGAAGGTCCAGTCGCCCTCGACCGTGAACGAGTCGGCCTCGCGCAGCGACGGCGCACCGTCGGGGAAGCGCTTGTCGAAGTCGCCGACCAGCTTGTAGAAGTCGCCGTCGAGCGAGACGTACGGCACCTGGTAGCCGGCCTGGTCGAGCACGAAGTCGCGGCCGATGTCGTAGACGTCGGAGCGCAGCACCAGCAGGTCGTCGGTGGTCTTCACCGGGACGAACCGGTCGCGGCCGACCTCGATGGTGCGGGCGCCGTCGAACACCTCGATCGCCGCACCCATGGCCGTCTCGATCTGGATGACCTCGGGGGTGGACGGGTCGGCGGGGTCGAGGTTCTTGACGTTGCGGATCAACGGAAGCCCCAGGATGCCGTCGCGTGCGTCCAGGGTGTCGACCATCGCCTGCAGGTCGAACCACAGGTTGTTGGTGGAGCAGTACTGGTGGCGGGTCAGGTCGGCCAGCGCTTCCTGGTCCGCGTCCGGGGTCTGGGCCGACTCGCGCAGCACGATCCGGCCGTCGGCCTTGCGGCGGGCGAAGTGGCCGCCCTTGCGGTCCGAGGGCGTACGGCGCACCGCCTCGATCGCGAACGGCGCACCGCTCTGGGCGAACCAGCCGGCCACCCGGGCGTCGGGGACGGCACCGAGGTTGTCGGAGTTGGAGACGAAGACGTAGCGGTAGCCCGCCTCCAGGAGCTTCGCCAGCAGGCCGGTGCCGCGCAACGCCGTGTAGATGTCGCCGTGCCCGGGGGGACACCACTCCAGGTCAGGCTGCTTGGGGTAGGCCGCGGGGAGCAGGTCGGCGGCGAGGAGCTTGGGCTCCTTGTTCTGCAGGAACTCCAGCGGCAGCCCCTCGACCGGCAGGTCCTCGTAGCGGGCCAGGGCCTCCATGGTGTCGGCGGAGGTGCGGAAGGAGTTCATGAACAGCAGGGGCAGGGTGGCGTCGTACTCCTTGCGGAGGTGGAGCACCTGCCGGGCGATGATGTCGAGGAAGCTGAGGCCGCGGCGCACGCAGAGCAGCGACTTGGCGCGATCCATGCCCATCGAGGTGCCGAGTCCCCCGTTGAGCTTGACGACGGCCGTGTGCCGGATCGCGTCGGCGGCGACGTCGGCGTCCACCTCGACGTCGGCCAGCGCCTCCATGTCGAGCGGCTCGATCGAGTCCTCGGCGATCATGCCGGTCTCGCCGTGCTCGAGGAGTCGGTAGTAGTGCGCGAACGTCCTGATCGCGACCTCGTCGACCCCGGCCTCCCTCATCTTCTCCCGTGCGAGGTCGAGTCCGTGCGCGCTGCCCTTGCTTGCCATGGTTCGATCGTAGGCTGCTGACGTGGCCGTGGACGATTGGGGAGACCGAGGGGCTGCGAAGACCGCCCTCCGGGACCAGGTGCGCGCGGCCCGCAAGCGTCGTCCGCTCGACGCCGCCGCGACGTTCGCCGCGGACGTCGCCGGTGCGGGGCTGGCCTGGGACGCCGTACGCCGCGCCGCCACCGTCGCGGCCTACGTCTCGGTCGGCAGCGAGCCGGGCACGGGTCTGCTCCTCGACGCGCTCGTCGCCGACGGTAGGCGAGTGATCGTGCCGGTGGTCCTGCCCGACCTCGACCTGGACTGGGCCGTCTACTCAGGGCGCGACAGCCTGGCGCCCGCGGTCCGTGGGCTGCTCGAGCCGACGGGCGAGCGGCTCGGCGTGGAGGCGATCGGTCAGGCCGATGTCGTCCTCGTGCCCGGGCTCGCCGTCTCGGTGGCCGGTGAACGCCTCGGCCAGGGCGGCGGGTGCTACGACCGCGCGCTGACGCGGGTGCCGGACGGGACCCCGGTCGCGGTCGTGCTCTACGACGACGAGGTGGGGCTGACGGTGCCGACCGATCCCCACGACGTACGGGTCGGCTTCGCGCTGACGGGGGCTGGGGTGGTGGCTCTGTCCGCGGGTGAATCACCGGGTACCCGGTGATTCGTCGGGTTATCGACCGTTGCAACGGTCGATAACCTCAGCAATCACCGGGTACCCGGTGGTTGCTACGGCGCCGGCAGCAAGGTGAGCGTGTCGTCTGCCGCCGCTTCCACGGCCTGGCGGCCGAAGGCCCACGGCAGCGTCTGGCCCTCGACGAAGAGCTCGGTCTGGTCGGAGTAGTGCGAGGAGGCCGGGTGCCCGGAGACGCCGGTGAGGTTGATCCACCGCGAGTCGTCCCAGTCGGCGAGCGAGACCACCATCCGCATCGAGGGGGCGGCAGTGACCTCGTAGCCGTCGACGGCGTTCCACGAGGTCGCGTCGACGATCGACGATCCGCCGCCGACCTCCCACCCGTCGCGGTTGAAGAGCCGCTCGATCGGCGCGACGCCGGACTCGCCGAGCGTCGCGTTGTGGAGGTTCATCCGGTGGATGTGGCCCCACGTCCACCGCTGCGGGTCGCGCGCCTGGCGCCGGGTGAGCTCGTCACGGGCCAGGATCATGGCCCGCCGCAGGATGTCGTCGCGGGTCTCGAACTCGTCGGTGCCCGCGTTGTCCCACCACGGCCCGGCCGGGCTGGGGAGCAGCTCGCTCACCACCGCGAACCACCGGTCGCCTCCGTCGGGCCAGGTCCGCTGGCGCAGGTCGTCGTGGAAGGTCAGCTCGAGGACGTTGCGCCACACGACGTTGAAGTACGCCGCCGGAGCACTGTCGGCCGGCTGCGTGAAGTCCCAGTCGCGCAGCAGGTCCTGGGCGTCGCGGTAGTAGGACGACGGCAGGTCCTCGACGTCGAGGAGGTAGGGCACCAGCACCTCGGCCATCGGGTTCGTCGTGTCGAGCTGCAGGCTCGCCATCTCCTGCACGGACAGCTCGCCCTCCGCCGTGAGGGCGTCGCGGATGCGGGTCGAGCGGTAGCCGTAGTCCCAGTCCTGGGTGAGGAGGTAGGGGTAGTTCTCGTCGATGACCGCCTGGTTGGCCGTGACGATGAACCCCTCCTCCGGGTCGAGCACGCTCGGCAGGCCGTCGAAGGGGATGTAGTCGCCGGTCCAGTCGTTGGCGCTGACCCATCCCTCGACCGGCATGGTGCCGTCGTTGCCCGCGCGACGGATCGGGACGCGGCCCGGTGACTGGTAGCCGATGTGGCCCTCCCGGTCGGCGTACACCATGTTCTGCGCCGGCACCGAGAAGTCGGCGGCCGCCTCGCGGAACTCGTCCCAGTCGGAGGCCCGGTTGAGCCCGAGGATCGCGTCGGCGGTCGGGGCCGGGTCGAGGGCCGTCCAGGCCAGCGCGACGGCGTAGCCACTGCCACGCTCACCGGGCTCGTCGGTCGGGGCGTTTGCCCCGACGCTGGCGAACTCCGAGGACACGTCGCTGATCAACGGGCCGTGGACGGTCTCGCGGACGCGGAGCTCGACGTCGGCGTGGTCGCGCACCGCGATCGTCTCGGTGTGGACCGTCATCGCCTCCGTCTCGCCGTCGCGGACGTAGCGGTCGTCCCCCGCGGTCTGCTCGAGGAAGAGGTCGGTCACGTCGGGACCGAGGTTGGTGAAGCCCCAGGCGATGTCGGCGTTGTGCCCGATGACCACGCCGGGCACCCCGGAGAACGTGAAGCCCGAGCTGTCGAGCGTGCAGTCGTCGGTCTGCTCGCGGCAGTGCAGTCCCATCTGCATCCAGATGCCGGGCTGGCTGATGCCCAGGTGCGGGTCGTTGGCCAGCAGCGGCCTGCCCGTCGAGGAGTGCGCGCCGTCCACCACCCACGAGTTGCTGCCGATGCCACGTCCGCTGCCGACCAGCTCGGGCATCGCCTCGATCCGGTCCTGCACGCGCTCGAGGGCCTTCACGACCCCCTGCGGGTACGCCGGGCGGCGGGGGTTGCGGGTCCCGTTGCCCGTCGCGTTCTGCTCGAAGACCCCGTCGACGACGCCGCCGCCGGAGACGATCGGCGGGTGGTCGGCGAAGGGGTAGCCCGGCCAGAGCTCGGCGGCCTGCTCGGCGGTGTGGTCCAGCGAGAGCAGGACGCGGTCGACCTCGGCCTCCATGTTGCCGCGCAGGTCCCACGCCATCGCCTTGAGCCAGGCCAGGGAGTCGACGGGCTCCCACTCCTCGGGCGTGTAGTCGAGCCCGGTCAGCCCGAGGACGGCGTACTCCGCGGCGAGCTCGGACGGCTTGCGGTCCGCGATGTAGGCGTTCACGCCGGCTGCGTACGACGTCAGCGCGTCGCGGGTGGCCGGCTCGAGGAGCGCCCACTCCTCCTCCGCCACCCGGCGCCAGCCCATGGTGCGGATGAACTTGTCGGTGCTCAGGGTGTCGCGCCCGAAGATCTCCGAGAGCCGGCCGGCAGTCACGTGCCGCCGGAAGTCCATCTCGAAGAACCGCTCCTGGGCATGGACGTAGCCCTGCGCGAACATCAGGTCGGCGTCGGTGTCGGCGTAGATCTGCGGGATGTGGAACCCGTCGCGGATCACCTCGACCTCCGCGGACAGGCCGGCCACCTCCACCTCGCCGCTCGTCTGCGGCAGCGGACGGCGTACGACGCCCACCACGGCGGCCGCGAGGACGAGCAGCACCAGCACGAGCCCGACCGCGGTCCACACCGACCAGCGCAGGGCCCGGGGGGCGCGTCGGAACGTCTTCCACCACCGCACCGGACGTGCGTCCCCGGGGCCGGGGCTGGAGTCGGGGCTGGAGTCGGGGTGGTCGGGTGGAGTCGGGGGACGGGGTCGGGTCGGTGCTCGCTCATCGCGTCGACCATTGTGCCGTACCATTGGCAGTCGAAGGACGTGAGTGCCAGCGCGTCGTGCCGGCCCTGCCGATCGTCGCTGCAGCACCACCGAGGCCCCGTTCCACCAGAGGATTGCCACATGCCCACCTACCAGTACGCCTGCACCGAGTGCGGCCACGAGTTCGAGCAGTTCCAGAGCTTCAGCGAGGACACGCTGACTGTCTGCCCGGTGTGCTCCGGCAGGCTGCGCAAGCTCTTCAACGCCGTGGGCGTCGTCTTCAAGGGCTCGGGCTTCTACCGCACCGACAGTCGGGCGACCTCGACGTCCTCGACGCCGGCCACCGCGTCGACCTCGGGCTCGGACTCGTCGTCGACGACGTCAGAGAAGTCCTCCTCGTCCTCGACCTCGGACTCGTCGTCGGGCAGCTCCTCGGCGAGCGCCCCGGGCTCGTCCTCCTCGACCTCCTCGACCTCCTCGTCCTCGGACTGACCCCGCGGCGCGGGGCCTGTGGAGAGGCCCAGCGGGTGAGCGTCGATCCGACCTAGCGTCGGACCATGCTCCCGGGACTCCCGCCGACACGGCGTCGACTGCGTGCCGTACGCCACCAGCTCAGGCGGCGCCGCCGGGTGATCGCCGCGGCGCTGGCGGCCGCGGCCGCTCTGAGCGCGCTGCGCACGCTCGCCCCTCCACCGGCGGACACCGTCGACGTGCTGGTGGCCGCCCGGGACCTGCCCTCGGGAGCTCTGCTCAGCGACGACGACGTGCTGCTGCGGGCCTTCCCGACCGAGCTCGCGCCGCCCGACGCGGCAAGCACGGCGCGCGGGCGCGTCCTCGCCGCCCCGATCGGTCGCGGCGAGGTGCTGACCGATCACCGCGTGGTGGGCCCTGGCCTGGCGCTGGCCCAGGCCGGCGACACGATCCTGCCGGTCCGGTTGCCGGACGCGGGCATGGCGACCCTGCTGGCGCCGGGTGACGAGATCGACCTCGTGGCCACCGACCCGGGCACCGGCACGTCGATCGTCGTTGCGCGTGACGTCACCGTGCTCGCCACCCCCACCGACGCCCCTGACGGTCCGGCCGGGGGATCCGGCGGCGCTCTCGTCGTCGTGGGCGCCTCCGCCGCGGAGGCGATCGAGATCAGCAGCGCGGCCCTGTCCCAATTCCTGACGGTGTCGTGGAACCGCTAGCGTGAACGGATCGCACTGAACAGCGGCTCCTTCGGGGGCCGCCCAGAGGGAGACAACATGACTGGATTCAAGAACTTCATCCTCAAGGGCAACCTCGTCGAGATCGCCACCGGTCTGATCATGGCGCTCGCGTTCGCCTCGGTGGTCACTGCCTTCACCGAGTGGCTCACCGGGCTGCTGCCCGAGACCGATTCCGGGATCTTCTCCACCGATCCACAGTCGTTCGGCGCGTTCCTCAACGCCGTGGTCGCGTTCCTGATCATGGCGGCGGTCGTCTACTTCTTCGTCGTGACGCCCTACACCAAGGCCAAGGCGCGCTACTTCCCCGACGATGACGAAGGCACCCCGGCCGACATCGCGCTCCTCGAGGAGATCCGCGACGCCATCAAGGCGCGCGGCGGCGCCGTCTGAGTCACTGATCCGTTGCGTGCGGCCTGTCCCGGGAGGGGGCGGGCCGTTCGTCATTTCCAGCGAGCGACCCCTCGCACCCCTCGCACCCCTCGGTAGTCCGCATCACTTGACTCCTCCGGAGCCTCTTCCCACGAGTCAGTTGATGCGGACTATCGAGGGGGGCGGACGGGGTGTCGCCCGGGAGCACGGTCAGCCGTGGTGCGGCGGGACCTGGTCGCGGTACCAGTCGTCGCCCTTGCCGGCCTTGTCCTCGCGCGGGTCCGTGTCGTCGCTGGTCTGCTCGGGCACGCCGTCGCCGAAGGCGGCGGCCAGGCGTCGTCGGCGCTTCCACTCGGGCTCGCTCGCGGGGGCCGGTCCCTCGTCGCTCACGCGCACACCCCCGGGACGGGCTCCGGCTCCGTGCTGGTCTCGGGAGCGCCGGGAGTCGGGCTGGGCGAGGCGGTCTCGGACGGCGTCGGGGTCTCCGAGGGCGTTCCGCTCTCGGAGGGCGAAGGCGTCGTCTTGCCCTTGCCCTCTGACGAGCTGGCCGGCGGCTCGGCGCTGATCGAGTCCGACAGCAGGCGGGCCGGCAGCTCCTTGTCCTCGTTGATGAGCTGCCAGATCTCGTCGGCCTCGGGGGTCCAGAACACCTTGCCCCGGAACTCGGAGTCGGTGGGGAAGTACTCCGTCGGCAGGGTCACGAACTGCACCTTGTCCAGGCCGATGCTCTGCAGCTGCATGGCGATCTTGCCGATCCGGGTGACCGAGTCCAGCTCGGTGTCCGTCGTCAGCGACTTGGTCGCCGCATCGAGGAAGCTGACGACCTTGTCGAGCCGGGTCAGCGTGCCGGCCGACTTGACCTCGCGCACGAGCGCGGCGATGAAGGTCTGCTGCCGCCGGATGCGCGAGATGTCGTTCTGCTGGGCCAGCTCCCCGATGTAGCGGGCCCGGACGTAGTCGAGGGCCTCGTCGCCGCTGAGCACGGACGGGTCGCCCTCCGGGACGAAGATGTTGTGGGCCTTGTCGACGATGTCCTCGGGCACGCAGACGGGCACCCCGCCGACGGCGTCGACCATGTCGCCGAACCCGTTGAAGTCCACCACCACGAAGTGGTCGACGAAGACCTCGGTGCTGTCCTCGAGCTGCGCCACCGTGCACACCGGACCACCGACCGTGTAGGCGGCGTTCCACATCACGTCGGTGTCGGCCGGTGAGTCGTCGCACTCGGGACGGTCCACGATCGAGTCACGCGGGATGGAGACGGCGTACGCCCGCTCACGGTCGGCGGAGAGGTGCACCAGGATCGTGGTGTCGGAGCCGCCACCGCCCTCCTGGTCGATGTCGCAGCCCTCGCAGTCGCGCGAGTCGGAGCCCATCACCAGGATGTTGAGCGGCTCCCCGTTGCCCTTGTAGACCTTCTCCGGCCGGTCCCCACCGAGCTCGGCCAGCGAGACGCCAGTGATGTTGCCGTTGAGGTGGCGCACGAAATAGACCATGCCCAGACCGGTGACCAGGGCGAGCACGACGGCGCTGATGAGGATGACGCGCCCCACCGAGTGCCGGCGAGCGGCCTTGCCCTTGCGCTTGGGCGCGCCGACGCGCGGCTCCGGGCGCGACTCATCGGACACGGGGCTCACCTTCTACAGGGACGGACGACCGGGACCGAACCTACTCGACACGAGCAAGGATCCATGAGTCGCGACACCGCCGAGTGCGGAGCGAGTGCCTCCGCGGGTGCGCGTCGACGTACGACGACGTGGCAGGATGCTCTCCGCCGCAGGAACCACCTGGTGACGCGGCACCGCCCCAGTAGCTCAGTGGATAGAGCAGCCGCCTCCTAAGCGAAAGGTCGCAAGTTCGACTCTTGCCTGGGGCACCGAGCAAGGTTTCGACCAGCGCAGCACTCAACGGTTCTCGAACCGGATCCCGGCCTTCTGGAGCCGCGCGAGCAGGGAGTCGCCCATCGCCTGTGCGGGGGTCACCTGGCCCGAGGTCTCGGGGTTGTCGTCGAAGGCCAGGCAGAGCGCCGCCTCGGACAGCATCTTCGCGGTCTCGGTGTAGCCAGGGTCTCCGCCGGAGACCCGGGTGTGCACCGTCTGCCCACCGGCCTCGCCCACGAAGTCGACGGTGAACCACGACTTCTCGCGCTTGGCCTTGTCGGGCCCCGAGCCCTGCGGCACCCGGCCCTTGAGGAAGTTGCGCAGCGGCTTGACCTGCGCAGCCACGGTGAGCATGCCGACGCCGGCCGCGCCACCGGCGGCGTAGCGCAGGGTCTTGGTGCCGGCCCAGTGGGAGTAGCGGAACTTCGGCCCGTACGCCTCCAGCGCGGCGCCGCTGCGCGCGACGACGATCGGGTCGATGGTCGGCAGCGGGAGCAACCAGTAGCCGAGCACCGGGTCGCGGTGCGGCTTGCCGCTGACCGAGCGCGACGAGCGTCCCTCGGGGCGCGCCTCGGCACGGCGGCGGGCGGCGTAGGTCTTCCTCATCTCCTTGGCGCGCGCGAACTGGTCGAGGGCGGAGTGGAAGGTGCCGCCGGAGAACGTGCCGGCCGAGCGGACCACACCGCGGAGGGTGATCGGCTGGTCGGACGGCAGCTGCTGCACGGTGAAGTAGGCGCCGAGGTCGTGCGGGATCGAGTCGAACCCGCACGCGTGGACCAGGCGGGCGCCGGTGCGCACGGCAGTCTGGTGGTGGGCGAGGTAGGTCTGGTCGACGAACTCGGGCTCGCCGGTGAGGTCGAGGTAGTCGGTGCCGGCCTCGGCGCAGGCGGCCACCAGCGGCCCGCCGTGCTCCAGGTAGGGGCCGATCGTGGTGATGACCACGCGCGCCTGGCGGGCGACGTCGGCCAGCGCCGCGGGGTCGGCCGCGTCGGCGACCAGGACCTGTACGTCACCGCCCAGCCGTTGGCGTACGGCCTCGAGCTTGTCGGCGTTGCGGCCGGCGATCGCCCACCGCAGCCCGGCCGGGGCGTGGGCCGCGAGGTAGTCGGCGGTGAGACCACCGGTGAACCCGGTGGCGCCGAACAACACGATGTCAAAGGCCCGGTCGACAGGCTGGTCGTCGCTCATCGCTCCATCGTGTCACGCGGAACCACCGCCCCCGTCGCCTCGTCCCACTGGCAGCACCGGAGGAGGAGAACCCTCCGGGCACCGCACGAGGGGAACCGATCATCATGGGCCTGCGCAGGATCACCACGGGCGTGGCAGCCGTCACCAGCCTGGCCGCTGCAGTCGGCGTGGGCTACGCGATCGGCCACGGCCCGGGGTCGGGCGCCGGCAACCTCCCGCCCACTGCCCCACCGATCTCGCTCGCCAACGCCGACCTGAGCATCGCCACGAGCTGCGACGACCTGCTCGACTCCTACGTCGAGCGGGCCCTCGAGCAGGTCGGCCCCTACGGCTGGGGCTCGGGCCTGGTCATGTTCGACTCGATGGGTGGCGCGGAGGCGAGCTCCCCCTCCGCGTCCGCGGGCACCGCACGCTCGACGGTCAAGACCTCACGCTCGGTCAGCAACGAGTCGGGCACCAACGTCCAGGAGCTCGGCGTCGACGAGTCCGACGTCGTCAAGGTCGCCGGCTCCCTGCTGCTGCGGATGCGCGAGGGCGTGCTCCTGGCGTACGACGTCTCCGGCGACGAGCCCCGCCTGCTGTCCTCGACCCGGCTGGACGACGCCCGCGGCAACGGCTGGGTCGGGGACCCGGGCGGCGAGCTGGTCTTCGTCGACGGCCGGGCCGTCGTGCTCGGATCGTCGAGCGACGGGCGCTCCACGACCATCACGACGGTCGACCTGTCCGACCCGACCTCGCCGAGCGTCGTGGACGCCACGACGATCCAGGGCCGCGCCTCCGCGGTCCGCCTGCACGACGACGTGGTGCGCGTCGTGATCCAGAACGGGCTGCCGGAGCTCGACTTCTCCTACCCCGACGGCACCTTCGGCCAGATCCGCGCACGGATGCGCAACCGAGCGCTGGTGCGCGAGACCACCCTGTCGGACTGGCTGCCGACGTCTGCCGGGGACCCGGTCGTCGACTGTGCCGATGTCGCCATCCCCGACGACGAGGAGATCGGGCTCGGCACCACCACCGTCCTGGCCTTCGACCCCGCCTCCCCGACGACCCGCACGTCCACCGCGGTCGCGACGGACTCCGACACGTCGTACTTCTCCACCGACCGGTTCTACCTCGCCGCCGGCGGGCCGCAGTGGGGCTTCTGGGATGACTGCATCGACTGCGGGAGGGGCATCACGGCGCCCAGCGGCACCACCCCGATCTTCGCGTTCGCCCTCGACGGGCCGGATGCCACCTTCGTCGCCTCGGGCGAGGTCGAGGGCACGATCGCCGACCGCTGGTCGATGGACGCGGTCGGCGGCTCGCTGCGGGTGGCGGTCGGCCCGAGCAGCGAGACCGGCAACTTCAACTCCGTCCTCACCCTGCGCGAGGAAGGCTCCGCCCTCGTCGAGGACGGCCGCGTCGACGACCTCGGCGTCGACGAGCAGATCAAGTCCGTGCGCTGGTTCGACGACCTCGCCATCGTGGTGACGTTCCGCCAGACCGACCCGCTCTATGCGATCGACCTGACC
Organism: uncultured Actinomycetota bacterium; assembly: GCA_963843815.1. Lineage (GTDB taxonomy): Bacteria > Actinomycetota > Actinomycetes > Propionibacteriales > Nocardioidaceae > Nocardioides. The sequence continues at coordinate 246,827 of CAWJLX010000012.1, read as the reverse complement.
GACCCGGCCGCCCCGCGGCTGCTGGGCGAGCTGAAGATCCCCGGGTTCTCCGAGTACCTCCACCCCCTGGGTGAGCACCGGCTCATCGGAGTCGGGCAGGACGCCTCCGCACAGGGAATGACGCGCGGCGCCCAGGCCGCCCTCTTCGACGTCACCGACCTCACCCACCCCCGCCAGCTCGATGTCGTGCGCTACCCGAAGGACAGCCAGGCCGGGGCCGGCACCGATCCGCGGCAGTTCACCTGGCTGCCCGAGCAGCGCGTCGCGCTGACCGTCGTCTCGCAGGGCTGGACCGGCACCACCGGATGGGTGTCGGTGCTCTCGCTCGACGACGGCTCCATGACCAACCGGATGGTGGAGGTCGAGCACGGCAGCGACGTCGCCGACGTACGCCTGGTGCCGCTGTCCTCGGGCAAGGTCGCGCTGGTGACGGGCGAGGACGTGTCGTTCTTCGACCTGTGACCAGCCCGGAGCTCGTCGTACGCTCGACCCATGTGCCGCAACATCCGACCGCTCAACAACTTCGAGCCGCCGGCCACGCGTGACGAGGTCACCGCAGCCGCGCTGCAGTACGTCCGCAAGGTGGCTGGCACGACCAAGCCGTCGCAGGCCAACGAGGCAGCGTTCTACGCAGCGGTCAAGGAGATCGCGCACATCACCGAGCACCTGCTCGACGACCTCGTCACGACCGCTCCCCCCAAGAACCGCGAGGTCGAGGCCGACAAGGCGCGCGCCCGCGCGAGGGTCAGGTACGGCACGTGAGCCTGGCCCCTCCGGACCAGGTCGACGCCGCCCTCGACCTGCTCGCCACCCGCCCCCTGGTCGTGCTGACCGGGGCCGGGCTCTCCACCGACTCCGGCATCCCGGACTACCGCGGCCCGGGCTCCCCGTCGCGGGCGCCGATGACCTACCAGGAGTTCGTCGCGAGCCCGGAGGCGCAGCAGCGCTACTGGGCACGCAGCCACCTGGGCTGGCGGCGGATGGGGCACGCACTCCCCAACGACGGGCACCGTGCCCTCGCGGCGCTCGACCCCGCGCTGCTCATCACCCAGAACGTCGACGGCCTGCACGAGGCCGCCGGCTCGCGTCGGGCGGTGGCCCTGCACGGCCGGATCGCGGACGTGATCTGCCTGCAGTGCCGCGCCACCTCCTCGCGCGCTGCGCTGGAGCGGGTGCTCGACGACCTCAACCCGCAGTGGCTCGAGCGGCACGCCGCCGCGGGGTCGCGGCCCGACGGCGACGTCGACCTCGACGAGACCCACGACTTCGTGGTGCCCACCTGCGAGTGCGGCGGGGCGCTGAAGCCCGACGTGGTGTTCTTCGGCGAGAACGTCCCGGCCGACCGGGTGGCCCGCTGCTATGCCGCCGTCGAGGCCCTCGGCCCGGACGGCGCGCTGCTGGTCGCGGGGTCCTCGCTGACCGTGATGAGCGGGCTGCGGTTCGTGAAGCGGGCGGCCGCGGGAGGCACGCCGATCGTCATCGTCAACCGTGGCACGACCCGCGGCGACGCGCTGGCGTCGTACCGGCTCGAGGTGGGGTGCAGCGAGTTCCTCGTCGAACTGGGTGGGCGAGTCGCGCACCTTGTGGGTGTTGCAACCCCCACTACGTGACGGAGTCCCCGCACGAGCGGGGACTCCGACGACGCGGGGACTCCGACGACGGGGGATGCCGACCCTCAGCGCCGCACGAAGATGTGCTCGGCCGCCTCGACCACCAGCTCGGCGGTCTCCCCTCCCGAACCGATGAGGATGCCTTCCTCGGTGCGAGCGATCGTGACGGTGTTGCCGGGCAGGGCGCCGACGCGACGCAGCAGGCCCATCAGCTCCTCGTCCTTCTGCATCTCCTCGGAGATCCGCTTGACGCGCACCATCTGGTCCTCCGACACGGCGGCCGCGGAGAGCGCCTCGACGTTGTCCATGAAGTCCTCGCCGCCCACGTCGCCGAGCTCGTCGAGCCCGGGGATCGGGTTGCCGTACGGCGACTCGGTGGGGTGGTCGAGCAGCTCGAGGAGCCGACGCTCGACGTTCTCCGACATGACGTGCTCCCACCGGCAGGCCTCAGCGTGGACGAGCTCCCAGTCCAGGCCGATGACGTCGGTGAGCAGCCGCTCGGCGAGCCGGTGCTTGCGCATCACGCGGGTGGCCAGGAGCTGGCCCTCGTCGGTGAGCTCGAGGTGGCGGTCACCCTCCACGGTCACCAGCCCGTCGCGCTCCATCCGGGCGACGGTCTGCGACACGGTCGGTCCGGACTGGTGGAGACGCTCGGCGATGCGCGCGCGCAGCGGGACGATGTCCTCCTCGACGAGCTCGTAGATCGTGCGGAGGTACATCTCGGTGGTGTCGATCAGGTCACTCACGCTGGTCATTGTGTCCCATCCAGCACCTGCCGCCTCCCGGCGACCCGTGGCACAGTGAGGGCGGTGAGCGAACTCATCGTGCCGGCACGCTTCTGCGGCCCTCCCGACTCAGGCAACGGCGGTTGGACCGCCGGAGCCCTGGCCACCCTGGACGACGCCGACTCCCCGCGGAGCCGGTCAGGCGGCTGGCCGACGCTCGAGGTGTCGCTGCGCCAGCCGCCGCCCCTCGACACGCCGCTCCAGCTGAGCGAGGCGGAGGGGGTGCTGACCGCCGGCCTCGGTGGTCGGGCGGTCGCGACGGCGCAGCGGGTGGAGCGCGACCTCGTCGAGGTCGCCCCGGTGAGCCCCGACGTGGCCGCGTCCGCCGAGTCGGCGTACCCGGGTCTCGATTTCCACCCGTTCCCGACCTGCTTCGTCTGCGGCACGGGGCGCGAGGAGGGCGACGGGCTGCGGATCTTCCCGGGGCGGACCGGCGAGGGTGCGGCCGGAGACCTGGTCGCGGCGACCTGGACCCCGGATCCCAGCCTCCACGAGGTCTGGCACGCGTACGCCGACGAGCAGCCGCGTGCCTCGCTGCCCGCGACCTGGGCCGCGCTGGACTGCATCGGCGGCTGGGCCGGCGACCTCGCCGAGCGACTGATGGTGCTCGGCCGGATGACCGCACGCGTCGACGACCTGCCGGTGATCGGCGAGCCCCACGTGGTCGTGGGCGAGGGCCGCGGCCAGGACGGACGCAAGACGTTCACCGCCTCGACCCTCTACGACTCCGACGACCGGATCGTCGCGACCGCCGAGCACATCTGGATCGCGGTCGACCCGGAGATGTTCGGTGGCCAGGCACCCTCGTCACGGAGTTGACGGCCCGGAGGGCGGGCTTGAGAGGATGTCCGCATGCCTGATTTGAACGATCCAACGACCTACTGGTGGCGGAACGCCGTCGTCTACCAGGTCTACGTCCGCAGCTTCGCCGACAGCGACGGCGACGGCATCGGCGACCTGCCGGGCATCACGTCACGCCTGCCCCACCTCGCCGAGCTGGGCGTCGACGCGCTGTGGATCACGCCGTTCTACACCTCGCCGCAGCACGACCACGGCTACGACGTCGCCGACTACCGCGACGTCGACCCGCTGTTCGGCTCGCTGGGTGACGCCGACGCGCTGATCGCCCGGGCGCACGAGCTCGGCCTCCGCGTCGTGGTCGACCTGGTCCCCAACCACACCTCCGACGAGCACGAGTGGTTCCAGGCCGCGCTGGCCGCCGGGCCCGGCAGCCCCGAGCGTGCCCGCTACCTCTTCCGCGACAGCCCTGACGGCCCACCCAACAACTGGAACTCCGTCTTCGGTGGTCCGGCGTGGACCCAGGTGCCGGACGGCCAGTGGTACCTCCACCTCTTCGACACCACCCAGCCCGACCTCGACTGGCGCAACCCCGAGGTGCCGGCGATGTTCGAGGACGTGCTGCGGTTCTGGCTCGACCGCGGGGTCGACGGCTTCCGGGTCGACGTGGCCCACGGCCTCTTCAAGGAGGCCAGCCTGCGCGACCAGGTGCTCGAGGACGGCGAGGTCGCCAGCTCCGGTCAGGTCAACACCGACCACTCGATGGTCTCGCTCGACCTCAAGGACGAGCCGATGTGGGACCAGCCGGAGGTCCACGACGTCTACCGGGCGTGGCACAAGGTCCTCGACGAGGCCGGCCCCGACCGCATGGCCGTGGCGGAGGCCTGGACCCAGACCCCCGAGTCCACCATCGCCTTCGTCCGACCCGACGAGCTCGACCAGGCCTTCAACTTCGCCTGGCTGCTCGCCGACTGGTCGGCCGAGGCCTTCGCCGACGTCATCACGAGCACCCTGGCCGCCGCCGCGACCGTCGGCGCCTCGCCGACCTGGGTGCTGAGCAACCACGACGTGGTCCGGCACGTGACCCGCTACGGCGGGGGCGAGAAGGGCCTGGCCCGCGCTCGCGCCGCCACGCTCACGATGCTCGCGCTGCCCGGCTCGAGCTACCTCTACCAGGGCGAGGAGCTCGGCCTGGAGCAGGTCGACGTCGCGCCGGAGGACCGTCAGGACCCGTCGTACCTCCGCACCGGCGAGGTCGGACGCGACGGCTGTCGCGTGCCCATCCCGTGGGGCGGCGACCAGGCCCCCTACGAATTCGGCCCCGCCTCGGAGCAGCCGTGGATCCCGCAGCCGTCGGACTGGGCGCCGCTGACCGTCGAGGCGCAGGCCCGGCAGGCCGACTCCACCCTCGCCTTCTACCGCGACGCCCTGCAGATCCGCCGCGACTTCGCGTGGTCGGCCGGCAACTCGGTGGAGATGCTCGACCTGGGTGCGGCCGTCGTCGCGTTCCGCCGCGGCCCGCTGACCGTCGCACTCAACTGCGGCGAAGGCGCCGTGGACCTGCCCGAGGGCAAGCTGCTGATGTCGAGCGGCCCGGTCAACGGCACGTTGCCGCCGAACACCGCCGCCTGGCTCCGCTGACGGCGACTCGTAGTTAGGGACGTTCTGGTAGGCGATCGGGCCGATCCACCTACCAGAACGTCCCTAACTACCCCGGGTGGATGAAGGTCAGGTGGGTCAGTCGTCGGACAACGCCGAGTTGTACGACGCCAGCTGACCCGCGAAGGCCGCGAGCTCGGCGTCGCTCCAGCCAGCGAGACGTTGGTCGAAACGGTCGCTGCGGCTGCGGCTCATCGCCTCCAGGCGCCTACGGCCCTCGTCCGTGGCGTCGAGCAGGATGGCGCGCCGGTCCTCCGCGTCTGGACGGCGCTCGACCAGGCCGAGGTCGACGAGCGTCTGCACCTGCCGGCTGACACCGCCCTTGTCCATGTCGAAGGCGTCGGACAGGTCGGCACCACGCATCGGGCCCTGGTCCGCCAGGTGGGTCAGGACGAAGAGGGTCATCGGGTGCAGGTCGGGGTGGACCTCGCGCGCCCGCTCCCCCATCACCCGCTTGACCCGGCGGATCAGGGTGCCGACCTCGGACTCGATGCGGCGCAGGTCGTCGTTCCTGTTGCTCATGCGTCGAGGGGTGCTTCCGCCATGAGCTCATCCTCACGCATCACCGACGTCCGCAGCGGCACTTCCTGGATGAAGAGCACGGCGACCAGCGCGGCGACCGCGAACGGGAGCGCGACGAGGAAGATGTGACCGGTGGCATCACCGAAGGCGCTCTCGAAGATCGCCCGGATCGGCGCCGGCATGCCGGACACGTCGGGGACGCTTCCCGTGTCGTGAGCGACCTCGGTGGCGAGCTCCGGGTGCGAGGCCAGCAGGGCACGCAGCCCGTTCTCCACCGAGTCGGCCACCTGGTGGGCCAGGACGGCGCCCAGGGCGGCGATGCCGACCGAGCCACCGAGGGAACGGAAGAACGCGACGACCGAGGACCCCGCGCCCATGTCGGAGAGCGCAATGGTGTTCTGCACGGCGAGCACGAGGTTCTGCATGGTCGCGCCGAGTCCGAGGCCCAGGACCGCCATGAAGATGCCGGTGCGCCACAGCGACGTCGCGGCGTCGATGGTCGAGAGCAGCGCGATGCCGGTGATCACGGCGATCATCCCGCCGACGAGCCAGCGCTTCCACAGGCCGGTCGCGGTGATGATCCGACCGCTCAGGATGCTCGAGACGAGCAGGCCGCCGACCATGCAGATCGACATCAGGCCGGCCTCGGTGGGGCTCATGTCCTTGGCACGCTGGAAGTAGAGGCTGAGGTAGACCGTGGAGCCGAACATCGCCACGCCGATCAGGACCGAGGCGACGGTGGCCAGGGTCAGCGTGCGGTCACGGAAGAGGCGCAGCGGGATGACCGGGTCGGTCGCGACGTTGGCCTCGACGTGGATGGCCGCGCCGATGACGGCGACGGCACCGAGGACCAGCAGGCCGCTCGTCCAGGAGACCCACTCGAAGTTCTGGCCGCCGAGCGAGACCCAGACCAGCAGGATCGAGACGCCGCCGACCAGCAGGAACGCGCCGAGGTAGTCGATCGTGACGTCACGCTTGACGACGGGAAGGCGCAGTGTCTTCTGGAGCACGAAGAAGGCGAGGGCGGCGACGGGCAGGCCGGCGAAGAAGCACCAGCGCCAGCCGACGGTGTCCACCAGCACTCCGCCGACGAGCGGGCCGCTGACGGTGGCGAGGGCGAAGACCGCGCCGATGTAGCCGGCGTAGCGACCCCGCTCACGCGGGGAGACCATCGTTGCGATCACCACCTGCACGAGCGCCGTCAGGCCGCCGACGCCGAGGCCCTGCACGAAGCGTGCGCCGATCAGCACCTCCATGGAGGGAGCGAAACCGGCGAGCAACGATCCCACGGAGAAGATGACCAGCGCCGTCTGCACGAGCACCAACTTGTCGAAGATGTCGGCGAACTTGCCCCAGATCGGGGTGGTGGCGGTCATCGCCAGCATGGTCGCGACGACGACCCAGGTGTAGCCGGTCTGGCTGCCCTCGAGGTCGTCCACGATCGTCGGCAACGCGTTGCTCACGATCGTGCTGGAGAGCATCGCGACGAACATCGCGAGCAGGAGCCCGCTGAGGGCTTCGAGCACCTCGCGGTGCGTCATCTGGCCGCTCTGCTCGGCGGGGATGGCGGGGGCCTGGGTCACTGCAGTCCTTCGTGGTTGCTCAGCACATTAGTTGTTGACCGCAACTATATGGGCGTCGAGGACCGTCGCCAAGACGTGCGCGCCGAGACCCGGGCCACACCAGCCGGCGGACGTACGCGGGTCCCCGGACATGCAGCGACCCGCAGGCCTGCTGCCCCTCGAAGAGGGGCCCCGGGGGATGACACCGGGGGCCTGCGGGTCGGGTGGCTGCAGTGGTTTCGCCGGCAGCTGTCGGCGTAGCCGGGCTGCCTTAGCGGGCAGCCACCTCACTCATCCGAAAAGAATTCATTCCTCGGACCACCTCCCTTCTGTGTGCCACCACCGTACGTCGACGCGTGGGGCGGCTCAACGGGTTAAGAGGAGCAGATACCTGAGGACGTGGTGGACGGAATCCGGCGGCAGATCCGTCCACCACGTCCTCAGGTATCAGCCGACGGGCTCCTCGGCGGGAGCCTCGAACTGCGAGCGGTAGAGCCGGGCGTAGGCGCCGTCGACCTCGAGCAGCTGCTCGTGCGAGCCCTGCTCGACGATCGAGCCGTCCTCCATCACCAGGATCAGGTGGGCGTCGCGGATCGTGGAGAGCCGGTGCGCGATCACGAACGACGTACGGTCCGAGCGCAGCGCCGCCATCGCATGCTGCAGCAGCAGCTCGGTGCGCGTGTCGACCGAGGACGTCGCCTCGTCGAGGATCAGTAGCGCCGGGTCGGAGAGGAAGGCGCGCGCGATGGTCACCAGCTGGCGCTCACCGGCCGACAGGTTGGAGCCGTCCTCGTCGATGACCGTGTCGTAGCCGTCGGGCAGCGAGTGCACGAACCGGTCGACGAAGGTCGCGCGCGCCGCCTCGAGGATCTGCTCCTCGCTGGCGTCGGGCCGGCCGTAGGCGATGTTGTCGCGGATGGTCCCGGCGAACAGCCAGGTGTCCTGGAGCACCATCCCGATCCGGCTGCGCAGCGCGCCGCGTGGCACCGAGGCGATGTCCACGCCGTCGATGAGGATGCGACCGGCCTGCGGGTCGTAGAACCGCATCACCAGGTTGACCATCGTGGTCTTGCCGGCGCCGGTCGGGCCGACGATGGCCACCGTGCTGCCCGGCTCGGCCACCAGCGACAGCCCGGAGATCAACGGACGCGCGGGGTCGTAGGAGAAGGACACGTCCTCGAAGCGCACCTCGCCGTGCGCGTCCGGGCCCGCGGCCGGGCTCCCCTGCTCGTCGACCGTTTCCTCCGGGGCGTCGAGGAGCTCGAAGACGCGCTCCGCGGACGCGACGCCGGACTGGAGCAGGTTGAGCATGGACGCCACCTGCGTGAGCGGCTGGGTGAACTGGCGGGAGTACTGGATGAAGGCCTGCACGTCACCGAGCGACATCGTGCCGCTGGCCACCCGGAGGCCTCCGAGCACGGCGATGATGACGTAGTTGAGGTTGCCGACGAACATCATGATCGGCATGATCAGGCCGCTGACGAACTGGGCGCCGTACGACGCCTCGTAGAGCTCGTCGTTCTGCTCGGCGAAGACCCGCTCCGACTCGGCCTGGCGGCCGAACACCTTGACGATCGAGTGGCCGGAGAACGTCTCCTCGATGTGGGCGTTGAGCATGCCGGTGCGACGCCACTGCTGGATGAACATGCCCTGCGAGCGCCTCATGACCGCGCCGGTGACGAGAATCGCGACCGGCACCGAGACGAGGGCGACGAGCGCCAGGAGCGGCGAGATCCAGAACATCATCGCGAGCACGGCGACGACGGTGAGCACCGAGTTCAGCATCTGGCTCAGGGTCTGCTGGAGCGACTGGCTGATGTTGTCGATGTCGTTGGTGACCCGGCTGAGCAGCTCGCCGCGCGGCTGCTTGTCGAAGTAGCCCAGCGGGAGTCGGTGGACCTTGTCCTCGACCTCCGAGCGCATCCGCAGCACGGTGCCCTGGACGACGTCGTTGAGCAGGTAGCCGCCCAGCCACGACAGCAGCGAGGCAGCGACGTAGACGGCCAGCACGAGGAGCAGCACGTCGGCCACCGCGGAGAAGTCCACCCCGTCGGTCAGCTTCATCGACGCCAGCATGTCGGCGCGGCTGCTCTCGCCCCGGGCACGCAGGGCCGCGACGGCCTGGTCCTGCGTCGTACCGCCGGCGAGCACGTCCTTGCCGATCAGGCCGGCGAAGATGATGTCGGTGGCGCGGCCCAGGATCTTGGGTCCGACGGCCATGGCGACGACGCTGACCACGGTCAGCACGAGGACGGCGTACGCCTTGGTGCGCTCCGGGCGCAGGCGGGCGAACAACCGCTTGAGCGAGGGCCAGAACGTGTCGGCCTTCTGCCCGACCATGCCGCCGCCCATGGGCCCGCGCCCCGGGCCGGGGCCGGACACGATGCGCTCGGTCTCCTTCATGGTGCCCTGGGTCGCGGGGCTCTCCGTGGGCTCGGGGTCCCCGCGGCGTTGCTCGGGGGAGCGCAGCGGGGGAGAAGAACGGCGTGGGGTGAGCTTCATGCGACCTCCTCCGCCTTCAGCTGGGACTCGACGATCTCGCAATAGGTCGCGCAGTCCTCGAGGAGCTCGTCATGCGTGCCGTTGCCGACGACCGCGCCGTCCTCCATCACCACGATCCGGTCGGCGTGGCGGATGGTCGCGACGCGTTGCGCCACGATCACCACCGTCGCGTCCCGGGTCGCTGGTCTGAGCGCAGCCCGCAGGCGCGCGTCGGTGGTGAGGTCGAGCGCGGAGAAGGAGTCGTCGAAGAGGTAGATCTCGGGGCGACGGATGATCGCGCGGGCGATCGCCATGCGCTGGCGCTGGCCACCGCTGAGGCTCGAGCCACCCTGGGCGATCTCGGCCTGGAGCCCGCCGGCCATGTCCTCGACGAAGTCCTTGGCCTGGGCGATCTCGAGCGCCGCCCACATCTCGTCCTCGGTGGCGTCGGGCTTGCCGTAGCGCAGGTTGTCCGCGACCGTGCCCCGGAACAGGAACGCCTTCTGCGGCACGAGACCGAGGTGCGACCACAGCGTCTCGGGGTCGAGGTCGCGTACGTCGATCCCGCCCACGCGGACCGCTCCCCCGGTGGCGTCGAACAGGCGGGGCACGAGGTTGACCAGGGTGGACTTGCCGGCACCGGTCGACCCGACGATGGCCAACGTCTCACCCGGTCGGGCCGTCAGCGACACCTCGCGCAGGACCGGCTCGTCGGCGCCGGGGTAGGCGAAGGTGACGCCGTCGAGCTCGAGGCTCAGCCGCTGGGGCAGGTCCGTCACGGGGTCGGCCGGCGGGACCACCGACGACTCGGTGTCGAGCACGTCGCTGATCCGGTCCGCGCACACCGCGGCGCGCGGCACCATCATCAGCATGAACATCGCCATCATCACCGACATCACGATCTGCATCAGGTAGGAGATGTAGGCGGTCAGGGCGCCGACCTGCATGCTGCCGTCGTCGACCCGGTGGCCGCCGAACCACAGCACCCCGACGGTGGCCACGTTGGCGACGACCATGACCGTGGGGAACATCGCGGCCTGCCAGCGACCGGCCCGGATGGCGACCTCGGTCAGCCGGAAGTTCGCGCCGTGGAATCGCTCGGTCTCGTGCTGCTCGCGGACGAAGGCGCGCACCACGCGCACCCCCGTGATCTGCTCGCGCAGCAGACGGTTGACCTCGTCGATGCGCTCCTGCATGAGCCGGAAGCTCGGCACCATCTGGCGCACGATGAAGCCGACGGAGACGGCGAGCACCGGCACCACGGCCAGCACCAGCCACGACAGGCCGATGTCCTCGCGGGCGGCCATGATGATGCCGCCGACCATCATGATCGGCGCCGCCACCATCAAGGTGCCGCCCATCAGCACCAGCATCTGCACCTGCTGCACGTCGTTGGTCTCCCGCGTGATCAGCGAGGGGGCGCCGAAGTGCTGCACCTCCCGGGCGGAGAAGGTGCCCACGCGGCGGAAGATCGCGGCACGCAGGTCGCGGCCGAACCCCATGGCGTTGCGCGCCGAGAACCACACGGCGGCGATGGAGCAGATGATCTGGACGAGCGAGACACCGAGCATCAGTCCGCCGTGGCTGACGATGTAGCCGGTGTCTCCGGTGACGACGCCGTTGTCGATGATGTCGGCGTTGAGGCTCGGCAGGTAGAGCGCGGCCATCGTGCCGACGAACTGCAGCGCCACCACGGCGGCGAGCGGGGCGGCGTACGGCCGGAGGTAGGTGCGGATGAGCCCGAGCAGCATCAGGAGTCCTTCGTCTTCAGTACGCCGTCCAGCAGCGTCCCGACGATCTGCTCGGGCGTGAGGATGTGCCCGTCGCTGATGTGGGGGTGGGTCCCGGAGAAGGTGAGCATCCGGAGCATGTGGACCAGCTGGATCGGGGCGCAGGTCAGCTTGTCGGCGTCGGGCTCGACCAACGTGACCATGATCTTCTCGGCGCGACGGCGTCCGTCCTCCGTGTGGCGGCGAGCCTTGGGCGGGCCCACCATCCCCATCGCACTCATCAGCAGGAAGATGCCGAGATAGCGGTCCTGGAGGTAGGCACACAGGTCCGTCAGGCGCGCGCGCAGGTCCTGGTCGAGGTCGATCAGCTCGAGGTCGGCGAGGAACGGCTCCATGTCGAGGGCCTGCTCCACCGCTGCGGTGACCAGGTCGTCCTTGGAGTCGAAGACCCGGAAGATCGTGCCCTCCGCGACCCCGGCCGCGTCGGCGATCTGCTTGGTCGTGACCAGCTGCCCGTGCTCGTGGAGCAACGGGATGGTCGCCTCGACCAGCGCGTGGCGGCGGTCGTCGGGAGTCATGGGGCGAGCTCGGGTCACCCGGCGATCCTAAGTGAGTGAGTGCTCACTCACAAGGTTATGGCGCGAGTCGCTCCACGGCCCAGGCTGCGCCGTCGCGGCGGTAGACGAGTCGGTCGTGCATCCGGCTGGGGCGGCCCTGCCAGAACTCGACGACCTCGGGCACCACCCGGTAGCCGCCCCAGTGCGGCGGCACCGGCACCTCACCGGCGCCGAAGCGCTCCTGCACCTGGGCGTACGCCTCGGCCAGGGCGGAGCGAGAGCTCACCGGGCGCGACTGGGCCGAGGCCCATGCCCCGAGCTGCGCGCCCCGGGGACGGGAGTGGAAGTAGGCCTCCACCCGCGCCTCGTCGAGCACCTCCGCAACGCCCTCGACGCGCACCTGGCGCTCGAGCTGCGGCCACGAGAAGAGCAGCGCGCACTGTGCGTTGGCTGCGAGCTCCTCACCCTTGCGGGACGCGAGGTTGGTGAAGAAGACGAACCCGTCGGAGCCCACCCCCTTGAGCAGGACCACCCGGCTGGACGGCCGTCCGTCCGGCGTCGCGGTCGCGAGCACCATGGCGTTGGGCTCGTGCAACCCGGCGGCAACGGCCTGCCCGAGCCACGTCTCGAACATCGCCACCGGGTCCTCGGCCAGGTCCGGGAGGTCGAGGCCTCCCCGGCCGTACTCCTCGCGCAGTCCGGTCAGGTCCATGTCGCCGAGGGTAGACCTGCCGCCAGGGTGCACAATGAAACGTCTCGTGCCATCTCCCGGGACACCCGCGCACGAAGGAGTGACCCATGACCGAGATCCACCACGGCCTCGAAGGTGTCGTCGCGTTCGAGACGCAGATCGCCGAGCCCGACAAGGAGGGCTCGTCCCTGCGCTACCGCGGCGTCGACATCGAAGACCTCGTCGGCCGCGTGCCCTTCGAGAACGTGTGGGGCCTGCTCGTCGACGGCGCCTACAACCCCGGCCTGCCCCCCGCCGAGCCCTACAACATCGCCATCCACACCGGCGACGTACGTGCCGACGTGCAGGCCAGTGTCGCGATGCTCGCGCCGATGCTGGGCATGGGCCAGACCTACGACATCTCCGACGAGCAGGCCCGGCTCGACCTCTCCCGGGTCGCCGTCATGGTGCTCTCGTACGCCGCCCAGTCCGCGCGCGGCATCGGCAAGCCGCTCGTCCCGCAGGCCGAGGTCGACCAGGGCAAGACCCTCGCCGAGAAGTTCCTGATCCGCTGGCACGGCGAGGCCGACCCGAAGCACGCGCACGCGATCGACGCCTACTGGTCGAGTGCCGCCGAGCACGGCATGAATGCCTCGACGTTCACCGCGCGCGTCATCACCTCGACCGGTGCCGACGTCGCGGCCGCCTTCTCGGGCGCGATCGGTGCGATGTCCGGCCCGCTGCACGGCGGCGCCCCGTCGCGCGTCCTCGGCATGATCGAGGAGGTCGAGAAGCGCGACGGCGACGCGTCGTCGTACGTCAAGGAGCTCCTCGACAGCGGCGAGCGGCTGATGGGCTTCGGCCACCGCGTCTACCGCGCCGAGGACCCCCGCGCCCGAGTCCTGCGTCGCACCGCGAAGGAGCTCAACGCTCCTCGCTACGAGGTCGCCGAAGCGCTGGAGAAGGCCGCGCTCGAGGAGCTGAAGGCACGCCGTCCCGACCGCGTGCTGGAGACCAACGTCGAGTTCTGGGCGGCCATCGTCCTCGACTTCGCCGAGGTCCCCTCGCGCATGTTCACCTCGATGTTCACGTGCGCCCGCACCGGCGGCTGGTCGGCGCACATCCTCGAGCAGAAGACCACCGGGCGGCTGATCCGTCCGTCCGCGATCTACGCCGGCCCGGGGACCCGTCCGGCCAGCGAGGTCGAGGGCTGGAACGAGGCCTGGAGCAGCTGAGCCTCCGCCGCCCGGCGGCGTAGTTAGGGACGTTCTGGTAGGCGGAACGCGCTCCTGACCTACGAGATCGTCCCTAACTACCGGGAGCCGGCTGGGAGAGGTACCAGGAGGTCTTGCCGCGCGCGCCCTTGCGCGTCAGCGAGATGTGCATGTGGTCGCGGTGGCGCAGGGTGGGCGAGCACTTGCGGCGGGTGCGGCAGCCTGAGCTGAGGTAGCGCTTGCGCTCGAACCCGTCGTACGACGCATACATCCGGTCGTTCCAGATGATGTACATGATGCCCATGCGGCGCGCCAGCGCGTTCGGCTGGCCCGTGTCGTCGGGGGCCAGGATCTCGTCGAGCAGCGCCGCTGCGATCGCCTTGTCGGCATCGTCGCGCGCGTCGAGGACCCAGTCGAAGGCCCGGGACTCCTTGTGCTCGCTGGTGCTGGAGCCGGCGCAGGACCGGCTGATGGCGCCGTAGCCGCCACCCCGCGCGACCAGCCAGTCGGCCATCATCAGCACGCCGCGCTTCGGCTTCCGTCGGCACTTCGTCTGCGGCTGGTAGCCGGCATAGGGCTCCACCGGCAACAGGTAGGGGGCCGAGGAGGTCACGGTCCCCCGCCGCTCCTGCGCGGAGACTCCGGTCGCGCCGCTCAGCACGAGGGAGGCGGCCACGAGGGAGAGCACGATGACGCGCATCGACTGTCGCATGGCAACGCCCCACCCTTCCCTGAGATCACTTGTGGCTCAGTGACCGTAAGTGGCCCCAGGAGCCACCGTCAGGGGAATGGCCGAACACCAACGCTGTAGTTCGCGGCGCCGTCGTGCCGCCTGGATCAGCGGCCGTCGATCGAGCAGGTGGGCGTGCCCCCGGGCAGCCGCGACCGGTTGGCGGCGATCCAGAGGTAGACGCTCCGGGCGACCGGGTCCACGAGCCGGGTCGTCATCACCCGGCCGACCATGCGCCACGGCAGCGGGCCGGTGGCGAGGATCGCCGCAAACGCGCGGTGGCCGTAGTCCACGTGGCCGCTGGGGTGGACGTAGGGCATCTCGATCAGCGCCCGGTCCTCGTCGACGCCCAGCGCCGCGAGGTCGACGGCCTGCAGGGTGGTGCTGTCGATGTCGACGCCCAGCCGCGGCACCCAGGCCGCAGTGCGCATGCAGAAGCCGCAGTCGCCGTCGTTGAGCATCAGTCCCCGGTCCACGGGGTCGACTTTACGCCGCGGAGTGGATGGGTCAGATCCGCCGGCCGAAGCAGCGGCTCAGCTCCGAGCCGCAGTAGTAGCCGAAACCCGGGATCGGCTCGTAGCCCGACGACGTGTAGAGCGCGATGGCCTCCGGCTGCCTCATCCCGGTCTCCAGCACGAATGCCTCGATCCCGGCCTCCGCGGCGGTGGCCTCGAGGTGGGCGAGGATGCTGCGAGCCACACCACGGCGCTGGGCTGCAGGGACGACGTACATCCGCTTGATCTCGGCCGTGACCTCGGCACCGAACACCCTGACCGTGCTGCGCCGCCACGCGCCCGTCGCCACCGGCTCCGACCCGAGATAGCCGACGAAGAACTGGCCGAGCGGGTCCTCGAAGTCGGCGGGGTCGATGGGCGACTCGTCTCTGCTGCCGTAGCGCGCGACGTACTCCGCCTGGACGGCCTCGATCAGCGCCAGGGCGTCGGGGTGCGTGATCGGGACCCGCTCGAACCGCAGGTCAGGTGCCGGATCAGGCAAGCGACTGACCACAGCTGTCGCAGAACTTCGCCTCGCCGTCGTTGCGCGTGCCGCACCCGCGGCAGTAGGGACCGTGCCCGACCGCGTCCTGCTGCACCGGCGCTCCCGCAGTACGGCCGATGCCGGCGATCCCCTGCCCGTTGCTGAGGTAGGTGGCGGAGTCCTTGACCACCGGCATCGTCTCACCGGCGACGTACGACGCCTGGGCGCCGAGCCAGCCGATGTTGGCCGCTGCGAACGCGAACACGATGCAGAAACCGCCTGCTCCCAGTCGCAGGACCGAGCCGGGACCGTCGCCGGGCGAACCGAGGGGTGCATCGAAGCTCGAGGCGAAGTCGCTGCCACCCGATACCACCAACAGCACTCCAGTGACTGCTAGCACCACGGCAATCACACGCGCAGCGGTGCGCACCGTCGACTGGCGGTCCAGACCGGGCGGCGTCGCGTCGTTGTTCATGGTGGATCCCCCGTCGTGAAAGATGCTGGTGCGGATGACACAATAGGGCTCTCTGACAGCGTCGTCAGGACCGCCGTTCCGCTTCCACGTGAGGTTCTTCCATGACCGACGCCCCGACCGACCAGACGCTGCAGATCCCCGCCGAGCTCCTCCCGGCCGACGGCCGCTTCGGCGCCGGGCCCTCCAAGATCCAGACCAGCCACCTCGACGCGCTGGCCGCGACCGGCTCGACGCTGATGGGCACCTCCCACCGCCAGGCCCCGGTCAAGAAGACCGTGGGTCGCGTGCGCGAGGGACTGGCCGCGCTGTTCGACCTGCCGGAGGGCTACGAGGTGGTCCTCGGCAACGGCGGTGCCACCGCCTTCTGGGACATCGCCTGCTTCGGTCTGATCCGCGAGAAGAGCCAGCACCTGGCCTTCGGCGAGTTCTCCTCCAAGTTCGCCGGCTCGGCCAAGAAGGCACCGTGGCTCGCCGACCCGACGGTGATCTCCAGCGACCCCGGCTCGCGGCCGGAGGCGGTCGCCGAGGACGGCGTCGACGCCTATGCCTGGGCGCACAACGAGACGTCCACCGCGGTCATGGCCCCCGTACGACGCCCGGCCGGCGTGGCCGACGACGCGCTGGTGCTCGTCGACGCGACCTCCGGCGCCGGCGGCCTGCCGGTCGACCTGACCGAGGTCGACACCTACTACTTCGCCCCGCAGAAGTGCTTCGCCTCCGACGGTGGCCTGTGGGTCGCGCTCATGTCGCCGCGGGCGCTCGCGCGTGCCGAGGAGATCGCCGCGGGCGACCGCTACATCCCGCCGTTCTTCGACCTCCCGACCGCGATCGACAACTCCTCGAAGAACCAGACCTACAACACCCCGTCGGTCGCCACGCTGTTCCTGATGGCCGAGCAACTGGACTGGATGAACGCCGAGGGCGGCCTGTCGGCGATGGTCGACCGGACCACTGCCTCGTCGGACGCTCTCTACGGCTGGGCCGAGCGGACGTCGTACACGACGCCGTACGTCACCGAGCCGGCCGACCGCTCGCTCGTCATCGGCACCATCGACTTCGACGACTCCATCGACGCAGCGAAGATCGCGGCCACCCTGCGGGCCAACGGTGTCGTCGACACCGAGCCCTACCGCAAGCTCGGCCGCAACCAGCTGCGGATCGCGATGTACCCGGCGATCGACCCGTCGGACGTCGAGAAGCTCACCGCCGCGATCGACCACGTGGTCGAGAACTCCTGACTGAGCCGGCGTCGGCTCAGTCGGCAAGGAGCTTCAGCACCGCCCGCTCGAGGGCGGCCTGGCGCGCGTCGAAGGTGTCGTACGTCGTGGGCACCTTGATCGTGCGACCCCGCTCGTAGGCCTCGACCACGCGCGGATCGACGTACGCCGTCCGCGCCAGGGTGGGCGTGTTGCCCAAGAACTCCGAGACCTCCTTCATCGCGCCGGCGACGGCACGCTTGCGCGAGGCCTTGGACTTGCCCGGCTCCTCGGTCTCCGCGAGTGCCGCCGCCGCGATGACGGTGGCGTGCCAGGTGCGGAAGTCCTTGGCCGTGGCATCGATGCCCGTGCAGGTGCGGATGTAGTCGTTGACCTCGCTCGACCCCAGGTTCCGCCAGGTCCGCCCGTCCTTCCAGGCCAGCAGCTCGTCACCACCCCCGCGCCGCCGGCGCATCACGTCGAGCGCCTCGATCGCGGGCGCGTCGTCGATGTCGATGCTGTGCTCGACGCCGGACTTGCCGACGAAGCAGAACCGCAGGCTCTTGCCGTGGCGGGAGACGTGGTCCTTGCGCAGGGTGGTCAGCCCGAAGGAGCCGTTGGTGTCGGTGTAGACGTCGTTGCCGATCCGGAAGTAGCCGAGGTCGAGCAGTCGTACGGCCACCGCGCAGGCCCGGTCCAGCGACATCCCCTCGACACCGATGTCGGTCAGCACCCGTTCGCGCGCCTTGGACAGGGCCTTGCCGAAACCGAGGATCCGGTCGAACTTGGCGGCGTCGCGGCTGCTGCGCCACTGCGGGTGGTAGAGGTACTGGCGGCGACCGGCGTCGTCCGTGCCGACCGCCTGCAGGTGGCCGTTGGCGTGCGGAGTGATCCACACGTCCTGCCAGGCCGGCGGGATCACCAGGTCCTTGCACCGCTGGACCTGGTCGGGGTCCAGGCGGTTGCCGTGCTCGTCGAGGTAGGTGAAGCCCTTGCCCGAGCGTCGTCGGGTCCAGCCCGGCTGGTCGGGGAAGGTACGCCGCAGTCGAGGCATGCGGTGAACCTACTTGTCGGGGCGTGGCCGGCCGCCACCCTCAGGGAGGAGAAACGGCCTCGGTCAGGACTCCTCAGTCCCCCGTCGACCGGGTCGTAGCACCCGGCGGGCGAGCTCGGCCTGGCCCGCGGTGAGCCGGTGCTCGGGGACGCAGACGGGATCGGAGTCGTCGAGGGTGAAGGTGTAGAGATACATGTCGGGCTTGGGCGTCGGGTCCTCCTGTCCGTCGACCGAGGAGAGGTCGGCGTCGGCGACCAGCCCGCGCAGCTCGGCATCGTCGAGGTCGACCTCGACCGACTCCGTACGCCCGACGAAGCCTCCGCTGCGCTCGACCCGCAGCCGTCCGGCCGGCGCCCGGACCGGTGCCGGCTCACCGCCCGCCCATGTCGGCGCGACACCGACCTGGGCCCAGGCATCCCGGACGACATCAGCGTGCTCACCGGCGACGGCGACGGTCACCGCCGCGAAGGCCGCGAAGTCGGCGTTGGCAGAGACGTCCCCCCCGACGAGGGCGTCGTACCAGACCCGGCCGGCTCCCTCGATCGCGTTGCCACCGATGGCGACCGCAGCCAGCTGGAAGGCCTTGTTGGGGATGCCGGAGTTGAGGTGCACGCCCCCGTTGTCAGCGGTGGTCACGACGTAGTCGTCCATGTGGCCCACCTGCGGGTCGGCCCCGAGCTGGGGGTCGTCGTACGCCGTCCCGGGAGCCGCCATGTCGCGCAGCGCCCGCGCCCGGACGGACGGGGTGAAGAGACCCTCCCCGATGAGCCAGTCACCCTCGTCGGCCTCCTGGCCGAGCAGCCGCTGCTTGAGGCAGGAGGCGAAGACGTCGGCGACCGACTCGTTGAGCGCCCCCGACTGACCGCGGTAGGTGAGGTCGGCGGTGTGCTCCACGACCGCGTGGGAGAACTCGTGGGCCAACACGTCGACGGGCTTGGTGAAACGCTCGAAGATCCGGCCGTCCCCGTCGCCGAAGACCAGCTGGGTGCCGTCCCAGAAGGCGTTGTTGTAGGCCGATCCGTAGTGGACCGTCAGGCTGACCGGCGCACCGGCGCCGTCGTGGGAGTCGCGCTGGAACACGTCGGCGAACATCTCGAGCGTGGCTGTGATGCCAGCGGCCGCCTCGTCGACCGCGACGTCGCCGGACTCGGGATCCCCCGACGAGCGTGCCGGCACTCCGGGAAGGCGGGTGGTCGAGCCGGCGTCGTGCACTGTCCACGCAGCGTCGACGGCACGGCCGACGGCCGGAGCGTCGGCGGTTGCCGTGCGGGCGGAACGAGCCTGCAAAGCTCTCAGCCGGCGGAGCTCCTGGTCACGCTCGGCCTGGGCCGGGCCGTCGACGCGCTCGGCGAGATAGGGCGGGATGAAGGTGCAGCGAGCGGAGTGAGAGTCCCGAGAGGTCATGGGACAGGTCTACCGCGCGGCTCCGACAGCCGGAAGGCCCCTGCCGAAAAGCTCGCCGCCCCTCCCCGGCATTCCGCGATCGCGGGGCACGGGGTCATGACAACATCCGCGGGTGGATGGAATCGAATGGATGGCATGGCTGCCTGTGCTCGGATCCGTGGCCGTTGCGCTGCTGGTCGTGTCAGCACCCGGATTCCACACCGCCCGCGTGCTCGGGTTCGACGTCATCGACTCCCTGTGCGTCGGACCAGCACTGGGATACACCTATGTGCTCACGGCAGGAGTGGGGGTGTCGTTGCTGGGCCTCTCGTGGAGACCTCCCATCGCCGTCGGCTTCTTCCTGGCCGCGTGGGCCGTCGGCGTGGTGCTCGCCAAGCTCCTGTCACGAATGTGGCCACTGGCCCTGGATCGGCCTGAGGACAACCGCGCCGGCGCCGGGTCGGTCCCGGTGCTCGGGCTCCTCGTGCTCGTGTCGACAGTGGCCACGGCTACTGCCGTCGTCGCCGGAGCGCGAACGCCCGAGGCCGTACCGCAACTGGGCGACACCCTGTTCCATGTCCAGGCCGTGCACCTCCTGGCCACCTCTCTGGATGCGAACTTCTTCACCGCGGGAGAAGCCGTCTGGTACAGCCACCTCCAGTATCCGGGGGGCTTCCATGTGCTGGCGTCCACGCTCGACGGCTGGACCGGCCTTTCAACGCTTGCCGCGTCCCACGCTGCGCTGCTCTTCTTCAGCGCCGCGGTGTGGCCACTGAGCATGACCTTCCTCGTCCGAGCAGTCCTGGGCTCGCGAGGCCCATGGCTGGCGACCGGGGCACTCCTTGCTGTGAGCATCCAGTTCGTCCCTGCCTACTTCCTGGGCACCGGGGGGCCCCTGTGGTCGCACCTGGCGTCGTTGGCCCTGTTGCCGGTCCCCTTGGGGTGCGTCGCACTAGTGGTGCTGCGCGCGCGCCCGCCGGAGCCGGCAGCCCTCATCCGGGCGATGATCATCGCGGGCATCGCCGTGTGCGCTGTCATCGCCTGCCAGCCCAATGGTCTCTACGCCATGGCGATCGTCGGCCTGCCACTCAGCGCACCCACCATGCTGACGTGGGGATGGCGCTGGCGAACCGCATGGGCCGCTGGTCTCGTCGTCGCGATCACGGCGTGGCTGACCACTCGTGCCGCCATGCTGGCAATCGAGTACCCCGTTGGCACCTCGTGGCTGGAGGCAGCGCTGCAGATGGTGAGTGCCAGTCCGGCTTTCAGCGTCGCGGGTGCGGCCTTCGCGCTCCTCCTCGTCGCCGGACTCGTCGACTGCTCGCGCCAGCGTCGGCTCCATGGACTCCTGCTGGCTTGGCTCGCCTGCGCTCTCCTGACCGTCGGAGTGCGTCTGGGGGACGGTTTCCTGCGGATCACATGGCCGTGGTGGAGTGACCCCAGTCGCATCATCGCCCTGCTCAGCGTGATCTCGGTGTGCGTCGCTGCGGTCGGCCTGGCGTGGCTCTCGACG
Organism: uncultured Actinomycetota bacterium; assembly: GCA_963843815.1. GTDB lineage: Bacteria > Actinomycetota > Actinomycetes > Propionibacteriales > Nocardioidaceae > Nocardioides. The sequence continues at coordinate 225,910 of CAWJLX010000012.1, read as the reverse complement.
CTGGTTCGAGGACCGGTCACCGCGCAGCGCCGCCTCGTCGAGCTGCTTCCGGCGCTGACGCTGCTTCCCCTCGTGGTCGCTGCCAGCATGGCGACAGCCAGCACCACCGCGGACGGATACCGCCCTCCTGACCCCGACGACTGGTGGGTGACAGACACGGAGCTGCGGGCTCTCGACACCTTGGCTGACCGGGTGCCTGCTGGGGCGGTGGTCGCCATGAGCCCTTTCCGCGGCGCCACGTTCATCACGCTGCACGACGTGCGCGCCGTTCCGATGGGGCCGCGCTATCCGTTCACGGCCGAGACGGCTTTGATGGAGAACGAGCTCGACCACCTCGCCCTCTCGCCCGAGGTGTGCGCGGCGGCGCAGTCGCTCGGGCTGACCTACGCCATCACCGGGGGTGACGCGGTCGCGGAGGGCCGCGATGTCGACTCATTCGGGATAGAAGCCATTGCCTCCTCCTCGGCGTTCCCAGTAGTGGCGACAGCTGGTCCCTACACACTCCACCGCATACCCGAGTGCTCGGCGCTCGCTGATTGAGGGACCGGACGGGTCCGCCGGTAACCTTGGCTGGCGCCGTTTGCGCCCCCTGACTCCCTCGAAAGCGAGTTCTTCGCATGCCCACCCAGTCCCGCTCCGACCTGCGCAACGTCGCGATCGTCGCGCACGTCGACCACGGCAAGACCACGCTGGTCGACGCCATGCTCCGCCAGGCCGGCGCCTTCACCGCCCACCAGGCCGAGAGCGTCGCCGACCGCGTCATGGACTCCGGTGACCTCGAGCGCGAGAAGGGCATCACCATCCTCGCGAAGAACACCGCCGTGCACTACGCCGGTCCGGCCGGTGGCGGCGAGCCGATGGTCATCAACATCATCGACACCCCAGGTCACGCCGACTTCGGTGGCGAGGTCGAGCGTGGGCTGTCCATGGTGGACGGCATCGTGCTGCTCGTCGACGCCTCCGAGGGTCCGCTCCCCCAGACCCGCTTCGTGCTCCGCAAGGCGCTCAACGCCGACATGCCGGTGATCCTGGTGGTCAACAAGACCGACCGCAGCGACGCCCGCATCGCCGAGGTCGTCGAGGAGACCTACGAGCTCTTCATGGACCTGCTCGACGAGAGCCACAGCCAGGACGCCCTCGACTTCCCGGTCGTCTACGCGTCGGGCCGCGCCGGCATCGCCAGCCTGGTGGCGCCCGAGGACGGCTCCATGCCCGAGGGCAGTGACCTCGAGCCGCTCTTCAAGACGATCCTGGAGACCATCCCGGCGCCCGTCTACACCGAGGGTGCGCCCCTCCAGGCCCACGTCACCAACCTGGACGCGTCGCCGTTCCTCGGCCGGCTCGCGCTCGTCCGTGTCCACGAGGGCACGCTCAACAAGGGCCAGACCGTGGCGTGGATCCGCCGCGACGGCTCGATGAAGAACGTCAAGATCACCGAGCTCCTCATCACCGAGGGCCTCGAGCGCCAGCCCGGCCAGAGCGCTGGCCCCGGTGACATCGTCGCCGTCGCCGGCATCCCTGAGATCACCATCGGTGAGACTCTCGCCGACGCCGAGACCCCGGTCGCGCTCCCGCTGATCCACGTCGACGAGCCCGCGATCTCGATGACCATCGGCACCAACACCTCGCCGCTCGTCGGCCGCACCAAGGGCGGCAAGGTGACGGCCCGCCTCGTCAAGGACCGCCTCGACAGCGAGCTCGTCGGCAACGTGTCGCTGCGCATCCTGCCGACCGAGCGCCCCGACGCCTGGGAGGTGCAGGGCCGCGGCGAGCTGGCGCTGGCCATCCTCGTCGAGCAGATGCGCCGCGAGGGCTTCGAGCTCACCGTCGGCAAGCCCCAGGTGGTGATCCGCGAGGTCAACGGCAAGGTGCACGAGCCGTTCGAGAGGCTCACCATCGACGCCCCCGAGGAGTACCTCGGGACCATCACCGAGCTGCTCGCGAGCCGCAAGGGCCGCATGGAGCAGATGACCAACCACGGCACCGGCTGGGTCCGGATGGAGTTCAAGGTGCCCGCCCGCGGCCTCATCGGCTTCCGGACCGAGTTCCTCACCGACACCCGCGGCACCGGCATCGCCCACAGCATCTCCGACGGCTACGAGCCCTGGGCCGGCGAGATCCGCTCGCGCACCAACGGCTCGCTCGTCGCCGACCGCAAGGGCGCGGCCACGGCGTACGCGATGACGAACCTCCAGGAGCGCGGCGTGATGTTCGTGGAGCCCGCGACCGAGGTCTACGAGGGCATGATCATCGGCGAGAACTCGCGCGCCGACGACATGGACGTCAACATCACCAAGGAGAAGCAGCAGACCAACATCCGGTCCGCCACCTCCGACAACTTCGAGAAGCTGATCCCGCCGCGGCACCTCTCGCTCGAGCAGTGCCTGGAGTTCTGCCGCGACGACGAGTGCGTCGAGGTCACCCCCGACGCGGTCCGCATCCGCAAGGTCGTGCTCGACGCCAACGCCCGCGCCAAGACGGCCTCGCAGGCGCGCAAGGCCAACAAGTAGTCGAGCCCCGCGTGGCCGAAGGTCCTGACATGCCTGCCCGACCCGACGAGGCCGCCGATCACACGGACGGCCTCGCCGGGCAGCTGGCGTCGTGGCTGGAAGGTCTGGGTCTCGCCGACCAGCTGGACGCGGCGGGACTGCCGACGTACGAGCGTCGCCCCGACGGCGTCGTGCAGTGGCGCGACCCCGGCACCGGCCACCCTCTGGAGTCGGACCGCCTCGCCGAGCTGGACCGCCTGCTGCGCTCGGTCGGCGACGACCCCGCCCACGCCGTGCCCGTCGACCTGGTCCGGCTCCGCCGCGAGAGCCGGGTGCGAGCTCAGCTGCTCGACGGCGGCTGGTGCGACTACGCCGAGGTCGGTCGGTTGCGCGGCGTCTCGGAGAACGCCGCGCGCTTCGCACTGCACAAGGCGGCCGACCGCCGGGCCGTCCTGCTGGTGCAGCATGAGGGTTCCACGCTCGTGCCGGCCTTCCAGCTCGACGCCGACGGTCAGGTCCGCCGCGAGCTGCTGGCCGTCCTGGAGCCCCTGCTGGCCGCAGCCCTCGACCCGTGGCGTACGTGGATCTGGCTCACGACGCCGGCCGCGCTCCTGGGCGGCGCGGTCCCCCACGAGGCAGCCCGCGACGCCGAGGAGCTGCCGGTCGTGCAGCGTGCCGCCATCGCCCTCGCGGAGCGCGCTCGGGGCTCACAGGGCTGAGCGCGGGCGTCAGATCGGGTGCGTGTGCTGCTTTCCCGAACCCCAATCGAGGGGGCCGACTGACTGATACACCGTGGTGGGCGAGCCGACGTAGAGAATCGCAGCCGTCGCGGAGACCGTGCCGGCCGAGTTGTCGCCGCCGATGAAGTCGGTGTGGATCCGGTAGGTCGAGTTGGCCGGGATGTCGAGCAGATGCGTTGCCGTGAGCGTGGTCGTCGGCATCGTGATCGGCGGATAGACCCATGTCAGGTCCCGCAGTCCCGAGGTGGCTGCGTAGCCGTAGATCTCGAACGCGGTGAAGGGTCCGCTGCTGGTGGGTACGTAGGTGAAGGTGATCCGGATCTCGTCGATGGCGATGGGGCCGACGGACAGGAGCAGGTCCCACGAGACGTGCTTCTCGTTGCCGTTGCTCCACTTCTCTGCCGTTCCCGCAACCCCGCTGAGGGCCGAGGAGCCCATCGAGGATGCGAAGGACGGCGCGGCGACCGCGACGGCGACGACCGGAACGGTCCACGCGGCACTGCGCACGAGCGTACGCCGAGACGGGCCGACTGAAGGACTGGTCATGGCTTCCCCTCGAAACACCCCCACGGGCAATATGGCTACACCCAAGAATAGAGGGATTCGGGGCTGTTCATGGCAAAACCGGGCGAACGAGCACCGGGGGTGATCAGCCGTGAGTCGTGCTCAGGGTCGGTCGCAGCACGATGAGTCCGAGCAGCGGCAGCACCGCCAGCAGGAGCAGCGCCGCCGGCATGCCCAGCGGCCCGCTGATCCCGGCCACGACGGCCGAGCCGACGCTGCCTCCGATCAGGAAGAGCAGGGTCGAGACTCCGAGCGCGACGCCTCGCACATCGGGCGGCACGGCATCCCCCACCACGGCGCTCAGCGCCGGCTGGCCGAGGCCGAACGCGAAGGTCACCAGGATGATGCCGACCACCAGGACCGGGGCGCTGACCCAGAGGGCCCCGGCAGCTGCGACCAGCAGTGCGCCCGAGGCGACCAGTCCGGCGACCGCGAGAGCACGCCCCGGGCCGATCCGGTTGAGCATCGGCCCGGTGACCTGGGGCACCCAGAGCGCGACCACTGCGCTGGGCACCATGGCCAGCCCGACCTGCCAGGCCTCCCAACCGTCGGAGAGGAGCACCGCTGGGAGCGCAATGAGCATGGCGAACCACGAGGCAGGCACGGCTGAAGCGGCGACCGCGCTCCGTACGACGGTCGCGTTGCGGATCACCTCGACCGGCAGGAAGCCGTCGGGGCGTCGGCGTACGGCCGCGCGGACGGCGGGCACGCCGAGCACGAGGAGCACGGCGCCGGTCGCGGCGACGAGCAACCCGCCCGAGGGCGACTGCACAAGCAACACCATGCCGGCGGCGGTGAGCGCGACCAGGACGGCGCCGACGACGTCGAGCCGGGCACCGCTGCCGTCGGTGGACAGCGCGCGCCAGAGGAAGGGCACGACCAGCGCGCCGACGATGGGCAGCGCCATGACGGCCCGCCACCCGAAGGCCGCCTCCACCAGGCCGCCGACCAGCGGTCCGAGGCAGCTGACGGCAGCCGCCGTGCCGGCGAGGCGGCCGAAGGCGAGGCCTCGGATCTCGCCGCTGTACCTCGTGGAGAGGATGGCGACACCCAACGTCGGTACCGCCGCCGCGCCGGCACCCTGCAGCAGTCGGGCACCGAGCAGCACCTCGAACGTCGGAGCGAGGGCGGCGACCAGGGCGCCGACCGACATGAGGACCAAACCCGCAAGCAGAGGCGCACGCACGCCGACCAGGTCGGAGATCCGGCCGTAGAGCGCGGTCGTGACCGCGAGCATCAGCACGTAGAGGCTGATCGTCCACGCCGCGAGCCCGGCGCCGACGCCGAGGTCTGGGCCGAGGAGCGGGAGGGTCACCGCCGCACTGGAGGACCCCATGCCGGCCAGCCCGAAGAGCAGCCCCAGCAGCATCGAGATGCGTCGGGAGTCGTCGGGCTGCCGGGTCGCGGCGGCGGTCTCAGCGGCAGAAGTCATCAAGGGATGACAACCGCCTGGCTCAAAGGAGCATTCCCACTGCTGGACTCAGGGGCAGGTCTTGAGGGAGAAGTCGCTCATGTAGATGCGGTGGTACTGGCCGGTGTTCGAGCCAGTCGCGCCCGTGTTCGTCCAGTAGGTCAGCGTGAAGGTCGAGATGCGCGACGCGTTGTCGTCGGGGAAGTCGATCCGCACGCGCGCCCCGGACGCGTTCTCATTCTGGTTGCCACCGTCGCTGTTGAACCAGGGATCGCCTGCCGTGCCCGTGCCGCGGATGGAGGTGTCCTTGCCCTGGCTGTAAGCCTGGGCGGACGAGAGCGCGACACGATCGGAGTACGCGTAGGGGCTGGGGTAGTTGTCGATGTCGACGATATAGAACGAGAGTCCCTGAATGCTGACGAGCGGCGAGTTGGTGGCGGTCCCCGTCCGGAACGTCACCGTGACGTCCTGACGGTTGGCGTATCCCTGTGGGCTGATCTGCTGCAGACGTACGCCACGCTCGCCAGCCCCGAGGCCACCCAGGCTGGTGATGACTGGATCCTGGAGGGAGCCATTGCCCGATCCCGGAGGAACGGACAAGTTGCGCGTTTCAGAGGGGCTCGAGCCCGGGACGTTTCCGTCTCCACGACCATTGCCCTGGAAGACCGCGGAGAAGTGCGCGTAGATGTCGGGGGCACCGGTGGTGGACGAGGAAACCCGTGCATAAGACGTGTTGCCGGTGTGGGTGTAGGGCGTCGAGCCCCAGTCCAACGTATAGAGCTTGGGCGAGGCGCAGGTCGAGGCAGCGAATGCCGGCGCCGTCGCTGCCAACGCGATCACCGGCACGCTCCACGCTGCGCCGCGGACAACATTGCGCCGCGTGGCTGACACGCGCGACTGACTGACATCCTGATTCACGAACTCGTCCCCACATCTACTTTTCTCGAAGTTCTCTCGCAGAACGCTAGGGGGCGCTGGTCAACGGGACGGCCACAACTCGCCCTCGCGCCCTGAGACCTGCGCCACCTCCGCCCCCCTGTCGACACGCCACGACGAAGCGGTCGAACGCGGCACGGACAATCAAGACTCCGACCCGGGACCGTCGTCCAGCGCCTAGCCTTCTCCCATGACCGTCCCCGATCGAGCCGCGCCGGGTCCTGGCGACGAGGCAGTCCGCAGGTGGTTCGCTGCGCGCGAGCGGGCTGCGGCTCGGCGGGGCGCCACCTTGGCCTCCGACACCGAGCGCGATCGCGTGTGCGAGCTGCTCAACGATGCCTTCAGCAAGGGCCGTCTCACCGCTGGTGATCTCGACGAGCGCACCTCCCGGGCACTCGCAGCGCGCACGCATGGCGACCTCGAGGGCGTGCTCCACGGACTCGCACCCACCGGCTCCTCGGCACTCTGGAGCACCCGGCCCGATCGGGGCCCCGTGCCACGGGTCGTCTTCTGGCTCGTGGGGTTCTTCACCTTCCCCTTCGTGTTCATCGGGACGATGCTGCTGCTCTTCGGCTCCGACTTCGGAGACCGGGTCTTCGGGATCGTGATGCTCGTGGTCTTCCTGCCCGGCTTGATCGCGCTCCACCGGTGGGCATACCCGCGGCACTGACGCGGCCTCTCAGCGGGCCAGTCCCCCGTCGACCCGCTGCGGCAGGCCGAACACCCAGGACCACCTCAGCCGCTCCGCGACAACCGCGATGACGACGGGGACGACCACACCCAGGCTCGTGCCGAGCACGAGATGCACCCACGGGTCGGTCACTCCCACCTGCTCCAGCAGGATCCGCGTCCCGGAGGCCACCACGATGTGTGCCAGGAAGATCTCGAGCGATCGGCGGCCGATGAGGGCGACAAGACCGGACATGCGCGAGCGGGCGACGAGTGCGGCAAGCGCCAGCGTCGCCAGCGTCCCGGCCAGACACCCGAGCACACCGAGCACGACCGTCGACGCAGTGCGGCCGGAGCCGCCCGTTGTCGGCGTTGCGGAACCCGTCTCGAGCCCGACCCACAGCCACACCGCGGTGCCCAGACCGGCCACGACCAGGACCACCGGGAGGCGCCGAGCCATCGCCGCGTGCCGGGTCGACGTGACGACGCAGCCCACCAGGAACGGCAGCAGCAGCGCCCAGCCCCGCGTGAAGGCGTACAGCGGGTCGTAGCCCCACACTGCGAGCGCGAGCAGCCCGGCCAGGACGAGCACGGCTGCTCCTCGAACCCGGCTGACCCACGGCTGGGTCAGTGCCGCCACCACCGTGACCGCGATCAGCCAGGGCAGGAACCAGAGTTGACCCTCGGGAATCCAGAACTTCGCGATGTCGCCGATCGTGACCGGTGTGTTGGCGACCGAGGACGCGGCGATCCGGACGGTCCCCTGGATCACGGTCCACAGCAGGTACAGCCAGGCGAAGAGCATCACCCGCCGGGTGATGACGCGGCGCGGCCCGTCGCGGTCGACCGCACGCCGGACGAAGAGGCCTGAGAGATACGCGAAGGTCGCGAGGTGGAAGAGGTAGAGCAACCGGTCGAGCGTCAGCGCGGTGTCGTAGGGCAGGAGCGACGCGGACGCCAGGCCCCGCTCCACGTGGCCGAGCACGATCGCCACGATCGCGATCCCGCGGGCGGCGTCGACGGACCGATCGCGCGCGCTGCCCGGGCTGTTCGACTCCACGGGGCACCACTATGGAGCACGGACCGTACGATGCGGGCCATGTCGTCGGCACCGGTCGCAGGTCTCATCGTTGTGCTGACCCTCGCCGCTGTGCTGCTCACGAGCGGGGTCGCCAAGCTGCGCGACCCGCGCGCCACGCGGGACGCCTTCGTCGCCCTGCGTGTGCCGCGCCGCGTCCCGGTCGATGCCGCGGCGACGGCCCTTCCGTGGACCGAGATCGCTCTGGCCGTCCTTCTGGTCGCAGCGCCTGCGGGTTGGCTCGTCCCGGTGTCGGTGGCGCTCGTCCTGCTGATGCTCGCCTACACGTGGCTGGTCGCTCGTGCGCTCGGCTTCGACGGACCCGTGTCGTGCTCCTGCTTCGGAAGCCTGGGCCGCCACGAGATCGACCGGACGACCCTCCTGCGGAACGTGCTTCTCGTCGCGCTGGCCGGCGTGCTCACGTGGTTTGCAGCGGACGGCGGCTCCGCACCCGCTGCCTTCGGTGACCTGGACGGTGGCGGCTGGTGGGCGCTGGCCGCGACCGCCGCTGCAGCCGCGGTCGCCGTGCTGGTGACGGGGGTGGCGCCGACGTCGTCGCTCCCGCCTGCCGACGGTGAGCTGCTCGACTACGAGCGCCAGGCCATCCCCTACGGCGTGCTGACCGGGATCGACGGCAAGTCCTGGACCTTGACCGAGCTCGCGGAACGGCAGGCGAGGCTGCTGGTCGTGCTGAACCCCTACTGCGGGTCGTGCGTCCGCACGGCGGAGAAGATCGATGCGTGGGCGCACCGGATGGCGCCGGCGGTGGGGATCCTCGTGGTCTATCCGCACCGCGATGTCGACGTCGCCCACTCCGAAGACCTTGTCTGGGTCGAGCCCGAGCTCAACGTGCGGCGACTCTTCTCGGTCGGGGCGCCCAGCGCCGTGCTGCTCGGGGCCGACGGCCTGGTGGCCGGCGGGCCGGTCACCGGGGAGGACGGAGTGGAGCACTTCGTGCAGGACATCCTCGCCGAGCTCGAGACAGGTCAGCCGCGGGGCGACGTGGTCGACTCCTAGGATCGTCGCGTGCCTGCCCCCGCCGTGACCGTCGTCGTACCCACCCGTGGTGGCGCCAGCCGGCTCCCGGTCCTGCTGGAGGCCCTGGCGGTCCAGGAGCTGGAAGAGCCCTGGGAGGTCGTGTTCGTCCTCGACGGCGACGTCGACGGGAGCCGTGAGGTCATCGCGGCCTACGCCGACCGCCTTCCCGTGCGGCTCGTCGAGCCCACGGGCGGGGACGGCGTCGGCGCCGCACTGGCTGCCGGCTACGACGCAGCGTTGGGGGAGATCGTGATCCGGTGCGACGACGACCTGACGCCGCCGCCCGGCTTCCTCGCAGGGCACCTGTCCCGGCACCGCGACCGCCCTGCCGGCGCTCCCGCGCTGGGTGTCATCTCACTGACCCGCGACCTGTTCGCCGATACGCCGTACGCCGCGGCGTACGGGCGGCCGGCCAACGAGCGCCTCCTCGCCCAGGCCTACGCCCGACCTGCCGAGGACCGCTGGCAGCACTGGGCCGCCTGCAACTCCGTGCCGAGGTCGGCCTACGAGGCAGCCGGTGGTTTCGACCCGGACATGAGCTATCGCGAGGACTCCGAGCTGGGGCTCCGGCTCGCCCGCTCGGGCGTCGAGATCGTCATCGATCCCGGCCTGGAGATCGAGCACCGCAGCCCGGCCCCGGACACGGCGGCCCGGGCCGGACGGGCCTTCACCTCGGGCGCCTCGACCGTCGCCTTCGACCAGCGGCACCCGGGCACGCACGGCGACCCACCCGCTCCCGCTGGGGCGTGGGGACGCGTCGTGGCGCTCGCAGCCTCACGCATCGGCTCTCGCGACGACGCCGCCACACTGGGGCGCCGCATCGACGCGCTGCTCCCCCGGCTCCCTGGGCGCGCGCGGGGCAAGGCCGTCGCGTGGGCCGTGGAAGCCGCTGCGGCTGCGGGTCGTCGCGTCAATGACGCCGCCTGGGTCCGCGACTCACCGACGGCGGCAGTCGGCACCGTCAGCGTCGTCATCCCCCACTACGGAGACCCGACCCCGACGCTGGCACTCCTCGACCAGCTCGCCGCCCAGACGCACGCTGCGCAGGTGATCGTCGCCGACGACGCGTCCCCGACGCCGTTCCCCGAGCGCGAGGGCGTCGAGGTCGTCCGTCGCGAGAACAACGGCGGATTCGGTGCCAACGTCAACTCAGGCGCCCGCGCAGCCACGGGCGAGGCGATGCTCGTCCTCAACAGCGACCTCGCCATCGAGCCGACCTTCGTGGCGGACATGGTCGCCGCTGCCCGCACCCATCCGGGAGCCGTGCTGGCTCCCCGCATGGTGGACGAGCACGGCACCGAGGCGTGGGTCGGGCGCGACTTCCCGCGCATCCGGCACCAGACTCTCCGCCTGGTTGACGCCTCTCGCCCGATGGCGCGGGACGTCGACGTGGCACCGCCTGGTCGGCCACGACGTCAAGGCCCACGGCGACGAGGCCGAGGTCGACTGGGTCGTGGGCGCGGCGATGTGGATCCCCGTGGCGGAGTTCCGGGCCGTCGGAGGCTTCGACGAGCGGTTCTTCATGAACTCCGAGGAGGTCGACCTGCAGCGCCGCCTCCGCGAGCGGGGTGTGCCGGTCGTCGCGCTGCGCTCCCCGACCGTCGTCCACGAGGGCGGCGGCTCATCCCCGTCGGACTCCCGGCGCCGCTGGCTCGTCGAAGGGGAGCTGACGTACGCCGCCAAGTGGGGGTCGCGGCGCCGTCTCCAGGCAGCGCTGGCCGCGGCCACAGGCGTCAACTTCGCGGTCAACGCCGTACGACGGGCGGCGGGGAGCGAGGTTCGGCCGGTCAGGACGGCTCAACAGGAGCTCCGGCTGCTCGGGCTTCGTCGGCCCTAGGATGCGCCGGGTGTCGGGAACTCTCTGCGTCGTCTCGCCTGGGCAGCTCGCCGCGACAGCGGAGGGGCGGGTGCAGGTCGACCCCAAGACGGCGGCAGGCATGGAACGGTACGCCGCGACTTGGCCCGGAGACGTGCACTTCGTTGCACGTCGAGGTCCGCTGGACCAACGCAGCCAACCCTTTCCGTGGCCACGTGCTGACGAACTGCCCTTCGACGTGTCCATCGTCGACGACGTGGAGGCAGCCGTACGGCAGATCGCTCCGGCTCTCGTCCTCGCACCGCTCGAGCTGGACAACGCTCCCCTCCTGTCGCTCGAGTCGCGCTGTGTGCTCGTGTGTGACTATCCCCTTCGGGTTCGTTGGGACAACGTCCGCCTCGATCCCACCCTGGGCGTTGTGGAGCGTTTGCGTACGGCCGCCGGACTCACGAGGCGAGCAGTGATGCTTCGCCGCATGATCGGCTCGGCAGACGGCCTGCAGTGCAACGGCCACGACACCTACTCCACGTACGCGCGGTACTCGCGTAGTCCACTGCTCTACCTCGACACCCGAGTCACGTCGGACGACGTCGCTACCGCCCGTGCCCTCGCCGTTCCGGGAGCCCCGGATCTCCGACTCGCCTTCTCCGGGAGGTGGATCGAGCAGAAGGGCGTCCTCGACGCGTGGGCCGTCACCGAGCGCTTGTATGACGAAGGTGTTCGCGTGCACCTCACCTTGTTGGGCGGCGGTCCGCTGGAGAGTCGCCTGCGTGAGCGCAAGCACCCGGCCATCACGGTCCTCGGACGCCTCGACTTCTCCACGGAGTGGGTGCCCTTCGTCCGTGACCAGGTGGACGTGATGCTGCTGCCGCATCCGCAGGGCGATTCGGCATCCACCTTCCTGGAGTCGATGAGCTGCGGGACGCCCGTGGCGGGCTATGCCAACCGCTATTGGCGCTCGCTGCATGCGGAGAGCGGAGGCGGCTGGACCACGCCCGTCTCGGACACAGGCTCGCTTGCCGGGCTCCTGGCATCGCTCGCCCATGACCGCGGCGAGATCGCTAGGGCCCGCCGGGCAGGGCTGGACTTCGCGGCCGCGCATTCATTTGACCTCGAGTTCGACCGACGCATCGAGCACCTGCAGTCCGTGACCGGCTGAGCGGCAGGTGAACTAGTGTCCAGCGCGACCCGAGGAGGAGAACGGATGCCGAAGGCCCTCGTGCTCAGTGGCCATGACCTGCGTGCCTGGCGCGACGAGTACGCCGCGGGTGCGAGCACCTGCCGAGTTTCCCTCGAGTGAACGCCCTGCGCCGCGCGGATGTCGACCTTGTGGTGCGGTCCAACTTCAACAGCCCGTTCGTCGACCGGCTCCGGCGAAAGGTGGAGCACCGCACGCAGTACAGCGTCGCGCTTCCCATTCGCGGCATGGCCCTGCACCGTCAGTCGACGTGGTCGTCGCACTGCTCGAGCAGCAGGGAGCAATGCCGCGTTCTTGCGGCGGCGGCGGTGCCGCCATTCGCGTCTACGCCCTGGTGATCTGGTCGTGCTGGCTCGCCGACGACATCCGGGCTGCGACCCCCGACCAGCGGGAGTCCTGCGCCAGCGCTACTCCGGCGCCGACCTCATCACGCACCTCAGCCGCCACGAGACCGACATCTTCACCGACGCCGGCTTCACCGAGGACCGCCTGTTCCCCGTGACGTATGGCGTCAGCCACCGCTACTACGTGCCCGGCGACGACTCGGACGGGACATCGACCTGCTGGCGGTCGGACAGGACCGCGGCCGCGACTACGGGACCCTGTTCGACGCCATGCCGACACCGACCTGGTCCTCGACGTGGTGTGCCGCCCCGAGAACCTCGCCGGGCTGCGCGTACCCGACAACGTGCGCCTGCTCGGCACCGTGCCGCGTGCGGAGTACCGACGCCTGCTGCGCAGGGCGCAGGTCGTCGCCGTCCCGACGCAGTGCTCACCTACCCGACGGGGTCCAGCGTCGCGCTGGAGTCGCGTCGTCCGGGCGCCTGCGTCGTGGCCACCGGCACCCCCGCCATGGGCGACTACTTCGCCGACGGCCACTCCGGCGTGCTCGTGGATCCGCAGGACGCCGAGGGCTGGCGTAGGTCCTGTTGAGGCTGCGATCCGACGACGGCGCACGTCGGCGGCTGGGAGAGGCGGACGCCGCTCGATCGAGGAGCGGTTCAACGCCGAGCACATGTGGACCGAGCTGGCCGGCGAGATGCGCAGACGCGGCCTGCTCTGACCCGGATCAACCGGTCCAGGAGGCGAGCACCTGCTCGATGAAGCGCTGCCGGTGGAACTCCGTATGCGCCCAAGCCTGTGAGCGGTCGGCGATGGTCTGTGCCAGCAGCGGTTCGACGAGCACGTCGACGATCGCCAGCGCGAGGCCGTCGGCGGTCGTCGGTGAGGGCGGCGAAGAGCTCGGCTGGCCTCGATTCCCTCGGCCCCGACGGTCGTCGTGACCACCGGGACGCCGTGGCAGCAGCGCCTCGACCGTCTTGAACTTCACGCCGGCACCCTGCAGGACCGGCACCAGTGCGACCGCGGCGGCGGCGTACTCCGCTCCGAGGTCGTCGACGAAGCCCGCCAGCTCGACGCCGCTGCGCGGAGGCAATCCCGCCACCCTGCGCGCAGCTCGTCGCTCACACCTCCGCCGACCAAGCGGAGCCGGGCGTCCGGGCGACGCTCGAGACGACTCGTGGCCACAGGTGCTCCAGGGTCCAGAGCGCCGCCTTGTTGTTCTCGTCGCGGGCGAGGTAGGACACGACGATGACGAGCGGACCGCCGGGAGCGTCATGCTCGGGCTCCTCGCCCCGGGACAGCGGAGGATGTACGACGGTGTGCTCCGGGTCGCCCAACAGCTCGGCGTCCTTGTCGCTGAACACCAGCACCTCGTCGAGCTGGCCGACCATCGATGCCTCGTGACGACGCGAACGACTCGCGGCGCCCTGCCAGAACGTCCGGGTCTCCGGGGTGTCCTGCGGCTCGCGGGAGAAGGACTGGCTCATCACGTCGTGGAAGGTGCCGGTGATCCGCGCGCGCGGGTTCAGCCGGCGCAGGACGCGGACCAGACGGATCGACTCCGAGTACTGGAGGTCGATCACGTCGGCCGCGCGGACCGCTGCTCGCGCCTCGGGCGAACGCAGGAGACCGAGCAGGAAGGGCAGGGCGGGCGCGCCGGGATCGCGTCGTCGCCACCGGTTGTCCACGGTTGAGGAGCCCGGTTGAGGAGCCGCCCGACGATCCCCTTGCCTGTCTCGTGCCCCAGGAGCAGAAGGCGCCGCGGGCACCCCGGGCTTGGTCGCTGCGTCCTGGTTGAGCCGGTTGCCGACGGTCAGCATCGTCAGCTCGGTCTCGGCGTCGAGCAGCCTCTGCAGCTCGAGGAGGTAGCGGCCTCCGGCATGTGGCACTCCCTCATGCCCGACGTACATGCTGATCAGCACCACGCGCGGTCGGGTCACGGGTTCATCCTCCCAGACCGCAGGCCGCACCTAGACTCGCCTGCGTCCCGACGAAGGAGCACAGATGTTGCGGCTGATCCTGGCCCCCCACATGGACGACGAGGCCATGGGGTGCGGTGGCCTGATGGCCAAGCACCCCGACGAGTGCGTGGTCGTCGTCATGACCGACAGCGGTGAGCTGCGTGCCCGCGAGCACGACGAGGCGATGAAGATCCTGGGTGCGGCGGACTCCCGGCAGCTGGGCTTCCCCGACGGTCAGACGCCGCAGCACATGACCGAGATGGTCGGGGCGATCGACGCGATCATGGCCGAGCTCAAGCCGGAGGAGCTCTACCTGCCCTACCCCTCGCTGCACCAGGACCACATCGCGGTCTACGAGGCGGGGATGCGGTCGTGTCGGGTGTCCATGTCGATGGACCACTGGTTCCCGCCGAGCGTCTACGTCTACGACATCGCCGTCTACGACGTGAACCTCTATCCCACCGACCTGCGGTGGAACGTCTTCGAGGCGTTGACCGAGGAGCAGATCACCGCCAAAGAGGCCGCCTGCCAGGCCTACCAGTCGGAGATCCCCACCGACGTGCACCCGATCAACAGCGTCCGCCAGATCGCCGGCGCGCTGGGCCAGGTGCGCCTCGTCCCCTATGCCGAGCAGTACGCCCTCGTCCGGACGGTGCGCAAGTGAGGGCCGCGATCCACCAGCCGGACCTGCTGCCGTGGCCGGGCTTCTGGTTCAAGATGGTCAACTGCGACGTCTTCATCCTTGCCGTGCACGACCAGCTGCAGAAGCACTGGGTGCAGCGGCGCGTGACGATGCGCGAGACGTGGGTGACCCTGCCGCTGGAGACCAAGCCGCACCTGATCCCGATCAACGAGACGATCGTGAAGCCCGGCTGGCAGGACCACCTGGAGGCGTCCATCACCGGCCGCTACCGCAGCGCCCGGCACTGGAAGGACCGCAGTGGCGACGTGCTGGGGATGATCCACGCGGTCGACTCGGTCAACCTCGCTGACATCAACCACCAGCTGATCCTCAGCATGCGCGACTACCTCGGCATCACGACCGAGGTCGTGGTCACCGATCCTCCCCAGGAGAAGGCAGCCGACCGGGTGCTCGAGCAGCTCCAGATGGTCGGCGCCACGTCGTACCTCTCTGGGAACGGGGCCAAGGACTACCTCGGCGAGGAGGCCCAGGCGAAGTTCCGCGAGCTCGGAATCGGGCTGGAGTTCTCCGACCACCACAAGACCACCGGCGACTCGATCGTCACGGTGCTGATGGACTACGACGACCCCATGGAGATCGTGGCGAAGGCGGCGGCGCCGCACTGACGGAGTGTTACGTCGGCAGCGCCCAGCCGGTCGGGATGTCCTTCACGATGCTCCAGCGCGGATCCAGCTGCCAGGCGGCACCGCCGAGGTCAGTCCGGATGTGGAACCAAGGCGCGACGATCTGCTCGGGGCGGCCGAAGCGCCAAGCACTGATGTACCCGGCCCAGTAGGAGAACGTCGAGTTGGCGAGCACCAACCGCGGGGCGTTCGCCAGTATCGCGAGATGCACCTCCGGTGGCTGACCGGTGTTCTCGAATTCGAGCACGTCGCAGTGCTCCGCGAGCCAGCCGAGGTTCTCCTCACACCAGTCGATCCCATCCGAGACCACCACGATGCGACGGATGGGACCGCCGACCTCCACGCTGCGCGCAAGCGCGACGTGCAGGTAGTCGTCGACGTCGAACCCGTAGTTGCGCCAGTTGGTCTCATTGGTGACGTAGTCGCCCCGACGCACGTTGACGACGATGTCCCGGTCGGTGACGTCGCAGGCCCGGCGGGACCCGCTCAGGGTCCAGCACGCCGCTCGGCTCGAGCGAAGCCCTCGATGAACCTGGCCAGCACGTGCTCGTCGAAGTGCGGGCCGAACTCGTTGTGCAGCCCCTTCTCCCGCCGGTCCGAGAGGCGTACGTCGTCGAGGGAGACGACCAAGTCAACGGCGCTCTCGCCGAAGATCGAGATCCAGCGCTCCATCGCCGGCGTCCGTAGGCACACCATGTCCTCGCCCTGCCTCCTCATGTCGAAGGCGTGCATCCAGTCGTAGAGGAAGTTGCCTAGGTGAGCCGTGGGTTGGGTCCAGAGCACCGTCCGAGGTCCTCGGCGGACCCAACGGTCCTGAACCTGGTCGAGAGCCTTGCGTGCGCGCCAGTGCATCATCGCCCCCAGCGCCGCGTCGTCACTTGCTACCGCCAGGCGTAGACGTAGAGCTCCTGGACGAAGTCACCTTCGTCGCGCATCTGCGCCGTGAAGCCGTGGCCCTCGAGCCAGGCGAGCACCTCGTCCTTCGAGCGCCCCCATTCTGTGCCGAGGAAGTCGTGGCAGGAGATGGTGAGGTTCCCGATGTGGGGAGCCATCCGTTCCATGCCGCGCAGCGCGTCCTTCTCGGCACCTTCGATGTTCATCTTGACCCAATCGACGTGGTCAATCCCCAGGCTCTCGCAGACCTCGTCGAAAGTACGGGCCTCGACGTCAACCGCACCCACGGTCTCGGTCTCGTTCTCGAAGATGTTGCCGGCGACCCACTGGTCTGGGTCGTCGCTGATGGTGACCGTGCCGGCTGTCGACGTGAGGGCGACATTGAGGGGAGTCACATGGGCCCACTGGTTACGGCCCACCAGGTCCTGCAGGCGCCTGAACGGGCTGGGTGCCGCCTCGACGGCGACCACGCGGCCTGAGGGGCCTACCATCCGGGCGAGGTAGAAGGTCTCGCCTCCGTCCCCTGCGCCCACATCGAAGACCACGTCACCAGCCTTGGGTCGATAGCGACGGAACAGCAGGTCGTCCATGCCGTAGTAGAAGCCCCGGGTGGCCCAGCCCTGCGCGTCCTTCCAACGCCCCTCGTCCGCCACCCGCCCCTCTGGCCAGTGGTAGTGCCACCGGTTCTCCGAACCCACCCACCGGGTCGTCACGAGGCGGCGGTGGCGCACGGAGTCCAAGGCCGTCTTGACGAGCGCGTACGCGTGCCGCAGCAGGTCGCGAAGCGGTCCGAGACTCAACTGCCCCGGCGAGTGCGCTGGCAGGACTCTTCGAAGCAGTGTTCTCCACCGCCCGAATGCTAGTGGGTGACGTCCTCGGCTGAGTCGCGATCGAGACCATCGACCACCCAATCGGGCTGCCAGCCGCCGGGCAGCTCGTCCACGAAGCTCCAGTCCTGGTCGTACTCCACGCACCGTCCGGGTCCGTAGCGGCGTTGGAAGAATGCAGGCGCCCACACCGTCCGCTGCGGGGCTTCGAGGAGGACCCGGGAGATCGCGGCCCCCCACAACGAGAACGTCCCGTTGCCAATGACGAGGCGCCGCGACGAGATCACGTCCCGGAAGTGGTCGATCGGCTCGGCTTCGGCGTCGGGCTCGGTGACGTCCTGGGCGTACGCCGATAGCCAACCGAGGTGGGACCGGCACCACTCCAAGTCGTCGGAGACGACGTGGATGCGCCGGACCGGGCCATCCTGCTCGATCGCTCTCGGGACAGCCCGCCGCACGTACGACTCGAGGTCGAACGCGTACTCCGGCCGGTGCCACGGGTTGTCGTAGAAGTCACCACGCCGGAGGTTCAGCGTCATGACGCCGTCGTCGGCGAGCGGTCCGAGCTCCGCACCTTGCAGGGCTGGGCTGGTCAGGATCCAGTCCCGGACGAAGGCAGCGCGCGAATCGTCGGTGAAGCCCCGCGGATCACCGGAGTGCTCCTCCTTGGAGGCGTAGAAATGGTCCCGCGCGTCCCAGAAGGACATCTCGGACCTCTCGAGGAGGTAGGGCCGCACGGCAGGGAAGTACGGCAGCCAGTAGCGGCTTCGCTCGACGATCAGCACCCGGTGGGGAGGCGTCTGGTGGCGATGCGCGTGGGCCCAGGCCCACAAGTACAGCTGGTTGCCGAAGCCCATGAACTCCGGAGTCCAGTTCACGACCCTCCGACCGAACTTGTCGCGCACGGCCGTCAGACCGGTCGTGGCGAGTCGCTTGGCAACCGCCTGGGGTCCACGCGTCATCAGCGCCGGTCCTCGAACACGTCCAGCATCCGGCGTCCTGCACTACGCGCGGCGATGCGGACGCGGTTGTAGGCGTCAGAAGCCGGAGCGTGGGACTGGTAGTGCGGCAGAGTCACCGCCTGGTGAAGCACCGAGGGGGATCCCGGCGCGGTGATGGCCGCGAAGGCCGCGCCCAGCCGCTCGCGTACGAGCTCGGCGCTGTGCCGGGACCGCACCCACTCGCGCCCCCGGCGCGCCCGCTCGTCGAACAGGTCCCGTGAGCTGTCGAACCAGTCCATCGCCTCGAGGGTCCGGTCGCACATGTCCACCACGTCGGAGTCGGCGATTACCGAGGAGTGCCCGGGAAGCATGTACTCCTTGGCACCGTCTCCGGTGAACCCGACGACGTAGCAGCCCGATGCCATCGCCTCTGCGCCCGGCAGGCCGACCCCCTCGCGCTCGGCGCCGAAGAGGAAGATCGCGGCCCGCCCGAGCTCCTCGGCGACCTGCTGCTGGGTCATCCCGTCGATGAGCACGATCTCCCAGTCGCCGAGTCGGCCGGATCGGCGTACGAGCTGGACGGCTCCCAGGAGATCCTCGCGACGGCGCCGGGGCATCAGCGCGATCCGCTTCTCCTTCTGGGCCGGCTGGAACCAGTCCTCGATCTGCACAGGGACGTTGTGGAGCGGGAAGCCCGTGGTGGCAGGCGCGGCCGAGGAACGTGTTGATGGCGTCGGAGACCGTGATCGCAGCCGTTGCCTGTGGCCAACCCGGATAGGCCCCGGGCTCGTCGGTCAGGAAGTCTGAGTTGGCGAACACGAAGTCCATGCCCTGGCACAGCATCACCACCGGGTGACCCTGCGAGAGGAAGCTCCACTTCGATCCTCCCGTCTCAGGCATGACCAGCACGTCGCCGGCAGCGAACTCCAGCTCGATGCCGGTGTCGACGGGAGCGGTCGACCCCCACGACTCGTAGGCGAACCCGGGCGTCCCGTGCCACACCCGGGCGTCGTACCCGAGGGCGCACAGGTGCTCCACGTAGCGGTAGATCACCTTGATGCCGCCGCTGGGGGTCGGCAGGTCGGGCGCCATGAACCGGATCACACAACCATCCTCGCACCGACCTTCACCGACAGAACCTCGAACCGCGGCAGTCGTGTCACAGGTGCGCGTGCTCTGTCACGAACGACCCGAACCGAGCCAGCGAGCAGATCCGGTCGGCTCCGGCACCAAGATGCGGAGGGGCTCAACTTGCTCCGATCCACGAACTCGTGATCGTTGTTCACGCACGGACAGCCCTCGCTACCCGATTCCCGACTGACTGTGGAGGCAAGGTGACAGGATGAACAGCATGTCGGTTCACGAGGACGGGTCATCGTGCTGAGCCTTCACGGCGGAGTCGTGGGACGCACGGCACGTTCCTTGGGCATCCCTCCCGGCACGGGGGGTTTGATCACGCAAGAGACACGGCGCAAGCTGCTCGTCTCGATCGGCGGCTCTGTGGCGTTGTCACTGTTCGACATGCTCGGAGTCCTGGCGATGCTCCCGATGATGCAATACATCACTGCGCAGGATCGCAACTCGGGCGCCCTCGGAGCCGTGAACGATCTCTTGGGCAGCCCGAGCGACGGACTCCTCGTGGGAGCGCTGGCCCTGCTGATCGTGGGCGCCTTCGTGCTCAAGGACGTCTTCACCGTCGTGTTCCGCTGGTGGCAACTGAACTTCATGGCCAAGAACCAGGTCGAGATCCAGGCAAGGCTCCTCGAGGGATATCTGGTTGGCCCCTACGCCTGGCACCTCACCAAGAACACCTCCGACAAGTTGTGGACTGTCGGTGGCGCCGTCGTGATGGGGTACACGGGCGGGTCTGAGTGCAGTGCTCGCGTTCGTGACCGAAGCCCTCACTATCACTTTCATCTTTGTAGCCCTGATGTTCATCTCCCCTGTCGCGACGGCTGCAGCGATCGTCTACTTCGGCGTCGCAGCTCTCATCGTTCAGGGGTGATCCGGCCGCGGATTCTCCATGCAGGCCAGCGCAACCTCGAGGCTTCGCAGGTCTCCAAGGCCTCCCTGCAATCCCTGACCGCGGTCAAGGAAATCAAGCTGCGACACGCGCACGGCCCATTCGTCGAGACCTTCGAGCGGCCAGCGAGGAAGGCGCTCGAGCCGGTGTGACCGCCTCGCTGCTGCGAGATCCCCAGTCTTCCTCGAGATCGTGTTCATCCTCGGCGTCGGCCTGCTGGCCGTGGCGGCAGCCGACACACGTCCGGGGACAGCCTCACGCTGATCGGGATCTTCGTCGCGGCCGGAACCCGGATCCTGCCCAGCGCCGTCGATCGATCAACGCTCTTGCCGGCATCAGGTTTGCCAGGGCACCGCTGGCGCACTTAGTGGGCGAGAACCGGATGATCGAGCGGGCCCGCGACGCTGAGCTGGCCGCCCGCGTGACCAACACCGTGCCGACCGGCGACGTTTCAGTGCGGGCGCTCACGTTTGCCTACGCGGACCAGCCGGACGAACTGGTCCTCCGAGGGGTCGATCTCAACATCCCCAGTGGCCCGTCAGTTGCGATAGTGGGCTCGAGCGGCGCCGGCAAGTCGACCTTTGTCGATCTACTGCTCGGGCTACACAGACCCTCGTCCGGCCTCATCCCTGCCGGCGACACCAACATCTACGACAACCTGCCCGCTTGGCAGCGACAGGTTGCCGTCGTGCCACAGGATGTCACGCTGCTCGATGAGACTCTCGGGGCCAACATCGCGTTCGACGAGGCGATCGACACCGGACGCTTGGCGGAGGCCCTGGACCGAGCCCAACTGAGCGACCTCGTTCGCTCGTTACCCCAAGGGCTGGACACGGAGATCGGAGAGCGCGGTGTCCGTCTGTCCGGCGGACAGCGCCAGCGCATCGGCATTGCCCGTGCCCTGTACCGACGCCCTGCACTGTTGGTGCTGGATGAGGCCACCTCAGCGTTGGACAACGAGACTGAACGTCGTCTCACGGAGACAATCGATAGCCTCAAAGGCACCATGACGATGGTGATCGTGGCCCACCGCCTATCCACCGTCCGCCACTGCGACCAGCTCATCTTCATGTCCGAGGGCAGAGTGGCAACGGTCGGGACATTCGACGAGGTAGCTGCCCTCAATGACGAGTTCGCGCACTTGGTCGCGCTGGGCCAGCTCACTCCTGCCACCAACAAGGCGTCCCCTGCCGCCTCTGAACGCTGAACGAGACTGGGACCACGCCTGCGACCAGGTGAGGAACGAATCCGGCAGAACCCGCTTTCGCAGCCGCTACCCTGTGCCGGTGGGAAGCGACGTGGACTTAGACCTCGTCAACGGTGTCGGGGACTCGACCTCGTTGTCCATCGTCACCCAAGCGGTGCAGCAAGCGCTCTCCGCGAAAGGTCATCGCAGGCGTCGACCTTCGCCGGTGGGATTCGCTGCCAGTCTCCTCCGAATGCCGACCGAGCGGCCCGCCCTGGTCGTGTCGCTTGCGCACTATCTGGGCCGCGCCACGCGTGAAGCGCTCACACTGCGCCGCCCCCGTCTGCGCGCAGTCCTTGTCGGCTGGGAGATCGAACAACTCACCGACGCCCTGCTCGAGGAGCTAAGCGCAGCCGACGTCCTTCTCGGTATCTCGGAATTCAACACGGCGGTGTTCCAGAGCCACTTCCCCGACACGCCGGTGCTAACCGTTGCCGTGTGCCCTCCTCTCCCGGAAGCCGCACTGCCGGATCGGAAGCGGTGGAATATTCCAAGCGACGCCATCACCTTCTTGAACGTCTTCGATCCGGTAAGCGGATTCGACCGAAAGAACCCCCTCGATGTGCATGATGCGTTCTGCCAGGCATTCAAGGACCGCGATGACGTACGGCTCGTCTTCAAGGTTCATGGCGGCTTCGACAAGAACCCCGACGAGGTCGGCTTGACCGGTGAGGAGGAGCGAGCCGCGCGCTTCCTCAAGGTCTGCGATTCCGACGAGCGAGTGATTCTCATCGATGACTTCCTGTCGTACGACGACATGCTCAGACTGGTTGTGAGCTGCGACGGATACATCTCGCTGGCTCGAGCCGAGGGGCTCGGCCTCCCAGTCCTGGAGGCCATGGCGCTGGGGGTGCCCACTGTGTGCACCGCGTACTCCGGGCATCTTGATTTCGCGACCCCCGACAGCAATTTGCTGGTCCCCTACCAGCTGGTCGCCATCGACGGCACGGCCAGCCACTACTACAACCCACGTGCCTACAGCACCGTCCCGTGCTGGGCGCAACCTGATGTGGACGTGGCTGCTGCGCATCTTCGCGACTTGGCCGACGACGCCGGCCTGCGCAAGAGACTTGCTCTGAACGGAAGGGCGGCTGCTGCCGACCATCGCCGTCGCAGCGAGGAAGCCGCATGGGTCCGCGAACTGGTCGTGGCGTTGGGGTCCAGGACGGTCGCAGTGCAGCACGCCGAGCGCGACCGCGCATGGCGTGTAGTCGTGCAGCGGGATGCCAAGGCGTGGGCCATACACGAGCGCAATGTCTGGCGCGCTCGTTTCACGCTCAAGACCCGCACTCACCTCGGCCGCGTGAAACGTCACGTGCTCGATCGGATCTCGTTCCGTCGCAGTGCCTGACACGTAGGGTCGGCGTGTGCCTGGTGTCGAGTGTTCCGTGGTGATCCCCACCTACAACGCAACCCACGTCATCGGAGGGCAGTTGGCTGCCCTTGTCGCCCAGATCGACCAGGCGGAGTTCGAGGTCATCGTCGCCGACAACGGGTCTACTGACGACTTTGCGGGCTGATCCAGCGGTGGCAGGAGCAGATCCCCGGCTTCGACGGGTAGACGCCTCACGCGGCCGCGGCGTCTCAGTAGCGCGCAACGTCGGCATCGAACACGCCGTCACAGACAGGATCCTCATCTGCGACGCAGACGACCGGGTCTCGCAAGGGTGGGTTGCCGCGATGGCTGCCGGGCTGCAAGAACACCCTCTTGTCAGCGGACCGGTCGAAACCTCACTTCTGTCTGGATCGTCAGCCGACTGGGTGCCCATCGAGCGACGCACGACTGGGCTCTTCGAGACCTGGGAGGGCACGACCTACGGGATCGGCTGCAACCTCGGCCTCCGGCGTGAGGTCTGGGAGGCGGTCGGCGGCTTCGACGAGGACTACCCGGCGGGCGCGGAGGAGATCGACTTCGCCTGGCGCGCGGCCGACCTCGGATACACGTTCACATATATCGACGAAGCGCTGCTTCATTACCGCATCCGAACCGACCTGCGCGGGGTGCTACGACAGCAGTACAACTCGGGCCGGGGGACCGCGACGCTCTACGCCAAGTTCCGCCCAGCTGAGGTCGTACAGAAGTCCCCGATGCGTCGCCTCCACCACGAGGTGCTGCTGCTCAGGAACTTCCCGTGGCGCGGCGACGACGAACGACCGGCGCAAGTGGCTCACCCGTATGGCGTTCGAGGCGGGCAAGCTGGTCGAGGCCCGACGGCGGGGCGTCTCAGCCCCGTAAGCGCTTTACCTTCCGTCCGGCGCGCTTCAGCAACGACCCGATCAACTCCTCGAGGGGTCGGCTTCTCCGTCTCCCACCAGACTCGCACCACGTCATATCCCACGATCGACTGCACCTCATGCGACCAGCGCGACCTCTGTACCCACTCCCGCACCGCCCCGAACCACGCGTCGGGGTCGCCGAACGTGGCGTAGAGCTTCACGGGAGTGACCGCGAAGGGACGGAGGCCCGCACTCGTGGCCCGCCACACAGCGGCCGACACCCCGGGCGTGTGCTCGGACCTGAAGTCATCGAAGACAACGACCCCGTCCGTCCTCAGAAGGACTCGCGCTGCCTCGATGTCCTCGACGACGTTGTCGTAGAGATGTCCCGCGTCGACGTGCACGAACCGGTGAGTGCCGTGGGTTGCGTGATCAACCACGGAGCCGGACAGGCCGGTGACCACGTCCGGTAGATCGCCGTGCACCGCGCGATAGTTCTGCTCGAAGGCGCGTCGTGTGAGGCCTTCGTATTGATCGTCGTTCTCGGCCTGGTTGGCATGATTCAAGGCGTCCGCTCCGAACAGGTCAACCACAGTGAATCGCTCGTCCGGCTGCAAGCTGCTGCCGATCAGGACGGCGCTCTTGCCGAGGTAGGTTCCGAGCTCCGCCAAGTCCCCGCCCATCTCGGCGGTGCGCTCCAGGAGCAGTCTGAACATGTCGACGTCGTAGTCCTGGAACCAACCGGGAATGGCATCGATCTGGGCATCGGAGACGGCACGGGGCACGGGCGCCATGCTTGCACGACCGCCCGCTCGGATGGCTGGTTCTGCCGCCGCGGGCCCTGCCCCCCTCACTAGAGTGGCCGCTGTGACCATGACGCCAGCCGCCTCGCCGAGCTCCGGCCCGGCCTGCGCTGGCACTCGGGTCAGGCTGTCACCCGCCTGCTCTACCGCCGCGCCTTCGGCAGCATCGGCGAGGGGACCGTGATCGTCCGCCCACACAAGCTCCAGGGAGTCGAGCGCATCCACCTCGGCTCCGGCTGCTCCGTCTTCGAGGGCGCGTGGCTCGCCAGCGAGCCGGGCGGCGGCGAGCTGCGCATCGGCGACCACACCTACCTCGGCCACGGTGTGCACGTGCACGCACTCGACCCGGTGACGATCGGATCGGACTGCGTGATCGCGGACGGAGTGTTCATCGGGTCGTCCGACCACGACCGCGACGACCGGCACCGGGTGCACGGCTCCGGACCGATCAGCATCGGCGACCGCGTGTTCCTCGGTCAGCGTGCGGTCGTCCTCGGCGGCGTGACGATCGGTGATGGCGCGACGGTGGGAGCACACGCCGTGGTCACCAAGGACGTCGCACCGGGTCAGACCGTCGTGGGCATCCCGGCGCGACCCGTCGGGGCGTGATCGGGTGAGGGTGCTGCTGGTCAGCCCGGGTTTCCACGGCTACCACGCTGCCATCGCCGCCGCCCTGGGCCAGCGAGGCCATGTCGTGTCGACGCACGTCTACGACGACCACGGCGGCATCATCGGCCGCGGATGGCACCAGTTGCGCCACCAGCTCCCCCACAAGCTCGGCGCCGGCTCGCTGCGTCGTCTTGCCCGCGAGGAGACCTCACGCGCCGCCGCGGCCGTCGACCAGGTCCGACCCGATGCAGTCGTGGTCATCAAGGGCGACACCCTCGAGCAGCGGTTCTGGGACGCCCTCGCCGGGCTCCCCCGCATCACCTGGCTCTACGACGAGGTGCACCGCACCCGTTGGACGTTCGACCGCCTGGCCGACGTCGGGCCACTGGCGAGCTATTCGGCACAGGACGACACCGCCTTCGGGTCCGCGGGTCTCGACTCCCGACACCTGCCGCTCGCCTACGACCACCGGCTCGTTCCCTCCCCTACCCAGATGCGGACCCCCGACGTGACCTTCGTCGGTGCCCGCTACCCGGCCCGTGCGGATGTGCTCGCGGCCCTGCTCGACCACGGCTTACCCGTCCGCGCCTACGGTCGTGACTGGTCGGGCCACCCGGTCGACCGGTTGCGCACCTGGCGCGTCGGTGGGACCCCTGTCCCGGCAGAACGTGATGTGTCCCGGGCTGCGGCCTACGACGTGATGGCAGCCTCGGCCGCCACGCTCAACCTGCACAGCGACCAGGACGGGTTCACCATGCGTACGTTCGAGGCGGCCGGCGTCGGAGCGGTCCAGCTGGTCGACCGGACCGACATCGAAGGGCTCTACACGCCGGATGACGAGGTCCTGACCTGGACCACCCGCGACGAGCTCGTCGAGCTGTGCTGCCGCTCGCTGGCCGAGCCTGCCTGGGCCGACCGGATCCGCACTGCCGCGCGCAGGAGAACGCTGGACCAGCACACCTTCGACCACAGGGTCGCCGTCCTGGAGGACGCATGGGACACGGTCTGAGGCATCCCGGCGACCTCGTCGCCTGGCGCCGCTGGCACGAGGGCCGGCACCCGGTGCGCGCCGTCGCCCGGACCGCTCGTGGTCGGCTGCGGCCAGCGTCCACGCCGTACGTCGACGTGCTCACGCCTCCGGGCGGGGACGCTGACATCCTGGTCGCCGTCGAGGCCACCCACGCCAGCGTGCACCGCGCCGTCGTCGCTCCGCTCGCCCACCTGCCCAGTGCGCGCACGGCGATCGTCGCTCCCGTCGGCTGGCAGCCACCGTCGGCGTACGTCGGTCACGTTCGTCGCACCATCACGCTGCCGGAGCTGTCCACAGCCGTTGCGCCCCGGGTCGTGCTGGCCGCGGGGCACTACACCGAGATCGGCGCCGCTGCATTCGCATTGGCGGAGGAGCACGAGACCCCGTTCTACGTCTCCCAGCACGGAGCGCTCACGCCGTTCGCGCCCCCGCTGCCGCGAGCCGCGCACCTGCTCGCGTGGAGCGAGGCGGACGGGGCGTTCTGGACCGCGGGGCGGCAGGACGTCGCGGTCACGACGACCGGGAGCCAGCTGCTGTGGGCGGCAGGGGGGCTTGTGACGACACCCAGTCCCCCCGCGACCGACGAGGGCCACCCGTTGACCTACCTCGGGCAGGGGCACGCCGCCGAGATCTCCCGCGCCCGGCTCGCGCAGGCCGCCCTGTCCACCTGCCGGGCGCACGGTGCCGTCTATCGACCGCACCCCTCCGAGCGCGACGTCACCTCACGTGCCGTCCTGGCGGTCTACCGGCGAGCGGGCATCACCGTCGACACCAGCGGCGTAGCGCTCGTCGATCTCGAGGCGCCGATCGTCAGCGTCTTCTCCACGGGTGTGCTCGAGGCGGCTGCGCGTGGACGCGACGCGTGGGTCGACTTCCCCCGTCCGCCCGCATGGCTGGGCGAGTTCTGGGAGCGTTATGGCATGCACCGCCTCGGCTCCTCCCCCACGCCCGCCCCTCCACACTCCGGCCAGGAGCCTGCCCGCCGGATCGCGGAGATCATCAGCGGTGCAGCCTCATGACCCTGTGCGTGATCCCGGCCCGCGGGGGTTCCAAGGGTGTGCCGCGCAAGAACCTGCTCGACGTGGGTGGCAAGCCGCTGATCGTCTGGACGATCGAGCAGGCCCTCGCCGTTCCCGACCTCGACGTGCTGGTCTCCACCGACGACGAGGAGATCGCCGAGGTCGCCCGGACCGCGGGCGCTCGGGTGCCGTGGCTCAGACCCGCAGAGCTCTCGCAGGACACCACGCCGACCGAACCGGTCGTACGCCACGCCATCGAGCAGGTCACCTCTGAGCGAGGACGACCCGAAGCCGTGATGCTGCTCCAGGCGACGTCGCCTGTCCGTCACGACGACACCCTCGCCCGTGCCCTCTCCGAGTTCACGGCGACAGGAGTGGACTCGATGGTCGGCGT
The DNA here is from genome assembly GCA_963843815.1 of uncultured Actinomycetota bacterium. Classification (GTDB taxonomy): domain Bacteria; phylum Actinomycetota; class Actinomycetes; order Propionibacteriales; family Nocardioidaceae; genus Nocardioides. The sequence goes on along the minus strand of CAWJLX010000012.1, from coordinate 198,339 downwards.
CGTGGAGCAGCCGCCCTTCATCTGGCAGGGCGGCGACCCGCCCACCGCGGCGTACGACGTCGCAGCGCGGCCCCGGCGCCAGGACCTGACCGAACAGATGCGTCGCTACCGCGAGACCGGCTCGCTCTACGTCACCCGCACCGAGATCTACGAGCAGCACGACAACCGCCTCGGCGGCTCGATCGGGCTGTTCGTGATGGCTGAGGACGAGGGCATCGACATCGACACCGAGCTCGACGTGGCGCTGGCATTGCGTTTGCTGACCGCTCCTTGACCGGTCTCCCCACGCAGGAACCGTGGGCTGGTTACGGTTGTCCAACACGTACACCCACGGAAGGCTCCCGCGTTGATCATCGAGCGTGACCTCACGCCGTACGTCGTCTACTCGGGCGACCCGGTCCTGCGCGCCCTGGAGAAGATCACCGCCAACCGTGCGCGGGTCATCTTCCTCGTGGACTCCCACGGCCACCTCGACGGCGTGCTGTCCGACGGTGACTTCCGCCGGTGGGTCAGCAGCGCCGCCAGCCTCACGGTCGACGTGCCGGCGATCGAGGCTGCCAACACCTCGCCGCGGAGCCTGCCGATCGGCAGCAGCCCGGCAGAGATCTCCCACGCCTTCGGCTCCGGCATCGACCACGTCGCACTGGTGGACGAGCGCGGCCACCTCGTCGCCGTCGCGATCAACCGGGCTGACGAGCTCCGCATCGGCCGCCACATCGTCGGCCCCGACGCACCCACGCTGCTGATCTCGGAGATCGGGATCAACCACCAGGGAGACGTCTCCCTGGCCAAGCAGCTGGTCGACCACTCAGTCGAGTCGGGCGCCGACATCGTGAAGTTCCAGCTCCGCGACATGGAGTCGCTCTACCGCCAGGGCTCGGCAGGCTCCGGGGGTGAGGACCTGGGCCCGCAGTACACCCTCGACCTGCTCGCGAAGTACAACCTCGAGGCCGACCAGCTCTTCGAGGTCTTCGACCACTGCCGCGACGTCGGCATCGAGGTGATGTGCACCGCGTGGGACCCGGTCAGCGTCGACCGCCTCGTCGACTACGGCATCCCGTCGCTCAAGGTCGCCTCGGCCGACATGACCAACCACGCCCTGCTGCGGCACATGGCGGCCAGCGGCACCCCGATGGTCATCTCGACGGGCATGTCCACCGAGGGCGAGATCCGCGAGACCGTCGACCTCGTCCGCGGCACCGGGGTGGCCCACGCCTTCCTCCACTGCCAGTCGACCTACCCGGCGCCCTTCAAGGACGTCAACCTCGCCTACCTGACCCGGCTCGCCGAGATCACCCAGGCACCCGTCGGCTACTCCGGCCACGAGCGCGGCTTCCACGTCGCCCTGGCCGCCGTCGCACTCGGCGCCCGGATCATCGAGAAGCACTTCACCATCGACCGCGACCTCGAGGGCAACGACCACAAGGTCAGCCTGCTTCCGGGCGAGTTCAAGGAGATGGTCCAACGGGTGCGCGAGGTCGAGGAGGCGCTCGGCACCTCGGCACCTCGTGCGGTGTCCACCGGCGAGATGATGAACCGGGTCAACCTCGCAAAGTCCCTGGTCGCCGCCCGACCGATCGAGGCCGGCGACGTCCTCACGGACGCCGACATCGACATCAAGAGCCCCGGCCGCGGGCTCCAGCCCAACGCCTACGACAAGCTCGTGGGGCGTACGACGACGCGCGCACTGGAGGCCGGCGACTTCTTCTACGCCACCGACCTGGGGGATGCGGCGCCGCGCGGACGCGCCTACGAGTTCCGGCGCCCGTGGGGACTCGCCACGCGCTACCACGACATCGAGACGATGACGCGGGACACGACGCCCGACTTCCTGGAGTTCCACTTCTCCTACAAGGACCTCGACCTCCCTGTCGCGGAGGTCTTCGCCCCCTACGGCGACGGCCTGCCGATGGGGTTCACCACGCACTCCCCCGACCTGTTCGCCGGGGACTTCCTGCTCAACCTCGCCTCCGAGGACGACGCCCACTGGGAGCGCTCGATCCGCGAGCTCCAGCGGGTCGTCGACACCACCCGGGAGATGCAGCAGCACTTCACGCAGGCGGCGGACGCCAAGGGTGACTCCGAGGGGCCCGTCATCGTCGCCAGCCTGGGCGGTTTCACCACCGATGCCTTCGTGTCCCCCGCCGAGCGCGAGGCGATGTATGCCCGCGTCGCCGCCGGCCTGGCCCGCATCGACGACTCCGGCGTGCGACTCTGCGCCCAGACCCTGCCGCCCTACCCGTGGTACATGGGCGGCCAGCTCTACTGCAACCTCTTCGTCGACCCGCGCGACACCGCGGAGTTCGCCGAGCGCTACGACCGCCGGCTGTGCTTCGACGTCTCCCACTCCAAGCTGTCGGCCAACTACCTCGGGATGTCGTTCGCCGACGCGACCGACCTGCTGGCGCCCCACACCGAGCACCTGCACCTGGTCGACGCGACCGGCGTCGACGGCGAGGGCGTCCAGGTCGGCGACGGTGAGATCGACTGGCCGGTGCTGGCCCAGCAGCTCGACGCGATGACCCCCGGCGTCAGCTTCATCCCCGAGATCTGGCAGGGGCACGTCAATGACGGTGAGGGCTTCTGGATCGCACTGGAGCGGTTGGAGCAATGGTTCTGACCCCCACTGCGCTCTGGGTGGTCCCGGTCAGCGACCTGGCCGGAGTGGCTCGTCACGTCCTCGACGTGGCGCGGGTCGGCGTGCCGGGATGGCGCCTGGTCTTCCTGACCCCGCCCGGCGACCTGCCGCTCCGGCTCCGTGAGCTGGGTGCCTCCGTCGTCGAAGGGTCGTTCGGCCCCGAGCACGGCTTGCGCGCGTCCGTCACCACCCTGCGCGACGTCGTACGCCGCGAGCAGCCGGCGGTCGTGCACAGCCACCTCTCCTACGCCGACATCGTGGCCGCCCTGTCGGTCGGTCGCGGGCCCCGCCTGGTCACCACCGAGCACGGCATCGCGCGCGACGACGTCGTCTACCACCGGTCCACCGGCAAGGCGCGCGTGATGGCCGCGGCGCACACTGCGCGCCTGCGTCGCTTCGACGCCGCGATCGCCGTCAGCCGGGCCACGGCCGAGGCCATGGTCGACAAGTGGCACCCGCGGCGCGAGGTCGTGGTGATCCCCAACGGTGTCGATCCGCTCGCCGGTGCTCAGATCGCAGCACCGGTCTGCGGGTGCTGTCGCTCGCGCGCCTCTCGCCCGAGAAGCGCCTCCCCGCCCTCGTCGAGGGTTTCGCCGAGCTCCACCGCACACACCCCGAAGCACGGCTCACCCTGGCCGGCACCGGGCCGGAGGAGGCCGGGCTGCGCGCTCAGGTGGCACGCCTGGGACTGGCCGATGCCGTCACGATGCCCGGCTTCGTGGACCCCGAGCCGGCGATGGCCCAGCACGACGTGCTCGCCATGCTGTCGGTCTGGGAGAACTGCTCCTACGCCCTGCTCGACGCTGCGGGGCGTGGCATGGGCGTCGTGGCGAGCGACGTGGGCGGCAACCCCGAGATCCTGCCTGCGCAGTCACTGGTGCGAGCCGAGGATGCTGCTGCGGTGGCCTCGGCCCTGACCACCCAGGGCCTCGACCCGGCCGCCCGACCCGGTCTGACCGGGTGGCCGACCGTGGCCGAGATGTGCACGAGCATCGGCCAGACGTACGCCTCGGTCGGAGGCCGACCGTGAGCCGCACCGACTCGCCCTGGAACCTCCCCGACAAGACCGTCGACCGTGCTGACGTGGTGGACCGGGAGATCCGGATCACCGACTTCACCCTGATGGCGATCCTCCCTCTGCGTTCGCTCGCCGTCGCGCGGCTTCCCCCTCAACGAGCTGGCCATGGCCGCGCTCGTCGGGCTCTGTCTCTTCCGCCCGGCTCGCGGCGGGGCCAGGCTGCCCGGTGCCGTCGTCCTGCTGCTCGGCGCACTGCTGGCCCTGCTCGTCTACTCCGGTCTCGCCAACGACGTCGACTGGACCCGGCGAGTGGGTCACGTCGCGATCATGGCCGGCCTGATCTGGGCGGGCGGCACGGGCAGGCTCTCCCTGCGTTCGGTCGGCGCCGGTCTGGCGACCGGACTCATCGCGGTCATCGCCCTGGCGCTGGTCGGGATCGGCGGCAGACGCACTACCCTGGCCGGCTCACCGGCTTCCTCGCCGACCCCAACGCCGGCGCCTACTTCATCGCGGTCCTGGGCGTGCTCGCGATCTTCTTCTGCGACGACCGCTGGAAGGTGCGACTGGCCGTGGCCGTCCCCATCGTCGCCGGCCTGGTGCTCAGCTACTCCCGCACCGGCCTGCTCGCCGGAGCTTTCGCCATCGCGTGGGTGCTGGTCGGACGACGTCTCGGGGTCGTCGGCGGAGCGGCGATGGCGGCTGGGTTGGTCTGGCTCGTGGGCAACATCCCGGAGGACCTGAAGACCTTCGGCCCCTTCTCCGACCGCTCGGGCAGCGACAAGCTGCGGGACCGGATCATCGCCCAGGAGCACGTGCAGCTGGCGGACGCCCCGTGGTTCGGCCACGGCCCCGGCACCGCCAAGGTCGAGATCCGCGGCCTGGAGTTCTTCTTCCACAACAGCTATCTCGCGACCCGCCAGGAGGGCGGTTGGCCAGCACTGCTCCTGGTGCTCGGACTCCTGGTGTTCACCTTCCTCCACCTCACGAAGCAGGCTCGACGAGGCGACATCGTCGCGGCTGGCGCGCAGGCCGCCATCATCGGCGTCGCCGTCATGGCCATCACCCTCGGAGAGGTCTTCCTCGACACCCCGATGGCCGTCGTGGTGGCCATGGCGCTCGGCCACGCACTGCATGCCGAGCCCGAAGGGCCTCCCGATGGCTGACCGGATCCACCTCGCCGCCAACAACCCCGACCTCGGAGGTGGCGAGCAGATGCTGCTGCGGCACGCCGAGGCCCTGCAGGCCCTCGGCCACCCGGTGACGGTCGTGGCTCCGGACGTCCCCACCGAGGTCCTCGACGCTGCGAGCGCGCTCGGCGTCGACGTGGTGGCGATCCGTGCGGACGGGCGGCGGGACTACCTCCGCAGGCTGCGGGCCTGGGACAGCAAGGAGCGACGACAAGGACTTCTCTGGTGCCACGGGTTGGTGCCCGCATTCGCAACTGCCGGCCATGCTCGCCGCATCGTCCACCTGCACCAGCTTCCTCGCACCAAGCCCCAACAGGTCGCGCTGAGGGTGGCGACCAGGGGGGCTGAGCGACTCCTCACCCCGTCAGCGTTCCTGACCTCACAGGTGCCTGGCTCCGAGTCGTTCCCGAACTGGACGGAAGCCGCTCCCCGCCTGCCGCAATCCGCGACGAGACATCGGGTCGGCTTCATGGGGCGCCTCACGACCGACAAGGGCACAGACCTGCTCGCTCGAGCCCTCGGCGCCGCTGAGCTCTCCGACACCGAGCTGATCGTCGCCGGCGACGACCGGTGGGTGCCGGACGACCAGCGCGCACCTGTCACGGACTCCCTCGTCACCCTCGGCCCGAGGGTGCGCCGACTGGGCCACGTCACCCCGGAGGCCTTCTTCGGCGAGGTCGACCTCGCCGTGTTCCCCAGCCGGGTTGCCGAGTCGTTCGGGCTCGTCGTCGCCGAAGCCATGGCGGCCGGCGTCCCCTTCGTCATCTCCGACGCCGGCGCCCTGCCCGAGGTCGCCGGACCCGACCACCCGTGGATCGCCACGGCCGGCGACGCCGACGACCTGGCGCGGGTCATCGGGCGGGCGTTGGCGGCCACCCCGGAGGAGGTGCGCGGCGTGACGGACCGCGCCCGTCGGCGTTGGGAGCAGGAGTACTCCCCGCAGGCCGGCCAGCAGCGGGTGCAGCGACTGCTCGAGGACCTGGGGGTGAGATGACGCGGCCCACCGTGGCGATCGCCCACGACTACCTGACCCAGCGCGGCGGCGCCGAGCGCGTCGTGCTGACGCTCATGAAGGCCTTTCCCGAGGCTGCCGTGCACACCACCCTCTACGACGCCGACGGCACCTATCCCGAGTTCGCCGACGCCGACGTCCGGACCTCCCCGCTCAACCGGATCGGCGCCCTCCGACGCGACCACCGCCTGGCCCTGCCCTTCCTGGCCCCGGCCGCGTCGCGGATGCACGTCGACGCCGACGTCGTCGTCGCCTCCAGCAGCGGCTGGGCGCACGGCTTCGAGACGTCGGGCCGCACGGTCGTCTACTGCCACAACCCGGCCCGCTGGCTCTACCAGACCGACGAGTACCTCGGGGGTGCCGCGTGGCGGTCGCCGCTCGGACCGCCCCTGCTGGCGATGCGCCCCCTCCTGAAGCGGTGGGACCGGCGCCGGGCCGACCAGGTCGACGTCTACCTCGCCAACAGCCGGGTGGTCCAGCAGCGGATCACGACGACGTACGCCCGCGAGGCCGAGCTGCTGCCACCCCCGCACGGGATGGACGCCTCCGCCCCCCGCGAGGCGGTGCCCGAGCTGGCCGAGTGGGAGCCCGGCTACGCCCTGGTCGTGTCCCGCCTCCTGCCCTACAAGAACGTCGACGCGGTGATCGAGGCCGTCCGCGGCAGCGACCGTCGCCTCGTCGTGGTCGGTCGGGGACCGGAGGAGGCGCGGCTGAGGGCCACCCTCCCCGACAACGTCCGGCTGCTCGGTGGGCTCAGCGACGCCCAGCTGCGCGCCGTGTACGCCGATGCGGGGGTGCTCGTCGCGGCGAGCCACGAGGACTTCGGCCTGGCGCCCCTCGAGGCTGCGGCCTTCGGCGTGCCGTCCGTCGCCCTGCGCGGCGGCGGCTTCCTCGAGACGGTCGTCGAGGGAGAGACCGGTCTCTTCTTCGACCGTCCCACCTCCGAGGCCATCGCGGCCGCCCTCGTCATTTCCGACCGGCACGCCTGGGACGGTGAAAGACTACGGAGCCGCGCCGAGGAGTTCGGCGAGGCCCGCTTCATCGAGAGGATACGTTCGATCGTGCTCGACACAGGAAGGTCGATCTGACGTGCGACCCCCAGGTGTCAAGATCCTCGCGTGGCTGATCGGCGGGCTCGACCTCGTCATGATCACCCTGGCGACGGTGCTGGCGATCCGGTTCCGGTTGTCCCTGTCGATCTTCGCCACGGCGACCGACATCGTGGAGAACACGGCACTGGCGAGCGGCTTCTTCGTGGCCACCTGGCTGGTGATGCTGGGCTTCTTCGGCGCCTACGAACGTCATGTGTTCGGTGCCGGCACCGAGGAGTTCAAGCTCGTCGTCAACGCATCGTTCTTCACCGGGGCGCTCGTCGCCACCACGGCCTTCCTCATGCAGTACCCGCTCTCGCGCGGGTTCTTCGTGCTGTTCTTCCCACTGGGCGTGACGCTGCTCGTGATCGGGCGCCTGTTCTCGCGGCGCGTCCTCCAGCGCATGCGCGTGGCCGGGCACTTCAACGAGAAGGTGCTGCTGGTCGGCACCCCCGGCTACATCGCCGAGATCAGCAAGGTGCTCGCGCGCGAGTCGTGGCTCGGCTACCGGGTGATGGGCTGCCTGGTGCCGCGCGACTACGCCGGCCTGGAGCGGACCTCGTCCGGGATCCCGGTCCTCGGCCTGATCGACGAGGTGCGCGCGGTCGTCGACGAGACGGCACCCGACATCGTCTTCTTCACTTCTGGCGCTGTCAGCTCGTCCACCGAGCTCCGACGCCTCGCCTGGGACCTCGAGGACAACGCGCACGTCCAGATCATCGTGGCCCCCAATGTCACCGACGTCTCCAGCGAGCGCATCCGCATCCGGCCCGTCGCGGGCCTGCCCCTGATGCACCTGGGGCGCTCGCGCTCGCAGATGGCGACCAACGACGCCAAGCGCGCCTTCGACGTCGTCGCCTCGCTCGCCGTCCTCGCCGTGGTCTGGCCACTCCTGCTCGGGCTCATGCTCTGGGTCAAGCTCCACGACGGTGGGCCGGCGCTCTTCCGCCAGACCCGCGTGGGCCGCGAGGGCGCCGACTTCACCTGCCTCAAGCTGAGGTCGATGTCGGTCGACGCCGAGGAACGACTGTCCGAGATCGCAGCGCGGGACCACGTGCTCTTCAAGAGCTCCGACGACCCCCGGGTGACGCGACCCGGCAGGTTCATCCGCCGCTTCTCCCTCGACGAGCTGCCCCAGCTGTGGAACGTGGTGCGCGGTGACATGAGCCTGGTCGGCCCCCGACCGCCCCTGCAGTCGGAGGTGGACCAGTACGAGGACGACATGCTGCGCCGCCTCAACGTGCTCCCCGGCATCACCGGTCTCTGGCAGGTCTCCGGCAGGTCGGACCTGTCCTGGGAGGACACCGTCCGCCTCGACCTCTACTACGTCGACAACTGGTCGATGGTCCAGGACATGTTGATCCTCGCGCGCACGGTCAGCGCCGTGCTGGCCCGGCGTGGGGCGTACTGAGCCGACCCGCTCGCCGGAGCGTCAGGACGTCTTGACCTTCGCCGGCCTGCGGCGCCGACCCTTGCCGGCCGTCGGGTCCGCCTCGGGCGACTCGCTCTCGGTCTTGTAGGAGCCGTAGCTGCCATAACCCGCATAGCCGCCGTAGCCGCCTCCGTAGGCAACGGCGGCGGCGCCCTTGACCGGGGCCTTGTTGAGCACCACGCCGAGCAGTCGGCTGCCGACCTGGTCGAGGATCCGGCGACAGCTCTCGCTCTGCTCGATCTGCGTCTTACCGGCCGCCTGGACCAGCAGCGCGCCGTCACAGAAGGCGGAGAGCAGGCCGGCGTCGGTGACCGGGAGCAGGGGCGGTGCGTCGAGGATCACGAGGTAGTCGTGCGAGAGGTCCTCGATCATCTGCTTCATCCGCAGCGAGCCCAGCAGCTCGCTGGGGTTGGGCGGAATGCGCCCGGCGGCCAGCAGGCTCAGGCCGGGCATCCCGGAGTCGATGATGACGTCGCGGACCTCGACGTCGCCGGCCAGGGCCTGGGTGAGGCCGACGGCGCCGTCGACGTCGAACGTCGTCGCGATCATCGGTCGCCGGAGGTCTGCGTCGATGAGCAGGACGGGGGTGCCGGCCTGGGCGACGAGGCGCGCGATGTTGGCCGACACCGTGGACTTGCCCTCGCCTGCGAGGGCCGAGGTCACCACGATGCGACGCGGCTCGTTGTCGACGTCGACGAACCGGAGGTTGGTGCGCAGCTGCCGGAAGGATTCCGCAGCGCGGCCCAGGTCACCGCGAACGCCGCGGTGGCTGCCTTCGAGCGCCTCCTCCTTGGGGATCACGCCGAGCACCGAGGAGCCCGTCGCCTCCTCGAGGTGCTTGACCGACCTGACCCGCCGGTCGATGAGCCGACGCGCGATCAGGAGCGCGTACGCCAGGCCGAGCCCACCGAGCGCGCCCTTCATGGCCGCGCCGCGGTAGTCGGGCGTGAAGGGCGCTCCGGGGAGCTGTGCCTCCTCGAGCGGGACGATCCGCGTGAGGGGCGCCTGCTTGGGATTCGACTCGCCCGTCTCGATCTCCTGGGCCACGACCACCACCGCGTCGACCACGGCGTTGGCCAGGTCGCGCGCCTCCTCGGGCGTGCTGCCGATCGCGGTGACGTTGAGGGCGTTGACGCTGGCGTCGACGGAGGCGGAGAACCGGCCGGCGATCGCGCCGGGCGGCACGTCGAGACCGAGGTCCTCGACGACCTGCTCGGCGACGGGGGTCTTGGAGACGAGGAAGGCGTAGAGCCCCGCCTTGTCCTCGGCGAGCTGGGAGTTGCCCTGCTCCTCACCCGCCGTGGCCGCGTTGCCCACCCGGACCAGTCCCGACGAGGTGGCCGCATAGAGGACCGGCTCACGCGTCGTCTGGGCGACCATCACCAGCGCGCCGAGGATCGCGCAGCCGATCAACACCCACACGTAGGCGCGGCTCAGCCGTACGAAGTCCCCGAAGGTCATGGCGGCGAGTCTAGGGCGTCCCACCCGACGGGCCAGCCGAATGCTCCACATCCGCCGAGCGGCGGCTGGCACCATGTGCCCATGACCGACGAGGCAGACCGCGAGGCGCCCATCGCCGCGCGCGTCCACCTCGCCCACGCGGTCGTCCAGAAGCTGGCCGAGGACGCGGGCGTCGACCTCCTGCACCTCAAGGGACCCGCCGTGCTCCCCGGCCTCCGTGCCGAGGGGCGCCACTCCAGCGACGTCGACGTCCTGGTCCGGCCCGGGCACCTGTCCCGGCTGGTCGCCGCACTCGAGTCGATCGGGTGGGAGCAGCGCACCACCTTCGCGGCCGGCTCCGTCTTCGAGCACGCCGCCAACTGGTGGCACGACGACTGGGGCTGGGTCGACGTGCACGTCACCTGGCCGGGCGTCACGGTCGACGACGAGCAGGCGTTCGACGTGTTCGCCCGGGGCAGCATCCAGCGACCGATCGCCCACCGCGACTGCCCGGTGCCCGGCCGCACCGCCCAGCGCCTGATCCTGGTGCTGCACTCGGCGCGGTCGGGCGGCACGACCGACGCCGACCACGCCTGGGTGGCGGCGGAGCCGGGCGAGCAGGACGAGGTCCGCGCGCTCGCAGCCGAGCTCGGGGCGCAGGTCGCCCTCGCCGCCGGCATCGGTGAGCTCGAGCTGCACCGCCACGACCCGACGTACGCCCTCTGGCGCCACGTCACGGAGGGCGGCAGCCGACTGGACGAGTGGCGGGCGCGGATGGCCGCGGCGACAAGCGTCAGGGCCAAGGCCCGGCTGGTCGCGGCCGCGATGCGGGTGAACCGCGACCACCTGCGGATGGAGCTCGGCCGGCCGCCGACCCGGAGCGAGATCCGGGCCCGCCAGGCGCTGCGCGTGCGCCGGGCCGCCACGGAGCTCTCCCAGCGGGTGAGACGGTCATGACCTGCTACCGGATCGCCGACGACGTGGCATGGGTGAGCCAGGAGGACCTCGACACCGACGAACTCCCCATGGCCTACCTGACCCGGCTCCCCGGTGGGCCGCCCATCCTGCTGGAGGGCTCCGGCTGCCTGATCTGGCTCGCGCTGGCGGACGGCGGGACGATGGAGGAGATCACGGCCACCGCGGCGGCGATGGCCAGGGCACCGGCCGAGGAGATCAGCGACGACGTGGCGACGCTCGTCGACCAGCTCGTCGCGATCCGGGTCGTCCGCGAAGACTGACCACGACGGCCCCGAGCCCGGCGCCCAGCGTGTTGGCCACGACGTCATTCCCACCGCCCTCGCGGGCGAGCCACAGCCACTGCGCGGTCTCGATGAGGCCCGACGCCAGGGCCGCAGCAGCCATCGCCACCCACCACGGCAGACGGGCCACGAGCACCAGCAGCGCGCCCAGCGGCACGAACAGCAGGACGTTGAGCAGGATCCCGTAGTGCTCCGGCAAGAACCAGTCGGGTGCGATCGGCCAGTCGTAGCGGAACTGCACGTAGAGGTCGACCGTCAGCCGGTTGAGCGGCCGGCCCCACGGACCCGCCACGAGCACGGCGAGCGCGACGACGTACACGACGCCGAGGGCAGCCAGGACTCGGCGATCGCGCATCCAGGCCACGCGCCCACCCTAGAGTGGGCGCCGTGGCACACGTGGGTGGGACTCCGGGGGTCGTGGTCGAGGCCCTCGGCGTACCGGTCGGCATCCCCGTGTCCGGCAACGCCGCCGTCCGTCTGGGCCACCAGTGGAGCCGTGCCCTCACCGACCGTGAGGCCATGACCGTCGTCGACCTCGGTGGCGTCGAGCCCGGCGACGAGGTCGGCCACGACTATGCGGTCACCGTCCGCGTCACCATGGCTGCCCTCGACGTCACCGCCGGTCGCCGGCTCAACCTGCACGCGGGTGCGGTCGCCGACCAGCAGGGACGCGCGCTGGCGCTGATCGGCCCCTCGGGTTCGGGCAAGACCACCGCGATCTCGCTGCTGGCCACGCGCCTGGGCTACCTGTCCGACGAGACCGTGTCGCTCGACGAGTCGCTCCTGGTCCACGCCCACCCCAAGCCGTTGTCGATCATCACCGACATCGACGCGCCGCGCAGCAAGCAGTCGCTCTCCCCCGACGACCTCGACCTGCTGCATCCTCCGGAGAGCGCCCACCTCCACCGGATCGTGCTGCTCCGCCGGGGCACGGGGAACGCCGGTCTCGTCCCTGTTCCTGCCTCTCGCGCCATCGTCGAGATGGTCGGGCAGACCTCCTCCCTCGTCCAGCTCGAGCACCCCGTGCACCGGCTCGCCACCACGATCGACGCCTGCGGGGGCGTGTGGGCGCTGGAGTACCTCGAGTTCGAGGACCGACTCCCCGACCTGCTCGGCCTGCTCGACCGGGATCCACAGGAAGCCGCCGAGCACATCCACCACCCGTACGTCGCCGACGCCGCCGGCGGGCCGGTCGCCGGTGCGTGGTCGCGCGCCGCGTGGACGGACGCCGAGGAGTACGACGACGAGCTGGTGCTGATGGTCGGGGACCAGGTCCACGTGCTCGCCGGGCTCGGCGTGATCCTCTGGTTGACCCTCGCGTCGCCGCGCACCGCCGACGAGCTGGTGGCCGAGATCCAGGCCCTGTGGGGCGAACACCCCGACGCAGCCGCGCTCGTGGTCGATGCACTCGACGTGATGGTCGAGCAGCACATCGTGCTGCCTCCGGCCTGAGGCCCAGGCGCCAGGACCTCGGCGGTAACGTGCGCCGCATGAGCGCCCGCCGACAACTGCCCACCGACGAGGCCCGCGACCTGCTCGCCCTGACGCGCGAGATCTGCGCCAAGGAGCTCGCCCCCCGCTCTGCGGAGGCTGAGGCCACCGAGACGTTCCCCCGCGACGTCTTCACCCTCCTCGGCCAGGCGGGGCTGCTGTCGCTGCCCTACCCCGAGGAGTTCGGCGGAGGCGACCAGCCGTACGAGGTCTACCTCCAGGTGCTGGAGGAGATCGGCGCCGTCTGGTCCTCGGTCGGCGTCGGCGTCTCCGTGCACGCCCTGTCCTGCTTCGGCCTGGCTTCCTTCGGCTCCGAGGAGCAGAAGGCCGAGTGGCTGCCGGACATGCTCAGCGGCGACCTGCTGGGGGCGTACTGCCTCTCCGAGGCGCACGCCGGCTCCGACCCCGCCGCGATGCGTACGACCGCGCGGCGCGACGGGGACTCCTACGTCCTCAACGGCGCGAAGGCCTGGACCACGCACGGCGGCCACGCCGACTTCTACAAGGTGATGGCGCGTACGTCGGATGACCGCAACGGCATCTCCTGCTTCCTCGTCCCCGCCTCAGCGGAGGGGCTGGTCGCCGACCCCCCGGAGCGCAAGATGGGCCTGACCGGGTCCGCCACGGCCACGATGCGTTTCGACAACGTCCGGGTCGACGCCTCGCGCCTGCTCGGGGCGGAGGGCGAGGGGCTGAAGATCGCGCTCGCCGGGCTGGACTCCGGCCGCCTCGGCATCGCCGCCGTGGCGGTGGGGCTGGCGCAGGGGGCGCTGGACTCCGCAGTGGCCTACGCCCGGGAGCGGGAGACCTTCGGCAAGAAGATCATCGACCACCAGGGGCTGGCCTTCGTGCTCGCCGACATGGAGGCCGCGATCGTCTCGGCCCGCGCGACGGTGCTCCACGCCGCTCGTCTGCGCGACGCCGGACTGCCCTTCGCGCGCGAGGCCTCCGTCGCCAAGCTCGTCGCCACCGACAACGCCATGAAGGTCACCACCGACGCCGTCCAGGTCCTCGGCGGCTACGGCTACACCCGCGACTTCCCCGTCGAGCGCTACATGCGCGAGGCGAAGGTGATGCAGATCTTCGAGGGCACCAACCAGATCCAGCGGATGGTCATCTCGCGGTCCCTGGCGAAGGACAACGCCGGCGCGATCGCCTGAGCTGCTGCAACCACCGGGTACCCGGTGATTCGCGTGCATCCTGCCCGTTGCAACGGTCGATAACCCTGCGCAAAGGACTGTCGGATTCGTCGGCTACCGGTTGTCCACAGGCCGCGTTCGCCAGGGTTGGAGCAGTCGCCGGACGGAAACGATCCCCGTCATGCAGAGACCTCCCGAGCTCGTCGACCTGACCGGCGCTGTCACATGCCGCGCCACGATGCTCCGCGACGGCATGACAGACCGACACCTCAACGACCTGATCCGCGCCGGCACGCTCGTGCGCATCCGCCGGGGCCAGTACGTCGACGGCGAGCAGTGGCGTTCCCTGAGCCGAGCCGACCGGCATCGCCTCCACACCCGTGGGGTGATGCTCACCGCTCATCCGGGTACGACGGCGACGCACGTGTCCTCGGCCATCGAGTGGGGAGCCCCTGTGTGGGACCTCTCGCTCGAGGTCGTTCACACCACACGTCGCGACGGAAAGGCCGGTCGTCGCCGTGACGACTGGATCCAGCACTGCGGCGCGCTACCCGCCGAGGACGTCACGGTCCACAACGGGGTCCCTCTCTCGATCGCAGCACGCACCTGCGTTGAGATCACCACGGTTGCCGACGTCGAGCGCAGCCTCGTCGTGGTCAACGGCCTGCTCCACTCGGGTGCCACCACGGTCGAGGAGTTCGCCGACTGGGCGGAGAGTGCTCGCTATTGGCCGCACAGCCTCTCGACCGACCTGGTCCTGCGGCTGTGCAATCCGCGGTTGGAGTCAGCCGGGGAATCACGGTTCGACTACTTCTGCTGGCGCCAGCACCTCCCGCGACCCACGCCCCAGGTCGAGGTGCACGACGAGCACGGTCGGTTGGTGGGCCGCGTCGACTTCGTCTGGGAGGACTTCGGGGTCTTCGTCGAGTTCGATGGCAAGGCGAAGTACGAGAAGCACCGACGCAAGGGCGAGACGCTCGAGGAGTTCCTGATGCGCGAGAAGCAGCGCGAGGAGCTCATCTGCCAGCTGACGGGATGGGTCTGCATCCGGGTGACCTGGTCCGACCTCGCCACGCCCGAACTCCTCGCGCGTCGCGTACGGAAGCTGCTCGAGTCCCGCCGGCCGCGTGGGGCCTAGGTTCCAGTCCTTTCGCGCGGGTTATCGACCGCTGCAATGGCCGAGAACCTCAGGAATCACCGGGTACCCGGTGATTCCGACAGGGCCCCCACCTCACACGTCGGTCACCCGCACCCCGGCGTGCGCCTTGTAGCGCCGGTTGACCGAGATCAGGTTGGCGGTGAAGGCCTCGACCTGGTGGGCGTTGCGCAGCCGGCCGCCGTACAGGCCACGCATGCCGGGCACCACGTCGGCGAGCGACTGGACCAGGTCGGTGGCCTCGCGGTCGTCGCCGAGCACCAGCACGTCGGTCTCGACGCGCTCGACGGTGGGGTCCTCGAGGAGCACCGCGCTCACGTTGTGGAAGGCCCCGACGACGCGGGAGCCGGTCAGGATCGCGGCGGCCTGCTGGGTCGCCGATCCCTCCTCGACCGGCAGCGCGAAGGCGCCCTGCTTGTCGAAGCCGAGGGGGTTCACGCAGTCGACGACGACCTTCCCGGCCAGCTCCTCGGTCAGTGACGTGAGCAGCTCGGCGTGACCGTCCCAGGGCACGACGACCAGCACGATGTCACCGGCCGTCGCGGCCTCGGAGTTGCTGGCGCCGCGCACCCGACCGGCCTCGGCCAGCGTCGAGGCGGCCTCGGCGGCACGCTCCGCACTGCGCGACCCGAGCACGACGTCGAGCCCGGCCGCGGCGAACCGGCGAGCGAGCCCACGACCCTGCGGTCCGGTGCCGCCGAGGACGGCGATGGTCAGGGAGGTGAGGTCGCGGTCGTTCATGACGCCGACGCTAGCGAACGCCCCCGCCCGGGAAGTCCCCGCCCACCGGGCAAGATGCCACCCCTACGTGGGTTGTTTCATGGCTGCCGGGCGAACGACGGTGGAGACATGTCCAAGCGCATCGCATTCCTGACCGCCACCGAGGGTGTCGAGGAGGTCGAGCTGACCAAGCCGTGGCAGGCGCTCGTCGAGGCCGGACACACCGCCGACCTGCTGTCCCTCGACGAGGGCGAGGTCCAGCTCTTCCAGCACCTGGACAGGTCCACCACGCAGCGGGTCGACCGTCGGGTGAGCGACGTGGCCGTGGCTGACTACGACGCGCTCGTGCTGCCCGGCGGCGTGGCCAACCCCGACGCGTTGCGCGGCGACGAGACGGCCGTCGCATTCATCCGCGACTTCCTCGACTCGGGCAAGCCCGTCGCCGCGATCTGCCACGCAGCGTGGACGTTGGTCGAGGCCGACCGCGTCCGGGGCAAGCGGCTCACCAGCTGGCCCAGCCTGCAGACCGACATCCGCAACGGCGGCGGCGAGTGGGTGGACGAGGAGGTCGTCGTCGACGCCAACCTCATCACCAGCCGCAACCCCGACGACATTCCCGCCTTCTCCCAGGCACTGCTGATGGCGCTCGGGAGCTAGTCGGCCGCCGGCTCCACCAGCCAGCGGCCGAGGAGCGTCCCGCCCTGCTCGAGCAGGAGGGCGGGACGCAACCCCACGTCGACCTCGACCCCCGCGGCGATGCGTACGGCGTCGCCTCCCGTCAGGCGCGGCACGATCGTCCAGCACAGCTCGTCGACGACCTCCGCCGCCAGCAGGTCGGCGAAGAGGGAGGGACCGCCCTCGCACAGCTGGTCCACCCAACCCCGCCCCGCCAGCTCGCGCTTGAGCTCGGGCAGGTCGACCTCGTCCTCACCCAGGACCAGCACGTTCTCCTCGCCCAGCTGCTCACGCACCTCGTCGAGACCGTCGGCCGACGACACGGTGGCCATCAGGATGCGCCCACGCGGCGCATCGCGCAGCGTGGGAGGCAGGTTGGCCGAGCGGCTCACCACGACCAGCGGCAGCCGCGGTACGTCGTACCCCTCCGCGCGCAGCGTGCCGGCGCCCACCACCAGGCAGTCGGCCCACGAGCGGAGCGCGTCGAAGACCCGCTTGTCGGCCTCGTTGTTGATGCTCTTGCTCACGCCGTCCGATCCCTGGGCGGCACCGTCCACGGTGCTGACGAAGTTCACCCGTAGCCACGGTTCGCCTCCCGGGGCGTACGCCCGGGCGAGCTCGTCGTCGGACAGGTCGGCCAGGCGCTGCAGCTCCACGGGATCGTTCATGCGCTTCATCCTGCCGCCTACGCTGGCTACCGTGATCACCCTTGCGGATCTGGCAGCACTCCAGGAGGCCCACGGCGAGGCCTGGGCGAGTCCGGTGACGCCGGTCGTCCTGGACGGACCGCAGGGCGCGGTCCCCATCGGCGACGCGGCCGTCACGCTCATGGGCTGCGTCAACCTCTCGCGTGACTCGACCTACCGCGAGAGCGTCGCGACCAGCCCCGCCGACGCCGTACGCCTGGGCCGGATCCAGGCCGCCCAGGGGGCCGCGATCATCGACCTCGGCGCCGAGTCGAGCAATGCGCAGGCGGCCCGGGTCTCCGCAGAGGACCAGATCGACAGCCTCGTGCCCGCCGTCAAGGGGCTGGCCGCCGAGGCCATCGTCTCCGTCGAGACCTACGAGCCCTCGGTGGTGCGCGCCTGCCTCGAGGCCGGCGCCCGCATCCTCAACATGACGGGCCGCCAGCACGAGGACGAGATGCTCGCGCTCGCCGCCGAGTACGACGCCGCGGTGGTGATGTGCTTCGGCGAGACCGCCAACGTCCGCGAGGTCGCCGATGTCCCGCAGGATGCCGACCCGATCCCGATCCTGCTCGACCACTTCGCTCCCCGGATCGCCCACGCCCGCGCGCTCGGGGTCGAGCGGATCGTCATCGACCCCGGCATGGGTTTCTCCTACGGCAACCTCGTCGACCCGCACACCCGGGCGCGCCACCAGGTCCGCGTGCTGGCGCAGGGCTTCCGGCTCCGGCCGCTCGGGGTCCCGGTGTGCAACGCAGTGCCGCACACCTACGACCTCTTCGGCGACGAGTTCCGCAAGGCCGAGGGCTTCTACGCCGTCTTCGCAGCGCTGGGCGGCACGCACCTGGTGCGCACCCACGAGGTCGCCCACCTCCGGGTGGTCCTCCGCGGGCTGGCCGAGCTCGAGGTCCGGTGACTCAGCGCAGGAAGGTGCGCACTCCCGCGACGAGACCCCGGGAGTAGCGGGCCCGCCCGGGGCGCGACGTCATCACGCGTGCTTCGCGGGCGCTGCGCATGTTGCCCAGCTCGACCATGACCGTCGGGACGTCCGAGAGGTTGAGGGTGCCGAGGTCGGAGCGGACGTCGAGCCCGTCGCCGCCGGCCGTGTAGTTCGCGACCACGAACCGCTTCGCCAGCAGTCCGCCCTTGACGGCCCTCGCCAGCCGCATCGAGGAGTCGTGGATGTCGGCGGTCCACGGCGCCCGGTCTGCCGGCGCGATGACGTGGAACCCGCGCGCCCCGGCGGCGTACGAGCCGTCGGCGTGGATCGAGAGCTTCAGGTCCGCGCCGATCGCGTTGCCCGCGCGACCCCGGACGTCCACGCACGGCCCCCACCGGTCCTGACGGTTGCTGTGTCGGGTGAGGCGCACGGTCGCGCCGAGCGCACGCAGTCGCCGGGCCACCCGTCTCGAGACCTTCCAGGCGAAGGTCGCCTCCGGGTAGCCACCGTTGGTCGCCGTCCCCGTCGAGTTGCACGCCTTGGTGAAGCCGCCTGCCGGCACCTGCCGGTTGATCCGGGCCGGGAAGTTGTGGTTGCCGAGCTGGTGCCCGGGGTCGATCACGATCACCTTGCCGGCCAGTGGCTCCCCCGATATCTGAGGACGCCATGGACGTTCGTGCGCTCCCTGGGCGACCGCCACGTCCTCAGATATCCCGGGGAGGAGACCGGCCAGCAGCAGTACGACGCCCGCGAGCCCGCGGCGCATCACCCGGCGTACCCCTGCGGGTTCTGTGACTGCCAGCGCCAGGCGTCGGCGCACATGTCGTCGACCGACAGCTTCGTGCTCCAGCCGAGCTCGGCGTTGGCCTTGGCCGGGTCGGCGTAGGAGACCGCCACGTCGCCGGGGCGGCGGTCCACGATCTCGTAGGGGATCTCGCGGCCGACGGCCCGCTCGAAGGCGTGCAGCAGCTCGAGGACGCTGGTGCCGTGGCCCGAGCCGAGGTTCCAGGTGTTGACCCCCTTGGCGCTCGTGGTGAGGGCCTCGAGCGCGGCCACGTGGCCGGCGGCGAGGTCCTCGACGTGGATGTAGTCGCGCACGCCCGTGCCGTCGACGGTGTCGTAGTCGTCGCCGAAGATGGAGAGCCTCTCGCGCTTGCCGACTGCGACCTGGGCGAGGAACGGCATCAGGTTGTTGGGCTTGCCCGACGGGTCCTCGCCGATGGTGCCGGACTCGTGGGCACCGACGGGGTTGAAGTAGCGCAGCAGCGCGAACCGCATCTGTGGCGCCGCGGCGGCGACGTCGCGCAGGATCTGCTCCTGCATCACCTTCGTCCAGCCGTAGGGGTTCGTGGCGAAGGTGGGCCGGTCCTCGGTCGCGCCGGCCTGGTCGGTGCCGTAGACCGTGGCGCTGGAGGAGAAGACCAGCTTGTCGACGCCGTGCTTCTGCATGGCGCGCACCAGGGAGAAGGTCGATCCGAGGTTGTTCTCGTAGTAGTCCAACGGCTTGGCGACGCTCTCGCCGACCGCCTTGTAGCCGGCGAAGTGGATGACTGCGTCGAGGTCCTCCGACGCGAACAGGTGCTCGGTCTTGTCGTAGTCGCAGAGGTCGAAGGAGTGCGCGGGCAGGCTGGTGCCGGTCAGGGACTCCATCCGTCCCAGCACCGTCGGGTGCGCGTTGCTGAAGTTGTCGACGATGACCACGTCGTGGCCGGCCGCGACGAGCTGGATGACGGTGTGCGAGCCGATGTAGCCGGCACCGCCGCTGACGAGGATCTTCATGGGACACACCCTAAGGTGCGTCCCTCCTGACAGACTGCGGCCATGCCTACTGCGCTGATCACCGGAATCACGGGCCAGGACGGCCTCTACCTCGCCGAGCTGCTGATCGAGAAGGGGTACGACGTACACGGGCTGATCCGCGGCCAGAACAACCCCCGCCGGGAGCTCGTCTCCAAGGTCGTTCCCGACGTCACCCTGCACAACGGCGACCTCACCGACCTGTCCAGCCTGATGCGCGCGATGCGCGACTCCGAGCCCGACGAGGTCTACAACCTCGGTGCGATCTCGTTCGTCGCCTACTCCTGGGAGAACGCCTTCGTCACCAGCGACGTGACCGGCATGGGCGTGCTCAACATGCTCGAGGCCGTACGCCTGCACGCCGGCGACGAGGCCGACGCGGTCCGCTTCTACCAGGCCTCCAGCTCGGAGATGTTCGGCAAGGTGCAGGAGGTGCCCCAGAAGGAGAGCACCCTGCTGTGGCCCCGCTCCCCCTACGGCGTGAGCAAGGTCTACGGCCACTACATGACCATCAACTACCGCGAGTCCTACGGCATGCACGCCTCCTCGGGCATCCTCTTCAACCACGAGTCGCCGCGCCGCGGTCCGGAGTTCGTGACCCGCAAGATCAGCCAGGCGGTCGCCCGGATCCATCTCGGCCAGCAGGACTCGATGGCACTCGGCAACCTCGACGCGCAGCGCGACTGGGGCTATGCCGGCGACTACGTCGAGGCGATGTGGCGGATGATGCAGCAGGACGAGGCCGACGACTACGTCATCTCCACCGGCAAGACCCACTCGATCCGCGACTTCCTCGACCTCGCGTTCGCCCACGTCGGCATCGACGACTGGAGCAAGCACGTCACGCAGGACCCCCGCTTCATGCGCCCCGCCGAGGTCGAGCTGCTGATCGGTGACTCCTCCAAGGCCAGGGACAAGCTCGGCTGGACGCCGACGGTCTCGTTCCCCGAGCTCGTGACGATGATGGTGGACGCCGACATCGCCGCCGCCAAGGCCGGCTGGTGACCGGTCGGGCCTTCATCACCGGCATCGGCGGCCAGGACGGCACCTACCTCGCCGAGCGCCTGATCGCCGACGGGATGGAGGTGCACGCCCTCGTCCTCGCAGCCGACGGCCCCCCGGCGTACTGCCCCGCCGACGTGGTGCTGCACGCCGGTGACATCGGTGACGTCGACGCCACCCGCCGCCTGGTGCGCGACCTCGCACCCCAGGAGCTCTACAACCTCGCCGCGATCAGCTCGGTGGCCCAGTCGTGGGACGAGCCCGACCGCACCGCCCACGTCAACGGGCAGGCGGCCGTCGCGCTGATGGAGTCGGCCCGGCAGGTGGGCGGCCTGCGCTTCGTGCAGGCATCCAGCGCCGAGATCTTCGGCGAGCCGGGTGCCTCGCCGCAGACGGAGGACACGGCGATCCGACCGGTGAACCCCTACGGCGCCGCGAAGGCGTTCGCGCACCTCTCCGCCGGCGTCCTGCGGCAGCGGGACCTCCACGTGTCGAGCGCCATCCTCTACAACCACGAGTCGCCGCGGCGCCACGAGCGGTTCGTCACCCGCAAGATCACCTCGACCGTCGCCGCGATCGCCCGCGGTGACGCCGACGAGCTCGTCCTGGGCAACCTCTACGCACGCCGCGACTGGGGATGGGCCCCCGACTACGTCGAGGCGATGGTCCTGGCCGCGCGGGCCGACGAGCCGTCCGACTACGTCGTCGCGACCGGCCGCGCGCACTCCGTACGCGACTTCGTCGCCGCTGCCTTCGCTGCCGCCGGCATCACCGACTGGGACGACCTGGTGAAGCAGGACGCGGCCTTCATGCGACCCGCGGACCCGACCGAGCTGGTGGGCGACGCGTCGAGGGCGCGCGACGTGCTGGGCTGGGAGCCCACGGTCGCCTTCGAGGAGATCGTCGCGCGGATGGTCGCCGCCGACCTGACCTGACCTTCCTGCCCTCTTCGTCGGGTTATTGACCGTTGCAACGGGCGAGAAGCTCACGAATCACCGGGTACCCGGTGGTTGCCACAACGGGCCAGCCTCAGCCGTGCCGCAGCAACGCCAGCAGGTACTCGCCGTAGCCGCTCTTGCGGAGCGGCTCGGCGCACGCCCGGAGCTCGTCGTCGGTCATCCACCCCATCCGCCACGCGACCTCCTCCGGCGCCCCGACCTTGAAGCCCTGGCGGCCCTCGATGGTGCGGACGAAGTTGGAGGCGTCGTTGAGCGAGTCGAAGGTGCCGGTGTCGAGCCAGGCCGTGCCGCGCGGCAGCACCTCGACGTGGAGGCGCCCCTCCTCGAGGTAGCGGCGGTTGAGGTCGGTGATCTCCAGCTCGCCACGCGCCGACGGCTCGAGCTCGGCGGCGTACTGCACCACGTCGTTGTCGTAGAAGTAGAGCCCCGGCACGGCGAACTCGCTCTTGGGGTGCTCCGGCTTCTCCTCCAACGAGAGCGCGCGCCCCTCGTCGTCGAACTCCACGACGCCGTACGCCCGCGGGTCCGCCACGTGGTAGCCGAAGACCGCGGCCCCGTCGAGGTCCTTGAAGCGCAGCAGCTGCGAGCCGAGCCCCGAGCCGTAGAAGATGTTGTCGCCGAGCACGAGGGCCGCCCGCTCGCTGCCGATGTGGTCGGCGCCGATGACGAAGGCCTGTGCCAGCCCGTCGGGGCTGGGCTGGACGGCGAAGGTCAGGTTGATGCCGAACTGCGAGCCGTCGCCGAGCAGCCGGTGGAACCCGTCGGCCTCGTGGGGCGTGGTGATGATCAGGATGTCGCGGATGCCCGCGAGCATCAACGTCGACAGCGGGTAGTAGATCATCGGCTTGTCGTAGACGGGGACCAGCTGCTTGCTGATGCCCTGGGTGATCGGGTGCAACCGGGAGCCGGTGCCACCGGCCAGGATGATTCCGCGCATGGGTCCACCCTAGGTGCCTGCGGATTGACCCACGCGGTTCGGAGCTGTTTGACACCATGGGGCGCATGTCGTCCTCCAGTCGCCCGTCCGCCCGACGGCTGGTGCGACCCGCAACGGTCATCGGCGGCCTCGTCCTGCTGCTGGTCGGCCTGGTCCTGCTGGCCATCCCGTTCCTCAAGGCGCCCGCCCATGCCGCGGGTGCCCGCACCGACCTCGAGGCGGCGAAGATCTCGCTGGACGCGGGTGACGTGGCGAGCGCGGAGGCGAGCGTGCAGAGCGCGCGGCGACACGCCGACCAGGTGCAGGACGCGATGCAGGGCATCGGCGGCGACGTGTGGAGCCTGGTCCCGATCATCGGCGAGCCGGTCGCCGACGTACGCCACCTGGGCAACGCCCTCGACCACCTGACCACGGCTGCCGAGGCGGCCGTCGAGACCTGGCCGGCCGTCAACGGCAACCAGGCCACCCTGTTCGGCGACAGCTCCGTCGACGTACCGACCCTGAAGAAGCTGGTTCGCGCGGTCGACGAGGCCAGCTTCAACCTCGACGCCGCCCAGCTCGAGCTGGGCAAGGTCAACGACTCCGCCCTCGGGCTCGGCACCCGAATGTCGGAGGCGCGCGACGAGGCCATGGCCGTCGTCTCACCGCTGGCCCGCACCGCCCGCCGCGCGAAGCCGCTCGCCGAGGTGCTGCCCGACCTGTTCGGCGTCGAGGGCGACAAGACCTACCTCCTCGCCCTGCTCAACCCGAGCGAGCAGCGCTTCTCCGGCGGCGCACCGCTGACGGTCGTGCCCCTGCAGGTCGCCGACGGCAGGCTGACCATGGGCAAGGCCCGCGACACCTCCGACCCCGACCTCTTCCGGGTCGGACGCTGGGAGAGGGTCGAGGACAACCCGTTCCACACCGGCAAGCTGCGCCTGTCGACGGCGACCTTCGCACCCGACTGGTCGGTGTCCGGCGAGGAGCTGCTGCGCGGTTGGGAGCGCCGCACCGACCAGGAGGTCGACGGCCTGGTGGCGGTCGACGTCGTCGCCCTGGCCGAGCTGCTGCGGATCACGGGACCTCTCGACGCCCCGATCTACGGGCAGCTCAACGCCGACAACTTCACGCAGAAGATGGTCGGCGACTACGACGCCTTCCCTGACAACGAGGCCCGCCACGACCTCAACCTCGCCGTCGTGCCGGTGTTCGCCGAGCGGCTCCTCTCCCCTGGCCAGGGCGTCGACAAGATCACCTCCCTGCGCGACTCCGCCCGGGGCCGCCACTTCGCCATCTGGATGCGTGACTCCGACCTG
The DNA here is from genome assembly GCA_963843815.1 of uncultured Actinomycetota bacterium. Taxonomy (GTDB): domain Bacteria; phylum Actinomycetota; class Actinomycetes; order Propionibacteriales; family Nocardioidaceae; genus Nocardioides. Next base: position 174,465 of record CAWJLX010000012.1, on the reverse strand, counting down.
CAGGCCGCCGTCTCCGACATCGGGCTGGCCGGCGACCTCTCCGACACCGACCACGACTACATCGCGGTCTTCAACCAGAACACCAACCGCAGCAAGTCGGACTACTGGCAGCGGCGCACGGTGACGAGCAAGGTCACCCTGCGGGAGGACGGATCGGCCCGGGTCCGGCTGACGATCTCGGTCCACAACGACTCACCGCCCTACGCCAACAAGCTCTACGGCGACCCTCGCCGGGGCAGCCCCCGCACCCGCTGGAACGGCATGACGCTGGGCGTGTTCCTCCCCGACGGCGTGGAGGTCACCAGCGCCATCGTGGCCGACAAGCAGGTCGGGACCGGCGTCTTCGACTACTACGGCCGCCCGTACAAGCTGCTCCGCCTCATCCTGCCCCCGGGCAAGACCCGCGAGGCGGTCCTCGAGTACGACGTCCCTGCCGCCGCGGTCGCGCGCGCCGAGGGCACGCTCACCTACCGTCTCGCCGCGACCCCGCAGGGCATGGTGATCCCGCAGGCGCTGTCGGTGACGGTCCAGTGGCCGAAGGGCTACGACGTCAGCGAGCTCCCGGAGGGCTGGACCCGGACGGGCCGCGGCACGGCGTCGTACGATGATCCCGGACTCGTGACGCAGCCGAGCTTCCGCATCACCGGGTCCGTCGCGGCGGCCGCTGCACCCTAGACTCCCCGGCATGGAACGCCTTCTTGTGACCGGGGGCGCGGGGTTCATCGGGTCGAACTTCGTGCACCACCTCGTCGACCACACCGACCTGAAGGTCACGGTGCTCGACAAGCTGACCTATGCCGCCTCGAAGGAGTCGCTGGCCGGACTGCCCGAGGACCGGGTGCAGCTGGTGGTCGGCGACATCGCCGACGCCGACGTGGTCGACCCGCTGGTGGCCGCGCACGACGCCGTCGTCCACTACGCAGCCGAGTCGCACAACGACAACTCGCTCAACGACCCGAGCCCGTTCATCCGCACCAACATCCTCGGGACCTACACGATCCTCGAGGCGGTGCGCCAGCACGACAAGCGGCTGCACCACGTCTCGACCGACGAGGTCTACGGCGACCTCGAGCTCGACGACCCCAAGCGCTTCACCGAGGACACCCCCTACAACCCGTCCTCCCCCTACTCCGCGTCCAAGGCCGGCTCCGACCACCTGGTGCGGGCCTGGGTGCGGAGCTTCGGCGTGCGCGCGACGGTGTCCAACTGCTCCAACAACTACGGCCCCTGGCAGCACATCGAGAAGTTCATCCCGCGCCAGATCACCAACGTCATCGACGGCATCCGCCCCAAGCTCTACGGCTCCGGGGAGAACGTCCGCGACTGGATCCACGCCGACGACCACTCCTCAGCCGTGCTGACGATCCTCGAGAAGGGCCAGATCGGGGAGACCTACCTGATCGGCGCCGACGGCGAGAAGAACAACCTCGAGGTCGTACGCCTGATCCTCACGCTGATGGGTCAGCCCGCGGACGCTTTCGACCACGTCACCGACCGCGCCGGGCACGACATGCGCTACGCCATCGAGTCCGGCAAGCTGCGCCAGGAGCTCGGCTGGCGGCCGCAGTTCCAGGACTTCGAGTCCGGCCTGGCCAACACCATTGCCTGGTACCAGGAGCACGAGGACTGGTGGCGCCCGGCCAAGGACGCCACGGAGGCGAAGTACGCGGAGCAGGGCCAGTGACCCTCCCCTCCCTCGAGACCACGCCGATCCCGGGGCTGGTGGTCGTCCGGCTCGACCGTCGCGACGACGACCGCGGGTTCTTCAAGGAGAACTGGCAGCGCGAGAAGATGCTCGCGATCGGGCTCCCGGACTTCGGTCCCGTGCAGAACAACGTCTCCTTCAACGCCGACCGGGGCGTCACCCGCGGCATCCACACCGAGCCGTGGGACAAGTTCGTCTCCCTGGCCACCGGACGCATCTTCGGCGCCTGGGTGGACATGCGCGAGGGCGAGACCTTCGGCACCACGTTCACCCTGGAGATGGACACCTCCGTGGCGGTCTTCGTCCCGCGCGGCGTCGGCAACAGCTACCAGACGCTCGAGGACGCCACGGCGTACACCTATCTCGTCAACGAGCACTGGCGACCGGGGATCTCCTACCCCGCCCTTGCGCTCGACGACGCGACGGTCGCCATCGACTGGCCGATCCCGCTCGGCGAGGCGATCGTCAGCGAGAAGGACCAGAACAATCCCGCCCTCGACCGCAGCACCGCCATCGCGGCCAAGAAGGTCCTCATCGTCGGTGCGCTCGGCCAGCTCGGCCGTGCCCTCCACGCCGCCCATCCCGACGCCGATCGTGTCGACCTGATCGCCGGCGAGGGCGTGACCGCGCTGGACCTCACCGACGCCGCGGCCGTCGCGGCCTGGCCCTGGCACGAGTACGCCGCGGTGCTCAACGCAGCGGCCTACACCGCGGTGGACGCCGCCGAGACCGCCGAAGGCCGCATCACCGCGTGGGCGGCGAACGCCTCGGGTCCGGCCACCCTGGCCCGACTGGCCCGCGAGCACGGCTTCACGCTCGTGCACTACTCCTCGGAGTACGTCTTCGACGGCACCGCGGCGCTCGACCCCGGCCACACCGAGGACGAGCCCCTGTCGCCGCTCGGCGTCTACGCCCAGTCCAAGGCCGCCGGCGACATCGCCATCGGCCTGGCCCCGCACCACTACCTGCTGCGAACGTCCTGGGTGATCGGCGACGGCAAGAACTTCGTCCGCACCATGCAGGCGCTGGCGGAGAAGGGCGTCTCGCCCAGCGTGGTCGACGACCAGGTCGGGCGGCTCACCTTCACCGAGGAGCTGGTGCGCGCGACGCGGCACCTCTTCGAGTCCGGCGCCGCCTTCGGCACCTACAACGTCTCCAACGGTGGCCCGGCGATGTCGTGGCGCGAGATCGCGCAGGCGGTCTTCGAGCGGTGCGGTCGCAGCGCCGACGACGTCTCCGGCACCAGCACCACGGCGTACGCCGAGGGCGTGCTGGCGCAGGGCAACCCCTTCGCGCCCCGGCCGCTCAACTCCGCGATGTCGCTGGAGAAGATCCGTGCCACCGGCTTCGAGCCCGAGGACGCACTCAGCGCCCTCAACCGCTATCTGGCCTGATCCCCTCCCGGGTGCCCGACGCACCCCTCCTCGGACTGAATTGACATCAATTCAGGTTCGGGAAGGACCTGCCGGGAGGGGCGGGTCGCCCCTGTGGATGATCGCCACACACCTCGAGGGTTCTGGTGTGCTGAGGTCATGGACGACGACAGGTGCCCCATCCCTCGCCAGGGTGCGATGTTCACCGCCAGCAGCCTCGCCAAGGCGGACCTTGCCACCAACCTCGCCATCCAGCTGTTGGCGGACGGCGGCTGGTCAGCGCTCACCCTGCGCAACCTCGCGCGCGCGGCCAACGTGACTCCCCAGGCGATTGCGGCGTGGTTTCCCTCTGCGACCGTCATGCGCGCCTCGATCGCCGGGCGCTACGGAGAGCGATGGCTCCGCGAGCGCAGCCGTCAGGCGCGCAACCGGCTTCGTCCGCCTTTCGGCAGCACCGAGCCCGTGACCCTGCCGCAGGTCGCGCTCTCGCTCCTGCCTGCGACCCGGCTGGAGGAGGTGTTCGCTGGAGTGTGGCTCACGATTCTCGAGGCAGGCCGGTGGGACGACGCCGTCGGCGCCCGACTGTCGGTGGTCCGCGAGGCGGAGCGGGACATGGTGCTCGACCTGCTGACCGGGGTGGAGTGCCCGAGTGACGGGCGGACGGAGGACGACGCCGATCTGGTGCTCGCGCTGACGCTGGGACTGAGCACGGCCCGAACCCGACCAGACGGGGCCATGTCGGCCGAGCGCGCCGAGCAGGCGGTCCATGCCTTCCTCAGCGGTGCGAGCTGACCTCGCGCAGCGCGGGTCGTACGTCGGCGAGGTAGACGAGCGAGGCGATCGTGAAGACCAGGTGGATGATCCCGAGCGGCGAGGAGCCGATCAGGATGAGCTGGGCCAAGAAGCCGAGCCCGGTGATCGCGGACCAGGCCGGCTTGGTGAGCTTGCCGGCCGCTGCGTAGGCCTGCGACGAGTAGGTCAGGGCGTTGACGAACGCGAAGCCCTTGATCGCGAGCAGCACCACGAGCACGACGAGCATGAGCGAGCTCTGGAACGCGTAGATGTTCACCCCACCAGCCTAAGGGGCGAACCCACGCTCGTGGGCATGCGAAAGCCCCCGCCCTGAAGGGCGGGGGCTTTCACGACTCAGGAGAGCCTCAGAACAACGTCAGCTGTTCGTCGTCTCTTCAGTCGCCGATCTTCTCGGCGGCGTCGGTGACGGCCTTGGTCGCGTTGACGGCGGTCTCCGCGGCGGCGGTGGCGGTGGCCTTGGCGCTGCTCTGGGCGGTGGCCGTCTTCTTGGCCGCCGTCTTGCGGGCGGTCGTGGCCGCAGCCTTCTTGCCGGCAGCCTTCTGCGTGGCCTTCTTGGCGGTCGGCTTCGGCTTGGGGGCGACCTTGGTGGCGGCGGTCTTGTCGGCGGCGACGACGTTGGCGTCGGCGGCCTTCTTGGCCTGCGTCGCGGTGGTCTTGGCCTTGGCGACCGTGGTCCGGGCGGACTTCACCGCGGCGGTGGTCGACTCCTGGCGGCGGATGCGGCCCACGAGGGACTCGCCCCGCTTGACCAGGTCGGCGTACGCGGCGTTGGCAGCGGCGACGTTCTCGTCGACCAGGGTCGAGACCTTGGCCGGGTAGGCCTTGGCCTCGGCCTGCAGCTCGGTGACGCGGGCCTCGACGGCTGCGCGGCGTCCCTGGGCGTCCTTCGCGAGGGCGTCGACGCGGGCGTTCACGACGGCCTTCGGGTCGGAGGCGGTGCGGGTGGCGCTCTTCTGCACAGCGACGACGCGCTTCTGCACGTCGGCCACGGCCTCGCGGACGACCTCCACGGCGAGGTCGGTGACACCGACGCCGGCGAGGACGGGCTTGAGGGCTTCGGTCTTGATGTCGAACTTGGCGGTGGCCATGTCCTTCTCCTTCGGTGGGATGTCCCGACCCGGGTGGTCGGGTCGGGTTTTCAGTTCTGGGACGAAGCCCCGTCAGGGGCCTCGGTGTCACGTTCGTTGAGGGCCAGGAACGAGCCGTACACGTCGAGCAGCGACTGCTTCTGCCGCTCGGTGAGCCCGGCGTCGGCGAGGACGGCCAGCTCGACCGATCCCGCCTGTCCGGGATCCGGGTGGACGATGCCGGCCCGCACGTAGAGCTGCTCTGCGGAGACCCGCAGGGCGCGAGCCAGCTGCTGGAGCACCTCGGCCGAGGGCTTGCGCAGGCCGCGCTCGATCTGGCTCAGGTAGGGGTTGCTGACCCCGGCCTGGTCGGCCAGCTGCCGCAGCGAGAGCTGGGCGGCCAGGCGATTCTCCTTGAGGTAGTCGCCCAAGGAGCCCAGTGAGCCGACGACTGCCTTGCTCGTCTTGGTGCTCTTGTCCTTGGCCATGTCTCCAGTGTGCTAACAACAGTTAGCAAAAGCAAACTGTGGCGGGGTGATGCCCCTCACAAAAGCCGGATATTCCCGTATTCTCTTGCGCTAACTAGAAGGCAGCACGAATCTCGCCGACCGGCTTGCCGCCACCGAGGAGGTCGAGCCTCCCGGTGGCCTCGACCGCTGCGGCGTCGACGCCGCGCTCACCCAGGACGCCCGAGCGGCGCAGCGCCTCGGCCATCAGCACCGGACGTACGCGGGGCGCACCATCGTCGGTCTTGAGCGCCCAGGCACGGCCGTCCGGGAGCGCCACGGCGTAGCAGGACTCGGCCCCGGCCTTGCCGATCAGGCCCGGGACAGCGCGGTGCAGAGCCAGCTCGTCGCGCGTGCTGCCGCTCACGAACTCCGGGTGGGTGCGGATGGCCTCGGCCACCCGCTTCTCCGGCCCCTCGGTCGCGGTGGCGAGCGAGGAGAACGCGCGCGCCAACCCGGTGAGGGACGTCGACAGCAGGGGCGCCCCGCATCCGTCGATCGCGACCGTGGCGACCGGCTCACCCGTCAGGCGTGCGAAGGTGTCGAGGATCGCGACCTGGAGCGGGTGCTCGGGGTCGAGGTAGGTGCCGGTGTCCCAGCCCCGGGCGACGCAGGTCGCCAGCATCGCCGCGTGCTTGCCCGAGCAGTTCATCAGGATCGAGGACTTCGAGCCGCCCTCGCGGACCACCGCCTCACGAGCGGCATCGTCGAGCGGGTAGTCCGGGGGCGTCTGCAGCGCCGACTCGTCCAGTCCCGCAGACGCGAGGATGCGGCGTACGCCGTCGACGTGGAACGGCTCCCCGGAGTGGGACGCGCAGGCCAGCGCCAGGAGGTCCGGCGGAAGGTCCAGGCCGAGCTCGACCATCGCCAGCGCCTGCAGCGGCTTGTTGCTCGAGCGCGGCAGCACCGGTGCGACGACCTCGCCGACCGACCACTCGACCGAACCGTCCGGGGCCAGGGCGACGATCGAGCCGTAGTGGTGGCCCTCGACGAATCCGGACCGGACGATCTCGGCGACGACGGGCAGGCCTGTGCGGGGCGGGGCAGACAGCATGTGGGCAGGCTATCCAGCCGGAGGCGGTCGGGCAGAGTCGAGACCAGCAGGGTGAGAGGATGCGCGGGTGATCCAGCACTGCCCGACGCCGACCGAGCTCGACGACCTGGAGCTCCTGGTCTCCGGCGCCTATGCGCCGCTCACCCGCTTCAACGAGCCCGGGAGTCCGGTGACGCTGGACCTGCCCGAAGGTGCGGCCGAGGCCGAGCTCGTCGACCCCGAGGGCCTGCCACTGGCCCGCGTCGCCGCCGACGGGACCCTGGAGCCGCTCACCCACGCGCAGTACGGCCCCTTCCGCCGCCTGCACCTCACGCCGGCCCAGGTGCGTGAGCAGCACGCCGGCGCGACGTTCGTCCCGGTGGTCGACGCGCTGAGCCAGGCCGAGCTGGACGAGCTCCGTGGCCTCGGCCGGGTGGTCCTCGTGGCCCTCATGGGCACCGGCACCGCCGCGCTCTCCGCCGTCGCGCTGGTCCGCGCCTCGCTGGCCGCCGCGGAGCTCCTCGACGACGCGGACGTGGTCGCCGTACCTCTCCCCTCCCACGGTGACGCGGACCTCGACCACGAGCTGGGCGCCCAGGTGCTGGCGACGTACGCCGGTCCCGACGCGGTGCACGCGTTGCCGTCGACCAGCGACGGGGGCTACCCCGACACGATCGCCGAGATCGTCGAGGCCGACCAGCCCGAGCCGGAGGCACAGGGCCTGGTGCTCTTCTTCACCGGCCTCTCGGGCAGCGGCAAGTCGACGCTCGCCCGCGCGCTCATGGACCTGCTGCTCGAGCAGGGCGGTCGCTCGGTGACCAGCCTCGACGGCGACGTCGTACGCCGCCACCTCTCCGCCGGGCTGACCTTCTCCAAGGCCGACCGCGAGACCAACATCCGCCGCATCGGCTGGGTGGCCGCCGAGATCGCCCGCCACGGCGGAGTCGCGGTCTGCTCGCCCATCGCACCCTTCGCCGAGACGCGCGAACAGGTGCAGCAGATGGTCGAGGACGCGGGCGGCGCGTTCTTCCTCGTCCACGTCGCCACCCCGCTGGAGGAGTGCGAGCGCCGCGACCGCAAGGGGCTGTACGCCAAGGCGCGGGCAGGCGAGATCCCAGAGTTCACCGGCATCTCCTCGCCCTACGAGGTGCCCGACGACCCAGCCGTACGCGTCGACACCACAGGCCGCAGCATCGAGGACGCGCTCGACGACGTGCTGGTCGCGCTCGACGAGGCCGGCTTCCTCCATCTCACCCGACCCACGGACGCACCCGCGTGAGTGAGCCGATCTCGGTGCTCTTCGTGTGCACTGCCAACATCTGCCGCTCTCCCGTGATGGAGCTGACCGCCCGGGCGATGGCCGGCGACTCGCGCGACGTGGAGTTCTCGAGCGCCGGCACCCAGGGATTCGAGGCCGCGCCCATCAACCCGGACATGGCCCTGACGCTCACCCCGGGCCTCGGCGACGACTTCCGCAGCCGCCGCCTCCGACGGGCGATCCTCGAGGAGGCCGACCTCGTGCTGACGGCCGAGGCCTCCCACCGCTCGCAGATCCTGGAGGAGCACCCGCACCTGCACCGGCGCGTCTTCACGCTGGGCCAGTTCGCCGCGACCATCGACCAGGTCCCCGACCTCACTGGACGGGCGCTCCTCACCGAGGCGGGCCATCGACGCACGCCTCCCCGCCCGGCAGACGACGTGGCCGACCCCTACCGGCGGGGCAGGGCGGCCGCGGAGAAGGCAACCGGCACAATCACTGCCATGCTCAGCATGATCGTGCCCCGCCTGACGGGCTCACCCGCTGCGATGGAGGACGACTGATGGACATCATCACCGTCGCGTTCTTCTCGATCCTCGCGGCCGGCTTCTTCGTCGGCGTCGTGGTCGGCCTGACCGGCATGGGCGGCGGCGCCCTGATGACGCCGGCACTGCTGTTCCTGGGCGTGGGCGAGGCGGCCACGGTCGTCACCGCCGACCTCACCGCGGCAGCGATCTACAAGAGCGGCGGCGCCATCGTGCACAGGCGCGAAGGCTCCCCCAACATGCAGCTGGCCAAGTGGCTGATGATCGGGTCGATCCCGATGGCGCTGCTGGGTCCGCACCTGGTGTCGTGGTTCACCGACGACATCGACCAGCTCAACCACGTGCTGATCATCTGCATCGGCTTCGCCCTCCTGCTCGCCGCGGCGACGTACGCCCTGCGGCTCTACGTCAACCTGCTCCGCGTGCGCTCCGGAGCGCACGTCGCCGACGACAACCCGGTGATCAGAGTGGTCCCGACGCTCCTCGTGGGCATGCTCGGCGGACTCCTCGTGGGCATCACCAGCGTCGGCTCCGGATCGGTCATCATGATCGCGCTGCTGATGCTCTACCCCGGCCTGTCTGCGGTGAAGCTCGTCGGCACCGACCTGGTCCAGGCCGTCCCGCTGGTGATGGCTGCTGCCATCTCCAACATCGCCCTGCACGGCATCGACTGGACGATCCTCGTCCCGCTGGTCATCGGATCCGTCCCCGGCACCATCCTCGGCTCCCTGCTCGCCCCCCGCGTGCCGCAGTCCTTCATCCGCCGCGGCATCGTGATCGTGCTGACCATGAGCGGCGTGGCCCTCCTCGACAAGTCCGGCTGGGCGCCGCTGGGCAAGGACGAGACCCACCCGTTCCTCATCGCCGGCATCGGTATCGCCGTGCTCCTCATCCTGCCGGTCGTGTGGGGCTTCCTGCGCAAGCGCCAGGGCCTGCCGATGTTCGGCTCCCCGACGATCGCCCAGCTCGAGGATCCGACCTACCGCCCCGGGATCGTCGGGATGAAGAAGGTCGACGACGCCTGAGGGCCGCTTCCGGCGTCCTGGGCAAGCGAGACCCGGCGGGTCGCAATCGTCGTACGGCGCGTCGCGGGTGCCACCGCAGATCTTCGGCCTCTGTGGAGAACGGCTCGCGTCGACAAGTCGGGCACACCACACTTCCGAGGCATGGATGCCGTGGCCGCGCTCACCCGCCTCGGCGGGATCGGCTCGACGGCTGACGTGCTCGCGCTGACCTCCCGCAAGCGGCTGCGGCGGGCGGTGGGTGCGCGACGGGTCATCCACGTCTCCCGCGGGCGGTATGCCCTCCCCGTGGCGGACGAGGCCCGTGACGTGGCAGCCCGGGCGGGAGGCCACCTGCGGCTGCTGTCGGCAGCCGCCCACTGGGAGTGGGAGACGAAGTGGCCCGCCCGCTACCCGCAGGTCGTCGCCTCGCGGAAGCCGCCACGTCCAGTCGATGGCGAGCTGGTCTGCGACGTGCTGCCCCGCAGCGACCTGGACGGCTGGGCCACCTCGCAGCTGCGTACGGTCCTGGACTGCGCGGCGGAGCTTCCCTTCGACGAGGGCCTCGCAGTGGCCGACTCCGCCCTCCGCCACCACGACCTGACCCGCGAGGACCTGCTGGGCGCGCTGCGACCGGACACCCCGGCCGCCATCCGGCGGGTCCTGGAGAACGCGACCGACCTCGCGGCGAACCCCTTCGAGTCCGTGCTGCGGGCCATCCTCCTCGAGGCCGGCATCCCGGTCGTCCCGCAGTGGGCCACCACACTCGGAGGTGTGACCTATCACCCCGACCTGGCCGAACCCTTCTCGGCGCTGGCGGTCGAGGCCAACTCGTGGGCCCACCACGCCGGCAAGGCCGAGCACGACGCCGACTGCAAGCGCTACAACGCCCTGGTCACCGGTGGATGGACGGTCCTGCGCTTCACCTGGGAGCAGGTGATGTTCTCCCCGCACGAGGTGGTGGCCACCGTGCGAGCCGCACTCGCGCTCCCCGTCGCCGCGTGAGTGGGGCCCATCGGTGGCGCGCACCGCTCGGACCGCCCGCGTGTCGCGATCGTCGTACGGCGTGGCGCGGGCGCATCCCGAAGGAAGCGGCCCTCAGGCCAGACCGAGCAGCTCCCGGCACTGGGGAGGGGTCATCGGCGTACGCTGCGCGATCCGACCCAGGTCGACTGCGCGAGCGACGAGCTGGGCGTTGGACGCGACCGGGACCCCGCGGCTGATGGTCAGCACGTCCTCCATGCCCACCCGCAGGTGGCCGCCCATCGACAGCGAGGCGAGGGCCACGGAGAGGGTCGAGCGGCCGATGCCGGTGGCCGACCACGAGGTCACCTCGGGCGGGAGTGCGGCCACGCCCGCGACCAGGGCCGGGGCGGTGCCGGGCATGCCGCCGGGGACACCTGTCACGAAGTCGACGTGCACCTTGCCGCCGGCCGGGACGCCGTGCTCCCGCAGCAGCCGGCCCAGCGCGTGCACCTGACCGAGGTCGAAGAGCTCGAACTCCGGGGCCACGCCGCGCTCGAGGGCGAGCTGGTAGAGGTCCTTCACGAAGGGCCACGGGTTGAGGAAGACGTCGTCGCCGAAGTTGGTCGTGCCCATGGTGAGGCTGCACGAGTCGGGTTCGGCGTCGAGCACCTTCAGCCGCTCGTCCAGCGGGTCGTGCACCGATCCGCCGGTGGAGAGCTGCACGACCAGCGACGAGGCGGAGCGCACGGCCGCGACCCACTCGCGCAGCAGTCCCTGGTCCAGGGTCGGCGCATGCTCGCCGTCGCGCACGTGGAGGTGGATCATCGCGGCGCCCGCCGCCTCGCACTCGGCAGCGGTCCTGGCGATCTCCTCCGGGGTGGTGGGGAGCTGCGGACAGTCGGCCTTGGCGGTCTCGGCCCCGGTGGGAGCGACGGTGATGAGCAGTGCATCGGCGGGAAGTGCGGGCATGGCGGCATCCTTGCACCATGCGCACGGTGATCCAGCGGGTCCTCTCCGCCAACGTCCGGGTCGACGACGAGGTGGTCGGGCAGATCGACGGGCCGGGCCTCCTGGTCTACGTCGGCGTGACCCACACCGACGGCCCCGCCGAGGTCGCGTGGACGGCCCGCAAGATCTGGGACCTGCGGCTGCTGCGCGAGGAGCGGAGCGCGAGCGACGTCGGTGCGCCGGTGCTGGTCATCAGCCAGTTCACGCTCTACGGCGACGGCCGCAAGGGCCGTCGGCCCACGTGGCAGGCCGCGGCGCCGGGACCGGTGAGCGAGCCGATGTACGACGCGGTGTGCGCGGAGCTGGAGCGGCTGGGCGCCCACGTCGAGCGAGGTCGCTTCGGCGCCGACATGCGGGTGGAGAGCGTCAACGACGGCCCGGTGACACTGGTGCTGGAGACGCCCTAGCTCGGGCCGGTCTCCCAGACCCGCGCCCAGTCGACCTCCATCTGCTCGGGCAGCTCGCCGTTGAAGCGGGGCAGCTCGTAGTCGGAGGACAGCAGGCTCAGGATCAGGAACTCCTCGCGCCCCGAGGTCTCGCCCTCGAGGCGTTGGGTGACCTCGTCGTCGATGCGGAAGACGTACTCATCCCGCGTCCACTCCACGGAGAACACGTGGTAGTCGCTCGCCCAGTCGTCGCCGTACTGCTCGACGTCCGGCAGCCAGCCGCCGACGGTCTGCTTCTTGCCCCGCTCGTCGAGGAAGTAGGTGAAGCTCGTCAGGCCGCCCTCGGGGTGGTCGTCGCCGAAGTACTCCATGATGTCGATCTCGGCGCCGCCCTTCTTGGCACCGCCTTCCTGCTGGCCACCGACCGGCTGCATCCAGAAGGCGGCGTGCTGGCCGCGGGCCGACTGGGTGCGGATCCGCGCAGCCGCGAAGCCGTAGGTGAAGCCGTACATGCCCTCGGTGCCGACGTGTCCGTTGAGGCGGAACGGGAACTTCTTGCGCTTGCCCGGGAGCTGGCACTCACCCTTGTCCGGGTCGTCGAGCACGCTGAGCACGAGCACGCCGTCGTCGACCTCGGCGGCGCTGGCGTCGGCGCGCGAGCAGGTGCGTACGCCGGTGTGGCCCTGCGCGCGCGTGGCCCAGCTGCCGCCCGGCTCGTCGACAGTGTCCTCGTCGAAGTCATCGGTGAAGGAGGCCGTGGGAGCGTCATCGGTGGAGGCCTTGGCCCCGATCGCGTCGTCTCCGTCGCCGACCACGACGTGCAGCTGCCCGGGCGAGGTCGTGGTCAGGGCGACCGCGCCGTCCTCGTCGGTCTCTGCCTCGGAGACGGCCTCCCAACCGCCGTTGCTGCCCTTCGCGAACAAGCTCACCGTCGTGCCCTCCTTCACATCGGCGACGGTGGCGTCGACGACCCAGGCGGCGTCATCAGCGGCCTCGGGGTCCTCACCGGTGGCCGCCAGCTGCGGCAGCACCTGCACGACCACCGTGTCGCTCGGCTCGTACGACGGGGGGCCGTCGCCGGAGGTTGCCGAGGAGCACCCCGCCGTGACGAGGGCCGCGACCAGGAGGCCGGAAAGCAGGCGCCGAGGCGGTCGGGAGAGAGGAACGAGTCGAAGTGTGCGGCTCATTCGACGGAGTCTGTCCGACCCGACCTGCGAGTGCGAATTCTCCGACGCGTCGCCCATCGCTACGATGATGGCTGCTGTCCCTAGAGAGGCCCCCGCTGAGCCATGACCAACACCCACGTCGACTACCAGCTGAGTCAGCTCGACCAGCTCGAGGCAGAGTCGATCCACATCTTCCGTGAGGTCGCTGCCGAGTTCGAGAAGCCCGTCCTGATGTTCTCGGGCGGCAAGGACTCCATCGTCATGCTCCGTCTCGCAGAGAAGGCGTTCTTCCCGGCCAAGCTGCCCTTCCCCCTGCTCCAGGTCGACACCGGCCTGGACTTCGACGAGGTGCTCTCCACGCGCGACTCGTGGGTCGACCGGCTCGGAGTCCGCATGATCGTCGCCTCCGTCGACGACGCGATCGCCGCCGGCCACGTCGTGGACGACGGCAAGACGAGCCGCAACCGCCAGCAGATCGGCACGCTGCTCAGCGCCATCGAGGAGGGCGGCTTCACCGCCGCCTTCGGTGGTGGCCGCCGCGACGAGGAGAAGGCCCGCGCCAAGGAGCGCGTCTACTCCCACCGCGACGACTTCGGCCAGTGGGACCCCAAGATGCAGCGCCCCGAGCTGTGGAGCCTCTACAACGGGCGCATCCACGCCGGTGAGCACATGCGGATCTTCCCGCTGTCCAACTGGACCGAGCTCGACGTCTGGCACTACATCCACCGTGAGCAGATCGAGATCCCCTCCATCTACTTCGCCCACGAGCGCGAGGTCGTCGAGCGCGACGGCATGCTGCTCTCGATCGGCCCGGAGATCCAGGCCAAGGCCGGCGAGCAGGCCGAGACCAAGATGGTCCGTTTCCGCACCGTGGGTGACCGCACCCAGACCGGTTGCGTCGAGTCCGTGGCCACCGACACCGCATCCATCATCGACGAGATCGCCATCGCCCGGGTCACCGAGCGCGGCGCCACCCGTGGCGACGACCGCTTCTCCGAGGCAGCCATGGAAGACCGCAAGAAGGAAGGCTACTTCTGATGGCCAGCACCGAGTCCCACGATCCCAACGAGATGGACCTGCTCCGGTTCGCGACCGCCGGCTCCGTCGACGACGGCAAGTCCACGCTCATCGGCCGCCTCCTCCTCGACTCCAAGTCGATCTTCGAGGACCAGCTCGAGGCCGTGGAGTCGACGAGTGTGTCCAAGGGCTACGACTACACCGACCTGGCGCTGCTGACCGACGGGTTGCGCTCCGAGCGCGAGCAGGGCATCACCATCGACGTGGCCTACCGCTACTTCGCGACGCCCACCCGCAAGTTCATCATCGCCGACACCCCGGGCCACATCCAGTACACCCGCAACATGGTCACCGGCGCCTCGACGGCCGACCTCGGCCTCGTCCTCGTCGACGCCCGCCAGGGCCTCACCGAGCAGTCGCGCCGCCACGCCGTCCTCCTGTCGCTGCTCCGGGTCCCGCACCTCGTGCTCGCGATCAACAAGATGGATCTCGTCGACTGGTCGGAGGAGGTCTACGAGAAGATCCACAAGGAGTTCACGCAGTTCGCGACGAAGCTCAACATCCCCGACCTCGAGGTCATCCCGATCTCGGCGCTGCAGGGCGACAACGTGGTCAACCGCTCGGAGAACACCCCGTGGTACTCCGGTCCCACGCTGATGCACCACCTCGAGCACGTGCACGTCGCCTCCGACCGCGACCTCGTCGACACCCGCTTCCCGGTGCAGTTCGTCATCCGCCCGAAGTCGGACGCCTACCACGACTTCCGCGGGTACGCCGGCCAGGTGGCCGGCGGCGTCCTGAAGAAGGGTGACGAGGTCGTCGTGCTGCCCAGCGGCATGACCTCGACCATCTCCAAGGTCGAGCTCTTCGACACCGAGGTCTCCGAGGCGTTCCCGCCGATGTCGGTCACCGTGCACCTCGACGACGACGTCGACGTGTCACGCGGTGACATGATCGCGCGCGTCAAGAACGCTCCCAAGCCCAGCCAGGACATCGACGCGATGGTCTGCTGGATGACCAACGAGCCGTTGAAGCCGCGCCAGAAGCTCGCGATCAAGCACACCACCCGCACGGGTCGCGCGATGGTCAAGGACATCCAGTACCGCCTCGACGTCAACACGCTGCACCGTGACCAGGACACCAAGGAGCTCGGGCTCAACGAGATCGGCCGCGTCCAGCTGCGCACCACCGTGCCGCTGCTGTGCGACCCCTACTCCAAGAACCGGACCACAGGCTCGTTCATCCTGATCGACGAGGCCACCGGCGTGACGGTCGGCGCCGGGATGATCAACACCGGCAGCTGACGACAACGACGGTCGCGGGGCTCGCGCCCAGCGGATTCGGCGGGTGGGGTGCGTGATGCCTACGCAATCCCCGGAAAAACTGACTTGCCTGAAATCGATACCACTTTGGCAAATGTGCCTGACAATAGGCGGATGGACTCGCGTGATGCCGAGCTGCTCGCCCAGACAGACCCTGAAGCGCTCGGCCGTCGGCTGCGCTCGGCGCGTCAGGCCCGCGGCCTCACGCAGGGCGCGGTGGCACAGGACGTCATGTCCGTCGCCTACCTCTCCCGCATCGAGGGCGGGCACCGGCGGCCGACTGCCCCGTCGCTCGAAGCCCTCGCGTCGCGTCTCGAGGTCTCGGTGGAGTCGCTGCTCGGGGACGCCGACCGTCGAGAGGTCGACGAGATCCGCCTGGCGCTCGACTACGCCGAGCTGTCACTGGAGTCCGGCCAGCCCGACGACGCCGAGAAGCACCTCGACACGGCGCTCGAGCACCCGGCGACCGCCCGGACGGACAGCCTGCGTTGGCGTGCCCGGCTCCTCCACGCCCGTGCCCTCGAAGCCACCAACCGCGAGGACGACGCCATCCTCGAGCTCGAGTCGTTGATCGACGACAAGGCGTCTGACGGGCTGACTCTCATCAAGGCCGGCATCGCCCTGAGTCGCATCTATCGCGAGACCGGAGACCTGGGCCGCGCCATCGAGTGCGGCGAGCGCGTGATGCACCGCGTCGAGGAGGCGGAGCTCGACGCCTGCGACGAGGCCGTCCAGCTCGCGGTCACCGTGGCGGCCGCCCACTTCGAGCGCGGCGACACCGCTCACGCCGTACGCCTGTGCACCAAGGCCATCACCCGCGCGGAGTCCCTCGGCTCGTCACGGGCGCGGGCCTCTGCCTACTGGAACGCCAGCGTCATGCAGGCCAATCGCGGCGACGTCACAGCCGCAGTGCCCCTGGCGGAGCGGGCACTCGCACTGCTCGGCGAGGGCCAGGACGCCCGCAACCTCGCGCGCCTGCGCACCGAGGTCGGGCGCCTGCAGCTGGAGCTGGACCCGCCCGACCTCGACCATGCGCGGCACAACCTCGAGCAGGCCTCGGCCGAGATGGTGTGGAGCAGCGCCACACCCGTGGACCGGGCGTGGACGCTGCTGGGGCTCGCCCGGGTGGCGTTCCTGTCCGGCGATCTCACTGCGAGCCGCGCACTGATAGCGGACGTGCACGCCACTGCCGCGGGACACGCACCGCTGGCCGAGGCCGAGGCGCTGACGCTCGAGGGCAGGACCCTGGCGGCAGACGGTGCCACGGACCTGGCCGCCCTCTCCTACCAGAAGGCCGTGCACCGGCTGTCAGCCATCGGCGCCGACCAGAGCGCTGCGCAGCTGTGGTTCGACCTGGCCGACCTGCTCGAGGGCGTCGGGCTGCACGAGGCCGCGCTGGACGCCTACCGGCGCTCGGCGGTCTCCACCGGGCTGCGGGCGCGAGTGTCGTCCACCACCCACGCCCGCAGCTGACGCCCGGCGCGATCGAGGCTGCTCAGCAGCACCACACGTTGCGCAGCTGCGGCTTCGTGGGGGCGGCCTCGGCCGGCGCCGCCATGCCAGCCAGGCTGACGAGGGCGATGGTCGAGATGATGATGCGGATGGCCTTGCTGGTCATGGTGTCTCCAGTGGGTGAGGTGCTGTGGATGGGGTGTGCAGGGGTCCCGAGGCGGCTTCGCAAGAAATCTTGTCAAAACAGGTGCTGAGTCTTCACCGCTTTGGCAAACTTGGGCAAGTCCCCTGGTAAACAGCCCCTGTAACGATCGAGGGACACGCCCTCGCGAAGCCCCCGCCTTGCGAGATCCGCACCGGCCCCCACCCGGTACGTGCCCGGACCCTCCGCATTCCATGCGGAGGGTCCTCGCATTTCGCTCTCAGACACGGAAACCGCCCCGCGCGCGTGCGCGGGGCGGTCCGGAGATCGGCGGTGGAGCTGTGTGCTCAGGCCTGGACGAGCACCTGCACCTCGGCCACGGAACCGGTCGCGGCCACCACACGGGTGTCCACGGGGTCGGCCTTCGGAGCGAGGGTCCGGAGCGTCCACTCGCCGTCGCCGGCGAAGAAGCGGAAGTGCCCGGTCGCCGAGGTGGGGACCTCAGCGGTGAACTCACCGGTCCAGTCGAGGAGCCGAACGTAGGCGTTGGGCACCGGCTCCCCACCACCTGCGCCGTTGCGCAGGACCTGGCCCTGGATCACGGCCTCCTTCGCCACGTTGACGCCGTCCAGGGACAGTCCGCCCTCGGTCGCGCCGCACATCAGGCACGCACCTCGTCGGCAGAGCCGGCCTCGTCGCCCAGCGCGACCGGGACGCCGACCAGCGAGCCGTACTCGGTCCACGAGCCGTCGTAGTTCTTCACGTTCTCCTGCCCCAGGAGCTCCTTGAGCACGAACCAGGTGTGCGACGAACGCTCGCCGATGCGGCAGTAGGCGATGGTGTCCTTGTCCCAGTCCACGCCGGCCTCGGTGTAGATGCTCGTGAGGTCTTCGTCGGACTTGAAGGTGCCGTCGTCGTTGGCCGCCTTGCTCCACGGGACGCTCGCCGCGGTGGGGATGTGACCGGCGCGCTGCGCCTGCTCCTGCGGCAGGTGGGCCGGGGCGAGCAACCGGCCGGCGTACTCATCGGGGCTGCGCACGTCGATCAGGTTCTGGGTGCCGATCGCTGCGACGACCTCGTCGCGGAAGGCGCGGATCGAGGAGTCCTGCTCGGTGGCGGTGTACGACGTCGTGGCGCGCGTGGGCTTGGCCTCTGTCAGCTCGCGGGAGTCGAGCTCCCACTTCTTGCGGCCGCCGTCGAGCAGCTTGACGTCCTGGTGGCCGTAGAGCTTGAAGTACCAGTAGGCGTAGGCCGCGAACCAGTTGTTGTTGCCGCCGTAGAGGACGACGGTGTCGTCGTTGGAGACGCCGCGCTCGGAGAGCAGCGCCTCGAACTGGGCCTTGTTGACGAAGTCGCGGCGGACCTGGTCCTGGAGGTCGGTCGTCCAGTCGAGCTTGATGGCGCCCTTGATGTGGCCCTTGTCGTAGGCGGTGGTGTCCTCGTCGACCTCGATGAGGACGATGCCGTCGGTGTCGAGGTTGTCCTCGACCCACTGGGCGGTGACGAGCGAGTTCTCGCGGCTCATGGTGTGCTCCTTGCTGGTGATGGGAAGTCGTGGGTGGTGGGTGATCGATCGTTGGCCGGGGACGGACGGAGTCCCGTCACGCGACCAGGCGCCGTCCGAGCAGGTAGACCTCGCATCCCAGGCAGAACGCGAAGACCGCGTTGAGGAGCGCGGCCACGAGCGCAGCCGCGACGGCGATCTGGCCGACCACGGTGGCGCCCGCCAGGAGTGCGACCAGGCCGACCACGGCGAAGGCGAGCCCCACGGCCTGCGCGAAGCGCGGCGGCTCGGGGTCCTCCCACTCGATCGGCGGGGCCAGACGCGGGCGGACCAGGGTCCGGAAGAGCCAGGCGTGCGGCGTGGCTTGCACACCGCGCCCCGCGCCGACCGCGAAGAGCGCGGCCTGGACGGCGAGCAGCGCGACGTTGGCCGGCGACGGCAGCAGCAGCACGGCGACGAGGACGACCGCCGTCAGGGACGCGGCGAACTGGGGACCGCGAGGGTCGATGCCCCCGGACCGGGGGCTCGCCACGGCGGCGGAGGGCTGACGCGTGGTCGCGTCGTGGTCGGGAAGGGTGGTGGACATGTCACTCCTGGGAGAGGGCCGCCCGGCTCGATGCCGAGCGCGCTGGAAGAAGGGCGCAGCGCGCGGGTCTCGCCAGAGAAGTCCGGAGACGTCCTGAGAAGTCAGGGACGTGGACAGAGAGGGAGTGGCGGACCCGTCAGGACATTCGACACAGCGCCGAGCGCACGAGGCAGTGATCCACTGCGCGGCGCTTGGTGAGCATGGTCGAGGACATGACGACGACGGTAGGCGCTGGAATCGGCACCGACATCGGAAGTCTCACGATGTGGTCATGCCATCCATATCGTGAGATCACGTCTGAGCCAGCGCGCTCAGGACCTGGTCCCGCGTGGGGGCTCCGGCGGCGCGGGTGAGCTCGGCGCCCGAGGCGTCGAGCACCACGGTCGTCGGGGTGCGCAGGATGCCGAAGGCGCGGGTCGCGTCGAGGTGGTGCTCCGCATCGATCTCGACATGGGTGACGCCCTCGACCAGCTCGGCGACCTCGCCGAGCACCCGCCGCGTCGCCCGGCACGGCGCGCAGAACGCGCTCGAGAACTGGAGCAGCGTGGCCCGCTCCCCCAACGCCTGACCGACGGCGGCCACGAGCTCGGCGCCGGGCGGCGTCAACGACGGGGCCGCCACATCATCCTCGACCGAGGGGGCCGGTCGGCGTACGACGTGGGTGCCGCGGAAGCGCCCGTCTGTCGCGGCCCGCCACAGCCCGACCGCCAGCGCCAGCACGACAGCGGCGACGGCGATCCAGGCTCCGGTGGTCATGGTGGACCCAACGTCGGTGAGCACCCTGCGTGTTCCCGGGTCCGGTCCTCAATCGCGTGCGCGCAGTCGTACGACCTGCGCCCGCAGCCGGGCGTTCTCGTGCTCCAGCTCGAGGACGGCCGCGATGCCGGCCAGGTTCAGGCCGGCCGCCAGGAGCTCGCGGATCCGGTGGAGTCGCGCGATGTCGTCCTCGCTGTAGAGGCGGGTGCCGCCGGAGGTCCGGCCGGGCGCCACCAGCCCGTGGCGCTCGTAGACGCGCAGGTTCTGGATCTGCATCGAGACCATCTCCGCCGCCACGGAGATGGCGAACACGCCGACTTCACGTCCGGCCATGACCACCTCCTCGCCCCCGCTTGATTTTTCCTGATCGTGGGAATATAAAAAACCTGTAACCATTGTTACACATCCGAGAGGGCTTACGCAGACCTCGACCCCTACGACGAAACAGGAGGAAGACACCATGCTGATCCGCAATGCAGATCCGTTCCGTGAGTTCGACCGGCTCACCCAGCAGCTCATGGGCACCACCAACCGTCCCGTCGCCATGCCGATGGACGCATGGCGCGAGGGCGACCGCTTCGTCCTCGAGTTCGACCTCCCCGGCGTGGCCGCGGACTCGGTCGACCTGGACGTGGAGCGCAACGTGCTGACGATCCGCGCCGAGCGCGTGTCCGGCAACGGTGACTGGCAGATGCTGGCGTCCGAGCGCCCGCGGGGCGCGTTCAGCCGCCAGCTGGTGCTGGGCGACAACCTCGACCTCGAGAAGATCGACGCGTCCTACCGCGACGGCGTCCTGCGACTGGTGGTGCCGGTCGCGGAGAAGGCCAAGCCGCGCAAGATCGAGCTGCGCACCGAGGACGACTCGCCTGCGGCGATCAACGCCTGAGGCGGGCGCCACACGGCGACGGGCCCCGTGGAGCAGGGTGCTCCACGGGGCCCGTCGTGGCTTCCGGGCTCAGTCCACCGGCGCGTCAACCGCCGGCGAACGGCGGCAGCAGCTCGACCACCGAGCCGGGAGCGATGACCACCGTCTCGGGGTCCTGGGAGCGGACGGGTCGGTCGCCGACCAGGACCGAGCAGACCGCCACTGTCCGGGCCATCCGGTCGCCCGGGTGTCGCTCGAGCACGCGGCTCACGAGCTCGGCGAGGGACAGGTCGGCGTGGACGTCGAAGGCGTCCTCGGCCGTGCCTGCGGCTGCGCGGGCCCCGGCCCAGTAGCGCACGGTGACCGTCTCAGGACCCTGATCCCGCCCAGCTGCGTCGCTCATGAGGGATATCCTTGCTCATCATCGGTACTCGCGGAGGGTCCAGGTCATGAGCGCACTGCTGCTGCTGACGGGCGCGCTTCAGCCTTCGGCGGAGGTGCTTCCCGGCCTGGCCCTGCTGTCCCACACGGTCAAGATCCTCCCGTCGCAGGGCAGTGCCCTGCTCGATGCCCCCGAGGCGGACCTCGTCCTCGTCGACGGCCGTCAGGACCTCGCGGCGGCTCGTGACCTGTGCCGCCTGATGCGCACCACCGGCATCGACGCGCCCGTCCTGCTCGTGGTGACCGAGGGCGGGCTGGCCGTGGTCGCCCACGACTGGGGCATGGACGACGTCGTGCTGCACACGTGCGGTCCCGCCGAGCTCGACGCCCGGATCCGCCTCGCCATCGGGCGCACCAGCGCCTCCGCCCCCGACGACCCCAGCGCCCACGTGATCCACCGCGGCGAGGTCGTCGTCGACGACGCGACGTACACCGCCCGCATCGGTGGCCGTCCGCTCGACCTGACCTACAAGGAGTTCGAGCTCCTGAAGTACCTCGCCCAGCACCCGGGCCGGGTCTTCAGCCGCGAGCAGCTGCTCCAGGAGGTCTGGGGCTACGACTACTTCGGCGGCACCCGCACCGTCGATGTCCACGTACGCCGCCTGCGGGCCAAGCTCGGCACCGAGCACGAGCACCACATCGGCACCGTCCGCAACGTCGGCTACCGCTTCGTCGTGCCGACCCGCGAGAAGGACTCCCAGCCGCAGGACTCCGCCCGATCCAGGACCGACGCCTGACCCGGCCCGGCGGGGCTGGCTAGTCTCGCGACATGGACGAGCACAGCGACCTCGAACAGGTCGAGGCGATCACCCGGGCCTGCGAGGACGTCGACGGGACCTCGCCCCTCGACGAGGCCGCGCGGATGGCGCTGGCGGACGGCGCCGCCACCGTCGTCGTACGAGCTGGGGGCTTCGCGCTGCTGCACGACGGAGACCTCAGCCTGGCCGTGCACCCCGACCATCGCGGGCAGGGCACCGGCTCGGCCCTGCTGCAGCAGACGTCGTCGTACGACGGTGAGCTCACGGCCTGGTCGCACGGCGACCACCCCGCCGCCGCACGGCTCGCCGCCGCGCACGGGTGGGACCGGGTGCGCGACCTGTGGGTCATGCGTCGCGACGCCGCGCGCCCCCTGCCGGCACTGGAGCCGCCTGCGGGGGTGGTGATCCGCTCCTTCCGGGACACGGACGCCCCGGCGATCGTGGCGGTCAACGCGGCGGCCTTCGCCCACCACCCCGAGCAGGGATCGATGGACGAGGACAACCTGTCCCGCCGCATGGCCGAGCCGTGGTTCGACCCGGCCGGGCTCCTCGTCGCCGAGGACGAGTCCGGCGTGCTGGGCTTCCACTGGACCAAGCAGCACGACGCCGAGCACGGCGAGGTCTACGTCGTCGGCGTCGCGCCGGGGGCGCAGGGACGCGGGCTGGGGCGGCTGCTCACCCTCGCCGGGCTGCACCACCTGGCGCGCCTCGGTGTCGCTGAGGTGCTGCTCTACGTCGAGTCCGACAACGCACCCGCGGTGGCGGTCTACTCACGTCTCGGGTTCGAGCACGCCGACGCCGACACGCACGTGCAGTACCTACGCGGCCCCTCGTAGTTAGGGACGTTCTGGTAGGCGGACAGGCCGTTTCGCCTACCAGAACGTCCCTAACTACCCCCCATCGGAGGGGTCAGCGGAGCGGGCGCACGTGGAGGCCGACCTCAGGATCGACGATCACGTCCTGGGTGGCCGGCATCTCGTCCACCGTCAGGGTGGCCTCGACCGCGACGTTGCGCTTGACCAGCGCCAGCGCGACGGGCCCCAGCTCGTGGTGGCGGGCGCTCGACCCGACGAACCCGATGTCCCGCCCCTCGAAGGAGACCGCCGAGCCCGCGGCCGGGAGCCGGTTCTCGGACCCGTCGAGGTGGAGCAGGACCAGGCGACGCGGCGGCCGACCCAGCGTGTGGACCCGCGCGACCGTCTCCTGGCCGCGGTAGCAGCCCTTGTCCAGGTGCACCGCCGGCCCGATCCAGCCGACCTCGTTGGGGATCGTGCGGTGGTCGGTGTCGATGCCGAACCGCGGCTCGCCGCGCTCGATCCGCAGCGCCTCGAAGGCCCAGAGGCCGCATGCGGGCCCGGCTGCTGCGGCGTACGCCTCGAGACGGTCGCGCGGCACCAGGTCGTAGCGGCCCGCGCCCTCCCCCGGGCGCCACATCACGGCGAGGTCGTCGACGAGCGAGATGTCGACGCGGGTCATGAACTTCATCCGCTCCAGCCACTCCACCAGGGCCGCTCCGGCGCCCGGCTCGGTGTGAGCGGTGAAGGTCTCCGCGTCGTCGACGCCGGCGAAGGCGTGCTCCACGTGGCCCTGGGGGCTGAGCACCAACGCCTGCGTCCAGGTGCCGGGCGCGAGGCCCTCGAAGTACTGGGTGGTGAGGTTGTGCAGCCAGGACAGTCGATCGGGTCCAGCGATGCGCAGCACGTCTCGGTGGGACAGGTCCACGAACCCCTCGCCGGAGGTGAGCGTTCGCTGCTCGGTGTTGAACGAGCCGTAGTGCGCGGCCACCGGGGCGTCGATGCCGTCGCCGGCGACGGCCCCGGGCAGGGCGAGGAGAGGAGACTGCATGCCTCGAGTCTAGGTCGGTGCCACCGGGGAGTCAGTGGCGGCGGCGCAGTCGGCGCAGACACCGAAGACGGCAAGGTGACCGACGTCGACGACGAAGCCGTCCTCCCCGAGCGCCGCCACCAACGGTGCCACGACATCGGGCTCGTAGGAACGTACGACGTGACAGCGCCGGCACACGACGTGGACGTGCTCGTGCTCGACGGTGGAGTGGTACGTCGGGGAGCGGTCGCTCAGGTGCGTGTGCCGCACCAGACCGAGGTTCTCGAGGACCTCGAGGGTGCGATAGACCGTGGAGGCGTTGACCGAGCTCACCTGGCTGCGCACGTGCGCCAGCACCTCGTCGGGCGTGGCGTGCCGCAGCTCCTCGACCGCACGCAGGATCAGCTGCCGCTGGGGCGTGAGGCGTAGCCCCTTCTCCCGGAGCCTGGCTGCGAGGTCGTCACTCATCCGGGGCCCCTGCGGGGTTGTTCGGGGGAGCGCAGCGGTGTGGTGTTCATGCTCGTTGCAGGCGCGCCCAGATGTGCGGCTGCAGCTCCTGCCCCACGGCTGCCATGTCGTAGGCGTACAGCAGGTCGCCCTCCACGTTGCCGTACATCCGCGAGCCCGCGGTGACCTCCTTGGCCGTCTCCGTGAAGGAGACACCGGCGGTGTGGAGCTCGACCTTGCCGCCGTCGGCAGCGCCGTACCAGACCTCCGAGAAGCCGATGTTGTGCGAGAGGAGGAACTCGACCTTGCCCGGCTCGGGGCACCTCAGGAATCCGGACTCCATCGCCGCGTCGCGGACGAACTCGCCTGCGTCGTCGACGATCCACGCACGGGCCATGTAGTGGAAGAACGGCCGGCCGTCGTGGGTGAAGATCAGCTCCTGGCCGAACTGGAACGACTCGATCGTCGGGTAGGCACCGTGGCCGTTGCCGCGCCACGTGCCCAGCAGCCACGCCACGGGGCCGCAGTTGGGGTGCAGGTTGTCCGGCAGCTCGAAAGGCATGGCGCTCACTCTAGTCTTTAGCCATGGGTCGATCACTGGTCGTCAAGGTCACCTGCGGGGCCGAGGACGCCGAACGCTGCAACCAGGGTTTCACCGTCGCAGCAGCGGCTGCCGCGTCGGGCGCGGAGGTCTCGCTGTGGCTCACCGGCGAGGCCGCGTGGTTCGGCGTGCCCGACCGGGCAGAGGAGTTCCACCTCGACCTCGCCACCCCTCTCGACCAGCTCATGGCCGCGGTCCTGACGTCCGGTTCGGTGACGGTCTGCTCGCAGTGCGCTGCCCGCCGCGGGATCGCGGGGGGCGACCTGCGCGAGGGCATCACCGTCGCTGGAGCCGCCGTTTTCGCAGAACAGGTCCTGCGCGACGGGGTCCAGGCCCTCATCTACTGACCCAGCCGCCGAGATACAACCCCGCGCGTTGACCTGCCGGTGCCACACTTCACCCATGACGGAACCGGCCACCCTCACCAGCGCCGCCTCCCCGTCCGTCGACGAGGGCCCCGTCTCCGAGCCGTTCGGACACCCCACCGAGACCTTCGACGTCGAGCCGCCCTACACCCCGGACGCCGCCCAGATCGAGGCCGTGGAGAAGTTCGAGGACCGCTTCATCGACCGCGAGGTCTCCTGGATCCGCTTCAACCAGCGCGTCCTCGAGCTCGCCGAGGACACCAGCCTCCCCCTGCTGGAGCGGGCCCGGTTCCTCGCCATCTTCGCCAGCAACCTCGACGAGTTCTTCATGGTCCGCGTCGCCGGCCTCAAGCGCCGCATCGCCGCCGGGGTCGCCGTACGGGCGTCCAGCGGGCTGATGCCCCGCGAACAGCTGGACCAGCTGTGGGCCAGCTCGCGGGAGCTCATGGAGCGGCATGCCCGCGCGCTGGCCGACCTGCTCCCCGAGCTCGGTGGCCACGGCATCGAGATCGTCCGCTGGTCCGAGCTGGACCGCGAGGAGCAGAAGGTCTGCAAGAAGCTCTTCAAGGACCGGATCTTTCCCGTCCTCACCCCGCTGGCAGTCGACCCCGCCCACCCCTTCCCCTACATCTCGGGGCTCTCCCTCAACCTCGCTGTCGTCGTCCGGCACCCCAAGACCGGGACCGAGCACTTCGCCCGGGTCAAGGTGCCCCCGACCTTCGGCCGCTTCATCGAGCTCGGCAACCAGCGCTTCGTCCCGATCGAGGACGTCATCGGCGAGCACCTCAAGAAGCTCTTCCCGGGCATGGAGGTGCTCGGCGCCCACACGTTCCGCGTCACCCGCAACGAGGACCTCGAGGTGGAGGAGGACGACGCGGAGAACCTGCTGAAGGCGCTCGAGAAGGAGCTCCTCCGGCGTCGGTTCGGCGCCCCCGTCCGCCTGGAGGTCGAGGAGTCGATGGACCCCAAGGTCCTCGACCTGCTGGTCTCGGAGCTCGGCGTGTCCCGCGACGAGGTGGTGCCCCTCCCCGGTCCGCTCGACCTGACCGGGCTGCACTCCATCGCCGACCTCCCGCGCGACGACCTGAAGTACGCCGCCTTCCTGCCCTCGACGCACCCCAGCCTGGCCGAGGTCGAGTCCGCCTCCCCCGTCGACGTCTTCGGCTCGGTGGCACGCCACGACGTGCTGCTCCACCACCCCTACGACTCCTTCGCCACCTCGGTGCAGCGCTTCCTCGAGCAGGCGGCGGCCGACCCGCACGTGCTGGCCATCAAGCAGACCCTCTACCGCACCTCCGGGGACAGCCCGATCATCGAGGCCCTCATCGACGCCGCCCAGGCGGGCAAGCAGGTGCTGGTGATCGTCGAGATCAAGGCACGCTTCGACGAGCAGGCCAACATCCGCTGGGCACGCAAGCTCGAGCACGCCGGGTGCCACGTCGTCTACGGCCTCGTGGGGCTCAAGACCCACTGCAAGCTCTCGATGGTCGTGCGCGACGAGCCCGAGGGGATCCGCCGCTACGTCCACCTCGGCACCGGCAACTACAACCCCAAGACGGCCCGGCTCTACGAGGACCTCGGCCTGCTGACCGCCGATCCCGAGATCGGCGAGGACGTCGCGCTCCTGTTCAACAACCTGTCCGGGATCAGCCGCAACACGACGTACGACCACCTGCTGGTCGCGCCCCACAACGTGCGCGACGGCCTGATCGCCCAGATCCACCAGGAGATCGCCCACCACCAGGCAGGCCGCGGCTCCGGCATCCGGATCAAGGCGAACTCGGTGGTCGACGAGGCCGTGATCGACGCGCTCTACCTCGCCTCGCAGGCCGGCGTACGCGTCGAGCTGCTGATCCGCGGCATCTGCTCGCTGCGTCCCGGCGTCCCCGGCCTGTCGGACACCGTGCGGGTCCGCTCGATCCTGGGGCGGTTCCTCGAGCACAGCCGGCTCTTCTGGTTCGACAACGGCGGTGAGCCGGCCGCGTGGATCGGCTCCGCCGACATGATGCACCGCAACCTGGACCGCCGGGTCGAGGTGCTCGTACGGCTTCGCGACGAGCACGTCATCGACGAGGTCGGCACGCTGCTGGACCTCGCCCTCGACGACGAGACCACTGCCTGGGAGCTCGACTCGGACGGTGAGTGGCACCTGCGCGCCGGGTCGCGCCACCTGCAGGACGAGCTCATCGCCCGGCAGCGACGCCGCCGTCGCTGACCTGCACCCCTGTGCTGCGTCTCACCCGAACCCGAAAAGCGGCCTCGCGGTTGCGCCGTTGGGCTGATCACCCCCTAGCATGATGCCGGTTCATCCGCCCCCCGTTCGGAGTTCACCGTGCGTTTGAAGTTCCGCCCTGTCGACAGCTCGTTCTACGACCTCTTCAGTGAGGCAGCCGGCCACCTCGTCGTCGGGGCACAGCTCCTGAGCGAGATGCTGGCCGCAGGCACCTCCCGCGCGGAGGTCGCCCAGCGCATGCGTGAGGCCGAGCACGCCGCCGACGAGACCACCCACTCGATCGTGCGCCGCGTGAACAGCACCTTCGTCACCCCGTTCGACCGCGAGGACATCTATGCCCTCGCCTCGGCGCTCGACGACGTGATGGACATGATGGACGAGGCCGTCGACCTGATCCTGCTCTACGAGGTCACCTCGCTCCCGCCGGAGTCCACCCAGCAGGTCGAGGTGCTGCAGCGCTGCGCCGAGCTGACCGCTGCGGCCATGCCGTCGCTGGAGTCGATGTCCTCCCTCGACGAGTACTGGATCGAGATCAACCGCCTCGAGAACACCGGCGACAAGTCCTTCCGCCGCATCCTGGCCAACCTCTTCAACGGCGAGCACGAGGCCCTCGAGGTGCTCAAGCTCAAGGACATCGTGGAGTCCCTCGAGGGGGCGATCGACGCCTTCGAGAAGGTCGCCAACATCGTGGAGCAGATCGCCGTCAAGGAGTCCTGACGAGCATGACTGCCACCACTTGCCACGTGCGCGCCCGGAGCCACGCCTGATGGAGATCGGGATCATCATCGCGGTCGTCGTGGTCGCCCTCGTGTTCGACTACACCAACGGCTTCCACGACGCCGCCAACGCGATCGCGACGTCCGTGTCCACGGGCGCACTCAAGCCTCGTGTGGCCCTGGCCATGGCGGCTGTCATGAACTTCGTCGGGGCGTTCCTGGGCCAGAAGGTCGCCCAGACCGTCTCCGACACCATCGATCCGGGAGTCGGCAGCCACGGCCTGGTCATCGTGATGTGCGGCCTGCTCGGCGCGATCACCTGGAACCTGATCACCTGGTACTACGGACTGCCCTCCTCCTCCTCGCACGCGCTGATCGGCGGCCTCGTCGGCGCCGCAGTGGCCGCGGGCGCGAGCGCCAACTGGACGATCGTGCTGGAGAAGGTCGTCATCCCGATGCTGGTCTCGCCGCTGGTGGCCTTCTCGCTCGGCTTCGCGCTGATGGTGGCCATCATGTGGCTCTTCCGCAACGCCAACCCCGGGCGCGCCAACCGCGGCTTCAAGGTCGCACAGACGGTCTCGGCGGCGGCGATGGCACTGGGTCACGGCCTGCAGGACGCCCAGAAGACGATGGGCGTGATCTTCCTGGCCCTGCTGACCGGCGGCTACGTCGCCGAGTCCGACGGCCTCCCGCTCTGGGTGATCATCTCCGCCGCGACCGCCATCTCGCTCGGCACCTGGTCCGGCGGCTGGCGCATCATGCGCACCCTGGGCCGCCGCATCATCCACCTGGACCCGCCCCGCGGCTTCGCGGCCGAGTCGGTGGCCGCGTCGGTCCTCTACACGACGGCGTACGTCTTCGAGGCGCCGATCTCCACGACCCACACCATCACCTCCGCCGTCATGGGCGTGGGCGCGACCAAGCGTCTGTCCGCGGTCCGCTGGGGCGTGGCGAAGTCGATCCTGACGGCCTGGGTGCTCACCTTCCCGGCCGCAGCCTTCGTCGCGGCTGTCTGCTACTGGATCGCCCGCCTCTTCCTCCCCTGACCTCTGCAGCCAGCCCCGCGCGCGTGCGTGTGTAGTTAGGGACGTTCTCGTAGGCGAACTCGCTGCCTGACCTACCAAGACGTCCCTAACTACCCCCCCCCGCCCTCAGGCCGCCGGCCGATACCCCAGCAGTCGTTGGCGCTGGCCGGGGGTGAGGGCACGCCGCTGCGCCACCGTGAACGTCGGGATCCACCAGTGCGGTGGATCGGTGCGCCACCGCCGGTGCTCCATAGGGCGGTGCTCCGCTCGTGCGTACGCCTCACTCAGGCGCCCGACGAACGGGTCCCGGTCGCGCAGATCACCAGCCATCATGGTCACGCCCTCCAGCCCCAGGGCGCGGTAGGCCGCTTCCTTGGCCACGTCAGCGTGGCGTACGTCGCTGGCCAGGTGCAGGCCGCCGTCGTACAGGCCGAAGACGCCCATCTCCGGGTCGATGAGGTCGGGAGTGCCGACGAAGCGCCCGTCGAGCGTGAACACCGGATGGTTGGCGAGCAGTCGCCGCGGATTGGCAGCCAGCCAGGTGAGCCGCATGACGGGCTCCATGGGTGACCAGCTGTTCTCCTCCAGGCGCGGGGCAAGGTCTCGGATCCGCGGCACGCCTTGTCGCACCCACAGCGAGGACTTCACGTAGTCGCACAGCTCGGCAACGGACACCAGATCGTGCAGCGCAGCCAGCTCGAAGGCAACGACAGCGGCCTCGGCCGACGGCGCCTTGCGCATCTCGTACGCCACGCTCCACAGCGCTGACGTCACCCTCAGGCCGTGAACTGTCCGGATCGTGCCCGGCGGCAGGATCTCCTGGCTCACCTCGACACCCGCATGCCTTCGCTTGGAGTGGCGATCACCCACTGCGAGGGCGACTGGCCTCTCCCGCGTGTCCGGCCCGGTGCCGTCGAACCACGTCCCCCCGAGCCATCGCAGCGCAGCCCAACCGGTCACCGCGCCGTACGACGGCAAGCCGGCGGCCGCCTCGACGATGCGTTGCTCAGGGCTCAGATCCACCGAGGCGCGGACCCAGAGCCCGGGACCCGCGCGGCGGTACTCACCCGACCTCGTCTGCCAGTCGGTCGGCCCGCCGGGATCGCCTCGACGAGACGGCCACACGACGTGGTCAGGTAGACCCTTGAGCTCATCCATCCCCGCATCGTGAGGGCGCGCGCCGACGGTGGGCGCTCGCTCTCCACAGCTGACGGCGGATGCCCGGAGGAGCCGACGTCCGTGGAGAGCTGGTGGGCCACGGCTGGGGGTCCCCGGGGGGTCGGTCGCGGGTGGGGCAGTGACGGCTGTGGGGTAGTTAGGGACGTTCTGGTAGGTCAAACCCCCGATTTCCCTACGCGATCGTCCCTAACTACCCAGAGCCCGGGCCGGCAGGGCCCGGGGAGCCTCCGCACGACGCCGGCGACCAGCAGCAGCTCAGCCGAAGCGGCCCGAGATGTAGGCCTCCGTGGCCTCGTTGTCCGGGTTGGCGAACATCTTCTGGGTGGTGTTGAACTCCACCAGGTGGCCCGGCTCGCCGGTGGCCTTGAGGTTGAAGAAGCCGGTCTCGTCGGAGACGCGCGCCGCCTGCTGCATGTTGTGGGTGACGATCACGATCGTGTAGTCGGACTTGAGCTCGTGGATGAGGTCCTCGATGGCCGACGTGGAGATCGGGTCGAGGGCCGAGCACGGCTCGTCCATCAGCAGGACCTGCGGCTCGACCGCGATGGCGCGGGCGATGCAGAGGCGCTGCTGCTGGCCACCGGAGAGGCCCATCCCGGGCTTGCCCAGGCGGTCCTTCACCTCGTTCCAGAGGTTGGCGCCCTTGAGCGAGCGCTCGACGATGTCGTCGGCCTCGGCCTTCTTCATCTTCTTGGCGTTGAGCCGGTTGCCGGCGAGGACGTTCTCGTAGATCGACATCGTCGGGAACGGGTTGGGCCGCTGGAAGACCATGCCGATCTGGCGGCGTACGGCGACCGGGTCGACGCTGGCGTCGTAGAGCGACTGTCCGTCCACCGTCACGGATCCCTCGACGCGTGCGCCGGGGATGACCTCGTGCATGCGGTTGAGGGAGCGCAGGAACGTCGACTTGCCGCAGCCGGACGGACCGATGAAGGCGGTCACGGACCGGGCCTTGATGGTCATGCTGACGCCCTGCACGGCGAGGAAGTCGCCGTAGTAGATGTCGAGGTCCTCGACGGTGATGCTCTTGGCCATGGGGTGAGTCTCTCTTGTCTGGTTCTGGCTCAGCGGCCGGTCTTGGGGGCGAAGATCCTGCCGATGATGCGCGCCACGAGGTTGAGCACCATGACGATCAGGATCAGCACGAGCGCTCCGGCCCAGGCGATCTCGATCCCGGGCGCAGTCCCGCCCGCGGTCTCGGCGATGCCGGGGTTGGCGTTCTGGGTGTAGATGAGGACCGGGAGCGTGGTCATCCGGTCGGCGAACACGTTGAAGTTGGTGCGCGTGGTCAGACCGGCGATCAGCAGCAGCGGCGCCGTCTCGCCCACGACACGGGCGATGGCGAGGGTGACACCGGTGACGATCCCACCGAGCGCCGTCGGCAGCACGACCTTGACGATCGTGCGCCACTTCGGCACGCCGAGGGCGTACGACGCCTCCCTCAGGTCGGCGGGCACGAGCCGCAGCATCTCCTCGGTGGAGCGGACGACCACCGGGATCATCAGCAGCGACAGGGCGACCGAGCCGCCGATGCCGACGCGCGTGGACGGTCCGAAGATGAGGATGAACAGCGAGAACGCGAACAGGCCGGCGACGATCGACGGGATGCCGGTCATCACGTCGACCAGGAAGGTGATCCAGCCCGCCAGGCGGCTGCCCTTGCCGTACTCGATGAGGTAGATGGCCGCCATGATCCCGACCGGGACCGAGATGATGGCCGCGAACAGCGTGATCAGCAGGGTGCCGATCAGCGCGTGGTAGATGCCCACCTCCTGGTCGAGCTCGGTGCGGTACATCGAGTAGGTCAGGAAGGTCGCGCTGATCCGGGGCGCCCCGCGCTCGACCACCGTCCAGAGCAGCGAGACGAGCGGGACGATCGCGATGACGCAGGCCGCCCAGACGAGTCCGGTGACCATGCGGTCGGTCGCAGCGCGGCGGCCCTCCACCACGCGCGCCCAGGCGGGCAGCGCGACGACGTGGACGACTCCGGCGAGCAACGCCCAGGCCACGAGGCCCCAGCCCAGGAGCAGGACGGGGAGGGCAGCCGCCGCGACGGACACCACGGCCACGAGCACGCGGCGCGAGTCGCGGGAGCCGCGCGTGGGTGAACGAGACCGGCTGCGTGCGTGGCCGGACGGGTGTGGTCGTGGTGCTCATCGGGCCAACTTCCTCTCGCCGCGGGTGACGATCCAGCGAGCGGCGAAGTTGACCAGGAACGTCACGAGGAAGAGCACCAGGCCCGTGGCGATCAGCACCTGGATCTTGCCCGGGGTGCC
This sequence comes from uncultured Actinomycetota bacterium, assembly GCA_963843815.1. Classification (GTDB taxonomy): domain Bacteria; phylum Actinomycetota; class Actinomycetes; order Propionibacteriales; family Nocardioidaceae; genus Nocardioides. The sequence goes on along the minus strand of CAWJLX010000012.1, from coordinate 142,129 downwards.
CTCCTTGTAGTTGGAGGCGATGTTGGACGCGATCGAGGCGGGGTTGCTGCTCGAGATCAGGTTGAGCGAGATGCCACCGCCGGCGGAGAGGACCATCGCGACGGCCATCGTCTCGCCGAGCGCGCGGCCCAGGCCCAGCATCACCGCGGACACCATGCCGGACTTGGCGTAGGGGAAGACGGCCATCCGGATCATCTCCCAGCGGGTGGCGCCCAGGGCCAGGGCCGCCTCCTCGTGCAGGGTCGGCGTCTGCGCGAAGACCTCGCGCGAGATCGCGGTGATGATCGGGAGGATCATGATCGCCAGCACCAGGCCGGCGGTGAGGATGGTGCGCCCCGTGCCGGACGCGGGTCCGGCGAAGAACGGCAGCCAGCCCATGTGGGCATCGAGCCAGACGTAGCCCGGCTGGAGCTGACGGGCCAGCACGCTGATCCCCCACAGGCCGAAGACCACGGAGGGTACGGCGGCCAGCAGGTCGATCACGTAGGCGATGGGGACGGCAACCCGCTTCGGCGCGTAGTGGCTCACCACCAGCGCGATGCCGAACGCGAGCGGGACCGCCACGATCAGCGCGATCACCGCGGCCAGCACCGTGCCGAACAGCAGGGGTGCGACGTAGCCCCAGAAGTTGGTGGCGGTGCCGTAGAACTCCGCGGGTTGGCTGATCCCAGGGATGCCCTCGATGGCCAGGAACACGAAGACGCCCGCCAGGGCGCCCAGGATCGCGATCCCGGCGGCCAGGGCGAGCCTGGAGAAGACCATGTCGCCGAGCCGGGGCTTGGCCCGGCCCGTGGTCTGAGCAACAACGGTGGTTGCCACGCGCTACCTCATTCAGTCGTCATGCCGCTGTGCGGCGGGCCGTGTCCCGACCCGCCGCACGCGGCACTGGAAGGCCGGGGCGCTGCCCCGACCGAGCAGGTCAGCCGGCCGAGATCCCTTCGACGATGCCCCGAGCTCGCTCGGCGACCGCGCTGGAGAGCGGCGCGGAGCCGGCCTCCTCGGAGGCAGCGGCCTGGCCCTCGTCGGAGACGATGTAGGACAGGTAGCCCTTCACCAGGTCGGCCTCGGCCTCGTCGGCGTAGGTCTGGCAGGCGATGAGGTAGCTGAGCAGGACGACCGGGTACGCGCCCGGCTCGGTGGTCTCGCGGTCGACGTCGACGGCCATGTCGACCTCGGCCCGACCCTCGGCGGCCGGGGAGGCCTCGACGACCTTGGCCGCGCCTTCGGCGGACGGGGCGACGTACTCCTCACCCACCTTGACCGAGACGACCGACAGCTCGCCGGCCTGGCTCTCGTCGGCGTAGCCGATGGTGCCCTTGCCGCCGGAGACGGCGGAGATCACGCCGGAGGTGCCCTCGGCGGCCTCGCCACCCTGGACGGGGAAGGCGTCCGCGGCGTCGTAGGACCACGAGTCGCTGGCCTTGCCGAGGTAGTCGGTGAAGTTCTTGGTGGTCCCCGAGTCGTCGGAGCGGTGCACGGGGGTGATCGCCAGGTCGGGGAGCTCGGCGTCCGGGTTCTCCGCGGCGATCGCCCGGTCGTTCCACGTGGTGATCTTGCCGTCGAAGATCCGCGCGAGGGTGTCCGCAGACAGGTTGAGGGCGTCGACGCCCTTGACGTTGAAGACGACAGCGATCGGCGAGACGTAGGCGGGCACCTCGATCGGGTCCTCGCCGTTGCAGCGCTCCCTGGCCCCGCTGAGCTCACCCTCGTCGTCGTTGAGGTAGGAGTCGGAGCCGGCGAAGCTGGTGCCGCCGCTGATGAAGTTGGTGCGACCGTCGCCGGATCCGACGGGGTCGTAGTTGACGGTCACGTTGCCGTCGTTCGCGCCCTGGAAGCCGGTTGCCCAGGCGCCCTGGGCCTTCTCCTGCGAGGAGGCGCCGGCGCCGTTGAGGTCGCCGGAGAGGCCACCAGCGGCCGCGCCGTCACCCGAGCCGGTGTCGCTCTCGTTGGCGGCACCGCAGGCGGTGAGGGAGATCGAGAGGGCAAGCACGGCAATGCTGGGGGCGAACAGCGTGCGAAGAGACGTGCGGTTCACTTCGAGTGCTCCTGAAGTCTGATGGATGCTGACAGCGGGAACGCTAGGCATGCCAGGAGAACGAGCACGGCTCCGTCGGTGAACGCGCGGTGAACGCGACCGGGCGGGATGGCGTCGCACGGCCGGGCGTGAGACGGCGATCACATGAGCTCACGCGAGTGCTCCTGACAGGCACGTCCGCGCAGTCGTCGGGACTTCAGTGATGCAGCTCCTCGGTCGCCACGACCCGCCCCTTGCGGTGGTGGACCACCAGCATCGCGCCCGGGTCCAGCCGCACCTCGGGCAGTCCCAGCGCCTCCATGACCATCGGCAGCACCGGGCGGTGGGTGCACACGACGGTGCTCTCGCCGGCGCCCAGGAGGGTGTCGACCAGGCGGCCGATGCCCTTGGCCGTGGCACCCTCCTCGCTCAGCTCGTCGTACAGCTTGGTCGGCCAACCGGTCGTCTCGACGTACGGCGTCACCGTCTGCACGCAACGCACGCTCGCCGAGCTGTGGGCCGAGGTGACGTCGAAGGCGGCGAGCAGCGGCACGATCCGCTGGGCCTGGGTCACGCCGAGCTGCACCAGCGGGCGCTGGCGGTCGTCCTTCTTCCACCCGCCGCGGGCGCGTGCCTTGCCGTGACGCAGCAGGACCAGTGCGCGCGTCTTCCGGCGCAGCGGCCGCGCCTCGGCCATGGTCTCGCGGTCGTACAGATAGGTCAGCCGGCGCATCGCGGCCGACCACTCCACCCACTCGACGGCGTCGATCTCGTCGTTGACCCGGTAGCGGCCGACGTCGTCGTTGCCGACCACACGCGCCGTCCAGTAGTCGACCGACTTCCAGCGACCGTTGGACATCCGGTAGCGCTGCGTCACCAGGGCCGGGCCGAGGCGCACGTCCAAGCCGGTCTCCTCGGCCACTTCCCGGACCGCCGCCGTGACCGAGTGCTCGCCCGGGTCGAGCTTGCCCTTGGGGAAGGACCAGTCGTCGTACTTGGGTCGGTGCACGAGCAGCACCTCGCCGCCCTTGCGTGTCACCACGGCGCCAGCAGCGCGCACGTCGCCTAGCTCCATGGAAGTAGTGTCACACCCCAACCCGATCCGCGAGGAGCCTGTCCGTGTCGCGTCGTGCCGTCATCGCCCTCGTGGCCGTGGTCGTGATGGTGCTCGCCGGGCTGGTCACCTGGCGCCTCTTCACACCGAGCACCCCTCTGGAGCGAGCCATGTCGCTCGTCCCGGACGGCACCAGCCGGGTGTCGTGGACCGACTGGTCAGGCGTACGTCGCGAGCTCGGCACCGCCGTCGACGCCAGCCCGTCGCCGGACGCGGTGGACGCCTTCATGGCCGACGCGTTCGCCGGCGACCTGTCCGCGATGTCGGCCCTCGGCACGTCGGCCAGCGTGATGCAGCCGGAGCTGGGGTTCTCCCCCGCCACCCTCTCCTGGGAGCTCCTGGCGCAGTCACCGGACGGGGCGGTCGAGATGATGGGAGTCGGCGATGACGTCTCCTTCGGCACCATCGCCGATCGTCTCTCCGCGCTGGGGTGGACCGAGCCGGAGGATCCCGACGGGGTCTGGATCGGTGGGTCCGACGTCCTGTCCGGGGTCGGCCCGGGGCTCACGCCCGAGCTGCAGCACCTCGCGCTGCTGGCCGATCGTCACCTCGTCCTCGCCTCCGACCAGGCGCCCTACCTCGAACGGGCACTCGACGTCGTACGGGGGGACGCCGAGTCTTCCGACGGCCTCGCAGAGCTCGCGTCGGGACTCGGCCAGCCGCTGGCCGCAGCGGTGTACGACGGCGCGTACGCCTGCGAGAAGCTGGCGATGGCGCAGGCCGACGACGACGCCCGGGCCGAGGCCGACCAGCTGGTGGCCGCGACAGGAGGTGTCCATCCCCTCACGGGATTCGCGATGGGCCTCCTCGCCGGCGGAGACCTCCGAGCCGTGCTCGAGGTCGAGGACCCCGACGACGCGCCCGGTGACGCCGATGCTCGCGCGCAGCTGGCCGTGGGGCCTGCCCCCGGGCAGGGGGGCGACTTCAGCGACCGCTTCTCGCTCATGGGCGCGAGCTCGGCGGGTCGGACGATCACGCTCGAACTGCGGCCGGAGAAGGGCAACTACGTGCTCTCCGACCTCACGAGTGGTCCGGTGCTGTTCGCGACCTGCTGATCTCTGGTGGCGCCAAGCGCCATCGACACCGGGTCAGGACTCGGGTCGGCGCGGCCTGACGCCCAGCAGCTTGTCGATCTCGGTCTGGGACAGGTGCTCCTCGGACTCGCTCGCAGCGATGATCAGCGTGGTGGTGAGCTCGACCTCGCCGAGGAGGTCACCATCTTCGAGGGTCACGTCGAACTGGTCGTGCACATCGCCCTCCCTCGCGCGTAGATCATTTTCGACTGTAGGTGTACGAGACAAGTCTCCCTGACTGTTCCCGTTGGGGGAATGACCCTTTCGGGTCACTAGTCTGGTCGGCAATCAAGTCTGGCCCTACCCCCAAAGGGGGTAGGGCCAGACTCTTGATCAGATCTGGAACAGGTCCAGCGTCAGCCGATCAGAGCGGACGGACGTTCTCCGCCTGGGGGCCCTTGGGGCCCTGGGTGACGTCGAACTCGACCTTCTGGTTCTCATCCAGCGACTTGTAGCCGTTGGACTGGATGGCCGAGTAGTGCACGAAAACGTCGTCGCCGCCGTCCTCCTGCGCGATGAAGCCGAAACCCTTCTCGGCGTTGAACCACTTCACGGTGCCTTGAGCCATGTGCTCGGTACTCCTGTTATCGGAACGAGAAGCCATCACTTCGACGGCCCCACACCAAGTGCGGTGACACGTCGCTCCGACTCACAAGCTGGAAGGCCCGAAGAAGAAACGCCGTTGGATCACAAACTCCGCGGGCGTCGACCTGCTGGAACTTGCACCTGTTGCAGGAGCAACTCTACCAACAAATCGCTGCGCGTCACTGCCTGGCGACCACCTGTGTGCGAACGCCCGGCGAACGAGTCGCCCGAGGGGCCTCCCGGAGTCGCCTGAGACTCTCCCCCCGGCACCTGCGCGGTCCTCCTGAACCGCTGCGAACGAGGCCCACCTGGGCGCCTGGTGCTGCGGAGACGGGACCCACGGCCTCACCCGCGTCCAGCTGTCGCGTCGGGCCGCTGGCTGCTCACGGTCAGCATGACCGCCGCCAGCGGAAGCATGGCGGCCACCAGTGCGGCGCCGCCCACGAGGAGCGCCGCTCCGAGCGGCACGAACCGGGACAGGGCCGCGACGACGAAGCCCGTCACCACGAGCCAGGTCATCCGCCGGCCGAGCACGCGACTGCGGGCGACAGCCACGGCGAACAGCACGGCGCCCACCCCGAACACCGCGGCGCCGAGGAACAGAACGGGGACGAACCAGCTGTTCATCTCCAGCATTGCCCCCTCGACGTCCGCTCCGGTCTCGAAGACGCTGAGCATGGCGATCTCCATCGCCGGCAGGTAGACGAACAGCACGGTGCCGACCACGATGAACGGCACGCCGGCGGCGCTGGCACGCGAGGTTCCGGACTCACGCAGGTAGGCGTCGACAGCGAGGAAGGCGAGCAGCACCAGTGCTGCTGCAAGGCCGACGGCGAGGTGGGCGACCCCCCACCGCGTCGTGTCGCCGGTCATCTCCGCCGCCACGGTCCCCTTGTCGCGCAGGTCATCCAGGTACGGGTGGTAGAGCAGCGAGAGCAGCAACAGTGACGGGCCGAGGCCGACCAGGACGGCCTGGGCGAGGTGAGACCGCGGGGCACTGGCGTTCTCGCCCGGGGCCTGCCGGGCCGTGGTGGCTCCCCAGGGTTCCGGATCTCGGTGGGCCCGTGGCACGTGCACGGTTCTCATCGTGCGCCTCGCTCGACCGAGTCGACCGCGGGCGAGCCGTGGATCGCGGGTGCAGCCTCGAGGACCTGGACCGGCCAGAGCTGGGGGGTGGGCGGCGTACCCTCGAATCCCGCCGCGCGCATGGCTGGAGCGAAGCCCTCCACGAGGAACCGCTGGGCTTCTTCAGGCGTCTCCCAGATCTCGATGACACGCCAGCCACCGGTCGGGGAGGGGCCGGCGAGATGCAGGATTCCCCCCAACGGGACCTGACGGTCGAGGTTCTCCAGGATCCGCTCGTACAGCTCTCGCGACCCCGCGGGATTGTCGACGAGCATGGCGATGCTCATGGTGTCCTCCTTTGTCCTGTCGAGGTCGTCCGACCTCCCTGACAACGCTAGGAACACCTGCGCGACGTGGCATCGACCGCGCAGACCAAACCCGTCTTCGGGCTGTGGTCCGTTCGTACCAGCGCCCGCCGCGTCCCTCAGACCAGGTGGTGGGTGAAGGCATACGCCGTCGCCGCGGACCGCGACTGCACGTCGAGCTTGACGTAGATGTTCTGCAGGTGCCGCCGCACTGTGTGCTCGCTGAGCCTCAAGGCGCCGGCGATCTCACGGTTCGTCCGGCCCGACGCGACCAGACGGAGCACCTCGAGCTCCCTCGGGCTGAGTCCGTCCACCTCACCCGGACGCACCCCACCGCTCGACATCGCCAGTGCCGCCACCAGGTCAGGGGCCGCGCCGAGCTCCTCGAAGGTGGAGCAGGCGGAATCGAGGTCGAGCTCGGCCGCTCGTGCCTCGCCACGCCGACGGCAGCACTCGGCGATCATCACCCGCGTGCGCGCGATCTCGTAGGGGGCGGCCACCTCCTGCCACAGGCGCAGTGCTTGCCGCAGAGTGAGCCCGGCCGCCCGTTCGTCGCACTCGGCCAGCTGCACTGCACCGAGCGCGTACTCAGCGGTGCCGTGCAGTGCTGGCGCATCGACCTCGGTGGCTATCCCGACCAGCTCGTCGACAGCCGTGCGGGCGGCGCTGACATCACCTGAGGCCAGGGCAGTCTCCACGGCGGCCACCAGAAGCCGGGACCGGCGCAGGGGATCCACCGACTCCTCCAAGGCGTGCTCAACCGCGGCCCGCGCCTGGTCGGCGTGGCCCCGGGCCAGGTCCAGCAGTGCAAGCCCCGGTTGGGGGTCGTGCCCGAAACGGCTCGCCTGCCGGTAGGCGTCCATGGCGGCGTCGAGCTCGCCGCGTAGCCGGCGGAGCTCACCAACCTCGTAGAACGCCATCCCCGTGGCCGGGTGGGGCGGTGGAGTGGAGAGCCGCTCACAGGCGAGCAGCGACTCGTCCAGCGCCTCCTCCCAGGAGCCGCGCACCCGTAGCACTTCCGCGCGGTAGACCGAGCACTGTCCGCGATAGGGCACCAGGTCGGGTTGCTCGGCGCACCAGTGCGTCATCGCCTCGGTCCACTCCTGGGCCCGGCGCACGTCGAAGGCCTCCTGGCAGGACTCGATCACCTGGCAGAACACCATTCCGGCCACCATCGCATCGACCTCGCCCGCGATGACGGCAACCATCGCCTCGTCGAGCTGGGCCAGGCCGTCCTCGGTGTCGCCTCGCCGAACAAGCGCCGTCCCCTGCCCCAGACGCGCCAGCGTGAGCAGGTCGCGGTCGTCGAATCGTCTCGCCACCTCGCCCGCCCGCGCGAACGTGTCGAACGCGAGGCCTGTGTCACCGGCACCGAGCGCATGCAGGGCCGCGGGAACCAGCAGGTAGCCGTGCTCGACGGTCTCGCCCGGCACGCCCTCGAGCACCGTGTGGGCTCGCCCGAGCCACCCTCCGCCCTGCGCCATCTGCCCACGCAGGAACAACCCCAGCCCCAGCCAGAAGGCGCAGCGCGCGGCCGAAGGTACGTCGCCGCGCTCGAGGTACTTCTCGTGAGCTCGCAACCAGTGGTCGTCGGCCTCCACGTCGTCCCCGGTGAGGTACGCCGACCGAGCCCACAGGACGAGGTCTTCGGGCTCGAGAGGCCCTTCCCGGGCCGCTCTTTCGAGGAGGGCGCAGGTCTCGCGCCAGGCCGCCGCGTCGAAGGCATCCCGTGCGATTTCCAAGCTGGCAGCGGTCGTGGTGGCTCCCTCCCTCGGGGTGCCCGGCTGCTCCCGGGGCCCCCTCCATGGTCATCCCCACCGCCAGGGGAGTCAACGCGCTCCTGGCCGGCTCAACCCGCGCCGGCCTGACGCCAGGCTCGCGGCCTCGGCGAGGAGCAAGGGATGCACGGCCACGATGACCGCAGGAGTCAGTCAGGACGCAGCGAGGAGCCGGTCCCGGCAACCGTCGCCGGTTCTTGCGGCACAATGGCCGCGGACTGGAATCCCAGCCGGAACTACAGCTCGGTCGCCCCGAGAGTTCTCCCGGCCATGATCTCCGATCCTCCGGGCCTCTAGCTCAATGGGTAGAGCAGCGGACTTTTAATCCGTTGGTTCAGGGTTCGAGCCCCTGGAGGCCTACCGAAACCGCAGGTCAGGCGACTGCCGAGCCCCAGTTCGGGGTGCCTGCGCAACCCACATGACGCGAGTGTGACGCGAGGCGTGCCTGAAGTTGTGCGAGGCAACCTTCTACCCCCGGCCGACATTCCGCCAGGGGCCAGGTCGCTCCGGCCGTCGGTGTCGGTGACCGCGAGGGTGCCTCTTCAGGGGCCATGGCGAGCCTGCCGCGAAGGCAGGTGTCCGTCGGAGGGCTGCGGCTCGTCGAGCAGGGCCTGTGGCACGCCGTTCACCCTGATCCGCTAGGAACGGTGCATGGCGCAGCAGATGAACCTCCGCGAGTACATCGACCGCCTCCGGGTGGAGGGCTACACCGTCCACGGCAGCAAGGGCGAGGACCCGATGCTGATCGCTCCCGATGGCAGTGCGGTGGAGACGTGGCGGGAGGACTACCCCTACGACGAGCTGATCGACCGGGAGGCCTACGAGGAGGAGAAGTACCGCCTCCAGGTGGAGCTGCTGAAGTTCCAGTACTGGTCGGAGGACAGCGGCGCCAAGCACGTGCTCGTCTTCGAGGGCCGCGACGCAGCAGGCAAGGGAGGCACGATCAAGCGCTTCGTAGAGCACCTCAACCCGCGAGGCGCCCGCGTGGTCGCGCTGACCAAGCCCTCCAGCAACGAGCAGGGGCAGTGGTACTTCCAGCGCTACGTCCAGCACCTGCCCACCGCCGGCGAGATCGTGCTCTTCGACCGATCCTGGTACAACCGCGCTGGCGTCGAGCGGGTGATGGGCTTCTGCACCGACAAGCAGTACGACACGTTCATGACCCAGGCGCCGATGTTCGAGCGGATGCTGGTGGACTCCGGGACGACGGTGACCAAGCTCTGGTTCTCGGTGACGCGCAGCGAGCAGCGCACCCGCTTCGCGATCCGCCAGATCGACCCGGTCCGCCGGTGGAAGCTGTCACCGATGGACCTCGAGAGCCTCGACCGCTGGGAGGACTACACCGCGGCGAAGGAGGCGATGATCATCAACACCGACAAGAAGCGCGCGCCGTGGATGCAGGTGAAGAGCAACGACAAGGCGCGAGCCCGGATCAACGCCATGCGCGCCTTCCTGCACCAGTTCGACTACGAGGACAAGGACCACGACGTGGTCTACGCGCCTGACCCGATGGTCGTGAAGCGCGCGAAGTACGCCGAGGGCGACTGATCCGATCTCGGCCGGCTCGTCGGCCGCCCTGGCCCCCTATCGAATGGAACACCCTGTGAGAAGGGCTGCACACAGCGGAACGGTCCGAAACCCGACCAGGTCCTGCCGCGCCCATGCGCCTGTGAGCGCCGCGGCATACCGCCGCCTGAAGCGTCTTCCGGGCTACCGTGGTCGCTGTGGGACTAGAGACTAGCCACCTGCAATGACCCTGCCGCCTGACAGCCACGTGCACAGCGAATGGTCATGGGACGCCCGGAACGGGTCCATGGAGCGGACTTGTGAACGAGCTCGAGAGATCGGACTGCCGTCCATCGCCTTCACCGAGCACGTCGACCATACCGTGTGGACCGCCAGCGTCGCGGGCCTCGCGACCGTCCCTGCCGATCACCCGGTGGCAACCCTGGCGGACGTGGCAGGCCAAGTGACCCCGCCAGCATTCGACGCCTTGGGGTACCTCGACTCCATCGAGCGCTGCCGGGAGAAGTTTGCGGATCTGCGCATCTTGAGTGGTGTGGAGCTTGGTGAACCGCACTGGCACCACGACGCCGTCCAGCGGACCCTCTCGCTCGGAGAATTCGATCGAGTGCTGGGTTCCTTGCACTTCCTCCCAGATGGTGACCGGTTCCAGGAGCCGAACGACCTGAACGAACACCGGGATCCTGATGAAGTGGTGAGGACGTACCTCCTGGAGATCGCCAACCTCGTGAGTGAGAGCGAGATCTTCTCGGTGCTTGCCCACATCGACTACCCGGTCCGTTCCTGGCCAGCGCATCTCGGGCCGTTCAACTCCGGGGCGTTCGAGGACGAGTTCCGTCATGCCCTACGGGCTACGGCACGCTCCGGCAAGGCTCTGGAGATCAACACCATCGTTCCCCTTCAGGGAACCGTCGTCAGGTGGTGGCACGAGGAGGGTGGCGAGGCGGTCTCCTTCGGTAGCGATGCCCACGATCCGTCGAGGGTCGCCAACGGATTCGCGGACGCCGCGGCCATGGCGGAGGCCAGTGGCTTCACTCCGTCCGATGATCCGCTCGCGCTCTGGCGTCGTCAGTAGCGTCCGCCTACGAAGCGACAAGTGCGGCCAACCGCCGCCTGTCGGTGCCGATGCGTACCGCGGCGAAGTCAGTTGCAGAGGGCTTCGAGCATGTGGTCGAGCTCCTCGATGGGGCGGCCGGGTGGAAGAACCACCATGGGCATCTGCGCGCCGGCGGCGTACCAACGGCCAAGAGCTTCACGTGCCTGCTCGGAGTCGCCCCACAGGGTCAGCTCGTCGAAGAGCGCCCTCGCCGACTCAGGCACATCGAACGTGCGTCCGGTGGGGTTGGCCGCGAGGATCTCCTCGACGGCGTGACCGTGGCCGAGTCGGCGAAGGGTCTCGCGGTACAGGGGGCCCATGTTCAGGAGGTAGAACGACACCCACCACGAGGCCACTTCGAGGGCCTTGGCGGGATCGGTCGCGATCGCTGCTGGCACGCAGGGGGCGATGAGCGGAAGCCCCCGATGGGGCTCCGTCCGCGCCGCGCCCTCCCGAAGCAGCTGAAGGCTTGCGTCCAGCCCGGAAAGCGGCAGGAGGAAGGGTGCCCAGCCGTCGGCGAGCTCGCCCGCGAGACGAACGGACTGCGGGCCCAGTGCGGCGAGGTAGATGGGAATCTCTCCCTGCGGCGTGACGGCCAACTTCAGCGGTCGGGTGTCGCGGGCGACGCTCTGTTCGAGTCGTTGGCCCTCGAGCAGCCGGCGCACCTGCCGCGTCACAGCGTCGAGCCGCTGGACTGGCTTGGTGAACTCGACGTCGTGGAGTCCCTCGGCGAGGGGCGGGCTCCCTGCGCCAAGCCCCAGCACGAACCGGTCGGCCGAGACTTCCGCAAGGCTGGCGGCGAGCATGGCGATGGTGGCCGGCGTGCGCCCCCAGATGTTGAGGATCCCCGTGCCGAGGGCGATCCGCCGCGTCCGCGTCGCAACCTCTGCGAGGAGCACGCCCGCGTCATGCCCCCAGCCTTCGGCTACGAAGAACGCGTCGTACCCGAGGGCTTCCGCGCGATCAGCCAGGTGCAGCACGACCGTACGCCGTGTCTCCATGGGCGTCAGTCCAACGGCAAGCTGTCGAGTGGGCACCATTGGATGATTCTTGAGTGTCAGCCTGATGTACAGGCGCCCACCGGATGAGCAAGGGGTTGAACCCGAGCCAACCAGCTGCGTCTGTCCACTGCGTCGTACTGCGTCGGCGTACGACCGCCGTCCGTGAACCGTTGGTTCAGGTTCGAGCCCCTGGAGGCCTACTGAAACCGGATGTCAGTGCGAGACGTTTCTACGGGGTGGTGGCGGCCAGCCTCAGGATGCCGTACCCGAACCCGGCGAGGACCAGCGCCTGACCCTCCTGGCGTACGCCCTCACCCCAGACCAGCGTGGCGCCGTCCGCCTCGGCTGCGTCGAGGCGGGCGGACTCCCGCCGCGGGTTGACGACGACGAGGTGGCTCTCGCCGCGCACGTACGCCAGCGGGTAGTCGCGATGGACGACCCGGGTGCTGCCACGGCCACCGAGCTCCGGGTTCGCACGGCGCACGGCCAGCAGAGACCGGACCAGCGCCAGGGTCGACCCGGGGTCGTCCTCCTGGTCGGCCACCGTCGGCCTGTCGGCTGCGGGATCGATCGGCAGGTACAGGTCCTCGGCCGCAGCGGTGGAGAATCCGGCGTTCGGGCTTCGGTCCCACTGCATCGGGCTCCGGCAGCCGGCCCGGTTGTAGTCCGGGTGGCAGATCGCTCCCTCGACGTCGGGCAGCCCCGGCAGGTAGCGCATGCCGATCTCGTCGCCGTAGTACAGGCTCGGGACACTTCCCCACGTCATCAGGAACGTCAGGGCGGCGCCCAGCTGCTCGGGTGTGCGGGAACCGCAGCGCAGGCGGTTGAAGTCGTGGTCGGCCGTGGCCAGCAGGACCGGTCGCGCCGGGTCGACCTCGCGGGCGTGCTCCCACGCGGCCAGGAACGTCTCCATGCTCCCCTGCCCGTCGGCTTCGAAGAACGGCGGCCGCGCCTCGTGCCACGGCAGCAGCCCCGCGGCGTGGTTGTCGAAGAGACTGGCGTGCGGCTCGTGGATCACCAGCATGAAGTCGGCGTCGAAGGCCAGCGGCTCGCCCGTACGCGGCTCCAGGCCCTCGGGCAGCAGCACCGCCTCGGGGTACGTCGTGTCCAGCCACGCCCGTACCTCGCGCCACACAGCGGTCGAGGCGGCGACGCCCCGCTCGATGTCGTAGTCCTTGACCAACGAGAAGGCCATGTCGACCCGGAAGCCGGCCACGCCGCGGTCCAGCCAGTAGCCGATCACGTCCATGAGTGCCTGCCGGTTGCGGCGGGGCCCGGGGGCGTCGGGGGCGTCTCGCCACTCCTCGTCGTCGGGGAGGTCGCTCCAGCCGAAGTTGAGCGCTGGCTGCTGGTCGTAGAAGTTCTTGAGGTACCACCCGGGGCGCGGCCCCGGTGAGGGCACCCACGCTGGGATGCCGGGGACGTCGGCGGCCCAGCCGCCGGTCGGCTCGTCGGTTCGCCAGACGTAGCGGTCGCCCTCGGAGCCCGGCCCTTCGGCCGCGAGCTCGGCCTGGAACCACGGGTGCTCGATGCTGGTGTGACCCGCGACCAGGTCGAGCAGCACCCGGATGCCGCGTTCGCGGGCCTCGGCGACCAGCTCGACCAGGTCCTCGTTGGTGCCGTAGCGCGGCGCGATGCTCAGGTAGTCCGAGACGTCGTACCCGGCATCGACGAACGGTGAGGCGAAGCAGGGGTTGAACCAGATCACGTCGACGCCCAGCGAGGCCACGTGGTCCAGGTGGTCGATCACCCCTCGCAGGTCTCCCACGCCGTCGCCGCCGGCATCGGCGAAGGACTGCGGGTAGATCTCGTAGATGACCGCGTCTGCCAGCCAGGTAGCACTCATCCCCGGTATCTAACGGCATGGGCCTCGTGGGCGTCCATCGACGCTGCGCACGGCACGGCCGTCGGACGGCTCCGGTCCGTCGGTCGGGCTAGCGCCCGTCGGGGACTCCGCGTGCGCCGGAGTCGGTGAGCTCGGCCTCGCGAGCCGCGGCCGCCTCCAGCTCCTGGCGCCGGGTCTCCTCGACCATCGCGCGGGTGGCGTCGTAGATGCCGGGGTCGGTCACGAGGTCGGCGGCGCCGCGCCGCAGCCGGGCCAGGGCGGCCCGGGCGAAGATCTGCTGCTCGGTCGTCGTCCGCTCGGAGCGGTTGTTGCTGATGAAGGTGATCGCCCAGCGCATCAGCGCAGAGATCTGGTTCTTGAAGCCGGTGAGGTAGACGAGGTGGACTCCGAGCCACATCAGCCAGGCCACGACGCCGCTGAGCCGCAGCTTGCCGACCATCGCGACGGCGCGGAAGCGGCTGATGATGGCCATCGAGCCCTTGTCGAAGTACTTGAACGGCGGCTGCGGCTGCTTGCCCGAGAGCCGGTTGTCGATCTCCTTGGCGGCGTACTTCGCGCCCTGGATGGCGACCTGGGCGACACCGGGAAGGTTGTCGAGCGCGATCATGTCGCCGACGACGAACACCTCGGGGTGGCCCGGCAGCGTGAGATCGGGGTTGACCGCGATGCGTCCTGCGCGGTCCAGCGGGGCACCGGACTGCGCCGAGAGGGTCTCCCCGAGCGGATTGGCCTGCACGCCGGCAGCCCAGATCTTGGCGACCGAGTCGATCCGCTCGACGCGCCCGTCCTTGAACTTCACCTCGAGGCCGCGCTCGTCGACGTCGGTGACCATCGCCCCGAGCATCACCTCGACGCCGAGCTTCTCCAGCTCTGCCTGGGCCTTCTCGCCGAGCTTGGCGCCGAAGGGCGGCAGCACCTGCGGGGCCGCGTCGACGAGGACGATGCGGGCGGTACGGGTGTTGATCGCGCGGAAGTCCTTGCGCAACGTGTTGTGGGCCAGCTCGGCGATCTGCCCGGCCATCTCCACGCCGGTGGGGCCGGCACCGACCACCACGAACGTCAGGAGGTGGTCGACGTCGTCGCCGCGGGTCGCACCCAGCTCGGCCATCTCGAAGGCGCCGAAGATCCGGCCGCGCAGCTCGAGCGCGTCGTCGATGCTCTTCATGCCCGGCGCGAACTCGGCGAAGTGGTCGTTGCCGAAGTACGACTGGCTGGCGCCGGCCGCGACCAGCAGCGAGTCGTACGACGTCGTGGTGTCGCGACCGAGGACCTGCGAGGTGACCGTACGGGCTTCGAGGTCGATGCTGGTGACCTCACCGAGGATGACGCGAGCGTTGTCCTGGCCGCTGAGGACCTCGCGGGTCGGCGGGGCGATCTCGCCCTCCGACAGGATGCCCGTCGCGACCTGGTAGAGCAGTGGCTGGAAGAGGTGATGGGTCGTCTTTGCGACGACGGTCACGTCCACGTCGGCCCGGCGCAGCGCCTTGGTGCCGAAGAGCCCGCCGAAGCCCGACCCGATCACGACCACCTTGTGGCGGGCTGCCTGCGTCGAGGTCATGGTTGCTCCCAGTGTTGTAGGTGCGGTCTCGTGGTCCGGTGCGTCCCCATTGTCCTCCCCGTCCTGCGCGAGCGCGAAACGCCGTCCACGTCTAACGGCGTACAGCGTGACCCACGGGTCGCGAGAAACTAGTGTGGCTGTCGAGGTTTTAACGATCCGCCGACCGGGTAGTCGAGCACCACTGGACTGCCCACCCCTGTCGAAATGAGTCCCAGTGCCGCTGAGCTCGGAGCTGACCCTGGCGTCGTCGCCGCGCGCCGCGGCCGACGCTCGACGGTGGGTCAGCGACATCTGCCAGCGCCTCGAACGCACCGACCTGGTCGAGTGCGCCGAGCTCGGCGTCTCCGAGCTGGTGGCCAACGCGATCCTGCACGCGACCGCTCCCTTCAAGGTGCGGGTGCGCGGCACCGCCAGCCACCCGCGCATCGAGGTGGTGGACGGCTCCACCCAGCCACCCGTGCCACCCAGGCCGATGCCCCACGACGACCTCGACCTGCTGCTCACCTTCGGGCGGGGCCTGGCCATGGTGGCGCAGTGCGCGGTCGCCTGGGGCGCCACCATCGAGTCGGACGGCAAGATCGTCTGGTTCGAGCCCGCGGAGCACATGCGTGACGAGGCCGCGGTCGAATGGGTCATCGACAGCCACGACCAGGTCGCCCCCGAGCCCCCCGTCGTGTCCGACTCTGCCGTCGAGATCCGCGTCCTCGGCCTCGACGTCCCGCTCTACTCCTCACTGGCCCGGCAGTACAGCGAGCTGCGCCGCGAGCTGCGCCTCCTCTCGCTGTCCCACCAGGCCGACTATCCGCTCGCTGGCGACCTCACGTCGATGTTCTCCAACTTCGAGCGCCAGTTCCCCGACACCTTCCGTGAACAGATCCGGGACGCGGAGGCACGTGGGCGGCCGCAGGTCGACCTGACCTTCTCGATGACGCCCGAGGCCGGGCCGATCTTCGTGACGATGGCAGAGATGTTCGACGTGGCCGACGCCTTCTGCCGAGCAGAGCGCCTGCTGTCGATCGCCCGCACGCCGCCCCAGCGCACGCTCCACAACTGGCTGCTCGGCGAGATGGTCCACCAGATCGACGGTGCGAGCGCACAGCCGTGGACGGGGCACCCGAGCTCGGACTCCTCGTCCACCAGCCAGGTCGGGTGAGCACCCGGGAGCTCCGCGGCACCGACCTGCTCCTCGTGGCCTCGGGCGGCGCCGCCGGAGCGGTGCTGCGCTACGCCGTCGACGTGGCTGCCCCCGACCCGCTGTTCCCGTGGCCGACGCTGGCGGTCAACGTGGTCGGGGCCTTCGCGCTCGCCCTGCTGCCGGTGCTCGCCGTCGTACGACGATCCCGTGCGGTCGCGCTCACCGTCGGACCCGGCGTCCTGGGCGGGTTCACCACGGTGTCGGCGTGGGCCGGCCAGATCCGTGAGCTGGCGGACTCCGGCCAGGTCGGTCTGGCCGGGACCTACCTCGCCGTCACCCTCGCCGCGGGACTGCTCGCCGCCGCGCTCGGCCAGCGGATCGCGCGGTATCCCGAGCCGGAGGGGGCCGTCGAATGACGGTGCTCCTCGTCGCCCTGGGAGCCGCATTCGGAGCCCCCCTGCGCTACCTGCTGGGGGTGACCCTCGACGGAAGGTTCCCGGCAGGTCTCCTGCTGGTCAACACCGTCGGCTCGGGGCTGTTCGGGGTGTCCGCGGCGCTGTCGCTGACGGACGCGGCCTGGGCGCTGCTCGGCACCGGTTTCTGCGGCGGCTTCACGTCGTTCTCGTCCTTCGCGGTCCAGTCCGTCGAGCGATCGGCGCGCATCGCGACGACGTACGTGCTCGCGACGACCGTCCTGTCCGTGGGCGCGTGCGCGCTCGGCTGGATGCTCGGTACGCGCCTGGGCTAGCCCGGTCAGGCCCAGCCGAGCTCGTGCAGCCGGTCGTCGTCGAGGCCGAAGTGGTGCGCCACCTCGTGCACCACGGTGATCCGCACCTCCTGCTCGAGGTCCTCCTCGGTGTCGGCCATGTCGAGGAGCGGCCCACGGAAGAGCAGGATCCGGTCGGGAAGCATGCCGGCGTGGTTGGCAGGTCTCTCGGTCAGCGCCAACCCGTCGTAGAGCCCCAGGAGATCCGGGTCGTCGTCCGGGGCCTGCGCCTCGACGAGCACGACGACGTTGTCGACCAGCCTGGACAGCTCGTCCGGCAGACCGTCGAGGGCCCGATCCACCATCGCGTCGAACGCGGCGGGATCCAGGTCGATCGGCATGTCGTCAGCGTAGGAGACGCCACCACAGCACGGGGCTCGGCCGCACATGCGACACAGGGTGAGCCTGGTGGCTCACCCTGTGTCGTCCTGCGATGGCGACCCCGACGGGACTCGAACCCGCGGCCTCCGCCGTGACAGGGCGGCGCGCTAACCAACTGCGCTACGGGGCCAGGTGTTGCTGGTGAAGCGGGGGAACTCTAACCCATGGTCTTCAGCGACCACCAATCGGCGGCGACCATGCACCAGGCCGTACCCCCAACCGGATTCGAACCGGCGCTACCGCCGTGAAAGGGCGGGGTCCTGGGCCGCTAGACGATGGGGGCCCGCTTGCGTCGGGCGTGCCCGTCGAAGCGTCGACAAGCATAGGGCCACACCCCCAAAGCCGACCGCGCACCCGGTCCGATCGGTGGTCGGTTCCTCAATGCCGCACCATTTGCCTCCAAGTTTGACTAACCTTGCCTCGTGGGTGAGCAAGATCGAGAGCTGCGGTTCCTCGTTGTCGACGACAACGAGGACATCCGCGACGTCTTCTGCCGCCTCGTGGAGCGGGCAGGCCATCGAGCCTCGACCGCCTCGGACGGGATGGATGCGGTGGACATCGTCCAACGCGAGTCCTTCGACGTCATGCTGCTCGACCTCACCATGCCGCGCCTGGACGGCGTCGGCGTGGTCCGCTGGTTGAGGGCCCATCCGGATATCGCGCCGGCCATGAGAATCGTCGTGGTCAGTGCGTGGGCGGGCGAGCACCGCGCCGTCCTCCAAGAACTCGGCATCGAGAATGTCATGCAGAAGCCGCTGCGTATTCAGCAGTTGACTGATGTGATTGCCGAGACACTGCTCGACGTGGAGTCCTGAACCCGACCCTGAAGGCATTTCCGGGCAATGGACTCCGGGCGGTGTTACCTCGCGTCTCCCCAGACGCACTCAACCCCAACCCCTGGAGAAAACATCATGATGAACCGCATCCGCACCCGCATCGAGTCCAAGCGTGCCGCCAACCAGCTGCAGTCGCTCTACATGTGGCGCCCGGCCCCCCCGCGTCGCTGACCGCCGGCTGACGCACGACACGCCATGCACATGGACAGCGCCGAGGCGGCCGGTGGTCGCCTCGGCGCTGTTCTCGCGGCCCCTCGCTCGGGCGTGGTCGCACTCGGTCGGACCGGCCCGTGGCTGGTCACGACGCCCGGTCAGGCCCGGGAGGTCCTGACCGACCCCGCGCGCTTCGACTTCCCCGGGGACGTCAGCCGCAGCGGCGACCTCTCGGCGAGCCGCGGCGACACCCGCTCGGGCCACCTGGTGTTCGCGTCCGTGACGCCAGAGCAGGTGGCGCGCGGACTCGCCGTCTTCACGCACGAGTGGCAGGCGGCCCTCGCCGCCCACGACCGGCAGGCCCCCGGCGAGCCGTACGACGCCATGGTGCTGCTGCGTCGTCCGGTGGCTCTCTCCACCACAGCCGCGGTGCTCCCCGCGGCCAGCGATCTGCAGCGCGATCTGGTCAGTAGCCAGGTGCTCGACTGGATCGACTCCCTTGCCCCTGTCATCGCTGCGCGGCGTCCACCGCGATCGTGGAGCCGCGTGCGCCGCGCCGAGCGCGACACCCGGCTGGCGCTCGAGGACACGCTCGCCGAGATCCCTGGCCTCGAGGGCTCCCCAGCCCAGGTGGCGACCATGCTCGCTGCCGGCATCCAGGTCCCGATCGCCGCTGGCGCCTGGCTGCTGGCCTGGCTCGCGCACCACCCGCGCGTGGACGTGGACCCCGTCCACGCGGTCTGGGAGACGCTCCGGCTCACCCCTCCCACCTGGATCACGGCGCGGGTCACGACCACGGAGGTGGTCCTCGACGGCCACCAGCTGCCGGTCGGCGCCGTGGTGATGGTCAGCCCCCTGCTGCTCGGCCGGCTCCCCGACCTCGTCGCCGGAGACCCGGCCCACCTCGACGACTTCGACCCCGACCGGTGGCGCGACGACACACGGCGCCCCGGAGCGTGGCTGCCGTTCGGTGCCGGGCCACACGCCTGCCCGGGGCGCGCCCTGGGCATGGCGCAGCTCGTGCACCTCGCCGACTGGGCAGGTGCACACGAAATGACCTTGAGCGAACCCGTGGCGATCGACCAGAGTCGGGGCATCGCCCCGCTACCGTGCCGGTTCACCGTCGCTGCAAGAAGGGAATCGTTCCCGTGATCGATCACTCAGCGCTGCAAGACACGTCTGTGGGAGGACCGGTCTCGAGGGGTGCTGCCGCGCTCGCCTCCGAGATCCTCGAGAGCGACATCAGCCTCAACACCGCCATCAACCGCGTCGCCACGCACCTGCTGGCCGAGCCACGTGTCGACGTCGTCGTCACCGCCCTCACCAGTGTCTCCCCCGACGACGTCGACGGCTGGGTCCAGCTGGGTGGCCGGGCGTGGGTCCGGGAGTGGGCACATCCGGGCTCCCACCGCAGCTTCCTGCCATCACCGGGCGCCGGTCCGGAGGCCGCGCTGAGCCAGCCGTGGCTCTCGCAGTTCGCCCGCAGCGGCGTCGTCGCTCTTGTCGACCGCGACCTTCTTCCGCCCGAGGCATCGCAGGACCGCGAGGAGCTCACGCGGGTCGGTGTGCGCAGCATGATCGCCACGGCGTACCTGTCGCAGGGAGAGATGTTCGGGAGCCTGTCTGCGGCCAGCGGCGAGGCCGGACCGTGGCCGGAGACCCTGGTGCAGGACGTACGGCTGCTCAATGCCACGATCGCCTCCCGGCTGACCCTGGAACGCTCCCGTCGCGCCCTCGCAGAGGCGATCGAGGCCGGCACGCAGGCCCAGCTCGCCTACCAGAACTTCTTCGGCGCCGTCGGCCACGAGCTGCGTACGCCCATCGGCGCGATCCTCGGCTACACCGAGGTGCTGCTGGACGAGGCCGAGCAGGCCCCGGACGACGTCGTCGCCGTCGCGCTGCGACAGGCCGGACCCGTCATCCTGCGCGCCTCCGAACAGCTGGTCGCCGTGATCGACAGTCTGCTGGGGGCGGGACGCACCCTGGCCGGCGACGACCAGCGTCAGGGCGTCGTCGTCGCCGACGCCGTCGCCGACGTCGCCCACTGGCACCGCACCCCTGCCCAGGCCGCCGGGGTCAAGGTGCAGGTCTCGGTGTCGGAGGAGGCCGCCGTCTGGGCGCATCCGTCGGCCGTGCGCCAGGTCCTGACCAACCTCGTCGGCAACGCCATCGCCCACCACCATCCTTCCGGCGGCACGGTCCGGCTCTCCACGGAGCGGCTGCTCGGCGAGAGCGGTCGGGAGATGGTGCGGATCATCGTGCGCGACGACGGGCCCGGTCTGACCCCGGACCAGCTCCAGCGCGTGTTCGAGCCGTTCGTGCGCTTCGCCCGGCCCGGCACCAAGGGCAGCGGCCTGGGTCTGTCGATCTCCCGCACCATCGCCGAGCGGGACGGCGGCGCCCTACGGGGCGAGTCCACGTGCGGCGCCGGGTCGTCGTTCTGGCTCGAGCTGCCGGCCTACCGACCTGTCGACGCATGAGCCGAGCCGATTCCTCCCCCACCTCGGGGCTCATGTATTCTCGTCTCCGCTTGGGCAGGTAGCTCAGTTGGTACGAGCGATCGCCTGAAAAGTGATAGGTCGGCGGTTCGACCCCGCCCCTGCCCACAAGCACAGAAGGGCCCCGATCACGTCCCGATCGGGGCCCTTCTGCGACGCTGCGGCACCATGTCCACCGTGCTCCCCCGCCTCGAGGTCGTGCGACGCCTACGGCCGATCGATCTCCTCGCGCCGCAGTCCGTCCGCGTGGACACTGACTCCGCCGGGATCGTGCCGATGCCAGCGGTCGCCCCGTACGTCGCCACGACCGCTGCGGTGCAGGACCGGTCGTGGTTGGCGCTGCACCTGGCCGACCACCGGATCGGAGCCTCCCTCGACGACGGGTCGGTGTCCATGACCATCACCCGCGGCCACCGCACCCGGGAGCTGCGGAGCCGACGGTTCCACCGCGCGGACGCACCGACCGACCTGTCCCTGACCCTCACCGGGTCCCACGTGACCGCGTGGACCCGCGAGGCGGACGGGTGGGTGGCCCGGGCCCGGCACGACCTGCGCACGACGCTCGACGTCCACGACGAGGCCGCACTGGCCGACCTCCGCGTCGAGCTGCCGTCGTGGGGCGGCCGTGCCGGCGCATTCGGGCAGCTGGGTCTGCGCGACGTCCGGTTCGTCACCGAGGAGGACGGCCGCCCGCTGCGCGACGGCGCGTCCCTGTGGCTGACCGCCACCTCGGCGGGTCCGGGCTTCTTCGACACCGCGCACACCAGCCTGTGGCGCTTCGATCCGACGAGCCTCGACCTGACCCACTCCGCCGACCTCTACTTCCGCCGCCCCGACCGCCCCGGCGTCTTCGGCGACCACGCCACGCACCTGGTCCGCGCCGATGGCCGTTGGCTGGTGGCGACCAGCACGTGGGGCGACTTCGAGACCCCGACGACGCGCGCTGGTCGTCGTACGCCGGCGGGGTTGGGGGTCACCATCGCCGAATCCGGTGCCGACCTGCTGCACGGCACCCACGTCCTCGACACGCGGGCGCTGCCCCTGCCCACACCCGGCCTGCGCTCCATCGCGACCTGGGACCCGCACCTGGTCCGGCGCGACGGCGAGTGGCTGGTCGGCTTCGTGAGCGCCCGACGCTTCTTCGACTTCCATCCAGCCCTCGCCGCGGGGCCGAACCTCGACGACCTGCGCCTGCTCGGCGCGGCCACCGACCGGTGCGCCACCGAGGGCACGACGCTGGTGGAGGTGGACGGCACGATGGTCGTGCTCGCCAGCGACGGGCGCGACTCGCAGCGTGACCAGCGGGCCCGCTTTCCCGTCTTCGACCTCGAGATGGCCGACCTGGGGGTGCTCGACGCGCCCTACCCCTCGAACCTGCCCTGGCCGTCCCTCGCGCACGTCGACGGGACCTGGCTGATGGCGACCTTCAACGGCCGCGCGGCGGGCGGAGACCTGCTCGGATACGGCACCCACGGTGACCTGCTGGTGATGCGGTCCGGGTGATCGGGCGGCGATACGCTGGTCGTGACGGCGGTCACCACCCCTCGACCGCACTGACCAGGCCCGCACACCCCGCGGCCGTGCCCACCAGAAAAGGACCCACCGCATGTCTGGAGTCACCAGTTCCGGAGTCGACGTCTTCGAGCTCGGCAGCGAGCACGAGCAGGTCGTCTTCTGCCACGACCGCCCGACCGGCCTCAAGGCCATCGTCGCGATCCACTCCACGGCACTGGGCCCGGGGCTGGGCGGGACGCGCTTCTACCCGTACGCCAGCACCGACGACGCGATCGTCGACGTGCTCAACCTCTCCCGCGGCATGTCCTACAAGGCGGCGTTGGCCGGCCTCGACCTCGGCGGCGGCAAGGCCGTCATCATCGGCGACCCGGCCGAGATCAAGACCGAGGCCCTGCTGCGTGCCTACGGCCGGTTCGTCCAGTCGCTCAACGGCCGCTACTTCACCGCCTGCGACGTCGGCACCTACTCCGAGGACATGGACCACATCGCGCGCGAGTGCGACTTCGTCACCGGTCGGACCGTCGCGCACGGCGGTGCGGGAGACAGCTCGGTGCTGACGGCGTACGGCGTCTTCCAAGGCATGCGGGCCGCGGCCGGGCACCTGTGGGGCGAGCCCACGCTCGCCGGGCGCACCGTCGGCGTGGCCGGCGTCGGCAAGGTCGGACGCCACCTCGTGCGCCACCTGATCGAGGACGGGGCCAGCGTCGTCGTCACCGACGTGTACGCACCCTCCGTCGAGGCCGTCCGCGCGGAGTACGCGCAGGTCCAGGTCGTGGGTTCGACCGACGAGCTCGTCGCGACGGAGCTCGACGTCTACGCTCCCTGCGCGATGGGCGGCGCGATCACCGACGAGGTGCTCGAGGTGCTGAGCGCCAAGATCGTCTGCGGCGCAGCCAACAACCAGCTCGCGCACCCCGGGATCGAGAAGCAGGTCGAGGAGCGCGGCATCCTCTACGCGCCCGACTACTGCGTGAACTCCGGCGGCCTGATCCAGGTCGCCGACGAGCTCGAGGGCTTCTCCTTCGAACGCGCCCAGCAGCGCGCGTCGGGCATCTTCGAGACCACCCGCAAGGTCTTCGAGCTGGCCGCGGCCGACGGTGTCACCACCGCAGCCGCTGCCGACCGCCTGGCCGAGCGCCGGATGCGTGAGGTCGGTCGCCTGCGCGGCATCCACCTGCGCTGAGCGGGCACGAAAGTCCCGCCCCAGCCGCCGAGCGGGCGCGAAAAGCCCCGCCCCAGCCGCTGACCGGGCGCGAAAAGTCCCGCCCCAGCCGCTGACCGGGCGCGATAAGTCCCGCGCCAGCCGCTGACCGGGCGCGAATGTCCAGGGCAGCCCAGACATTCGTGCCCGGTCGACATGCTGAGGCGGATGTTCCTGCCCGGTGGGCAGGCTGACGCGGGCTTTTGTGCCCGGTCGGCTGCTCAGTCAGTCTGCGCGACGACGGTGGTCGGCACTGGCCGACCACTCGTCCTCGTCCGGCTCGACCTCAGTCGTCCGGGGATGGGAGTTCTCCTCGCCATGCAGCTCCTTCGCCAACGCGCCGAAGTCCGTCTCGTGAGTCCGGTACTTCAGGTCGCGTGCGACCTTGGTCTGCTTCGCCTTCGCTCGGCCGCGCCCCATAGGGTCGACCCCCTCGCACACTTGGCCGGGGCCCTCGAGGACATCCTCGACGCGCCCGGTCTGATCGGTCACATATCGTGGGTGCAACGCTACCTGAGCGGTGGGTGTTCCCGCACACCAAGCCCCGGCTTTTCGTTCCGCTTCGAGCGAAAATGGCCTCGCGGGGCGCTCGGTCGAGGCCGCGGTGACCTACCAGCCGGGGTGCTGGCCCTCCAGCACGACCCTGCCGCCGGACTCGCTGTCCATCCGGGCCTCGCCGGCCACCCACGCCTTGATGCCGTGACCCGCGAGCACGGAGATGGCCGTGTCGACCGACTCGGGAGCCGTCAGCGACACCATCCCGACGCCACAGTTGAGGGTGGCCTCGAGGTCCGCCTGGGACACGTCGCCCACCCGCCGTACGACGTCGAAGACCGGCTGCGGCGTCCAGGTCGAGCGGTCGATGCGCACCGACAGCTCCTCGGGGAGCACCCGCTCCAGGTTGGCGGCGAGCCCCCCTCCGGTCACGTGCGACATCGCGTGGGTCTCGGTGCGGTCGGCGAGGTCGAGGCAGGCCTTGGCATAGATGCGCGTGGGCTCGAGCAGCTCCTCGCCGAGCGTGCGCCCGAAGTCGTCGACCTGGCGCTCGACGGTCCAGCCTGCGCCCCCCTGATCGGGAGAGCCCAGGAGCACGTGGCGCACCAGGGAGTAGCCGTTGGAGTGCAGTCCGCTGGCCTCCATCGCGATCACCACGTCACCGGGGCGGACCCGACCGGGGCCGAGCAGCTTGCTGGCCTCCACCACTCCGGTCGTCGCGCCGGCCACGTCGTAGTCGTCGGGGTCGAGCAGTCCGGGGTGCTCGGCGGTCTCGCCACCGATCAGCGCGCAGCCCGCGACGACACACGCCTCGGCGATGCCCTTGACGATGGCCGCGATCCGCTCGGGGACCACGCGGCCGCAGGCGATGTAGTCGGTCATGAACAAGGGCTCGGCGCCACAGACCACGAGGTCGTCGACGACCATGCCCACCAGGTCGAAGCCGATGGTGTCGTGCACGTCCATCAGCTGTGCGATGGCGACCTTGGTCCCGACGCCATCGGTCGAGGTGGCGAGCAGCGGGCGTTCGTAGCGGGTGAGGGCCGAGGCGTCGAAGAGCCCCGCGAACCCGCCGAGCCCGCCGATCACCTCGGGGCGACGGGCCTTCTCCACCCACCCCTTCATCAGGTCGATCGCGCGGTCAGCGGCCTCGATCGACACCCCGGCAGCGGCGTACGCCCCTCCCCCGAGGTCGGCGCTGGCGGCTGGGGCACTGGGGGACTGCTCGGTCACGGGTCTCCTCGGGTGGCGACTGGGTGGCGACTGGTGGCGACGGTGGCGACGGGGTGCTGGCGCGTGCGGGTCAGGGGTTGTTGAGGACCGGCAGGGCGCGGCCCATCGTCGGCGACTGCAGCGTCGCCTCGAGCAGGTGCTTGCCGAGCAGGCTCTCGTCGGGCAGCTCGACGGGGTACTCGCCGGTGAAGCAGGCCGTGCAGAGCGACTCGCTCGTCTGCTTCGTCGAGTCGATCATGCCGTCGAGCGAGATGTAGCCGAGGGTGTCCGCGCCGACGCTGGCGGCGATCTCCTCGGGGGTCAGGCCGTTGGCGATCAGCTCGGCCCGGGTCGCGAAGTCGATGCCGTAGAAGCACGGCCACTTCACCGGCGGGCTGGAGATGCGGACGTGCACCTCGAGCGCACCTGCCTCGCGCAGCATCCGCACCTGGGCGCGCTGGGTGTTGCCGCGCACGATCGAGTCGTCGACGACCACGATGCGCTTGCCGCGGATCATGTGGTCGAGCGCGTTGAGCTTCAGCCGGATGCCGAGCTGGCGCAGGGTCTGGCTGGGCTGGATGAACGTACGCCCGACGTAGGCGTTCTTGACGAAGCCCTGGCCGAACGGGATGCCGGACTCCTCGGCGTAGCCGGCCGCGGCCGGAGTGCCCGACTCGGGCACCGGGATCACGAGGTCGGCCTCGACCGGGAACTCACGTGCGAGCTGGCGGCCCATCTCGACCCGCGACTCGTGCACGCTGCGGCCGCTGATGGTGGCATCGGGCCGGGCCAGGTAGACGTACTCGAAGACGCAGCCCTTGGGATCCGACGCGGCGAACCTGTGGGAACGCAGACCGTTCTCGTCGATGACGATCATCTCGCCCGGCTCGACCTCGCGGACCCGGCTGGCGCCGATCGTCGCCAGGGCAGCGTCCTCGCTCGCGACCACCCAGCCGCGGTCGAGCCGGCCGAGCACCAGGGGGCGGATGCCCTGCGGGTCGCGCGCGGCGTAGAGGGTGCCCTCGTTCATCCAGACGAAGCAGAAGGCGCCCCGCACCTGCGGGAGCACCTCCAGCGCACGCTGCTCCAGCGAGGTGTCGGGGTGGTGCGCGAGGAGCGCGGTGACCAGGCTCGTGTCGTTGGTCGAGGTCTCGATGTCACGGGTCTGCAGCGGCAGCTCACCGTCGGGGTCGGGGAGGTCCAGGACCATCTGGGCGAGCTCGTGGGTGTTGATCAGGTTGCCGTTGTGCCCCAGCGCGATGGATCCGTCGACGGTGGGACGGAAGGTCGGCTGCGCGTTCTGCCACGTGCTGGCGCCCGTGGTGGAGTAGCGGGAGTGGCCGATCGCGAGGTGCCCCTTGAGCGACTCCAGCGTCGACTCGTCGAACACCTGCGAGACCAGGCCCATGTCCTTGTAGACCAGGATCTGGCGCCCGTTGCTGACCGCGATGCCCGCAGACTCCTGACCACGGTGCTGCAGGGCGTACAACCCGAAGTAGGTCAGCTTGGCGACGTCCTCGCCGGGGGCCCACACGCCGAAGACGCCACAGGCGTCCTGCGGGCCCTGGTCCTGGGGGTCGATCGCCATGGTGAGACGGCCGTCGCCGCCCGTCCGCTTGCTCATCGGCTGAGGCACGGTCTGCAGTCTACGGCCGGAGGCGCGGTGGGCCTCACCGCCGTCCGCGCCCGCGATACCTGAGGACGTGGTGGAGGGGATCCCGACATCAGGACGTCCACGACGACCTCAGACATCCGGCTACAGGAGCTGGCGGGCGCGGTGGAGGGCGAGCCGGGCGGCGGCCCGGGTGGAGGCCGGGAGCGGCAGGGCGTCCAGCAGCGCCGGGGCTCGGGTCCAGGCGGGATCCGAGGGCAGGACGCCCTCAGGTCCGTCGTAGCCGGGGGTGGACGCGCGGCGTACGGCCTCGTCCACCCCGAGCAGGGGGCCGCCGTCGCGGGGCACCCAGGTCCGGCCGGGGCGGCAGACCATGTCGTGGTGGAGCGACTCGATCAGCGCGGTGACCGTGTGGAACGGCGCGGTCGTGACGAGAGCGGTCGCCAGCCCGACGAGGACGGTCGGTGCCACGAGCGCCGGCACCCGCACCCGGGTCAGGCCGGCGCCGCGCGAGCAGGCGCGCATCAGGTCGGGGTAGGGGACGACGTCCGGTCCGCCGACGTCCACGGCGCCGACCATCTGGTCGTCGTCGAGCGCTTCGCCGATCGCGCGGAGGACGTCGGAGACCGCCACTGGCTGCACCGAGCGCTGCATCCAGGTCGGCACCGGCTGGACGAGGAAGAGGGTGGCGATCTGCTGGATGATCTCGAACGAGGTCGACCCGGCGCCGAGGACGACGCCCGCCCGCAGCGCCACGGCGTGCTCGCTCGCTCCGAGCAGGATCCGCTCCACCTCCAGCCGGGAGGCGATGTGGGCCGACAGCTCGCTCTCCGGCACGTCGGGGACCAGTCCGGAGAAGTAGACGAGACGTCGTACGTCGCTGTCCGCGACCGCGGCTGCCACGACCTCGGCGCCGAGCCGGTCCCGGTCGGTGAAGTCGTCGCGGTTGAGCGAGTGGACGAGGTAGACCACGGCATCGACGTCCTCCAGCGCCGCGTCGACCGCGACCGGATCGGTCACGTCGCACCGGATCGCGCGCACGCGCTCGTCCCACCCGAAACGGCGCGGATCGGGCACGGACGACGAGGCCGCCACCACCTCGTGGCCGTGCTCGAGCAGATGCGGGACGAGCCGGGAGCCGACGTATCCGGTGGCGCCGAGGACGAGGACGCGCGTCACGGCCTAGGCCTCGCCGAGGTGCTTGAGGAGGTTGCGCGAGAAGACCGTGCCCATGTGCTTGACCACCCCGGCCATCACCCGCTCGACCGCGAGCCGCGCCACGCCCGGAAGGGGCAGCTTGACGACGATCTCCAGGTCGATGCTGACGTCGGTGCCGCCGTCCGCGCGGTCGGCCAGGACGTAGGTGCCCTCGACCGCCGTCATCTCGTCGGGGCGCGAGGTGTCGTGGTGGAACTCGATCCGCTCCTCGGGCTCGAACTCCATGACCTCGGTGAAGTGCGGCGCCACGGAGACCCCCAGCACCGGGATGGTGCCCATCCGCCACACCCACCTGTCGCCGTCGACGGTGATCGAGGTGACGTAGGGCGTGATCTTGGCGATCAGGGAGGCGTCGGCCAGGGCCGCCCACACGTCGCTGCGCGGTGAGCGCAGCGCCGCCGTGGACCTGTCGCGGGCAGTGAAAGTGGCCATTCGCCCACGCTACCGGCCGGGTCCGGGGCCCCTTTGGGGTGATCAGTCCCGGGCGAGGTCACCCAGGTTGCGCAGCAGCAGCGCCTCGGCCTTGACGACCCTCTCGAACTCCGCGAGGTGCAGGCCCTCGTTGGCGCCGTGCGCCCGGGTGTCGGGGTCCTCCACACCGGTGACGAGCACGCTGGCCTGAGGAAACGCCTCGAGGAACTCGGCGATGAACGGGATCGAGCCGCCCACGCCCATGTCGACCGGAGCCGTGCCGTCCCACGCCTCGGCGAAGGCGGCACGCGCAGCGTCGTACGCCGGACCGCTGGCGTCGATCTGCGTCGCCTCGCCGGTGTCGACGACCGTGGCCGTGAGGGTGGCCCCCCACGGCGTGTGCTGCTCGAGGTGGGCCTGCAGGCACTTGACGGCGTTGGCCGTGGTGTCACCCGGGGCGATGCGCATGCTGATGCGGCAGCGCGCGGCGGGCACGAGCGTGTTGGACGCACCGTCCACCTTCGGGGCGTCGAAGCCGGTGATGCTGATCGACGGCCTGGTCCACAGCCGCTCCACCACGCTGCCGTCGCCGATCCACTGGACGCCGGAGGTCGCGCCGGACTCGGCACGCAGCCGCGCCTCGGGATAGTCCACGTCTGCAGCGGGACCGGAGTGCAGGCCCTCGACCGCGACGTTGCCGACATCGTCGTTGAGGCTGGCGATCAGGCGGCTCAGCGCCATGATCGAGTCGGGCACCAGCCCGCCCCACATGCCGCTGTGCACGGCGTGGGTGAGCGTACGGACCTCGACGTCCATCCGGACCAGGCCGCGCAGGCTCGTGGTCAGGGCCGGCTCCCCGATGTCCCAGTTGCCGGAGTCGGCGATGACGATGACGTCGGCCTCGAGGCGGTCCTGGTAGGTGGTCAGCAGCTCGACCAGGGTGTCGGAGCCGACCTCCTCCTCGCCCTCGATGAACATCACCAGGTTGACGGGGAGGGCGTCGCCGAAGATCCGGACCGCGCCGAGGTGGGCAGCGATGCCGGCCTTGTCGTCGGCAGCGCCGCGGCCGTAGAGACGGTCACCACGCTCGGTCGGCTCCCACGGCGGGGAGTCCCAGTCGGCGTGGTCGTTCTCGGGCTGGACGTCGTGGTGGGCGTAGAGCAGGACGGTCGGGGCACCTTCGGGGCCGGCCTTCCTGGCGATCACGGCCGGCGGGGCGCCGTCGTGCGCGCGGACGATCTCGACGTCGAAGCCCTCGGCTGCGAACAGGTCGCGCGTGGCCTCCGCGCTGCGCTCGACCTCACCGGCACGAGCCGGGTCCGCGGACACGGACTGGATGCGCACCAGGTCCTCGAGGTCGCGGCGGATGCCGGGCATGACCTCGGCGAGACGAGCGGGGATGTCGACAGTCATGGGGTCACTCTAGGAGCAGCCCCGGGGCGGTCGTCAGGCGGCTTCGGGTCGACGACGCCAGACCCTCAGACTGCAGCGAGCTCGGTGCGAACGGCACCAGCGACAGCTGCCGCTCCCTTCTCGCCCATCGTGATCGTGTAGTGGTTGACGCCCTCGACCTGACGGGCGCTGATCCGGTCGAAGTCCTCGAGCAGCTCCGCGAGCCGGCCGGCCTCGTAGAGCCCCGGCGTCTCGTCGAGCAGCCCACGGGGAGCGGTGAGCAGGAGGGAGGGGTGACGCAGGCGGGCGAGGGCCCCGGCGAGCGCCGTGCCCGTGTTGAGGTCGACCGTGTCGGACGCCATCACGTCATGGCTGGTGGCCGGCCGCAGCTCCGGCTCCTCGCCGACGAGGTCGTAGGTGAGGTAGTCCTCCAGCGCGGACGACCAGTCGTCGGCGAAGGCCGGGTGGCGGCGCCAGAAGTCGTAGTAGTCCTCGACAGTGGCGAAGCGCATCGCCAACCGCTCGGCCGTGGGGCCGAGCACGAAGGCGATCACCTCCTCGGTGCTCAGGCCCTCGGGCACGGCCAGGGGCAGGCCTCCGTCGACCAGCAGCAGGCGGTCGACGCGGTCGGGGTGGCGGTCCGCGAGCACCACGCCGACGAACCCGCCCATCGAGTGGCCCACGACGAGCGTGCGGTCCACTCCCAGGTGGTCGAGGACGGCGGCCATGTCATCGGCATGGGCGGCCATCCCCGTCGGCAGCCCGGCGGGAGTCTCGGGATGGCTGCGCCCGCGACCGCGGAGGTCGGGGGCGATCAGGCGTACGTCGGGCAGCTGCTCCGCGACCAGCTGC
Source organism: uncultured Actinomycetota bacterium (assembly GCA_963843815.1). Classification (GTDB taxonomy): domain Bacteria; phylum Actinomycetota; class Actinomycetes; order Propionibacteriales; family Nocardioidaceae; genus Nocardioides. The sequence continues at coordinate 111,433 of CAWJLX010000012.1, read as the reverse complement.
CACGACCGGTGGGAGGCGGTGACGCCATGGACGAGCAGGGCGGTCGGTGCGTCGGCGACCGGTGCGTCCCACACCCCGACACGAAGGGTCCCGCCGGGGACGGGGACGTCGACGGCGCGGTAGCGGTCCGTCATCGAGCGTGAGCTCACCGGGTCGTCTCCTCGTCGGTCGGGGGCGCTCCGGTCGGGGCCAGCGCGGTCTCGATGAACCGCATCATGTGATCGAAGACGTGTGGGTCGATCTCGCGTGGGCGACGGTCGTCGGAGTCGCGCTCCCAGAGGATGTAGCGCGCGCCGACCAGCTCACCGATGCCCATCAGCGCCCAGGCCGCGACCTCGGGGTCGATGTCGGACACCTCGCCCACGGCCTGCGCCTTGCGCAACCCTTCGACATACCCCTCGACGATCCGCGTGTAGTGCAGGTGGAGCGCGTCGGGCGACACCAGCTCGGCCTCGCGCACCACGCGGTAGAGCGCGGGGTGCTCGGCGGTGAACCGGAAGAAGCCGGCGAAGCCCGCCCGCTCCGCCTCCAGACGGGAGGACGCGCCCTGCATCGCCTCGGCCATCGAGTGGCGAACCCGGCGGTTGAGGTCGATGACCAGGGCTTCGAAGATCGTCTTCTTGCTGTCGAAGTAGAGGTAGAACGTGCCGAGGCCGATCCCGGCGCGCTCGGTGATCTTGACGATCGACGCCTCGTGATAGCCGTGCTCGGCGAAGATCGCCTCGGCCGCCTCGAGCAGCTTGCGCTGCGTGGCCTCTCCGCGCTTGGTACGTCGTGGGGCATCGGCCGCCTGCGGGTCGGCGCGGCGCTCGAGCTCACTGAAGTCGGGTGCGGTCACTGGTCCTCGCCTCCTGGGGCGACGTGCTGTGGGTCGGCGTGCTGACGGACGGTGCGGCGCAGGTCGGCCCGCGCGATCTTGCCGATCCCGGTGCGGGGCAGCTCACCGAGCACGTGCACCTGGCGGGGAAGCTTGAAGTCTGCGAGGTGCTCGCGGGCATGGGCGAGCACCTCGTCGCCCGTCAGCCCGACACCCGTGACGGGCTGCACGAAGGCGACGCCCACCTCGCCCCAGACCTCGTCGGGCACCGCGATCACCGCCGCGTCGGCAACCAGCGGGTGCCGCGCCAGGACGGCCTCGACCTCCGCGGGCGCGACGTTCTCCCCGCCGGAGATGTAGATGTGCTTGAGCCGGTCGACGATGCGGTGGCAGCCGTCGAGGTCCCTCTCGGCGAGGTCGCCGGTGCGCAGCCAGTCGCCGGCGAACGCCGTGCTGGTCCGGTCGGGGTCGTGGAGATAGCCGATGAAGACGCCGGGGCCGCGGACCTGGAGCTCACCGACACCTGGACCCTCGACCACGGAGCCGGCGGAGTCGACCAGCCGCACCTCGACATAGGGGTAGGGCCAGCCGACCGATCCGGCGTGGTCCGCCGCACGGCCCGGCGGGAGGTAGAGGACATTGGGTGACGCCTCGGTCAGGCCGTAGCCGTGGGCGATCTCGACCCCATGGGCGGACCACACGGCGCGGAGCGCCTCGGGCATGGAGTCACCGCCGACCACGACCTGCCGCAGCGTGGTCAGGTCGGCGTCGGCGAAGCCCGGGTCGCAGGCCAGCAGGTGCAGCTGCGTGGGCACGCTCATCGTCGTGGTGACGCGGCGGTCGGCGACGAGCCGCAGCACGCGGGAGGGCTCGAAGGAGCGCTCGAGCACCACCGTCGCGCCGTGCCACCACGCAGCGAGCGGCTGGCAGTTCCACGCGGCCACGTGGAACTGGGGCAACGTCGCCAGCACGACGTCGTTCTCGGAGAGGCCCATGGCCTGGGCCAGGGCGAGGCTGTTCCAGAAGCAGTTGGCATGACTGAGCACGACGCCCTTCGGCGTCGCCTCACTGCCCGAGGTGAAGATCACCAGCACCGGGTCGTCGTCGGTCACCTCACGCTGGGCCGGCCAGTCCTCGGCCGGCTCCGGCTCCCTGGTCGGGACCGTCGTCTCGACACCGGTGCTGCCGGGCGTGGTGAGCGGTGGGGTCACCGGCAGCCCGGCCAGGGACTCCCGGGCCAGGCGCAGCAGGTGCTCCTCTGCGACCACCAGGGCGGGCCTGGTGGTGCGACAGCAGCGGCCCGAGCTCGGAGGCGGTCAGGCGCGACGACAGTGGCACGAGTGCGAGCCCGGCCTTGGCACACGCGAAGAAGAGGACGACATGGTCGGAGGAGTTGCCCGACAGGGTCGCGACCCTGTCGCCGGCGCCGTACCCCGCTCGCGCGAACGACCCGGCCAGCTCGTCGCTGCGCCTCTCCAGCTCGGCATAGGTCACCTGCACGCCGCGATCGTCGATCGCGACCTTCTGGGGGTGGCGCCGCGAGCTGTCGACCAGCCAGCGGCCGAGGGTGTGGGAGTCGGTCATCGCTGTGGCTCCGGCACCAGCTCGTCGGAGTCCGCTGCTTCCAGCAGGGGGAGCCCCGTGCGGCGACGGCCACGGCCGACCACCTTGCCCGCCGTCCCGGCGATGCCGCCGGGGAGGAAGAGGACGACGAGGACGAACATCGTGCCGAGGATGAACATCGGCTCCGAGAGCGGGATGCGCAGCACAGCAGGGAGCGAGTCGACGGCGTCGGAGCCGGCCAGGAGCGTGAGCCGCTGGTTGAGCAGGGTGTACAGCACGCCACCCACGATCGCGCCCCAACGTGACCCGACGCCACCCAGCACCACCATCACGAGCACGGTGATGGTCAGGTCTGCGCCGACCGAGCGGGGGACGGTGCCCGACTGGAGGAGGAGGTACATCACGCCGGCCAGTGAGGCGATCAGGCCGCCGACGACGAACACGAGCAGCTTGGCCGCGTACGGCTGCAGTCCCAGGGCGCGCACCCTCAGCTCGTTCTCACGAGCGGCCGCAGCGACGTGGCCGACGCGGGAGCGGTCGATCCAGAGCACGGCCAGGTAGGCGATCACCACGACCACGAGCGCGACCCAGTAGAGGTTGCGGGTGTTGACCACGCCGACCAGGGCCGCCGGCACGTGCTCGGTGTCGAGCGAGAGACCCTCGTCGCCCCCGGTCAGGCCCCCGGGGTTGCGACGCACCAGCACCGAGCCGGCCTGGGCGAAGGCCAGGGTCACCATCGCGAACGGGATGCCCGACACACGGAGGCTGACCGCGCCCGTGACGAGGGCGATCCCTCCCGCCATCGCGAGGGTGAGCGCGATCGCCGGCCACAGGGACAGGTCGGTGCGCTCCAGCAGGATGCCCAACCCGTAGGCGCCCGCTCCGAAGTAGAGCGCGTGGCCGAAGGAGAGCAGCCCACCGGTGCCCAGGAGCAGGTTGTAGGACAACGCGAGCGAGGCGTAGACCATGGCCAGCGCGAGCAGCTGCAGTGCGCCCGGGGTGTACGTCGGTCCCGGCAGGATGCCGGGGACCTGGACGGAGAGCAGGGGCAGGATCGCCAGGACGGCGACGAACACGACGCCCGCACCCACTCCCATGGGCAAGCGCAGGATCCTCGAGGTGCGCATCAGGCTGCCTTCCCCATGAGACCGGACGGTCGGACCAGCAGCACACCGGCCAGTGCGAGCACGATCACGAAGTCACCGGTGCCGCCCGCGTAGTAGTTCGCGAACTGCTGGAGCAGCGCGACGAGCACCGAGGCGACGGCTGCGCCGGTCAGCGAGCCGAGGCCACCGATGACGGTGACGATGAAGGCGAAGATCAGCAGGCTGCCACCCAGCGTCGGGGAGACGTAGCCGAAGTAGTGGGCTGCGAGCACCCCGCCGAGGCCGGCCGCCGCGCCGCCGATCGCGAAGACGAGGGTGAACGAGCGGCGTACGTCGATGCCGAGCGCCGTGACCATCGCGCGGTTCTCCACACCGGCGCGGATGACCATGCCGTAGCGCGTCCGGTTGAGGAACACGACCAGCGCCACCAGCACCAGGGCTGCGATGCCGATGATCAGGAACCGGTCGTTGGGGATGCGCGCGCCCAGGATGCCCGTCGTCTCGTTGAGCCAGGCGGGACCGCGGATGAAGTCGGGATCGGTGCCCCAGATGCCCTCGAACAGTGCGACCGTGGCCAGCGACAGACCGACGGTGACCAGCACCTGCTCGATGTGCCGCTCGTAGAGCGGCCGGATCAGCAGCAGCTCGGTCAGCGTCGCGAACAGTGCACCCACCAGTGCGCCCACCACGATCGAGGCGATGAAGCCGGTCCAGCTGGTGGCGTCGAGCCGTTGTGCGGTCGCGTAGCCGACGAAGGCACCCAGGGTGAGGAAGGCGCCGTGGGCGAAGTTGAGCACGTGCATCAGGCCATAGATCAGGGACAGCCCCGACGCGACGAGGAAGTAGAGCGCACCGAGCCCGAGGCCGGTGGCGAGCAGCAGGACGACCGTGCTCATCAGCGCACCTCGCGAGGGGTGTCGGCGCTCGACCCGGCAGCGCCTGGTTCGGCGTGGACGCCCAACAGTCGTCGGGTCAGGGACTCGTCGGAGAGGAGCGCGGCAGCGGAGCCGGTGTGGACCACCCGTCCACCAGCGATGACCACGGCGTCGCCCGCGAGGCGTCGTACGACCTCGAGGTTCTGCTCGACGAGCAGGATCGGGACGGTCTCGGACGCCGTGCGCAGCGCCTCGCTCACCTGCTCGACGATGAGCGGAGCGAGGCCCTTGGTCGGCTCGTCCACGAGGAGGACCACGTTGTCGTTGAGCAGCACCCGGGCCAGCGCGACCATCTGCTGCTGGCCGCCCGACAGGGTGCCGGCCATCTGGGCGCGCCGCTCGAGCAGGTCGGGGAAGAGCCGCTCGACCAGGTCGCGGCGCTCCTGGCTGGCAGCACCCTTGCGCTCGGCGAGGCGGAGGTTCTCGGCGACGGTCAACCTGGAGAAGACCTCACGGTCCTCCGGGACGTAGCCGATGCCGCGCTGGACCACCTGGTGCGTGGGGAGGGACTCGATGCGCTCGCCGGCGAGTGTCACCTCGCCCTTGCGCTGGTAGAGCCCCAGCACCCCCTTGAGCGTGGAGGTCTTGCCGACGCCGTTGCGGCCGAGGACCGCTGTGATGCCCGTGGCGGGCACGGTGAAGGAGACGTCCTCGACGACCTGCTGCCCGGCGACGGAGACCGACAGGTGGTCGACGACCAGGATCGGCTCGCTCATGCTCCCGTCCCCAGGTAGGCGCTCTGCACGGTCGGGTTGTCCATGACGGCCTCAGGGGTGTCGAAGGCGATGATCGTGCCGAAGTACATCACCGCGACCTTGTCCACGAGACCCAGAAGCACGTCCATGTGGTGCTCCACCATGAGGAGGGTCGAGCCCTGGTCCCGGTGCATCTCACGGATCGTCTCGGCGAGGGCTGCGACGTCGCCCGAGCCGACGCCCGCCATCGGCTCGTCGAGGAGCACGACGTCTGCATCGGTGGCTCGGAGCACGGCGATCTCGAGCTTGCGCTTGTCACCGTGGGAGAGGCTGCCGGCGGGCAGGTCGAGCATGTCGCCCAGTCCGACCTCACCCAGGTGTTCCTCGGCATCCCGGGTGGCCTGGTCGACCGCCCGCGGGAACCGGAACGGGGAGAGGCTGCCGCCCAGCGTCACCTGGGCCGCGATCCTGACGTTCTCCCGCACGGTGAGCTGGGGGAAGAGGCTGGACGTCTGGAACGTCCGGCCCAGCCCCGCCCGCGCGCGGCGGTGCACCGACATGCCGGTGACGTCCCGGCCGTCGAGGAGCACGGTGCCGCTGGTCGGCCTGGCGATGCCGGAGACGAGGTTGAACAACGTCGTCTTGCCGGCACCGTTCGGTCCGATCACGCCGATGAAGGAGCCCTTCTCGATCTCGAGGTCCACGCCCTCGAGGATCGTGGCGCCCCCGATCCTCAGACCGAGGTCCTTCACCTGCAGCGCAGGCGTGGCTGTGGTCGACATCGCCTCGGTCAGCCGGCCTCGGGCGGCGCGACCTGGTCGGCCGGGACCGTCTCGATGAGCTCAGGGGTGAACGCGTCGCCGTCCTTGACCAGACGGGCCTGGTACATGTCCTGGATCAGGGCGTGGTCACCCTCGCGGACCGTCACGTCGCCCTTGGGTGCGGTGAAGGAGTATCCGTTCAGCGCCTCGACCATCGCCTCGACGTCGCCGTTGCCCTCCTCGATCGCGTGCACGATCATCTGGGCGGCGGTGAAGCCGTCCGGCGTGAAGAGGTCCACCGTCGATCCGGCACCCTCGACCGCCTCGACCATCGCGGCGTTGACGTCGTTGTCGGGGGCGGTGGCGAAGTAGTGCGAGAGGAAGCTGATCTTCTCCGCGACCGGGCCGTAGGCGCCGTACGACGCCACGTCACCGAGGCCGGTCACGACCGGAGCCGCGTCGAAGACACCCTGCTGCTCCAGCGACTGCCACATCGAGCCGGTGGTCTCTCCCGCCCAGGCCACGAAGACCAGGTCGGGCTTGGCGTCCTTGAGCTGCTGGGAGAACGAGGTGAACTCCTTGATGTCCTCGCCGACGAGCAACGGCTCGATCGTCGCACCCTGCGCGCCGAGGAGCGCCTCGACGGCAGCTGCGTTGCCCTGGCCGAATGCGTTGTCCTGGGCGTAGACGACGACCTTCTGGCCGTCGATGTCCTGGAGGAAGGTGCCCGCGGTGGCGACGTCCTGCATGCTCTGTCGCCCGGAGCGGAAGGTGTGCTCGTTGAGCCCGGTGATGGCATCCGCTGCCGCGGCGCCGGAGACGTAGAGGACCTTGTTCTGCTCAGCCTGCTCGGCAAGACCCAGCGCCACACCCGACGACACCGTGCCGGTCAGGATCTCGACGCCGTCGCCGATGTACTCCTTGGTGAGCTGGACCGCCTTGTCGGGGTCGCCGGCGTCGTCACCGTTGCGGACCTCGATCGTGATGCCGTCGACCTCGCCGGTGCCGTCGGTGGCGTAGTCGAGGCCGGCGTCGAAACCGTCGAGGAACGACTGCCCGTAGGCCGCCAGGGGTCCGGTCTCGGACGTGATGACCCCGACCTCGACGGTGGTGGGGCTCGCGCCGTCGCCTCCCCCGTCGCCGTCAGCGCTGGGGGCGCAGGCGGTCAGCGTGAGGGCGGCCACGACAGCCACCGATCCCAGGACGTGCGTGGTGTTGGCTCGCATGGACGACCTCTCTCCGGGGTCTCAACCTGAGACCTGATTCATATATCAGAAAGGTAGGTCTCGAGGCATGCGCTGTCAACCGCCCGGCTCGGCACCTGGAGGGCCGGCCGGGGCGAGGAGGGCTCGTCAGCCCTCGGCCCACTCGCCGCTGCGCTGCTCCAGCATGAGCTGGCGTTCGGAGTCGGTGAACCCGAGGCGCCGGTAGAGGCCGATCGCCTCGCCATCGGTGTCGGCGACGATCACGAGGGTGCGCACGCCGAGCTGGTCGAGGGCGTGCTGGCCGGCTGCGTGGACGACAGCTGCGGCGAGTCCCTGGCGACGGTGCCCGGTGTCGGTCTCGACGCTCTGGAAGCGGGCGATGCCCTCCTCGGTGACGAAGGCGCCGGCAGTCGAGACGAGCCGTCCCTCGATGAAGGCGCCGAAGCGCTGTCCGCGGCCGGCGTCGACGAGACGTCGCTCCTGGGTGTTCTTCTGGCGGGCGAACGTCATGAAGGCCTGTTCGGAGGTCTGCGGGTAGAGCTGCTGGCTGAGCCTGGCCCGCGCCTCCCACTCCTCGTCGCCGGCCAGGGCGCGTACGTCTGCCTCGACCTCCCGGGGAGCCTGGAGGGACGAGGCCGTGAGCACGGTCGCGACGTCGACGGTCAGTCCGGCCGCCTCGAAGGCCGCTCGTGACTCGTCGGTGAGGTCGGCGGAGTCGATGCCGATGCTCACGTGATCGGCCAGGGGGAACTCGGTGTGGAAGGCGCCGACCACCTCACGCTCTCCGCCGGGCACGGGCGGTCGGGCCAGGAGGACGAAGTTGCCCCAGAAGTACGACGGGTTGTCGGGCGAGCGCACCACGAGGTGCGTGCCACGGTCCTCCACGAGGCTGCCGGAGGCGGTCAGCAGGGCCAGGTCGGTCCGGAAGCCGAGCGAGTTCACGTGCATGGCGCGAGGCTAGCCGCTGACGGTGTTGACGAGCTCTTCTCCGGCCACCAGCCGCTGCAGCTGGTCGCGGACGAGCCTCGCGATCCGCGGCAGCATCGCGGTCGTACCGCCCGCGACGTGCGGCGTGATCAGCACGCCGGGGGCGCCCCAGAGCGGATGCCCGTCCGGCAGCGGTTCCGGGTCGGTGACGTCGAGGGCGAACCTCAGGCGTCCGGCGTGGCGCAGCACCGCCCCGGTGTCGAGGACCGGGCCGCGCGCGACGTTCACCACCAGGGCCCCGTCGGGCAGCAGGGACAGCGCCTCGTCGTCCAGGAGTCCCCGCGTGTCACGCGTGAGCGGGACGAGCGCGACCACGACGTCCTGCCCGGGCAGCAGCGCCGGCAGGTCGGCGATGCTGCGCACCGATCCGAGCAGGTCGTCCTCGCGCTCGCGGGACGCGACGGCAGTGATCACGGCCTTCATCGGGTGGAGCCGTTCGGCCAGGGCGCGACCGATGGAGCCGTAGCCGAGGATCAGCACCCGGGAGTCGGCCAGCGACCGGCGACCGGGCAGCGCGCTCCAGTGACCGTGCTGGCGCACGGACTCGGGAATCCCGCGCAGGCTCGCCAGGATGAGCCCGACCGCGTGCTCGGCGGTGGCGTCGTCGTGCACACCGGTCGCGTTGCAGAGGGTCACGCCCGCGGGCAGCCGCTCGGCCACACCGTCGTACCCCGCACTCTGCAGCTGGACGACCCGGAGCCCCTGGAGGCGGTGGCCCTGGTCGATGACGTCCGCGCGGGTGGCGTAGTGCGGCACCCACAGCTCGACGACTCCCTCGGGGGGCGGCCCCTCGCCGTTCCAGACCAGGATCTCGACCCCGTCGACGGGACCGACGGCGTCGGCCAGCTCGTCGGTCGCGAGGGCGGCCCTCATGCGCCGGCCTGCGGGAGGTCCAGCGGGAGGAAGGGCGTGAGGTCGGTCCGCTCCCCGCTCGCGGTGACGGCACCGTCCTGCACCGCCTGGTGCCACGTCGTACGACCGGTGGCGAGGGCGAGCCACGTCTCGGCGTCGGTCTCGATGACCGCCGGCGGGGTCCCTCGCGTGTGCCGCACTCCCGGCACCACCTGGACGGCGGCGTAGGGGGGCACCCGGACCTCGACCGAGCGGCCCGGAGCACGGTCCTCGAGGACGGCGAGGTAGTGCTTGACCAGGGCCCGGGTGTCGGCCGTCTCCAGCTGCTCGGTGGTCAGGATCCTGAGGCGGGCGGGCACGCGTCGAGACTAGTCGGGGCGGGAGGTCCGAGCCCCCACCGATGTAGTCCGCTGGCCCCCACCGATGTAGTCCGCATCAGTTGACTCCTCTTCCGATCGTCCAGAGGAGCTTTCTGATGCGGACTATCGGATCAGGCGATGGCATCGAGGATCTCGAGCGTCGAGTCCCAGGCCCGGCTGCTCGGGTCGATCACGACGAAGTGGTCGCCCTCGACCCGGACGATCTCGGCCCGGGCCCCGGCGGCCCGCGCCTCGACCACGTAGCCCTCGGACTGGCCCATCGGGACGATCGTGTCGTCGACGCCGTGGACGCACCACACCGGTACGTCGAGCGGGATCTGCTGCTGGGGGTCCCACCGGGCGTCGTCGGGGCCGGGGGCGTGACCGAGCAGGTCACCGGCCGCCCCTCCTCCGAGATCCAACCGTTCGGACATGACGAGGTCCAGCACGCCGGCCTGCGAGATGGCGTGGGTGACCGCGACGGGCGGGTCCTCGCGCCCGGCTGCCCACACCGCGAGGTGGCCACCGGCGGAGTGGCCGAGCGTGACCACGGTGGACAGGTCGAGGTCCTCGACCACGCCCAGGGAGTCGATCGCTGCGGCCACGTCCTCGAAGGTCTGCGGGGTGCCGCCGCCGTTGCCCACGCGGCGGTACTCGATGTTCCACGCCGTCCAGTCCCGGTCCGCGAGCGAGCGCGCCAGCGACTGGCCGAGCGTGTAGTCGTAGGCGGCCTTCCAGAAGCCGCCGTGGATGACCACCACCACCCCTCGCGACGGACCCGACGGCCGGTAGAGCTCGGCGAACTGCGAGGGGTCGTCGCCGTAGCGGACCACCTCGGCGCCCTCGCCACCTTCCGGGACGGGGACCTCGGCCGTGGTCGGCGAGGGAGTCGGGGTCGGAGTCGGAGTCGGGTCGACGGTGGGCACGGCGGACTCCTCGGAGCAGGCGCTCAGCAGGGCGGACGGGACGAGCCCGAGAGCAGGCAGGGCGAGCAGCGTACGACGGCGCATACCAAGGGTTCGGAGCCGAGCCGGCGAACGCTCGCTCAGCCCCCGAGGACCGCGGGCAGGGTTGCCTGCCAGGCCGACCTCACGTCGGCGACCGGCACGTCGAAGTGGCCCTCGACCGAGATAGTGTCGCCGCCGGTGCGCCCGAGTGCCGTGATCGGTACGCCGTGCCGCTCGGCCAGCGCAGTGAGGGCGTCGGCCCGGTCGTCGGTGACCGTCACCAGGGCGCGGGCGGTGGACTCGGCGAACAGCGCCACGAACGCGTCACCGTCGGCGACCTGGGCCACCGAGACCGAGACGCCGATGCCCCGGCCGAAGGTCGACTCGACCAGGGCCTGCGCCAGTCCGCCGTCGGAGAGGTCATGCGCGCTGGTCACGACGCCGTCGCGTGAGGCGTCCTGCAGCAGGGAGGCCAGCGCCTGCTCGGCGCCGAGGTCGAGGTGTGGCGGGAGACCACCCAGGTGACCGTGGACGACGTGCGCCCACTCCGAGCCGGAGAGCTCCTCGCGCGTCTCGCCCAAGAGGAAGACCTGCTCGCCCTCGCCACGGAATCCGGTCGGCGTACGTCGGGTGACGTCGTCGATGACTCCGAGGACCGCCACCACGGGCGTGGGGAGGATCGCCGTCTCGCCGGTCTGGTTGTAGAGGCTGACGTTGCCACCGGTCACCGGGATGCCGAGCTCGAGGCAGGCGTCCTTGAGCCCGCGGCACGCCTCGGCGAACTGCCACATCACCGCCGGGTCCTCGGGGGACCCGAAGTTGAGGCAGTCCGAGACGGCCAACGGGCGCGCGCCGCCGGTGGCGACGTTGCGGAAGGACTCCGCCAGGGCGAGCTGGGCACCGATGTAGGGGTCGAGCTTGGCGAAGCGGCCGTTGCAGTCGGTGGAGACCGAGACGCCGAGGTTGGTCTCGGCGTCGACGCGCACCATCCCGGAGTCGGACGGCTGCGCCAGCACCGTGTTGCCCTGCACGTAGCGGTCGTACTGGTCGGTGATCCAGGACTTGTCGCAGAGGTTCGGGCTGGCGACCAGGCGCAGCAGGGTCTCGCGCAGGTCGTCGCCGGAGGACGGGCGGTCCAGCGACTCGGCGCGATCGGCCTGGAGGGCGTCCTGCCAGTCCGGCCGGGCGAGGGGCCGGTGATAGGTGGGACCGTCGTGGGCGACCGAGCGCGGAGGTACGTCGACCACGCGCTCGCCGTGCCAGTCGATGTGCAGGCGGCCGGTCTCGGTCACCTCACCCACGACCACGGCCTCGACGTCCCACTTCTCGCAGATCGCCATGAAGGCCTCCACGTCGGCGGGCTCGACGACGGCCATCATCCGCTCCTGCGACTCGCTCATGAGGATCTCCTCCGGAGCGAGCGTGGAGTCGCGCAACGGCACCCGGTCGAGCTCGACGTGCATGCCGCCGTCACCGGCCGAGGCGAGCTCGGAGGTGGCGCACGAGAGCCCGGCTCCGCCGAGGTCCTGGATGCCGGCGATCACGCGCGCGGCGAAGAGCTCGAGCGTGCACTCGATGAGCAGCTTCTCCATGAACGGGTCGCCCACCTGGACGCTCGGCCGCTTGGCCGGACCGCCCTCGTCGAACGTCTCGCTCGCGAGCACCGAGACGCCGCCGATGCCGTCGCCGCCGGTGCGGGCGCCGTAGAGGATGACCTGGTTGCCGACACCCGACGCCTTGGCCAGGTGGAGGTCCTCGTGGCGCAGCACGCCCACGCAGAGCGCGTTGACCAGCGGGTTGCCGGCGTAGGTCTCGTCGAAGACCGCCTCGCCGCCGATGTTGGGCAGGCCGAGGCAGTTGCCGTAGCCGCCGACGCCGGCCACGATCCCGGGGAGCACCCGCGAGGTGTCGGGAGCATCCAGGGGTCCGAAGCGCAGCGGGTCCATCACGGCGACCGGACGGGCGCCCATCGCGAGGATGTCGCGGACGATGCCGCCGACGCCGGTGGCCGCGCCCTGGTAGGGCTCGACGAACGACGGGTGGTTGTGGCTCTCGACCTTGAACGTCACGGCGTAGCCCTGGCCGATGTCGAGGACGCCGGCGTTCTCACCGATGCCCGCCAGCATCTTGCCGACCGGTGTCTCCTGCGGGATCTCCCCGAACTGCTTGAGGTGCACCTTGGTCGACTTGTAGGAGCAGTGCTCGCTCCACATGACCGAGTACATCGCCAGCTCCGAGCTGGTCGGGCGACGACCGAGGATCTCGCGGATCCGGGCGTACTCGTCGGACTTCAGGCCGAGCTCGGCCCACGGCTGCTCGCGCTCGGAGTCCTCGGCGGCCAGGGCGACCGTGTCGAGGGTGCTGGTCGCACCGGACGTCGTCAGGTCGGCGTTCTTGACGGAGGACTGCGGAGCGCTCGTGTCGGGCACGGCGCCAATCTACCGGCGGGGCGACTCGTCCTCCGCGCCGGTCTCGACGTCCGGATCGAGGCCGGCCCCGTGCTCGGTCTCGGCGTCGACGTCCCCGCCGGTCGGCTCGAGCGCGCCCGCCTCCTGCCGGCGCCGGCGGGACTCGCGCTCAGCCCTGCGCTCGGCGGGCTTGCCGGCGACCGCCATCCTGCTCGGTCCGGAGCGTCCACTGGCCATGCCACGCGACATCGTCCCGCCCCGCACCCCCATCGCGCCCGCGCCCGTGCCCCCCATCGGCGGCGCGGCATCCGTCGTACGTCCGGTGCGGCGGCGCCCCACCTCACCGCCGGCGGCCGCAGCCACGACGGGCGCGAGACCTTCGGGGAAGTGACCGGTGAGGTCCGGCACCGGGACCGAGCTGGAGGCGGTCGGCGGAGGCCTGGACACCCCGGACTGCCCGGACCGGGCCGCGCCGAGCACCGCGGTGGGCGCAGGCGGAACCGTGCCGACTCCGGACGCCTCCTCCCCGGGCGCCAGCCCGCCGACGACGGTGCCGCCGGCCAGCATCGCGATGTCGGTGCGGACCGTGACGAGCTCGGCCCGCGCGGCCCGGAGGCGACCGCTCTCCCGGTCGAGCGCGAGGGCCAGTCGACGTCGGATCTCGTCGGCCTCCGACTGCCCGCGCGCGACCTTGCCCCGGTCGTCGTCCTGCGCCGGACGGAACACGAGGTGGCGCGACCCACCCACGACCTCGTGCGGGACCAGCGCGACGCCGGTCCAGGACCGGTCCAGCTCCTGCTGCGCGGAGGTGATGATGGCGCCGACGGCACGCAGGGAGGCCGCGATCCGGTCGGCCAGCTGGGTGAACCGGTCGAGGTTGGCCAGCACCTGTCGCCGGTGCTCCTCATAGCTCTCGGCTGCGGCCGTGTCCCAGCCGTCCGTGGCCCGTCGCGCGGCGTCGACGATCTCGTCGCCGTGACGCGTCATCAGCGAGGCGATCCCGATCCAGCGCACCGCGGCGACCTCCAGCGGACCGACGTCGGCGCGCAGCTCCCACGGGTTGGCCGGCACGGTCAGCGACCCCCACGACCGGGCATGCGACCGAAGCCATCGTCGTCCAGCTGGCGGGCGGTCCACTCGAGCCCGTCGGCCACCGCGTCGTCAGCGCGTACGGCGTCGCGAGCGGCGTCGACCAGCCCGGCGAGACCCAGCCCAGGGCCCCGGCCATGGACGACACCACCTCACCGGCACCAGCCAGGCAGTCGGCGTAGGAGGACGACACGCTCGGCCGTGCCGGTGGCGTCGCCGAGCGTCGAGCAGGCCGGGGACAGGTCGTCGAGCGCACCCGCCCAGTCCTCCACCATCGAGCCCAGGATGCTCTCGGACGACGCGGCGAGCTCGACCAGCCTGGTCGGCTCGACCTGCATCAGCTCGCGCTTGCCACGTCCTCCCACCTCGGCGGACTACCCGCGGCGAGGTGCGGCAAACACCGCCCTCACCGACCTGTGGACAGATGCGACGACGAACTACATCCGTGTAGTTCTGCGGAACCTCTGTTACGCGTGTGACTGGTGTGGTTCTCTGGCGTCTGCCCGCCTGCGCAACCCTTCCCCGCCTGCTGGAGTCACCATGCGTCGCCCACATCCCTCACGCGCTGCCCGAACGCTCCTCGCCGCGCTCGCGCTCGCCCTCTGCGCCCCCACTCTGGTGTCGGCGCCGGCGACTGCGGAGACCGGCACCACGTCGTCGCGCCAGGCCGGCCAGCGCCAGATCGCCCTGGCCACGCCCGGCAACTTCACCGGCTACGGCTTCGACCAGTGCCTGGCACCGACCCAGAAGGCGATGAACAAGTGGTGGCGGAAGTCGCCCTTCTCCGCCGTCGGCATCTACATCTCCGGCGACTCTCGCGCCTGCCGTTCCCAGCCCAACCTGAGCCCCACCTGGGTCGCCACCCAGGTCGCCCGTGGCTGGCGGCTGCTGCCGATCGCCCTGGGCCCGCAGGCGTCCTGCCAGCCGCGCTTCCCGCGCTACTCCGACGACTTCACGATCAGCCCCAACAGCAAGAACCGCTATGCCAAGGCGGCCGCTCAAGGTGCCGCCGAGGCTGACAAGAACGCCGCGGACGCCATGACGTACGGCATCGGGCCGGGCAGCACGATCTGGTACGACCTCGAGGGCTTCGACCTCACCAACACTGCCTGCCGCGAGTCCGCGCTGGTCTTCGTCTCCAGCTGGGTCACCCGGATCAAGGCCCAGGGCTACGTCGCCGGCTTCTACTCCAGCGCCAGCTCCGGCATCAAGATGCTCGACGACGCGCGCACCCAGCGGCCCGGTCAGTTCGCGCTCCCCGACCGCATCTGGATCGCCCGGTGGGACGGCGTGGCCAACACCTCGACGACCTACATCCCCGAGGAGGGCTGGCGCCCGGGCGGCCGGATGAAGCAGTACCGCGGCGGCCACAACGAGACCTGGGGCGGGGTCACGATCAACATCGACAGCAACTACCTCGACCTGGGCACCGGCTCCGTCGCGGTGCCCGAGGGGCGTTGCCCGGGCACCCGGCTCGGCTACTGGAAGTACCCCCGGCTCTCCCCCACCCGTGCCCGCTCGACCCGGGTCAAGGTCCTGCAGTGCCTGCTCACCGAGCAGGGCACCTACTCCGGCCCGGTGAACGGTGACTACGACGCCGTGACGATCGCGGCCGCTCGTGCCTGGCAGGCGGCCCGACGGTTCACCCCCACCGACACCTTCGAGAAGCGGCACTGGACGGCGCTCCTGGCGGCAGGAGCCCGTACGACGGTCAAGCGCGGCTCGGCCGACGAGTCGGTCCACCGCCTCCAGCGCGCCCTCAACGCGGCCGGGGCGGGCCGGTTCCGGGCAACGGGGGTCTTCAACGCGAAGACCGAAGCAGCTCTCCGCGCCTACCAGTCACGCCTCCGGATCGCCGTCTCCGGTGTGGCGACGCGCCAGACCTGGAACAAGCTGCAGCAAGGCAGGTAGCCCGGCTTCGTGGGTCGGCGGCCGGCTCAGGCGGGCGGGCCGACGACCAGCGCGACCCCGGTCAGGCCGGCGACCGCCACGAGTCCGACGAGCAGACCTTGCACGGGGCGGCGGAGCAGCCGGGCGAAGAGCTTCTCGACGACGCCGCGCGGGGCGTCGGTCCGCAGCCTCCAGTGCTCACCGAGCAGCCCGGACCGCTCGGCGTACCTCTCGAAGGGCACCGTGGCGAACGGCGGGACTGCCGCCACCAGGCCGAGCACGAGGCGGCGGACGGGCCACTCCTGGTCCACCGACAGCAGCACGGTCGAGAGGCAGTAGGCGACGAAGACGACGCCGTGGACCATGCCGAAGACCTGCACGCCCAGCTCGGTCGTCCCGGTGACGTACTTGAGGAACATCCCGGTGAGCAGCAGCGCCCACGTGATCGCCTCCGCATTCGCGGCGGCGCGGTAGAAGCGGCGAGGGCTCACGCAAAGGCCTGCTCGACGAGCGAGGTGAAGAAGCCGAGGCCGTCGGTGCCGGGACCGGTGAGGTCCTCGACAGCGTGCTCGGGGTGCGGCATCAGGCCGACCACGTTGCCGCGCTCGTTGGAGATGCCGGCGATGTCGCGCAGCGAGCCGTTGGGGTTGACGTCGAGGTAGCGCGCCACCACACGGCCCTCCCCCTCGAGCCGGTCGAGGGTGGGCTCGTCGGCGACGAAGCCTCCCTCGCCGTTCTTGAGCACGATGGTCACCTCGGCGCCGGCCGTGTAGGCCGAGGTCCAGGGGGTGTCGACCCGCTCGATGCGCAGGCGCTGGTCGCGGCAGACGAACATGCGGTGGTCGTTGCGGATGAGCGCGCCGGGCAGGAGGTGCGACTCGCAGAGGATCTGGAAGCCGTTGCAGATGCCGAGCACCGGCATCCCCTTGCCGGCCGCCTCGATGACCGAGGTCATGACCGGGGCGAAGCGCGAGATGGCGCCGCAGCGGAGGTAGTCGCCGTAGGAGAAGCCGCCGGGCAGCACGACCGCGTCGACCCCCTTGAGGTCGTCGTCGCCGTGCCAGAGCGCGACCGTCTCGTGGCCACCGATGCCCACGGCGCGGCGGGCATCGACGTCGTCGAGCGAACCGGGGAAGGTGACGACGCCGACCCTCACTGCGCGTGCACCTCGAAGTCCTCGATCACCGGGTTGGAGAGCAGCTTCTCCGCCATCTGCCGGACCTGCGCGAGGTGGGCGTCGCTGGCCTCGCCCTCGAGCTCGATCTCGAACCGCTTGCCCTGCCGGACGTCGGCGACACCTGCGAAACCCAGGCGCGGCAAGGCGCCGTGGACGGCCTTGCCCTGGGGGTCGAGGATCTCGGGCTTGGGCATGACGTCGACGACATAACGAGCCACGGGGCTGCTCCCTGGGACGGGTGGAGTGGGCGAGGCCGATTCTAGTGAGGTCTCGCGAGGGGACACGCCCCGGGCACGCATGTGGGACAGGTGGTCGGGTACGTCAACGGCGACGAGGAGGTCCGGTCCGATGGTGTGTGCATGATCCGCGTCGGCATCTCCGGCTGGCGCTACGCCGGATGGCGGGGCGTCTTCTACCCGCCCGGGCTCCCGCAGCGACGGGAGCTGGAGCACGCCTCCCACCTGTTGGGGTCGGTCGAGGTCAACGGCTCCTTCTACTCCCTGCAACGGCCGTCGAGCTGGCGCGCGTGGGCCGACGCCGTTCCCGAGGACTTCGTCTTCGCGGTGAAGGGCCCGCGCTACATCACCCACATGAAGAAGCTGGTGGACGTGGAGGCCCCCTTGGGGACCTTCCTCGCCTCCGGGGTGCTCTCCCTGGGCTCGCGCCTGGGCCCGGTGCTCTGGCAGCTGCCGCCCCACCTCGGCTTCCACCCGGACCGGCTGTCGGCGTTCTTCGACCTGCTGCCACGGCGTACGTCGGACGCTGCCGCATGGGCAGCAGCGCACCACGATGCGAGCAAGCTGAAGGAGCCCGCTGACTGGACGTGCCCAGGGGACCAGCCGCTGCGGCACGTGCTCGAGGTGCGGCACCCCTCCTTCAGGACGCCCGAGTTCTGCGAGCTCCTCCGTGCACACGACATCGGCATGGTGGTGTCGGACTCGGCCGGCACGTGGCCGATGTTCGACGAGACCACCAGCGAGGTGGCGTACGTCCGCCTCCACGGAGACGCGGAGCTCTACGCCAGCGGCTACAGCGAGGCCGCCCTGGACCGATGGGCGGAGAAGGTGAGGGGCTGGGACGCTGACGGCCTCGACGTCCTCGTCTACTTCGACAACGACGCCAAGGTGCATGCCCCCTTCGACGCGATCGCCCTGCAGGAGCGACTCGGGATCTCGCCCGCGAGGTGAACGCGGCGCGCGCGTCACACCTTGCGGCGGACGGCGACCACGATCAGGGCGACGCCGAGACCGGCGAGCATGGGGCCGATCACCGCCCAGGCGCTCTGGTCGGTCATCGGGCTCCCCTCGAGGTAGCCCAGGCCCTGGAAGGTCCACAACGCTCCGGTCAGGACCATCACTGCGCCGAGCGCGATGGAGAGCGCCCGCACTAGCTGAGCTCTCGCTTCAGGATCTTGCCGGTCGCGGTCATCGGCAGCGCGTCGACGAACTGGACGACGCGGGGGTACTTGTAGCCCGCCATCTGCTCCTTGCCCCAGGCGACCAGCTCGTCCTCGGTGACGGTGGCGCCGTCCTTGAGGATGACGACCGCCTTGACCTCCTCGCCGTGGCTCTCGTCGGGCACGCCGATGACGGCCGCGAGCGAGACGTCGGGGTGGGTCAGCAGGACCTCCTCGATCTCGCGCGGATAGACGTTGTAGCCGCCGCGGATGATCATGTCCTTCGACCGGTCGACGATGTAGTACCAGCCGTCGGCGTCCTTGCGGCCCAGGTCGCCGGAGCGGAACCACCCGTCGACGATGGCGTCCGCGGTGGCGTCCGGCCGGCCGTAGTAGCCCTTCATGATGTTGGGACCCTTGATGGCGATCTCGCCGACCACGTCCTCGCCGTCCTCGAGGTCCTCACGGACGCCGGGCTCGGGGTTGATCAGCTTCATCTCGACACCCGGGATCGGCTTGCCGATGGAGCCCACGCGTGCCGGCTCGCCCCACACCGAGAAGCTGGCGACAGGAGACGTCTCGGACAGGCCGTAGCCCTCCAGGATCGTGACACCGAAGCGGCTCTCGAACTCCTTGTGCACCTCCACCGGCAGCGCGGACCCGCCGGCCGCGGCGACCCGCATCGTGTCGGCGAGCTTCTTCACGTCGACGCCGGAGTCGTCGAGGGCCCCGAGCAGTCCCCAGTACATGGTCGGGACGCCTGCGAAGAAGGTGACCCCCTCACGGTCCATCAGCGCCAGCGCCTGTCCGGCCTCGAAGCGGGGCAGCAGCACGACCGTGCCACCGAAGGCGAAGCCGGCGTTCATGATCACCGTCTGGCCGAAGGAGTGGAACAGCGGCAGCACGCACAGCAGCGTGTCCGGGTTGTCGGCGTCGGCCCCGAAGAGCGCGTCGCTCGCCAGCGCGTTGGAGATCATGTTGCGGTGCATCAGCTCGGCGCCCTTGGGCTGCCCGGTGGTGCCGGAGGTGTAGAGGATGACGGCCGTGTCGTCGGCGCCGACCTCACGTGTGTCGAAGACCGGCGCC
The DNA here is from genome assembly GCA_963843815.1 of uncultured Actinomycetota bacterium. Classification (GTDB taxonomy): domain Bacteria; phylum Actinomycetota; class Actinomycetes; order Propionibacteriales; family Nocardioidaceae; genus Nocardioides. Next base: position 92,160 of record CAWJLX010000012.1, on the reverse strand, counting down.
TGTCCCTTGAGGGCCTGGCCCAGCGTCTGCGCTCCCTCGATCGGGGACTCCGCGGCCGGGTCGGCGGTGATCACGAAGAAGTGGTCGCACCCGTCGGTCTGCTCGAAGCCGGCGTGACCCTCGGCGCCGATCGGCAGCTCGGGGGTGCCCTGGAAGCAGAAGTAGGCCTTCGCATCGGAGTCGTCGAGGTGGTAGGCCACCTCGCGGCCCTTGAGCAGGACGTTGAGCGGCACGACCGCCGCGCCGGCCTTGAGGATGCCGTAGTAGACGATCGGGAAGTAGGGCAGGTTGGCGCAGCTCAGCGCCACCTTGTCGCCCGGCTCGATCCCGCGCGACACGAGCAGGTTGGCCACCTGGTTGGCGGCGGCGTCGACCTGGGCGTAGGTCAGCCGGGAGTCGCCCAGCACGACCGCCGTACGGTCCGGGTAGGCCTGGGCAGAGCCTTCGAGCAACGAGGAGAGGTTGGGCATGACGCCAACCTACTCAGCGCTCGTGACGCCCGTCACCCGTCGTCTCGCTGGGTCGCCATGATCCGGCCGGCCTTGCGGAGGTCCGCGGAGATGGCCAGCGACGCCATCAGGCCGGCAGCGCCGGCGGCCACGGCCCAGCCGCCGCTGCCGGTGACGTCGCCCTCGGCGCGCACCCGGCACCCGCCGACGACGTCGGTGAAGGTGAGCGTGAGGGTCGCGCTGACTCCGCGCCACTGACCCCGCTCCGTCCACACGCGGAAGGGCGTGAGCTCGGTGGTCTCCATGTGCGGCCGGACGCCGACCGCAGTGGTCTCGCTCCAGGTCTGTCCCAGGTGGGGCTCCTCGCCGGCCGGGACCGTGACCGACCGCAGGGAGGACTGCCACTCGGGACGGTTGCGGGGGTCGCAGAGATACCTGAAGGCGACCTCGGCCGAGACGGGCAGCTCCACGGTGGCGGAGATGCGCCGCGCGTTCAGAACTCCTCCCCGGTGAGCAGCTCGAAGGCTTCGACGTATCGGGCGCGGGTGCGTTCCACGACGGCGGTCGGCAGCGACGGCGGTGCGTCGCCCGACGTACGGTCCCATCCGGAGGCGGCCGACGTGAGCCAGTCACGCACGATCTGCTTGTCGTACGACGACTGGGCGCGGCCCGGCTGCCACTCGTCGGCCGGCCAGAACCGACTCGAGTCGGGGGTGAGGACCTCGTCGCCCAGGACGGTCGTGCCGTCCGGCCGGCGGCCGAACTCGAGCTTGGTGTCGGCCACCAGGATGCCTCGCTCCCTGGCCAGCACGTGCGCCTTGTCGTAGACCTCCATGGTCAGCATGCGCAGCTCGGCAGCCGCGTCGTCGCCCACGGTCTCGACCACGACCTCGTAGTCGACGTTCTCGTCGTGGTCACCGAGCTCGGCCTTGGTCGCCGGGGTGAAGATCGGCTGCGGCAGCCGGCTCCCGTCCTGCAGGCCGGCCGGCAGGGGGATCCCGCAGACCTCGCCAGTGCGGTGGTAGTCGTGGAGCCCGGACCCCGTGAGGTAGCCGCGGGCCACGCACTCGATCGGGAACATCTCCAGCCGCTCGCAGATCACGGCACGCCCGGCGACGGCCGCCGGCACATCGGTGGACACGACGTGGTTGCCGACGAGCCCGGAGAGCTGCTCGAACCACCACAGGGACATGCGCGTGAGGATCTCGCCCTTGTCGGGGATGGTGGAGTCGAGGACGAAGTCGTAGGCGGAGATGCGGTCGCTGGCGACCATCAGCAGCCGGCCCTCGTGCTCACCCGCGTCGATCCGGTAGAGGTCACGGACCTTGCCGGAGTGGAGGTGGGTGGTGCCCTCGACCACGGGGGCTGCGGGGATGTTCAGCTCGGCCACGTGTCGAGCCTAGTGGGGGTGTGCACCGGCACGTCGACGACGTGTGGCGAGCCTGCCCTGGAACCACCACGCGACGAGACCACCGACGAGGGGACTGCCGATGACGAGCATCGTGCCGATGCCGTTGAAGCCGAACCCGATCGCAGCGAGGAGGAGGACGAGCGCCACCAGGTGGGTCACGACGCCACCCACGAAGGCACGCCTCCTGGCGAGCGGCTCCGGCAGCCCGCGACCCACCAGGAACGTGAGCACGAGCCCGACGGGCACGCCGCAGAGGAGTCCGATGATCGCGCCTTGCACGGCACCGACCGCGGTGAGGACGAGCGGCCCGGGCAGGGCACCACCGGGCGACCTGCCGCCCACCACGACGATCAGCACCGCCAGCCACACGACCAGCACGCCGAACACGCTTCCTGCCACGATGCCGGGCAGGGGCAGCAGCAGCCACCTGGGCTCCGGCCCCCCGGGCCGCGGCTGAGCGATCGTCTCCCCCATGCGCGCAGATGCTAGCGGTGCAGCCACCACGACATCCGGCGAGTGATCCACGGCAGGACGACGTAGGTCATCAGCGGCGTCATCACCAGGATCGCCACGAAGACCCGGAGCACGAGCGGCCAGTCCGCGAGGGGGGTGTGGCCCACGGCGTAGTTGACCGCGAGGCTGAGCGGGAAGAAGCCCATGAAGATGATGACCATCTGCTTCCACCGCGGCGGCGGGATCGGAGCCGCGCTGAGCGACTCGACCGAGGCCGGTTCGTCGAACCAGCCCTCGATGCCCGTACGACGCTCGACCCGCGACTCCTCGATCCGGCCCTGTGCCGCCTCCAGCCACCACGCGCGCTGCGGGGAGGCCTCCCACGCAGCCAGCTGGTCGACGTCCGCGAAGCGGTAGAGCATGTGCCAGTCGGCCGAGTCCTCACTGGGCCGCACCCACCCCGAGCCCAGGAAGCCGTCGAACTTCTCGGCCAGCGACGTACCGGCCTGCACCCAGGCGAGCATCTCGCTGGAGCGGGACGGGTCGACGTGGCGGGTGACGGACACGGTGACGGGGGCTGTCATGCCCTCAGTGTCGGTCGCGCGGGGTCAGCAGGCGAAGCCGACGAGGACGAGATCCCGGCCACGTCCGTCCCGCCGCGTCACCCGGTGATGTCGAAGGAGGTCGCGCCGCTGGGCGCCGCCTCGCGCACGGCGACGTTGCTCACCCGGGCCAGCCCCGGACCGTCGTGGCACCACGCCACCAGCGCGTCGACCGCCTCGTCCTCCCCCTCGGCGTGCAGCAGGACCGACCCGTCCGGCTCGTTGCGCACCCAGCCGACCACTCCGAGCCGGCGGGCCTGTTCCTGGGCGTACCACCGGAAGGAGACGCCCTGCACCCGCCCGGTCACTCGCGCCTGGATCGCCTTCATGGATCTCATCATGCTCCGGTGCCGGCTCCTTCGCGACGGAGTGGTCGGCTTGCCTTGCGGCCGGGGTCGCCGTGCCAACTCACCAGTTGGTGCGCCAACTCGTGAGTTGGCGAGTTGGGGGCCGCCTGCGCGCCGCCAACCCCACCCAAGTCGCCAACTGAGGAGTAGGTCCAGGCCAGCCCCGACCCGCGAGGCGCTGCCGACGACCGGGCGATCGGTCAGTGGCGGCGCCGTCGGCCGGGCGTCGGATGCGTCAGAGGATGGCGCCGGGGACGTACGCCGCTGCGTCGGGGTGCCGGGCCGCCAGCGCCTCGACCCGGGCCACGACCGCACGGGTCTGGGCCACGGCGGCGCCGGTGAACTCGATCGGGTCCGCGACGAGCGCGTCGATCTGCTCACGGGTCAGGCCGAGCCGCTCGTCGGCGGCGAGCTTGGCGAACACGTCGTTGTCGGCCTGGCCGGCGCGCATGGCGAGCGCCGTGCCGACGGCCGCCTCCTTGATGGCCTCGTGGGCGGTCTCGCGGCCCACACCGTTGCGGACCGCGGCCATCAGCACCTTGGTGGTGGTGAGGAACGGGAGGTAGCGGTCCAGCTCGCGCTGGATGACGGCCGGGAACGCACCGAACTCGTCGAGCACGGTGAGGAAGGTCTGGAACAGGCCGTCGGTGGCGAAGAAGGCGTCGGGCAGCGCGACCCGGCGCACCACGGAGCAGGACACGTCGCCCTCGTTCCACTGGTCACCGGCCAGCTCGCTGACCATCGACAGGTGGCCGCGGAGGATCACCGCCAGGCCGTTGACCCGCTCGCAGGAGCGGGTGTTCATCTTGTGGGGCATCGCCGACGACCCGACCTGGCCCTCCTTGAAGCCCTCCGTGACCAGCTCGTGGCCGGCCATCAGCCGCACGGTGGTCGCCAGGTTGCTGGGACCGCTGACGAGCTGGACGAGCGCCGCGACCACGTCGAAGTCGAGGGAGCGCGGGTAGACCTGGCCGACGCTGGTCAGCACGTGGTCGAAGCCGAGGTGGGCGGCCACCCGCTGCTCGAGCTCGTCGAGCCGGGCGTCGTCGCCGTCGAGCAGGTCGAGCATGTCCTGGGCCGTGCCCATCGGACCCTTGATCCCGCGGAGGGGGTAGCGGGCGAGCAGCTCCTCGATGCGCTGCACCCCGATGAGCATCTCGTCGGCGATGGTCGCGAAGCGCTTGCCGAGGGTCGTCGCCTGGGCGGCCACGTTGTGCGAGCGACCGGCCATCACGGTGAGCTCGTGCTCGGCCGCCAGTCGGCCGAGTCGCACCAGGGCGGCGACGGAACGATCGCGGACCAGCTCGAGCGAGCGGCGTACCTGGAGCTGCTCGACGTTCTCGGTGAGGTCCCGCGAGGTCATCCCCTTGTGGATGTGCTCGTGGCCGGCCAGCGCGGAGAACTCCTCGATGCGCGCCTTCACGTCGTGGCGGGTGACCCGCTCACGTGCGGCGATGGAGTCGAGGTCGACCCGGTCGATGACGGCCTCGTAGGCCTCGACGACTCCGTCCGGCACGTCGATGCCGAGGTCGCGCTGGGCCTTCAGCACCGCGACCCACAGCTGGCGCTCGAGGACGATCTTGTGCTCGGGCGACCAGATCGCGGCGAGGTCGGCGCCGGCGTAGCGGGTGGCCAGGACGTTGGGGACGCTCACGACCCGCATCCTTTCATCCGGGGCCCCGGGCAGGAGCGACGAGGCCCGGCCGCTGACACGGTCGCCCGGCGGTCAGTCCAGGGCGGCGGCGCCCTCGACGACGCCCAGGGGCTCGGCGGCGATGTCGCGGCGCCACTGGGCGCCGTCGAAGCTGATGCTCGCCACCCCCTCGTACGCCTTGGCGCGGGCGTCGGCGACGTCAGCGCCGACCGCGCGCACGGCCAGCACCCGGCCACCGGCGGTCACGAGGCCCGCGTCGGTGCGCGCGGTGCCGGCGTGGATGACGTCCACGTCGCTCTCGCGCGTCAGCGTCTCGGTGCCGACGACCACGTCGCCCGAGCGGGAGCTCTCCGGATAGCCGGCGCTCGCCATGACCACGCTGACGGCGGCGCCTCCGCTGAAGGTCGGCGCCGGAACGGCGGACAGATCGCCCTGCGCCGCCGCCCGCAGCAGCACGCCCAGGGGCGACTCGAGCAGCGCCAGCACGGGCTGGATGTCGGGGTCGCCGAAGCGGACGTTGAACTCGATGACCTTCGGGCCGGCCTCGGTGAGGGCCAGGCCGACGTAGAGGCAGCCGATGAAGGGCGCCCCCCGGCGCCGCATCTCGGCGAGCGTCGGGGCCACCACCTGCTCCATGACGCCGTCGACCGTTCCGTCGGGCAGCCAGGTCAGCGGCGCGTAGGACCCCATCCCGCCGGTGTTGGGTCCGCGGCCTCCGTCGAAGATGCGTTTGAAGTCCTGCGCGGGCAGGAGCGGTCGCCCCTGGGTGCCGTCGCAGACCACGAAGAGCGAGAACTCGGGACCGTCGAGGAACTCCTCGACCACGACCCGCTCGCACGCGGCCGCATGGGCGAGCGCCTCATCGCGGTCGTTGGTCACGACGACGCCCTTGCCCGCGGCCAGTGCGTCGTCCTTCACGACGTGGGGCGCACCGAACGCGTCGAGCGCCGCAGCGGTCTCCTCCGGTGTCGTGCACGTGCGCGAGCCGGCGGTCGGCACGCCCGCGGTCGCCATGACCTCCTTGGAGAAGGCCTTGGAGCCCTCGAGGCGGGCGGACTCGCGTGTGGGACCGAAGCAGGCGATCCCGGCCTCCCTCACCGAGTCGGCGACACCGGCGACGAGCGGCGCCTCGGGACCGATCACGACCAGGTCGGCGCCGATCGAGGTGGCGAGCGCGGCGACCGCCGGTCCGTCCATCGGGTCGACGTCGTGCAGCGTCGCCACCGCGCCGATGCCTGGGTTGCCCGGGGCGACGTGCACCTCGGTCACGGCGGGATCACGCGACAACGAGAGGGCGATGGCGTGCTCGCGACCGCCCGTGCCGACGACCAGGGCCTTCACGGGTGGACGACCACCGTCTGCTCACGCCCCGGCCCGACCCCGACGGCCCAGATCCGGGCACCGGAGATCCGCTCGAGGGCCCGGACGTAGGCCTGGGCGTTCGTGGGCAGCTCGTCGAAGGTACGGCAGCCGGAGATGTCGCTCATCCACCCGTCGAAGTACTCGTAGACGGGCTTGGCGTGGTGGAACTCGGTCTGGGTCATCGGCATCTCCTCGACCCGCTGACCGTCGATCTCGTAGGCGACGCAGACCGGGATCCGCTCCCACGCGCCGAGGATGTCGAGCTTGGTCAGGAAGAACTCGGTGAGGCCGTTGACCCGACTGGCGTAGCGCGCCACGACGGCGTCGTACCAGCCGCAGCGGCGGGTGCGTCCGGTCGAGACGCCGATCTCGCCGCCGAGCCGTTGGAGCTGGGCGCCGTCGTCGTCGAAGAGCTCGGTGGGGAACGGGCCGGAGCCGACGCGGGTCGTGTAGGCCTTGATCACGCCGACCACCCGGTCGATGCGGGTGGGTCCGACTCCCGCCCCCACGCAGACGCCGCCCGCGACCGGGTTGGAGGACGTGACGAACGGATAGGTGCCGTGGTCGACGTCGAGCATGGTCGCCTGCGCTCCCTCGAAGAGCACTGTCTGACCAGCGTCGAGCGCCTGGTTGAGCAGCAGCGAGGTGTCGCACACCATCGGACGGAGCCGATCCGCGTAGGACACGAGCTCCTCGACGACGACATCGACCTCGATCGCGCGGCGGTTGTAGACCTTGGTGAGGAGGTGGTTGCGCACGTCGAGGGCAGCCTCCACCTTCTCGCGGAGGATGGACTCGTCGAAGAGGTCCGCGATCCGTACGCCGACCCGGTTGACCTTGTCGGCGTACGCCGGGCCGATGCCCCGCCCCGTGGTGCCGATCTGGTTCTTGCCGAGGAAGCGCTCGGTGACCTTGTCGATCGTCGCGTGGTAGCTGGCGATCACGTGGGCGTTGGCGCTGACCTTGAGGTCCGCGACCTCCACCCCGCGGTCGAGCAGGCCGTCGAGCTCACGGAAGAGCGCTTCCGGGGAGACGACCACGCCGCCGGCGATCACCGAGGTGGCACCGGGGGTCAGGATCCCGCTGGGCAGCAGGTGGGTCGCGTACTTCTCGCCGTTGATGACGATGGTGTGGCCGGCGTTGTGCCCGCCGCTGGTGCGGACCACGAAGTCGATCGAGTCCGTGGTGGCCAGCTGGTCGGTTGCCTTGCCTTTGCCCTCGTCGCCCCACTGGGCGCCGAGCACGACGATCGCGGGCATCTCAGCCCTCCTCTGTCATGTCAGCAGAAATGGTGTGTGCAGAAATGGAAACAGCCCCGGGCACAAGGCATCGGGGCTCTTGCGGAGTCACGCTACCGCACCGTGGACTAGTGTCCGCCCCGTGCGCACCCTGCTCGTCATCACCAATGCCGACGCCGGCACCTCCGACGAGGAGCGGCTCGACGTGGCCCTGTCCGTGCTCCGCGAGGAGGCGTCGGTCGAGGTCGCCAAGACCTCCAACCCGGGCGAGCTCGACGGCGTCCTGCACCGGGCCGGAGGACGTACGGTCGTGGTCGCCGGCGGCGACGGCAGCATGCACGCCGTGGTCACCGCCCTCTACAAGCGCAACGAGCTGGCCGGCACCGCCCTGGCGCTCCTCCCCATGGGCACCGGCAACGACTTCGCCCGGGGCAACCAGATCCCGCTCGAGATCGAGGACGCCGCCCGGCTCGTGCTCACCGGCGAGGTCCGTCCGGTCGACCTGCTCGTCGACGAGACCGGCAACATCGTGGTCAACAACGTCCATGTCGGCGTGGGCGCCCAGGCCAGCCGCAAGGGCGCACGGTGGAAGAGCCGGCTGGGAGCGGTCGGCGTCGGCAAGGTCAACCTGGGCAAGCTCGGCTATCCGATCGGTGCCGCACTGTCGGCCTTCCACCCCCCGAGCTGGCGCCTGCGCGTGGAGATCGACGGCACGGTGGTCAACGACGTCAACCGGCCGGTCCTCATGGTCGCCATCGGCAACGGCAGCAACGTCGGGGGCGGCACGGAGCTCAATCCCGACGCGGACCCCGAGGACGGGATGCTCGACGTGATGGTCAGCCGTGCCGTGGAGCCGCTCGCCAAGCTGGGCTACGTCGCTCGACTCCGCAAGGGGGAGCACGACGAACGCGACGACGTGCTGACGCTGCGGGGTCGGTCGGTGAAGGTCAGCGGCGACGAGTTCTGGCTGTCGGCCGACGGAGAGGTCTCCGGTCCCGAGCGCAGTCGGAGCTGGCGCCTCGAACGGGCCGCGTACTCCATGATCCTGCCCTGATCGGCCGGCCGCCACGGCGCGGGCTGAATCACGCGGCGACTCAGAGCCAGCCGCGGCGAACCGCTTCGACGCCCGCCTGGAAGCGGGTGTCGACCCCGAGCTCGGACATGAGCGCCGCCACCCGTCGGCGCACGGTGCGCAGGCCGATGCCCAGCTTGCGGGCGATCACCTCGTCGGTGACGCCGGCCATCAGCTGTTCGAGCAGGAACTGCCGCTCGTCCGGGCGCCCCTTGCCGCTCTCGAGCTCGGGGACCGGGGCGGCGTGTGACCACAGCAGCTCGAACCACAGCGTTAGTGCCGCCACCACCGAGCGCTGCCGCACGTGCACGCGCGGCTCGTCGGTGAAGCCGAGCGGCTCGGGAAGCACGGCGTGCGCGTCGCCGAAGATGAACATCCGGGTGGGCACCTCGGACATCACCCGCACTCGCTCGCCCAGACGGGCCCGCGTGCGGAGCGCCTCGGGCGCCTCGGTCAGCGCGCGCACGGGGTAGATCGCCCGGGACCGGCGACCACTCGCCATCGCCTCGGCCAGCAGCTCGCTCACCCGGGACTCCCGCGGCATGGCCCAGGCATCCGGCCTGAGCCACAGCATGTCGCCCCGGCTGCTCCGGAGCATGAGGTGGAGCAGCTCGAGCGCGTCGCCACCCGAGCTGAGCTCACCGTCGAGTGGACGGACGTCGGTGAGGTCGCTCGCGTCGGGCCGGGTGGCGGAGGCGACGAGGTGCGGCACCGCCCTGGCGAGCTCGCCCAGCTTCGCGGCCGACGACGATGCCCGGACGGACTCGCGCAGCACCAGCTCGGACAGCGCCTCCGCCAGTGGTGGCACGACGACGCGGTCCTCCACCAGCACCACCAGTCCGCACTCCTCCAGCGGGGCCAGGTCGCGCAGCAGCCGGTCCGGGCGTTCCTGCACGAGCCGGGCCACGCCGACGACGGTGTGCCCCGACACGGGGAGCAGACGGAAGTAGAGGTGCTCGGTCTTCCGGTCCAGCCCGAGGGCGGACAGGACCGAGGAGGGATCTCCAGGCATGTCTGGCAGTTTAGTGCCAGCGGCACTCGCGACCCCCGTGGCAGCGACCGGCCAGCACATACTGAGCCACCGGCCGCCACGGGGGTGCACGGCCGTGCCCGCTCCGCTCGGAGCATGGCGTCGGAGCCGCCACGGGGGACGGCTCCGACGCCGGCATCACCACCGATAGCCTTGCCGCATGGCACGAGGTGGACAGCAGGGCAATCCCGTCGACTGGGTGACGCGTGCGGCGGACGATGCCGTACGGCACGCCGGCGAGGGCAAGCCCGTGACCGTCTCGTCGGGCGCCTCCCCCTCGGGACCGGTGCACCTGGGCAACCTGCGCGAGTTCCTCACCACCCACTTCGTCGCCGACGAGCTGCGCCGACGCGGTCTCGAGGTGCGGCACCTCCACGTGTGGGACGACTACGACCGCTTCCGCAAGGTGCCCGCAGGCGTGCCGGCGGAGTGGTCGGAGCACATCGGGCGACCGCTGACCGCCGTACCTGACCCGTGGGACTGCCACGACTCCTGGGCCACCCACTTCAAGGCACCGCTCCAGCAGGCGCTGGCCGACCTCGGCGTGGAGATGGAGGAGATCTCCCAGTCCGAGCTCTACGGAGCCGGCGCCTACCGCGACGAGGTGCTGCTCGCCGTGCGGGCGCGCGACGAGATCGACGCGGTGCTCGCCAGGTATCGCACCAAGAAGCCGGTCGCGACGGCCGCCCACGACGAGCCGGGCAGCGAGCTGGAGTCGCAGGAAGCCGCAGCCCTGGCCGACTCGGTCGCCGCCGAGGAGGAGGCCGGCTCGGGCGAGCTGGCGCGCTTCCCCTTCAAGCCCTACTGCCGCGACTGCGGCCGCGACACCGTGACCCTCACGTCGTACGACGACGAGACGACCGACCTCGCCTACGCCTGCGACGCGTGTTCCTTCACGGGCGTCACCAACCTCACGACCGAGCACGAGGGCAAGCTGGTCTGGAAGATCGACTGGCCCATGCGGTGGGCGCACTACCACGTGGACTTCGAGGCGGCCGGGTCCGACCACGCCACCCCGGGCTCCTCCTTCACCGTCGGCCACGAGCTCGTCGAGACCTTCTTCGACATGCCGCGCCCCGCATGGTTCGGCTACGGGTTCGTCGGTTTCGCCGGCATGCAGAAGATGTCGTCGTCGTCCGGCGGCGTGCCCACGGCCTCGGACGCGCTCGAGGTGCTCGAGGCCCCGATCCTGCGCTGGCTCTACGTCCGCCGCGCGCCCAAGCAGACCTTCACCGTCGACTTCGGTCCCGAGGTGGTGCGCCTCTACGACGAGTGGGACGCCCTCGGCCGCAAGGCCGCCGACCCGGCCAGGCGGGACGGCGCGGTGCTCGCCTGGGAGCGCGCCTCCGGCGTCGCCTCCGGTCCCCTGCCGACCTCGCGCGTCGTCGTACCGTTCCGGACCCTGTCCTCGGTGGCCGACGTGACCGCCGGCTCGAGCGAGCTGATCAGCTCGGTGATCGAGGACCTCGGCTTCGCTCACGACAGCGTCGACGACCTCGAGCCGCGCCTCGGTCGCGCGATGGCCTGGACGGCGTCACTGCCGGAGGACCAACGCACGACGGTCCGCGAGACGCCCGACTCTGGGCGCCTCGCGTCGCTGAGCGAGGACGAGGAGCTCTGGCTGCGGATCTTCCTGGACCGCCTGCCGCAGGAGTCCGACCTCGATGCGGTCACCAGCCTTGTCTACGGCGTGCCGAAGGTCGCCCGCGGCCTCGGCTTCGACGACGCCCCCACCGACCAGGTGAAGGCGGACCAGAAGGACTTCTTCCGGCTCCTCTACCACCTGCTCGTCGCCGCCGACCGGGGCCCGAGGCTGCCCACGCTGGTGCTGGCGCTCGGACCGGAGAAGGTACGCCACCTCCTCGGCGCCTGACTCTCAGCGGCGCAGGTCCACCGGGTCGCCGAGGTAGCGCCCGAGGTCGGCGCGTACGGCGTCGTTGAGCCGCCACGACGTCTGGGCGTGGTGGTCCCACAGCACGTTGACGCACTCCCAGGCGACCGCGGGGGCACCACCCTGCTCGACGCGGATCTCCGCGGCGACCGTGAAGGACGCCCCGCCGATCCGGGTGACCCACAGCGTCGCGAGGAACGGCTGGTAGGGGACGAAGCGCATCTCGGCGTGGTACTCGATCGCCTGCGAGGCCACGAGCTCGGACACGCCCTCGTCGACACCGTGGAGCAGCCCGGTCTGCCCGGGCGGAAGGCCCGGCAGCGGGGCGAACCGGAAGAACTCCAGCCGCGCCTCGTCGAGCACGCGGACGGCCTCGACATTGTCGACGTGCCCGGCGAGGTTGATGTCGCGGTAGCGCGCCTGGATCTCGGTCGTGAAGGTCTGGCCCATGGGGGAAGTCTGTCGGATGGGGTGCGCACCTAGGGTGGGGGCCATGACCTCCGGTTTCCTCGGCGGCGACCTGATGGCCGGTCCCCCGCCCACCCACCTGCCCACCGACCCCGCCGACGCCGAGCTCGCCGGCGGAGAGACCCCGGCAGCCGTCGTACGACGCCACCCCGAGTCCCCGGCTGCGTGGGCGGCCCTGGCCGGCCAGGCCCACGAGGCCGGCGCCGACGACGTGACGGTCTACGCCTACGCGCGGGTGGGTTACCACCGCTCGCTCGACATGCTGCGCCGCAACGGGTGGAAGGGCCACGGCCCGGTGCCGTGGGAGCACGAGCCCAACCGCGGCTTCCTCCGCTCGCTCGCCCTCCTCGCCCTCGCGGCGCGGGCGATCGGCGAGACCGCGGAGTGGGAGCGGTGCTCGAGCTTCCTGCGTGATTCCAGCGCCGCTGCGGCGGACGAGCTCCTGGCCTGACCGCTCGTCGCGCGAGATCGACCACTGATCGCGCAACCGCCCCTGAGGGGGGCGTGACGACTGTTGGTCCGGGATTAGGGTCGCGCGCATGAATCCCGGGAACCCCTCTCAGTCGCGCCCTGAACAGGACGCGCCCCCGACCGACATGGGCAAGATGACGCTGGCCGGCGTCCTGCTCATGATCCCCATCGTCGCTCTCCTCTGGGTGCCGAGCTACGCCAAGGCAGATCCGGAGCTCTTCGGCTTCCCCTTCTTCTTCTGGTACCAGTTCCTCTGGGTCTTCCTCTGCTCAGGGCTGACCTACACGGCCTACCGGCTCACACTCTCCGCGCGCGGCAAGACCACCCACAAGGTGGGTGAGGACCGATGACGCCGCAGCTGTCCGTCATGGTCGCCGGCACCGGCGTCAACGGCGTCGCCCTGGCGGTGCTGATCGCGCTCTTCCTGCTGGTCACGGTGGCGGGGTTCATGGCATCGCGATTCCAGCGCGGCGAGTCGCTCGAGTCGCTCGACGAGTGGGGCCTGGGAGGCCGCAAGTTCGGCACGTGGATCACCTGGTTCCTGCTGGGCGGCGACCTCTACACGGCCTACACCTTCGTGGCCGTACCGGCCGCGATGTTCGCCACAGGTGCCGTCGCCGGGTTCTTCGCGGTGCCCTACACGATCGTGCTCTACCCGATCATCTTCATCTTCATGGCGCGGCTGTGGTCGGTGAGCCACCGCCACGGCTACGTCACGACGGCCGACTTCGTCCGAGGGCGCTACAACAGCCGCGGGCTCTCGCTCGCCGTCGCGGTGACCGGGTTCGTGGCGACCATGCCCTACATCGCGCTCCAGCTCGTCGGCATCCAGGCCGTGCTCGAGGTGGCCGGGATCGGTGGCGGCGACAACATCATCGCCAAGGACGCGCCGCTGTTCATCGCCTTTGCGGTGCTGGCTGCCTTCACCTATTCCAGTGGGCTCCGCGCCCCCGCGGTGATCGCGTTCGTCAAGGACATCCTCATCTACCTCGTCATCATCGTCGCGGTGATCTACCTCCCCGGCCAGGTCGGGGGCTGGGACAACATCTTCGGCTCCGCGGAGGCGAAGATGGCCACGGTCAACGAGGCCACCGGAAAGCCGACGGGCGCGTTCCTGCCCGGCGTCGGCGCCGGCTGGGCCTACGCCACGCTGGCTCTCGGCTCGGCGCTCGCCCTGTTCATGTATCCGCACTCCGTGACCGCGTCGCTGTCGTCCAACAGCCGCAACACCATCCGCCGCAACGCCGCGATCCTCCCGGCGTACTCCTTCGTGCTCGGTCTGCTCGCCCTGCTGGGGTGGGTGGCCATCGCCGCCGGCACCGAACCGATCGGTCTCGACGGCGAGGCCAACGCCCAGCTCGTCATCCCGCAGCTGTTCGAGGACATGTTCCCTGCGTGGTTCGCAGGCGTCGCGTTCGCGGCCATCGCGATCGGTGCGCTCGTGCCGGCGGCGATCATGTCGATCGCGGCAGCCAACACCTTCAGCCGCAACATCTACAAGGAGTGGCTCAAGCCCGACGCCACTCCGAAGCAGGAGGCCAAGGTCTCCAAGCTGATGTCGCTGGTCGTGAAGGCGTTCGCGCTGGTCTTCGTGCTCACGCTGGACAAGCAGAACGCGATCAACTTCCAGCTCCTCGGGGGCATCTGGATCCTCCAGACCTTCCCCGCGGTCGTGTTCAGCCTCTTCACGCGCTGGTTCCACCGCTGGGCGCTGCTCGCCGGCTGGGCCGCCGCGATGGTCTACGGCACCGTCGAGGCCTACCAGGTGGTGAACCCCGTCACCGGCAAGCACTTCGGCGGCTCCCTGGCCCTGATGCCGGGGATCGAGCAGATGGGCTACATCGCCATGACGGCCTTCTGCCTCAACCTCGTGATCAGCGTGGTGCTGAGCGCGATCCTCAACGCGACCCAGGTCTCCAACGGCGAGGACGAGACGATCGCGTTCGACTACTTCGCCGACGCGGACGACCCGCGCGTGCAGAAGGACCTCGCCGAGCACTCGACTCACGGGGCGGGCTACGGGGACCCGGACGAGATCCCGGGGAACGCGCCGGCACGGTAGCGGCGTACGCGTCATCCGAGCGGTGCGTGGCCCACATTCCTCTCAACGAGGAGGTGGCTCACGCACCGCTCGGTTGCGTGTGGACGTACGACGCCCGGGCGGGCGGTGTTCCGGCCACCTCCCACGTCTGCGGAAGGTGGCTCAGGCACCGCCCACGGCGGAGGTCAGCCCGCCAGCGACGTGCCGGCGGAGCGGAGGTTCTCGCACGCCTCGACGATGCGGGCAGCCATGCCGCTCTCGCCCGCCTTGCCCCAGGCGCGGGGGTCGTACTGCTTCTTGTTGCCGACCTCTCCGTCGACCTTCAGGACGCCCTCGTAGTTGGCGAACATGTGGGCCGCGACCGGGCGGGTGAAGGCGTACTGCGTGTCGGTGTCGACGTTCATCTTGATGACGCCGTAGTCGACGGCCGCGCCGATCTCCTCCGCGGTCGAGCCGGAGCCGCCGTGGAAGACCAGGTCGAACGGCTTGGCGCCGGCCTCGAGGCCGAGCTCGGCGGCGACGGCCTCCTGCGCGGACTTGAGGATCTCCGGGCGCAGCTTGACGTTGCCGGGCTTGTAGACGCCGTGCACGTTGCCGAAGGTGAGTGCCGTCATGTAGCGGCCCTTCTCGCCGGCACCGAGCGCGCGCACAGTGGCCAGGGCGTCCTCGGGGGTCGTGTAGAGCTGGTCGTTGATCTCGTTGGCGACACCGTCCTCCTCGCCGCCGACGACGCCGATCTCGACCTCGAGGATGATGTGGGCCGCCGCGCACTTGGCCAGCAGCTCCTCCGCGATCTGGAGGTTCTCCTCGAGCGGGACGGCCGAACCGTCCCACATGTGCGACTGGAAGAGGGGTGCCTCGCCGCGCGCGACCCGCTCGGCGGAGATGTCGAGCAGCGGGCGGACGAAGCCGTCGAGCTTGTCCTTGGGGCAGTGGTCGGTGTGCAGCGCGATGTTGACGGGATAGTTCTTCGCGACCTCGGCGGCGTAGGCGGCAAAGGCGACCGAGCCGCTGACCATGTCCTTCACGCTCGGCCCGGAGAGGTACTCCGCACCGCCCGTGGAGACCTGGATGATGCCGTCGGAGCCGGCGTCGGCGAAACCCTTCAGCGCGGCGTTGAGTGTCTGGGACGACGACACGTTGATGGCCGGGTAGGCGAAGGACTTCGACTTCGCGGCGTCCAGCATCTGCGCGTAGACCTCGGGGGTGGCGATGGGCATCGGGTGTTCTCCTCAGAAGCTGTCCAACGGGCAGTGACAACCCTAATGGCTACCGACGAGTGTCGATTGTTGCGAAAGCCTCGTCTCACCCCCTGACAACCGACCTGCCGCGCACTCCGTCTCCACCGGTGGAAGGCTCACCCCGGAGGAGGGACCCGGCATGGACACCGAGATCGACTGGCAGACCGAGCTGGACCGCTCGTTCGGCGCGGGTGACGACCTGGACGTCGCGCGCTTCGTCGCCTCCGGGCGCCGGGCCGTACGCCGTCGCCGGCTCGCGGCTGCCGCGGTGGCCGCGTCCCTGGTCGTGGCCGGCAGTGCCGCGTGGGCCGCGGGCCCCGGGGCAGCGCCGCGGAGCGAGGCTCCGATCGCGACCACCGGCCCGGCGCCGGAGCAGGAGGACGCCACTCAGTCCGAGCGGAGGCAGCGGCTCGAGGACCTGCGCACCGAGGCGGAGGCCACGGACGCCCTGGGCGCCGTCGACTTCATCGGCAACCCGGCCACCTACGACGACGACGGGCAGCTCGTCCTGGCTCCGGAGACCTCGAAGGTCCTCCAGAAGGTCCACAACCCGATGGGCTACACCGCGACCCAGGGCACGTCCGTGGCACTGCGCACGATCTACGACGGGGCGGAGACCTACACGTTGCTCGCCGGGTCCGACGACGGCGTCTCCCTCGTGTCGACAGCGGCGACGGGCAACTTCGCCGGGTGGCTCGCGGGTGTCGTGCAGACGCAGCACACGCTGGACGTCGCCAACGGCCTGACCGGACCGATGGGAACCGTCCCGCCCGACGAGTGGATCCGGGTCGGCCCCGACGGGCAGGTCGAGCCCGGCTCGGACCAGATCGTGGTCGTCAAGGTGCGCAACGACCTGGACCTGGGCGAGATCTTCGGTGTCGGCGCCGAGCAGACCGGCGTCGTGCGACTCCGCGTCGGCGACCGGCCCCAGGTCGTGATCTATCGCGTCATCGACTCCCGGCTCGAGGTGATCCCCGGCGGGGACTGGGTCGGCTCCCTGAAGGTCTTCGCCACGATGGTGCGCGAGCAGTACGCGTCCGGGCAGGGCCTGCGATGAGGGGCACCGATCGTGACGCCGAGTTCACGGAGTTCGTCGCGGCCCGCCAGTCCCACCTGCGCCGGATCGCGTACGCGCTGTGCGGCGACTGGCACCGCGCCGACGACCTGCTGCAGACCGCGCTGACCAAGCTGTACGTCGCCTGGCCGCGGATCCGCAACCGCGGCGGCGAGGAGGCCTACTGCCGCCAGATCATGGTGCGGGCCAACATCGACGAGTCCCGTCGGCCCTGGCGGCGCGAGCGACCCAGCGACCAGCTCCCCGACCTGCCGGGCGCCGAACCGACGGCGTTCGAGGAGCGGTCGGCGCTCTTCGACGCATTGCAGTCGCTCCCCGCGCAGCAGCGCAAGGTGGTGGTGCTCCGCCACTGGCTCGGCCTGTCGGTGCGCGAGACCTCCATCGAGCTGGGCATCAGCGAGGGAACCGTCAAGAGCCACAGCAGCCGCGGTCTTGCCTCACTTCAGGCGGTGCTGGAGCACCAGCGGCAGTAACGGACAGGACGCTGCCCCACAGGGCGAGCTTCTGCACCCCGATGGGTATGGCGCTACCCCTCAGTCAGGTTTATGTTGACGCACATGTTGCGACGAGTCGGGCTGGGTGCCGCCCTCACCGGGCTGGTGGCGGCCGCCCTCACGAGCGTGGCAGCCCCCTCGGCCAGCGCGGCCGACCCGGCCTACCAGGCTCCGGTGGTGGGTCAGTGCTTCGACATGAGTGCCGCCGAGCTCGGCGAGGCGTCCTACCCGGAGGCGGCCGTGGGATGCGGCGCCGAGCACACCTCGCAGGTGATCGCCGTCGCCCAGCTGCCCGAGGGCCTCACCTATGAGAGCAAGGGCCTGCTCAGGTTCGCCCTCGAGTCGTGCCTGCCGGCCCAGCGCAAGGCCCTGGGCACGAACCAGCGCGGCCTCCGCCTCACGGCCTACCACCTCGGCTACTTCGCGCCGACCACGGAGCAGCAGGCTGCCGGAGCGCGATGGCTGCGCTGCGACCTCATCCTGGTCGCAGGCACCAAGCTGGCCCCACTGCCCAAGAAGCTCGCCCTCGGCACGTTCCCCTACAGCGCCCGGGTGTCCCGCTGCCTCGCCGGCCGGGACTTCAAGGTCACCGTCTGCGCCAAGAAGCACTCCTTCCGCGCGACCGCGGCGCTCAAGGTCAAGGCCCCGCGCTTTCCGGGCGATCGTGCCTGGCAGCGCATCGGCGACCGGCGGTGCCGGCACGTCGTGACCTCCCGCTCCTTCCGCTTCGGCTGGCCCTCGAAGGCGGCCTGGAAGGCGGGCGACCGGACGCTCCTCTGCTACTCGAGGACGCGCCGCTAGAACCCGCGACGGGGCCCGGGGTGCTGTGGGGACACTCCGGGCCCCTTCGTGTTGCCCCGACCAGCCCCGACCAGCCCCGACCCGCCCCGACTAGCCCCGCCAGGCGTCGTCGCCGGCGAGGTCGGCGTACGTCCTGACCCAGCTGTGCATCGCGATCGCCGCCGCCGAGCTGGCGTTGATCGAGCGGGTCGAGCCGAACTGGGCGATGGAGAAGGTGCCGTCGCAGACCTCGCGCGCCGACTCGGACAGGCCGGGACCCTCCTGCCCGAAGAGGAAGCAGACCTGACGAGGCAGGTCCATCGTCTCCAGGTGCAGCGAGCCGGGCAGGTTGTCGATGCCCAGCAGCCGGACCGGCCCGCCCGAGTCCGGCGGCAGGCCGTGGAGGTACGACGCCAGGCTGGCGGCGTCGGGGTGGTGCCGGACGTGCTGGTAACGGTCGGTCACCATCGCGCCGCGGCGGTTCCAGCGCCGGTTGCCGACGATGTGGACCTCGGCGGCGAGGAAGGCGTTGGCGGTGCGCACGATGGTGCCGATGTTGAAGTCGTGCTGCCAGTTCTCGATCGCGACGTGGAAGCCGTGCCGCCGGGTGTCGAGGTCCGCGACGATCGCCTCCATCGTCCAGTAGCGGTAGCGGTCGACCACGTTGCGCCGGTCGCCTTCGCGCAGCAGGTCGGAGTCCCACTGCTCCCCCTCGGGCCACGTGCCCTCCCACGGCCCGAGCCCGACCTCGGGTGGGCCGTGCGGCATCGGGTCGTAGGGCGCCCGTTCCTCCTCGTGCATGCCAGCACCCTAGGCAGTGATCGTTAGGGTGGCGCCCGTGAGCGCACTGTGGGACGTCCAGACCCTGGTCCAGCCGATGCTGCTGGGCATCGAGTGGATGGACCCCAACTGGCTCCTCGACCAGTTCGGCGCGGAGCTGTTCTGGATCAGCATGATCATCGTCTTCGTCGAGTGCGGGCTCTTCTTCCCGATCCTCCCCGGTGACACCCTCCTCTTCGCGCTGGGCCTCTTCATCGCGACCGGGCAGCTGGACCTGTTCCCCGGCCCGACCTTCCTCGAGCTGCTGATCGCGATGGCGGCGCTCGCCGTGGCCGCCTTCATGGGCAACGTGGTCGGCTACGAGATCGGACGCAAGATCGGCCCACCGCTCTACGAGCGCGACGGCAGGATCATCAAGCGCAAGTACTTCGACCAGACGACGGCCTTCTTCGACCGCCACGGCAACAAGGCCCTGGTGATCGGGCGGTTCGTCCCGTTCGTGCGCACCTACATCACCGTCGTCGCGGGCGTCACCCGGATGGACCGGCGCCGCTTCTTCCTGTGGAGCCTCGTGGGCGCGGTCCTGTGGGTCCTGTCGGTCTGCCTGCTCGGCTACTTCCTGGGCGATGCGTTCCCCGGCCTCGCCGAGAGCATCGACAGGCTGATCATCGTGATCGTGGCGTTCTCGGTGATCCCGATCGGGATCGAGTGGTGGCGCCACAAGCGCACCAACGCCCCGGGCGCGGAGATCGGCCCGCAGGACGGCGGCCCCGACCGCGACATCACCGGCCGAGACGTCTGACGCCTTGGGCTGCCGAGCGTCCTCCTCAGAGGGCGGAGACGGCGTCCAGCTGGGCGCGCGTCAACACCGACCTGATCTCCAGACCGACGTCGGCCAGCGGGTTGCCCCCCTCGGGTGACCGGTCGATCGCGCAGACCACGACCTCGACGACGGCGCCGAGCTCGCGCAGCGCGTGGGTGGCGTCACGGACCGCACCGCCGGTCGTGATGACGTCCTCGATGATCGTGACCCTTCGACCGGCCACGTCCGGACCCTCGGCAAGCTTGGCGGTGCCGTACTCCTTGGCCTGCTTGCGCACGAACAGCGCCGGCAGCCGGGTCCGGGCGCTCACCATCGTGGCGATCGGGATGCCGCCGAGCTCGAGTCCGCCGAGAAGCTCGGTGCCCTCCGGGAGCAGGTCGACCATCTGGGCGGCCACGCGGTCGAGAAGGTCGGGCTGCGCCTCGAAGAGGTACTTGTCGAAGTAGGTGTCCGCGACCTGCCCCGAGCGGAGGGTGAACTCCCCCGTGAGTCGGCAGGTGGCGTCGATGTCGGCTGCGAGGGCGGCGTCGGTGGTCACGGCACCGAGACTAGCGACGCCCCGGCTCGCGTCGTCGCGACCCCGCCGAGGCGTACCCGTGACCCGCCGACCGTCGTCTGGCGGGGTGCGGGCCGGGTGGTGAGCGCGTGGGTAGCGTGGGCTCGTGCCCACTGCGAAGCCGCTCTCCCACCGCCTGGCCCACATCCCTCCGACCGTCTTCAGCGAGATGTCGGCGCTGGCGGCGAGGACCGGAGCGATCAATCTCGGCCAGGGATTCCCCGACGTGGACGGCCCGAAGTCCGTGATCGAGGCGGCCGAGACGGCGCTCGAGCACGGGGCCAACCAGTACGCCCCGGGCATCGGCATCCCCGTCCTGCGGGCGGCGATCGCGCGCCACCAGCAGCGCCACTACGGCCTGGACGTCGACCCGGACCGTGAGGTCGTCGTGACGACCGGGTGCACTGAGGCCGTCGCTGCGGCCCTCCTCGGCCTGGTCGACCCGGGCGACGAGGTGGTCCTGCTGGAGCCCTACTACGACTCCTACGTCGCGATGCTCGACGTGTGCGGCGCCCGGCGACGACCGGTCACGCTGCGGGCGCCCGACTTCCGCCCCGACCTCGACGAGCTGCGGGCCGTCGTCACTGACGCGACGAAGGTGATCCTGCTCAACTCCCCGCACAACCCGACCGGCACGGTGCTCACCCCCACCGAGCTGCAGGTGGTCGCGGACCTCGCGATCGAGCACGACGTGATCGTGGTGACCGACGAGGTCTACGAGCACCTCGTCTTCGACGACGCCCGCTCGGGTGAGGGTCACGTCCCGATCGCGACCCTGCCGGGCATGTGGGAGCGGACGTTGACGCTGTCGAGCGCGGGCAAGTCCTACTCCTTCACCGGCTGGAAGGTCGGCTGGGCGACCGGTCCGGCGCCGCTGGTGCAGGCGGTGCTGGCCGCCAAGCAGTGGCTGACCTTCACCTCGGGCTCACCCCTCCAGCCCGCCATCGCCCATGCGCTCGACCACGAGCCCGACTGGCCCCGGGCCCTCGCCCGCGACCTCCAGTCCCGTCGGGACCTGCTCTGCGACGGCCTCACAGCCGCCGGCCTGACGCCCCGCGTGCCCGAGGGGACCTACTTCACGACCACCGACATCTCCCACCTGGGCTGGACCGACGGTCGCGAGTTCTGCCTGGCTCTCCCCGAGCGGGCCGGGGTCGTCGCGATCCCCGCGCAGGGGTTCTACGACGACACCGAAGCCGGTCGCCAGCTCGTGCGGTGGGCGTTCTGCAAGGAGCGCGACGTGATCAGCGAGGGCGTGCACCGACTCGCCGCGGCCGACCTGGCGCGCTGAGCGAGCCGGTCGTAGCCCGCCCGGCTCAGCGGTCGGGGTGGTCCCGCGGCGGGTGGTCGGTCCCGCCCTCGGCGGACGGCGGCTGGCCGTAGGGGTTGTCGGACGGGTACTGCGGCGGCGCATCCGGCCCCGGCTGGGCGCCGTACTGGCTGCCGTAGGGGTTGGCGTACGGGTCGCCCGGGTAACCCGACGGGCCACCCGGATAGCCGCCGGGCGGGGAGCCCACCCTCTTGAACCAGTCGCCGGCACCGCCGGTGAACAGCAGCACGATCGTGGCGATGGCGGCGATGAGGATCACGGCGGACACGCCACTGGTGATGGCCAGGAGCGAGAGGAGAGCCGTCACGGCAGACGAGATCACCAGCAGGATCCGCGCGACGTTGGAGCGGCGCAGCACCAGGACGGCCAGCAGGATCGAGATGAGTGACCACACGACCAGGGCGATCATCACGGCCACGAGGACACCCACGGCAGCCTCGGCGTCGATGTTGGCGTCCCGGAACTCGGGCACCCGCTCCATCTCGGTGATCACCTGGTCGCGGGCGACCAGCAGGGCCATGGCGGTGATCCCGAAGAGGGCGGCCATGATCGCCGCGGAGACCATGGTGATCCATGCCGCCGCAGTCACCGTGCCGGGACGCCGGTCACCCGTCGGCTGCGGGGACATCCCGTACGACGGTTGCTGACCGTAGGGGTTCGGCTGCCCCGCGGGCGGCTGGCCGTAGGGGTTGCTGCCCTGGCCGTACGGGTCCGACTGGCCGTAGGGCGTGTGGGTCGGGCCGGGCTCCTGGTCGCTCATGACCCCATTTCACCATGCCCCTGGTGGGCACGTCAGTGCGACGGAGGGGAGAACCACTCGCGGACCTCGATCCGCCTCAGGCAGACGACGGTCGCCACCGCTGCCGCCGCCGGGATCACGACGAGCAGCGTGCTGGACGCGAAGAAGATGCAGCCACCGGCACTGAAGGCGGCGATGACCATCAGGCCACGCCTGGCCCATTCCCGGCGCGCCATCGCGAACCCCGCGAGGACAAGGGCGACCGTGCACCACAGGATGAAGCCACTGGCGTAGGCGAAGACCGTCTCCCTCACCTGCTGGAAGGTCACGCCGTCATCGAACATCCCCGGCTGCTGCTCCAGCACGCTCCTGAGGAACTCCGGCGACAGTCCCGCGATCGCCACCCAGAGCAGGGACAGGGCGAGCAGTCCACCGGCCGTGACCACGGTGATGACGAAGGCCGCGATCATGGCGCTGGGCCGCTCGTGCAGCTGCTGGTGCTGCCAGGGCGCCGGAGGAGGCTGGGGCGCTGCGGGGCGGTGCTCGCCGAAGGGTCGGGTGGCCGGCGGAGGTGTCGACGACCCGGACGTGGCGTGGGGACCCTGACCCGACTGCGGGGCTCGACCGGTCAGCTGGCCCAGCGTCGTACGACGTGCAGTGCCCTTGTCGCGGGCAGGTGCTGGCGGCGTCCACTTCCCGGTGGCGAACCACTCCCGCGCCGGCACCAACCACAGCATCGCCGCGCCGGCGGCGACGAACGACCCCGCGAGACCCCCCGCTGGGAAGCCGGCCACGAAGACCGGCACCGAGAAGAGGGTGAGCCCGAGCCGGGCCGAGCGGTCGGGCTTGCGGACGTACCAGCCCAGGATGGCGGTGGCGCAAGCACTCCCCGCCGCGATCAGGGAGGAGATGCGCAGCAGCTGGGCCGTGCTGTCGGCGTCGAGACCGAGCGAGGCGAAGCGCGGCTCCGCGAGGAAGTCGCTGATCGCCTGCTGGGTCTCCAGCGAGCCGATCGTCGAGACCCGCTCCCAGGCGCTGATCACCACCACGATCGAGGCGAACATGATGATCCCCGACGCCAGGGTGACCTGGGGAGGACGCTGCGCGGTGGGCTGGCTCACGGGTCCATCCTCCCAAGGGGACCCCAACCCGGCCGCATCGCCGCGGTGGGGGTTTCTCAGGGGTGGCCTCAGGGGCGGACGGGGACCTCTCCCCGATGCGCGCACCTGCGCGGCGTCGCGAGGGTGGGACCCATGATCACCGTCGAGTCCCTCACCAAGCAGTACGGCCCGTTCACGGCCGTCGACCACGTGTCCTTCACGGCCGCGGCCGGGCGTGTCACCGGCTTCCTCGGCCCCAACGGCGCCGGCAAGTCCACCACCATGCGCGTCATGGTCGGCCTCACCCGGGCCAGCTCCGGGCGGGTCACCATCAACGGCCGCGACTACCGCGAGCTCGTCAACCCCGGCCTCGAGGTGGGCGTCCTGCTGGACGCCTCCGCGCAGCACGCCGGACGTACGGGACGCGAGATCCTCACCATCGCCCAGCAGACGATGGGACTGCCCAGGGCGAGTGTCGTCGAGACCCTCGCCCGCGTCGGCCTCACCGAGGACGAGGCAGGGCGCCGGGTCCGCGACTACTCGCTCGGCATGCGGCAGCGCCTGGGCATCGCGACCGCCCTCATCGGCGACCCGGACGTGCTCGTCCTCGACGAGCCGGCCAACGGCCTCGACCCTGCCGGCATCCGATGGATGCGCGACCTGCTCCGCGGCTTCGCCGACGACGGCGGCACGGTGCTGCTGTCCTCGCACCTGCTGCACGAGATCGAGGTCATCGCCGACGACCTCGTCGTCATCGGCCAGGGCCGGATCGTCGCCCAGGACACCAAGGCCGGACTGCTGGCCGCGGCCGGCACGCTCGTCCGCGCCACCGAGGTCGACGTGCTCGCCCGAGCCCTGCACGAGGCGGACGTCGTCACCACCCCGATCGACGGCGGCCTGCGGGTCGACGCCGACCCCGAGCTCGTGGGCCGGACGGCCCATCACGCCGGCGTGGTCCTGAGCGAGCTGCGGCCCGCCGACGGCGCCGGCCTGGAGGAGATGTTCCTCGAGCTCACCGCCGAGACCGCCCGAGAAGGAGCAGCAGCATGACCACCACGACCCAGCCCACGACCCAGACCACGACCCAGACCGCACCCCTGCCTCGCCCGGCGACCGAGGCGCCCGCCGCGGTCCGGTCCGTCCGCCCGATCCCCACGATCCGTCTCGTCACGGTCGAGCTCCGCAAGATGTTCGACACCCGGGCGGGCTTCTGGCTGATGGCCAGCGTCGGCATCGTGTCCCTCCTCGCCACCGTCGCCGTCATCATCTGGGCGCCCGACGAGGCGATCACCCAGGACACCTTCTCCACCGCGATCGGCATGCCCCTGTCGGTCGTCCTGCCGATCATCGCGATCCTGTCCGTCACGGGTGAGTACAGCCAGCGCACCGGCCTGACCACCTTCACGCTCGTGCCCTGGCGCGGCCGGGTGATCACCGCCAAGGTCGCAGCCACCCTGCTCGTCGGCGTCGCGGCAATGTTCCTCGCGCTCGCCGTCGGTGCCCTCGGCAACCTCGTCGGCTCGGCGATCACCGGGCTGGACGCGGTCTGGGACATCTCGGTGACCCAGTTCGGCTACATCGTGCTGGCCAACGTGCTGGGCATGCTGATGGGCTTCATGCTGGGCGTGCTGTTCCGCAGCTCGGCCGGCGCGATCGTGGGCTACTTCGTCTACTCCCTCGTCCTGCCGGTGGCACTCAGCACCCTGGCCGCCTTCCAGGGGTGGTTCCGTGACCTGCAGCCGTGGGTCGACGTCAACTTCGCCAGCACGCGGCTCTTCGAGGGCTCCCTGACGACGGAGAACTGGCAGCAGCTGGGCGTCACCACGGTGGTATGGCTCTGGATCCCGCTGGCCCTCGGGCTGCGCGCGGTCCTGCGTGCCGAGGTCAAGTAGTCCCCGGCCCCGTCTGTTCATCATGGGATGTCGGTCAGCCCGCACTTACCTGCGTCAATTGACGCAGGTAAGTGCGGGTTCGGCTACATCCCATGGTGAACGGTTTCTGACAGGCTGGCCGCATGCATCCCGACGCCTGGCTGGTCGTCATCGACCCGCAGCGGATCTTCGCCGACCCGTCGAGCCAGTGGGGCTCCCCGATGTTCCCCGCCATCGTCGATCCCGTACGACGCCTCGCTGCCGCCGCCGGCGAGCGGACCGTCGTCACACGCTGGGTGCCGGCCCGCGAGCCGCAGGGCAGCTGGGCGGCCTACCTGAAGGCCTGGCCGTTCGCCGACGTGCCCGCCGACGACCCGCTGCTGGACGTGGTGCCGGAGATGAGCGGCCTCGGCTCCGAGGTGGTGTCGGAGCCGACGTTCGGCAAGTGGGGTGACGCCCTCCGGGCGGTCACCGGTGCGACGCCGCACCTGGTGCTGACCGGCGTCTCGACCGACTGCTGCGTGGTCTCGACCGCGCTGGCCGCGGCCGACGCCGGCGCGACGATCACCCTCGTGACCGACGCGTGCGCCGGGTCGACCCCGGAGAACCACCGAGCGGCGATGGACGTGATGGCGCTCTACCCGCCGCAGATCACCCTCGCCACCACCTCCGAGGTCCTGGCGAGCGAGGGGGGATGATCCGCCCCGTGAGTCGGGTCATCCACACCGGTCAGGCCCTCGTCGACGTCGTCGTCGAAGTGCCCGACCTCCCCTCCCGGGGGCAGAACGTGATGGCCTGCTCGGCCACCGACTACGCCGGCGGAGCGGTGACCGTGCTCGTCGCGGCGGCCCGCTTCGGCGCCGACTGCGTCCATGCCGGAGCCCACGGCACCGGCCCGCACGGCGACCTCATCCGGCAGGCGCTCGCCGCCGAGGGCATCGAGGTCTCCGCACCGCCCGTGCCCGACCGCGACACCGGCATCTGCGTCGTCATGCTCGAGCCGAGCGCCGAGCGCACCTTCGTCACCACCCTGGGCGCCGAGCGCCGGATCAGCGCCGAGTCGCTGGCGACCTCGGACCCTCGGGCCGGGGACCTCGTGTGCGTCACCGGGTTCTCGCTGGCCCTCGACAGCACGCGCGATCCGCTGCTGGCCTGGCTGCCGACGCTGCACCCGGACGTCGTCGTCGTACTCGACCCGGGTGCGGCGTTCGCCGGTCTGCCCGAGGCGGTGCGGACCGCGATGCTCGGGGTCACCGACGTCTGGTCGAGCAACGCCGAGGAGGCCGAGGACCTGCTCCGTGAGGTCGGCGAGGAGGCGCCGGGCGACCTGGCCGGGCTCACCTCTGCCATCACTCCCCTGCTCCGCGGCGATGCGGTCGCCGTCGTCCGCGACGGCCCCCGGGGGTGCGCGGTGCACGTGGACGGCACCACCACCGACGTCCCCGGCTTCCCGCAGAAGCCGCTCGACACCAACGGCGCCGGCGACACCCACACGGGCGCCCTGCTCGCCGAGGTCGCTGCAGGTACGCCCTGGGTGGAGGGCTGCCGGCGCGCCAACGCCGCAGCAGCCATCAAGGTCACCCGGCGGGGGCCTGAGTCGGCCCCGACCGCCGACGAGGTCGACGACTTCCTGACCAGGCAGCAGGGCTGACCTCAGCAGTACGCCGCCAGCTTCTCCAGCGCCGGGCCCGTGTGCTCCGCCAGCCGCTCGCGAGCGTCGTCGAGATCAGCCGATCCCGGATGGGCGGCCGGCACCCGCGCGGGGTTGAGCGCGACGACGTTGACCCACTCCCGGATGTCCGCCTCCGCGGAGAAGGCCTGGGCGTTCCGCGTGCCCAGCAGCGTCATCGATGCCCACTGCTCCAGCGAGTTGCCGTAGTTCGACGGCGCGCAGATGCGGTTCTTGTCGTCGTCGTCGGTGCGCGTCGCCTCGACGTAGCCGGTCAGCGCGGCGCCCAGGCTCGGGAAGCCGGCCCGGACCGGCTGGATCGTGATGTCGGCGCGCCGCCAGATGGGCACGAGCGGGGGGTTCTTCAGGCCGTCGGCGGCGCAGTGCACGACCAGGGCGTCGTCGGCGATGCCGACCGACCCGCCGGCGAGGTCGAGCCGGCCGCGGGTGACCGAACGGACGTGCCCGCGGCGTACGACGTCCTCGACGGTCCGCAGCTCGTCGAGCTCCCACCTGGCGAGCGTCGGGGCCTTGGCCATGGTCGGCGTCACCGATCGGTCGATGCGCAGCATCACGCCTGCGTCCTCCAGGCGGAGGAAGGCGTCCTGGAGCGAGGACGACCCGGCGACGGACTGCATGAGGTCGGCAGCGAGGCCGAAGAAGGTGGCTGGGTCGGGCTGCACGCGGGCCCGGTCGAGCATCCACGGGTCGCGGGGCCGCACCCAGCAGATCGCGTCGGGATCGGCCCCACGCGCGAGCAGCCAGACGATCGCATCGGTCGCCGTCTTGCCGGATCCGACGACGACGTACTGGCTCGGGGCCTGCTCCAGCCGGGCGAGGTCGTTGACCGCGACGACCCGGGCCCCACCTGACACGGAGAAGGGCGGCGGCACCTCGGCCGGAATGGTGGGCGAGAGGTAGTGGGCGTTGACGATGCGACACGACTCCGGCACCTCGTAGCGCTCCCCCGAGATGCGGGAGGTGACCGTGCGGTGCCCGTCGAAGTCACTGTTGGGGTGGAAGACCACCCGGTCCGAGCCCACCATCCGGTCCAGGGCCTGCCCGAAGTAGGCCACGATCTCGGGCTGCGAGGCGCGCTGCTGGAGGCCTGCTTCCGGCCCCCGGTCCTGCAGCGTTCCGTCACCCATCGGAGTCGAGGCGACGCCGTAGAAGCACGAGGACTGGTGCAGTCGGACGAAGGGGTAGGCCTCGAGCCAGTGTCCGCCGACACCGTGGCGACGGTCGACGAGGACGACGCGGGCGTCGGAGTGGTCGATGAGCGCGTCCGTGAACGCCAGTCCCATGGCGCCGGCTCCGACGACGAGGTAGTCGGCCCGGAGGGTGCGAGTCACGAGTCGAGACTAGACCTCGGCCAGGGCGTACGGTGCGCGCGTGAACCCTGACGTCCTGCTCGTCGGTTGCGGCGACCTCGGTGCCGCGATCGGGCTGCGGTTGGCCGCGCGGGAGCACGACGTGCTCGCCCTGCGGCGCCGCGCCGAGCTCGTCCCGCCAGCACTCCACGGACGCTCGGTCG
Organism: uncultured Actinomycetota bacterium; assembly: GCA_963843815.1. Classification (GTDB taxonomy): domain Bacteria; phylum Actinomycetota; class Actinomycetes; order Propionibacteriales; family Nocardioidaceae; genus Nocardioides. The sequence goes on along the minus strand of CAWJLX010000012.1, from coordinate 63,679 downwards.
ATCTGACCCGGGAGGCACCGGACCTGGCCGGGCTGCGGCCACGGTTCGTGGTCGTGGCGCTCACTGCTCGGCCACGCACCGAGGAGGCCTACCGCGCGACGTACGTCGACGGGATGGCGCGAGCGCTCGACGCACTCGAGGTGGCGCCTGCACGTGCGGTGCTGGTCTCCTCGACCGCCGTCCACCCCAGCCGCGACCGGCCTGCGCCCGAGGACGAGACCACTGCCGCGACCCCGGCCGACGGACCGGGCCGCATGCTGCTCGCGGCAGAGCATGCCTTCCACAGGCGGATCCCCCACGGCACCGTGCTGCGCCTCTCGGGGTTGTACGGCGGCAGCAGCACGCGTCTGCTCGACACGGTCCGCGACGGCCGGATCGACGACCCGCACCGGTGGACCAACCGGATCCACCGCGAGGACGCGGCGGCCGCCGTCGTCCACCTGTTGACCATGGACCTGCGTCCCGAGCAGCTCTACCTCGGCACGGACGACGAGCCGGCCCAGCTCGGTGACGTGGCGGCCCACCTCGCTGCACTGCTCGACGCACCCGTTCCCCCGCCGGCCGACCCCGCGCTGGGCCACGGCAAGCGGCTCTCCAACGCCCGGCTCCGTGCGACCGGTTGGTCGCCGACCTTCCCGAGCTACCGCGAGGGCTACGCACAGCTCTGAGGATCGTGGAGCTCCCGAGCCACTGGTCGGCGCCGGAGCTCCACGATCACATGACTGCGGTCAGTCGAGGACTGCGTCGATGGTCTTCTTCAGGGCGCTGGGCTGGGAGGGCCGCCTGGGCGCCTTCTTCTTCGCCGCCAGCAGCTCCTCACCGATCTCCTGGAGAGCCTTGCGGCCGAGTCCCTCGCGCACCTTCGGGAACCACTCCTTCTCCTCTTCCTCCATGTGGTGCGTGACGTTCTCGATGAGGACCGTCGTCTTCGCGTCGAAGCGCTCGTCGGTGGGCTTCATGAGGGACAGCTCCGTCACGAGGACGTCGGCGACGTGGTGCTCCTCGTAGGACTCGAGCACGTCGTCCTCCAGGTCGGGGAGCAGCGCACGCACCCGCGGGTACATGACCTCGTTCTCGATGTAGGTGTGCTGGGTCAGCAGCTCGATCATGGTGTCCACCAGCTTTCCCTTGCGGACCCTCGCACCTGGACCGGCGGACTGGAAGTCCCGGAACACCTTGCGGATCGTCTTGTGGTCGTCCCTGAGAACGACGATGGCGTCGTGCGACATCTGGGTTGCCTCCCGGCCTCGGTCGTGCGCGTCAAACCCCAGTACCCACATGTGCGCAGGACAACGCAGATGACGGCCGGTCGCGGCCGCACCGTCGGTCGACCGTGGGCTCAGTGCGCGAGGACCGCGGCCTCGTCGAGGGCCGGGATCGTGACGGCTACTGTCGTTCCGCGGCCGAGCTCGGACGTCAGCTCGATGCGACCGGAGTGACGACGTACGACGCGGTCGACGATCGCCAGCCCGAGGCCGGTGCCGGGGCGGGCGATCGCATCGGGATTGGTGGAGCGGAAGAACTCGCGGAACAGGTGCTCCTGATCCTTCTGTGAGATCCCGATGCCCGCGTCCGCGAAGGACACGCGCACCTGTGAGTCCGTGCGGGCCAGACAGAGGTCGACCTGCTGGCCGTCGCCCGAGTACTTGAGGGCGTTGCTCGCCAGGTTCGAGAGCATCCGGTACAGCTCCTCGGGCCGACCTGACACGAGGACGGGGTCCTCGGGCACGTCGACCTGGCACACCTGCGACTTCGCCGCGGCTGCGGACTGGCACTCCTCGACCACGTCGAGCAGGACTCGCCGCAGGTCGACCGGCTCGGGCACGAACTCCCGCTCCGGGTCTGCCACCCGGGCCATCGTGAGCAGGTCCTCGATGACGGCGCTCATGCGAGCCGCCCCCCGGTTGGCAGCAGCCACCGATCGACGTCCCTCGGCACCGAGACCGTCGGTGTCGAGCATCTCCAGGTTGGCGGACATCGAGAACAAGGGGTTGCGCAGCTCGTGCGCCAAGGTGTTGACCATCTGCAGTCGATAGCCGTCGAGCATGCGCAGGCGGTCGGCGACGGCGCGCTCGCGCTCGAGCTGGCGGGCGTTGGCCACGGCCCGACCGAGGTCGTGGCCGATGTCGAGCGCAGCGGCACGCTCCGTGGTGGTCCAGGTCGGCGTGTCGCTGACACGGGTCAGGATGAGGAAGCCGAGGCACTCGGGGCCCGCGCCGAGCGGGACGAACAGCACCGACCCGATGCCGAGCCGATCGAGGAATGCCAGGAGCCGCTCAGCATCATTCCTGGGCAGACCGGGGTGGTCGGACCGCGCACGCGAGAACGCGGCGACGTACTGGTCGGCCCAGTAGCGGTGCGCCAGCTTGATCACGACGTCGTCGATCTCCGAGTACGTGGGCTCGACGTCGCTGCCGAGGGAGTACGAGGTCGTGGAGCTGACACCGTCGGCGCCGAAGGCGGTCAGCCACATACCCAGCGCGCCGAAGCACGAGGCAACCGTGGATCGGCAGGCCTCCAGCACCAGCTCGAGGGACGGCTCGCCGAGAGCCCTGCGCACGATCGCGCGCGCCTCGTCGGCCAGGCGTACGCGCTCGGCCAGGCTCTCGCGCTCCAACGCGAGCAGGACCAGGGTGCGGGCCACACCGGCGTACTCGGTCAGGACAGCGAGCTGGTCGGGCCCCGGCAACCGGCCGTCGCGTGGCACGTCGACGGACAGCAGCCCTCGCAGAAGTCCCTCATCGTCGTAGAGAGGCGCGACGAGCATGTCGAGGGGATGCCACGCATCCTCGCCTTCGAGCGGCACGACGTCCGGGACGTGGCTGTACTCCGGCACCTCGTCGCCGATCCGGTCATGGGGGACGAATCGCCACACGCCCCAGTCATCCGCGTTGGCGAGCTCGCCCTGGATCGTCGAGACCAGCACGCGGGTCACCGCGAACCCGTCCGGGATGCCTGCGGCAACGACGACCTCCAAGGCGTCACCGCGCACCAGCCTGATCGCAGACTGCTCGAAGCCGGCCAGCGTCGCCACACCCTCGACCAGCACCTGCAGGTGCTGCCGGGTCTGGTCATCGTCCCACTGGGCATCTCCCTGCCCATGAGCCTCTTGCTCGTCGTGCACCGCGTCCCCTTCCGTCCCCCGCCGCTGCGCAGCGTCCACCATCACAGATAAGGCGGCGTTGCGGAACGGAATCGGTCGACCCGACCACCGCTTGCGCTGAGGGAGGATGTGTTCAGCTCGGCCGAGCTCGACGCCGGACCTCGAAGGAGAACCCGTGAACGACCTGCTCGACCGCCTGCGATCCGCCGTCGGCGACGCCCACGTCCTGACCGGTACGGCGGACGTCGCCGCCCATGTCGTCGACTGGACCGGCGTCCATGAAGGCCGGGCGCTGGCCGTGGTGCGGCCCGGGTCCACCGAGGAGGTGGCCGCCGTGGTGACGACCTGCCACGAGGCGGGGGCCACGATCGTGCCGCAGGGCGGCAACACGGGCCTCGTGGGCGGCGGAGTGCCGGACACCTCAGGCACGCAGGTGGTGCTGTCGCTCGGGCGGATGCGCACGGTCCGCGACGTCGACACCGTCGCAGGGACGATCACCGTCGACGCCGGGGTCGTGCTCGCCGACGTCCAGGCTGCGGCTGCGCTGTCGGGCCGGCTCTTCCCGATGTCGCTGGGCTCCGAGGGCAGCTGCACCATCGGCGGCAACCTCGCCACCAACGCCGGCGGCACCGCGGTGCTCCGCTACGGCATGATGCGCTCACTCGTCCTCGGCCTGGAGGTCGTGCTCCCCGACGGTCGGATCTGGGACGGCCTACGTGGTCTGCGCAAGGACAACACCGGCTACGACCTGACCCAGCTGTTCGTCGGCTCCGAGGGCACGCTCGGCGTCATCACCGGCGCGGTGCTGCGCCTCTTCCCGGCGACTCCTCGGCACGCGACCGCGTGGGTGGCGGTGCCGGACGTGGGGGCTGCGGTCTCGCTGCTCGGGCTGGCCCAGCAGCATGCAGGTGCCCACCTCTCGACCTTCGAGATCGCCAACCGCCAGGCACTCGACCTGGTGCTGGCGCACCTTCCGGGCGCCAGCGACCCGCTGGCCGAGCCGAGTGACTGGTACGTCCTGGTCGAGCTGGCCGGAGCGGACTCCGACGACGGCCTGGACGAGACGCTGGAAGCGATCCTCGGCGAGGCGGTCGCGGGCCATCTGGCGTCCGACGCGGCCATCGCCGGCAGCCCCGCCCAGCGGTCCGCGCTCTGGGCGCTGCGCGAAGGGATCTCGGAGGCGCAGAAGGTGGAGGGCGCCACCCTCAAGCACGACGTCGCCCTTCCGATCGCCCGACTCGCGGACTGGGTCGCCGAGATCGGACCGGCACTCGAGTCCCGCCTGCCCGGCGTCCGGCCGGTGACCTACGGGCACGTCGGCGACGGCAACCTCCACGTCAACCTCAGCGCCCCGGTGGGTCGGGACGACGACCTGAGGGCAGCAGCGGCCGACCTCGCCACGGTCGTCCACGACGCGGTGGCCGCGGACCACGGGTCCATCAGCGCCGAGCACGGCCTCGGTCGGACGAAGGCGGCGGCCGGGGCGTCGTACAAGTCGCAGGTGGAGGTCGACCTGATGCGCGCGGTCAAGCGGGCGCTCGACCCGGACGGACTGATGAACCCCGGCGTGCTGCTCCCCCCGAGCGGATAGCCGCGGAGGCCTAGGGTGGCCGGTATGAAGGCCCAGACGATCGGACGCGTCCTGCTCGGCACCGCGATGGTCGGCGCGGGGGTGCTCCACCTGACGATCCAGCGCCAGGAGTTCCAGGCGCAGGTGCCGGACTGGTTCCCCCTCGACGAGGACCTCACCGTGATCGGCTCGGGTGTCGTGGAGATCGGGCTGGGCGCGGCCTTCGCGGCCTTCCCCCAGCACCGCCGCACGGTGGGCGCCATGCTCGCGGCCTTCTTCGTCGCCATCTTCCCGGGCAACGTCGCGCAGTACGTCGAGGGCACCGACGCCTTCGGTCTCGACACCGACCGGGCCCGCCTCGTCCGGCTGTTCTTCCAGCCCGCCCTCGTGCTCTGGGCGCTGTGGGCCGGCGGTCTGCTCGGCCGGCGCTCGCGGGAGGAGCACCGCGAGGAGCTGGCGGGCGAAGAGGTCGAGATCGGCGAGTGACCTAGAGGGTCGGCAGCCACTCCACCCGCCCGGCGAGGACGGCGTACCCCACGAAGGCGCCCACGTCGAGCAACGTGTGGGCCACCACGAAGGGCATCACCCGGCCCCAGCGGCGGAAGAGCCAGCCGAAGAACAGGCCCATCGCCAGGTTGCCGACGAAGCCGCCCAGCCCCTGGTAGAGGTGGTAGCTCCCGCGCAGCAGCGCGGCCAGGCCGATCGCTGCGGAGTCGCCGAAGCCGAGCTGGCGCAGCCGCACCTGCACGAAGCCGAGCACCACGAACTCCTCGAGCACCGCGTTCTCGGCGGCTGCGAGCACCAGCACGGGCACCTGCCACCACTCACCCGGCAGCGACTGCGCGACCACCGTGAGGTTGGTGCCCAGGGCGAAGGTGACGAGGTAGAACACCACGCCCAGCGAGCCGACGCCCAGCGCCAGCAGGGCTCCCCGGCCGAGGTCGCGCGTGCTGGCCCAGCCTCCGCCGCGTGCCCACACCGCACGAAGCCGCGTGCCCGAGCGGACGAGGAGGTAGGCCGCCAGCGCCACGGGGACCAGGGCGAAACCGATCCGGAGCAGCTGGTAGGTCAGGTCCAACCAGGGGCGGTCCGGGGCGAGGGTGGTGTTGAGGTTGGCGGCCTGCGACGAGAGCGGGCCGGGCGCCGTGAGCGCGGAGACGAGGCTGACGACCGAGTAGACGGCCGAACGTCCCAGCGAGACGAGCAGCACGAGCGCCAGCTCGGTCCACAGCAGGGCCTTGGCCAGGTCGGGCACGCCACCGGGGACCGGGGTGTCGCGCAGGCGCCACCACGGGCGACGGGACGGCGCATCGTTCACGCACACAGCATCCCCCAGGCGGCTGAGCGATCGCTGAGGACGGCGCCGGATGCACGACGTACCTACCTGCAGGTCCTACTGGGCGGGCGAGTCTGGCTCCTGGAGGCCGTTGCAACCCCCACTACGTGTCGGAGTCCCCGCACGAGCGGGGACTCCGACAAACGTGGACAAACGTGGACCGAGGTGGACCGAGGTGGACCGAGCAGGATGCCCGTCAGACCAGCACCAGCCCGTCGGCGCCCACGTCGACGGTGACGGTGCCACCGTCGGTGACCTGACCAGCGATCAGCTGCCGTGCGAGCGGGTCGCCGATGGCGCTCTGGATCAGTCGCCGCAGCGGCCGGGCGCCGTACGCCGGGTCGTAGCCGGTCTCGGCGAGCCACGCCCGCGCGGCGTCCGTCACCGAGATGGTGATCCGCCGCACCGCCAGCCGCTCCTCCAGCAAGGTGAGCTGCAGGTCGACGATGTGCTTGAGGTCCTCCTTCGACAGCGCGTCGAACATGACGACCTCGTCGAGCCGGTTGAGGAACTCGGGCTTGAAGTGCGAGCGCACGACGCCCATCACCGACTGCTTCTTCGCCTCCGGATCCAGGGCCGGGTCGACCAGGAAGTTCGAGCCGAGGTTGGAGGTGAGGACCAGCAGGGTGTTGCGGAAGTCGACCGTGCGCCCCTGGCCGTCGGTGAGCCGGCCGTCGTCGAGCACCTGGAGCAGGATGTCGAAGACCTCCGCGTGGGCCTTCTCGACCTCGTCGAGCAGCACCACGCTGTAGGGGCGACGGCGTACCGCCTCGGTGAGCTGGCCGCCCTCCTCGTAGCCGACGTAGCCGGGGGGAGCCCCCACCAGGCGGGAGACCGAGTGCTTCTCGCCGTACTCGCTCATGTCGATGCGGACGATCGCCCGCTCGTCGTCGAAGAGGAAGTCGGCCAGGGCCTTGGCGAGCTCGGTCTTGCCCGTGCCGGTCGGACCGAGGAAGAGGAAGGAACCGGTCGGCCGATGGGGGTCGGAGATGCCGGCCCGCGAACGGCGTACGGCGTCGCTGACCGCGGTCACGGCCTCACGCTGGCCGATGAGCCGCTCGCCGATGACCGACTCCATCTCGAGGAGCTTGGCGGTCTCGCCCTGCAGCATCTTGCCGGTGGGGATCCCGGTCCAGGCCTCGACGACGTCGGCGATCTGCTCGGCGCCGACCTCCTCGCCGACGAGCGGCTCGAGGTCGACCTGCTCGGCCTTCTCGATCTGGTCGATCTGCATCTCGAGGTTGGGGATCGACTCGTAGCGGATCTTGGAGGCCGCCTCGAGATTGCCCTCGCGGAGGTACTTCTCCTCCTCGACCTTCAGCTGGTCGAGGGCGCGGCGCAGCTCGCCCTCGCCCTGGAGCTGGTCCTTCTCGCGCTCCCAGCGCGCCTCGAGCCCACGCAGCTCCTCCTCGCGGTCGGCGAGGTCCTGGCGTAGCGCGGCGAGCCGCTCCACCGACGCCTCGTCGCTCTCCTTGGCCAGCGCGAACTCCTCCATCTTGAGGCGCTCGACCTGACGGCGGAGCTGGTCGATCTCCTCGGGCGAGGACTCGTGCTCCATCCGCAGCCGTGAGGAGGCCTCGTCGATCAGGTCGATCGCCTTGTCGGGCAGCTGGCGGCCGGTGATGTAGCGGTCGGAGAGAGTGGCGGCCGCGACCAGGGCGGCGTCGGTGATCCGTACGCCGTGGTGCGCCTCGTACTTCTCCTGGATGCCGCGCAGGATCTGGATCGTGTCCTCGACACTGGGCTCACCCACGAACACCTGCTGGAATCGGCGCTCGAGGGCGGGGTCCTTCTCGATCCGCTCGCGGTACTCGTCCAGCGTGGTCGCACCGATCATGTGCAGCTCACCGCGCGCGAGCATCGGCTTGAGCATGTTGCCCGCATCCATCGCGGAGTCGCCACCGGCGCCCGCGCCGACGACGGTGTGCAGCTCGTCGATGAAGGTGATGACCTGTCCGCCGGCGTCCTTGATCTCCTCGAGCACGGCCTTGAGCCGCTCCTCGAACTCGCCGCGATACTTCGCACCGGCCACCATCGCGGCGAGGTCGAGGCTCAGCACCCGACGGCCCTTCAGCGAGTCGGGCACGTCGCCGGCGATCACGCGCTGGGCGAGGCCCTCGACGACCGCGGTCTTGCCGACGCCGGGCTCGCCGATGAGGACGGGGTTGTTCTTGGTGCGCCGCGACAGGACCTGGACCACGCGGCGGATCTCGGCGTCACGTCCGATGACCGGGTCGAGGCGCCCGTCCTCGGCGGCCTGGGTGAGGTCGACGGAGTACTTCTCCAGCGATTCGTACGACGCCTCCGCTGCCTCGCTGGTGACGCGCCGGTTGCCGCGGACGGCGGTGATCGCCTCGCGCAGCCCGGACGCGGTGAGACCGACGTCGGTGAGCACCTTCTGGGCCGGGGACTCGACCGTCGCGATGGCCACCAGGAGGTGGTCGGTGGCGACGTAGTCGTCCTTCATCGAGCCCGCCAGGTCGAGCGCCTGGGCGAGCACCCGGGTCAGGGCCGCGGAGGCGCTGGGCTGCTGGACCGTGGAGCCGGTGGCGCTGGGGAGGGACTGCTGGAGCGCCTCGGCGCGGGCGAGCACCAGCGACGCGTCGACGCCGGCCTTCATCACCAGGTTGCCACTGGTGCCGTCCTCCTGGCGCAGCAGGGCCACGAGCAGGTGGACGGGCTCGGTGTGGGAGTTGCCGCCCGTGGTGGCGGCCAGCTGGGCAGCCTCGATGACCTCTCGACTGCGCGTGGTGAACTTCTCGGCACCGAACTGGCTCAACGCTGCTCCTCCGTGGTGGTGTCGTGCGTGGGGACCACTGTGGTCCCACTGTCTGCAACGCGCCAGAAGTTGAGTCGATTCCCCTCAACCCTGTTCTGGGGAAACTTTACCTACGGACTGTTTGATTCCCGGGACTTCGGGGCACAGTTGATGTATGACCAAGCTGATCGGCGACAACCGAGTGATCGTGGTCCTGTTCCTCATCCTGTCCTTCGTGAACGCCTTCGCGATCACCGGGCACTGGTACGCCTGACCGCGTCTCACCTGCCGCATGACACGATCCCCTGGTGGCGACACCTGGGCTGGTCTCCGAGTGCTCGAGCTGCTTCGGGCTCTGCTGCGTGCTGCTCCCCTTCTCGGCGTCCGCGGGCTTCGGCGTCGACAAGCCCGGTGGGCGCCCCTGCCTCAACCTGCTCGACGACGACCGCTGCGGGATCCACGCCTCACTGCGTGAGGACGGGTGGCCCGGGTGCACGGTCTTCGAGTGCTTCGGAGCCGGGCAGCAGGTCTCGCAGGTCACCTACTCCGGCGTCTCGTGGCGCGAGCAGGGCAACCTTGCCGAGATGGGCGCAGTCCTGTCCGTCATGCGCCAGCTGCACGAGATGCTCGTCCACCTCGACGAGGTGGAGCGGCGCTCACCCGATCCGTCGGCGGCGTCGGCACGGGCCGAGATCGAGCAGCTCACGACGGCCGCGCCCGAGGCCCTGCTGACCTTCGATCTCGAGGAGCTCCACGGCCGGGTCGGCCGGCTGCTCGGCGAGGCGAGCACTCGCGTACGACGGCGCTGGCCCACCGCGCGCGACCGCTCCCGTGAGGACCTCGCCGGGCGCCGGCTCGAGGGCGACCACCGAGGCACGTCCTTCCGCGGGGCCATGATGATCAAGGCCGACCTGCGCGGTGCGGACCTGACCGACTCGGACCTGCTCGGCGCCGACGTCCGCGACGCCGACCTGCGCGGGACCGACCTCTCCTCAGCCCTGTTCCTGACCCAGCCGCAGGTCAACGCTGCGATCGGCGACGCGACCACGATCGTGCCGTCGGGACTCTCCCGTCCCGGTCACTGGCCCGCGGACTAGGCGGTCAGGAGTCCGATGCCGAGGCTGGTCAGGCCCAGCGCGAGCAGCAGTGCGCCGGCGAGCACCAGCACGATGAGCCGGTTGGGCTGGGTCCGTCCGGCGCCCATCGAGGAGAAGAAGAAGCCGCCGGGCATCAGGAGCGCCGAGACGGCGACCCCGGATCGTGAGAGCCAGTCGAGCGCCCCGGTCTGGCTCGTCGAGTCGGCGAGCACCTGGCAGAGCAGGGCGAGGATGAGCAGCACGCCGGCGTGGGCGTGACCGGCCCGGGCGAACTTCTCCTGGAAGGGAGTCACCTCGGCCGCGCCGCGGACGACCTGCAGCATGTAGAGACCGCCCGTCTCCACCGCGACCAGCGACAGGAGCAGTATGCCGGCGAGGATGCGCGACTCGTCGGACAGGACGTAGGACGCAGTTTCCATGACGGCTCCTCCGGTTTGGATAGCGAACTCTCCAACAGATTAGACAGTATGCTATCCAAAAGCAACCATGTGAGGAGCACCTATGTGGATGGCCGAGCTGGCCGAGCGCAGCGGAGTCGCGGTCCCGACGATCAAGTTCTACCTGCGTGAGGGGTTGCTGCCCCGCGGCGAGGCACGCGGCGCCACCCGGGCGGCGTACGACGTCGAGCACGTGCGACGGCTACGACTGATCCGAGCCCTGGTCGACGTGGCGGGCTTCGGACTGGACCGGGTGCGCGAGGTGTTGGCGGTGCTGGACGACTCCTCGGCGTCCCTGCACGAGGCGCTCGCGGCCGCGCACCAGGTGCTCTCCCCCGAGACGCCGGACGAACCGTCGCAGGAGAGCCGCGACGCGGTCGCGGACGTCGTGCGCTCCCTCGGCTCGCAGGCCGATCCCCTGGGCCGGCACGCGACGGCCGTCGCGGCGGCGCTCGACACGATGAGTCGCGCCGGCCAACCAGTGCACGCGGACGGCCTGGCCCGCTATGCGCGGGCGGCGCAGGAGCTGGCGGCCGCCGAGGTCGGCCTGCTCGCCCCGGAGAACCGCGACGAGGCAGTGACGTACGCGCTGCTGGGAAGCGTGCTGGCCGAGCCCGTGATCCTCGGGCTGCGCCGGATGGCGCACGAGGACCAGTCCGTCAGGCGCTTCTCGGGCCGCGGCTGACGCTCGGCGATCCCGCTCCGGCCTCGTCGAGCTGTCGAGCGTCGACTCGGCTCAGGAGTAGCGGTGGCTCTTGGCGGTGTGCCCGCGCTCACGCGTGCAGGTGCGACCGCTCATGTTGCGGTGGCCGCAGAGCTCCTCGGTCTGACCCTCGTCGTCCGTTGAAGCCGCATCCGGACCAGCCGCGGCGGGCTCGGCCTCCCGCTTCGCAGACGGTGCGGATGGCGCCACCGGCGGGCGCCCGCCCGATCTCGCCGGTGCCGCGGCGGCACGCTTCTGCGATTCGGCGTACTTGGCCTCGCGCATGGCGCGCAGGTTGTCCATCTTGCTCATGGCTTGCTCATGGCTTGCTCATCCCTTGCTCACGCCCTGAACCTACGCGCTCGTACCGACGCTCCCTCCGGGAGGTCGTGTTCAGCGGGGTCGGCGCCAGACCACGACGGACTGACCGGGCCCCCGATGCAGCACCGGGAGCTTGTTGGCCGGCGTCTGCGCGGCCCCCTGCGCCGCCAGCCCACGACGCAGGGCGTCGAGCTCGGCGACCAGCTCCTCGTTGCGAGCGCGGAGGGCGTCGACCTGGAGCTCGAGCGCCATGATCCGGCGCACGCCCTCGATGCCGATCCCGGCACTGGTCAGGTCGGCGATCTCGCGCAGCCGCTCGAGGTCGCGGTGGGAGTAGCGGCGCCCGCCGCCACCCGTGCGCCCGGGCACGATGAGCCCCATCCGCTCGTAGGCACGGAGCGTCTGGGGGTGAAGCCCCGTCAGCTCCGCCGCGACGCTGATGACGTAGACGGCAGCCTCGGGGGGAGGGGAGCCGAACGTGCTCATGGGGTGCTCACGCCTCGAACAACCCGTTGCGCAGCGGCTTGCCGACCGTGGCCGCCCGGTAGGCCTCCAGTGCCTCGCGTGCAGCCTGGTCGAGGGTGGCGGGCACCTGGACCTCGATGGTCGCGAGCAGGTCGCCCTTGCTCCCGTCGCGGCGGGTGGCGCCCTTGCCGCGCACCCGGAAGGTGCGGCCGTTGGGCGTGCCGGCCGGCAGCCTGAGCGTGACGGGGGCACCACCCAGCGTCGGGATCTTCACCTCGGCGCCGAGCGCAGCCTCGTCGAAGGAGACGGGTACGTCGAGGGTGAGGTTGTCGCCCGTGCGACCGAAGACGCGGTGCGGGCTCACCTTGACCGTGACGAACAGGTCGCCCGCCGGGCCACCGTTCTCGCCCGGCGCACCCTTGCCCCGGAGCCGGATCTTGGCGCCGTCCTTGACCCCGGCCGGGATCCTGGCCTGGATGGAGCGGGCCGACGTGCCGCGTCCGCTGCCGTGGCAGGTCGGGCACGCCTCGTCGTAGACGAGCTGGCGACCGCCGCAGGCGGGGCAGGTCTCGTTGATCGAGAACGCTCCTCCCGTGCCGGCGACGATGAAGCCTGCGCCCTCGCACTCGGGACAGATGTGCGGCCTGGTGCCGGGCTTGCCCCCGGTCCCCTGGCAGGTCGCGCACGCCGTGTCGGAGGTCAACCGCAGCGACACCGTCACGCCCTCGAGGGCATCGGTGAACCCGATGGTCGCCGAGCTCTCCACGTCGGCACCTCGACGTGGTCGCGGCTGCTGGGAGCGCGGGCGCTGGCCACCGCCGAAGATGTCGCCGAACATGTCGCCGAGACCGCCGGACCCGCCGCGCTCGCGCAGCAGGTCGTCGAGGTTGAAGCCGCCGCCACTGAAGCCGCCTCCGCCACCGCCACCCATGCCGGGACCGAAGCCGCCACGCGCCTGCAACGAGCGGAACTCGTCGTACTTCGCGCGCTTGGCCTCGTCACCCACGACGTCGTAGGCCTCGGCAACCGCCTTGAACTTCTCGTGCTTGGCGTCGTTGCCCGGGTTGGAGTCGGGGTGGTTGGCGCGGGCGAGCTTGCGGTAGGCCTTCTTGATGTCGGACGCGCTCGCGTCCTGGCCGACCCCGAGGACCTGGTAGAAGTCCTTGGTCGCCCAGTCGTTGCGGAACCCCTCGGTGTCAGCCATCGACCGGATCGACCACCAACACCTGGGCGGCACGCACCACCCGGTCACCGATCTTGTAGCCGGCCTTCGCGACGTGCTTGCACGTCACCACCTCGACCTCCGCGTCGGTGCCCATGTGGCTCAGGGCCTCGTGGAGGTTGGGGTCGAACGCGTCACCGGGCGCCCCGAAGCGGGTGAGGCCCAGGTTGGCCACGATGCCCTCGAGCTGGTCGGCGACGGCCTTGAAGCCACCGTCGACATCGCCGTGCTCGCGGGCGCGGTCGATCGTGTCGAGCACCTCGATGATCGGAGCGAGCACGCGGTAGGTGGCGTTCTCGGTGATCAGCTGGCGGTCGCGATCGACCCGCTTGCGGTAGTTGGCGTACTCGGCCTGGAGGCGCTGCAGGTCCGCCGTGCGCTCGGCGAGCTGGACGTCGGCCGAGGGGGCGACCGGGGCGTCGGGACCGGCGTCATCGAAGTCGTCGGGCTCGAGCGGCCCGCCCTCCTCCAGCCAGTTGTCCACGCCGCTGATCTCGTCCGCGTGCGAGTCGGCGTGCGCCTCGGCCGGCGGGTCGGAAGGGCCGGCCGAGGCCGAGGCACCCTGCTCAGCAGGGGCCTCGACCTCGGTCTCGTTCGCCATCTCTCCGGCCGCGTCACCGAAGGATGCGCTGCCGGACTCGGTCACTTGTCCTCACCCTCCGAGGTCGCTGCGGAGTCGTCCCCGGCGGCGGACTCGTCGGTCGTCTCGTCGACGATCTCGGCGTCGACGACGTCGTCGTCGGCCTCACCGGTGGCGCCCGTGGCCCCGCCAGCAGCGGCCTGCTCGGCCTCGGCGGCGGCGTACATCGCGGCACCCATCTTCTGGCTGGACTCGCCGACCTTGGTGACCGCGGTGGTGACCTCCTCGGCGGAGGCATCCTCCTTGGCCAGGACCTCCTTGAGCGCGTCGACGTCGGCCTGGACCTCGGTCTTCACGTCGTCGGGGAGCTTGTCGCCGTTGTCAGCGAGGAACTTCTCGGTCGTGTAGACGAGCTGGTCCCCCTGGTTGCGGGCCTCGACCGTCTCGCGACGCTTGGCGTCCTCCTCGGCGTACTGCTCGGCCTCCTTGACCATCCGGTCGATCTCGTCCTTGCCGAGCGCCGAGCCACCGGAGATGGTCATCGACTGCTCGCGGCCGGACGCCTGGTCCTTGGCCGAGACGTGCACGATGCCGTTGGCGTCGATGTCGAAGGTGACCTCGATCTTCGGCACACCGCGCGGAGCCGGCGGCAGGCCGGTGAGCTCGAAGTTGCCGAGGGGCTGGTTCTGCGACCACATCTGGCGCTCGCCCTGGGCGACCTTGATCTCCACCGACGGCTGGTTGTCGTCAGCGGTCGTGAAGATCTCCGAGCGCTTGGTCGGGATGGTCGTGTTGCGCTCGATCAGCGTCGTCATGACGCCGCCCTTGGTCTCGATGCCGAGGGAGAGCGGGGTGACGTCGAGGAGCAGCACGTCCTTGACCTCGCCCTTGAGGACACCGGCCTGGAGCGCGGCGCCGACGGCGACGACCTCGTCGGGGTTGACGCCCTTGTTGGGCTGCTTGCCGCCGAGCAGGTCGGTGACGACCTCGGTCACGGCCGGCATGCGGGTCGAGCCGCCGACGAGGACCACGTGGTCGATGTTGTCGATCGCGACGCCGCCGTCCTTGAGCACCGACTGGAACGGCGCCTTGGTGCGGTCGAGCAGGTCGGCCGTCAGCTTCTGGAACTCGCTGCGGGTCAGCTTCTCCTCGAAGTGGAGTGGGCCGCCCTCGCCGTGGGTGATGTAGGGCAGGTGGATCGTGGTCTCGGAGCTCGAGGACAGCTCGATCTTCGCCTTCTCCGCGGCCTCCTGGAGACGCTGCTTGGCGATCTTGTCGGCGCCGAGGTCGACCCCGTTGTTGTCCTTGAACTTCTTGATCATCCAGTCGACGACGCGGTTGTCCCAGTCGTCGCCACCGAGGTGGTTGTCACCGGAGGTCGCCTTGACCTCGACGACACCCTCGCCGATCTCGAGGAGGGACACGTCGAAGGTGCCGCCACCGAGGTCGAACACGAGGATGGTCTGGTCGTCACCCTTGTCGAGGCCGTAGGCCAGGGCGGCCGCGGTGGGCTCGTTGACGATGCGGCTGACGTTGAGCCCTGCGATCTCGCCGGCCTCCTTGGTCGCCTGGCGCTGCGCGTCGGAGAAGTACGCCGGCACGGTGATGACCGCGTCGGTCACCGTCTCGCCGAGATAGGCCTCGGCGTCGCGCTTGAGCTTCTGCAGCACGAAGGCGCTGATCTGCTGCGGGGTGAAGGTCTTGTCGTCGATCTCGACCTTCCAGTCCTCGCCCATGTGGCGCTTGACGGACCGGATGGTGCGGTCGACGTTGGTGACCGCCTGTCGCTTGGCGACCTCTCCGACGAGGACCTCGCCGGACTTGGTGAAGGCGACGACGGACGGGGTGGTCCGGGCACCTTCGGCGTTGGCGATGACGGTGGGTTCTCCACCTTCGAGGACGGAGACGACGGAGTTCGTCGTACCGAGGTCGATGCCGACGGCTCGAGCCATGGGGGTGTACCTCCTGCGTGGGATCTGGGGATGTCAGCCATTCTGCCGCGCTGCGGCCGGACTGGCAAAACACTTGAGTCGATCTTGCTCAACTCTGTTCATAGGACTCAACGCATGGCGGGCGCAGATGTTCCCGCATCCGGTGAGATCTTTTCTGCCGACCCCGAGGGTCAGCGGTGGCTCCACCGACGGGTCGGCCTCACCGTGTCCAGACGTACGGCGTCGTGGTGGTCACGGCCCGGAGGCCGGAGCGCTCCAGGATCGGGCGCGACATGTCCGTGCAGTCGGAGTGGATCAGTCGCACCCCGCGGGCCAGCGCGGCGCGAGCCCGCGCCGCGAGCAGGGCGCGGTAGATGCCGCGGCCCCGGAACTCGGGGAGCGTCGACCCGCCCCAGATGCCGGCGAACTCGGTGCCGGGGACGGGGGTCAGCCGCCCGCCGCACACCACCCGGTCGCCGACCTCGGCGATCCAGAACTCCGAGTCGCCGGACTCGAGCTCGGCGAGTGACGACTCGATGCCGGGCCCGCGCCCGGTGCCGAAGACGGACTCCTGGCTGGCCAGCATCCGGGTCAGGTCGCCCACCACGTCGCCGCCGTCGCCGATGCGGCGTACGACGACGGGTCCGTCCGGACCCTCGACGACCGCCGGGTCGACCGCGAGCAGGGAGGCCTCGCCGATCATCACCGTCTCCGCCGGTTCGGCCACGAGACCGTGATCGACCAGCCGGTCACCGAGGTCGGGCGGCAGGTCGTGGCCGCGGGACTTCCACTCGAACGAGGACACGTCGGTGGCGTCGCGGAAGTGGGCGACGGTCCGCCCGATGAGGTCGTCGAGAGCTGCCCCCTCGAGGCCGGCGAGGTCTCGGTAGCTGACGAATCCTCCGTGGTCGAAGACGGCCCACAGCACCGGGCCGTCACGCCTCACGTCCAGGGCGCGGGCCACCTCGGCATCGGTGCGCAGCTGGTCGTCGTAGGCCGTCAGCAGCTCGTCGGGAGTCATGGCCGCCACCGTAGGCGGACACGGACCCACATCGCCCGCGCTTTTCGTCCGGGGTCGGCGACGCCCATGTGGTGGATATCGCCGCATATCCCTGCGCGATCGACCGCCCTGCCGCAGACTTTCCCCGTGCTCCATCGGGGGAACCTGCACCGGGTCCTCGGTGCCTCAGTCGTCGTGGTGCTGCTCGCTGCCCTCATGGCGTTCTACGTCGCCGACCGGGCCGGGGCAGGCCCGACGCGGTGCCAGCAGCATCGGCTGGATGCGCGCGCGAGCACCGCAGTCGTCACCGGTGACGGGTCGCCCGTCCTGGTCATCGGCGACTCATGGTCCGTCGGCCTCGGCCAGGACGACCCGAGCCTCGCGTGGGCACGGCGGCTCCCGGGTCGGGTCCACGTCGCGGGCTTCTCCGGCTCGGGGTTCAGCGCCAGGGCCAGCGGGTGCGGCCACGTCTCCTTCCACGACCGCGCTCCCACCGCGCTCGCCACGCGCCCGGGTCTGGTGGTCGTCGAGGGCGGCCTCAACGACCACGACCAGCCGACGGCTGCCATCGACCGCGGTTTCCGCGACCTGATGGCCGACCTCGCCGGGCAGCACGTCGTGGTCGTCGGTCCCGCCGACGCCCCGGCACGATCGGGCACCGTCCCCCGCGTGGACACGCTCCTTCAGGAGCTGAGCGCGCTGTACGGCGTCCCCTACGTCCGCACGAGCGATCTCGCCCTCCCCTACCTGCCGGACGGGCTCCACCTCACCACCGCCGGGCACCGCACGTTCGGCGATGCCGTGGCCGAGCGCATCGCCGCCACGGCTCCCGGCCGCCTTTCGAGCCTCGTTCGCCGACCCCTTCCCGGACCCCGGAATCAGCGTCCCTTCCGATAATCGGACGCTCCGCCGGTGGCGCGTCCCCGAGGTGCAACTTCTCGCGTTGCATGAACCTGCACTTCTGCGTCCATTGACGTGACTCATCACACGTTGCGACTTTGTGCACTGGTCTGCTTCACCAATCCATCCTCGCGCCCACCGGGCCCGAACTCCTGATTGGAAGAACCCAGTGAAATCAACTCGCCTGGCCCTCCTGGCCGGTATCGCCGCGACATCCGTCGCGGCGTCGTTCCTGGCACCGGCCGCCACCCCGGCCGATGCCGCACCCTCGGCGGGCAACCCCCGTGTCGAGGCCCAGCAGGCCGCCGCCGCCTGGGTGAAGGGCCACGGAAATGCGCTGGAGCGTGCGTCGAAGGACTCCTTCGTCCGCATCGGCACCTTCGACGCGGATGCCGACATCTACTCGATGGCCTACGAGCGGACCCACCAGGGCCTGCGCGTCGTCGGTGGCGACTTCGTCGTCC
Organism: uncultured Actinomycetota bacterium; assembly: GCA_963843815.1. Classification (GTDB taxonomy): domain Bacteria; phylum Actinomycetota; class Actinomycetes; order Propionibacteriales; family Nocardioidaceae; genus Nocardioides. Next base: position 45,792 of record CAWJLX010000012.1, on the reverse strand, counting down.
TCGCGAATGCCGAGGGCCAGGTGGTCGGATCCTCCGTCGCCCAGGACGCGCCCGTCAGGATCGCGAGCATCACCCCCAGGCTGAGCGCCGACCGCGCCTCCCGCACCGCCAGCGGCCAGGTCGACCAGCTCTCCGACGCCACGGCCCCCGAGCTGGTCATCTGGCACCGCGACGCCGGCACCAGGCTGGCCTACGAGGTCCAGGTGCGCGGCACCGACGCAGGCTCCCCGTCCTGGCAGTACGTCTGGGTCGACGCCGTGAACGGCAAGGTCCTCGAGTCCCGCGAGCAGATCGCCCACGGCTCCGGCACCGCGGCCTACTCCGGCCCCAACCCCCTCCCGATCGCGACCAGCGGGTCGGGCAGCAGCTATTCCATGACCGACCCGACTGCCACCACCTTGAAGTGCCAGGACTCGGCCAACAACCAGACCTTCACCGGCACCGACGACCTGTGGGGCAACGGCAACGCGACCAACCGCGAGACCGGCTGCGTCGACGCGCTCTACGCCGCGCAGCAGATGAAGTCGATGATGTCGTCGTGGCTGGGCCGCAACGGCATGAACGGCTCGGGTGGCTGGGTGCCGATCCGCGTCGGCCTGAACCAGGTCAACGCCTACTACGACGGCACCCAGGTCCAGATCGGCAAGAACAACGCCGGTGAGTGGATCTCCTCCATGGACGTCGTCGCCCACGAGTTCGGTCATGGCGTGGACGACAAGACCCCCGGCGGCATCTCCGGCGGCGGCACCCAGGAGTTCATCGGTGACGCCCTGGCGGCGGCCACCGAGTACTACGACAACCAGCCGTCTCCCTACGACACGCCCGACCACACGGTCGGTGAGGAGGTCAACCTGGTGGGCCAGGGCCCGATCCGCGACGGCTCCAACCCCGCCAACGTGGGCGACCCCGCCTGCTACACCAGCTCGATCCCGAGCACCGAGGTCCACGCGGCCGCCGGCCCCGGCGACCACTGGTTCTACCTGCTCTCGCGCGGCGGCGTCTCCAAGTGCAACGGCACCTCGGTGACCGGCATGGGAGAGCAGGCAGCGATCAAGGTCCTCTACAACGCGATGCTGATGAAGACGAGCTCCTCGTCCTACCTCAAGTACCGCACCTGGACGCTCACCGCGGCGAAGAACCTCGACTCGACGTGCGCCCAGTTCAACAAGGTCAAGTCCGCCTGGGACGCGGTCAACGTGCCCGCCCAGTCGGCCGACCCGACCTGCGGCGGCACCACCACGCCGCCGCCCACCGGTGGCAACATCCTCGGCAACGCGGGATTCGAGTCCGGCGCGACCGTGTGGACCGGCACCTCCGGCCCGATCACGAACAACACGGGTCGTCCGGCGCGCACCGGTTCGTGGAAGCTGTGGCTGGGCGGCAACGGCAAGACGACCACCGAGACGATCAACCAGTCGGTGACCATCCCGTCGTCCGCCACGGCAGCGACCCTGTCCTACTGGATCCGCACGGACACGTCCGAGTCCGGCTCGACGGCGTACGACTCGATGAAGGTGCAGGTCGTGGACGGCTCCACCGCCACCACGCTGCGCACCTTCACGAATGTCGGCACCAACGCGACCTACACGCAGTACTCGCACAACCTGGTGGCCTACAAGGGCAAGACCGTCACGATCCGCTTCCTGATGAACGAGGACGTGACGCTCCAGACCAGCTTCGTGGTCGACGACACCGCGCTGAACGTCTCCTGACGTTCCACGCACCCACCGCACGGGGCGGGGCAGCTGTGCTGCCCCGCCCCGTTGCACGTCCGTCCGGTCCCTGACCGCCTGCCTCTCGGGAGATCCCATGCGCACCCTCCGTACGACCGCACTGTCCGCCGTTGCAGCGGGCGCACTCGTGGCCTCGGCCCTCGTCGGCACCAGCTCGCCCGCCGTCGCAGCACCCTCGCCCGACCTCAGCCTCACCAACGTCACCGCCCACCTCCAGCAGCTCCAGTCCATCGCCACCGCCAACGGCGGCAACCGCGCCACCGGGCGGCCGGGCTACAAGGCCTCGCTCGACTGGGCGAAGGCCAAGCTCGACGCGGCCGGCTACACCACGCAGGTGCAGTCGTTCTCGACCTCGTCGGGCACGTCCTACAACCTGGTCGCGGACTGGCCCGGCGGCGATGCCGAGCACGTGATCATGACCGGCGCCCACCTCGACAGCGTCGCTGCCGGCCCCGGCATCAACGACAACGGCACCGGGTCGGCGGCGGTCCTCGAGGCTGCGCTCGCGTGGGCGGCGAGCGGCAGGAGCCCGCGCAACCACCTGCGCTTCGCGTGGTGGGGCGCGGAGGAGCAGGGCCTGCTCGGCTCCAACCGCTACATGTCGCTCCTGCCGACCGCCGACAAGGACCGCATCGACCTCTACATGAACTTCGACATGGTCGGTTCGCCCAACCCCGGCTACTTCGTCTACGACGACAACGCGGCGGGCAACGGCGCGCGCGACACCATGACGGCCTACTACACCTCGCAGGGCATCCCCTGGGAGTACATCGACGTCCAGGGGCGCTCCGACCACGCCTCGTTCCGCAGCTACGGCATCCCGACGACCGGGATGTACGCCGGAGGCGAGCTGACCAAGAGCTCGGCCCAGGCCCAGAAGTGGGGCGGCACCGCGGGACAGGCGTTCGACCCCTGCTACCACCGCTCGTGCGACACCGTCTCCAACATCGACAGCACCGCGCTCGACCGCAACCTCGACATGATCGGACACATGGTCTGGCTCTACGCCGACAAGGACTACGGCACGACACCACCGCCGACCTCGCCTCCTGCGGGGGCCAACCTGCTGGCCAACGCGGGCTTCGAGTCCGGCGCGGCGAGCTGGACGGGCACCACGGGAGCGATCACCAGCAACACCGGACGCCCGGCCCGCACCGGCTCCTGGAAGGCCTGGCTCGGCGGCAACGGCAGGACCTCGTCGGAGAACGTCGCGCAAGCCGTGACCATCCCGTCGACCGCGACCGCCGCGTCGCTGTCGTACTGGATCCGCACCGACACCTCGGAGTCCGGCTCGACGGCCTACGACACCCTCAAGGTGCAGGTGATCAGCGGTGGGACGACCACGACCCTCAAGACCTTCAGCAACGTGGGGACGCTCGCGTCGTACACGCAGTTCACCCACAGCCTGCTGGCCTACAAGGGCAAGACCGTCACCGTGAAGTTCCTGATGACCGAGGACCCGTCGCTGCAGACGAGCTTCGTGGTGGACGACACGGCGGTCACGACCTCCTGACGGTCTCTGGTGTGGCCGGGTGGTGGCCGTGCTCGGGCGGCCACCACCCGAAGGGCGGACCGGGTGGAATACGACGGCGCCGATCCTTGTCAGACCCTGCATGACTGTTCCCCAGATCAAGCTCCACGACGGCACGACCATCCCGCAGCTCGGCTTCGGCGTCTTCCAGGTCCCGCCGGCGGAGACCGCCGCGACCGTGGCCCTGGCCTTCGAGGCGGGCTACCGCCACATCGACACGGCCCAGATGTACGAGAACGAGGCGGGCGTGGGCAGCGCCATCAAGGACTCCGGCCTGTCTCGCGACGACCTGTACGTCACCACGAAGCTCAACAACGGCTTCCACCGTCCCGACGACGCGCGTCGCGCGATCGACGAGTCCCTCGAGCGCCTCGGCCTCGAGCAGACGGACCTGTTCCTCATCCACTGGCCGCTGCCCACCCGTTACGACGGCGACTTCGTCTCCACGTGGCAGGCCCTGATCGAGGCGCAGCAGGCGGGCAAGACCCGCTCCATCGGTGTCTCGAACTTCCAGCCCGCACACCTCGACCGCATCGTCGAGGAGACCGGTGTCGTCCCGGTGGTCAACCAGGTCGAGGTGCATCCCTTCCTCACCAACGACGACGTGCGTGCCGCGAACAGCCGCCACGGCGTGCTCACCGAGGCGTGGTCGCCCATCGCGAAGGGCAAGGTCGACGACGACGACACCATCGGCGACATCGCCCGCCAGCTGGACCGCTCGCCTGCGCAGGTGACGCTGCGCTGGCACGTGCAGCGCGGGGACATCGTCTTCCCCAAGTCGATGAAGGCCGAGCGGATGCGCGAGAACTTCGCGATCTTCGACTTCGAGCTCGACGACGCGCAGATGGCAGCGCTCGACGGCCTCGACCAGGGCGAGTCGGGCCGCACCGGCCCCCACCCGGACACGTTCGACTACATCCCGGGCTGATCCGCCCGCACTTCTTCACTGCAGGCCGGTCCTACTCCGCCAGCCACGCCGCCCAGGTGTCGAAGGAGTAGGGCCGGCCCAGGAAGTCGGACACGAGGTCGGCGGCGTCGCGACGGCCTCCCATGGCGAGCACCTTGTCGCGGTAGGCGCCGGCCACGTCGGCGTCGAACAGGTCGTCCGCGTCGAAGGCCGAGAACAGGTCCTTGGCGATGACCAGGGACCACATGTAGGTGTAGTAGCCGGACGAGTAGCCGTCGAGGTGGCCGAAGGCACAGTGCATGTGGGCGCCCTCCAGCGGAGGGAACACCGAGTAGCGGCGCTGGAGCTCGTCGCCGAAGGCCGTGAGGTCGTCGTGCCGACCGGCGTGGAACCAGTAGGACCGGGCCGCGTAGGACATCTGCTGGACGGCGTAGAGCCCCTTGCCGAAGTGGTCGGCCAGGCGCATCGCGGTGACGAGCCCTGCCGGGATGGTCTCGCCCTCGGCGTTGCGAGCGAAGGTGGCGAGCACGTCGGCGTCCCACGCCCACTCCTCCAGCATCTGGCTCGGCGCCTCGACGAAGTCCCACTCGGTCGCCACGCCGGAGAAGCGCAGCCACTCGCCCTGCCCGCCCAGGACGTGGTGGACCAGGTGTCCGAACTCGTGGAACAGGGTCACCACCTCGTCATGCTCCATCAGGCCCCGGCTGAAGTTGCACACCAGCACGCCCTCCGCCAGCTGGGCGCCGGCGACGCCCTTGACCATGTCGAACTGGGCGGCGTGCTTGAACTTGCCCTCGCGCGGGTGGAGGTCGAGGTGGATGCGACCGATCCTCACGCCCTCCAGCCCGACGTCGTAGCTGGCGACCTCGGCGTGCCAGGTGCCGGCCTCGTCCTGCGGGACCGGCGTCCACTCCAGCCCGAACAGCCGACCGGTGACGTCGAGCAGCCCCTGCCGGACCGACTCGAAGGGGAAGTACGTGCGCACGACCTGGCCGTCGACGTCGTACTGCTCGCGACGGACGAGCTCGGCGTAGTAGCGGGAGTCGTACGTCGTCACGACCCCGGCCGCCGGGTCGTCGGCACGCTTGCGCTCGAGGAGCACCGCGACCTCCTGCGCGGCCCGCTCGGTGGCGGCCTCGCTGATCCGCTCGATGAAGTCGGCGATCGCCTGGCCGCTGCCGATCATCTTGACCTCGGCGTCGTAGTCGGGCCACGAGGCGTAGCCGAGCAGGTCCGCTGTCTCGCGGCGGACCGCCAGCAGCTCCTGGAGGACCTGGTCGTTGACCGGCCAGGCGACGTTGTTGGCCGCCAGTGCGAGATCGTGTCGGGCCCGGGCGTCGGCGCCGAAGGTCATGAACGGAACCAGGTCGGGATAGTCGGTGGTGATGGTCACCAGGCCGTCGTCGCCGGCGGGGTGGGCGTCGCAGTAGTCGTCGGGCAGGCCGGCCAGCCGCTCGGGCGCGACCCGGATCGAGCGGACGTCGTCGCGGATGTTGCGGCCGAAGTCCTGCGAGAGCCTGACCGCGCGCTCACTCAGCTCGCGCAGCCGGTCCCGGGTGGCCTCGTCACGGTCGACGCCCGTCCTGCGGAAGTCGCGGAGCGTGTGGTCGAGCACGCGGCGCGCCTCGTCGTCGAGGCCCTGCGGGTCGAGCCCGTCGAAGACCGCGAACAGGTCGCGGTCCTGCCCCAGCTCGGTGACGTACCTCTGCACCTGCTGGCTCAGCTCGTCGGCCCGGTCGCGCACCGCGGTGTCGGGATGCACCTCGGACCACAGGGCCACGGCGTCCGCGTTGGCGATGGCGGTCTCGGCGCGGTTCCACGCGGCGAGCACCTCGACGGCCTCGGTCGAGCCGGACTTCACCAGCTCGACCTGGCGCACCGCCTCGGCGAGCTCCCCCTCGCAGCGCTCGCCGACCCAAGCGAGCCAGTCACCGGCTCCGGGCAGGCCGAGCGGATCGGCGCTCGAGGAGGTGGGCGTTGGCTGCGGGTCGGTGTCGTGGGCCACGGCACCGGAGCCTACGACCGGGGTGCGACAAGCTCCACAGAGTTGCCGCGCCCGCACGGCAGTCGGCCCTAGCCGACCTTCACCGTGACCTCGTTGGACCCCACCTGGGTGTCGGTGTCGACCACACGGAACTTGTTGGGCCCGACCTGGCTCGTCTGGACGTAGGTGGCGAAGGTCCCCCCGCTCACCGACATGGTCACCGGGAAGTCGGACCACGCGCCGTTCTCGAAGCGCTGCACCTGGAGGATCGCTCCCTCGCCCGACTGGTAGGTGCCGGTGAGGTCGATCTGCTGCATCGGGCTCACCGACTGCTGGGACACGGAGAGGGAGATGGCCTCTGCCGGCGCCTCGGACGACGGCTCGCCGCTGGGGCTGGGCTCCACGGACTCCTCGGACTCCGCGTCCGTGCTGCCGGTGTCGCTCGGCTTGGGCAGCCGGAAGGTGGACGGGGTGCTGCTGGAGTCGCTGGCCGTCGAGGTGTCACCGATGCCGGTCGCCCTGACCCCGACGATCACGGCAAGCCCGCCCAGCAGGCCGATCGCCACAGCGACGCCGACCAGGGCGATCAGCCCCGTCAGGACGGGACGGTTCTCGGTGTCCATGGAGGCCTCTCAACCGGTGGGACAGGTGTCCCACCATTGTCCAAGATGCCTGGTCGCATGGCCAACCAGCGCACACCGGGGACGCGACGCCGGCACCGCACCCGGCAGGATGGGCCCATGCAGTCACCGTTGCGACACGGCAGGGCAGCCCTCGGTACGACGATCGCCGGCGGCGCCCTGGCCGCCCTGTCCCAGGCCCCCGAGCGGGCCTCACGGGTCCTGCGGCACCGCTATCCCACGGTCGCGGTCACCGGCATGACGGGCGTGGGCAAGACCCGGCTGGCCGACCGCCTGTCGAGGCGCGCGAGCGCCGAGGGCGGCGTCGACGTCGGCTCCGCGGTCATGGAGCGGCGTACGCGCCGCAACGCCCGGATGCGCGGCTACCGCTTCCGCGTCGTCCCGGGCGAGAACGCCGCCACCCGCCTCGGCGCGCTGGACGAGGTCTTCCACGACGAGCCGGTCGACGGGGTGCTGCACGTGGTCGCCAACGGCCACGCCACCCCACGGCGTACGGCCGGGACGAGCGGCGACGCGCTCGCCTCCCGCGAGGAGCAGCTGGCTGCCGAGCTCGAGGACTGGGCCATCACCGCACACCGCGTCGCCAGCATGGCCGTACGCCGCGAGCGTCCGACGTGGCTGGTCGTGGCGGTGACGAAGGCCGACCTGTTCGCCGACGACATCGAGGCTGCCGTCCACTACTACTCCCCCGGCAGCGGCTCCCCCTTCGGGGACAAGCTCGACGAGCTGCGCGCGCTGGCCGGCGGGGCCAAGCTCTCGATCGACGTGCTGCCGGTGTGCGCGCAGGGCGGCGGCAAGAAGTCCGCGGACCTGTCCAGGCTGACCGACAAGGCGTGCACCGACCTGCTGGGACGGCTCGAGCTGCGGCTGGCCCAGCTCAGCGGCCACGTGTGAGGAACGGGCTCGCCGTGCGGACCGGACCGCTGGTCGCGGCGTAGTTCACATTTCCATGATTCGGGTTTCGGCGCCGTCCACCGGGGCACAAGATCGCCATGAGGCCGATCGCGATCAACCAGCGGGCGCTGCGGACCGCCAAGGAAGAGCTGGACGCCGCCCGCGAGGACCTGAGGTCCGCTCTCGCCGACGTCGACCACCCCGGGGACGACTTCCCCTGGCGTGACCTCATGGTCGAGGGAGTGAGCAGCCTGGTGGACGACGCCGTGCAGATCACCAAGAAGTGCCGCACGATCTCCTCCGCCATCGACGACTCGATCATCGACTTCGACGAGCTCGACGTGATGGTCGGCCAGGCCGCCCTGGTCGCCACCGAGCTGGACCAGGTGGACCCGCGATGACCAGGGTCGTGGTCGACAGGCTCGAGGTGCAGCAGGACGGTCTCCAGTTCGGGGACCCCATCGGCTGCCACTACCACTGGGCCGAGCCCGCCGAGGTCGACGCCTACGGCGACTCCGTACGCCGCCTCGCCCACAAGGTCGAGCTCGCCGTCGACGGCTTCGAGCGCACCGCGACCCTGTCCGAGGAGGTCTTCGCCGGAGAGGCAGCCGACGCACTGCGCGCGCGAGCGGGCCGACGCCACGAGGAGTCCGTGGTCGTGCGCGACCACCTGCGCGGTCTCGGGCGGGCCATCAACGCCTACTCCGACGTGCTGCGCCAGCACCAGCAGGGACTCGAGCAGCTGCGTGCCCACGCCGCCGCCCGTGGCCTCGAGATCCGCGGCAACCGCATCTGGCCCCCGGTCGAGACGATCGCCGGCGACGCTCCTGCGAAGGAGATCGACGCGTGGGAGCGCGCCTGGTTGGCCTACCGCGAGTGCTTCGAGGCCAAGATGGAGCTGCGTGAGGCTCGCCGCGCGAGCACGCGCGGGCTGATCCAGGCGCTCGCCGAGCATGCCGGGGTCCACCCCGACAAGGACCGGGCGAAGCTCGTCGCGGCCGACGCGCGCCAGATGACGTTCGGCGAGCTCCGACGCGAGGCCGCGGAGGAGGCGCTGGAGTCCGTGCACGCCAACGATCGCGCCGATGCCGCCCAGCACGCGGTCGACGGCCTCAGGCGTCGTGAGCAGTCCGCCCTCGACCACCTCGAGAAGATGGTCCTCGCGGAGCGGTCACCGGCGGAGATCCAGGCGCAGGCCGACAAGGTCGTCACCCTCCACCACGAGCTGACCGAGGCACGTGCCGAGTCTCGCGAGGCCGACGCCGTCGCCGACCGCGAGCAGGTCCAGGCCAATCGCGCGGCCCGCCACCTCGAGGACGCCGAGGCGGGCAGGCCCCGCCTCGTGGCGCATCGGGCCGCCCTCGAGGACCGGCTCGGCTAGGACGACTGGTCACGGTCCGCCGGGCTCGCGCCACGACCATCGGGGTCGGCACCTGAGCGACGCTCGCGCTCAGCGACGGCGTACGCGTCCGTGCGGGAGTCGTAGCTCCAGAAGTCGCGGAGCGTGACCGCAGTGAGGAGCACGCCGCCGACGCAGGCCGCGCCGCCGCTGACGATCGCGCCCCGGACCGACCACGCGTCGGCGACGAAGCCGGCCCGCGTCTCACCCACCATCGGTCCGACGGAGTAGGACAGCATCTCGATGCCGGCGAGGCGGCCGCGCATCGTGTCGGGGATGGTCTGGTTCCACACGGTCGCGCGGAACACCGCGGAGACCATGTCGGCGGCGCCGGCGAGGGCGAGGAAGCCGCACGCCAGCCAGAACGACGGCATCAGTCCGGCCATGGCGATGAACCCGCCGTAGAGGCTCGCGGCGATGACGATCGCTCGCCCGTGGTGGTGCACCCGGCCCACCCAGCCGCTGAGTGCGGTGGCGACGAGTGCCCCGACGGTCTCCGCGGAGTAGAGCAACCCGAGCAGCTCCGGGCGCCGGAAGACCTCGTGCGCCAACGCAGGGAACAGCACGACCGGGATGGCCAGCATCATCGCCGCGATGTCGACGACGTACGTGCCCAGCAGGTCGCGGCGACTGAGCGCGTAGGTCAGGCCCTCGTGGATGCCGCGGAGGCTGGGCGGGGTGGTCTCGCCGTCGTGGGGGTAGGGACGCATCGCGGCGAACAGCAGCGTGGCGACGGCATAGCCGACCATCCCGACCAGGAAGCACCAGCCGACCCCGACGTAGGCGACGAGCAGGCCGCCGATCAGCGGGCCCAGCAGCACGCCGAACTGCATGGCGAAGCTGCTCAGCGCACTGGCGGCGGCGATCTGGTCGTGCCGCACGGTGCGCGGCTCCAGGGCCTCCCGCGAGGGGCGCTGCATCGAGCTGGCGGCGGCGTAGAACGCGGCGATCACGAAGATCAGCCAGACCCGCGGGTCGTCGGAGAAGGCGTTCCACGCGAAGGCGGCCATCAACGCGATCTGCGCCACACCGGTGGTGACGAGCAGGCGGCGCCGGTCCACGTGGTCGGCCAACGCGCCGCCGTAGAGGCCGAAGATCACCAGGGGACCCAGCTCGACGAGACCGACGAGGCCGACCATGAAGTTGGACCCGGTGAGGTCGTAGATCGCGAAGGGGACCGCGACGTAGGCGACCATGCTGCCGAGGTAGAACACGCTGCCGGCGGTGAACAGCAGCCGGAAGTCGCGTGACTCGCGCAACGGGGTCACGTCCATGCGCATCGCACGTGCGCGATCTCTCCAGGTCACGAGAGCCGAGTGTCCCACCCGGCGGGGCTCACCGACACCGGATTTCAGGTCAGGACGTCGACCTCGAAGCGCGGCACGGGGCTGTCGCGCTGGGCGCTGCACGTGAGCTGTTGCGCGCCCTCCAGGACCCGGCGCACCTGCGCCCGGACCGTCCGACCGCCGGCATCGAGGGTCACCTGAGTCAGGTCGCCCTGCGTGCGTGCCGAGGTGGGGCGTACGTCGTCCCAACCGCTGAGGTCGAGGCGTCGGCGCACCTCGATCTCAGCCGCCTGGACCGGCATGGCCAGGTCCGAGCGTCCCCGGAGGTGGTCCAGCGCCACCCGGGCGTCGGCGACCGCATCCGCGACCTCGAGCGCGGCGTCGGGATCGAGCCGGCCGTAGTAGAGGCCACGTGGCAGGACGAGCAGGTTGCCCGCGAACCGGTCGCCGCCGATGTGGGAGCACTCCCAGACCGCGTCGGCGTGCCGACTGGCAGCCAGCGCCCGGGCGACCGGCCTGCCGAGCTCTGCGCAGCACGCGTCGTGCCGGCCGTGGGTGCACACGGCGATCAGCGCCTCGCTCGTCGGATCGATGCCCGGCGAGCGACCAGCGCCGAGAGCGGCCAGGTCCAGGTCTCGCACGTCGTCGACGGCGTCGAGCCGCGCGGTCTCGAGCCAGGAGTCGGCTCCAGCTGCGCGGGCAGCGAAGACCCGCACCGGCCCCCCCGAGGCGCGGGCGCCGGGCCGACGCACCAGCAGGACGCGTACGCCGGTCGCGCGCGCACGCCGCGCGAGGTGGTCGCCCAACCCGTCGGGCAGCCGCGCGTCGCGGAGGGCATCGGATCCCCACGAGCCGGCGTGCTCGACCAGCAGGAAGCTGCGCACCGTCGAGGCGGTGCCCGCCAGGTCGTCCTTGCGGGCCAGGCTGGCGGCGGCGCAGCGGAAGGATGTCACCGGACGACCTCGAGCAGGCCCTCGCGCACCAGTCGCCGGCACAGCACGAGTGCGCTCGCGGGGTCGAGCGGGAGGTCGCCCGGGGTGAGCTCGGTCCGGGCTGCCACGACGTCGACGGCGGGGCGGATGCGGGCCGGGACCCGCAGGACGCGGTCACCCAGCAGCATGCGTACGTCGCCCTCGCCGGGGTCCGAGACGACCTCGCACGGGTGCCCGGGGCGGCGGCGCAGGCGGGTGTCGTCACGGAGGCCCTGTGTGAGGGCCTCGCGGTCGAGCAGCGCGCCGGCCAGCCGGGGCGGTCGATCGCTGAGGAAGCGGATGACCTGGGCCTGCGCGGCAGCGGGCGCGTCGAGGCGTCGTACGGCCTCAGCGACAGCGGCCAGTCGCTCGCCCAGCCCTTCGGCGAGACCGGCCGGGTCGGTGAGGTAGCCCGCAGGCAGGTGGTCGTCCGCCACGTCAGCGAGGGTCTCCTGCACCACCCGTGTGACCAGCTGACGCCAGGTGAGCTGGTTGATGCCGATCGTCAGGTGCAGCGACACCGCTTCCTGCGCACGGGCGGCGTGGGGCGTGCCCGTGGGGAGGTAGGCGACGACACCGGGCTCCAGGAGCAGCTCGCCGGGGCCGCCGGCACCGTGGATCTCCCAGAGCTTGGTGCCGTGGGTCTGCAGCACGAACACGTCGTGGGAGTCGGAGTGCACGGCGAAGCCCTGGGCACCGGGCGGAGTCAGGTAGGCGTTGGCCTGGCAGGGGTGGCCGAGCTCCAGCTCGAGCTCGGCGACCAGGTCCGAGACGGGCGTCCAGTAGCGCTGGAGTCCCTGGAGCACGATGGTGGCGCCGTCGTCGTGCAGGCGCATCAGCTTCACCGGGTCGACCAGCCCGGTCAGCGGCTTGCCGGCCAGGCTCCCACCGCGGGTGAAGGCGGACTCGGGCAGGACCGACCCGTCGCGGGCCACGCGGACAGCTGGCGCGCGGATGGCGGTCTCGGTCAGCAGGTGGTCGACGTCTGCGAGCGAGAGCGTGCGCTCGCCGAGCCCGTCGTCGGTGCGGTGGACGTGGACCGAGGACGCCCAGACCTTGTCGATGAAGGTCTGGGCGTCACCCGTCAGCAGGTCGAGTGCGCTCAGGACGCGGACCCGTCGGTGCCGTCGGCGTCGGTCGAGTCGCCGTCGGTCGAGTCGGTGGAGTCGCCGTCGGTGCCGTCCGCATCCGTCGAGTCGCTGTCGCTGCCGTCGGTGCCGTCGGCATCCGTCGAGTCGCCGTCGGTCGAGTCGGTGGAGTCGCCGTCGCTGGAGTCGCCGTCGGTGCCGTCGGCATCGGTGCCCGGACCCGCCGGGACGCCGGTCGGGTCGACACCCTCGGTGCTCATCTCGTCGTCGCCGAGGGGGTTGTCAGGAGTCGTCGTCATGGATCCTCCTACTGGGGCCGCGGCGGACGGTCCGTCGCGGTAGCACCACGAGTCTGGTGCGCTCGGCTTCCACCGTCCCACACCCCTGGGGGCGGTTCGACCTCAGCCGGGCTGGACCGTGAACCGGGTGGTTCCCTTGACCTTGTCGTCGCCGCACGACTGCCGCCGGACGGGGCCGGGGGTCGCGATGATCTCGGCGTCGGGATCGCCACCGGCCAGCACGTGCAGCTCGCGCACCTGCTCGATGCCCGGTCGCCCGGCCCGCCCCCGCACCCACTCCACCGGCACCTCGCCCCGCCCGACCGCCTCGCACGCGGCCAGGGCGGTGGAGGTGTCGAGGCGTCCGAGGGTCAGTCCGGAGGGCAGGGCGAGCAGGGTGCCGGAGAACCGGTGACCACCCAGGTGCGTGGTCTCCCACGTGCCCTCGGGCCACTCCTCGCTCAGCAGCCCCGCGATGGGACGACCCAGCTCGGCGCAGCACCGGTCGCGCTTGCCGTTGGTGCAGACCAGCCACAACGGACCGTCGTACGCCGGCATCCCGGCGAGGTCGAGGTCGAGGAGGTCCTCGGCTCGCTCGAGCACCGTGCCGCGCACGTCGTAGCCGCCCTCGGTGGCACGCGCGAGGAAGACGCGCGTGCCGGGTCCGGCGCTGCCGTCGTAGCGGCGCAGGAGGAAGACCTTCAGGTCCACGCCGGCGAGGTGGTCGCGGACGACCTCCGGCAGCCGGTTGTCGGTGACGGCGTCGCGCCCCCACGGGCCGGGGCTCTCCACCAACAGGATCTCGGTGTCGGTGGGTGCCGTGCCGAGCATCGGCTCGTCGTCCTCGACGCTGGCGAACGAGCACCGGAAGTCAGGCATGCGAGAAGTCTCGCCGACGGGTACGGCGGCTTCGGGACGGACCCCCGCCGATGAGCGGCTGCCCTCGACCGGACGTCATACGGACAGCGCCAACGGTCGCCCCATCCGTATGACGTCCGCACGTCCCGCGACACGCGCGACCCCCGCAACGCCGCACCTCTCGAGTGTCGAACGACCGGTCAGAGCAGGCCGCGACGCCGGGCGACCGCAGCGGCCTCGGTCCGCGACGCCGCGTCGAGCTTGGCCAGGATGTTGGAGACGTGGACCGACACGGTCTTGGTGCTGATGAACAGCTGCTTGCCGATCTCGCCGTTGGAGCGCCCCTCGGCCACGAGCGCGAGGATCTCGGCCTCACGGGGCGTCAGGGTGGCGGCGTCGACCGCAGTCGCCGGTGCGGGTGCGGAGCCGAGCGCGGTGAGCTCGGCCAGCAGGGGCTGCGCCCCCAGGGCGTGCGCCGCCTCCCGGGCCAGGTCGGCCGCGACCCGCGCGCCCGTCGCGTCTCCCGCTGCCCGGAGGACGGCGGCCAGGCGGACCCGGGTCTGGGCGATCTCGGGGACGCTGCCGTAGGCCTGCGCCGCCTCCTCTGCTGCGCGCCACGCGTCGACCAGCTCCTCGCTCGAGGGCGGATCGACCTGCGCGAGCCAGCGCCACCTCAGGTGCTCGGCGGTGCGCCTGGCCACCCAGAGGCGGTACTCGGGGCCGCGGCTCGCCTCGTAGCGGGCATAGAAGTCGATCACGCGACCGCCGTCGGACATCAGCCGGTCGACGCTCGCCCCGGCCGCCTCACGCTCGTCGGCGGACTGGTGAGGGGCCGCGCTCGCGAAGGCTCCGACGACCAGGGTCGCGAGCCGGAGCCGGGCCTGGAACCACTCGTGCCAGAGGGGTACGACGGCGGCGACCACGTCGTCGTACACCGCCAGCGCGGCCGCGGGATCGCCGGCGGCGGCCGCGCGCATCACCTCGGCGCTGGCGGCAGTGATCGCGGTGAGGCCGTCATGGCTCCAGAACTCGCGCAGCCGGTCGAGCGCCTTCGAGTGGGTGTCGCCGCGGATGCCGATGAGGATCAGCATCTGGTGGGCGAAGAAGAGCCACTCGTAGACCATCGGGGGGTCCTGGCCGGTGACGTCGAGCAGGCGCCACGCGTCGTCGAGGCGGCCCTGATGGGTCAGCGCCACCGCGAGCAGCAGCCGCGCCTCGGCCGGGTAGGGGGACCAGGTGAGTCCACCGACCTCGCTGCGCGCGATCACCTCCCGGTAGACCTCGCCGGCGCCGTCGAGGTCACCGCGGTCGTGGTGCAGGCGGCCGAGGAAGTAGAGGGCGCGCAGCTCCGGCTCGATCAGACCGGCGGCCCGTGCCCGGTCAGCAGCCGCGCGCCACCCGGTGCCCGGGTCCTCCCCGCCCGACGAGTCGAGGCCGGCGAGGGTGGTGTGGATGTCCACGGCGAGGCTGGCGAGGTCGTTGCGCTCGGCCAGGTCCAGCGCCTCGAGGGCGGCGGCACGGGCCTCGTCGGCACGCCAGTTGCCCAAGGACTCGGCGTGGACGAAGAGCGCACGGGCCAGCAGCTTGGGGGGTCCCTCACGGAGGAGCTCGACTGCCTCGGCTGCAGACTGGCGCGGGGACTCCGTCGTGTCGGTCAGCAGCAGGGCCGAGGCCAGCGCCGTGAGGAGCTGGCCACGGACGGCGGCGGGTGCGTCGGCCGGCAGGACGGCCAGCCGGGCGCGCAGCACCTTGACCGCCTTGGGGACCCTGCCTGCGGCGACGAGCGCCTCCGCGCAGCGGCGCAGGAGGGCATGCGCGTCGATGTCGGTCACGGGCGTGCGCGAGGTCTCGATCAGCTCGAGGGCATCGAGGAAGTGACTGGCGGCCTCCGACGGACCGCCGACGGCCATCGCCTCCTCGCCGGCCTCGATCGAGGCTCGGACGGCGACCGGTCGGTCGTCGGCCCGGCGCGCGTGCTGGGCGAGCTCGGCAGCAGTGCCGACCGCACGGCCCTCCCCCAGCGCCGAGACGAAGTCGGCGTGCAGGCGGACGCGTTCGCCCGGCAGCAGGTCGTCGTAGACCGCCTCCCCGAGGAGCGCGTGGCGGAAGGCATAGGTGCCGCCGCGCGACGCGACCAGGACGTTGGCCTCGACCGCAGTGCGCAGCGCCGTCTCGAGCTCGGTCGCGCCGAGGTCGGACACGGCGGACAGCAGGCCGTGGCTGACCTGGCGTCCGGCCACCGACACCAGGCGGACCACGCGGCGCGTGGTCTCGTCGAGCCGGTCGAGGTGGACGAGCAGGACGTCGGCGAGCTCGCCGGGGACCTGGCCGGACCAGGCGGCGCCGACGAGCTCCTCGATGAAGAACGGGTTGCCCTCGGCGCGTTCGATGATGGAGACGTACTCGGCCTCCGACAGCGTGCCGGGTTGCAGCGCCCACACCATGCGGCGTACGTCGTCGTCGGCGAGCGGTTCGAGCTGGAGCCGGTCGACACCGCGCAGCCGCATCCACTCCGCCACCTGGCGGCGCAGCGGGTGTCGGCGGTGGAGGTCGTCGGCACGGTAGGAGACGACGAGGGCCACGCCGGGGAGCGGCCGGGAGAAGAGGAAGCTGAGCATGTCGCGGGTGGACTCGTCGGCCCAGTGGGCGTCCTCGACGACCACGAGGACCGGGGCGTGCTCGGCGACGGCGGCGAGCAGGTCGCCGAACGCGTCGTAGACGTTGCCGCGGTCGAGGGCCTGGTCGCCCGACGCGGTCTCGCTGCTGCGGATCCGACGGCCGGGCTGGAGGCGCGCGAGCGTCGGGTGCTGCTCGAGCACCCGGCCGGCCACCTCGGGCAGGTCGGCCATGACGCGGCCGAGGATCTCGGAGAAGGGGAGGTAGGGCAGGGAGCTGTCGGCGAGGTCGAGGCAGTGGCCTGCGACGACCTGCCAGTCCGCCGCGAGCGCAGCGTCGCGCAGGGCCATGATGAGACGGGTCTTGCCGACACCGGCGTCACCGCCCACGAGCATCGCTCGGGCGGACGCCTCGCCGCCGGACGCGCGAATGCCGAGCTGGGAGGTGAGTTCCTCCAGCTCGGCATCGCGTCCGATGAGATCGGTGGTCCGCAGGGTCGGCACGCACGACATTGTGTCCTGCCGACCCGACACTGCAGGGCCGATCGCGGTGCGGGTCATCCCTCGGTCTGGTCCGCGCGGTCGCGGCGCCAGCGACGGATCGGGCGGTAGTCCTTGCGGACCCTCTCCTGGCGGTAGGTGATCTCGGCGCCCAGGAAGCTGTCGGTGTTGAACATGTGCTTCTCCTCTTCTCCCCGGTCCCGATCGGGACCGTGAGAAGAGAGTGCGTCGCTGAGGTAGGGCCGGACATCGGGTGAGTGCCCTATTCATGCGTGACCGGCTACCTCAGATCGGTCGCGGACGGCGTACGGCGAGCGTCTGAGGTAGGCGGCGTTGGCCAGCCCTCTCGATAGTCCGCATCAGAAAGCTCCTTCGGGAGGGACTCGGGGGAGCCAGTTGATGCGGACTATCGAGAGGGAGGTCAGGCGGTGGTGCCGACGACCGGGCGGCCGGACTGCCAGACCCCGGCCACGAGCGGGACGCCGGGGCGGTAGGCGAGGTGGAGGTGGGACGGCGCGTCGAGCAGGACGAGGTCGGCGGCCTTGCCGGGAGCGATCACGCCGACGTCGTCGCGGCCGAGGGCGGCGGCGCCCATCGCCGTCGCCGCGTGCAGCGCCTCGGCCGGGGTCATCCGCATCTCCCGGACGGCCAGCGCGATGCACAGCGCCATCGAGGACGTGAAGCACGAGCCCGGGTTGCAGTCGCTCGCCAGCGCGATGCGCACGCCCGCGTCGAGCAGCTGCCGGGCGTCGGGATAGGGCTGGCGGGTGGAGAACTCCACCCCCGGGAGCAGCGTCGCGATCGTGCCTGAGTCGCTGAGGGACTCGACGTCGAGGTCGGAGAGGAACGTGCAGTGGTCGACCGCGACGAGGCCGAGCTCACAGGCCAGCTGCACGCCCCCGCCGTACGTCAGCTGGTTGGCGTGGAGCCGTCCGCGCAGGCCGCTGTCGGTGCCCGCCGCCAGGATGGCGCGTGCCTGGTCGACGTCGAAGGCGCCGTCCTCGCAGAACACGTCGATCCACCGGGCGTGCGGTGCTGCCGCCGCGAGCATGGGGCCGGTGACGAGAGCGACATAGTCCTCGGCCGTCGTGCCGGCAGGGACGACGTGGGCGCCGAGGAACGTGGTCTCGTCGGTGAACTGGGCGGCGACCGCGAGACTGCGGGCCTCGTCGCGGACCGACAGGCCGTAGCCGCTCTTGATCTCGATGGTGGTGGTGCCCTGGGAACGCATCTCGGCGACGAGCCGGGCGACGTGCGAGGTGAGCTGCTCGTCCGTCGCAGCGCGGGTGGCGGCGACGGTGGTGCGGATGCCACCGGCGGAGTAGGGCTCGCCGGTCATCCGGGCGGCGAAGTCCGCCGACCGGTCGCCTGCGAAGACCAGGTGGCTGTGGGAGTCGACGAAGCCCGGGATGACGACACGTCCGCCGGCGTCGACGTGCACGTCGGCAGCGGGCGCCTCGGCAGCCGCGCCCACCCAGGCGATCCGACTGCCCTCGACCACGACGGCCGCATCCGTCAGCAGGCCGAGGAGTCCACCCTGCTCTGCGCGCGCGGGGTCGTTGGTGACCAGCTCGCCGATGCCGGTGATCACGGTGGTCGTCATCGCTGTTCTCCTTCGTTCGCGTCCTCGACGAGCTTCCAGACCTGCGTGGTCGCGTCGGCCAGCTCGCGGCCGATCTCGGCGCGGTCGCCGTCGTCGACCACCCAGCGACCGTCGACCATCACGCGGCGTACGTCCTCGGCGGCGGCGGCGAAGACCACGGTGTTCTCGTCACGGCCTGTGCCAGCGGTGCGCGGGGAGGCCGGGTCGAGCACGACCAGGTCGGCACGCCGGCCGACCGCGATGGCGCCGGCGTCATCCCAGCCGAGCGAGGCGTGGCCGGTCGTGGTGGCGGCGGTCAGCAGCTCGGCGGCGGTCCAGTGCCCGCGCTGCTGGGTGGCCAGCCGCTCGTCGAGCTCGACGGCGCGCATCTCCTCGAACAGGTCGATCACGGCGTGGCTGTCACTGCCCAGGGTCAACCGGGCGCCGGCGCCGTGGAGCCGTCGCGACGGGCCGATCCCGTCGCCGAGGTCGCGTTCGGTGGTCGGGCAGAACGAGACGGACGCGCCCGCCCCGCCGATGAGGGAGATGTCCTCGTCGCTCAGGTGGGTGGCGTGGACCAGCGTCGACTTGTCGCGGAGCAGGTCGTGGTCGGCCAGCAGCCGCGTGGGCGTGACGCCGTACGCGGCGAGGCAGGCCTCGTTCTCGGCGACCTGCTCGGAGAGGTGCACGTGGAACGGGCGGTCACCGACCCAGGCTGCGACCGCGTCGAGGTCGGTCGCCGGGACGGCCCGGACCGAGTGCACGGCCGCCCCGACCATCGCGTGCCCGTCGCCGACGAGCTCGTCGACACGCGACGTCCACGCCTCGACCGACCCGTCGCTGTAGCGCACCTGCGCGCCCTCGGGCGCGACGCCGAACCCGGAGGAGAGGTAGAGCGTGTCGAGCAGCGTGATCCGGATCCCGGCCTGCCGGGCCGCCTCGAGGAGCACCAGCCCCATCTCGTTGGGGTCGTCGTAGGTCGAGCCGTCCGGCCGGTGGTGCACGTAGTGGAACTCCCCGACGCAGGTGATCCCGGCCGCCGCCATCTCGCGGTAGGTCGCGAGCGCGAGGGCGAGGTAGGCGTCGGGGTCGAGCCGCGCGGCGACGGCGTACATCTGGTCCCGCCAGCTCCAGAAGGTCCCGCGCTCGCGCTGGGTGCGACCCCGCAGCGCGCGGTGGAAGGCGTGGCTGTGGGTGTTGGCGAGCCCGGGCACGACGAGGCCGCGCACCGGGATGGCGCGCGGGGGGTCGCTGTCGGGCGTCACCGAGGTGAACCGGCCGTCCTCGACCTCGACGAGCACGTCGTCACGGAACGCCCCGGCAACCCACGCCCGCTCCAGCAGGTACGCCGTCACTCCTGCGCCCCGGTCAGCTCGGCGAGGACGTCGGCGAGCGCTTCCACGCCGGCGAGGCAGTCGGCGGTCTCGGCGTGCTCGTCGGGCGAGTGGGAGACGCCGGTCGGATTGCGGACGAAGACCATCGCCGTCGGCACGCCCGCGTCGGAGAGGATGCCCGCGTCGTGGCCGGCCTGGGTCGCGATGATCGGCCAGTCCCCCAGCCCGGCGAGCCGCGCGGCCAGGTCGGGGTCGAAGGCCACGGAACGCGACACCGACTCCGGGGTCACGACCAGCGAGGTGCCGTCGCGACCGGCCCGTTCGTCGGCCTGGCGGGAGATCGCCTCGACCATTGCGGCGAGGTCGCCGTCGGAGGAGGCGCGGGCGTCGAGCCAGGCCGTCACCAGTGACGGGACGGCGTTGGTGCCGTTGGGCTCCACCGAGATCCGCCCGAAGGTCGCCCGCTGGCCGGAGAGCCTGGCCTGCTTGTTGGCGGCCAGCGCGGTCATCGCATAGGTGAGCATCGGGTCGTGCCGGTCCTCCATGCGCGTGGTGCCGGCGTGGTTGGCCTGTCCGGCGAAGTCGAAGCGCCAGCGGCCGTGGGGCCAGATCTCGCTGGCCAGGCCGACCGCGACGTCGCGGTCGACGAGGTCACGTCCCTGCTCGACGTGGAGCTCGACGAAGCAGCCGACGCGGTCGAGCGAGAGCAGTCCTGTCGACGGGTCCAGTCCCGCGTCAGCGATGGCATCGGCGAGGAAGACCCCGTCGCGGTCGCGCAGCTCGCGCGCCTCGTCCCACGTGGTGGCACCGGTGACCAGACGCGATCCCAGGCAGGCACGGCCGAAGCGTGACCCCTCCTCCTCCACGAACACGCCGATGCCCAGCGGACGGGAAGGCTCGAAGCCGCGATCACGCAGGACGTCGATCGCGGCCAGTGCCGAGACGACGCCCAGCGGGCCGTCGTACGCCCCGCCGTCGAGGACGGAGTCGAGGTGGGATCCGGTGAGCACGCCCGGTTCGCGCGACAAGGAGTGCGCGCCCTCCTCGACCAGCGACGGCGAGGGCGACCACCAGGCGACCTGGTTGCCGATGCCGTCGGTCTCGACGACCAGACCCCGCGCCTCGCACTCGGTGCCGAACCAGGCCCGCAGCTCGGTCTCGGCCGAGGCCCACGGTTGCCGGAAGTAACCACCGGACGAGGACGACCGGCCGATCGGCGCCAGGTCGCGCCACATCTCCTCGAAGTCGGTCGCAGTTGGGGGCATGCCTGCAGTCCACCGGCATCGCCCGGCCGGGTCAACGCGCCGCCCCGCCACGACGTCTCGGATCCCAGACCTGCGGGAGTCGTCCGCGCCCGCTCGCGCCGCACCAGCAACGTGCGAGGCTGGCGGACATGGAGTTCCGTGAGGTCGTACGCCGCCGGCGGATGGTGCGCCGCTACGCCCCCGACCCGGTCGACCCGGCCGTGGTCGACCGGATGCTCGCGCACGCACAACGCGCGCCCAATGCGGGCTTCGCCCAGGGCTGGGCCTTCCTGGTCCTGGACACCCCCGCCGACGTCACGCTCTTCTGGGAGTCGACCGGCGCCGACCCCGACACCCACAACACCTGGCTCGACGGGATGCGTACGGCGCCCGTGGTGATCGTCCCGCTGGCCTGCAAGGACGCCTACCTCGACCGGTACGCCGAGGCGGACAAGGGCTGGACCGACCGGCGCGACGACCGCTGGCCGGTGCCCTACTGGTTCGTCGACACCGGGATGGCGGCGCTGCTGATCCTCCAGACGGCCGTCGACGAGGGCCTGGGCGCCTGCTTCTTCGGCATCCCCGGCCAGCACACGGACACGTTCCGCGCGGCGTTCGGCATCCCGGAGGACCACGCGCCGGTCGGCGCGGTCACCGTCGGCCACCGGATGGCCGACGCCGGGTCTCCCGGTTCGGCTGCCCGGCGCGAACGACGTACGAATCTCGTCCACCGCGGGCGTTGGGGCACTACGGTCACCCCATGACCGACCGCGTGGTGAGCGCGCTGCAGGCCCTCGTCCGCATCCCGACCGTCTCCGACCGCGACCCCTCTCGGGTCGACGCCGACGCCTTCGACCGCCTCCTGGTCGAGCTGGCGAGCCAGTTCCCACTGCTGCACGAGCGGCTCGACCTCACCCGCGTCGGCGCCCACGGGCTCCTGTTCCACTGGGCGGGAGCGAGCGCCGAGCAGCCCGTCGTGCTGATGGCGCACCTCGACGTCGTACCGGTCGACGCCGACGCGCCGTGGCAGCACGATCCGTTCGGCGGCGAGGTGCACGACTCTCCCGTCGGCCCGGCGATCTGGGGCCGCGGCACCCTCGACGACAAGGGGTGCGTCGCCGGCATCTGCGAGGCCGTCGAGTCACTGCTGGAGACCGGGCACACGCCGGCCCAGGACGTGTGGCTGTCCTTCGGGTGCGACGAGGAGGTCAGCGGCACTGCGGCGCTCGAGGCGGTCGGAGTGCTGCGCGATCGTGGCGTCACGCCGTGGCTGGTGCTCGACGAGGGCGGTGCCATCGCCGGGGGCGCGTTCCCCGGCGTGAAGGCGCCACTGGGCGTCATCGGCGTCACCGAGAAGGGCACCACCTCCCTCGAGCTCGTCGCCGAGGGTCGCGGCGGACACGCCTCGACGCCCGCGAGGAACGGGCCGACCGCCCGCATCGCGCGAGCGATCCTGCGGGTCGAGAAGTCCCCGTTCCCAGCCTCCGCGCCGGCCCCGACCCTGGAGCTGATGCGCCGCCTTGCGCCGCACGTCCCGCTGCCGCTCCGACCGCTGCTGGGGCGGGCCGACCAGATGGCGCCGGTCGTCACCCGCGCCCTCCTCGCCGCGGGCCCCGAGGCCGCCGCCATGACGCGTACGACGGTGGCGACCACCACCCTCAGCGGATCTCCGGCCCTCAACGTGATCGCCTCGACCGCCAGGGCCGGGCTCAACATCCGGGTCATGGTCGGCGACACCGTCGCCGGCGTGATCGAGCACATCCGCAGGGCCGTCTCCGACGACTCGATCCGGATCGACGTCGTCGAGTCCGGCGAACCGTCCCCGATCTCCCCGATGGACGAGCCCTTCGAGCTGCTCGAGGCATGCATCGGCGAGGTCTTCCCCGAGGCGGTCACGACGCCGTACGTGATGATGGCCGCCACCGACTCGCGCCACTTCACCGCGATCAGCGAGCACGTCTACCGCTTCGCCCCCTTCCGGATGACCAAGGCGCAACGCCAGGCCATCCACTCCTACGACGAGCACATCGGGATCGCCGACCTCCTCGACGGCGCCCGTTGGTACGCGCTGCTGATCGAGAGGCTCCCCGCGTGAACACCCCACGACCTTCTTCTCCTCCGCTCCGCTCCTCCGAACAACGCCGCAGGGACCCCGCATGAGCATCGAGTCCCGCTCCCCCACGCGGACCACGCACACCGCGGCGAAGGGGCTCGCCACGATCGTGGGCTTCCTGGTGCTGGTCGAGTTCGCCAGCGGCATCCTCCAGGGCTACTACACGCCGATCTACCCCCAGATCGCCGAGCACCTCTCGATCGCCGAGGGCGACATCAACTGGTTCGAGGCCGCGCAGCTGATCGTCAGCGCCCTCTGCATCCCGCTCCTCGCGCGGCTCGGCGACCTCATCGGCCACAAACGCGTCCTGCTGATCTCGACCGCGGTCACCGCGCTCGGCTCGTGGTGGCTGGCGTTCGCGCCGACTTTCTCCACCTTCCTGATCGGGTGGGCGATCCAGGGTGCCTACATCGTCTGGCTGCCGCTCGAGATCGCGATCATCCACCGCCGTACGCGCTCCACGGGCCGGCAGGAGCTGCTCACCCGCCGCGGCGCCGCGATCCTCGTGGGGTCGCTCGAGCTCGCCGTGATCATCGGGGCGGTCACCAGTGGCCTGCTCGTGGGCTCGATGGACATGAACATCCTGCTGGCCCTGCCCGCCATCGTCGTGACGGCCGTCTTCTTCGTCATCCTCGCCGGCATCGAGCAGGTGCCGGGCGAGTCGAGCGGCGGGATCGACTGGACCGGCCTGGGACTGATCACGGTGGCGCTCGGCGTGCTGATGGGTGGTCTCGTCTTCCTGCGGCTCGACGGCGCCGGCTCTCCGCGCGGGTGGCTGACGATCGCGGTGGCCGTGGCCGCATTCGTCGTCTTCTGGCGCTTCGAGCAGCGGCACCCCGAGCCGATCGTCGACGTACAGCTGCTGTCCAGCCCTGCCCAGTGGCCGGTGCAGCTCACTGCCTTCCTCTTCGGCATCCCGGTGCTGGGCGGGCAGATCCCGCTCTCGACCTACGCCCAGGCGGACCCCGCGGAGCGCGGCTACGGCCTGGGCGCCGACCCGGCCTTCATCTCCACGCTGATCGGGCTCTACGTCGTGACCCTGGCCATCGGCGCCTTCACCCTGCCGCTGACCACCCGCCTGCTCGGTGGCGTACGACGTGCGCTGATCGTCGCCTGCTCGCTCGTCGGCATCGGCTACCTGCTGTGGCTGCCGTTCCACGACCACACCTGGCAGGCGTTGATCAACATGGGGATCGCCGGCCTCGGGTCGGGGGCCCTGGTCGCCGCCCTTCCCGCCGCGGCCGCGGCCGCCGCACCGCCCGAGCGCACCGGCATCGCGACCGGCATGACCAACGGCATCAAGACGGTCGGCGGCGCGATCGCCTCGGCGATCTTCGCGATCGCCCTGACCGCGACCGGATCGCTCGACGCGACGGCGGAGAAGGTCGCACCCCTCAGCGGCTACTTCACCGTGTGGGCCGTCTGTGCCGGCGCGTCCTTCCTGGCGGCGCTGGCCCTGATGGCGGCACCGAAGCACGCCTTCAGCGATCAGCCAGAGGTCATCACCCCCTGACCCCGAATGGATTTCCACTCCTACGAGTGGAAGTTCAGGACCCCTGACGACCGTCCACGCTCGGACCACGATGAAGATCCACTCCCACGAGTGGAAATCCATGGGTGGGGTCGGGACGGCCACCGATCTAGGATCGCGGCATGCCGGAGTACGACGACGGGACCGAGGGCCGCCCGACGGATGCCGAGCGCATGCCGGCACGCGACGACCGCACCGGCCGGTCAGCGGCCGCCGCCCGGATCGCGCAACAGGCCACCTGGGTCGACCTGCAGGTGCGCCAGGCGATGGAGCGCGGCGACTTCGACGACCTGCCCGGGCAGGGCAAGCCCATCGAGGGACTCGGCACCGAGCACGACCCCGACTGGTGGGTGAAGAAGCTCGTCGAGCGCGAGAACATCGCGCTGCTGCCGCCCGCCCTGGCGCTCCGCAAGGAGGACGCCGAGCTCGACGGGCGACTCGACCGGATCAACGTCGAGGCCGAGGT
This sequence comes from uncultured Actinomycetota bacterium, assembly GCA_963843815.1. Taxonomy (GTDB): domain Bacteria; phylum Actinomycetota; class Actinomycetes; order Propionibacteriales; family Nocardioidaceae; genus Nocardioides. The sequence continues at coordinate 20,836 of CAWJLX010000012.1, read as the reverse complement.
ACGCCGGGAGGTCGACGACTTCAACGCCCGCGTCCGCAAGGCGATCTACACCCCGCCGGTCGGTCCGTCCGGACCGCCGGTGATCACCCGGCAGCGCGACGTCGACGCCGAGGTCACGGCCTGGCGCGAGCGTCGTACGGCCCGGATCGAGGCGCAGCGGGCCGCCCGAGCCGCGGCGGAGCCGGCCCCCTCGAAGCGTCCGTGGTGGCGCCGGGGACGGTCCTGACGGGGCCGAGCCGCGGCGGAGCCGGCCCCCTCGAAGCGTCCGCGGTGGCGCCGGGGACGGTCCTGACGGGGCCGAGACGCGACCTTCCTGTCCTCTTCGTCGGGTTCCTGTCCGTTGCAACGGTCGAGAACCTCAGCAATCACCGGGTACCCGGTGATTGCGACGGACCGGAACCCGCGCGAGACATCCGTCATACCCGGCCGGACGTACGCGGCGGTAGTTTTCGCTCCATGACACGTACTGCGAAGGACTTCTTCTCGCCCCTCGCCGTCGGGGCCCCGGCGCCGCTGCGCGACATCCCGGCCCGACCGAGCCGCGCGATCCACTTCTTCGACCCCGGCAACGCGAAGATGGCGGCCAAGGTCCCCGACATGGTCGGTTCGGTCGACGTGCTGCTCGGCAACCTCGAGGACGCCGTCAAGGCGGAGAACAAGGAGAAGTCGCGCCAGGGCCTCGTCGACATCGCGAAGGCCACCGCCAACCTGGGAGGCGCCAGCGGTCCGACCCAGCTGTGGACCCGGGTCAACTCCCTCGACAGCCCCTGGGGCCTCGACGACCTCGTCACCCTCGTGACCGAGATCGGCGACAAGCTCGACGTCATCATGGTGCCCAAGGTGCAGGGCGCCGAGGACATCCACTACGTCGACCGGCTCCTCGCCCAGCTCGAGGCGAAGGCGGGCCTCACCCGCCCGATCCTGATCCACGCGATCCTCGAGACGGCCCGGGGCATGGTCAACGTCGAGGAGATCTGCGGGGCGAGCCCGCGCATGCAGGGGCTCTCCCTCGGCCCGGCCGACCTGGCCGCGGATCGTCGGATGAAGACCACCCGCGTCGGCGGCGGGCACCCCGGATACCTGGTGCGGCAGGACGCGCCCCAGGTCGACGGCGAGACCCGCCACGACGCCGAGCGGACGACGTACCAGCAGGACCTGTGGCACTACACGATCGCCCGGATGGTCGACGCGTGCGCGATGCACGGGATCTACCCCTACTACGGGCCGTTCGGGGACATCTCGGACACGGTGGCGTGCGAGGACCAGTTCCGCAATGCGTTCCTGCTCGGCTGCGTGGGCGCCTGGTCGCTGCACCCGGTGCAGATCAAGATCGCCAACCGCGTCTTCTCCCCCAGCGTCGAGGACGTGACGCACGCCCGCCGCGTGATCGCGGCGATGGGCGACGGCACCGGCGCGGTGATGATCGACGGCAAGATGGAGGACGACGCGTCGGTGAAGCAGTGCCAGGTGATGGTGCGGCTCGCCGAGGAGCTCGCGGCCATCGACCCCGAGCTCAAGGAGCAGTACGACGCCATCCCCGACCAGAGCGCGCCGCAGGAGGCCTGAGATGAGCAGTCCCGTGCAGGGGTTCACCCCCCTCCGCTCCGTCCTCTACATGCCCAGCTCCAACGAGCGGGCACTCGAGAAGGCGAAGGCCATCGCGTGCGACGGACTGATCCTCGACCTCGAGGATGCGGTCGCCCCCGACGCCAAGCCCGCCGCCCGTGAGGCCGCCGCCGCCGCGGCAGCCAGCGGCGACTACGGGCGGCGTACGGTCACCATCCGCGTCAACGGCATCGGCACCCAGTGGCACGACGACGACATCGTCGCCGCCAGCCAGGCGGGTCCGGCCGCGATCGTCGTCCCCAAGGTCGGCAGCGCCGCGGAGGTCCGACAGCTCGTCGCAGCCATGGAGAGGGCCGGCGCCCCCGACCACACCCGCCTCTGGGCGATGGTCGAGACCCCCGGCGCGATCCTCGACGCCCTCGCCATCGCCCGCGCCTCGGAGCGGCTGGGCGCCTTCGTGCTCGGCACCAACGACCTGGTCAAGGAGCTCTACGCCGAGCACGTCCCCGGTCGGGCACCGATCCTGTCGAGCCTGCACACGGCGCTGCTCGCCGGGCGGGCGGCCGGGATCGCCGTCATCGACGGCGTCTACAACGACGTCAAGGACACCGACGGCTTCCTCGCCGAGTGCGAGCAGGGCCGACAGATGGGCTTCGACGGCAAGACCCTGATCCACCCCGGGCAGGTCGAGGGAGCCAATGCGGCGTACGCCCCGAGCGACCGGGCCGTCGAGGACGCACGCGGCCTGATCGCCGCGTGGGAGGACGGCCAGGGAGCGGGCGTCGTCACCTACAACGGCCGCATGGTGGAGAACCTCCACGTGGAGTCCGCGCGCCGCACGCTCGACATCGACGAGGCGATCCGCGCACTGTCCGCAGGCTGACGCCCCACCCCTAGGGGCGCGGCGACTTTCCTTTTTGCGCGGTGACCATGCAGAGTGAGGCCGCGCCGCCCAGAGTGGGCCGCTTCACAAGGAGGCAAAACACATGATTGTCCTCGGACTGATCCTGCTCATCCTCGGGCTCCTTCTGCCCCAGAGCATCCTGACGACCATCGGCATCATCCTGATCGTGGTCGGCCTGGTGCTCAACTTCGTCCCGATCGGTGGATCCAGCCGCCGGGTCTGGTAGTTCCGCAACACCTGTCGTCGGGCCCCGAGCACTTCTGTGCTCGGGGCCCGATCGCGTCTGCCCACTAGGGTCGGCACCCATGACAGACCGTTTCACCGTCTTCGGCGTCGCCTCGCCCTACGCGTTCGACGTGGTGGAGTCCCTGCGCCGACTGGGTCGGAGCGCAGTCTGCGTCGACAACCACGGCGGGGCCGACACCCGTCTGCCCGGGCTGGCCGACCTCACTGATGCCACGGCCCGTACGCCGTTCACGCTCGGGCTGTCCTCCGCCACCCACCGCGCGCGGGCCGCCCGGGTGGCCGCGGACGACGGGTGGGACACGCCCGAGTCGGTGGTCGACCCCACCGCGATCGTCCCCTCGACCGCCACCGTGGGGCACGGCGCCTACCTCAATGCCGGCGCCGTCCTGGGCTCCTACGCCTTGATCGGCTGTCACGCCAACGTCAACCGGGCCAGCACCATCGGGCACGACAGCAGCCTCGGCTTCGCCGTCGCCACCGGACCCGGCGTGGTGCTCGCAGGAGGGGTGGTCGTGGAAGCCGGAGCCTTCGTCGGCGCGGGCGCGACCGTCCTCCCCGAGATCACGATCGGCACCGGCGCCACGGTCGGTGCAGGCGCCGTGGTGACCAGGGACGTCGCCCCGGGCGACGTCGTGGTGGGCAACCCCGCACGGGTGTTGCGGTCCCAGGGGGTCGAGGAGCTGACATGTCCACACTGCTGAGCGAGCTCGACCAGCCGGCCCCTATCGTGCTGGCTCCGACCGGCATGGTGCCGACCCGGGCGATGACGCCACACGTGCCGCTGACCCCCGCCGAGATCGCGGCCGACGTGGCGGCAGCTGCCTCGATCGGCATCACCTCCGTGCACCTCCACGCCCGTGCCGAGAACGGCGACCCCACGTGGGAGCGCGAGGTCTACGCACGCATCGTCGGCGCGGTCCGTGAGTCCGCGCCGGAGGTCGTGATCAACGTCAGCACGAGCGGCCGCACCTGGTCGGAGGTCGAACGTCGGGCGGACTGCCTGGCCCTCGACGGCGACCTCAAGCCCGATCTCGCCTCGCTCACCCTGTCATCGCTGAACTTCCTCACGCAGGCCTCGATCAACAGCCCCGACACGATCCACGCGCTCGCACAGATCATGCTCGACCGCGGGATCGTCCCGGAGCTCGAGCTGTTCGACTTCGGGATGGTCAACTACGTCCACGTGCTGAAGCGCAAGGGCCTCCTCCCCGGGCCGGTCGTGACCAACATGTTCTTCGGCAACGTCGCCGGCATGCAGGCCACCCTGGCCGAGATGGGCCTGGCCATCGACCGGCTCCCCGCCGGAACGATCTGGTCCGGCGCCGGCCTCGGCGACTTCGGACTCGTCGTCCAGTCCCACTCGATCGCGGCCGGCGGCGGCGTACGCGTCGGGCTCGAGGACGGGATCTGGTTCGACCGCGGCCGCACCCGCCTGGCGACCAACCCGATGCTGGTCGAGCGCGTCCACGAGCTGCTGTCGCTGCACGGGCGCTCGATGATGACACCCGCCGAGCTCCGCTCGAGGTTGGCGACATGACTGTCCCGGCTGCTGCGCCGACCCGCCTGACCACGGACGAGGCCGAGGCCGTCCGCGAGGCGGCGATGCGCGTCATCCGCGACGGGCCCTGGATCCTCGGACCGGAGGTCTCCGGCTTCGAGGACGCCTGGGGGTCCTACGCCGACCTCCCGCACGCCGTCGGGGTCGGCAACGGCACCGACGCGCTGGCCATCGCGTTCACCGCGCTGCGGCTCGCACCCGGCGCCGGGGTGCTGCTGGCAGCCAACGAGGGTGGCTACGCCGCCGCCGCTGCCCGCATGGTCGGACTGGTGCCGGTCGTGATGGACGTCGACGCCGCCACCATGGCCCCCACGGTCGCGACCGCGCGGGCGGCCCACCGCGCCGGGGTCGAGGCCGTCGTCGTGACGCACCTCCACGGCGACGCCGTCCATCTCGAGCCGCTCGACATCTGGCGTCGCGGGCAAGGACTGGCGCTGGTCGAGGACTGCGCCCAGGCGCACGGTCTCCGGGTGGGCGGTGTGCACGTCGGGGCACGAGCCGACGCCGCGACCTTCAGCTTCTACCCGACCAAGAACCTCGGTGCGGTCGGCGACGCAGGCCTCGTGGGGTTCCGCGACGAGTCCGTCGCCGCACGGGCCCGGTCCCTGCGCCAGTACGGCTGGGGCGAGCGCTTCCGCGTCGACATCCCCCGGGGCCGCAACTCCCGCCTCGACCCGGTGCAGGCGGCCGTCCTCAGCGCCCGGCTGCCCTTCCTCGAGGGCCGCAACGACCGCCGCCGGGCGATCGCGACGACGTACGCCGATGCGCTCGCGACGGCGGCGCGACTGGCGGGCGACCGCCTCGCCACCGTCGCGCACCACGCGGTGGTGGTCTCGGAGCGACGCGACGAGCTCGCCGCCCACCTGGCGGCTGCGGGCGTCGACACCGCCGTGCACTACCCCCATCTCGTCGGCGAGATGCCTGGCGTCGCGGCGGAGGAAGCCTCGACCCCCGTCGCGGCCCGGCTGCGCGGGGAGATCCTCAGCCTGCCGTGCTTCCCCGAGCTCACCGACGCGGAGGTCGCCGTCGTGGTCGACGCCCTGACCCAGTGGGCGCGCACATGAGCACCAGACCCGGGACCTTCCCGGTCCACGTCGACGAGCGTGGCAGCCTCCTCGCAGTCGAGGGTGTGGACGTCGGGTTCCCGGTCCGGCGGGTCTTCACGGTGCGCGGCACCGCTGAGCGCCTCCCGCGAGGCGGTCACACGGCCGACTGCCGCGAGCTGCTCGTGCTCGTGTCGGGACGGGTGGACGGCACCGTGCGTGACACGAAGGGCGAGCGCGCCTTCCGCCTGGAGGTCGCGGGCGACTCGCTCCACCTCGATCCCACGGACAGCATCGACTACGCCCTCGACGCCGAATCGGTCCTGCTGGTCCTGTGCGACCGGCCCTTCGAGGACAGATCGTCGGCAGGCCGGACATGACCCGCGCCTCCGTCTTGATCCCGATCCACGACAAGCCCAGCACGCTGCCGCTGACCGTCGACACGGCGCTGCGCCAGAGCGTGACGGACCTCGAGGTCCTGCTGATCGGGGACGGCGTCACCGAGGAGGTCCGGTCGGTCGCCCGCGACCTGGTCGACGGCGATGCCCGCGTGCGGTTCCTGGACCTGCCCAAGGGAGCGCACCATGGCGAGCGTCATCGGCACACCGCGATCGAGGCGGCCCGCAGCGACGCGATCTTCTACCTCTGCGACGACGACCTGCTGCTGCCCGACCACGTCGCAGACCTGCTGGACCTGCTGACCGACCACGACCTCGTCCAGAGCCTCAACGGCTGGCTCACACCTGCCGGCGCCGCGCGGCTGTACGCCGGCGACCTGGCCGACCCGTCGTGCGTGGCACTCCACCTGCGCGACGACATCCGCCACAACATCGTCTCCATCACCGGGACCGCACACACACGTCGCGCCTACCTCGAGCTCGACGATCCCTGGGACACCACGCCGAGCGGCCAGTGGCCCGACCACTGGCAGTTCCGCAAGCTCATGCGCCGCCCCGGCTTCCGCGGCGCCACCTCGCGCCGGATGACCGCGCTGCAGTTCCCCACGAGCGACGGCGGTCGCGACACGTGGACCGACGAGGCCCGGCTCGCCGAGATCATCCCGTGGCACGCGCTCGTGACATCACCGGGCGGCCAGGAGGAGGTCGACCGCCTCGTGGGCGTCGGCGTGCTGTCGCAGCTCGTCGAGGAGCGCGTGCTGACCTCCGAGATGCATGCCAACCTGGCGACGGCGTACGCCGACCTGGCCGCCGCGCACGCGTCGCTGGCGGACGAGCGCGCCCGCCGTGACGAGGCCGTCCGCACCCACGACGAGGTCGTCGCCGACCTGTGGCGCGAGATCGAGACGCTGCGCGGCCGCGTCGCACGGCTCGTCGAGATCCGCGCGGCCCAGAAGGAGAAGATCGCCGCCCTGCGTACGCGACTGCGCGGCCGACGCGAGGAGCTCAGGCGACTTCGCGGTCGCGACCGCTAGGTGGTCCACCACCTCGGATCGGCAGCCTCACTGCGACCCCCGGACACCTCGGTGTCCGGGGGTCGACTCACGTCGCGGATCGCTCAGTGCGGGTCGGAGACGAACGAACCCCGGTCCGGCAGCTCATCGGCCGGCGCCGTGCTGCGGGTCCACAGCGACCCGTCGGCCGCGGCCTCGAGCACGCCCATGGCCGCCACCGCCGTCTGCTTGGCGATGTAGCCGCTGGACTTCTGGCCGATGCCGCCGCGGGCCTCGTAGAGCACCGAGGCCGAGCCGAGCAGCCCATAGGCGTTGCGGGCGATGCCGGGAGTCTCCGTGCCCGGGTAGCGGGTGACGTTGGCGTAGCCGTAGGGCTCCAGCGCGGTCACCATCTCCGCGACGGCACGCTTGGAGTCCTCGATGGTCGCCGCGAACTCGTCACTGATGCCCAGCGCCGCCGCCTCGTCGGTGGCGTTGGGCCACATCACCGAGCCGGTGATCATCCTGCCCTCGTCGTCGACGTAGGTGCCCTGGTGGTGGAAGTCCACCACCAGCTCGGGCTGCTTGGCATCCCACAGCAGCCGCATCGAGATCGACTCCGGCACCGGGTTGTTGCTGTCCGGACCGGGCTCGTAGGGGTGGTCGTAGGCGCTCTCGGTGTAGGAGTGGTAGCGGTTGATGTCGTACCCGCGCCCCGTTGCGTAGAACGAGCAGAAGGCCGGGCACGCGGTGTCGAAGTTCTGCCGCCACGGGGTGGTGTTCCCGGACAGGTCCGTGATCGGGGCGTCGAACCCGTCCACGTTGACCCGCGGCACGATGGTGACCGTGAGGCTCTCCCGGATCGCCCGCGCCGCGGCCGAGTTCCTGCTGATCTCGCGGATCACCGAGAGCATGCCCTTGCTGACGACGTACTCGTCTCCGTGCTGGTTGGCGATGTACATGATCGAGGTCGGCCCGTCGCCGACGGTGACCACCGGGATCTCGCGCCCGGTGTTGGTGGGCAGCGGAGCCGCGCTCAGGTCGAACGAGCCCGCCGCGCGGCCCTCGATCTGCTCCAGGGTCGACCAGAGCTTCTCGTAGCCGGGGACCGAGGAGATGTGCTCGTCGTCGGAGTCACCCCACGGTCCGTTGGGGGTGGTCTGTGGGTCGGCCTGGGCCGGCGAGAACGCCGCTGTGGCCGCGAGTCCGACGGCGACCGTCGTGATGATCAGGCGCCTCGTGCGACGCCGAGCTGATGCTGCGGACATGGTCCCTCCCGAGTTGGATGTGGTCCCTGCAGCTCCATCCACGCACCCGTCGCGTCAGGGTGTCAACGGGTGGTCGCTCCTTACCAACAGGTAGCGGGCGGCGTCGCGGCCACGACGGGCCGCCGCCCGACACCGCCCGACGGTGGATCAGTGGCAGGGCCGACCAGCAAGCCCAGGCTGTCTCACGCGGCGTGTTGCGAGAGATGTACGGCGTGTCACCGGTGCAGCGGGCGAGATGCGGCCCCCGCAGCTCAGCCCTGCCGCATCGGCACCTTCACGCCGCGCTCGTCGGCGACCTCGACCGCACGGTCGTAGCCCGCGTCCACGTGGCGGATGACGCCCATGCCGGGGTCGTTGGTCAGCACCCGCTCGATCTTCTCCGCGGCGAGCTCGGTGCCGTCGGCGACGGTGACCTGGCCGGCGTGGAGCGAGCGGCCGATCCCGACGCCGCCGCCGTGGTGGAAGGAGACCCACGTGGCACCCGAGGCGGTGTTGACCAGTGCGTTGAGGATCGCCCAGTCGGCGATCGCGTCCGAGCCGTCGAGCATGGCCTCGGTCTCGCGGTAGGGAGAGGCGACCGAGCCGCAGTCGAGGTGGTCGCGACCGATGACGACCGGCGCCTTCAGCTCACCGCTGGCCACCATCTCGTTGAACTTCGCGCCCGCCTTCGCGCGGTCGCCGTAGCCGAGCCAGCAGATGCGTGCCGGGAGGCCCTGGAACTGCACCCGCTCCGAGGCCATGTCGAGCCACTTGTGGAGGCGGGCGTACTCCGGCTTCTCGTCTGCGGGGAACAGGTCCTTGATCGCGCGGTCGGTGGCGTAGATGTCCTCTGGGTCTCCGGAGAGCGCGGCCCAGCGGAAGGGGCCCTTGCCCTCGCAGAACAGCGGCCTGATGTACGCCGGGACGAAGCCGGGGAACTCGAAGGCTCGGTCGTAGCCGCCCTTGCGGGCCTCGTCGCGGATCGAGTTGCCGTAGTCGAACACCTCGGCCCCCGCGTCCTGGAACTCCACCATCGCCCGCACGTGCCGGGCCATCGACTCCTGGCTGCGCTTGGTGAAGCCGCGCGGGTCCTCGGTGCGCTCGCGCTCCCAGTCGTCGTACGACGTGCCGGCGGGCAGGTAGTAGAGCGGGTCGTGCGCGGAGGTCTGGTCGGTGACGACATCGATGAGCGGGCCTCCCCCATCGGCATCGCCCTTCTCCACCCGGTCGAGGTGGCGCTCCAGCAGGTCGGGGACGAGGTCCGCGGCGTTGCCGAGCACGCCGATCGACAGGCCCCGGCGCTCGTCCCGCGCCGCGAGGGCCAGCTCGATCGCGTGGTCGAGGTCGCGGGCCTGGACGTCGAGGTAGCGCGTCTCCAGGCGGCGGTCGATGCGGTGCTGGTCGCACTCGATGCAGATCGCGACACCGTCGTTCATGGTGACGGCGAGCGGCTGCGCCCCACCCATGCCGCCGAGGCCTGCGGTGACGGTGATCGTGCCGGCGAGGGTCCCGCCGAACTTCTTGTCCGCGATGGCGGCGAAGGTCTCGAAGGTGCCCTGGAGGATGCCCTGGGTGCCGATGTAGATCCACGAACCCGCAGTCATCTGGCCGTACATCGTCAGCCCGAGATCCTCGAGCCGGCGGAACTCCTCCCAGTCGGCCCAGTCGCCGACCAGGTTGGAGTTGGCGATGAGCACGCGGGGCGCCCACGCGTGGGTCCGCATCACGCCGACCGGCTTGCCGGACTGCACGAGCAGCGTCTCGTCGTCCTCGAGGTCGCGCAGGGTGCGGACGATGGCGTCGTACGACTCCCAGTTGCGCGCCGCCTTGCCGGTGCCGCCGTAGACCACGAGGTCCTCGGGGCGTTCGGCGTTGTCGGGGTCGAGGTTGTTCATCAGCATCCGCAGCGGCGCCTCGGTCTGCCACGACTTCGCGGTCAGCTCGGTGCCGTGGGCGGCGTGGATGGGGAGGCGGGGGTTGGTCTGGGTCACTGGAGTTCTCCGATCACGGATTCGGCGGCGGCGAGCACCGCGCCGGACTGGACGAGGGCGACCGCTGCCTCGATCTCGGGCGAGAGGTGGCGGTCGGGGCCGGGGCCGGCGATGCCGGACGTCCGGAGCAGGTCGACGACGGCACCGGTGGCGGGCGACGGCGTCAGGGGTGCGCGCAGGTCGAGCGCGCGAGCGGCGGTCAGCACCTCGACGGCGACGACGCGGGAGAGGCCGTCCACCGACCGGCGCAGCTTGCGGGCCGCGCCCCACCCCATCGACACGTGGTCCTCCTGCATGGCGCTGGAGGGGATCGAGTCGACGGACGCCGGGACGGCGAGCCGCTTGAGCTCGGAGACGATCGCGGCCTGGGTGTACTGCGCGATCATGTGGCCGCTGTCCACTCCCGGGTCGTCGGCGAGGAACGGCGGCAGGCCGTGGTTGCGCGCCTTGTCGAGGAACCGGTCCGTGCGGCGCTCGCTGATGGAGGCCACGTCGGCGGCGACGATCGCGAGGAAGTCGAGGACGTACGCCACGGGCGCGCCATGGAAGTTGCCGTTGGACTCCACGCTGTCGCCGATGACGACGGGGTTGTCGATCGCGCTGGCCAGCTCGCGCCCGGCGACCGTGGCGGCGTGCTCGACGGTGTCACGGGCGGCGCCGTGCACCTGCGGTGAGCAGCGCAGCGAGTAGGCGTCCTGGACGCGGTTGCAGTCACCTCGCTGGTGGGAGGCCATCACTCCCGAGCCGGCCAGGAGCGCGACCAGGTTGAGCGCCGAGAGGGCCTGCCCGGGGTGCGGGCGGATGGCCTGCAGCCCGGGCGCGAACACCCGGTCGGTGCCGAGCTGAGCCTCGACACTCATCGCGGCCGCGATGTCGGCGGTGCGCAGCAGCATCCGCAGGTCCGCGATGGCCATCACCAGCATGCCGAGCATGCCGTCGGTGCCGTTGATGAGGGCCAGGCCCTCCTTGGCGACGAGCTCCACCGGCTCCAGCCCGGCAGCGGCGAGGGCGTCGGCAGCGGGCATGAGCGTCCCGTCGGCGTCGCGGACCTCGCCCTCCCCCATCAGCGCGAGGGCGCAGTGCGACAGGGGCGCCAGGTCGCCGGAACACCCGAGCGATCCGTACTCGCGCACCACCGGGGTGATGCCGTGGGAGAGCAGGTCGGCCATCAGCTGCGCGGTCCCGCGGCGTACGCCGGTGTGTCCGGTCGCCAGCGTCGAGAGGCGCAACAGCATGAGCGCGCGCACCACCTCGCGCTCGACCTCGGGACCCGAGCCCGCCGCGTGCGAGCGGACCAGCGAGCGCTGCAGCTGGGCGCGCATGTCAGCGGGGATGTGGCGGGTGGCGAGTGCGCCGAAGCCCGTGCTGACGCCGTAGGTGGGGGTCTCGGCCGCGGCGAGCGTCTCGATCACACCTCGCGCGTGGTCGATCGCGGTCAGCGCCTCGTCGGTCAGCTCGACCGGGGCTCCGTCACGGGCCACGTGGATGAGGTCTTCGAACGAGACGGGGCCGACCCCGACCTGGATGGTGTGCATGGTCTCCATACAACTGCGCCGGACGAGGTCACGACCAGTGGCAGGAGGCGTCTCGGGTCTGGCATACGAGACTCGTCGGGCCTCACCCGTACGGGGCTGGACATGCCGGGCAGTGCTGGAAGACTGGACTGTCCCCGTTGACCGAAAGAGGAACTCGTGACCACCTTCATCACCATCGCTGTCATCGTGCTGGTCGTCCTCGCCCTGGCGGCGTTCGTGATCAGCCGGAAGAAGCGCGAGGCCCACATCACGCAGGCCGAGGAGCTGAGGGCGGAGGCTGCCACCCGGGCACAGAGCACCCTCCCGCCGGCCCAGGACCGTGCCGCTGAGGCCGAGGCCGAGGCCGAGAAGGCCCGCGCCGCGGCAGCGCGCGCCGAGGCGGAGGCCGAGGAGGCTCGCGTCGCCGCCTCCCAGGCCGAGGCCGAGCACGAGTCACAGCTACGGGCCGCCGACGAGCTCGACCCCCGCGTCAAGCACAAGGCCGACGACTACGAGCCCCAGGTCGGCGGCGCCGTCGACCAGCAGCCCACCCCGCCGTCCGAGGTGAACGTGGATCCCGAGCACGACCCGGCACCCCAGGCGGAGGCCGACGGCACCCCTGACCTCCCGCGACGCACCCCGGGTGCCGGCGAGATGCCGGTGAAGCCGCTCGAGAGCGAGGGCGGCAACGGCGGCTGGTTCACCCGCAAGACCTCCGACCACGACTGATCCGTGCCACGATCAGCCGCGTGAGCCAGGTCCCCGCTGCCACCCGCACCCTGCGGGTCCTGCGCTTCCTGGCCACGCAGGCCGACCCTGTCCCCCTCGACCGGATCGTCCGGGCCTGTGAGCTGCCGCGCAGCACGGCCTACCACCTGCTCAACACCATGATCGACGAAGGCTTCGTCGTCCACCTGCCCGATGAGCACCGCTACGGCCTCGGCGTCGCCGCCTTCGAGGTCGGCAGCGGGTTCACGCGGCAGGAGCCGCTCGCCCGGCTCGCCCGACGCCCGCTGGCCGAGCTCGTCGACCGGACCGGCCACGGCGCCCACCTGGCGGTGCTGCACGGTCGGGACGTGCTCTACGTCATCGAGGAGCGTGCGCCCGGGCGTCCGCCACTGGTCACCGACGTCGGCGTACGCCTGCCCGCGCACCTCACCGCGTCGGGTCGCACCGTCCTGGCCGCGCTGCCACCCAGCCAGGTCCGTGCCCTCTACCCGGACCGCGACGCCTTCGTCGACCGTCACGGCAAGGGGCCGGCGTCGTTGAGCGCGCTGCGCACGGTCCTGTCCGAGACCCGTCAGCGCGGGTACGCCACCGAGGACGGCGAGGTGACCCCCGGCCTGCAGAGCGTCGCGGCGCCCGTGCTCGACCACAACTCGCACCCGGTGGCCGGGGTCGCGGTGACCTTCCCCAGCGATGCGGCCTCGGACGTCACGTTGATCGCCGAGGCCGTGACGGCGACCGCGGTTCGGTTGACGCGCCGGGTCAGCGGATCGGCAGCTGCTTCGCGTCCACGGTGATGCCTGGACGACCCGAGGGCTCCGGCGCCACCCTTCTCACGCACTCGATCCACTGGGCGAGGTCGGCATCGGGTCGGAGCGCACGCCTTCCTTGTCCTCCAGCTCGGCCGCGGGCACGGCGGCCTGGAAGATGCCCGGCTCGACCTGGGCGGCCCCCAGCTCCTCGGCCTCGGCGAGGGAGGTCGGCGTGAGCAGGACGAGCGCCTGCTCACCGACCTGCTGGAGGATCCGCACGCGGTGCTCGCGCCAGCGCGCGAGGAGGGCGATGTCGAACACCTCGCACTCCGCGACGGGCACGACGCGGGCGTGGACCCGGGGCTGGGTCTGCACGAAGCCCTCGGGCACGTGGTCGTCTCCGACCCACACCAGCTCGACCGACTGCTGGTCGGCGACATAGGAGCACGGCAGGTCGAGGGCGTCGAACTTCGCCCGGGGACCGATGAGGTGGAGCGGGGGGAAGTAGCCCGTGGCCGCCTGCCAGCCGCGTGCAGCGCCCTGGTAGCGGGAGAACTCCCGCTCCGTGCCGTCCGCGGCGATGCGGATGTAGCGGGCGCTGACGGGCATCCGAGTCATCGTCAGGATCCACACCGGGGCGGCGTTGCGCAGGAACCCGGTCTCGTACGTCGGCCACGGCACCTCGGCGAGACCGGGCGCGTTGGTGGGGATCCGGAGGTCCATCAGGGGGTTCGTGCCGAACCGGACCACATCGACGTGCTCGGGTGCGGCACCGAAGGGGCCCTCCTCGCCGTCGAGTCCCAGCGCGGCGACGCGCTCCGTGGGCGTCAGGCCGATGAGGTCGTCGGGCCGGTAGACCGGGCCCGTCAGGGCGTCATAGCCCTGCTCGACGATGCGGCGGGCCACTTCGGGCACCAGCAGCTTCTCCAGGACGGTCATGAGTCGCGTCTCCTCGGGTGGATGGACGTCACCTTCTCATTGACGTCGGTGAGCTCGGCCGACGAGGCGGCCCCGTGCCACCCGTTGTAGAAGTCGCCGGCCAGCCCCTCGCGCTCGGCGAGCCCCTGGTCGTTGGTGAAGAAGCCGCACTCGTCCCCCGACACCGCGCTCACCGAGATCTCTCCGCCCCGCCAGGTCGCGGTCGTCCTCACCGAGCGGAAGTCGTCGAGGTCGTCCATCTCGTGGCGCACCGGGCCCGAGGGACCGGCGATCGTCACGTAGTCGCGTCCGTGCGAGGCGACGTGCACCTCGTCGCCGTCGACCACGGCGTACAGGCCCGAGGGTCGGATCACTGGACGGGCATCCACATCTTGTTCCCCATGTGGTCAGTCAACACCGCGACCAGCTCCTGGCCGCCCGAGCTGTCCATCCGCCAGATCTGCGAGCCGTTGGGCAGGTCGGTGGCCACGTCGGTGCGGAACTCGGGGATGCCGCCGGAGGTGTAGCCGTTGCCGGTGAACGGGTTGTCGGGATCGTTCGCCTGGCCGTCGTACCTGCCGTTGCCGCCGAGGTCGGAGTGACGCGGCACGTCGAGGCCGCCGGGGTCGGTCTGGTCGTAGCGGAGCACGTGGATGTCCGGATCGTCGGGGCTGAACCTGGTGCCCTCGTAGTCGAGCCCGAGCTTGTCGTGCATCTCGCGCGGGGTGTGCAGCTGGGCGACGTCCTCCGCGCGCGAGGTGAAGCCGAAGGTCTGGTCGGGCTTGAAGTAGGGGTCGTCGGAGGAGCCGCGGAGGTAGTCGTCGACGGTGCTCTCGGGGATGACGCGCTGCATCGGCGTGCCGGGCTCGAGGCGGATCGCGTCGCGGGCGTCGACCAGGCGCTGCAGCTCGCCGGGCGAGAGCTCGCCGATCGGCTTGTTGACCAGGCCGCGCAGGTCGTCCGGGAGGTCGTCGAGGCGGCGCAGGCCGGCGAGCTCGTCGAGCCGGTCGAGCTTGCCCAGGTCGGCGAGGTTGTCGAGCCGGTTGAGGTCGCCCAGCGCGTCGATCGCGTCCAGTCCGCCCTTGGTGCCGCGGGTGGCGAGTGCTCCGGTGCCGGCCGTCGCGACGGCGACGATGGCGTCGGGGACGAGGTGCCCGATCGCGCGGGCCGGGTCGTCGGCCCAGGTGTCCCAGTCGAGCAGGCTCTTGCCGAGCTCCTTGCCGAAGCCGATCGGGTCGGTGGTGAGGCCGGTGTAGATGCCCTTGGCCATGTCCCACGCGCCCTCGGCCGACAGCTCGTACTTCTTCATGAGCTCCTCGGGCGTGAGGTCCCCCGTGGCCACCTTGTAGGCGTCGATCACCATGTTGACGGGGCTGAACGGCACCATCGTGAGCAGGTCCCAGACGGCTTCGCCGGCGCCCTCCAGGATGCCGCCGACGAAGCGGAGGCCCGACTCCCACCAGCTGGGCTCCTCCGGTGCGTCCGCGCACCCTGCCCGCACCTGCCCCGCACAGACGTGGGCAGCATTCTCCAGGTCGGCCTTCGCCGCGTTGAGCTCCGTCAACGCGTCCTGCTGGATCGGGTCGCCCCAGTCGACGAAGGGCTGGGCCTGGTCAGTGCCGCCGGCGGTCCAGTAGGAGCGCATCCGGTCCATGTAGGAGCCGTACTGGGCGCGAGCGCTCTCCGACTCCTGCTGGCCCCGCTCGTACTCCTTGCGCGCCCACTCGGCTCGCGACTGCGCGTTCTCCAGCTCACCGGCGTACGTCGTGAGGCCTGCCGCCGCCGTCTTGAAGCCGTTGCCGGACTTGTACCAGCGCTCCGGCTCGAGGTCGTGGGCCTCGCGGAACTCGTCGGCGGCCCGTCCGGTCCAGCCGGAGACATCGATCTTCGTCAGCGCGTCGCCGGTGTCGTAGAAGAGCTGGCCCTTCTGCTCCATGCCGAGCGCCTTGGAGCGGATGTTGGAGGGGTTGCCCTCGATCTCGAAGTCCGGCACGTCACATGATCCTGACGGCGGAGATCGTGGCCTTGAGACCGGACATCGCGTCGTAGCCGGCCTTGTCGGTCTCGAAGTAGTTCATCGCGATCTTGCCCAGGCGCCCGGACATCTCCTCGACGTCCTGGCACAGGTTGTTGACACCTTCTTCCCACCGGTTCTTGAACTCGTCGAGCGCGTCCCAGACCACGTCGCTGCCGACGTCGCCCTTGGAGGGCACCAGGTCCTCGACGTCCTTGTCCTTGAAGAGCGCGACGGTGTCGTTGAGTCCCTGGGCGGCCTTGCCCATGCTCTCGAGGTCGACTTCGTAGTCGTAGGACGGCATGGCATCTGACTTCCCTCCACCAGGCTGGCTCAAACCGGTCGAGCTCGGGCAGTCTGGTGCGTGTGAAGGTATCCCCACCGGGGTAGGGAGCCCTCGACCAACCCGACGAAAGGGGGCGGCCGTGGCCGTCGGACTTGTCTACGCCGAGATGCAGGCGGCCGCTCGGGCCGCCGCCGACGCGGTCGAGCCGCTGCAGGAGACGCTGCGCAACCTCGCCGCCACGATCGAGACCGAGTCCGGCACGGGCTTCAAGGGGCAGGCGGCCGCGGGCTTCGGCGAGGCGATCAACGAGTGGTTCAACGTGGCGATCACGTTGGGCCCCATCCTCGAGGGCTACTCCCAGAGCCTGATGTACGTCGCCCAGGAGCACGCTACCAACGACACCGAGCAGGCCACCCGCGCCGGCCAGCTGGCCGACCGTCTGGGAGGTCCCCGATGAGCGAGCGCGGGCTGGTCGTGCACCAGGGAGCCCTGTCCACGATGGAGACGGCGCTGGGCGACGCCACCACCTCGATCACCGAGCAGATCGACTCGCTGCTCGAGGAGGCCGAGCGACTCACCCCCGGCTGGGACGAGTCCAGCGAGTCACACATCGCGCACCTGCAGCACCAGCAGAAGCTGCGCGACGGCGTGAAGAGCCTCACCGACGCCCTCGACCAGGTGAAGGCCAAGCTCGCGACCTACCGCGAGGACGCCCGCGAGATCGAGGTCGAGAACGTCGCGATCGTCAACTGAGCCGTAGGTCCGAGGCACGTACGTCGGGACCTACGATGCCTCGGTGGACCCTCTCACCTGGCTCGGCGCCGACGCCGTACGTCGTCTGCTGCCCAGCCTCGACGACCAGCTCGACCTGGTCGCGGAGACCTATGTCGCCGCCGCTCGCGGGCGAGTCGAGCTGCCCCCGAAGCCCGGGCTCCACCCCCGCGAGGACTCCTTCCTCAACGCCATGCCCGCCTGGCTGATGGACCGGGACGTGGTCGCGATGAAGTGGGTCGGCTCCTATGCCGCCAACCCTGCCCGCGGGATGTCGGCCGTCACCGGCCTGATCGTGGTCAACGACCCCGACACCGGCGCGCCCGAAGTGGTGATGGACGCCGGGGAGATCACGGCCATCCGGACGGCGATCGCCAGCGGAGTGGCCGTGCGCCACCTCGCCCACCAGGGCTGGCGGCGCGTGGCGATCATCGGCTACGGCGCCCAGGGCCGCGCGCACGCCGCCGTGCTGCGCCACCTCCGACCCGACGCCGAGGTGGTCGCCTGGGGCCCGCGACTGACCGTGCCGACCGACGGTGTCGAGATCGCCGCCGATCCACGCGACGCGGTCGCGGGAGCCGACATCGTCGTCACGAGCGGGCCCATGCCCCGCTCGCCCCGACCGACCATCGACGTGGACTGGCTCGCTGACGAGTGCCTGGTGCTGCCGGTCGACTACGACGCGCGGATCCGGGCCGAGGTCTCGGCGGCCGCGGACTCCTTCCACGTCGACGACGTCGACCAGTTCGAGTCGTTCCGCTCGCGCGGGTCCTTCGCGCAGTGGGCGCAACCCCACGGCTCGCTGGGGGACGCCCTCGGGACGGAGCCGACGGGTGACCTCAGGCTCGTGTGCAGCCTCGGGGTGGGCTCCATCGACGCCGTCATCGCCGGGGCCGTGCGCGACCGGGAGCGGGTGGAGCGGATCGGGGTGCCGTTGCCACGCTAGGTCCCGAGGGGTGCGGGACCACATAGGTCGGTGCCGAAGTGTGTGGCTCGTCGCCATCTGCACCCCTCCCGCCCGACCGTAGTTTCATCTCCATGCCTTCCGCTGACCCCTCCGTGCCGGCACCCGAGCTCGGCGGTCGCACGGCCCTGGTGACAGGAGGCGCGAGCGGGATAGGCGCCGCGGTGGCAGGCCGGCTCGCCGCCGCGGGCGCTCACGTGGTGGTCGCCGACGTCGACGCGGCCGGGGCGCAGGGCGTGGCGGAGCGGATCGGTGGCGAGGCCTGGCACGTCGACCTCTCCGACCTCATCGCCCTGCGCGAGCTGCGCCTCGACGTGGACATCGTGGTCAACAATGCCGGGGTGCAGCACGTCAGCCCTGTGCACGAGTTCGACCCCGAACGGTTCTCCTTCATCCTCCGGCTGATGCTCGAGGCTCCGTTCCTGCTCACGCGCGCGGCCCTGCCCGCCATGTACTCCCGCGGCTGGGGTCGCGTCGTCAACGTCTCCAGCGCCCACGGGCTGCGTGCGAGCGCGTTCAAGTCGGCCTACGTCTCGGCCAAGCACGGGCTCGAGGGCTTCTCCAAGGTCGTGGCGCTGGAGGCCGCGGAGCACGGGGTCACGAGCAACTGCATCAACCCCGGCTACGTCCGCACGCCGCTGGTCGAGGAGCAGGTCGCCGACCAGGCCCGGGTGCACGATCTCTCGGAGGAGGAGGTGCTTTCCCGCGTGATGCTCAAGAACTCCGCCATCAAGCGCCTCATCGAGCCCGAGGAGGTGGCCGCGGCAGCGGCCTACCTGTGCTCGGACGACGCCGCCTACATGACCGGCACGAACCTGGTGCTGGACGGAGGCTGGTCGGCGCGATGACGCCGTCCGGGGCACGGCCGGCCGTGCCGTCGAAGCCCCCGGGGCCGGGCCGGCTGCCCGCCACCAGGGACGGCGCCCTCGCGCTCACGCCGTCGTCGGTCACAATGCAGGACGTGACCGGAGCGGAGTTTCTCGAGCTGCTGGCCCGCGAGGCGGCGCCGGTGGAGTTCGAGGCGCCCGTGCTGGCGGCCCGCGCAGCCGGGGCTGACGGCGAGACACTGGCAGCGCTGGAGCACGCGAAGCGGCTCGCGCTGCAGGTACGTGGGGTGCTGGAGTCGCGCCGACGGCGGGAGGCCGAGCTGACCGCGCTCTACGAGACCGCGAGCGACCTGGCAGCCCTGACCGATCTCGACGACCTGCTCGGCGCGATCGTGCGACGTGCTCGTGCGCTGCTGCAGAGCGACGTGGCCTACCTCTCGCTCAACGACGACGAGCAGGGCGACACCTACATGCGGGTCACCGACGGCAGCACCTCGGCAGCGTTCCGCCAGGTCAGGCTGCCGATGGGCGCCGGCCTCGGCGGCCTCGTCGCACAGACTGCGATGCCCTACACGACGCCCTCCTACTTCGAGGACGAACGCTTCGTCCACACCGGTGGCATCGACTCGGCCGTCGCCGACGAGGGCCTGAAGTCCATCCTGGGCGTGCCCCTCACCCTGGGCACCCGGGTGATCGGGGTGCTCTACGCGGCCAACCGTGAGGTCCGCCCGTTCACCCGCGCCGACACCGCGCTCCTCGTCTCGCTGGCGGCCCACGCCGCGATCGCGATCGACAACGCCCGCCTGCTCGCCGAGACCCAGTCCGCGCTGGCCGAGCTCAAGGTGACGAGCGAGCAGCTGCGGATGCACAGCGCGAGCGTGGAGCGTGCCGCCGCCGCGCACGACCGGCTCACCGCGCTGCTCGTCCGTGGCGGCGGTGTCGACGACGTCCTGGCCGTCGTGGCGGAAGTGCTCGACGGCGAGGTCACGGTGCTGGGCACGGCGAGTTCCGTCCTCGCCTCGACCCGCGCCGGGGTGGGTCTCGACGCCGAGGAGCGTGCGGTCTTCGCGGAGGCCGCCTCCTCCAGCCGGACGGTCGACCGGCCCGGGCTCGCGGTGGCACCCGTCCTGGCCGGCACCGAGCTGCTCGGCAGCCTCGGCCTGCACCGAGCGACCCGGCTCGACGAGGCCGATCGGCGCACCCTCGAGCGCGCGGCACTGGTGACGGCGCTGCTGCTCCTGTTCCGACGCAACGTCGCCGAGGCCGAGGGCCGGGTGCGCGGTGAGCTCCTGCAGGACCTGCTGACCGCCGCCCGCGACCCCGACGACCTGCGCGACCGGGCCCGACGCCTCGGCGCCGACCTCGACCGCGACCACCTCGTCGTGGTGGCCGACGTCGCGGGCGACCGCGCCCGCATCGCCGAGGCGGCCACCCACCTGGCCGCGCGTGCCGATGGCTTTGCCGCCATGCACCGCGGCCGGCTCGTCCTGCTCATGCCAGGTTCGGACCACGACACGGTGGCGAAGCTGGTCACGGGAGCGTTGCGCACGGTCTCGGACCCGTGGACCGCCGGCACCGCCGGACCGGTCTCCCATCCCCGCGACGTCGCCGCCACGCACGACGAGGCCCGCCGGGTCACCGAGGCGCTCCTGGCGCTGGGCCGCAGCGGTGAGTGCGCCCGCGCCGAGGACCTCGGCTTCGTCGGCCTGGTCGTCGGGGGCGGGCCGGACGTGAGCGGGTTCGTCGAGAGCGTCCTCGGCCCGGTCATCGCCTACGACTCCGAGCGCGGCACCGCCCTGGTCGAGACCCTTGCGGCCTACTTCCGCAACGGCAACAACCTGGGGCGCACCAAGGACGACCTGCACGTCCACGTCAACACCGTGACCCAGCGGCTGGACCGCATCGGCGTCCTGCTCGGTGCGGACTGGCAGGAGCCGGACCGCCAGCTCGAGGTCCAGCTGGCGCTGCGCCTCCATCGTCTCTCCGACGCCTGAGCCGCTCAGGCGTGCGCCCGAGCCGGCGGGGACGCCGCGAGGAGGCGTCGAACCGCTCAGCTCCGGCGGTTGGAGGAACGCGTCGACCGACTGCTCACGAGGTGGGCCACAGTGCCCCAGATGCC
>CAWJLX010000011.1:0-303107 GCA_963843815.1 uncultured Actinomycetota bacterium | reverse complement strand
TGACCAGCCACGTCGAGTGCGTCGCGTTGCTGACGAGAACCGGCCCTGACCTGCGGTGACGCCAAATGCGATAACGCCGTCGTACTCCGCCAACCCACCTTGTGGCTCAGTTCGGGCTCACATTGCGCCCTGTCCACCGTCGCCACCACAGCCGTCGTCTGTGAACCAGGGAGAGTGACTGGCTTTCGTGATCGGAGCCTCAGCTGACCTGCGATCGGAAGTCAGCGAAGCTCGAGGCCCGTCCGGATCCGCAATGCTTCGAGCGAGATCCCGTAGGTCGCCCGCACGAGTGCTCCCGTGGTGCCGACCTCGATGACGGCGTGGTTGGTGTAGACGCGGCTCACGCACGTGCGGCCGGTCAGCGGGTAGGTGCACGTCTCGACGAGCTTGGAGGTGCCGTCGCGGGTGAAGAGGGACATCATCACGTACACCTGCTTGGCGCCGATGGCGAGGTCCATGGCGCCACCGACGGCGGGGATGGCGTCGGGGGCGCCGGTGTGCCAGTTGGCGAGGTCGCCGGTCGTGGAGACCTGGAAGGCGCCGAGAACGCAGACGTCGAGGTGGCCGCCGCGCATCATGGCGAAGGAGTCGGCGTGGTGGAAGTAGGAGGCTCCCGGGGTCTCGATGACGGGGATCTTCCCGGCGTTGATGAGGTCGGGGTCGACCTCGTCGCCGACGGCGGCGCGGCCCATGCCGAGCATGCCGTTCTCGGTGTGCAGCACGACGCCCTGGTCGGGGGTGAGGTGGTCGGCGACCGTGGTGGGCTGCCCGATGCCCAGGTTGACGAAGGCCCCGTGGGGGATGTCGGCGGCAATGAGGGCGGCGAGCTCATCCTTGGTCAGGGGACCGCGGTGGGTGTGCTCGACGGTCATCCGCCTGCTCCTTGCTCGGCAAGCTCCACGACGGGGGACACGTGCACCACCCGGTCGACGTAGATGCTGGGGGTGACGACGTTCTCGGGGTCGAGGTCGCCGGTGGCGACGACGTCGCTGACCTGGGCGATGGTGGTGGTCGAAGCGGTGGCCATGACGGGCCCGAAGTTGCGGGCCGTCTTGCGGTACACCAGGTTGCCCATCCGGTCGGCGCGGTGGGCCTTGATGAGCGCGAAGTCGCCACGGATCGGGTGTTCGAGGACGTAGTCGCGCCCGTCGATGGTGCGCTGCTCCTTGCCCTCGGCCAACGGCGTGCCGACTCCGGTCGGGGAGAAGAACGCACCGATCCCGGCACCGGCGGCGCGCATCCTCTCCGCGAGGTTGCCCTGGGGCACGACCTCGAGCTCGATGCGGCCGGTGCGGTAGAGGTCGTCGAAGACCCAGGAGTCGCTCTGGCGGGGGAAGGAGCAGATGATCTTGCGGACGTGGCCGGTGGCGAGCAGGGCTGCGAGGCCGTGGTCGCCGTTGCCGGCGTTGTTGTTGACCACGGTCAAGTCGTCGGCGCCGTGCAGGCGCAGCGCGTCGATCAGCTCGGTGGGTTGGCCGGCGAGCCCGAATCCGCCGATGAGCACGGTCGCACCGTCAGGGATGTCGGCCACGGCCTCGGCCGGGTCGGTGTGGTGGGTGGTCGTCACAGGGCGTCCTCGTTCTCCAGGACGACCGCGAGACCCTGCCCGACGCCGATGCAGATGGCGGCGACTCCCCAGCGGTGTCCGTCCGCGCGCATGGCGGCGGCGAGTGTCCCGAGGATCCGGCCGCCGGAGGCGCCGAGAGGGTGACCCAGCGCGATGGCGCCGCCGCGAGTATTGACGATCTCCGGGTCGGACAGGCCCTGCGCGAGCCACGCGTCGACGCAGACCAGCGACTGGACCGCGAAGGCCTCGTTGAGCTCGACCACCCCGACGTCGGACCAGCCGATCCCGGCGCGGGCGAGCGCCTTGGTGGCCGCCTCCACGGGTGCGTAACCGAAGCGGTGCGGCTCGACCGCATGGGTGCCGCGGCCGGCGATCCGGGCGATTGGGTCGCGCCCGATGCTCTCGGCAGCCGCGGCGGACCCCAGCAGAACGGCGGACGCTCCGTCGCTGAGCGGGGAGGCGTTGCCGGCGGTGATGGTGCCGTCGGGTCGGAACGACGGCTTGAGGGTGCCCAGCGACTCGGCGGCGGTGTCGGGTCGGATGGTCTCGTCGCGGGCGAGGTCCACGCCCTCGACCGGTACGACGAGGTCGTCGTAGAACCCGGACTCCCACGCCGCCAGCGCGAGCGCGTGGGAGCGCACGGCGAAGGCGTCCTGCCGCTCCCGGGAGATGTCGTGGATCTCCTGGAGCTGCTCGTTGGACTCGCCCAGGGAGACCGTCCACTCTGAGGGCATGCGGGGGTTCACCAGCCGCCAGCCCAGCGTGGTCGAGACGAGCTCGGTGTTGCCAGCGGGGAAGGCGCGTTCGGGCTTGGGCAGCACCCACGGGGCGCGCGTCATTGACTCCACGCCGCCGGTGAGCACGATGTCGGCGTCGCCGGTCTCGATGGTGCGAGAACCGATCATGGCGGCGTCGAGCGACGACCCGCACAGCCGGTTGACCGTCGTACCAGGTACTGAGACCGGGAGCCCGGCCATTAGGGAAGCCATTCGGGCGACGTTGCGGTTGTCCTCACCGGCACCGTTGGCGTTGCCGAGCACCACCTCGTCGACCTCACCCGGGTCGAGGTTGGTCCGCTCGAGCGCCGCGCGGAGCACGCCGGCGGCGAGGTCGTCGGGACGGGTCTTCGCGAGCGCGCCACCGAAACGCCCGAACGGCGTGCGGACGGTGGCGTAGAGGTGGACCTGCCGAGTGCTGCTCATCGAGGTGGAATCCTTCTTGATCGGTTCGTCGAGGGTGTGCTGGTGCCTGTTACACGGTGGCGGACCCGGCGGCGTCCCGGATGGCCCGGGCCGTCTCCACGGGGGCTTCGACAGGTGCCTGGTGGGCCACCCGATCCAGCACCACCAGTCGACCGTCAGCTACACCGTGGGCGACCTCGGCCATCGTGGCGACAGGTGCCGCCACGTCGTGCGCTCCGGCGACGGCCACGACGGGCGCGGTGACCTCACCCAGTCGGTCGCGTACGTCGAAGGTGGCCAGGGCGCCGCACACACCGGCGTAGCCGAACCGGTCGGCGTCCCGCAGGGCCTGCAGCAAGCCGGCGGCACGGTCGGGTTGTTCGTCGATGAACTCGGGGTGGAACCAGCGCGTGGCGGAGGCGTCGACCAGGTCCTCAGTGCCCGAGCGGGTGACCAGGTCGGCCCGCTCGCGCCACATGGCCTCGTCCCCCAGCCGGGCTCCGGTGCACACCAGGGCCGCGGCCCGCACACGCTCGGGGTGGTCCAGCATCAGCTGCAGCCCGACGGCACCCCCCACCGAGTCACCGGCGTAGACGAACCAATCGCTGGCCTGGCCACGCTCGGTGAGGACGCCGTCGACGAAGGACAGGACACCGGACGCGAGCTCGGCCATCGTGAAGGCATCCGACTGGACGGTCCGGTTGGTCCCGTGACCGGGCAGGTCCCATGCGACGACGTGGAAGTCGTCCGCCAGCAAGGTCGCGACGGGTGACCACAACGCGGTGGCGGAGGTGCCGAGGGACGGCCCGCAGACCAGCAGCGGCAGGTCGGGCGACCCGCCCAGCTGGATGCCGGTGATGGTGGGTGGGGGCGTCATATCGCGGAGGGGTGCTGGCCCAGGGGAATGACGTCGATCGTCATGTAGGGGAACAGCGGCAGCCCCCACAGCACGTCGTGCAGTGCCTCGTTGTCGGCGACGTCGAAGACGCTCAGGTTCGAGTACTGCCCGGTGATCCGCCAGATGTGGACCCACTGCCCGGACCGCTGGAGGTCCTGGCTGTACGCCTTCTCCCGGGCCAGGAGGTCATCCCGCCCCGGGAGTTCGAGCGGCAGGTCCACGTCCATGCGGACGGCGTACAACGCCATCTCAGGCGGGGTCGAGCACGAAGTCGTAGGTGACCTCGGCGCCCTGGCCGTCGGCGCGCGGGGTCGGAGCCAGCATGAGCTCGGGCTTCACCGCGTCGGCGATGTCGGTGCCGACGTACTCGCCGCCCTCGAAGTAGAGCTGGGTGGTGACGGTCAGGTGGTCCGGGGCGGAGACCTTGAGGTGGATGTGCGCGGGGCGCCAGGCGTGCCATCCGGCGGCCTCGATCAGCGCGCCACAGGAGCCGTCGGTCGGGATCTGGTACGGCGCCGGCTGCATCGTGTTGATCGCGAAGCGGCCCTCGGCATCGGTGACCACGCGCCCGCGGAAGAGCCAGTCGGGCAGTCCGGGGGCGAACTGGGAGTAGAAGCCGAGGTCGTCGGCGTGCCAGATGTCGACGACAGCGCCCGCCAGTGCCGAACCGTCGACGGCTGTGACCTGCCCCTGGAAGACGAGGGGGGTGCCGGGCTCGTCTGCCCGCATCTCGAGGGTGCAGGTCGAGTCCATCAGCGGTGCGTCCGGGACGTAGTAGGGACCCTCGATGGTGCCCTTGCTGCCCTCGCGGTCGGCGTTGGCGACCTCCTCGACGACGTGCTCGAGCCAGACGTCGAGGAACAGCGGCCACTCGCCGTCGAGGCCGACCTGGATCATCCACTTCTTGAGGTAGTCGTACTCCTCGTAGGTGACCTGCTTGTCCCGGATGACGTCGTGCAGGGCCTTGATCGCGGCGGTGGCGACCTCGTCCACTCGCTCCTTCGGGATGTCGGAACCACCTGCCAGCTTGCTCTGGAAGACGCGGGTGGCGTTCGCGCCGGAGTCGGCGGCACGCGCGGTCTGCTCGAGGTTGGTGGAGTTGTCGAGCTCGGTCATGTTGGTGCTCCGTTTCGTGTGGGTGGTGCGACGTGTGGGACGGGCGGTCAGCGGTCCTGGCGGTAGTGCCCGAGCTTGTCCTCGTCGATGACGAGTCCGAGTCCGGGGCCCTGTCGTACGGCGAGCTCGCCGTCCTGGATGACGAGCGGGTCGGCGAGCAGGTCGTCGGTCATGTCCAGGAAGTTGGAGAGCTCGGCGGCGCGGCCTGCGGTCAGGGGGTGGGACGCCGCGAACGCGGCGGCGCACAGCGACCCGACCTGGGTGTCGATCTGGTTGCCGATGACGACCTCGACGCCGAGTCCCTCGCACAGCCCGATGACCACCTGGCTGGTCGTGAAGCCGGTGCGAGACGTCTTGATGCTGATGCCGGTGGCCCCGCCGTTGAGCAGCTCGCGGGTGACCTCGCCGGGGCGCGCGACGCTCTCGTCGGCGTACATCGGGATGGTCGACTGCTGCACGAGCCAGCGGCGCCCCAGGACGTCGTCGGCCGGGCACAGCTCCTCGGCGAAGGAGAGGTCGAGGTCTGCCATCTCGCGCAGCGCGCGGGCCGACTCGCTCGCGGTCCACCCGCGGTTGCCGTCGATGTAGAGCTCGACGTCGGGTCCGAGGGCGGCGCGCAGCGCGCGGCAAGCGGCGACGTCGTCGCGGTAGGGATGACGACCCACCTTCACCTTGAAGGTGGTGATCCCGAGGGTGTCGCGCAGCCGCTCGGCCTCGGCCACCATCTCGGCCGCGGGGGCGAATCCGACCATGTGCGAGACCCGGACCCGGTCCGTGAAGCCACCGAGGAGCTCGCTTACGGAGGCCCCCAGCGTCTGCCCGAGAGCGTCCCAGATGGCCATGTCCACGGCGGCCTTCGCGACCGGGTTGCCGACGGTCCGTTCCATGCGGGCCCGAGCGACCTCGCGTTCGAGGACGCCGACTCCGACGAGCTGTGGGCCGAAGTGGTCGGCGACGATCGAGCGCACCGAGACCTGGGTCTCGCCGTACGTGAACGGGCGGGGCGGGGCGTCGGCGGTACCGACGACACCGTCGTCGGTGTGCACGCGGACCAGCACGTGCTCGGCTGTCGCGACCTCTCCACTGGCGAAGCGCAGGGGCTTCTTGTACGGGATCGAGTACGGGATCGCCTCGATGCGACTGATCTTCATGCGACGAGCGTCACACGCGGATCAGGTTGAGTGAAGGTCGCTGTTCGTCTTGATTGAGAGGTCAGACGTCTTGAGTAACCAACCTGCTGATGATCTCGACGGCGCGTCGGACCGCGGGGTTGGCCTCGTTGCTGCGGGTGGCGACGGCCAGCGCCACCGTGGGAGGAGTTCCGGTGAGCGGGCGGTACGTCGCACCCGTGATGCGCAGGTGCTGGACCGAGCGCGGAACGAGGGCCACGCCGAGGCCAGCAGCGACGAAGGAGATCAGGGTAGATGTCTCCGCGACCTCGGTCGGCCGTGGGGTGAAGCCGGCCGAGCGGCAGGCCTCCTGCACCGCGTCGTGGATGACCGACCGGTGTCGGGACGGGTAGCCCACCAGCGTCTCGTCGCGCAGGTCTGCGATGTCGACGTGCGTCCCCGACGCGAGCGGGTGCCCCTCGGGCAGCGCCGCGATGAGCGGCTCGAGGCGCAGCACCGTGGTGGTCAGGTCGGCATCACCCACCGGTGGGCGGAGCAGGCCGATGTCGAGCTGCCCGTCCACCAGTCCCTCGGTCTGGCTGGGCGTCAACATCTCGCCCCGCAGGTCCAGGCTGACGCCGGGCAGCTCTTGGCGCAGGGCCTTGCTCAGGGAGGGGAGGAGCTCGTAGGTGGCGGCGCCGGTGAAGCCGATCGCGATGTGGCCCACCTCACCTGCGGCCACTCGTACGGCCTCGTTCGCAGCCGACTCGACCCCGCCAAGCAGGTCCCGGGCCCGGACCAGGAAGCACTCACCAGCGGTTGTCAGCTCGACGCGACGGGTCGACCGGACGAGGAGCTGGACGCCGAGCTCCGCCTCGAGCTGCTTGACCTGCTGCGACAGGTGCGGCTGGGCGATGTGCAATCGCTCTGCCGCACGCCCGAAGTGGCACTCCTCGGCGACGGCCACGTAGTAGCGCAGGTGACGAAGTTCCATGACGGGAGGCTACGGCTCCACGTGCGAGGCGGCTGCCCGACTCCGCACCGCGCAGGACACTGGCATCCCGTGCGCCCCCGTTCGCCGACCTGGTCGTGTCTGAGCGGCCGGCGCCTACGTCGTTCGGCACATGACCGTCGCATCGCGGATCGCGGCAGGCGCCTCGGTCGTGGGTCGCAAAGGTCGGGCTCACCTCCGGGGCTGTGCAGGCCCAGCTCGGCGTGGACCAACCCGACTTCGGCGTACCGCTCGACGGGCCGCGGGAGCGACAGGCATCGGGCTCTGTCGCCTCGAGCACGTCCTGGCATCGTCACACGGCAACCATCTCGTCCGGTCGGTCATCGCTTCAGCCGATGACGCATCCAGCGTGGAGGCGTCCGACGTACTGCGCACGCGCATCGTCGAGACGATGTCCGCAGTGTTCCTGGAGCTCGGCGGAATGGAGGTGACGGTGCGCCTGCTCGCCGCAGAGCACGAGCTCGGGTGTGCTGGACGCAGCAGCGTCCTGGGAGTGCCCGCTCCGCCGGTGGGGTGCATGGTCGAGACACCGCGTGCCGCCCCCATGGCGCGCGATCTCGCCCAGCACGCCGACTTCCTGTCGGTCGGTGGCAACGACCTCACCCAGTTCACGCTCGCCATGTCGCGCGATGACTCCACCGCGCGTCTGCATCAGGCCTACGCATCGGCGGGCATGGAGTCGGCGCTGAACCCATCGAGGCACGACCCGGCAGTCCGCCGGCTGGTCGACGTCTGCGTCCGCGAAGCCAGGGAGGCCGTCCCGGGCAACCCCATCGGGTTCGGTGGGGAGCAGGTGGTCGAGCCGTCCGCGCTGGTGGAGCTCCTCGAGCACGCGCCCGATTACGTCTCATGCGGGGCCGCGCACATCGAGGTCGCGCGCTACGTTGTCGGACGGCAACTTCGACAGGGCGGAGGCACACCATGTTCGTGACCCAGCCGACCGGCGGCAAGCTCGTCCGCGACAGGATCCCGGAGATCATCCGCGCTGATGGCGCGGAGCCGGTCATCAGGACCGCGGGTGACGCCGAGATCGACAGCCTTCTTCTCGCCAAGCTCGTCGAGGAGGTCGAGGAGTACGCCGACTGCCGTGAGGTCGAGGAACTGGCAGACGTCGTTGAGGTGTGCTTCGCAGCCGCCGCGCGGCAGGGAGTGTCCGTGGAACAGCTTCTGGCGCTTGCCCGCGACAAGCGTGATCGGCGTGGTGGCTTCGAGCGGGGACTGGTGTGGTCCGGGAACCGGCCACCCCGAGCCGGGCCCGACCGGAGCTGACCGTACGCAGCGCACAGAGGTGTTGAGGATGCGCCGCGGTGTCGCCCTGCTCCAGCCCAGCCGTCGGTGAGCGACGCGGGTTGTCTCCCGTCGGAAGTGGGGGGAGGGTGACGCCATGGCCACCTACGCCGTCAACGCCGACGCCGTCGCTCGTGCCCGGCGGTTGATCGACGCTCGGCAGTACGTCCTGGACAGCGACTGGGGCGAGAGCCAGCCTGACGCCGACGCGCAGAACGCCTACCTCGAGAAGCACTCGTGGGAGGACTATGCCGCGTGGCACCTGGGACTCACGCAGGGCGCCAACAGCGAGACGAAGGCACGCCACGCGTTCGCCTTCGGCGACTTCCGTCGGGTGCATCGCAGCGGCCTCATCGCGTGCGTGTACCGGGCTTCGGAGTGGCGTCACAAGAAGGTCGAGCTCGCCGCACACGACCTGCTCCAACACCTCGATCGGGTGGCGGGCATCGGCACGTAGCCACCGGACAGTCCGGTGTCGGCGCTCAGCGCACGCGAGGGAGTGCAAGGGCTGTGGTATCTTGACGTCAAGATATAACGGTGTCACAAGTTTGGGCGACCCTGCTTCCCGTCCCTTCGGGTACGACGGCAAGATGGGCATGAACCCGCGAACCTCGAGGAGATGTGGCTGATGGCCAGTCAGGACAGCTTCGGTGCCAAGGGCACCCTGGACGTGGACGGACAGTCCTACGAGATCTACCGCCTCGATGCGGTGAAGGGCGACGGCCTCGACGTCGAGAGCCTGCCCTTCTCGCTGAAGGTGCTCCTCGAGAACCTGCTCCGCACCGAGGACGGCGGCGACATCACCGCCGACCACATCAAGGCGATCGCCGGCTGGGACGCGAGTGCTGCGCCCGACCAGGAGATCCAGTTCACGCCGGCGCGCGTGATCATGCAGGACTTCACCGGCGTGCCCTGCGTCGTCGACCTCGCCACGATGCGTGAGGCGATGGCCGAGCTCGGTGGCGACGCCACCAAGATCAATCCGCTCGCTCCGGCCGAGATGGTCATCGACCACTCCGTCATCGCCGACGTCTTCGGCACGCCGGAGGCGTTCGAGCGCAACGTCGAGATCGAGTACGAGCGCAACCGGGAGCGCTACCAGTTCCTGCGCTGGGGCCAGGGTGCGTTCGACGACTTCAAGGTCGTCCCGCCCGGCACCGGCATCGTGCACCAGGTCAACATCGAGCACCTCGCTCGTGTCGTGATGACGCGGGAGACGGCGGAGGGCAACCTCGCGGCCTACCCCGACACCTGCGTCGGCACCGACTCCCACACCACCATGGTCAACGGCATCGGCGTGGTCGGCTGGGGCGTCGGCGGCATCGAGGCCGAGGCCGCGATGCTCGGCCAGCCCGTCTCCATGCTGATCCCGCGCGTGGTCGGCTTCAAGCTCTCCGGGGACCTGCCCGAGGGCACGACCGCCACCGACCTGGTCCTCACCATCACCGAGATGTTGCGCGAGCACGGCGTCGTCGGGAAGTTCGTCGAGTTCTACGGCCCCGGTGTCTCGGTGCTGCCGCTCGCCAACCGCGCCACGATCGGCAACATGAGCCCGGAGTTCGGGTCCACGATCGCGGTCTTCCCGATCGACGAGGAGACCGTCAAGTACCTCAAGCTCACCGGCCGCACCCCGGAGCAGCTCGCTCTCGTCGAGGCCTACGCCAAGGAGCAGGGCCTGTGGCACGACCCGGCGGTCGAGCCGCGCTTCTCCGAGAAGCTCGAGCTCGACATGGCGACCGTCGTGCCGTCGCTGGCCGGCCCGAAGCGCCCGCAGGACCGGGTCTCGCTGTCCGAGGCCAAGGAGTCCTTCCGGGGCGCCCTGGCCGAGTACACCGATCCCGGTGACACCGACCGGCAGGAGACCAAGGGGTACGACGAGAACGTCGAGGAGTCCTTCCCGGCCTCCGACACCCCACACAACGGTCACGGTGAGGAGCCGCCGCGCGACTACGTGTCCGCGGCCCCCGCCAACGGTGGGCGTCCGAGCAACCCCGCGCAGGTCACGCTCGCGGACGGGACCACCTTCGAGCTCGACCACGGCGCGGTCACCATCGCGGCGATCACCTCGTGCACCAACACCTCCAACCCCTCGGTGATGATCGGGGCGGCGCTGCTCGCCAAGAAGGCCGTCGAGAAGGGCCTGCAGAGCAAGCCGTGGGTCAAGACGACCCTGGCGCCGGGATCCAAGGTGGTCTCCGACTACTACGAGAAGTCCGGCCTGACCCCCTACCTCGACAAGCTCGGCTTCAACCTCGTCGGCTACGGCTGCACCACCTGCATCGGCAACTCGGGCCCGCTCATCCCCGAGGTCAGCCAGGCCGTCAACGACAACGACCTCGCCGTCGTCTCGGTGCTGTCGGGCAACCGCAACTTCGAGGGCCGGATCAACCCCGACATCAAGATGAACTACCTCGCGTCCCCGCCGCTGGTCGTCGCCTACGCCCTGGCCGGCTCGATGGACGTCGACCTGTTCAACGAGCCCCTCGGTCAGGACACCGACGGCAACGACGTGTTCATGAAGGACATCTGGCCCACGCCCGTCGAGATCGAGGAGGTCATCGCCTCGGCGATCAGCTCCGAGATGTTCGACGAGTCCTACGCCGACGTCTTCGCGGGCGACGAGGCGTGGCGGTCGCTGCCGACCCCCGAGGGCAAGACCTTCGACTGGGACGCAGAATCTACCTACGTGCGCAAGCCCCCGTACTTCGACGGGATGGCCCAGGAGCCTGAGCCGGTGACCGACATCGAGGGCGCTCGCGTGCTGCTCAAGCTGGGCGACTCGGTGACCACCGACCACATCAGCCCGGCCGGTGCCATCAAGAAGGACAGCCCGGCCGGTCGCTACCTCGCCGAGCACGGCGTCGAGCAGCGCGACTTCAACTCCTACGGCTCGCGTCGCGGCAACCACGAGGTCATGATCCGCGGCACCTTCGCCAACATCCGCCTGCGCAACCAGCTCGCGCCCGGCACCGAAGGTGGTGTGACACGCGACTTCACCGCGGGCGGCGAGGTGACGAGCGTCTTCGAGGCCTCGGAGAACTACATCTCCGCGGGCACGCCGCTCGTCGTGCTCTCCGGAAAGGAGTACGGCTCCGGCTCGTCGCGCGACTGGGCTGCCAAGGGGACGTCCCTGCTGGGGGTGAAGGCCGTCATTGCCGAGTCCTACGAGCGCATCCACCGGTCCAACCTGATCGGCATGGGCGTCATCCCGCTGCAGTACCCCGAGGGCGAGACGGCCGAGTCACTCGGCCTCACTGGTGAGGAGACCTTCTCCATCACCGGGATCGCGGCCCTCAACGACGGCCCGTCGCCGAAGACCGTCACGGTCAAGGCCGACGATGTCGAGTTCGAGGCCGTGGTGCGCATCGACACCCCCGGTGAGGCGAACTACTACCGCAACGGTGGGATCATGCAGTACGTCCTGCGCAGCCTGCTGCGGGGATGACCGGTCCACTTCAGGCACGGCGTGACCGCGTCCAGGGGCTCCTGGACGCGGTCATCCGGCCGAAGGCCCGGGCGAGCTGCGAGCAGGTCCGAGCGGCGCTCACGGAGTGATCGCCGGTATCTCGATCGAGGCGTTCGTCCTCATCGGGCTCATCGTGGTGATCGGCTGCTTCATCCAGGCCACGATCGGCCTCGGGCTGGGTCTCTTCGGTGCTCCACTGATCGCCCTCGTCGAACCGCGCCTGGTGCCCACGCTGCTCCTCCTGCTCGCCATCGTCGTCTCGACAGGCGTGCTGGTCGGCGAGTTCCGGCACATCAACTGGAGGGTCATCGCCTGGTCGCTGCCCGCACGCGTGCCTGGCACCTATCTGGGTGTCTGGCTGGCCACCAGCTCCAACCACCGGGTGCTGGGGATCTCGGTCGGCATCCTGGTGCTCGCCGCGGTCTGGTTGTCGTTCCACACCGTCGAGGTGCGGCAGACACCCCTGACGCTGGTCGGTGCGGGCTTCGCTGCTGGAACTGTCGGGACGGCAGTCGCCGTGGGCGGCCCACCGATGGCGATCGTGCTGGCCCACCGGCCGCCACGGGAGGTGCGGGGAACGCTTTCCTTCTTCTTCGTGGTCGGCTCGATCATGAGTGCCGGCTGGTTTGCGGCCGAGGGCGCGCTGCCCCGCGAGTCGATGGTCCTCGCCCTGGCCTATCTGCCGCTGGTGGTGGTGGCCCTGGTCGTGGGCTCCTGGGCGCACCGCCGCGTCCCGCGCGAGTCCTTCCGCCGGGCGGTGCTCCTCCTGTGTGCGGCGTCGTCGGTCGTGCTGATCGTGAAGTCGGTGCTGGGATGAGTCCGTACCCTGACGCCGTGAGTGACGACGACCTGCTGTCGCAGTCGGAGCAGGGCGCCGCGCCGTCCGCGGAGCCCCACCCCGAGCCCGTGCCCGAGCGATCGCCGACCCGTGTCCCGCTCGTCCTCGCGAGCATCGCTGCAGTGCTCGTGATGGGTGCCGCGCTGGCCGCCCCGTTGGTGGACCGGGCGCTCCGGGGCGAGGAGGAGGGTCAGCGGGCGCTCGACCTGACCCTGGTGAAGACCTACGACGTACCCGACCGCAGCCACACCGGGCGCGAGGTCGACTACCCCCAGAACCCGCCCGTCGGCGGCCGGCACGACCCCGTCTGGCTGGCCTGCGGGGTCTTCGACGAGCCGGTCCGCGACGAGAACGCGGTGCACGACCTCGAGCACGGGACGGTGTGGATCACCCATGCCCCGTCCATGTCGGCCGCCGACATCGAGTCGTTGGCCGCCCAGCTCCCGGACAACGGCATCATGTCGCCGCGCGGTGGGCTCCCGTCGCCTGCCGTGGTCACGGTCTGGGGAGTGCAGCTCCAGCTCGACGGTGCCGACGACGAGCGACTGGGGTTGTTCCTGGAGGAGTACGGCGACGGGCACACCGCGCCCGAGTTCGGCGCGAGCTGCCAGGGCGGTACGCCCGACCCGAGCGGGGCTCTGCCGGAGGAGGGCATCGACGCCTGATGCTCGTTGCCTTCTCCATCTCACCCGTCGCCCAGGACCCCAGCGGATCGGTCACCGAGGCGGTCGCTGCCGCGGTGCGGGTCGTCCGCGAGTCGGGCCTCCCGAACCGGACCGACGCGATGTTCACGACGATCGAGGGGGAGTGGGACGAGGTGATGGCCGTGGTCAAGGAGGCCGTCGAGGTGGTGGCCGAGCAGTCGCCGCGCGTCGGGCTGGTGCTCAAGGCCGACATCCGTCCCGGCTACGACGGACAGTTGACGGCCAAGGTCGAGCGCATCGAGCAGGCGCTGGACGAGGGCTGATCCGCTCGACCGCCGTTCAGGGGAGCGGCAGGTGGTAGACCCGGTCTGCCTTGAAGGAGCTCACCCAGACCTCATGTCCTGCAACCGCCAGGTCGAGGTTTGCGCTGTCGTAGAGCGCGGTCTCCTGGCCAAGAGCGAGGTCGTCGATGACAGCGCCCGAGACGGGGTCGATGGACACGAGCCGGGGACCTTCCTCGGCCACGACCAGCAGGCGTCCGTCCTGGGCGACGACGGAGTCGGGGAGTCCCTCCACGGGGGTCCGCGACCTGCGCTCGAGGGTCAGCGGGTCGAGCGAGACGACCTCGTCGGAGAAGGTGCAGGTCACCCAGAGCCGGCCAGCCGCCTCCGCCATCCCCTGGGGGCCACTGCAGATCTTCTTCGAGCGGCGTACGTCGAGGGTGCGCGGGTCGACGCGCAGCACGCGGTCGTCGGCGAACGCCGCGACGTACACGGCCTCGCTCCCGGCGTGGGGCAGGCGGGCCCCGACCCCGATGTCGGTGCGGGAGGTCACGGTCCTGCTGACCGGGTCGACCCGCACCAGCCGTCCTGCGTCCTGCTCGACGAACCAGATCGACCCGAACCCGGACGCCAGACCCTCGGGTCCGGCCCCTGTGCGGAGCCGAGCGGTGATGTCTCCGGTCGCGGCATCGATGCGGAACAGCTGCTCGCCACGGAA
Source organism: uncultured Actinomycetota bacterium (assembly GCA_963843815.1). Lineage (GTDB taxonomy): Bacteria > Actinomycetota > Actinomycetes > Propionibacteriales > Nocardioidaceae > Nocardioides. Next base: position 288,990 of record CAWJLX010000011.1, on the reverse strand, counting down.
CGCGGTCACCCAGACGGCTCCGCCGGTGGCCACGGCGCGCAAGGGAGTTCCGGGCACGGCGACCACGACGTCGGGCTCGGTCGCGTCGGCAGGGATGCGGGACACCTCGTCGTCGGCGCTGCTGACCACCCATACCGATCCGTCGTCGGCGGCGGCGACCCCGACGGGACCACCACCGACTGCGACGAAGGGGGCGACCGCGGGCTCCTCGGACGCAGGTGCCGTCGGGCTCGGCGAGACGGCTGTCTCCTCCCCGCTCGGCTCCTCTTGGGCGGCCCCGCTGCAGGCGGCCATCAGGCCGATGGTCGACAGGGTCGCGATGAGCGTGGATCGACGCATGTCCGCAGGCTAGACCCGCGCCGCCCCTCCTGCTCGTGTCCGGTGTAGACACTCACTGTGGACTTCACGCGGGCGACCGAGCCAGAGCGCTCGGCGCACCTTCCGGGGGACGACATGGTCCGTGCCGACGTGGTGATGGACCGCGGCTTCGACCTGCCCGCGCCGCCGGAGCAGGTGTGGCCGTGGTTGGTCCAGCTCGGCAAGCGGCGGGCGGGGTGGTACCTCCCCGCCTCCGTCGAGCGCCTGGTCCCCGCGTCGCGACGGGCGCTGAGACACCTCGAAGCGCGCTTCCTCGCGCACGAGGTCGGCGACGTCATACCGGACTGGGGCGGGGCGGATGCCACCTTCACGCTGGCGGCCATCGAGCCGCCGCGGGTCCTGCTCTACACCTCACGCCGCGGCCGGACCGAGCTCACGTGGTGCCTCCACCTGACGCCTGAGCGGTCGACCGGCGGCACCCGGGTGCACCTGCGGCTGCGCCTGGGTCCGGTACGGCGCCGGCGCCTGGCCTGCACGGTGGGAGGTCTCTTCGACGCGCTCACCGTCATCGGGCTCGCCGCCGGCCTGCGGGAACGGGTCAGTCGCCGCTAGCGTGGGCTGGAAGGGACATACGGATCGAGAGGGGCCTACGGACGTGCACAGCGAGACCCGTACCTACCGCACGGGCGGCGAGGAGATCGTGCTCGACCTGACTCGTGACGCCGCCGACTTCGTGGCAGACAGGGGAGACGGTCTGCTCCAGGTCTTCGTGCCCCACGCGACCGCAGGGCTCGCGATCCTCGAGACCGGAGCGGGCTCCGACGACGACCTGCTGGCCGCCCTTGCCGACCTGCTCCCCGGCGACGACCGCTGGCGGCACCGGCACGGCTCGCCCGGACACGGTCGCTCGCACGTGATGCCCGCGATCGTGCCGCCGCACTGCACCGTGCCGGTCATCGGCGGGCGGCTAGCGCTCGGGACCTGGCAGAGCATCTGCCTGGTGGACCTCAACGTCGACAACGACGTGCGTGAGGTGCGCTGGTCCTTGCTGGAGGGTTGAGCGATGCGCTGAGGAAGCGCTCGGAAACCTCCCGAATCATCGCGGATCGAACAGATGTTCGATAGACTCGAGCGGTGTTCCCGGTCCCACAGCCCCAGCGGGGGGCGACGCCTCCGCTCGGGCACCGCGGCGTCGCCCCGCCCGGGTGGCCGCGGCAGGTGCGCCCACCGGACGCCCCGGACTGGGAGGCGACCGCGGCCGGCTGGCTGCTCGACCTGTGTCCGTCGGACTACCGTCGCTTCTCCGGGCTGCGGAGGCACGTCGTGGTCCTTGCTCGCTTCGCCGTGCTGCACGTCGAGGCCCAGCAGCTGGCCACCCGTCGCGGCCTGAGCGAGATCCGCGGTGACCTCAAGGACGTGGCCGACGAGACGGTCGTCGAGGCCGCGGTGCAGACCTTCCGGCTCGAGGACGCCCGGCTGCTCGCCGTACGACGCGAGGTCGGGTTGGTCGAGGAGGCGCTGCGCGGGCGTCGCTACCGCCTGCGGATGTGAGCCCTGGACGCTGACCGGGCAGATAGTTCCCGCCCTGATCGCCGACCGGGCGGATAGTTCCCGTCGCGAGGCGTGACCGGGCAGATAGTTCCCGCCCTGATCGCCGACCGGGCAGATAGTGCCCGTCCTACGGCCCGGTTGGTGCCGGGAACTTCGTGCCCGGTCAGCGTGTGTGACGGAAACTTCGTGCCCGGTCAGGGTCTGTGACGGGAAGTTCGTGCCCGGTCAGCGCACCTTCACGACTCCCACGCGGTAGGCGCCTGCAGCGGTGCGGCCGGCGTTGGCCAGGTGCATCGGCGCCGAGTAGCCGGACGGGTCGACGACGCTCAGGAACACCTTGTGGCGGCCGCGGGCCAGGCCGGAGGTCCTGATCGTCGCTCGTCGCACCTTCTTGCCCATGAGGCCCTTCAGAGGGTGGCCGAGGGACGTGACGACCGACGTGCCGGTCGCCGCATGGACGAAGGTGAGGCGGACGTCCCAGGTGTCGTACGTCGGAGCCGTCCCCTGATTCATCCAGGAGGTCTTCACAGTGACCTTGCTGCCAGCCGCGAACCTGTCCGGGAGCCTGACCGACCGCGCCCGGATGCGGTAGCCGGCGGTGGCCAGCGCCTTGGCGTACTTCGAACGCTGCTTGGCGCTGAGCGAGGCGAGGCTCCACGGCATGTTGCCCGACGACAGGGTCGAGATGTGGAACCGGCGAGCCTGCTGGGCGCCCAGGACCGGGTCGCCCCTGGTGCACCACTCGGAGAAGAACGGGCGGGTCCGCCACACCTTCTGGAGCCGTTCGTCGATCGCCACGGTGGAGTACATGTCCGGGCAGCCGAGGGCGTCGGTCCGCAGCCCCAGGTTGCGGTTGGCCCTCAGCGCCTTCAGCGTGAACGGGACGGGGGTCATCGTGTTGATCAGGACGTGCTTGGTGGGGAACGCCGAGGTGACGGCCTTCACGACCGCGAGCCCGGCCCTGTCCGAGATCCTGTCGCCGTCGTTGACGTGCCACTCGCCATAGCTGCCGTAGCCACCCACGTCGACATAGCCCAGTCGCGGATCGTCGCCGTAGCGGCGACCGAGCTCGGTCATCAGCTCCTTCCACTGGCTCTGGAAGGCGGGGGAGTTCCAGTCCGGGATGTAGCCGCCCTGCTGTCGGGGGATGAAGGACGGGGTGACGGGCGGGAGGTCAGAGCGGCTCTCCATCCAGCAGCCGGGGCAGTAGGCCATGACCCGGAAGCCGAACTTGCCGCCGCGGGACCCGGCGTCAGCCAGACCGGCCTCGATCTGGGTGAAGTCCCAGGCGTTGTCGGACGACTCCAGCCTTCCCCAGTAGACCTGGTCGCGGTAGTAGACGTCGTTCGAGGTGACCGTCGTCGGGGTGGGCTCGGCACCGAGCCAGCGGTACTGGCCGCGCAGCGGGTTCGGCAGGTCGGCACCGACACCCCGCGGGGAGAGCTTGAACACGCGGTCGGGTGCAGCCTGCGCGGGCGTCACGGGCACCACGGCGAGTGACGCGGCGACCACGGCGGGGGCGAGGATGCGCCAGAGGGACTTCATCGGAGGTCCGTTCTGTCTGGATTGGGGTCGAGCTGCACAGTCTGCGCGGGAATGAGGACGCATGAGACCGTTTCGACGAAGCCCGACTCATCGATTCCCAGGAGCGACCGTGACCTTCACCGTGCATCCCGTCCCGGCCATGGGTGCGGAGGACGTGCTCGTCGCCCCGGACGGCACCGTCTACACCGGCACCGAGGACGGCGCCCTCTGGGCGCTCGATCCCGGCAACGGCGGCTCCCGCCGCATCGCCGACACGGGGGGCCGCCCCCTCGGCATCGAGCTCCTCGGCAACGGAGACCTGCTCGTCTGCGACGCCGAGCGCGGCCTGCTCCGGGTCTCCCCGGACTCCGGTGTGGTGGAGGTCCTGCTCGATCTGGTGGACGGCGCACCCATGAAGTTCTGCAACAACGCGGCGGTCGCCGCCGACGGCACGATCTGGTTCAGCGACTCCTCCCGTCACTTCGGCGTGGCGCAGTGGAAGGACGACTTCGTCCAGGACACGCGCACGGGCCGCCTGATGCGTCGTGATCCGGACGGCACCGTCACGGTGGTGCTCGACGACCTGGCCTTCGCCAACGGGGTGGCACTCGCTGCGGACGAGTCGTTCGTCTGCGTCGCCGAGACACGCGGGCGCACCGTCGTACGCCTGTGGCTCACCGGTCCGCGTGCCGGGGAGCGCGACCTGCTCGCCGGTGACCTGCCCGGCTATCCCGACAACATCAGCCGCGGCGACGACGGGCTCATCTGGGTGACGATCGCGAGCCCGGTCGACGGCCTGGTCGAGCGGCTCGGCTGGGCGCCGATGGTGGTGCGCCGGACGATCACCAGGATCCCCGAGCGGCTCCAGCCCAAGCCGAAGCGGACGATCCGGGTCCAGGCCTTCGCCGACGACGGCCGACTGGTGCACGACATCGACATCGACCACCCCGGCTACCACATGGTGACCGGCGTGCGGGAGCACGAGGGGAAGGTCTGGATGGGGAGCCTCCACGAGCCGTCGGTGGCGGTCTACGACCCGGCATGAAATAGACTCCGCGGCATGGGACACCTCGATTCGATCGCGTCTCCGCGCGACCTGCGTGCGCTGTCGGCGGAACAGCTCGACGAGCTGGCCGCCGAGATCCGTGACGTCATGATCCGCACCGTCGCGACCAACTCCGGACACCTGGGTCCCAACCTCGGTGTGGTCGAGCTGACGCTGGCCATCCACCGGGTCTTCGACTCCCCGCGGGACCGCGTGGTCTTCGACACCGGTCACCAGTCCTACGTCCACAAGCTCGTCACCGGCCGCCACGCCGACTTCGCCACCCTGCGCAAGGAGGGTGGGGTCAGCGGCTACCCGAGCCAGGCCGAGTCCGAGCACGACATCGTCGAGAACTCCCACGCGTCGACGTCCCTGTCGTATGCCGACGGGCTCGCCAAGGCCTACGCCATCCGAGGCGAGGATCGTCACGTCGTCGCCGTCATCGGCGACGGTGCGCTCACCGGGGGCATGGCCTGGGAGGCGCTCAACAACATCGCGATCGCGAAGTCCAGCCGGCTCGTCATCGTCGTCAACGACAACGAACGGTCCTACACCCCGACCATCGGCGGTCTCGCGACCGCGCTCACGTCGCTGCGCACCAATCCGCGCTACGAGCAGGTCCTCGACCTGGTCAAGAAGCGCCTCAACCAGGTGCCCGGCGTCGGCCACGCGGCCTATGACGCGCTGCACGCGGTCAAGAAGGGCATGAAGGACGCCCTGGCACCGCAGGGACTGTTCGAGGACCTGGGCCTGAAGTACGTCGGCCCGGTCGACGGCCACGACCGCGCGGCCATGGAGCAGGCCCTCACCAACGCCAAGCGGTTCGGCGGTCCGGTGATCGTGCACGCGCTGACGCGCAAGGGCCAGGGATACGACCCGGCGATGCGCCACGAGGCCGACCAGTTCCACGCGCCCGGCCCCTTCGACGTGCAGACCGGCGCCGAGAAGCCCAAGGGCAAGATCTGGACCGACCACTTCTCCGAGGCGATCGTCGACCTCGGCGAACGGCGCGAGGACGTCGTGGCGATCACTGCGGCGATGATGCACCCGGTCGGGCTCGACGTCTTCGCTGCCAAGTTCCCGGAGCGCACCTTCGACGTCGGCATCGCCGAGCAGCACGCCGTGACCTCGGCCGCCGGCCTGGCGATGGGTGGCCTGCACCCCGTCTTCGCGGTCTACGCCACGTTCCTCAACCGCGCCTTCGACCAGGTCCTGATGGACGTCGCGCTGCACAGGTGCGGCGTGACCTTCGTGCTCGACCGCTCAGGTGTCACCGGCGACGACGGCGCGAGCCACAACGGCATGTGGGACATGTCGATCCTCCAGGTGGTCCCGGGGCTGCGCCTCGCGGCCCCCCGCGACGTGACCCGGCTCCACGAGCTGCTCGACGAGGCCGTCCGGGTCGACGACGCCCCCACCGTGGTGCGCTTCCCCAAGGGGCCTCCGCCCGCCGACGTGCCCGTCATCGAGCGGGCCGGCGGCGCCGACGTCCTGGTCCGCGAGGGCGCACAGGACGTGCTCATCGTGGCCGTCGGCTCGATGTGCACGACCGCCGTCGAGGTGGCGTCGCGCCTGACCGCGCAGGGGATCGGGGTGACCGTCGTCGACCCGCGCTGGGTCAAGCCGGTCGACCCCGCGATCGTCGCGCTCGCGCGCGAGCACCGGCTCGTGGTGAGTGTCGAGGACAACGGTCGCGCCGGAGGCTGCGGGGCGACGCTGCTGCAGACGCTCAACGACGCCGGCGTCCACACGCCGTTCCGGCTGCACGGCATCCCTCAGGAGTTCCTCGACCACGCCAAGCGCGACGTGATCCTCGCGCGCATCGGCCTCGACGCGCAGACCATCTCGCGGGACACCATCGAGAGCGTCACCGCGCTCGACCAGGGACTCGCGCTGGTCGAGGTCGACCACTCCGCCTGACGGGCGCCGGGCTCAGAGGTCGCGGCGTACGTGATGGGGTTCCTCGCCCCGGTAGCGGTTGATGTTCCATATCGCCGCTGCGAGGCCTCCCCACAGGACGGCCATGGCGATCAGCATCATGAAGATGGCAGAGGTGGACATCAGCTGCTCCTCTCGTCCTGCCGGGACTTGATCTCGGGATCACCCAGGAAGGTGCTCGCGCGCCAGGGGACACGGGCGGCCAGGAAGCCGAGCACCATGACGGCGAGCGCGAGGCCCCATCCGATGCTGTTGAGCATCCAGGACGGGTAGCCCTCGTAGGGCTCCTGGACGTTGTTGATGACCTCGCTGACCAGGATGAAGGTCAGGGCTGCCGGTGCGACGAGGCCGATCAGCCACAGCCACCAGCGGCCGATGTGGACCGACCCGTCGCGGTTGAGGTGGTCGCGCAGCAGCTCGGTCTTCCTGGCGAGCCAGGAGAGCACCACCATGCTGGCGACGGCCACCACGAGGATGCCGAACCGGTTGATGAAGTGGTCGACGATGTCGAGGACGTAGACGCCCGTCGTGGTGCCGAGCAGCGTGATGCTGATGAGTGCGGCCGGGACGCCCACGGCCATCGAGGCGCCGATCCGCGTCATCTCGAACTTGTCGCGGACGGCGGAGATGACGACCTCGATCACGCTCACCAGCGACGTCACACCCGCCACGACCAGGGAGCCGAAGAAGAGGATCCCGATCAGGGCACCGGCGGGTGCCTCGTTGATGATCGCCGGGAACGCGATGAACGCCAGGCCGAGCCCGTCGGTCGCCACCTCGTCCACGCTCGTGCCGGCAGAGGTGGCCATGAAGCCGAGCGCGGCGAAGACGCCGATCCCGGCCAACAGCTCGAAGCCGGAGTTCGCGAAGCCGACGACCAGCCCGGAGCCGGTCATGTCGCTGCGCCGACCGACGTACGACGCGTAGGTGATCATGATGCCGAAGCCGACGGAGAGCGAGAAGAAGATCTGGCCGTAGGCGGCGATCCAGACGCTCGTCTCACCCAGGGCGCTCCAGTCGGGCGTGAACAGGGCATCGAGGCCGGCCGATGCGCCGTCCAGGGTCAGTGCGACCACGACGAGCGCGGCGAATGCCACGAGCAGGATCGGGATGAAGATGGTCGCCGCGGCCCCGATGCCCTTCTGCACGCCGAGTGCCATGATCGCCAGGACCGCCACCCAGACGAGGACCAGCGGCACGGTCACGCCGCTGACGAAGTCGAGGCCGATGCCCGGATCCCCGGCCTGGAGGAACGAGCCGAAGAGGAACCCTTCGGGGTCGTCGCCCCACGCCTTGTCGAACGAGAAGAAGGCGTAGCGAGCCGCCCACGCGATCACGGCGGCGTAGTAGACCGCGATCACGAAGCAGATGCCCACCTGCCACCAGCCCAGGCCCTCCGTCGCGCGGGAGGCTCGCCGGAAGGCCAGCGGGGCGGAGCCGCGGTATCTGTGTCCGAGGCCGTAGTCGAGGAGGAGGAACGGGAGTCCCGCGGTGAGCAGGGCGACGAGGTAGGGGAGCATGAACGCCCCGCCGCCGTTCTCGTAGGCGACGTACGGGAAGCGCCAGATGTTGCCCAGCCCGACTGCCGAGCCGATCGCGGCGAGGATGAACACCTTGCGGGAGCTGAATGCTCCCCGGTGCTCCTCCGAGTGCTCGATGGCTTCGCTCATGGATGCCTCCCGATGACGACGACGGTGCCCCTCAGGATGTCAGAGTCCGCTCCACGCCGTCCCCGGGGCCCGCGCCGTCCCGGCCGGTGGGACGGACGTGCTGCTCACTCGGCGAAGTGGATCCCGAGCGGCAGCTGGAAGTGGCCGTAGCCGGCGGGGACCTCGGTGCCGGGACCGTCACACACGCCGCTGCTGCCCTCGCAGGTCAGCAGCCAGGCCTCCTGGGCGGAGTCCTCCTCGATGCCGTCGAACGCCAGCACCGCCAGGGTGGTCTCGTCCAGCCACTGGTAGCCGACCGCCCACTCGTGGCCGTGCTCGAAGTGCACCGCCTCGCCCGTGACCGCGTCCACGACCTGGCCGAGGTCGTCGTTCTCGATCGCGACGAGGGCGCCGTCGGGGGAGAGGTCGGCGAACTCGCGGGTGGACAGACGGACCGTCCTGCCGTCGCGGGCCAGGACCGCTCGGTTGCCCCCGCCGGCCTCACGGACGGTGGTGCCGGCCTCGGCGTCCATCACCGCACCCAGGTCGCCCGGCAGCACCTCGGCGTCACCGCCGACGCGCCACGCCACAGTGCCGCGGCCGTCGGTGCCGTAGAGGGTGTCGCCGTCCAGGGCCGTCACCTCCGCAGGGCCGCCCGCGCCGGGCGTGGCCGGTGTGCTGGACACCCGCCCCGTGGCGACGTCGTACGCGATGAATCCCCGGTCCGCGTCGACCCAGCCCACGAGGCTCCCGTCGGCCACCAGATCGATCCGGTCGGCACGCACAGCGCCGGTGCGGCCGATCACGTCGAGCGCGTCACCGGTCCAGAGCCGGACCCGGTGCGTGTCGTCGGTGAAGGCGATGTCGTCTCCGACCCACACCCAGGCACGTACGTCGACACCCAGGTCCACGTCGGGCTGGTCCGTGCGGTGCAGGGTGCTGCCGGAGATCCAGGACAGCGGCTGGGGGTCGGACGCCGTGCCGTCGGCCACCAGGTCCTGGCGAACGGGGTCGTCGTTGCCGGCGAGGAGCGCGGGTACGGCGAAGGCGGCGACCACGGCCGCGGCTGCCAGGCTCCCGGCGAGCGCCGTACGTCGCCTCCGGACGCGGCGATCGCCGTCGCGCGTGATCTCGGCCAGGTCGAGGTGCGGGGCGCCGAGCTCGTCGGCGCGGTCGTGCATGACGTCGTTCAACAGTCCGGTCATCGGGACATCTCCAGCAGGTGCAGGGGCAGGTCGGCGCCGTCGGCGCGCTCGCCCAGGTGGTCACGGAGCTTGCGGAGCCCGGCGAAGACCTGGCTCTTGACCGTCCCCGGGGCGCAGCCGAGCACCTCGGCCGTGCGGGCCTCCGAGAGGTCCTCGTAGAAGCGCAGCACGATTGCCGCACGCTGGCGGGGTGGGAGCGACTGCAGGGCCTCCCAGAGCAGGTCGCGGGTCGTCAGGGCCTCGACGTGGTCGTGACCCGCGCGCTCGGGGATGGTGTCCGTCGGGCGCTCGCTCCAGCTGCGGCGGCGGAACCACGTGATCGCGGTGTTGGTGATCGCCTTGCGGGTGTAGGCCTCCGCCTTGCTGGTGTCGCGCAGCCGCGGCCACGCGACGTACGTCTTGGTCAACGCCTCCTGCAACAGGTCCTGCGCCAGCTGCCGGTCGCCGACCAGCAGGTAGGCCGTCCGGTGCAGCGCCGCAGACCGCGCAGCCACGAACTCGGCGAAGGCCGCCGGGTCGCGTCGGGTCATGGTTGCTCCTCATGGGTGGGAGTGGGTCACCCCTACCGACGATCTGACCGGGTGTTTCGGTTCGGTGGCCGCTGCCGGGCGGTGGCGCAGCCACATTCTGGGTCCGCGGAATGTGGCTGATGCACCGCGCGGCGGCGTGTCGGGCCGGACATGCGGAGGGGCGGTGGCCCAGCCACCGTTCCGGCGTACGGAAGGTGGCTGGAGCACCGCCCCAGAAGGTGGATCAGCGACTCAGTGGAACCGCTTGCCGGTCGCCTTCTCCGAGATGCCGGCGACGTCGAGCATGAAGGTCAGCCCGCCGTTCCAGAAGGAGAACCCCGCGCCGGTGATCATCGCCAGGTCGATGTCCTGCGGAGCCGCGACGACGCCCTCGTCGAGCATCAGGCGCGCTTCCTCGGCGAGCCCGGAGAGGGTCTTCTCGCGGACCTCCTCGGCAGTGAGCACCACCGGGTCGGCCGGCTTCTCCAGCAGCGCCTCGACCTCGGGGTCGATCCGGCCGTCGGGCCCGTAGTAGGAGCCCTTCTTCGCAGCCACGATCCGCTCGAGCGCGGGGGAGACGTAGAAGCGGTCGGGGAACGCGCCCTTGAGGGTCTCGTTGTTGTGCAGCGCGATCGCCGGGCCGACCAGGGAGAGCAGCACGAACGGCGGCATCGGGGCGATGCCCGCGAAGGCGTTGTCGGCCACCTCCACGGGGGTGCCCTCGTCGACGATGCGCCCGACCTCGCTCATGAAGCGACCCAGCAGCCGGTTGACGATGAAGGACGGGCTGTCGTTGACCAGGATCGTCGTCTTCTTCAGCGCCTTGCCGGTGGCGAAGGCCGTGGCGAGCGTCGCGTCGTCGGTGGCGTCGCCCTTCACGATCTCCAGCAGCGGCATGACCGCCACCGGGTTGAAGAAGTGGAAGCCCACGACCCGCTCCGGGTGCTGCAGGTCGGCGGCCATGTCGGTGATCGAGAGCGAGGACGTGTTGGTCGCCAGCACGCACTCGGGAGAGACCACCTTCTCGACATCGGCGAAGACGGTCTTCTTGATCGCCATCTCCTCGAAGACGGCCTCGATCACGAAGTCGGCGTCACCGAAGGCGACCTGCTTGTCGGTCTGCCCGGACACCAGCGCCTTGTGGCGGTTGGCCTTGTCCTGGTTGATCCGGCCCTTGGCCAGCAGCTTGTCGATCTCGGCGTGCACGTAGCCCACGCCCTTGTCGGCGCGCTCCTGGTCGAGGTCGGTCAGCACGACCGGCACCTCGAGGCGGCGCACGAACAGCAGCGCCAGCTGGCTGGCCATCAGGCCCGCACCCACGATGCCGACCTTGGTGACCGGCCGTGCCAGCGCCTTGTCGGGCGCGCCGGCGGGTCGCTTCGCCCGCTTCTGCACCAGGTCGAAGGAGTAGAGCGAGGCCAGCAGCTCGGCGGTCTGCGACATCGCCTCCAGTGCGTCGTCCTCGGCGGCGAAGCCGGCGTCACGATCGGAGTCGCGGGCCGCCGCGATGAGCTCGACCGCCTTGGCCGCGGCGGGGGAGCCCCCGCCGGTCTTGCTGGCCACGATGCCCTCGGCCCGCGCGATGGTGGCGTCCCAGGCCTCACCGCGGTCCACCTCGGGACGCTCGACGACGATCTCGCCGCGCTGCACGGCGGCCGCCCAGAGCAGCGACTGCTCGAGGAAGTCGGCTCCGTTGAAGACGGCGTCGGCGAGCCCGAACTCGTACGCCGCCTGGCCCCCGAGCGTCTTGCCCTGGTTGAGCGGGTTCTCCAGGATCAGCGTGACGGCCTTGTCGGCGCCGACCAGCTGGGGCACGAGGTAGGCGCCGCCCCAGCCGGGGACGAGGCCGAGCATGACCTCGGGCAGGCCCAGGGCCGGTGCGGAGTCCATGACGGTGCGGTAGGAGCAGTGCAGCGCCACCTCGAGCCCGCCGCCGAGCGCGAGGCCGTTGATGAAGCCGTACGACGGCTTGCCACCGTCCTGCAGCTTGCGGAAGACCGCGTGGCCGAGCTCGGCGACGGTGCGCACAGCGCCGGGTCCGCCGCCCTGGATCGAGGTGAGGTCGGCTCCGGCGGCGAGGATGAAGGGCTTGCCGGTCACGGCGAGGGCGTCGATCGTCTCGTCCGCCAGCGCCTCGTCGATGGCCGTGTTGAGCGCGAGCAGCGAGCCGGGGCCGAAGGTGTTGGGCTTGGTGTGGTCCTCACCGTTGTCGAGGGTGATCAGGCCGAAGGTGACGCCCGGCAGGGAGACCTTGCGCAGGTGGGCCCGGGTGATGCGTTCGGCGTCGGATCGGATCGCCTCGGCGCGCTCGAGGAGCGCGGAGATGTCGGGGTTGCTCACTTGGTGTCTCCGTTCGAGTCGTTCGAGTCGGCGCCGGACCAGTGCGGGTTCTCCCAGATCACGGTGCCGCCCATGCCGATGCCGATGCACATGGTGGTGAGGCCGTAGCGGACCTCGGGTCGCTCCTCGAAGGCGCGGGCCAGCTGGTTCATCAGGCGTACGCCGGAGGAGGCGAGCGGGTGGCCCATCGCGATCGCGCCGCCGTAGGGGTTCACCCGGTCGTCGTCGTCGGCGATGCCGTAGTGCTCGAGGAAGGCCAGCACTTGCACGGCGAAGGCCTCGTTGACCTCGAAGGCACCGATGTCGTCGATGGTGAGCCCGGCGAGGCGCAGGGCCTTCTCGGTGGCCGGGATCGGACCCGCGCCCATCACCTCGGGCTCGACGCCGACGAAGGCGTAGGTGACCAGGCGCATCTTGACGGGAAGACCGAGCTCGCGCGCGGTCTCCTCGTCGGCGAGCAGCGCGGCGGTGGCGCCGTCGTTGATGCCGGCGGCGTTGCCCGCGGTCACGTTGCCGTGCGAGCGGAAGGGCGTCTTCAGCGCGGCGAGCGACTCGAGGGTCGTGTCGGGGCGCATCGGCTCGTCCATCGTGGCCAGGCCCCAGCCGGCGTCGGCCGAGCGGGTCGCCACGGGCACGAGGTCGGGCTGGATCTTCCCGTCGTCGTACGCCGCCTTGGTCTTCTGCTGGCTGCGGACGGCGTACTCGTCGACGCGCTGCTTGGTGATCGTGGGGAACCGGTCGTGCAGGTTCTCGGCCGTCTTGCCCATCACGAGGGCGTCGGGGTTGACGATCCGCTCGGACAGGATCCGCGGGTTGGGGTCGACGCCCTCGCCCATGGGGTGGCGTCCCATGTGCTCGACGCCACCGGCGATGGCGACGTCGTAGGCACCGAAGGCGATGCCCGACGCGGTGTTCGTCACCGCGGTCATCGCGCCGGCACACATCCGGTCGATGGAGTAGCCGGGGACGCTCTGCGGCAGCCCGGACAGCAGCGCTGCCGTGCGGCCGAGGGTCAGGCCCTGGTCGCCGATCTGGGTGGTGGCTGCGAGCGCCACCTCGTCGATCCGCTCGGGCGGGAGGGACGGGTTGCGGCGCATGAGCTCGCGGATGCACTTGATGACGAGGTCGTCGGCGCGTGTCTCGGCGTACTGGCCCTTGGCCTTGCCGAACGGGGTGCGTACGCCGTCGACGAAGACGACCTCTCGCTGTGGACGGGGCACTGGCTACTCCCAGGGTTGGACAGGGGAAGGGATGGCAGGACAAGGCCATGTTACCCCTGAGTAACAACTCGTGCCCACCGGGGCGGGTGTGTGTCGGGTCACTGAGGGGGGTGGCCCTAGGGTTGCCCCATGGTCGAACGCCTCGTGCACATCGTCGACGACGCGGAGGTCCTGGCTGACGCCGGAGACCTCACGCTCGTCTGCGTCCTGACCGGATTCCTCGACGCGGGCAAGTCGGCCGAGCTGGCGGCGACGCATCTCGGCGAGCTCTCCGAGAGCAAGGTCGTCGCCACCTTCGATGTCGACTCGCTGCACGACTACCGCGCCCGACGCCCACCCATGTCCTTCGTCCGCGACCACTACGCCGACTACGAGGCGCCCCGCCTGGTCGTCCGCGCGCTGCGCGACACCGGCGGCACGCCCTTCCTGCTCCTGACCGGCCCCGAGCCCGACATCCGGTGGGAGGCCTTCGCCCGGGCCGTGCGCGAGGTCGTGGACCACTTCGGCGTCTCCAGGGTGGTCAGCATGGGTGCCGTCCCGATGGCGGTCCCGCACACGCGACCGATCGCGATCACGCCCCATGCCAACCGCCCCGAGCTCGTCCCGGGCGAGAGCCCGTGGCAGGGCGAGCTCCGGGTGCCGGCGAGCGCGCAGGCGCTGCTGGAGGTCCGGCTCGGGGAGTGGGGCCTGGACGCGCTGGGGTTCGTGGCCCACATCCCGCACTACCTCGCGCAGATGGAGTACCCCCAGGCCGCGCTCGTGCTGCTCGAGCACCTCGAGATCGGTGGTCGGTTGACCATCGACCTCGGCGACCTGCGGGAGGCTGCGGAGATCACCGAGACCGAGATCGACCGCTACCTCTCCTCGCACGACGAGGTCGGTGACGTCGTACGCGGTCTGGAGCAGCAGTACGACTCCTTCCGCGAGGCCGAGGCGGCGGGCACCTCCCTGCTGGCCGGCGACGGGCCGCTTCCGACGGGTGAGGAGATCGGCAGCGCCTTCGAGGCCTTCCTCGCCGACCTCGAGGGCGAGCCCAAGGACGGCGGCGACGACGCAGCCGGCTGGGAGGACCGCTGATGGCCGGCAGTGCCGGGGAGCTCGTCAAGCTGCTCGAGCTCGAGCAGCTCGAGGTCGATCTCTTCCGAGGCGCCCAGGCCGCGACGGAGCGCCAGCGGGTCTTCGGCGGCCAGGTCGCCGCGCAGGCCGTGGTCGCCGCGACCCGCAGCGTCGAGGGGGAGTTCGTGCTGCACTCCCTCCACTCCTACTTCCTGCGCCCGGGCGACACCACGGTGCCGATCGTCTACGACGTCGAGCGCATCCGCGACGGGCGCTCCTTCGCCACCCGCCGGGTCTCCGCACGCCAGCACGGTCGCCCGATCTACTACATGACGGCCAACTTCCAGATCCCCGAACCGGGACTCGAGCACCAGGACCGGATGCCCGAGGTGGTTCCGCCGGAGCAGGGCCTGCCGCTGGTCGACCTGGCCCGTGAGCGCAGTCCCCAGGCCGCAGAGCAGTGGGAACGGGAGTGGGCGGCACTCGACATCCGCCACGTCGGGATCTCCGGGCGGGGGATCCCCGAGGACCCGGAGCACTCGGCCCGGGCCCGTCTGTGGATCAAGGTGGACGGCACCCTGTCGGAGGACCCGACGACCCAGACGGCGGCCTTCACCTACGCCAGCGACCTGACCCTGCTGGGTGCCGCCCTCGTGCCGCACGGCATCAGCATCGCGTCGCCGCGCCTCCAACCGGCCTCCCTGGACCACACCATCTGGTTCCACGCACCCTTCCGGGCCGACGAGTGGTGGCTCTACGACCAGTTCTCCCCCTTCGCCGGGGGCGCCCGCGGGCTGGCCCTGGGTCGGGTGTTCACCCAGTCCGGTCAGCTGGTGGCGACCGTGGCCCAGGAGGGCCTGATCCGGATGCGCGACGAACGCACATAGCATTACATCGTTGTAGTTCAACGCATTTGCTGACACGGCGTGTCGGCGACTCGTAACCTGTGAGCGCTCGTGTGGCGCCTGTGACTGTCGTGACTCCTGTTGAACCGGGGGAGACGGCTGTTCCCGGTCGCCCTCTCCCACCTACGCCCCGTGACGAGGACGCTCACCCATGGGTCCCACCTCCCCCCGTACGACGACGCTGGCCGCCGCGGCTGCTGCGCTGGCGCTGGTCGCCTCGGCAGCCCCCGCTGGCGCGGCGCCGCCCACGACGGCGTACCAGATGCCCTTCCCGTGCGGGGAGACCTGGAGCGGCGCGACCCGGGCCGGGCACAGCCCCAGCATCAATGCCATCGACTGGAACCGGAACCCCGACCTCGGGGCGCCGGTCGTGGCCGCGGCGTCCGGTGTGGTGACGACGGCGTACGCGAGCCCCAAGGGGGGCTACGGCCGTTGGGTGGTGATCGACCACGGAAACGGGGAGTCCTCGCTCTACGCCCACCTGGCCAGCGCGGTCGTCGCGGTGGGCCAGCGGGTCGACCAGGGCGCGATGATCGGGACGCTCGGCAACAGCGGCAAGGCGTCCGGCTCGCACCTGCACTTCGAGGAGAAGAGCGGACGCAGCGTCGTACCCGCGTGGTTCGCGGGCATCGCGTTCCGCAACGGCGCACTCACGTCCAAGAACTGCGTCGACATCCCGCTTGCGGGCAACTTCACCGGTGACCGGGCCGCGGAGGTCGCGGTGTTCCGGCGTGGCAGGAAGTCGTCCTTCGTGGTCAACCTCGGGGCCGGGGCGCCGCTGACCTTCAGGTTCGGCAAGGCCTTCGACGAGCCGCTGCTCGGCGACTGGAACGGGGACGGTCAGCTCGACGTGGGCGTCCGCACCCCCAAGAAGAGCAAGTTCAAGCTCAAGACTCCCCACGGGATCGTGAAGCTGCGCTTCGGCCGGCCCTCGGACATGCCGATCAGCGGCGACTGGGACGGCAACGGCACCACGGAGGTCGGCGTACGCCGGGCAGCCGAGGGGACCTTCTGGCCCCGGATGGCCGACGGCTCGTCTTCCCCGATCTGGCTCGGCGACGCCGACGACCTGCCCGTCACGGGCGACTGGGACGGCAACGGCACCACCGACCTCGGAGTCTTCGACCAGGCCACGGCGACATTCACCCTGCGCAACGTCAACGCTGCGGGACTCTCGGTGCTCGAGGTCGTCCAGTTCGGAGTCGCGGGCGACATGCCGGTGACGGGGGACTGGAACGGTGACGGGGTCACCGACCTCGGCGTCTGGTCGCCGGGCACCGCGACCTTCACGCAGGGTGTGGCCAGGGCGCCGATGGCCGCTCGTTCCGTCGTACGCCGGGTGCGGTTCGGGAAGCCTCGGCGCTGACTGTTCATCAAGGTATGTAGGCGAACCCGCACTTCCCCGTGTCAATTGACGCAGGGAAGTGCGGGTTCATCGACATCCCATGGTGAACAGTCAAGGCGCGAGCCTCAGGCGGACGTCGTACGACCCAGCAGGTGCGGCGAGCCGTCCCTCGGGTTGGTGAGGGCGAAGGTCCACCCGTCGTCCTCAGCACGCGCCGCGAACGTCACGGTCCCGGGCAGGAGCACCGGCTTCTTGAAGGCAACCTCCACCGTGACCGCGTCGGGCAGGCGGTTCTCGATGGCCGCGATCGAGCGCGCCTTGGTCCACATCCCGTGGGCGATCTGCCGCGGGAAGCCCAGTGCCTTCGCGGTCAGCGGGTAGAGATGGATCGGGTTGGCGTCTCCCGACACCGAGGCGTACGTGCGACCCAGGTCGGCCGGCAGCCGCCACTCCACGCCGCCGGTCGGCGGGTCGGGGAGCACGAGGCCGGCAGCGGCGCCGCCGTCGAGCGCGCGGCCTCGCCGGAGGTAGGTCGAGGTCGACTCCCAGGCGGTGTCGCCTGCGGTCGAGACCGTGGTCACGAAGTCGAGGAGCACGCCTCGAGCATGCGGTCGTGGAGCGCCGACCTCGGTCGTGACGTCCAGCGCCTCGCCGACGCCGATCGCGCGGTGGGCCGTGATCGTGTTCTCCACGTGCACCATGCCGATCGCCGGGTAGGGGAAGGCCGGGTCGCCCATGATCGCCATGTGCAGGGGGAAGGCGAGCAGGTGCGGGAAGGTCAGCGGTACGACGTCCTTGCGCGGGAAGCCGCAGACGCCGGCGTAGGCATCGACGCGCGGACGGTCGGCGACGGCCTGCTCCCGGCGGTAGGTCAGCCCGGCGAAGTCGCCCGCGGGGGCCTTCCTGACGCCGGGCAGCTGGTTGACGCCCGGCACCGCCGGCAGTGCGGCACGCAGCAGGGTCCGCAGCCCGCCAGGCTCGCCCGTGAGGGTCTTGGTCCCGGTGGGTGTGGTGGCCATCAGGCGCCCAGCATCATCTGGCCGCAGACACGGACGACGTTGCCGTTGACCGCGCCCGATCCCGCGCTCGCGAACCAGGCGATCGTCTCCGCGACGTCGACCGGCAGGCCGCCCTGCGCCAGGGAGTTGAGGCGCTGGCCGACCTCACGGGTCGCGAACGGGACGGCCGCGGTCATCTGCGTGATGATGAAGCCCGGTGCCACGGCGTTGACCGTGATCCCGTTGTCGAGCTCGTCGCGCAGGCTCTCCACGAACCCGATGACGCCGGCCTTGGAGGTCGCGTAGTTGGTCTGGCCGACGTTGCCCGCAATGCCTGCGATCGAGGCGACGCCGACGATGCGCCCGCCGGCGTTGATGACGCCGGAGTCCAGGAGCTCGCGGGTGATCAGCTCGGGCGCGGTGAGGTTGACGGCGATGACGCTGCTCCAGCGGTCCTCGGCCATGTTCGCGAGCTTCTTGTCACGCGTGATGCCCGCGTTGTGCACGACCACGTCGACGCCGCCGTGGTGCTCCCTGAGGTGGTGGGCGATCCGCTGGGGCGCGTCCTTGGCGGTGATGTCGAGCACGAGGTGGTCACCGTCGAGCTCGGTCATCAACGTCTGGAGCTCGCTGGCCGCCTGCGGTACGTCGAGGCCGACCACGGTCGCGCCGTCCCGGTGCAGCACCCGCGCGATCTCCTCGCCGATCCCGCGGCTGGCCCCGGTCACGAGGGCGACCTTGCCGGCCAGCGGACGGGTCCAGTCCGCAACCTGATCGGTCGTCGTGGGTCCGTGGGCGCCGACGCGCACGACCTGGCCGGAGACGTAGGCCGACTTGGGGGAGAGGAGGAAGGCGAGGGTGGAGTCCAGGGACCCGTCGGCTGCGGGGGCGACGTAGACCAGCTGCACGGTGCCGCCGCGGCCGATCTCCTTGCCGAGCGAGCGAGTGAAGCCCTCGAGCGAACGCTGCGCGACCCGCTCCTGGCCCGACCTCAGCTCCGGCGGCGTACCGATCACCACGACGCGGGGACAGGTCTCCAGGCGGCGCATCAGGGGCGTGAAGAACTCCTGCAGGGCGACCAGGCCGGCGGTGTCCTCGATGCCGGTCGCGTCGAAGACCAGCGCCTTGGCCCGCGCGCCCTCCCCGAGCTCGGTGGCCGAGGCGATGCCGAGCCCGTCGAGCGTCGTCGGCAGCACCTCGGCCAGACGACCGGAACCGCCCAGCACGACCACGCCGTCGACGAGCGGGGCGCCCTCCGACCAGCGCTCCAGCGCGGTGGGAGCGGGCAGGCCGAGGTTCTTGACGAACATCTGGCCGATCGAGGTGGACGCGAAGCCCTGGTAGCGGTCGCTCATGGTGTCGGGATCCTCTTCGAAGACGTGCGGTGACAGGTGGGACGAGGCTATGTAACTCGGTGTGCAACTCGACGTCCATGTTTCGTGACGTGCCCCTCAGACCGTTGGCGCGGAGTGCATCACCGGCAAGGATAGAAGTCGACGTCCTCGCACCACACCTGATCGACCAGGAGCCCGACATGCAGTCCCAGACTCGTCCCGTAGCCGTCGTCGGCGGCAACCGCATCCCCTTCGCACGGTCCAACTCCGTCTACGCCGGGGTCTCCAACCAGGAGATGCTCACTGCTGCCATCGACGGCCTCGTGGACCGTTTCGAGCTCCAGGGGGAGCGCCTCGGCGAGGTGGTGGCGGGCGCTGTCCTCAAGCACTCGCGGGACTTCAACCTGACCCGCGAGTCGGTGCTCGGCTCCAAGCTCGCGCCGGAGACGGCCGCGACCGACCTCCAGCAGGCGTGCGGCACCGGCCTGCAGGCGGCCATCCAGGTGGCCAACAAGATCGCCCTCGGGGTCATCGACGCCGGCATCGCAGGCGGCACCGACACCACCTCGGACGCGCCCGTCGCGATCAGCGACAAGCTCCGCCGGAAGCTCATGAAGGTGAGCTCGGCCAAGGACACCGCCAGTCGACTCAAGGCGCTCGGATCCATCCGGCCCGGCGACATCGGTCTCGACATCCCGCAGAACGGCGAGCCCCGCACCCGGCTGTCGATGGGTGAGCACGCCGCGCTCACGGCACTGGAGTGGCGCATCACGCGGGAGGCCCAGGACGAGCTGGCCGCCCGCTCCCACCACAACCTGGCGCGTTCGTACGACGACGGCTTCCAGGACGACCTGATCACGCCGTTCCGCGGTGTCGAGCGCGACAACAACATGCGCCCCGACTCGACGGTGGAGAAGCTCTCCACCCTCAAGCCGGTCTTCGGCAAGGGCGTCGCCGCCACGATGACCGCCGGCAACAGCACCCCGCTCTCCGACGGCGCCTCCGCGGTGCTGCTCGCGAGCGACGAGTGGGCCGAGGAGCGGGGACTGCCGGTGCTGGCGCACTTCGTCGACGCCGAGACGGCGGCGGTCGACTACGTCAACGGACACGAGGGTCTCCTGATGGCGCCGGCGTACGCCGTCCCGCGGATGTTGGCGCGCAACGGCCTGACCCTCCAGGACTTCGACTTCTACGAGATCCACGAGGCCTTCGCCTCGCAGGTGCTCTCGACGCTGGCCGCCTGGGAGGACCCGGTGTTCTGCCAGGAGCGCCTCGGCCTCGACGCGCCCCTCGGCGCCATCGACCGCGAGAAGCTCAACGTCAACGGGTCCTCGCTCGCCGCGGCCCACCCGTTCGCCGCGACCGGCGGCCGGATCGTCCCGGTCGCCGCCAAGCTGCTCGCGGAGAAGGGCAAGGGCCGGGCCCTGATCTCGATCTGCGCCGCGGGCGGTCAGGGAGTCGTCGCGATCCTGGAGCGGTGAGCGGGCATTTCGTGCCCGGTCGGCACGCCTGACGAGCACTTCGTGCCCGGTCGGCGGGTTTGACGGGCACTTCGTGCCCGCTCGGCAGGCTTGATCAGTCCCGGGTGAGCCGGTACCAGTTGCTGGGTCGGCGCTGCTTGTCGGCGCCCGGTGTGGATCCGTTCGTCTGAGCCGGATCGGAGGCGACGGCGGCGACCGACCAGTCTCCATAGGCTCGCTCCAGGTCCTCCCGGGTCGCCTCGCGAGGCCGTACGGGCCAGGCCCGGGGACCCCCGGTGCGGACCAGCACGGTGGCCCCCGGCTCGGCGAGCTCGGTCACGCCGTCTGCCATCGAGGCCCGTCCGGCGTCGTCCAGGGACTGGAAGCAGCCGACGTCGAGGACGAGGTCGAAGCCGGAGCCGACGCCGGAGTGCACGAGGTGCCGGACGTCGCCGACCACGAATCGCGCGTCCTCGAGCCCGTTGCGGCGCACCGCCACGTCCACGGCCTGACGTACGTCGTCGATGCCGATGGCGTCCCAGCCGCGGTCGACGAGCAGCTTGGTGTGCGCTCCGCGACCGCACCCGAGGTCGAGGGCACGGTGGACGCCGTCGGGGCGATCGGCCTCCTCCCGGTCGAGGAGTCGGTCGAGCGTGGGGCGATCGATGCGACCCGACTTCTCCCAGGGGATGATCCCCGCGCGGTATGCGGTGGCGTAGCCGATGCCCATATGAAGTTCCTGACCTGCGTGAGCGGAAGGTACCGCTATTTCACGACGGTACTCCTCCCTGGTGCGGCTGCTAGGGTCTGACGCGATCGACATCCTTTAACGAGCCGTCCCGTGAGGCGGAGAAGGAGGTCCGGCGAGCAGATGCCTGCCCCTGACAACGACCCCGCGAGGGCACACCGCACCGTGCTCGACGCCGGTGACATCTCCCGGGCGCTGACCCGGATCTCCCACGAGCTGCTCGAGCGCAACAAGGGCGCGACCGACCTCGTGCTGCTCGGGTTGCACACCCGTGGCGTGCCGCTGGCCCGCCGGATCGCGGAGCGGATCGCCGCGGTCGAGGGTGAGCAGGTGGCCGTGGGCGAGCTGGACGTCACCCTCTACCGTGACGACCTCCGCTCCCAGCCGACGCGGCGCTCCCACAAGACCGCCATGCCACCGGGAGGGATCGACCGCAAGGTCGTCGTCCTGGTGGACGACGTGCTCTTCTCCGGCCGCACCATCCGGGCCGCACTGGATGCGCTGACGGACCTCGGCCGGCCCTCGGCCGTACGCCTGGCGGTGCTGGTCGACCGCGGGCACCGCGAGCTGCCCATCCGTGCGGATCACGTCGGCAAGAACCTGCCCAGCGCCCTCGCCGAGCGGGTCAGCGTGCGACTCACCGAGGTCGACGGCACCGACGAGGTGAGCATCTCGTGAAGCACCTGCTCTCCATCGACGACCTCTCCACCGACGAGATCGAGGCGCTCTTCGCCACCGCCGCCGACATGCACGACGTGCAGAGCCGTGACGTCAAGAAGCTGCCGGCGCTGCGCGGGCGCACGGTCGTCAACATGTTCTTCGAGGACTCCACCCGCACCCGGTCGTCGTTCGAGATCGCCGGCAAGTGGCTCTCGGCCGACGTGATCAACGTCAGCGCCAAGGGATCCAGCGCGTCCAAGGGCGAGAGCCTGCGCGACACCGTGCTGACCGTCTGCGCGATGGGCGTCGACGGCCTCGTCATCCGGCACCCCGCGAGTGGCGCGGCCGTCCAGGTCAGCGAGTGGGTCGACGCGTCGGTGGTCAACGCCGGTGACGGCATGCACGAGCACCCCACCCAGGCGCTGCTCGACGCCTACACGCTCCAGCGCCGGCTCGGCTCGCTCGAGGGCCGCCACGTCGCGATCATCGGCGACCTGACGCACAGCCGGGTCTTCCGGTCCAACGTCCAGTGCCTGACCCGGCTCGGCGCCCGGGTCACCGTCGTGGCGCCCCCCACCCTCATGCCGAGCGGGATCGGCGCGTGGTCGGCCGCGGCCGGCTTCGAGACGTCGTACGACCTGGACGCTGTGCTGCCGGACGCTGACGCGGTCATGATGCTGCGGGTCCAGCGGGAGCGGATGTCGGGTGCCTTCTTCCCGAGCGCACGCGAGTACACGGTCGGCTACGGCCTGACGCGCGACCGCCTCGCCCTGCTCAAGCCGGACGTCCCGATCTGCCACCCGGGACCGATGAACCGCGGCCTCGAGATCGCCGCCGACGCCGCCGACGCGGCGCAGTCGGTCGTGCTGGAGCAGGTCTCCAGCGGGCTCGCGATCCGGATGGCCGTGCTCTACCACCTGCTCGCGGGAGAGACCGATGGAGGGATGGGCTGATGTCGCTGGTGATCAAGGGAGCCTCGCTGCTCGGCGAGGAGACCGCTGACCTCTACGTCGACGACAGCGGCCTCCTCGTCGACTCTGCCCCCTCCGGGGCCGAGACCCTCGACGCCGACGGCCTGGTCGCGCTGCCGGGGCTCGTCGACCTCCACACCCACCTGCGTGAGCCCGGTCGCGAGGATGCCGAGACGATCCTCAGCGGGTCCCGGGCAGCAGCCCTCGGTGGCTACACGGCGGTCCTCGCCATGGCCAACACCAGCCCGGTCACCGACACCGCCGAGGCCGCGACGCGCGTCTGGGAGCTCGGCTGCGAGGCGGGGCTCGTGCACGTGCAGCCGGTCGGCGCCGTGACGCGCGGGCTCGGCGGCGACGAGCTCGCCGAGCTGGGCCTGATGCACCGCTCCCGTGCGCGGGTGACCGTGTTCTCCGACGACGGGAAGTGCGTCCACGACGCGCGTGTCATGCGGCGGGCGCTCGAGTACGTCAAGGCGTTCGGCGGCGTCGTCTCCCAGCACTCCCAGGACCCGACGCTCGCCGGCGCCGGCGCGTGCTGCCACGAGGGGGAGCTCTCCGGTCGACTCGGTCTGCCGGGCTGGCCGGGCATCGCCGAGGAGGTCATCGTCGCGCGCGACGTGATGCTGGCCCGGCACACGGGCTCACGCGTGCACGTGGCGCACGTGTCGACCGCAGGCTCGGTGGAGGTGCTGCGCTGGGCGAAGGCGCAGGCGCAGCAGGACGGGCACTGGGACGTGACCGCCGAGGTCACCCCCCACCACCTCCTGCTGACCACCGACCTGCTGTCGGGCTACGACCCGACCTTCAAGGTGAACCCGCCGCTACGTCCGCAGGAGGACGTGGACGCGCTGCGGGAGGCGCTCGCCGACGGCACCATCGACGCCGTGGCGACCGACCACGCGCCGCACGCGCGGCACGACAAGGAGCACGCCTTCGTCGACGCGGCGTTCGGGATGATCGGGCTCGAGACCGCGCTCGGCGTGGTCCGGACCGCGATGCCCGACCTGTCGTGGACCGACGTCGCGCGGGTCATGTCGGTCACGCCCGCGCGGATTGCGGGGCTCGCCGACCAGGGCCGGTCCCTGGCTCCCGGCTCACCCGCCCACGTCGTACTGGTGGACCCGCAGGCCAGCGTCACGGTCGACCGGGCCGCCTCGGCGTCGCTCTCGCGCAACAACCCGTGGCACGGGCGCAGCCTGTCGTCGCGCGTGGTGCACACGGTGTACGCCGGTGGGGTGACCGTGCGCGACGGGGCCCTGGCGGACCGCTGATCGACCCGACCTGGACTTCCACTCGTGCGAGTGGAAGTCCAGGTGTCGGGCGAGGCCGTCACGCTCACCCGCGGATGAAGTACCACTCGCGCGAGTGGAACCTCATCGGGAGCCATGTCGCTGCGACCGTCGGTCAGGTGAACAGCACCTGCCCGATGGCCATCACTCCCTGCGGGTCGTAGGTCCGGATCGCTCGACGCAGCCGGGCCAGGGTCGGCTCGTCGTAGGCGTCGGCGTACTCCTCGGGCGTGAAGGTGAAGTTCGGCAGCCGGTGTCCGCCCGTCCACGGGTCCAGGGCCTCCAGCACCGCCGCGGCGTGTTCCTCCACCCCGGGCACCTCGGGAATGCCGACGGTGAGGACGGAGTACGCCGCGCCACGCGAGGAGAAGGCGCTCTCGTGCTCTCCTTCACGGGCGATCGCGCCGCCCATCTGTCGCACCTCCACCAGCACCTGCGGCGACTCCGATCCGGGTCCGGCCAGGGCGAGCAAGGCCTCGACGGCCTCCTCGGGGAACTCGGTGAGGACAGTGCCCGCCTCGAACGCCGGCATGGGGTCCAGCGGGTCGGTGTGCACCGAGTCGATGGCGGTGTACGGCTTGAGTGCCACGTCGTCGACCAGGACCCGAGCGGACTCGCGGATCTCGGCGAACCGCCGCTCTCCCTCCTCGGGGTCCCCGGTCCAGACGTAGCGCACCGAGAGCGTGAGCCGGTCGGCGAGCTCCGGCAGGACCCCGGGCATCGCCGGCAGCTGGAACAGGGCGATGGAGGTGGTGCCCAGCTCGGGCAGGTCGTCGGACCAGTGCAGCCACCGCTCGATGACAGTCGCCGCGTCCTCCCCGTCGAACCACAGCGAGCCGCCGTAGAACGTGGGCTGGTGGACGAGGTCGAACTCGATCGCGGTGACGATCCCCAGCATCCCCTTCGCGCCGCGCAGGCCGAAGAAGAGCTCGGGGTGCTCGGTCGGCGTCGCGCGCCGCAGCTCGCCGTCGCCGGTGACGACCTCGATGGCGCGCACCCGGTCGATGGCCATGCCGTAGGTGCGGGCCATCGGCCCGAGCCCGCCCCCGGTGGTGTAGCCGACGATGCCGACGTCGGTGATCGAGCCCGACAGGGGGGCCAGCCCGTGGGGTGCCGCTGCCTCGACGACGCGGAGCCACTTCACACCGGCGCCGACGCGCGCCCAGCCGTCCGGGTGGACGATGCACTCGTCGAGGCCCTGGGTGGTGACCAGCAGCTCGGTGACGAGCTCGGCCATCGGGCCGTGGCCGGTGGCCTGCGGTGTCACCCGCAGGTTGTTGCGGGCGGCGAAGCGGACGGCCTCGACGACGTCCTGCGCGGTCCGCGCGGCCAGCACGGCTGCCGGCCGCACCGGGATCGCGACGTTCCACGGCGAGACGAGGCCGTCGTAGGCGTCGTCCCCGGGGACGGCGACGGTGCCGGTCGTGCGTTCGTCGAGCTCCCCGAACGACGCGAGGGTCGTCGCCATCGTGGTGCGGGTGTCGGTCAGTGTCATGGTGTTCCTCCGGGTTCGTGGTCTGAGGATCACCACGGTGGGCCCCACCTCTTGAGGTGGCCTTGCGCCCGACTTGAGCCGGAGGATCAGCCCCTGTCGCGCGCGGCGTGGGGCGGGACGAACAGCCCCTGGGGATCGGCGGCCGCGCGCAGCGCCGCAAGGCGTCGGAAGGATGCGGCTGGCCACCCTCGGCTCTCGTCCACCTCCTCGTCGGCCATCAGGAGGTACGTCGACTCGCTGCCCCACGGCTGCAGCGCCGCCATGACCCGGTGCGCGTCCTCGCGGACGGCCGACCACCCGGCGCCGGTGTCCATGCCGACGCCGAGGGCGAGGAAGGAGCCGTCGAGCCGGTCCAGGGCCCCACCCCGCTCCGACGGCCGGGACAACGCACCACCGAGCTGGCGCAGCTCGACGAACAGCAGCTTCGACCCCGAGTCGGGGCCGGCCGACGCGACCAGCGCCTCGATGGCTCGTTCGGGCAGATCGGTGACGATGACGCTGTGCGCGTACACCGCGGTAGGGGCCTCGGGGTCGAGATGGAGGCGCGCGACGTCGGCGGCGGGTGCGACGGCGAAGGTGTCCAGCTCGGGCCGCAGAGCGCGGAGCGGCGCGAGCACCCGCGCTGCCTGCTCGGGATCCCCGAGCGCGACGGCGTCGATGATGACGAGACTCCGCCCTCGCACGTCGGACGGGAGCCAGGGCAGGTCAGGGGCCTGCATCAGCCGGGCGATGCTGGTGACCGTCTCGGGGGCGTCGCCGGCCCACTCCGCCCAACCACGCAGCACGCGCTGCGCATGCCGCCAGTCCCAGGCCAGCATCCCGGCGTACACCCGCGACACCGGCAGCAGGTCGAACTCCAGCGCGGTGACCACACCGAAGCCGCCGCCGCCACCGCGGGCCGCCCAGAGCAGGTCGCTGTCCACGCTGTCGGTGGCGCGCACGACGGTGCCGTCGGCGAGGACGAGCTCCACAGCCGTGAGCGCGCTGCACTGCAGTCCGCTGTGGCGGGCGTACCAGCTCAGCCCGCCGCCCAGGGAGGAGCCGACCACGCCGACGGCCGGGCTGGTGGTGTGCCTGGCCACGAGGCCGGCGCCACCGGCGCGGTCCACGACGTCTCCCCACCGGATCCCGGCACCCACACGGGCGGTACGTCGCTCGGCGTCGACGTGCAGCTCGGTCATGGCAGAGGTCCGGAGCAGGACAGCGTCCTCGAGCCGGCCGGCGAGCGGCGGCGCACCGTGGCCGGTGCCCTGCGGGGCGACCCGGAGGCCGACCGACGCCGCCGCGCGGACCACCTCCGCGACCTCGGACGGAAACGCCGGATAGGCGACGGCCGCAGGCCGGGAGTCCGCCTGCAGGTTCCACGGCACCCGGACCTCGTCGAAGGTGGGGTCGCCGGGGAGGTGCACGGCGCCACCGCACAGTCCGCGCAGCACGTCGGCTCCGGATGCGGCTCCAGGCACAGGCTCAGCGGCCATGGCAGTCCTCACGATCTGGGCGTTCGAGCATGGCAACGACGACTTGAGGAGAACTTGAGACCGGCCACCTCATGGCGCCACCGCCGTGGTCGACTGGAGCACGGCGCGCACCGTGCCGGGGGTCAGGAAGAGCCGCTGCGCGATCTCGTTCACGTCCAACCCGGCGGCTGCCAGGTCGCTGACCCGCCGCTGCCGACCGGTCAGCCCGGCTGCAGGCGAGGCGGCACGATCATCCGGGGCGTGTCCGCGGCCCGTCAGGGCCTCCGCCGCGGCGCGGGCCACCGCGCGCGCCCCGCAGGTCCGGGCGGTGTCGAACGCGGACCGGAGCAGGGTCACTGCCTCGGCGTCGCCGACCTCCGGCGAGCACCCGAGGGACAGTCGCGCCCGGGCCGACTCCAGGGCGGAGCGCGAGCCGTTCAGCACCTCCACCGCCTCGCGGAGGTCGGCGGTACCGGCGTCGCCGCGGAGCTCGCCGCGGAGGCGCAGGGAGGCGCCCAGGGAGGACGCGGCGCCCCAGCGACGTAGCAGGGCCACCTCCTCGTCCGCCAGCTCGAGCGCGTCACCCTCCCGTCCCAGCGCGGCGAGGGCACGGGCCTTCAGCCCCCGCCAAGGCGCCCAGGCGGGGTTGACGACCTCCGGACAGTCCACCGGCGTGGTGAGCAGGTGGAGCGCCTGGTCCGGATGCCCGTCCTCGACCTGCAGCCGAGCTGCGGCCTCGCGCAGCAACCGACCACCCTCGCCCACCCAGGGCAGGAGCCGGGCCGCGTCGAGCGCCGCCTTCGCGGCCGGGAGGTCTCCCTGGTCCTGCAGCACGTTCAGCGTGAAGGCGGCGGCGTAGGTCGCGCTGACGTCGGACATCCCCCACATGCGTTGCTGCTCGGTGGCGTCGGCCAACGACTGCAGGGCGTCGTCGAGCTGGCCGTGACGGTACTGGGTGAAGCCTCGCCACAGGTTGACCGACAGGGCGGCGAACAGTCCTCCCGTGGCATGGGCGCGGGCCATGGCTCGGTCCCAGAAGTCGTGGAGGTCTTCGTCGGCGAGCAGCAGCACGTTGGCCGCGACGATCCAGAGCAGCCCGTTGTCCACGGCGAGGAGCCGGTCGCCGTCCAGCGCGAAGCGGGACAGCTCGACGGCCCCGGCGCGATCGTCGCCGTCGCGCAGCAGCTCGTAGCCGAGCGTGGCCGCGAGCATCCGTGCCCCGACGCCGTGACCGGACACCTCCGGAACCGGACCGGCGCGGTATCCCGCGTCCGGGAGGCCGTGCATGAATCCCGTGATCCGTTGCAGCGCGACCAGGCCCTGCCGCTCGTCGTCGAGGCCGGCGGGCACGGCCGCCGCTGCCCGGGCCGCGAACTCCGTCGCCACGCCCGGGGGTGAGACGAAGACGTGGGTGCGGGCGATGACCATGCCCAGGCGGGCACGCTCGCGGTCGTCGTCGAGCAACGCATAGGCGTCGACCAGGTGGGCCGCACCTGCCGGCCCGTCGACCAGGGTCTCGACGAGCCCCAGCTCGACGAGGACGCCGACCCTCTCATCGCCCGGCACCGGCTCCTCCAGCGCCCGCCGCAGGAGCAGGACCGCGGAGTCCGACGCGCCCCGGCTCATCGCGTTCCTGGCCGCAGCACGCAACACCTTCACGGTGTCGGCGTTGCCGCGGCGAGGCGCCCGCAGGAGGTGCGCGGCGACCTGCTCGGGAGGCGCCCCCTGCTGGTGCAGGATGGTCGCTGCCCGCTCGTGGTGGAGCGCCCGATCCGCGGCGGGCAGGTCGTCGTACACGGCCTCACCGATGAGCGGGTGCACGAACCTCAGGTGACGATCCTCGGTCAGGATCTCGCTCCGGCTCAAGGTGTCCAGCGCGATCGCGACCTCTTCCTCTGGACGCTGGGCCAGGGCTGCGATCGTGGGAAGCCCGGCGGCATCCCCGAGCACGGCGACCGCACGCGCCACGGCGGTGACGTCACTCGGCATTCGCCGCAGCCTCAGCATGACGAGGGCCGACACGGCCCGCGAACCCACCGCACGCACGGTGTCGACGTGCGACACGTCGGGCGGGATCCCCTCGTCCTGCAGCGCCCGGAGCAGCTGGCGCAGCAGCAGCGGATTGCCCGACGTCATCCGGTGGCACGCGCTCACGAAGGATTCCGTGCCCTCGCCGAGCCGTTCCCTCACCAGGGCCGCGGAGGCCTCGGCCGTGAGGGGTGCCGGCCGCAGCACGGTCAGCGCGGGATCGAGCGCGATCTCCGCGAGCAGGGCGTCGTCCTGCAGCTGCTCGCCGGTGCGCCGGGCGAGGACGACCAGGACGGGCAAACCCTCGAGCCGCTTGACGAGGTAGGCGAGGAATCGCAGCGAGGCCGCGTCACACCACTGGACGTCGTCTACGCAGATCAGCAGCGGCGCATCGGCGGCGAGGTTCACCGTCAACCAGTAGAGCCCGTGGAGGGCAGCGAAGCTGCCCTGCTGCTCACCTGTCTGGTCCGCCCCGTTCTCGAAGACCGTGCCGGCAGCGCCGGCAGCCCCGGCGAGCACCACGTCTCGGCGTCCGGGGTCGCCGAGGAAGGGCTCGAACAACTGCCGGACGGCTCCGAATCCGAAGGACTGCTCCAGCTGACTTCCTCGCGCGGACAGCACGCGGAGCCCACCAGTCGCGGCGAGTCGGGCGGTCTCGAGCAGCAGCCGTGACTTGCCGATGCCGGCCGGGCCCTCGACGAGGACGCAGCTCGACGTCCCGGCCGCCGCGCCCTCCACCAGGCCTCGCAGGACCGCCGTCTCCCGGGCCCGGTCCACGAGGTCGGTCGGAGCGGCGGCCTCGCGGGACGCAGAGCCAGCCATGGTGACGGGTGGGGGCGGCGCGTCCAGAGTCGGCGACTGGGCGAGCACCTCGGCCTCCAGGGAACGCAGTCCCGGTCCGGGGTCGATCCCGAGCTGCTGCGCGAGTGTGGTTCGTGCCCGGCGCAGCGCCGACAGCGCATCCGCCTGGCGTTGGGAGCGGTAGAGCGCGAGCACCAGGAGCCGCCACCGCTCCTCGCGCAGCGGGTCGTCGACGACGAGGGCCTCGAGCTCCCCGACCAGCAGGGCAGCGTCGCCCAGCTGCAGGCGCGCCGCCAGCAACCGCTCGCGGGCCACCGCACGCAGCTCCGTGAGCCGCACCGTCTCGGCCTCGACCCACGACTCGCCGGCGTACTCGGCGTACGGCGATCCGCGCCACAGGCGGAGCGACTCGTCGAGGGTGCGGGCGGCGTCGGCGGGGGCCAGGGATGCAGCGGCGTCCACGGCCCGCTCGAAGCACCACGCGTCGACGGACTCCGGTCCGAGTCGGAGGAGGTATCCGGCGCCCGAGCTCACGATCACGCTGTCCCTGCGGCGTGCACCTGCCTCCGGCTCGAGGCGGCGGCGCAAGTGGCTCACGTAGGCCTGGATCGCCCCGGTGGTCTTGGCCGGCGGGGCGTCACCCCAGACGCAGTGGGCCAGCCGGTCGGCCGTGACCGGCTGGTCGCGCATGATGAGCAGCGCCGCGAGGACGGCGCGCTGCCGCCGCCCGCCGAGATCGACGACCGCACCGTGCCGGGTGGCCGTCAGCTCGCCGAGCACACGCAGGCGCAATCCCGTGTCCTCGTCCACCTCTCTCCCCTTGTGACCCTCCCCGCGAGAATAGCGGCGTTCGGCTGGCGGAGCATGGCCGAGATTGGGGTGGTTCACGGCCACGCGAGCACCCGTGCGTCGGCCTCGCAGCCGAGCATCGACGCGAGTCCTGACACCTCGTAGAGTCGGTGGATGGCCGATGTCCCACAGCTGCTGCACACGGTCCTGGACGCCCGCGAGGTGCGGCGCGAGGCGGAGTTCTGGCGTGAGCTCCTGGGACTCCGCTACCGCCCCGGGGACGAGGTCCCCGACGGTCCTGACACCGCTGACTGGCTGGTGCTCAGCCAGGCGGACGGGGCTCGGAGCCTGGCGATCCAGGAAGTGGAGTCGCTCCCGCCGAGCCGGTGGCCCGAGCCCGGCCACCCGTCGGTGAGCCATCTCGACACCACCGTCTCGTCGCGGGCTGCGCTCGACGCTGTCCACGCACGGGTGCTGGCCCTCGGAGGCCAGCTCCGTCTCGACCGCACGGACGACCCCGACGAGCCGTTGCGCGCCTACGCCAGCCCCGAGGGGCACGTCTTCTGCGTCTTCGTGGACTGAGGAGGAAGCCATGACGTCATCGCCCCGGCCAGCGCCGTACGACCTGCCGATCGGCCAGTGGTCGGGGTCCTGCGACTTCCGGCTGATGCCCACCGACGACTTCGCGGGCGCGACCTCGACCCTGACGGTCGCCGAGGCGGCCCCCGGGCGCGCCGCGCTGCTGACGTACACCTGGACCCATCCCGAGGACGGTGCCCAGACAGGCACAGTGATGCTCGGCGTGCCCGGTGAGGAGGGCGACGTCTCCGCGGCGTGGGTGGACAGCTGGCACCAGCCGGATGTCGTCGCGCTGACCGGACACGGCAAGGAGTCGACCGCGTCCGTCGGCTACGAGTACGCGCCCGGCTGGCGTTGGGAGATCGAGATCCGGGTCGGCGTCGACTCGGTCTCGATGGCGATGGTCAACGTCGTCCCCGAGACGGAGTCCGCAGAGGGCGTCTCGTACGACGCGATGCGGGCGACCTGGGACTGAGCTTCAGGCCAGGCCGAGCGCCCGCGCCTCCTCCCACAGGTCGTCGCGGACGCTGGGGTGGGCAGCCTCCTCGATGAGGTTGCGTGCCTGTTCGCGCTCGTCACGACCCCAGATCCACGCGATGCCCTGCTCGGTCACGACGGCGCCGTGCTGGAACGAGGTCACCGGCTCGTCCACCAGCGGGACGATCGTCGACACGTCGGCCCGCGGGTGCCAGCTGCGCAGTGCCATGAAGCTGCGGCCGCCGGGGGAGTGGCTGGCACCGACGGTGAAGTCGGTCTGCCCGCCGAAGCCGCTGTAGATGCGGGCCCCGATGCGCGAGGCATTGGCCTGGTCGAACAGGTCGACCTGGAGCGCGGTGTTGATCGAGGTCATCCCGGGCTGGCGCGAGATCTGCGCGGGGGAGTTGGTCGTCTCGGTGCGGAGCATCCGGACCCGCGGATTGTCGTCCACCCAGTCGTAGAGCTCCCGGCTGCCGAAGACGAACGACGTACGGACCGGGGTGCCACGGTCCAGGGCACCGGCCTCCTCGAGCGTCAGGACGCCGTCGCTGAACATCTCGGTCCAGATCCGCAGCCCACGGCGCGCGAGGACGCCGGCGATCGTGGCGTCCGGAACCTCGCCGATGCCCGCCTGCAGCGTGGCACCGTCATCGATCTCGGCGGCGACCCGTGAGCCGATGAGTCGGGCGTCATCGCCGGGCGTGCCGGCGAGGTGCGTCGTGAGCGGCACATCGACCTCGACGCCGAGGTCGATGTCCGCGGTCGAGATCTCGGCGTCGCCGAACGTCCACGGCATCCGCGGGTTGAGCTGCGCGATGACGAGTGCACCCCGGGCTCGGGCCGCCTCGATCGCTGCCGGCAGCACGTTGACCTCGAGGCCGAGGGACACCTGGCCGTCCCTGGGAGGTGTGGTGTGGACGACCACCACGTCGGGCGCGAGGGGCCCGTGGAAGAGGCGCGGCACCATCGAGAGCCGGCAGGGAACGTAGGACAGTCGCGGGTGCCGTCGAAAGCCCGGTCCGACGAACGTCGTCTCGGGCACGACACCGTCGTGCAGCGGCAGGTCGGGCTGCGCGTTGAGTGCGTGGAGGCGGGCGGCGGGCAGCTCGGCCAGGAGCGGACCGAGCAGCGGCACCGGCGAGGCGAAGTTGCCGCTGGTGACGACCCGGGGTGGGCGGGGGAGCGCCCCGCAGTGCTCTCGCACCGCGCGGACGGCCTGATCGAGCTCGACGACGCGCATGGGCCCAGCGTGGCAGCACCACCAGGAAAATGAATGGGCCGTTCGGCCTCCCACGCCTAGGCTGGACGCACCATGTGGATCCAGGACTGAACCGACTCGCGTCCGCGGCGGCGCCCCAAGCGCATCGCCCGGCGAGCCTCCTCCTGACTCCGAAGGACCTCCGCATGGCCGGACCCACCACCACGCTCGCCCCGCTCGTCGTCAGCGGACTCTCCGTGTCCTGTCCGGACCGCACGATCCTGTCGGGGATCGACCTGCTCGCCCAGCCCGGCCGCCGGATCGGGCTGGTCGGGGAGAACGGCGCCGGGAAGTCGACGCTCCTCAGGGCTGTCGCCGGGCGGCTGCCGGTCCGTGCGCGTGTCTCCGGGACCGTGCAGGCGCCGGCGGACCTCGTGCTGCTCGGGCAGGAGCCGCCCTTCCGCGACCGGGCCACCGTCGCCGAGGTGCTCGCGATGACGCTGGCCCCATTGCGGACTGCGGTGGCGGACGTGGAGAGGCTCGCAGCCGCCGTCGGCACCCCGGAGGGGGACACGGCCTACGAGCGCGCGCTGGAGCACGCGGTCGCCCACGACGCCTGGGACGCAGACCGTCGTGCGGCGCTGGCGGCTGCGCGACTGGGCCTGGACGGCCTGAACCCCGACCGGAGCGTGGGCACGCTGTCGGGCGGGCAGCGGACACGACTCGCCCTGGCGACGATCATGACGACCCGGCCGTCCTGCCTGTTGCTCGACGAGCCCACCAACCACCTCGACGACGAGGCGATCGACGTGCTGACCGGCTTCCTCCGCGATCTGCCCGGCGTCGTGGTGCTGACCAGCCACGACCGTGTCCTGCTCGACGACGTCTGCACGGACCTCGTCGACCTCGACGTGGGTGACCGCGGGACCGACGGGAGCGGAGGGCGTCGCTTCGGTGGCGGCTGGAGCGCCTACGAGGTGGCACGGGTGGACGCGCGGCGGCGATGGGAGGAGACGTACGCCGCGGAGCAGGAGGATATCGCCCGCCTGCGTGCCGCGACCCGGATCGGGACCAGCGCGATCGCGCACGACCGAGGACCGACCGACGGCGACAAGTTCATCTACTCCTTCAAGGGCGGACGGGTCGAGGCGACACTCGCCCGCCGCAAGAAGGACGCCCGGCGACGGCTCGAGATCGCCGAGCGGGAGCAGGTGCGCAAGCCACCGGCGCCGCTGACGTTCCGTGGGGACCTGACCACGCCCACGACCGGCCGACTCGTGCAGGCACGCGACCTGGAGGTCGCCGGTCGGATGCGGGTCGCTCGTCTCGACGTCGCGGCGGGGGAGCACCTGCTGCTGACCGGCACCAACGGGTCCGGCAAGTCCACGCTCCTCGGCGTCATGTCCGGGCGGCTGCATGCCACGAGCGGGACGCTGCAGGTCACCGCCCGCAGGGTGGCTGAGCTGACGCAGGACCCGCAGCCCACCGACCCGACACGCTCCGCGGCCGCGACGTACGACCTGGGCGTCCGCGGCCTCGTCGACCCGCCACCACTGCGCGAGCTCGGCCTGCTGCACCCCCGCGACCACCGCACACCGGTCGGCGACCTGTCGGTGGGTCAGCGACGCCGGCTCGGCCTGGCCGTCGCGATCGCCGCGGCGCCCGACCTGCTGCTGCTCGACGAGCCGACCAACCACGTCTCGCTCGCCCTCGCCGGGGAGCTCGAGGAGGCGCTGACGACAGCACCGGGAGGAGTCGTCCTCGCCTCGCACGACCGCTGGCTCCGACGGCGCTGGACCGGACCCGAGCTCATGCTGAGGCCCTGGTGACGGCGTTGGCCGCGCCGTGGACGTGATGCCTGCTGGAGGCCGCGCCGCTGGTACGATCGGCGCCGGCTCGAACATCCTTTAACGATCCGTCCTGTGAGGCGGAGAAGGAGGTACGGCGTGGCATCGCCTGTCCAAAATTCCACTGCTCCAGCGATCCTGGTCCTCGAGGACGGTCGCACCTTTCACGGCACGTCCTTCGGCGCAGCCGGGGAGACCTTCGGCGAAGCAGTGTTCTCCACCGGCATGTCCGGTTACCAGGAGACGCTGACCGATCCCAGCTACCACCGGCAGGTGGTCGTGATGACGGCCCCGCACATCGGCAACACGGGGATGAACGACGAGGACCCCGAGTCCTCGCGCATCTGGGTCGCCGGCTACGTCGTGCGCGATCCGGCGCGCGTCCCCTCCAGCTGGCGCAGTGTCCGCAGCCTGGGGGACGACCTGCGCGAGCAGGGCGTGGTCGGCATCTCCGGCGTCGACACCCGTGCCCTGACCCGGCACATCCGCGAGCGCGGCGCGATGCGTGTGGGCATCTCCACCAGCGAGTCCGACCCCGATCGGCTGCTCGAGCGGGTGCTGGCCTCCGGCGAGATGGCCGGCGCCAACCTGAGCGAGGCGGTCTCCACGTCCGAGGCGTACGTCGTCGCGGCGCAGGGGGAGAAGCGCTTCACCGTGGCCGCGATCGACCTGGGCATCAAGGCCAACACGCCGCGGATGATGAGCGAGCGCGGCATCGAGGTGCACGTGCTGCCCGCCACCGCGACCCTCGACGAGGTCCTGGCGGTCGACGCCGACGGACTCTTCTTCTCCAACGGCCCCGGCGACCCGGCGGCCACCACCGGCCAGGTGGAGCTCCTCCAGGGCGCCCTGCGCGTCGGGCTGCCCTACTTCGGGATCTGCTTCGGCAACCAGCTCTTCGGTCGCGCGCTGGGCTTCGGCACCTACAAGCTGAAGTACGGCCACCGCGGCATCAACCAGCCGGTCATGGATCGCACCACCGGCAAGGTCGAGGTCACCGCGCACAACCACGGGTTCGCGGTGGACGCACCGCTGGGGGGCTCCACGAGCACCGAGTTCGGCGAGGTCTCCGTCAGCCACGTCTGCCTCAACGACGACGTCGTCGAGGGACTCGAGCTGCGCGACGGGGACGGCCGGCTCACGAGCTTCTCGGTCCAGTACCACCCGGAGGCGGCGGCCGGGCCGCACGACGCTGCCTACCTCTTCGACCGGTTCATCGACCTCATGGACGCCCGAAGCCACGACGAGAAGGGCGCCTGACATGCCGAAGCGCACCGACATCCAGTCCGTGATGGTCATCGGCTCCGGCCCGATCATCATCGGTCAGGCCTGCGAGTTCGACTACTCCGGCACCCAGGCGTGCCGGGTGCTCCGCGAGGAGGGGCTTCGGGTCATCCTGGTCAACTCCAACCCGGCGACGATCATGACCGATCCCGAGTTCGCCGACGCGACCTACGTCGAGCCGATCACGCCCGAGTTCGTCGAGAAGGTGATCGCCAAGGAGCGCCCCGACGCCCTGCTGGCCACCCTCGGCGGCCAGACGGCCCTCAACTGCGCGATGGCCCTCGACAAGGCCGGCGTGCTCGAGAAGTACGACGTCGAGCTGATCGGCGCCTCGATCGAGGCGATCGAGCGCGGCGAGAACCGCCAGCAGTTCAAGAAGATCGTCGAGCAGCTCGGTGGCGAGAGCGCGCGCAGCGTGATCTGCCACTCCGTGGACGACCTGCTCGGTGCCGCGGACGACCTCGGCTACCCGATGGTCGTACGCCCCTCCTTCACGATGGGCGGCACCGGATCGGGCATGGCCTACGACGAGACCGACCTGCGCCGCATCGGCGGCGCCGGCCTGGCCGCCAGCCCGACCACCGAGGTGCTCCTCGAGGAGTCGATCATCGGCTGGAAGGAGTACGAGCTCGAGGTCATGCGGGACAGCGCCGACAACAGCGTCATCGTGTGCTCGATCGAGAACCTCGACCCGATGGGCGTCCACACCGGGGACTCGATCACCGTGGCTCCGGCGATGACCCTGACCGACCGCGAGTACCAGGTGATGCGCGACCTCGCGATCGACATCATCCGCGCCGTGGGCGTCGACACCGGCGGCTGCAACATCCAGTACGCCGTCAACCCGGCCGACGGGCGCCTCATCGTGATCGAGATGAACCCGCGCGTGTCGCGGTCCTCGGCGCTGGCCTCCAAGGCCACGGGATTCCCGATCGCCAAGATCGCCGCCAAGGTCGCCATCGGCTACACCCTCGACGAGATCCGCAACGACATCACGGCCCGTGAGGACGGCCAGAGCACTCCCGCCTCCTTCGAGCCGTCGCTCGACTACGTCGTGGTGAAGGTGCCGCGGTTCGCGTTCGAGAAGTTCCCCGAGGCCGACCCGACGCTGACCACCCACATGAAGTCGGTCGGCGAGGCGATGGCCATCGGTCGCAACTTCACCGAGGCGCTGCAGAAGGCGCTGCGCTCGCTCGAGAGCAAGCACGCGCCGTTCGACTGGCACAAGCACTTCGACGACGACCTCGCCTCCGCCGACTCCAAGGCGGCCCTGCTCGAGGAGATCAAGGTCCCGCACGACGGGCGGCTCAAGAAGGTCATGGACGCGATCCGCGCCGGAGCCACGCCGGAGGAGGTCTTCGACGCCACCAGGATCGACCCCTGGTTCCTCGACCAGCTGGCCCTCATCAACGAGGTCGCCGTGCAGCTCATCGACGCCGCCGAGCTCACCCCCGACCTGCTGCGGCTGGCCAAGCGTCACGGGTTCTCCGACGAGCAGATCGGCAGGATCCGCGGCCTGAGCGCCGACGTGATCCGCGGCGTACGCCACGCGCTGGGCATCCGGCCGGTCTACAAGACCGTCGACACCTGTGCGGCCGAGTTCGCTGCCCGCACGCCCTACCACTACTCGTCCTACGACGAGGAGACCGAGGTGGAGCCGCGCGCGGAGGGCAAGGAGGCGGTGATCATCCTCGGATCCGGGCCCAACCGGATCGGCCAGGGCATCGAGTTCGACTACAGCTGTGTCCACGCGTCCATGGCACTCGCGGAGGCGGGCTACGAGACGATCATGGTCAACTGCAACCCGGAGACGGTGAGCACGGACTACGACACCTCCGACCGGCTCTACTTCGAGCCGCTGACGCTGGAGGACGTCCTCGAGATCGTCCACGCCGAGCGGTTGGCGGGTCCGATCGCCGGCGTCGTGTGCCAGCTCGGCGGTCAGACCCCCCTCGGGCTCGCGCAGGGGCTGTCGGACGCCGGGGTCAAGATCGTCGGCACCTCGCCCGAGTCGATCCACCTCGCCGAGGAGCGGGGCGCCTTCGGCCGGGTCCTCGCCGACGCCGGTCTGCCGGCGCCCAAGCACGGCACAGCGACGTCGTACCCCCAGGCGCAGCGGATCGCGCACGAGATCGGCTACCCGGTCCTCGTGCGCCCCTCCTACGTGCTGGGCGGGCGCGGCATGGAGATCGTCTACGACGACTCCGCGCTGGAGGCCTACCTCGAGAAGTACGTCGCCAGCGGGCTGATCAACGAGCGACAGCCGGTGCTGGTCGACCGGTTCCTCGACGACGCGGTCGAGATCGACGTCGACGCGATCTTCGACGGCGAGGAGCTCTTCCTGGGTGGGGTCATGGAGCACATCGAGGAGGCCGGCATCCACTCCGGCGACTCCTCCTGCGCGCTGCCCCCGATCACGCTGGGTCGCGAGGAGATCGACCGGATCCGTCGCTCGACCGAGGCGATCGCCCGCGGACTCGACGTGCGGGGCCTGCTCAACATCCAGTTCGCCCTCGTCTCCGACGTGCTCTACGTCCTCGAGGCCAACCCGCGCGCCTCGCGCACGGTGCCGTTCGTCTCCAAGGCGACCGCCACCCCGCTGGCCAAGGCCGCTGCCCGGGTGATGCTCGGCGAGTCGATCGCCGACCTGCGCACCGCCGGCGTCCTGCCCGCAGTGGGCGACGGCGGGCACCTGCCCGACGGGTCGCCGATCGCGGTCAAGGAGGCGGTCATGCCCTTCGACCGCTTCAAGACCGCCGACGGTCGCACGGTCGACGCGCTGCTCGGTCCCGAGATGCGCTCGACCGGTGAGGTGATGGGCTTCGACGCCTTCTTCGGCACCGCGTTCGCCAAGGCCCAGGCAGCGGCCTACGGCTCGCTGCCGCTGACGGGCAAGGTCTTCGTCTCGGTCGCCAACCGCGACAAGAGGCACATGATCTTCCCGGTCAAGCAGATCGCCGACATGGGCTTCGAGATCCTCGCGACCGCGGGCACGGCCGAGGTGCTGCGGCGCAACGGCGTCACGGCCACCGTGGTGCGCAAGCACTCCGAGGGGGAGGGACCCGACGGAGAGCCGACGATCGTCGGCCTGATCCGCGCCCGCGAGGTCGACCTGGTCATCAACACACCGCACGGCGCCACCAGCGGAGGCTCGCCGCGCGCGGACGGCTACGACATCCGTACGGCAGCCGTCCTGACCGACATCCCGTGCATCACGACCATCCAGGGCCTCGGCGCCGCCGTGCAGGGGCTCGAGGCGATGCGCCGCGGTGACATCGGCGTCAGGTCGCTGCAGGACTGGGCGGCCCAGCGGCCGACCACCGACGACGGGACCGCCTGATCCCGTGAAGCCCTACGACGTCCTCTTCGAGCAGGCCCTGACCCGGGTCGACCCGGAGCGCATCCACCACGCTGCGTTCCGCGCGATCAGGGTGGCCCGTCCTGTGACGGGTCGCCTCGTGGGCCGGCGCGTCGAGCGCGGGGTCGACGCGTCGGCACAGGTCCACGCCCTGGGTCTCACCTTCCCGCACCCACTGGGGCTGGCCGCGGGCTTCGACAAGAACGCCGTCGGCATCGACGGCCTCGCCGCCCTCGGGTTCGGGCACGTGGAGGTCGGCACGGTCACCGGCGAGGCCCAGCCGGGCAACCCGCAGCCGCGGCTGTTCCGGCTCACCGCGGACCGGGCGATCGTCAACCGGATGGGCTTCAACAACGACGGCGCCGAGGTCGTGGCGCGCCGCCTCGCCGCCTGGCGAGCGGGCGGTGGCGGCACCCTCCTCGGGGTCAACATCGGCAAGACCAAGGTCGTGCCCGAGGAGGAGGCGGCCCGCGACTACGAGAAGTCGGCCGGCCTGCTCGCCCCGTACGCCGACTACCTCGTGGTCAACGTGTCCTCGCCCAACACGCCCGGCCTGCGCGACCTCCAGGCCGTCGAGAAGCTCGAGCCCCTGCTCGCCGCCGTACGACGTCGTGCCGACGAGGTCTCTCCCGACCGCCGGGTGCCGCTGCTCGTCAAGATCGCACCCGACCTGAGCGACGACGACGTGCTCGCGGTCGCCGACCTGGCCCTGGCCAGCGGCCTGGACGGCATCATCGCGACCAACACCACCATCAGCCGTGAGCGGCTGGTGAGCCCTCGCGAGGCGGTCGAGCAGGCCGGGGCCGGCGGCCTGAGCGGACGCCCCCTGACCGAGCGGTCCGAGGAGGTGGTCCGGTTGCTGCGCGAGCACGTCGGGCCCGAGCTGACCCTCATCGGTGTGGGCGGCATCACCACCGTCGACGACGCTCGCCGGCGCCTGGCGGCCGGGGCCGACCTGCTCCAGGGCTACACAGCCTTCGTCTACGAGGGCCCGCTGTGGCCGCGACGGATCGTGCGGGGGCTGGCTGCCCGTGCGTGAGGCTCATGTCTGAGGCGTCCCAGCAGGTCCGGGGACCAGTGCACGTCGATGGCGAGGTCGTCGCCACCAAGCGCATCGGCGGCTACCGGCACCTCACCCTCACGGCACCCGGGGTGCCCGAGCGCTTCCGGGCGGGCAACTTCGTCGCCGTGAGCATCGACGGGCACGTCGCGCGACGCGCGCTGTGGGTGCACCGAGTCCGGGCCTCCAGCGCGTTCGGGCCGACGCTGGACGTCGTGGTCGAGCCCCGGGGAAGAGGCACCGCATGGCTGGCTGCTCAGCCGGTCGGCGCCAGGGTCGCGATCACCGGACCACTGGGCCGTCCCTTCGCGCTGCCGAAGGAGGCGGTCTCCTGCCTGCTCGTGGGCGAGGGCTACGCCGCTGCTCCCTTGTTCCCGCTCGCCGAACGGCTGCGCGAACGCGGCTGCGCGGTGTCGCTCGTCGTGTCCGCTCCCGACGAGGCCCGCCTGCTCGCCGCCCTGGAGGCGCGGCGCTCGGCCCGCTCCGTCACCGTCCTCACCGCCGACGGCTCCGTGGGCCAGCGCGGCACCGTGGGGGACCACGTCGATGACCTCGTCCGGCGCAGCGAGGCCGACGTCGTCTACGCCGCCGGGCCCCACGACGTGCTCCGCTCCGCGGCGGCTGCGGCCGAGCGCGCCGGAGCGTGGAGCCAGGTGGCCGTCGAGACGTCCACCCCCTGCGGCACCGGTCTCTGTCACGGCTGTGCGCTGCCGGTGGTGGGGGAGGACGGCGTGGACCGCGTCGTCCGGGCCTGCACCGAGGGACCGGTCGTGCGCGGCGACCGCGTGCGGTGGGACGACCTGTGAGCGCCCCCGTCTCGGACCGGGTGCCCGGCCCGGTCATGGTCGCGGCCGGCTGCGGCGGCACCGGTCGCGAGCTGGCGCCCTACGCCGGCCCCGGCGGACTCGACGGCCTCGAGTTCGTGACCCGCTCGATCACCCTCGACGCACGTCAGGGCGGTCCCGGCCCGCGCCTCGTCGAGGTCCCCGGTGGGCTCGTCAATGCCGTCGGCCTCCCCAACCCGGGCCTCGAGCACTTCCTTGCCACGGAGCTGCCCTGGCTGGTCCGGGCCGGCGCCCGGGTGACGGTCTCGATCGCCGGCGCCACGATGGGGGAGTACGCCGACCTCGCCCGGCGCCTGAGCCGGGCACCCGGCGTCGCCGGACTCGAGGTCAACGTCGGCGCACCGGACGAGGTCGGGGTCGGGTTGTTCGAGGTCCGCGAGCCCTACCACTCCGCCAGCGTGATCGCCGCCGTACGCCGCGAGTTCCCCGCTGACCGGCCGGTGCTCGCCAAGCTCCGCCCCGACGTGTCGCGGATCGTCGAGGGTGCCCGGTCGTGCCACGAGGCCGGTGCCACCGCCATCGTCATCGGCAATGCCGTGCCCGCCGCCTTCCCCGACGGACGGGCGGGAGGCCTCAGCGGACCGGCGATCGCGCCGATCTCGCTGCGGTGCGTCGCGGTCGTCCACCAGGCGCTGCCCGGGGTCCCCACGATCGGCTGCGGTGGTGTCCGTGACGTCGCCTCGGCGCGTTCCTACCTCACCGCCGGTGCCTCGGCCGTCCAGGTCGGCACCGCGCTGCTCCACGACCCGACCACCGTGGCC
Source organism: uncultured Actinomycetota bacterium (assembly GCA_963843815.1). GTDB lineage: Bacteria > Actinomycetota > Actinomycetes > Propionibacteriales > Nocardioidaceae > Nocardioides. The sequence goes on along the minus strand of CAWJLX010000011.1, from coordinate 246,946 downwards.
CGCCTCCGGGCCGACCTCGACCTGCCCGTCAGCCCACCTCCCGAGGAGGACGCATGACCCCGTTCGGCACCCGTCTGGCCCACGCGATCGAGCAGCGCGGGCGCTTCTGCGTCGGCATCGACCCGCATGCCGGCCTGCTGCAGGAGTGGGGGCTCGGGGACGACGTCGCCTCCCTGGAGCGCTTCGCCCTCACCGTCGTCGAGGCAGTGGCTCCCGTCGTCAGTGTGGTGAAGCCACAGAGCGCGTTCTACGAGCGGTTCGGCAGCCGCGGTGTCGCCGTCCTCGAGCGCGTCATCGCCGAGTCGCGGGCCGCGGGCGCGCTGGTGCTGCTCGACGTCAAGCGCGGCGACATCGGCTCCACCAGCCAGGCGTACGCCGATGCCTACCTCGACCCCACCTCGCCGCTGGGCTCTGACGCCATCACCGCGAGCCCCTATCTCGGCTTCGGCTCGCTGGACCCGATGGTGGAGGCCTGCCACCGGCACGGGGGCGGACTGTTCGTCCTGGCACTCACGTCCAACAAGGAAGGGCCCGAGGTCCAGCACGCGCGCACCGGCGTGGGCACCGTCGCCGGCACCGTGCTCGACCACCTCCGCGCCCTCAACGCCGGGGCTGAGCCGGTGGGGTCCTTCGGAGCCGTCGTCGGCGCCACGATCGGCAGCACCGACGAGGACCTCGACATCAACGGGCCGTTCCTGGTGCCCGGATACGGCGCCCAGGGCGGCACCGCAGCCGACCTGCTGCGCATCTTCGGCACCGCCGCGCGCTGGGCCCTGCCCAGCTCGTCGCGCGAGGTGCTGGCCGCGGGACCGGACGTCACGGCGCTGCGCGATGCGGCGAGGCGCGGCAACGACGCCGTGTCAGGGTTGGGCGCGTGAGACTGCTCGCCCTCCTCCCGCTGCTGGCCTGCCTGACGGTGACCGGCTGCTCGAACGATCCCCGGGCCGCGTACTGCGATGCGGTCGAGGAGCACCAGACGGAGCTGAGCGACATCGCGGCGTCGGAGGATCCGGGAGCGCTCTTCGATGCCCTCGACATCTACGACGACCTGCACGACGCGGCTCCGCGCGACATCGCCGACGACTGGGCCGCGGTGATCGGCCCGCTGCGCGAGCTCGAGCAGGTTCTGTCCGGCAACGGCGTCGACCCGTCGTCCTATGCGGCCGACGAACCGCCGGCCGACCTCGACGAGGAGGGCCGTGAGGCCATCGAGGCGGCGGCCCGCACGGTCGGCTCCGAGCGCACCGTCACCGCCATGGCCGCGGTGGAGCAGCACGCGCTCGACGTGTGCGGCACCCCGCTCTCGCGCTAGGGCGTGTCAGGCGCATCACCCGCCAGCGCGGAAGGGTGGGGTCGATTGCCTGCCCCGTCGCGATCTGGCTAGATTGACCCGAACCACCAGCCGCACCCACCCCTAAGGATCGCTTTCGTGGCCTTGCCCCCTCTGACGCCCGAGCAGCGCCAGGCAGCCCTCGACAAGGCTGCGGCCTCCCGACGCGAGCGGGCCGAGGTGAAGAACCGCCTGAAGAACTCCGGTGGCTCGATCCTCGACGTGCTGCGCGAGGGCCAGACGAACGAGGTCGTCGGCAAGATGCGCGTCGTCGAGCTCCTCCAGTCGGTCCCGGGCCTCGGACGCGTGCGTGCACGGCAGGTCATGCAGCGTCTCGGCATCGCCGAGAGCCGACGGGTGCGCGGCCTGGGCGTCAACCAGGTGGCTGCACTCGAACGCGAGTTCGGCCCCGACGCCTCGTGATCGACCCCGACACCCACAGCCCCACACCCTCCCGCCTGATCGTCCTTGCCGGCCCGACCGCCGTCGGCAAGGGCACCGTCGCCGCCGACGTACGTGCCAGGCACCCCGAGGTCTGGATCTCCGTCTCCGCCACCACGCGTGCGCCACGCCCCGGGGAGGACAACGGCGTCCACTACTGGTTCGTCTCCGACGAGGAGTTCGACGCGATGATCGACAAGGGCGACCTGCTCGAGTGGGCGGTCGTGCACAAGGCAGCGCGCTACGGCACCCCGCGCGGTCCGGTCGAGCTCGCGCTCGCCTCCGGCCGACCCGCGATGCTGGAGATCGACCTCCAGGGGGCGCGGCAGGTCCGCGAGACGATGCCCGACGCGCTGTTCGTGTTCCTCAAGCCCCCGTCCTGGGACGAGCTCGTACGCCGTCTCGTCGGGCGCGGCACCGAGAGCGAGGCCGAGCGGGAGCGCCGGCTCGAGACCGCGCGGGCCGAGCTGGCCGCCGAGAGCGAGTTCGACGTGACCATCGTCAACCACGAAGTTCACGCTGCAGCCGAGCAGTTGGTAGCCTTGATGGTTGGACCCGATTCCGCCCGATCTGACTAGCGAGGCACCATCACCGTGGCTTCTCCCACCATCGCCGCCGAGGGCGTCACCAACCCCTCGATCGACGACCTGCTCAGCAAGACTGACAGCAAGTACAAGCTGGTGCTCTACAGCGCCCAGCGCGCCCGCCAGATCAACGCCTACTACTCCCAGCTCGGGGAGGGCCTGCTCGAGTACGTCGGACCCCTCGTGGACACCCACGTGCAGGAGAAGCCGCTCTCGATCGCGCTCCGCGAGATCAACGACGACCTCCTGACCTGCGAGGACATCGACCCCGCCGCCGAGGCCGCTGCCGCCGAGGCCGCTGCCGCCGGCGACGCCACGGAGTGACGCGAGCCTCGCGATGACCTCACGGGTCGTCCTGGGGGTCTCGGGCGGGATCGCCGCCTACAAGGCGTGCGAGCTGCTGCGCCGGTTCAGCGAGTCGGGGCACGACGTCACCGTCGTGCCCACGGCCGCGGCGCTGGAGTTCGTCGGCGCGCCCACGTGGGCCGCGCTGTCCGGCAAGCCGGTGTCCACGGACGTGTGGACCGACGTGCACGCGGTGCCGCACGTCCAGATCGGCCAGCACGCCGACGTGGTCGTCGTCGCACCGGCGACGGCCGACCTGCTCGCCAAGGCCGCACACGGCCTGGCCGACGACCTGCTGACCAACACGCTTCTCACCGCCCGCTGCCCCGTGGTGTTCGCCCCGGCGATGCACACCGAGATGTGGGAGCACCCCGCGACCCAGGCCAACGTGGCCACGCTGCGCCAGCGCGGCGCCGTCGTGATCGAGCCCGCCGAGGGCCGCCTCACCGGCGCCGACACCGGCAAGGGCCGGCTCCCGGACCCGGTCGCGATCTTCGAGCTGGTGCTCGACGTGCTGGACCGCGGTGCGGCGCCCCAGGACCTGGCCGGGATGGACGTCGTGGTCTCGGCCGGCGGCACCCGCGAACCCCTCGACCCGGTGCGGTTCCTCGGCAACCGGTCCTCGGGCCTCCAGGGCTACGCACTCGCGCGGGTGGCCGCCTCCCGGGGAGCACGCGTGACGCTGGTCAGCGCCAACGTCTCGCTGCCGGACCCGGCGGGCGTGGGCGTCGTACGCGTCGAGACCACCCAGGAGCTCCGGGACGCCGTGGTCGCGGCCACGGCGAGCGCCGATGCCGTCGTCATGGCGGCGGCTCCGGCCGACTTCCGGCCCACCTCGGTCAGCGACGCCAAGATCAAGAAGGCCGACGACGGCTCCGCGCCGGCCATCGAGCTGGTGCAGAACCCCGACATCCTCGCCGAGATCTCGCACGAGCGGGCCCGTGCCGGAGCCGTGATCGTCGGCTTCGCCGCGGAGACGGGCGATGTCCACGGATCGGTGCTCGACCTCGGTCGCGCCAAGCTCGCCCGCAAGGGTTGCGACCTGCTCGTCGTCAACGACGTGGGCGGGGGAGCGGTCTTCGGCAGCAGTGACAACGAGGCGGTCATCCTGGGTGCCGACGGCGCGGACGTGAAGGTCCCCCGAGGCACCAAGACCGCCCTGGCCCACGTCATCTGGGACGAGGTCTCCCGGCGATTCGCCGGGTGAGACTCGCGCCCGGATGCTGGGCACCCGGTAGGTTCGGCACAACCGTTCCACACAAGAATTGAGTACAACGTGGCTGGACGCCTCTTCACCTCCGAGTCCGTGACCGAGGGTCACCCGGACAAGATCGCCGATCGCATCAGCGACTCGGTCCTCGACTACCTCATGGATGCCGACTCGGACCGCGTGAACCTCCGGGTCGCCGTCGAGACGCTCCTGACCACCGGCCTCGTCGTGGTCGCCGGCGAGGTCCGGACCACGGCCTACGCCCCGGTCGCCGACATCGTCCGCAAGGCGATCCTCGAGATCGGCTACGACTCCTCCGACAAGGGCTTCGACGGCGCTACGTGCGGCGTCCAGGTGGCCATCGGCGCACAGTCCTCCGACATCGCGGCGGGTGTCGACGCCGGCCACGAGTCGAGGGTGGGCTCCTCCGAGGACGAGCTCGACAAGCGCGGCGCGGGCGACCAGGGCCTGATGTTCGGCTACGCCTGCGACGACACCCCCGAGCTGATGCCGCTGCCGATCACCATCGCGCAGCGCTTGGCCCAGCGACTCAGCGAGGTCCGCAAGGACGGGACGCTCGCCTACCTCCGTCCCGACGGCAAGACCCAGGTCACCATCGAGTACGACGAGGACGACCGCCCGGTGCGCGTCGACACCGTCGTCCTGTCGACCCAGCACGACCCCGACATCGAGCACGCCCAGCTCGAGTCCGACATCAAGCAGCACGTCATCGACCCGATCCTGGCCGCCTTCGACCTGCCGTCCGAGGGCTACCGCATGCTGGTGAACCCGACCGGCACCTTCGTCATCGGCGGCCCGATGGGCGACGCCGGCCTCACCGGCCGCAAGATCATCGTCGACACCTACGGCGGCATGGCCCGACACGGTGGTGGCGCGTTCTCCGGCAAGGACCCGTCGAAGGTGGACCGGTCCGCCGCCTACGCCATGCGTTGGGTGGCCAAGAACGTCGTCGCCGCGGGCCTGGCCCGTCGCTGCGAGGCGCAGGTCGCCTACGCCATCGGCAAGGCGGCCCCGGTGGGCATCTTCATCGAGACGTTCGGCACCGGTGTGGTCGCGGACGAGAAGATCCAGGAGGCGGTCCTCGAGGTCTTCGACCTGCGGCCCGCCGCGATCATCCGCGACCTCGACCTGCTGCGGCCGATCTACGCGCTGACCTCGGCCTACGGCCACTTCGGTCGCGAGCTCCCGGAGTTCATCTGGGAGACGACCGACCGGGCCGACAAGCTGAAGGCTGCCGTCGGCATCTGACGGAGCTCCGCCCTCGGGGAGTCCCCGCTCGTGCGGGTAGTCCGACTCCTGTGGGCCGTTGCAACGGCCTACAGGAGCAAGACTCGCCCACACAGTCGCGGCGTCGGTGGCCGCTGAGCTGAAGGCTGCCGTCGGCATCTGACCTGAGCTCCGCTCTCGGGGAGTCCCCGCTCGTGCGGGTAGTCCGACTCCTGTGGGCCGTTGCAACGGCCTACAGGAGCAAGACTCGCCCACACAGTCGCGGCGTCGGTGGCCGCTGACACAATCGCCCGCATGACGTCCCACGATGCCCCGGAAGCAGACATGCTCCCGGGGCTTCGTGTCGCCGTGGACGACGCGAAGGCCAAGGCAGCCGCGACCCGCCGACGCAAGGCCGCGTCGTGGGAGCCTGCCGACGCCGACCCGGTCGCCCGGGTGCTCGTGGACATCGCGCTCGCACACCTCGACCGGCCCTTCGACTACGCCGTGCCGCGGGCCATGGCCGACACGGCAGTCCCCGGTGCGCGGGTCAAGGTGCGTTTCGCCGGCCAGGACGTGCACGGGTTCGTCGTCGAACGCGCGAGCACGACCGACCACACCGGCACCCTCCGGCCGCTGCGACGGGTGGTGAGCCCCGAGGCGGTGCTCGCTCCCGAGGTCGTCCGGCTGAGCGAGACCCTGGCCAGGCGGTACGCCGGCGCGCGCTCCGACGTGCTCCGACTGGCGGTCCCGCCGCGCCACGCGACGACCGAGAAGGAGGAGTCCCCGCCGGCGCCGGCCTTCGTCGGCGTGGCTCCCACGACCTGGACCGAGGTGGAGCACGGCGATGCGTTCTTCCGTCGTCTGGCGGCAGCGGAGTCCCCCCGGGCCGTGTGGTCAGCGGCGCCCGCCGACGACTGGCCGGCCATGGTCGCGGAGGCCGTGGCGACGACGTACGCCGCTGGTCGTGGCGTGCTGGTCTGCGTGCCGGACCGTCGCGACGTCACCCGTGTCGATGCTGCGCTGCGCGAGCTCCTGGGGGAGGGCCACCACGTGTGCCTGACCGCCGATGGTGGTCCGGCCGCGCGCTACCGCGACTTCCTGTCCGTCTCGCGCGGGGCCCGCAGGATCGTGGTCGGCACCCGCTCCGCAGCCTTCGCCCCCGTCCACGACCTGGGGCTGGTGGTGCTCTGGGACGACGGTGACGACCTCCACGCCGAGCCGCGCGCGCCTTACCCCCACACACGCGAGGTCCTGGTGACGCGCGCCGAGCAGCAGTCGACGGCGGCGCTCCTCGGGGGTGTGGCGCGCACACCGGAGGCGCAGCAGCTGATCGCCTCCGGCTGGGCCCATGAGCTCGCGGTGCCGCGGGAGGTCCTGCGTCACCGTGTCCGGGTCGAGGCCGTGCCCGGCGAGGACCGCTCGGTGGGCACCCGCATCCCGCGCGCGGCGTACGACGCGATCCGGCGGGGGTTGGAGTCGGGTCCGGTCCTGGTCCAGACACCGCGCGCCGGCTATGCCGCGTCCCTGGCGTGTGACACCTGCCGAGCCCCGGCCCGCTGCACGGTGTGCACCGGCCCGCTGGTCGTGTCGGGCCCGACGGTGCCACCCCACTGCCGGTGGTGCGGTCATGTCGAGGCGGCGTGGGCCTGCGCGACCTGCGGAGGACGCGGCCTCCGGGCGCCCGTGCGGGGCGAGGCGCGCACGGCCGAGGAGCTGGGACGGATGTTCGCCGGCACGACCGTGCGAAGCTCCAGCGGCGAGCGGGTGGTCGAGCGGGTCGATGCTCACGCTGTCATCGTGGTGGCGACCGTCGGCGCCGAGCCGGTGGCCGACGGAGGCTACGCCGCGGTCGTCGTGCTCGACACGTGGTTGACGCTGGCCCGCGACGACATGCGCGCCTCCGAGGAGGCGCTGCGGCGCTGGCTCAACGCGGCCGCGCTCGTCCGTCCCGGTGGACACGTGGTGGCCGTCGGTGACCCGGCTCATCCTGCGCTCCAGGCGCTGGTGAGGTGGGACCCGGCCGGGTTCGCGCGCCGAGAGGCCGAGGAGCGGGCGCAGGCCCACCTGCCGCCGTCGGCACGACTCGCGACGGTGACCGGCGACCTCGGCGCTCTCGACGACGTCCTGACCCTCATCGACCTGCCCGAGGGGGCGGAGGTCCTCGGCCCGGTGGCGGTCGACGACGAGCAGCGGCTGGTCCTGCGGGTGCCGTGGACACGCGGAGAAGCGCTGTCAGACGCCCTGGGTGACCTCCAGCGACTGCGGTCGGCACGCAAGCTGGACCCGGTGCGGATCCAGGTCGACCCCCTCGCCATCTAGCCACCGGCCGGGGTGGATGAGCCTCCGGGTGGCCACCGTCCCTAGACTCGGCCACTGGCTCCAGCAGCCCGTGCACCGCCTCCAGACCAGATGCCAAGGAGATCCGTGGCCGTCCAGCCCATCCGCCTCTTCGGCGATCCCGTGCTCCGGCAGCGCGCGACCGAGGTCGACAGCTTCGATCGCGAGCTCCGCCAGATCGTCACCGACCTCACCGACACGATGCTCGCCGCTCCGGGCGCCGGCCTCGCCGCCCCGCAGATCGGCGTCGGCCTGCGTGTCTTCACCTGGCACGTCGAAGGGGAGCTCGGCCACCTGGTGAACCCCTCGCTCGAGCTCTCGGACGAGACCCAGGACGGGCCAGAGGGCTGCCTGTCCCTGCCCGAGCTGACCTACGACTGCCTGCGAGCCCTGTCGGTGATCGCGACGGGCTTCGACATGCACGGCGAGCCGCAGCGTTTCGAGGCCTCCGAGGTCCTGGCTCGGGCCATGCAGCACGAGACCGACCACCTCGACGGGATCCTCTTCATCGACAAGCTCGACGCCGCCTCCCGCAAGGCAGCGATGAAGGAGATCCGGGACGCCGAGTGGTTCGGGTTGGAGAAGCCCACGGTCAGGGTCAGCCCCCACGCCATGAACGGATTCGCCCGATGAGAGAGCACAGCTGATGCGCGTCGTCTTCGCCGGCACCCCCGAGGTCGCCGTACCTGCCCTGGACGCGATCGCCGCGAGCCGCCACGACCTCGTCGGCGTCGTCACGCGCCCGGACGCTCCGAGCGGTCGCGGTCGCAAGCTCGTGGCCAGCCCGGTCGCGGTGCGGGCCGAGGAGCTCGGCGTGCCGGTCCTCAAGCCCGAGCACCCGCGCGACCCCGAGTTCCAGGCAGCGCTGGCCGAGCTCCGACCGGACGCCTGCCCGGTGGTCGCCTACGGAGCGCTCCTTCCCCAGTCGGCGCTCGACCTGGTGCCGCACGGCTGGATCAACCTGCACTTCTCGGTGCTCCCGTCCTGGCGGGGGGCCGCCCCGGTCCAGCACTCGATCTGGGCCGGCGACGAGGTCACCGGCGCCACGACGTTCCGTATCGTCAAGGCGCTCGACGCGGGTCCGGTCTTCGGCATCATGACGGAGCGGATCCGACCCGTCGACACCGCGGGCGATCTGCTCGAACGGCTCGCCGAGGGCGGCTCCGGCCTGCTCGTGCAGACGCTCGACGGGATCGAGGACGGCTCGCTCGAGGCCCGGGAGCAGCCGGAGGACGGCGTCTCCTTCGCTCCCAAGATCCTGGTCGACGACGCTCGGGTCGACTGGGAGCACCCGGCTGTCGCGATCGACCGCCAGGTCCGCGCGTGCACTCCCGCCCCCGGAGCATGGAGCACCTTCGAGGGTGAGCGCATCAAGATCGGGCCCGTGAAGGTCGCCGATCGGCCGTCCCTGGCCCCGGGAGTCCTCGAGGTGACCAAGAACGCGGTCTTCGTCGGCACGGGGACGACGCCGGTCCAGCTCGGTGAGGTGAAGGCGTTCGGCAAGAGGCAGATGGGCGCGGCGGACTGGGCGCGAGGCGTACGACTCGAGTCGGGCGTCCGGCTCGGTGACTAGTCTCGGTGGGATGAGCACGTCCGCGAACCGCCCCGCACGACCGGAGGACATCGACGAGATCTGCGCTGCTCTGCCGGAGACGGAGCTGGGCATCTCGTGGGGTGATCGACCGACCTGGAAGGTGCCGCGCGGCGAGAAGGGGAAGGGATTCCTGCTCTACCGAGCGCCGGGCGCCACGGCCATCGACCCCGCGACGGGGGAGCCCTACGACGACCTCGTGGTGATCACGACTCCCACCGAGGTCGAGAAGCTCGCCCTGGTGGAGGACGACGCGACCCCGTTCTTCACCATCGACCACTTCCGCGGCTACGGCGCCGTCCTGGTCCAGCAGTCCCGGCTCGGCGAGATCGGCCGCGACGAGCTGGCCGAGGTGATCACGGAGGCCTGGGCGGCGAAGGCTCCCAAGAAGCTCGTCCGGGAGCACTTCGGTGACTGAGCGCCGTCGGCCCGTCGACCGGTCGCGGCGCGCCGCGCTGGATGTGCTCACCGCGGTGCGGGTCGACGCGGCGTACGCCAACCTCGTCCTTCCTCAGGTGTTGCGCAAGCACGGGTTGGCGGGGCGCGATGCCGCTCTCGCCACGGAGCTGGCGTCGGGTGCGATCCGGATGCAGGGCCTCTACGACCCGATCATCGATGCCTGCCTGACGAAGCCCAAGCTCCAGGCAGGCGTGCGCGACGTCCTGCGCCTCGGCGCCCACCAGCTGCTCTCGATGCGGGTGCCCGACCATGCCGCGATCTCGACAAGCGTCGACCTGGTCCGGGCGACGGTCGGTCAGGGGCCGGCGGGGCTCGTCAACGCCGTGCTGCGCAAGGTCAGCCGACGAGGGGTCGGCGACTGGATCACGGAGGTGGCACCGGACCGCGCTGCGGATCTGTACGGACACCTGTCGGTGGCGCACTCGCACCCGCGGTGGGTGGTCGAGGCCCTGGCCGAGGCGCTGGGTCCGCAGAGTGGTGACGACGAGCTCGAGGCCCTCCTGGCTGCCGACAACGCCGCTCCGCGCGTCACTCTGTCGGCCCGACCGGGCATGGCGGAGGTCGAGGAGCTGGAGGCCGCCGGCGGCACCCGCACCCACCTGTCGCCCTACGGCGTCGTGATGACGGGCGGCGACCCGGCGGGAGTCCCGGCCGTGGCCGAGGGACGGGCAGGCGTCCAGGACGAAGGCTCCCAGCTGGTCGCCCTGGCGATGGCGGAGGCGCCGCTGGAGGGTCGTGACGAGCGCTGGCTGGACCTCTGCGCGGGGCCGGGCGGCAAGGCCGCCCTGCTCGGGTCGCTGGCGGTCCAGCGAGGAGCCCGCCTCCTGGCCAACGAGCGGCAACCGCACCGCGCCGCCCTGGTCGCCTCGGCGACGCGTGCCGTACCGCCGGGTGCAGTGCAGGTCGTCGCCGGAGACGGGACGCGGCCCGCGTGGGTCCCGGGAACGTTCGACCGGGTGCTGGTCGACGCGCCGTGCTCGGGGCTCGGGGCGCTGCGCCGGCGGCCGGAGTCGCGCTGGCGTCGTACGCCTGCCGACGTGGAGGTGTTGCTGGGGCTTCAGCAGGTGCTGCTCGACGTCGCGCTGGAGTCGGTCCGCCCTGGCGGAGTGGTGGTCTACGCGACCTGCTCACCGGTCGTCGCCGAGACCACGGACGTCGTGGCGGCCGTGCTGGGCAGGCGCGACGACACCGACGAGGTCGAGCGCTTCCAGCTGTGGCCGCACCGCGAGGGCACGGACGCCATGTTCGCGGCCACACTGCGACGGCGCACGGTCGACTGAGGCCTGCTCAGTCGTCCTGGAGGTGACGCAGGTAGGCCCAGGGGTCGCCCAGGTAGCGGCGCCAGTGGTCGACGAGCTCGAGCTCCGCCCAGGCGGTCTCGCGCAGTCCCCACGGTCCTGCCTCGATGATCCGCGCGCCGGGCATCGCGGCCAGCACGGGGGAGTGCGTGGCACACAGGACCTGTCCACCCCGTGCCACGACCCGCTGGAGGGCTGCGACCAGACCCAACGTGGAGGAGAAGGACAGAGCCGCTTCGGGCTCGTCGAGGCAGAAGAAGCCCGTGCCCGAGAATCGCGACTCGAGGACCGCGAGGAAGGACTCGCCATGGCTCATCTCGTGGAACGCCGGGTCCTGCGGTCCGGTGGGCGGCAACGGGTGGTCCTCCAGGTAGGAGTACCAGCCGTGCATCGTCTCGGCGCGCAGGAAGAAGCCCCACTTGCTCGACCCTGCTCCGCGTACCAGCCGCAGTGCGGATGCGAGGGACGACTCCGTGGACCGGGTGGAGTGCCTGCTGTGGGTACTTCCGCCCTCGGGGGACAACCCGAACGCCATGGCGACCGCCTCGACGAGTGTCGACTTGCCCGATCCGTTCTCCCCGACCAGGAAGGTCACCCCGGGCTCGAGGTCGAGGCCCCCGGACAGCACCTGCGCGACTGCCGGGATCGAGGCCGGGTAGTGGTCGGGAGGCAGGGCATGGGCGGCGTGCGGCTCGACGCGGCGTACGGGATGACGCGGGACGTCCTGCCCCCTCAACGGCATGCCGACAACCTAGCGACCACCTCGCCACCACCCCGGAAGGTGAGGGCCCGGTGACATTCAGATGACAGGTGTGTGTCACCTGTTCACAACCTTGGAGCAGCCGAGCATGATGGACACAGCGCGACGCACCGGAGGGGTGCGCGCGCCACGGGGAACAGGAAGAGAATGCGTGTGCGGTCCACTCTGACAGTCGTCGCGGCGGCCACCATGCTGAGCGCATGGGGGATGGCCCCGGCGCAGGCGGACGGAGTGCGCACCCTCACCGGTCCGAGCACTGGTGACGCCAACGTGTTCCTGACCTACGTCGGCTGCACCGATCTCTTCGCGCCGGCCACGGCGCCGCAGTCGCGCCTCAACCTCGGGCCGTTCGTCGCCCCACTCGGGCAGCGATCCCTGGGTCTGGTGCCGTCCGGTCCGGGCACGGCCTCCGGACCGTTCGCCCGCTTCGACTCGCTGGCGGGCTTCGACTCATCGGTGTCGGTGGCCTCGTCGTCCGGCACCCAGGGCGTCTCCTACGTCATGAGCATCACGCCGTCGAACCCGATCGGCAGTGCCTGGAGCGGTCGTGCCGTGCTCACCGCTCCCGCCGGTTCGTGGACCGTGGTGTCCGCCGCCTCGCTGACCTATGACTGGACGCTGGTCGACCTGGCCACGCTGGCTCCGCTCGCCCAGGCCGGCACAGCCACCCCGTCGGCGTTCGCGGCGGAGCACGGCGACGGTGAGGGCTTCGTGGTGACCGGCTTCGGCTGCGACGGCCACTCGTTCAACATCGACGCAGTCAGCGCGGGCGGCTCGACCTTCGACTTCGAGGGGATCGCGCTGACCACGGTGGCCTCGGTCGACCACCCGTTGGTCGATTCGGGTGACCGGGTGTCGATCAGCGGCCGGGTCACCGACGGCGGAGGCCGCGTCACTGGCGACCCGCTCGTCCTCGAGACCCGTCGCCCGGGTGGTGGGTGGACGTCCACCGGGGCGTCCGTCCTGTCCGACCCCACCGGTGTCGCGCGCGTCGACGTACCCGTCACGGAGACCACCGAGTTCCGTTGGCACCGTCCCGAGAGCCAGTACGCCGACGAGGGCTGGTCCAACCCGGTGACCGTCACGGTCGCCGAGCTTGCTCCGGCGCCCGTTCCCGCGAAGAAGCGCACGACACCTCCCGGGAAGGGCACGACTCCCCCCGGGAAGAGCACGACACCTCCCGAGGAGAAGGCCACGCCTCCGTCCGAGAAGAGGAGCTCGACTCCGCCCGAGGAGAAGGGCACTACTCCCGCCGAGCAGAGCACGACTCCCGCCGAGCAGGGCACGACTCCCGCCGAGCAGGGCACGACCCCCGCCGGGCAGAGCACGACTCCCACGGAGGAGAGCACGACTCCGCCCGAGGAGAGCACGACTTCCCCCGAGGAGTAGTACCCCGCCGCTAGGGTCGAGCCATGGCGTCGCCGTTCATCGAGGTCGAGGTCGACGACCGCGTCGTCAAGGTGACCAATCCCGACCGGGTCTACTTCCCGCCCACATCGGGTCGGTCCGGGGCGACCAAGCTGGACCTCGTCGAGTACTACCTGGCGGTCGGGGACGGCATCGTCAACGCACTCTTCGAGCGCCCCTGCATGCTCCACCGCTTCCCCAAGGGGCTGGCCGGCGACAAGGTGCACCAGAAGCGGTTGCCCGCCGGTGCCCCGGAGTGGGTCGAGACGGTGCAGCTGTTCTTCCCGCGCTGGCAGCGCACCGCCGACGAGCTCTGCGTGACCGAGCTGGCCAGCGTCATCTGGGCGGTCCAGATGTCGACGGTGGAGTTCCACCCGTGGAACAGCCGGCGTGCCGACACCGAGAAGCCCGACGAGTGGCGCATCGACCTCGACCCAGGTCCGGGCTGCGACTGGGCCACGGTCCAGCGCGTCGCCCACGTGGCCCGCGAGGTGCTCGACGAGCTCGGTGCCGTGGGCTTCCCGAAGACCAGCGGCGGGTCCGGCCTGCACATCTATGTCCGGATCCCGGCCGACCACGGGTTCCAGGACGTACGCCGAGGAGCGCTGGCATTCGCGCGTGAGGTCGAGCGCCGGGCCGGGGGAGAGGTGACCACGGCCTGGTGGCGCAAGGACCGCGACCCTGCGCAGCTGTTCGTCGACTACAACCAGAACGCCCGCGACCACACCATCGCTGCGGCCTACTCCGTGCGGGGGGTTCCCACTGCCCGCGTCTCGGCACCGATCCGATGGGACGAGGTCGACGACTGCACGCCCGACGACTTCACGATCTTCACCATGCCCCAGCGGTTCGCGGCGATCGGCGACCTCCACGGCGACATCGATGCACACCCGTTCGACATCACTCCGCTGCTCGAGTGGGCCGATCGCGACGAGGCAGACGGCGCCGAGACCCCCGTCCTCGACACCGCAGACGAGCCGTAGGCTGCGGACCGTGGGCATCCAGATCACTCCGAGCATCCTCAACGCCGACCTGTCGCGCCTGGCCGACGAGGTCGCGAGGATCCCGAGCGCCGACTGGGTGCACGTCGACGTGATGGACAACCACTTCGTCCCCAACCTCACGCTCGGGCTGCCGGTCATCGAGGCGCTCAGCAAGCACGCCACCCAGCCGATCGACGTCCACCTGATGATCGAGGACGCCGACCGGTGGGCACCGGCGTACGCCGAAGCCGGCTGCGGGTCGGTGACCTTCCACGTCGAGGCGGCCAAGGCGCCCGTCCGGCTGGCCCGCGAGATCCGCGCCCAGGGCGCGCGCGCCTCGATGGCCCTCAAACCGGCCACGCCGGTCGAGCCCTACGAGGCGCTCCTGCCCGAGCTCGACATGCTGCTCATCATGACGGTCGAGCCTGGTTTCGGCGGGCAGAAGTTCCTCGACCTGTGCCTGCCCAAGATCCGCACTGCACGGACGATGATGCGCAAGCACGGCGTCCAGACCTGGCTCCAGGTGGACGGCGGCGTCTCGCTGGAGACGATCGAGCGCTGCGCCGAGGCCGGCGCCGACGTCTTCGTCGCCGGCTCGGCCGTCTACTCGGCCGACGACCCCGACGCCATGGTCCGCGAGCTGAAGGCGAAGGCCGAGGCCGCCTCGACGTGAGCAGGCGCGCCACGGTCGACGACATCCACGCCACCGCGCGCGCGATGCCGTACGTCACCGTCTTCCGCCCCGACAGGTTCCCCGTCTACCAGGTGGGGAGCAAGTCCTTCGTCTTCTTCCGGACGCCGCGAGCCGACGCCGTCGACCCGGAGACAGGGGAGCGACTCAAGGACGTGATCGTCATCTGGGCCGCCTCCGAGGGGGACAAGCAGGCGTTGCTCCAGGACGAGCGTCTGCCGTTCTTCACGACCCCGCACTTCGACGGTCACCCCTCCGTCCTGCTCCGAGCGTCCCGGGTCGGCGAGATCGAGCGGGACGAGCTCGTCGAGATCGTCGAGGAGGCCTGGCTCGCCCAGGCATCGGCCCGGCGGGGCCAGGCGTGGCTGAGGGAACGACACCCCACGCCGTAGTTTGGTCGCATGAGCGCCGTCCCGACCGAGTCCGTGTGGGACTACCCCCGACCGCCTCGGGTCGAGCCGAGCAGCGAGCGGGTCGTGGTCACGCACGCCGGCGTGCTGGTCGCCGACACCACCGAGAGCCAGCGGTTGCTGGAGACCAGCCACCCGCCGACCTACTACCTGCCACGCAGCGCCTTCGCCGAGGGCGTGCTCCGCGAGAGCCTGGGCGACTCGTTGTGCGAGTGGAAGGGCCAGGCGTCCTACCTCGACCTCGTCGTCGGCGACCAGGTGCTGGCGGCCGTGGCCTGGACCTACCCGACCCCGACCCCGGGCTTCGCGTCGCTCATCGACCACGTCGCCCTCTACCCCGGTCGGGTGGACACGTGCACGGTGGACGGCGAGGTCGTCCAGCCGCAGCCCGGCAGCTTCTACGGCGGCTGGATCACGTCACGGGTCACCGGTCCCTTCAAGGGAGCGCCCGGAACCTCCGGCTGGTGAGGCTCAGTGCAGACCGCGGTCGTTGGCCTGCTGGCTGCGCATGTGGGAGCCGTGCCTGGTCTGCTCGTCCACCCGACGGCTGTCCGCGATCAACGTCTCGCCCTCGAGCTCGTCGGCTCTCGAGTGCACCCGTTCCAGCCGGCTGGCCCACGCATCGTGTGCGCGCGCAACGTCGTCGAGGCAGGTGTCCGGGACGACGATCGCATCACCCTCGGTGCGCAGTCCCGGCTCCATCTCGGCAAGCCCCTCGGCCTCGTAGGGTGTGAGCGGCCGGGTCAGCCGGATCCGCACGGGATAGGTCTCCCGGTCCACGTCAGCCGGGTCGACTGCGAGCTCCACGATCGCCAGCGCCGGCTTGCTCCTGCGTAGTCTCGCCATGGTCGTTCCTCCTCGGTGGAGCCACCTGGCCCCGTCCCTTGAGTCAAGCACGTCCGCCCGCGCGGCGACACGGGTAAGCCGTTGGCGCGTCCTCAGCCGGCGAAGAGGGTCAGTCGTTGCCGGATGATCTTGCGGCGCAGCACCACGCGCCGCTTGCCGTCGTGGCCGATCCGGAGCCGGTCGAGCTCCCAACCGCCGTGCTCAGCGCGCTCGACGAGCATCCGGGTCACGACGTTGCGGGAGAAGTCGGGCGGCAGCACGAGCGTGTCGAACTCCCACTCGACGCCGCGAGCGGGTGGGCGGCGCTGGATCCTGGCCATCAGGGCTCCTGTCTATTCTGCGGACACGTCGTCCAGGGCATCGACGATCTCGGCGGGCAGGGTGAGGTCCTCGATGCCGAGCGCTCCGTCGAGCTGGGCCGCAGTGCGGGCCCCCACGATGGGAGCGCTGACCCCCGGGCGGTCGCGCACCCAGACCAGCGACACCTCGAGCGGTGACCAGCCGAGACCGTCTGCGGCACGTGCGACGGCCTCGACGATGCCTCGGCCACGCTCGTCCAGGTAGGCGCCGACGAAGCGCGCGAAGTGCTCGGTGGCACCGCGGGAGTCGGACGGCGTACCGGTGCGGTACTTGCCGGTCAGCACGCCCCGACCGAGCGGCGACCAGGGCAGGACCCCGAGGCCGAGTGCCTCGGCTGCCGGGACGACCTCGTGCTCGACGTGGCGGTTGAGCAGGGAGTACTCGACCTGGGTCGAGGCCAGGGGCGTGCGGCCCGGCACGGCGCGTTGCCAGGTGGCTGCCTGGGCGGTCTGCCACCCGGTGTAGTTGGAGATCCCGACGTAGGACGCCCGGCCCGAGGTGACTGCGAGGTCGAGAGCGGTGAGCGTCTCCTCGACGGGGGTCTCGTCGGTCCACACGTGCACCTGCCACAGGTCGACGTGGTCGACCCCGAGGCGCTTCAGCGACGCGTCGAGCGTCCTGAGCAGGTGGCCGCGCGAGGTGTTGGTGACCCGTTCGCCCGTACGACGCGAGATGCCCGACTTGGTGGCCAGCACGATGTCGTCGCGACCGACCACGTCGCCGATCAACGTCCCGATCAGCTCCTCGCTGGCGCCGTCGCCGTAGCCGGCTGCGGTGTCGACCAGCGTCCCGCCCGCCTCCGCGAAGGCGATCAGCTGGTCGCGGGCTTCGTGCTCGTCGGTGTCGCGGCCCCAGGTCATGGTGCCGAGGCCCAGCCGGGAGACCTTCAGACCGGTGGCGCCGAGGGAACGCTGCTGCATGGAGGTGAGAGTAGCGACGGGTCCTGCACGGAGAGGCGTGGACGCGCCCGTAGGCTCACGACCTGTGATCGATCTCCTCAAAGCCGTGGTCCTCGGAGTCATCCAGGGTCTCACCGAGTTCCTGCCGATCTCGAGCAGCGCGCACCTGCGGATCTTCCCCGAGCTGTTCGGCTGGGGCGATCCGGGTGCGGCCTTCACCGCGGTCATCCAGATCGGCACCGAGCTCGCCGTGCTGATCTACTTCCGCAAGGACATCTGGCGCATCGGCAGCGCGTGGGTGCGCTCGATCTTCAAGCCGGAGTACCGCGGCACCCTCGACTCCCGCATGGGCTGGTACGTCATCGTCGGCTCGTTGCCGATCGTGGTCCTCGGCGTGCTGCTCAAGGACGTGATCGAGCGTGACTTCCGCAATCTCTGGATCATCGGCACGACCCTCATCGTGCTGGGCATCGTGCTCGGCATCGCCGACCGTCTCGGGCGCACGGACCGGTCGATGGGCAAGCTCACCATGAAGGACGCCGTGCTGATGGGCCTCGCCCAGGCGCTCGCGCTCGTCCCCGGTGTGTCCCGCTCCGGCGCGACGATCTCGATGGGCCTCTTCCTGGGCCTCCAGCGCGAGGCCGCCACCCGGTTCGCGTTCCTCCTCGCCATCCCCGCGGTGGTCGGGGCGGGTCTGTTCGAGCTCAAGGACATCCCCGGCGGCCACAACGACTTCGGGTGGGGCCCGACCCTCACCGCGACGGTCGTCTCGTTCGTCGTCGGCTATGCGGCGATCGCGTGGCTGCTGCGCTACGTCAGCACCCGGTCGTACACGCCGTTCGTGGTCTACCGGATCCTGCTGGGCGCGGGGACGCTCATCCTGCTCGGTGCCGGAGTCCTGAGCGCCTGAACGTGTGCACGAGCAGCACCAGCGCCACCCCTTGCGTGATCGCCACCACCACGACGAGGGCCGGCAGCGAGCGCTCGTAGAGCCACCCGGCGCCGACGCCACCGACGATCGCGAGCAGCCCCTGGATGCCGGCGAAGACGCCGTACGCCGTCGCCCTCCGCGGCGCGTCGACCAGGTCGGCCACCACGGCCTTGATCGTCGAGTCCTGGACGCCCTGGGCGAAGCCCCACGCCACGACGCCGAAGAGGACGGCGACGAGCGCGGAGCCCAGTGCCAGCGCCGGGACCAGGGTGACCAGGACCGGGACGAGGAGCAGCACGCGTGGACCTGTCCGGTCGTAGACCGAGCCCACCACCAGGGCCGCGACGGCCTCCACGGCCATGGCTGCGGCGTAGACGACCGGGACCGCCGCCACCGGCAGCAGGCCCTCGACGGTGAGGTGGTAGCCGATGATCCCGAAGGTCACCAGTGCACCGGTGGTCAGTGAGGCGGCGATCGCGTAGCGGAAGAAGTCGCCCGACAGCCCGACGCCGAGCGCCTCTGCCCACCAGCCGCGGCGCCCGGACGTCGGGGAGTCGGCGCGTGGGGCGACGGGCTCGTCGTCGTACACGGCCGGATCGGGGACGCGACGGCGCAGGGTCAGCAGCAACACCATCGCGATCGCCCCGGGCACGGCGAGCACCGCCATGCCCATCCACAGCGAGCCGACGGCGACCACCGCGGCCACCACGAGCGGACCTGCGAAGGCGCCCACCTGGTCGAGTGCCTTGTGGACGCCGAAGCCGCGACCGCGGCCGACCGCGGTCGCCACGTGGGCGAGGAGCGCCGACTTCGACGGCGAGCGCACGGCCTTGCCGAGCCGCTCGAGCAGGATCATGGTCGCGGCGAAGCCCAGTCCGGCCACGCCCAGGCGCGGTGCCAGCGCGAGCAGCGGCACGCACACGGCGGTGAGGCCGTAGCCGATGATCGTCAACGACCAGTAGCGACCGGTGCGGTCCGCGAGGGGTCCGAACGCCAGCCGCAGCACCAGTGCCACCGCCTCGCCCGCGCCGGTCACGAGACCGACGACGAGGGCGGACGCGCCGAGGGCGGCCAGCAGCGGCCCGTACACGGAGCGGGCGCCCTCGTAGACCATGTCGGCGCTCAGGCTGACGAAGCCGAACCACCACACCACCCGCCATGCGGAGGGAGTCGGTGCGGTCACAGCCACCCGGACTTCTTGAACAGGGCGAACAACCCTGCGGCGACCCCGGCCATCAGCACCAGGGCGAATGGATAGCCGTAGGTCCACCCCAGCTCGGGCATGTGGGTGAAGTTCATCCCGTAGACGCCGGCGATGAGGGTCGGCACGACGACGAGGGCAGCGCCCGCGGAGATCTTGCGCATGTCCTCGTTCTGCTGGACCGAGATCCGGGCGAGGTGGCCGTCGTAGGCGGTCGACAGCAGGATGTCGAGGCTGTCGATCACCTCCGAGACGCGCTGGAGGTGGTCGGCCACGTCACGGAAGTACGTCGCGGTGTCGGCCGTGATGGCGATGGCGCCGAGCATGGGGGCGTCCTGGTCGGTGACCGTGGCGAACTTCCGCATCGGCTCGCGCAGCGGCATCACCGCTCGGCGCACCTCGGCGATCTCGCGCTTGAGGACGTAGATCCGGGTGGAGTCGTCGGTGCGTGCGGGCGAGAAGACCGACTCCTCGACCTCGTCGACGTCCGCCTCCAGGGCCGCGCCCACCCGTTCGTACTCGTCCACGACACGGTCGCAGATGGCGTACACGACCCCCATCGGTCCGTGCTCGAGGACCTTGGCCCTCAGCTCGAGGTCGCGGCGGGAGCCGGCGAGGTCGATGCCCTGTCCGTGCCGGACCGTGACGACGAAGTCCTGGCCGATGAACATGTTGATCTCACCGGTCTCGACGGCGTCCCCCTCGTCGACGTACCAGAGGGTCTTGAGGACCAGGAACAGCGTGTCGCCGTAGTGCTCGAGCTTGGGGCGCTGGTGGGAGTCGCCGGCGTCCTCGACGGCGAGCGGGTGCAGGTCGAAGGTGGCGGCGATGAGCTTCAGCTCGTCGGGGCTGGGGTCGTGGACACCGATCCACTGGAAGTCACCCCGGTCGCAGGGCACCCGTGCGTGTCCCAGGCTCTCGGTGCCCGCGCCGAGGGGGACGCGCTTGCCCTGGTGGTAGAGGGCGTTGTCCACGATCACCGGATCAGGCTAGTCCCACTAGCCTCGCTCGTATGCCCACAGTGATCCTCGTGCGACACGGCCGCTCGTCGGCGAACGCGACCGGCGTCCTGGCGGGCCGTCTGCCAGGCGTCCACCTCGACGAGACCGGCGTGCAGCAGGCGACCGCCGTCGGTGACCGGCTGGGTGCCGTCCGCCTCGCCGCAGCGGTCACGAGTCCGCTTGAGCGGTGCCGCGAGACGTGTCGGGAGATCACCCGTCCGCAGGCGGCGGCGCTGCGTGCCACGAGCGAGAAGCAGCTCTCCGAGTGCGACTACGGCGACTGGCAGGGGCGCGCGCTCAAGGACCTGGCCAAGGAGAAGCTCTGGAGGACCGTGCAGTCGCAGCCCTCCGCGGCGACCTTCCCCGGGGGAGAGTCGCTGCGGGCGATGCAGGACCGGGCGGTGGCGGCGATCCGACGACACGATGCCCGCATCGCGGCCGAGCACGGCGACGACGCCGTCTGGCTCGCGGTCAGCCACGGCGACGTGATCAAGTCGATCCTCGCCGACGCCCTCGGCACCCACCTGGACCTCTTCCAACGCATCCACGTCGACCCGGCCTCGGTGTCGATCGTGCGCTACAGCGACTCGCGCCCGTACGTCCTGGGCACCAACACGCACGCCGGAGACCTGTCGTGGCTCAACCCGCCCAAGAAGGCCCGTCGGCGTCGGCGCAGCGATGCGGAGGTCGGCGGGGGAGCAGGTCCGCGCACCCCGACCCGTGCACAGACAGGCACGTCCTAGGGTGAGTGGCATGCCTGTCGTGCACAGCTTCGACCCGCCCGAGCGATTCGTCGCCGGCACCGTTGGCGAGCCCGGCCAGCGCACGTTCTTCCTCCAGGCGCGCGAGGGCGCTCGCGTGGTCACCGTGTCCCTCGAGAAGCAGCAGGTGTCCGCGCTGGCCGAGCGCATCGACGAGCTGCTCGACGAGCTGATGGCCGCCGCCGGCGACGAGGTGCTGATCCCGGCGATGGCCCCGCGCGACCTCGCCGACAACGGACCGCTGGAGCAACCGATCCAGGAAGAGTTCCGCGCCGGCACCATGACCTTGTCCTGGGACCGTGACGACGAGCGCGTGGTGATCGAGGTCTTTCCCTTCACCGAGGCCGCAGTCGTCTCGCCCGAGCAGCTCCAGGAGGACCTGGAGGACCTGCTCGAGCCGGAGCCCGAGGAGATCCTGCTGGTGCGCATCTCGGCCGCCTCGGCCCGCTCGTTCGTCGAGCGTTCGCGGAGCGTGGTGGGCGCGGGCCGGCCCGACTGCCCGTTCTGCGGCGAGCCGCTCGATCCCGACGGTCACCTGTGCGTGCGCGCCAACGGCTTCCGTCGTCGTGAGCCCTGAGCCCAGGCTTCCGGAAGGATTCCCGACCGGGGAGCTGACGCTCCACGGCCGGATCCTGCCCGCGTCCAACGCGACCTTCGTCGGCGAGCTCGACGGGGTGCGCGTCGTCTACAAGCCGATCGCAGGCGAGCGTCCGCTGTGGGACTTCCCCGACGGCACGCTCGCGGGGCGGGAGGTGGCGGCGTACGCCGTCTCCGAGGCGCTCGGCTGGAACATCGTGCCGCCCACGGTCCTCGGCGACGGGCCCCACGGCCCGGGCATGGTGCAGCTGTGGCGCGACGAGGTCGAGGACCAGTCCCCGGTCGACATCGTCGGCGAGGGCGACCTCCCGGACGGCTTCCGCCACGTCTTCGACGGGCTCGACGCGCACGACCGGCCCGTGTCGCTGGTCCACGAGGACTCCCCGTCGCTGCGCCGGATGGCCCTGTTCGACGTGGTGGTCAACAATGCCGACCGCAAGGGCGGGCACGTCCTGCCGATGGCCGACGGCCACCGTTTCGGTGTCGACCACGGGCTGACCTTCCACGTGGAGCACAAGCTGCGCACCGTGCTGTGGGGTTGGGTGGGGGAGTCGATCACCGACGACGAGGCGGCCGGCCTCCGTCGGCTCGTCACGGCGATCGAGGGTGACCTAGGCCGGGCGCTCGCCCCCCTGCTGGCCGAGGACGAGCTGGCCGCCACCACGCGGCGGATCTCCCGCCTGCTGGCCCGTGGGGAGTTCCCCTCGCCCGCCTCGTCGGCGTACCCGGTGATCCCGTGGCCGCCCTTCTGAACCTCGTGATCGGTCCCTTCCCGCCCGGCGGATAGGCTGCGCGACATGCGTGCTTGGTCGTCCCCCGACGTTCCCCGACTGCCCCTCGTGGGCCCGTCCGTGCGGGTGCACGACACTGCCAGCAACGAGCTGGTCGAGACCCGGCCCGAGGGGCCGGCGCGCCTGTATGTCTGCGGCATCACGCCCTACGACGCCACCCACATGGGACACGCCGCCACCTATGTCGGCTTCGACCTGCTCAACCGCGCCTGGCGCAACGCCGGTCACGAGGTCAGCTACGTCCAGAACGTCACCGACGTCGACGACCCCCTGCTGGAGCGGGCCGCCAAGGTGAAGGTCGACTGGGTCGAGCTGGCCGAGCGTGAGACGCAGCTGTTCCGCGACGACATGGAGGCGCTACGGGTCCTGCCGCCTGCGCACTACATCGGAGCCGTCGAGTCCATCCCGCAGGTCATCGAGCTCATCCAGCGCCTCGACGAGGTCGGTGCGGTCTACCGGGTCGAGGACGACCTCTACTTCTCCGTCACGGCTGACGACGCCTTCGGCGAGGTCTCCGGGCTCGAGCGTGACGCGATGCTCGAGGTCTTCGGCGAGCGCGGTGGGGACCCTGATCGGGAAGGCAAGAAGGACCCGCTGGACTGTCTCCTCTGGCTCGCCGAACGTCCCGGCGAACCGGCCTGGGACAGCCCCTGGGGCCCCGGCCGACCGGGGTGGCACATCGAGTGCTCAGCCATCGCGCTCGACCGCCTCGGCAACTCGTTCGACGTACAGGGTGGCGGCAGCGACCTCGCCTTCCCGCACCACGAGATGTCCGCGGGCGAGGCGCAGGTGGCACACCCCGGTGTGCCGTTCGCGCAGACCTACACACACGCCGGGATGGTGGCCTACGACGGCGAGAAGATGTCGAAGTCCAAGGGCAACCTCGTCTTCGTCTCCGCGCTGCGGATGAGCGAGGTCGACCCGATGGCGATCCGGCTGGTGCTGCTGCGCCACCACTACCGCAGCGACTGGGAGTGGACCGACGACCAGCTCTGGGACGCCGTGGACACGCTGACCGACTGGCGTCGGGCGCTCGCGCTGGGCTCCGGCGCGGACTCCGTGTCGGTGGTGGAACGGGTGCTGGCCGTCATGGCCGACGACCTCGATGCTCCGAGTGCGCTGCAGGCGGTGCAGGAGTGGGTCGACGCCACGCTCGGGACCACCGGTCTGGCCGACACCTCCGACCGCGACGCGGCGGCAACGATCCACCGACTGCTCGACGCGGCGCTGGGCCTCGCGCTCTGACGTACTTCCCCCGCGTGAGCGGTGCGTGAGGAGGGTTCGCACGCCCCCGAACCCGCGTGGCGCACCGCTGGGCGGGGTCTGACGTACGCCCCCCGCATGGGCGGTGCGTGAGGAGGGTTCGTACGCCCCCGAACCCGCGTGGCGCACCGCTCGACGGGGGTCAGTCGGTGTCGCGGCGCTTGAGGTAGCGCTCGAACTCGCGCGCGATCGCCTCGCCGCTGGCCTCCGGGAGCTCGGCGGTGTCGCGGGTCTCCTCGAGCGCGCGGACGTAGTCGGCCACGTCCTCGTCCTCGGCGGCGAGCTCGTCGACGCCCCGCTCCCAGGCCTTGGAGTCGTCGGGGAGGTCGCCGAGCGGCATGGGCGACTGGAGCAGCTCCTCGAGGTGGCCGAGCAGCGCGAGCGTGGCCTTGGGGCAGGGCGGCTGCGCGACGTAGTGGGGGACCGCGGCCCAGTAGGACACCGCCGGGATGTCGAGCTGTGTGCACGCGTCGTTGAAGACGCCGATGATGCCGGTGGGGCCCTCGTAGGTCGACTGCTCGAGGTCGAGGCGGTCGACGAGCTCGGGCTCGGTGGCCGTGCCGGTGACCGGGATCGGGCGCGTGTGCGGGGTGTCGGCCAGCAGCGCACCCAGCGTCACGACCAGCTCGGCTCCGAGGTCGTCGCACGCCGCGAGCAGCTCGGCGCAGAACTGCCGCCACTTCATGCTGGGTTCGATACCACGCACCAGGATGATGTCCCGGTCGAGGTCGGGCGGGCGTGCGACCGCGATGCGCGTGGACGGCCACGCCAGGCGCCGGTGACCGTGGAGGTCGGTGCTGATGACCGGCCGGTTGACCTGGAAGTCGTAGAACTCCTCGGGGTCGACCGCTCCGATGACCTCGGCCTTCCAGTGCTCCATCAGGTGGTCGACCACCCCGGATGCCGCGTCGCCGGCGTCGTTCCATCCCTCGAAGGCGGCGATCACCACGGGGGAGACCAGGTCATGCACGTCGTCGAACTCGATCACCTCCACAGCCTAGGGCGCGCACCCAGCAGGTCGTCGCAATTTCGTGGGCGTACGCCTGGGTGCCACGATGTGGGAAACCTGTCCGCGTGTCGGACCACCTTCCTAGGCTGGGCCCACGCCGCCGAGAGGCCCTACGCCACCGAGAGAAGGCCGAGCCCTGTGAAGCCGCAGCACCGTCCCGATGCCACCGAAGCCCTCACGGCGATCCTGGGCCAGCGGATCATGGTGCTCGACGGGGCCATGGGCACCGCCATCCAGCGCGACCGACCCGACGAGGCCGGCTATCGCGGCGAGCGGTTCGCCGACCACCCCAGTGACCTCATCGGCAACAACGACCTGCTGACCCTCACGCAGCCGCAGGTGATCCTCGGCATCCACGAGGACTACCTCGCCGCAGGCGCAGACGTCATCGAGACCAACACCTTCAACGCCAACGCGGTCTCGCTGGCCGACTACGGGCTCCAGGACCTCGCCTACGAGCTCAACTACGAGGCGGCCAGACTGGCGCGCTCGGCAGCCGACGCCATGGCCACCGACGAACATCCCCGCTGGGTCGCAGGTGCCGTCGGTCCGACGACCCGTACGGCGTCGATCTCACCCGACGTCAACGACCCCGGCGCCCGCAACGTCTCCTTCGACCAGCTGGTCGACGCCTACCTCGTCGCCGCGCGCGGCCTCGTGGACGGTGGCTCCGACCTGCTGATGATCGAGACGATCTTCGACACCCTCAACGCCAAGGCCGCGATCTTCGCGGTGGAGACACTGTTCGAGGAGCACGGAAGGCGCTGGCCGGTCATCATCTCCGGCACCATCACCGATGCCTCCGGTCGCACCCTCTCCGGACAGGTGACCGAGGCGTTCTGGGACTCGATCCGCCATGCCCGGCCGCTGGCCGTCGGCCTCAACTGCGCCCTGGGTGCGCGCGACATGCGTCCCTACGTCGCCGAGCTGTCCCGGCTCGCCGACTCCTTCGTCTCGGTCTACCCCAATGCCGGACTGCCCAACGCGTTCGGCGAGTACGACGAGACCCCCGAGCAGACGGCGGCGGTCCTGGCCGAGTTCGCCGAGGCCGGCTTCCTCAACTTCGTGGGTGGCTGCTGCGGCACCACTCCCGCGCACATCGCAGCGATCGCCGCCGCGGTCGAGGGCAAGACCCGTCGCGAGAGCGTCCAGCACCAGCCGATCATGCGGCTCTCCGGCCTCGAGCCGCTGTCCATCACCGAGGACAGCCTGTTCGTCAACATCGGCGAGCGCACCAACATCACCGGCTCAGCCCGTTTCCGCACGCTCATCAAGGACGGCGACTACGACACCGCCCTCAGCGTCGCTGCCCAGCAGGTCGAGTCAGGCGCGCAGGTCATCGACGTCAACATGGACGAGGGCATGATCGACGGCGTCGCCGCGATGGACCGGTTCCTCAAGCTGATCGCGGCCGAGCCCGACATCAGTCGGGTGCCGGTGATGGTCGACTCCTCCAAGTGGGAGGTCATCGAGGCCGGCCTCAAGTGCGTCCAGGGAAAGGCGATCGTCAACTCCATCTCCATGAAGGAGGGGGAGGAGCCGTTCCGCGCGCACGCCAGGCTGTGCCGCAAGTACGGCGCCGCCGTCGTGGTGATGGCCTTCGACGAGGACGGCCAGGCCGACAACCTCGAGCGACGCAAGGCGATCTGCGAGCGGGCCTACCGGATCCTCGTCGACGAGGTCGGCTTCCCGCCCGAGGACATCATCTTCGATCCCAACGTGTTCGCGATCGCGACGGGCATCGAGGAGCACGCCACCTACGGCCAGGACTTCATCGAGGCCACCCGCTGGATCAAGGAGAACCTGCCCGGGGCCAAGGTCAGCGGCGGTATCTCCAACGTCTCGTTCTCCTTCCGCGGCAACAACCCTGTCCGCGAGGCGATCCACGCGGTCTTCCTCTTCCACGCCATCCGTGCCGGGCTCGACATGGGCATCGTCAACGCCGGAGCCCTGGTGGTGTACGACGAGGTCGACCCCGAGCTGCGCGAGCGGATCGAGGACGTCGTCCTCAACCGACGTGCGGATGCCGCCGAGCGCCTGCTCGAGATCGCCGAGAAGCACAACAGGTCGGCCGAGGTCGGCGAGGTGGCCGAGGACGAGTGGCGTGCGCTGCCCATCGGGGAGCGGATCACCCACGCCCTCGTGAAGGGCATCGACACCTACGCCGAGTCCGACACCGAGATCCTGCGCCAGGAGATCGCCGAGCGCGGCGGTCGACCGATCGAGGTCATCGAGGGTCCGCTGATGGACGGGATGAACGTCGTCGGCGACCTCTTCGGTGCCGGCAAGATGTTCCTGCCCCAGGTCGTCAAGAGTGCGCGCGTGATGAAGAAGGCGGTGGCCTACCTCATCCCCTTCATCGAGCAGGAGAAGCTCGACAACCCCGAGCTCGCCACCGTCAAGGACACCAACGGCACCATCGTCATGGCCACGGTCAAGGGCGACGTGCACGACATCGGCAAGAACATCGTCGGCGTGGTCCTCCAGTGCAACAACTACGAGGTCATCGACCTCGGCGTGATGGTGCCCGCCCAGAAGATCCTCGACGCCGCGGCGGAGGTCGGAGCCGACATCATCGGGCTCTCGGGCCTGATCACGCCCTCGCTCGACGAGATGGTCAACTTCGCCAGCGAGATGCAGCGCCAGGGCCTGACGATCCCCCTGCTCATCGGGGGTGCGACCACCTCGCGCGCCCACACCGCGGTCAAGGTCGACCCGAAGTACGACGGCCCCGTGGTGTGGGTCAAGGATGCCTCCCGTTCCGTGCCCACGGCCGCTGCGCTGCTTCACGAGACCGGCCGTGCGAAGCTGATGGCCGACGTCAAGGCCGACTTCGACTCCCTGCGCACGCGCCACTCCGCCAAGCACGACCGGCCGATGGTCCCGCTCGAGGACGCGCGGTCCAACGCGACCCCGATCGACTGGACCGACTACCGACCCCCCAGGCCGCACCTGCTGCTCCAGCAGGACCATGCCGTCTCGACGATCGTCGGCGCCCCCGTGACGCAGAACGTGAGAGTCCTGCGCGACTACGACCTCTCGACGCTGCGCTCGTACATCGACTGGCAGCCGTTCTTCAACGCTTGGGAGATGAAGGGCGCCTTCCCCGACATCCTCAACAACCCCAGCTCCGGGCCTGCTGCGCGCAAGCTGTACGACGACGCCCAGGCGATGCTGGACACGATGGTGGAGGAGAAGTGGATCCGCGCCCACGGCGTGGTCGGCCTGTTCCCGGCCAACTCGGTCGGTGACGACGTCGAGCTCTACCTCGACAGCGACCGCAGCCAGGTGCGTGCGACGCTCCACCACCTCCGCCAGCAGGGCCAGCACCGCGACGGCGTACCCAACCGCTCCCTGTCCGACTTCGTCGCGCCCAAGGAGACCGGGCTGCGCGACCATGTCGGGGCTTTCGCGGTCACCGCGGGCGACGGGGTCACGGAACGGGTCACCGCGTTCCGTGAGGAGCTCGACGACTACAACGCGATCCTGCTGGAGTCGCTGGCCGACCGCCTGGCCGAGGCCTTCGCCGAGCGGTTGCACGAACGGGTCCGCAAGGAGCTGTGGGGCTACGCGCCCGACGAGCACCTCGACAGCGTGGGGCTGATCAAGGAGCAGTACGACGGCATCCGGCCCGCTCCGGGATATCCCGCCTGCCCCGAGCACACCGAGAAGCGGACGCTCTGGGACCTGCTCGACGTCCAGGCACACACCGGCATCGAGCTCACCGAGTCGATGGCCATGTGGCCAGGTGCCTCGGTCAGCGGCTTCTACTACTCCCATCCCGAGTCCCAGTACTTCGTCGTCGGCCGGGTGGGTCGCGACCAGGTGGCCGACTACGCCGAGCGCAAGGGCTGGACCCTCGCCGAGGCGGAGCGGTGGCTCTCACCCAACCTCGGCTACGACCCGGAGGACTGAGCCACCTTCCGGTCGGTCAGGAAGATCCAGGCGGCCATCGCGACGCCGGCGAGGACCGCGAAGAAGAAGAACGAGATGGCGAGTCCGGGATAGCCCAGGACGGTCCACTCCGAGGGCACGCGCACCATCATCGCCGCCCCCAGGATCGTGGCGGCGATGATGATGCCGAGGGTCACCCGGTTCGCGACCCGCTGGATCACGGTGTGCAGCCGCTCCTCGTCGATGGCCTGCACACGGATCGTGAGCTCTCCCTCCGCGAGCGAGTCCACGATCCGGTTCGCCCGCTGGGGCAGCTGCGACATGAAGGTCTTGGACTCGATGGCGGCCGCGATCAGGCCCCCTGCCGACACCTTCAGGCCCGAGGCGAAGATGTCGCTCACCTGGGTGCGGATGGCGACCGCGGGTGCGAAGTCGGGATCGAGGTGCGACGTCACCTGGTCCAGGTTGAGCAGGGCCTTGCCGACCATCGACATCTCGGCCGGAGGTCGCAGCCCGTGCTGCCCGGACAGCCGGCTCAGGTTCGTGAGCACCGTGCCGATCGAGAGGTCCGAGCCGGTGGCCAGTGCCTCGGAGACGAGGTGGGCGACGTCATCGCGGAATGCCGCAGCATCGAAGCCGTCGAGCGGGTGTCCCATCGCCGCCAGGACGACGGCGGTCTCCTCCCCGTCGCCGTCGCTGATCGTGAGCAGCAGCTTGATGATGTCGTTCTGCATGCGGGGCGCGACCGAGGCGGTCATGCCGAGGTCCAGCAGGGCCAGCCGGCCGTCATCGGTCAGCAGCAGGTTGCCCGGATGGGGGTCGGCGTGCAGCACGCCGGCGTCCAGGATCATGTGGAGGTAGGCGCTGAAGAGCTGTTCGACGATCGGTCGTGCGTCGAGGTCGACGAGCCCCAGCCGACCGATGTCGGTGATCTTGCGGCCGTCGACGTAGTCCATCGTCAGGACCTTCGACGTCGTGTACTCGGGCACCGGTTGCGGCACGAGGAGCAGGTCGTACGGGGCGGTCAGCTCGCCGAACGTGACCAGGCTGCGCGCCTCACGGCGGTAGTCGAGCTCGCCGGCCAGCGACCGCCGGAACTGGCCGAGCAAGCTGCCGAATCCGAACGTACGACCCATCTCGGTGCGGTTGTCGGCCAACGACGCGAGTCGCTCCAGCACCTCCATGTCCTCGCGGACGACCTCCCGGACGTCCGGGCGCTGCACCTTCACCACGACCTCGTGGCCGTTGCGCAGGACGGCGCGGTGGACCTGGCCGATCGATGCCGCCGCCAGCGGCTCCTCGGTGAAGTCGCTGAACCGCTCCTTCAGGGGCGCCCCGAGCTCGGCCTCGACGACCTCGCGGACGACCTCGAAGGGCACCGGTGCGACGGAGTCCTGCAGGCGCTCCAGCGCCGTCGTGTAGGCCGCCGGCAGGAGGTCGAACCTGGTCGAGAGCAGCTGACCGAGCTTGATGAAGGTCGGCCCCATCGCCTCGAGGTCCGCGGCGAACGCGGTCGCCCGGTCGGCATCACCGATCGTGCCCTCGTCGTCGATGTCGAACTCGTCGAGCTGGGCACCCGCGAGGAGGTCGGAGCGGCCGTAGCGACGTACGAGCCGCGCGAGGGCGACGTAGCGGTTGTCCTTCAGACGAGTCATGGCGCAAAGCATGCCCGTCGAGGTCAGTCCTGTGTGACGAAGGGCCCATTCCGGGGACTCACCCGGTCGTGAAGCGGAGCAGCTCCGTGCGACCTGCGTCGGGCGCCAGGTCGAGCTCGAGCACGACTCCCACACCCGGGGCGTAGAACTTGAGCTCGGCGATCGTGGGATCGAGCGGGGTCGTGTCCTCGGTCATCCGCACGTGCGTGAAGGCACCTGCCTTCGTGCCCACCCTGGTGCTCAGCGTCAGGAACCTCGCCCGGTCCTCGGCATGGCCCGCGTAGAACTCCTGTTGGTAGGACCGGCCGACCTTCGGATGGGCAAACATGATGACGCCCGCCTTGGCGCCGTCCACGCCCGCCTCCCAGGAGCCCTCGGTCGAGACCACCTGTCCGTCCTCGTACTCCTTGGTCGCTTCTCCCAGGTACCAGACCCGACCCCGGCGGTCCTGCGCATACCAGTCGAAGGTGTCCTCGACGAGCTCGCCGTCGACCTTCACGGTGTCGCGCACGACGGTCGCGGTGATGCCCTCGATCAGCCTCGTCCGTCTGAGGACCTTCACCACGATGCGTTCACGATGACCCGGCGTTCCCCCTCCATAGACCCACCTCGTTCCCGGCAGAAAGGGGGAGTAGGTGTTGTCGATCCTCTTGACGAAGTCGTCGGGCGATGGGAGCGGGATGATCCTCGGCCCGGCGGGAGCGGAAGGTGAGGAGTGCACGGCCGGCGTTGCGGCGGTGCCGGGTGGAGAGCCGACAGCCAGCGCGCCCACCAGGGCCACTGCGGACACGAGGCGCGCTGTGCCACGGGAGTTGGTTCGGAAACGGTTCATCATCTGCTCCTCACGAGGTGCCCGCCTACCGGGGCCTGGATCCCAACCGTGCCCCCACGATGCTGAAGCCACCCTGAACCGCGCGCACCCGGCCGGACCTGCCCGTCTGGTCACCTGGTCCTGCGGCTCGGAGGCTCGGGATCTAGGGTGGGCTGTCGCAGGGCTGGTCGCACGGAGCACTTCGGAGGCAATTCTGAACACCGCGTCTTCTCGAGAAGCTGGTCAGCACCCCGATGGGGACGTGCGGCTGCCTGCTGCCGTGCTGTGGGACATGGACGGCACCCTCGTCGACACCGAGCCCTACTGGGTCGAGACCGAGTACGCGATGGCGGAGAAGTACGGCGGCACGTGGTCGTACGAGCACGCCATGAACCTCGTCGGCAACGCGCTGCTGGAGTCGGGGGACTACATCCGCGTGCACATGGGCATCGACCGCACACCCCAGCAGATCGTCGACGAGCTGCTCGACGGAGTGGTGGCGCGCGTGGCGGTCGAGGTGCCGTGGCGTCCCGGCGCCCGGGAGCTGCTGTCCGACCTCCACGAGCAGGGAGTGCCCTGCGCACTGGTGACGATGTCGTGGCAACGCTTCGTCGAGCCGATCCTGGCGCAGCTGCCCGCGGGGACGTTCGCCACGGTCGTGACCGGCGACCGCGTCGAGCTCGGCAAGCCGCATCCCGAGCCCTACCTGACCGCCGCCGCCGAGCTCGGGGTTGCTCCCGAGGACTGCATCGCGATCGAGGACTCCAACACGGGTGCGAAGTCCGCGGTCGCTGCTGGGTGCAGGGTGCTGTGCGTCCCGCACCACGTCCCGATCCTGGAGGGCGAGGGTCGGGTCTTCGCCGAGACCCTGCGCGGCATGGACGCGGCGAGCCTGGCCAGGCTCGTCTCGACGTCGAACCCCGGCGAAGGCGCAGCCAACACGTGACCTGACCGTGACCACCCGGTTGTGGCCCGCGTCACATCTACCGGTCTAGGGTGGTTCGTGCCCGATCGCATACCGGACGGAAGGACCTCGAATGTCACCGAAACGCACCGCGGCGACCTTGACCGCGGCTGTCTTGGCGGCCGCCACCCTGGCCAGCTGTGCCGACAGTGAGCGCGACGAAGGAACCGGGGGTTCCGACGACGGGACCTTCATCTTCGGTGCCGCTGGCGCGCCCGAAATGTTTGACCCCTTCTACGCCACCGACGGTGAGACGTTCCGCGTCACCCGCCAGATGTTCGAGGGACTGGTCGGCATCGAGCCCGGCACCGCGGAGGTGGTGCCCGAGCTGGCCACCGAGTGGACTCCCAACGAGGACGGCACCGCCTACACCTTCGCGCTGCGCGACGACGTGACGTTCCACGACGGGACGCCCTTCAATGCCGAGGCCGTGTGCGCCAACTTCGAGCGCATGTTCGACCAGGACGAGGCCGGCCGCACCGCCGGTGAGTACTGGGGCTACGTCATGGGCGCCTTCTCCGACGACGCCGCCAGCTCCCTCTACCAGGGCTGTGAGGCGACCGACGAGTTCGAGGCCGTGATCTCGATCAGCGGTCCGACCTCGGGCTTCCCGACGATGCTGTCCCTGTCGTCGCTGGCGATGCAGTCGCCAACCGCGATGGAGGAGGGTGACGCCAACGGCATCGCCGTCGAGGGTGAGGGCTTCAGCTTCCCCGCCTACGCGGACGCGCCGGTCGGCACCGGCCCCTTCCAGTTCGGCGAGTACGACGAGGCCAACGGCACGATCACCCTGGAGCGCTACGACGACTACTACGGGGACGCGGCCAAGACCAGCGAGCTGGTCTTCCGCGTGATTCCCGACGAGAGCACACGTCGCCAGGAGCTCGAAGCCGGAAGCATCAACGGCTATGACCTCCCCAACCCTGTCGACTGGGCCGGTCTGGAGGCCGATGGGAACACCGTCGAGATCCGTGACGCCTTCAACATCCTCTACCTGGGCCTGAACCCGGAGGCGAACGCGAAGCTGAAGGACCTCAAGGTGCGGCAGGCGATCTATCACGCGCTGAACCGCGAGCAGCTGGTCCAGACCCAGCTGCCCGAGGGCGCGACGGTGGCGACGCAGTTCATGCCCGACACGGTCAGCGGCTACAACACCGGCCTCGAGCCCTACGCCTACGACCCGGACGAGGCCAAGCGCCTGCTCAAGGAGGCCGGAGCCGAGGGCATGACCCTCAACTTCGCCTACCCGACCGAGGTCAGCCGGCCCTACATGCCGGACCCGCAGAAGATCTACGACGCGCTGCGCACGGACCTCGAGGCCGTCGGCATCAAGGTCAAGGTCTCCACGGCGGCCTGGAACGGTGGCTACCTCGACAACGTCTCGGGAGAGCCCGGCAAGTACGACGCCTACATCCTGGGGTGGACGGGCGACTACGACTCGCCCTTCAACTTCATCGGCACGTTCTTCGGCAACCTCAAGGACAACGACTTCGCCACTGACGTGATGCCGTGGGGCAAGACGTTGGCCGACGACCTGAAGGCCGCCGACGCGGTGGTCGACGAGGGCGAGCGCGCGGCCGCGTTCGAGGAGATCAACCGCCAGATCATGGAGGAGTACCTCCCGGGTCTGCCGATCAGCCACTCGCCGCCCGCCCTGGTGGTCGGTCCCGGCGTCGATGGTGTCATCCCGAGCCCGCTGACGGCCGAGGAGTTCGACACGGTCACCGTCGGAGGGGAGTAGCTCCCGCCGGCAACTGATCGATGTGCGTAAGGTCCGGGGGGCCAGAACGACCGTTGGCCCCCCGGACCGCGCACGCGTGGGAGGAGATCCATGCTTCGCTTCGTCATCCGACGACTTCTTCAGATGTGCCTGGTGGTCCTCGTGCTCTCCATGCTCGTCTTCGCGTGGCTGCGATCGCTGCCCGGCGGACCGATCTCGGCCATGCTGGGGGAGCGTCAGACGCCGGAACGCCGCGCCGCCCTCGAGGCGGCGCTGGGTCTGGACCAGCCGATCCCCGTCCAGTACCTCAAGTTCATGGAACGGGCACTGCAGGGAGACTTCGGCGTCTCCACCAAGGTGCTGCCCGGCGTGGATGCCCTCACCATCTTCCTGAACCGGCTGCCGGCGACCGTCGAGCTGTCGTTCCTGGCACTGTTCCTCGCCATCTCGCTCGGCATCCCGCTCGGCTACCTCGCCGCCCGCCGGCGCGGCACGCCCATCGACACCGGCGCCGTCATCTTCTCCCTCGTGGGCGTCGCCGTCCCGGTCTTCTTCACTGCCTTCCTGCTCAAGTACTTCTTCGCCGTCGAGTGGAACCTGCTGCCGGTCTCGGGTCGCCAGTCCACCGGCCTCGACGCCACCCGCGTGACCGGCATGTTCGTCCTCGACGGGATCCTCACCCGTGAATGGGACGCCGCCTGGGACGCGCTGCAGCACCTGATCCTTCCCGCAGTGGCGCTGGCCACGATCCCGTTCGCGGTGATCTTCCGGATCACCCGGGCCTCTGTGCTCGACGTGCTGGACGAGGACTACGTCCGCACCGCGGAGGCCAAGGGTCTGACCTCGAGGGTCATCCGATCGCGTCACGTGCTCCGCAACGCGATGTTGCCGGTCGTCACCACGATCGGCCTCCAGGTCGGCGGGCTCCTCGCGGGAGCGGTGCTGACCGAGACGGTCTTCTCCTACCGTGGCGTCGGCGAGGCCCTGGCGACCGCCTTCCGGGAGAAGGACTATCCCGTCCTCCAGGTGCTGATCCTGGCCGCGGCCGTGATCTATGTGCTGGTGAACCTGATGGTCGACATCGCCTACGCGATCATCGACCCCCGGATCAGGACGAGGTGAGGCGACGTGTCCGATGATGCCCCCCGCCGTACGTCGTACGGGCAGCGCCGCAAGGAGCGCATCGACAACCTGGCGACCGCCGGCATCGTGGACGAGGAGCCGGGCGTCTCGCTGATCCTCACCGCGTGGCGTCGGCTGCGTCGCAACCCGGTCTTCCTGATCGGCCTGGCCATCACGACCGCCTTCGTCGTGCTGGCCGTCATCGCCCCGTGGATCGCTCCCTGGGACCCGGTGGCGCGGCCGCTGCTGGACCAGGTGCGACCCCAGACCAACCCGGTCCCCGGCCCCGAGCCGGGCCACCTGCTCGGCGGCGACGACCGTGGCCGTGACCTGCTGTCGAGGCTCATCGTCGGTAGCCGCCAGACCCTCATCGTGGGTGTCTTCGCCACGTTCTTCGGGCTCATCGGCGGCGTCACCCTCGGCACCATCGCCGGTGCGATAGGTGGCTGGGTGGACTCGCTGGTGATGCGCATCGTCGACGTGATGCTCTCGATCCCGTCGCTGCTGCTGGCCTTCACGATCGCTTCACTCGCCCGCAGCCCGAGCCAGTGGACGCTGATCCTCGCGATCGCGATCATCCAGGTGCCGATCTTCGCCCGGCTCCTGCGCGGATCGATGCTCGCCCAGCGCGCCAGTGACCACGTCCTCGCAGCCCGTTCGCTGGGGGTCCGACCGCGGGCCATCGTGTTCCGTCACATGCTCCCCAATGCGATGGGGCCTGTGATCGTGCAGGCCACGCTCTCGCTGGCCGTTGCGATCATCGACGCCGCGGCCCTGTCCTTCCTGGGGCTCGGCAACCCTGACCAGAGACAACCCGAATGGGGGCAGATGCTCGGCCTGGCGCAGAACTACATCTCCGAGGCGCCGCACCTGGCGTTCTATCCCGCCGGCTGCATCATCGTGGTGGCGCTCGGCTTCACCCTGATGGGGGAGTCCCTGCGCGAGGCCCTCGACCCGAAGACGCGAAGGTGAACAGATGAGCCACGATGCGTCGCGCTCCAGTGAGCCACTGCTGTCCGTCCGTGACCTGCGGGTCACCTTCGGACGTCACGGCGAGAAGCCGTTCAACGCCGTCGACGGCGTCAGCTTCGACGTGCGACCGGGGCAGACGGTCGGCCTGGTCGGGGAGTCCGGCTGCGGCAAGTCGGTGACGTCACTGGCGATCATGGGCCTGCTCCCCGCCCGCGGCAACACCGTGGAGGGGACCGCCGTCTTCGACGGGCAGGACCTGCTGTCCCTGTCGGCCTCGGACATGCGCGACCGTCGCGGTGCCGAGATCGCCATGATCTTCCAGGATCCGCTGTCCTCGCTGAACCCGGTCATCACGATCGGGCGGCAGGTCACCGAGGTGATGGAGCGGCACCGCGGCATGAGCCGCCGGGAGGCGACACCCCAGGCAGCCGAGCTGCTGGAGAAGGTGGGCATCCCCGACCCCAAGGCGCGACTGTCCAACTATCCGCACCAGCTCAGCGGCGGCATGCGACAGCGCGCGCTGATCGCCATGGCGATCGCCTGCGCGCCGAGACTGCTCATCGCCGACGAGCCCACGACCGCGCTCGACGTCACGATCCAGGCCCAGATCCTGGCCCTGCTCAAGGACCTCGTCGTGGACACCGGGACGGCACTGGTCATGATCACCCACGACCTCGGCGTCGTCGCGGGCCTGTGTGACGAGGTCAACGTGCTCTACGGCGGCAAGATCGTCGAGCGTGGCGGCCGACACGGACTGTTCGAGCGACCTCGTCACCCCTACACCGTGGGGTTGCTCAACTCGATCCCGAGGCTCGACGCTCCGCGCGGTGCGCCCTTGTCCCCGGTGCCGGGATCAGTGGCCGACAACCTGCCGTGGGACTCGGCCTGCGCCTTTGCCCCGCGGTGCTCCAACGTCGTGTCTCCCTGCACCAGCGAGACCCCACAGTGGGACGGTGACGAGGTGGTCGGCCTGCGCTGCTTCAACCCGATGGGAGGCCCGCGATGACCGACTCGCCCACTGACGTGCTGCTCGAGGTCAAGGGCCTCGAGGTCCACTTCCCGATCAAGAGCGGCGTGATCTTCGACCGCACGATCGGCCACGTCCGCGCCGTGGACGGCGTCGACCTGGTCATCCACCGTGGGGAGACCTACGGCCTGGTGGGGGAGTCCGGTTGCGGGAAGTCCACGCTCGGCAAGGCCATCCTCAACCTGGAGCCGCCCACCGCCGGGTCGGTGATCTTCGACGGGGTCGACGTCGCCTCGCTCAAGGGTGAGGAGCTGCGCAAGGAGCGCAAGCGCTTCCAGATGGTCTTCCAGGATCCCCTCTCCAGCCTCGACCCCCGGCAGACCGTCGAGTCGTTGCTCCTCGAAGGACTGCGCGCGCACGGGATGGACACGGACAAGACGGCCACCCGTGAGCGCCTGCGGGAGCTGATGTCGTCCGTGGGTCTGCCTCCGGCGGCCCTCAGCAAGTATCCCCACGAGTTCTCCGGCGGCCAGCGTCAACGGGTGGGCATCGCTCGCGCCCTCTCGGTGGGCCCGGACCTCATCGTGGCCGACGAACCCGTCAGTGCCCTCGACGTCTCGATCCAGGCGCAGGTGATCAACCTGTTGCAGGACATCCAGGACGAGCTGGGTCTGACCTACCTCGTGGTCGCCCACGACCTCGCCGTGGTCCGGCACATCAGTGACCGGATCGGTGTGATGTACCTCGGCGCGCTGGTGGAGGAGTCGGAGGCCGGCGAGCTCTACGACACTCCGCTCCACCCCTACACGCGGGCCCTGATGTCGGCCGTGCCGGTGCCCGACCCGCGCGTGGAGGACTCACGCGAGCAGATCCTGCTCCCCGGCGATCTTCCCTCGCCGTCGAACCCGCCGACCGGCTGCCGCTTCCACACCCGGTGCCCGTGGCGCCAGGAGACGCGCTGCGACACCGAGCGCCCCGAGCTGCGAGTGGTCGAGCTGCCAGGAGCGACCTCTGGCCACCGGGTGGCCTGCCACTTCGCGGAGCAGGTCGCCAGCGGCGAGATCCAGCCGCACCAGGTCGCGCCCGAGCTGGTGCGGGAGGGCTTCTCCGGTCCTGAACCGCACGGCCCGCCGCCAGAGGCCTACATCGCACCCTGACCTCAGGACTCCTGGCGCAGCGGCAGCGGCGGAGGAGTGCCGCCCTTGGTCGGGCAGAACTCGTGGTAGGAGCACCAGTCGCACAACCGCGACGGGCTCGGCTGCCAGTCGCCGGACTCCTGGGCGCGGCGGATCGCCGCCCAGACGGCTTCGACCTTGCGCTCGGTGGCGAGGAGGTCGGCCTCGTCGGGCTCGTAGCGCAGGATCTCGCCGTTGCCGAGGTAGATCAGCTGCAGCATCGCGGGGACGACGCCCCGCAGGCGCCAGATGACGAGGGCGTAGAACTTCATCTGGAACAGGGCCTTGGCCTCGTATCCGAGACCCGGGCTGCGGCCGCTCTTGTAGTCCACGATGCGAATGCGTCCGTCGGGGGCGACATCGATGCGGTCGACGAAGCCGCGCAGCAGCAGCTTGGAGTCGAGCAGTGCCTCCACGTAGAGCTCGCGCTCGGCGGGCTCGAGCCGGCGCGGGTCCTCCAGCTCGAAGTAGCGGTCGAGGACCGTGCGGCACGACGTCAGCCAGGTGGCGACGTCGGGTCCCTCGCCGCCGAACATCTCGGCCAGGACCGGCTCCGTCTCCAGCAGCGTGTCCCACGCAGGCACGAGCATGTCGGCCGCCCGTTCCGGCGTACGGTCGAGGGCGGGGAGGTCGAAGAGGTCCTCGAGCACCTTGTGCACGACCGTCCCGCGCACCGCGTCGGGGGAAGGCTCCTCGGGCAACCGGTCGATGGTGCGGAAGCGGTACATCAAGGGGCAGCTGATGAAGTCGCCCGCTCGGCTCGGCGAGAGGGCTCCCAGGACGTCCACCCCGTCCACCGGTGTGGAGATCCGGTCCGCCGGCGAGGCGGGTGGAACGGGGGAGGGGGCATCGGGGGCGGGGATCGTCATGGCGCGCCTCACCCTAGGCGAGGCGTACGACGGTGCCCCTGCCGCAGGCGGGCCGTGGGCGGCGTTGGCTAGGCTCGTCACGTGCCCCACGCCACCGATCCCGCCGCCTCCGAGCGGCAGTCCCCTCCGCCGCCGCGCCCTCCGGGCACGCTGCGGATCGGGTCGATCGTGGGCATCGACGTGCTCATCACCCGGTCGTGGTTCATCATCGCGCTGCTGATCTCGATCACCTTCGCCCCGCGCATCGAGGACCTGGAGCCGGGACTCGGCGTCTGGAAGTACGTCGCCGGCTTCGTGTTCGCGGTCGTGCTCTACCTCTCGGTGCTGCTGCACGAGGCCTCGCACGCCGTGATGGCCCAGCGGCTGGGCTACGGCGTCAACTCGATCACCCTGCACTTCCTCGGCGGCATGACCGAGATCGACGGCACCTCGCGCCGGCCGCGCCACGAGTTCTGGATCGCGGTCGTGGGACCACTGACCTCGATCGCGATCGGAGGAGTCGCGGCCGGGCTCTGGTTCCTCGTCCCGGACGGTCTCGTCCGGGGTGCGATCGGGGGTCTCGCAGGTGTCAACCTGCTGATCGGCGTCCTCAACCTGGTGCCTGGTCTCCCGCTCGACGGCGGCCGCGTCCTGAAGGCGGTCGTGTGGGGCGCGTCCGGCAGCCAGCACCGCGGCACCCTCGTCGCCGGGTGGGGTGGTCGCCTGACAGCGCTGGCGCTGCTCGCCTGGCCGCTGGTGCAGGAGCCGCTGACCGGTTCCCCGCCGACGATCCTGGACGTCGTCCTGGTGTTCATCCTCGGACTCTTCCTCTGGACGGGTGCCACGGCCGCGATGGCGCACGCCAAGCTCCGCCAGCGACTGCCCGCCCTCGTCGCACGGCCGCTGGCACGTCGCACGCTCACCGTGCCCGAGGACCTGCCTCTGGGGGAGGCCGTACGCCGCGCCCAGGAGGCCCAGGCAGGGAGCATCGTGACGGTCTCGCCCGACGGCACCCCCCGGGGCATCGTGAGCGAGGCCGCGGTGACCGCCATGCCCGAGGAGCGTCGGCCCTGGGTGCCGGTCTCCACCGTGTCGCGGGCCATGGAGGCAGGGCTGAGCCTGCCCGCCGACGTCGCCGGAGAAGACCTGATCCTGGCCATCAGCCGTCGCCCCGCCGAGGAGTACCTCCTCGTCGAGGCCGACGGCCAGATCTACGGCGTCCTGTCCACCGCTGACGTCGACCGCGCCTTCCGGGAGAACGCCGCCGGCTGAGTGGTTCGACCCCGTTCCCACTAGGGTCTGCCGCATGTCCGAGCCAACTCCTGATGTCCCCGCCGAGGCGTGGTCCGGCGTCCACCGTGGCCCTCTGCGTGAGGGCGAGTGGGTGCGCCTGACCGACCAGAAGGACCGCCGGCACAACTTCGAGCTGGTCGCCGGCAAGCGCTTCTTCTCCAACAAGGGGCACCTCGACCACGACGACATGATCGGTCGCGACGAGGGCTTCACCCTGACCTCGTCCGCCGGCGGGCAGTACCTCGTGTTCCGCCCGCTGCTCAACGAGTTCGTGGTGTCGATGCCACGCGGCGCCGCTGTCGTCTACCCCAAGGACGCCGCGCAGATCATCGCGCTGGCCGACATCTTTCCCGGAGCGCGAGTCGTCGAGGCCGGTGCCGGCTCCGGCGCACTCACCTGCTCCCTGCTGCGGGCCGTCGGGCCGTGGGGCCGGGTGACGTCGTACGAGCTGCGTGAGGAGTTCGCGGACGTGGCCAGGCGCAACGTCACCCAGTTCTTCTCCGCACCCGATGGTCGGACCCACCCGGCGTGGGACCTCCGCCTGGGCGACCTCAAGACGGGACTGCCCGAGCTCGGCACGCAGGTCGACCGGGTCATCCTCGACATGCTCGACCCCTGGAACTGCATCGACACCGTCGCCGATGCCCTCGTGCCCGGTGGCATCGTGTGTGCGTACGTCGCCACCACCACCCAGCTCTCGCGGGTGGTCGAGACCCTGCGCGTCCACGGCGGCTTCACCGAGCCGCAGCCCTGGGAGTCGCTGGTGCGGGACTGGCACGTCGAGGGCCTCGCCGTGCGCCCGGGCCACAAGATGATCGGCCACACCGCCTTCCTGGTCACCGCTCGTCGCATGGCTCCGGGGGAGAAGCCGCCGCGCAAGACCCGCCGACCCGCGCCCGGCGCGTACGGCCCCGACTACACCGGCCCGCGGCCCGCGGACATCCCGCCGGTCGAGGTCGCGGCGACGGAGCACGGCGAGCCCGCCGAGCAGTGAGCAACATCGAGGTCGTGTGCCGACATCCAGCGCCGCCACCACGTTGCGAAACGGTGACCAACACGGCGGGATATTCACTTCCGTCCCATCGCTGAGTCGGTAGTGTCGTGGGTCAGGAGGTGCGAGATGTCCGAGCCGACGCGTGAGCAACTGTCCACCCAGGTGCGCTATCTGGAGGCCGAGGTCACCGACCTGCGCCGCCGCCTCGACGACGTACCGGGCCAGGCCCACGGCCTCGAGAGCCGGCTGGCCGACGCCCAGCGGTCCCTGGCCGCCGTCTCCGGGCAGAACGAGCGGCTCGCGCAGACGTTGCGCGACGCCCGCGACCAGATCACGACCCTCAAGGAAGAGGTCGACCGGCTGGCCCAGCCACCCGCCGGCTTCGGCACGTTCCTGTCCCGCAACGACGACGACTCCGTCGACGTGTTCACCGGTGGTCGCAAGCTGCGCGTCAGCGTGAGCCCGGCGGTCGACCTCGACGGGCTGGTGCGTGGCCAGGAGGTCATGCTCAACGAGGCGCTCAACGTCGTCGCCGCGCTCGACTTCGAGCGGGTGGGCGAGGTCGTGATGCTGAAGGAGATCCTCGCCGACGGTGATCGGGCGCTGGTCATCGCCAACGCCGACGAGGAGCGGATCGTACGCCTCGCGGAGCCGCTGCGCGCCGAGGACGTCACCATCCGCGCCGGCGACTCGCTGCTGCTCGACGCCCGCGCGGGCTATGTCTACGAGGTCGTGCCCAAGTCGGAGGTCGAGGAGCTCGTCCTCGAGGAGGTCCCCGACATCGACTACTCCCAGATCGGCGGTCTCGTCGCGCAGATCGACGCCATCCGCGACGCCGTCGAGCTGCCCTACCTCCACCCCGAGCTCTTCAAGGACCACCAGCTCAAGCCCCCGAAGGGCGTGCTCCTCTACGGCCCACCGGGTTGTGGCAAGACGCTGATCGCCAAGGCCGTCGCCAACTCGCTGGCCAAGAAGGTCTCCGAGCGCACCGGCGCGTCGGGCAAGTCCTACTTCCTCAACATCAAGGGCCCCGAGCTGCTCAACAAGTACGTCGGCGAGACCGAGCGCCACATCCGGCTGGTGTTCCAGCGGGCCCGGGAGAAGGCGTCGATGGGCACGCCCGTCATCGTGTTCTTCGACGAGATGGACTCGCTGTTCCGCACCCGCGGCTCGGGCGTCTCCTCCGACGTGGAGAACACGATCGTCCCGCAGCTGCTCAGCGAGATCGACGGAGTCGAGGCGCTGGAGAACGTGCTGGTCATCGGCGCCTCCAACCGCGAGGACATGATCGACCCCGCGATCCTGCGGCCCGGCCGTCTCGACGTGAAGATCAAGATCGAGCGTCCCGACGCCGAGTCCGCTCGCGACATCTTCTCCAAGTACCTCACCTCGTCGTTGCCGCTGCACAGCGTCGACCTGGCCGAGTTCAGCGACGACCGGGAGGCCACGGTCGCCGCGATGATCCGTGCCACGGTCGAGCGGATGTACACCGAGTCGGAGGAGAACCGCTTCCTCGAGGTCACCTACGCCAACGGCGACAAGGAGGTCCTCTACTTCAAGGACTTCAACTCCGGGGCGATGATCCAGAACATCGTCGACCGGGCGAAGAAGATGGCGATCAAGGACTTCCTCGACAGCGAGCTCAACCCCGCCCAGCGGGGCCTGCGGGTCCAGCACATGCTCCAGGCGTGCGTGGACGAGTTCAAGGAGAACGAGGACCTGCCCAACACCACCAACCCGGACGACTGGGCAC
This sequence comes from uncultured Actinomycetota bacterium, assembly GCA_963843815.1. Taxonomy (GTDB): domain Bacteria; phylum Actinomycetota; class Actinomycetes; order Propionibacteriales; family Nocardioidaceae; genus Nocardioides. The sequence goes on along the minus strand of CAWJLX010000011.1, from coordinate 204,043 downwards.
GGATCTCGGGCAAGAAGGGTGAGCGCATCGTGTTCATCCGCACCCTCATCACCGGCAAGCAGGGAACCGAGCCGGGACGGTCGATCGACACGGTCGCCAACACCGGGCAGTACCTGTGACACAGGGGGATGACCTCGGGCACGGCGACATCGAGGCCGCCCTGGCGACGAGACGCGAGCTCGGTGCCCGCTACGACGCCGAGCTGGTGGACGGCTTCGCCGAGCGCATCGAGCGTTCTGTCGAGCGCAGGGTCTCCGACCAGGTGGCGCTGCAGCAACAGCGCACGTCGGAGGTGTCAGCCGGTCGGGTCCGCCAGTTCGCCCTCGGGATCATCTCCCTCGGCGTCGGCGTCCCCGTCACCATCGTGCCGATGGTGGCCACCGACAACGGGTTCCCCGCCGTGGTGGTGGCGTGGCTCGGGATCGTCGGCGTCAACGCGGCCCATGCTGCCGCCGTCAACGGCCCGGGCGCAGGGAACGCTAGGCGTCCGACACTCGGGCGGAACACCCCTGCGGAGGGGCCGGTTCTGGCTGCCGAGGGCTAGGTTGAAGGCATGCGAACCATTCTGATCATCGTCGTCATCGTCGTCATCGTCCTCTTCCTCGCCGGGTACATGCGTCGCGGGCGTTGATGCACCGGCGGTCTCAGACCGCCAGGAGCCGATAGCCGTACGTCCACGGACGCGCGAGACCGGGGCCGGGCAGGTAGGACTGCTCGACGTCCTCGACGCGCCACCCGGCTTCTCGCACCAGGCCGGGGATGTCGCGCGTCAGGTGGCATCCGCCTGCGACCGCTCGCTGGACCGGTTCGAGCCGGCGTTGCCAGCGTCGTACGGACTCGTCGGGTGCCAGACCGTGCTCGAGGGCGTGCAGGCGACCTCCGTCGCGCACGACGCGTCGGGCCTCGCGCAGCGCGAGGAGCGGGTCGGGGATCGTGCACAGGCTGAACGTGATGAGGGCGCTGTCGTGCGAGTCGTCGGCCAGGTCGAGCCGTTGCCCGTCCAGTCCGCCACGCTCCACCGGCAGGTCCGTGCGGTGCCGTCGGCGTTCGGAGATGCGCCAGCCCACGTCGGAGGGCTCGATGGCTGTCACCGAGGTGACCTCGGGCGGGTACCACCTGATGTTGAGGCCGCCGCCGAACCCGATCTCGAGCACCCTGCCGGTCAGGCCGGCGCAGGTGACCCCACGCAGCTCGCCGACCTCGTGGCCGCGCAGTCCCAGGTCCGCCAGTCGCGGCACGACGCGCTCGTCCCAGACACGTAGGCTCATGGCATGAGCGTACGACGGGTGATGGGCACCGAGGTCGAGTACGGCATCTCGGTCCAGGGGCAGCCCGGGGCCAACCCGATGGTCGCCTCCTCCCAGATCGTCAACGCCTACGCCTCCTCGACCGTGAGCGCGCGGCGGGCCCGGTGGGACTTCGAGGAGGAGTCGCCGCTGCGGGACGCCCGCGGCTTCGACATGGCTCGCCAGCTCGCCGACCCCACCCTGTTGACCGACGAGGACCTCGGCCTCGCCAACGTCATCCTCACCAACGGTGCCCGGCTCTACGTCGACCACGCCCACCCGGAGTACTCCTCGCCCGAGGTGACCACACCGCTTGACGTGGTGCGCTGGGAGAAGGCGGGCGAGCAGGTCATGCTCGACGCCTCCCGGATGGCGGCGCAGGTGCCGGGCAGCGCGCCGATCACGCTCTACAAGAACAACACCGACAACAAGGGCGCCTCCTACGGCGCCCACGAGAACTACCTGATGCGGCGCTCGACGCCCTTCGCGGAGATCGTGCGGCACCTGACGCCCTTCTTCGTCTCACGCCAGGTCGTCACCGGCGCCGGCCGGGTCGGCATCGGCCAGGACGGTCGCGAGACGACACCCGAGCGGGGCTTCCAGATCAGCCAGCGCTCGGACTTCTTCGAGGTCGAGGTGGGTCTGGAGACAACCCTCAAGCGGCCGATCATCAACACGCGCGACGAGCCCCACGCCGACCCGGCGCTCTACCGCCGCCTCCACGTCATCCTGGGCGATGCCAACATGGCGGAGATCTCGATCTACCTCAAGGTGGGCACCACATCGCTGGTCCTCGCCATGATCGAGGACGGCTTCCTCGACCGCGACCTCTCGGTCGAAGGGGCTGTCCGCTCGCTGCGCGCGGTCTCGCACGACCCGACCCTGCGTCAGCTCGTGACGCTGCGCGACGGCCGGCGACTCACCGCCGTACAGCTGCAGATGGAGTACCTCGACCTCGCCCGCAAGTACGTCGCCGACCGCTACGGCTCCGACGCCGACCCGCAGACCGTCGACGTCCTGGCGCGGTGGGAGTCGGTCCTGACGCGGCTCGAGCGCGATCCGATGGAGTGCGCCACCGAGCTCGACTGGGTCGCCAAGCTCAAGCTGCTCACCCAGTACCGCGACCGCGACGACCTCGACTGGGACGACGCCAAGCTCCACCTGATCGACCTCCAGTACGCCGACGTACGCCCGGAGAAGGGGCTCTACCACCGCCTCGCGGCGGCGGGTCGGATCGACCGGCTGCTCGACGACGCCACCATCGAGGCGGCCATGCACGACCCGCCGGACGACACGCGTGCCTACTTCCGCGGCCGCTGCCTCGACAAGTACGCCGACTCCGTGGCCGCCGCCTCGTGGGACTCGGTGATCTTCGACCTCCCCGGGCGCGAGTCGCTGCAGCGGGTGCCGACGATCGACCCGCTGCGCGGCACCCGCGCCCACGTGGGCGACCTGATCGACCGCAGCGATTCGGCGCAGGCCCTGGTCGCGGCGATCACCCGCTGAGGTCCGGCTACCAGCGACTCGCCCATGACGCCCTGGGCGAACGTCCTTGTGACGTCGGTGGGAGTGGATAGGGTCGAGCCATGGCCCAGGAGCAGAAGCAACCCCGCAGGTCGTCGGAGACCGAGGAGGTCACCGAGCAGGTGACCGAGTCGGACGTGGCCGAGCGCAAGGAGACGATCGACGAGGACGTGGACGCGATCCTCGACGAGATCGACGAGGTCCTCGAGGTCAACGCAGAGGACTTCGTGAAGTCGTTCGTGCAGAAGGGTGGCCAGTGATCACCCCCTCGAGATCCTCGCTTCGCTGCGGTTTCGACAGGGACCCCGAATGAGCACCGAGTCCCGCCTGCCCGCGTCCTACATGACGCCGGGCACGTCCAGCTTCGCCGACTTCGTCGGATCCCAGGCGCCCGACCTGTTGCCCTCGCACCGGGCCGTGCCCAGCGGCAACGCCGGCGACCTCGCGCCCCACGGCACCACCATCGTCGCAGCGACGTTCCCCGGCGGCGTGGTGATGGCGGGCGACCGGCGCGCCACCATGGGCAACATCATCGCGCAGCGCGACATCCAGAAGGTCTTCCCGGCCGACGAGTACTCCGTGGTCGGCATCGCGGGTGCGGCAGGGCTGGCCGTCGAGATGGTGAGGTTGTTCCAGACCGAGCTCGAGCACTACGAGAAGATCGAGGGCACGACCCTGTCGATGGACGGCAAGGCCAACCGTCTCGCCGCGCTGATCAGGGCCAACCTCGGCCTCGCCATGCAGGGCCTGGCCGTGGTCCCGCTCTTCGCGGGCTACGACCTCTCGACCGAGCAGGGCCGGATCTTCAGCTACGACGTCACCGGTGGCCGCTACGAGGAGACCGCCTTCCACTCGGTCGGCTCCGGCTCGCTGTTCGCCAGGGGCTCGCTCAAGAAGCTCTACCGCGACGACCTCGACGAAGACGGCGCGGTCACCGCGGTCGTGCAGGCGCTCTACGACGCTGCCGACGACGACTCCGCCACCGGAGGCCCCGACATCACCCGCCGGATCTTCCCGGTCGTGCACATCATCACGCCCGACGGCGGCCACCGCATGCCCGAGGACGACGTCTCCGCGATCGCCGATCGGATCATCGCCTCGCGGATGCAGCGCCCCGACGGCCCGGCCGCCGCCCTCATCTAGGAGTCCGCTCATGAGTATGCCGTTCTACGTCTCGCCTGAGCAGATGATGAAGGACCGGGCCGACTTCGCCCGCAAGGGGATCGCCCGGGGACGCTCCGTCGTGGCGATCCACTATGCCGACGGAATCCTGTTCGTCTCCGAGAACCCCTCCCAGGCGCTGCACAAGGTGAGCGAGATCTACGACCGGATCGCGTTCGCTGCGGTCGGTCGCTACAACGAGTTCGAGAACCTCCGCATCGCCGGCGTACGGCTGGCCGACCTGCGCGGCTACGCCTACGACCGGCGCGACGTGAGCGGGCGCGCGCTGGCCAACGCCTACGCCCAGACGCTCGGGACGATCTTCTCCTCGGGTGGCGAGAAGCCCTACGAGGTGGAGCTCTTCGTCGCGGAGATCGGCGACGACGCCGCTGACGACCAGCTCTACCGCCTCACCTACGACGGTCAGGTCGCCGACGAGCACGGCTATGCCGTGATGGGTGGCGCGGCCGACGTGGTCGCTGGTCACCTCGCCGACCACTATGTCGCCGGGTGCTCCCTCGAGGACGCCCTCCGTGTCGCAGTGGCCGCCCTCGGGCACAGCGAGACCGACGACCGCGTGATCCCCACCGGCGACCTGGAGGTCGCTGCCCTGTCCCGGACCAGGTCCCAGCCACGCAAGTTCCTGCGTCTGCGGGAGGCGCGCCTGGTGGAGATCCTCGGCGATCGCGGCCCGGAGCAGGAGGCGACAGCCAACGCCGAGGACTCCGCGCCGGGTGCACCGTCGAGCCAACCGACCCAGGACGACCCGGCCGACCCCACCGACCAGGTCAGCGGTTCGACGCCGCCTCTGGAGAATCCGGTGACGGGAGAACCCGCCACGCCCCCCGTCGCACCCCCGGTGGCCCCACCGGTGGCGCCCCCGACGCCGCGTCCGGTCGACCCCGCAGATCCGGGCGACGCGACACCGCCGGCACCCCAGCCACCTGCCCCCGAGCCGGGTCAGCCGCCGGCGCCCGGTGCTCCGCCGCCGCCCAGTGAGCCCGGCTCGATCTGATCGGTCGGGGACGCGGTCTGCCCGAGTGCACGTGGTCGGTCGGATCGAGGGGAGCGACCTGCGCCGAGGCTCGCCGGTGGCGATTTCCTCGCGAGTGACGTGGCTGCATGGCCTGCGCGCCTAGGGTGGGGACATGGACCGCCGGATCTTCGGGATCGAGAACGAGTACGGCGTCACGTGCACGTTCAAGGGCCAGCGCCGACTCAGCCCGGACGAGGTGGCCCGCTACCTCTTCCGCAAGGTGGTGAGCTGGGGTCGCTCGTCCAACGTCTTCCTCCGCAACGGCGCCCGTCTCTACCTCGACGTGGGCAGCCACCCGGAGTACGCGACCCCCGAGTGCGACGACATCGTCGAGCTGGTCACCCACGACAAGGCCGGCGAACGGATCCTCGAGGGCCTGCTGCTCGACGCCGAGCACCGCCTCCACGAGGAGGGCATCGCCGGCGACATCTACCTGTTCAAGAACAACACCGACTCCGCCGGGAACTCCTACGGCTGCCACGAGAACTACCTCGTCGGCCGCGCCGGGGAGTTCAGCCGGCTCGCCGACATCCTCATCCCGTTCCTCGTCACCCGACAGATCGTGGTCGGCGCCGGCAAGGTCGTGATGACCCCGAGCGGGCCGTCCTACAGCGTCAGCCAGCGCGCCGAGCACATCTGGGAGGGCGTCAGCAGCGCCACCACGCGCAGCCGCCCGATCATCAACACGCGCGACGAACCACATGCCGACGCCGAGCGCTTCCGGCGTCTCCACGTGATCGTGGGCGACTCCAACATGAGCGAGACCACCACCATGCTCAAGGTGGCCTCCTGCGACCTCGTGCTGCGGATGATCGAGGAGGGCGTGGTGATGCGCGACCTCACCATGGAGAACCCGATCCGGGCCATCCGCGAGATCAGCCACGACCAGACCGGTCAGCGCAAGGTGCGCCTGGCCAACGGTCGCGAGGCGAGCGCACTGGAGATCCAGGCCGAGTACCTCGGCAAGGCCCGCGACTTCGTCGACCGGCGCCAGATCTCCACCCCGACCATCGAGCGTGCCCTCGACCTGTGGGAGCGGGGTCTGAAGGCCGTCGAGTCCGACGACCTCGGCCTCGTCGACCGCGAGATCGACTGGGTCATCAAGCTCAAGCTGATCGAGCGCTACCGCGCCAAGCACGGACTCTCGCTCGGTGACCCCCGCATCGCGCAGCTCGACCTCGCCTACCACGACATCCACCGCGGCCGCGGGCTCTACTACCTCCTGGAGAAGCGCGGCGCCGTCGCCCGTGTCACCACGGACCTGAAGGTCTTCGAGGCCAAGAGCGTCCCTCCCCAGAACACCCGCGCGCGGTTGCGCGGGGAGTTCATCCGCAAGGCCCAGGAGAAGCGGCGCGACTTCACCGTCGACTGGGTGCACCTCAAGCTCAACGACCAGGCGCAACGCACGGTCCTGTGCAAGGACCCGTTCAAGGCCTACGACGAACGGGTGCAGCGGCTGATCGACGGGATGTGACCTCGTCGTGATCGCCACCGGCGGTGTCGCGACCTCGCGGGTGGGAGTCGCTGGATAGGGTGTCCGCGCAACGCCCGTCGACTTGTTTAGGTGAACCTGTGTCCCGTGTACGTTCCGCTGCCCTCAGCGGTGTTCTCGCCCTCAGCCTGCTCGGACTCGCCGCCTGCGGCTCCGGGTCGAGCGACTCCGAGTCGGGTGGCGCATCCCTGAGCTCGGTCACGATCGAGGGCCCGCAGGGCGAGGAGCCCCAGGTCACCTTCGACGGTCGCCTCGACGCCTCGCAGGACGAGACCAAGGTCCTCGTCGAGGGTGACGGCGAGGAGGTCGCTGACGGCGACACCGTCTCGGCGAACTGGTGGATCGGCAACGGGTTCACCGAGGAGGAGGCGCAGAGCACCTACAGCAAGGACGGCGGCTCCCAGTCGGTCGAGCTGTCCCAGGACATCCTGCCCTTCCTGCGCGAGGCCATGATCGGGCACAAGGTCGGCGACCGCGTGGCGCTGCTGACCTCGGCCACCAAGGCCTACGGCGAGGCCGGCAACCCCAGCATCGGCATCGGCAACCAGGACGCCGTCCTCGCAGTCGTCGACATCCTCGACAGGTCCGAGACGGTCCCGCCGCTCGATGGCCCCCAGGGCGAGGAGAAGAAGCCCGCCGCGTGGGCCCCGACCCTGATCGAGACCGACGGCGTCATCACCGGCCTCGACTTCACCGACGCCCACAAGCCGAGCGGCAAGCTGATCGCCACCACGCTGGTCAAGGGTGACGGGGCCGTCGTCAAGAAGGGCCAGACCCTCACCGTCGACTACCTCGGCCAGGTCTACGACGCCGAGCAGCCCTTCGACGAGTCCTACAGCAAGGAGCCGGCCGAGTTCCCGATCGGCGTCGGCAGTGTCATCGACGGCTGGGACCAGCGACTCGTGGGCCGCACCGTCGGCTCCCGGGTGATCCTGGAGATCCCGCCTGCCCAGGGATACGGCAAGAAGGGCAACGAGCAGGCCGGCATCAAGGGCACCGACACGCTGTTCTTCGTGGTCGACATCCTCGGCGCCTCCTGACACCGAGACTGATCCGGACGAGCGAGCAGGGGGAGCGGGGATGGCACAGCCTCGGGCAGAACGCCTGATGAACCTGCACATCCTGCTGCTCGGCGCCAAGCGCTTCATCGGCAAGGACGCCATCAGGGAGGCCTGCTACTCCGAGCATCCGCGGGGTGCGGCGGGGGACGAGGCCTTCGAGCGTGCCTTCGAGCGCGACAAGGACGCGCTGCGCCAGATCGGGGCGGTGATCGAGGTCGGCAGTGCCGACGCGTTCTTCGACGACGAGATCGGCTACCGCATCCCCACCGAGCAGACGTCCCTTCCCGAGATCCGGTTCGAGTCCGACGAGGCGGCCGTGCTCGGCCTGGCTGCCCAGGTCTGGCAGCAGGCCACGCTCGCCAAGGCGACCGGTCGGGCCCTGGCCAAGCTCAAGGGCCAGGGTGTGGAGATCGACCCGTCGCGCCTGGAGGTGGTCGCGCCCGCGATCACGGCCGACGAACCTGCCTTCGAGCCGATGTGGGACGCCGTCGGCAAGCGTCGTCAGGTCAGCTTCCCCTACCAGCGCGCCAGCGAGACCGAGCCCACCACCCGCCGGGTGCAGCCGTGGGGCCTGGCCAGGTCGTCGGGTCGGTGGTACGTCGTGGGCTTCGACGTCGACCGCGGCGCCGAGCGGGTCTTCCGCCTGTCACGCATCGTGGGGCCGGTGCGCGCCACGGGCAAGTCCGGTGCGTACGACGTCCCTGCCGGAACGGACGTCCGCGCGGTCGCCCGGCGCCTCTCGCCCTCCTTCCCCTCGGTGCGGGCCGAGATCCGCGTACGGCAGGGGACCGGCGTGGGCCTGCGCCGTCGCGCGGAGTCCGTGACGGCCCTCGATGGCCACGCCGGCTGGGACCTCGTCGTCGTCGAGGGGCCCATCGCCGAGCTGTCCGACGAGGTGCTCACCCACGGTGCGGACGTCGTCGTCCAGGCGCCGGAGTCGCTGCGCGATGACGTGGTCTCCCGGCTTCGAGCCGTGGCCGGAGAGCGCAGATGAGCATGCAGACCGCGGACACCGCCCCCGACCAGGTCGCCCGGCTGCTGGCCCTGGTGCCCTACCTCCTCGCGCGCGGGGAGGTGCGCCTCGACGACGCCGCGGCGCACTTCGGCACCGACGCCGACCAGATCGAGCGCGACCTGCGGCTGCTCTTCATGACCGGTGTGTCGCCGGGGCTCCCGGGTGACCTCATCGAGGTCGACCTGGAGGCCTTGGAGGGCGACCGGATCATCCGGGTCGACAACGCCGACTACCTCGCGCGGCCGGTGCGGTTCTCCCCGGCTGAGGCCACGTCCCTGGTCGTGGCACTGCGCACCATGGTGGAGGCCGCCCCCGAGGCGGCCCGCGACGTCATCGAGCGCACGCTCGCCAAGCTCGAGGAGGCGGCCGGCCAGGACGGCGAGGGGCTGCTGCGCCTCCACGTGACCCCTACGACGCTCGAGAGCAGCGCAGTGGTGCCGGTCCTGGAAGCCGCCCTCGCACACGGTCACCAGGTCGAGATCAGCTATCACGTGCCCTCGCGCGACGAGGAGTCGCGCCGCGTGGTCGATCCGCGTGGCCTGGCCCGGGTCGAGGACCTGCTCTACCTCGACGCGTGGTGCCACACCGCGCAGGGGGACCGCGCCTTCCGCGTCGACCGGATCCTCGCGGCCACCGAGCTGGACAGCGAGGTCACCGACCCCGGCGCCCGCGCCCGCGACCTCACGGGCGGCTGGTTCACCGATGCCGAGACGACGACCATCACGCTCCGCCTGTCCCCTCCGGCGCGCTGGGTCATCGAGTACTACCAGGTCACTGCTCAGCGGCCTGGTCCCGACGGCACCGTCGACGTGGACCTGGAGGTCGCCAGCGAGCAGTGGGCGCAGTCGCTCCTCTTCCGGCTCGCTCCGCACGCGACGCTGCTCGCCCCTGCCCACTACGCCGAATCTTTCACAGCCGCCGCACGGTCAACCCTCAGCCTCTATCAGGCCGACGGCGTAGACTTCCCCTGAATCGCGCACGTCCCCACTACACGCATCCCACACTTATCGGAGTGAGCCCATGATGAACCCACTGGTCGGCATGCCGCAGGGTCTGGAGTGGCTGGTGATCCTGGCGATCGTCGTGCTCGTGTTCGGTGCCGCCAAGCTGCCCGACCTGGCCCGTAGCTCGGGTCAGGCGCTGCGGATCTTCAAGACCGAGACCAAGGACCTGCGCGACGACAAGTCCGCGCCGGACAGCGAGGCCTCGCCGGAGCAGCGCGAGATCGAGTCGAGCACCGAGACCACCGACGACGTGACCACGGGCGACGTGGTCCGTGAGCGGCGCGACGACACCACCGCCTGACCCCGGGTGAGGATCAGCAGTCTCGTCGGCCTGTTCAAGGGGCCGGCGCCGGAGGCGGTCGGCCCGGATGGCCGGATGGCGCTCTCCGACCACTTCCGCGAGTTCCGTGCGCGACTGTTGCGGTCCATCCTGGTCTTCGCGCTCGCCTTCGCACTGGCGATCATCTTCCGGCACGCGCTCTACGACGCCGTCTACGGGCCCTACTCCGACGCGAAGGCGGCGCTCCCGGACGGCACCACCGAGGCGATCACCAGCGGCCCGGGAGCCGGACTGCTGCTGTGGCTGACGCTCGGTGGCTTCGCCGCTGCGGTCGTCACCGCGCCCTACTGGCTCTACCAGGTGTGGGCGTTCGTGCTGCCGGGGCTCCATCCACAGGAGCGGAAGATGACGCGCATCTTCGTCGGCGTCGCCGGGCCGCTCTTCATCGCCGGCATCGCGCTGGGCTACGTCACCCTTCCCGTCGCGCTGAAGGTGCTGATCGGGTTCAACCCCGACGGCGTCGTCAACCTCACCGACTTCAACGACTACCTCCAGTTCTTCACCAGGACGTTGCTCGTCTTCGGCCTCGCCTTCAACATCCCGGTCTTCGTCGTGCTGCTCAACTTCGCCGGCGTCGTGAAGGGCAGCTCGCTCAAGGCCTACCGCCCGTGGATCATCATCGGCACCTTCGTCTTCGCCGCCGTCGCGACGCCGTCGGCGGACCCCTTCACGATGACGCTGATGGCCGTGCCGATGGTGCTGCTGTTCTTCGCCTCCGAGGCGATCGCCCGGATGAACGACCGTCGCCGGGCCGGCCGCGCCCCGAACAGCGGGCTGGGCCCTGACGAGCTGTCCCGGCTCTGACAGGCTGGGCACATGCAGGCCGCGATCACCGACATGGATCCGTTCGACCTGCCCGAGTGGCTCGGCACCAACGACGTGGTCTGGAGGGCGGACGCCGGACTGCGCACCGGTCACCTGGTGCAGGGGCGGCTGACGGCTGACGACGCCGACGACCTGGTGTGCGACCTGCTGGCCGTCGACGAGGCCTATCCCGAGCCGGTCGTCGACGACGCCAGCCGGCTGCGGGTCCACCAGGCGTGGCGGCACGGGCAGGTCGTGATCGGCACGCTCGAGGACCGCATGGTGCTCGCCGTGCCCGGCACCGGCTTCGGTCCCGACCTCGTGCTCGACGCCCTGGGACGGCTGGCCCGCGCCGTCGGCGCACGCGCCGAGCGTTACGCCGCCCTGTTGCGCATCGGGGGATAGGGTCGCGCTCATGCACGACCCCTCAGCGCGTGGGCGCGAGATTGCGCTGTTGACCAACCCCACCTCCGGCGGAGGCAAGGGTGCGCGGCACCGTGACGCCGCCCTCGCGCGACTGCGGGAGAGCGGCTTCGTGGTCCGCAACCTCCAGGGCCGCGATGCCGACGAGGCCGCGGACCTTGCTCGTGGCTGCGTCGCCGACGGCGTCGAGGCGCTGGTCCTCTGCGGCGGCGACGGGCTGGTGCACCTCGGCGTGCAGGCGGTCGCCGGCAGCGGCGTACCCCTCGGCCTGATCCCCAGCGGCACCGGCAACGACGTCGCCCGCTACCTCGACCTGCCGCGCAAGGACCCCGTCGCGGCCGCCGACCGGATCATCGCCTCGCGCCGACGCACCATCGACCTGGCCCGCAGCGGCGACCGCTACTTCGTCACCGTGCTGGCGGCCGGCTTCGACGCGATCGTCAACGAGCGCGCCAACGCGATGACCTGGCCCCGGGGCCAGATGCGCTACAACCTGGCCACGCTGGCCGAGCTGCGCACCTTCCGCCCCATTCCCTACGTCCTCCAGCTCGACGACGAGACGCTCGAGCTCGAGGCGATGCTGGTCGCCGTCGGCAACGGTCCCTCCTTCGGTGGTGGCCTGCGGATCACCGAGGGGGCCCTGCTCGACGACGGGCTGCTCGACGTCGTGGTCATCACCCGGATGAGCAAGGCCAAGCTGGTGCGGTCCTACCCACGGCTCTTCACGGGCAGGATCGACGGCGTCACCGAGTACGTCCACCGGCGCGTGCGCTCGGTGACCGTGGCCGCCCCGGGCATCGTGTCGTACGCCGACGGCGAGCGCTTCGGCCCGCTGCCCCTCACGATCGAGTGCGCCCCCGGCGCGCTGGAGGTCCTGGCATGAGCACCCCGACGAACGATGACCGGTCCGGACACGCCGAGCGCTATGCGACCTTCATGCGGGGCCAGGACTTCCCGATGCTGAAGGACTTCTCCGGGCTCTACGGCTTCGAGCTCGACGACTTCCAGGTGCGGGCCTGCCAGGAGATCGAGAGCGGTCGAGGCGTGCTCGTCGCGGCGCCCACCGGCTCGGGCAAGACGATCGTGGGCGAGTTCGCCATCCACCTCGCCCTGCAGACCGGGCGCAAGGCGTTCTACACGACCCCCATCAAGGCGCTGTCGAACCAGAAGTACCACGACCTGGTGAAGCGCTACGGCGCCGACAAGGTCGGCCTGCTGACCGGTGACAACGTGATCAACGGTGAGGCTCCGGTGGTCGTGATGACCACCGAGGTGCTGCGCAACATGCTCTACGCCAGCTCACGCACCCTGCTGGGGCTGGGCTACGTCGTCATGGACGAGGTGCACTACCTCGCCGACCGGATGCGCGGAGCCGTCTGGGAGGAGGTCATCATCCACCTCCCGGAGTCGGTGACGCTGGTGTCGTTGTCGGCCACCGTGTCCAACGCCGAGGAGTTCGGCGAGTGGCTGGCCACGGTGCGGGGCGAGACCACCACGGTGCTCGAGGAGAAGCGGCCGGTGCCGCTGTTCCAGCACGTCATGGTCGGGCGTCGCCTGCACGACCTCTTCGCCTCGTCCGACGTCGACGCGAGCGCGGGCTTCGTCAAGGAGGGGGCTCCGGTCAACGAGGAGCTCACCCGCATCGCTCGCGACGACTGGGCGAGCTCGCGCCTGATGCGCGACCGGCGGTCACCACGCAAGGGCAAGCCGGGGTCGTCGAAGAACCCGCGGGCCGTGGGCAACGGCCGCCGCGTGTGGATCCCCAGCCGTGTCGAGGTGGTCGAGCGCCTGGACCGGGAGGGCCTGCTCCCCGCCATCGTCTTCATCTTCAGCCGGGCCGGCTGCGACGCCGCGGTCAGCCAGCTCGTCTCGGCCAACACGCGCCTGACCACGGCCGCCGAGCGCGACGAGATCTTCGCGCGGGTCGAGCAGGCCTCGCGATCACTCCCGGAGGAGGACCTGCACGTCCTCGGCTACCACGAGTTCCTCGACGCCCTCACCCGCGGCGTCGCAGCCCACCATGCGGGCCTGCTGCCGGCGTTCAAGCAGGTCGTGGAGGAGCTGTTCCAGGAGGGCCTGGTCAAGGTCGTCTTCGCGACCGAGACCCTCGCCCTGGGCATCAACATGCCGGCGCGCACGGTGGTCATCGAGAAGCTCTCCAAGTGGAACGGCGAGACCCACGCCGACCTGACGCCGGGCGAGTACACCCAGCTCACCGGACGGGCGGGACGCCGGGGCCTCGACATCGAGGGCCACGGCGTCGTGCTCTACCAACCCGGCATGAACCCCGGCGAGGTCGCGGGCCTGGCCTCGACGCGCACCTATCCGCTCCGCTCGTCGTTCCGGCCGTCGTACAACATGGCGGTCAACCTCGTGCACCAGTTCGGCCGCGCACGCTCGCGCGAGCTGCTGGAGCAGTCCTTCGCCCAGTACCAGGCGGACAAGGCCGTCGTCGGCCTGGCGCGGCAAGTACACAAGGCCGAGGAGGCGCTGGACGGCTACCGGGAGGCCGCCACCTGCCACGTCGGCGACTTCATGGAGTACGCCGGTTTGCGTCGCCAGATCTCCGACCTCGAGAAGGGCGCTGCACGGGAGCGTCGTCTGGACCGGCGCAGCGAGGCACTGGCCTCGCTGGGCAGGCTGCGTCCCGGTGACGTGATCAACGTCCCGGCCGGCAAGTTCAGTGGACTCGCCGTCGTGATCGACCCCGGGCACGCCGGGGACGAGCCGCGTCCCTACGTCGTCACCGCCGACCGGCAGGCCCGCCGACTGGCTCCGATGGACTTCCCGGTCCCCGTGGAGTCGATCGGCAGGCTGCGCATCCCCAAGTCGTTCAACGGCCGCAACCCCGGGATGCGACGCGACCTGGCCACGGCGCTGAAGGCCAAGGCCCACGCGTTCGACGGCCCCGGCCCGCGACGTACGAAGCAGCAGGACTCCTTCAGCGACACCGCAACCGACCGGGAGATCGGCCGGCTGCGCGCGGACCTGAAGTCGCACCCCTGCCACCAGTGCCCCGAGCGCGAGGACCACGCCCGGTGGGCGGAGCGGTGGTTCAAGCTGCAACGCGACACAGAGACCCTGAAGCGTCGGGTGGAGAACCGCACGAACACCGTCGCCCGCACCTTCGACCGCGTGTGCGACGTGCTGACGGCGCTGGGCTACCTCGACGGCGACAAGGTGACCGAGCGGGGGAGCCACCTGCGCAGGATCTACACCGACATGGACCTCGTCGCCTCCGAGGCGATCCGCGAGGGGCTGCTCGACGAGCTCGCCCCCTCGGAGCTCGCAGCGGTGCTCTCGGCACTCGTGTTCGAGGCCCGTCGTGCCGACGACGCCTCCTCGCCCAAGATGCCCGGCGGCCAGGTGCGCCCGGTGCTGGCGGAGGTGGTCCGCCTCTGGGGCCGGCTCGACGCCCTCGAGCGCGAGCACAAGCTCGACTTCCTCCGCGAGCCCGACGTCGGTTTCGCCTGGGCGGCCTGGCGATGGGCCGAGGGCGACGACCTCGACGACGTGCTGAGGGTCACCGGGCTGTCGGCGGGCGACTTCGTGCGCTGGATGAAGCAGCTGCTCGACCTGTGCGGCCAGGTCGCGGACGCCGCCGGGGACAGCCCCCTCCGCAAGACGGCCCGTGCAGCAGCCACGTCCCTGCGGCGCGGCGTGATCGCCTACAGCGTGCTGGCTGCGGAGTAGGCCGCCGCTGGCGAGCCTCGGCCTGAGGGATGTGGAAGGCTGCCGCCATGGCTCCTGAGGCTGACGGCCGTCTCCTGCTCCTCGACACCGCGTCGCTCTACTTCCGGGCGTTCTTCGGCGTCCCGGACTCGATGAAGGCACCCGACGGCACTCCGGTGAACGCGGTGCGCGGCCTGATGGACTTCATCAGCCGGCTGGTCGGGGAGTACGACCCGACCCACCTCGCCTGCTGCTGGGACGACGACTGGCGTCCGCAGTGGCGTGTCGACCTGATCCCGTCCTACAAGGCCCACCGCGTCGTCCAGGTCCGTCCGGGCCCGGCACCGGACATCGAGGAGGTGCCCGACCCGCTCGAGGCACAGATCCCGATCATCATCTCCGTGCTGGAGGCCTACGGCATCCCGATCGTGGGGCATGCCGAGATGGAGGCCGACGACGTGATCGGCACCCTGGCCACGGACGCAGGGATGCCGGTCGACATCGTCACCGGCGACCGCGACCTTTTCCAGCTCGTCGACGACGACGCCGAGGTGCGCGTGCTCTACACCGCGCGGGGCGTCAGCAGGCACGAGCGCGTCGACAACGCCTGGGTGCGCGACAAGTACGGCGTCGACGCGCACCAGTACGCCGACTTCGCGACGTTGCGTGGCGACACCTCCGACGGGCTGCCCGGTGTGGCCGGGGTGGGGGAGAAGACCGCCGCCACGCTGCTGACGCGCTTCGGATCGATCGGCGCGATCGTCGAGGCGGCCGGCGACCCCGACTCCGACATGGGCCCCGGTCCACGGGGGAAGATCAAGGCCGCCGCCGACTACCTGGCCGTCGCACCCGAGGTGGTCGCCGTACGACGGGACCTGGATCTGGGCTCACCCGACCTGACCCGGCCGAGGACGCCCGCCGACCACGCGGCCGTCGTGGCGCTGGACGAGCAGTGGGACCTCGGTTCGTCTGCCGTGCGCCTCGTGGAGGCACTGTCCGACTCCCACTAGGGTGAGCGGCGTGAGCTCTCCCGAGGTCGAGTCCAAGGACCGCCAGATCCTGTCGTTGCTCGCCGTCGACGGTCGGATGTCCTTCACCGACCTCGGCAAGGCGACCGACCTCTCGACCTCGGCGGTGCACCAGCGGGTCAAGCGGCTCGAGCAGCGCGGCCTGATCACCGGCTACGGAGCGACTGTCGACCATGACCAGCTGGGTCGGCCGCTGACTGCCTTCATCTCGATCACGCCGACCGATCCCACGCAACCCGACGACTACCCCGAGCGGCTCGAGGGCATCAGGGAGATCGAGTCGTGCTGGTCGGTCGCCGGCGAGGAGTCCTACATCCTCAAGATCCGCGTCGCCACGCCCGCCGACCTCGAGGACCTGCTCGCCAGGATCCGCGGTGCGGCCACCGTGTCGACCCGCACCACGATCGTGCTCTCGACGCCCTACGAGAACCGCCCGGTCGACTGAGCGCAGCGGGGTCCCGTGTCGGAGTCTCCGCGCTCGGGAACCACTCACGGGTCCTAGTGGCCCGTGTCGTTGGAGTCCCCGCACGTGCGGGGACTCCCGCTCCTCGCGGCCGTTGCAACACCCACATGGAGTAGGACTCGCCCGCCGAGTCGGGTCTCGAGGGGTCGCAGTGCTCAGCCTCGGCGGCTCGCCAGCGCCTTGAGGATCCGCTGGGCCAACACCACGGGACGCTCGAGATCGGCCCACGTGATGCGAAGACAGATCCAGCCCTTGACCAGGCAGATCTGCTCCTCACGACGCTTCTCCCTCATCAGGTAGTCCTCCAGGCTTTCGCCCGGCCGGCGATGTCGCTGGTACTTCGCGCGTCCGTCGAACTCCAGGAACACCCCGAGCTCCTCCCAGAGGAAGTCGACAATCCCGAGCAGGTTGCCGGCGTCGTCGTGCACAGCGACCTGGGGTTCGGGCCGGGGAACGTGGTGCGCATGGAAGAAGTGCCACGTGCGTGCCTCGGCCACATTGGTCAACCGTGCGTCCGCCCTCGCGAGCACGAGCCGCGTGTTCAGGCTGTTCGGCCATCGGGCGGCCCGGCCCGCCGCTTCTCGGAGCTCGGCCTTCGTCGCCAGGTTGCGATGCAGGATGCCGGAGACCACGACGACGCCGATCTCCGGTTTCTGGGACGTGATGATCTCCATGGCGGCCCTGGCGGGTAGCACGACGGGCACGCCGTCGCTCACCTTCCACTCGTCCTCACCGAGCCGGGCCCGGTGGTGCACGATGCCGGCTTCTCGCCGACCATGCTTGCCATCGGTCCGCACGAGGTGCGTCTCCGTGAGCGGCACACCCCAGAGCGGCAGGCCGTGCTCACCCAAGGCACATTGATGGCTCAGCACCGAGGCGCTGTGCGCCGTACGCAGCACCGCGCGCGAACGGGCGCGCATGAGTCCGATGTCGTCGAGGTCCTTGCCCAGCTCGGCGCGAAGGTAGGCGCCATAGCGAAGCTTTACGAGCAGGCCGGAGCGAACCTGCCGGGCGATGTCGCGATCGGTCAGGCCCGCATCGATCAGCTCCCTGCGCAGGAGAACGTCGGCGCACCTCACGGGAAAGTCGTTCACCCCATGAACATGCCCGAGCCTTGTCAGGCGCGAAACCGTCCCACGTCAGGCTGTGGACAACGGGAACTGGGGGGGCGAGTCCTGCTCCTTGTGGGGGTTGCAACGGCCACAAGGAGCAGGACTCCCCGCACGTGCGGGGACTCCGCAGAACAACAGGGGAGCGCAGGGGAGCAAGAGGCCCGTACGCGACGAGCAGGTCAGTAGGCCTGCAGCGCCGCCGTACGCCGCGACGCCTCGGCCATCTCCGCGGCCTTGAGCGACGACTCGTCCAGACGACCGTGCTCCTCCCACCACCGCTGACCCGACTCGGGCAGCGTGTGGATCGGGTCGTAGTACTCGTAGGGACGCGTGAGGGCGTCGACGTCCTCGGCCTCGATGGACGTGCGGTAGTTCTTCGTCCAGTACGAGATGCCGCGCTCGACGTCGTAGTCGGCGAGCTGGTGCACCCAGCGCTTCCCGACGAACGGCACGTCGCACACGATCCGCGGGGTCGCGAAGCCGGGGAGGTAGCCCATGATGTGGTGCTGCAGCCGCTGGGCGTCGGCGACCGAGACCCGCCAGTGCTCGGAGTACGGGATCATGTCGCACATGTAGAAGTAGTAGGGCATGATCTGCGCGCCATCGAGCAGCGCGAAGCACAGGTCCAGCAGCGCGTGCGGGTCGGCGTTGACGCCGTTGAGCAGCACCCCCTGGTTGCGGACGTCGCGGATCCCGGTGTCGAGCATCGCGCGAGTCGCCTCGGCCACCAGCGGCGTCACCGAGTTCGCGTGGTTGGTGTGGGTGTGGATGGCGATCGACACCCCGCGCTCCCGGGCGATCGTCGCGACCCGCTCCATGCCTGCTCGGACGTCGTCCTGCAGCCAGTGCTGAGGCAGTCCGATCAGCGCCTTGGTGGCGAGCCTGATGTCGCGGATGTTCTCGACCTCGAGCACCCGGGTGAGGAAGTCCTCGAGCCGGGCCCACGGCATGTTGGCGACGTCTCCGCCCGACACCACGACGTCGCGGACCGACGGCGTACGGCGCAGGTAGTCGATCATGTCGGTGATCCGGTCGTTCGGCTTGGCGGTGAACTTCAGCTTGTCGATGACCGGGGTCGAGTTGCCGACGAGGTCCATGCGGGTGCAGTGGCCGCAGTACTGCGGGCAGGTCGGCAGCAGCTCGGCGAGCACCTTGGTGGGGTAGCGGTGGGTGAGGCCCTCCGTCGCCCACATGTCGTGCTCGTGGAGCGAGTCGCGGGTGGCGTGGGGGTGCGAGGGCCAGTCGGTCCGGCGATCGCTGAAGACGGGGAGCATGTAGTGGCGGATCGGGTCGGCGTAGAAGGCGTCGGTCAGCGAGCCCGGGCCGCCAGGGGTCTCGCGCGGCACCATCGTGTTCATCATCTGCGGGGGCACGAGCATCGACATGGTGGCCCGCTCGGCCTGGTCGCGCTCGAGGTCGGCGTAGAAGCGGTCGTCGAGGAGGTCGCCCATCAGCTCGCGCAGCTGCTTGACGTTCTTGACGCAGTGGGCGCGCTGCCACTGCACCGAGGCCCAGTCGGCCGCGGTCACGTCGGCCCACCCCGGGAACCGGGTCCAGTCGGGCTCGACCAGCTCGACCCGCTGGTAGGGGTAGGGCTGACCGGTGGCGAGGGCCAGTTCCAGGGGGCTGGCGGTCTCGATGCTCATGGTTCTCCTCGGGAGTTCTGCGCCGGTGAGGCAGGCGTGCGGCGCGCCGGTTGTGTGTGCGACGCCACATCTGGAAGAGTACGTGGAGAACCTGCGGTCAGTCCAATGCCACGCCGCAAGATTTGCTGTATCTGTGCCACGCAACGAGAAGGATCTTCCGACATGAACGTCTCGACGGACACGCTGACCGGCGATCCCACCGGCCTGCACCGCGTCCTGGACGACCGCGTCGTGCTGCCGCAGGCGGCCCAGCGTCTCGACACGCGCGCCGACCTGTGGCCCGACGAGGTCCGCGTGCGCGTGGAGCGGCTCAATCTCGACGCGGCGTCGTTCCGCCAGCTCGAGCGCACCCATGACGGCCAGGGCGACGCAGTGCGTGCCGCGGTCCTCGACATCATCGCCTCGCGCGGGAAGATGCAGAACCCCGAGACCGGTTCCGGCGGCATGCTCGTCGGCACCGTCGAGGAAGTGGGCCCCGCATCCCCGCTGGGCCTCGCGGTCGGTGACCGGATCGCCACGCTGGTCAGCCTGACGCTGACCCCTCTGGTCATCGAGGACGGCCTGGAGCGCTGGGACGGACTCTCCGAGCAGGTTCCCGCAGACGGCTACGCCGTGCTCTTCGGCCGCTCCATCGCCGCCGTGATCCCCGACGACCTCGACCCGGCGCTGTCGCTGAGCGTGATGGACGTGTGTGGTGCCCCGGCACTGACCAGGCGGGTGGTCGCTGAGTACGAGCAGCCCGTGGTGGCGGTCATCGGCGGCGCGGGCAAGTCCGGATCACTCAGCCTCGCCGCCGCCCGCGATGCCGGCGCCGGCCGCACCATCGGCGTGGTTCCCCACGAGGCGGAGGGTCGGCTGCTGGAGCAGGCCGGGATCGCCGACGAGATCGTCGTCGCCGACGCGCGAGACCCGATCGCCCTGCGCGGGGCCATCCACTCCACGGGCGGCAACGCCGGCCGGGGTGCGGACGTCACCGTCGTGTGCGTCGACGTCCCCGGCTGCGAGGGCGGCGCGATCCTTGCCACCGCCGACGGCGGCACGGTCATCTTCTTCTCCATGGCCACCAGCTTCAGCGCCGCCGCGCTCGGTGCCGAAGGGTTGGCTGCCGACGTGAGGATGCTCGTCGGCAACGGCTACGTCCCCGGCCACGCGGCCTACGCGATGGAGCTGCTCCGCGCCGACGCCGGTGTCCGCGGACTCTTCGAGCGGAGGCTCTGATGGCACGCCCCACCAGCCGGGTCGGCAGTCAGCTGGGACTGTCCGGCGCCGACGTACGCCGGGCCCGCACCCTGGCACGCCAGGTCGGCAAGCCGATCGTGGACCTCGCCACGCGCCACACCACCGTCTCGGTCGAGCGGGCCACGCTCCGCCTTGCAGGTCTCGGCGGCGCCGACCCGGACGGCACCCCGTGGGTCAACCGGCTCGCCGATGCCGTACGCGCCGACGTCGGCCTCGAGCACGGCGTGAGCCTGCCGGTCTGGGACGCACTGCTCCGTGGCGAGGGCGACGACCTCCTCGGCCTCGCCCAGAAGGCGGCGGCCGGCTCGGTGACGTTCCGCATCCCGGAGGGCAGGGACGCCACCCGCGCCACCACGGCCTCCCGCAGGGCCGTCGCTGCCGGTATCAAGGCCATCGACCGCCAGCGCGCCGCCCGCGAGAAGCTGATCGCCAAGGTCGGCGACGCCCCCAGCAAGCCGTGGATCTACCTCATCGTCGCCACGGGCGACATCCACGAGGACATCCCGCAGGCGCAGGCGGCCGCCCGTGAGGGCGCCGACGTCATCGCGGTGATCCGCTCCACGGGCCAGTCGCTGCTCGACTTCGTGCCCGAGGGCGCGACCCGCGAGGGGTTCGCCGGGACGTACGCCACGCAGGAGAACTTCCGCCTGATGCGGGCTGCTCTGGACGAGACGTCGAGGGAGCTGGGGCGCTACGTACGCCTCACCAACTACGCCTCCGGCCTCTGCATGCCGGAGATCGCCACGCTGGCCGGGCTCGAGCGGCTCGACATGATGCTCAACGACTCGATGTACGGCATCCTCTTCCGCGACATCAACCCGATCCGTACGTTCGTCGACCAACGGTTCAGTCGCCAGATCCACGCGCGCGCCGGCATCATCATCAACACCGGGGAGGACAACTACCTCACCACCGCCGACGCCGTCGAGGCCGCGCACACGGTGACGACCAGCCAGCTGCTCAACGAGTACTTCGCCAAGGAGGCCGGCCTCGAGGACTGGCAGCTCGGGCTGGGCCACGCGTTCGAGATCGATCCCGAGGTGCCGGACTCGTTCCGCCTCGAGCTCGCGCACGCGATGCTGGCGCGAGAGCTGTTCCCCGATGCCCCGCTGAAGTGGATGCCGCCGACGCGCCACATGACCGGGGACATCTTCAAGGGCTATCTCCTCGACGGGTTCTTCAACCTGGTCGGGGCACTCACCGGCCAGGGCATCCTGCTCGTCGGCATGATGACCGAGGCCGTGGTGACCCCGTGGATCTCCGACCGCGACCTGGCCCTGCAGAACGTCCGCTACGTCATGAACGCCGCCGGCAAGCTGCACGAGGACTTCCACCCCGCCCCGGACGGCTTCATCGCCAGCCGGGCGCGCGAGGTCCTCGGTGAGGCTGTGGGGCTGCTCGAGGAGATCAAGGCCGATCACACGACACCCGGTCAGCCACCGCTGCTGTCCGCGATCGCCGACGGCACCTTCGGTCTGATGAAGCGGCCGGCGCACAAGGGCCGGGGGCTCGACGGCGTGGCCCGCAAGGCACGCGACTACTACAACCCCGCGACCGAGATCCTGGAGGGTCGGGCATGAACGAGCGCAGCGAGCGAATGATCCGACACAGGGCCACACGTGCCTCATGTGCGCACGGAGCGAAGCGAGTACGCGCATGAGCTTGATTCGTCCGTACGGCGACACGACCGGCGACGGCATGGTGCAGCTCTCCTTCACGCTCCCGATCGAGCACTCCAAGGTCGCCGAGGGTGCTGCCGTCCAGCTCGCCAACAAGATGGGCATGGACCCCGCACTCGTGGCGCACGCCAAGCCGATGGGGGAGGGCTTCACCTTCTTCGTGGTGTACGGCCGGGTCAACCACCTGGTCGACCCGAGCACCGTCGAGGTCGTCGAGCGCGACTTCCCCCTCCTGACGCCCAAGGAGGCCAACGCGGCGATCAAGCGTTCCCTGCGTCGTCGCCTGGTCGTCGTCGGCGGCTGCATCGGCACCGACGCCCACACCGTCGGCATCGACGCGATCCTCAACATCAAGGGGTTCGCGGGGGAGAAGGGGCTGGAGTACTACCGCGAGATCAAGGTCGTGAACCTCGGCGCCCAGGTCTCGGTGCCACAGCTGGTCGAGGCCGCCCGCGAGGAGAAGGCCGACGCAGTGCTGGTCTCCCAGGTCGTCACGCAGCGCGACGCCCACCTGCTCAACACGCGGGAGATGTCGGCAGCGTTCCGGGAGGCCTACCCGGCCGCCACACGCCCACTGCTCGTCGTCGGAGGCCCGCGCTTCGACGAGACGATGGCCGACGAGCTCGGGGTCGACCGGGTCTTCACCCGGGGTGCGACTCCGGGCGAGGTGGCGTCGTTCATCGTGCACCGCCTCACCTCACCCCCTCCCAGCACCCAGGAGAAGGCCTCATGAGCGACCAGAAGTCCACGTCCCGGGTGGGCACCGTCGTGACGCACCGCCGCTACGTCCCCTACTCCCACGCCCACTACGCCGGCAACCTGGTCGACGGTGCCTACAGCCTCGGCCTGTTCGGCGACGTGGCGACCGAGATGTGCGTCGTGCTCGACGGTGACGAGGGCCTGTTCGCCTCCTACTCCGACGTGCAGTTCCGGGCCCCGGTGCGGGCCGGCGACGTCCTGGAGATCACCGCCCGGCTCGTCAAGGAGGGCACCCGCAGCCGGGTCATGGAGTTCGCCGTGCACGTGGTCGGCAGGGGTGCTCCCACCCCCGACGCACCCGGCGCCGCAGAGGTCCTCGACCCGCCGATCCAGGCCACGACTGCAACCGGCACGGTCGTCGTACCCCCTGCCTCGACCTGAGCCCCGGCGTGTCATCGAGGACACGCCGAGGCCGGGAAGATTTAACGGACAAGTTTCTGCCGGGGACCGGCGCGTTGACCTGCAGTTTCGCGCGTTCGTGCAGGTCAGGACCGTGTTGACACGGATGTGCTGGGGAGGGAAGGTTCCCGGGTCCGCCTGTGCAGCCCGTGGGTGGCGCGATCGGCAGTGGGAGGTCCGGCGTGGGGTACGCGAAGCCAGCGATGCCTTGCGCCCGGCGTCTCGCCGAGAGTGCGCCACGGTGGCTGGATGCGGGAGGAACCTCAGGGCCGTAGACAACTTCGCGCGATCCTCAGCCAGACGGTCGCGCGTTGGTCCGAAGCTCCGGGGTTCCTCCCGCACCGCTGCAGGTGCACACGCGTCGGCTACGGTCTGACCGTGCCGCTCCGCTGCCTCCTCGCCCTGGTGGGCGGACTCGTGCTGGCGGCCGGGTTCGAGCCCGTCGGGCTCGCCTGGATGATGCCGCCGGCGATCGCCGCGCTCGTGTTCTCGGTCCGCGGCCTGCGCCCGGGTCGGGCCTGGATCCCGACCCTGCTCTTCGGCATCACCTTCACCTTTGCCGTGATGGTCTGGATGCGCGCCGTCGGCACCGATGCGTGGATCGCGATGTGCGCCCTCGAGGCCGCCTTCTTCGTGCCGCTGGGTGTGGGGCTGTCGTGGAGCCTGCGTCTGCGCGCCTGGCCGGTCTGGGCCGCGCTCTGGTGGGTCGGGATCGAGACCTGGCGCAGCGGATTCCCCTTCAGCGGGATGCCGTTCGGTCGGTTGGTCTTCGCCACCGCGGACACTCCCTGGGCCGAGGCGCTGCCGTGGATCGGGATGACGGGCGTGAGCTTCCTGGTCGCCCTCACCGGTACGACGCTGGCGTGGCTGGTGATCCACCTCCGGGCCACCACACGCACGGCCCACGCGGTGCTCGCCGGGCTCGTCACCGTGATCGTGGTGCCCGCGCTGGTTCCCTTCCAGATCGAGGAGAGTGGCACGACCACCGTCGCTGCGGTGCAGGGTGACGTGCCCGGCACCGGGCTCGACGTGGTCGCGGTGAACCGTGAGGTGACCGCCGACCACGTGCGGCTGACGCAGGATCTCGCAGACGCGGTCGTCGCGGGCGACCAGCCGCAACCTGACTTCGTGGTGTGGCCGGAGAACTCCACCGCGGTGGACCCGTTCACCGACCCCGGCGTGCAGGCGGGGATCGCGGCGGCGACGGATGCGATCGGCGTTCCCGTCATCGTCGGCGCCATGGCCAACGACCCCCTCGACGACGGCCACGTGCTCAACCAGGGCATCGTCTACCGCCCCGGCCTCGGCAGTGGCGACCGCTACACCAAGCGCCACCCGGTGCCCTACGGCGAGTACATCCCCTTTCGCGGCAGCCTGATCCCCTCCACCTACGGCAAGCTCCGGATGGTGCCGCGCGACATGGTGCGGGGCACCAGCCTGGAGCCGATCCGCGTCGCCGACGTGCTCGTCGCCGACGCCATCTGCTTCGACGTGGCCTACGACGAGGTCATCAGCGGTCAGGTCGACCGAGGGGCACAGCTCGTCACGGTGCAGACCAGCAACGCGATGTTCAGCCGCACCGGCCAGCTGGCGCAGCAGTTCGAGATCAGCAGGCTGCGCGCCCAGGAGACCGGCCGCTGGGTCGTGGTGGCCGCGATCAACGGCATCTCGGGTGTCGTACGTCCGGACGGCGAGGTCGTGGCGTCGGTCCCGGCCCGTGGCCAGGAGGTGCTCGTGGAGACCATCGGACTGAGCACGACGCTCACTCCGGCCGTGCGGTGGGGAGTCTGGCCCGCCCGCTCTGCCCTGGTCTTCCTGGTCTGCCACACGGCATGGGTCTTCGCCGCCTATCGTCGTCGCCGACGAGGTGATCGCCTCGTCGAGGAACCAGGACAGCAAGGGAGCGCGTCGTGAGTGTCGAGGGCCTCGGCCGGTGCGTGATGGTCATCCCGACCTACGACGAGTCACAGAACATCGAGTGGATCGTCGGACGGCTCCGTACCGCGCAGCCCGGGGTGGACGTGATGATCGTCGACGACAACAGCCCCGACGGCACGGGCGACATCGCTGACCGTCTGGCGGCCGCCGACGACGCCGTCACGGTGGTGCACCGCACCGAGAAGGCTGGACTGGGTGCCGCCTACCTGCACGGCTTCGCGGTGGCACTGGAGGCGGGGTACGACGTCATCGGGGAGATGGACGCCGACGGCTCCCACCAGCCCGAGCAGCTCCAGCGGCTCATCGAGGCACTCCGCACGGCGGACCTGGTGATCGGCTCGCGCTACGTGCCCGGGGGATCGGTGGTCAACTGGCCGCTGCGGCGGCTGTTGCTCTCGCGCGGAGGCAACCTCTACGTCCGCCTGCTGCTCGGCATCCACGTCAAGGACGCGACCGCCGGCTACCGCCTGTTCCGGCGCGCCACGCTCGAGGCGATCGACCTTGGGTCGGTGAGGTCTACTGGATATGTGTTCCAGACCGACATGGCCCACCGCACGCTTCGCAACGGCCTGCGGATCACCGAGGTGCCCATCGAGTTCATCGAGCGGGTGCGAGGTGACTCCAAGATGAGTGGCCAGGTGGCGAGCGAGTCGCTCAGGATGATCACCCGCTGGGGGCTCTCCGAGCGCAGAGCACAGCTGCGCCGGGGCAAGGCATGAGCCACCCCGCGGCTCCGAGACGTACGCCTCCCCGGCGGCGGCGCGGATGGCTGCGTGCGGTCCTGGTCGCAGCATTCGTGCTGATCCCGCTGGCCGAGATCTGGGCGATCCTCCAGGTCGGCCGGCTGGTCGGTCCCTGGTGGACGATCGCGCTCCTCGTCCTCGACAGCATCATCGGAGCGTGGCTGATCAAGCGCGAGGGCTCTCGCGCGTGGCGGGCGTTGCGTGAGGCGCTCCAGGGCGGGCGGATGCCTGCGCGCGAGCTTGCCGACGGTGCGCTCATCCTGATCGGCGGCACCCTGATGCTCAGCCCCGGCTTCGTGCTGGACGTGGCAGGAATCGTGCTGATCCTGCCGTTCACCCGACCCGTGGCACGACGGTTGCTGACCTCGGTCGTGGAGCGGCGCCTGGTCGTCGTACCCGGCTTCGGGGCTCCGTTCGGACCCGGACAAGCACATCGCCCCGGCCAGGGGCCCGAAGGCCCGGTGGTCCGGGGCGACGTCGTCGACTGAGTCGAGCGGTCTACCTGACGAAGACGGTCAGGAGACCCGCTTCTTCCTGTTGGCGCGGTGGAGGTGCGCCGGGCCGATCTCTCCGCCGCGCAGCAGCTCGAGGCGCTCCTTGAGGATGTCCTCGAGCTCCTTCTCCGAGCGGCGCTCCAGGAGCATGTCCCAGTGCGTGCGGACCGGCTTCTCCGCCTTCTCCACGGGGAGGATGCCCGCCGTGCTGAGCGCTTCGCCCCCGCAGCGGGGGCATTCCCACACGGCCGGGATGTCGGCCTCGACCGACATCGTGACCTCGAAGTCATGACCCTGCTTGCACCGATAGCCGACCTGCTGACGAGCGGCGAACTCGATGCCGCGCTCGTCCTCGAAACTCTGGCCGCCGAGCCTTGCGCCACGTAGTGTGCGCTCCGCCACCGTGCCCACCTCCCATAGGGTTTGCTGACCCTTGTGTTGTCTGCCTGGTAAAGATGAGACGAGCCAGACCGTGATCCGTGACGCCGTTCGTGACGACGTTGCCCGTCCCCTGTGATCCTTCAACCGTAGCGGGGCGCGCCACATTCCGCGGATTCGCGACGGCGGTCGCCGCGCTCGGACGCGGACAACTTCACCCCCAGGGGTGCAGCTGGATCCCGTCGGGCACGCACTCCCGTCCGGAGCGGGGGAGTGCACGCCTCAGATGACGGCCGGAGCCTCGTTCCCGGCGTCGCGGATGCCCTTGGCGGTGTCGACGCGCATCAGCAGGAGCCCGCCGACCACGAAGAAGGCGATCAGGGCGAAGATCGCGGGGCGGTAGGAGTCCGTCAGCTGGAAGACGACGCCGAAGACGAGCGTGCCGAACCACGACGTGCCTCGGTCCATCGCGTGGTAGAAGCTGAAGTACTCGGCCTCCTTGCCACGGGGGATGAGCAGCGAGAAGTAGGACCGCGCGAGTGCCTGGGTCCCGCCGAGCACCACGCCGATCGTCACGCCCAGCAGCAGGAACGGGATCACCGCCTTCTCCGGCAGGAACAGGGCGGCCGTGACGATGACCATCCAGATGGCCAGGCCGCCGAGGATGGTGTGCTTGGCTCCGAAACGCTTGGCGAGGCGGCCGAAGACCAGCGCGCCGCCGAACGCGACGAACTGGACGAGCAGGATGGTGCCGATCAGGACCGACTGCCCGAAGCCGAGCTCCTCCGCGCCGTAGGTGGAGGCCGAGGCGATGACGGTCTGGATGCCGTCGTTGAAGAACAGGTAGGCGAGCAGGAAGTTCAACGCGACCGGATATCTCGGCAGCTCACGCAGCGTCTTGGCGAGCTGGCCGAAGCTCTCGGCGATGATCCCCTGGTTGCCGCCTTCGCTCTCGGCCAGCGGGATCGGCTCGTGGTCGTTGAGCCTGAAGTACGGGATCAACGTGAAGGCCGCCCACCAGATGCAGGCCGAGAGCATGCTCAGCCGGGCAGCCATGCCGGTGCTCAGGCCGAACGGGAGGATCGTCACCAGTGCGAGGTTGACGGTCAGCAGCAGGCCGCCGCCGAGGTAGCCCCAGGCCCACCCGCGCGATGACACCCGGTCACGGTTCTCCTCGTCGGAGATGAGCGGCAGGATCGAGTCGTTCACCACGAGCGAGGCGCCCAGGAAGATGTTGGCCAGGAAGAAGCCGAGGGCTCCGATCTGCCAGTTGGTGCCGGTGGCGAAGAAGATCAGCGAGCCGGAGAGCGCCCCGAGCCAGGCGAAGACCGCCAGCAGGCCCTTCTTGTTGGCGGTGCGGTCGGCGATGGGACCCATGAGGGGCAGCACGATCGCGGAGATGATCGTCGACATGGTGACCAGGTAGGCCGGCAACGATCCGGGAGCGACCGAGATGCCGAGGAGGGAGATGCGGTTGTCGACCGCGGCCTCCTTGGCGATGGCGATGATGTACGGCGCGAAGAGGACGGTGCCGACCGTGGTGACGTAGGCGCTGTTGGCCCAGTCGTACCAGTACCAGGCCTTCTGCTCCTTGGCCTCCGACAGGGGCCTGAGATCGGCGATCTCGCCGGCTGCGTCGCTCATGCACGTACTCGCTTCGCTCCGTGCGCGCATGAGGCACATGTCGCGCTGTCCTTGATGATGAGCTCACTTCGCTCGCTCATGCGTCACCCTCCATGGGGGAGTTCCACTGTCCGCGGGCGCGGAGCACGTCCCTGAGTATGTCCGTGCGATCGGTCATGATGCCGTCAACACCGCGGTCGAGGAGGCTGTTCATCTCGATTGGGTCGTCGATGGTCCAGACGTGCACCTGGACACCGGCCGCGTGGGCACGTCGTACGAGCCTGCGCGAGGCCACGACGAACCGTCCGCGCCGGTGCGGGATCTGGAGCGCGCGCGGCCGCCCGCGGGTCAGCAGCCGCGCCAGGCGTCCGCTGGGGGAGAGGACGAAGGCCACCACCTCCAGCGGGTGGGCGGAGGTGGCCACGCGCCCCTGCGTACGACGCCGGAACGCCTCCATCCGACGGCGGGAGAACGACCCCACCAGCACCCGGTCCCACGCCTGCCGTTCCTCGATGAAGGCTGCCAGGGCCTCCACGGCGCCCGCCGACTTGAGGTCGATGTTGAAGCGCACGTCAGGGAAGGCGTCGAAGAGCTGGGTCAGGGTCGGCACCGGCTCCGAGCCACCGATCAGCGCCTGCTGGACCTCGGCGTAGGTCGACTCCGCGATGCTGCCCGTGCGGTCGGTCACGCGGTCCAGGACCGTGTCGTGGAAGGCCAGCAGGACCCCGTCGATGGTGACGTGCACGTCGGTCTCGAGGTAGGTGTAGCCCAGGGCGACGGCGTGGGCGAAGGCGGCGAGCGTGTTCTCCAGGCCCTCGATGTCCGGGTGGTAGGCGCCGCCGCGGTGGGCGAAGGCGATGGGGCGGGGCGATTCGAGGTAGCCCGGGGCAGGCGGGCGTGGCGAGCTCACGTCGGGGTCCCCGGGACGTGGTCGGGCGGAGGCGCGAAGCGGGGGAGAAAGAGAAGGTCGTGGGGTGACTTCACGCGAGAAGTATGGGCCTGAGGGCTATCGTCGGGGGATGGAGAGCATCACCTGCCCGCGTTGCGGCGTCGAGATGGACGAACGGACCCTCGGCCAGGCCACGGTCAGCCAGTGCCCCGAGGGACACGGCGTGTTCCTCTCGCGCGCCGACCTGGGACTGCTGATCGAGGCGGAGAACGACTGGCATCGCAACGCCGGCCAGCACACAGCCCCGCTGCCCCGGATCACCGCCGACATGACGGCCCCGCCCTCCGCGAGCAAGGTGTCGCGCGCCTGGGTCGAGACGCTCTTCAACTGAGGGCGCCGGCTTCAGCTCGGCTGAACCTTCGGCGGCCCCAAGTCGCCAACTCACGAGTTGGTGAGTTGGGTGGGTCTGCGGGCGCTGCGCACGCCCCCAAGTCGCCAACTCACGAGTTGGTCAGCCAACCGGTGAGTTGGCGCGCGGCCCGCCAACTGACCAGTTGGCGAGTTGGGTGGGTTTGCGGGCGCTGGACAAGCCCCCAAGTCGCCAACTCACGAGTTGGTCAGCCAACCGGTGAGTTGGCGCGAGCCCAGACGCCACCTCGCGGCCGACGCCGGGTGTCTCAGATGTCGCGGAAGGTCTCGATGTTGGCGCCGAGCTCGTTGAGGCGCTCGGCGAGGTCCTCGTAGCCGCGGTGGATGACGTACGTCGAGCGCAGCACGCTGCGGCCCTTGGACGCGAGCATCGCGATGAGCAGGACCACGGCCGGGCGCAGCGCCGGCGGGCACACGATCTCGGCGCCGGAGAAGTGCGTCGGGCCTTCGACGAGCACGCGGTGCGGGTCGAGCAGCTTGACCTGGGCGCCGAGCTTGTTGAGCTCGGTGAGGTAGATGGCGCGGTTCTCGTAGACCCAGTCGTGGAGCAGCGTCTGGCCCTCCGCCACCGCGGCGATGACCGCGAAGAAGGGCAGGTTGTCGATGTTGAGCCCGGGGAACGGCATCGGGTGGATCTTGTCGAGCGGCGCGCGCAGGTCGGAGGCGTGCGTGGTGATGTCGACCAGGCGGGTCTCGCCGTTGTTGGCGACGTACTCCTCGGTCCGGTCGTAGCGGAAGCCCATCTCCTCCAGCGTGGCGAGCTCGATCTCGAGGAACTCGATCGGCACCCGTCGGATGGTGATCTCGGACTTCGTCACGATGGCGGCCGCGAGCAGCGACATGGCCTCGATCGGGTCCTCGGAGGGGGAGTAGTCGACGTCGACGTCGATGGACGTCCGGCCCGTGACACGGAGCGTGGTCGTGCCGATGCCG
Source organism: uncultured Actinomycetota bacterium (assembly GCA_963843815.1). Classification (GTDB taxonomy): domain Bacteria; phylum Actinomycetota; class Actinomycetes; order Propionibacteriales; family Nocardioidaceae; genus Nocardioides. The sequence continues at coordinate 173,473 of CAWJLX010000011.1, read as the reverse complement.
TCGACGTGCACGCCCAGCTTCTGGAGGTAGAAGCAGAGGTCCTGGACCATGTAGTTGGACGAGGCGTTGCGGATCACCGTGGTGCCGGGATGGAGCGCAGCCGCCATCAGCGCGTTCTCGGTGACGGTGTCGCCCCGCTCGGTCAGCACGATCGGGCGGGTGGGCTCGATCGTGCGGTTGACCATCGCGTGATAGCTGCCGTCGGTGGCCTTCACGTCGAGACCGAAGGGCCGCAGCGCCGACATGTGCGGCTCCACGGTGCGCTCGCCGAGGTTGCAGCCGCCGGCGTAGGGGAGGTCGAAGCTGTCGTAGCGGTGCAGCAGCGGGCCGAGGAACATGATGACCGAGCGCGTGCGCCGCGCTGCCGCCTCGTCGATCGCGGCGAGGTTGAGCTCCGCGGGCGGGATGATCTCCAGGTCGTTGTCGTCGCCGATCCAGCGGGTGGCCACACCCATCGAGTTGAGCACCTCGAGGAGGCGGTTGACCTCCTCGATCCTCGCGACCTTGCGCAGGGTCGTACGACCCTTGTTCAGCAGGGACGCGCACAGGAGCGCGACACCGGCGTTCTTCGAGGTCTTGACGTCGATCGAGCCGGAGAGCGTGGTGGGGCCGTCGACCCGCAGGTGCGTCGGACCGGCGCCGAGCGCCACGATCTCGGAGTCGAGGGCCGCGCCGATGCGGGCGAGCATCTCCAGGGAGAGGTTCTGATGCCCCTTCTCGATACGGTTGATGGCACTCTGGCTGGTGCCGAGCAGCTCGGCCAGCTGGTGCTGGGTGAGACCGCGGTGCTTGCGGGCGTCGCGGATGAGGTTGCCGATGCGACCCTTGTAGTCAGCCATCCCGCCATGCTATCTCACATGTGAGATAACGCCAGTCGGCGTCCGCGACGCACGATGACCCGGACCCGGACCCGGTCGCGCACCCGGGGCGCGTGCTTGTCGCGGTAGGTGATCACGAGCGTGTGGCGCCCACGACCGAGACCACGGATGCGGAGCCGACGGTGGCCGTCCGATCCCGCACGCAGCGAGCGGCGGACGAGCACGTGACGTCTGTGGGCATGCCGGACGACCAGCCGCCCGGAGGGCGCGGTCGCGTCCGAGAGCCTCACCGACACGCGCAGGGCGACAGGGCGGCCCCGGGGGACGCGTCGCTCGGTCGCGCGCACGCGCAAGGAGGCCGTGGCCCTCTGGGTGGGGTGCGTAGGTGACTCCCACGTGCCGCGCGCGAGCAGGAGCTCGGCGTACGCCGTGTGGCCGGCGTCGTTGGGGTGGTACCAGAGATTGGTGTCCACGCCGCTGAACGCCTGGTGGATCCAGGTCTGCGGGTTGGTCGTCGCTGCGTCGGGCTCGTGGCCGGAGAACTTCGCGGTGACCCCGTCCAGGAAGGCCATCTGGCCGGGGTGGTCGACGTTGACCGCCGCCGGCACCGTGGCGAGCTGGGCCGTGGCATCGGTGATCAGCCTGCGCACCTCGTCGCCCGCGGGATAGGGCGTGAGCGGGTCCGCCGGGTCGGGCAGGGTGAAGCCGTTGTCGAGCTGCAACCACGGATATCCCAGCTGCACGATCCTGGCGTCCGAGCGCAGGCCATGGGCACGCAGGGCAGCCACGTCGTCGATGAGCCGCTGCTTGATGGTCGGGATGAGCGCGCGTGCGGTGTCGAGTGCGGTCCGGCAATCGGCCGCCGTGCGGGTGCCGGCCACGAAGCAGCTCTGGACGATGGTGCTGAACCCGGCGTCGTTGCCGCCCATGGTGAAGACCACCAGGTCGGTGCCCGGGGTGACGAAGTCGGCCTGGGCGCGCAGGGTGCGCGTGCAGTCGTAGGTGAGGGTGCCTGCGGTTACGGAGGTGGTGCGATAGGTCCAGAACTCCTCGGTGGGGAAGGCGCGGGTGTTGCAGGGGTCGGCGCTGCGCAGGTAGGCATCGCCCTCCGAGGTCGTGGTCACGCCCTCGGGTGCCGGCATCGTCCGCCCGGTCTGGGTGTCCATGGGTCGCGGTGTGTGCACGTCCGGCGTACGGCCCCCGCTGCACGCGTGGTTGGCGAGGGTCACGGTGTAGCCCTGGTCGCGCAGTCCGCTGGCGTACTTCTCGCTCCAGTGTGTGGTGTTGCGATAGCACCCTGCGGGGCCGTACGTCGTACCCGTGGCCCCGTTGCCGGCCGAGTAGGAGTCGCCCACCACCAGGACATCGAGGGACTGGCCCGTTCCCGACGGTGCAGCGGAGCCGGCGGGCACGAGACCCGGTCCGAGCGCGAACGTGGCGAGCGCTGTCGCGAGAGCCGCGACGACGCCGACGGCCCGGACTGACGGCGCCTGGCGGTGGTGGTCCATTGCTTCCTCCGTTCGGGGTGGTGCAGGAGGTACAACGACGCGACACCGGCCCCGTCACGGTCCCCGGGCACAGGTGGACGAGCAACGGTCGCGTGGCAAGATCGCCGCATGCGAGCAACCACGATCCACGCCCCCGGCGACATCCGCTTCGAGGAGGTCCCCGACCCCGTCATCGAGGAGCCCACCGACGCCATCGTGAAGGTGGTCGCCGGGTGCATCTGCGGCTCCGACCTGTGGCCCTACCGTGGTTACAGCGACATCGACGCCGGATCGACGATCGGCCACGAGTGCGTCGGAGTCATCGAGGAGGTGGGGTCCGCGGTCAAGGACTTCAAGCCCGGCGACTTCGTGATCGTGCCGTTCTGCCACAGCGACAACACGTGCGTCCACTGCGAGGCCGGTGTGCAGTCTGCCTGCGTCGACCTCGGCTTCACCGCGAGCGGCCAGGGCGAGTTCTCCCGCGTCACCCAGGCGGACGGCAGCCTGGTCAAGACAGACGGGATGCCGGACGCCTCGCTGATCCCCTCGCTCCTCACCCTGTCCGACGTGATGGCCACCGGCTGGCACGCGGCTGTCGCAGCCGGGGTCAAGCAGGGCGGCACGGCCGTCGTCGTCGGTGACGGCGCCGTCGGCCTGTGCGGTGTGCTGGCGGCGGCGCAGCTCGGCGCCGAGCGGGTCATCGCGATGTCACGGCACACGTCCCGCCAGGAGATCGCGCTCGCCTTCGGCGCGACGGACATCGTGGCCGAGCGCGGCAAGGAGGGCGGTGATCGCATCGCCGAGCTGACCAAGGGGGTCGGCGCGGATGCGGTGCTCGAGTGCGTCGGGACCGACGAGTCGATGAAGACGGCCTTCGCGATCGCGCGTCCGGGGTCGACGGTCGGCTTCGTGGGCGTACCCCACGGCGTCGAGCTCCCGATCCGCCGGATGTTCCAGAAGAACGTGGGCCTCGCGGGCGGCATGGCACCCGTACGCCGCTACCTGCCCGACCTGCTCGAGCGGGTCCTCTCCGGGACCATCGACCCGGGCCGCGTCTTCAACCTGACGCTCCCGATGTCGGAGTCGCCAGAGGGCTACCGCGCGATGGACGAGCGACGCGCGATCAAGGTGCTCCTCCAGCCGTGAGCGGGTCTGACGGCCCCCTGCTCCTCGGGCCCCTCCTGCGCTATGTCGACGACACGTCTGCGGCCGTGTGGGTGGAGACCCGCGACGCGGCCACCGTGACGGTGCGCCGAGGTGGCGCCACGGCGAGTGCCCGCACCTTCGTCGTCCACGGGCACCACTACGCCCTGGTCGACCTCCTCGAGCTCGAGCCCGGCACGACCCACTCCTACACGGTGGACATCGACGGCGAGCAGGTCTGGCCCGAGGCCGACTCACCCTTCCCTGAGCCGGTCATCGCCACGCTGGAGGACGGGCGACCACTGCACCTGGCCTTCGGTTCGTGCCGGACGTCGGTGTCGCACGATGCGCAGGGCAACAAGACGCACGGAGTCGACGCCCTTCGCGCGTTCGCCCTTCGCACCGCCGACCAGGTGGCCCCGGCCGACCCGGCCGATCCCGACCTGTCCCAGGAGCGGTTGCCGGACCTGGTGCTGTTCCTCGGGGACCAGGTGTACGCCGACGAGACGACGGAGGCGATGCAGGCCTTCATCGAGTCGCGGCGCGACATCGAGGCCCCGCCGTGGACCGAGCTCAAGGACTACGAGGAGTACGCCCACCTCTACAGCCTCGCGTGGTCGGACCCCGTCAACCGGTGGCTCCTCTCCACTGTGCCGAGCGCGATGATCTTCGACGACCACGACATCCGTGACGACTGGAACACGTCCCAGTCCTGGCGTCGCGAGATGGAGGCGACGTCGTGGTGGCACGGCCGCATCGTGGCCGGCCTCGCGTCGTACTGGGTCTACCAGCACCTCGGCAACCTCTCGCCGGCCGCACGCGCCGAGGACGAGCTGTACGCCCAGGTGCTCGCGCACCGTGGCGACGACGAGTACGACTTCGGTGCGAGCATCGACGCCTTCGCGGCCCGGGTCGACCAGGAGCCGCAGACCTACCGGTGGAGCTACACGCGCGAGTTCGACACCCAGGCACGCCTCGTCGTGGTCGATTCCCGCGCAGCGAGGCAGCTCGACCCCGAGTCCCGGGCGCTCCTCGACGCCGATGAGGCCGCCTGGCTCGACGAGCAGCTGCGCGGGGACGTCGACCACCTGTTGGTCGGGACGTCGCTGCCGTTCCTGCTCGCCCGGGGCCTGCACCACCTCGAGGCCTTCAGCGAGGCGCTGGCCCAGGGTGCGTGGGGCGAGCGTGGCAGCAGGATGGGGGAGCGGATGCGCCAGGTCGTCGACCTCGAGCACTGGGGTGCCTTCCAGACCAGCTTCCAGGAGGTGGCCGAGCAGGTGTTGGAGGTGGTTGCGGGAGAGCGGGGACGCGCTCCGTCGACGGTGACCTTCCTGTCCGGCGACGTCCACCACAGCTACGTCAGCGAGGCGTGGCCGGTCGACGACGGCCGAGACGTCCGTTCCACGATCCTGCAGGCGGTGTGCTCACCGATCCGCAACCCGCTCTCGCGCAACATGCGCTTCGCCACCGCGGTGCTCTCCTACGGAGTGGCCGGGCCGATCGGTCGGTTGGCGTCGAAGTCGGCGCGGGTGCCGAAGCCACCACTGGACTGGCGCTACGCCGAGGGGCCGTGGTTCGACAACAACCTGGCCTGTCTCCACCTGGACGGACGACGCCTCCGGATGTGGTGGGTGACGGGTGAGGTCACTGACGACCACAACCGCCCGCGCCTGGCGAAGGTGGCGAGCTACGAGCTGGACGACCAAGGTCGTCCGCCGGCTCCTGATCGGGCTGTCGACCGCTTCCGGCGAGGCGCGCGGCGGAGGCTGAAGGCGAAGGTCGAGGACCGGGTCACGCAGCGCTGAGCGCGCGGTCGCGGCCGTGCGTGCAGGCGCACGTGTCGGAGCAGGGCAGGAAGGAGTGGCGTGCGTGGCCGCACCCCGTGCACGGAAGGTCGTGCGACAGGTGCACCGAGCTGGTCTCGACGGTGTCCCACATGGTCCTGCTCCCCTCATCTGCTGTGCCGTGCTCGTGCTGGTGTGACGTCGAGCGTGCCACCGCATGACGCGCGTCGATGCCGAATGCTCCAGAACTGCCCGATCCGGGGTAGCGATGACCCGTTCGGGTCATCCGGGGCTGGCCCCGACATGCCCCGCGTCGACGCGCGGATGAGGGCGGGAAGCGCACCTAGGATCGCCACATGGGGGACCGGCACGTACACGAGCTGGCGCCGCAGCAGGCGAGACGGGTCGCCGTACGAGCGCAGCTGTTGGACGCGGATCGCCCGACCGACGTGCTCGAGGTGGTCCGCCACCTCGGCTACCTGCAGGTCGACCTGACCGACGTGGTGGCCCAGCACGCCGATCTCGCGCTCTGGACCCGGCTCGGCGGGTCCTACGAGCCCGAGGACCTCGAGCAGCTCATCGGCGACGGGGCGGTGGTCGAGCTGAAGGCGATGCTGCGACCCAGCGAGGACATCGCGCTCTTCCGTGCAGACATGGACGTGTGGCCCGGCGAGCCCCCGCTGAAGGAGTGGCAGGAGGACGTCGAGGACTGGGTGGTCGCCAACGACGGCTGCCGCCGCGAGATCCTGGCGCTCCTCCGTTCCGAGGGGCCGACCGCCGCGCGCGACCTGCCCGACAGCTGCGAGGTGCCGTGGCGCTCCACGGGCTGGACCAACAACAAGAACGTGATGAAGCTCCTCGAGTGCATGGAGGCCCGGGGCGAGGTCGCGGTCGCGTCCCGCGAAGGGCGCGAGCGCCGGTGGGACCTCTCCGAGCGGATCCACCCCGGCGACCCGGCAGTCCCGGCCCCGGAGGCGCACCGGACCCTCGCCGAGCGGCGCCTCCGAGCCCTGGGCCTGGCGCGCCCCCGCACCCTGGAGGCCTGGCACGAGCCCTACGACGTACGCGACGTCGGTGAACCCGCGCGCGTGGCGGGCGTACGCGGAAGCTGGCGGGTCGACCCGTCGCTGCTCGACGGTGAGTTCGAGGGGCGCACCGCGATCCTCTCGCCGCTGGACCGCCTGGTCTTCGACCGGAGGCGGATGGAGGAGCTCTTCGGGTTCGACTACCAGCTCGAGATGTACAAGCCGGCGGCCAAGCGCCGCTGGGGCTACTGGGCGATGCCGGTGCTCGACAGTGACGAGCTCGTGGGAAAGGTGGACGCCACGGCCGACCGGGACGCGGGCGTGCTGGTCGTCGATGCGGTCCACGAGGACGGCGCCTGGTCGGCACGGAGGCGTGCCCGCGTGGACGCGGAGATCTCCGCCCTGGCGGACTGGCTGGGCCTGGTGGTGGCCCGGGCCTGACGACTCAGGCCCTGCGCAGGGCGGCGAGCACGGAGTCCGCCGGTCCGCCCACGCTGCCGCTGAGATGGGGACCGCGACCCAGCTGCGCCCCGACGACGCGGGCCAGGTCGATCTCGACCGAGCCGGCACGCACCGTGGTCACGTCCTCGCGGTCGCTCACGGAGTCGATGGACTCGACGAGCGGAGGCTCCCAGTCACCTCCGCTGCCGCGCACCTGCATGCGCGCGGGGATCTCGACGCGCACGCCGTCGTCCTCGAAGTACATCTGGGACTGGCTCGCACCGGTGAGGATCCCTGCGGTCAGGGTGGCGGCCCAGACCGGGTCGCCACAGCCGTCGTAGACCCAACGCTCACCCAGCACGGAGTGCTCGGTGGTCCCGATCAGGTGCTCCTCCGCGCCCCCGAGCGGTGCGGCCCGGTAGGTGAGCGGCGTCTGCAGCACGACGCCGTACTCGGTGCGCCACAGGATCGTCTCGATGCCGACCTCGCCGGCCGGGTCGTCGAAGCGGTACTCGGCGACCTTGGCGTCGATCCGGTGACCGTCGGCCCACGACCTCGTGGGCAGCCAGGACTCGACGAGCTCCTGCTTGGACGGAGACAGCGTGGCCCGGTGGACAATGCCCATGGCGCGAGCCTACGCACCCAGGCCGAGGGCCTCGGCCAGTCCTTGGGGGTCGGCCACCGAGAAGGTCGCGCCCGGGTGGGTGATGGTCGCCGTGGGGTCGATGGCCGGCACGGGCTCGTGGAAGTCGAGGCAGAGTGCCCGCTCGCCGTTGCTCGTGAAGGACACGCCGCGGTCGCTGAAGGAGAGACGTGCCGGGCCGGCCGTCTTGAGCCACGCGAAGTCGCCGGTCACCTCGGCGGACGCGATGTTGCTGCGCGGGGTGACCAGGCGCCACGGGCCGTAGCGGACGTAGAGCCACGAAGGTCCGACCTCGACGGTGGTGGTGCGCGGCGTGATCCCGAAGGCCAGACCCGCGACGGCGTACGACGGCGCGAACGCGAAGTCGAACTCGCGCACGGGCTCGTGGGTCCCGTCCGCGCCGGGGCCGCGGACCAGTCTGTGCAGAGCCGCCGCAGCCGGGATCCGATAGGGCTGCAGCAGCGCGGCGGAACGGCCGGGTACCCGCAGGAGGGCACGGCTGCCGCCCCCGGGCGTCGGCAGGACGTGGTGGTCCATGTGCACCGCGGCCGGGCCGAGCCCCACGCGCCACGACCAGGAGCGCAGCGCCGGATCGAGGTCCGTCACGGTGAAGTCGACCGCGACGCCACCTGGTCCGTGGACCCGTCCGGTGCTGCCGGTGACGAGCACCTCGGCGTCGGTGTCGACGTGGTGGATCAACGGAGCCCAGGTGGGCCATGCCGCCGGCGTCGTGAAGCGTGTCCAGGAGTCCTCGGCGGTGGCCGGGCCGTGCGCGTCGACGAGCATCGGTCTGCCGCCGTCAGAGGGTGACGGTGTCGTTGTCGCCGAGGTCGGGCCTGTCCCCGCTGACGAGGCCCTTGGCGAGCTGGATCGCGGAGCTCACCTTGCCGGGCGACTCCCAGAACTCGGCCGTGGCGCCATCCACCTGCAGCAGCACGTTGGAGGCGTCCTCGGGCCCGCCCGACATGAACATGCCCGCCGACGCGTCCCACAGCTCCTTGAGCTTGGCGCGGTCCTCGCTGACGTGAGCCGTCCCGGTGAGGGAGACCCAGCCGGACGAGCTCGAGCAGGACACGTTGACCCGCGGGTCCGCCTCGATCGCCCGCACCTTGTCGGTGTCGCGCTCGGTCAGGAACCAGATGGTGCCGGGATGCTCGAAGTCCTGCATCCCCATGGGCGCCGAGACGAGGGAGCCGCCGGGCGTCGCGTAGGTCAGGACGGCGATGCGGGTGTCCTGCATGATCTCGGCAACGGTCCCGAGCTGGTCGTCGTGAGTGGTGGTCATGCCCTCGACGATGGCATCCCCGGTGAAACGTCACCTCATCCCTGGGGCGGGCGGTCACACCTCGGAGCCCCAGCGCGTCGTACTGGCAGAATCACCGGCAGCCCGGAGGTGGCCGGCGCCGGGCGAGCAGACACGGGGAGCACACGCATGACGACCACACACCCAGCCGATGAGCACGACCTGATCAAGGTCCAGGGCGCGCGGGAGAACAACCTCAAGGGCGTCGACGTCGAGCTGCCGAAGCGGCGGCTGACCGTCTTCACGGGCGTCTCCGGATCCGGCAAGAGCTCGCTGGTCTTCGCCACCATCGCCGCCGAGTCGCAACGGATGATCAACGAGACCTACAGCGCCTTCGTCCAGGGCTTCATGCCCACGCTGGCCCGCCCCGACGTGGACCACCTCGAGGGGCTGACGACCGCGATCATCGTGGACCAGGAGCGGATGGGGGCCAACCCCCGCTCGACGGTGGGCACCGCGACCGACGCCAACGCGATGCTGCGGATCCTCTTCAGCCGGCTCGGCGACCCCCACGTCGGCCCACCGACGGCGTACTCGTTCAACGTCCCGACCCGCAAGGCGAGCGGCATGATGACCACCGAGAAGGGTGGGCGGGTCGAGAAGAAGATCGCCAGGCAGGAGGTCTACCTCGGCGGCATGTGCCCGCGGTGCGAGGGCATGGGCAGGGTCAACGACATCGACCTGACCGCGTTGTACGACGACGAGACGTCGCTCGCCGACGGCGCCCTGACCGTCCCCGGCTACTCGATGGACGGGTGGTACGGCCGTCTCTTCGAGGGCATGGGCCTCCCGATGGACAAGCCGATCAGGTCCTTCACCAAGAAGCAGCTCGAGACGATGCTGTGGTCCGAGCCGACGAAGATCAAGGTCGAGGGCGTCAACCTCACGTTCGAGGGGATCATCCCCAAGATCCAGAAGTCGATGCTCTCCAAGGACCCCGAGGCGATGCAGCCGCACGTACGCCGCTTCGTCGAGCGCGCCGTCACGTTCCAGGTCTGCCCCGAGTGCGACGGCACCCGGCTGACGCCCGAGGCACGCTCGTCGCTGATCAAGGGCGCGTCGATCGCCGACCTGTGCGAGATGCAGATCAGCGACCTGGCCACCTGGGTGCGCGAGCTGGACGAGCCCTCGGTGGCCCCGCTGCTGAAGGGCCTCCAGCACCTGCTCGACTCGTTCTCCGAGATCGGCCTGGGCTACCTCTCGCTCGAGCGGCCCGCCGGCACGCTGTCCGGCGGCGAGGCGCAGCGCACCAAGATGATCCGCCACCTCGGATCGTCGCTGACCGACGTCACCTACGTCTTCGACGAGCCCACCATCGGCCTGCACCCGCATGACATCGAGCGGATGAACGACCTGCTCCTCCAGCTCCGCGACAAGGGCAACACGGTGCTGGTGGTCGAGCACAAGCCCGAGACCATCGCGATCGCGGACCACATCGTCGACCTCGGACCCGCGGCGGGCTCCGACGGCGGCACGATCTGCTTCGAGGGCGACCTCGACGGGCTCCGCGCCAGCGGCACGATCACCGGGCAGCACCTCGACGACAGGGCCCGCCTCAAGGAGACGGTGCGCGCGGCGACCGGGAAGCTGGAGGTGCGCGGTGCCTCGACCCACAACCTGCGCGACGTCGACGTCGACGTGCCGCTGGGATTGCTGACCGTCGTCACGGGCGTCGCGGGCTCGGGCAAGAGCTCGCTGATCCACGGGTCGCTCGAGGGCCGCGACGGGGTCGTCGTGATCGACCAGGGCGCGATCAAGGGATCGCGGCGCAGCAACCCCGCGACGTACACCGGGCTGCTGGAGCCGATCCGCAAGGCCTTCGCCAAGGCCAACGGCGTGAAGCCGGCGCTCTTCAGCTCCAACTCCGAGGGCGCCTGCCCGACCTGCAACGGTGCGGGCGTGATCTTCACCGAGCTCGGCCCGATGGCGACCGTCGAGTCGCCGTGCGAGGAGTGCGAGGGTCGCCGTTTCAGGGCCGAGGTGCTGGTGCACACCCTCGGCGGCAAGGACATCGCCGAGGTCCACGAGATGTCGGTGGTGGACGCCCGGGAGCACTTCGGCGACGGCGAGGCGAGGATCCCTGCGGCGGTGAAGATCCTGGAGCGGCTCGTCGACGTCGGCCTGGGCTACGTGTCTCTGGGCCAGCCGCTCACGACCCTGTCTGGCGGCGAGCGGCAGCGGCTCAAGCTGGCCACCCAGATGGCGGAGAAGGGGGAGGTCTACATCCTCGACGAGCCCACCACCGGCCTGCACCTGGCCGACGTGGCCAACCTCCTCGGGCTGCTCGACCGACTGGTCGACTCGGGCAGGTCCGTGATCGTCATCGAGCACCACCAGGCCGTCATGGCCCACGCCGACTGGATCATCGACCTCGGTCCGGGTGCCGGCCACGACGGGGGCTCGATCGTCTTCGAGGGGCCTCCTGCCGACCTGGTGGCGGCCAGGGAGCCCACGCTCACCGGCACGCACCTGAGGGCCTACGTCGGCGCCTGAGAGCATGGGGAGCATGAGCCGCCGCGATCTCCGGGAGACCATCGCCTCACGGCCCGTCGTGCTCGACGGCGGGCTGGCGACCCTGCTGGAGCAGCACGGGCACGACCTGTCCTCGGACCTGTGGTCAGCGCGCCTGCTGCGTGACGACCCGGCCGCGATCCAGGCGGCGCACCGGGAGTTCTTCGCGGCGGGGGCGGAGGTGGCAACCACCGCGTCCTACCAGGTGTCGTTCGAGGGATTCGGCGCAGCAGGGGCCGACCGGGACGAGGTCGAGCGGCTGCTCCGTCGCAGCGTCGAGCTCGCTGCATCGGCCCGCGACGCCGTGGCGCCGCAAGGGTGGGTGGCCGCCTCGGTGGGACCGTACGGCGCGGTGCTGGCCGACGGGTCGGAGTACCGCGGCGACTACGACCTCGACGTCGCCGGTCTGCGGGCCTTCCACCGACCCCGGCTCGACGTGCTGTCCTCGACCGTGGGGGAGGGGGCCGACGTGCTGGCGGTCGAGACGATCCCGTGCCTGGCCGAGGTGGAGGCGGTGCTGGCCGAGCTGGACGGCACCGGCGTCCCGGCGTGGCTGTCGCTCTCGGCTGCCGACGGGCAGTACGCGGGCGGGGGAGTCACTGGACGAGGCGTTCGCGATGGCTGCCGACGTCGCCGAGGTCATCGCGGTCGGGGTCAACTGCACCACGCCCGCCGACGCCGGCCGTGCCGTGCAGCGCGCCGGCACACAGGGCCCGGCTGTCGCCTATCCCAACTCCGGCCAGTCGTGGGACGCCGAGGCGCGTTCCTGGACGGGGCGTTCGGCCTTCGATCCCGATGACGTGACGGCCTGGGTCGAGGCCGGGGCCCGGCTCGTGGGCGGGTGCTGCCGGGTCGGACCGCAGGAGATCTCGTCCCTGCGCGACGTCTTGTCCTTCACACGCTCGTGAGGACGACCAGTCGCTGCGTGGCGCGCGTCATCGAGACGTAGCGGTCGACCGCGCCTTCGATGCCCTCGCCGAAGCGGTCCGGGTCGACCAGGACCACGAGGTCGAACTCGAGGCCCTTGGCCAGGACCGGCGTCAACGAGCGCACGCGGGGGCCCCAGCGTCCGGCGACCTGCGACCCGATCACCACGGCCGTGCCCTCAACGTGCTCGACCAGCCACTCCTCGATGATCCGGTCCATCTCGGTGGCGGGGGAGTGGCGCACCGGGATCCCGCTCTCGCGGATCGAGGTCGGCACGTTGGCCTCCGGCAGCGCGGCGCGGATCACCGGCTCGGCCACGGCCATCACCTCCGCGGGCGTGCGGTAGTTGATCGTCAGGGGAGCGACCCTCGAGTCCGGGAGTCCGATGCGGTCCAGGCGTTCGGTCCAGGACTCGGTGAACCCGTGGCGCGCCTGGGCCCGGTCACCGACGACCGTGAAGCTGCGCGACGGACACCTGCTGATCAGCATCTGCCACTCCGCGTCGGTCAGCTCCTGCGCCTCGTCGACGACGATGTGCGCGAACGGACCGGTCAGGAGGTCCGGATCGGCCGTCGGCAGGGCATCGTCGTCGACCAGCGCAGTGCGGAGGTCGTGGTGGACCAGCATCGAGACCAGTCCTTCCTCGTAGGCATCGGCGCCCGACTCGAGCGTGGCGGAGCCCAGGCCGTCGATCACCTCGGTCATCCGGGCGCGTTCACGGGCCTCGGCTGCCTGCTTCCGGCGTCGCCGACGTGACGCCTCGGGGTCCCCGAGCCGCAGCCTGGCCGCGTCGAGCAGGGGCAGGTCGGCGTACGTCCAGGCCTCCGGGTTCGCCCGGCGCAACGCTGCGACCTCCTCCGGCTGCAACCACGGGGCGCAGCGCCGCAGGTAGGCCGGGACGGTCCAGAGGTCGCCGACGAGGTCGGTGTGCTCGATGATCGGCCACGCTCGGTCGAAGACCTCGCGCAGCCCGCCGTGGCGCTCGAGGACACTCCGGAACTGGTCCGCAGAGAGCTCCTCGGAGTCGAGCTTGTCGACCAGGATGGTGAGGACCTCTGCCCAGACGTCGTCGCGGGCGAGGTTGTGCGGCGTCCCTGGATCGGGGGAGTCGAAGGCCTCCGCCCAGTCGTCCACCGTCATCCGGACGTCCGCCCACGGCGTCTCGACGAGCAGTGGCTGGGCCGGCGGTTCCTCGTAGAGCCCGACGGCGGGCTCGATCGCGGCGACCATCCTGACGTCGGCCTTCAGCGCGGCCACGAGCGCGTTCGCCTCCGGCCTCGACAGGGGTGATTCCGGGACGAGGTCGCGCACGGTGCAGGTCTGCACCCCTTCTTCCCCGAGGCTGGGCAGCACGTCGCCCACGTAGGCGAGGTACGGCTGGTGCGGCCCGACGAAGAGCACGCCGCCGCGACGGTGGCCGAGTCGCGGGTCGGCGTAGAGGAGGTAGGCCGTGCGGTGCAGCGCGACCACGGTCTTGCCCGTGCCCGGCCCGCCGTCCACGACGAGGGCTCCTCGGGAGCCGGCACGGATGATGGCGTCCTGGTCGGACTGGATGGTGCCGAGCACGTCGCGCATCCGCGGCGTACGGCTGCCACCCAGGGTCGCGATGAAGGCGGACTGGTCGTCGAGTGCGGCCGTGTGGGCCAGGCCCTCTGCCGTGAAGGCCTCGTCCCAGTAGTCGACGATCTTCCCACCGATCCATCGGTAGCGGCGTCGGCTCACGAGCCCGTGCGGTTGCGCATGGGTGGCGGCGAAGAAGGGCTCGGCAGCGGGGGAGCGCCAGTCGACGAGCAGCCGGCGCCCACCGGGGTCGGCAAGCCCGAGCCGGCCGATGTAGGTCGTCCCGCCGTGGTCCTCGTGGACGATCCGCCCCAGGCACAGGTCGAGGTCGAAGCGACGGAGCGCCTGCAGGCGCGCGGTCTGACGGTGGACCTCCAGGTCGCGCTCCAGGGCGGCCTGGCCGTGCCCGGCAGGGGCCCTGCGGATCTCGGCGAGGCTCTCCTCCAGACCCGCGATCGCGTGGTCGAGGCTGGTGGCGATCGCGCGGAAGTGCTCGCGATCATCCTCGATGAGGGTCGGGTCGCTCTTGGCGGCGAGAGCGTCCGACAGGGCGAAGGGCGCGGTGTCGTGCGGCGTCACGACGTGCAGTGTCAGTCACGGGTGGGGTCTTGCGGCAAGCCCCCTGATGGCCTATACGTTGAGAGTGGAGGCAGTCCTTCCTCCGTCCACGAGGAGGGGTCGTGTCCGATCGTCTGGCCGATGCGGTCGCGTCGGTGCCCATTCTCGAGGCGATGGGCATCCGCCTCGTCGAGGTGGCGCCCGGGCGAGCGGTGGCCGAGCTGCCGCCGGAGCCCAACATCAACCACTTCGGGGTGACCTACGCCGGGTCGTTGTTCAGCGTGGCCGAGATGCTCGGCGGCGTCCTGAGCCTGGTGACCTTCGACCTGGAGGGCGAGCTCGCAGGCTTCGTGCCGATCGTCAAGGAGTCGACGATCCGGTTCCGGCGACCCGCGCTGGGCGTCGTACGAGCCGCGGCAGAGCTGTCGGACGAGGAGGTCCGGCGGGTGCGGCACGATGCGCTGGAGTCGGGCAAGGGGGAGTTCCTGCTGGAGACGTCCCTCACAGACGCGCAGGGCGAGGTCGTGGCGACGACGGTCGGGACCTACCAGCTCCGGCGGTTCTGAGCCGCGGCATGGCACAGTCGTGCCATGTCGGACCGGGCCCGCTTCGTCCTCCACGACCACCGTCGGCCGCGTCCACATTTCGACCTGCGGCTCGAGGAGCGTGGCGTCCTGCGCAGCTGGGCCGTGCCCAAGGGTCTGCCCGACGATCCGGCCCACGACCGGCTCGCGATCGCGGTCGACGACCACCAGCTCGACCACGTCGACTTCGAGGACGAGCACAAGTCCATCGCCGACACGGGCACCTGGCAGGAGCACGACCGCGACGAGCGACGGCTGGTCTTCTCGTTGCACGGGCGATCCGGGGTCCGCACCTATGCGCTGATCCACACGGGCGGGACGCAATGGCTGCTGCACCAGACAAAGGATCAACCAGCCAACTGATACCAGACTGGTATCAGAGTCTCATGGCGATGACACTGCGACTTTCCGACGAGGAAGCCGACGCCCTGCGCGCCCAGGCGGACGCAGAGGATCGTTCGATGCAGGACGTTGCTCGCGCGGCGGTGCGGGAGTACGTCGACCGGCGAGGTCACGAGGCCCAGGTCCGCGACCTGTCGGCCCGGACCCGCACCCGGTACGCCGACGTGCTGCGACGCCTGGGCGAGTGACCGCGCACCTGACGCTCGAGGACCTGCTCAGCCTGGTCGACGACCTGGCAGTCGGGCCCGTGCGCGACCTCGGCCTCCTCGAGTCCGCCGCCCACCGTCCCACGACCCAGCTGTGGGGCAACGAGGCCTACCCGTCACTGGACGAGAAGGCCGCAGCGCTCCTGGAGTCCGTCGTGGGCAACCAAGCCCTGGTCGACGGCAACGAGCGACTCGGCTGGCTCGCGGTCGCCGTGTTCTACGGACTGAACGGTGTGGAGCTCGACGCACCGGATGACGATGCGTACGACCTGGTGGTTGCCGTCGCCAGCGGACGCATGGTGTTGTCGGACGCTGCCGCGTCGCTGTGTCAGTGGCACTGAACGCGCACGGGATCGTGGAGCTCGCGGGTCATGGAGCGACACGGGAGCTCCACGATGTGCGGAGCCCCCGCCGGGACCCCTTCCCTGAGCGTGAACATATCGCCGATAACTGACATTATGTCAATATGGATAGGCGGAGAGGGGGTTCCCGCTCTCCCCGACCGAGCCGGGTCACGCCGGCAGCAACCCCTGGTAGGCCGGCACCATGTCGACCCAGCGCGCCTCGTCCTCGTCGCGATCAGCACCGGAGACGTGCGCAGCCAGGTCTTCGGCGTGCACCTGCCAGCCGGCGCCGTACGCCGCGAGCTGGTCGACCGGCATGCCACGTTCCTCGATGACCAGACGAGTCCCGCCCTCCACAGTGGTCAGCGTGGCCTCGATCGTCGACTCCTGGTCGGCTGCCTCGTCCTCCCAGGTCGTGACGAGCAGCCGGTGCGGGCGCTCACAGACATCGACACGACCGGAGCCCTCCCATCCGCTGGTGAAGCGAGCCGTGAACCCGCCACCCACCTCGAGGGCACCCGAGACGTCCGCGATCCAGCGCGCCAGCCGATCGGGGTCCGTGCACGCGTCCCACAGGTCCTCGATGTCGGTCGCGTAGACCTCTTCCACACGGACTGCTCCCCTGGTGTCGTCCAGCCGGTGCAGGGTTCCCAGAGTCCTCACGAGTGCTCCTTCTCCTGTCGGGCGGATCGTCCGCGCGCGACCTCGGTGTGCAGGGCGTCGAGTCGGTGCTGCCACAGCGCCCGGTAGGACTCCAGCCACTCGTCGATCTCGACGAGCGCCTCCGGTCGGAGGCTGTAGATGCGTCGCTGCGCATCCTGCTCGACCGAGACGAGACCCGCCTCACGCAGGACCCGCAGGTGCCTCGACACGCCCGGTCGAGCGATGGGCAGGGCGTCGGCCAGCTCGGTGACGGTCGCCGGGTGGTCGCGGAGGATCTCCAGCATCGTGCGCCGGCTCCCATCCCCCAGCGCCTGCAGAACCGTGTCCATGCAGCAAGCGTAACCGACTTGTTACGTACCGTCAAGGGTACGCAACCCCCACCGAGCGCCCGCACGAGTGCCCCTAGATTGGGACCATGGCTGAGATCCCGACATACGTCCTCAACGATGGCACCCGACTCCCCGCGATCGGCTTCGGCACCTATCCGCTGCGTGGCGAGGACGGCACCGCGGCCATGGTCGGCGCCCTCGCAGCCGGCTACCGCCTCCTCGACACAGCCGTCAACTACGAGAACGAGGCGGAGGTGGGCGAGGCGATCCGCCGCTCGGGCCTCCCCCGCGACGAGGTGCTCGTGGCCAGCAAGATCCCGGGCCGCCACCACGCGTACGACGACGCGATCGCCTCGGTCCGCGCGTCCCTCGAACGGCTCCGGGTCGAGCGCACGGATCTCCACCTCATCCACTGGCCCAATCCCGGACAAGGGAAGTACGTCGAGGCGTGGCGCGCGCTCGTGCAGCTGCAGAAGGACGGACTGGTGCGGTCGATCGGCGTCTCCAACTTCACCGAGGAGCACCTGTCCCGGATCATCGACGACACCGGCGTGACCCCCGCGGTCAACCAGGTCGAGCTGCACCCGCGTTTCCCGCAGCCGCACATGCGCGAGGTGCACGAGCGACTGGGGATCCGCACCGAGGCGTGGAGCCCGATGGGCAAGCGTCGAGCGCCGCTGGAGGAGGACGCCGTCACGTCGGCGGCCGGGGCTCACAAGGTCTCCCCCGGTCAGGTCATCCTGCGCTGGCACGTCCAGCTCGGCTCCCTGCCCATCCCCAAGTCGGCCGATCCGGGCCGGCAGGCGGAGAACCTCGACGTGTTCGGCTTCGAGCTCAGCGACCAGGAAATGGCGGCGATCACCGCCCTTGCCGAGGGCGACGGCCGCCTCTTCGGCGGCGATCCCGACACCCACGAGGAGATGTGACGAGGCGCTGGCTACCATCGGCGCCATGCTGAAGCGATCTGCCGCCGTCCTGGCCTGCCTGTCCGTCCTCGTCCTCGCCGGGTGCGGCAACGAGGGCGACGCGGACACCGCGACGGACACGACCACCACGTCCCCGTCGGAGTCGGCCGCCCCGGAGTCGGCCACCGGCGAGACCACCACGTGCGAGTACCCCTCGGACGGCCAGGACCCCGCCCGCGACGTCGAGGCCCCCGACACGGAGGCGCCCTCCGGTGACGCGGTCGCGGCCACCATCACCACCAACTTCGGCGACATCGGGCTGAGCCTCGACGCGGCGACCGCACCGTGCACGGTGAACTCGTTCGTCTCGCTGGCCGAGCAGGGCTTCTACGACGACACCCCATGCCCCCGCATCGGCGACCAGGAGGGCTTCGGCATCCTCCAGTGCGGCGACCCGACGGGCACCGGCGCGGGCGGCGCGGGCTACTCGTTCGCCGACGAGCTGAGCGGCGACGAGACCTACCCGGCCGGGACGCTGGCCATGGCCAACGCCGGGGCCGACACCAACGGCTCGCAGTTCTTCCTGGTCTTCCGCGACTCGCAGTTCCCGCCGAGCTACACCGTCTTCGGCACCATCGACGAGGCGGGCCTGAAGGTCATCGACGCGATCGCGGCCGAGGGCAACGACGGCGCCCACCCGGCCGGTGGCGGCGCCCCCAACAAGGACGTCACCATCGAGAAGGTCACCGTCGGCTGACCCGGCGTGCCTCCTCAGCCGGCTCCTGCCTGGCTGAAGTCGATCTGCGCGCCCAGCTGGACGGTGCGCGAGACCGTGCACAGCCGGTCCCGAGACATCTCGATCGCGCTCTGCACGCGCGCTCGGGCGTCGTCCCCTTCAGGGCCCTCGGGGAAGGCGACGTCGAGGCTGACCCGCAGGCCCGTGAGGTGGTTGCCGTCCGCGTCGCGCACCTTCTGGCCCTCCGACCGGACGGTGAAGGTGGTGCTCGACGTCCGCTTGTGCGTGATCGCCTCGACGTCGAGCGCAGTGCACCCGGCGATCGCCGCCAGGAGCAGCTCCACCGGCGTGAAGTCCGGGTCCTCTCCCCCGACTCCGAAGAAGGTCTCACCGCCGCGGTCGTTCGTGGCCTTGAAGCGGGCCGGTCCGATCCGGGTGAGCGCGATGCTGCGCGAGTTCTCGTCCGTCATGACGAACACCCTGCCAGAGCGGGCTCCGACAGGGTGTGCATGAACTCGGCGGCGGGGTCCGCCGACGGCGTACGGCGGTGGGTCAGCGCGCGCTGCGACGCGCGGCACGTCGCGCGCGACGCTCCTCACTTCGGGCGATCTCCACGTTGCGCAGGAGGGCACGGTCCTCGGCCGAGTGAGCCCGCGCGTCGACGAGGCTGTTGGCGAGGAGGAGCTGCGTGGTCATGGAGATCTGTCCTTTCGAGGGTTTCTTGCCCTCACGTGATGAGCACTGTGTGTAAGAACTAGTCGCGTCTTTGCGACTCTTACATTCTACGGACGAAGAAGGAAGTTCACACATCAACGACCACGTGATCTCGGCCACCTGCCCGCAACGTCCGACGGCTAGGGTCGGAGGGTGACGAGCGAGCGAGTGCGACGGCCGGGGCCGTCTGTCCGCACCCGGGTGGTGGAGCACACCGACGGGCGTCAGACGCCGCGTGAGGACCGCCTGATCACCGAGGAACCCCTGGAGATCAGGGTGCGCGCCGAAGCGCTCGAGCCCCGACGCGCCTGGGTCACCATGCGCACCCCCGGACACGACTTCGAGCTCGCAGCCGGCTGGTTGGTCAACGAGGGCCTCGCGACAGCCGCCTCGGTGTCCCGGGTGGCCTACTGCACCGACGCCGACCTGGCGGCCGAGCAGGAGCTCAACGTCGTCACGGTGACCGTCAGCGGCCCCATGGACCTCCCCCACCGGCACGTCGCCGCGTCCGCCGGATCCTCGGCGTGCGGGGTGTGTGGGAAGGACAGCGTCACCGAGGCGCTGCGGACCCGCACCTCGACACCGTGGTCGGGCGCGCGCCCCGACGCCGATGTCGTACGTCGCCTGCCCGAAGCGCTGCGTGCGCGCCAGTCCCTCTTCGCCAGGACGGGGGGCGTCCACGCAGCCGCGCTGGCCGGGGCCGATGGATCGTTGCTGGTCGTGCGCGAGGACGTCGGTCGGCACAACGCCGTCGACAAGGTCGTCGGCGCACGGGTGTTGACCGGCGATCCGCCGTCTGCGGCGAGCCTGGTCCTCAGCGGCCGCGTCGGCTTCGAGCTCGTGCAGAAGGCCGCCGCCAGCGGCATCGGATCGATCGTCGCGGTCGGGGCACCGACCAGCCTCGCGGCACGGCTCGCACAGGAGGCGGGGATCGACCTCTGGGGCTTCACCTCCCCCGGGCGCACGGTCCGCTACTGCTGAGCACGGTCCCGCCCGCGGCGTGGTTGAGCGCTGGTGTCGGTGGCGCGATCTAGGTTCGACTCGTGCGCATCCTCCACACCTCCGACTGGCACCTGGGGAGGTCCTTCCACCGCGAGGACCTCCTGGGCCACCAGGGTGCGTACGTCGACCACCTCCTCCAGGTGGTGGAGACGGAGAAGGTCGATGTCGTGGTGGTGTCCGGCGACGTCTATGACCGCGCCCTGCCGCACGTCGACGCCGTCGCCCTGGCCGACGAGACCTTCGCCCGGCTGGCCGCGTCACGCGCCCACGTCGTCGTCAGCAGCGGCAACCACGACAGCGCGCGACGCCTCGGTTTCGGTTCCCGGTTGATGGACGCCGCGGGTGTCTTCGTCCGCACCGACGCCTCGAGCGTCGGCACGCCGGTGGTGCTGCAGGACGGCCACGGAGACGTCGCGATCCACGCGATCCCCTACCTCGATCCCTCCGCGCTCCTCGAGCCGTGGGGACTGGGTCGCCGCAGCCACGAGGCAGCCCTCTCCGAGGCCATGACCCGCGTACGCCACGACCTGGCCGCCCGGCCGGCCACGACCCGCTCGGTCGTGCTCGCGCACGCCTTCGTCGCAGGGGCGACACCGTCGGAGTCCGAGCGCGACATCAGCGTCGGTGGCGTCTCGCGAGTGGCGACGAGCATCTTCGACGGGATCGACTACACCGCGCTCGGGCACCTCCACGGGCCCCACGTGCTCTCCCCCGCCCTGCGCTACTCCGGGTCTCCCCTGGCCTACTCCTTCTCCGAGGCCGACCAGCAGAAGGGCTCGTGGCTGGTCGAGCTCGGCGCCGCGGGCATGACCGCGGCCCACTGGATCGACGCACCCGTGCCCCGGCGGCTGTCGCGCATCACCGGGTCGCTGGCGGAGCTGCTCGACGACCCGGCGCTCGTCGACCGTGAGCAGGACTGGGTGCAGGCGACCCTCACCGACACCCCACGGCCGGCCCGGGCGATGGAGCGGCTGCGCCGCAGGTTCCCGCACACGCTCGTCCTGCAGTTCCCCACCCCGGTGACTGCACACGCGACACCGACAGGGCCCTCGACGGGGACGAGCGACCACGCGACCGCCGTCGACTTCGTCGCCCACGTGCGCGGCGTCCCGGCGACGACGGCAGAGTCCGACCTGCTCCTGGAGGCAATCGACGCCTGCTGCCACGACCCCGACCAGGACGTGCTGCTCGGAGCCACGGCAGGTGAGGCACCGTGAGGCTCCACCAGCTCGAGATGGTCGCCTTCGGGCCCTTCGCAGATCCGGTGACGATCGACTTCGACGCGTTGTCCGAGGCGGGGCTGTTCCTGCTGAGCGGGCCGACGGGCGCCGGCAAGTCCAGCGTCCTCGATGCCGTCTGCTTCGCGCTCTACGGCGACGTCCCGGGAGACCGGTCGGCGGCCAAGCGGCTCCGGTCGGACCACGCGGGCGACGACGTGGTTCCCCGGGTGGTCCTGGAGACGACCCTCGCCGGCCGCCGGTTCCGCATCGACCGGTCCCCCGCCTGGGTGCGACCCAAGAAGCGGGGCACCGGCACCACGACCGAGCAGGCCAGGGTGGTGATCTCGGAGCGGCGCCCGGCACCCGACGGCACCGATGCGTGGCACCCCCTCAGCACCCGCCTCGACGAGACGGGCCACCTCGTCACGAGGCTCGTCGGGATGACGCTCCCCCAGTTCTGCCAGGTGGCGATGCTGCCGCAGGGTCGCTTCCAGGCGTTCCTGCGGGCCCGTTCGGAGGAGCGTCACTCCCTGCTCCAGCAGGTGTTCCAGACCGAGCGTTTCGACCGCTCCGAGCGGTGGCTGCGTGAGCGACGCGTGGACCTGCGTCGCCGATCCGAGGCGCACCAGGGAGCCGTCGCCGACCTGGTGAGCCGGGTCAGCGAGGTGGGCGGAGGTGACGCACCGACCGACTGGCCGACACACCCGACGACCCTGCACGCGTGGCTCGACGAGCTGACCACGACGGCCCTCACCGCATCGGCACAGCAGGCGATCGAGCTCGAGACTGCGTCGGCCGCGGAGGTCGTCGCGGCCGAGGCCTCCGCGGCCGGCCTGGAGCTGGCCGGGCTCCGGGCCACCCACGCGGCGGCTCGACGCGACTGGATCACCCTCGAGGCGGCTGCCCCGGACCACGAGGCCCGCAGGCTGACGCTGGCGCGGGCCCGACGCGCGGTCGCCGTCCGGCCACTCCACGAGGTGGCCCTCGACGCCCGCGCGGAGGTGCGAGAGCTCGACGCGCAGGGTCGCGACGCCCGCGAGGCACTCGTCGCACTGCTCGGGCACACCATGCTCGACGACCAGGAGATCGCCGAGCACCAGCGCACCGCCACCCGGACGCTCACCGACCTCGCCCGGGTCCGTCCGCTCCAACGCCAGGCTGTCGAGCTGGAGGGGCAGCTGACCCGCCTCACCCGCGCCCGTGAGGAGGCGGGCACCGAGCTGCGCCGCCTCGAGGCCCGTGCCGAGGAGATCCCCGAGATGCTGTCCGGGCTCGCGCCGGGACTCGCCGCGGCGGGCGAGGCGGTCATTCGAGCCGAGACCCTCGCCACCGACCTCGAGCTCCTTCGATCCCGCATCAGCGCCGCGAGGTCCGCCGCGACCATCACCGCCCAGCTCGCGGTGTCGGAGCAGGCAATGGCCGCAGCCACGCAGGCGCGGCTGTTGGCGCGGGAGACGCTCGTGGAGATCCGCGAGCAGCGTCTCGACGGGATGGCCGCCGAGATCGCCGGCAAGCTGGCCGTCGGGGCGTGCTGCCCGGTGTGCGGATCGGCCGACCACCCCTCCCTCGCCTCCCCGTCCCCCGGCTCACCCGACGAGGTCGCCGAGCGCGAGGCTCGCCGGCAGGTGGACGACCTGGAGGTCGTCGTGGAGGCCCATGCCCAGCAGGTGCGCGGGTTGCAGGCGCAACAGGCCACGGCCCTGGCCGAGTCCGGCGCCTCGGTCGAGCAGCTCCTGGCCGACGAGGAGAGCACGCTCAGCCGCTTGGAGCGAGCCCGCAGCGACTCCGCGATGGTGCCGTCGCTGACGGCTAGGGTCGATGCGCTGCGCGACGAAGGGACGGCGTTGGCCCACGAGCGGGTCGTCCTGGCCTCGGCTGCCGCCCAGCAGGACACCGAGATCGCCGTGCTCGCCTCGCGGCTCGAGACACTGCGCACCCAGGTGGCGGAGGTCGTCCCGGACGGATCCGACCTCGACGACCTGACCGCCCGACACCAGCAGGTCGAGGCTCTCGCCCGTCGGTGCGCCGACGTCGTCGCCGACCTCGCCCGCGCTCGCGCGACGGCGACGAGGGCCCAGGAGTCGGCCGACGAGATCGCCACTCAGGCCGGCTTCGACTCGTCCGCGCAGGCGGCAGCTGCCTGGCTGTCCGAGGGCGACATCGCCACGCTCCAGGAGGAGATCGAGCGGCGTGACCGCGAGGCCGCCCGGGTCGGCGACCTGCTGGCCGACGAGGCTCTGCTCCACGCGGCTGTGGCGCAGGCGCCCGACCTCGAGGCACTGGCCCAGGAGCACCACCGAGCCCGCGAAGCCGCCGCGCTCGCCCGTCAGGCAGACGTCAGGCTGCGCGACCGCGGACGACGACTGCGCGCCCTGGCCGACGAGATCGACACAGCGCTCACCGCGTGGCACCCCGTTCGCACCGACCTCGACCTGGTGGCCGACCTGGCCGCGCTCGTCGAGGGCAAGCACCCGGACAACCGGTTCCAGATGCGGCTCTCCGCCTACGTCCTCGCCCACCGCCTCGGCCAGGTCGTGGAGGCTGCGAACCTCCGGCTGTCCACGATGAGCGACCAGCGCTACGCCCTCGTGCACACCGGCCGGCGTGGCGCGGGTGAGACGCGCGGCGGCCTCAGCCTCCTCGTCCGCGACGACTGGACCGGCGACGACCGTGACCCGGCCACCTTGTCGGGCGGCGAGACGTTCGTCGTCTCGCTCGCGCTGGCGCTGGGACTGGCCGACGTGATCACCGACGAGGCCGGTGGCACCGACATCGACACGCTCTTCGTCGACGAGGGGTTCGGCTCGCTCGACTCCGAGACCCTCGAGGACGTGATGGACACCCTCGACACGCTGCGCGACGGGGGCCGTGTGGTCGGGGTGGTCAGCCACGTCCCGGAGCTCCAGACCCGCATCCCCACCCAGCTGCGCGTGCACCGCGGGAGGCAGGGCAGCCGGACGACGTTGAGCCTCGGATAGGTTTCTGCCCATGAGTGCGCCCGGGCTCGACCCGACCTTCAGTGACCTGCCACATCGTCACCTCGGCGACGTCGCCCTGGCCCGAGCCGCGGAGCTGGGTGCGAGTCACGCGGACTTCCGCCTCGAGCGCATCCGCTACCAGTACCTCGGTGCCCGCGACGGGATCCTCCAGACCGCGAGCGACGCCGAGGACCTCGGATTCGCGGTCCGCGTGGTCCACGGCGGCGCATGGGGCTTCGCCTCCGGCGTCGTGCTGACCGACGACGAGGCCCGACGCGTCGCCGAGACCGCGGTCGCGGTCGCCCAGGTCGCCGCCGCGATGACCACGACCCCCGTCGAGCTGGCGCCCGAGCCGGTCCACGACGACGTCACCTGGATCTCCGGCTACGACATCAACCCGCTGGAGGTGCCCACGCGGGAGAAGGCCGCCCTGCTCGTCGACTGGACCGAGCGGCTCCGCACGGGTGCCGCCGTCGCGCACGCGACGGCGTTCCTGCAGCAGGTGCAGGAGAACAAGTACTACGCCGACCTCTCGGGGACCCGCACGACCCAGCAGCGCGTACGCCTGCAGCCCGGCTTCGAGGCCACCGGGGAGGACGACCAGACCGGCATCTTCGACTCGATGGCGTCCATCGCCCCGCCCGTGGGCCGCGGCTGGGAGTACCTCACCGGCTCGCACTGGGACTGGGACGCCGAGATCGCCGAGGTGCCCGAGCTCCTTGCGGAGAAGCTGAAGGCACCCAGCGTCGAGGCCGGGACCTACGACCTGGTCGTCCATCCCTCCAACCTCTGGCTCACCATCCACGAGTCCATCGGCCACGCGACCGAGCTCGACCGCGCCCTCGGCTACGAGGCCAACTACGCCGGCACGTCGTTCGCCACCTACGACAAGCTCGGCACCCTGCGCTACGGCTCGGGTGTGATGAACGTCCAGGGCGACCGCACCCAGGAGCACGGCCTGGCCACGGTCGGCTTCGACGACGAGGGCGTGCAGACCCAGAGCTGGGACATCGTCCGCGACGGGGTCCTGGTCGGCTACCAGCTCGACCGCTCGATGGGCCACCTCAAGCCGGAGCTCAACGAAGGCCGGTCCAACGGGTGCGCCTACGCCGACTCGTCCGGGCACATCCCGATCCAGCGGATGGCCAACGTCTCGCTGATGCCCGGCCCCGACGACCTCTCCACCGACGACCTGATCGCGCGGGTCGAACGAGGCATCTACGTCGTCGGCGACAAGTCGTGGTCCATCGACATGCAGCGCTTCAACTTCCAGTTCACCGGACAGCGGTTCTACACGATCGAGGACGGACGCCTCACCGGAATGCTGCGCGACGTGGCCTACCAGGCCACCACCACCGACTTCTGGGGATCGCTGGAGGCCGTCGGCGGGCCCGACACCTGGCTGCTCGGCGGCGCATTCAACTGCGGCAAGGCCCAGCCGGGCCAGGTGGCATCGGTCAGCCACGGCTGCCCGACGTCGCTGTTCCGCGACGTCAACATCCTCAACACCATCGACGAGGCGGGCCACTGATGACGATCTCCCTGCGCACCACGGCCCAGCAGCTGGTCGAGCACGCGCTCGCCACGTCGACCGCCGACGACTGCATCGCCATCGTCCGGGACGCGACCAGCGCCAACCTGCGCTGGGCCAACAACACCCTGACCACCAACGGCGTGATGACCGAGGTCTCGGTGACCGTCGTCAGCTTCGCTGCCGTCGACGGGGGCATCGCCACCGGTTCGGTGTCGGGCAGCGCCGCCACCACCGAGCAGGTCAGCGCCCTGGTGCGGGCTGCCGACGCGGCGGCACGTGCCGGCTCCCCTGCCGAGGACGCCGGCGAGCTCATCGGCGACGTGACGTCGCCCGAGTGGGAGGTCGAGCCGGAGACGACCGACATCGGTGTCTACGACTCGTTCGCGCCCGCGCTCGGCGAGGCGTTCGGGCAGGCCACCGCAGAGGGTCGACTGCTCTACGGCTTCGTCAACCACGAGGTCGCCACCACCTACCTCGGCTCCAGCCGTGGCCTGCGGCTGCGCCACGTCCAGCCGACCGGTCACTACGGCTGCACCGGCAAGGACCTGTCGCTGACCCGCAGCGCCTGGACCGGTGGCGCGACCCGCGACTTCCGGGACGTCGACGCCGCCGCCATGGCCGCCACGGTCGCCCAGCGGCTCGCCTGGGCCGAGCGGCGCATCGATCTCTCCGCCGGGCGCTACGACACGATCCTGCCGCCCTCCTCCGTGGCAGACCTGATGATCGACGCCTACTGGAGCGCAGGCGCGCGAGTGGCCCACGAAGGCGAGTCGGCCTACAGCCGGCGCGGGGGCGGCACCCGGATCGGCGACAAGGTCGCAGCACCGGGGGTGAGCCTGTTCTCCGACCCGACCCACCCCGGGCTGGAGTGCGCCCCCTTCGTGGTCACTGGCGCGTCGGACAACACCGATTCCGTCTTCGACAACG
The DNA here is from genome assembly GCA_963843815.1 of uncultured Actinomycetota bacterium. GTDB lineage: Bacteria > Actinomycetota > Actinomycetes > Propionibacteriales > Nocardioidaceae > Nocardioides. The sequence goes on along the minus strand of CAWJLX010000011.1, from coordinate 146,729 downwards.
GCCTCGCGCTGGAGCGCACCGACTGGATCCGGGACGGCCTGCTCACCGGGCTGCTCCAGACCCGCCACTCCGCCGGGATGACGGGTCAGCCGGTCACCCCGATGATCGACAACCTGATCCTCGAGGTGGGCGACGGAGCCGGCAGCCTGGACGACATGATCGCCGGCACCCAGCGCGGCCTCCTGCTGACCTGCCTCTGGTACATCCGCGAGGTCGACCCGCAGAGCATGCTTCTCACCGGCCTCACCCGCGACGGCGTCTACGTCATCGAGGACGGAGAGATCGTCGGAGCGGCCAACAACTTCCGCTGGAACGAGAGCCCCATCGACCTGCTCAACCGCTTCAGCGCGGCCACCGAGTCGGTGCCGAGCTTCAGCCGGGAGTGGGGCGACGACTACTTCTCGCGGACGGCGACGCCCGCCCTCAGGATCCCCGACTTCAACATGTCGAGCGTCTCGCAGGGAGTCTGACTCAGCGCCGCGGGTGACCGCCCGGGATCGGGACGTCCGGGTCGTAGGGAGTGCGGGTGTAGACGAAGGTGGCGCACTCGAGGTTGCGGATCGACCCGTCCTCACGGCGTACGACGTCGAGCCGCTCGCCCCGGTGGTAGCCCAGCACGCCGACGAGGACCCCGTCGACCAGCTCGAACCGCTCCTTGAGCACGCCGCCGCGGGCCATGAGGCGCAGCTCGAGGCCGTCGTTGTGCCAGCGCACGTCGTACGCCGTGTTGCCCCAGAACCAGACCCCCGGCACGCCCGTCACCTCCGCGGGGAGAGCGAGCGTCGGTCGCCACGCCGGAGGGCGGTCGCTCTCCGCGTCGGGATCGCCCTCGATGAGTGCGATCGCCAGCTCCTGCGGAGCGATGCCCGTCGTCGCGTTGGTCAGCACGGCGGCACCGATCCCGCTGTCGGGATCGACGTGCAGCGACGCCAGGAAGCCGGGCATGGAGCCGTCGTGTCCGACCAGGCGCCCACCGGGGTGCACCCCGAGCATGAGTCCGAGGCCATAGCCGGGCTGCACCGGACGGCCCATCTCCGCCAGCGTGGCCGGCGCGATCACCTCGGGGTGCATGCCGGCGAGCACCTGGCCCCAGGTGACGAGGTCGCCGAGCGTGGACCAGAGCTGACCGGCCGGCGCCATCGCCCCGGTGTCGGTCAGGGGTTCGTGGACCCGGATCCCGGTGAAGTGGTCGACGCTCCAGCCGGGCTGCGCCCCCGGACGCGGGAGGTACGACGTCGCCCGCATGCCCAGCGGGCGCAGCAGGTGCTCGGCCACGAGCTGGCGCCACGGCGCTCCGAAGCGTCGGGCGACCACTTCCCCCAGGAGTCCGTAGCCGAGGTTGGAGTAGTGGAACCACTCCCCCGACCCCGCCACCCGCCCGGAACCGTCGTTGGCCACGGCCAGCGCGGCGAAGTCGTCTCCACGGGTGCGCTCCCACCACTCGCCGCGTGGCTCGCTCTGCATCCCCGACGCGTGCCCGAGCGCGTCGCGGACGGTGACCTCTCCATATCCCACGTCGCCCAGGTGTTCCGACAACGAGTCGGCGAGGTCGAGCAGCCCGGCGTCGCGTGCCTGCATCACGAGGACGGCGGTCATCGTCTTGGTGATCGAGCCGATGCGGTACTGCCCGTCGAGTCCGGGCGCGTCACCGGCTCCTCCTGCCCACACCGCGCCGTAGCGATCGAAGACGGCACCGACCACCGAGGTCAGCCGGCCCTCGGCCTGCGCGACGTCGAGCAGGCGTTGCCGCTGGTCGCTCACTCGGCGAACGCCTCCGGTGGCGGGCAGGCGCACACGAGGTTGCGGTCTCCGTACGCCTGGTCGATCCGGGCCACCGGCGGCCAGTACTTGTCCGGGTCGATCCCCTGCGGGAACACCGCCAGCTCACGCGAGTAGGAGCGATCCCAGTCGCCGACCAGTGCCCGCGCGGTGTGCGGGGCGTGCCGCAGCGGAGAGTCCTCGGGCGCCCACTCGCCGGCCTCGACCCGGGAGATCTCCTCGCGGATGGCGATCATGGCGTCGCAGAAGCGGTCGATCTCCGCCAGGTCCTCGGACTCCGTGGGCTCCACCATGAGCGTCCCGGCCACCGGGAACGACATGGTGGGAGCGTGGAAGCCGTAGTCGACCAGACGCTTGGCGACGTCGTCGACGCTCACACCGCTGGACTTGGTCAATCCCCGCAGGTCGAGGATGCACTCGTGGGCCACCAGGCCACCGTGACCGCGGTAGAGCACCGGGAAGTGCTCCCCGAGACGGTGGGCGATGTAGTTGGCGGACAGCACGGCCACGGCCGTGGCCCGTGTCAGGCCCTGACCACCCATCATCCGGATGTAGGCCCAGGTGATGGGCAGGATGCCGGCCGACCCGTAGGGAGCTGCGCTGATCGGACCGATCCCCTGCCGCTTCGCTGCCTCCGGGTGCCAGGCGTGCGAGGGGAGGTGGGGCGCGAGGTGGGCGCGTACGGCGACCGGGCCCACGCCCGGTCCGCCGCCGCCGTGCGGGATGCAGAAGGTCTTGTGCAGGTTGAGGTGCGACACGTCGCCGCCGAACTCCCCCGGCCGGGCATAGCCGAGGAGGGCGTTGAGGTTGGCGCCGTCGACGTAGACCTGGCCACCGTGGTCGTGGACGATCTTGCACAGGTCGGTGATCGTGCCCTCGTAGGCCCCGTGGGTCGAGGGATAGGTGACCATGATCGCCGCGAGCGCCTCGGCGTGCTGGTCGCACTTGGCGAGCAGGTCTTCGAGGTCGACCGAGCCGTCGTCGGAGGCCTTCACGACGACGACCTTCATCCCGGCCATGACTGCGGAGGCCGCGTTGGTGCCGTGCGCGGAGGACGGGATCAGGCAGATGTCGCGACCGGTGTCGCCGTTGGCGAGGTGGTAGCTCCTGATCGCCAGCAGCCCGGCGAGCTCTCCCTGGGAACCGGCATTGGGTTGCACCGAGACCCGGTCGTAACCGGTGACCTCGGCCAGCCAGCCCTCGAGCTCGTCGACGAGCTCGCGGTAGCCGGTCGCGTCCTGCGCAGGCGCGAAGGGGTGCAGGTCGGCGAAGCCGGGCAGGCTCACCGGCTCCATCTCGGTCGTGGCGTTGAGCTTCATGGTGCACGAGCCGAGCGGGATCATGCCGCGGTCCAGCGCGTAGTCGCGCGAGGAGAGACGGTGCAGGTAGCGCAGCATCTGGGTCTCGCTGTGGTGGGAGTTGAAGACCTCGTGGGTCAAGAACTCGGTGGTCCGGTGCAGTGCCTCGGGCAGTCCGGAAGGTGCCTCGTCGCTGCTGGCGGCGACTCCGAAGGCCCGCAGGACGGCGGCCACCGTCGAGGGGCTGGTGCGCTCGGAGGTGGAGAGGCCGACCTGGTCCCCATCGATGAGGCGGAGGTGCAGCCCGACCGCCCGGGCAGCGGAGACCACCTCAGCGGCACGCCCGGGGACCGACACCGTGAGCGTGTCGAACCAGGTCTCGTTGACCACCGCCACTCCCCCGGCCCGCAGCGCCGAAGCGATCCCGTTGGCATGGTCGTGCGTACGCTGCGCGATCCGCCGCAGGCCCTCGGGCCCGTGGTAGACGGCGTACATGGAGGCGACGACGGCCAGGAGGACCTGGGCGGTGCAGATGTTGGACGTAGCCTTGTCGCGGCGGATGTGCTGTTCGCGGGTCTGGAGTGCGAGGCGGTAGGCGGGTCGGCCCTCGGCGTCGACGGAGACCCCGACCAGACGGCCGGGCAGGTGGCGCTCGAGGCCGGCTGAGACCGACATGAACCCGGCGTGCGGGCCACCGTAGAAGAGGGGAACGCCGAAGCGCTGCGAGGAGCCGACGACGACGTCGGCACCGAAGGTGCCCGGCGCCTCGAGCAGCGCCAGGGACAGGATGTCGGCGGCCACGACGGCCAGTGCGCCGCGCTCGTGGGCGGCCTCGATCACCGGACGCGGGTCGCCCACCTCGCCCGACGCGCCGGGGTACTGGATCAGCACGCCGGACAGCTCACCGTCGGGGAGCCCCTCGGTCAGGTCGGCGACCAGGACCTCGATGCCCATGCCCTCGGCGCGGGTGCGGACGACGTCGATGGTCTGGGGCAGCGCGTCGGCGTCGATGACGAAGGGGCCCGGCGCTTTGCGCTGCGCGCGACGCACGAGCGTCATCGCCTCGGCGGCCGCGGTGCCCTCGTCGAGCAGCGACGCGTTGGCAGTCGGCAGCCCGGTGAGGTCGGCGACCACCGTCTGGAAGTTGAGCAGGGCCTCGAGCCGGCCCTGGGAGATCTCGGGCTGGTACGGCGTGTAGGCGGTGTACCAGGAGGGGTCCTCGAGCACGTTGCGGCGGATCACCGGCGGGGTGATGGTCGCGTGGTAGCCCAGACCGATCATGGCCTCGGCGGGTCGGTTCTGCGACGCCAGCGTCCGAAGGGCCCTGGCGGTGGCCTCCTCGTCGAGGGGCTCCGGCAGGTCGAGTGCCGCGGCGGTGCGGATCCCGCCCGGCACTGCGGCGGTCATCAGGGCGTCGAGGGACTCGTGACCCACTGCGCGCAGCATGCGCGCGATGTCGGCGTCGTCAGGACCGATGTGCCGAGCGACGAACTCCCCCATCACGGGTCCGGCGGGACTCGTCGGGGAATCGGAGGTGGTGGAGGTGGCGTCCGGCACGAGGGCTCCTGAGGTCACTGGCAAGACCTCCCCCTCTGTCGGCCCGGTGACCTCCAGAGTGCCAACCCGGTGCGGTCCGGGTGCCTGAGAGGTTCCGGGGAGGAATTGCCCCTTCGGCGCACGAGGACCGCCTCATGCAGGTGGCCCCCATGACTCTCCCGCATGGGATGTCAGCGTGAGCGAGTCTAGCGACACTTACCGCAAATGAACGAAGCCGCCCGGTTTCCCGGGCGGCCTCGTCGGAGGGTCTCGTGTGCGTAGGTGCTCAGCCGGTCTGTCGGGCCGCGCGGCGCGCGGCGAGCTCGTCACCGGCGACCGAGGCCGCCGGCTCGCCGGCCGTGCGCTCGCTGGGCAGCTCGGCGAGGGTGCCTTCGATCTCACGCCAGACTCCGCCGATCGCGATGCCGAACACGCCCTGACCGCCCTGCAGCAGGTCGATGACCTCGTCGTTGCTGGTGCACTCGTAGACCGAGGCACCGTCACTCATGAGCGTCACTCGGGTCAGGTCGTCCGTTCCGCGCTCGCGCAGGTGGGCCGTCGCGGTACGGATCTGCTGGAGCGAGATGCCGGCGTCGAGGAGCCGCTTGACGACCTTGAGGATCAGGATGTCGCGGAAGGAGTAGAGGCGCTGGGAGCCGGATCCGGCAGCGCCGCGCACGCTCGGCTCGACCAGACCCGTACGGGCCCAGTAGTCGAGCTGACGGTAGGTGATGCCGGCGGCATTGCACGCAGTCGGGCCGCGGTAGCCGGTGTCGCTCGGCAGCGGAGAGACGTCGTCGGCGAAGAGCAGGCCCTGCTCCTCGGCGAGCTCGGCCGCCTCGGAGGCCGCCTTGGCCGCGGCGACGTCCGCGCCCGGGTCGTTCTCGTTGCTACCCACAGCCAAACCCTCCAGGTCAGTTCCTTCGCTGTTCAGTAACTCCTGGGGGAAGGGCCCGCCCGGTGTCGGTGCAGCTGACAACCACAGCGGTGGAGTTACAACGAAGACAGTTCAAGGTAAGCCCGGGAGTTCCCCTTGTCCATCCACGCTCCGGCGTGTCGCAACCCTCAACCTCAGGTTGAGGGTGAGTGTTACTCGAGGGATTCGGGTGACTCGAAGTCGTCGGGCGACACGTGATCGAGGAACGCACGGAACCGTTCGACCTCGTCCTCCTGCTCGGCAGGCACGGCCAGGCCAGCCTCGTCGAGGACCGCTTCCGCGCACACGATGCGCGTGCCGGTGCGCAGGGCCAGGGCGATGGAGTCGGACGGCCGGGCACCGACCTCGGCACCGCCGTCGAAGACCAGCTGGGCGAAGAAGATGCCGTCCTGCATGTCGACGATGCGCACCTCGTCGAGTCGCTGGCCGGTGGCCGCCAGGACGTCACGCATCAGGTCGTGCGTGAGCGGGCGCGGCGGGGTGACGCCCTGCTGGGCGAAGGCGATGGCCGTGGCCTCCACGGCCCCGATCCAGATGGGGAGGTAGCGCTCCCCCGTCACCTCGCGCAGGAGCACGATGGGCTGGTTGGAGGGCATCTCGACGCGGACTCCGACGACGTCCATTTCGCGCATGGCTCCACCCTACTCATGGGCCCTGATGGCGTTCAGCCGCGGTCGAGACCGACCTTCACCAGCGTGGCGTGCAGCCGCACCGAGAGCGCGGCGATCTCCGATGTGGCGTCGTCGGCCCGTCCCCTGGCGGCGGCGTCGCGCCCCCGGGCCAGCGGTGCCACCACCTGCTGGACGAGCCCGACCTCCCGGTCTGCGGCCGTCTTGAAGGCCCGCAGGTGGCGAGGCTCGAAGCCGAACGCAGCCAGCTCCCGGGCGGTCTGGGCGACGACGAGAGCGTCGCTGTCGAAGTGTCCGGTGCCGGTGTGCGCGCTGATCAGCCCGAACTGTTCGAGCTGGGACAGCAGGTCCGGGGAGATGTCGGCGACCTTGAGCAGCTCGCGGCGCGAGAGCCTCAGGTCGCTGGTGCGCCGGAACGACTCCGGGCTGGGCAGTCCGGCCGCCGTGAGGGCGACCTTCGGCACCGTCGGCACGACCGACTCGATCGCCGGTGGCTCGAGCCCGCGGTCGATGGCGTCGAGGTGGTCGCCGATGACCTTCAGCGGAAGGTAGTGGTCGCGCTGCATGAGCAGGATGTAGCGCAGCCGAGCGACGTCGTCGCCCGAGAACTTGCGGTAGCCCGCCGCGGTGCGTTCGGGCTTGACCAGGCCCTGGTCCTCCAGGAACCGGATCTTCGGGATGGTCACCCCGGGGAAGTCCGGACGCAGCTGGTCGAGGACCTGCCCGATGTTGTAGCGGGCGCCACGACTCGATGCCGACGGCGTCGAGGCACTCACGGGTCAGCTGTCCGGGTGGGAGGAGAAGAACACCAGTCGGTACTTGCCGATCTGGACCTCGTCGGCGTCGTTGAGCTCGACGGAGTCGATCCGGTCGCGATTGACGTAGGTGCCGTTGAGGCTGCCGACGTCGCTGACAGTGAAGCCCGAGCCCGAGCGACGGAACTCCGCGTGCCGGCGGGACACCGTCACGTCGTCGAGGAAGATCTCGCTGTCGGGGTGCCGGCCCGCGCCGACCACCTCGGTGTCGAGCAGGAAGCGGCTCCCAGCGCTGGGGCCGCGCTGCACGACCAGCAGGGCGTGGCCCTCCGGGAGCGCGTCCACGGCAGCGGCGTCGACCGGGCTCAGCTGGCGGTCCGAGGACTCGCGTGCGTCCGGGGCCCCGAAGGTGATCGTGGCGGTGGACTCCACCGGTGTCGCACCGGTGTCTCCCCCGGCGAGCAGCTTGGTGCCGCACTGGGCACAGAAGCGCGCATCGTCCGGGTTCTGCTTGCCACAGGCGGTGCAGAACGGCATGGATTCTCCTCGACGGATCGACGCTCAACCCTCAGCCGAGGGTTGAGGTTGACGGTTGGTCCGAACCTATCAGCCTCGTGATCAGGCGTGGCGACGAACGGGACGCTGGTCAGCCGTCAAGACTGGCCTGGTAGGCGGCGGCGTCCATCAGTCCCTCGACGACGGCATCCTCCGACACGCTCACCTCGAACAGCCAGCCGGCTTCGTAGGGGTCGCTGTTGACCAGCTCGGGGGTCGAGTCGAGCGCCGAGTTGGTCGCCACGACCTCCCCCGTGACCGGGGCGTAGATGTCGCTGACGGACTTGGTCGACTCCAGCTCTCCGCAGGTGTCACCCGCGGTCACGGAGTCGCCCACCTGCGGGAGGGAGACGTAGACGATGTCTCCCAGCGCGTCCTGGGCGAACTCGGTGATGCCCACCCGGACCGAGCCCGCGGCGTCGCCGGGGGTACGGACCCACTCGTGCTCGCTGGTGTACTTCAGGTTCTCCGGATACACGTGGGACTCCTCGTGCTGCAGTGGCTGGGGACTGCCCGGCAGGCTACTGGCCCGTGCCGAGCTCCGCATAGTCAGGTCGGGGTGCTTCTCGGACGCTGGTGATCTCCACCGACTCGAGGTCCTCGACCGTCACGGTCGCGCCGTCGAGGGTCTGCAGTGTCTCCACCGGTCCGGTCGAGAAGGTCAGCGCCGTTCGCAGGATGTGGGGGTCGCCGATCACGTCCAGGACGTAGGGCGGCTCCAGCAGCTGGTCGTCGAGCTCGATGCCGCCGACCGCGTTCTCGAAGGAGCTGTCCGCACCGAGCCGGATCGAGTCGTTGAACTCCATCGCCTCGGCGCCCGCGGTGCGCAGCTCCTGGACGGTGTCGAGGAGGGACCCGACGCTGACGCGGCTCGTGGACTCGGTGATCGTCACGCGCAGACCCGGACCCGAGACCGGGACCAGCCCGGCGATGATGTTGAGGGTCCGCACGCGCTGCTCGGCCTCGTCGAGGGCCGCCGAGCGGGCCCGGCTCTCGTCGAGCAGCTCGTCACGACGCGCGTCCAGGCGGTCGACCTCGCGTCGCGCCCGCTCAGCGGTGCCGGTGAGGCCGTCGAGCACCTGGATCAGCTCGCTCTCGCGCAGTCCGGAGTACGTGTCGTTGGCGTCGGTGTTGCGCACCTGGACCACAGTGGCGAAGCCGAGCACCGCGAGCAGCACCCCGACCACCACCTGGCGCAGCGAGGGCCGCGTGAACGCACGACCCAGTCGGTCACGGGCCGGGGCCTCGTCAACCTCGTCGACCTTCCCGTCGGACTCGGCAGGGATCTCGTCAAGCATGGAACACGTGCCTCCGGATGGCGGCGACGTTGGAGAAGATCCGGATCCCGAGCACCACCACGACGCCTGTGGTCAGCTGTGCCCCCACGCCGAGCTGGTCGCCGAGGTAGACGATCGCGGCGGCGACGACGACGTTGCTGACGAACGACACCACGAAGACCTTGTCGTCGAAGATCCCGTCGAGATAGGCCCGAAGTCCACCGAAGACCGCGTCCAGTGCGGCCACCACCGCTATCGGGAGGTAGTTCTGCAGTGCGACGGGCACGTCCGGGGCGAAGATCAGCCCGGCGAGGATGCCGAACAGCAGACCGAGGGCTGCAATCACGGCGCGTTCCCCTCTCCTTCAGGTACGCCATCGGGATCGGCGTTGAGCTCGATCACATCACGCAATGGCCGTTCCGGCGCAGCCGGGAGACGGATGTCGTCGACATTCTGGGCGGTGTAGAGGAATCCGAGGCCATTGACGAGGGCGAACCACTCCTGCCCCTCCGTGGTCTGGAGCAGCTGTGCCTGGAGCGTGTTGTTGTCGCCGATCACGCTCACCACGTACGGCGCGATGACCGGCCGACCGTTGACGTGGATGGCCCGGTTGGTGTTGCGGATGCCACCCAGGGCGTTGAGTCGCTGGTCGTTGATCGCGATGGCCTCGGCGCCGGCCTCCCAGAGTCCGTCGACGAGGATCGCGAGGTCCTCGTCGCGGATCTCGCTGTTGACCTCGACCTCGGGTCGGTTGTCGACCGTGATCCGCACCCCGGGGCCGTGCACCACGGCGTAGCCGGTGTTGAGCTCCGCGCGACGCACGCGGGACTGGATGTCGTCGAGCTGGCTCTGCAGGGTCGTGCTGCTGCTCGCCAAGGCCTGGTTGGAGCTGCTCAGGTCGGCCACAGCGCTCTGCAGGTCGCGCAGCTCGCTGCGTCGGGAGTCGATCTGCTCGATGAGCGCGGCGCGGCTCAGCTCGTTGACCTCTGCCTGTCGATCGGTCTGGGCCGCGACGATCGCTGCCATGATCCCGAGGACCGCGATCGCCGCGATGCTGGCCCAGTGCGGCCGCGTCCTCGTGGTCGCTGTCGTGCCGTCGAGCGCGCGCTTCTGCGCCACGTGGGCGTAGTCCTCGTCCATCGACCTCGTCGTGATCAACGTCAGCAGCGGCGTCGTCACGTGCTCCGGCAGAGGGCGCTCGCGGGTCTCAGCCATGATCGGTCGCAGGCGACGTACGCCGTGGGGTCTCGCGCAGGAGCGTTCGCACCTGCCATGCGTAGAGGACGCCCGCCCACCAGTAGAGGCCGATCCCCCACCACGCGAAGGCCCAGCCGAAGTTGCGGGCCAACGTCGCGACGATGCCCGTGCCCTCGCCGAGCAGCAGCAGCGGGAAGGCGTAGAGCAGGTTGAACGTGGCCGCCTTGCCGAGGAAGTGGACCGGCAACGCGGAGAACCCCCGGGTGCGCAGGAGCGGCACCAGGCCCCACAGCAACAGGTCCCGCAGCGGGAGCGCGATCGCCACCCACCACGGGATGATGTCGCGCAGCAGCAGCCCGATCACGACCGCCAGGATGTAGAGGCGGTCGGCCACCGGGTCGAGGATCTCGCCCAGCTTGGAGAACTGGTTGAGCCTGCGGGCCAACCATCCGTCGAGGAAGTCGGTGAAGCCGGCGACCATCAGGACGACGAGGGCGATGGCGTCCGCCTCCGGGCCGAGGACCAGCCACAGGAACACGGGCACGCCAGCCAGCCGCACCACACTGACGATGTTGGGCACGGTCCAGATGCGGGTCGCTTCCTCGGACACGGTGAGACCCTATCCAGCGCTCACGTGACGTCCACGGCGGACACGTCGTGGTGGGCCGCATCGCGGATCTCGCCCACGAGCTCCTCGAGCACGTCCTCGAGCGTGACGAGGCCGATGACCGTGCCGTCGCGCTCCACGACGCGGGCCATGTGGGCTCCCTTGACCTGGAGGCTCTCCAGCGCGTCGTGCAGCAGGTCGTCGGGGTGGACGGAGGCGAAGGGGCGGATCCACTTGTCCTCGATCACTCGCGAGCGGCGGTCGTCGTCGGACTCGAGGGCATCCTTGATGTGGAGGTAGCCCAGGAGGGTCCCGTCCGCCGCGGCGACCGGGAACCGGCTGAACCCCGTCGAGGCGCACAGCGCCTCGACGTCGGCCACGGTCGAACCCGGCGCGACGGTGGCCAGCGTGTCGGGGGTCATCAGGATCGACCCGACGGCCTTCTCGGTGAAGCCGAGGGCGCCGGCCAGCCGGTCGTACTCCTCGGCCTCGATGAGCCCTTCGCCACGCGACTCCTCGACCAGGGCCGCGACCTCCTCGCGGGTGAAGCTCGAGTGGACCTCGTCCTTCGGCTCGATCCTCAGCAGGCGCAGCACCCCATTGGCCACCATGTTCATCACGGCGATCACCGGACGCAGGACGGTGACGATCACCATCATCGGCGGGCTCAGCACCATGGCCGCCCGGTCGGCCCCGGCCAACGCGATGTTCTTGGGCACCATCTCGCCGAGGACGACGTGGAGGTAGACCACGATCGACATCGCCACGACGAACGCGATCGGGTGGAGCAGGTTGTCGGGGACTCGCGCCTGGTGGAACAGGGGCTCGAGGATGTGGGCGACCGCGGGCTCACCGATCGCACCGAGGCCCAGTGAGCACACGGTGATGCCCAGCTGGGCTCCCGCCATGACGAGCGAGACGTTCTCCATCGCCCGCAGTGTCGTACGAGCGGCCCGCGAGCCTGCCTGCGCGCGCGGTTCGATCTGGCTGCGTCGCGCAGCCAGCAGGGCGAACTCGGCGCCGACGAAGAAGGCGTTGAGAGCCAGCAGCACCACGGCCAGGACGACGCCGAAGAGGTCACTGTTCATCGGTCACCTCCCGAGCGACGACGCGCAGGTCGAGCCGATCGATGCGCAGGCCCTCCATCCGCTCCACGGTCAGGGTGACCAGCCGCTCGCGCGGCTCGTGGGGGTCGCTGCGATCCGGCACCGCGACCTCGACGCGGTCCCCGGGGGCGGGGATCTTGCCGAGCTCGCGCATGACCAGACCGGCGACGGTGTCGTAGTCCTCGTGGTCGGGCAGCTCGACGTCGGTCGCGTCCTCGACCTCGTCGGGCCGCAGCAGGCCCGACAGGGTCCAGCTGCCGTCCCGGCGCTGGCGGATCCGTGCCCCGAGCCGGTCGTGCTCGTCCGAGATGTCGCCGACGATCTCCTCGACCACGTCCTCGAGCGTGACGATGCCGGCATGGCCGCCGTACTCGTCGAGCACGATGGCCATCTGGAAGCCGTCCTGGCGCAGGAGTGCGAGGAGAGGGTCGAGCCTCAGGCTGTCGGGCACGACGACGGGTCGCACCATGACGTGCTTGATCCGGGTCGTCGCACGCTCGTGCACCGGCACGGCGACGGCGTGCTTGACGTGCACGGTGCCGACGACCGTGTCCTCGGTGTCGAGCACCGGGAAGCGTGAGTGGCCGGTCTGACGGGCCAGCTCGATGATCGAGGAGACCCGGCCACCCTCCTCCACCGTGGTGGTGCGCACGCGGGGCGTCATGATCTCGCCCGCCGTGCGGCTGCCGAACTCGACCGAGCGCTCCATGAGCTCGGCCGTGTCGGGGTCGAGCGTGCCCTGGTCGGCCGAACGCTGGACGAGCGACGCCAGCTCCTGCGAGCTGCGCGCCGAACGCAGCTCCTCCTGGGGCTCGATGCCCAGGCGGCGCACGATGATGTTGGCCGAGCCGTTGAGGGCCCGGATGGGTCCGCGGGTCAACGCGGTGAAGCCTCGCATGAAGCCCTGGGTGGTGCGGGCGGTCTGGAGCGGACGCGCGATGGCGATGTTCTTGGGCACCATCTCGCCGAAGATCATCGTGACCACGGTCCCCGCGGCGAGGCCGAGGCCCAGCGAGAGAGGGGTGACCACGCCGACCGGCACACCGGCGGACGCGAGCGGACCGTCGATGAGGTCGGAGATCGCCGGCTCGGCGAGGAACCCGATCGCCAGGTTCGTGACGGTGATGCCGACCTGGGCGCCGGACAGCTGCGTCGACAGGGAGCGCAGGGCCAGCTGGACGCCTCGCGCGCCCTCGTCACCGGCGGCGGCAGCGCTCTCGACACTCGGTCGGTCGACCGTCACGAAGGAGAACTCGGCTGCGACGAAGAGCCCACAGGCGGCCACGAGGGCCAAGGAGACCAGCAACAACACGATGGGGGTCACGACGCGCACCCGGTGGGCAGTGCGGTCGTGCGGGGACTTTGACTCTCGTCCATGGTCGGCGCGGGGGTTCCTTGTCTCGGCGTCGGCGAAGCCACAGAGTACCGGTCACGACCAGCTTCACCACAGTTGTCGTGCCGCTTTGGGGAGGGGCACTCCCCCGCCCTACTCTTTCCCCGCATCGGGGTGTGTCACGAGGACCCTCCGGGTCCCGACGAGGAAGGACACACATGCGAGCCTGGGCTCAGTCGATCACTGCTGCTCTGCTCGTCGTCCTCGTCGCCACGCTCGCCACCGTCACCGCCACCAGCGGCTCGAGCTCCGACTCAGTGCGGATGGTGCAGACCACCCAGCAGCCCGGCCAGAACGGGGCCGGCAGTCCTGCGGCAGAGCGTGCGGGCAGCCCCAACATCGTCTTCGTCCTGACCGATGACATGCGCGAGGACGACCTCGACCGCATGCCGATCACGCGCCGGCTCATCGCCGACCGGGGCATGGAGTTCACCGACGCGATCTCCCCGCACCCGCTGTGTTGCCCGGCTCGGGCCCAGCTCGCCACGGGTCAGTACGCGCAGAACAGCGGAGTGCAGCACAACCGGGGTGTCCACGGCGGGTTCCAGGCGCTCGACCCGACCCGTGAGGCGAGCTCGTGGTTTAGCGACAGCGGCTACCGCACCGGCTTCGTCGGCAAGTTCCTCAACGGCTACGGCCCCCACGACGTACGTCCCTCCGGCTGGTCGCGCTGGGACGCCCTGACCCGCGGCGTCTACGACTACGTCAACTTCTCCATGACCGGCGACGGAGAGCCGCGCCGCTACACCGACAGCTACATCACCTCGGTCATCGAGGACCACACCAACCGTGCCGTCACCGACTTCGCTGCCACCGGCGACCCGTTCGTGCTGTACGCCTGGCACCTCGCGCCGCACTACCGGATCACGCCCGAGGGCGGCCGCGGCCTTCCGCCCGCGGCGGCGCAGGACCGCGACCTCTTCCGGGACGCCCGCCCGACGTCGTTCGACGACCCGTCGTTCGACGAGGACGACGTGAGTGACCAGCCGCGCTACCTCCGCAACCTCTCCCCCGTGTCGCGCAGCGACGTCAGGGCGGAGAACACCGCCCGGCTGCAGACCCTCCAGGCCGTCGACCGGGCCGTGGGCTCGTTGGTCGAGACGCTGGACGAGGAAGGTGTCCTCGACAACACCTACATCGTCTTCTCCTCCGACAACGGCTACTCCCTCGGGGAGCACCGCTTCGTCGGCAAGGACGTGCTCACCGACGAGGCGCTGCAGGTTCCGCTGCTGGTGCGCGGACCCGGCGTGGCCCCCGGCTCCACCTCGGGCCTGCCGGTCACGCTGGTCGACCTGCCGGCGACCTTCGCCGCACTGGCCGGGGTCACCCCTGCCTGGGACGTCGACGGCACGTCCCTCGAGCCCACCCTGCACGGCGAGGACCAGGTCTTCCGTGACACCACCCTCATCCAGACCGGGCGCACGCTGGGCGACGGCTGGTCACACCGCGGAGTGCGGACCGGGCGCTATCTCTACGGCACCGACGATGTCGACGGCTTCCTCTACGACCGCCTCGTCGACCCGGCCGAGATGGACAACCGGATCGACGACCCGGCGTACGCCGAGGTGCAGGCCGCGTTGGAGCTGCGCCGTGCCGCCCTCATGGACTGCGCAGGCTGGACCTGCAACCAGGTGTTCGGCCCGCTGCCCGAGCCGACCTCGTAGATCGACGTGGTCCAGGGCCTCCCGACGTTGATGACCCCTGCGCGAGATCTGCATGAGCGTTGGATGACGAAGTCGTGACCTCTCGGCAAGGAAACGCCGTCAGCGGCCCTGGTTGGTGAACCGTGACTACCGGGGCACGGACCTCAGGCCGTCCACGGGACCGAGCTCGACCTCGAACGCGCTCGACATCGACGCCTTCGATCTCCCCTGACACCATCCGTCCGGTTGCCGACCCCCCGGCTGCCGGGCGGATGGCCACACCTCGTCGTACCTCCAGGTCTGAAACGTCCTGACTAGTCCAGGTCCCCCAAACAGGTCAAATTCCACCCGTGCCGCTGGCCCCGCGCCTCGAGCCGGGAGCACACTGCGATTGGTCTTGGGGTGGTTACTGGCAGGGGTGGGGAATGTCAAAGATCTTGGCCGTCGACGACGAGGAGCGCGTCCTCACCTTCTTGTCGCGGTGTCTGGGCGGTGAAGGACACCATGTACTGACGGCAAGCAACGGCCGGTCGGCCATCGACGTCCTCGACCGCGAGGACGTCGACCTGGTCCTGCTGGACCTGGTCATGCCACAGATGAGTGGTCTCCAGCTGCTCAGCACCCTTCGGAGCCGCCAGGATGCGCCCCCGGTCGTCGTGCTGTCGGCGGTGTCCGACGTCAGCGCGCGTGTGCAGGCCTTCGACCGCGGGGCGGTCGACTTCGTGGGCAAGCCGTTCCACATGGTCGAGCTCATCGCACGTATCCGCCGCCACACCAGGGTCGTGCCCCGTCAGCGTCAGGCGCCCGACGCGGACCAGCGCTACCTCGAAGCGGGCGGTGTCCTGCTCGACCTCGACCGGCGCAGGGCGCGGGTGGACGGACAGGAGGTGGTGCTCAGCCCCCGGGAGTTCTCGCTCCTGGCCCACCTCATGCATCGGCGCGGCGACGTGTGCCGGCGTGAGGAGCTGCTCCACGACGTATGGGGCTTCGCCTTCGACCCCGGCAGCAACGTGGTCGAAGTGTGCATGCGCCGGGTCAGGCACAAGCTCGCCGACCCGCCGATCGAGACGGTGCGCGGAGTGGGGTACTGCTTCTATGCGGTCTGACGGGAGGATCGTTCGCGGCCTCTTCGTTCCCTGGCTGACCTTCGCGCTCGTCTGCATCTCCCTGATGATCACGTTCCCCGGGGGCGAGACCATCCCGTTCCACCTCGGCTGGGTCGCTCTGGGAGTCGTCTACGGTCTCAACCCGTGGCCCCTGCGCTGGGCGATCGGGGCGGTCATCGGGTATGCCCTGGTCTCGGGTCTCGTCCTCATCACGCGGGCACAGTCGGAGATCATTGCTCTCGAGGAGACCTCGGAGATCCCGCTGATGTGCATGCTGGTGCTCCTGATGATCTGGCACGTCAGCCGCCGCCAGTCGGCGCTGGCCGACCTCGACCTGGTCCGACGACAGGAACGAGGTCGCGCCCACCGGCGCGAGCACATGGCCAGGCTCATCTCCCACGAGATCAAGACGACGCTGACGGTCGCCAGCGGCTACCTCGACCTCGTGATCGCAAGGACCAAGGAGCCTGAGGGGCGAGCCGATCTCCAAGTGGCCAGGGACGAGCTGCACCGGTTGAGCCGGGCCAGCGATCGCCTCCTGCGGATGATGCGACTGCAGGAGGAGCAGGCCGCCATCCTGGTCAACGTCGATGCCCTGATGCGGCAGGCACTCGAACGCTGGTCGACGGTCGCTGAACGCACCTGGTTGCTCG
Organism: uncultured Actinomycetota bacterium; assembly: GCA_963843815.1. GTDB lineage: Bacteria > Actinomycetota > Actinomycetes > Propionibacteriales > Nocardioidaceae > Nocardioides. Next base: position 130,258 of record CAWJLX010000011.1, on the reverse strand, counting down.
ACGCGCGGATCGGTTGGGCGCACGCCGATCCCCACAGGCTCCGCGCCTGCTTGGACACCCTGATCGAGAACTCGCTGAGGTACACGCCGACCGAGGGCACGATCCGGTTGGTCGGCTTCCGCATCCAGGGCAACATGTGCATCGGCGTGGCTGATTCCGGGCCGGGCCTGTCCCAGGACCAGGTACGCGCCATCGACCAGCAAAGCCTCGAGCTCATCGACGACGACGCGGACGAGCGCCAACACTCCGAAGCGGGCCTCGGCCTGAGCATCGTGCAGGAGGTCGTACGGCAACACAACGGTCACGTGGTGGCCGGCCGGTCGGCCGAGGGCGGCGCCCTGCTCCTCATGGTGATCCCCACGACCACCTCGACGCGGGACAGACAGCTGCACAGGGAACCTCCGCGCGTCTCGGCCGATCGCCCGGCGTCCATCGTGGCGGGCGACCTGGCCGGCACTCGCGTCACGCGAGAATGAGCCACAGAGGTCCGGCTGCCAGTCCCATCACGACAGCGCCTGACGCGGCGACGAAGGCGGCCGTGGGAGCGCCTCTCCCGCTGTCGACGCGCGCCTCGCCGGCGCGCCGTGCCGACGGGCCGCAGCGCCGCCCGGATCCAGCGCAGGTAGTAGAACAGGCTCACCACGGTGTTGAGGGCGATGGCGATCGCCAGCCAGGCCAGCCCCGCCTCCCACGTGGCGCTCATGGTGGTGAGCTTGCCGAGGAAGACCGCGGTCGGCGGGGTCCCGACAAGCCCCAGCAGGGCCACCACGAGGGCAGCGGTGAGACCCGGACGGGTTGCGGCAAGGCCCGCCCACTGCTCGAGGGAGTGGCGCTCGGGCTGGGCTGCGACGACCGCGAACGCGGCCAGGTTCGTGAGGGCGTAGCCGGCGAGGAAGAACAACAGGGCGGGCCGCCCGTCATCGCTGAGCAGGGTCACGGCTGCCGCAGCGAGGAGGTAGCCCACCTGGCTGACGGTCGACCACCCCAGGAGGCGACGTACGTCGTCCTGGACCAGGGCTGCCAGGTTGGCGATGGTCATGCTGGCGACCGCGAGGACACCCAGCACCGTGGCCCAGCGCACCTCACCCGGGAGGACGGCGACCAGCCGGGTGATCGCGACCAGCGCCCCCACCTTGGGGACCGTGGTCAGGAAGGCTGCGGCGGTCACGGAGGCGCCCTGGGTGGCGTCGGGGACCCAGAAGTGGCCGGGCACTCCCCCGGCCTTGAACAACAGGCCGACCAGCACCAGTAGGCCGCCGGCACCCACGGCCGCGGCCGGAGCGCCGGCCAGCTCAGCCCCGAGGGCCGCGTACCCGGCTCGTCCCGCCAGCCCGTAGAGCAGCACAGCACCCAGCATCAGCACGATGCCGAACAGCGCCCCGAACAGGTAGGTCTTCAACGCCGCCTCGGGCGAGCTCGGTCGGGCCATGATGCCGACGAGGCCGTAGAGGGGGATGCTGGAGAGCAGGAAGGCCACCACCAGGACGGCGAGGTCCGTGCTCCCGGCGAGCAGGAGCGCTCCGGCCCCACCGAAGAGCAGCAGGCTGTAGGTCTCGCTCTCCCGGGGTTGACCGTGCAGCTCGCCGGACGCGATCGCCAGGATCAGCAGCAGCGACACGGTCACGGTGACGCGCGCTGCGCCGGTGGAGGCATCGACGATGAACGTGCCGCTGAAGGCGGTCCGGGTGCCGTCGGACCACGCCACGAGGCCGGCAACCATGCTGGCGAGCGTGGTGACGACCGCCACGAGCGCCATCCGCGACTGTCGCGTGCGCGGGGTGAAGGATCCACCCACGAGCGTGGCCATGCCGCCCAGGAACAGCAGTGCTTCGGGCAGCAGGGCCGCGAAGTCGGCAACCATCGACACGGTTCACCGACCCACGAGGTCGGCGATGACGGCGGCACCCGGCTCGATGACGTCCAGCAGCGTCCGGGGCAGCACCCCGATGAAGACCGACACGGCGAGCAGCATCGCGACCGGGACCCATTCCCGCGGCGTCACGTCCGTGAAACCCACCGACAGGCCGACGGTCGGGCCCGTGAAGACACGCTGCAACGCGCGCAGGAAGAGGGCCGCCGTGATCAGGATCCCGAGGATCGCCACCGCGGCGACAGGCACGGTGGCGATGCTCCCGGCGAAGATCTGGAACTCGGCGATGAAGCCTGACAGCGCAGGCAGTCCCAGCGAGCCGAACGCAGCGACCGTGAACAGCGTCGCGTAGCGCGGCGCGCTCGCGGCCAGCCCTCCGTAGCTGTCGAGCGCGTACTCACCCGTCCGCTCGAACATGCTGCCGGCCAACAGGAAGAGCGCACCGGTGAGCAGGCCGTGGCTGACCATCTGGGTGACGGCACCGGTCACGGCCACGCTGCGTGCCTCGTCCGCGCCGTCGGCGAGCACGCCGGCTGCGCCGACGGCAAGGACGACGTAACCCATGTGGTTGACCGAGGTGTAGGCGATCATCCGCTTGAGGTCGGTCTGGGCCAATGCCACCAGCGCTCCCCAGAGGACCGAGACGATCCCCACCACGATCACGACCCACGCCCAGGCCCGCCAGGCATCGGGCAGCATCGGCATCGCGATCCGGAGGAAGCCGTAGGTGCCCATCTTCAGCAGCACACCTGCCAGCACGGCGGAGCCGATCGCGGGCGCGTCACTGTGCGCGGGGGGAAGCCACGTGTGGAACGGGAACGTCGGGGTCTTGATGGCCAGGCCGAGCAGCAGCGCTGCCAGCACCAGGCCGCCCGCCAGCCCCCGACCCTGCAAGGGCGGGTCCGCGATGAGCTCGAGCATGTCGAAGGTGTGCGGTGCGGAGGCGACGTAGAGGCCGACGAACCCGAGCAGGAGGGCCAGCGAGCCGAGAAAGGTGTAGAGGAAGAACTTCAGGGCCGACCGGGCGGCATTGCCGTGCCCCCACCCGCTGATCGAGAAGTACATGAACACGATCGAGAGGTCGAAGAAGACGAAGAAGACGATCAGGTCGGCGGACGCGAACACGCCCAGGCACGTCGCCTCCAACGCCAGGAACAGGGCTGCCTGCAGGCGGGGTCGGTGCTCCTCGCGGAACGCGAACACGGCGCAGGCAACGAACACGAGGGTGGTCATCACCACGAGCGGCAGGGACAGGCCGTCGACGCCGACGTGGTAGCTCGCGCCCACACCGGGGATCCACTCGGCCTGCTCCTCCATGTCCAGGGTGCCCGCCGCCGGGGTCTCGTAGCGCGCCCACACCACCGCAGCCAGCGCGACCTCGACCGCGGTGACGACCACGAACGCGATGCGAGCGAGGCGGTCGTCGATGCGAGGGACGAGCAGGACCGCAGCCGCAGCCAGAGGAAGGAAGATCAGGACGGAGAGCACGTTCACCTCACGAGGACGAGGACGACGAGGACGATGGCCACCACGGCCAGCGCCTGGAGGTAGTACTGGTGGAGCTGCCCGGTCTGGGGCCGACGCAGGAGGCTGCCGAGTCGCCGGGTGCCGTCGGCGACCCGGACCACCACACCGTCGACGACGCCGTCGTCGGCGCGCATGGCGAGCCGGGAGAGTCCGACCGACCCGCGCGCGGTGGCCCCCACCCCGCGGTCGATCCCGCCGTCGTCGAGGGTGGCCGTGGTGCGCGCAAGGGCGACCGTCGCGCGGGCGGCCCCTTCGACACCGCGGTCCAGGAGACCGTCGTCGAGTCGAGCGAGTCGATGCGCGAGGCTCTCGACGGGCCGCACCACAGTGCGATGCGCGAGCTGCTCGAGGAAGAACCAGTCGGTGATGGCCCCGGGCCAGACGTACGGGCGGTGGGCGGAGCGCTGCATCACGGTTGCCGTGACGGTGATGATCGCCACCGCCACCAGCGCCGAGATCAGCAGCTCGATCGTGCCGGGCTCGACGGCGGCGCCACCGACCATTGCGTGCACCTGCTCGAAGAGGGGCGGGAGCGCGAGCACCCCCAGGACGACCGACCCCGCGGCCAGCGGCAGAAGAGGCACCCAGGCGGCCCTCGGCACAGCCCGGGTGCCCTCGCGATCATCGTCCCACCGCGACTCCGCATCCTCGGGCGTGGTGCGGGTCAACACCACCAGCGCCTTCGTCGCGTAGGCGGCCGACAGCGCCGCCCCGAGCAACCCCGCCACGTAGAGCGCGGTGGACTGATGCGCCGCGGCGGCCAGCACTGCGTCCTTGGTCGCCCACAGCGCCAGTGGCGGGAGCCCGGCCAGGGAGAGGAGACCTGCTGCTGCGCACGCTCCGACCACGGGCCAGGTCCTCGCCGCCCCGGTCAGCGAGGACAACCTCTTGGTGCCGAGGGCCTCCAGCCACGCCCCCGCAGCCAGGAACAGCCCCGCCTTCACGGCAGCGTGCGCGACCAGGTGGGTGGCCCCGGCAGCGCTCGCACCGACCCCGGCAGCCAGGACGACGAACCCGAGCTGGGCGGCCGTCGAAGCGGCCAGGAGCTGCTTGAGGTCGGTCTGGGCCAGGGCGACCAGGCCCAGCAGGACCGCGGTCGCGGCGCCTGCCCACGCCGCCGTCGTGTCGGCCCAGCCGGTCGCCGCCAGGGTCGGGCCCACCCGCAGCAGCAGGTAGCCACCCATCGCGACCATCGCTGCGGAGTGCAGGAGCGCACTGACGGGGCTGGGGCCCTGCATCGCGCGCGAGAGCCAGAACGAGAACGGCAGCTGGGCGGCCTTGCCGAGTCCGGCGACCACCAGGCCGGCCGCGGCGACGTCACGCCAGCCCTCCGACGCGTCCGCCAGGGATCCCAGACCGAGCCCGGCTCCCCCGGCCAGCGCAGCCCCGGCGGCCACGTACAGCCCGAGGTCGGCAGCCCTGGTCGTCAGGAACGCGGTCGTCCCCGAGCCGACCGTCCCCCGGTCACGCCAGTGGTAGCCGATGAGGGCGAACGACGTCGCGCCCATCACCTCCCACGCCATCAGCAGCGTGGGCAGCGTCAGCGCCACGACCGTCATCAGCGCGGCAGCCACGAAGAGGAGCATCAGACCGTGGAACCGTGCGGTGCGCAGGTCCGGGGTGCCGCTCGCCGCCGCCAGCACCAGTGCGGCCACGACGGCGACCGTCGGCAGCACCAGCGCTGCGAGTCCGTCCACGCCCAGACCCAGCTCCGCCCCGGCCATGAACGGACGGGACACCGAGGGCCGCGACTCCGCGGGGAACGAGACGGCGAACGCCGCCACGGCCAGCAGCGTGGCCGAGCCCACCCCGACCGTGGTGGACACCCTGTCGGCTGCGCTCCCGGCAAGCAGCAGCAGCGCACCGGCGACCGCCGGCCACACCACGAGGGCGATGAGAGTGAGGTCGAGCATCAGCCGTGCAGCTCCCCGGCCATGTCGGTCATGTCGTGCCCGGCCTGACGGTGCAGGAGGGTGGCAACGGCGAAGCCCATCGCCATCTCCACGGTCATCGCCGCGATCACCACCAGCAGCAGGACCTGCCCGGACGGATCCGGGGCGAGGAACCACCAGAGCCCTCCCGCAGCAAGGATGACGCCGTTGATCATGAGCTCCAGGCCCATCATCACCATCACGACCACCTGCTGCGAGACGGCACCGTAGACGCCCACGCCGATCAGCCCTGAGGCCACGAGAAGCACGGTCTCCAGCGTCATCGTCCGACACCCCCCGGCTGCGGGTCGTCGGCCGGACGGCGGTCGAGGTCGTCCCCGAGCCGGTCGTAGCGGGTGCGGTGCGACGACAGCGACACTCCGGCCACGATGGTGGCGACCATCACCGCCCCCATCGCGATCATCACCACCATGTGGGACTCCATGATCGCCTCCCCCAGCGCCGTCGTGACGTCTCCCCGGGGGGCACCACGGCGGCTGGGCCAGGGCACGAGGACGGAACCCGCACCCAGCAGCAGGAAGGTCCCGACGCCGGCTGCGATCGACGACCGGTGAGAGTGGACCATGCTCATCGGCATCAGCGCCGGGTTCATTCCCATGAACATGACCATGTAGACAGCCATCACCGCCATCTCCATGACCATCATCAAGATCACGATCACGCCCATGTAGGCCTGGCCCATCAGCAGCAGGGTCACCCCGACCGCGACGAAGGACACGGCCAGCGCGTAGGTCGCCCGGGCCATCGAGTCGACGTAGAACACCAGGGCACCCGACGTCACGGACACCACGGCGCACAGCCAGAAGGCGACGTCCACGAGGACGGCATTCATCGGATCTCCCCTCGGTGGAATCAGTTGACGGTGACGGCGATGACGGAGACGACCAGGTCCTGCGCGACGACGAGTGGAAGCACCACCACCCAGCCGAGCTCGAGGAGCTTGTCCGGCCGCAGGCTCGGCAGCCGGCGTCCCGCGAGCACGAGCAGGGCGCTGAGGGCGGCGGTCTTGACCAGCACCCACACCGCAGCGGGGAGCAGTGGTCCGGCGCCCCCGCCGAGGAAGAGCGGCACCGCCGCGGCCGCGCCAGCGACCAGCAGGGCGTACCGGCCGGCCAGCACCAGGAGGCGATCCACCCCCGCCAGCTCCGCGAGGATCCCGCCCGAGACGTCCGTGCCCGCGCCGGGATCCATCGGCGGCCGGACCGAGAACCCCAGCACCCCCCAGCAGTAGGCAAGGAACGCCACCGGCGCCCACACGATGAACCAGAGTCCGTCCTGGGCAGCAGAGATCTCTGCCAGGTCCAGGCTGCCCGCCGCGATCGCCGGGGCCGTCAGCGCGAACATCAGGGGCAGCTCGTAGGCCAGTGCGAGCGCCAGGAACCGGTAGCCGCCGACCAGCCCCACGACCGAGTTCGCCCCCCAGCCGAGCAACCACATCACCGCCCACGCCACCACATCGAGGGCGTTGACCCAGACCAGCCCGAGCGGGTGGTCGACCAGCGCGTGGGCGCCCAGCGGCACGAAGGCCACGATCAGCACCGCCAGCGGGATCACTGCCGAGGAGGCGGAGCGCCACAGCAGCCGGTCCGCCGACACGGTACGGCGCGGGCGCTGGCGCAGCAGTCGTGCTGTCTCTCGTAGCGGCACCGTCACGCCTGACCGGACGGACATTCCGTGGTCGCGGGCGTCGAGGGCGGAGGAGAGACCTGCGGCGGACAGGGCGAGCGCCGCGAGGCCGAGCATCACCGGCACCACGAGGACCCAGGACAGGGAGTCAGCCATCCCCGGCCTCCGCCAGCTCGTGCCCGACGAGGTCGGGTGCCAGCGCAGCCAACCACAGCCTGAGCGTCGCCAGCTCCATGCCCCGGACCAGTGTGGGGAGGGCGTGGACGGCCGGCGTCCCGCGCGTCGGCGCCTGTCCGTCGAGCTCGGCCCGTGCACGCTCGAACAGGGCGGTGACTCGGGCGTGCAACGTCTCGGACCCGCCGTGGCTTCCCTCGATCGTGAGCCCACCGAGAGCCCATCGCAACGCGCGCATGCGGGCGAGGTGGGCACCGAGTCCCGCGACGTCGCGCCCGTCGTCCAGCCCGTGGTCGAGACAACGGTCACGGAGCACGCGCGCCCGCGCGGACTGGGCCGGCAGACCTGCGAGGGCGAGCACCGAGCCGGCGGCGTCGAGCAGGCGCGCCGCGCGTACGACCGCATCGTCGGACCCCACGCCCATGGCCGACGTCGCGAGCTGTTCGACCTCGGCACCGGCCACCACGTCACCGTGCAGCGTCACCCGCAGGACGAGCCCGGCGGGCCAGTGGGTCAGGACAGGTCCCAGCGGAACGTGGAGCTCGTCCATCTCCAGTCCGTCGCGGTCCTCCGCCCCTTCAGCCAGCGGGATCCCGTCCGGCATCATCGCGCCGTGGTCGTGCCCGCCACCATCATCGTCGCCGTGGCTGTCGTGCCCACCACCACCGTGGTCGGCGTGGCCGTCGTGTTCCTGGTCGTGCTCCTCCTGGGGCTCCGACATGGCGTCGGCGGAGGGGGTGAAGCCAGGCCGGACGTCTGCGTCCGTACGTCGGCCCGCGCCGTTGCTCAGCTGGTCCCGAGCCTCACCGAGGAGCCGGTACACCTCGGCCTCGGTGCGCAGGTGGAGGCGCACACGGGGCTCCGACATCTGCGCCCACACGTGCTCGACCACGACCGAGAACTCGTCGTCAGGATCACCCACGACTGCCAGGACATCGGCGTCCGCCACCGATTCGGCCCGGCACCAACCCATGCGGTCCAGTGCTCGCTCGAGAGCGACCCGCTCCAGGAACGCACCCGGCACCTCGGCGACCAGGACGTGGGCGCGGGAGCCGGCGGCCCGGTCCAAGGCGTCGATCAGGCCCACCGGAACGCCCCCTCACGACGAGCCCACCCGACGGCGAGCAGCAGCATCAGCAGGAACCCGAACATCTCGATCACGGCTCCGGAGCCGAGGCGCCCCACGACGAGAGCCCAGGGATACATGAAGAGCATCTCGACGTCGAAGGCCAGGAACACCACGCTGGCGGTGTACCAGCGGGCGTGGAAGCGCGACAGTGCATGCTCCGTCGGCGCATGACCGGACAGCCACGGCTCGACCTCGAAGGGAGTCGCCACCACCGCGGTCCAGCGGGCCAGGAGCCTGAGGGCCACCACGGCGACGACCGAGCCGACGAGGATGAGCACCAGTGAAATCACTGGAAACCTCCTTCGCTCCGGACGTTGGATGGGCTCAGGTCGGGCACCTACGCTACATACCCGACATCCGTGGTGTCATGCGGACGTTCGTGAGGAGGAACCATGGCCGATCACGCACATCCCGTTGATCCAGCCGCAGTCGGCCGCGCCCGAGATCGCATCCCGGAGCCTGCCGAGGCCGCCCGGGTGACCAGCGTGCTCACGCTCATCGCCGACCCCACGCGCATGCGCCTGCTGTTCGCGCTCGACGCGGCCGAGGAGCTGTGCGTCGGAGACCTGGCGCTCGCGCTCGATGCTTCCGAGGACGCAGTCGGCTACGGGCTGCGGATGCTCCGGACGGCCGGGCTCGTCCATCGGCGCAAGGAGGGGCGGATGGCCTACTACCGGCTGGCCCAGGGCTTTCCCGAGCCCCTCCGCCAGCACTGCCTGCTGCAGCTGGCAGAGATGACGACGACATGGTGACCTTCCTCGTCATCGCCGTGGTGTCCAGCTCCCTGATCGTCGGAGCCGTCTGGGGCATCTACGGTCCGCTGTCCGCAGAGGTCGAAGGACTCATCGTCGCGCTGGCGGGCGGGGCGCTCATGATCTCAGCCGTGCTCGAGCTCATCGAACCAGCCTCCCGCGCCGCACCGTTCTGGGCTGTCGCGGCGCTGGTCATGGCGGGCGCGGGCACCTTCGCAGCGCTCGACCACCTGATCAAGGAGCGGGCGGGCGGCGGCAGCGGCGGTGGTCTCCTCGCCGCGATCACCCTCGACGGGGTGCCGGAGAACCTCGCGCTGGGGGTGGCGCTGATCAGCACCGGTCCCCTCGGCGCGGCCGCCCTCTCCGGCTCGATCCTGCTCTCCAACCTCCCCGAGGCCGCCGGGGGCGCTCGGGAGATGGGAGCAGACGGGCGTTCGAAACCTGCGGTGCTCGCCCTGTGGGCTGCGACCGCAGTACTGCTGACGGCAGCCGCGCTGGCCGGCAACGTCCTGCTGGGCGGTGCCTCCGACTCCGCCCTCGGTCTCATCCGCAGCTTCGCCGGCGGCGCCGTGGTCGGGTCGCTCGCCATCGAGGTCTTCCCGAAGGCCTTCAAGGAGAGCGGCTACTCGACCGGTGTCGCGGTGGCCCTGGGCCTCGTCCTGGCCCTCTTCCTCGACAGCCTGGGATGACGAGCGCGCGAGGGCGCGTGGGGTGCGTGCTCAGTCGCGGGAAGGCTGACGATGGTCCCGGGAGAATGCGTCGATCGTCTCGGCGACGCCACCCACCTCGCCCAGGTACTCCCGACGCAGGAGGGCGAGGATCTCGTCGAGGCCCGAGGAGAGCATCGCCGCCGCGTTGCGGACCTCCGGGGCTGACGAGCGCTCGCCCGCTGTGACCAGGTCCACGACACACGACAGTGCAGCGGCCAGCGAGGTGTCCGGCCGGACCTCGCGGAAGTAGTAGGACTCGGCGTACTGCAGGAGGTCCATCTCGATGGTGGCCAGCTCGCCACGTACGCCTTCCAGGTGCTGGACCGCGACGCTGGCATCCCCCGACTCCACCACCTCAGCGGCTCTGCACTTGGCCATCGTGGTCAGTCGCCGTGACAGTGCCCGGCGCCGCGTGAGGGCCGGATAGACCTGCAGGACCCAGGAGATGCCTGCGGTCAACAGCACGAAGCCGACCAACGCCTCGAGCGGTACGACGATCCTGAGCAGCGTCGTGGCCGGCATGATGTCGCCGAGACCGAGGGTCGCCACAGCGACGATCGACAGGTAGAGGGACGCGACCACGTCAGGAGACTCCCCCGGGGTCAGGGACGACCCGAAGTAGAAATCGTCCGGCATCCGCGGGAGGTAGACGAGCGCGAAGCCGACGACCAGGAGCAGCGCCCATGTCCCGAGAGTGGCCAGAAGACCCAGAGGCCCCGCCAGGTCCGTCGACCGCGACCTCCCATGGCGGAGCTTGCTCAGCCGCCAGACGAGCCTGAAGACGCGGCGCGAGAGAGTCCCGAAGCCGGCCGGGTGCCACAACGTGTGGAAGATGTCGCGCAGCGCGGCCAGGATGAGCAGGACGCCGACCGCGGTCGATGCCCACGTCATCGAGCGACCTCAGCCGACTCCTCAGAGGGTGACGACGAGCGGGAGTCAGTCATTCGCTTGCCGAAGACCCGCACTCGGTCGGCGTGAGACCCACGAGGATCGTGGCGCCTCGGTTCACTGCGACCCGTCGAGTGCCGCGAACGCTGCACCCAGGCGCTCCTTGGCATCGCTGGCGATCTTGCTCAGCGCCGGGTTGTCGGACATCCCCATCATGGCGTCGGGGTCGAACGCCTCGACCAACGTCGTCTCCTCATCCAGCGCGCGAACCACCACGTTGCAGGGCAGCACTGCTGCGATCGAGGGCTCGGCCTGGATGGCCTCGTAGGCCAGCGGTGGCCTGCAGGCCCCGAGGATCACCTGGGGGGCGACGTCGACGTCGAGCTTCTCCTTGAGGGTGGCCTTGAGGTCGATCTCGGTGAGTACTCCGAAACCCTGGTCGACCAAGGCCTCGCGAACCGCCGCGACCGCGTCGTCGTAGGGCCGGTTGATCGTGGTGGTGATGGTGTAGGTGCTCATCAAGCCTTCCTTGTCCTGTTCGCTCGTGCGAGGAGGAATGTGCGTCCTGGTCGAACATATCGAGTCAGTGCACGCCACCTCTGAGCGCGGCCTTGCGCGCTTCGTACTCGTCGCGGTCGATCTCGCCCCGAGCGAAGCGGTTGTCGAGGATCTCGAACGAACCCGGGGTTCGCGTGGCCGTGTCAGTGCGACGACCGCTGTCACCCCGGAACATCATCACGCCCGACACGATCACGAAGGCCCAGAAGATCGTCATCGCGGCAATCATCAGGGCCCAGCCTCCCGTGCCCATGCCGTATCCGTACCAGTCCATCATCGTCAACAGCTCCTCAGCTCGTCGTGTACCTCCACCATGACTCTGCCGCCCGCTCGTCCGGTCGCGGTTGTGTGAAGATTCGCTGAAGAAGCCCCTGGGGCGTCCCTGTCCACGACTTCCGAGACCGCGGGGCTGGCACCATGAAGGCCATGTCGTCCGTGAGCCCAGATGTCCCACAGGGCGTCACGACTGCCGGAGCTGCAGCCGCTCCTCCCGGCAAGCCGCGGTCAGGGATGCGGGCGCTGATCGTGGAGGACGAGACAGCGCTGGCCGGCTTGCTCGTCAGCTACTTCGAGCGCGACGGGTTCGACGCGTCCTCGACCGGCGACGGTCTGAGGGCCCTCGAGCTCGCACGAGAGGTCGATCCCGATGTCGTCGTGCTGGACCTCGGCCTGCCGGGTCTGGACGGCGTCGAGGTCTGTCGGCAGCTGCGGACCTTCTCCGATGCCTACGTGGTCATGGTGACCGCGCGCAGCGATGAGGTGGACACCCTGATCGGGCTCTCGGTGGGCGCCGACGACTACCTCACCAAGCCCTTCAGCCCCCGCCAGCTGATGGCCCGGGTGCAGGCGATGCTGCGCCGCCCACGCACGCTGGCCCACGAAGGGGCCGTGACCGGTCACCCCGACTCCTTCGGCGCTCTCACCATCGACCGTGCCGGCCGTGACGTCTGGCTCGCCGGTGAACCCGTGGCGTTGACCCGCACCGAGTTCGACCTGTTGGCCGCGCTGTCGGAGCAGCCGTCGATCGTCTTCACCCGACGCCAGCTCATCGAGCACGTGTGGGGACCCTCCTGGGTGGGCGACGAGCACCTCGTCGACGTCCACATCGGGCACCTGCGTCGCAAGCTCGACGACGACGCGGCCGACAGCCGCTTCGTCCGTACGGTCCGAGGAGTCGGCTACCGGATGGGCACCGGCGAATGAGCCGTCCGGAGCGCCTTCGGTCCAGCTTCGGGGCACGCCTCCTCGGTGCGCAAGCGTTGGTGCTGCTCGCCGGGGCGATGACCACCTGGGTCGTGGCCGCGATCGTGGGCCCGACGATCTTCCGCGACCACCTCCACCGGGCGGGCGTCGCGCACACCACCTCGGAATCGGGTCACGTCGAGACGGCCTTCACCTCCTCGCTCGCGATCTCGATCTCGATCGCGCTGGTCACCGCGACCGTCACCGCCCTCGCCGTCACGTGGTACGTATCGCGCCGCGTGCAGCGTTCGGTGGCACAGGTGGCTACCGCAGCCGAGCACGTGGCCGCCGGGCAGTACGACGCCCGGGTCAACGACCCCGGCCTGGGCCGGGAGTTCGCGATTCTGGCAGCGACCAGCAACACCCTCGCCGAGCGGCTGGAGGCCACCGAGACCACCAGGCGCCGGATGCTGGCGGACCTGGCCCACGAGATGCGCACCCCACTCGCCACCGTCGACGCACACCTCGAGGCGATCGAGGACGGCATGCGCACCCTCGACGACGACACCCTGGGCGTCATCCGGCTGAGCACGCAGCGCCTGAGGCGGCTTGCCGAGGACATCGCGTCCGTCTCAGGTGCCGAGGAGGGCACGCTCGACATCGCGAGAGAGCCGATCGCCGCCTGCGACCTCGCGCGTGCCGCCGTCCAGACCTCCGACGACCGCTTCGCCGCCGCCGGCATCACTCTCGACACCGACCTGGAGACCGACGCCCGGGTCCTCGTCGATCCCGACCGCATCGGCCAGGTGCTCACCAACCTGCTCGACAACGCCCTGCGCCACACCCCGGCCGGCGGCGCCGTACGGATGGCCTGTGCCACGCGTGGCCCGTGGGTCGAGTACGTCGTGACCGACACCGGCGACGGCATCGCGCCCGAGCACCTGGGCCACGTCTTCGACCGCTTCTACCGCTCGGACGCCGCGCGTGCGCGCGCACACGGCGGATCCGGGATCGGGCTCAGCATCGCCAAGGCACTTGTCGAGGCCCACGGCGGAGAGATCACCGCGTCCAGCTCCGGTCCGGGGCTCGGGGCCGAGTTCACGATCCGACTGCGCGCCATCTGACGCCTCGCCGCCGGCGATCTTCGTCGAACCTTCATCGAACCTGCGGCAGAAGGCTCATCGGAACCCGGCAGTCTCGAGACTGGCCGCCACTGCCGTTGCGTCCGTCGCACTCGACCCGGATGAGGGACCATGCCTGCACTCTCGCGCCGAAGACTGCTGCTCGGCGGCGTGGCTGTCACTGCCACCGGCGCTCTGGCTGCCTGCTCGCAGAGGTCCGGGCCCCCGGCTGCCCCCACCTTTGCGTCCCCCACTCGCGTGTCCCCCACCCCGGGGCAGCGTGTGGTCGAGCACACCCTCACCGCCAAGCGGGCGACCCTGGATCTCGGCGGCACCACGGTCGAGACCTGGGCCTACGGCGACACCGCGCCCGGCTCGCTCATCCGAGCCAACGCGGGCGACATGCTCAGGATCCGTGTGGACAACCAGCTCCCGGCGGACACCACCGTGCACTGGCACGGCATCGCGCTGCGCAACGAGGCCGACGGAGTCCCGGGCCTGACCCAGAACCCGATCGCGACCGGCGCCTCGTTCCTCTACGAGTTCACCGCGCCCGACCCGGGGACGTACTTCTACCACCCCCATGTCGGTGTGCAGCTCGACCGAGGCCTCTATGCCCCACTGATCATCGATGACCCGCGCGAGCCCGGCGACTACGACGCGGAGTGGATCCTCGTCCTCGACGACTGGGTCGACGGCACCGGACGCACCCCCGACGACGTGCTGGCCGAGCTGACCCCCGCCGACCACGACGGGTCCGACGGCATGGGTGGCATGGGTGGCATGCACATGGGCGGCACGGGCGAACCGCCGTTCGGGGACGCCGGGGACGTGGCCTATCCCCACTACCTGATCAACGGACGTGTCCCGGCCGCCCCGGACGTCCTGGAGGGCAAGCCGGGCCAACGCGTGCGGCTGCGCATCATCAACGCCGGCTCCGACACGCTGTTCACCGTCGCCGTCGGCGGACACCGGCTGACCATCACCCACACCGACGGCCACGCCGTCCAGCCTCGAGAGACCGGGGCCTTCTACATAGGCATGGGCGAGCGGTACGACGCCATCGTGACCCTCCAGGACGGCGTCTTCCCTGTCGTTGCCGCACCGTACGGAAAGAAGGGCCAGGCCATGGCCCTCATCCGCACCGGCGCCGGCAGCGCACCCGGACCGGCCTTCCGCCCGGCGGAGCTCGACGGCGCGGTGCTCCAGGGCGCGGACCTGCAACCGGCGCCCGAGACCCGACTGCCCTCCCGCGATCCCGATGCGAGCGAGATGGTGCACCTGAGCGGCCAGATGGATCCCTATCGCTGGGCCATCAACGGCGCCCCCTACGGCAGGAACGACCCCATCCTGGTCAATGAGGGTGACCGGGTTCGTCTGCAGCTGATGAACATGACGCAGATGACCCATCCCATGCATGTCCACGGCCACACGTTCGCGCTGCCGAGCGGCCTTCGGAAGGACACGGTGCTCATCAGGCCGATGTCCTCATTCGCGATCGATCTCCAGGCCGACAACCCCGGATCCTGGATGACCCATTGCCACAACGTCTACCACGGCGAAGCCGGGATGATGATCGCGCTGAACTATCGGTAACGGTCCATCGGCATCGTTGCCGAGCCCGCGCTCCGCCACGGGCGCAGCAAGTAGGCTTGCGTGACATTGCGTGCGGGCCTGATCCGCATGCCGCACGTGGACGGAATGGTCCGAGGAGAGTTGAGGACGAGTTGAAGATCTTGGTCACCGGTGCCACCGGCTACGTCGGCGGTCGACTGGTGCCGCTGTTGCTCGAACGCGGCCATGACGTACGCACCACCACGTCCCACCCCGACCGCGAGCAACCGTGGTGGGGCGACCGGGTGGAGACCGTCGTCATGGACGCACTCGAACCCGACCAGGTCACGGCCGCCTGCCAAGGCATGGACGCGGTGTACTACCTGATCCACGGGATGGGCGGCGACAACTTCGCCGAGACCGACCGCACGGCGGCCACCAACCTCGCGGAGGGGGCACGAACCCACGGGGTCGACCGGATCGTCTACCTGTCCGGACTCGTTCCGGACGTCGCCGAGTCCGAGCTCTCCGAGCACATCACGTCCCGACGCGAGGTCGAGCGGATCCTCAGCGACACGCCCGCGACCGTCGTCGTGCTGCGCGCGGCGGTGCTCCTCGGCAGCGGATCCACCTCGTTCGAGATCATCCGCCAGGTCAGCGAACGGATGCCCGTGCACACTGTGCCCTCGTGGATGGACTCCATGGTCCAGCCGATCGCGACCGTCGACGTGCTCGAGGCGCTCGCCGGTGCGCTTGAGTACGTCGGCCCCTCGCGTCACTTCGACGTGGGCGGACCGGACACGCTGCGCTACGGCGCGCTGCTCGAGGCCTACACCGAGCACGCACAGCTCGACCGGCCCCAGATCAAGGTGCCCCTCTTGCCGACGGCGCTCGTGGGCACCCTGGTCGGCAGCCTCACCGACGTGCCTCGATCCACAGTCGAGGCACTGGTCGAGAGCCTTCACCACGACATGGTCGTCGCGGACAGCGACTTCCAGGAGATGCTGCTGCCGCACGGACACCGTCTGGTCGAACTGGATGAGGCCTTTCGCCGGTCCTTGGCGCCGCAGGTGTCCGTGCCCGGGGATGCAGACCCGATGGGGCCCTTGCCCCAGGACCCGGTCTGGGCCAGCGGTGGCGACGACCGCCCTGCAATCGCCAAGGCCGTCGACGCCGTCAAGGACGTCGTCTCGGACTCCTGAGAGCGGGTACGGCAGCTCGGTCGGGGCGCGACGCCAGTCGCTGCCGCGATGAGCTCACGGATCCCGGCATGGAACGTCATACGGACAGGGCAACGGGTGGCGCCATCCGTATGACGTCTGCGTGAGGCAGCAGCACCTCGGCAGGTGTCGGTCGACCTGGCGCCCGGGCTCGTTGGGTCGAGCGCCGCGCTTGGCGTGTCGGACTCGAGAAAATCCAACTACACTCGGATCCCTACCTGCTCGTCCTGGTCCCGACGGCACCTCTGCCATCGGAAGGACCAATGAGCACTCCACGCACCGTCACCCATCCCCTGCCGGTCGCTTCGGTGGATCGGGCTGCGACGCTGATCCAGCAGTTGCATGCTCTCGAGAAGCATGACACCGACCATCACGCGAGCGAGTACTTCCAGGCGCATCCTGACGAGCCGTGGGGCCCGTAGTCCGAGGGTCGCAGGAACGCGCTCATCCGGGGGCGGGCCGTGACGCCCGCACGGCGGTACGTACGGACGTCATACGGATGGGGCAACCGCTGGTCCTATCCGTATGACGTCCGGGTGACGCAGCTGCTCAACGCAGCTGCTCAACGCGCCTGGTCCAGGGCGGCGTACTCCTTGGCGACCTGGGCGCCGAGGCGGGCGTTGTTGTTGACCAGCGCGATGTTGGCGGTCAGGCTCGCGCCGCCCGTGATCTCGACGATCCGCCCGAGAAGGTAGGGCGTGGCCTCCTTGCCGTGGATGCCGGCGGCCCCCATGTCGGCGATCGCCCGGTCGATGATGCCGTTGATCTCGTCCGCGGGGATCTCGTCCTCCGTCGGGATCGGGTTGACCACGGCGATCCCACCGGCGATGTCGAGGTTCCACTTGGCGGCCATCACGTCTGCGATCTCGCGGGCGCTGTCGGCTCGCAGCGGGGCTTCGTGTCCACTGGAGCGTGAGAAGAAGGCCGGGAACTCGTCCGTGCCATAGGCGAGGACGGGGACTCCCAGGGTCTCCAGGGTCTCGAGGGTGAGCCCGATGTCGAGGATGCTCTTCACGCCGGCAGAGACGACGGCGACGCTCGTCATGGACATCTCTGTCAGGTCTGCGCTGGTGTCGAAGGTCTGCGGCGCACCGCGGTGGACTCCGCCGAGGCCGCCGGTGACGAAGACGCTGATGCCGGCGAGCGATGCCAGCCGCATGGTGGCAGCCACGGTGGTGGCGCCGTGGCTGCCCCGCGCGATGACGTAGGGGAGGTCTCGGACGCTCACCTTCGCGACGTCGGGGCTGGTGGCGAGCAGCTCGAGAGCGTCGGCGTCCAGACCGACCCGGGCGCGACCGTCGAGCACGGCGATGGTGGCCGGGACGGCACCTCCTTCGCGGATGATCCGCTCGACCTCGGTGGCCATTGCGACGTTCTGGGGGTACGGCATCCCGTGGCTGATGATCGTGCTCTCGAGCGCGACGACCGGGGCGCCGTCGCGCAGCGCCTGGGCGACTTCATCGGTGAGCTCGAGGGAGGGGTGAGGTGTGGTCATGGCGGTGTCTCCTAGCTGATCGGGATGAGTGTGGCGCGGACCAGCCGCGGTGTGAGGTCGGGGCGAACTGTGTGCGAGCTGGCGATGGTGAGGGCCGCAGCAGCGTGGCCGTACCTTGCGGCGTCGACCGGGTCCTGGCCCTCCAGCAGGGCGTGGCAGAAGGCCGCCAGCATGGCGTCGCCTGCGCCGGTCACGTCCTCGACCACGGTGGGAACGGCCGGAATGAACGTCGCCTCGGTCGACGCGCTGCTGAGCACCGAGCCCCGCTCCCCCAGTCGGACCCACACGTGCTCGACGCCCCGCTCGTGCAGGCTCTCGGTCGCCAGACGCAGCTGCCGGTCCGTTCGCGCCGGAAGACCTGTCAGGGCGGTGAGCTCGTCCCGGTTCGGCGTCACCGCGAACAACGGTCGGTCGGCGTCGATCAAGCCGGCGGCGGCCTTCGCCTTCGGCACGCTGACCGGCTCCAGGATCGTGCGGACCTCCGCCGTACCGGCGAGATCGAGCGCGTACGCGAGGGTCGCCGCAGCGAGGTTGCCGTCGAGGACCAGCAGCCCGGCGGCCGCGATGATGTCGCGTGCCTGGCTGATGTGCTCCGGGCCGAGGTTGTCCGTCGCGGCCATGTCGGCGACGGCCACGATCAGCTCTCCGTCGGAGTCCAGGATCGCGGTGTAGGTGCCGGTCGGTCGGTCAGAGCGGTGGATGAACTCCAGTCGTACGCCGGCCGCGGACGTCTGGGCCAGCAGGCCGTCTCCCATGGCATCCCGCCCAAGGGCGGCGACCAGGTGCGTGCGAGTCCCCAGCCGGGCCAGGTTCTCCGCCACGTTGCGGGCCACGCCTCCAGGTGCCATCGACCCGGTTCCCGGGTTGCTCGTGTGCTGCGTGGCGGGGGCGCTGCTGCGGGCCTTCACGTCGACGTTGGCGCCGCCGATGACGACCACGCCCGGCTGCTCGCCGAGCAGGTAGCCGCGGCCGAGGATGACGCCCTTCTTGCCCAGGTTGGACAGGTGCACGTTGACCGCCGCCCGCGTCATGCCGAGCTGCTCGGCGATCGCCGCCGAGCCGATCATCGGGTCCCGACGCAACATCGCAACGATCTGCTGTTCGCGATCCGTGAGGTTCATGCTTATTACTCTAAGGTTTCCTCACGCTGATAAGCAATCGCTTGACCAATTGCCCGGCAGACCCCACCGTCCCTGACGGTGCGCGTTCACCCAGCCGGCGCGATGTTCTGGTTGATCCGGAAGAGGTTTCCGGGGTCGTAGGTCTTCTTGATCGACGCCAGTCGGTCGTAGTTGGCCCCGTAGTTGGCGCGGATCCTGCTCTGGTCGTCACTCGCCATGAAGTTGATGTACCCACCGTCACTCGTGTGCGGCTCCAGCGCCTGGTGGTAGTCGCGCACCCAGCTGATGTTGGCCTCGTTGTCGGCAGGGTCCGGCCACATGCCTGCGATCACCGGCGCGAAGTTGGCGTCGCGGTAGGCGAACGCGGTGGCATCCGATGCGACGTCGTGGACGGCACCGTCGATCGGGTAGAGGTGCATGGTGGACTCCATCGCGGGCACCTTGGGCCCGTGCTCGACGTGGGCTGCGATCACACCGTCGGTGAGCTCGGGCAGGAAGGCCGCCTTCCAGTAGTGCTGGAGACCCTTCGGGAGCAGACCGTCGAAGGCGCTGTTCAGTGCCGGGTAAGGCATCCGCCCGACGTGCTCGGCGACGGGGGTCCCGACGGCCCGCAGCTCCCCCAGCAGCTCCTCGGCGTCCTCGTCGCTGCCGTTGAAGCACGACACCAGCAACGCGAACGGTTCGCCGACCCGGTCCTCGGGGATGAAGGGCAGCGGCGGCGCGATCTGGAACGCCGGGAACGCGCCCATCTCGCGAGGAGCCCCGGCGATCCACTGCCCGTAGGTCTTGAACAGCTGCTCGGCGACCTCGAGCTCGAAGAACATCGGACCGCCGTAGATGGTGTCCACCGGGTGCAGGTCGAACTCGAGCTCGGTGACCACGCCGAAGTTGCCGCCGCCGCCACGCATCGCCCAGAACAGGTCCGGGTGCTCCGTCGCGCTGGCGGTGACGAAGCTGCCATCGGCGAGCACGACGTCGGCCGAGCGCAGGTTGTCGATGGAGAGCCCGTGAGCCCGGGCGAGATAGCCGATGCCGCCACCCAGGGTCAGCCCGGCAACCCCCGTGGTCGAGATGATCCCGCCCGTGGTGGCCAGTCCGAAGCTGTGCGCGGCATGGTCGAAGTCGCCCCAGTCGCAGCCACCCTGCACGCGGGCGATCCGCTTCTCCGGGTCGATCCGGATCCCCTTCATCGCGCTGAGGTCGAGCACGATGCCGTCGTCCACCGTCCCGAAGCCGGGAACGCTGTGTGCGCCGGCCCGGATCGCCAGAGGCAGCCCGCTCTCACGGGCCGCGTCGACAGCGATGCGTACGTCCGTGACATCGGCCGCCCGCACGATCGCCAGGGGCCGTCGATCGATCATCGCGTTGTAGACCGAGCGTGCCTCATCGAAGTCGGGCGACTGCGAGGTGATCACCTCGCCTCGTGCGGATTCGAGCATGGTGAGTGCTGGAGTGCCGTTCATGATTGATTCCTGCTTTCTCGACAGTGCTGCTGAAGTTGGAGGGGACGAGCGGTTCTGCGGCCTCGTCAGCCGAAGACCCGGAGCGCGTGCTCGTGGAACTCACGCATGGGTGCCACCGGACCGATCTCGATGAAGACAGCCCCGTCCGAGGAGGTGGCGGTGTGCCCGGAGGGCCAGAAGTAGACCTCGCCTGCGCTGGCGGTCTCGACGGTCCCGTCGGAGTGCTCGAGCCTCAGCGAGCCCTCCAGCACGATCCCCCAGTGCGGGCTGGGGCAACGGTCGTTCGGCAGCCCCTTCAGGACGGGCCCGAAGTCGGTCCCGGCCGGAATCCGTGCGTGTCGGATGGCCATGTCGCCCAGCTCGACGTATCGGGTCTCCAGGTCACCCTGGGCGACCTCGGTGGGCAGGTCCTTGATCGGTGTGGCCACGGGAATGCTCCTTCGCGAGTGGGTTTGTCAACACCTCACGCTAGGGAGGGACGCGGCCGGGACGCCTGACCTGATCTGACCCCATCGGACGTGGCGGCACAGGGGGTCAGATCTGACTATCTCGGCAGGCTCGACATCGGGCTAGAGTCGAAAAGTGAAGCAACCCGCTCCGCTGGGCACACCTACGAAGGGCCGGACCGCTTTCGTCGGGCGCCGGGAGGAGATCGAACGCCTCGAAGCGGTCTGGTCGGCCGTCGAGAGCGACCGGAGGCAGGTCGTGTTCGTGGGGGGCGAGCCGGGGGTCGGCAAGACACGCCTGG
The DNA here is from genome assembly GCA_963843815.1 of uncultured Actinomycetota bacterium. GTDB lineage: Bacteria > Actinomycetota > Actinomycetes > Propionibacteriales > Nocardioidaceae > Nocardioides. The sequence goes on along the minus strand of CAWJLX010000011.1, from coordinate 109,168 downwards.
TGGTGGAGATGGCCACGGGACTACGTCAGCACGGTGCCACTGTGCTGAGGGGGGCCTGCCGCGAGGACTTCAACACCCCGTACCGGCCCTTCGTCGACATCCTCGAGCAGGCGCTGGAGCAGGCGCCCCCGGAGACCCTGCGCGACATCACGCCCCAGGCTGCGGCACCACTCCTGCGCCTGACCACCGCTGCCCTGGACCAGTGGCCGGATGCCGCCGTCCTCGCGTCCGAGGACGGTGAGTCCCGGCCGATCCTCTTCGACGCCGTCCTTCGTGTGCTGCTGGCGGTGGCCGAGCGGAGCCCGACCGTGCTGGTCCTCGAGGACCTGCACTGGGCACCGGAACCCACGCTGGCGATGCTGTCCCATCTCGTCGAGTCCACAGCCGGAGAGCGGATCCTCGTCCTCGCCACCCGGCGTACGACCGCCCCGGACCGCACGGACGCGGTCAGCTTCGCCCTGGCGGACCTGCACCGTCTAGACGGGGTCGCCCGGATCGACCTCGTCGGGCTGTCCGCCGAGGACGTGGCGGAGTACCTCGTCCGAGAGGCCGGCGTCTCCGCCAGTGCCGCCCGGGCGGCCGCACCGTTGCTGCGCGACCACACGGGCGGGAACCCCTTCTTCCTCCAGGAGTACTGGCACGACCTCGCGTCACGTGGTGGTCTCGCCGCCGTTCGCACCGGCCACACGCACGCGCCGGCGTCGGTCCAGGACGCGCTGGCCCGCCGGCTTGCCGGATTCGACATCGCTCACACGCGCGTCCTGGAGCTGGCCGCCGTCGCCGGCGACGTCGTTGATGCCACCCTCGTGGTCCAGGCCTGCGATCTCGGTCCGGCCGCGGTCCTCGAAGGGATCGACCTTGCGGTCCGTGCCGGCCTGCTGGTCGCCGAGGCCGACGGCCACCGATTCGCGCACTCGCTCGCGCGCCAGGCAGTGCTCAGTCGGATGACGGCCACTGATCTCGCGGCGGCGCATGCCCGGGTCGCCGTGGCTCTCGAGCGCCGCCTGGGCGGGGACGACTCGGTGCTGGTGCCCCAGCTCGCCCACCACTACGTCCAGGCCCGGGCACTCGGGCACGAGGACAAGGCCGTCCACTACCTCGTGCTGGCAGCTCAGCAGGCAGTGCGGAGCATCGCCCACAGCGAGGCCGCTGCGTTGTACGAGCGTGCATCGCAGCTCCACGTCGCCCACGGCCCTCCTCGGGTTGAGCTGCTGTCGGCGGCCGCTCGCTGCCACGTGCAGGCCGGTCACTTCTCGTCTGCCCGAGAGCTCTACGGGGTCCTGAGCACGGACGAGGACCCTCGGGTCAGGCTGTTGGCCGCGATCGGGCACGAGGACGCGTCCTGGCGACCATCCGAGAACGGTCAGGTGTCGCTGACCATGCTGAGCGAGGCACTCCGTGCCGTCGCGCTGGATGACCACGACCCGTTGAGCATCCGGGCCGTCGCCAGCATGGGCCGAGCGGCCTCGTTCACCGGGGACCGCGAGCAGGCGAAGCGGCTCGGCGAGGACGCACTCCGGAGGGCTCGCGCCAGCGGCGACGAGGAGCTCCTCGCGCATGCCCTCGGCGCGACCCTGTGGCAGGGCCTGACCCCGGAGCTTGCGCCCCAGCTGCTCGCCCGCGCCATCGAGCTGCACGGGATCGGCTCTCGCATGAGCGACGACGAGCACCTCGGGCGGGCAGCCTTCCACCGAGGTGGGTTCGCCTACATCGTGGGCGACCAGGCCGCCTGGAGCAGCGCCCAGCGTGATCTCACCGAGATCGCGCTGTCGCGCGGACAGCCCTTCTTCCGCTACGTGGCCGGCTGCGCCCGCTATACCCACCGCTACGCAGTGGGAGACTTCGTGGGTGCCGAGCACATCGTCGCGTGGCTCGACGACCAGTTCAGCCACGAGTTCGGCGGCGCCACCGAAGGATCGTGGGGAGTCCAGCAGTTCATGCTGCGCCGCGCCACCGGTGGCCTCGAGCAGGTCCGGACCCTCGTCACGGGCAACGAGCGCTTCGACGACCACTGGTTGCCCGGGCTGCTGGCCATCTACACCGAGCTCGAGATGCTCGAGCCGGCCGCCGGCCTGCTCCAGCACCTGTGCGACCGGCTCGACGACTATCGCGCCGGCGCCCAGTGGGCCGGCGTGCTCGCCTTCGCGACCGAGGCAGCAGTGCGGCTGGACGACGTTGCGTCGGCTGCGGTGCTCCGCCCCCTGCTGACCGAGTACGCCGGCGTCAACCTGATGGCCGGAGCGAACGCTGCCGTCTTCGGCTCCGCCGACCGATATCTGGCGATGCTCGACTCAGTGCTCGGAGCACCGGGTGCGAACGAGCACTTCGAACGAGCCCTCGAGATGGACCGGCGGATGGGCGCGGTCACCCACCAGGTGGAGACGCTCGCCGCGTGGAGCAGGCATCGCACTCACCGCGACGACCCGAAGGCCGATCACGAAGCCCCGACTGCAACCCGCCTCGCGGACGAGGCCAGGGCGCTGGCTCGCCGGATCGGGCATCACCGCGTGCTCCGGGAGCTCGACGCGGACCCGGCCCCGCATGCCGAGCGAGCCCCGCTGCCCGACGGACTGACCGAGCGCGAGGTCGATGTGCTCCGCCTGGTCGCGGAGGGGCTGTCCAACAGAGAGATCGGCGAGCGGCTGTTCATCAGCGCCAACACGGCGGCCAACCATGTGCGCAGCATCCTCATCAAGACCATGGCACCCAACCGCACCAAGGCTGCGGTCTTCGCCACCGAACACGGTCTGCTCTAGGCACTCAGCAGCGCATCGTCTACATCGGCGCGAAGCTGCCGTCGGGAGACATCGTCCCGGACAGCTCCATGATCGCATCGGCCGGGATCCCGGCGCGGATGGCCGCCGTACGGATCGCGTCGACGTCGTCCGCCTCATAGAGGCAGAAGGTCTTGCGCTTGTCCGCGGACAGGAACGAGCTGAGCCAGCGCACGCCCGCCTCGTCGTTGATCCGGTTGATCGACGCCGCCGTCTCCGGGGCGACCTCCAGCTGGTCGGCGAACTGCCGCTCCACCATGAATACGGGCATCTGCGTCCTCTCGATCATTGCTCGACCCTCGCCGGCAGGGCCGGCGACGAGATTCAGCAACTCCTCCAAGGTAGACGGCTGGAGCGGTTCCAGGCCAGAGCCTTTCAGGTCGCGACCATGGCTATCGGTGGCCGAACGGGGACACCCAGCGGAAGGCGCTGAGGAGTGGTCGGCGACACCAGCACGTGGACGAGCAGTGGCAGCGCTGCAGCCCGGCCGCATCGGCGGCACGTGTCAGGGCGGCCGCCCCGAGGTAGAGCAGAGTTGCGATGACTGCGCTGCGCTTCATCTCATCGAAGGTACTCCCCCGACCGGGGCCACCTCGCTGCCGGATCAGCCGTCCAGCGCGATGATGTGGCGCAGGTGGGTGGTCCTACGGCGCCCCGAGGGCTCTTTCGAGGAACGGGTTCCAGAACTTCTGCTCCGGGTCGTAGCGTCTCCGCACCGCCATGAAGTCGGTGAGGCGAGGGAACCGTTGGCCGAGGACGTCAGCGCCGAAATGAAAAAGCTTGCCCCAGTGCGGCCGTGGCGCGAACGGTGCGAGTGCTTCCTCGATCACGGGCAGCAGCGCCGCCACCTCCACCGGGTGCTTGGCCCAGGTGAAGCCGACACACAGGACGTCCCGCTCGTAGGCCGGGCTGAGCCACAAGGAATCGGCTGCTGCCGTGCGGACCTCGGCGATCAGCAGGTGCGGGGAGATCTGCGTCCCCAGTGTGCGTAGCACCTCCAGGACCTGCGCCCCGTGCTCGCGGCTGACGTAGTACTCGCTCTGGAGCTCGTCACCGCCGTTGGAGGGCTGCCCCTCGAGTCGGAAGTGCGGCAACCGTTCGGACCACGGACCGGGCACGCTGGCGCGTGGGTTCACGTTCTCCGACGCGACCTCGTCGGAGTCGTCGTACCACGTCGCGCCGAACAGCGTGGGAGCCACCTCGGGATGCTCACCCCTGCCGAGCCGGGTCTTGAGCCAGACCTGCATCACGGTGGGACTCGCGAAGTCCGCGAGAAGGCTGACGCTGTAGGCGCTGGCCATGACCTCGTCCAGCTGCCCGAGAACGGTCTCCCATGGTGCGAAGCGGTAGACGTCCTGGCGCACCAGGTAGGTCGGCTGGATGTCCAGGGTGATGCGCGTGATGATCCCGAAGGCCCCAAGGCCGACGGCGAGCGCGGACAGCTCGTCGCTCGACCGGTCGATCCTGACCAGGGAACCGTCCGCCACCACCAGCTCCACCGCCGAGATCGCGGTGGACAGGATTCCGTTGCCGTCACCGGACCCATGTGTGCCCGTGGCAGTGGCGCCGGCCACCGAGATGTGCGGCAGCGACCCGGTGTTCTGCAGGGCAAACCCCTGCGCCTGCAGCTCGCGGATCAACACCCCGAAACGGGTTCCGCCGGTGACGCTGGCGGTCATCGCTGTTGGGTCGATCCTGAGGTCCGGATCCATGCGGGCCAGCGAGATCAAGGCACCTGACGTATTCGCGATGTCGGTGAACGAGTGTCGGGTCCCGAGCGCGCGCACGCGTGGCCAGCGAGCGACCATGCACTGGAGCTCGTCGACAGTCGCAGGCTCCAGGATCGCCTCCGCGCTGTAGGTCACATTGCCTGCCCAGTTCACGTGACGGGTCGACACGTCGATCCTCTCGTTCGGGTGCACGCCACGACAACCGTCCGTCATCGCCGGATCAGCCATCCAGCGCGATGATGTGGCAGATCTGGGTGTCGCTGCAGTCTGCGGGATCGAGCCGGTCGCTGCGACTGATGAGCTCTTCGAGTTCCTCCTGGAGCACGGCGAGCTCTCGTTGGCGAGCCCGGATGCCGTCCAGCTTGGTCACCAGCAGGGAGTGGACGTGCGTGCACGGGACGATGCCGTCGTGGCGCAGGTCGAGGATGCTGGCCAGCTCGACCAGGGTCAGCCCGGCTGACTGGCCGCTACGGATGAAGGCGAGCTGCGGGAGGATCGAGGCGTCGTACTCCCGGTATCCGTTGGAGCCTCGCCGCGGCTGGGGAAGCAGACCCCGGCGCTCGTAGAAGCGGATGGTCTGCGGCGGCACTCCCGCAGCGTCGGCGACCTCTCCGATGCGCATGACGTCATCCTACGACTTGACCTTGCACCGCGGATCAAGGTCTAGCGTCGGAGACATGGACATCACGCTGCTCTACTTCGAGGACTGCCCCAACTGGAAGGTCGCCGACGCCCGGCTGACCGCGCTCGCCGCTGAGCGCCCGGACATCCACGTGACTCACCACCTCGTCGAGACCCCGGAGGCGGCCGAGCGCACCGGGTTCCACGGTTCGCCGAGCATCCAGGTGGACGGCGTGGACGTCTTCGCCGAGCCCGGCTCCGAGGTCGGCCTCTCCTGCCGCAGGTACCTGACACCGGACGGGTACGACGGCGCACCAACGCTCGATCAGCTGCGGACGGTCCTCGCCGAGGCGTGACAGCCGACAACCCTGCGCGAATAGTGCGCGGTGCCGAGGAAGTCTGTCTATCCTTCGCAGGTGGCAACCACATTCCGCGGCACGCTCTGGCCGACGTACTCGTATGAAGCGGGCGCGGGCACCGAGGGCGTCAGGCACGGGCCGGGCCCTGCGCTCGTTGAGCAGACGGGGATCTGATGATGGACCTCACTGTCGACACGCGGTCCGAGCACGGCTACATGATCGTCACACCGCGCGGAGAGATCGATCTCGGCACCGTCGACGTCTTCCGCGGGGTGCTCATCGAGCTCTTCATCCAGGGGCACGTCCACGTGCTGGTCGACCTGGACGAGACCACCTTCTTCGACTCCATGGGCTTCGGAGCGCTTGTCGCCGCGCGCCGGAAGGCTCAGGTCTTCAAGGGGTCGCTCGGCATTGTCTGCTCCAATCCACGGTTGATCGGCTTGTTCCAGATCACGGGCCTGGACCGTGTCTTCACCATCACGTCGTCTGTTCAGGAACAACCGGGGCTCGAGCTTCAGAAGTCCGACCTGCACGACCAGCGCAGCACCGGGCCCTAGCCTGCGTGCCAACGAGTGAGGACTTGACCGAACTCGTCAACACACCGGGGCGGGTCGTGACGTACGGTGGGGCCGTGGATGTCCGCCAAGCACACAACGTGCTCGAATCGGGTGTCCCCGGTGCGAGCGTCCTGTTGTTCGCCCACGGTTTCGGGTGCGACCAGAACATGTGGCGCTACGTGGCTCCCCACTTCGAGGATGACCACCGGGTGGTCCTCTTCGACCACGTGGGATCCGGCGGCGCGCAGGCGCCCTATGACTCCGAGCGCTACGCCTCGCTCCAGGGCTACGCCGACGACGTCGTCAGGATCGTCACTGACCTGGACCTGCGCGACGTGGTCTTCGTCGGCCACTCGGTCTCGGCCATGATCGGCGTCCTCGCCCATCTCCGGGCACCCGACAGGTTCGCGGCCCTTGCGCTGGTCGCGCCCTCGCCTCGCTACACCGACGACTCCGACTACACGGGCGGATTCGCCCGCGCCGACATCGACGACATGCTCGCCGCGTTGTCCAGCAACTACCTCGGCTGGTCCAGTGCGATGGCGCCGGCCATCATGGGCAACTCCGACCAGCCGGAGCTCGGCGCCGAGCTGACGCAGAGCTTCTGCAGAGTCGACCCCGACATCGCCGAGCGCTTTGCCCGGGCCACCTTCCTCTCAGACAACAGGTCCGACCTGCCGAAGGTCTCCGTCCCTACCCTGGTCATGCAGTGCCGCGACGACGTCATCGCTCCGATGGCCGTGGGTGCGTACGTTGCCGACGCGATCCCGGACAGCACCCTGGTCGTCCTGGAGGCCGTCGGCCACTGTCCGAACCTCAGCGCACCCGGTGAGGTCATCGAGGCTCTGGAAGCCTTTCTGCTCCCGGAGCGCTGAGTGGCGACCACCCCCGCCAGCCGGGCCTTCCAACAAGCCTTGCTGGGCGACGACCCAGCCGTTCTGTACGACAAGGCACCCTGCGGCTACCTCTCGGCCGCGCCCGACGGCACCCTTGTCAAGGTCAACGACACGTTTCTGACCTGGACGGGCTACGCCGCCGCCGACCTGGTGGGCCGCCGTCGACTCATCGACCTGCTGGCCCCCGGCGCCAGGATCTACCACGAGACGCACGTCAGCCCGATGCTGCACGCCCTGGGCGAGGTGAAGGAGATAGCCCTCGAGGTGGTCAAGGCGGACGGCGACCGCATGCCGGTCCTGGTGAATGCGGTGCTCGACCGCCATGCGACTGGGGAGCCCCGGGCCGTACGTTTCGCAGTGTTCGACGCCTCCGAGAGGCGTCGATATGAGCAGGAGCTCCTGTTGGCGAAGCGCCAGGCGGAAGCGTCGGAGGAACGCGCGGTGCGGCTGGCCAGGACACTGCAGCAGACCTTCATCCCGCCCGGAACCCCGAGCATTCCCGGCCTCCAGGTGGCGGCCGCCTACCGTCCGGCCGGCCGAGGCGACGAGGTGGGCGGCGACTTCTACGACGTCTTCCAGATCGCCGAAGGCGATTGGGTGGTGGCGCTCGGCGACGTCTGTGGCAAGGGTGTCGAGGCGGCGGTCATCACGTCCCTCGTCCGCCACACCGTGCGGGCGCTGGCCGTCTCCGAACGATCGTCGGCCGACGTGCTCCCCCAGCTGAACGCCATTCTGCTGTCGGACGACAGCGATCGGTTCTGCACCCTCGTCATCCTGCGGATGCGGCGGATCGAGCACGGCTGGAAGGTCACCAGCAGCTCCGGTGGCCACCCTCTCCCCCTGCTCCTGCGGCCCGGCAGACCGGCCGTGAGGGTGGGTGAACCGGGGATGATCGTCGGCGCCTTCGAGACCGCGCACTTCTCGGAGACCACCACCTTCCTGGGCGAGGGAGAGTCGCTGTTCCTCTACACCGACGGTGTCACTGAAGCCGGCCGCGCGGGGGACTTCTTCGGCGAGCAGGGCCTCATGGACGCGCTGGCCGCGCCGACAACCACTGCCGAGCTGATCCAGCACGTGCTCGACCGGGTTCTCGAGTTCCAGCAGAACGTGCCGCGCGACGACATCGCCCTGCTCGCCCTCCGCGCCACCTGACGGCGCGGCGTCCCGCGGCTCCATGCTCAGAGGCGCTCGGTCAGGTGCGGTGCTCGGTCAGGGTCCGTCGACCTGGGCGAGGCGGTCCCCCGGGTGGGGCGACGGCATGCTGTGGTCCGTGCTGCGGGCGGTCGGCAACCTCATCGGTGCCTTCTTCCTCGACGCGCTGACCTTTTGCGCCGCCAGCAATTGCGAGGCGCCGAAGGGACCGGATGACAGCCAGGTGCCCGCATGGCGGCAAAGCGACAACGTCAACTCCATCCAGCTGCGACAGGACGCGATCCCTATGAGTGACAGCCAAGGACCATCAATCGAACCCGATACCGTGCCCGAGGGCGCGTACGGCGTCCTCGGCGCCGGTGTCACGCAGCTCGACCAGCTCCACGACGCGGTCGCAGCTGCCCTCGCCCACGACGGCCCGTCCCTCGTCGAGGTCGTCTCCGATCCGCTGTTGATGTGACGCCGGCAGCCGAACCCACTGCCATCCCTCCCCCGCCCTCGAACGAAGGTCGCCTGCCATGCCAGCTCCACTCGTCCCGCTCTCGGACTCGTTCCCCGCCACCCGGCTCGCGATGCACCGCGTCGCCGCGTACGTCGTCAGCCCCGCGCGCCGGCACGCCATGGGCCGGATGGGGCTGCGTGCAGCTCCCGGAGGGCTCGCCACGCCGACCTTCGCCGGTCCCGAGGGGATGACCACCGTCGGGGTCGCAGGTGTCGACCTCGTCGTCCACTCCGACGCCGGCCACAGACACCAACGCCTCTCGACCCTCGCGGCCGCCGGGTCCTTCGTCGGCATCGAGCCCGACGTGGCGTGGGCTGCTGAGCTCGACATCCCGGAGCCCGGCCCGCTCGACGCCGACCTCGGCATCGACGCCGACGATGCCGCAGCACTCGCCGCGTGGTTCAGGTTCGGTTGGGGAATCCTGGACGCACTCTCCTCCGACGGTGACTCCCCGCACGCCAGCGAGCCCCAGCTCTGGCCTGAGCACTTCGATCCCGCCATCGAGATCGGTGATCCCGCCGGAACCACAAGGGCGAGCTTCGGCTTCTCCCCGGGGGACGTGTCCGCGGATGCAACCGCGGGCCCAGAGCCGTTGCCCTACCTCTACGTGGCTCCGTGGTACCCCGATGAGAAGCCCCCCAGCGACTACTGGTCGGCCGGGCGACTCGCCGTCCTCCGGTACACCGACCTTGCCGCCGAGTCCGATCCCGCGGCCGCAGCCCACGCCTTCCTCGTCGAAGGCCGGTCCCTGCTCGCGGGCTAGGCGGACCAGCGCAGCCGGACGCGGTACCCCTTCGAGAAGAGGCCCGCCGGTGGGGGCCGCACCCCGGCTCGCTCCAGGACGCCCTCAGGGATGCCGATGTCGGCCACCCAGAGCTCACCGACTGCCGCGACGGCAAGCCCGGTCTTCGGTAGCGCCAGGGTCATCGTGGTCGCCGCCCGGACGTGGGCTCCAGGGGAATCACCGGTGGTGGCATCGACGCCGGAGGGGACATCGAGCGCCACCACAGGCGCATCGCCGTGCGACATCCACCCGATCAGGTCCGCTGCCGCCCCCTGCGGTGCGCCCGCGAGGCTGTAGCCCAGCACGGCGTCCACGGTCAGCGAGGATTCGAGGGTCCCCAGGTCCCCGATCTCGGCCAGCCGACCGCCACTGGCCCTGAAGAGCGCGAGCTGTTCGGCAGGAACGCCCGCCAGGCGCGCAACGTCCGAGACCACCAGCGTGACCCGGCCCCCGTGGTTGGCCAGGTGCCGAGCCGCGCAGATCCCGCCGCCGCCGTTGCCGCCGGTTCCCGCCAGCACGACGACCGGGGACGTGGCCCATCCCTCCCCCAGCATCTCCACGCACAACGACGCCAGGTTCCGACCGGCGTTCTCCATCATCTGATAGAGGTTCGGGCCGACCTCCTCGATCGCTACGCGGTCCACCTCGCGCATCTGCTCGGTGGTGACCGCCGGAACGACGAGCCCCGACTCGGACAGGAAGGAGTCCACCTCAGCCACGGCCGCGGAAGAACGCGCGGCCCACGGCGAACACCCCTTGTTGGGGAATGGTGAAGTCACCGAGGCTGGTCTGCGACGGCAGCGGCCCCGGCCGCCCGAAGTCCGCTCCGGCCAAGGCTGCCGTCGCCTCGGCGACGTACCAGATCCTCTGGGGGTTGGCCACGAACGACTGGCCGTTCGGGACGTGGCCAGTCATCCGGATGCCGCCGACGCCGAGCATCCTGCCGGCGATCGGGCTCATCGCAGCGAGCAGCCGGGAGGATCGCCATGCCCGGTCAGGCAGCACCGATCCGAGCGCGTTGAACGCCTTCGACCTCGGGGTGGCCACCATCGTCGACCGCCAGTCCAGGTCGGCCGCCGGCACCCTGACCCGCAGCTCATCGGGCTCGGGCCACTCCACCACGATCTCGGTCTCGGTCACCGTGGACACCGCTGCCGAGAAGTAGCGTGCACAGCCCTGATCGGCTGCCTGGTCCTGCCAGAACGTCCACACGCCCGACGGTGTCCGGTGCCACACCGAGCTGTAGCCGGGGCCGATCGACGACGCCGGGAACCGCCGCATCGCGAGCACGTGACCGGAGGCGAACGGCAGCCCCATCACGCCGTAGCCGGCAAATCGTTCCGCGTCGCCGCTGGGCAGCGCTGCCGACTCGGCTTCGTGTGCCAGCGTGGCGAGATCCATGCCCTGCCTTCCGGTGCAGGCGATCCAGCGATCGTACGCCCTTCTACGTCGTCCACCACGCCGACGACCTCACCCCACGGCGACCTGCCCAGGGGAGCCTCGTCGCCGTGACCATGCGAGGCGGACGACCGCACCGAGACCGAGGAGCATGACCAGCACGTCGAGCCAGCCACCGACCACGGGCAGCGACGTGAGGACGACGACGACGAGCAGGCCGAGGACCAGTCCCCACCAGCGTCGGCTGGGCGGTTCGTCGCCGAGCGCGAGGCCGCCCAGGGCGAGGCCGACCGCTGCCGGGGCGAGGAACGTCACGATGACGAAGAAGACGAAACCGACGATGACCAGGAGGGTCAGAGCACCGAACAGCGCGAGTGCGACCAGATCCCCGAGGCCCAGCAACCCGAAGACCACCGTGGGCAAGACCGCCACTATCAGCGCGGCGACGAAAAGGACGACCAGGCCGATGATCGCGAGGACGCCGAATCCCAGGCTGGGCAGCGGGCGGCGACGGACGCTGTCGGCGGTGCCTCGCAGGATGCGGGGAATCAGCCACAGGGCCAGCGCCGCGACCGCGAGGATGCCGATCCATCGCCGCAGCCCGTCGAGCAGCTGAGACGTGACCGTGGGTTCTGCAGTCGTGTCCTGTTCGGCGATGGTCACGTTCTCGGTGCCACCGACGGTGCCGTCCTTGGTGTAGTTCGGTGTGGTGCCCAGCACGCTGCCAGCGACCCCGCCGTCGAGCGTCATCTGGCCGGCTCCGAACACGAGGTCCTGCCCGACACGCGCGGACGACGTCACCGTCGCCTGCCCGGCCCCGAGGGCGAGATCCTCTCCGATCGATCCGCTCACCTTCACCCGGCCGCCGATCAGTCGGGCGTCGCCGTCGACCTTCCCGGAGACGTCGATGGTCCCGCCAGTGGCAAGGAGGTCGCTCTTCACCTCACCCGACACCTCCACCTGGCCGCCGGCCGCCACCAGGTCCCCGGTGACCGTCCCCTCGACCCGGACGGTCCCGCCCGACACGTACAGGTTGCCTTCGACGGTCTCCCCAGCAGCGATCACCACGTCCTGGCCATTGCGGACCTTTCCGCCGAGGCTGTCGTCCTGTGCGAACGCGACTGACGCGCCGAGCAGCACGAAGGCCCCGACGACAAGTGTCACGACGAAGGAGGTACGCAGAGAGAGATGCGGGATCGTCGGCATGATCTGGCTCCTTGTGGATGACTCACGCGAAGGTCCCGGCGACAAACTCCCACGCGGAGAAGATGCAACCGAACCGAGCTTCCGGAGGAAGACGTCTGTCCTTCACTGAACCACGACGAGCGACCGATGCCAACCCTGCTCCGCACAGCGGACCGCGTACCGACCTGCGTTTCCGCAGGTCAGAGGGGCTGACGACGCCCCCGTTCCGCTACCAAGGGTCAGCGACGGCGGTGCAGGACTCGTTCGATCGCTGCATCGAGTCCCGGCGGCTCCGTTCCCAGCTCGGCAACGACAGCCGCCCGCACCGCACGCTTGAGGTCTTCGGTCGAACCGGACTCCCCGCTGCTCGGGCGGCTGGAGGCTGCGACATGCGTGCTGCCCGGCTTGCTTTCGCGTTCGACCGCCACTCCGAGGTCCATCGCCCGCTGAGCCGCCTCGTCGGTCAGCACGTCGCGGCCGCTCAGATGCACCGGCCGGCCGGCAGCGGCGGCGTCCTCCACATCGTGTCGGGTGATGAACCGGCGGCGCTCGTGCTCAGTCCCGGCCATCGATGCCCTCCAGTGCGGCGACCGCGGCGTTCCGCGCGGCGAGGATGTCTGACTCGGTCCCGGCCATCCAGAGCCGCCCGAAGACCCCGACCGAGGTCACGTGCATGAGGTTCACCGCTGCGGCCTTCTCCGCCTCGTTGGCTGCGAGGTTGATGTACGCCGCTGGGGTGCACTCGAGCACCAGCATCGTCTGTCCGGCGACCAGCATCATCCCCCGGGTGAACCGGTTGAGCAGCTGCGACTGGTAGGGACTGACGTTGGTGATCACCTGCATCGACGCGATCTGGGGTCGCTTGCGGGCCTGGACCTCGAGGTCGAGCTCGCCCAGCACGGCCTCCCCTGCCTGGAGCACCTCCGCCTGGGACTCGGAGTGCAGCTCGAACATGCCGAACTGCCGCTCGACGATCTGAGCACCCGGACGCGCCATGGTCGACTTCACCGCGACATCCACGACCCGGAACACGTGGTTGCCGGGCGCCATCTCGACGTACAAGGCGGCCATGCCCTCGATCGGCAGGTCTCCTTGGGTGACGGTGCCGACGAACGACGCGTACTGCGGCTGCATCCGGTCGATGTAGCAATAGGCCCGGAGCTCGAAGTCATCAGCCACAGCAGCACTTCTCCTTGGTCATCGGGACATCTCCCTCGGGTGGATGATTTCACGAGCAGGCGCGCTGAGCGCGATGCCCAGCGGCGTCACCAACAGGGGTGACACCGGGACGACGGTGTCGAAACCGGAGTGCTCAGCCACGACGTGGGCGAAGCCGGGAAAGGCAACCGCGCCGCCGACGAGGCAGACGAGAGGTACGGGCCATCCCCGGGTGCTGCGGACGACGATGCTGGCGACCTTCTCCATCACCGGGCGCACCAACGGCAGCAGCCGAGCCTGCTCGGTCGGATCGGTCTTCAACGCGTCGGCTTCCTCGAACGAGATCCCCATTGCCCCGGCGAGCACGAGCGAGAAGTGGGTGCCGCCTGTCGCCTCATCCGCGGTGTGCACGACCTGCCCGCCCTGCACGACGGCCACCCCCGTCGTACCACCACCCACATCCACGACGACGCCGTCGCGGAGAGCAAGGACGGCGTTGGCCGCGGTGGGCTCGTCGACCAGCCCGCTGCACTCCAGCCCGGTGGCCTCGATGACATGGTGCACCGCACGGACCTCGGCCAGCGGGACACCGGGCGGGTGGGCACCGTGGGCGGCTTCGAGGCTGATCCCGAGTCGCTCCTCGACCTCGCACTTGAGCCGGCGTACGACGTCGACGGCGCCGGCGAAGTCCGTGACGACACCGTCACGTACGACGTCTGCCCGTTCGTGCGCCACGGCCAGCGGCCGGCCGTGCCCGTCGAGCACCGTCACCACGGTGTAGGCCGTGCCCAGGTCGACGCCGACCTTCACGGCCTCTGGAGGCGTGGCCGGCGGCCCCGAGGTCAGGGCGGCGTCGACCGCCGCCATGGTGCGCGCGAGCGACGGCGTGCTCATGCCACACCTGCCCAGTCCGCGGGGTAGGTGACGTAGAGGAAGCGCGCCCAGGACGGCGTCCCGAAGGTGATCGACGCCCCCTTGGGGACCGCGATCACGTCTCCGGGGCGGCCCACCACTTGCTGGTCCGCCGTGGTGATGTGCAGCTCTCCCTCGATGACGTACTCCACCTCGTCGTAGTCCAGCGTCCACGGGAAGCTGCCCTCGCGCAGGCTCAGCACCCCGGCCGCCATCGGCAGCCCCTGGTCGGAGCCGAGGACGTCGCGCAGGCGGACGTCCATCTCCGGACGGTGCAGCTCGACCGGGAACGGCTCGAGTGCCATGACGTGGACACCGGCCACGTGGTGCAGCCGCGGCGTCGGACGGTGCCCGTCGTCGGTGCCCTCCACCACCCTGACCCCGCGCTGGCTCGCCACGTCCCTGGCCAGCGGCGTGAGCCGGTCCCCGGGCGCGACGACCAGCTCCGTCGCGCCCGTGAGCGCGTGTCGGAGCACGTCGTCGGCGGTATGGACCCGGCGACCCACGTCACTGCCCGTCGCTCAGCCGTCCGTCCGGTCTCACGCGGACGGCGCGCCTGCTCCGGGGTTCTGTGCCGGAAGGATGAACTCCACGTCGCCGTGCGGCCGCGGGATCACATGCACGCTGACGAGGTCGCCGACGCGCTGCGCCGCCGCCGCTCCGGCGTCCGTGGCGGCCTTGACCGCCCCGACGTCGCCACGGACCATCACGGTCACGTAGCCACCGCCGATCTCCTCCTTGCCGATGAGCGTGACGTTCGCTGCCTTCACCATGGCGTCGGCTGCCTCGATGGCACCGACCAGCCCGCGCGTCTCGATCATGCCGAGCGCGATCATCTGGGGATTTGCCACTGGGGTTTCCTCTCACTCGTTGCTGCCGTTGGGATGTGGGGTTGTCCTGCTCTGTCCGGCCGGGATCCGCCCGGTGGCGGTCGGCCTTCTCGTTGCCAGGTCATGGACCACCCCCCAGCTCCTGAAGCACCCGTTGGACGATCCTGTCGACCCGGTCGTCGGCCGCACCCGCGAGCGGCCGCGTCACCGACGCGGGTGGACGTCCGCCGGGCCCGCCGTCGTGGGGCGCGCCCTGGACGTCGGGGGCGTGGCGGTAGGCCGCATCGGGCGGCGCGTGCACCCCGTAGGCCAGACGCTTGACGTTGAGCAGGTGCGTGACCGTGATGTTGTCGCTGACCACGGCGCCACCGATGCCGCCGGGCGCCAGCGTCATGGCAGGCATCACGCCGGTGGTGGCGCCGATGGCACCGAGAGTGCCCCACGTGTTCACGAGGATCCGGAAGGCCGGTTTCTCGATCCCGAACGCGAGGATGACCTCCTCGTCGGTGGCGTGGATGACCAGCGAGTGCCCGTCCCCACCGAACCTCAGCAACTCGATGCACCGCTCGCAGCCGGCCCGCCATCCCTTCTCGACGTACCAGCCGAGGACCGTGGTGAGCTTCTCCGCGCTGAGCGGTTCGGCACGTCCCACGCCGGAGAGCTCGGCGACCAGGATCCGCGCGTGTGCCGGGACCTGGATCCCGGCCAGCTTCGCCAGCTGCTGCGGGGTCTTGCCGACCGCGCGGGGGTTCATCCCTCCCCCGGCGCTGAACACGGTGCGCTCCAGCGCTGCCTTCTCCGCGGGCGAGACGAAGTAGGCCCCGAGCCGTTCCATCTCCGCCCGCAGCTCCCCGGCGATCGGCTCGTCGGCGACGACCGACTGCTCGGTCGCGCATATCGTCGAGGAGTCGAACGCCTTGCTGTTCACGATCGCGCTGGCGGCGGCCAGCACGTCGGCGCTGCGGTCGACGTACACCGGGACGTTGCCGGGCCCGACACCCAGGGCCGGCTTGCCCGCGCTGTGGGCGGCTCGGACCATCGGGGTTCCCCCGGTGGCGAGGATCAGCGAGGTGGCGTAGTGGTTCATCAGCTCCTGGGAACCAGCGAGGCTCACCTCACGCATGCAGGCCACGAGGCCCTTCGGCATCCCGGCCCGCTCCCCCGCCTCGATCATCAACCGCACCGCCTCGTAGGTGCAGCCCTTGCCCGAGGGATGCGGGGCGATGATGCAGCCGTTGCGAGCCTTCACGGAGATCAGGACCTTGTAGACCGCAGTGGAGTTCGGGTTGGTCGAGGGACACAGCCCGACGATGACCCCGACCGGCCAGCCGATCTCGACCACCCCGCGGTCCGGGTCACGTCGCAGCACGCCGACGGTGGGGATGTCGCGTATGGACTCCCACACGGTGCGGGAGGCGAACTCGATCTTGATCCGTTTGTGCTCGGCCACGCCATAGCCGGTCTCCTCGTGGGCCAGCTGCCCGAGGCGGGCGGCATCGCGGAAGACCGCGTCGCTCATCGCCGCGCAGATCCGGTCGACGTCAGCCTGAGAGGCCGAGGCGAACTCGCGCTGCGCACTGCGACAGGCGATCGCCAGTCTGCGAGCCTCCTGCACCGACCTCAGGTCGTCGTCGTACTCGTCGGCCATCTCACACCTCCCTCGGGATGGCGGCTACCTCGAGAACGGCATCCCTGAACGCACCGCAGGCAGCAGCCACAGCGCTCTGCGGGCCGACCAGGTAGCCGCCGGAGAAGTTCGTCTCGGAGGGAGGCGCGAACCACACCGCCATCTCGACCTCGGCCACCTTCAGGGCGGCGTCGAGCGCGTACGTCGCCTCGAGCGGGGGTGCGATCACATAGGCCATCGACGTGCCGGGGGCCACGCCGGCCTCCCTGCTCAGGTAGCTCCCGGTCCGGGAGATCGTGTGCGCGAAGAAGGCGAGGTCCCCCGCGTCGTTCGCCGCGTGGAACCAGGCCTTGTTCTCCGCATAGTCGACGCAGGCGGCCAGCCCGGCACGTGCCTCCGCAGGGTCGGTTGCCGCGAGCATGCCGATGATCTCTCCAGAGAGCGGGCCGGACGCGTGGGCGGAGCCGGCATAGAAGCTGTGCGCGTAGACGACCTCGACATCGGCCATCTTGGTCGCCTCATCGAGCGACACGTAGAGACTGTCGTCGATGTCGCACGTGATCAACGCCAGGCTCCGCTGGTCCTCGCGCAGCTCGAGCTTCGCCGCCAGCTGCCTGTCCACGTGGGGGATCACCCGCGTCGCCAGGATGGTCGGCTTGATCGGGTCGAGAACGGCCATCACCGCTCTCCGCTCTGCTTGAGCCGCAGCTCGACGCCACTGGCCTGCGCCGAGATCACCGTCTTGACGTGCTCCACGACGAAGGCCCCCGCCTCGAGGGGGTTGGTGCCACCGTTGGCGGTGATCATGCAGATCACGTCCCGGTGCGCGTCGGTCTTGCCGGCCCCGGGCCGCCACCCGGAGTAGACGCTGAGCGCGTCGGCGACCCCGAGACCCGGGCGCTCGCCGATCAAGAGGACGACCACGTCGGCGCCCACGATGTCGTTGATGTCGTTGATGACCCCGACCCGGCAGTACCGGACGAAGAACGGTGTCCCGAGGGTGAGCCCGGCACCCTGCAGTCCCTGCTCCATGACCGGGTAGATCTGCGGCAGGTTGTTGGTCACGGCGGCGGCCGACAGGCCGTCCCCGACCACGATCTGCACCTGCGGCTTCTTGACGCAGCGCTCGCCCACGGCCTTCCGTGACTCCTCGTCGAGCCGGCGGCCGAGGTCGGGCCGGAGCAGGTACTCGTCCTGGTCGGTCACTTGTGTCTGCACGGTGAACAGCCCGAACTGGTCGAGCAGCTCGGTGGGCACGTCACCGAAGATCGCATCCTGCGTCACCGCGTGGTCGGCCGAGAACAGCAGCGACGTCCGGGTGAGTGGACGGGGACCGGCACGCCCGACGGCGAGACGGGCGGAGGTCGATCCGGCCAGGTTGGCCAGGCCGCTGGCATTGGCCGCGTTCTCGACGCCGATCCGCCGACGCTCCTCGAGGACGGTGGGGTCGGAGACGTCGATGCTCACCTCACCAGCCGGGCCCGACTGTGGTGGTCGTGGCACGGGCGCAGGAGGCGGCGGTGTGGCCGGCGGGGGCGCCGCGGGAGCGGTCTCGGGTTCAGCTCCGGTTGCCGGTGCGCGCACTGGTTCGGCCGCCGCCGGCGCGCGCTCGAGCTCGGCCAGCACGGCTCGGACGATGCTGCGGACCTCGGTCGCGGACACGTCAGTGGTCATGATCGCCTCACCGGCTCAGGAAGAAGGAGGCGTCGCCAGCCTTCTCTGTCAGTCGGCCGTCGCGCAGGAGTCCCACGCCTTCCATCCACGCCTCGAACTCCGGGAGCGGTCGCAGCCCGAGCAGCTGCCGCAGACTGGGCGCGTCGTGGAAGCTCGAGCTCTGGTAGCTCAGCATCGAGTCGTCGCCCATGGGGATCCCCATGATGTAGTTGACACCAGCGGCGCCCAGCAGGACCGCCAGGTTCTCCAGCTCGTTCTGGGTCGACCGGGCGTGGTTGGTGTAGCAGACGTCCGCCCCCATGGAGATCCCCGTCAGCTTGCCCATGAAGTGGTCCTCGAGGCCGGCACGGGTGATCTGGGTGGAGTCGTAGAGGTACTCCGGACCGATGAACCCGACGACGGTGTTGAGCTGGAACGGGTCGTAGCGCTTGGCCAGCCCGTAGCAGCGGGCCTCCATGACGACCTGGTCGGCGCCGTGGTGTGCGTCGGCGGACAGCTCAGCGCCCTGGCCGGTCTCGAAGTACATGTAGTTGGGTCCGGTCACGACCGAGTGCCGCTTCGCGAGGGCGTGGGCCTCGTCGAGCATCGCGACGTCGATGCCGAAGGAGTCGTTCCCCTTCTGTGACCCGGCAAGGCTCTGGAACACCAGTCCCACCGGCGCGCCCTTGCGCATGGCCTCCATCTGCGTCGAGACGTGGGCCAGCACGCAGTTCTGCGTCGGGATCTCCCATCGGGTGATCACCTCGTACGTCATCTCGAGCAACCGCGCCACACTGCCCAGCGAGTCGTCGGAGGGGTTGATCCCGATGACGCTGTCGCCCGAGCCGAAGCTGAGGCCTTCGTAGATGGCCGCCCGGATGCCTTCGACCGAGTCGGTCTGGTTGTTCGGCTGGCACCGCGAACCCAGCGTGCCACGCAGGCCGATGGTGTTGTTGGCGTGCTTGACCACCTTGATCTTGCTCGCGGCGAGCATCAGGTCGAGGTTCGACATCAGCTTCGTGACTGCGGCGACCATCTCCGAGGTGAGCCCGTTGCTGAGCCGCCGGACCATCTCCCCGGTCGTCGTGTCGGCGAGCAGCCACTCGCGCAGCTCGCCGACCTGCAGGCCCTTGATCTCGGCGTAGACGACCTCGTTCACCGCGTCGTCGATCACCCGGGTGACCTCGTCCTCGTCGTACGGCACGGCGGGGTTGTCCCGCAGCGTCTCCAGGGTCACCTCGGAGAGCACGAACTTCGCGGCCATCCGCTCCGCGGCGCTCTCGGCCGCGACGCCGGCGAGCTGGTCGCCGGACTTCTCCTCGTTGGCCTTGGCGAGCAGGTCCTTGATGTCGCGGAACTGGTAGCGCTCGCCGAACAGCGTCGCGGCTAGCTGCATCGGTGATCACCACGGGCGGTGTCGGCGAGCTCAGTCATAGAACACCAACGTCTTGATGGACAGGGGGACGGCGCGGCCGTCGAGGACGGGCAGCCCGATGTCGATGAAGTCGCCCTCCCCGAGGCCAACCTGGTCGATGACGATCAGCGGCAGTCCCGGGCGGATCGTCTGGATGGTCTGACCGAGGACCTGGGCGTAGTCCTGCTGCAGGACGAGCACGAGCGGCCGGTCGTTGTGCCCGCTGTCGTGGTAGGCCACCATCTCGGCGGCCACCGACTGCAGTGCGGCATAGCCGAGCTCCTGCGGCAGGTCGACCACGATCGCGGCGAGCACGTCGTCCTCGAGGTCCCAGCGGCCGAGCGCCTCGTGGACCGCGTCCACGAACGACGGCCCGCCCCCGCGCCCGGGCATGGCCGGCCGCAGCACGGGCAGGTTGCGCAGCGGCAGCAGCTCCTTGGCCACCCAGATCGTGGAGCCGCTCAGGGTCACTGTCTGGCCCGCGGCCCCGAGCACGGTCGCCCGCAGTGTCTCGGGTGGCCGGCGCACGGTCAGGTGTTGCAGCACGGCGTTGTGGCGCAGGCAGTCGGCGAGCAGCGGGCCGACGTCGCCGAAGCGCGCTATCTCGGCGAGCGACCCGACAGGCACCGGGTCGTAGTACAGCGCGCCGATGCCCCCGGAGAGGAACACCGACGCGGACCCTGCTGCCTCCTCCAGCGGCGCGGTGAGCTGTACGCCGCGGCCGACGCGCACCTCCTTGCCGGTGGCCAGGTCGGCGATCAGGTCGGCCATCACGACGCAGAACGCGCGCAGCTGCTCGACCGTGGCCCGTTTCCCCTCCTGCAGGCCCAGTGCCAGGTCCTCGATGATCGACCGTCCGGGAGGGGCGATCCGGAGGACCTGACCCGAGTCGTCGATCTCCATCTGCCGTCCGCCCACGGCGATCGCGGAAGAGCTGAGGTGGCGGCCCATCTTGAACACCGCCGCGTTGGTGGTGCCGCCACCGATGTCGATGCTCGTCACCTGTTCGTAGTGGTCACTCGACCAGCGGGCCGCACCCGACCCTCGACCGGCGATCTGGGCCTCCGCGTTCGGGCCGGCGATCGTGACCACGAAGTCACCGGCGCCGGTCGACAACGCCCGCAGGATCGCCTCGGCGTTCTTGGTGCGCGCGGTCTCGCCGGTGATGATGACCGCCCCGGTCTCGATCGACTGGGGAGAGATCCCCGCGGCGTCGTACTCCTGCCTCACCAGCGCCGCGAGCGCCTCGGCGTCCACCAGATCGGGGGCAGACAGGGGCGTGGCGTGCACCTCACCCTTGTGGAGGACGGACTTCTCGTCCACCTGGATCCGCGGGACCTGTCCGGGCCGCGCCACGTCGTGCAGCAGGAGGTGGGAGAAGACGACCTGGGTGGTCGTCGTTCCCACGTCGATCCCGACGCTGAGGACCTCACGCTGGTCCGCGGGCATCGCTGGACGCTCAGCTCTTCCGGAACGTCACGGTGCCGTCGACCTCGAGCGAGTCCAGGATGCCCATGATGACGGCATCCACCGGCTGGTCCGAGGTCGTGCCGCTCTGCCGCGCGGCGCTGCCCTCGGTGACCATCACCAGCTCGTCGGTGCCGGCCCCGACGACGTCGACGGCAACGAACACCGGGCCGGTCATCTCGTTGCACTCGTCGGCCTCGCGCACGAGCAACAGCTTGTGTCCGACGAGGCTCTTCTCCTTCACTGTCGAGACTGCAGAGCCGACGACCCGGGCGATGCGCATGGCGTTCCTCCGATTGACCTCAGTGAAGCTCCGACTCGGCCGACTCGATCAGCTCGAACTCCTCCTCGGGCGCGGTGGCCACGATGTGGTGGCGGCTGTAGAGGCCGAAGTAGCCGATGGCGATCGCGTAGATGCCGGCGGTGACGAACAGCACCCGGGTGTCGACCAGGAAACCTGCGATCAGCGCCACGACGGCGAGCACGCAGGCGATGCCGGTGGTGACGACGCCGCCCGGGGTGCGGTAGGGCCGCTCGAGGTCGGGCTCCTTGATGCGCAGGATGATGTGCGACAGCGTCATCATCACGTAGGAGATCGTGGCTCCGAAGACCGCCACCAGGATCAACAGGTCACCTTCGTTGAGCACCGCCATCACGAAGCCGATGATCCCGGGGACGATCAGGGCCAGCGTCGGGGTCTTCCTCCGGCCGGTGACCGACAGGATCCTGGGGAGGTAGCCGGCCCTGGAGAGCGCGAAGGTCTGGCGCGAGTATGCATAGATGATGGAGAAGAAGCTCGCGATCAGGCCGAGCAGTCCGACCACGTTGATGAACTGGCTGACCCCGGTCTGGCCGCCGTAGGCACCAGGGGCTTCGAGCGCCTCCACGAGCGGGTTGCCGGACTCCTTGAGGAGGTCGGAGCCCGCGGCTCCGGGCGCGACCGTGAGGATGAGGAAGGCGAAGAGGA
This sequence comes from uncultured Actinomycetota bacterium, assembly GCA_963843815.1. Classification (GTDB taxonomy): domain Bacteria; phylum Actinomycetota; class Actinomycetes; order Propionibacteriales; family Nocardioidaceae; genus Nocardioides. The sequence goes on along the minus strand of CAWJLX010000011.1, from coordinate 87,182 downwards.
TCAGTGCCAGCATCGCGCCGATGATGCCCTTGGGCATGTCCTTCGCCGGGTTCTTGGACTCCTCGGCGGCCAGCGGAACCCCCTCGACGGCGAGGAAGAACCAGATCGCATAGGGCAGGGCTGCCCAGATGCCGACCACCCCGAATGGCAGGAACTCGCTCGACCCCATCGCCGAGGTGTCCACCGCGATGTTGTTGAGGTTCGAGGCGTCGAACTTCATCGCGGCCGCGACGACGAAGACAATCAGAGCGATGACCGCGATCGCTGTGATCACGAACATCACCTTGAGTGCCTCACCGACGCCGTACAGGTGCATGCCGACGAAGACGAGGTAGAAGACGAGGAACACGATCCAGCCGTCGATGCCGATGAGTGAGTCGACGTACGCCCCGATGAAGTTGGCGATGGCCGCCGGCGCGATGGCGTACTCGATGAGGATCGCCGTGCCGGTGATGAAGCCGCCCCACGGGCCCATGGCACGTCGCGCGAACGCGTAGCCGCCTCCGGTCGTGGAGATGGTCGAGGACAGCTCCGCGAGGCCGAAGACCATGAAGAGGTACATGATCGCCATCACGATGGTGGCGATCAGAAGGCCACCCCACCCCCCCTCGCCGAGGCCGAAGTTCCATCCCGCGAAGTCGCCCGAGATGACGTAGGCGACGCCGAGCCCCGCCAGGAGGATCCAGCCGGCGACGCCGCCCTGGAGCTGTCGCTTCTCGAAGTACTCGGCACCCTCGGCCTCGGACTGGACGCCGGCGTGGTGAGAAGGCTTCTTGGAATCAGCCATGATCGGGACCTCCGTGAAAGCGGATGTGTGCCGTTCCCGAGAGCAGCGGGTAGGGGGGACGCTAGACCTGCGGTCGGACCGTGGCAATAGTCACCGCGACCGGGCGGGTCGAGCCGAGAGCTGCCATGGTTGACCTGCTCGGGCACCCGGTCGACGAGCTGGTGCAATCCCGGCAGCCCACGAGCAGCTGCTCGACCACGCCCTTGACGAGCTGGCCCGGACTGCAGACGACCGAGTCGACCTCCGTCCGCGCTTGCGGAACAGGTGCGGAACAGCATCCTCGGGTTCAAGAACACAACCGCCTCTGACCTGCGTTTCCGCAGGTCAGCAAGCGGCGCCGTCTTCGAGGCGCACCATGGTGCGCGAAGATTCGGCGCCGCTTGCTGGTTGCGACGCTGCTCGCGTGGGGCGGATGACTGGTGGGGTTCGTCGTGGTCGACCCCGAATCCTCTGTGGTGCCGGTGAGCCTGTAGGTCAGCATGGTGGTGGAGGGCTTCCACGGGAACCGTGGATTGGTGCCGTTGAGCCCGTGCGTCAGACTTTCGATCTTCTCCCTGCCCTCCCCGCGACGGACGTCTGTGGTCCGCGTGGAAGGAGAGCAGGAGTCATGGAAGTCAGTTCACGCCCGGTGTGCCGGGCTGGATATCTCGAAGAAGGACGCCAAGGTGTGCGTCCGGGTCGCCGGTGCCGGGCGCCGCAAGACCGTCGAGACGGTCACGACCTGGGGCTCGATGACCAACCAGATCCTCGCGCTGCGTGATCACCTGGTCGCCGAGCAGGTCACGCTGTGTGGTGATGGAGGCGACCGGGGACTACTGGAAGCCGTTCTACTACCTGCTCGAGGACGCCGGGTTCGAGGTGATGCTGGTCAACGCCCGGCACGTGAAGAACCTCCCGGGCCGCAAGAGCGACGTCTCCGATGCGACCTGGCTGGCCCAGCTCGGTGCCCACGGCCTGGTCCGCGGCTCGTTCGTGCCGCCCGAGCCGATCCGGCAGTTGCGGGACCTGACCCGGGCCCGGACCGCGATCACCCGCGAACGGGGCCGGGAGGCCCAGCGGCTGGAGAAGCTGCTCGAGGACGCCGGGATCAAGCTGTCCGCGGTCGCCTCCGACATCCTCGGTGTCTCCGGCCGGCTGATGCTCGAGGCGCTGATCGCCGGGGACCACGATCCCGCCGCGTTGGCCGACCTGGCCAAGCGTCGGCTGCGGTCGAAGATCCCGGACCTGACCGAGGCGTTGACCGGGCGGTTCAGCGAGCACCACGCCTTCCTGGCCCGGGTGCACCTGGACCTGATCGACCAGCACACCGCCGCGATCGAGACCCTGACCGCCCGGATCGAGGTGATGATCGAGCCCTTTCAGGGGTTCCGCGACCTGATCTGCACCATCCCCGGGATCAGCACCCTGACCGCCGACGTGGTCGATCGCCGAGACCGGCGCGGACATGACCCGGTTCCCCACCGCCAAGCACCTCGCCTCCTGGGCCGGGACCACCCCGGGCAACAACGAGTCGGCCGGCAAGGTGAAGTCGAGCAAGACCCGGCCCGGGAACCCCTACCTGCAAGGCGCGCTCGGCGCCGCCGCGATGGCGTGCGCGCAGAACCCGCAGCACCTACTACGGCGCCCGCTACCGACGCATCGCCTCACGCCGCGGACCGCAGAAGGCCAACGTCGCGATCCAGCACTCGATGCTCATCGCGATCTGGCACATGGGCACCACCGGCACCCTCTAAGGACATAGGCGACAGATGTCTCAAGACATCCGCGACACCATGTCTCAAGACATCTGAAACACTCCGTGGTTGCTTGATGCTCGGCCATGTCCAAGGCCCGGCTCGTGATCACTGCCCTGTTCGTCGAGAACCAGACCCCGCCCGAGGTCGCTGCCCGGTACGGCGTAGACCGGTCCTGGGTCTACCGCCTCAAGGCCCGCTACGAAGCCGAGGGCGAAGCCGCGTTCGAGCCGAGGTCGCGACGCCCGAAGACCTCACCTACCGCGACAGCCCCCGAGACCGTCGAGCTGGTCCTCGCCTGCGCAAGCAGCTGTCCGAGGCCGGTCTCGACGCCGGCGCCGAGACCATCTGCTGGCACCTGGCCCAGCACCACCACGATCACCTTGTCGAAGGCCACGGTGCACCGGATCCTGGCCGTCACGGCTCAGATCACCCCCGAGCCTAAGAAGCGACCCAAGTCCTCCTACATCCGCTTCGAAGCCGAGCTACCCAACGAGACCTGGCAGTCCGACTTCACCCACTACCGACTGAGCGTCCCGACGGCACCCCAGGCATCGACGTCGAGATCATCACCTGGCTCGACGACCACTCCCGCTACGCACTCCACGTGTCCGCCCACTACCGTATCACCGCGCTGATCGTGCTCGACACCTTCACCGAAACCGCCACCCAGCACGGCCATCCCGCGTCCACGCTGACCGACAACGGCATGGTCTACACCGTCCGGTTCGCCGGCGGGAAGGGCGGTCGCAGCCTGCTCGAGCACGAACTACAGACGCCTGCGACATCGTGCAGAAGAACTCCCGCCCCAACCATCCGACCACCTGCGGGAAGGTCGAGCGCTTCCAGCAGACCATGAAGAAGTGGCTCCGCGCCCAACCCGTCCAACCCGCCACCATCGCCGAGCTGCAGAGCCTGCTCGACCTGTTCGCGCACCGAGTACAACAACCTGCGCCCACACCGCTCGCTCGCACACCGCGCCACCCCCGCCGCCATCTACAAGCCCGCCCGAAAGCCACCCCCGCGCCGACCGCGCCCGTGAGACCCACGACCGGGTCCGCAGCGACAAGATCGACCGCGTCGGCACCGTCACCCTGCGATACAACGGCCGACTGCACCACATCGGAGTCGGACGAACCCACGCCGGAACCTACGTCCTGCTCCTCGTCCAAGACCTCGACATCCGCATCATCAACGCCGACCACCGGCGAAATCCTTCGAGAACTCTATCCTCGACCCCAACCGCGACTACCAGGCACCGGAGCCACCAACAAACCCACCCAGAAATGACTAACGCCGAACCTACAGTTCGTAGGTCCGGCGTTGTCCTGATGTCTTGCGACATCACATGGTCGGGCTGACAGTGTCCTGGTTCAGGACATAGGAAACCCATGTCTCACGACATAGGAAACCCGGGTCGCTCGGTTCGATGCTCGGCCATGTCGAAAGCCAGGCTGGTCATCACCGCCGTCATCATCGAGGGCCGTACCCAGGCCGAGGTCGCCGCCACCTACGGCGTCTCCAAGGGCTGGGTCTCCAAGCTGATCGCCCGCTACAACGCCGAGGGCGATGCCGCGTTCGAACCGCGATCCCGACGACCCAAGACCTCACCGGGCGCCCTCGACTCCGCTGTCGTGGAACTGATCCTGCGAGCTCCGCAAGAAGCTGGTCGACCGCCGGCCTCGACGCCGGCCCCGACACCATCGCCTGGCACCTCGCCCACCACCACGGACACCAGGTCTCGAGGTCGACCATCAGCCGTCACCTGGCCCACGCCGGACTCGTCATCCCCGAGCCGAAGAAGCGACCGAAGTCCTCCTACATCCGGTTCGAAGCCGTCCATGCCGAACGAGACCTGGCAGTCCGACTTCACCCACTACCGACTCACCCATCCCGATGGCCGCCCCGGCCCCGACGTCGAGATCATCACCTGGCTCGACGACTGCACCCGCTACGCCCTGCACGTCACCGCACACCACCGGATCACCGGGCCGATCGTGACCGCGACCTTCCGCCAATCCGCTTGCCCGGCACGGGATCCCGGCCTCCACGCTCACCGACAACGGCATGGTCTACACCGCCCGCTTCGCCGGCGGCCGCGGCGGACGCAACACGCTTCGAGAACGAACTCAGGCGCCTGCACGTCGTCCAGAAGAACTCCCGACCCATCCCATCCCACCACCTGCGGGAAGGTCGAGAGATTCCAGCAGACGATGAAGAAGTGGCTCCGCGCCCAACCCCGGCCAACCAGCCACGCTCCCCGAGCTTCAGTCCCTGATCGATGCCTTCGTCGATGAGTACAACCACCACCGACCGCACCGCTCGCTGCCACACCGACGCAACCCCCGCAGCGCGCTACGACACGATGCCCAAAGCTCTGCCCAGCGAGTCCCGAGACCCCGACACCCACGACCGGGTCCGACACGACCGCGTCGACAAAGCCGGCTCAGTCACGCTCCGTCACGGTGGTCGGCTGCACCACATCGGGATCGGCCGAACCTACGAGGGAACCTGCGTCATCCTGCTCGTCCAGGACCTCGAGATCCGCGTCGTCAACGCCGATCACCGGTGAACTCCTGCGAGAACTGATCCTGAATCCACACATCGACTACCAGCCCACCGGAGCACCCAAACGACCCACCCGACCACCCCAGAAATGACCACTGCCGGACCCACAGTTGCAGGTCCGGCAGTTTCCGATGTCCTGAGACATCACACGGTCGGGCTGACAGGATTTGAACCTGCGACCCCTTGACCCCCAGTCAAGTGCGCTACCAAGCTGCGCTACAGCCCGAACGCTTCCGGCACGAGGCCTGTGAAGCGAGACGAACACTACCGCAGGCCCACGCGCGCACAGAATCGCCCCCGCGGTTCCGTGCCCCCGACCCCGCCCCGGGTGCTGGACGGACCTCGTCACTAGTCCGAGTGGGCCATTTGCTCCCGTTCCGCAGACTCGCCGCCGCGCCTCGACACAGGATGAATCCTCAACCCGTGGGGGTCCCCGTGTCCTGTCTGTCGCGCCGTGCCGCGATGGTCGTCGCTGTCGTTGCGGCGGTCATCGGACTGGGCCTGCCCGCGCCCCGGGCCGACGCCGCTCTGGAGACCACGGCCAGCGACACGGCCGGGCAGGCCGCCTCGCTCGAGCTGACGGCGCAGCTCCGCGAGCGGCAGCGGACCCTGATGGCCCTCAACCAGCGTGCCGACGCTCGCGAGCGCGACCTGGTGGGTCGCAAGGCCGTGCTCGCGACCTACGGCTACACCGGCGACCCGGATGCCGTACGAGCAGTGCTCCCCCTGGCGTCGTACCGGATGTCGGCGGGGTTCGGCCTCACCGGTCCGTTGTGGGAGGCCGAGCACGGTGGACAGGACTTCGGTGCGTCATCGGGTGAACAGATCGTGGCGATCGCCGCCGGCGAGGTCACCGAGGTCGCCTACGCCGGGCCCTACGGCCTGCGCACCATCATCACGCTGACCGACGGCACCGAGGTCTGGTACTGCCACCAGACGGACGTGTCCGTCTACACCGGTCAGCGCGTGGACGTCGCCGACCCGATCGGGACCGTCGGGTCGACCGGCAACTCCACCGGACCGCACCTCCACCTCGAGGTGCGCCCCGGCGGCGGCAGCCCCGTCGACCCGGTCGACTGGCTGCGCGCCGAGGGGCTCACCCCCTGAGGAGCCCCGAGCCGGATCAGCGCTTGCGCTTCTCGCGCGGCTTCTGCTGGATCACGATCGGCGTGCCCACGAACCCGAACTCCTCACGCAGACGACGCTCGATGAAGCGCTCGTAGGACGCATCGAGCTTGCCGGTGGTGAAGAGCACGAAGGTCGGGGGCGCCGTCGATGGCTGGGTGGCGAACAGGATCCGCGCCTGCTTGCCGCTGCGCACGGGGTGCGGGTGCTCGGCGACCAGGCGACCGAGGAAGGTGTTGAGCGCGCCGGTGCCGATGCGCGTCTCCCACCCCTCGAGCGCCTTCTCGATCGCCGGGACGAGCCGGTCGACGTGCCAGCCCGTGCGGGCGGTGAAGTTGATCCGGGGCGCCCACTTCAGCTGCACGAGGTCGCGCTCGATCTCGCGCTCGAGGTAGTAGCGGCGCTCCTCGTCGACGAGGTCCCACTTGTTGAACGCGATGACCATCGCCCGGCCCGCGTCGCGGATGGTCTGGATGATCCGCATGTCCTGCTCGGAGACGATCTCGCTGGCGTCGAGCACCAGGACCGCCACCTCGGCGCGATCGATCGCGGTGGAGGTGCGCAGCGAGGCGTAGAACTCGTGGCCGGAGGCCTGGTTGACCCGCTTGCGGATGCCCGCGGTGTCGATGAAGCGCCACGTGCGGTCACCGAGGGTGATCAGCTCGTCGACGGGGTCCACCGTGGTGCCGGCGGCGTTGTCGACGACGACCCGGTCCTCCTGGGCCAGCATGTTGAGCAGCGAGGACTTGCCGACGTTGGGCTTGCCGACGATCGCGATGCGCCGCGGCCCGCCCACCTCGTCGAAGGACTGCGCGGGGGTCTCCGGGAGCGCGGCCAGGATCGCGTCGAGCATGTCGCCCGACCCGCGACCGTGCAGGGCGGAGACGCAGAAGGGCTCGCCCAGACCGAGGTTCCACAGGCCGTAGGCCTCGGCCTCGGTGCGCTGGTCGTCCACCTTGTTGGCCGCCAGCACGACGGGCTTGCCCGACGCGCGCAGGATGCGCACGACGGCCTCGTCATGGTCGGTGATGCCGACCGTGGCGTCGACGACGAAGAGCACGGCGTCGGCCAGGGTCACCGCCACCTCTGCCTGGGCCCGGATGCTCTCGGCCATGCCGCGGGCGTCGGGGTCCCAGCCGCCCGTGTCGACGACGGTGAAGGCGCGCCCGTTCCAGTTGGCGTCGTAGTAGACCCGGTCGCGGGTGACTCCGGGACGGTCCTCCACGACGGCCTGGCGGCGGCCGATGATCCGGTTGACGAGGGTCGACTTGCCCACGTTGGGTCGGCCCACCACGGCCAGGACAGGGGTCGGACCGGTGTCGGCCTCGACGCTGACGGCGTCGTACTCACTCATGCGTGATCACAGCTCTCTGTAACGCTCGACGAGCCCGGTATCGGGGTCGTCCTCGGATTGTCCCGCAGGAAGCGGCCCCGGCAGTGATCGGCGCGTCCGCGAGAGGGCACCGTCCAGCTCGGACAGCAGGTGCCCCCGTAGCAACACCGAGGTGGCACTCACGTGTTCCCGGGTCCGGGGCCAGGGCTGCTGTGTCGTGTGCCACGGCCGGCCGAAGACGATGTCGATCTGCCCGCCGCGCTCGGGAATCGCCGTGGAGCCGTCCCCCGGTGCGCGCGTCCCGAAGAGGGCGACGGGCACGACCGGGGCTCCGGTCACCAGGGCCAGGTAGGTCGCACCGTGGTGGAACCGGCGGAAGTCGCCGTCGCCGCGGGTGCCTTCGGGGAAGATGCCGAGCACTCCCCCGTCCCGGACGACCCGCAGGGCGGAACGGATCGCGCCCGGGTCCGCGGCGCGGCGGTCCAGCGGGATCTGGCCGGTGCTGCGCAGGAAACCGCCCAGCCTGCCGTCGAACATCTCGCGCTTGGTCAGGGCGTGCACCGGTCGCGGGGCGTAGGTCGCCAGCAGCGGACCGTCGATGAGGCCGATGTGGTTGGCCGCGAGGATCGCACCGCCGCTGGCCGGGACCTGCTCGGCGCCGTGCACGGTGACACGCCAGCGGCGTCGCATCAGCCAGGCCGCGGAGGGACGGATGCCGTGCAGCATCCGGGTGGCGGGGTGCTCGGCGCTGCTCGCGGGAAGATCGGTGCCGATCACGCGCCCTCCCGGGCCCCCGGCTCGAGCTGGCCGGCGAGGGTGACGATGGTGTCGATGACCTCGACCAGGCTCAGGTGGGTGCTGTCCACGTGCACGGCGCCCTCGGCCATCGTGAGCGGCGCTGTGGCCCGGCCCGAGTCGATCCGGTCCCGCTCGAGCAGGGACTCCTGGGTGCTCGCCACGTCGGTGCCGCCCCGCTCCGCCGTACGCCGTGCGGCCCGTGCGTCCGGGTCGGCGCTGAGGTAGACCTTCACCTCGGCCTGCGGCCAGACCACGGATCCGATGTCGCGGCCCTCCACCACGATGCCGCCGTCGCCGATGACCTCGCGCTGGAGCTCGAGCAGGCGGGCACGCACCGCCGGCACGGCACTGACGGGGCTGACGGCTGCCGTCACGTCGTCGCCGCGGATCCCGTCGGAGACATCGACCCCGTCGACGGTGATGGTGGGCCCGAGCGGATCGGTGCCGGACTCGATGACGGGACCCCGAGCGACAGCGGCGACCGCCGCGGCGTCGCGTACGTCGACACCCTCACGCAGGAGCCACCAGGTCATCGCCCGGAACATGGCGCCGGTGTCGAGGTAGCGCAGTCCCAGGCGCTCGGCCACTCCGCGTGACGTGCTCGACTTGCCGGAGCCGGAGGTCCCGTCGACGGCGATGACGAGGGATCGGGTGTCGAGGCTGCTCACGGGCGAGAAGATTACCGGTGAGTGGTCCACCCACGGGATTCGAGAGCGGCGAGCAGGTGCTCGGAGCTGCCCCTGTCGACCACCAGCTCGGTGAGGCCGACCTCCCGGCCGGGATCGTGGTCGATGCGTACGTCCTCGATGTTGACCCCGATCTCGCCGGCGTCGCCGAAGAGACGGGCCAGCTCGCCCGGGTGGTCGGGCACCGAGACGAACACCGAGCGGGTGGGTCGGGCCGGGCCGCCGTGCTTGCCGGGGATGGCGGCCGTTCCGGCGTTGCCGCGACTGAGGATCTCGACGAGGTCGGAGCCGGACGCGGTCGCGACCGCGCTCATCAGGGCCTCGAGGTCGGTGCGCACCTCGCCGAGCAGGTCGAGGACGGCCCCGGAGTTGGCCTCGAGGATCTGCTGCCACAGGACCGGGTCGCTGGCCGCCACCCGGGTGACGTCGCGGACGCCCTGGCCCGACAGCGCCAGGTGTGCAGCCGGCGCGGAGGCGAGCCGCCCGGCCACGAGCACGGCGGCCAGGTGCGGCAGGTGGGACGTACGGGCGACCGCTCGGTCGTGCTCGTCGGGCGCCATCCTGAGCGGCGTGGCCCCGCACTCCAGGACCAGCGACTCCACGAGCCCCACGGCGGCGGCGGCCGCTCCCGCGTGGGGCGTCACCGCCCAGGGACGGCCGTCGAAGAGCGCGGCACTGGCGGCCAGTGGGCCGGAGCGCTCGCTGCCGGCCATCGGGTGGGACCCCACGTAACGGGCCAGGTCGGAGGTGCTCACCCGGGCGGCGACGGCCGCCAGGGGGGCTGCCTTGACGCTGGCGACATCGGTGACGACCGCGTCGGAGCGCCGCAGCGCCTCCACGGTCGCGTCGGCGATCGCCACGGGCGGCACGGCCACCACGACCAGCTGCGGTCGGTCACCGTCCGACGCGGCTCGCCCGGCGCCGAGGCTGGAGGCCGTGCGCACGTTCTCCCCCGAGGTGTCGCGCAGGACGACGTCGAGGCCCAGCCGACGGCACACCAGGGCGATCGACGTGCCGATGAGTCCGGCACCGACGACCTCGACCGGCCCGGTCAGGGCCGGCAGGGACTCCTCAGTCATGGCTGGTCGTCCGGGTCAGGTCGCGCCGCAGGTGAGCGGCACCGTGCAGGTAGACGTGGGTGACGTCGGCACGCGGCAGGTCGGTCTCCACGTGCGCCATCAGCCGGACCACGCGCGGCATCGATCCCTCGATCTCGAGCTCGCGGGCACACACGAGCGGGACGTCGGAGAAGCCGAGCTGGCGAGCGGCATAGGCCGGGAACTCGCTGACCAGGTCGCTGGTCGCGGTGAAGATGATCGAGATGAAGTCGTCGACGGTCAGGGCGTTGACCGACATCACGTCCGTCACGAGCTCGGCCACCCGCTCCAGCATGTGCTCCCGGGTGTCTTCCTCGAGCTGCGTCGCCCCGCGTACTGCCCTCACTGCCACGGGAAGAGCCTAGGGCAGCCCCGTGTCAGAGCTGCGCGCTGTCCATCAGCTCGCCGAGCTCGTCGAGGCTCAGCTCGCGCATCTCCCCCACGGGCAGCTGGCCGAGCGAGACCGGACCGATCTGCGTCCGGGTCAGGCGCGTCACCGGATGGCCGACGTGCTCGAGCAGGCGACGCACGATCCGGTTGCGTCCCTCGTGGATGACCAGCTCCACGATCGTGCGGTCGTGGGCGGTGCGACCGTGGCTCCCGCTCACGATGCGCGCGCTCGACACCGTGACCGGCCCGTCGTCGAGCGTCACACCGGCGAGGAGCTGCTTGATGATCCCCTTGTGGAGCTGGCCCTCGACCTCGGCGACATAGGTCTTGTCCACCTCGTAGGAGGGGTGCGCCAGGCGTTGGGCGAAGTCGCCGTCGTTGGTGAGGATCAGCAGGCCGGAGGTGTCGGTGTCGAGCCGACCCACGTGGAAGAGTCGTTCGGGGCGCTCGGCGACCAGGTCGCCCAGGCTGCGACGACCCTCCGGGTCGCTCATCGTCGAGACGACACCACGCGGCTTGTTGAGCACGAGGTAGGCGTGGGGTGAGATCGGGGGCAGTCGCTTGCCCCGGACCCGGACGACCGCGGTGTGCGGGTCGACCTTCGTGCCGAGGCGCGAGACGACCTCGCCGTCGACCTCGACGGAGCCCTCGAGCATCAGCTCCTCGCACTTGCGCCGGCTGGCGACGCCTGACTGGGCCAGCAGCTTCTGCAGCCGGATCGTGCCGTCGGCGTCCGGGGCCGGACGGTGCGAGGCGGGCTGGGAAGGATCGGCGTCGTGCGGCTTCATGCGGGGTCCCTGCGGAAGCGCGAGCGAAGCGAGTGGTTTCGTGGGGTGCTCATGTGGTCTCGGTCCCACCGTGCGGCTCGGTGCCTGCCCCGCTGTGCGGCGAGGGGTGCACGCGTGCGGCCTCGGCGACGGGCTGCGGCTCGTCCGGGGGCGCGTCGAGCCCGGCCACGCTGGCGAGCTCGTCCTGCAGGTCGTCCATGTCGGGGAGGTAGGGCGCCAGCTCGGGCAGCTCGTCGATCGAGGTGATCCCGATGCGCTCGAGGAAGTAGGAGGTCGTGCGGTAGAGGTTGGCCCCGCTGTGCTCGTCGTGGCCGGCCTCCTCGACCAGCCCCCGGGTGAGCAGGGTCCGCATCACACCGTCGACGTTGACGCCGCGGATGGCCGAGACGCGGGCCCGCGACACCGGCTGCTTGTAGGCGACCACCGACAGGGTCTCCAGCGCCGCCTGGGTGAGCCGGGCCTGCTGTCCCTCGAGGACGAACGACTCGACGACGGCGGCGTACTCCGGACGCGAGTAGAAGCGCCACCCACCGGCCACGGACCGCAGGTCGAACCCGCGGCCCTGGGCGGCGTACTCCCCGGCCAGCGCCTCGAGCGCGGCCTCCACCTCGGAGACGGGGTGGCCGACGACGGAGGCGAGCCGCACCTTGTCCAGCGCCTCGTCCGACACCATCAGGATCGCCTCCAGCGCCGGGCGCAGGTCGGCGACGGCGACCGCCAGGGTCTCCACGTCGTCCGCGCTCTCCTGGGGGGTGGCGTCGGGCTGCGGGCTGCTCACTGGTCCTCCTGGGGCTCGTCCGCCGCGTCGGCGGGCGGCATGCCTGCATCATCGTCGGCCGACGGATCGCCGTCGAATTCGTCGTCGATCTCGACATCGCCGTCCTCGGCACCGGTCCACCGCACGGTCAGCTCGCCGAGGGGCGTCACCTGGTCGAAGGACACCGCGCCCTCGCGGAAGAGCTCGAGCAGCGAGAGGAACCTGGCCACGGTGGTCAGGCGGTCGGGCGAGTCACCACACAGGGCTCGGAAGGTCATCGTGCCGCTGCGACGCAGACGGTCCACCACGACCTGCGCCTGCTCGCGCACACTGACCTTGGCGGCGTGGATGTGGTGAAGGGAGACCTCGAGGACCGGCTTGGGCTCCATCGCCCGGGCCGCCAGCTGCGCGAACTGCTCCAGCCCGATGCCGATCAGCACCTCCGGCAGGAGCGACGCGAACTGCTCCTCCATGCCGACCGCACGGGGGTGGCGGAGCGACTCGGAGGCGAGACGCTCAGCGAAGACCGACGCCACCTGCTTGAACGCGCGGTACTGCATGAGGCGGGCGAACAACAGGTCCCGCGCCTCCAGCAGCGCCAGGTCCTCCTCGTCCTCGACGTCGCCCTGCGGCAGCAGCCGCGCGGCCTTGAGGTCGAGCAGGGTCGCGGCCACGACCAGGAAGGAGGTCGTCTGCTCGAGGTCCCAGACGTCACCGAGCGTCTTGACGTGGGCGATGAACTCGTCGGTGACCTGGGACAGCGCGACCTCGGTGATGTCGAGCTTGTGCTTGGCGATCAGTCCGAGCAGGAGGTCGAAGGGCCCCTCGAAGTTGTCCAGTCGTACGGCGAAGGCCGGGGCCTCGCTGCCCGGCTCGAGCGCGGCGCCGGGAGCGAGGTCGGTCGTGGCGCTCACTCGTCCAGCAGTCGCTGGACCAGGGGGCTGTCGACGCCTTGGGTCTCGAGGTCGGCGAGCACCAGGGCCAGTGCCTCGCGCACGAGGCGCCCGCGGTCGACGGCCAGGCCGTGGTGGCGGCGCAGGGTCAGGCGGGCGTGCTCGATGTCGAGCAGCTCGTCAGCGGTGACGTAGACGGTCACCTTCTCGTCGTGGCGGACCCGACCGCTCGGCTTCTTGGGACCGGCCTCGGGGGCCTCGTCGGCGACCGCGCGGACGCGACGGGGTCGCTGGTCCGGCTGCTCGGTGTCGGAGGTCGGCCGGAACAGGTCGTCCGCGGCCGGCATGCTCACTCGGCGGGCCACCGGGTGAGCACCTCCTTGGCCAGCTGGCGATAGGCGTCGGCGCCGGTGGAGGACGAGGCATAGGAGGTGATCGGCTCGCCGGCGACGGTGGCGTCGGAGAACTTGACGGTGCGGCGGATCACGGTGTGGAAGACGGTGTCTCCCCATGCCGAGACCAGCCGCTCCATCACCTCACGGCTGTGCAGGGTGCGGCCGTCGAACATCGTGCCGAGCACGCCGTCGATCTCGAGCTTGGGGTTGAGCCGCTCCCGCACCTTGTCGATCGTGGTCTTGAGCAGCGCCACCCCGCGCAGGGCGAAGTACTCGCACTCGAGCGGCACGATCACACCGTCGGACGCGGTGAGCGCATTGACGGTCAGCAGGCCCAGGGAGGGCTGGCAGTCGATGAGGACGATGTCGTAGTGCTCGAGGGCGGGAGCCAGGATCCGCTGCAGCGTCTGCTCGCGAGCGACCTCGTGCACCAGCTGCACCTCTGCCGCGGACAGGTCGATGTTGGAGGGCAGCAGGTCCATTCCCTCGATGCCCGAGGGCACCACGACCTCGTCGAGGGTGACATCGCGCTGCATGAGGAGGTTGTAGATCGTCAGGTCCATCTCGTGCGGGTTGAGCCCCAGGCCCACTGAGAGCGACCCCTGCGGATCGAAGTCGACCAGCAGCACCTTGCGGCCCAGCTCGGCCAGCGAGGCACCGAGGTTGATCGTGGTGGTGGTCTTGCCGACGCCACCCTTCTGGTTGCACATCGAGATGACGCGTGCACCGCCGTGCTCGGTGAGGCGCGCGGGCTCCGGGAAGACCGGCATCGGGCGACCCGTCGGGCCGAGCGGCGCCTCGGCGGCCGCAGCGGGCTCACTGGCCGACGCGGGGGCCGGGCGCTCGAAGGTGATCGGCAGGGTCACGGTGTGCTCGTCTCGGGGGGAAGGACCGGGCTGGGCGGGTTGGTGGGGCTGAGGTGGTCGGACCAGCGGCGGCATCTCGGACGCACTGCTCCCGACGTTGGACCCGGGATATCCCACACCGCTCATGTCAGCTCCTCAACGCTTCGACCTGTACTCGATTGGATCACGTCGAGCGCCCCGAACTTTGTCGACACGTCGACAGTTCCCCCACCGGCTCTGCGCGACCTTAGGCCCCTCGAACCCGGCGCCACAACACCACACCGCAGTCCCACAGGCCGACACCGGGATCTGTGGACGACGCCCCGGTCACGTGCACAGGCCGAGCAGGCCTGTGCACAAACCTGTGGGCGGGTGAGCCCGCACGAGAGCGCGCCCTGGCCCTTCCTCACTGGGGCCAGGGCCTGCGTCGCCCTGCCGTCAGCCTGCGGAGTCCACGAAGTCGCAGCCGGCGAGGCGCCCGGCCTGGCGCGCCTGCGCGCGATAGGCCTCGAGATCACGTGCACCGCGCTGCCACATCGACAGCCACATCCGGGTGGCATCCTCCGGCGAGAGGTCCCCCAGGCGCAGCATGTCCATGTGGCGGATGTGCTCCTCCCACGTGTCGACCGACGTCCTGGCTTCTCGCAGGACACGGATCTCGGCTTCCACCTGGCGAGCGCACGGCCGCAGCGCCCGCGCCCCGGGGGCCAGGTGCTCAGGGCTGGGGCAGTCGAGACCTTGGCGGTCCAGCGTCTCCATCGCGTCACGGAAGCGGCCGACCTTCCGCTTCGCGCCCACGCGCGTGCTGTCCCAGAACTCGGTCGCCTGCTGGAGCGTGATCTCGCCGACGACGAGGTCGTTCATGGCATCCACGTGGACCCCCCACTGATTCAGGGCCGGCGTGGCAGCGTCGAGGGGGTCCTGCAGGGTCCGAGCGGCCTTGGAGCACCGCGAGAGCCTGGTCGTCCACGAACGCACGGGCGTGGCCGGGGCACCGGCGTCGAGGAGCTCGCTCGTCTGGGCAAGATCACCTCCACCCGTGGCAGCCGGCTCATCTTCGCTGCCGGTGAAGCCTCCCCACGCCAGCACCACGATCAGTCCGGTGACGACGCCGGAGACGAAGACGCCGACGAGGAGCCCCTGTCTCCAGGTCGCGGACGCTGCTCCCTGCTCCGGGACGGGATAGCCGGTGCCGTCCGTCACCCACTCGTCCCCGGCGTCGTACTCGGTGTCGTACTCGGTGTCGTCCCCGGGCGCGGCCTGCGCGTCCGGGTCGTCCCCGGGCGGGCCAGCATCCTGTCCGTCCTCGTGCGTGCGATCTTCGTCCTGCATCCCTTTCACCCCCGACAGGTGTCGTCGAACTCCTCGACGGTAGGGCAGCCTTGACGGCTGCGCTTCCCCCAAAATCGACGAAATCGAGATCCCGGGGCGGCGCGACCTGCGGCCTCAGCCACCCAGGCGACGCATCGCGACGGTCGCGAGCACGAGCTCACCGGCCTCGTCGGTGGCGTCGCAGTCGACCACCGCCTCGATCACCCAGTCGTGGTCGCCCTCGGGGTCGTGGATCGTCTGGCGGACGTCCCGCACCCGCGACATCGTGTCCTCCTCGGCGCCCACCGGCTCACCGGTGCGCTCCTCGCCCACCAGGAGCAGGTCGGGTCCGCGTGCGTCGCCGTCGATGAGGACCGAGTCGTGGTCGGCGTAGTAGTCCTCGAGGGCCGCGTCCCAGACCGAGCGTCCGACGACGACCTGGCGCGGCGGGTCGATGCGGTCGGCGGCCGCGCGCTCGAGGCGGACCAGGGTGTCGAGGTCGTCGCGCGAGACGGCGTCGACCCGGGCCCACATCGCGTTGCGCAGCATCACCCGGAAGGGGCGGGCCTGTCGCGAGAGCGGCCGCGGAGGTGGCGGCGGCTCGTGGTGGGAGACCGCGCTGGAGACGTGGTCGGGGTCCGACAGCGCCTCCCACTCGTCGAGGAGCGAGGAGTCGGTCTGGCGCACCGTCTCCCCCAACCACTCGATCACGTCCTCCACCTCCGGTGCGTGGTGCGCCTCGGGAACCGAGTGGCGCAGCGTCCGGTAGGCGTCAGTGAGGTAGCGCAGCACGAGTCCCTCCGACCGCGCGAGCTGGTAGCGCCCGACGAAGTCGGTGAAGCCCATGCCGTTCTCCCACATCTCACGCACGATCGACTTCGGCGAGAGCGCGTCGTCGAGGAGCCACGGGTGGGTCTGCCGGTACGTCTCGTAGAGCGCCTCCAGGAGCTCGCGCAGCGGCTGCGGCCAGGTGATCTCGTCGAGCAGCGCCATGCGCTCGTCGTACTCCAGGCCGTCGGCCTTCATCTCCCCGATCGCCTCACCGCGCGCAGCGTGCTGCTGCGCCATCAGGATCTGACGCGGCGCCTCCAGCACCGACTCCACGATGGAGACGACGTCGAGGGCGTAGGTCTCCGACTCCGGATCGAGCACGTCGAAGGCGGCCAGGGCGAAGTGCGCCAGCGGCTGGTTGAGGGCGAAGTCGTCGGGCAGGTCCACGGTCATCACGAACCTCCGACCGAAGCGGTCCACCTCGGGGAGCCGGGTCACGATGCCGGAGCGGACCAGGGAGCGTGAGAGCCGCAGGGCCCGGCGCGCCAGGCGCAGCTGTCCGCGGCGCTCCTCGTGGTTGTCCATCACCAGTCGGTGCATCACCGCGAAGCCGTCCTCCTCCCGGGAGGCGACGTTGACCAGCATCGCGTTGTCGACCTTCATCCGGCTCGTCAGGCGCTCCGGCACCCCGGCCACGAGCTTGTCGAAGGTCTGCTCGGTCCACACGACGGTGCCCTCGGGCGCCTTCTTGAGCTGCACCTTGGACTTCTTCTTCCCGGCTGCCTGGCGCGCGGCGATCTTGGCCTTGGCCTGCTCGTTCTCGATCACGAAATCAGGCGCTTGTACGACGACGTAGCCGGCCGTGTCGTAACCGGCACGACCTGCGCGACCGGCGATCTGCTGGAACTCCCGCGTCCGGAGCACCCGCTGCCGCGTGCCGTCGAACTTGGCGAGGCCGGTGAACAGCACCGTGCGGATCGGCACGTTGATCCCGACGCCCAGGGTGTCGGTGCCGCAGATGACCCGCAGCAGCCCGGCCTGGGCGAGCGTCTCCACCAGGCGGCGGTACTTCGGCAGCATCCCGGCGTGGTGGACGCCGATGCCGCTGCGCACCATCCGGGACAGCGTCTTGCCGAAGCCCGATCCGAACCGGAACGCCCCGATCCGCTCGGCGATCGCGTCCTTGTCGACCTTGGGGCCGCCGCCGGAGGAGCCGATCCGGGACTTCAGGAGGTTGGTCGCGTGCTCGACGGCGGCGGCCTGGGTGAAGTGGACGACGTAGACCGGGTCCTGTCCCGTCGTGACCAGCTCCTCGAGCGTCTCGTCGAGCGGCTCCATCGACCAGCGGAAGCTGAGGGGCACCGGGCGCTCGGCGTCGTCCACGACAGCGGTGTCGCGTCCGGTCCGGCGCGCGAGGTCCTCGACGAAGAAGGAGACGTCCCCCAACGTGGCCGACATCAGCAGGAACTGGGCGTCGACCAGCTCCAGCAGCGGCACCTGCCACGCCCACCCGCGGTCGTGCTCGGAGTAGAAGTGGAACTCGTCCATCACGACGAGGCCGACGTCGGCGGAGCGACCCTCGCGGAGCGCGATGTTGGCCAGCACCTCGGCCGTGCAGCAGATGATGGGTGCGTCGGGATTGACCGCGGCGTCGCCGGTGAGCATGCCGACGTTGTCGGCGCCGAATACCTCGATCAGCGCGAAGAACTTCTCGCTCACCAGCGCCTTGATGGGTGCGGTGTAGAAGCTGACCTTGTCCTGCGCCAGCGCGGCCAGATGGGCCCCGACGGCCACCATCGACTTACCGGAACCGGTGGGCGTTGCCAGGATGACGTGGTTGCCCCCGAGCAGCTCGATGACCGCCTCGTCCTGGTGCGGATAGAGGTCGAGACCCTGGTCGGCCACCCATCCGGCGAACGCGTCGTAGACGCTGTCGGGGTCGGCGCCCGTCGGGACCCGCGTGTCGAGGCGCATGCCTTGATCCAACCACCAGGCCGCAGCGTGGGTTCAGCCGGTCATTCGCGGGCCCGCGGGTGCGCCGTCGCGAAGACCTCGCGCAGGTTGTCGACCGTCACCAGCGTGTAGACCTGCGTCGTCGTGACCGAGGCGTGCCCGAGCAGCTCCTGCACCACGCGCACGTCGGCGCCGCCGTCGAGGAGGTGGGTGGCGAACGAGTGCCGCAGCGTGTGGGGAGAGACCGAGGCCGTCACACCGGCGCGCTCCGCGGCCTTCACCAGCACCGCCCAGGCGCTCTGGCGGGAGAGCCGCCCGCCGCGGGAGTTCAGGAACATGGCCGGCCCACCCCGTCCAGCGCCGACCAGCTCGGGGCGCGCGCGGGAGAGGTAGCCGGCGACCGCCTCGCGGGCATAGCTGCCGACCGGCACCAGCCGCTCCTTCCCACCCTTGCCCCGCAGCAGGACCGTGCCGTCGACCTGGTCGAGGTCGTCGACGTCGAGACCCACGGCCTCGGAGATCCGCGCGCCCGTCCCGTAGAGCAGCTCGAGCAGCGCGCGGTCGCGCAGTGCCAGCAGCGTCTCCGGGGCTCCGGCGGCCTCGAGGATGGCCTCGACATCCGAGAGGGGCAGCGCCTTGGGCAGCCGCTTGGCGGGGGTCGGCGGCTTCACCGCGGCGGCGGGGTCGGCGACGGCGAGCCCGTCGGACACGGCGAACTTGTGGAAGCCGCGCACCGCGACCACCGTCCGGGCCGCCGAGGTCGCGCTCAACGGCGGATGACCCTCGCTCCCCTCGCGCAGGTGGACCAGGAACGCGGCCACCGTCGACTCGGTGACCGCGTCCAGGTGGTCGATGCCCTGCGAGGTGAGGAACTGGTCGTAGCGGTGCAGGTCACGCCGGTAGGAGCTGAGCGTGTTCACCGCGAGGCCGCGCTCGACCGCCAGGTGGTCGAGGTAGGTGCGTACGTCGCGGCCCAGCGTCACGCCAGAACGCTATCGAGTCCCACCGAGTCGATGCCGACGGCCGCACCGACCGGCGCGTAGGTGAGCTCGCCCGCGTGCGTGTTGAGGCCCAGCGCCAGGCTGCGGTCGTCGCGCAGGGCCTGCGCCCACCCCTTGTCCGCCAGCGCGACGGCGTAGGGCAGCGTCGCGTTGGTGAGGGCGTACGTCGAGGTGTTGGGCACCGCGCCGGGCATGTTGGCCACGCAGTAGAAGACCGAGTTGTGCACCTCGTAGGTCGGGTCGTCGTGCGTGGTCGCGTGGGAGTCCTCGAAGCAGCCGCCCTGGTCGATCGCGATGTCCACGAGCACCGAGCCCGGCTTCATCCGCGAGACCAGCTCGTTGGTGACCAGCTTGGGGGCAGCCGCGCCGGGGATCAGGACTGCGCCGATCACCATGTCGGCCTCCATGACCTGCTGCTGGATGGCCAGCTTCGAGGAGGCGAGCCCGTGCACCCGGTTGTTGTAGCGCCAGAACGACATCCTGAGCTTGTCGAGGTCGGTGTCGAGCAGGGTGACGTCGGCACCCATGCCCAGGGCGATGTTGGCGGCGTTCTGGCCCGAGACGCCGGCCCCGATGATCACGACCTTGGCGTTGGCCACGCCGCCGACGCCGCCCATGAGGACGCCGCGACCACCGTTGGCCTTCATCAACGAGTAGGCACCGACCTGGGGCGCCAGGCAGCCGGCGACCTCCGACATCGGGTAGAGCAGCGGGAGCCCGCCGGACGGCAGCTGCACGGTCTCGTAGGCGATGGCCGTGACCTTGCGCGCGATCAGCTCCTCGGTGAGCGGCTTGTCCGCGGCGAGGTGGAGGTAGGTGAAGAGGGTCTGGCCCTCCCGCATCCGGGAGTACTCCTCGGCGACCGGCTCCTTGACCTTGAGGATCATGTCGGCGGTGCCCCACACGTCGTCGGCCGTGTCGAGCATCGTGGCCCCGGCGGCGACGTACTCCTCGTCGGGGATCTGCGACCCCTCGCCCGCGGTCTTCTCGACGACGACCTCGTGCCCGTGCTGCACCAGCTCGTGGACCCCGATCGGGGTGAGGGCGACGCGGTACTCGCGGTTCTTGACTTCCTTGGGTACGCCGACCTTCATGCCTTGCTCCTCCGGGGTCCGGGGGGCGTACGACGGTGTGGCGCCCCTCACAGCGGGAGCGACACTACTCCCGCGGGGGGTCAGTGCTGGTCCAGGGTCCCCCGCTGCTGGAGCACCGCGTAGGCCAGCACCGCCTGCGCCAGCGGACCCTGGCGCACCCTGCGGTCGAGCACGGCGTCGAGGAGGTCGGCCATCGGCACCCAGAAGCGTTCCATCTCCGCCTCCTCGTGCTGCATCTCGAAGTCTCCCCGAGGCGCGTGCGTGAGTCCGCGGGCGAGGAAGATCTCGTGGACCTCGTCGCTGATGCCGGCACTCGCGTAGGTGTCGAGCAGGAGCCGCCAGTCGGACGCCTCCAGCTCGACCTCCTCCCGGAGCTCGCGCTGCGCGGTCTCGACCGCGGGCTCGTCACCTGCATCGCGCAGTCCAGCGGGGAGCTCGACGAACTCGTGCTGGCTCGTGTGCCGGTACTGCCGCACGCACATCACCCGCTCCTGCTCGTCCACGGCGAGCACGACCACAGCACCGGGGTGCTCCAGGCTGATCCGGCTGAACTGCTCGGGGTGACCCGGGCGCGTGATGACGTCCTCGCGCAGGGCCACCACCCAGCCGTCACGGTGCAGGTCGTGGCTCGACACCAGCGGCCAGGACATCGGCCGGTCGGCGAGCGGCTCGACGGCAGGTTCTCCGGGCACATCCCCTTCTCGACTGGACATGCCCTGAACGCTAGCGCCGATGGACAGGGTCGGTACGGTCACCCCATGACGTTGTTGAGCCTGACGCAGCACGAAGCAGCGACCCGTTCCGCCCTCCTGGAGGTGCAGCGCTACGACATCGCGCTGGACCTGACCGGCCTGCTGGAGGGAGACGTCTTCGTCTCGACCAGCACCATCACCTTCACCTGCACCGAGCCCGGCGCGACGACCTTCGTCGACATCGCCGCCGACATCGGCAGGGCGACGCTCAACGGCGAGGAGCTCGACGTCACCACCGCCGCGCAGGGAAGGCTCCCTCTGCCGGCGCTGGCAGCCGACAACGTGCTCGTGGTGGAGGCCAGCACCACCAACACGGCGACCGGCGAGGGCATCCTGCGGACCGTCGACCCGACCGACAAGCTCGTCTACGTCTGGACCAGCCTCGAGCCCGACGAGGCACGCCGGCTGTGGGCCTGCTTCGACCAGCCCGACCTCAAGGCGCCGCACCGGTTCGTCGTGACCGCCCCCGCGTCCTGGCTCGTCACGTCCAACGGGGCGCCGGAGTCCATCGAGGACGCCGACACCGCGGACGCCAGGATCTGGACCTATCCCGACACCCCGCGCCTCTCGACGTACGTCGTCGTGGTCAACGCCGGGCCGTTCCACGAGGTGCGTCGCCAGCACGACGGCTACGACCTCGGCTTCTACTGCCGCCAGTCCCTGGTCCCGGTCCTGGAGCGCGACCTCGACGAGCTCGTCACCCTCACCCGCCAGGGCCTGGCCTTCTTCGGCGAGCGTTTCGCCAGCCCGTTCCCGCAGGAGCGCTACGACCAGGTCTTCGTGCCCAACCTGGGCGGCGCCATGGAGAACTGGGGCTGCGTCACCTACGGCGACGGTCAGCTGTTCCGCACTCCCCCGACCCACGCCCAGCGCGCCGTCCGTGCGGAGTTCGTCTTCCACGAGATGGCCCACATGTGGTTCGGCGACCTGGTGACGATGCAGTGGTGGGACGACCTGTGGCTCAACGAGGCCTTCGCCTCGTGGGCCGCCAACTGGGGGATGGCGGCCGCGAGCGAGTTCTCCGACCAGTGGGCGACGTTCCTCGCCGCATCGAAGAAGACGGCCTACGAGATGGACATGAGCCCGGCCAGCCACGCGATCCGTGGTGCCGTGCAGGACGTGTCGGCCGCGATGTCCAACTTCGACGCGATCACCTACGTCAAGGGCCAGAGCGTTCTCCACCAGCTGGTGGCCTACATCGGCGAGGACGCGTTCGTCGAGGGGCTGCGCGACTACTTCAGCCGCTACGCCTTCTCCAACACGCGCCTCGACGACCTGATGGCGTGCTACTCACGGGCCGCCGACCAGGACCTGTCGGCCTGGACCCGGGCGTGGCTCGACGAGGCCGGCACCGACGTCATCTCCCTGGTGGGCGACACCCTGCACGTCGAGACCACCGACGACCAGGAGCCCCGACCCCACCGCCTCGACATCGCGGTCTTCGACACCTCCGGCGAGGAGCTCGTCCCGGTGGGCCGCTCCTCGCACGCCATCAGCGGTCGCGACACCGCGGTCGAGCTGCCCGCAGGCGACCTGCGGCTGGTCAACGCCGGCGATCACACGTTCGCGGCGGTCAAGCCGGACCCGACGTCGCTCGAGCAGATGCTGGCCCGGATCCAGCAGCTCACCGACCCGCTGGACCGGGCCCTCGTGGCCGCCACGGCGGGCCAGCTCCTGCTGCTCGGCGACGTCGCACCGCGCGACGTCTCGGCTGCACTGACCCGGGTCCTCGCGTCGGAGACCAGTCCTGCCCTGATCGAGCCGTTCCTCACCCAGGCCCTCCAGGTCGCGGACCGGTGGGCTCCGGCGACCGAGTCGCCCGACCTGCTGCGCGCTCTCGCCGACGCGGTCGTCGGCCTCGTGGACCTGCCAGACGCCCGCCAGGCCGCCCTGCGGACCCTGGCGGCCTCTGCGTCCACCGACGAGCACTGGTCGATGCTGGAGGCCGCTGCCGAGCAGGCGACCGACCTCGACCTCGCCTGGCGCATCGCCGTACGACGCTCGGAGCTCGGCGACTACGACGAGGTCCGCGTCAAGGCGCTGCTCGACGCCGATCCCGACCCCGACGCGGGCATGCGCCGGCTGGCCGTCCTGGCCGCGCGCCCCGACCTCGAGGCCAAGGAGGAGGTGTGGAAGGCGTTCTTCGTCGACTACGCCGTGCCCGCCAGCCGCGAGACGCTCGTGCTCGGCTCGACGTTCTGGCGGCCCGGCCAGGCCGAGCTGCTCGCACCGTTCGCCCACCGCTACCTCGAGGAGCTGCACACGCTCAAGGGCGGTCTGCTCAACCAGGGCCTCACCATCCGGGCGATGTACCCGCTCGGCGCCGGCGACGCGTCGTTCCTGGCTGCCGCGGAGGCGGCCGCGGAGGACACCAGCCTGATGGCCTACGCCCGCAACCAGCTCCGGTCGAACTCGTTCGTCCTCGGTCGGATCCTGCAGGCGCGCCAGCTCTGACGCCGAGCGGGCACGAAAGTTCCGCCCCACCCGCCGACCGGGCACGAATGTCCCAGCTCAGGCGCTGACCGGGCACGAAATGTCCGGTCGGTCAGTCCTCGGCGTCGTCCTTGCGGCGCAGCCCGGACTCGTCCAGGGGGAACCGCTCGGAGCGCTGGCGCTCGATCGCGGCGCCGACCAGGCCGGCGAACAACGGGTGCGGGCGCGTGGGCCGCGAGCGCAGCTCGGGGTGCGCCTGCGTCGAGACGTAGTAGGGGTGGACGTCGGCGGGGAGCTCGACGAACTCGACCAGCCCGAGCTCGGGGTTGATCCCGGAGAACACCAGACCGGCCTCGGCGAGCGTCTCGCGGTAGGCGTCGTTGAACTCGTAGCGGTGACGGTGGCGTTCCTCGACGACGCCCGCCCCGTACGCCGCACGCACCACGCTGCCCTCGAGGAGCTCGGCCTTCTGCAGGCCCAGGCGCATCGTGCCGCCGAGGTCGCCGGCTCCGTCGACGAACTTCTTCTGCTCCTCGATCGTCGAGATCACCGGCTCGACCGTGTCGGGGTCGAACTCCGTCGATCCGGCCTTGGTCAGTCCGGCGACGTTGCGGGCGTACTCGATGACCATGCACTGCAGCCCCAGGCAGAGACCGAGGGTCGGGATGCCGTGCGTGCGGGTGTAGCGCAGGGCCCCGAGCTTGCCCTCGATGCCGCGCACGCCGAAGCCGCCGGGCACCAGCACCGCGTCGACGTCGGAGAGCTGCTTGGCCGCGCCGGCCTCGGTCTCGCAGAGGTCGGAGGCGACCCAGCGGATGTTGACCTTCGCCTCGTGCGCGAACCCACCGGCGCGCAGCGCCTCGGCCGGCGAGAGGTAGGCGTCCGGCAGGTCGACGTACTTGCCGACCAGCGCGATGGTGACCTCCTCGACCGGGTGGTGCACGCGGCGGAGCAGGTCGTCCCACACCGTCCAGTCCACGTCACGGAAGGGCAGGTCCAGCCGTCGTACGACGTAGGCGTCGAGACCCTCGCGGTGCAGGACCTTCGGGATGTCGTAGATCGAAGGTGCGTCGGCAGCGGTCACCACAGCCTCGTCGTCGACGTCGCACATCAGGGCGATCTTGCGCTTGATGCTGTCGGGCAGCTCGCGGTCCGCTCGGCAGACGATGGCGTCGGGCTGGATGCCGATCGAGCGCAGCGCGGCCACCGAGTGCTGGGTGGGCTTGGTCTTGAGCTCGCCCGAGGGGCCGATGTAGGGCACCAGGGAGACGTGGATGAAGAAGCAGTTCTCGCGACCGATCTCGTGGCGTGTCTGCCGCGCTGCCTCGAGGAAGGGCAGCGACTCGATGTCACCGACCGTGCCGCCGATCTCGGTGATCACCACGTCGATGTCGGGGCTGCCCATCGCAAGGATGCGGTCCTTGATCTCGTTGGTGATGTGCGGGATCACCTGGACTGTGTCACCGAGGTAGTCGCCGCGGCGCTCCTTGGCGATCACCGTGGAGTACACCTGACCAGTCGTCACGTTGGCGATCTGGTTGAGGTCGGTGTCGAGGAACCGCTCGTAGTGACCGATGTCCAGGTCGGTCTCGGTGCCGTCGTTGGTCACGAAGACCTCACCGTGCTGGAACGGGTTCATCGTGCCCGGATCCACGTTGAGATAGGGGTCCAGCTTCTGCATCGTCACGCGCAGGCCGCGCGACTTCAGCAGCTGGCCCAGGCTGGAGGCGGTGAGCCCCTTGCCGAGGGAGGAGGCGACGCCTCCAGTGACAAATACGTGCTTGGTCGGCGTCCGGCTCTTCACGGGCTTCGATCCTACCCGAGAGGTACGGCGCCGTCGGCACCCGAGGCGCCGAAGGAGCCGCCGGCCGTGCTCAGGGAGCGCTGGAGGGCGAGGATCGTGGCCACGCGGCCGGCATCGGTGTCGATGCCGTCCACGCTGCCGGCCGCCGCGGCGGCCGGGTCGGCGCGGAAGCGACCGAGCTGTCCGCTCGCGCCGTCCTGGAGGGTGCCGGCGACCACGACGCCCGTCGCCTGGGCTGCAAGGCCCTGGGCGAGCCCGGCCAGCACGGCGTCCGAGCCCGGGTCGGCTGCATCGGTGCCGAGCACGAGCAGCACCAACGGCGCCCGACGACTGATGTCCTCGGGCTTCTCCAGCAGGCCGGCGCCGCTGACGGCGTCGAGGATGGCGCGGGCCCTGGCGTTGACGTCCTGTCCCTCGGCGTCCTTGCTCGCCAGCGCGAGACCGAGGAGCTGACCGATCCGGTCGTACGTCGAGGCGTCCGCGGCGACGTCGTCGTTGCCCTCCTGGGTCAGCAGCTGGCTGCCGAGGGTGTCGACGAGCGACTTCTGGCCCGGGTCCACCAGGTCGTCGCTGAGGGAGTAGCGGGCGCTGATGGTGCCACCTGCGTCGGAGACGCTCTGCGCGAGCGCGGAGACGACCCGTTCGTCGGCGCCGGGCACCGTGACCAGGGCGACCGACCGATCGGCCAGCCGGCCGGAGACCAGCCCCGGCGCGAGGGCCGCGAGGAACGTGTCGTTGTAGTCCGCGCCGGCCTGTCCCGCGGTCGTGGTGGCGTCCTTGTCCTTGCTGGCCGACACCACGGTGGAACCCACGTCGGAGAGCGGTCCACCACCCAGGACGATGCCGGTGGCGAGCGCCAGGAAAACGGCGACGATGGTCAACACGTGGTGGCGCAGGGTGATCACGGGAGTATTCCTCGGACGTTGTCGATCAGGTCGGACGTGGTGCTGGAGACGGAGGGCGAGACCTCGTCGACCCACTGCTGGCCGACCGGGGTCACGCTGATGGCGGCAGCAACGGTCAGGACACCCGCCACGACCGCACCCACCAGGTGTCGCGGACGGACGGCTCCGTCGTAGAGCCGCGGCAGGGCTGCTGCGTCCACCAGATCGGGCCCGAGCTTGAGCCGGGTCAGGAAGGTGCTGGCCAGACCGGAGCGGCGGCGGTCCAGGAACTCGTCGAGCGTCGCATGCATGCCGACGCCCACGATCAGGGACGCGTCGTGGGCAGAGGCCAGCAACAGCGCCGCGTCCTCGGTGGTGGCCGTGGTCTCGAAGCGCAGCGGACGGATGCCCATGCGTTCGAACTGCTCGGTCACGCTGCGCGGCGCACCGCGCTCGACCAGGACGACGACGTCGCGTGCCTTGCGCAGCACCGAGGCGCTGGGCTGGTTGTCGCTTCCGCCGGTCACGACCACCACGTCGGGGCGGTGGCCGGCGTCGGCCAGGGCGTCGGCACCCCGGTCGACACCGATCAGGACGGGCCGCTGCTCGCGCACGAACGGCTTGATGCCGCGCAGCTCCTCCTCCCACCCGTGGGACCTGACCGCGACCACCACCGGGCGGTCGGCCATCTCGGTGGCCGTCCTCGGCACGCCGTGGCCGTGCAGCAGCAGGTCCTGCTCACGGCGCAGGAACTCCGTGGTGTTGTGCGTGAAGCTCTCCAGCTGCGCCGCCAGGCCACTGCGCGCGTTGCCCATCTCGGAACGGAGCCCGTCCACGGTGAGCTCGCGCGCGGGAGTGATCAGCACCTCTCCTGCGTAGACGTCTCCGTCGTGGAGGCGGATCCCGGTGCCGTCCTTGAGCCGGTCGAAGATCTCGGTCCCGGCGTTGTCGAGCACCAGCACGCCTGCTTCGATCAGTCGCTCCGGTCCCATGTTGGGGTAGCGCCCGGAGATCATCGGGCTCGCGTTGACGACCGCGACCACGCCGGCGTCGATCAGGGACTGGGCCGTGTCACGGTCCATGTCGAGGTGGTCGATGACTGCGATGTCGCCGTCGTGGAGGCGTCCGAGCAGGCTGGCCGTACGTCGGTGGACCCGGGCAGGGCCGTGCGCACCGGGAAGGCTGGGGGCTGGGCGGGAGCGGACTGCGAACTTCATGACCGCGCCATGCTGTCAGCCGCGACCCCGCCCGTCAGGGAGGCACGCCCGCTCGGGCGCGGCGGCCTCGAGCAGCTCGCGCGCGTGGGCCTGGGCGCTGTCGGAGTCCTCCACGCCGGCGAGCATCCGGGAGAGCTCGCGCTCGCGTCCGGCCTCGTCGAGCGTCACCAGTCCGGACGTCGTGACCGACCCGTCGCTGGACTTGTGCACCACCACGTGGTGGTCGGCGTACGCCGCGACCTGGGGCAGGTGCGTGACCACCAGGACCTGCGACGCGCGCGCCAGGGCGGCGAGCCGTCGACCCACCTCGATGGCGGCCTTTCCGCCCACCCCTGCGTCCACCTCGTCGAAGACGAAGGTGGGCACCGAACCGGTCTCGGCCAACGACACCTCGAGCGCCAGCATCACCCGGGACAGCTCGCCTCCAGACGCGCCCTTGTGCAGTGGCCGGGCATCCGCGCCCGTGTTGGCGGCGAGCAGGAACTCCACGTCGTCGACCCCGTGCGACCCCGCACGCAGCCAGCACCCGTCCACCTCGAGCACAGGCCCCGCGGGGCGCTCGGGTGCGGGGACCTCGTTCTGGGTGACCGCGATGGTGACGACGGCGTGCGGCATGGCGAGCGAGGTGAGTTCGTCACTGACCGCTGTCCCCAGTCGGGCTGCGGCCTCGGCGCGCTGGGTGCTCAGCACGGCTGCGAGCGACCCGAGCTCGCCGCGGAGACGATCGCGTCGCGCTTCCAGCTCGGCGATGTGGCTGCCGGTGTCCTCGAGGTCGAGCAGCCGCTTGGCGCCGTCCTCGGCCCAGGCCAGCACCTCGTCGATGGTCTCGCCGTACTTCCGGGTCAGGGCGGTCAGCGCGGCGCGGCGCTCCGAGACCCCCGCCAGCCTGGCCGGGTCGGTCTCGAGGCTGGCGGCGTAGGAGGCCACGTCGCCGGCCACGTCCACCAGCAGGTGACCGAGCTCGGCGATCCGGTCGGCGAGCTCGCCCGCGGTCTCGTCGTGCTCGCGGACCGACTCGAGGGCGTGACGGGCCGCGCTCGTGGTGGCCAGTGCGTCAGGGGCCCCCTCGTCGCTGGAGAGGGCCTCGCGGGCCTGCTCGGCGGCGGTGCGCAGCGTGTCGGCGAACCCCAGCCGGGTCTCCTCGGCCGCGAGCTCGGTGTCCTCGCCCGGCAACGGGTCGACGGCCTCGACCTCGCCGAGGCCGAACCTCAGCTGGTCGGCCTCGCGGGCACGCTCACGAGCGGATCCGATGACCTCGGTCAGGGTGCGCTCGGTCGCCGCGAGCTCGGCCCACAGGCCTGCGTACGCCGCCGCCGGCTCAGCGATCCCCGCACCACCGAAGCGGTCGAGCGACGCACGCTGCGCGCCCGCCCTGAGGAGGCGGTGCTGGTCGGACTGGCCGTGCACCGCGACCAGCGGCTCGGCGACCTCGGCCAGGGTGGCCACGGGCACCGACGCCCCGCCGACCCAGGCGCGCGAACGGCCCTGGGCGGTGACGTTGCGCGCCAGCACGACCTGGTCGTCCTCGACCTCGCCTCCGGAGTCCTCGACGGCGTCTCGGAACTCCGCCAGGCCGCCGGTCGAGACGACACCCTCCACCCGTGCCTGCTTGGCGCCCGTCCTCACGGCACCGGAGTCGGACCGGCCGCCCAGCAACAGCCCGAGGGCCGTCACCACCATCGTCTTGCCGGCACCGGTCTCGCCGGTGATGACGGTCAGCCCGGGACCGAGCTCGAGCGTGGAGGAGTCGATGACGCCGAGCGAGCTGATCCGCAGCTCGCTAAGCATCGGCGTCGCCGCCGTCCCTGCGCCGGCGTTCGGCTGCACCGCGCCAGCCCTCGACCGGTAGGTCGAACTTGGCGACGAGCCGGTCGGTGAATGGCGCCTGGTGCAACCGGACCAGGCGGACCGGGCGGTCTCCGCGGCGCACCTCGATGCGCGCGCCCGCTGCGAGGTCGACCGTCCGGCGTCCGTCGCACCACAGCACCCCGGAGCCCTCGTTGGTCGCCAGCACCTCGACTGCCAGCACGGACGTCGGCGCCACCACCATCGGTCGGGCGAACAGTGCGTGGGCGCTGAGCGGGACCATCAAGAGCGCCTCCACCTCGGGCCACACGATCGGGCCGCCGGCGCTGAAGTTGTAGGCCGTCGAACCGGTGGGAGTGGCGCACACGACGCCGTCGCAGCCCCACCGTGACAGCGGTCGACCGTCGATCTCGACGACGACCTGGAGCATGCGCTCACGGGCTGCCTTCTCGACGCTCGCCTCGTTGAGCGCGAAGGTGGACGCCACCACCTCCTTGCCCTGCAGCACTCGTACGTCGAGCGTCAGCCGGTCCTCTTCGGTGTAGGCGCGGTCGACGATGGCGGCGATCGTGGACTCGACGTCGTCCTGCTCGGCTTCGGCCAGGAAGCCGACGTGGCCCAGGTTGACGCCGAGCAGCGGCGTGCTGGTCTCGCGGGTCAGCTCCGCGGCGCGCAGGATCGAGCCGTCACCGCCGATGACCAGGGCCAGCTCGCAGCCCTCACCGGGAAGGCCGCCGGGCTGTGTCGTCTCGACCAGGATGCCGGCGGCGGCCCTCGGGTCCAGCCCGAGGTCGGCTGCCTCGTTGGCCAGCAGGCGCACGGCGATCCCGTGCTCGGTGAGCGACTGGACGCACGCACGCGCGACCTCGCGCACCTCGGCCCGGCCTGTGTGGGCGAGCACGAGAACTCGACGCAGGGGGCTCTTGACGGTCACGGGTCCACCTTCTCACCCGGCATCCCCAGCGAGGCCGTCCTCTCCACCTCGGCGCGGATGTCGTCCGCACCGATCGCCGCCGGGCCGTGGCGCAGCAGCAGGAAGAACTCGACGTTGCCCGATGGGCCGGGCAACGGACTGACGGTCACGGCCACGGCACCCCACCCGCGAGCGGCCGCGAGGTCGGCGATGGTGGTGACCGCATCCGCGCGCAGCCCCAGGTCACGGACCACTCCCCCCTTGCCGACGCGGTCCTTGCCGACCTCGAACTGGGGCTTGACCATCAGTGCGAGCGCACCCTGCTCGCGCGTGACGGAGAGGAGCGGGTCCAGCACCAGCGCCAGGGAGATGAAGGAGAGGTCGCCCACCACCAGGTCCACCGGCTCCCCCACGACGTCAGGGGTGAGCTCGCGGATGTTGGTGCGGTCGTGGACCTGCACCCGGTCGTCGCTCTGCAGCGACCACGCCAGCTGGCCGTATCCCACGTCGACGGCGATCACCTCGCGGGCGCCGGCGCGCAGGAGCACATCGGTGAACCCGCCCGTCGAGGCACCTGCATCGAGGCACCGGGTGCCCTCCACGTCGAGTCCGTGGCCGGCGAACACCTCGAGCGCGCCCGCCAGCTTGTGCCCACCTCGCGACACGTAGTCCACCGTCGCGGGGTCGTCGCGTACGACGATCGCCAGGTCCGTCGTCACGCCGGTCGCGGGCTTGGTGGCGGGCGCACCCGACACCGTGACGCGTCCGGCGGCGACCAGCTCACTGGCGTGTTCACGCGAGCGGGCCAGGCCGCGACGGACGAGTTCCTGGTCGAGTCGAAGTCGTCGTGGTGGCACGGGCGTTCAGACGCCCCGCTCGCCGTCGGCCGCCGGTGGGGGCTGGGCATCGAGGGCTCTGCGCAGCTGCTCGTGGGCGCGCTCGAAGACCTCGACGTGATCGCTCACCGGTGCATCGGCGACAGCTGTCACCTCAGCGAGCACCCTGTCCACAGCGTCGACACCCGTCGACTCGACGTCGGGCATCGTCACGGCCTGGCCGACGGTTGAGTCGGCTGCGTCGTCTGCGTGCCCCTCGGCCGTCGGCACCGGGGAACCAGGGTCCTGATCCATGGCGGCGAGCCTACTCGCGACCAGGATGTCGACCCGGTGCGGGAGGGGTCGTGTCGCTGATGTCCGCAGCCGTTCCGGTGTCGTCGAGGTGCCGCCAGCCGGCGGTCGCAGCCACCCGCCACCAGTCGACCTCGCTGCCCTCCCCCGTGACCCGGAGCCGCCCGCCGTCGACTACCCCGGTCCACCCGTTGAGCACGGCACCGGCGTCGGTGTCCGCAGGGACGGGGTGCGATTCGAACAAGCCCGCCAACGTCGGCGAGATGTAGGACGGTCGCAGCTCGGGCGTGGCCTGCACCAGGTCGTCCAGCCCGCTCACACCCGTCAGCACGAGGAGCGACGGCACGTCGATGGCGTGGGCCCCTTCGATGTCCGTGTCGAGCCGGTCGCCGACCATGATCGGCCGCTCGCCGCCCACCCGGCGCACGGTCTCCTCCATCAAGGGCTTCTCCGGCTTCCCCGCGACGGTGGGCGTGACTCCGGCGAACCCCGCGATCGTCCGGACCAGCACCCCGTGTCCCGGCGCCAGGCCGTAGGGGGTCGGGATCGTCATGTCGGTGTTGCTGGCGACGTAGGGAAGCCCGTCCCGGACCAGGGTCGAGACACGCATGATGTCGCGCCACCGGACGTCAGGTCCGTAGCCGCTCACCACCGCCAGCGCACCGTCCGGGTCATCGACAGGCTCGAGTCCTGCCTCCACGAGAGCCACCCGCAGTCCCTCGCCGCCGAGCACCAGGATCCTCGCCCCCGTCCCGTGCTCCTCGGCGAGCAACCGAGCTGCTGCCTGCGCCGAGGTGACCACGTCCGTCGACGACGCGTCGACGCCGAGACCGACCAGCTTCTCCGCCACCTGGTCCGGCGTACGTGAGGCGTTGTTGGTGACGAACGCGACGTGCCGCCCGGACCCACGGACGCGCTCGATCTGCGCGGCCACGCCATCGATGACGTGCCCACCGACGTAGACGACCCCGTCCAGGTCGAACATGACCAGGTCGTGCGCCTCCACGAGGGGAGCAGTCGACTCCTCGAGCATCTTCCAACCCCTTCTCCGGACCGCGACCTGCGTCCCCCTACGATGCTCCGATGGACTTCGCCAGCGTCGTGCCGCCGTACGTCGCGAAGCCCCTCACGCTCCTGCCCTTCCGAGCAGTGATGCTGGCTCCGGGGCGCGTGGGCGATCCGGCCTCTGCTCGAGCGCTGGCGCGACCCTATCGCGACGTCGCCGCGCGGCTGACCCGATGGATCGAGCAGGGCCGGGCGATCGCCGACACGGCTCCGGCGGTCTACCTCCACGAGTACACGGTCGCCGGTCTGACCGTGCGCGGCCTCGTCGGCGCCCTCGGCATGTCGGTGCGCGCCGAGGCCCTGGCCGACCGCGCCGTGTGGCCGCACGAGGCGATCCACCCCGAGCAGGCAGCGGACCTCGCGGACCGGATGTTCGAGATGGATCTCAACCCGGCGCCGATCCTGTTGGTCCACCACGGCGACGCCGAGCTGCGCGCCCTGATCGCCGGCGTCTGCCGCAGCGAGCCCGACTGGCGCTACCTCGACCGCACCAGGCAGCGCCAACGCATCTGGGCGATCCGGGAGCCGGACGTCCTCGCCCGGATCGAGGATCTCCTCGCCGGGGCACGGTGCCTGCTGGCCGACGGCCACCACCGCTACGCGGCCTACCTCCGGCTGCAGGAGCAGCACCCCGGTACGGCGTGGGATGCCGGGCTCGCCATGCTCGTCGACCAGGACGACACTCCTCTCTTCCTGGGTGCCATCCACCGCACCCTGCCGGGTACGACGCTCGAGGCGCTCGCAGACGCGGCGCGCTCGGCAGGCGCCACCGTCACCGCGCACGACCGCCCCCACGCGTTGAGCGCCCTCGACAGCACCCACCTCGTCCTCACCGACGGCGAGACCTGGCAGACGGTCAGTCCGGGCGGACTCGAGCAGCAGGCGGCCGTCTCCTGGCTCCACGACCAGGTCCTGGCACGGCTGTCGCCACCGGTGGCCCACGTCGAGCACCACCACACCGTGGACGACGCCCTGACGGCCACCGGGCCGACGACAGCCGCCGTCCTGCTGCCCAGCCCGGACTTCGACCAGGTCCGCCGGCTGGTCGAATCCGGTGGCCTTCTGCCCGAGAAGGCCACGTCGTTCCAGCCGAAGCCGAGCCTCGGCGTCCTCATGCGGCCGATGACCGACGCATGATCCTGGCGGCAGACGCCTCCACCTCCACACGTGAGCGGGTGGACCCTCCGGCCTGGAAGAAGCGGCACCTCACTGCCCCCGACACCTCCACGAGGTCGCCGGCGCGCCAGGTCAGGATGCTCCGCCTCAGACGTGGGATCCACGCCGTGCACGGCACCGAGTCGACCCCCTGCCCATGAGCTCGTCCAGCTCCTCCGCCCGAGCCCCGAGACGACGGACTCCTCGGCACCGAGATCCGGAACGTCACGAGCGCATCCCCGCTCGGTAGCTCGACCGTCACGGGCTCGCCCGTCAGTCGGCCCACCAGTCGTACGTCATTGACCACGAGACCAGGGTCGTCCGTGTCCTTCAGCTGTGTCTTGGCCACAGTCCCACCTCCTGCAGTCCACACTCTCCGCGTGGGCCGACAGTGGCGCACACCCAGCCATGGGTCCTGTGGAAAGAACCCACGGGGGCTGCCCTGTGGACGACTCGCGGGCGACAATTGCATCCATCAATGCGCGTGCACGACCAGGAAATGCAAAAGTGGGGCCGCCCGAAGGCGACCCCACTCTCACAATGTATGTCCGGCGGCGTCCTACTCTCCCACAACCTCTCGATTGCAGTACCATCGGCGCTGAAAGGCTTAACTTCCGGGTTCGGTATGGGACCGGGTGTTTCCCGTTTCGCTATGGCCGCCGTAACTCTTTCAACCTCTACACATCGCCTCACTCCCCGTGATTCGTGGGGGGTTGGGTGTGTTGGTTGGGAACTGCTTAGTGGACGCGAACAACTGTGAAGTGTGTTCGTTGGGTGCGCGTGTGTGTGGTTTTGTACGGTGTTGGGACAAGCCCTCGGCCTATTAGTACCGGTCGGCTGGGCATTACTGCTGTACACCTCCGGCCTATCAACCCCATGTTCTGTGGGGGGCCTTACCCACTTACGTGGTGGGAAACCTCATCTTGAAACGTGCTTCCCGCTTAGATGCATTCAGCGGTTATCACTTCCGAACGTAGCCAACCAGCCGTGCCCCTGGCGGGACAACTGGCACACCAGAGGTTCGTCCATCCCGGTCCTCTCGTACTAGGGACAGCCTTTCTCAAGTTTCCTGCGCGCGCGGCGGATAGGGACCGAACTGTCTCACGACGTTCTAAACCCAGCTCGCGTGCCGCTTTAATGGGCGAACAGCCCAACCCTTGGGACCTACTCCAGCCCCAGGATGCGACGAGCCGACATCGAGGTGCCAAACCATCCCGTCGATATGGACTCTTGGGGAAGATCAGCCTGTTATCCCCGGGGTACCTTTTATCCGTTGAGTGACCACGCTTCCACATGCCGTGGCCAGATCACTAGTTCCGACTTTCGTCCCTGCTCGACATGTCTGTCTCACAGTCAAGCTCCCTTGTGCACTTACACTCGCCACCTGATTGCCAACCAGGCTGAGGGAACCTTTGAGCGCCTCCGTTACATTTTAGGAGGCAACCGCCCCAGTTAAACTACCCATCAGGCACTGTCCCTGATCCAGATAATGGACCTAGGTTAGACATCTAGTACGACCAGAGTGGTATTTCAACGTTGACTCCACAACCACTGGCGTGACTGCTTCAAAGTCTCCCACCTATCCTACACAAACCGTACCAAACACCAATACCAAACTATAGTAAAGGTCCCGGGGTCTTTCCGTCCTGCCGCGCGTAACGAGCATCTTTACTCGTAGTGCAATTTCGCCGAGTCCATGGTTGAGACAGTGGGAAAGTCGTTACTCCATTCGTGCAGGTCGGAACTTACCCGACAAGGAATTTCGCTACCTTAGGATGGTTATAGTTACCACCGCCGTTTACTGGGGCTTAAATTCTCAGCTTCGACACAAGTGTCTAACCGGTCCTCTTAACCTTCCAGCACCGGGCAGGAGTCAGTCCGTATACATCGTCTTACAACTTCGCACGGACCTGTGTTTTTAGTAAACAGTCGCTTTCCCCTGGTCTCTGCGGCCCTTCACGCTTCCCCAGCAAGTGGGTACACGATCCGGGCCCCCCTTCTCCCGAAGTTACGGGGGCATTTTGCCGAGTTCCTTAACCATGGTTTTCTCGATCGCCTTAGTATTCTCTACTTGATCACCTGAGTCGGTTTGGGGTACGGGCGGCTCGTTGCTCGCTAGAGGTTTTTCTCGACAGCATAGGATCACCCACTTCGCCATACGGCTCCGCATCACGTCTCAGACTCCACACTGAAGTGGATGGTGCGGATTTGCCTACACCACGTCCTACACGCTTGCCCACAGACAACCATCGCTGTGGCTGGGCTACCTTCCTGTGTCACCCCATCGCTTGACTACTACCAGTTCGGGTCCCACGCTCCCCTCACCAGCCTCGCCCCGAAGGGTCCGGTCCGATGAGCTTCGGGTGGTTAGCATCACCAGGTTCGTCATGGGCGCAACTTCGCCGGTACGGGAATATCAACCCGTTGTCCATCGACTACGCCTGTCGGCCTCGCCTTAGGTCCCGACTTACCCAGGGCAGATTAGCTTGACCCTGGAACCCTTGATCATTCGGCGCACGGGTTTCTCACCCGTGATTCGCTACTCATGCCTGCATTCTCACTCGTGTGGGCTCCACACCTGGATCACTCCGGCGCTTCACTGCCCACACGACGCTCCCCTACCCATCCAGCACACTGAACACCGATCAAGTCGATGCTGATGTATCTGCTGAATGCCATAGCTTCGGCGGATGACTTGAGCCCCGCTACATTGTCGGCGCGGAATCACTTGACCAGTGAGCTATTACGCACTCTTTCAAGGGTGGCTGCTTCCAAGCCAACCTCCTGGTTGTCAATGCGACTCCACATCCTTTTCCACTTAGTCACCGCTTAGGGGCCTTAGCTGATGGTCTGGGCTGTTTCCCTCTCGACTACGGAGCTTATCCCCCGCAGTCTCACTGCTGCGCTCTCACTTACCGGCATTCGGAGTTTGGCTAACGTCAGTAACCTTGTAGGGCCCATTAGCTATCCAGTGCTCTACCTCCGGCAAGAAACACGCAACGCTGCACCTAAATGCATTTCGGGGAGAACCAGCTATCACGAAGTTTGATTGGCCTTTCACCCCTATCCACAGGTCATCCCCTCAGTTTTCAACCTAAGTGGGTTCGGTCCTCCACGTCGTCTTACCGACGCTTCAACCTGCCCATGGATAGATCACTTCGCTTCGGGTCTTGAGCGCGCTACTGAATCGCCCTATTCGGACTCGCTTTCGCTACGGCTTCCCCACACGGGTTAACCTCGCAACACACCGCAAACTCGCAGGCTCATTCTTCAAAAGGCACGCCGTCACCCCCACCAACAAGTTGGCATAAGGCTCCGACGGATTGTAGGCACACGGTTTCAGGTACTATTTCACTCCCCGCCAGGGGTACTTTTCACCTTTCCCTCACGGTACTTGTCCGCTATCGGTCATCAAGGAGTATTTAGGCTTAACGGGTGGTCCCGCCAGATTCACACGGAATTTCAGGGGTTCCGTGTTACTTGGGAACACGCTCCAGAGCCAGTGCCTTACGTCTACGGGCCTATCACCCTCTACGGTACGGCTTTCCAACCGATTTCGACTTCCACACTGGTTTCTTACTCTGTACCTCACCGGCAGATGAGATTGAACGGTCCCACGACCCCCCAAGTGCAACCCCTGCCGGGTATCACACACCTGAGGTTTAGCCTCATCCGATTTCGCTCGCCACTACTCTCGGAATCACTGTTGTTTTCTCTTCCTGTCGGTACTGAGATGTTTCACTTCCCGACGTTCCCTCCACACACCCTATGTGTTCAGGTGCGGGTAACACGACATGACTCGTGCTGGGTTTCCCCATTCGGACACCCCCGGATCACAGCTTGGTTGCCAACTCCCCAGGGCTTATCGCAGGCTCCAACGTCCTTCATCGGCTCTTGATGCCAAGGCATCCACCATGTGCCCTTCATAGCTTGTCTCAACAACGTCAAAACAACACACGTCGAAACAACACACAAAGAAACACACCAGCCCACCCCCCAATCAAAGGAGCAGGCCAGCACAAACATTCGACGCAACCAGCAAGGAAAGCCGGCCACGCCTATCATTCATAACTAGACTCAACTAGTTACAAAGATGCTCGCGTCCACTATGCAGATCTCAAACAACAACCCCACCAACACCACACACCCACCACAGGCAGGCACACAGCAAAGGGAGGACCAGAAGCACCAACCACCCACCGATCCTCACGGACCCAGGGCATACGGCTGATTCTTCAGGACCCAACAGCGTGCTTGACCCCATCCCCCACCAACGCAGGGCCATGAGTACTCCATCCGCACCCCAGCAAGCTGGAGCACAGGAGCGTCGACGATTCCACTAGTGAACACCACCATGCGTGCCAGAACATTCGCCTGGCATCGGGGCGTGTGCTCCTTAGAAAGGAGGTGATCCAGCCGCACCTTCCGGTACGGCTACCTTGTTACGACTTCGTCCCAATCGCCAGCCCCACCTTCGACGGCTCCCTCCACAAGGGTTGGGCCACCGGCTTCGGGTGTTGCCGACTTTCGTGACGTGACGGGCGGTGTGTACAAGGCCCGGGAACGTATTCACCGCAGCGTTGCTGATCTGCGATTACTAGCGACTCCGACTTCATGGGGTCGAGTTGCAGACCCCAATCCGAACTGAGACCGGCTTTTTGGGATTCGCTCCCCCTTACGGGATCGCAGCCCTTTGTACCGGCCATTGTAGCATGCGTGAAGCCCTGGACATAAGGGGCATGATGACTTGACGTCATCCCCACCTTCCTCCGAGTTGACCCCGGCAGTCTCCTATGAGTCCCCACCATTACGTGCTGGCAACATAGAACGAGGGTTGCGCTCGTTGCGGGACTTAACCCAACATCTCACGACACGAGCTGACGACAGCCATGCACCACCTGTACACCCCCAAAAGAAGCCCCATCTCTGAGGCGGCAGGGTGTATGTCAAACCCAGGTAAGGTTCTTCGCGTTGCATCGAATTAATCCGCATGCTCCGCCGCTTGTGCGGGCCCCCGTCAATTCCTTTGAGTTTTAGCCTTGCGGCCGTACTCCCCAGGCGGGGCGCTTAATGCGTTAGCTGCGGCACGGAATCCGTGGAATGGACCCCACACCTAGCGCCCAACGTTTACGGTGTGGACTACCAGGGTATCTAATCCTGTTCGCTCCCCACACTTTCGCTCCTCAGCGTCAGGTAATGCCCAGAGAACCGCCTTCGCCACCGGTGTTCCTCCTGATATCTGCGCATTTCACCGCTACACCAGGAATTCCGTTCTCCCCTGCATACCTCTAGTCTGCCCGTATCGAAAGCAAGCGCCGTGTTAAGCACGGCGTTTTCACTCCCGACGCGACAAACCGCCTACGAGCCCTTTACGCCCAATAATTCCGGACAACGCTCGCACCCTACGTATTACCGCGGCTGCTGGCACGTAGTTGGCCGGTGCTTCTTCTGTACCTACCGTCACTTGCGCTTCGTCGGTACTGAAAGAGGTTTACAACCCGAAGGCCGTCATCCCTCACGCGGCGTTGCTGGATCAGGCTTCCGCCCATTGTCCAATATTCCCCACTGCTGCCTCCCGTAGGAGTCTGGGCCGTGTCTCAGTCCCAGTGTGACCGGTCACCCTCTCAGGCCGGCTACCCGTCGAAGCCATGGTGAGCCATTACCTCACCATCAAGCTGATAGGCCGCGAGCACATCCCTGACCGAAAAACTTTCCACACAAACCCATGCGAGTCCATGTCATATCCGGTATTAATCACCGTTTCCGGTGGCTATCCCGAAGTCAGGGGCAGATTACTCACGTGTTACTCACCCGTTCGCCGCTCGAGTACCACCGAAGTGGCCTTTCCGCTCGACTTGCATGTGTTAAGCACGCCGCCAGCGTTCGTCCTGAGCCAGGATCAAACTCTCCATTGAAAACAAACACCCCACACCCAAAGATGCAAGGAAAAGAGAGCCACATCCCCTGACAAAAAACGAAACTGACAAATTGTCAGAATCATTGTCAAAGAAACCATCAACACCATCCCCACCCACAGGGCAGAAACAACGTCAACGGGGCAAAACAAACTAATTCGTCGACTAATCAAACACACTGTTGAGTTCTCAAGTATCAGACGCACCCGATCCTCGCCGGCTGGGCCGGTTCGGTCGCGGGGCAACCTGCAGAAACTTACCGGGCACTGGGCTCACCGTCAAACTGTGAACTTCGTGCTTCGGTGCGGTCGGTGCCGGTTTCCGCTTCAGCTGACCTTCTGGCCAGGAGGCGGCGCCACTTGCAGCGACAAGAAGAACTGTAGACCCTCCCCCAAGGCGGTGCCAAACCGGGGGTACCCGGAGCGCATCGGCGCAGGTCAGGAGCCTGTCGCTCGCTTCCGGGTCGCCGGTCGGTAGGCGCTCACCGTCGGGTCGCCGGTCAGCCAGAAGCGCCACGGACGCTCGGCCGCGTGGCGGAGGCCCACACGCGGACCGATGCTGATCTGGGCCACCGGCTCCCCCGGCACCGGTTCCTGCGGCACCAGGTCGGCCGGCACGCCGTTGTCGGCGCGGCCGATGTCCAGCGCCCGGCACAACCGTGCGGGACCGCGGGCCAGGTCGCGGTCGCTGCTGCCGGGACGTCGGCGCCGGGCGAGGTCGTGACCGGCCACCACCTCTCCGGCGCGCAGGAGCACGGCGCCGGGGTCACCGTCGCGGCCGGTCACGAGGTTGGCGCAGTAGTGCATCCCGTAGACGAAGTAGACGTAGAGGTGGCCCGGCTCGCCGAACATGACCGAGTTCCTGGCCGTGCGGCCGCGGTACGCGTGCGAACCCGGGTCCGCGGGGCCGGCGTACGCCTCGACCTCGGTGAGGCGTACGGAGACGCCGCCGTGGGTGAGCACGGCGTTGAGCAGCCGCGGTGCGACCTCGAGCGGGTCGCCCTCAGCCCAGGCGGCCACGGTGCTCTGCGCTCAGGGCCCGCAGCTCGTCGAGCTGCTCGCGCACCCGGACCGGAGCCGTCCCGCCGCGCCCGGAGCGTGAGGCGACCGAGCCTTCGACGGTCAGCACGGATCGCACGTCCGGCGTCAGGGACGGCGAGATCGCGGCGAGCTGCTCGTCGGTGAGGTCCGGGAGGTCGCACCCCAGGTCCTCGCAACGGCGTACGCAGGCACCCGCGAGCTCGTGCGCATCGCGGAACGGAACGCCTTCACGCACCAGCCACTCGGCCACGTCGGTCGCCAGCGAGAAGCCCTGGGGCGCCAGCTCGGCCATGCGGGAGCGGTTGAAGGTCAACGTGGCCACCATCCCGGCCACGGCCGGCAGCAGGACCTCGAGCGTCTCGACGGAGTCGAAGACCGGCTCCTTGTCCTCCTGGAGGTCACGGTTGTAGGCGAGCGGAAGGCCCTTGAGGGTGGCCATCAGGCCGGACAGGTTGCCGATCAGCCGCCCCGCCTTGCCGCGCGCCAGCTCGGCGATGTCGGGGTTCTTCTTCTGCGGCATGATGCTCGACCCCGTCGACCACGAGTCGTGGAGGGTGGCGAAGTCGAACTCGCGGGTGGTCCACAGGATGACCTCCTCGGCGAGCCGGGAGAGGTCGACGCCGATCTGCGCAGTCACGAAGGCGAACTCGGCCGCGAAGTCGCGGGACGACGTCCCGTCGATCGAGTTGGCCGAGGATCCCGAGAAGCCGAGCTCGGCGGCCACGGCCACCGGGTCCAGGCCGAGGGTCTGGCCGGCGAGCGCACCGGAGCCATAGGGCGAGTCGGAGGCGACGCGGGCGTCCCAGTCACGCAGCCGCTCGACGTCGCGCACAAGCGGCCACGCATGTGCCAGCAGGTGGTGCGAGAGCAGGACCGGCTGCGCGTGCTGCAGGTGCGTACGCCCCGGCATGACGGTGCTTGTGCCGTCCGCGTGGACGTGCTCGGCGGCCTGGCCGACCAGCACGTCGACGAGGTCCAGCACGAGGGCGGCGACGATGCGGGCGTGGTCACGCAGGTAGGCGCGGAACAGCGTCGCGACCTGGTCGTTGCGCGAGCGCCCGGCACGCAGCCTGCCACCGATCTCCGGTCCGACCTCCTCGAGCAGCAACCGCTCCAGCGCGCCGTGCACGTCCTCGTCGGACTCCTCGGGCAGCAGCTCTCCGGCGGCGTACCTCTCCCCCAGCGACGTCAGGCCGCGCTCCAGCTCGACATGGTCGTCGTTGGTCAGCAGCCCCGCCCGGTGCAGCGCGTTGGCGTGCGCACGCGAGCCGGCGAGGTCGTACGGCGTCAGCTGCCAGTCGAAGTGCGTCGACTTCGACAGTGCGCGGAGCTCCGCGGACGGTCCGCTGGCGAAGCGGCCGCCCCACAGGGAGCCCTCGTTGGTGGTGCCGGAAGCGTCGGCCATCAGTCGGTCCCGGCGTCCATCGCTGCGTGGTCGAGGGCCTCGTCGTCGAGCGAGTCCCCGCCGTTGCGCTGCGCGATGCTGTCGGCACCGCCGGGCTCGATCTCACCGAAGAGGTTGCCGTTCTCGACCAGGACGTGGCCCTGGTCCTGCGGCTGGCTGGCGTACAGCTCCAGCTTGCTGCGCGAGTCGGCGATGTCGAGGTTGCGCATCGTGAGCTGGCCGATCCGGTCGGTGGGACCGAAGACGGCGTTGTCGGTGCGCTCCATCGACAGCTTGTCCGGGTGGTAGGAGAACGCCGGGCCCTCTGTGGCCAGGACCGTGTAGTCCTCGCCGCGACGCAGGCGCAGCGTGACCTCGCCGGTGACCAGGGAGGCCACCCAGCGCTGGATGGCCTCACGCATCATCAGCGCCTGCGGGTCGAGCCACCGGCCCTCGTAGAGCAGGCGGCCG
The DNA here is from genome assembly GCA_963843815.1 of uncultured Actinomycetota bacterium. Taxonomy (GTDB): domain Bacteria; phylum Actinomycetota; class Actinomycetes; order Propionibacteriales; family Nocardioidaceae; genus Nocardioides. The sequence continues at coordinate 44,891 of CAWJLX010000011.1, read as the reverse complement.
AGCCGACGTCCTTCGTAGTGGTAGTTCGCGATGGTGTCCTCGTTGTGGACGGCGTTGAGGAGCCGCTCGTAGGCCGCCCAGATCAGCGCCATCCCCGGCGCCTCGTAGATGCCCCTCGACTTGGCCTCGATGATGCGGTTCTCGATCTGGTCCGACATGCCCAGCCCGTGACGACCGCCGATCTCGTTGGCCTTCAGCACCAGCTGGACGGCGTCGTCGAAGGAAGCGCCGTTGATCGCGACCGGGCGACCCTGGTCGAACCGGACGGTGACGTCCTCGGTCTCGATCGCCACCGACGGGTCCCAGAACTTCACCCCCATGATGGGCTCGACGGTCTCCAGGGACACGTCGAGGTGCTCGAGGGTCTTGGCCTCGTGCGTGGCACCCCAGATGTTGGCGTCGGTGGAGTAGGCCTTCTCCTTGCTGTCGCGGTAGGGCAGGCCGCGCTCGGTGAGCCACTGGCTCATCTCGTCGCGCCCGCCCAGCTCGTGCACGAAGTCGGCGTCGAGCCACGGCTTGTAGATGCGCAGCGCCGGGTTGGCCAGCAGCCCGTAGCGGTAGAACCGCTCGATGTCGTTGCCCTTGAACGTCGAGCCGTCGCCCCAGATGTCGACGCCGTCCTCGTGCATCGCACGGACCAGCATCATGCCGGTGACGGCGCGGCCGAGCGGCGTGGTGTTGAAGTAGGTGCGCCCCCCGGACCGGATGTGGAAGGCGCCGCACGCCATGGCGGCCAGGCCCTCCTCGACGAGCGAGGCGCGGCAGTCGACCGCGCGGGCGATCTCCGCGCCGTACTCCTTGGCTCGGGCAGGTACGCCGGAGATGTCGGGCTCGTCGTACTGCCCGATGTCGGCGGTGTAGGTGCACGGCACCGCTCCCTTCTCGCGCATCCAGGCAACTGCCACGGAGGTGTCGAGGCCGCCGGAGAAGGCGATGCCGACGCGCTCGCCGACGGGGAGGGAGGTGAGGACCTTGCTCACAGGATGTCCTTTGCTGCAGAAGTGGGGCCGGACGCGTGGTGGGGATCGTTGGCCAGGTCGAGGAAGCGTTGGGCGAGGGCGTCGCCGCCGAGGGGGTCCCGGCCGATCACCAGGAGGGTGTCGTCGCCCGCGATGGTGCCGAGGATGTCGCCGAGGTCGGCCTTGTCGAAGGCACTGGCCAGGAACTGGGCCGCCCCCGGCGGGGTGCGGAGCACGACGAGGTTGGCGCTGGCCTCGGCGCTGACGAGCAGCTCCGCACAGAGCCGCGCGAGGCGGTCACGGCCGGCGGCGCTCGTCCGTGGCGCCACGACCGAGCGGTCACCACCCTCGCCGGGCACGGCGTACACGAGGGCACCGTCGGCGCTGCGCACCTTGACGGCGTCGAGCTCGACGAGATCGCGGCTCAGCGTGGCCTGCGTGACGCGGACACCGAGGCCGCCGAGGAGGTCGGCGAGCTCGGTCTGCGAGCGCACGGGGTGGGCCGTGACGATGTCGATGATCCGCTGGTGGCGGGCGCTCTTCGTCAGCGGCGTCACGGCGCTCATGAACGCTCCAGGAGCCAGGTGAGGATCGCCTTCTGGGCGTGCCGCCTGTTCTCCGCCTCGTCCCAGACGACCGACTGAGGCCCCTCGATGACACCCTCGGTGATCTCCTTGCCGCGATAGGCAGGCAGGCAGTGCATCACGATGGCCTGCGGGTCGGCGTGTGCGAGGAGCTCCTCGGTCACACCGTACGGCGGGAAGATCCGCAACCGGTTCTGCGACTCCTCCTCACGGCCCATGCTCACCCAGGAGTCCGTGATGACGACGTCGGCGCCGGCGACCGCGTCGGTGGGGTCGGTGGTCATCTCGATCGAGCCGCCGGTGTCCTGCGCGATCTCGCGGGCGGTGGCGACCACGTCGGCGTCAGGGGTGAAGCCCTCGGGGGCGCCGATCACGACGTGGAGGCCGGCCGTGGCGCCGGCGAGGGCCCAGGAGTTGCCCATGTTGCAGGCGCCGTCGCCGACGAAGGCGGCACGGACCCCGGCCAGCCTGCCCTTGTGCTCGCGCACGGTCTGGAGGTCGGCCAGCAGCTGGCACGGGTGGAACTCGTCGGTGAGGGCGTTGAGGACGGGTACACCGGCGTGGTCGGCCATGGTGACCACGTCGCTCTGGTGGGCGGTGCGCCACACGATGGCCGCGGCCTGCCTCCCGAGGATCCGGGCGACGTCCTCGACACCTTCGCGGGAGCCCATCGCGGCCAGGCCGCCGTCGACGGTCATCGGGTTGCCACCCAGCTCGGCGATGCCGGCCGCGAAGGAGACCTGGGTGCGTAGCGTCGGGCGGTCGAAGACCAGGGCGACGGTCCGCGGTCCCGCGAGCGGCTTGTGGTCGAACGGCTCGGCCTTGAGCGTGTCGGCCAGGTCGAGCACCTCCAGCAGCTCGGCCGGCGACAGGTCGTCGTCACGGAGGAAGTGGCGGGTCATGGACTGGTCTCCTGAGCAGTGCTGCGAGCGCGGTCGAGGATGTCGGGCAGGGCCGCCCCGAGGGCGGCGAGGTCGTCGGCGGTGATCACCAGCGGCGGGACGAAGCGCAGCCGCGAGGGCCCGGTGGCGTTGAGGATGAAGCCTGCCTCACGGGCGGCGACGACCACCTGGGCGGCGTACGGTCCGTCGAGCTCGGCGCCAAGCATCAGGCCGGCACCGGTCACCTCGACGACCCCGGCCTGGCGTGCGAGCAGGGCGGCGAGCTGGTCGCCGCGGGCGATCGTCGCGGCGAGGAGGCTGTCGCCCTCGATGGTGTCGAGCACGGCCAGCGCGGCCGCCGATGCCACGGGATTGCCCCCGAACGTGGTGCCGTGGTTGCCGGGCTGGAGCAGCGCGGCCGCTCCTCCCCTGGCGACCGTGGCGCCGATCGGGATCCCGCCGCCGAGGCCCTTGGCCAGGGTGACGACGTCGGGGTCGAGGCCGTCGAGGAGCTGGTGGGCGAACCACGAACCCGTGCGACCGATGCCGGTCTGCACCTCGTCGAGCCAGAGGAGCGCGCCGTGCTCGTGGGCGATCCTCTGAGCGGCGGAGAGATAGTCGACCGACGGCACGACGACCCCGGCCTCGCCCTGGATCGGCTCGAGCACCACGGCCGCGACGGTGTCGTCCACCGCGGCCTCGAGCGCGGCCACATCGTCGTACGGCACGAAGGTGATGTCGCCCGGAAGAGGCTCGAACGGCTCGCGGTAGGCGGGCTTGGAGGTCAGGGCGAGCGCGCCCATGGTGCGACCGTGGAAGGAACCTTCGGCTGCCACCAGACGCGTGCGGCCGGTGCGCCGGGTGAGCTTGAGGGCGGCCTCGTTGGCCTCGGCGCCCGAGTTGCTGAAGAAGACGCGCCCGTCGGTCCAGCCGAGCAGCTCGAGCAGTCGCTCGGCGAGCGCCACCTGGGGCTCGGTCGCGAAGAAGTTGGAGACGTGGCCCAACGTCGAGAGCTGGGTGGTCACCGCCTCCACGAGCGCCGGGTGCGCGTGGCCCAGCGCGTTGACGGCGATGCCGGCGAGCAGGTCGACGTACTCCTTGCCGTCGGCATCCCACACGTGGGCTCCGCGGCCCCGGACCAGCGCCAGTGCGGGCGGCCCGAAGGTGTTCATCACGGCGCCGGTGTAGCGCTCCTGGATCGTGGCGCTCATGAGTCCTCCGCCGTCGGGTAGGGCTTGCGCAGCCGGGTGGCGACACCGGGCAGCACCTGGGTGCCGACGCCCTCGTCGGTGAAGATCTCCAGCAGCACGGCGTGCGGCTCGCGCCCGTCGACCACGGTGGCGCGCGGCACCCCGCCGGTGACGGCCTCGTAGCAGGCGCGCATCTTGGGGATCATCCCCGCGTCGAGGGAAGGCAGCATCTCGCCGAGCGCCTCGGGGCTGATCTCCTGGATCAGGTCGTCGGAGTTGCCGTAGTCGCGGTAGAGACCCTCGACGTCGGTGAGGACCATGAGCTTCTCGGCGCCCAGGGCGATGGCGAGCGACGCCGCAGCGGTGTCGGCGTTGACGTTGTGGACCAGGCCGTTCACGTCGGGGGCGACCGAGCTGACCACCGGGACCCGGCCGGCCTCGATGAGGTCGAGCACTGCCTCGGGGCGCACCTTCGCAACCTCGCCGACGAGGCCGAGGTCGACCTCCTCACCGTCGACGACGGTGTTGATGGGCTCGGCGGTGAAGAGTCCGGCGTCCTCGCCGGAGAGCCCCACGGCGAGCGCGCCGTGCTGGTTGATCAGTCCGACGAGCTCGCGCTGGACCTGCCCGACGAGCACCATCCGGACGACGTCCATGGCCTCGGGCGTGGTGACGCGCAGCCCTCCGCGGAACTCCGACTTGATGCCCAGCTTGTCGAGCATCCTGGAGATCTGCGGCCCGCCGCCGTGGACCACGACCGGCTTGAACCCGGCGAAGCGCAGGAACGCGATGTCCTCGGCGAAGGCGACCTTGAGGGACTCGTCCGTCATGGCGTTGCCGCCGTACTTCACCACGATCGTCCGGCCGTGGTAGCGCTTGAGCCACGGCAGCGCCGCAGCGAGCGTGCGCGCCTTGGCGGGATCCGGGCGGCCGGGGCTGTGGACGGTGGTGCCCTGTGCACCTGGTGTCTGTGTCATGAGCTGTAGGCGCTGTTCTCGTGGACGTAGGCGTGGGTGAGGTCGTTGGTCCAGACGGTTGCTCGCGCGTCGCCGGACTTGAGGTCGATGGTCACGCTGACCTCGCGGCCCGTCAGGTCGACCGTGGCCGGGTCCTCGGCCGGGGTCGAGGTGCGACAGACCCAGACACCGTTCATGGCGACGTCGAGGTCGGCCGGGTCGAACACCGCGGACGTGGTGCCGATGCTGGCCAGCACCCGGCCCCAGTTGGGGTCGTTGCCGAACACGGCGGCCTTGAAGAGGTTGCTCCTCGCCACGCTGCGGCTGACCTCGACCGCCTCGTCCTCGGTGGCGGCATGGATCGTGGTGATGGCGATCTCGTGGTCGGCGCCCTCGGCGTCCTTGAGCAGCTGCATGGCCAGGTCGGTGCACGCCTGGGTGAGAGCGACCGTGAAGTCCTCCGACGTGGGGGTGATCCCGCTCGCTCCGCTGGCCATGACGGTGACCGTGTCGTTGGTCGACATGCAGCCGTCGGAGTCGAGCCGGTCGAAGCTGACCCGGGTGGCGGCCCGCAGTGCGGCGTCCAGCTCCGCGGCCGGGACCACGGCGTCGGTGGTGATCACCACGAGCATCGTGGCGAGCTGGGGTGCCAGCATCCCGGCACCCTTGGCCATGCCGCCGATGGACCATCCGGCCCCTTCGACCACGACGTTCTTGCTCACCGAGTCGGTGGTCATGATCGCCTCGGCGGCCTGCGCTCCCCCGTCCGACGAGAGGGCTGCGGTCGCGGCATCGACACCGGCGATCAGGTCTTCGCGGTCGTTGGCGAGACCGATCAGGCCGGTCGAGCAGACGATCACGTCGATGGCACCGATGCCGAGTCCGTCGGCGACCTTCTCGGCCACCGCGTGGGTGGTCTGGAAGCCCTCGGGACCGGTGTAGCAGTTGGCGCCGCCGGAGTTGAGCACCACCGCGCGCACCGTGCCGTCCTTGACGACCTCCTGGCTCCACAGCACCGGATTGGCCAGGCAGCGGTTGGCGGTGAAGACCGAGGCGGAGTCGTAGGTGGGGCCCTGGTTGACGACCAGGGCGAGGTCCTTGCCGCCGGACGACTTCAGCCCAGCGGCGACACCGGCGGCGAGAAAGCCCGCGGGGGTGGTGACACTCACGACTGCTTCCCTCCGGGTGGAACGACAGGGGCTGCGGCGACGACCTCGTGGCCCTGGCGTCGCCAGGCGTCGGCCGCCCGGTCGGCGTCGGACTCGCGCACGAAGATCCAGTCGGTGTCGTACGTCGACAGCGTGAAGACGCTGATCTGCTCCTCCGCCAAGGGGCCGAGCAGCCGGTGCAGGACGCCGACCAGTGAGAGGTCGAGCGGACCCTTCACCGCGAAGCCGGTCAGGGGGCCGTGCTGCACGGCCTTCTTCGGGACGCCACGCGCCGCACACACGAGGGAGGTCTCGGCGGCCGTCGCGGTGATGGAGAAGATCGAGGACGACTCCGCCCACGTCGGGATCTCTGCACCGGGCGCCAGGCGGACCACCGCCAGGGTCTCGGGGAACTGCTCGAGCTGGTGGGTCTGTTCGGTCATGGCGCAAGTCCGATCGTGGAGAGCCCGGCGGTCTCGTCGAGCCCGAGGGCGAGATTCATGCACTGCACGGCGGCGCCGGCAGTTCCCTTGGCCAGGTTGTCGACCACGCCGACCGCGACGAGCCGCCCGGCGGCCTCGTCCACCGCGACCTGGACCTGGACGGCGTTCGAGCCGATGACCGACTTGGTCTGGGGCCACTGCCCGGGAGGGAGCACGTGGACGAATGGCTCGTCTGCGTAGGCCGCGGTGTAGACGTCGTGGGCCTGCTGCGTGGTGAGCGGTGCGACCAGGGGCGCCGACACCGTGGCGAGGATGCCGCGCGAGGTGGGCACCAGCACCGGGGTGAAGCTCACCCGCACGTCGCCACCGTGGACCAGTCGAAGATTCTGGACGATCTCGGGAGTGTGACGGTGCACGCCGCCCACGCCATAGGCGCTCACGTTGCCCATGACCTCACTGCCGAGCAGGTGCGTCCTGGCCGCCTTGCCGGCACCGGAGGTCCCGCTGGCCGCCACGACCGTGACGTCGGGGGTGACGACGCCCGCAGCGAGGGCCGGCGCGATGGTCAGCGTGGAGATCGTCGGATAGCAGCCGGGAACGGCGATCCTCGCGGCACCACGCAACAGCGAACGCTGGTCGGCGAGCTCGGGCAGGCCATAGGGCCAGGAGCCGGCGTGCTCGCCGCCGTAGAACCTCTCCCACGTGGCCGCATCGGTCAGCCTGAAGTCCGCTCCGCAGTCGATGACCACCACGCCATCGCCCAGCTCCCGGGCGATCGGCGCGGACTGCCCGTGCGGGAGGCCGAGGAAGACGACGTCGTGACCGGAGAGGACCTCGGCCGTCGTGGCCTGGAGGACCCGGTCGGCCAGTGGCAGCAGGTGGGGTTGAAGGGTGCCGAGGCGCTCCCCCGCGTTCGAGCCCGCGGTCAGTGCGCCGATCTCCACTCCCGGGTGTCCCAGGAGCAGGCGCAGGACCTCGCCCCCGGCGTACCCACTGGCTCCGGCAACGGCGACTGAGACTGACATGTGCATGACTATACATCGCCTTGTATGTCTCGATGAATCCGGGCGGCCCGTCACAACAGCCGAGGCGGACTGTCACCCCGGTCCCCTACGGTGCCGGGATGACCCGACTCCCCACTGAGACCTACCTGTCCCACCTCCGCGCAGAGTCGTCGCGCTTCCGTGCGGTGCTCACCGACTGCGACCCCGACGCCCGCGTCCCTTCCTGCCCGGAGTGGAGCGCCGCCGACCTGTTGTGGCACCTGGCCACCGTCCAGCGGTGGTGGGCCGAGGTCATCGGCGCCCGCCCGACCCGCCCCGAGCAGGTGGAGCCCCCGCGCCCGCACTCGTACGACGAGCTGCTGGCGGCCTACGACGACTGGTCCGGCGAGCTCGCGCGCGCGCTGGAGACAGCAGACCCTCGGGACGAGGCGTGGAACTGGTCCGACGACCACACGGTGGGCTTCATCCTGCGCCGGCAGGCGCACGAGGCCCTGATCCACCGCGTGGACGCCGAGCTGGCGGCCGGCACCTCCTCGGAGGTCGATCCTGCTCTCGCCACCGACGGGGTCCACGAGGTCCTCGCCGTCATGTACGGCGGCTGCCCCCCGTGGGGGTCGTGGGAGGCGGGCGAGGGCCTCCTGCGGGTCGACGCGACCGACACCGGCGAGGAGGTGTGGGTGCGGTTCGGCATCTTCTCCGGCACCGACCCGGACAGCGGGAGGACCTACGCCGACGAGGAGGACGTCCACGTCGTGGAGGCGCCGGTCGACGACACCGAACCCGACGTGGTCATCGACGCGCCGGCCGCCGCGCTCGACCTCTGGCTCTGGAGCCGCGGAGACGACGCGGAGATCTCGGTGGCAGGCGACGAGGCGACGTACGCCCGCTTCCGAGCGATCGTGGAGTCGCCCATCAACTGATCGATGGGGCTTCCCGTGCTGCGGGAGCGCACTCAGGCCCGCTGCACAGCGCCCGTCCGCTCGGCAGCCAGAGCGACGGCGGCGTCGCGGGCGGCCGCCGCCTCCCCCTCCTTCAGCGTCCGGTCCGGTGCCCGGAAGCGCAGGGCGTAGGCCAACGACTTCTTGCCCTCGCCGACCTGGTCGCCGGTGTAGACGTCGAAGAGCCGGATCGACTCGAGCAGCTCGCCCGCACCCTCGCGCAGCGCCGCCTCGACCTCGGCGGCCGCGACAGAGGAGTCCACGACGAGCGCGACGTCCTCCTTCGCGACCGGGTACGACGAGAAGGTCGGAGCCTGACGCAGGTGCACGGACCTCTCGATGAGGAGGTCGAGGTCGACCTCCGCTGCGACGCTCCGCTTCGGGATCCCGAAGGCCTGGCACACGGCCGGATGAACCTCGCCGGCGTGCCCGACGGCCTCGCCGGCGACCGACAGCTCGGCGCAGCGGCCAGGGTGCCACGGTGCCAGCTCGACAGGTGAGGCGGTCACCTCCAGGCCGAGTGCCGCGGCGACGGAGCGGATCGCCTCCACCGCATCGGCCCACGAGACGGGGCGGGCCTCACCCCACCAGCCACCGGCGACGGCGTCGCCCGCGGCGACCACGGCCAGGTGCAGCGGCTGCGCGGGGAGAGCGGCGTCCAGGGCCGCGAACTCCTCGTCCGTCGGGCGACGGTCCACGGGGAGGATCGCAGCCGGACCGGAGTGGCTTGGGAGCGTCACTGTCGCGGTCTCGAAGATCGCCAGGTCGGTGGTGCCGTGGCCGACGTTCTTGCCGGCGGCCCGCAGCAGGCCCGGCAGCAGCGTCGTGGTCATGAATCCGGCCTCGGCGCTCAACGGGTTGGACAGCTCCAGGAGGTCACGCCGCGGGTCCTCTGCGGTCAGACCGAGCGCGTCGAGGTCCGACTCACCGACGAACGGGAAGTTCACCACCTCGACGAACCCCTCGCCCGCCAGCGTCCGTCCGATCCTCCGGCGCAGCTGCTGCGAACGCGTCAGGCCGCGACCGGAGGCCGGCGTCGGCAGCTCTGACGGCACCTGGTCGTAGCCGACGAGCCGGACGACCTCCTCGGAGAAGTCCTGGGCGTCGTTCAGGTCGGGGCGCCACGGAGGGGGCGTCACCGAGAGCGTGCCCGAGCCGGTCCCGTCCTGGCTGACCTCGCACCCGATCGCGCGCAGGCACTCGATGCTGCGCTCCTCGGTGATCGGCATTCCGGACACGCGGGCTGCGAGATCACCGGGCACCTCGATCACCGGCATCGCCGGCGGCGTGCCGACCACGGTGACACCCGGGTCGGCCTGCGCGCCGCCGTGCTCGACGAGCAGCTCGACGACCCGGTCGGCCGCGGCCTCGCAGATGGTCGGGTCCACACCGCGCTCGTTGCGCTTGCCGGCCTCGGAGGTGATCTTGTGCCGGCGTCCGGTGCGGTACATCGACACGGCGTCCCAGTGCGCGGCCTCGACCAGGATCGAGGTCGTGGAGTCCGACATCTCGGTCGTCTCCCCGCCCATCACGCCGCCCAGCCCGATGATGCCCGAGTCATCGGTCACGACGAGGTCGGCCGGATCCAGACGGCGGTCCGTGCCGTCGAGGGTGGTGAGCCGCTCACCGTCGCGCGCACGTCGTACGACGATCGCGCCGCGCAGCTTGTCGGCGTCGTAGCCGTGGATCGGGCGACCCGTCTCGAGCATGACGTAGTTGGTGACGTCGACAGCGAGCGAGATCGGTCGCATCCCGGCGGCGGTGATCCGCCGGACGATGACGTCCGGCGTCGGCGCAGTCGGGTCGAAGCCGCTGACCCGGCGGGCGACGAAGACGGGGCATCCGTCGGCGTCCTCCACCACGACGGGGTGCCCTTGATCGTCGGCCGACGGGGTGGCGCGGACGGCCGGGTCGCGGAAGTTGCTCGCCCCCGCGACCGAGACCAGCACCTCGCGAGCGATGCCGCGCAGCGACAGTGCGTAGGCCCGGTCCGGGTTGATCTCGAACTCGATGGTCTCCTCGTCGAGTCCCAGCAGCGGGCGTACGTCCTCGCCGGGCGTGCCCGCCTCGGCGGGCAGCACGATGATGCCGTCGTGGTCCTCGCCGAGCCCGAGCTCGCGGGCCGAGCAGATCATGCCGGCCGAGAGGTGGCCGTAGGTCTTGCGCGCGCCGATCTCGAAGCCGCCTGGCAGCACGCCGCCGGGCAGCACGGTCGCGACCAGGTCGCCCGGCTTGAAGTTGTGGGCTCCGCAGACGATGCCCTGTGGCTCACCCGTGCCGTTGGCATCGCCGACGTCGACGGTGCACCAGTTGATCGTCTTGCCGTTCTTCTGCGGCTCGGGCTCCATCGTGAGGACGCGGCCGACGACGAGCGGGCCGGTGATGTCGCGACCGGCGCTCTCGACTGCCTCCAGCTTGAGACCGGTCGACGTCAGCCGGTCGGTGATGTCGTCGGTGGTGGTGCCCTCGGGCACGTCGACGTAGTCCAGGATCCAGGACAGGGGTGCCTTCATGTCAGTTCTCCCCTCTCAGATCTCGGTGCCGAACGCACTGCTGAACCGGACGTCGCCCTCGAAGAGCGGCCGCATGTCCTCCAGGTTGTGGCGGAACATGAACGAGCGGTCGATGCCCATGCCGAACGCGAAGCCGCTGTAGACCTCCGGGTCCACCCCGCAGGCGATGAGCACGCGGGGGTTGACCACGCCGCAGCCACCCCACTCGATCCACCCCTCGCCGCGACAGGTGCGGCACGACTCGGACTCGACCCCGAGGCACACGAAGCACCGCACGTCGACCTCGGCCGAGGGTTCGGTGAAGGGGAAGTAGGACGGGCGGAAGCGGGTCGTGATGCCGTCGCCGAACAGCTGCGAGGCGAAGTGGTCGAGCGTGCCCTTGAGGTGGGCCATGGTGATGCCCTCGTCGACCACGAGGCCCTCGACCTGGTGGAACATCGGGGAGTGGGTGGCGTCGTACTCGTCGGTGCGGAACACGCGGCCGGGGCACACGACGTAGATCGGTGGCGTGCGGGTCAGCATGGTGCGGGCCTGCACCGGGGAGGTCTGGGTGCGCAGGACGACGTGGTGGTCGGCCGGCTTCGTCCAGAACGTGTCCTGCATGGAGCGGGCGGGGTGGTCGGGCCCGAGGTTGAGGGCGTCGAAGTTCAGCCACTCGGCCTCCACGACCGGGCCCTCGGCGACCTCGTAGCCCATGGCCACGAAGAGGTCGGCGATGAGCTCGGACTGCAGGGTGAGCGGGTGCCGTCCGCCGCGCCTGCGCCGTGTCGTCGGGAGGGAGACGTCGACCGTCTCCTCCGCGAGCATGCGCTCCTCGTGCTCGGCCTCGAGGACCGTCTGCCGCGCAGCGAGAGCCTGGTTGATCGCTCCGCGCGCCTGGCCGACCCGCTGTCCGGCCTCCTTGCGCGCCTGCGGCGGGAGGGCGCCGATCTCACGGTTGGCGAGGGCGAGGGGGGATCGGTCCCCGGCGTGGTCGAGGCGGACCTGCTTGAGGGCGTCGAGGTCGACGGCATCGGCGACCGCAGCCAGGGCCGCCTCGCGCATCGCCTCGACCTGATCGGCCTTGAGCGGGGTCACTTCGACAGGGTCGTAGTCGGTGTTGGGGCCGGACATGGCTCCCTTTCGCGCGGCGACAGCAGGTCGTCGCAGAGTCTAGAAGTGGGTGAGCATCGGGTCGGACGGGGCACTCCCCGGACCCATGACGTCAGCTGCCCGACGGACCAGGTCCGGGGCGCGGAAATCGCAAGCTCGTGTCCACGCCGTCCATGCTACTCGCCGAAGGACGCCCACACGCCAGCGCATTCGTCGCCCGGGCCGTACGGCGCGGCCACCAGGTCGATCCCCGCCACCGCGGACCCGGCCCGCGCACGACCCAGGTTCCAGGCGCGTGGGTCGTCCAGCACCTCCGCCCTGAGCGAGTTCGCGGGCAGCAGGCCGAGCACGCACCGGGAGACCTCTGGCGGAAGTCGCCGGACGATCACGGGCGCGGCATCCGCCGACAGTGACTGCAGATAGGTGAGGTCGAGGTCACCGGTCGCCTCGTAGCGATCGAGGTTGCGCCCGGCCACCCACGCGTCCGGGTTGATCGCCGCCAGCCCGACGAGCGCCAACGCGCCGGAGACGAGTGCGATGCGCGGCAGCCAGCTCCCCCGTCCGAGCACACCGACCACCATGATCGACAGCACGACGAAGCCCAGCCAGCCCTCGAAGACGTCGACGGAGAGCCGCAGCGTGGTGAAGCCGTACGCGTCCTGGTAGACGCTCATGCCCCGCAGGGCCGAGGCCACCACCAGCAGGGTCGACGCGCACAGCAGCCCCAGCGACGCCCACAGCCAACGCCGGTCCTCGCGGGTCTCGCCCGCTCGCCGCGACGCGACCCACACCACCAGGACGGTCAACGCGGTGGCCAGGGTGAGCTGGCCGAAGCCCTGGTGCACGAAGTCGGCGTACGTCAGCCCGGTGGAGGCCTCGATGTAGTCCCGCCCACCGATCAGGGCGCGCGCCTGGGCGGCGATGAAGGCAAGGAAGACGGCGTCGACGACCAGGACCGGGACGAGCCACTCGAACCTGTTGGCCAACGGTGCAGGGCGCCGGTTCCCCAGCACCTCGACATCCGCGGGATTGAGCGCGAGGTAGCCCGCGCCCAGGGTGGCGGCGAAGACGAAGCAGGCCAGGAAGGCACGTCCGACGAGGTCGTTGAAGGTGAGGTGGGGGACGAGCTGATCGACCCAGGACGCGAAGACGGGGTTGGCGCCGGCGAAGATCGTGCCGAAGACACCCAGCCCCAGGAGCGACCACACCAGCGTGCGGACCAGCGCCGGCGTACGCGTTCCGGTGCCGGCGATGCGCAGCGAGCGGCCGAACCATGGCAGGCCGCGCAACGAGGCCAGCGGCCAGGCGATCCCGCTGAGCACGATGCCCGGCACCGTGCGCGCGCCGGTGATGCCGCACAGGAACACGGCCGTCGCTGCGACGAGCCCGAGCCCCTGGATCCACCAGGCGTCGAGGAGGGTCATCGGCGTGACGAGCAGCAGCGCGAGTGCGGAGCACAGCAGCGTCCACACCTCACCGCGACGGCGCGCTGTGAGCAGGGCCGCAGACCCGCTGGCGACCGCGACCAGGGTCCAGGTGATCCCGACAGCGGTGAAGGACAGGGCGATGCCGGCGACGAGTCCGGCCCCTGCCGCCGCGACCACCGTCGTCAAGCCGGTCGGCAAGCCTTGCTCCGGCCAGAATCGGCCGAAGAGTGTGTCCAGCGCGGACCGGGGTCGAGGAGGTGCGCCCGGTGGCGGGGTGGGCTGCAGCGAGGTAGCGGTCATGGCGGGCTCCTGGGTCGGGGAAGGGGGCTGGACGCCGGTAGCGGACGCCGGCACCTCGAGGCGCAGGCGCGCCCCGCGGCCGTTCGGCGGGTCGAGGAAGCGCAGGGTGCCGCCGTGGAGCTGGGCCACCCAGCGGGCGACGGCCAGCCCGAGGCCGGTTCCACCGGCCCCGTCGGTGCCGAAGCGGTCGAAGACGCGCTCGCGGTCCTCGGGCGCGACGCCCCCGCCGTCGTCGGCGACCTCGAGCCACCAGCCGGCCGCGTCGGCTCGACCCGCGACCCGTACGGGTGTGCCCGGGGGCGCATGCCGTCCCGCGTTGTCGAGCGCGTTGACGAGGAGCTGCTGCAGCCGCGCCGGATCGCCGACCACCACCAGGTCCTCGGGGACCGCGACCTCATAGGTGCCGGCCCGTCCGGCCGCCGTCACCTGGGCCACGGACTCCTCCACCAGCCCGCGCAGGCCGACGTCATGGCGGTCCAGGTCGACCACCCCGGCCTCGAGCCGGGAGAGCTGGAGCAGGTCGTCGACGAGTCGTCCCAGACGTTGTGCCTGGTCGAGCGCCGCGCCGAGCTGGACGGCGTCCGGCTCCACGACGCCGTCGGCGAGGTTCTCCAGGAGAGCCGTCATCGCCGTCAGCGGTGTCCGCAGCTCGTGGGACACGGTCGCGATCAGGTCGCGACGCTCGCGATCGACCGTCGCGAGGTCCTCCGCCATCCGGTTGAACGCAGCCGCGAGCTGGCCCACCTCGTCGGTGGCGGCGGTGTGCACGCGGCCCGAGTAGTCGCCGCGCGCCATCGCGCGCGACACCTCGGTCATCCGGCGCAGCGGCGCCACCATCCCCGCCGCCAGCAGCTGGGTGACCCCGAGCGCCAGGGCCACACTGACCGGTAGGACGAGCAGCGGCGACACCCGGGCTGCTGAGCCGAGCAGGGTGAGCAGCACGGCGGTGACGACGGATGCCGCCACCAGCAGGCCGAGCTTGGACTTGAGGCTCGACACGGCCTCGAGCGGCGCACTCATCCGGGGTCCCCGCGGAAGTGGGAGCGAAGCGAGGACTTTCGTGCAGTGGGGCTCAAGGGAGGTCCTCCAGCGCATAGCCGACGCCGTGCACCGTGCGGATCCGGGCGGCCCCCACCTTGCTGCGCAGCGCCTTGACGTGGCTGTCGACCGTGCGCGCGGCGTTGGCGTTGCCCCACGAGTCGCCCCAGTCCCACACCTCGCGCAGCAGTCGCTCCCGGGTGAGCACCTGGCCGGCCTCCCGGGCCAGGCACAGGAGCAGGTCGAACTCGGTCGGCGTGAGGTGGACGGGCTCCTCGGCGACCGTCGTACGCCGGGTCCCGGGGTCGATGCTCACGCCACCGACGCGGAGACCGGCCGGCCTCTCGTCGGCCAGGGCGGCGGCTCGCTCGACGCGCCGCAGCAGGGCAGCGACGCGGGCGACCAGCTCCCGCATGGAGAACGGCTTGGTGAGGTAGTCGTCGGCGCCGACGCCGAGCCCCACCAGCACGTCGGCCTCGTCGTCGCGGGCGGTCAGCATCAGCACCGGCACCGGCCGGTCGGCCTGGATGCGGCGGCACACCTCGAGCCCGTCGAAGCCGGGCAGCATCACGTCGAGGAGGACGACGTCGGGGCGCACGGTTGCGGCCAGCTCCACGGCGGTGGGCCCGTCGAAGGCCTGCTCGACGCGGTAACCCTCTGCTCGCAGCCGCTGGGCGAGGGCATCGTTGATGGTGCGCTCGTCCTCGACCACCAGTGCCGTACGAGAAGTCATGCCCCGACCCTAGGAGTCCCACCGGGTCGAAGGTGGGGACGACTCGTGAAGGTTCTGTGCAGGTCGGCTCGGTGGTCGAATGCCTAGTCCGGCCGCAGGTCGGCGCTGGGCCAGTCGACCATCACGCGCGCGCCACCACCCGGAGCATCCTCGATCGTGACCCGGCCGCCGTGGGCGCGCGAGAGCCCCCCGACGATGTACATGCCCAGACCGCTCCCGCCGGACTCGCCCGTGGTCCAGAACTTGGTGAAGACCCGCCGCCGCAGCTCGACGGGGATGCCGTCGCCCTCGTCGTCGACGGTGATGCGGACGCCGGGCAGGCTCGGCAACGCTGCCAGGGAGACGCTCACCTGCCCCTGTCCGTGCCGGATCGCGTTCTCGACGAGGTTGGTCACGACCTGGGTGAACTTGTCGGGGTCGGCGAAGACCTCCGGCAGGTCGTCCTCCACGTCGAGGGAGATCTTGCGCGCAGTGCCGGCCTCGATGGAGGCCACCAGTCGTCCCACCAGCACCTCGGCGGGGGACTCGCGTGGGTAGAGCTGGAGGCGACCGGTGTCGATCCGCGCCACGTCGAGGAGCTCGGCGATGAGGCGTGCCAGCCGGTCGGCATCGGCATTGACCGTGTTCAGCATCAGCTTGCGCTGGTCGTCGCTGAGCTTGTCCCACCGGTTCAGCAGCGCCTGCACGAAGCCCTTCACCCCGGTCAGCGGCGACCGGAGCTCGTGGGCGACGGTGGCGACGAGGTCGGAGCGCTCGCGGTCCATGAGGGCACGACCACGACCGCTGCGCAGCCCGATGGCGACGCCGAGGACCGGACCGAGCGGCTCGTCGCGGACCAGCCTTGCGGTGGTGAGCACCTCCTCCCCGGAGGCGTTGAGCCAGGACTGCTCGGGCACGGCGCGCACGATCGAGATGCTCTCGAAGGGCCGGTTGACGCCGAGCCACGTCCGGCCGTCCTGGTCGAGGAGCTTGAGCACCTCGACCAGCGGCATCCCCTTCGCAACCTCGGCATCGATGCCGAGCAGGTCCGCGCCCTGGGTGTTGAGAATGGTGACGACACCCTCGCGGGTCGCACCCAGGATGCCGTCGGGGTAGTAGTCGGCGAGCGACCGCAGCCGGCTGGGGGTGCTGGCGACCCTCCTGCTCTCCGCGGACACGGACGCCACCCTAGGGCAGATCTCTGGTCGCCGGCAGCGGCTT
This sequence comes from uncultured Actinomycetota bacterium, assembly GCA_963843815.1. Classification (GTDB taxonomy): domain Bacteria; phylum Actinomycetota; class Actinomycetes; order Propionibacteriales; family Nocardioidaceae; genus Nocardioides. The sequence goes on along the minus strand of CAWJLX010000011.1, from coordinate 28,485 downwards.
GGGCCGGCGCAGGCCAGCGACCCTCAGGGCGAGGACGAGCTCACGGGACGACACCGCGACCGCTCCTGCCGCCACCATGGCGTCGTAGGCCTCGGCGGGCACGTCGTAGTGGTCGCGGTCCCACCCGCGGGGCGGGACACCGTGGGCGGCGGCGAACTCGTGCACCTCGTCGTACGACGTGTCGCTGGCCAGGTGCGACCAGAGCCGGTCCCACCGCGGCACCGCCGGCGGGTCGATGAGGATCATGTCGACGGCGACCGCTGGGCGCGGGCGCTGGCGTAGAGGCAGACCGCGGCGGCGGTGGACAGGTTGAGGCTCTCGGCCCGGCCGTGGATGGGGATCGCGACGCGCTGGTCGGCCAGCGCGGCGAGCTCCTCGGGCAGGCCCCAGGCCTCGTTGCCGAAGAGCCAGGCGGTCGGGCGGCTGAGGTCGGCGTCGAAGAGGTCGACGTCGCCACCGCCGTCTGCAGCCAGGACGGTGAGACCGCGGGCCTGCGCGACACGCACCGCTGCGGCCGGGTCCGCCGCCACCGCGAACGGAAGGTGGAACAGGCTCCCCACGGTGGCGCGCACGGTCTTGGGGTTGTAGGCGTCCACCGACTGGCCCGCCAGGACGACTCCGTCTGCGCCGGCGGCGTCGGCGGTGCGGATGACGTTGCCGGCGTTGCCCGGATCGCGTACGTCGGCGCAGATCACGAGCAGCCGCGGTGATGCGTTGACCACGTGCTGCAGTGGCGCGTCGACGTGACGGCACACCGCCACGACGCCGGCGGGCGTGACCGAGTCCGACAGTGAGGCGAGCGCGCGCTCGTCCACGAGGGTGACATCGGTGCGACCCAGCAGGTCGGCGTACTGCTCGACCGCTGCGGGGGTCGCAAAGACCTCGACCACGCAGTCCGCCACCGACAGCGCACCCTCGACGGCCTTCGGACCGTCAGCGAGGAAGAGCCGCCGCTCGGTGCGTACCGAGCGACGGCTCAACTTGCGGGCGTCCCTGACGCGGCCATTGCCCACGGTGAGTGGGGTGCCCGCGGTCGGAGGGACGTCCATGTTCTCTGGGTGGCTCAGACGGAGACCTTGGGCGCGTTGACGTCGTCAGGCAGCGCCGCCTTCGCGGCCTCGACCAGGACCGCGAACGCCGGTGCGTCGTGGACGGCGAGCTCGGCGAGGATCTTGCGGTCGACCTCGATGCCCGCCAGGCCGAGGCCCTGGATGAAGCGGTTGTAGGTCATGCCGTTGGCGCGGGCGGCGGCGTTGATGCGCTGGATCCACAGCTTGCGGAAGTTGCCCTTGTTCTTGCGGCGGTCGTTGTAGCTGTAGACCAGGGAGTGGGTGACCTGCTCCTTGGCCTTGCGGTAGAGGCGCGAGCGCTGGCCGCGGTATCCGCTGGCGCGCTCGAGGGTGGTACGACGCTTCTTCTGAGCGTTCACTGCGCGCTTGACGCGTGCCATGGGGTTACTCCTTGGTGCAAAGGGACGGCGGCGGGGCCACCGGATGGACTGTGTGGTGGGACAGGCTCAGATGCCGAGCATCTTCTTGACGCGCTTGACGTCGGCCTTCTCCAGCTCGACCATGCCGGCGTTGCGGCGGTGCTTCTTGCGGCTGCCCGTGGTCGGGGCGGATGCGAACGCAGCGCCGGACTTGCGACCGGCCTGCAGACGCATGACCTTGCCCGAGCCGGTCACCTTGAAGCGCTTGCTGGTGCCCGAGTGGGTCTTGTTCTTCGGCATCTTGTCTCTTCCTTCGGTTGCTCGTGTGTCTGTGGGCCGTCAGGCCGTTGTCACGGCTTCGCCGCGACTTCTGTCACTCTTCGACCGTTGTCACGGCTTCGCCGCGACCTGCTCGATCGAGTCGTGACTTCGTCACGCCTCGATCTCGGGATCCAGGTTCTCGGAGCGGCCGCGCTCCTTCTTCTGCGCGACCGGGCCTGCGAGGTGAGCGGCCTCGCGCTCGGCGTCCTCCTCGGCCTGGCGGTCGGCACGGGCCTGGGCCTTGGAGTTGCGCGCGGCCTCGGCGTCGATCTTGGCGTCGGCCTTCTTCTTGTGCGGGCCGAGCACCATGATCATGTTGCGGCCGTCCTGCTTGGGCGAGGACTCGACGAAGCCGAGCTCCTCGACGTCCTCGGCAAGACGCTGGAGCAGGCGGAAGCCGAGCTCGGGGCGGTGCTGCTCGCGGCCGCGGAACATGATGGTGATCTTGACCTTGTCGCCAGCGCCCAGGAACCGCACGACGTGACCCTTCTTGGTCTCGTAGTCGTGCTGGTCGATCTTGGGACGAAGCTTCATCTCCTTGATGATCACGTTCGTCTGGTTGCGGCGGGCCTCGCGCGCCTTCTGGGCGTTCTCGTACTTGAACTTGCCGTAATCCATGAGCTTGCAGACCGGCGGGCGTCCCTGGGGCGCGATCTCGACGAGGTCGAGGTCGGCCTCCTGGGCCAACTTGAGTGCCTGGTCGGTCGGCACGATCCCCACGGTCTCGCCGTTGGGTCCTACGAGCCGGACCTCGGGTACGCGGATCCGCTCGTTGATGCGCAGCTCGGTGCTGATGGGTCCTCCAGTGGTTCGGGTGGGTGGGAGACCCTTGCCCTCCGGACTGGTCCGGAAATGAACAATGGCTCCCGCTTGAGCCAAGCGGAAGCCAGTCACGACTCGGCTCCCCTCACGGGGATCCTGGTGTCATAGGTGTGTCACTGGGGACCGGAACCCGACGATCTGTGGTGCAGGGCGATCGATGCGGGTGGGAGACGGGTGGTGCTGCCTCCGCTTGGCGGGATCGATGCCACTGGCGAGGAATCGGGTGATCCCTGCTGGTGACACTGATCGGTCAACAAGGAAGGTTAGCCGATCATTCCGCCGAGGGCCCAATCCAGCCGTGCTCGTCGCCGCGACCGCCTCCCAGGGCGACCAGTCGCCACCCGGCAGCGAGGCGGGAAAGGTCCTCGCCGTCGACGACGTACGGCGCAGGGCCGGCGAGGTCGACCAGCAGCGCCTCGGCGCCGTCCTGCACCGCAGCGGTGGCGGCCGTGGAGGCCGTGACCGGCACGGGCCGCGCCTCCGGATCCCACCGGGTCATCGTCTCGAGCGAGGTGAAGGCGAGCAGTCCCGTGCTGTCGTCGGCGGCCCGGACCAGGACCGCGGCCATGTCGGAGGACTTGTCGTGGGCCAGCCCCTCCGCATCGTGCTCGACCTCGCCGAGGACGGCGACCACGGGCACCAGCAGCCGAGCGTCCTGGAGCAGCGCCAGCACCTCCCCGGACGACGCGGTGCCGGACCGGTGGTCGGCCAGTACCTGCCGGATCCGTGGATCGACCGCGCCACTGTCGTCGGCGAAGCCGGGATCGGGGATGGTCCGCGCGAGGGGGCCGGCGTCGTCGTGGTGCTGCACCCCGTCATTGTCGCCGACGCGTGGACCCCTGTGGGACTCTGGGGTTGTGGAAGGAACAACGTGGGCCGCACTGACCGCCGCACTCACCGTGGCAGGAGCCATCTGGACGTGGCTGGCCTTCCGTCGACGCGGTGCCGCCAACGGTCTGCGGGCGCTCGGGTTCACCCTGCTCCCCGCGGCCGCATGGCTGACCGGGACGCTGGAGATGGTCGTCGAGATCGCCGGCTCGATCACCGACTGGGCCACGGGCCTGGTCTTCAACATCTTCACCTGGGCCGGGGTCGGGCTGGCTGGACTGGCCGTCGTGCTGTTCGTCGTCAGCGGCATCCTCCGCGACCGCCAGCTCGCCCGCGCCCAGGGTTCGACGTCCGAGAAGCCCACCCGCGCTCCGAAGCGTCGTGAGGAGCTGCCCGCGGCCGGTGCGTCCCCGGCCGGCGGATCGCCGATCGACGACGAGATGGCCGACATCGAGGCCCTGTTGAAGAAGCGGGGCATCGATTGAGCGACCACTTCGTCGACCGCAACCGGTTGTGGTCGAGGTTGGGCGCTGCGGTGGCGAGTCTCCCCGAGCCTCCGCCCACGCCGATCGCGGTGGTCGACCTCGACGTGTTCGACGCCAACGCCGCCGACCTCGTCCGTCGTGCCGGCGGCAAGCCGATCCGGGTCGCCTCGAAGTCGGTGCGCGTCCCGGCGCTGATCGAGCGGGCGCTGGCCACGGAAGGCTTCGCCGGAGTCCTCGCCTACACCCTCGCCGAGGCGCTGTGGCTGCACGAGTCCGGCATCAGCGACGACATCGTGGTGGCCTACCCGTCGGTGGACAGCGCGGCGCTGCGCCGGCTGACCGCGTCCCCCTCCGCCTCCGCGGCGATCACGCTGATGGTCGACGACCCCGCCCACCTCGATGCGGTGGACGCGATCCGCGAGTCGCGCGAGACGGACGTCCGGGTCGCGCTCGACCTCGACGCCGGCCTGGAGGTCGGCGGCAAGCACATCGGTCCCAAGCGTTCGCCGCTCTTCGACACCGTCGACGTGGTCGCCCTGGCACGCCGGGTCGTGGAGCGTGACGGCTTCCGCCTCGTCGGCGTGATGACGTACGAGGGGCAGGTGGCCGGGGTGCCGGACGACGTACCGGACCAACGCACCAAGTCCCTGCTCATCCGTCGGCTCAAACAGGCGTCCATGGCCCAGCTCGACGTCCGGCGCCGTGAGATCTCCGAGGCACTGGCGGCGGTGACGGAGCTGGAGTTCTGGAACGGCGGCGGCTCCGGCTCCGTCGAGGCCACGGCTGCCGACGACACGGTCACCGAGATCGCCGCAGGATCGGGGCTCCTCGTCCCCCGGATCTTCGACCACTACGCCTCGTTCACGCCGCGGCCCGCTGCCTTCTTCGGGCTGCGGGTCTCGCGCAAGCCGACCCCGACGATGGCGACCGTCCACGGTGGAGGCCTGATCGCCAGCGGCGCCACGGGTGCCGACCGCTCCCCCGTCCCCTGGGCGCCGCCCGGGCTGCACCTCACCGGCCTCGAAGGCGCGGGTGAGGTCCAGACACCTCTGACAGGGCACCCCGCAGCCCTGCTGGAGATCGGCGACCTCGTCTGGTTCCGCCACGCCAAGTCGGGCGAGCTCTTCGAGCACGTGCGTGACGTGCACCTCGTGCGCGGCGAGTCGGTCACCGCCGTGGTGCCGTCCTACCGCGGCTGCGACCGTGCCTTCTGACCCGCACGAGATCGCGCGGCAGGTCGCGGACCGGGTGCTGGCAGCACCCCCGACGCTCGGCCCCGGGCGCCTGGTGTGCATCGACGGTCCCGGTGGATCGGGCAAGACCACGCTGTCCGCGGCGCTCGTCGACGTCGTGGCCGATGCCCGGGTGGTGCACTGCGACGAGCTCCTCGAGGGATGGCGCGGCCTCCCGTCACTGGCGGACACAGTCGAGGCGCTGCTCACCCCTCTCGCGGCCGGTCGAGTCGGCCGATGGCGACGGTGGGACTGGCTCGCGAACGGGTGGGCAGAGACGCACGACGTGCCGCCGGGTGGCCTGCTGGTGCTGGAGGGGGTCGGGAGCTGGTCACCGGCGATCGCCCGCCTGGTCGGCCTGCTGGTGTGGGTCGAGGTCGGATCCGCCCTCCGGCTCGAGCGCGGCCTCACGCGCGACGGCGCGCACATGCGGCCCCAGTGGGAGCAGTGGCGCCTCGACGAGGACGAGCTCTTCGCACGACTCGACACGCGTGCCCGCGCCGACCTGCTCGTCGACACCGACGAGCCGGGTCAGCCCGGCTGCTCCTCGAGCGCGTAGAAGTCCTGGCGATAGACCTGCTCGAAGCCGGCCCGCTCGTAGATGCCGAGGGCCCCGGTGGGGTTGGCCGTGTCCACGTTGAGCGTCGCCCGGTCATAGCCCTGCTCGCGACACCGGGACAGGACTCCCGCCAGCAACGCGGTGGCCAGACCGCGACCGCGGAACGCCGGCAGCGTGCCGACGAAGGGGACGTACGCCTCCCGGCCGGGACCCTCCGACAGCGGCACGGCGTACTCGTGGGCGAAGACGTAGCCCGCCACCTGTGCGGTGGCATCGCGCGCGACCAGTGACAGGTCGTGCCGTGCGTGGGCGGCGCCGATCATGAAGGCCTGCCAGAAGTCCGCGCCCGACGGGCTCGAGTCGGGGTAGTCGGCGAACGCCGCGTTGTGGGCGTCCAGCAGCTCGTCCGCGTCCGAGGGGTCGAAGACCGACACGTGCACGTCCTGGGGCCACGTCGGCTCCCCCGGGTCGTCCGTCAGCGGCGCGCGCATGAGGAAGCTGTGACGCCCTTGCGTCATACCGGCGCACCGCAGCAGGTCGGCCTGGTCCTCACGGCCCGCCAGTGCCTGGTGGGCGAACCGGGCAGGCCTGTCCGGTGCCTCACGCTCGTGGATCGTCCGGGCCCGGTCCAACGACCGGTTCAGCATCAGGGTGCCGAGCCCCTCCCCCAGTCGGACCGGGTCGACGTCGCCGAACAGGGTGAACCGCTGTGGACCGTCGTACGGTCGGCCGGGCAGGACGGTCGTGAAGGCGACGAGGGCGTCGCCGTCGAAGGCTCCTTCGAACACGCTGTCGGGGAGGTCGGACATCAGCTCGACCACCTCGTGCGCAGCCAGGCAGAAGCCGGTCGGGTGATCGGCCTCGACGCGCGCCATCAGCGCAGCGGTCACCTCGGCGTCAGCAGGCGTGAGATCACGGGTGGTGAATCGCATGCGCGGAGGCTAGCGCTGTCTAGGGTGGCCGTCATGGTGTTGCCGAGCGGGGACCAGTACGAGATCTCTGCGGCGGGCCATGTCGCGGTCGTGACCGAGAGTGGCGCTGCCCTGCGCAGCCTCAGCCACCACGGTCGGGACCTCGTCCAGGGGTTCGACGAGCGCGAGATGTCCTCCGGGGGGCGCGGACAGCTGCTGATGCCGTGGCCGAACCGGATCCGGGACGGCCGCTACTCCTTCGACGGACGCGACCTCCAGCTCGGGCTGACCGACCCGACCCGCGGCAACGCCTCCCACGGCCTCGCGCGCTGGGCAGCCTGGACCGTGGAGGAGCACACCGGGAGCTCGGTGTCGCTGGTCTACCGCCTGATGGCGCAGAGCGGCTATCCGTGGACCCTCGACCTGCACGTCCTCTACGACCTCTCCGCCGACGGGCTCGTGGTGACGCAGACGGCGACCAACCTGTCGTCGGAGCCGGCGCCCTACGGCAGCGGCGCCCATCCCTACCTCCGGGTCGGCGACTCCGTCGAGGACCTCGAGCTGCAGGTGCCCGCTCGCACGCGGCTCCTGGTCGACGACCGGCAGCTGCCGACCGGTGCCGAGCCGGTCTCCGGCGCCTACGACTTCACCACGCCGCGTCGGATCGGCGACCTGGTGCTCGACGACGCGTTCGGTGCCCTGGCTCACGAGCAGGGCCGAGCCACGGTGACGCTCCGGGATCCCACGAGCTCGCGCGGCGTCGCTCTCTGGGTGGACGAGAACCACCACTGGCTGCAGCTCTTCACCGCGCCGTCGGCCGGTCCACGACCAGGACTGGCGGTCGAACCGATGACCATGCCCGCGGACGCCTTCAACTCCGGCACCGACCTGGTCGTGCTGTCCCCCGCCGGCACGGCGGGAGACGAGCTGTCCGCCTCGTGGGGCATCCGCGCGATCTGATGTCCCGCCCGGGGTCAGCCCTCGGGCGGATCCTCACGATCGATCAGCGCGCGCAGCTGGCGTACGCCGTCGCGCGCCTTCCTGCCGTCGGATCCCTGCAGCGCCATCGCCGAGATGGTGGTCCCGTCGGCGAGATCGAGGGTCGCCCACGGAGCGCCCTCGGCGAGGTGGATCGCCAGCACTTCCTCCCACGCGAGCTGCCGCGTGCGGAAACCGTTGACCACCACGAGCCCCTGCGTCTTCGCCGTGACCCGGGCCCGGGCGAGTGCCCAGCCGCAGGCCGCGAAACCGGCGCCCATCAGCAGCAGCGTCAGCCGCTGGAGGAAGGTGAAGCGGTCGCGGACCGACTGGTCGAAGCCGAACCAGGCGGCGACACAGACCACGAGGAGCATCAGCCCTAGGCCGACCACGGCCACCCGCACCCCCACGGGGCGCCACGTGTGCGGCAGCGAGGGCAGGGTGCGGTCAGAGTCGGCAGGCATGGATGTCCGTGAGGAGGATGGCCCGAGCCCCGATGGAGTAGAGCTCGTCCATCAGTCGTTGGGAGCCGACCCGCGGCACCATCACGCGTACGGCCACCCAGCCGGGCTTGCCCAGCGGGGAGATCGTCGGCCCCTCGCGTCCCGGGGCCAGGTCGGAGGCCCGCTCGAGGTGGACCTGCTCGATGTCGTAGTCCATCATCACGTAGCTGCGGGCCACCAGCACGCCCTCGACCCGCCGTCGGAAGATCTCGAAGTCGTCGGGGACCGCACCGCCGCGAGCGATCAGGACGGCCTCGGAGTCGAGGATGACCTCGCCGAAGGTGGCGAGACCGGCAGCACGCAGGGTCGAACCGGTCTCCACGACGTCGGCGATCACATCGGCCACGCCGAGCTGGATGCTCGTCTCGACGGCACCGTCCAGGCGGGTGACGGTGGCTGCCACGCCGCGGCGGAACAGGTAGTCCTCGACCACGCCGACGTACGACGTCGCGATCCGCAGACCCTCGAGGTCGTCCAGGGAGGAGTAGCGACCTGAGGGGCCGGCGAAGTGGAACCGTGAGCGACCGAACCCGAGGCTCATCACCTCGTCGGCCTTGGCCCCCGAGTCGAGGAGCAGGTCACGACCGGTGATCCCGACGTCGAGGGTGCCCTCGCCGACATAGAGGGCGATGTCGCGGGGACGGAGGTAGAAGAACTCGACGTCGTTCTCGGAGTCGACGAGCGCGAGCTCCTTGCTGTCGCTGCGCTGGCGGTAGCCCGACTCGCGCAGGATGTCGGTGGCGGCCTGCGACAGCGACCCCTTGTTGGGGACGGCGATGCGGAGGGTCATGCGGATCTCACCGGGTTCCTCACAGGTGTGCGTAGACGTCGTCGAGGGTCAGACCGGAGGCGAGCATCAGCACCTGGGCGTGGTAGAGCAGCTGGCTGATCTCCAGCGCGGTCGCGTCCTTGCCCTCGTGCTCGGCGGCCATCCAGGACTCGGCGGCCTCCTCCAGCAGCTTCTTGCCGATGGCATGGACGCCGGCGTCGAGCTGCCGGACGGTGCCGGACCCCTCGGGGCGCTCCGCGGCCTTGGTGGACAGCTCCGCCCACAGGTCCTCGAACGTCTTCACGAGGAGCAAGCCTAAGCGGTCTCGAGTCCTCACCATGCCCCGGTCCGGCGACGGCCCGACGACGGCATCGGGGACACTGGCCCGATGGACGAGATGACCGGCGTTCCGGAGTGGGAGCGGCTGACCTGGCCGCGGACGACGGAGCGCCTCACGCTGCGACCGGCGACGGCCGACGACGCAGACGTCATGTTCTCCTACCGCTCGCTGGAGCCGGTCGCACGCTGGATGACGCAGCTGCCGACCGACGTGGAAGCCTGGCGCGCCGACTTCGGCTCGCGCAGCCCCTATGCGCTGATGATCCTCCTGGACGGCGAGCCCGTCGGGGACCTGTTCCTGAAGACGGAGGACGCGTGGGCGCAGGCCGAGGTGCGCGACCGCGCACAGGACGTCTTCGCCGAGATCGGCTGGTGCCTCGCACCGGTCCATGGAGGTCACGGCTATGCGACCGAGGCCGTCCGCGACCTGCTCGCCATCGCGTTCCACGGTTTCGGGCTCCGTCGCGTGGTCGCCAACTGCTTCGCCGTCAACGAGCCGTCCTGGCGACTGATGGAGCGGGTCGGCATGCGCCGTGAGGCCCACAACCTCCGCGACACCCTCGGCCGCGACGGCGAGTGGTACGACGGCCTCACCTACGCGATGCTCGCCGAGGAGTGGCGGGCCTAGCGGAGAGCCCGGACGACGCGAGCGGTGTCGAGGGCGGCGGACGTCGCCTCCCACCCCTTGTCCTCCACGGAGCCCTCGAGGCCCGCGCGGGCGAGGGCCTGCTCCTCGGTGTCGCAGGTCAGCACGCCGAAGCCCACCGGCATCGCATGGTCGACGCTCACCTGCGTGAGGCCGTCCGTGGCAGCCGAGCAGACGTAGTCGAAGTGGGGGGTGCCGCCGCGGATCACGACGCCCAGCGCCACCACCGCGTCGTACCCGGCCCGGGCCAGGGCCGCCGCGACGACGGGCAGCTCGAAGGTGCCGGGCACCCGGATCACCTCGGGCTCGGTGATGCCGTACGCCGTCAACGCGCGCTCGGCGCCGCCGACCAGTCCGTCCATCACCTGGGTGTGCCAGGTGGCCGCGACGACGGCGACCCGAAGGCCGCTGGCGTCGTAGGGCTGCGAGGTGGGGGCTCCGTGTCCGCTCATGGTGTTGTTCCTCCGTCGGTCAGGTCGGGCAGGTCGTGGCCCATCCGGTCGCGCTTGGTCCTGAGGTAGGACAGGTTGTGGTCGTTGGGGTGCGGCGTGAGCGGCACCCGTTCGGTGACCCGGATCCCGAAGTCCTCCAGGCTGTCGATCTTGTCGGGGTTGTTGGTCATCAACCGCACCGATCCCACTCCGAGGTCGCGCAGGACCTGGGTGGCGGTGCCGTAGTGCCGCGCGTCGGCGGGCAGCCCGAGGTCCAGGTTGGCGTCGACCGTGTCGCGTCCGCCGTCCTGGAGCTGGTAGGCCTGCAGCTTGGCGACCAGGCCGATGCCGCGCCCCTCGTGGCCACGGAGGTAGATCACCACTCCCCTGCCCTCCGCGACGATCCGGCTCAGGGCCTCGTCGAGCTGGGGACCGCAGTCGCACCGCTCACTTCCGAACGCATCACCGGTGAGGCACTCGCTGTGCACACGGGCGAGGACGGGCTCGTCGCCGGAGAGGTCGCCGTGGACCAACGCCACGTGCTCACTGCCGTCGATGGTGATCCGGTAGCCGTAGGCGGTGAACTCGCCGTGCCGGGTGGGCAGCCGCGTCTCGGCGACCCGCTGGACGTGACGCTCGTGGCGTCGGCGGTAGCGCACGAGGTCCTCGATCGAGATCATCGCCAGACCGTGCTCGTCGGCGAACTCCCGCAGCTCGGGCGCGCGCTTCATCGTGCCGTCGTCGTTGACCACCTCGACCAGCACGCCCGCCGGGGTCAGGCCGGCCAGGGTGGCCAGGTCGACCGCAGCCTCCGTGTGCCCGCGGCGCACCAGCACGCCACCGTCGCGGTAGCGCAGCGGGAAGACGTGTCCGGGACGGGTGAGCTCCCACGGCTCGGTGGCCGAGTCGGCGAGCGTCCGCGCGGTGTGGGCGCGGTCGGATGCGCTGATCCCGGTGCTGACGCCGTCGCGCGCGTCCACCGAGATCGTGTACGCCGTGCGCAGCTTGTCCTTGTTGTGCGGGGTCATCAGCGGGATCTCGAGCCGGTCGAGCATCTCGGCCGGCATCGGCACGCAGATGACGCCGCTGGAGTGGCGGATCGTGAAGGCCATCAGCTCGGGCGTCGCCTTGGCGGCGGCGAAGATGATGTCGCCCTCGTTCTCGCGGTCCTCGTCGTCGACGACCACGACGGCCTTGCCGGCCGCGATGTCCTCGATGGCCTGCTCGACGGAGTCGAGGCGGACGGTGCTCGTGGGAGCGCTCACGCGGACACCTCCTCACGGTGGGGCTCGCCGGAGTCCGTGCTGCCCACGACCGTCCTGCTGGCACGCCACCAGACGAAGAAGCCGATCACCACGAAGACGGCGTAGAAGAGGTACATCCCCGCAGTCGGGTAGTAGCCGGCCCTGATCAAGGAGGTGACGCCGACGATGTCGACGAGGACCCAGACCAGCCAGAACTCCACCCAGCCGCGAGCCATGCCGTACGTCGCCAGCATCGAGCCCGCCAGGATCCATGCCTCCGTGGTCGGGCCCCACGAGCCGATCTGCAGGAGCACTGCGTAGGCGACGGCGTAGCCGAGGACGCCCAGGACCACGAGCTGGAGCCGCTCGGCCCGGGTCGCCCAGCGCGGAGCGATCGCGCCCCCGTCGGAGGCGCCCCCGGCCTTGCGGGACTGCGACCAGCGCCACCATCCGTAGATCGACACCGCGACGAAGAAGACCTGACGCCCGGCTTGTCCCCACAGCGGCTCGGAGACCGTTCCGGAGAGCTCACCGGTCGCGAAGACCGTGAAGAGCAGGACGTTCCCCACGACTCCGACCGGCCACGCCCACAGGAGGCGGCGCATCCCCAGGATCGCGCTCGCCAGTCCGAAGAGGTTGCCGATGACCTCGCGAGCACCGAGTGCCCCGCCGGGCACCGGGATGGTGCCGTGGATCAGCCATTCGAGCAGGTTCATCGGGTCTCCTCCTGGGGAGAGAAACGGTCGAGGAGTCCGCTGGCGAGCAGCTTCTCGACGTGCTTGGCGATGACGTCGGCCTCGAGGTTGACCAGGTCGCCGGGCTGGCGGGCACCCAGTGTCGTACGGGCGAGCGTCTCGGGGATGAGGCTGACGGTGAAGCTGGACTCACGCGCCTCGACGACCGTGAGGCTCACCCCGTCCACGGTGATCGACCCCTTGTCGACGAGGTAGCGCGCGAGGTGGGCAGGCAGCGAGACCTCGACGACGTCCCAGTGCTCGCTGGGCGAGCGCGACATGACGGTGCCGACACCGTCCACGTGGCCCTGCACGATGTGGCCGCCGAGGCGCTTGTCGACGGTGACCGCGCGCTCGAGGTTGACCCGGTCCCCCGGCGCCGCGCCGGCCAGCGAGGTCTTGTCGAGCGTCTCCTGCATCAGGTCTGCGGTCCACTGGCCCTCGCCGAGCTCGGCGACGGTGAGGCAGCAGCCGTTGACCGAGATGGAGTCGCCCAAGCCTGTGCCGTCGAGGACCGTGGTGGCCTCGACAGTGAGCCTGATGGCGTCCCCCTGGTCGACGATCCCGGCGATGGTGCCGAGCTCCTCGACGATTCCGGTGAACATCAGTTCCTCCTCATGGTCGGGCTGGTGGTGGGAGTCATGGTGAGGCGCACGTTGGTGTCCTCACCGTCATGGCCCTGGAGCACGGTCACGTCGCTGATGTGCAGGTGCAGGGCGTCGGCGATGGTGGCGATGCCGAGGTCGGCGACCGCGCTGGCGCCGGCGCCCAGCAGCATCGGGGCGACGTAGGTGACGACCTCGTCGACGAGGCCTGCGGACAGGAAGGCCCGGGCGAGGGTGGGTCCGCCCTCGAGGAACACGTGCTGTCGGTCCAGCTCGTACAGCCGGGCCAGCGCCACCTCGGGGTCCCGGGTGCGCAGGTGCACGGTCTCGGCGCGTTCGTTGAAGATCCGGCGCTCGGACGGGAGGTCGCGCATGCCCATCACGACCCGCAGCGGCTGCGAGGCGACCGGCTCGTCGAGCTCGTCGCGGACGGTGAGCTCGGGATCGTCGACCTCGACGGTGTGGGTGCCGACCAGCATCGTGTCGCACAGCGCGCGCAGTCGGTGCGTGTCGAGTCGGGCGGACCTGCTGGAGACCCACCTGCTGGTGCCGTCCGCGGCGGCGCTGCGGCCGTCGAGCGTGGTGGCGAACTTCCAGGTGACGAAGGGACGGCCCCGGGTCACAGCGAAGGTCCAGGCCCGGTTGATCGCCTGCGCCTCCTCGCTCATCTGGCCGCCGACGACCTCCAGGCCTGCCTCCCGCAGCCGGTCCGCGCCACCGGCTGCGACCGGGTTGGCGTCGGGCTGGGCGAAGACGACCCGTCGCACGCCCGCGGCGATGAGCGCCTCGCTGCACGGCCCGGTGCGGCCGGTGTGGTGGCACGGCTCCAGGGTCACGACGGCCGTGGCGTCGCGGGCGGAGTCCCCCGCCTCGGCCAGCGCGGCGGCCTCGGCGTGCGGGGTGCCGGCTCCACGGTGGAAGCCCTCCGCGATCGTCGTACCGTCGGGGGCCAGCAGGACGCAGCCGACCCGCGGGTTGGGCCCGAGGGGTACGCCAGGAGTCGCTGCGAGCACGAGGGCGCGCCGCATCGCGTCGCGCTCTTCCTGGCTGATCGTCATCTCCGCCTCCGGTCCGTCGATGCGGACTCAGGGGGGCGGTGGACGGAGCACGACACCTCCCGGACGGGAGGGGCGTGGAGACGTCCGCGTGCACTTCTCATCCGGACTGTGACCGTCGGTCCAGGATTTCCACCTGGTCAACCGGCCACTGGATGTGGTCGGGTCGCGGACTGTGACCGCCGGTGCGGAGTTTCACCGCCCCCAGAGCACGCAAGCTCTTCGTGGACGCAACTCTGCCACAGCACGGCGCATTCCCTCACCGGTGTCCGGCCGTGACGTGCGCAACAGGTGCGAGGTCACACCTGGTCGAGGAACCGGTCGAAGACCCGCGCACCGAACTCGAGCGCATCCACAGGCACGCGCTCGTCGACCCCGTGGAAGAGGGCGGTGAAGTCGAGGTCGCCCGGCAGTCGCAGCGGCGCGAAGCCGTAGGAGCGCATGTCCAGCTTGCGGAAGTGCTTGGCGTCGGTGCCGCCGCTCATCAGGTAGGGCGCGACCAGCGCCTCGGGGTCCTCGGCGAGCAGGCTGCGGGTCATGGCCGTGACCAGGTCGCCGTCGTAGGGCGTCTCCCACGGGTCCTGCTTGGACTCGAACTCGAAGTCGATCCCGTCCCCGGCCAGCTCACGGAGCGTCGCGAAGAACTCGTCCTCGTAGCCGGGCAGGAAGCGGCCGTCGACCGTGGCCTGGGCAACCGTGGGGATGACGTTGGTCTTGTAGCCGGCGTGGAGCATCGTCGGGTTGGCCGTGTTGCGGATGACCGCCCCGAGCATCCGCGCGGCGTCGCCGAACTCCTCGACGAGGGCCTCGGCGTTGTCGGGGGTCGCCTCGGTGCCGGCGAGCTCGCCGACGGTCGCGAGCAGGACCTCCATGGTCGGCGTCAGCCGCACCGGCCACGTGTGCGCGCCGATCCGCGCAACCGCGCCGGCGAGGCGGGTGACGGCGTTGTCGTCGTTGATCATCGAGCCGTGCCCGGCCCGACCGCGCGCGGTGAGCCGCATCCACGCCATGCCCTTCTCGGCGGCCTCGATGAGGTAGACCCGTCGACCGCGGATGGTGGTGGAGAAGCCACCCACCTCCCCCACGGCCTCGGAGCAGTCTGCGAACAGGTCGGCGTGGTCCTCGACCAGGAGTCCGGCGCCGGAGTGCCCGCCCGCCTCCTCGTCCGCGGTGAAGCAGAGCACCAGCTCGCGGTCCGGGGCGGCATCGGCCGCTGCGCGAGCGCGCACGACGCTGAGCAGCATCGCGTCGAAGTCCTTCATGTCGACGGCGCCGCGCCCCCACACCTGCCCGTCCTTGATCTCCCCGCTGAAGGGGTCGACCTGCCAGTCGGAGGCCTCGGCGGGTACGACGTCGAGGTGGCCGTGGACCAGAAGCGGGGCACGGCCGTCGCCCCCGCCCCAGCGCGCAACGACGTTGGCCCGACCCGGCCTCCCCTCGATGATCTGGCTCCCGATCCCGACCTCGTCGAGCAGCGAGGCGACGTACTCGGCCGCCTTGCGCTCCCCCGGTCCGTCGTCGGTCCCGTAGTTGGACGTGTCGATGCCGATGAGCTGCTGACACAGCTCCACGACCTCGGCCGACGGGTCGTAGGAGAGGTCCCGAGAAGGCGCTGCAGAGGGGTCGTCCATGCCGTCCATCCTGCCCCACAAGTGATCGTCTTCCCCGATTGAATGTCGAGCCGATCGCTTTGCTACTGTTCTCCAGCACTCGTCCGGGTGGCGGAATTGGCAGACGCGCTAGCTTGAGGTGCTAGTGCCCGTATTAGGGCGTGGGGGTTCAAGTCCCCCCTCGGACACTGGAAGGGCCCCGGCTCCACGGGGCCCTTTCTTCAATTTCGCACTACCCCCTCGCAGCGGCCCTGGCTGCCCCCGAGGCCGCGCCCGTCGGAGCCAGGGCCTGAGGTCGGGACTGCGGCCGATGCGGCCGTCCAGATGGGAAGCAGATCCGCTCCCCGCCCGGCGCGGAGGATGCCGAGTGGCACGTGACGACCCCGCGGCACCATGCTTCGCATGTCCGCTGCCCGAGCATCCAGGCCGGGACGTGCAGGGATGTGCACCTGCGCAAACATGAGGATGACGAAGACGTGACAGCCCGGTTTGTCAGTCGTTGACTGTGCGCACGGCTGCTTCCAGGCAGCGACTCTCGGAAAGCACAGGTACTCATGCGCACCCTCGCAACAGCTGCTCTGGCAGCCTCCACCGCCCTCACCCTCGGGGCGACCGGACTGGCGGCCCACGCGGCGCCCTCCCCGTCCCCGGTGGGCGGCCCCGCCCCCTACATCGTGGTCCTGAACGACAGCGCCTCGGCCGACGTGCTCGCGCCGCTCCAGGCCGACCGGTTCGGCTTCGAGCTCGGTCACATCTACTCCTCGGCGCTGCAGGGCTACTCGGCGACGCTGACCCCGGCCACCGCCGCGGCGCTCGAGGCGTCGCCGGCCGTGCAGTGGGTCCAGGAGGACACCGCGGTGGAGACCACCGCGCAGTCCACCCCGACCGGCATCGACCGGGCGAACGCCGACGCCAGCCCGACCGCGAAGATCAACGGCGTCGACGAGCGGGTCGACGTCGACGTCGCGGTGATCGACACGGGCGCCGACCTGAACCACCCGGACCTGAACATCTACAAGGCCGGGGCGAAGAACTGCTCGGTCGGCGCGGTCAGTGCCAACGACCTGCACGGCCACGGCACCCACGTCGCCGGCACCATCGGGGCGATCGACAACGGCAGCGGCGTCGTGGGCATGGCCCCGGGCGCTCGGATCTGGCCGGTCAAGGTGCTCACCGACGCCGGCACGGGGCTCAACTCCGACGTCATCTGCGGCATTGACTACGTCACGGCGAACGCCGCCAAGATCGAGGTGGCCAACATGAGCCTCGGCGGCAGCGGCACCGACGACCAGAACTGCGGCAACAGCAACAACGACGCGATGCACAAGGCGATCTGCCGCTCGGTCGACGCCGGGATCACCTACGTGGTGGCCGCGGGCAACGACTCGGAGGACGCGAAGAACTCGACGCCCGCCGCGTACGACGAGGTGATCACCGTCAGCGCGCTGGCCGACTTCAACGGCAAGCCGGGCGGCGGAGCGGCCACGACCTGCCGCTCCGACGTCGACGACACCTTCGCCGACTTCTCCAACTACGGCGCGGACGTCGACATCATCGCCCCGGGCGTGTGCATCAACTCGACCTGGATGCTCGGTGGCTACAACACCATCTCCGGTACGTCGATGGCCAGCCCGCACGTGGCCGGCGCGGCCGCGCTCTACAAGGCGAACCACCCGACGGCCTCCCCGGCCGCGGTGAAGACCGCCCTGCAGAACGCCGGCTCGCTGGACTGGAACAACGCCGACGACGGCGACTCGGTCAAGGAGCGTCTGCTGGACGCGCGCACCTTCTGACCGCGCACAGGTGACGCGGGCGCCCGGCCGGTTTTCGGTCGGGCGCCCGTGTCCGTCAGCCGGTGGTGCAGGCCCGGTGCAGGTAGGTCCGGCACTCGGCGGCGGTGAGGTCGCGTGGGAGCCGCTCGGCGGCGAGCCGGCGCAGCTCGACCACATCGAGGGCCCAGACTCGGACCACGTCGCTGCTCGCCGAGTCGGTGGCGAGGAAGCGGCCGTCGGGCGAGAACGCCACCGACGAGATCTCGTGCGGCGCCTTCGGCAGTGAGAACAGCCTGGTCCCGTCGGACGCGTCCCACAGGATGGTCAGCCCGTCGAGCCCCGCGGTGGCGATCTGCTGGCCGTCCGGGCTGTAGGCGATGTCGATCGTCCCGGCGTCGTGGCCTTCGAGGGTGAACAGCTCCTCGCCCGAGGCCACATCGACGACGCGGGTCGGTGCGCCCACGGCAGCGATGGCCAGCTGCGTGCCGTCGGGGGAGTATGTCGGGTTGTGACCGATCACCGTGGGCGACGTGCTCAGCTCGTCGGCCTCCCACTCCCAGCGGACGAGCTCCCAGCCCACCGGCATCCCCCGGTCGAGGGCGAATTCCAGTGCGGCCACGACGCTGCCGTCGGGGCTGAACACCGGGTCGCGGAACCCACGGCCGTCCTCGGCCACGAGCCGGGCCCGTACCTCGCCGTCGGCGTCACGGACGTGGATCGCGGTGTCGTCGGCCTCCACGACGTGCCGCCCGTCCGGGCTGAAGTCCGGCCCCCACCGCCACTCGCCAGCGGGTGAGGCGACGATCAGATCCTGGGTGGCCAGGTCCCACGCGATGACGCCGAGGGCCCCGCCGACGCCGAGGGCCCCGCCATCGGGTCGCAGGCTCAGCGCGCTGGGTGGGTCGCGACGGTCCCCGTCGACCGCCGGAGGGCTCAGTTGCTGCACCGCGGCGCTGTCGGGGTCGGCATCGTACACGTTGATCACGCCCTCGCCGATGGTGAAGAGCCGGCCGTCGGGGCCGAACGCGACGCCGGTGGCGTCGCTGGCCTGGCGCACGTTGCGCACCTCCGCGTCGCCGGACGGCCCGACGTCCCAGACCAGCGCGGCGGTGACGCCCTGGTCGCCGCCCGCCAGCCGGGTGCCGTCCGGCGAGAAGGCCAGGCCGACCACGCCGCCGCTGGCCGGCGCTCCGGAGAGCCGCAGGTCGGACCGTGCCTCGTCGCGCTCGACCGTGTAGAGGCGGATGTCGCCCTGCTCCTCACTCACGGCCAGCCGAGTGGAGTCGGGAGACCAGGCTAGGGCATGCACCCCGGTCCCGGCCTCGTTGAAGCGGTACACCGCCTCACCGGTCGCGGCGTCATGGATCCGGACGCTCCCGTCGTCGGCGCCGACCGCCACCCAGAGCCCGTCGGGACTGTATTCGGCCCCGCGGACGGCGGGCTGGTCGCCGCCGAGCGTCTGCCGCACCTCGCCGGTGGCCGCGTCGACGATGACCGCCTCCGGCGGACCGCCGCGGGTGACGACCACCGACCGGCCGTCGGGGCTCAGGTCGACGTTCCCCCAGCCGCCGAACCCGTCCAGGACCGCGACCCTGGTGCGGCCGTCCGCATGGAGGGTGGCCACCCGGACGACCTCCTCGTCGGGCCACATTCCCGCCACCCGCTGTGGTCCGCCGGTCGAGAACGACGGCGACCAGACCGGCCCCTCGCCCTTCACCTCGGCCAGCATCTCCTCGCTTCGCGGATCCCACACGCGCAGGGCCCCGTCGTCCCCGGCCGTGGCCAGCCGGTTACCAGGCCCGAACGCGACGTCGTTGACGTCGATCCCGTGGCCGGCGAAGCTCTGCACCTTCTCCCCGGTTGTGGCGTCGAGCAGCTCGACCAGGCCGGACTCCTCGCGCCCCTCGGTCGCCAGCAGCCGCCCGTCCGGGCTCCACGCGACGGTCCCGCCGGCGCCCTCGGCCAGCAGCTCCAGGCGGCTGGAGACGACGGCCGCGTGCAGCGCCTCGACAGCCTGCCGTGGCGGCTGGTCGCCGGCGAGCCCAGGGGCCGTGGCCTCCAGCGCGAGGAGCACGGCGAGCTCGGGGTCGTCCTCGCGAACGGCCCTCGACGCGGCCGCGAGCTCGCGCACGGTCGCCAGGGCAGCCTCACGATCGGCCCGGCGGCTCTCCCGCAGGGCGAGGCCACCGGCGACCAGCGCCATCACGAGCACCCCGACCACGCCGGCCAGCAGCCCGCGCAGCCGACGGTTGGCCCTTGCCTGCTCGCGGAGCCGGTCCTCGGCCGACCGCGCCTCGGCCCGAGCCAGCGCTTGGCTCGCGTCGAGGAAGTCCCGCTCGGTCGGCGTGAGGTCCGCCGAGGCCGACGCGTGCCGCTCCAGGGCCTTCGCCAGCCGCGTCCCGCGGTAGAGCTCGCTGTCCGGCCGGTCCATCGTCTCCCACGACTCGGCGGCCGTGGTGAGGTGCCGCAGGATCAGCTGCCCCTCGGTGTCGGCGTCCAGCCACCCGCGGAGCCGGGGCCAGGCGCGGGCGAGCGACTCGTGGGCGAGCTCGACGGTCTCGCCGTCGGACGTGACCAGCCTGGCGGCCACGAGCATCTCCACGATCTCCTCGTGCGTGGCGTCCGAGGCGAGGACATGCCGGGAGACCCGGCCGCGGGTCGGCTCCCCGGAGCTCACCGGGACCACCAGCCGGAGCAGCAGCGCCTGGGCCGCCCGCCGTTCACGCTCACCGAGAGCGAGGAAGACCCGCTCGGCGCTGCGGGCGACCGCGCCCTGGATGCCCCCCGAGGCCCGGTAGCCCTCGACGGTCAGGGTGCGCCCCTCGCGGCGCTCCCAGGTCTGGGCGAGGGCGTGGGACAGCAGCGGCAGCGCCCCCGACTCCCCGGAGACCTCGTGCACCAGGAGGTCGACCAGTCCGGGCTCGAGGAGCAGCCCGGACTGACGCGCGGGGCCCTCGATCGCGCTGCGCAGGTCCGCCTCTCCCATCCGTCCCAGCAGGTGCAGGCCGCGCTCCAGCGTGCGGGCGAAGGCGCGGTGCCCCGACACCGGGGCGAGCCGGTCGGCCCGCAGCGTCAGCACGAGGTCCGTGCCGGCGTCCGCATGCCCGGCCAGCGTGTCGAGGAACGCGGTTCGCTCGGACTCGTCCTGACAGAGGGTGGCGACCTCCTCGAGCTGGTCGACGACCAGCACCGCGCGCGGACGCAGCCCGCCGACCCGATCCAGCGCGGCCATCGGGTGTGCCCCCGGCGTCATGACCGAGACAGTGCGCCCGTCGCGGCGGAGACCGGCGGCCACCCCGGCGCGCACCAGGGACGACTTGCCACTGCCGGACGGGCCGACGACGGCCACCACGCCCTCACGGGCCAGGAGGTCGCGACAGGCGGCGACCTCAGCGTCCCGGCCGAAGAACCGCTCGGCGTCGTCGACGTCGTAGCGCAGCAGGCCGCGGTACGGGCTCACTGAGCTGGGGTCGGTGTCCTCCGAGCCCGGGACCAGGTCCGGGTCCTGGAGCAGGATCGACTGCTCCAGCGCCGCCAGCTCCGGTCCCGGGTCCAGACCCAGCTCCCCGGCCAGAACCGCGCGGGCGCGTTGAAGGGTGGCCAGGGCCTCGCCCTGCCGACCGGCCTGGTACTGCGCCCGAGCCAGCAGCCCCCAGCGGCTCTCGCGGAACGGCTGTTCGGCGACGAGCCGGCCGGACTCGGTGAGAACCTCCCGCCAGGCCCCGGAAGCCAGCGCCGCCTCGACCCGGAGCTCCTCGGCGTCCCGCCGCAGCTCCTCCCAGCGCTCCGCGGCCGCCTCGCCCGGCGACCATCCCTCGAGCTCGGCAAGGGCCGGGCCGTACCAGAGGTCGAGCGCCTCGGTCAGCGCGTACCGGGCCCGGTCCGGCTCGTGCAGAGCAAGGAGCTCACGACCGCGACGGAGCAGCGACTCGAACCTGAGGGCGTCGATCGCGTCGTCGGGCACGTCGAGCACATACCCGCGCCGCGCCGTACGGACGGCGTCGGACCCGAGGGCCTTGCGGATCCGAACGATGCTCCCCTGGACGACCTTCGCCCAGGTGGTCGGTGGGTCCTCGGCCCACAGGGCGTCCGCCAGCCGGTCCGGGCTCACCATCTCTCGCGGGCTGATCGCCAGGGCGGCGAGGACCACCCGGTCACGCGGCGCGAGCTGCTCACTGTCGCCGTCGACGGCGACCGGGCCGAGCAGTTTCACGCCCATGCTTCGAGGGTCACGCCGTTGACCTGCCCCGTCAACACCGTCTTTACCCCACCGTTACCGCTCTGCACGCCGGCGACACCACTGTGACCGATACCTGGGCGCACCGGGTCCTCAGGACCCACGTCGAAAGGAAGTGGACCCATGTTGGCCACCGTCATGCTTGTCATTGCGTTCCTGACCTTCCTGGCGGCACTCGGACGAGGTGCCACCCCCAAGAGCGAGCGCCTGCCCGTCAGGGCGTGGGGCGTCGCGGACCTGATCGGCAACGTCGTACTCGGCGCCCGGCGGCTCGCAGAGCTGCACGAGCGCGATCCGCGGACCCCGCCCCTGGACGACCTCGGCGCTTCCCGCCGTCATCTCGCCCGCCCGGAGCCCCAGGATCCGCACTGGTGAGACCCACGTCAGCAGTGCGTGCGGAGGTGCCGTGACTGCCAGAGGATTCGCACCTCCGGCCCGACAGTTCCAGGGTGTGGACCGTGCCCTGGACGCCGGTGCTGGAAGACTGATCCGTATGGGTGCTCTTGGGCCCTGTGAACCAGTTCCTGACCGACAGGTTCCACCAGATCGCGAGCACCATGAGCGTGCCGATGGTCAGCATCGGGGCGTAGCTGAGGCTGCTCCAGGCGAACTCGTCGCTGAAACGGCACGCCGGCGGTGTGAACGGAAAGATGAAGTAGACCGAGATCACCGCGGTCTCGGCGACGGCTACCAGGTTCATCCTGGCGCCTTCGGCGGCACCTGGGTCTCCTCGGAGAGGTGGGCGGAGGCGTCGATGGCGGTGATGGAACCTAGACCTGCGCTGGGACGGCCGTAGAGAGCCGCGGCCAGAACCGACGAGAAATGGTCTGAACTCCGACCATTGACGTCTCGCGGGATCGTGTTCAGACTGGCTCGCATGTCCGCCCAGCCGCACGAGCACCTCACCGATGCGGTGCTCCGGCCGGTGCGTGGCCATCACGCGTTCGAGAGCTGCGTTGAGCAGCTCGCGACCGCCATCCGGCTCGGCGTCTACCCCGTCGGCAGCCTGCTGCCGCCCGAGCGCGAGCTCGCCACCCGCCTCGCCGTCAGCCGTGCGACGCTGCGCGAGGCCATCGCCGCCCTCCGCCAGGCGGGCCTCGTCGAGACCCGACGCGGCCGTGGCGGCGGATCGATGGTGACGTCACAGGCTCGTGGCCGTTCCCGCGGCGGTCTCTCCCGCGTGTCCGCAGAGACCAAGTCCGAGTGGCTCGACGCACTCGAGTTCCGCCGGGTCGTCGAACCGGGCGCCGCGCACCTGGCGGCCAGCCACGACCTGTCGGAGCCGGACCGGGACCGCCTCGCGGCGACAGAGGCCGCCGTGCACGATGCCTCCGGCAAGCGGGCCCACCGGCAGGCCGACTCCCGGCTCCACCTCACCATCGCCGCACTGAGCGGATCGGGGAGCCTCCAGGAGGCCGTCACCTCGGTGCAGTCGACGCTCGACTCGATGCTCGGCGCGATCCCGGCGCTGGACACCAACATCGGGCACTCGCACCGCCAGCACCACCTGATCTGCACCGCCATCCTCGACGGGCGCCCCGACCGGGCCCGGAAGGTGATGGAGAACCACTGTGACGACACCGCGGCGCTGCTGCGCGGCCTGCTCGTCTGACCGACGCCCACCCGACCGGACTGGAGCACACGTGAGCACACGCAACGAACGCCACCTGACGATGGAGGACCTGCGTCACCTGATCGAGGCCGACGAGGTCGACACGGTCGTCCTCGCGTTCACCGACATGCAGGGGCGCCTCCAGGGCAAGCGGCTGCACGGCAGGTACTTCCTCGACCACGTCGTCGGGCACGGGACCGAGGGCTGCAACTACCTGCTCGCCGTCGACGTGGACATGAACACCGTGGACGGCTACGCGATGACGTCGTGGGAGCAGGGC
This sequence comes from uncultured Actinomycetota bacterium, assembly GCA_963843815.1. Taxonomy (GTDB): domain Bacteria; phylum Actinomycetota; class Actinomycetes; order Propionibacteriales; family Nocardioidaceae; genus Nocardioides. The sequence continues at coordinate 5,083 of CAWJLX010000011.1, read as the reverse complement.
TACGGGGACATGGAGTTCGTCATGGACGAGCAGACCATCCGCCTGCTGCCCTGGCTGCCGGCGACGGCGATGGTCCAGTGCGACCTCGACTGGACCGACCACCGCCCGGTGGCGGCCAGCCCGCGCGCGATCCTCAGGACCCAGCTCGACCGCCTCGCCGAGCGCGGCCTGGTCGCGATGGCCGGCACCGAGCTGGAGTTCGTCATCTACGAGGACACCTACGAGGAGGCGTGGCGCAAGGGCTACCGCGACCTCGTCCCGGCCAACCAGTACAACGTCGACTACTCGATCCTCGGCACCACCCGCGTCGAGCCGCTGCTGCGCGACATCCGCAACCAGATGTACGCCGCCGGGCTGGACGTCGAGGGCGCCAAGGGCGAGTGCAACTTCGGCCAGCACGAGATCGGCTTCCTCTTCAACGACGCCCTCACCACCGCCGACAACCACGTCGTCTACAAGAACGCGGCCAAGGAGATCGCGGCCCAGCACGGGAAGTCCGTGACGTTCATGGCCAAGCCCAACGCGCGCGAGGGCAGCTCGTGCCACATCCACCTGTCGTTGCGCGGCGCCAACGGGAAGCTCGTGTTCTGGGACGAGGACGCGGACGCACGCACCCCGCTCTACGACCGCTTCATCGCGGGAGCGCTGGCGACGGCGGCCGACTTCACCCTCTTCTTCGCCCCCAACATCAACTCCTACAAGCGCTTCGCGGAGGGCTCGTTCGCGCCCACCACCCTCGGGTGGGGCCTGGACAACCGCACGTGCGCCATGCGCCTGGTGGGCCGGGGTGCCGGCGCCAGGATGGAGAACCGCATCCCCGGCGCCGACGCGAATCCCTACCTCGCGCTGGCCGCGATGATCGCCGGTGGCCTGCACGGCATCGACGAGGAGCTCGAGCTGGAGCCGGAGCTGACCGGCAACGCCTACGCCTCCGACAAGCCGCGGGTTCCGAGCACGATGGGCGCGGCCCGCGAGATGTTCTACACGTCCGAGGTGGTCCGGGCGGCCCTGGGCGACGAGGTCGTGGAGCACTACGCCAACATGGCCGACATCGAGCTGGCGGCCTACAACGCCGCCGTCACCGACTGGGAGCTCGTACGCGGCTTCGAGAGGCTGTGATCACCCCACGGAGTTCTGCTCCTCCTCCGCATCGCTCCCCGTCCCACAACTCCGCGAGGTCCCCGAAGACATGAGCACCCTGATCAACCCGACCACTGGCATCGAGCTCGACGTCTCGCCCGCCTCGGCGACGCTCGAGGACGCCGACACCGCCATCGCGCGGGCGCACGAGGCGTTCCCCGCGTGGCGTGACGTCGCCCCCGGCGAGCGGGCCCGCCTCCTGCGCACCTTCGCGGCGGTCGTCGACGCGCACCTCGAGGAGCTCGCGCAGCTGGAGGTCCTCAACGCGGGACACACCATCGGCAACGCCCGCTGGGAGGCAGGCAACGTCCGCGACTGCCTGAACTACTACTCGGCGGCGCCGGAGAGGCTCTTCGGACGACAGATCCCGGTCGCCGGCGGCACCGACATCACCTTCCACGAGCCGCTCGGGGTCGTGGGGATCATCGTCCCCGGAAGCTTCCCCATGCCCATCGCGGCCTGGGGCTTCGCCCCTGCACTCGCGGCGGGCAACACCGTCGTCCTCAAGCCGGCCGAGCTGACCCGCTGACCGCGATCCGGATCGGCGAGCTCGCGCTCGAGGCCGGGTCTGCCCGAGGGCGTCCTCACCGTGGTCCCGGGCAAGGGGTCGGTCGTCGGCGAACGGTTCGTCACCCACCCGCTGGTGCGCAAGGTCTGCTTCACCGGCTCCACCACGGTCGGCAAGCAGATCATGGCCGGCTGTGCCGACCAGGTGAAGCGGGTGACCCTCGAGCTCGGCGGCAAGAGCGCCAACATCATCTTCGCCGACCGACGTGGCCGCGGCAGCCTCGAGTGCGCCGTACGCCGTCTTCGACAACGCCGGCCAGGACTGCTGCGCGCGCTCGCGGATCCTGGTGCAGCGCTCGGCGTACGACGAGTTCGTCGGCCGCCTCGAGACCTCCGTCAAGGCCCTGCGCGTGCTCGACCCCGCCGACGAGCAGAGCGAGATGGCCCGCTGGTCTCCGCCGGCCAGCGTGACTCCGTGCAGGCCTACCTCGATCGCGCGAGGATCGCGTTCGCCGGCGTTGCTCCGAGGGCCGGCGCTGGCTGCCCTCGACCGTGGTCGAGTCGACGGACACGGCCCGAGCCCGGTCTGGCGCGAGGAGGTTCGGCCCCGTCGTGGCGGTGATGGCCTTCGACGACGAGGAGAGGCCGTGGCGCTCGCCAACGACGACGGATCACGGCCTGTCCGGCTCATCTTCACCGCCCATGTCGGTCGGGCGATGCGGGTGGCGCGACGGGTCGAGGCAAGCTCTCGGTCAACAGCCACGCCTCGGTGCGGTACTCGACGCCGTTCGGTCGCTACAAGCAGTCGGGCCTGGGCGCGGGCTGGGTCCGCCGTCGCCGGACGCTTCACCGAGGAGAAGAACGTGTTCATCGCCGACCCCCGCGGGCAACATCCTAACGACCTACAGGAGAGGAACTGGCATGTCAGGACGCATCGAGGGCCGGACGGCGAGCTCTACCGGCGGTTGCAGCGGCCTCGGGCTGGCGACCGTACGTCGCTTCGTCGAGGAGAGCTCGCGCGGGCTCGGTCATCGGCGACATCGACGACGCCGCCGGCGCCGCGCTGGCCACCGAGCTCGGTGGACCAGAGGTGGTCACCTACGTGCACGTCGACGCGACCTCCCCGGAGGAGGTGGACGCGCTGTTCGGACGGGAGGACCCTACAGCTCGGTGGATATCGCCTTCAACAACGCGGGCATCTCACCCCCGGAGGACGACTCGATCCTCGACGACCGACCTCGAGGCCTGGCGGCGTGTGCAGGAGGTCAACCTGACCAGGTCGCCTCTCCTCTGCAAGGCCGCCCTCCCCTACATGATCGAGCAGAAGCGTGGCTCGATCATCAAACCTCGTCCTTCGTGGCCGTGATGGGTGCGGCGACCTCGCAGTCTCCTTCTCCGCCCTCCAAGGGAGGCGTGCTGTCGATGTCGCGTGACTGGGGTGCAGTTCGCCGCGGAGTTGTCCGGGTCAACGCCCTGTGCCCCGGTCCGTAGACGCCGCCGCTGCTCAAGGAGCTTTCGCCAGCGAGCCGAACGGGCCGCCCGTCGACTCGTCCACGTGCCGATGGGCCGCTTCCCGAGCCCGAGAGATGGCCATTGCCGTGCTGCTCCTCGCCTCCTCAAGCACTCCGAGCTTCATGACCGCCAGCACCTCCTCCTCGACGGCGGCATTCCCGGCGCCTACGTCACGCCGCTCTGAGCAGGGTCCGACTTCCAGATCGATGCTACGGTCCTCGGACTGACGACCTACCGCCGACCCGCTGCTGGAGTCTGTACGCGTGCCGACCTGTTGCCCACGGGAGTACGCCGTCGCGGTGGAGGCCGGCGGCGGGGTCCCGGGCCTGCTCCGCCGGTCGCCGGCCCTCGGCAGCCGCACTGCTGGTGTCGCAGATAACGCGCTCGTCGTCTCCCGGGGCGCGGACGCGGTCCGGGACGTACGGCGCACAGCCGCACCCCCACGGCGGGGCTGGCAGCCCGACCGCGACGCCTGGGAGCTCGCGCTGCTGACGGCCGCGGAGGAGGCGGACCTCCCGGTGCTGGGATCTGCGGGGCATGCAGCTCATGGCCGTGCACGCCGGCGGCACTCAGACCAGCACACGCCCGATCTCGTCGGCCACGAGGTCCACTTCCCGGCGGCGACACCCGGTGCCGTCGGTGGAGAGGTCGCCGGGTCGAGGTTGGCGGGACTCGTCGGACCCCGGGTCGAGGTCAGCTGCCACCACCACCAGTCCGTGGCCCGCCATCCGGCTTCACGGCCGTCGCCCGCGCCATCGACGGCACGATCGAGGCGATGGAGGCCGCGGGTGAGCGCTACTGCCTCGCTGTCCAGTGGCACCCGGAGACGCGTGTCGAGATCGGGCTGATGGAGGGCCTCGTCGAGCCGGCCCGGGAGCACGCCTCACGGGCTGACGCTAGCCGGGCACTTAGGGTTGCCGGGCCCGCTCCCGGCGCCGGCGCGTGGAGGGGAGCGTCAGGTGGGCGGGGCGCGGCGGACGAGGCGGTCGAGTTGGCCGCCGCGCGCGCCGTGAGTCAGGACCAACCAGGATGAGCTCTCGATCTATCAGTCGTCAGGTGAGGCCGATGAGGCCAGCAGCCCAGACCAGCGCATCCAGGCGGACGGCGGACGAGCAGCCAAGAAGGCCGTACGCCGGACTCGAACCTCGCTCCACGCTCAGCCGGCTGGTCAGCGGTTCGAGGTCGGGGTCGATCGCTGCCGCCGGGCCAGGATGCGAGACGCGAGATGCTGGTAGTCGGGCTGGTCGTGGCCGGGGGGTGAGCGTGACAGACGACGAAGACCGAGGTGAGGAGGGTCAGGAGGCTGAGACGGAGTGAGTGCAGCCTCCTCCGTCATGGGGGGCACCCCGCGGCCACGGCGCACCCACCGCCGCCCCCGCCCCATCGCCAGTCTGGCCGGGTGCGCGGCATAGGCCGTGCCCACCTCGTTGAGCCGGGTGACAAAGGCGGCGTCCTCCCACACCTCCCAGGCGAGGGCGAGCGTCATGCCGGCAGCGAGGCAGCGCTCGAGCCGAGCGCGGCGGGCGCCGGTCCACTCCGGCGAGCAGCACCACTGCGGGCGGCGGCGCGGGACAGCGCGGTCGTCCAGGTCGTCGACCCGCCTCACCGGTTGGTGAAGGTCGGCCGGTCCCGGCGGGCGCGAGCGATCGTCGCAGGCGGCGCGCGCCCCAGGGATCGGCGTCGAGCGCGCAGGAGCCAGTGCCCGCGCCGGGCGCGGCGGGCGAGGCGGCGGCGGCGCGGGTGCCGGGCGCCTGCCTCGAGGTTGCCCCACCGTACACCACGATGCCGTCACGACAGCCAGCAGCCTCGCGAGGATCTCAGCACGCCGACCCACCGCGCTGCGTGCTCAGCAGGGAGCTGCATCTGTGTTCAGCCCGGCTGCCGGGCGCCTCCAGTAGGTGGGACGCGCGCCGTTGGCCAACGG
>CAWJLX010000010.1:0-1267634 GCA_963843815.1 uncultured Actinomycetota bacterium | reverse complement strand
CGCTCAGGCCGGTGCCACCTGAGCGTGCGCCCCGGTGGCGCTGACGGGAGGACCCCGGCATCGTGAAGGAACCGCACGAGCGATGCTGTGCCGTCGTGGATCGACCCGAAGTCAGCGTGATCCGCATCCGGCAGCACCAGGAGGGTGCTCCGACCGGGCACCCGGGCGTGGAGACGTTCGGCATCGGCGAGGGCGACCGTGCGGTCGAGGGCGCCGTGGACCAGCAGGACCGGCGCGGTCGATCGGCCGATCGTGTGCAGGGGTGAGAACTCGACGTACCGGTGTCCGATGACGTGCTCGACATACCTCAGCGCGAGCCAGACCAGTGGATCGGGAAGCCTGGCTCGCAGCCGTTGGGCCATGAACTCCCTCGGAGCTGCCATCGACGAGAGCGAGACGACCCCTGCGATCGCGTGGTCGTCGGCTGCCACGAAGAGTGCGGCTCCGGCTCCGACCGAGTGGCCCACCAGCACGATGCGATCAGTGTCGATGCCCGGCTGGCGACGCAGCCAGCCCAGCGCCGTACGGAGGTCCTCGGCGAAGGTGGGCATGGTGGCGACACCGACATCATCGCTGCGGCCATGGCCACGGGCGTCGAGCAGGAGCACGCGCAGGCCGACGTCCAGCAGGGGTTGGGAGAGGGGAATCATGTCGGCGGCGCTTGCGCCCCACCCGTGGATGACCAGCGCGACCGGGCCGGGGAGGCCGCTCCCTCGTGCCGCGGCGGGTTCGCGCAACCAGCCGCGCAGGATGGCGCCGGTCTCGGAGACGATGCGCACATCGACTGCGTCGGAGGGCACCTGCGCCGCATCGAACCCCCGCCGCACCGGGCGACCGAAGCGTCGGGACAACGCCCCCCTCGTCGACGTGCCGAGCACCCACAGAGCACCGCTGCCCCCTCCCAGCCACGCGGCCGTCCTGAGCGACACGGGCCCAGGACGTGATCCAGCCCAGGTCCCCATGTCGTCACACAGCCGCGGCGGTGGTGCGCAGCAGCTTCTCGTGGTGGTCGTGGGCGGCCAGGAACGTGTGCAGCACCCGGGTCAGGGCCATTGCCTCGCACGCTCCGGTGGTGGTGGCGAGCTCGTAGACGGCGGCCGTCATCGTGCGGGTCTCGGCGCGCATCGCCTCGGCGAGGAGCCGTCCCTCGGGGCAGCGCCGCGCCTGGAGGAGCCAACGCTCGTCGCGCTCGAGGTGTGGCAGGAGCTCGGTCCGGCAGAACTCCACCAGGCGGTCGTGTGCTTCAGGGAAGCGCTCAGGCTGCTCGCGGGCATCCCACATGCGCTGTCCTCTGCTCATCAGGTCGAACCGGAGACGGTCATGGCTGACGTGCTGAGGATCCATCGCGCAGGGCATGCAGCCACTCTAGCAATGAATGCCTAATCGGCAATCTTGCCCAATGGGCACCTTCGTGGCACTCTTGCGGTGTGACCGAGATGAGCTTGCGAGAGACCAAGCGGCGGGCCACGGCACGCGCCCTGGCCCAGGCTGCGTACGACCTTGCCCTCGAGCGTGGCGTCGACGGCTTCACCATCGACGAGGTGGCGGCGCGGGCCGGCTACTCCCGGCGGACCTTCGCCAACCACTACGCGGGCAAGGAGGAGGCCATCGTCGGGGTCGCTCACGAGCGGGTGCGGAACGCGCTCGACACGCCTCCCGACGACGAGCTGTCACTGGTCGACTGGCTCCAGGCTGTCGCGCGGCAGCAGCTGAGCGGCGGTCTGCTGTTGGTGCTCCGCGACCTGCACACCCTCTCCGAGGGCCACCCCTCGCTGCGCCCTCATCTGCTCGAGGTGCAGCGATCCATCCGGGAGACCGCGCGCGATGCCGTGCTGGCCCGAGTCGATGGGCCGGGAAGCCGGATCTACGCCCACCTCCTCGTCGGTGCCGCGTACGGCGCCCTCACCTCTGTGCTCGACGGGCACGTCCCGATCCGGCTCCCGTCGACGCCCCCGCCGAGCACCAGCCCCCACGAGGCCGGCCCCCACGATTCCAGCGACGACGAGACCGACCTGACGCTCGAGGACTTCGTCGACCTCACCTTCACCCATCTGCGCAACGGGTTCTGACCAGGCCCACCGCAGCCGATCCTCCCTCCAGCACCCGGCGGTCCCTCGACCGTCGTGGCGATCCAACGATCCCGAAAAGGGGCGCTATCCCTGATGTCCACCTTCCTGCACCGGCTCGGCGGGGTCGCCTACCGTCGCCCCTGGGCCTTCATCCTCGCGTGGCTCATCGTCCTCACCGGCGTCGTCGGCCTGGCCGTCACGAGCGACGGGCACATCTCCTCGAGCATGACCATCGACGGAACCCCCAGCCAGCGGGTCCTGGACCAGCTGCGTGAGGAGCTTCCACCCGCGAGCGGCGGCCAGGGCACGATCGTGTTCACCGTCCCGGAGGGAGAGCGTCTCGACTCCGGCGTGCGCGCGAGTGCTGTCGCCGACGCCGCGACCACGATCGCCGCACTGCCCGAGACCGTGGACCGGTCCACCTTCACCGCCGGCGCGCCGACCGGGGACTCCCCCACGGCACCCGCACCGGACGCGAACCAGCCCAGCGACAGCACCGGCGGCGTGGCCACTCGCCCCCACCCGCTCCTGGTCGACGGGGCACCCGTCCCGGGCGTGCTCGTCTCCTCCGACGGCAGCGTCGCGATGCTCCAGATGCAGTTCACCACCCAGGTCGACTCGCTGCCCGACGGGACGACCGAGGAAGTCGTCGACCTTGCCGAGACTGCGGTCGCCGACGCCGGGGTGACAGCACTGCCCAGCGACTCGCTGGACACCATGCACCCCCCGATCGGCGGACACGAGGCGATCGGACTCGTCATCGCCCTGCTCGTCCTGTTCATCACCCTCGGCTCGCTGTGGGCCGCCGGCCTGCCCATCCTCACCGCGCTGACCGGTGTCGGGATCGGTGTCGGCGGCGCCTTCGCCCTCTCCTCATCCATCACCTTGACGACCGCAACCCCGGCCCTGGCGCTGATGATCGGGCTCGCGGTGGGGATCGACTACGCCCTGTTCATCCTCCATCGGCAGCGACGCCTGATCCTCACCCAGGGGCTCTCCGCCGCGGACGCCACGGCACGCGCCATCGCGACGGCAGGCAGCGCAGTCGCCTTCGCAGGGTCGACCGTCGTCATCGCGCTGGCCGGCATGACCGTCATCGGGATCGGGTTCCTCACCACCATGGCACTGGTGGCCGCCGCCACCGTGGCCCTGGCCGTGCTCATCGCCCTCACCCTCCTCCCCGCGCTGCTGGGGATCCTCGGCGAGAAGGTCTGCTCGCCCCGAGCGCGCGCGAGCAGCCAGAGGGCAGCCCGCCCGAGCAGGAAGCAGCTCACGAACCGATGGGTCGAGCTCCTTGTCCGACGCCCGTGGCTCGCAGTCGCCGGCGTGGTCGTCGTCCTCGGCCTGGCCGCCATCCCCGCCCCGGGCATGGACCTCGGGATGCCCACGGGAGGGACCGCCCCTCACGAGAGCACCTCGCGGCAGAGCTACGACGCGATCGCCCGCGGGTTCGGCGAGGGCTACAACGCCCCACTCCTCGTCGTCGCCCACCCCGAGGACGGCGGCACCCTCGATCAAGCCGCTCTCGGCACGATCGCCGCCGGCCTGACCGGCACCGACCACGTCGCCTCGGCGACCCTGATGGGCGCCGACCCCGACCGCACCGTCGCCATGTTCACCGTCATCCCGGCACAGGGTCCCGACGACGACCGCACCGCTGCCCTGGTCGAAACCCTCCGAGACCCGGCAAACCCGCTCGCCACCCAGACCCGGGCCACGTTCGGGGTGACCGGGCTGACTGCCGTCAACCTCGACATCACCGACCGCCTCAGCGCGGCGCTTCCGGAGTACCTCGCGATCATCGTCGGCCTGTCCCTGCTCCTGCTCCTGCTCGTGTTCCGCTCCGTGGTCATCCCGATCAAGGCCACGGCCGGTTTCCTCCTCAGCATCGTGGCGACCTTCGGCGTCACGACCGCAGTGTTCCAGTGGGGCTGGTTCATCGGGCTGGTCGGACTGGACACCGGCGGACCGCTGCTCAGCTTCCTGCCGATCATGGTCACGGGCATCCTCTACGGCCTCGCCATGGACTACCAGGTCTTCCTCGTCAGCTCCATGCGTGAGGCCCACGCCGAGGGCATGCCTCCGCGACGCGCCATCGTGCACGGCTTCGAGCACGCCAGCCACGTCGTCGCCGCCGCCGCGATCATCATGGTCACGGTCTTCGCCAGCTTCGTGTTCAGCGACGACGCGACCATCAAGCAGTTCGGCTTCGCGCTGGCAGTCGGGGTTCTGATCGACGCGTTCCTGATCCGGATGACCCTGGTCCCCGCAGTGATGAGCCTGCTCGGCCACAGCGCCTGGTGGCTGCCCCGCTGGCTCGACCGGCTCCTGCCCGTCATCGACCTCGACGGCGAGGCGCACGGCACGAGCCGCGACGAGGAGCAGGCACCCCACGCACCAACCGCCAAACCCGAGCCCGCTCGTCAGCCATGACGACGAGTCGCCAGCGGGTACCGGCCCGGCAGGTCGCGGCCGGCTGACCCGAGACCGGGCGTCCGGAGCCTCAGTTGTTGTCCGCCCCTGTGTCCGGCTCTGCGGTGGTCGAGGGCGACGCCGTACGCCCGGGCTCGGCCTCCGCGGACCACGCCCAGTCCCGGACCTCGGGCAGGTCCTCGCCGTGCACGCGGGTCCAGGCGCGCGCCCTGCGGCGGGTGTCGACCATCTCCTGCCGCAGCCCTGCGGCGCGCGGGCCGAGGCTCGGCACCCGGTCGATCACGTCCATGACGAGGTGGTAGCGGTCGAGGTCGTTCATCATCACCATGTCGAAGGGCGTGGTGGTGGTGCCCTCCTCCTTGTAGCCCCGTACGTGGATGTTGTCGTGGTTGGTGCGTCGGTAGGTCAGCCGGTGGATCAGCCACGGGTAGCCGTGGTAGGCGAAGATGACCGGCTTGTCGGTCGTGAACACCGTGTCGAAGTCGCGGGTCGACAACCCGTGCGGGTGCTCGGTCTCGTCCTGGAGGCGCATCAGGTCGACGACGTTCACGAACCGCACCGCCAGCTCGGGCACGTGCTCCCTGAGGATCGACGTCGCCGCGAGTGCCTCGATCGTCGGCACGTCGCCGGCGCACGCGATGACGACGTCGGGGTCGGCCTCGGTCGTCGACGCCCAGTCCCAGATTCCCAGCCCGCGGGCACAGTGCAGGTCGGCGGCTTCCGCGTCCAGCCAGTCGAAGGTCGGCTGCTTGCCCGCCACGACCACGTTGACGTAGTGGGTGCTCTCCAGGCAGTGCCGCATGGTCGACAGCAACGTGTTGGTGTCCGGCGGCAGGTAGACCCGGACGACCTCAGCACTCTTGTTGACCACGTGGTCGATGAAGCCCGGGTCCTGGTGGGAGAACCCGTTGTGGTCCTGGCGCCACACGTGGGAGGTGAGCAGGTAGTTCAGCGAGGCGATCGGCGGGCGCCATCCGATCGAGCGGGTGGTCTTGAGCCACTTCGCGTGCTGGTTGACCATCGAGTCGACGAGGTGGATGAAGGCCTCGTAGCAGCTGAAGAGCCCGTGCCGTCCCGTCAGGAGGTAACCCTCGAGCCAGCCCTGGCAGGTGTGCTCCGAGAGGATCTCCACCACGCGCCCGCTGCGCGCCAGGTGCTCGTCGACCTCGAGGATCGTGCCGGCGAAGACCTTGTCGGTCACCTCGTAGACGGCGTCGAGGCGGTTGGAGGCGGTCTCGTCCGGACCGAAGATCCGGAAGTTGTCGGGGTTGTCCCGCACGACGTCGACGAGGTAGCGGCCCAGCACACGGGTCGCCTCGTGCACCGAGGCCCCCGGTGAGGACACCTCGACGGCGCCGGTGCGGAAGTCAGGCAGGCGGAGCGGACGTCGCAGCAGACCCCCGTTGGCGTGCGGGTTGGCACTCATCCTCCGCTCCCCCGCAGGTGCGAGCTCCCGCAGCTCGGGGACGAGCCGACCGGCGTCGTCGAAGAGCTCGTCGGGGCGGTACGACGCCAGCCACGCCTCGAGCAGCGCCCGGTGCTCGTCGTCCTCTCGGGTGTTGGCGAGGGGCACCTGGTGGGCTCGCCACGTGCCCTCGACCTGGACGCCGTCGACCACGTCCGGTCCGGTCCAGCCCTTGGGGGTCACGAGCAGGATCATCGGCCACGGTCGGCGCTCGAGGTCGCCGTCCTCCCGAGCCGCTCGCTGGATCTCCACGATCGCGTCGTGTGCCCGGTCGAGCGCGCCGGCGAGCTGGCGGTGGACCGTGTGCGGGTCGTCGCCCTCCACGGTCAGCACCTCGTGGCCATAGCCACGGAGCAGGTCGAGCAGCTCTTCGCGCGGTATCCGCGCCGGGATGGTCGGGTTGGCGATCTTGTAGCCGTTGAGGTGCAGCACGGGCAGGACCGCGCCGTCGTTGACGGGGTCCACGAACTTGTTGGCGTGCCACGAGGCAGCCAGCGGACCGGTCTCGAACTCACCATCCCCGACGACCGCGGCCACCACGAGGTCCGGGTTGTCCATCGCGGCGCCGTAGGCGTGCGACAGCACGTAGCCGAGCTCCCCACCCTCATGGATCGAGCCGGGCGTCTCGGGCGCCACGTGGCTCGGGATGCCACCGGGGAAGGAGAACTGGCGAAAGAGCTCCTGCATGCCCCGGGCGTCGTCACCCACGTGCGGGTAGACCTCGCTGTAGGTCCCCTCCAGCCAGGCGTTGGCGACGGCCGCCGGCCCGCCGTGGCCGGGTCCGGCGAGGAAGATCGCCTCGACGTCGCGCTCCCGGATCAGGCGGTTGAGGTGCGTCCAGAGCAGGTTGAGCCCCGGGGTGGTGCCCCAGTGGCCGAGCAGGCGCGGCTTGATGTCCTCACGGACCAGCGGTCGCTGCATCAGCGGGTTGTCCATCAGGTAGATCTGGCCGACGGAGAGATAGTTCGCCGCCCGCCACCACGCGTCGAGCGCCTCCACCTGGTCTTCCGTGAGATCTGTGTCCACCATCTGGTTCTCCTCGATTCAGTCGGGTGAGCGGCACACGCCGCCGTTCAGGACGCTGGGAGCGGGTCAGGCGTACATCGAGTCCAGGACCGGCCCGTACGTGGTCTCGACGACCTTGCGCCGGACCTTCATGCTCGGCGTGAGCTCGTCGTGCTCGACCGTCAGGTCGCGGTCGAGGATCCGGAAGTCCTTGATCGTCTCCCAGCGGTTGAGCCTGCCGTTGACCCGGTCGATGCACTCCTTCACGTAGTCCCGGATGTCCGGGTCCGCAGTCAGGACGGCGTAGTCGGTCTCGGTCAGGTCCTTGGCCGCAGCCCACTGCGCCACGGCATCCGGGTCCAGGGTGACCAGCGCGGTCGCGTAGTTGCGCCCCTCGGCGTGCACCACCATCTGGCTCGCCAGCGGGCACTCGGCCTTGAAGAGGATCTCGATGCCCTGGGGCGCGATGTACTTGCCGCCCGAGGTCTTGATCAGGTCCTTCTTGCGGTCCGTGATCCGCACCCGGCCCCGAGCGTCGATCTCGCCGACGTCACCCGTGGACAGCCAGCCCTCGGCGTCGAGGACCTCGGCGGTCGCCTCGGGGAGTCCGTGGTAGCCACGCATCACGCTGGGGCCGCGCAGCAGGATCTCTCCGTCGGGTGCGATGCGCACCTCGGTGCCGGTGATCGGTGGTCCCACCCGGCCGAAGACCGGGTCGTCGATGCGGACCAGGCAGGCTCCCGCGCTGGTCTCGGTCAGGCCGTAGCCCTCGAGGATCAGCATCCCGGCGGCGTGGAACCACGCAGCGACGTCGGCTGACAGCGCCGCACTCCCGGAGATCATGAAACGGATCCGGCCGCCGAGCCGGTCGCGGATCTTCGACAGCACCAGCCGGTCTGCCACCCCGTGCTGGGCTCGGGCCAGCAGCCCGGGCCGGCGTCCCTGCAGCTGGGCCTCGGCGACCTGTGCCCCGACCCGGAAGGCCCAGCCGAACAGGACCCGACGGATCCCGGCCTCCTCCTCGACTGTCTGCACGATCTTGCCGTGCACCTTCTCGAAGATGCGCGGCGGACCGGCCATGAACGTCGGCCGCACCTCGGCGAGGTTGGCCACGATCTGGTCCATCCGTCCGTCGACCGCGGTGGCGAAGCCGATCTGCAGCTGGACCGTCTCCAGCATCTTGCCGAACGAGTGGGACAGCGGCAGCCAGAGGTACTGCAGGTCGTCCTGCGACAGGAAGTCGAGCCCTTCGGCACCAGCGGCGATGTAGGTCCAGCAGCTGTGCGGCAGCTCCACCCCCTTGGGCCTGCCGGTCGTCCCGGAGGTGTAGATCAAGGTGGCCAGGTGGTCAGGTCGGATGGTGTCGACCACGTCGTCGACGGCGGACGGATGCTCGCTGAGGTGCTGCTCGCCACGTGCGCGCAGGTCCTCCAGGGACAGCACCCACTCGCCGTCCGCGGTGCCGTCGAAGGTGATCACGTGCCGGAGGTCCGGCAGGTCGTTGCGCAGCCCACGCAGCTTGGCGACCTGGGCGTCGTCCTCGGCGAAGGCGATCCGGCTGCCGCTGTCCGCCAGGATCAGCCCGACGTCGGCTGCACTGGTGGTCGGGTAGACGGTCGTGGTCGCGGCTCCCGAGCAGGTGACGGCGAGGTCTGCGTAGATCCACTCGATGCGGGTGCTGCTCGCGATGGCCACCCGGTCCTCGGGGTGGATCCCGAGGGCCAGCAGTCCCGCCGCCAGGGTCCGGACGGTCTGGCCCGTCTCGGCCCAGGTGACCGACGCCCACCCCTCGGGCGCGGGATGGCGGTACGCCTCCGCGTGGGGCGACGCGGCGACCCTGTCGTAGAACATCCGGGCCACCGAGGTGGACTGGTTCGGTTGCAGTGGGTGGCTGGTCTCCACCGTGTCGTGTGTCATGGGTTCTCCCTCGTTGCAGGTTCTGGTGGGTCGAGGTCGACGACGACGTCGACCCGGTTGCGGCCCGCGGGCGTGGTGGTGGTCTTCCCGAGGCGGCGGAGCATCGCCAGGGACGCGGCGTTGTCGGCGGCCACGGTGGTGACGATCCGGGTGACACCCACCGGGCGCTCGCGGACGAGCTCGGCGAGGAGGGCGGTGGCGACGCCACGTCCCTGCCAGTCGTCGAGGACCGTGACGGCGAGGTCTGCCTCGCACGGCCGCTCGTCGTACCGGATCATCCGGGCGACGCCGACCGGCGTACCCACGTTGTCGTCGTCCAGCACGACGAGCGCCAGCGCCACGTGGTCGGCGCCGTCGACCTCGTCGACGAGGTGGTCGAGCATCACGTCGGTCAGGTGTGGCACGCCGGTGAGGAACCGGTTGTTGCGCGACTGCGCGGACAGGTGCTCGAAGCCGTCGCGCAGGGCCTCGCGGTCCGTGGGCAGCAGCGGCCAGATGAAGGCGCGGCCGCCCTGGGCCAGCACTGCCTCGGTGATCACCGCGCACCCCCTCCGTCCGGGACGTGCCACTCGGACGCCGTCTGCGTCTGCGTGGCCTCCCCAGGAGTCCATGGTTCCAGCCCCGGCGGGAGCCGGACAGGGACCAATGACCCCTTCACGGTCGACCACTCGTCCTGCCGGGGCGACCCCGGGGCATACTGCGCGCAAGGAGGCCCCGTGGACCGGAAGACCGCTGCCCCTGTCGGTGTCCCACCCGCCCATTCCTCGAGCGGGAGCGTCACGACGTACGTCTGGACGGCGACCGCCATGCTGGCGCTGGCCGTCGTCCTGGGCCTGGTGCTGGCCGGTCAGGACCGGGCCGCCCAGTGGCTGGGCAGCAGCTTTGCGCTCGGAGTCGCGGCATACCAGGGCGTGGGCATGGTCCGTTCCCTGCTACGCGGCAGGTGGGGGGTCGACGTCCTGGCCGTCACCGCGATCGTGAGCACTGTCGCGGTGGGTGAGTACGTCGCCGCGCTGGTGATCGTGCTGATGCTCACCGGCGGGGAGGCTCTGGAGGACTACGCCGCGGACCGGGCCGGGCGCGAGCTCCGGGCCCTGCTCGACCGAGCCCCGCAGCTGGCGCATCGCTGGCTCCAGGGGACCGGTGACGTCGAGGACGTGTCCGTCGAGGAGGTCGAGCCCGGCGACCGGCTGTTGGTGCGGCCGGCCGAGGTGATCCCGGTCGACGCGGAGCTCAACACCGAGGAGGTGACACTGGACGAGTCGTCCCTGACCGGGGAGAGCCTGCCCGTCACGCGCTACCGCGGTGACCGGGTGCTCAGCGGCTCGGTCAACGGTGGCACGGCGATCGAGATCACCGCACTCGTGCGCGCCGAGGAGAGCCAGTACCAGCGGATCGTCGTCCTGGTCTCGGAGGCACAGGAGCACAAGGCTCCCGTCGTACGCGTGGCCGACCGGTTCGCGGTGCCGTTCACGGTGGTCGCCTTCCTCATCGCCGGCGCCGCCTGGTGGCTCTCGGGCAGCCCCACCAGGTTCGCCGAGGTCATGGTGCTCGCCACTCCCTGTCCACTCCTGATCGCGCCGCCCGTCGCCTTCCTCGCCGGCATGGGACGCGCCTCGAGCGCCGGCATCATCATCCGGGGCGGGGGTGTCCTCGAGAGCCTGGCGCGCGTGCGCGCGGTGGCCTTCGACAAGACCGGGACCCTGACCCACGGCGAGCCGGCCCTCACCCAGGTGCACGCGATGGCGCCCTTCGGCGAGGACGACCTCCTGCGTCTCGCTGCCTCGGCCGAGCAGTACTCCACCCACGTCCTCGCCCAGTCGGTCATCGAGGCAGCCACCGACCGTGGCCTGGCCCTGGAGCCGGCCGCCGACGCAGAGGAGCAGGCCACCAACGGGGTCCGCGCATCGTTGGCGTCCGGCGAGGTGATGGTCGGCAAGCACAGCTTCGTGGCGCATGCGGCGGGTCCGTTCCCGCAGGTTGCCCTGCGCAGCGGGGAGCTCGCCGTCTACGTGGCGGTGGACGGGGTCCACGCCGGCGCACTGGTGATGCGTGACGAGCTGCGAACGGACGCCACCCGGACGCTGCAGCGACTGTCGTCCCTCGGGGTGCACCACGCGATGATCCTCACCGGCGATGCCCGGGCCACGGCCGACCACCTCGCCGCCGAGGTCGGCATCGAGGACGTGCGCGCCGAGTGCACCCCCGAGGACAAGGTCCGCGCGATCCAGGACCACCGGGGTGGTCCCCTGATGATGGTCGGTGACGGCGTGAACGACGCACCGGTGCTGGCCGCTGCGGGCGTCGGGGTGGCGATGGGTGCCCGCGGAGCCACCGCAGCGAGCGAGTCCGCCGATGTCGTGGTGATGACCGACGACCTGGCCAAGGTGGCCGACGCCGTCGCCATCGGCCACCGCACGATGAGCGTGGCACTCCAGAGCATCTGGCTGGGCATCGGTCTGAGCCTCGTGCTGATGGGCGTGGCGGCCTTCGGTTTCATCCCTGCGATCGTCGGGGCCGCGACCCAGGAGGTGGTCGACCTCGCCAGCATCCTCAGCGCACTGCGGGCGCGACGGGCGGCCCGCGCTGCATGACTTCCCCCACCTCACGATACGGAACCTGACATGGCCTTCAACCTGCGCAACCGCAGCTTCGTCAAGGAGATCGACTTCAGCCAGAAGGAGTGGCGCTTCCTGCTCGACCTCGCCGCCGAGCTCAAGCGGTCCAAGTACGCCGGCTCCGAGCAGCCGCGGCTCATCCGCAAGAACATCGCGCTGATCTTCGAGAAGACGTCCACACGCACCCGGTGTGCCTTCGAGGTCGCCGCCTTCGACCAGGGCGCCTGCGTCACCTACCTCGATCCGAGTGGTTCGCAGATCGGTCACAAGGAGTCGATGGAGGACACCGCCCGCGTCCTGGGTCGGATGTACGACGGCATCCAGTACCGCGGCTCGGCGCAGCACAACGTCGAGACCCTGGCGAGCCACGCCGGCGTCCCGGTCTGGAACGGGCTCACCGACGAGTGGCACCCGACCCAGAGCCTGTGCGACATGCTGACGATGCGCGAGCACGCCCGGAAGAACGACTCCGACGTCGCCTTCGCCTTCGTCGGTGACGCCGGCAACAACGTCGGCAACTCGCTGCTGGTCGCGGGGGCGCTGATGGGCATGGACGTACGGATCGCGGCGCCGAAGGAGCTGTGGAACAACGACGAGGTGCTCGACCACGCCCGGACCATCGCGGCCGACACGGGCGCGCGCATCACCCACACCGAGGACGTGGCCGAGGGCGTGCGCGGCGTGGACTACGTCTACACCGACGTCTGGGTCTCGATGGGCGAGCCCAAGGAGGTGTGGGCGGAGCGGATCAACCTGCTCAAGCCCTACCAGGTGAACACGGACCTCCTCGCGCTCACCGGGAATCCGCACGTCAAGTTCATGCACTGCCTCCCCGGCTTCCACGACCGACACACCCAGGTCGGCGAGGACCTCTACCAGGCCACCGGGATGGCGGCGCTCGAGGTCACCGACGAGGTGTTCGAGTCCGCGCACTCGATCGTCTTCGACCAGGCCGAGAACCGGATGCACACGATCAAGGCCGTGCTCGTGGCCACGTTGGGGGGTTGACGTGCGGATGGTCGTGGCACTCGGTGCAACGCGCGGACCCGGGCCTCCCGACGCAGCGTACGTCCCGTGGCCGCGGCAGCTGCGCGTGAGACGATGACCTCGTGGGTGGGCGCATGAATCCGTGGCTGCTGTGGTCGCGCGCGCTCATCCTCGGCGGGCTGGCCTCGGCGCTCGGCACCGTCGGTCACGTGAGTGCCGGTGGGCTGCTGCCCGGCGCGGCGACGCTGACGACCCTCGTGGTCGTGATGGTCGCCCTGTCGGCGCTGCTGCTCCTGCGGCCGGCCTCGAGCATGCGACTCGTGCTGATGCTGGCCGCGGGACAGGCCGGCGTACACCTGGTCCTCACCTCCGCGGCCGGGCACACGGTCGCGGCTCCCGGGCACGACGCCCACCTGCAGGTGACCGGCACCTCGCCGTGGTCCCTGTCGGTGGACCGGATGATGTCGCACGTCGTCGGGCACGGTCCGATGATGGTGGCGCACCTCGTGGTCGCTGCGCTGCTCGGCCTGTGGCTCGCCCGCGGCGAGTCCGCTCTGTGGACGATCATCGCGCTGACTGCCCGTCGCATGGTGGCCTCAGCCCCGACCCTGGCCGTGCTCGAGACCCGACCCCGCGGCCTCACCACGCCAGCCCCCTGCCCGGTGGGACCCCGGTCTCCGTGGCAGGCGCACCCGCACACCCGTCGTGGTCCCCCGCTCGCCGCACTGAGCTGACCGCCCCCTCCGCGACCCGTCCGGGCCGCGGCCCTGGCCTGCGGTCAGTCACCCCGTCCCGCAGCACGCGGGGACGGCACCCCTGACCACCCCTGCCGGCCCGTCCGTCGTCCTCGCGCGACACGGCGCTGCGTCACCACGACATCCAAGGAACACACACATGCGTACGCACCGCACCACCACCATGCTGCTCGGCGCCCTGGCGCTGACGACTGCCCTCGGCGCCTGCGGCACCGAGGACTCGGAGGCCACCTCCGGGGCGGACTCCTCGAGCTCGTCCACCACGTCCGGGGCCACTTCCGACGCGACCGAGGCCGAGTACCTGACCATGACGGACCCCTGGGTCAAGTCGGCCGAGGACGGGATGACCGCTGCCTTCGGCACCCTCGTCAACTCCGGCGACCGCGACGTCACGATCGTCTCCGCCGAGGCTGACATCACCGACATGATGGAGCTGCACGAGACCGTGCAGAACGACGACGGCGGCATGGCCATGCAGGCGAAGGACGGCGGCTTCGTCGTCCCCGCCGGCGGCGAGCACCTGCTGGCCCCGGGCGGCGACCACCTGATGATCATGGACCTGCTCCGTCCCGTGCAGCCCGGCGAGGCCGTCACCATCACCCTCACCCTCGACGACGGCAGCACGATCGTCGTCGAGGCCACGGTGAAGGCCTTCACCGGCGCAGACGAGGACTACCAGGACGGCGACATGTCCGACATGGGCTCCGACGACGATTCGACCGAGGGCAACTGATGCCCGCGACCCCGCGCAGGTGGGGTCGCCGACAGGTGCTCCACTCCGGCGCCGCTGCCTTCGGGGGCATCGGCGCCGGGTGGACCGCCGCGGCGGCGGCCCTCCCGGCCACGACTCCTGCTGCGGACGCGACCGCCGGTGCCTCCTCCGGCGCGGTCGGTCCGCCCCTCGGTGGGCGCACCGATCGGCTTCCACGGCCCGCACCAGGCCGGTGTGGCGACCCCACCCCAGGCCCACCTGTCCCTGCTCGGCCTCGACCTGCAACCGGACGTCGACCGTGCCTCGCTGGCACGGATGATGCGCCTCCTCAGCGATGATGCGGCCCGGCTGAGCCGGGGCCTTCCGGCCCTCGCCGACACCGAGCCCGAGCTCGCCTCCCATCCCGCCAGCCTCACCGTCACCTTCGGCTTCGGCCCACGGGTGATGAACGACCTCGTCGGGGCGGGCGCTGCCATGCGGGAGCTGCCGGCCTTCCGCACCGACCGCCTCGACCCGGCCTGGGGCCAGACCGACGTTGCCGTGCAGATCTGCGCCGATGATCCGCTGACCGTCGCCCACGCGCGGCGGATGGTCCTCAAGGACAGCCACGCCTTCGCCCGGCTCCGCTGGGTGCAGGACGGCTATCGCTACGCCTCCGGGACGGTCTCCGAGGGCACGACCATGCGCAACGTCATGGGGCAGGTCGACGGGACCGTCAACCCCGCTGAGGCCGAGCCCGACTTCGCCGGTCTGGTGTGGTCGCCCGAGCCGACGATGGCGGGCGGCACCTTCATGGTCGTGCGGCGCATTCGCGCCGAGATGGAGACCTGGGACAAGGTCGATCGAGCCGGTCGCGAAGCTGCGGTCGGCCGACGCCTGGACAACGGCGCTCCCCTGACGGGTACGGCCGAGGACGACGTGCCGGACCTCCTCGCCACCGACACCGTCGGTCTTCCGGTCATCGATCCCGCCAGCCACGTCGCTCGCGCCCGCAGCGAGGACCCTCGCGAGCAGATCCTCCGTCGGGCGTACAACTACACGGTCGCCGACGCGAGCCGGCGTACGGGCGAGGACAGCGGGCTCGTCTTCGTGGCCTTCGCGGCAGACGTCGACGCGCAGTTCGTGCCCATCCAGCGTCGTCTGGCCGAGGCGGACCGGCTCAACGAGTGGGTCACGACCATCGGATCCGCGGTGTACGCGGTTCCCCCCGGAGCGCCGGAGGGCGCCTTCGTCGCCGAGGGACTCCTGACGTGAAGGGACCCCGACGACGCCGTGGCGCCGCCGCCCGGGCCCTCGCGATCGCTGTGCTCGCACTGCTCGGAGTGCCGCTGGTCGGTCCCGCGCCGGCGTACGCCCACGCGTCCATGGTGGGCTCGAGTCCCGAGCAGGGGGCTGTCCTCGACGCCCTGCCGGACCAGGTCGACTTCGAGTTCAGCGAGCCGATGGACCCGACGGCCTACGTCGCGGTGACAGCGCCGGACGGCAGCCAGCTCGCGGTCGGCGAGCCGGAGGTGGACGGATCGACCGTGACGCAGGAGATCGGCGTGGGCGGGAGCGGCACCTACCTCATGGCGGTCAAGGCCGTCTCGCGCGACGGGCATCCCGTCACGGGACGGGTGGAGTTCGTGGTCGGCGAGCCGTCGGAGACGGGGACCGCCGAGACGCCGTCCGGGCAGCCCTCGGTCGACACCGACTCCGCCACCGCGAGCGTGAGCGACGTCGGTGCGACCGACCAGGACCACGACACTGGTTGGAGGGGTCGCGACCCCTGGGTGTGGTGGGTCGGGCCGGGGTTCCTGGGCCTCGCGGGGGCGCTGTGGCTCGCCGGGCGTCGGACGACGTCGACCTGAGGCGGTGCGCGCTCCGGGCGAGGACTCAGCGCCCGGTGAGGCGCGACTGCACCGCCGCGCCCAGCTTCGCGGCGCGTCCGTGCCCGGGATCGCGATCGCGTACGACGACCACCGTGCACGGGGCGTGGTTGAGGACCCCGCGGCTGACCGAACCGAGCAGCAGGCCGCGGACACTCCCCCGCCCGCGACTGCCCACGACCAGCAGCTCGGCATCGCGGGCTGCCTCGGTGATCGACAGGACGGCAGGACCGACCGGCATGCTCACGCGGACCTCGACGTCGGGATAGGACTCCGCCCACCCGACCATGGCCTCGGAGAGGGCGAGCTTCTCCTGCGCGATCTGGTCGGCCCGGATGGCCGGTGTCTTGCCGGCGGTCGCCCTGGTCCACCACGCATGGATCACGTGGAGGCCCACGCCCCGCACCGATGCCTGCTCGAAGGCATGCGCCAGGGCGAGCTCGGAGTGCTCCGATCCGTCGACGCCGACCGCCACCCCGCTCTTCACCGTGCCCGCGGGACCCGGCGCGTGCACGACGACCACCGGACACTGCGCATGGGTCACGACCCGCGACGCGACGGAGCCCAGAACGGCCCCCACCACGGGGCCGTGTCCGCTGCGCCCGACGACGATGGCGTGGGCCCGCGCCGACAGCGCGACGAGGGTGTCGGCGGCTCGCTCGAGGCCGCTCTCGCCGGTGACGACGAGGCCCGGAGCCGCGGCCAGGGCCCTGCCGTCGCCGTCGCCACACGTGCGTCGGCCGCATCGAGGGCCTCGCGCGCGACCTCCGCCTCGATGGCGGCGTCGTCGTGGAGGCCCAACGGGGCCTCGCCGTGGTAGACGCCGGCGCTGACCACGTGCAGCGCAAGGCCCCTCGCCGAGGCCTCCGCGACAGCCCACTCGAGGGCGGCGTCGCTGTTGGTGGAGCCGTCGATACCCACGACGATGGTCTGTCTGCCGATGCGTGCCATGGCGCGATCCTCGCCGAAGCGCTCGGCGCGCCGGCAGGGTCGAAGGTCTCGAGCGGACCGGGATCACGACTCGGGACCTAGGACCCTCCGCAGCGGGACATGAGCACCTACCCACGGAGGCCCGACCCGGATGGAGTGAAGGGAGATCCCACAACCCGAGGAGATGCCATGAAGGCTGCCGTCGTCCCCCAGCTCGGAGCGCCGCTCGAGATCCGCGATGTTCCCGTCCCCGACCCCGGCCCCGGCCAGGTGCTGGTCAGGATCGAGGCCAGCGGGCTCTGCCACACCGACATTCACGCCGCGCGCGGCGACTGGCCGGTCAAGCCCAAGATCCCGCTCGTCCCTGGTCATGAGGGCGTGGGGCTCATCGAGACACTCGGCAGCGGCGTGGAGACCCTGGCCGTCGGCGACCGGGTGGCCCTGCCCTGGCTCGGGGACGCCTGCGGCCACTGCCGCTACTGCGTCGCCGGCTGGGAGACCTACTGCACCAGCCCGCAGTACATGGGCTACACCATGGACGGCTCCTACGCCGAGTACGCCGTCGGCAACGCCTCCCACGTCGTCAAGGTCCCGGAGGGTGTCTCCTCCGTGGACGCCGCACCGCTGACGTGCGCCGGCGTGACGACCTACAAGGCGCTCAAGGTCGCCCACCCCCAGCCAGGCGAGACCGCCATGGTCGTGGGTGTCGGAGGCCTCGGCCACCTGGGTCTCCAGTACGCCAAGATCTTCGGCACCACGACTGTGGCCGTCGACGTCGACGACGCCAAGCTCCAGCTGGCGAAGGACCTCGGCGCCGACCACGTCGTCGACGCCCGAGGCGACCAGGCCGCCCAGCTGGCCGCTCTGGGCGGGGTCGACGTCGCCCTGGTCACCGTGCCCTCACCCCAGGCCATGCGCGCCGCGCATGCGGCCCTCAACCCCAACGGCCGCCTGGTCATCGTGGGCCTGCCCGCCGACAACCGACTGGAGATCCCGGTCTTCGAGACCGTCCTGAAGGGCATCAGCGTCATGGGCTCACTGGTCGGTACCCGCAACGACCTCCACGACACCTTCGCGCTGCACGCCCAGGGCCGTACCCGGGTGGTCGCCCAGACACGCAAGCTGGAAGACGTCAACGCGTGCTTCGAGGAAGTGCTCGCCGGCGACGTACCGGCCCGGCTGGTCTTCGACCTCTCCTGACCCACCGCGAGCGGACTGGCTGCGTGAACGACGATCACGTGGCTTGCGGTGTGCCGACCCCCTGACCGGCGCGTCGTGGCGGTCGACTTCGGGCCGAACCGGCCTGCCAGCGTCACGCTGTACTGGCTGCCGCTGGGAGCCGGCGGACACTTCGTACGCCTGAACGGCCGCATCTTCGAGGCAGTCGGCGCCGTGGCGCACCGTCGCCGCAGGTGCGATCTCTACCACTCGGCCTTGGAGGTCCGTCTCGGGGACGACCGCTACGTCATCGAGCAGGGACCGGTCTGGAACAACACGGTCACGGAGCGCGGCGTCGTGTGCGAGGGGCCTGTCGGCTCGCGCTGGCTCGCCCGGAGTCGCCTGTTCCGTTACGAGGTCCGGCGCTGGGGCGACGGCGTGATCCCGGACGCGGCCGAAGCAGTTGCCAGTCCACGCCTGCTGAGCGAGCGACCCCGTGCGCGCCCGCCGCTTGCTCGAGCTGGTGCCTGAGGTGCCCCGGGCAACCTGGGGCCGCGACGAGCTGGCGACAGGTGACATGTGGAACTCCAACTCGCTGATCTCCTGGCTGCTCGCCCGCAGTGGGCACGACGCCCAAGCGATTGCCCTCCCACCCGGTGGCCGCGCCCCGGGGTGGGAGGCGGGGCTGGTCGTCGCCGCACGGCAGCTGCGCACAGGTCCCTAGGCGCGACCGATCGATCGCATGGGTCCTGTAGACGGTCCGGGCCGCAGGAGGCAGCTGCACCGTTCATCCGAGAGACCCCTCGCCGGGGGTCGTTCGGCACTGCCGCTGGGGAGCTCCCTCGGCAAGCATGGAGGCAACAACTGAAGATCCCTCGGCGTGCCTGTCGGAAACGGGATTCCAGAAACAGCACGGCCGCGTGGATGCGGGGTCGACAAATCGGTCAGGAGCCTCGTGATGACCCTGCACACAGATCTCGAGTCACAACCGCACATCGGACCACCTGCCCCGGACACGACTGAGCACGACGTGACCCGGAGCCCCGGCGGACGAGTTGGCGTGGTCGTGCGCGCGGTGACGGCTGACAAGCGGCTGGCCTGGGGGGTCGCCCTCCTGGCCGCGGTCGCGTACGGGCTGCTCGCTGGCTGGTGGACGCCGCGAGGACCGATGTCCACGTTCGACGGGCTCACCGCGATGGGCCTGGGGGTCGCGATCGGACTGCTCGCCGGAGTCCTGCTGCGCACCAGATGGGCCATGCTGGTGGCTCCCCTCACCTTCGCCGTGGTCTTCGAGCTGGCTCGTCTCAGGGTCTCGGGGCCGACGGTGGACGGGATCCATTTCGGCAGTACGTACGGCATCATCGCCTTTGCGGTCGGCCGCGGCGTCCACGGCCTGCTGGCCATGCTGCCCATGGTGCTGGGCGCCTCCCTGGGGGCGGCATTGGCGCGACGCGCGCTGTCGTCCGGTCGCCCGCGGCGGGGATTCCTCAGTGGGGTGGGCCTGTGGGCTCGTCGTGGGGTGGCGGTGACGTCAGCGTTGGCGCTCGTGGCCCTGGCCGCTCTCGTCGCGCGCCCCGCCACCACCGACCCGATCGTCGATGCCGACGGCCAGACGGTCGCCGGCAGCGTTGCCGAGCTGACTCGGGTGGAGATCGGCGGGCATGACCTCACGCTCATGATCCGCGGGCGCAGCACCGAGAACCCGGTGCTGCTGTTCCTGGCCGGCGGCCCCGGCGGCACCGAGCTCGGCGCCATGCGACGCCACAGCGAAGCTCTCGAAGTCGACTTCACTGTCGTCACTTTCGACCAGCGCGGCGCGGGGAAGTCCTATGACCAGCTCGATCCCACCTCGACGCTCACGCTCGACCAGGCCGTCGCCGACACCGTCGAGGTCACCAACTATCTGCGGGACCGGTTCGGCCAGGACAAGGTCTACTTGGTCGGGCAGTCCTGGGGCACCATCCTCGGAGTCCTCGCCGTGCAGCGCCAACCCGACCTTTTCTCGGCCTTCATCGGCGTCGGCCAGATGGTCAGCCCCGCGAGACCGACCAGATCTTCTACCGCGACACCCTCGCCTGGGCCCGCCAAGAGGGAGATGCCGGACTGGTGAAGACACTCACCGCGAGCGGCCCGCCGCCGTACACCAGCATGCTCGACTACGAGACCGGCGCTGTCCTACGAGCACGAGGTCTACCCCTACGACCACACCGGCAACTCCGAGGGCGCAGGGCAGATGGGCGAGAATATCTTCGTCGGCGAGTACACCCTGCTCGAGCAGATCCACATCTTCGGTGCCGTTCATGGACACCTTCTCCGTGCTCTACCCGCAGATCCAGGACATCGACTTCCGCACCCAGGCCACCAGCCTGGAAGTGCCGGTCTACCTCGCCCAGGGCGCCCATGAGGCGCCGGGGCGTGCTGGGCCGGCCCAGCAGTGGTTCGACCTCCTCCAGGCACCGAGCAAGAAGCTCGCCACCTTCGACACCTCCGGCCACCGCCCCCTGTGGGAGCAGCCCGAGCAGTTCCGGAGCCTGATGGCGACGGTCGTGGCCGAGACCACCCCCAACCCCTGATCCACGCGGTGCTGACCAGGTGCCACGGCGTCACGCCCGGCACCAGTCGAGCGCCACCTGACGAAAGGACCCGTCATGAAGACGAATCGAGTGCTTGCCCTGGTCGTGGGGTGCCTCCTGTTGCTCCCCGGGATCGGTCTGTTGGGCGGTGGGATCGGTCTCGGTGCCGCGTACGCCTTTGACCGGGACGACGACGGCTACTTCAGCTCGAGCGTCGAGGGCCTGGAGTCGCAGACCGTCGCGATCACTGCTGAGGACCTGGACCTCGTCACCGACCCCGGTTCTCCGGACTGGCTGCTGGACCGGCTGGATGCCGATGTCCGGCTCGAGGTCACCGGCCCTGCCGGGGCTCCCCTGTTCGTCGGCATCGGCCCCGCATCCGACGTCGACGCCTACCTGGCCGGAGTCGCCCACGACCAGGTGATCGGCTCCACCAGCAGCACGCCCGCCTACCGCCGCACCGATGGCCAGAGCGTCGTTGGTTCGCCCAGCCGAGCAGAGCTTCTGGGTCGAGTCCGCGTCTGGTGCCGGCACCCAGCGACTGGACTGGACCGCCACCAGCGGACGTTGGGCGGTCGTGCTGATGAACGCCGACGGTTCCCCAGGCGTCGCGGCCGATGCGACCGTGGGAGCCAAGGCCGGTTTCGTGCTGCCCCTGGCGCTGATCTTGCTGGGCCTGGGCGCCGCTCACAGTTGCGGCCGCAGTCCTGCTGATCGTGTTCGGCGCTGCCGGTCATCGAGCGGCGCGCGCACCGACCGGGTCCGGCCCCGTCACTGGCATCGCACCCGACCGCCCGTTGCCTGCCGGCGCTTCCACGAGCCCGGTCACGATGAGCGCCTCGCTCGATCCAGGGCTGTCCCGGTGGCGATGGCTGGTGAAGTGGTTCCTGGCCATCCCGCACCTCGTCGTCCTCGCTGTTCCTGTGGCTGGCATTCGTCGTGCTCACCCTCGTCGCCGGCGTGGCCATCCTGTTCACCGGCCGCTACCCCCGCGCGCATCTTCGACTTCAACGTGGGCGTGCTGCGCTGGTCCTGGCGGGTCGAGCTACTACGCCACCACCGGGGGGATCGGCACCGACCGATACCCGCCGTTCAGCCTCGGACCCGAGCCCGACTACCCGGCGACGCTCGATGTGGCCTATCCGGAGCCGGCTCTCGCGGGGGCTGGTGCTGGTGAAGTGGTGGCTGCTCGGCCTGCCCCACTACCTGATCGTCGCGTTGCTCGTCGGCGGATCGCTGGGCTGGTTCACGATGACGAACGGCGAGCGAGTGCAGCTGGCGCCCATGGCCGGCGGTCTGCTCGGCCTGCTGGTGGTCGTCACCGGCGTGGTGCTGCTGTTCACCGGTCGCTATCCCGCAGCCGCTGTTCGACCTGATCGTCGGGCTCAACCGGTGGATCTTCCGGGTCATCGCCTATGCGGCGCTGATGACCGACCAGTACCCGCCGTTCCGCCTCGACCAGGGCGGCACCGACCACGGACCGGCACCAGTGGTTCCGTCCCCGGCCGCGCCGGACACCTCCACCCGCACGGAGACACGAGAGGACCATCACGATGTACACGCTTGAGTTCGACCAGGTCACCAAGAGCTACGGCCACGACGTCGTCGTCGGGGTGCTGGCAGCAGGCCTTCCGGCTCTGCGGGCCGCACGTCTGAACATCCTGCAACCCATCGCTACCTCCTAGCCGACCCCAGACACACACACCTCACGCGCACCCCCCCAGGTCCAGAGGACAACGGGAGTGGGCAAGAAGGAGACAGTTCCATGGAAACCACCCAACTGAAGACCCCGGGTGCGCAGACAGAACTGCGACACCCCCGGTCGCTGCGCAGCAGCTCCGGTGGCTCGCGATCGGGCTGGTCCTGGGCTTTCTGGTCCCCTTCGTCTTCGCCGACCTGCTCGACCTGCCACGCGACCTCTACTACGGCATCTACGCAGCCTTCGTGATCACGTTCATCGCGCTGTGGGCTCGGGCCACCGACCAGCAGGTCGAAGCCATGCTGCGACGGCGCCTGCCGCTGGCCGTCACGTTGGGCGTGGTCTTCGCCGGAGTGCTCGCGGTCGTCGTGGTCCGCACCGATGATGCGGCCGCCCGACCTGAGGGCTTCGAGCTGGCGTGGGCACTGGTGTGGCGCGGCGTGATGTACGGCGCGATGGATGCTCTGCTGCTGTCGGTCTTCCCGATTCTGGCCGTGTTCGCGGCCGCGTCCGGGAGCAGACTCCGCACGCACATGGTCGGCAAGGTCGCCGTGGTGGCCGCGGCGATGCTGGCTTCGCTGGTCATGACTGCGACCTACCACGCCGGCTACAGCGACTTCCGCTCGGACAAGGTGGTGAAGCCCCTCGTCGGCGACGTGATGTGGAGCGTGCCAACACTCGTCACCCTCAACCCCATCGGCTCGGTCATCACCCACACCGGGCTGCATGTCACCGCCGTCCTGCACAACCCCGACACCGAGATCTTCCTGCCGCCACACGAGTGACGACATCCGCAGAGCTGAAAGAGATGATCTCCATGACCACAACCCTCCGCTGGTTGGTCGTCGCCGTGCTCGCAGGCCACGGACTCATCCATCTCCTGGGTGTGGCCAAGGGCTTCGCGTGGGCCGATGTCTCCCAGCTCACGAAACCGATCGGCGTCGCGGGAGGGGTGCTCTGGCTCCTGGCTGCCGCGCTGGTGGTGACCGCCGCGGTGCTCCTCGCCGTGGGTGCGCCCACGTGGTGGTGGGCACTGGCCCTCGGTGCGGCGACGATCTCCCAGATCGCCATCGCGACCTCGTGGACCGACGCGCGGGCCGGGACCATCGTGAACCTCGTCCTGGTCCTGTCGGCCGCGTACGCCTTCGCTGCCGCAGGGCCGTCCAGCTTCCACGCCCAGTACCAGGACCGTGCCGCGCTGGCACTCGCCGACGTGAACCCATCCCCGGGTGTCCTGGACGAAGCGGACCTCGTGGACCTACCGGCGCCCCTGGCGGCCTACATCCGGCGATCCGGTGCCGTCGGACAACCTCGCGTGGTCAGCTTCCACGCCGACTTCCACGGGCGCATCCGCAGTGGTCCGGATGCGGCGTGGATGCCGTTCTCCGGCCAGCAGGTCAACACCTACGGGCCACGACCGCAACGGATCTTCCTCATGGATGCCACCAGGTCTGGGCTTCCAGTCACCGTTCTGCACGTCTTCGCCGACACCACGGCCACGATGCGCGTGAAGCTGCTCTCCCTGTTCACCATGGTCGACGCCTCCGGCCCCGAGATGGACCGCGGAGAGACCGTGACGGTGTTCAACGACCTCGTCGTCATGGCGCCCGGCGCGATCGCCGACGCCCCGGTGACGTGGACGACCCTCGATGCCCGGCACGTCCGCGGAGACTTCACTGACGGCGACCAGACCGTCTCCGCCGTCCTGACCTTCGACGCCGAGCACGACCTGGTCGACTTCGTCTCCGATGACCGGACGGCCGCATCGGCCGACGGCAAGACCTTTACGCAACGGCGCTGGTCGACCCCGCTCGCAGGACACCGTGCCTCCGATGGGCGGCGGATCCTGACCTCCGGTGAAGGGGTGTGGCACGCCGCAGGGCTGAAGGAGAAGTTCTCCTACCTCGAGTTCCGGTCTCGACGCCATCACCTACAACGTGGGCGCCGAGACGACCCCGGCATCGCCTACGCTGTCTCGAAGGCAGTGACCGGCGCCTCCGGTCCCATCACGCGGCGGCATGCGGGATGAGCAACCAGGTATGTCCCGAGATCTGCGAGATCAGGCACGTCGTGCATCGATCGCGGCACCCAGCGCGACGCCGACACCCACGCCCACACCGATGCCGACCGGGAACGCCCAACCACCGATCAGCATGCCGATCGTCGCGCCGATACCCGCACCGACGGCGACACCGAGGCCCGTGTACTGGTCCACTTGTCCCTGTGCCGTGCTGTGACGCACCATCGTCGTTTCCTCTCACAGCCGCCGTCTCGTGTCGGGACCTGGGCTCAGCCTCACGTGGGACGTGGCGTGTCGGCAGAGCCGAAAGTCACTTCGTGCCCATGTCGAACCGGGGACCTCACGACATGCTCGGCAACGCTGGCACCGGCCGCTTCAACGCGGGACGCCCCCGCGACGCAAGCGGGAGCGGGCGACGGGGTGGCAGCATGTGGCGGACGTGGCCACGGACGGAAGGACGGCGATGAGCGGACCGCAGCCCACCCCGCCGCGCCAGTGGACGGCACCGCCGGCTGACGTGCTGCTGTCCGACGGCGGGATTGCCGTGATCCGATCCGTGCGGGCCGACGATCGCGACGCGGTCCTCGCGCTGCACGAGTCGGTCTCCGAGGACACCTTGCGGCTCCGCTTCTTCTCCGCGAACCGGGGCGCGGCTCGCGCCTACGTCACGCGGCTGTTCGACGCCGAGCACGACGCCGCGACCGCCCTGATCGCCTTCGACCGCGGACGCGTGATCGGCCTCGCCACCGCGGAGGTCTTCGCCAGCGACGCCGCGGAGGTGGCTTTCCTGGTCTCCGACGCCGACCGCGGCCGCGGTCTGGGGAGCCTGCTGCTGGAGCACCTGGCCGCGCTGGGCCGGCGGCACGGCGTCCGCCGCTTCGAGGCCGATGTCCTCGCCGAGAACTCCGGGATGCTGCGGGTCTTCCGCGGCGCCGGCTTCGCCGAGACCCGTCGTCGCGAGGGCGGCGAGGTGCTGGTGCAGCTCGACACCGACGAGTCGGCGGAGGCGATCGTCGCCGCCGACCGGCGCGAGTGGCGGGCCCAGGCCCGCTCGCTGCGGCCGCTGCTCCACCCGGAGAGCATCGCCGTGGTCGGCGTACGCCGCTCGGCCGGCGGGTTCGGGTTCGGCATCCTCGACGCGATCCGGTCCTCGCCGTACTCCGGTGCCGTGCACGTCGTGCACCCCGAGGTCGAGCTGATCGACGGCCTCCCGGTCCATCCCACGCCTGGCCGCGATCGGCTCCCCGGTGGACCTGGTGGTGATCGCGGTGCCGCGCGACAGCGTGTCCGCTGTCCTGCTCGACGCCGCGGCAACCGGCGCCGGAGCCGTCCTGATCGTCTCCTCCGGCTTCGCCGAGCACGGAGGCGACACGCCGACCAGACCGGTGACCCCGCCGCAGAGCTCCGTCACCTGGCCCGTGCCCACGGCGTGCGGATGGTGGGCCCGAACTCCCAGGGAGTGCTGGGCAACGCCGCCGGTCTCGGGCTCAACGCGACGTTCCTGCGCGACGTCCCCGACAGCGGCGGGCTGGGAGTGGTGTCGCAGTCGGGAGGGATGGGCTTCGCACTGCTCGACCTGGCCCGCGACATCGGCCTCGGCATCCATTCCTTCGTCTCGCTGGGCGACAAGCTGGACGTGTCCAGCAACGACCTCCTGGCCGCGTGGATGGACGACGACCGGGTCAGCGCGGCGGCGTTGTACCTCGAGTCGTTCGGCAACGCGCTCAAGTTCGCGCGCACCGCCCGTCGCTTCGCCGAGCGCAAGCCGCTGCTGGCGGTGATCGGCGGCCGCTCCCGGGCCAGGCTGGAGCGTGCCCATGACGGTACGTCCGCCCCGGTCGGCGTCGACGCGCTGCTCACCCAGTCCGGCGTGATCGCCTGCCGCACCGGCGCGGACCTCACCGAGACGGCGCTCCTGCTCGACGAGCAGCCGTTGCCCGAGGGCCTGCGCGTCGGGATCGTCAGCAACACCGGCGGCCTGGGCGCCCTGGCCATGGACCTCGTCGACGCCCAGGGACTGGTGGTCACCGCCCTGTCCCGCGAGCTGCAGGAGGGGCTGCGCTCGGCGTCGACGGGCCTGGTCGATGCGCGCAACCCGATCGACCTCGGCGCCGACGTCACCCCGGACTCCCTCGCCGACTGCGTGGACCGGCTGGCCGGTTCCGGGGAGGTCGACGCGGTCCTCGTCCTCCTGGTCACCACCCGGTTGGGCGATCGGGACGAGCTGTTCGCCGCCGTGGGCCGGGGCCGCGCCGGCGCGCCCGACACCCCGGTGCTGCTGGTCGCCCCCGGCGCGGCCGCGACCGTGGCCAGGGGAACCCCGGGCGTCACGGTGTTCCGCACCATCGAGGCGGCCACCGGTGCCCTGGCGCGCGCCATGAGGTACGCCGAGTGGCGCCGGGTTCCGCCCGACCAGCCGGTCGTCGATCTCGGGACCCGCGCGGCGCACGCCCGGTCCTGGGCGGCCGCCCGCCTGGTCGAGCACCGCGGCGACCCGCACTGGCTGCCCGCGGACGCGATGACCGAGCTGCTGTCCCCCTACGGCATCCAGCTGGTCGGTCGGCTCGCCCAGGGCAGCGACGAGGCGGTGCGGGCGGCGACGGACCTCG
Organism: uncultured Actinomycetota bacterium; assembly: GCA_963843815.1. Classification (GTDB taxonomy): domain Bacteria; phylum Actinomycetota; class Actinomycetes; order Propionibacteriales; family Nocardioidaceae; genus Nocardioides. Next base: position 1,240,816 of record CAWJLX010000010.1, on the reverse strand, counting down.
GTTTCCCGGTGGTGGTGAAGCTGGCTGAACCCACCGAACCGCACAAGACCGAGCGGGGACTGGTCCGCGTCGACCTGCGCAGCGCGGTCGCCGTCGAGCAGGCGGTCTCCGCGATCGCCACCGAGCTCGGCCGCGACCAGGTCGAGGTCCTGGTCCAGCCGCTGCTGATCGGCCACCAGGTGTCGGTCTCGGTGCTGCGCGATCCCGAGCTCGGACCGCTGGTCCGCTTGACCTCGGGCGGCCAGGTCACCGACCCCCTCGACGGCGGAAGCCGGGACGACGCGGTGGTGCTGATGCCGCCCATCGGTCAGGCCGACGCAGCCCGGGCGGTCCGTGCCCTTCGGCTGTGGCCGCGAATGGTCGGCAGCAGGGGACCTCAGGCGGTGGACGCCGCGGAGCTGGAGAGCCTCGTCGCCCAGGTGGGCCAGCTCGCGGTCGACGTCCCGCAGCTGGCCGCGCTGGCGCTGGACCCGCTCGTGCTCACCACGGAGGGTCTGCGCTGCGTGGACGTCAAGGCCCGGCTGGTCCTGTCCGAAGAGATGGACGCGGGCTTCCCCCGTCAGCTGCGGTCCTGACCCGCCGTCCCCCGCACCACGGCGAGCGCCTCGCGAGCGATCTCCCACTCCTCGTCGGTCGGCACCACCAGGACGGGCACGTCGGCGTCCTGGCGGGAGACCACCCTCGGCTCCCGGGCACGCCGCTCGTTGCGGACCGGGTCCAGCTCGACGCCCAACCGCTCCATGCCTGACAGGACCGCAGCGCGCAGCTCCGGGTTGTGCTCGCCGACCCCGCCGGTGAACACGATGCCGTGCACGAGACCGAGGACGGCGTAGTAGGCCCCGATGTACTTGCGGATCCGGTAGGCGTAGACGTCGAACGCCAGCGCTGCTGCCTCGTCGCCCGCGGCCCTGCGCTGCATGAGCTCGCGGAAGTCGTTGTGGCCGGCAAGTCCCTGGAGCCCGGAGTCGCGGTTGAGAGCCCGGTCGATGTCCTCGAGCGACCAGCCCAGCTGCCGGTGCAGATGGCCGTGGACGGCCGGGTCCAGGTCGCCGGAACGGGTGCCCATCACCAGGCCCTCCAGCGGCGTCAGCCCCATCGAGGTGTCGACCGACGCGCCCCCACGGACCGCCGTCGCGGACGCACCGTTGCCGAGGTGCAGCACGATCAGGTTGGTCGACTCCGGTGCGCGGCCGAGCAGTCGGGACGCCGCACCCGAGACGAAGGCGTGCGAGGTGCCGTGGAAGCCGTAGCGCCGGATCTGGTGGTCCTCGCGCCAGGACCGGGGTACGGCATAGGTGTGCGCGCGAGGCGGGATGGTCTGGTGGAACGCCGTGTCGAACACCGCGACCTGCGGCACGTCCGGAAACAACCGGCGCGCCACCCGCAGGCCCTCCAGGTTGGCCGGGTTGTGCAGCGGCGCCAGGGGCACCAGCCGCTCGATGTCGGCGATGACCTGGTCGTCGACCAGCGCCGGCGCGGCGAACCTGCTGCCGCCGTGGACCACCCGGTGGCCGACCGCGGCGAAGCCATCGCGGGTGAGCACCGGCCCGTGCTCGGCGAACGCGGCGAGTGCTGCGGCGAGCGCATCCTGGAAGGACCCGAACTCCCGCTCGGTCCGGTGCTCGCTGCCGCCGGTCTGATGGGTGAGTACGCCACTCGCCTCGCCGATCCGCTCCACCAGACCGGTGGCCTCGGCGTGCCCACTGTCGCCGTCCACGAGGCTGTACTTCAGCGATGACGACCCGGCGTTGACGACGAGGACCCGGCCGCTCCTCGCGGAGGACGCCGAGGTCATCGACGCTCCTGGGCCTGGATCGCGGTGATCGCGACCGTGTTGACGATGTCGCGGACGCTGGCTCCACGGGAGAGGTCGTTGACCGGCTTGCGCAGCCCTTGCAGGACCGGGCCGACCGCCAGGGCGCCGGCCGACCGCTGCACCGCCTTGTAGGTGTTGTTGCCGGTGTTGAGGTCGGGGAAGACGAACACCGTGGCCCGGCCGGCGACGGCCGAGTCGGGCAGCTTGGTCCGGGCCACCGCGGAGTCGATCGCGGCGTCGTACTGGATCGGGCCCTCGACAGCCAGCTCGGGGGCGCGTTCGCGCACCAGTCGGGTCGCCTCGGTGACCTTCTCGACGTCGGTGCCGGAGCCTGAGCTGCCGGTCGAGTAGGAGAGCATCGCCACCCGAGGGTCGACGCCGAAGGCGGCTGCGGTGCCCGCGGAGGCGATCGCGATGTCGGCGAGCTGCTCAGCCGTCGGGTCGGGATTGACCGCACAGTCGCCGTAGACCAGCACCTGGTTGCGCAGGCACATGAAGAACACCGACGACACCACGGACACCTCGGGCACGGTGCGGATCACCTCCAGCGCCGGCCGGATCGTGTGGGCGGTGGTGTTGACCGCGCCCGACACCATGCCGTCGGCCAGACCGAGCTCGACCAGCATGGTCCCGAAGTAGGACACGTCGACCACGATGTCGCGGGCTCGTTCGAGGTCGATGCCCTTGTGTTTGCGCCGCTGGTGGTACTCCCGGGCGAACCGCTCGCGCAGCTCCTCGTCGAACGGGCTGAGCAACCGGGCCTTGGAGAGGTCGACGCCCAGCGTCGCGGCTCGCGACTGCAGGGCGATCGGGTCGCCGAGCAGGGTGAGGTCGACGACGTTGCGGCGCAGCAGGGCGTCGGCGGCCTGCAGGATCCGGTCGTCGGTGCCCTCGGGGAGCACGATGTGCCGACGGTCGGCGACCGCTCGATCCAGCAGCTGGTGCTCGAACATCAGCGGTGTCACGGCTTGGGTCCGGGCCACCTCGAGCCGGTCGAGCAGGGCCTCGCCGTCGACGTGCTCGGCGAACAGGGCCAGGGCCGTGGCCACCTTGCGGGGCGAGTCCTTGTCGAGGCGGCCGCGGCGGCTGGTCAGCGCCGTCCACGCCGCATGGGTGTCGAGCGGGGAACGGATGATCGGCAGGGTGACGTCCAGCCCGTCCAGCAGCTTGCTGACCTGCTGCGGGAGGTCCAGCCCGCCGGTGAGCAGGATCCCCGAGATCTGCGGGAAGCTGGCCGACTGGTGCGCGGTCAGCACGCCCAGGACGATCTCCGGTCGATCACCCGGGGTCACCACCAGGGCGCCCTCGAAGAGCCGGTCGAGCACGTTGGGCAAGGTCATCGCCGCCACCACCAGGCCCGGCACCTCGCGGGCGAGCAGCGCCACGTCGCCACTGAGCAGCTCGCCGTCACAGGCCGTCACCAGGTCCGAGACCGACGGCGCACTCAGCAACGGCTCCTCGGGGATGGCGTAGGCCGGCACCCCCTCGCTGGTCAGTGCCTGCACGCACGCGGCGGGCGAGGCCCCGCTGACCCGGTTGGCGATCACCGCGAACAGGGTGCCGTGGTGGGCCAGCAGCTCGGTGGTGGCCAGGTCGGCCGCCGTGCGCAGCTGGTCGGCCGAGCGCTCGGCACCGTTGAGGACGAGCAGCACCGGGGTGCCGAGATTCGCCGCGATCCGGGCGTTGAAGCCGAACTCCGCCGGGGCGCCGACGTCGGTGTAGTCACTGCCGACCACCACCACCACGTCGGCACGTTCGGCCACGTCGTGGTAGCGCTGGACGATCCGGTCCATCGCGGCGGCAGGGTCGGCGTGCACGTCGTCGTAGGTCACCCCGGCGCACTGGTCGTAGGTCATCTCCACCGCGGGATGGGCCACCAGCAGCTCGAGCACGTAGTCGCGCTGCTCGGCGACAGCACCGTCGGTGCGCACGATCGGCCGGAACACCCCCACCCGTTCCACCCGGCGGGAGAGCTGCTCGAGCACACCGAGCGCGACGGCGGACTTGCCCGTGAACCCCTCGACGGTTGCCACGTAGACGCCTCGACCCATGGACCGACCCTAGTCACACGTCCACCCCTCGGCTCCGCGGTGTCCGCGCAGCGATGCGCCGCCGGCGAAGGTCAGGGGCGAGATGCGACACCGTGTTCGGGGCTGGGGTCGTCTCGCATGCGACCAGGGAGGTCGCCGAGATGGCGTTTGACGAACTTCGAGAAGTTCGACGGGTCGTGGAACCCGAGATCGGCTGCGATGCGCGAGACGGGCTGGCTGGTGTGAGTCAAGAGGCGGCGGACTTCCAGGGCGATCCGTTCGTCGAGGACCTGCTTGGCGGTCTGGCCGGAGACCTGTTGGCACGCCCGATCAAGGGTGCGGGTGCTGTATCCGATCTCCCGGGCGAGATCGACGACCTTGGGCCGCTGGTACAGCTGCTCCTCGATGAGCTCTCGAAACGCCAGATAGGGCGGAGATAGCCGGCTGACGCTGCGAGGAGCGTCAGGCAGCTCGATGGCGACACGCAACAGCAGCGCGGACAGCAGCGCCCGCATGAGTTCGGTACGTCGGGGCGAACCATCGAACCTGTCCTGCTCGTGCCGTAGCTCCTCCACCCACCCGAGAGTCTCGGCCAACAGCTCGCCCTCGAGCTGCCAGCGTGTGGGCGCTTCGCAACCCGGGTACCACGCAGGGGACTCGGGGTCGGCGTGGTGGGACTGGGACGGCCACACCACCACGTGCGCCTCGAAGAACGGTTCCGGGACGAATCGCTGGACCTGACCCGGGTGGACGTGCAGCAGTGTCCCCACCGACAGCTCCACGGATTCGAAGTCGACGTCGTGGGTGCCATGCCCGGCGGTGCACAACACCAGCTGGTGGAAGCCGGCTCGCTGGCGGCTCTCCAGCTGCCGGGCGGTGATCCTGGCCAGGAGCCCGGACCGGTCGACGACCTCGACAGGTATGCCCCGACGGTGGCGTGGCGGATCGAACTCGATCTCGATCGGGGCCCGATCCAGGAGATGACGAGATCCGACCATACTTCGTCACGCTAGCACCACGGCCACGAACGCGAGATCGGCCAGAGTGGGAGCCATGACCATTGCAGTCACCGCCGTCACGGGCCAGCTCGGACGTGCCGTCGTGGAAGCCGTCACACGCCTCGACCCTGCTCAGACCGTCGTCGGTCTCGCACGTACTCCCGCGCGTGCCCGTGGGTTGGACATCGACGTCCGCCCGGGCGACTACTCCGACATCGATCAGTTGACGGTGTCGCTGAAGGGGGTGGCAACGCTGCTGCTGGTGTCGGGCAACGAGCAGCCCGAGGAGCGTGTCCACCAGCACCGCAACGTGCTGGACGCTGCTCTTGCGGCTGGCGTGGGCAAGGTCGTCTACACCAGCGTCCAGGGGGCTGAGGAGGGCACGGCGTTCTCCCCGGTCGTGCAGAGCAATCGCCAGAGCGAGGCCGACGTTCGCAACAGCGGGATGGACTGGGTGATCGGACGCAACGGCATCTACATCGAGCCGGACATCGAGAGCATCGATGCGTACGTCGCGGCGGGCGAGGTCGCGAACTGCGCCGGCGACGCGAAGTGCGGCTACACGTCCCGCCCGGAGCTGGCTGACGCCTACGCACGGATGCTGACCCAGCCAGCGCACAACGGTCGCACGTACAACCTCCACGGCGAACCCCTGACGCAGGCGCAGCTGGTCGAGCTTCTCAACAGGACGTTCAGGACCCAGCTGGTCTACCGCTCGATGACGGTCGAGGAGTACCGAGAGGATCGCATCGCGGCCCTGGGCGACTTCATGGGATCGGTCATCGCCGGGATCTACGAAGGCATCCGCAACGGAGCCCACGACCAGCCGAGCGACTTCGCGGCAGCCGCGGGCCGACCCCATCAACCATGGGACGACTACTTCGCCGCACTCCCTTCGTGATCGGCGCGGACCACTCGATGACCACGACACAGAATCGCGGCGGCGCGCTGCCGAGATGGGCTCGTACGCGCACCGCGAGGGTCGTACTCCCGGCGATCCTGCTGGTGGCTTTCATCGCTGAGTTCCTGACCCGGGAAGGACCGGACTACACGCTCCATTCCTGGGTGGGTATCGCGTTGATCCCGATCATCGCCGTCCACCTGACAGGCAACGCCGGCTGGATCAGAGGGGTCTGGATTCGGAGACGACAGCATCGAGAGTTCGGGCTCGGTGTCCTGAACGCGTCCTTCGGAGCGCTGGTCGGCGTCTGCATCCTCACCGGGTTCCCCCTGTGGCTCGGCTGGTCCGGCGCCACAGGGTGGACCGCGACCCACATGATCACCGGCATCTTGAGCATCCTCGTCATGTTCGTCCACCTCTGGAGGAACCGAGCCCGCATCTCCCGTCTGTTGCGCCCGAGCGTGAAGGCAACCGGCACGGCGGCGTCGACACCTCGCGGGGCGAGAGGGAACTAGCTGCGGAGGCATACGTGAGCGGCGAGCAGGTCAGGCGCGTGCGTGAGCCGTACATCGCCGACGACGACATCCCCAGCCCCGACGACACCCCCGCCGACGCAGAGCTCCAGTGGCCGGGGACCGAGATGGCCGCCCCGCCCTGGTTCACTGACGTCAATCAAGTCGTGACTGAGCGCCGGGTCTCGGTCGCCGCCGACGAGTTCATCGGCCACCTGTCGACCATCTCGGCCTACCTGATCCTCCCCACGGACCAACGCACCGAAGTTCTCTCGGCGATCAGGTCCGTCCTGCCCGATCGCCTCGGGCGCGTATTGACAGCCCGCTCCTCCTCGCTAGCCTCGAGTGAGAGGGCGGCGATGACAGCCTCGCCGCGCCGAAGAGGGAGATCGCTGATGCGACGCTTTGCTGTGCTGACCCTGCTGCTGCCCCTGTTGATGCTGGTCCAGGCCGGACCGGCCACCGCCGGGGTGTCCTGTCACCAGATCAACGCCCATGGCGTGGGCCGGGGAGCTCCCTCCCAAGCCGGTGACCCTCCGGGCCTGATCCGGACGGTCGCCCAGATCCGTGGCGGGGGTCTGTTGCAGGGCACGACCGAGGCTGCCTTCCAGGTCACCGGCGTCACGCCGAGCGGGATCGCGTTCGCCGGCGACATCACGTTCACCACGAACCGGGCAGCTCTTACGGTCGACCTGGACGGCACGCTCGACCTGGCGACCGGCGGGTTCCAGGCCTCGGGAGAGGTGAGCGGGGCCACCGGCAAGCTCGACGGCGCGACCGGGATGCTCACGCTTGCGGGGGTGCAGAACCTGCTCGACCCCGCAGGCAGCTTCACCGAGACGGTGTCCGGCGAGATCTGCGTCGACCTCGGCGGGAACGGGCAACAGTTGCCTGCTTGATGCCCGACCGTGCTGCGGAGCTGGCGCGTGAGCATCCGGACCTCCCGATGGATCCGTCCGGAGGTCGTCGCGGGGACATGACAGTGGCCCCCGATCTGCGTTTCCGCAGGTCAGGGGCCACTTTCTTGGTAGCGGGGGCAGGATTTGAACCTGCGACCTCTGGGTTATGAGCCCAGCGAGCTACCGAACTGCTCCACCCCGCGTCGCTGAACAGAACATTACAGGCACGTTCTGCGGCTCCCAAATCGGGGTGGGACGTGGCTCAGCCGGCGAGGAGCACGGCCTCCTCGATGAGGCTGCGACCCTCCTCCATCAGGCGGGCCCACTTCACGGTGTTGCCCGCCTTCTGGGCGGCGTCGGCCGCAGCGAACTTCGCCTCGGCCTGACGGAGCAGCTCGCGGATCTGCGCCTGGGTGCCGCCCGGCAGGGGCGTGGTCGGTGACGCGCTGGGCGACTCCGTGGGCGACGCGCTGGGCGTCCCCGTCGGCGTCTCCGTGGGCGTCTCGGTCGGCTCCCCGCTCGGTCCCCCGGTGCTGGGATCGGCCAGGAGGGCATCCTCGATGGCGGCCCGCAGCGTCGTACCGATCCCGACGCGGTTCTCGTAGGAGACGAGCACGAAGCGCAGGATGGGGAAGTTCGACTCCCCGTCGCGACGGGTGTAGACCGGCTGGACGTACATGAACGTGTTGCCCACCGGCAGGGTCAGCAGGTTGCCGGGCACGCGATCCGCATCACCAGTGGTGTAGGGCAGGAGCGCCTGGCTGACGTCCTCGTTGGTCGCGAACGTGTTGGCGATCTGCAACGGTCCGCCGGTCGGCTCGTTGGGCAGCTCGAGCACCGAGACGGTGCCGAACTCGTCGCTCGTCGCGTCGCTGTTGACCGCCAGGTAGGCCGCCAGGTTGTTCTCCTTGTCCCGGGGCACGTAGACCGATGTCAGGGACCAGGTCTCGCCGCTCCCAGTGTCGGTGAACAAGCGGTACGGCGGCTGCAGCCGGCTGGCCACCTGCGGGTCACTGGGCACCTCCCAGCGGCTCGATCCCTCGAACCAGGCGGACGCGGACGTCTCGTGGTAGCGCTGGAACTGGTAGCGCTGCGCCTTGAAGAGGTCCTCGGGGTAGCGCAGGTGCTCGGTCAGCGCGTCGGGGATCGACGCCTTGTCCTGGACGACGTCCGGGAAGACCTGCTCCCACGCCTTGAGGATCGGGTCCTCCTCGTCCCACTCGTACAGGTTCACCGTGCCGTTGTAGGCGTCGACCGTTGCCTTGACGGAGTTGCGCAGGTAGTTGATCTCGTCGGTGGGCAGGGTCTGGAACCCGTTGTTGCTGTCCTGCAGGGCGTCGTCCGTCATCGTCTCCAGCGACTCGCGCTGCGAGAGCGGGTACTTGTCGGTGACGGTGTAGCCGTCGAGGATCCACAGGATCTTCCCGTCGACCACCGCGGGATAGGGGTCGGAGTCGACCGTGAGCCACGGGGCCACCTTCTCCACCATCGTGCGGGGGTTGCGGTCGTAGAGGATCTTCGAGTTCTCGTGGACCCGGCTCGACAGCAGCAGGTTCGGCTCGCTGAAGCGCACCGCATAGAGCAGCTGGTTGAACAGGCTGCCGATCGGGACGCCGGCCGCGCCGTCGTACGTCGTCGCCACGTCCTCGTCCCCGCGGTCACCCTTGGGCAGGTCGAACTCCACCGGCCCGCCGTTGGGGTTCTGACCGACGATGCTGTAGCTCGGGCTCTGCTCACCGAAGTAGACGCGCGTCTCGTAGCCGTCCTCGCCGGCGAGCGTCGTCAGCGCGTTCTCGTCCGCCTCCTGGCCCTCGGCCCACTGGATGCTGGTCTCCTGGCTGGCGTCGTCCTCAGGGCGCTGGTTCGCGTACGCCGCGATGACGCCGTTGCCGTGGGTGTAGGCGGTGTGGAGGTTCGACCAGTTCTGGTCACCCGCGGCGAGGCCGCTCTGGTCGAGCTCGCGCACGCCGAGCACCACCGCGCGATCCCGGCCGCCGATCTCGTAGCGGTCGACGTCGAGCACGTCCGGCACGGAGTAGTAGGCGCGGACCTGCTGCTGCTGCTCGAAGATCTCGCTGACGATCTGCGGGTCCACCAACGGGATGCCCCGGGTGACACCGTCCAGCGCCTCGAGGCCACCGGCCAAGGCGGTCCCGGACACGGGCCTGACGTCGATCTCGTCGAGCTGGTAGGCCGCTCGCGTCGAGTCGATGTTCGCCTTGATGTAGGGGCCCTCGCGGTCCGGCACGTTGGGGTTGACCCGCAGGGCCTGGACCACCGTGGGCACGATCAGCCCGAGGATGATCGCGGAGAGCGCGAAGAGGGCGACACCGACCGACGGCAGCAGCCAGGTGCGGCGCCAGATGTTGGCGAGGAAGAGCACCGCGCAGACCACGGCGATCCCGGCGAGGATCTCCTTGGCCGGCAGCACCGCCTTCTCGTCGGTGTAGCCCATGCCGGTGAAGATCGATCCGGAGTTGGTGACCAGGTCGAAGCGGTCGAGCCAGTAGTCGACCGCCTTGGCCAGCACGAACGTGGCCAGCAGTGCGGAGACCTGGATCTGGGCGGCGCTCGTCAGCCGCTCCCCCGGTCGCGCGGAGAGGCGGATCCCGCCGAAGACGTAGTTGACGAGCACGGTGGCCATCAGGCCGACGACGGCCAGCGCCATGACGTAGTCGACGAGGAAGTGCCAGAACGGCAGGTCGAAGACGTAGAACCCGACGTCCTTGTTGAAGTAGGGGTCGGTGGTCCCGAAGCTCTGACCGTGTCGCCACAACGAGAAGTTGCGCCACTGACCGGTCGCGGACGCGCCAGCGAACAGGCCCATCACGATGGAGGCTCCTGCGATCACCCATCCCATCCGCGGCGACAGGAGCTCGCGGTAGCGGTCGAGCCCGTCGTCGGACACGCCAGGCATCCCGGGCCAGAGCACGGGACGGAAGCGGTAGGCCATGGACACCGTCAGCGCGACGACCGCGGCCATCAGCCCGGCGAAGACCAGGAACAACCCGATCCGGGTGAGCAGCAGGGTGGTGAAGACGCCGCTGTAGCCCACGGACTTGAACCACAGGCGCTCGGTCCAGAACGACGCGAAGCCGCTGAGGACCATGAACCCGAGGACCAGGACGATCGCGGTGATGATCATCGCCCCCGGCCGACGCGAGGACGGCGTGGGCCGTTTCGCGCTGGGCCCGGTCGGTCCGGAAGGTCCGGTCGGTCCGGAAGGTCGGTCGAAGGGAGTGCTCATGCGGGCCCCTGCTCGGGTGTGTCGGTGATCGTGTCGGTCAACGTGTCGGTCAAGGTGGCGTGGAGGAGCTCGAGGAGGCCCGGCACCAGCTCGGTGCCGTTGACGACCGACTGCTCGTCGTCGTGGGCGCGGAGCCGCAACGCGCAGTACGACGCCCCGGCACGGGTCACCCCTGCGACCATACGGACTTCCTGGCGGTCCGGGTGCTCCCGGGCGAAGAGCTCGGCAGCGGTCGGGTCCTCGGGGATGTCGTCATCGGCGTCGGGAGGCAGCACCAGCCGCTCGAGCACGGCCGCGCAGCCGGTCACCTCGTCGGGCCAGGCGATCGAGTGCAGCGCCGCCTCGAGGGCCTGTCCCGGGGGCAGTCCCTCCTGCTCGATCGGGGTGAAGGAGCCCTCGTCGCCGGGACCGTCGATCGACATCGCGGCAGCAAGCGCCGGCTCCTGAGCGACGAGCGTCGCCGTGTCCACGAGGGCGTACAACCGGGCCGGCCGGTCCCAGCCCTCCTGGGCGACGTGCGCCTCGATCTCCAGGACGGCCGCGGCCAGGGCCGGGTCCTCAGGGAGGGCGGGTGTCTCGAGCGGGTCGGTGGTCATGAGGCGATGTCCTCGCAGGTCGGGAGCTCGGCGTCGTGGTCGGCGACCCAGTCGGACAGGGTCACGACACTCCGATGCATGGTGGTGGCCTTCGTCAGCCGCATGTCTCCGGGGTCGACTCCCCCGATGCCGTCGCAGTTGTCGGCGGGCACGAAGAACAGCTCGGCACCGGCGTCCCGGGCCGCGGCGATCTTCTGCTGGATGCCGCCGATCGGCCCGACCTTGCCGGCCGGGGTGATGGTGCCGGTGCCGGCGATGTCGGCCCCGTCGGTGAGCGAGCCGGGCGTGAGGGTGTCGAAGATGGCCAGCGACATCATCAGTCCCGCGCTGGGACCACCGATGTTGTCGGAGATGTTGACCTTGACGCGGAACGGGAAGTCGAAGCCGACCCCGGGGGTGATCCCGACCCGCAGGTCGCCGTCGACCTGGCGCGGGGTGACCCGGACCGTCAGCCGTTTCTCGTCACGGCGTACGACGAACGGGATCGACTCCCCCGCCTTGGCCTTGTCGACCGCGTCGACCACGTCCTGGGGCTCGGTGATGGTGATGCCGCCGACCTCGAGCAGGACGTCGCGCACCTTGAGCTTGCCCTGCGCCGGCAGGCCCGGCGTCACGTCGAGGACCTCGACGATCGGGTCCACCTTCTCGCCGAGCTCGGTCAGCGCCGCCGCGATGGCGGTGTCCTGGGAGGAGACCATCGCCACCGAGGACTCCCGGTCGCTGGACTCGTCGGTCTCGTCGGGCGCGTAGACCGACGAGCGCGGCCAGACCGCCGCATCGGGGTCGAAGTAGGCCCGCAGCAGCTCGGGGAGGGTCACGTCCTCCTCCGGCTGGCTGACGTAGACGGTCGTCATCCGGAGCTCACCGTCGTCGTAGTAGGCCTTGTGGCCGGTGACCTGCACGGTCTCGTCGCCGTCGCTCTCTCCGAGGATGTCGACGGTGGGCCCGGGGTAGTAGGTGACGTAGGGCAGCGGCACGAATGCGGCCGTCCCCCACAACACTCCCAGCAGGCACAGTGCGAGCAGCCCCGCCCTGGTCCGCTGACTCATGGAGGCAACTCTCTCAAACACCTGCAACTACGAGGCGCGACGGGTGCGGTCCCTCTCGGACGCAGACCCGTGGCTGGGGCGCACCGCGATGCCGGTGCTGCGATCACGCGCCGGGGCGGCGCTGCGACGCGTGCCGGCGGGGAGCTCCTTGGCCAGGGCCTTGCCGAGCCGCTGCACGGCCACGTCGCGGTCGATCTCGCCGCGTCCGTCCCGACCGATCCACGAGACCCACCCCATGGCCGCCAACGACACGACGGCGGCCGGCACGAGCCACAGCAGGATCTCCACGTGCCGAGCCTAGGTGCGCACCCGGCCCGGCCTCTGCAGGCGCCCGGGCATGTCTCCGGCCCGATCTCTTTCAGCCCGATCTCATCAGGCCGATGGTCCTAGGGCGTGCCGACCCATTCCTCGCTCTGGTCGTCGAAGACCTGGTGCTTCCAGATCGGCACCTCGGCCTTGAGGGTGTCGATGAGGTCGCGGGAGGCGGCGAACGCGTCCCCCCGGTGGGCCGCCGTGGTCGCGACGACGACGGCGAGGTCGCCGATCTGCAGCGGACCCACCCGGTGCACCGCAGCCACCCCGCGTACGTCGTGCTCGGCGGCCACCCGACGGCACACGTCCTCGAGGCGGGCCAGCGCCGTGGGGTGGGCCGAGTAGTCCAGGGCGGTGACGCCCTTGCCCGCGTCGTGGTCGCGCACCTGGCCGATGAAGAGGGTGAGCCCGCCGGCGCCCTCGTCGCCGAGCGCGTCGACGACCTCGGGCACGTCGAGGGGGGTGTCACGGATGGCGACGAGGCGCACGGGGTCACTCACGGGCCGAGTGTAGGCCGAGTGTCGGCCCGGTGCTCGTCCGAGCGAGGGTGCCACGGCTGGGGAGAGTGGGTACCGTTGCTGTCATGAGTGACACCCCCGGAGGCCCCGGATCGACAGGTGAGGGCGCCGACGACAACAACCCCTTCAAGGGCACGCCCTTCGAGCAGATCTTCTCGCAGATGGGCGGATTCGGCGCGGGCGGCGCGATGCCGGACCTCAACGCGCTGATGGCACAGATGCAGTCCCTCTTCGCCCCGCACGACGGCCCGGTCAACTGGGACACCGTCCTCGACCTGGCGCGTCGCGCTGCGGCCCAGGAACCGGACCCGACCGTGAGCGCCGCCCAGTCGAGTGGGGTCGCCGACGCCGTACGCCTGGCCGACCACTGGCTCGACACCACCACCGAGTTCCCCACCGGCGTCACCACCACCGCGGCCTGGTCCCGGGCCGAGTGGATCGTGGAGACGATCGACGTGTGGAAGGTGCTGGTCGAGCCGATCGCCGGGTCTGCCACGCAGGCCCTCGGGCAGGCCATGCCCGAGGAGATGCGCCAGCTCGCCGGGCCGCTGATCGCCATGCTCGGCAAGGCCAGCGGCGCCATGGTGGCCTCCCAGGTCGGGAGCGGCCTCGGCGCCCTCGCCGGTGACGTGCTCAGCGCCTCCGACATCGGCCTCCCCCTCGGTCCGATCGGCAAGGCAGCACTGCTGCCGACCAATGTGGCCGCATTCGCTGCCGAGCTGCCCGACGTCACCGCAGACGACGTCCTGCTCTACCTCGCCCTGCGCGAGGCCGCCCACCAGCGGCTCTTCGCCGGTGTCCCGTGGCTGCGCGACCACCTGATCAGCGCGGTCGCCGAGTACGGCGCCGGCATGGACTTCGACACCTCCGCGATGGAGGAGAAGATGCGCGACATCGACCTGACCAACCCGGCCGCGATGCAGGACGCGATGGCCGGCGGGCTCTTCGACCCCGAGCCGTCCGCCGCCCAGAAGGCCGCGCTGGAGAAGCTCGAGGTGACGCTGGCACTGGTGGAGGGCTGGGTGGACGAGGTCGTCAGCCAGGCCACCGCCGAGCGGATGCCCGCCGCTGCCAAGCTGCAGGAGACCGTACGACGTCGCCGGGCCGCCGGCGGCCCGGCCGAGCAGACCTTCGCCACGCTGGTCGGCCTGGAGCTGCGGCCGCGCCGGCTGCGCGACGCCTCGACCCTGTGGGGGTCGCTCCGCACCCGCCAGGGCACGGAGGCACGTGACGGGGTCTGGATGTCCCCGCACCTGCTGCCCACCGCCGCCGACCTCGACGACCCGCTGGGCTTCCGTGAGGACTCGATCGCACCGGGCGAGCTGTCCGAGGAGGACTTCGACGCCGGACTGCGCGACCTCCTCGACGGCGACGGCGACGGGGACGGCCGGCCCACCGAGTGACGCTGCACGCCGACGCCCGGACGCTGCTGTCCGGGTGGTCGCCTCCGAGCGCCCACGACGCCGAGCTGCGCGAGCGGTTCCTGGCCCACCTGGACGCGCACCCGGGTGGCATGACCCGTGAGTGCCTGCCGGAGCACCTCACGGCGGGGACCATCGTGCTGACGCCCGGCGCCGACGCGGTCCTGCTCAACCACCACCGCAAGGCCAACAGCTGGTTCGCCTTCGGTGGCCACAGCGAACCGGGTGACACCACCGTGGCCGGGGTCGCGCTGCGGGAGGCGTACGAGGAGTCCGGGCTCACCGAGCTCGACTTCGACCCGGTGCCGCTCGACCTCGACGAGCACGCTGTGGAGTTCTGCTCCCCGGGCACGACGGTGCACCACCTGGACGTACGGTTCCTCGCCACTGCCGAGCGCAGCGCGGACCACCGAGTCAGCGCGGAGTCGCTCGACGTGCGGTGGTGGCCGGTCGACGCGCTGCCGGAGGTCTACCCGGACATGCGCCGGCTGATCGGTGACGCGGTGGCGCGGCTGCGGGGCTGAGGCGCATCAGTCCGCGGTCGGGGGGATCTCCGAGAAGTCGCTGTCGGACTCCATCCCCGGGGGTGGCTCGAGTCGCGCTGCGGTGGAGTAGCCCTCGAGGTAGCCCTTCGCCTTCTCGGCCTTGGGGTAGCGCTCGACCCAGGCCCAGAACTCGGGGGTGTGCCCCGACTCGAGCAGGTGGGCGAGCTCGTGGACCAGGACGTAGTCGACCACCCAGTCCGGCATCTTCTGGAGCCGGTCGCTCAGCCGGATCGTGCGGTCGCCCGGGGTGCACGATCCCCACCGGGCGCTCTGGTTGCCCACCCACCGCACCGACGCTGGGACCGCGAGGCCGCCGAGGTAGAGGTCGTTGAGCTTGGTTGCTCGGGCGACGAGGTCGTCGTCCGAGCGCGGCTTGCGCCGCTCCTGGCGCTCGATCCGGGCGACCATGTCGGCCACCCACGTCGCCTCGTCGCGCTTGCTCATCGTCGCCGGGATGAGCACCACGATCCGGTCGCCGTCGCGGTAGGCCGAGACCGTGCGCCGGCGGCGCCGCGAGCGACGCACCTCCACGTCGGGCGTCCGGGGCGTCGAGCTCATGCGATCGAATTTAGCGGTCACCGCCGACAGCGGGCCGCTGGCGCGCGGGTCAGAGTCGCGCGGCCGCCCACTCCACGAGCCGGTCCCGCTCCCAGGTGTTGACGATCCGCTCCGGGTCGATCCCGGCCTCGGTCGCGCGCGCACAGCCGTAGTCGAGCATGTCGAGCTGGCCGGGAGCGTGGGCGTCGGAGTCGATCGAGAAGAGGCAGCCGAGGTCGCGGGCCAGCTCCAGAAGGTGCGTCGGGGGGTCGCGTCGTTCGGGGCGCGAGTTGATCTCGACCGCCACGCCCTCCTCGGCGCACGCGGTGAAGACGGCCTTCGCGTCGAACTGGCTCTGGCCCCGCGTGCCGCGGTTGCCCGTGACCAGCCGACCCGTGCAGTGGCCGAGCACGTTGGTGTGCGGGTCGCGGACCGCTCCGATCATCCGCCGCGTCATCGGCGCCGCATCCATCTTCAGCTTGGAGTGCACCGAGGCCACGCGGACCTCGAGCTGCCCGAGCATCTCCGGGCTCTGGTCGAGCGATCCGTCGTCGAGGATGTCGACCTCGATCCCCTTGAGCAGCGTGAACGCGTCCCCCACATGGGCATTCACGGCATCGACGACCTCCAGCTGGCGGGCGAGCCGGGCGGCACTGAGCCCGTGGGCCACCGTGAGGCGGGGACTGTGGTCGGTCAGCACGAGGTAGTCGTGCCCCAGCTCCATGGCCGTCATGGCCATCTCCTCCAGCGGCGAGCCGCCGTCGGACCAGTCGGAGTGGGAGTGCAGGTCGCCGCGCAGCCTGGCCCGCAGGTCGGCTCCCCCGTCGACGAGCGGCCCGGAGGTCTTCTCGAGGGCGACCAGGCGCTCGGGCACGACACCACGGCAGGCATCGGTGATCACGGCCGCCGTGCTGGGCCCGATGCCGCTCAGCTCGGTGAGCGTGCCTGCCTCGGCGCGCCGGCGTACGTCCTCCTCGGGCAGCGGCAGGATCGTCCGCGCCGCGTTGCGGAAGGCCTCGATGCGTCGGCTCTCCTCACGCTGGCGCTCCATCAGGAAGGCGATCCGGCGCAGCGTGGCGACGGGGCCGCGGGTCTCGTCACCCGGCGTGCTGTCACTCAACGTCTTCTCCTCACGAGCGCGGCTGCTTGGCTGTCAGAGCCCGCGGAACTGCGGGGCCCGCTTCTCCCTGACCGCGGCGATGCCCTCCTGGAGGTCGGCGGTCGCGAGCGTCATCGGCTGCGCGAGCGCCTCCCACTGCAGCGCGGACTCGAAGTCGGCGTGGCCACCGTCGGCCAGTGCGATCTTGGTCAACCGGCTGGCGATGGGTGCGGTCGCGGCGATGCCGGTCGCGGTCGCCAGCACCTCGTCGAGGAACCCGTCAGCGTCGATGACGCGCGAGACCATGCCCAGGCGCAACGCCTCGTCGGCGGTCACGACCCGGCCGGTGAGCAACAGGTCGCGGGCGTGGGCGGGTCCGACGACGTTGGGCAGCAGCCAGGTGCCGGCCATGCCCGCATGCATGCCGAGCGTGTTGAAGGGCAGCCCCAGCTTGGCACCGTCTGCGGCGTAGCGGATGTCGCAGGCCAGGGCCAGGCACAGCCCGGCGCCGATGGCGTGCCCGTTGACGGCGGCGATGGTCGGCACCTCGAGCTTCCGGATCGAGAGCCAGGCCCGGTAGAACGGGAGCATCCGTGAGCGCAGCCGGTCCACGGTGGCGTCGGGCTCGCTGGCGATCCACGAGGTGTTGCCGCCCGAGCAGAAGGCGCTGCCCTCGCCCGTCACGACCACGGCCCGCAGGGACGTGTCGGCAGCCAGCTCGTCGATCGCGGTGATCCACGACGCCGTCATCTCCTCGCTCATCGCGTTGCGCATGTCGGGGTTGTCGAGGGTCAGCAGGGCGACCCCTTCGGAGGGGCGCTCGAGGCGCAGGTGCGTGAGGTCAGCCATGGGCTGAGGGTACCGATCGGCCGCCGCGGCGGATCATCCGGTTTCACGCTCAGCGCGTGGGGTGCGTGAGCGTGGGCCACGCGTGGCGTAGGGTCGTCCGCGGAGCGCTGGCAACCGCCTGCACTCCCCGGCGGGCTTCCCCTTCGACAACCCCGTCGCGACGACCAAGAACTACAAGCAAGGAGGCCGTCATGGCGGAGACCTGGAGCGGTGAGTTTTACTGCGTCAAGTGCAAGGAGAAGCGCGAGGCGGAGGGCGAGATCAGGGTCAACGACAAGGGCACCAAGATGGCCAAGGGCGTCTGCCCGGTCTGCGGCACCAACCTGAACCGCATCCTCGGCAAGGCGTGAGCTCCAGACACTGAGCTGAGCTGATGGCAGCGGCGTCACCTTCGGGTGGCGCCGCTGCTGTATTTCCCCTGTGGACGGGCGTCTGGCGCGCCAGCTCGCGTGGCAGCCTCGGCAGCATGCCGGAGCCGACCACCCGCAGCGCGTACGACGTCCCGCTCCGCGCGCAGCTCGACTGCCCCTCCGCGTGGCACGAGCCCGTCGCCGCCGCCCTGGGCGCGGCCGGCGTCGTCCTCGACCCGGGGGCACCCGTGGGCGTCAGCGTGGCGCCGGCCCGCCTGGTCTCGGCCACCGTCGACGACTGGAGCGTGTCGTCGCTGCCGCACCTCCTGGTCGGCGTGTGGCCCTACGCCGTCGAGGTGGGCCCGTGGGCGGCGCCGGGCGTCGGCCCCTGCGCCCGGTGCGTGGCCGCCTCGGTGCTCGACGAGGGCCGCGAGCAGACCACGGACAGGGTGCCGCGACCGCTCCTGGCCCTGGCCGGCGGCGCGGTGGCCCGCGACCTGGCTGCCTGGGCCCGCGGGGAGACCCCGCACACCTGGCTCACGTCGTGGCGCGTCGACCACGAGCCGCTCCCGCAGGCGCGACGCTGGCAGCGGCATCCCTACTGCGGCTGCGGCTGGTTCGACACGGCGTGACCTGCACCGGGGCGGTGGGCTCACCACCACTCGCTGTCGAGCTTGCCCTCCATGGCCCGGAGGTGGGTGCGAGAGCAGGAGTCGCAGTAGGTGCGTCGCCGACCGTTCTCGACCGAGGTCGTCCACGTGAGCGTGTCCGACTCCGGCACCTGGGTGCCGCAGAAGTCGCACGTGACGGTGTCGCCCACCCGGTCGAGGCTACTCCTCGCACATGGCACGAGCCGGTACGTCGTCACGGTGACGACGTACCGGCTCGTGGTGTGGGTGGCTCACCCGCGATCAGGGCGAGAGTCCCGATCAGAGCGCGCGAGCGAGGGCGAGACGCGCCTGCTGCGCGGCCAGCTCGGCCTTGCGGCTCATCCGGCGGGCCAGCATCAGGTGGTGGCCGCGCCGCAGTTCGTGCGCCTCTCCCAGGCGCGCGGACATTTGCGCGCGTGCGAGTTCTTCATGCATGAGATTCATGGCAGTGCTTCCGTTTCGATAGGTCTTCATGAAGGTGTGTGTTCCTTGTGCTTCCTGTGGAGGGATGAGCGGTGGCGCCTACGCGGCAGCCCCGTCCTTCTGGAGGTGTCCGGCCTGTGCTGCGACCTGCTCGGACTTGCGGGGCCGGCCTCGCGGCCGCTTGCGCGGGATCACCACGCCCTGGAGGAAGAGCTCGCCTCCCCAGACGCCCCACGGCTCACGCCGCTCGAGGGCTCCGTCGAGGCAGAGCGCCCGCACGGGGCAGTCCGTGCACAGGGCCTTGGCGTGCTCGACGTCCGCGGGGGACTCCGCAAACCACAGCTCTGCGTCGTTGACGCGGCAGGGCAGCAACTCTTCATCCACTCCGGCGACTGCGTCGTGCAGGGCTCCCAGGGGTGCCTGGGGCTCGACATCGGCAACGCGGGTGCGGACGAGTTCGCTGATGGTCATGTGTTCACCTCCTCCTGGTCGACCTGATCGCGGGTGGAATGACTCTTGTGGACAAACAGAAAGGCCGCGGATCCCGGTGTCGGGTTCCGCGGCCTGGAGGCTGCCGATGAGAGGTGTGTGACCTAGCTCGTCGGACTCCAGACCGGAGATCCCGGGAAATCGCCCTTGATGCGAACGATGGCGGCGGCGTCGTCCTGGACAGCCACCACGCCAGCGCCGAGGGCGCGCGTGTGCGCGCAGGGGCGGCCGAGGGTGGACATGCCGAAGGACGGCGTCCAAGCCGTCATCGTCTTCGTGTAGTTCTCCATGCTGGCCACCTCCTTCGGGGCTTCAGGCGCGGATCTGTGTCAGGGATCCCATGCGCGTGGGAAGTTGTGAGAGGAACGCTAAACCCTGACCGCAGTCAGGGGCAAACCATTTTATGGGTATTACTCACATTTTCTTTTCGGTCCCTCCGCCCGAGGCGCCGGACACCAGGGCGAGCACCTCGTCGCCGTACTTGGCGAGCTTGCTCGGCCCCACCCCGCTGATCGCGCGGAGTCCCTTCTCGTCCGCCGGCGTGTGCTCGGCGATCAGCTGGAGGGTGGCGTCGGTGAAGATCACGAAGGCCGGGACGCTGTCGCTCGAGGCCCGGGCGATGCGCCACTCCCGCAACCTCTCGAAGAGGGCCTCGTCGTAGGACGCCGGGCAGTCGGCACACCTGCCGATCTTCTTCTCCTTGGAGCTGGAGAGGGCGCGACCGCACTCGCGGCAGTGCAGGGCGGCGCGGTTGCGCTTCGTGCGCTCACGTCGCTGCGCCGACACCCCGGGTACGCCGTCGAGCAGGTCGGCCAGGAACGGCGAGCTCCCACGATTGGCGCGGCCCCCGGGCTCGCGCGCCGTCGCCCACGAGACCGTGAGCTCGTCGCGGGCGCGGGTCATCGCGACGTAGAGCAGGCGCCGCTCCTCCTCGATCTCCGACGGCGTCCGCGCCTGGTTGATCGGCATCATCTTCTCGTGCATGCCGGCCACGAAGACCGCGTCCCACTCCAGTCCCTTGGCGGAGTGGATGGTGGCGATGGTGACCGCGTCGGCCACCGGTGCGTGCTGCTCGCCCGCGCGGCGGTCGAGGTCGTCGACGAAGTCGCCGAGCCCGGCGTCGGGGTGCTCTCGCGCGAAGTCGACGGCCACGTCGGCCAGCGCCTGCAGGGACTCCCAGCGGTTGCGGACCTCCCCCCGGCCCTCGGGGGGCTGGGTGGAGTGGCCCATCTGGGACAGCACGGCCAGGACCGAGTCGGCGACCGGTCCTGAGACCTCTCCCCCACGCGCCGCGCCGCGGACGAGGGTGATCGCCTGCTTCACCTCGGGCCGGTCGAAGAAGCGGGCAGCACCGCGTACGACGTACGGCAGGCCGCGGGCGGCCAGGGCCTCCTCGAAGCGCTCGGACTGGGCGTTGATCCGGAGCAGGACCGCCATCTTGCTGGCCGGCGTGCCCTGCGCGCGGAGCGCCGCCACCCGGTCGGCGACCGCATCGGCCTCGGCCACCTCGTCGGCGGCCTCGCGGAACGTGATGGCTGCACCTGCCGGGCGCTGGGCGACCAGGTCGACGCCCTTGCTGGGCGTGCCGGCCAGGAGGCGGTTGGCGCCGGCGACGATCTCGGGTGTGGAGCGGTAGTTGCGGACCAGCTCGACGCTCGTGGCCGCCGGGAAGCGCTGGGTGAACTCGCGCAGGTAGCGCGCATCGGCCCCGGCGAAGGAGTAGATCGTCTGGGCGGGGTCGCCGACCACGCAGAGCTCGTCACGACCGCCGAGCCACAGGTCGAGGAGTGCGTACTGGAGGGGCGAGACGTCCTGGAACTCGTCGACGACGAACCACTTGTACTGCCGGCGCACCTGGGCTGCCACCGCCTCGTTGTCGGCCAGCAGCCCGGCCCCGAAGAGCAGCACGTCCTCCATGTCCATCCGGCCCTGGCCGCGCTTGACCTCCTCGTAGGCGTCGAAGGCGCGCGCGACCACGTCCGGATCGAGTCCCGAGACGGCGCGGCCGCGGGAGCGGGCGATGGCGGCATAGGTGTCGGGACCCACGTTGGACACCTTGGCCCACTCGATCTCGCTGGCCAGGTCGCGCAGGGTGGCCTGGTCGACGCCGAGCCGCTGGCGCCGGGCGGCGAGCGCCAGCATGCCGAGCTTGGACGCGGTCAGCTCGGGCAGCTCGCGGTTGTGCACCCGCGGCCAGAAGAACCTGAGCTGGCGCAGGGCGGCGGAGTGGAACGTACGGGCCTGGACGCCCGTCGCCCCCAGCGAGCGCAGCCGCTCGCGCATCTCGCCTGCGGCGCGGGTCGTGAACGACAGGGCCAGCACCTCGGTCGGCGCATAGAGGCCGGTGGACACGCCGTGGGCGATGCGGTGGGTGACCGCCCGCGTCTTGCCGGTGCCCGCGCCCGCGAGCACGCGGACCGGTCCGCGCAGGGCCTCCGCGACCTGTCGCTGCTCGGGATCGAGCGCTTCGAGCAACGTCGACTCCTGCACTGCCGAGGTGGGTGTGGTGGGCGTCCGCCACCCTAGACGCCGCCGCCGACACCCACTCCGGCAGCGTGGGAGGGCGCTGGCAGGAGACCGGCTCGGGAATGCCTGCCCCGCCGACGTCGTTGGGGCTGTCATGTCCCACAGCAAGTTCACGATGTTCACCACGCCCTGGTGCGGGTACTGCCACCGCCTCAAGAGCCAGCTCGATCGCGAGGGCATCCCCTTCTCGATCGTCGACATCGAGCAGGAGCCCGATGCGGCCTTCACCGTGGAGCAGGCGAACGGGGGCAACCAGACCGTGCCCACCCTCCTCTTCAGCGACGGCACCACGCTGACCAACCCGTCGATGTCGCAGGTCAAGGACAGACTGGCCGCCCTGGCCTGAGCGCCCGGAGCGCCCCGGGGTTAGCCTGCTGTCGTGTCCCTGCTGAACTCGATCGACCGCGACCACGTCCTCACTGCGATCGAGACGTGGGACGCCGCCGGCGGGTCCAACTACATGCTCGTGCGTGGTGGCGTCTCCACCCACGTGCTGATGCACCACGGACGCGAGTACGACGCGGCGGCCATCGCGGGCATCGCCCACGGCCTGGCCACCGGTCGGACGCTGACCCCCGAGGACATCCCCGGCGGCTCCGAAGGTGCGAGCAAGGCACTGACCCGCCTCGGCTTCGACATCCGCGACGACTCCCCGCCCGGCGCCAGCAGGCCGCGTACACCTGGGGCGCGTGCCACCACGCCGCGCACGCCCCGCGCGGCCGCCTCCCGTCCGGCGACGACCGGTCGGCCGCGCGTGGCCGCCTCCGACAGGCCGGACAAGCTCTGCCCGCGATGCTTCATCGCCCTGCCGTCGACGGGCATCTGCGACCAGTGCGACTGAGCCCTGTGCGGCTGAGCCCTGTGCGGCTCAGCCCCAGCCGGGACCGTCGAGCGGGTGCCCGAACCAGCTCTGGATGAGCGACGACGAGATCGAGATGCCCCGCGGCACCACCAGCTCCCCCGACCGACCCGCAGCCTCGAACTCCGCGCGGGTCCACCACCGTGCCTCCGCGATCTCGGCGCCATCGACGTCGATGTCGGTGCTGACGGCCCGCCCCGTGAAGCCCAGCATCAGGCTCGCGGGCAGCGGCCACGGCTGGCTCCCGAAGTAGCTCACCTCGCCCACCCGGACGCCGACCTCCTCCTGGACCTCGCGGCGTACGGCGTCCTCCAGCGTCTCCCCCGGCTCGCAGAAGCCGGCCAGGGTCGACCAGCGACCGGCCGGCCAGGACGCGTTCCGGCCCAGCAGGATCGCCTCGTCGTCGCCTTCCCCGCTGGCGATCGCCATGATCACCGCCGGGTCGGTGCGGGGGAACTGGGCGCGGTCGCACTGCGTGCAGCGGAGCTCGTGACCCGCGGCGCGGCTCGTCAGCGTGCCGCCGCACCGCGGACAGAACCGGGTGGCGTGGTGCCACTCGGCCAGGCCGATCGCGTGCATCAGCAACGGCGCCTGGTCGGGTGCGTGGTCGGCCAGCAGGCCCAGCACGTCCCGCAGCGGCACCCACTCCTGCGGCGATCCCGGAGAGCTCTCGGGCGCGACGATGACCGCGAGGTGGACGACGTCGTCGCGGGCACCCAGCAGGACCAGTGTGCCGTCGGGCGCCTGGTCGGGCGAGACCCACTCGACGGCACCGTCGACTGGCCGGAGCCGGTTGCCCGCCACGACGAGCACCCGCGTCGCCGGGTCGGCCATGCGGGCGGCCAGCCACGCGTCGTCGGTGCGCTGGAGGCCCATCCGGTTGTGGGCGTGCGCCGAGAGGGCCACGTGCGGGAAGGATCCAGGGAAGGTGCGGTCGCTCACGCTTCGTCACGCTAGCCGGTAGCGTCACGGCCGTGAGCACGCACATCGGCGCCCAGCCCGGCGAGATCGCCCCCACCGTCCTGCTCCCCGGCGACCCGCTGCGGGCGAAGTGGATCGCCGAGACCTTCCTCGAGGGCGCCCGCTGCTACAGCGAGGTCCGCGGCATGTACGGCTTCACCGGCACGTGGCACGGACAGCCGGTCTCGGTCCAGGGCTCCGGGATGGGCCAGCCGTCGATGTCGATCTATGTCAACGAGCTCTTCCAGGACTACGACGTCGCCTCCATCGTGCGCGTCGGCTCGTGCGGCGCCGTCACCGAGAACGTGGGCGTGCGCGACGTCATCATCGCCTCCGGCGCCTGCACCGACTCCTCGATGAACCGGATCGCCTTCCACGGCATCGACTACGCCCCGGTCGCCGACTTCGGGCTGCTGCGCAGTGCGGTCGAGGCTGCCGAGGCCCGTGAGGGCGGATCGCCCTTCCACGTCGGGCTGCTCTTCTCCAGCGACTCCTTCTACCCGGCGCGCCCCGAGCTCCTCGGCGAGATGGTGAAGTACGGCGTGCTGGGGGTCGAGATGGAGGCGAGCGGCCTCTACACCCTCGCCGCGAAGTACGGCCGCAGGGCGCTGGCGATCTGCACCGTCTCCGACCACATCGTCACGGGCGAGGAGACGAGCTCGCAGGAGCGCGAGCAGACCTTCGGCGAGATGGTCGAGATCGCCCTCACCGCTGCCCTGACCTGAGTCCTCGCTCCGCTCGGGCGGTGTGCCAGGGGGGTTCGAGGACGCCCGGATCCCCCTCAGGCACCGCCGGCCGGAGTGGCGTACGGCGGCGCGCCGTGAGCGGTGTGCCAAGCGGATTCGGAGGCCGCCGAATCCCCCTCAGGCACCGCCCCGGCCGGGGTCAGAGGTCGAGCAGCTTCTCCAGGCCCTCACGGTCGGGCAGGTCCTCGGGCTCGACCGTGCGGCCCGAGCGGACGTAGTGGAAGGCGGCCCTCACCTGCTCGAGCGGAAAGTCGTGCAGCTCAGCCCAGGCCAGGCGGTAGAGGGCGAGCTGGAGCGGGTCGGCGGTCTCGTGGCGGCTGGTCTTCCAGTCCACGACGAGGTAGCCGCCCCCGGGCTCGGCGTAGACCGCGTCGATCCGACCGCGGACGACCTGGCCGGCGAGCACCAGGGCGAAGGGCGCCTCGACCGCGTGCGGGGCGCGATGCCCGAACGGGCCGTCCTCGAACCGGGTGACCACCTCACCGAGGTCGGTCTCGTCGTCGATCCCGGCGTCGGCACGCCCCGGCAGCTCGTCGGGCTCGATCAGCGCCTGCTGGCCGAAACGGTGCTCGACCCACGCGTGGAAGGCGGTGCCGAAACGGGCCGCCGGCGCAGGCGGGCGCGGCATCGGCCGGGCCAGCTCGCGGGCGAAACCTTCGGGGTCGTCGCGCAGCCGGGCCACCGACGTCGCCGACAGGCTGCTCGGCAGCGGCAGGTCGAGCGAGGTGGCGCGTTGGGCGCGGGCCTCCGTCAGCAGCTGGACGAGGTCGTCGTCCCACTCGGCGACTCGTGCCGCCTCGATCATGTCGAGACCTTCGTCGGGCGCGGTGCGGTCGACGCGGCGTACGAGCTCGGCGGCAGCCAGCCTGCGCCGCGCCTCCTCGCCGGGTCCGGGCACCGGCCACGGACGCGACGGGTCGACGTCGTCGTTGGGGTTGGGCGCCTTGCCCGTCGGCCTGTCGAGCCAGCGCTCCACCGCCTGGCCCCACTCCTCGAGCTGGTCGCGCACGACCCGTTGGTAGGCCGAGGGCCCGAAGGCCGTCGCACGCTGGCCCCAGACGTAGGAGGTCACCGCGAGGTGGTGGGCGGCGCGTGTGTAGGCGACGTAGCCCAGTCGCAGCTCCTCCTCGGCGTCGTGGGCCCGGGTCTCGGCGCGGTAGGCGTCGAGCGCAGCCTTGTCGTGCCCGGCGAGCTGAGGCTGGTCGCCCCGATCGCCACGCAGGGGCGCGGGCAGGACCGCCGGGGAGGACGTCCACAGCGTGCGCGAGCGGTTGCTGGGGAATCGGGTCTCCCCCACGCCGACGCAGAACACCGACGACCACTCCAGACCCTTGGCACGGTGGACGGTGAGCAGCTTGACCGAGTCGGCGGCTGTCGGGGTGGCGACGTCGAGTCCGTTGCCCTGGTCGTCCTCGGCGGTGAGGTAGGCCAGCAGCGCCGGGAGCGTCACGTCGCCGTCGACGGACTGGAACTCCGCCACCGCCTTGACGAACAGGTCGAGGTTGTCGCGTCGCGCGGCCGCTGCCGCCGAGGTCGCCGAGGCGAGCTCGACGTCGACCCCCGTGGTGTCGATGATGCGGCGCACCACGTCGAGCAAGGGATCGCCGACGTGGGCGCGCAGCCTCCGCAGCTCGCCGGCCAGGAGTGCGCAGCGATCCAGCGCCTCGGGTGAGTAGGCAGCCTCGCCTGGGGCCTCGACGGCGTCGCTGAGCGCGGGCAGCTCGGAGACGTCGATGCCGTCCGCGATCTGCAGCAGCTGATCGGCCACCGTGGCGGCCTCACGCCGACCCCGCACGCCCGCGATCTCGGCGGCACGCAGTGCCAGCAGCCGCAGGTCGCGCGGCCCGATCGCCCACCGGGGGCCGGTGAGCAGGGTGAGCATGGAGGAGTTGGCAGTGACGTCGTGGAGCAGGGTGAGGGTCGCCACGACCTCGGCCACCTCCGGCAGCCGGATCAGCCCCGACAGACCGACGATCTCCACGGGGACACCGGCCGAGGTGAGGGCGTCGTAGACGTCCTCCGCCTGGGCGTTGTCGCGGCTCAGCACACCCATGTCGGACCATGCGGTGCCCGCCTCGTGCACCTGCCGGACCTCGTCTGCCAGCCAGGCGAGCTCGTCGACGGCACGCTCGAAGACGTGGGTCTCCACACGGCCGTCCCCGGCGATGTCCGCGGCCCGGAGCCGGGCGACCTTGTCACCGTAGGCCGCGAGCAGGGGCTCGGCGAGCCGGTTGGCGACGTCGAGGATGCGGCGCTCGGAGCGCCGGTTGACGGTCAGCGGCAGCCGTCCGGGCTCGCCGTCGGCAGCCGGGAAGGTGTCGGCGAAGTTGAGGATGTTGGACACCGACGCACCGCGCCAGCCGTAGATCGCCTGGTTGGGGTCACCCACCGCCATGACCGGGTGGCCCAGGCCGTGGTCGGGATCCGGCCCGGAGAACAGCCGGGACAGCATGGTGGCCTGCGCGACCGAGGTGTCCTGGTACTCGTCGAGCAGCACGACCTTGAAGCGCGCCCGCTCCAGCTCCCCCACCTCGGCCTGGTCGTCCACCAGCCGCGCGGCCAGGGCGATCTGGTCACCGAAGTCCATCAGGCCCAGGTCGGCCTTGAGCCTGCGGTAGCCGCCGACCAGCTGGAGCAGCTCGGCCCGCCGGTCGATCGCGTGGATCGCCTTGGCGGGCGGGTCCAGGTAGGTCTTGCGGGCCTTGCCGGCCAGCTCCTCCTCGACCGCGCGCTCGAACCCGCGGCGCGCCTCGGTGTCGATGCGGCGTACGTCGTCGGCGTCGACCAGGTGCTCGCTCATGGCGCCGTCGAGGGCGAGGAGGTTCTGGATGGCGGTCGCCGGGTGGTCGGTCAGCAGCTCGATGTGGCCGGTGAAGCGCTCGATCACGCGGGCGCCGAGCTGGTAGCGGGAGGCGTCGGAGACGACCCGGGTGTCGGGCTCGTGGCCGATGCGCAGGCCGTGATCGGTGAGCAACGTGGCGGCGTAGGCGTGGTAGGTCGCGACGGTGGGCTCCAGGACGTCCTCCCCCTCGGCGACCACCGAACGGTCGAGCAGCCCGGCGGCGCCCAGCGCCTCGGTCACCCGGTGCCGCAGCTCGGCCGCCGCCTTGGTCGTGAAGGTCAGTCCGAGGACCTCCTCGGGCCGCACCTTGCCCGTCGCCACCAGCCACACGACACGCTGCGCCATCAGCGTGGTCTTGCCGCTGCCGGCGCCGGCCACCACGACGGTGGGGCGCAACGGCGAGGTGATCGCGGCCCACTGCTCGTCGCTGGGGGCGTGTCCGCCCATCAACGCCTGCAGGTCGGCCGGGGTGTCGAGCCGGACGGGCTCGCGCTCGGGCGTGCTGGGCCGGCTCACTGGACGGTCACGCTCCCCGCGCCCTTGGCCGGGCAGATGGCGACGAAGGGGCAGTCGCGGCAGTGGGGGCCCGCCGTGGCGGGAAAGGTCTCCGCCCGCACCAGCTCGGCAGCCCGGGCCAGACCGGCCCTCAGGACCGCGCGCTCGGGGCCGGCGTCGTCGTGGGCCGGCTGCCCCTGCACCTTGGCCGCCGCCGAGTCGTCGTCGATGCCCAGCTGCACCAGCTCCGCACCGCCGGAGGCGACCGGCCGCCCGGCCGTCTCGTCGAGGGCGCCGGCGTCGACGGCGTACTGGTAGAGCGCGAGCTGGAGGTTGCCTGCCACGGCGGGGCCCGACGGTGGGGTCCGGGCGCTCTTGAAGTCGACGACGACCACGCGTCCGGCGTCGTCGATCTCGAGCCGGTCGGCGAAGCCGGTCAGCAGGACCGGGCGGCCGTCGACGTCGACGACGCTCTGGAAGCGCTCCTCGGCGCCGAGGAACTGGCGGGGGTTGTCGAGGTGCCACTGCACGAACCGACCCACCGCCTTGCGGATCCGGGCGAGCTCGCGCTGACGCGACCACGGCGTGCGGAAGGCGAGCCGGTCCCAGATCGCCTCGACCTCGGCCATCAACGGCTCCACCTCGGCGGGCAGCTCGCCGTGAGCCACCCGCTCGGCGAGGGCGTGCAACACCTGGCCCAGGTTGGCCGACTGGTGCACGGCGGAGACGCCACCCGCCTCGCGCTCGAAGAACCACTGGGCGGGGCAGACGAGGATCGACTCCAGCATGCTGGCCGAGATCGGCACGGGCCGCTCCGGGTCGCGGATCGGCGTGACGGACCGGGTGGCACTGCGGGTGCCCCACCAGGTGGACGGATCGGCGGCGGGCACCAGCTGGCGTCCCTCCACCTCCTCGGCCGCCAGGCCCGCCAGCCGGCGGGCGGCCGCCTCGCGCAGGGCTGGGGTGCTCGACGGGTCGGCCGCGGTGCGCCGCAGCTCGGCCACCAGTCCGCCGAGCGAGAGGGGCCGCGGCGGCCTGCCGTCCTGGTGCTCGATGGTGATCCCGAGCTCCTCGAGGAAGCGTGAGGGCTGCTCGCCCTCGTCTTCCGGCGAGCGCACCGCACTGACGACGAGACGGCGCCGCGCCCGCGTGCAGGCGACGTAGAACAGCCGACGCTCCTCCATCAGGAGCGACCGGGTGGTGACGGGTGGGACGAGGTCGGGGTGGCCGGTGCCGTCGACGCCGATCCTGTCGGCGCCGAGGAGGGTCGTACGACGTCGCAGGTCGGGCCACCCCTCCTGCTGGACGTGGGCCACCACGACCAGGTCCCACTCGAGTCCCTTGGAGCGGTGGGCGGTGAGCAGGCGGACAGCCGCACCTCGGACCCCACGCTCGGCGAGGGTGTCGGCGGGCAGCTGCTGCGCGACGAGACTGGCGAAGAACGCGCCGACGCCGACGTGGTCGCGCTGGTCGACCGCGCGGGAGGCGAGCTCGAAGAGCGCGACGATCGCGTCGAGGTCGCGATGGGCGCGACGGGCACCTGCCCCGCCCCCGTCGACCTGCCGGCGCAGGCGTTGCGGCCAGGTCGTGGTCGACCACAGGTGCCACAGGACGTCCTCGACCCCCGCCCGCTCGGCGAGCTTCTGAGCCCCCTCGCGCAGCAGGGAGGCCAGGGCATCGGCCCGCTCGACGTCCGGACCGTCGAGGCCCTCGAGGAACCCGGGAGCGACCACTGCGAGCCGCAGGAGCTCTCGGGAGGTACGTCGCGCCTGGGCGTCGGGCTGCTCCTTCTCGCGGGTGCGCAGGCGGCGGACCAGGGCGCGCAGGTCGGAGGCGTCGAGGCCCCCCAGCGGGGAGAGGAGCAGCGACTCGATCCGACCGGCGTCGAGGAAGTCGGGCGAATCCGGGTCGTCGTTGTCCAGGTTGACCACGGCGCGCAGGCCGTCGAGAAGGGGAAGGACCGCGGGGTCGCGCACGAGCGGCAGGTCGTCGGAGGCCACCTCCACGGGGACACCGGCGGCGGCGAGCGCGCGGCGCAGGGGCGGGATGCTGGTGCGGCCCGACCGCACGAGCACGGCCATTCGCTCCCAGGCGATGCCGTCCTCGAGGTGCGCCCGGCGCAGCAGGTCTGCCAGCCGCTCGGCCTCCGCGCGATCGGTGTCGTAGGTGAGGACCTCGACGCGGCCGTCCCCGTGCGGGCCGGGCACCGCCTCCGGGGACAGGAACGCCTCCCGCGCTTCGGCGTCGATGCTGCCGGTCAGGGTCAGCCGGTGGGCCACGCGGCCGGAGGCCAGCAGCAGGCGCGGACCGAACCGGCGCATGCGCTGCAGCACCACCGTGGGCGCGGGGCGCCCGTCGGCCGTGGGAAAGCTGGCCGGGAAGTCGAGGATGCCGCGGACGTCGGCACCCCGGAAGCCGTAGATGGACTGGTGGGGATCCCCCACCACGGTGAGGTTGCGACCGTCACCGGCCAGGGCCCGGAGGAGGGCCACCTGACCGGGGTCGGTGTCCTGGTACTCGTCCACGAAGACGTGCCCCCAGCGGGCCCGCAGCTCGTCGCGATGGGCCTCCGCCTCGATGACGGCGCGGCGGATCAGGTCGGAGTAGTCGGTGGCGCCGAGGTTGTCGAGGATCGTGAGGTACTGCTCCATGAAGAGGCCCGCCGAGACCAGCTCCGGCAGGTCGTGCTCCTCCCCGAGGCTCCGCAGGCCGGCCGGGTCCAGGCCCTTCTCCCGGGCCCGCGCCAGCACCGCCTGCACCTCGCGGACGAAGCCGAAGGTGCCCACCGCCCGGCGCAGCTGCTCGGGCCAGACCACCGACTCGGGGTTGTCGCGGAGCAGCTCGCGCAGCACCACATCGGCCTCTGGGGCCGACAGCAGGCGGATCGCCCCTTCGTAGAGCTCGGCCGGGGCATATCTCCGCACGAGGGCGTAGGCGAAGGAATGGAACGTCGAGCAGGAGGCGGCCGACGTGGTGCGGGCGACGCGCGCCGTCACCCGGTCACGGAGCTGCTCGGCGGCCTTGCGGGAGAAGGTGAGCGCCAGCACGGAGTCGGGTGAGGCGCCCCGGTGCTCGATCCGGTCCACGATCGCCTCGACGAGCGTCGTGGTCTTGCCGGTCCCGGGACCGGCCAGCACGAGCAGCGGCCCACCCTCGTGGTCGACCACGCGCTGCTGGTGCTCGTCGAGCTCGGGGACCACGACGTGTCGGTCGGGGTGCACGAGCCGGTAGCGCGGTGCCACCTGCTGCGGGGCTGCCGGGGTCGGGGCGGGCGGGTTGCTCACGCACGACACCCCATCACGCGGGACCGACAGTGTCCTGTCGGCCCCGCCGTGGTGGCGTACGGGTGGGTCAGCCGAGGTCGACGATCGCGGCGACCGGGCCGCCACCCTCGGGGCCCTGGTGGGCCGCGGAGACGGAGACGAAGACTGCGGGGTCTCCGGTCACGGCAGCGGTGACGCCGCCGACGCAGGCCTTGATCTGTCGGTGCCAGTGCACGTCGGAGTCGTCGAGCATCGCGTTGCGTCGGCCGCGGACCATGCCGTCCTGGCTGGCCTCGCACTTGAGGAAGACGTTGACCAGCTTGCCGTCGAGGTCGCTGGTGCGGGGGCGCTCCGGCAGGTCGAGCCCGGCCGTGCGGATGGCCTCCCAGATGCCGTCCGCGTCCAGCGCGTCCTTCATCACCGAGTGACCGATGCGGTAGCGGCCGCCGACGCCCTTGGCGTTGCCGACGACGACGATCTGCGCCTGGTCGAGCTCGACACCCGAGGAGCAGGAGGCGACCGAGGAGTAGAGCTCGCGGTTGTGCATGACGTCGGCGTCGGTGGGCATCTCGATCTCGCCGAGCGCGACGGCGATGCCGAGGCCGGTGACGCCGTTGGAGAGGTCCATCGACTCGTGGGTGTGCTCGGTCCACACCTTCTTGCCGCGCGACTTGGCGTCGCGGATGGTGTGGATCGTCAGCAGCGGGGTCTTGGTCTGCACGTAGTGGACGTCAGCCGGGTCGGTGATGCCGGCCCGCTCCATCGCGACCTTCACGCCCGCGGCGACCTTCTCGATCATCGGGGTGTAGCCGATCTCCTCGGGCAGGAGCGGCTCGCTCATCGCGAAGCCCGCGGTCAGCCGCATCTCCTCGCGCGACGGGTCGTCCTCGGGGACGTCGGTGGTGGCGAAGATCGTGGCGTGGGGGCTGATCACGCCGTCGGTGCCGCCCGACCACACGATCGGGACACCCTTGACCTGCTCGGGGTCGGCACCCTTGGCGATCAGCGCCTCGCGGAAGGCGCGGTCGGCGATGATCCGGGTGTAGTCGTTGACGCCGCCGTTGCCCTCCGTCTTGCCGATGATGGCGAAGACACGGTCGGCCGCGATGACGCCGTCGTCGATGAGCTTGGTGAGCTCGGAGGCGTCGGCGACCGAGTGGATCGGCACCTTGCGGACCTCGATGGCGGAGGGGCTAGCGGACATGTGACTGGTTCCTTTCAGTTCGCAGAGCTGGGGAGTACGACGGTTCCGGCATCGCCGGCGACCGCTGCGGTGATCTGGTCGAGGCTGGTGATGACGCCACGGCTGCCCGTGGCTTCGACGAAGCGGCAGACGGCGTCCACCTTGGGGCCCATCGAGCCCGACGCGAAGTGCCCGTCCGCGGCGTGGCCGCGCATCTCCTCGACGGTGAGCCGGCCGAGCGGCTCGGCGTCCGGCTGGCCGTACCGGATGACGGCGTTCGGGACGTCGGTGGCGATGACGAGGACGTCGGCCTCGGTGGTCCGGGCGAGCAGGGCGGCGCCGAGGTCCTTGTCGATGACTGCCTCCACTCCCCCGAGCGAGCCGTCGGGACGGCGTACGACAGGGATCCCGCCGCCGCCGTTGGCGACCACGACGAAGCCGGCCCGGATCAGGGCGAGCACGGCGGGCGCGTCGAGGATCTCCAGCGGCTCCGGCGAGGCGACGACCCGGCGCCAGCCCTTCTCACCGCGGTCCTCCCACGTCTCGCCGTGGCTGATCAGCAGCCGGGCCTCGGCCTCGGGCAGGTGCCGTCCGATCGGCTTGGTGGGGGTGGTGAAGCCCGCGTCGTCGGCATCGACCAGCGCACGGGTCACGAGCGCGGCGCTGCGGCGGTCGACCCCGCGTAGCGCCAGCTCGTGGTCGAGGGCGTCCATCAGCACGAAGCCGAGCGTGCCCTGGGTCTGCGCGCCGCACCAGTCCAGCGGGACAGGGGGCACGACGCTCGCGGCCACCTCGTTCTTGACCAGGAGGTTGCCGACCTGGGGGCCGTTGCCGTGGGTGATGACGACCTCGTGGTCGTGCTCGAGCAGGCCCGCGACCGCGGCCATCGCCGTCTGGGCGGCAGCGATCTGGTCCTCCGGACGTGCCCGTCCGTCGGCGTTCGTCATGGCGTTGCCACCGAGTGCGAGAAGGACCCTCATGCGCTCGACCCTAGTGGTGCTCCTCACACCTGCCCATCGGCACTTTCGGCCAACAACACCGCACCTCGCTGGCAAATGTTGTGCGGGACGCGTCAGGCTGCCGGTCGGCTAGGACAGGTCTCCTCGTGGGGCAGCGAGCCGAAGTTGTCGCGCCACTCGTCCAGCGTCAAGTCGCGACCGGCCATCTGGCAGGCAAACCCGACGGCGCGCGCCGAGGAGGGATCCCAGACGAAGCCGGCGTGCCCGCCCCACGGAGTGATCAGCAGGGTCTCCCCGTCGGGTCGGAACTCGGCCGAGTGGAAGGTGGGCTCCACGGTCACGCGCGCCAGCGGTGTTGCCGATGCCGTGTCCCAGAGGACCGCGGTCCCGTCGATGCCATCGGTCACGAACCTCGAGCCGGACGGGGAGAAGGTGGCCCAGTACGCACCGTCGGTGTGCGCCCGGACGGGGCTCCGCACGTCCTCCTCGCGTCGGACGTCGATCACCTCGACGCTGCCGTTGAAGTCCGTCACCACGGCCCGCCCCCCGTCCGGCGAGAGGGTGACCCAGTTCGCACCCTCGACGGTGAGGCTGCCGCTGTGCACGACCGAACCGGACTCCAGGTCGACCACGGCCCAGTGGTCGGAGGGCTGGCTCCAGAAGTTCATCTGTCCCAGACCGCCGTAGGCCACGAGTGCTGTTCCGTCCGGTCCGGCGGACACGCAGCAGGCGGGCGCTCCCAGGTGCACCGTCGGGCCCGTCCGGGCGAAGGTTTCCGGGTCGAGGAGGGTCACGTCCCCGTTCGACTCCACCGCCGCCAAGGTCGAGCCGTCAGGTGAGTGGTCGACGTCGGACACGCGGTTGCCGAGGGGGTGGTGGCTACCGAGCAGCCGACCGGTCCTCCCGTCATACTCCCGGATGGTCCCGCCGGAGGCCCGGACGAACTGGTGCGTGCCGGGTCGCCAACTGCCGCCCCCCAGGCTCCACCCGGGGCCTGCTTCCCGGACGAGGTGGGTGCGACGCCTCTGCACGTCCAAGAACACGTACGAGCCCGTGAGTGAGGGGTCCTCGAACGCGCACGGGAGGTAGAACACGAAGCGCGCACCGGCGGAGGGGGTGCCGAAGCACGAGCCCGCCATGAACCCCCTGAAGGGGACCCGGCGCAGATAGGTGCGCTGCCCGGCGAGGTCCCAGAGGCGGAGGGCGTCGTCGACGCCGGCGCTCACCAGGGTTCGACCGTCGGGGCCGAGGGCGACGGCGGAGGGAAAGCCGGTGGTCAGTGTCACCGATCCGACCAGCCGTCCCGACCGTACGTCCCACAGCTGGGCGTGGGGAGCCCCACCCGGCCAGTCGGTGGTCAGCAGGGTCCTGCCGTCGGCGCTGAAGTCGAGGTCGGCCACTTCCTGGGCACCCCTGATGCGTCGGACGACGTTCCCGTCCCGGGTGTCGATCAGGACCACCCAGTCCGAAGACCTCCCGTCGAGCGACCCCCTCCTGCCGAAGGCGATCAGGCTCCCGTCGGGGCTGAGTGACAGCGCGTCGGCGTCCCGGGGCACCGGTTCGTCGGTGAAGGGTCGAGCTACCCCTGACACCACGTCGTACACGCGCCGGTCGGGCAGGACGTAGATGCGGTCCCCGCGAGGGCTCAGGGCGATCGACAGGTATCCGGCGAGCCACGTGAGATGGTCTGCTCGCCCGGCGCTCAGCAGGCGCGGCGCATCGCGCGCGGGCAGGCGCCACACCGCAAGCGCCGCCTCTGAGGTCTTCAACGAGGTCGCGTTGCCCACGATCCTCCACAGCCCAGCGGCGAGGGAGCGACCGTCCTGGCTGAAGGTGAGGTCCGCAACCTCCCAGCGCCCCGGAGCGCGCCAGGCGGGTTGGTCGGAGAGGCGCCCGAGTGTGCGACCGTCGAGCAGCACCACGGGACGGGGCGAGAGGGCGGCACCACCGACAGCGAGCACCTCGCCGTCGGGACTGAACGCGAGGCCGCGCTGCGGGATGCTCTCGTTGCGCGCGGGACCGACCTGCGCTCGCCTGACCTCACCCGTGACCAGGTCGACGAGCTTGACCTCGTGCGTCGAGGTCATGAAGGCCACCCGCTGTCCGTCGGCGCTCACCTCGGCCGCCTGCACCTGACCTGCTCCGAGTGGGATTGATCGCACCAGAGCCGGGTGGCGTGCCACGACGGCCGTGAGGCTGCTCAGCGCGTCGGGTGAGTCCTGGACGCGGACACTCGCCGCGGCCAGGAGGAGAGACCTGCTGAGGTCGGTGTCCGTCAGGGCCCGCGCGCTGGCCTGGCGGGCCACGGCGTCGGTGGCCTGACGTCGGGCCTCGTCGCCCCGGGTCCGCGCCGCTGCCGCGTTGCGGTTGGCGTGCCCGGTCTGGACGGCGGCCACGCCGCCGGCAGCCAGGGCGAGGACGAGCAGGCAGACAGCTCCCGTGAGGACGACGCGAAGCCGCGATATGAGCCTGGCCTGGACCCGCGAACGCTCGCGGAGATCGGCCTCCTCCGCCCGTGATGCGTCCCGGGACGCATCGAGGAATGCGGTCTCCAACGGTGTGAGGTGACGTTCGGCCTGCGCGTGCCAGTGCAGTGCCTGTGCCAGTCGTACGCCGCGATACAGCTCGCTGTCGGGTCGGCCGAGCGAGTCCCACGCCGCGGCAGCGTCACCGAGGTGGTGGAGGGTGCGTTGCCCCTCGATGTCGTCGTCCAGCCAACCCCGCAGCCGGGGCCACGCAGTGGCCAGTGCTTCGTGGGTGATCTCGATGACGGCGTCATCAGTCGTGACGAGCCGTGCCGCGACCAGCATCTCGACGAGCCGGCCGCGGGGACCGTCCGTCACCAGTGCGTGGCGGGGGATCCGCCGGCGGGTCGGCTCGCCGGTCGGACCCGGCGTGACGAGGCGCAGCATGACGTCACGCAACAGCGGCCGGTTCTCCACGGGCACCTGCCTGTACAGGCGCTCCGCGCACTGGGCCACGGCACCGTGGATCCCGCCGGTTGCCTGGTAGCCGGCCACCGTCAGGGTGCTGCCCTCCCGCCGTTTCCACGTCTCGAGCAGGGCGTGCGAGAGCAGCGGCAGGGTGCCGGGCTCGCCGCACACCTCGCGGACGAGGAGCTCGACCAGGCCGGGTTCCAGCAGGAGTCCCGCCTGACGGGCCGGACGCTCGACGGCGGAGTGGATGCCGTGCTCGGTGAGGCCACCCACGAGGTACAGCCCACGCTCCACCAGGCGGCTGAACTCGGGGTGTACGACCAGGTCGGCCAGGTGGTCTGCCCGGAGGGCGACGACGAGGGTGCGACTTCGGGCGTGGGCGCTCAGCTCCTCCAGGTAGGTCCTCTGTTCGGCGGCGTCCGCGCCGAGGGTGAACAGCTCCTCGAACTGGTCGACGAGCAGGATCGCCGTCGGGGGCGCAGCGGCCAGCGCCTCGAGCGCGTGCAAGGGGTGAGTGCCGGGGGTGATGACGACTGTCGGTCGACCCTCACGCTGGAGGGCGGAGCCGAGGCCCGCTCGCAGGATGGATGACTTGCCCGAGCCGGAGGGCCCGACCAGGGCGAGGACCGACTGCCGGCGCAGGATCGACAGGCATGCCGCCAGGTCGTCGTCGCGCCCGAAGAACCGGTCGGCGTCGGAGACGTCAAACGCCATCAGGCCCTGGTAGGGGCACTCGGCCCGGGCGGCTGGAAGACCCTCGTGAGCCGCCAGGGAAGGGTCCTGCCGGAGGATGGCCTGCTCGAGGTCGGCGACCTCGGGCGCCGGATCGATGCCCAGCTGTCCGGCGAGCATCGACCGGAGCTGGTGGAGGGTCCGCAGCGCGTCGGCCTGCTGCCCGCAGCGGTAGTGCGCCTCGGCGAGCAGGGTCCACCGCCGTTCACGCACCGGCGCAGCGCGGACGAGGGCCTGGGCCTCGGCCAGCACCGCGCGGTGCCGACCGGCACGGAGGTTCGCGTCGACCCTCAGCTCCTCGGCCTCCAGCCGGAGCTCGGAGAGACGCGCCCCTTCCAGGACCGCTGGTGGCCAGTCAGGCAGCTCGTGGAAGGGCGGCCCCTGCCACAGCTCGAGAGCCTGCGTCACCTGGAACGCCGCGCGGTCGGACTCGCCCAGGGCCAGCAGCTCACGGGCGCGGCCCAGCTGACGCTCGAACCGCTGAGCGTCGACGTCCTCCGGTGCCACCACAAGGCGGTAGCCGTGCGGAGACGTGTCGATGGCCTCGTGGCCCAGGACCTTGCGTAGCCGGACCATGCACCCCTGCATGATCTTGACGGCGGAGGCAGGCGGTTCGTCTCCCCAGAGCGCGTCGGCGAGCTGGTCTGCGCTGACGACCTGTCCCGATCGAGCGACCAGTGCCTGCAGGACCACCCGGTCCCGCCGACTGATGCGTCCCGAGCCATCCACGGTCAGGTGGCCGAGGACTGCGATGTCCATCCCTCCACGATCGACTCGTCCTCGGCGGACGTCAATGTGGTCGATACCGGGTCGATACCGGAGCGGTTCCGGTCGTAGGCCGCTCCGGAACCGGGCGGTGTCACAACTGAGGGACATCGGGACGTCCGGTCCTGATCCATCCGAGGAGATCACGATGAACCAGTACAGACTCGCCGCCGACGGCCGTCGTTGGTGGTGGTGCCCCGCCCTCGCCGGCGCAGCGGCTACCGCGGTGGTCGCGACCATCGTCGCCCTGCCCGTCGCCGGGCAGGCGACACCGGTGCCGATCGACCGCCACGAGGCGCGGGCGGTCTACGGGCCGGCCGCCGTCGCTACGGCCACCACCCCGACCGACCGGCCGTGCTTCCTGCACCGCGCGCGCTGGAACCCAGCGCTGGACGGGCCGCAGCCCGTCTGCGCGGCGACGACCCGACGGGCCGCGGACGCGGCGGGACGTCGTACCGGCGTGGTCCGAGCCGGGCTCGACGTCCGCCCGTAGGGCCAGCGCGCGTCCGCCTCAGTCGGACTGCGGCACATTCCACCAGGTGTCCAGCCGCGCCGCGGCGGGTGCCGTGCGCCCCTCTCGGAGCACGCGCGAGAGCCGCATCAGGTACGCCGCGATGCCCGCCGCGCCCTGCATCCAGCCCACACCGGGTGGGAGCAGCGGGTCGGCGTTGCGATGCTCGGTGAAGCGCCAGCAGGAGCGGTCTCGGTCGACCACGGCCCGTTCGACCAGCGCCTCGCCCAGCACCTGCGCGAACGCGAGGTCGTCCTCGACCCCGAGGCGCTGCCACGCGTCGAGGAAGACGTCGCCGACCCCGGCGGTGCCGCAGCAGCGCCCGTCGTTGTCCCAGAAGCCCGGCCGCAGCCGCTCGGGGATCCCGGACGTCCGGATGCTCTGCAGGCAACGACGTTGCCACCGTGCCGGAGCGTCCCCCGCGACCTCGACGACACCTGCGTGCTCCAGCGCGGTGAACAGCAGCGAGGTGCCGGTCGGACCGTGGCACCAGGTGTAGGTCACCTCGTCCGTGTCCGGCTGCGACGGGATCACGTGCGGCACCACGAAGCCGCCCCCGTCGGTGTTGCCCAGCGTGACGAGGTGCTCAGCGCCGCTGCGTGCGGCCGCGACGAGGTCCGGGCGCTCGAGCTCATGCCCAGCGACCGCGAGCGCGGCGGCGATGCCGGCCAGTCCGTGCGACCAGTTGGGCATCTCCCGCTGCCGTCGCTCGAGGGGTACGTCGTCCATGAAGCGCCGCGGAACGAATGGCCAGTTGGTGCCCGCGTCCGTCGGTTCGGCCTCGGCCAGCAGGATGTCCGCGGCGCGGTGGGCCAGCTCGTCCGCGCCCGGCGTGCCGTGCCGGTGCGCCCAGACGGCGCCGAGCAGGTTGCCGGCCGTGCCCAGGGTCGCGTCGTTGATCCGGCTGTGCGGCGCGAACGGCGGGACGGCGAGGTAGGGCTGGTCCCAGCCGTCGTCCGTGGCGAGCTCTGCCAACCTGGCTACCGCCTGCGACCTGCCTCTCGCGCCGAGCGCGGTGAGCACGCCGATGTCGCTGACCAGTCCGTCGAAGTAGGTGTACGTCGTTGTCGTGGGAAGGCCTGCCCGGACGCGGTCGACCACGCCCTGGGCGAGCGCGCTCTCCTCGGCGCTCCAGGGCCGAGCGAGCCGTACCTCGGCCAGCACGTGGGCCAGGC
The DNA here is from genome assembly GCA_963843815.1 of uncultured Actinomycetota bacterium. GTDB lineage: Bacteria > Actinomycetota > Actinomycetes > Propionibacteriales > Nocardioidaceae > Nocardioides. The sequence goes on along the minus strand of CAWJLX010000010.1, from coordinate 1,201,623 downwards.
CACCGATCCCGCTGTGCATGCCGTCGCGCTCGTCCGGCGGCCCACCGTCGTACGGCACGGACTCGGGGATCCACGGCCCGTCGTCCCAGCGGACCTGGTCGAGGACCCAGCGCCAGGCTGCCTCGCCGGCGTCGGCGTAGGTGTCGGAAGCGGTCATCCTCCGATGATGGCACTCCGGGATGCGGTCGCTCGGGCACTTGGTCGTGGGCACCAACTTCCTGCCATGGACGATCGTCCATCGCAGGAGGTTGGTGCTGTGGACCAAGTACTCGGAAACGGGTGACGGCTAAACCGTCACCGCAGCAGGGACTCGAGCACACGCGTCCCGACCGGCAGACCGTGGGCGTCGTAGTAGGCGAACATCGCGCTGAGCCAGGGGTGGGTCTGCGGATCCGGCACCTGCGCGGCCGGGCGGCCCGCCTCGGCGGCCAGCTCCCGCACCGTCGCGAGACGGGTCGCGAGCTCGTACGTCGCGCCGATGTGCCCGGGCTCGGTCAGCACGGTCGCGGCGGCGAGACCGAGGTCGGCCAGGTCGAGGAACCCGAAGGGGACGTCGACGGAGTAGGGCACCTCGACGGGACCGGTCAGGTCGAGGTTCTGCAGATAGGCGCCCGGTTGGAGGATCGTCCACTCCAGGTCGCTGCGGCGCACGAGGTCCTCGCTGCGCGCCTTGCCGAGGTGGTGCGGCATCGCAGGGGCGTAGGGCGACGCCACCGAGTGGTAGACGACCCGATCGACGCCCACGCGCTGCAGGGCGGCGAGCACGTCAGAGACGTAGGCCGGTTCGTCCGGGTGCAGGTTGGGCGCGATGACGTACGCCGCGTCGCAGCCGGCCAGCGCGGCCAGCCCGGGCCAGTCGGCACGTCCCAACGGGATCGCCGTCGCGCCACGCGCTGCGAGCGCGTCCGTCACCGCCCGCCCGGTCTTCCCGTGCCCGCCGACGACCGCGACCCTCACGGCAGGTAGCCCATGTCCCGGGAACTCAGATCCGGTCGACGCCCGCGTGTGTGGCCCCGTCGGCCAGTGCCGCGTAGCCCGGCCCGCGGTCGAAGAACGCGTCGTCCTCGCGGCTCCATGCCGTCCGGCCAGCGCGCTCGGCGTCTGTCGCGGACGCGTCGAAACCCAGGTCACCCGCCTCGGTGGAGCCGGTCAGCACCACGGCGTAGTCGCGCAGCGCGGCCTCGGCCGAGACCTTGCCCCAGACCACGTCGCGCACCACGCGCTCGGGGTCGCGGGCCATCGGGTCGCCCCAGCCGCCGCCACCCGTCGTACGGATGCGCACGACCTCGCCGGCCTTGATCGGCTCGGCGTCTGCGAGGGCGTCGACCTCGCGCTCGTTCGGGCCGCCCGGGTCGATGACGACCTGGAACGGGGAGCCGGCCTTGCCGCCGCGCACGCCCCAGCAGGCCAGGATCGAGCGGTCGGCGATGGACATGAAGTGCGCGTCCTTGAGCATCCGGATCTGCTTCTCGTAGCCCAGTCCGCCGCGGAACTCGCCCGCGCCGCCCGAGTCCTGCGCCAGACCGAGGCGCTCGACGAGGAAGGGGAAACGAGACTCGGTGAACTCGGTCGGGAGGTTGCGCGAGTCGGGCACGACGTGGATGGTGTCCTCGCCGTCGGCGTAGTAGCGACCGCCGGAGCCGCCGCCGAGAACCTCGCGCATGAGGTAGTCGTTGCCGTCGAGGTCCTTGCCGTAGACACCGGTGTAGCGGATCGTCTCCTGGTCGGCCGGCATCTTGCCGTCGACGGCCTTGGCCACCACCCCGGCAAGCACACCGAGCAGCCGCAGGATCACGAACGTGCGGGCGTTGGTCGGACCCGGGTGGATCGGGGTGAGCAGCGTGCCCTTCTCCGGGAAACGCATCTCGATCAGCGGGACGATGCCCTCGTTGACGTCGAGCTCGGCCATCCGCTCGGGGGTGTCGGCGAGGTTGCGCAGGATCGGGGCGAGCCACTTCTTGAGGAAGTTGCCGCCGACGTAGTCGCCGCAGTGGTTGATCGGTCCCTTGGCCTGGGCACTGGTGCCCGTGAAGTCGATGATCAACCGTGGACCGGCGGGACGCCCGTTCTCCGGATCGGCCGGGGCGTCACTGACCTTCGTCAGGGTGATCCGCTGGGTGTGCAGCTGCGGCGCGTCGACGCCGTCGTGCTCGGCGTAGTCCTCCCACACGTAGGTGCCGTCCGGGATCTTGGACAGGATCTCGCGCCGGTAGGTCTCGGTGGTCGAGTCGAGGATCGCGTCGAAGGACGCCTCGATGGAGTCCCGGCCGTAGCGCTCGAACAGCTCACTGAGTCGACGCGCGCCCATCAGGCAGGCCGAGCACTCGGCGTCGAGGTCGGCGGCCAGGCTGTCGGGCATCCGCGAGTTGCGGGTCATGATCCGCAGCGCAGCCTTGTTGGGGACACCGGCGTCCCACAGCTTGATCGGGGGGACCGCGAGACCCTCCTCGTAGACGCTGGTCGCGCCGCTGGGCATCGACCCGGGGCAGGCGCCACCGATGTCGTCGTGGTGCCCGAAGGCCTGCACGAAGGCGACGACCTCGCCGTCGTGGAAGACCGGGACGGTCACACAGAGGTCGGGCAGGTGGCCGATGCCGCCCTCGGACTCGTAGACGTCGTTGTGGAAGAAGACGTCGCCCTCGCGCATCTCCTCGAGCGGGAAGTCGCGCACGATCGGGTGGACCAGCGCGCTGTAGGAGCGACCGGTGAGCTTGCGCAGCTGGCGGTCGTGGATGCCGGCGCGGAAGTCGTGCGCGTCGCGGATCATCGGCGAGCGGCTGGTCCGACCGATCGCGGTCTCGACCTCCATCTCGACGCTGGCCAGGGTGCCCTGGACGATCTCGACGAGGATCGGGTCCACCGTCGCGCCCTCGGCCGTCAGGCGGCCGCCGTGCTCGTACGACGTGGGCAGGCCGGCCGGGTTGACCGGCCTGGCGGTGACGTAGGCGGGGTCGACAGCGTTGGCGGTCATGACGCGTCCTCCTTGCGGATCACGAGGTTGGCCCAGTCGTCCACCTGGACCACGAACCCTGGATGGACGGGGATGGTGGAGCCGAACTCCTCCACGATGGCGGGGCCGGTGAAGGTGTCGCCCGCGCCGAGGTTGCTGCGGTCGTAGACGTCGGTGCTCACGTAGCCGTGCTCCGCGTCGAAGCAGACCTCTCGCTGCGTGCGGACCGCGCGCTCGCGCAGGTCGCCCTCGGCCTTGACCAGCGTCGGGATCTCGGGGCGGGTGATCGGTCCGATGCCGGTGACACGGAGGTTGACCCACTCGACCTGCTGGGTGGGATCGCCGCGGAAGTCGTAGCCGTAGAGCTGGCGGTGGTCGGCGTGGAAGGCGTCCGCCACCTGCGCGACGTACGCCGCATCGACGGCGCCCTCGGGAGCGGCGACGCGCACCTCGTAGGCCTGGCCGACGTAGCGCACGTCGATCGTGCGATGGAACTGGTGCTCCGCCGCGGCGAAGCCCTCCTTGGCGAGCGCCTCACGCGCCCGGCCGGTGAGGGTGTCGAGGATCGTCTGCACGGCCGAGTGGTCGAGCACGGACTCCTTGGCGACGTGTGTCTGGACGTAGTCGTTCTTGACGTCGACGGTCAGCAGGCCGAAGGCGCTGACGTTGCCCGGGTTGGGGGGTACGACGACGCCGGCGAGGTCGAGGATGTCCACGAGCCGGCAGGCCAGGAGCGAGCCGGAGCCGCCGAAGGTCGTCAGCATGAAGTCACGGACGTCGAGGCCGCGCTTGACGCTGACCTGGCGCAGGGCGTTGGCCTGGTTCCACGCGGAGATCTCCAGGATGCCGGTGGCGCACTTCTCGAAGTCGATGCCGAGCTGGTCGGCGAGGTCCGCGACTCCCGTGCGGGCCGCCTCCACGTCGAGCGGGATCTCGCCGCCGAGCAGGTGGGGTGGGATCCGGCCCAGCGTGACGTGGGCGTCGGTGATGGTCGGCTGGGTGCCGCCCTTGCCGTAGCAGAGGGGGCCGGGGTCGGCGCCCGCCGAGTGCGGCCCGACCTTGAGGGTCCCCTCCGGCGACAGCCAGGCGATGGAGCCGCCGCCTGCGCCGACGGTGACGACGTCGATCATCGGGATCTTGCTCGGATAGGCGCCGACCGTGCCCTCGGTGGTGAGGGTCGGCTCGCCGTCGAGGACGACCGAGACGTCGGTGGACGTGCCGCCGCCGTCACAGGTGAGGATCTTGGGGAAGCCGGCGACCTTGGCGATCAGCGCAGCGCCCAGCGCACCGGCGGCCGGCCCCGAGAGCACCGTGGTGATCGGCTGGTGCACCACCTCGTCGGCCGAGAGCACCCCGCCGTTGGACTTCATCACGTAGAACGGGATCGGTCCTCGATCGCCCTGGTCGGCGCCGGTGCCGTGTCCGTCCCTGAAGGCGTGCAGGCGGTCGGTGATGTTGGTGACGTAGCGGCTGACGTTGGGCTTGACCGCCGCGTCGACCAGCGTGGTCATCGCCCGCTCGTACTCGCGGTACTCGCGCAGCACCTCGCTGGAGATCGAGACGATCGCCTCGGGGTGCTCGCGCCGCAGGATCTCGCGCATCCTCAGCTCGTGCTCGTCGTTGGCGTAGGAGTGCAGCAGGCAGACCCCGAGGGTGGTGATGCCCTGGTCCCGGAACCACCGGGCTGCCGCGACTGCCGCGTCCTCGTCGAAGGGGCGCACCTCGGCGCCGGTGAAGTCGAGCCTCCCGCCCACCGTGCGGACCCGGTCGGCCGGCACGATGCGGTCGGGCTTCACCCAGAAGTAGGAGTTGCCGTAGCCGTCGGGCACCGACTGCCGGGCGATCTCGAGCATGAACTCGTAGCCCTCGGTCGTGATGAAGCCGAGCGCCTCGACCTTGCCCTCGAGGAGCTTGTTGGTCGCGACCGTGGTGCCGTGGGAGACAGCGGTGATGTCGCTGCCCTCGGCGTCGACGATGTCGAGGATCTTCTCGATGCCGGTGATGAAGCCGTCGGCCGGGTTGCCGGGAGTGCTGGGCGTCTTGGTGGTGACCAGCTCGCCCGAGTCCTCGTCGAAGGCCACGACGTCGGTGAAGGTGCCACCGGTGTCGATGCCGATCCTGATCCGCCGGGAGGTGGTGTTCGCCATGGGCATGATTCAACAGAGGACGGTGTGGCGGCGACCACGGCAGAGGTTGCCGACGAGATGGCGGACCTTGGGCAAGACCTGTGAAATAGGTGAAGGGCCCTCGACGGTATGAGCGTCAAGGGCCCTTCGGTTGACCGTTCGAGGTGTGCTCCCGGTCGACAGCGCCTTCCGTCCGGTCCCAGACACCGCATCACCCGGTGTCCGCGACGTTCCCCGGCGAACCGGTTCCCATCGTGTGGACCATTCTTCTGGTGCCATCCCGCCTCCCCTTGCGGGGCTGCGTAAGGAGAGTTCTACGCGCCGGATCGGGTGTCCCACAAGGGGTGGGGGCGAAGACTTTTCACATACTTCGGGTTCCGGCGCGTCGTCCCCAGGAGACCCCCGGTTCATCCCCAGCCAGGGAGCAGTTCTCCACAATTCTGTGCACAGGTTGCCTCCCTGGGCCGGGTTCGGTAGTCCGCATCAGTTGACTCCTCGAACGGGTCCGGGGAGGAGCTGGTTGATGCGGACTATCGGGGCTGAGCCTCAGGCGAGCAGGGCCTCGACAGCCGCGGCGACCTCGAGCAGCCGGCGGTCGGCGCCGTGCCGGGCGACCAGCTGGATGCCGACGGGCAGGCCGTCGGCGGTCGTGCCGGCAGGCACCGAGATCGCGGGGCAACCGGTCACGGTGATGAACCACGCCGAGCGCATCCAGGCCAGGTAGTCGGGCATCTCCTCGCCGTTGATCGTCTCGGGGAACTCCTGCTCCACCGGGAACGGCGGCACCTGCGAGGTCGGCAGGAGGAGCACGTCGTGGTCCCCGAAGAAGCTGCGCATGGTCTCCGACAGCGCGGTGCGCTGCGTGTAGGCGCGGGCCACGTCCGCACCGGTCAGCGACTCACCTGCCCGGATGTTGGCCTCCAGCGAGGCCTTGAAGGAGCTCGGGTGCTCGGCGAGCAGGGCCCCGAACTTCGCCTGGAAGTGCCATGCCCGCAGCGTCCGGAAGGTGTCGTCGGCCAGGGCGAGGTCGGGGTGTGCCTCGCTGACCGTGGCACCCGCGTCGGAGAGCCGCGCTGCGCTGGCTCGTACGACGTCCGCGACCTCGTGGTCGACCACGAGCGCACCGCCGAGGTCCACCGAGCAGGCCACCCGCAACCCGGCCAGCGGGGCCGGCGTGAGGGGCGGGGCGAAGGTGGCGCCCGGATCGCCCAGCGCCTGCGGGGCCCGCGGGTCGGGTCCGGCCAGGACAGAGAGCAGCAGCGCGACGTCACCCACGTTGCGGGCCATCGGGCCGCCCACCGAGGTGCTCTCCCACTGGTTGTAGAGCGGCCACTCGGGCACCCGCCCCAGTGACGGCCGCATGCCGACGACCCCGCAGAACGACGCCGGGTTGCGCAGGGAGCCGCCCATGTCGGAGCCGTCGGCCAACGGCACCATGCCGGAGGCCAGCGCAGAGGCCGCTCCCCCGCTGGACCCGCCGGCGGACCGGCTCGGGTCGACGGGATTGCGGGTGACGCCGAAGATCGTGTTGAAGGTGTGCGACCCCGCCGCGAACTCCGGCACGTTGGTCTTGCCGACGAAGACCGCGCCGGCCTGCCGGATGCGCTCCACCAGCAGGAGATCGTGATCGGCCACGGCGTCGGCGAAGATCGGCGAGCCGTAGGTCGTGCGCCAGCCCTCGAGCGCGTGGGTGTCCTTCACGGCGAACGGCAACCCGTGCAGCAGGCCGACCTCCGAGCCGGACGCCAGCGCCGCGTCAGCCGCGGCCGCGGCTGCCCGAGCCCTGTCCTCGTCGAGCGAGACGATCGCGTTGAGCTCGGGGTTGCGCTCGCCGATGCGGGCCAGGTGCAGGTCCAGCAGCTCGCGCGCCGAGATCTCCCCGGACCGTACGGCGGCGGCCTGGGCGCGTGCGGTGGAGTCGACCGTCAGGTCGCTCATCGACGCCGGCCGAGGATCCCGCCGAGGACGACGCCGAGGACCACCAGTCCGGCGCCCACCGCCACGCCGGTCAGGAACTCCTGTCGGGAGCCGGCCGACACCGCCTTGGCCGGTGCGGTGAAGACCGCGCCACCGCCGGTCGGGGCAGGCACGCCGGCGCCAGCCACGAGACCGGGCTCGGTCACGCCCGCCGGCACACCGCCCGCCAGCACGGAGTCGACGTTGCCGAAGAACTCCCCGGCCATGCGCTTGGAGACGCTCGTGAGCATCCGCTGGCCGACCCCGCCGATCATCCCGCCGACGACCGCGTCGGCGTCGTAGGAGATGCGCGTCGAGGAGCCCTCCTCGGTGAACCGCACCTGGACCGTGGCACCGATGGTGCCGGGGGCGCCGGCACCGTCGAGCTTCATCACCAGCGACTCGTGCTCGACCAGGTCACGCAGCACGCACGACCCGGCATAGGTGCCCTTGATCGATGCCACGCCTGCGGTCACCGTCATGGCGTACGCGTTGTCGCCGGTCGCCTCGAGCCGCTCGCAGCCGGGGATGGTGCGGACCAGGACGGCCGGGTCGAGCAGCGCGTCCCACGCCTCCGCGACCGGTGCGGCCAGGACGTTCTCTCCGGTGAACTTCATCGGGTCTCCCTCGGGATTGGGGTGAGTTCGGCGGGGTCGTGTGCGTGCGAGAGGCGCAGCGCGTAGAGCTCGGACGGCGAGATCGGCATCGCTGTGATCGGGAAGCCCTCGGCGTCCTCGATCGCCGCGGCGAACACCGCGGCGGACGGGATCACACCCGCCTCGCCCGCGCCCTTGATGCCGAGCGGGTTGAGCGGCGAGGGCGTCTCGAGGTGGTCGATGTCGATCGTGGTCGGCACCTCGCTGACGTAGGGCATGAGGAAGTCCATGAAGGAGGCGTTGAGCAGCTGCCCCGAGTCGTCGTAGACCATCCGCTCGTAAAGCGCACCGCCGACGCCCTGCGCCACACCGCCGTGGATCTGGCCCTCGACGATCATCGGGTTGATCAGGTGGCCGCAGTCGTGGACGACGGCGTACTTGAGGATCGTGATCTCGGCCGTGTCGGGGTCGGTCTCCACGATCACCGCGTGCATGCCGTTGGCGAAGGTCGAGCGCTCGGGCGAGTAGAAGTCCTTGCCCTCCAGGCCCGGCTCGTCGTCCTCGGCCACGGGCGGCTTGCCCGGATCGCCGACGGAGAACTGCGTGGCGGCCTTGGACGCCTCGTCGAAGGCGTAGCGCAGCGGGTTGGACAGCACCGCGATCGTGCCGAGGTCGATCGAGGCGTCGGTGCCCCTCACCGAGACCACGCCGTCGTTGATCTCGAGGTCGGACTCGTCGGCCTCCAGCGCCTCGGCCGCGATCCGCAGCGCCTTCTCCTTGGCCCGCAGTGAGGCCAGATGGATCGCCGAGCCGCTCATCACCGCGGCGCGCGAGGCGAACGTGCCCACGGCGTACGGCATCTTGCGGGTGTCGCCGGTGGTGATCTCGACGTCCTCGAACCGCACCCCGAGGGTGTCGGCGACGATCTGCGCGAAGGCGGTCTGGTGGCCCTGCCCCTGGGTGGTGAGTCCGGTCGCCACCTTGACCTTGCCGGAGGTCTCGATGTGCACGTGGGCACCCTCGTAGGGGCCGACGCCCGTGCCCTCGACGTAGCACGCGAGCCCGATCCCGACCCGTCGTCCCGCTGCTGCCATCTCGGCGCGGAACTCCTCGAACTCGTCCCACCCGACCAGGGCCTTGAGCTTGGCCAGCGAGGCCGGGTAGTCGCCGGAGTCGTAGGTCAGGGGACGGCCGTCCTGGAAGACCAGGCCGTGCTCGTAGGGGAACTCGTCGGGCTGGATGAAGTTGGTGCTGCGGACCTCGGTGCGGTCCTTGCCGAGGTAGGCGGCGATCGCGTCCATCGTCCGCTCCATCACGAAGCATCCCTGCGGCCGGCCGGCGCCGCGGTAGGGCGTGACGATGACGGTGTTGGTGTAGAGCGACTCGAAGACGACGCGATAGTTCTGCGGCTTGTAGGGGCCGAGGAGCTGGGTCGAGGTGATGATCGGGACGATCAGCCCGTAGGGCGTGTAGGCCCCGTGGTCGTGCCAGAACTCGACGTTGAGCCCGAGCACCCGGCCGTCGTCGTCGAAGCCGACCTCGACGTGGTGCTGCTGCGCCCGCTCGTGCGCGGAGGAGATGAAGTGCTCGCGCCGGTCCTCGGTGAACTTCACCGGGCGGCCGAGCGTCATCGCGGCGAGCGGCACCAGCAGCTCCTCAGGCCACGGGTGGTTGATCTTCACGCCGAAGCCGCCGCCGACGTCGGGGGTGATCACGTCGACCCTGGCCAGGTCGAGACCGAGCTTGGCGGCCACGCAGCCGCGCACACCGGTCGAGGTCTGGGTCGACGACCACACCGTGAGCCGACTGGTGTCGGGGTCCCAGCGGGCGACCGTGCCGCGCCCCTCCATGGGCGTGCAGGCGGACCGTTCGACGTCGAGCTCGAGCGTCAGGGTGTGGGGGGCGTCCGCGATGGCGGCGCGAGCGTCGCCGTTCTCCTGCTCCATCCGCGCGCCGACGTTGCCGGGCACGTCGTCGTGCACCAGCCGCTGGGCGGCCCGCGCCGCGGGGATGCCGACGACGGGCTCGAGGTAGTCGTAGTCGACCCGGATCCGCGACACCGCGTCCTCGGCGACGTAGCGGTCCACGGCGACCACGAAGGCGATCGCCTCACCGACGTAGTTCACCTCGTCCTTCGCCAGCGCATACTGGGTGCGGCCGTGGGTGAGCGCCGGGTGCGGGATGAGCAGCGGCAGCGGCTCGGCCATCGCATCGGCCAGGTCGTCGTAGGTCCACACCGCCAGCACGCCGTCGATGTCGAGGACGTCCGAGACGTCGATGTCGGTGATGCGGGCGTGGGCGTGCGGTGACCGCAGCACCGCGGCGTGGAGCAGCCGCGGGTCGTCGTGGAGGAGGTCGTCGACGTAGCGGCCCTCGCCACGCAGGAACCGCTGGTCCTCGACGCGGGCGACCTTGGTGCCGAAGAGCTTGGTGGTCATGCGCGCTCGCCCTCGATCTCTGCTGCGCGGAGGACCGACTTCACGATGTTCTGGTAGCCGGTGCAGCGGCACAGGTTGCCACCGATCATCTCCCGCGCCTCGTCCTCGGTCGGGTCCGGGTTCTCGCGCAGCCCGGCCGTGATCGTGGTCAGGAAGCCCGGGGTGCAGAAGCCGCACTGGAGCCCATGGCAGTCCGAGAAGGCCTGCTGGACCGGGCTCAACCGACCTTGCGGCGAGCCGTCGTCCTCGGTCAGTCCCTCGACCGTGGTGATCTCGGCGTCGACCGCGGAGACCGCGAGCATCAAGCACGAGCGCATCGGCCGGCCGTCGACCAGGACCGTGCAGGCACCGCAGACCCCGTGCTCGCAGCCGACGTGCGTTCCAGTGAGGCCGCAGTCGTGGCGCAGCGCGTCGGAGAGCAGCCGGCGCGCGGGGACCTGCACCTCGTGGACGGATCCGTTGACACGGAGTCGGACGTCGTGGACTTCCTCGGTCATGAGGACACCACCTTTCCGGCCCGGGTTCGGGCGTGGTCGATCGCGGCGGCCAGCACCCGCGTGGTCAGCACCCTCACCAGGTGGGCGCGGTAGTCAGCGCTGGCGTGGATGTCCTCGGCGGGTTCCAGCTCGGCCAGGGCGGCGTCGGCCGGGTCGGCGTCCGGGTCACGTACGGCGTCGGTCACGTCGACGACGACCGGGATGTCGCTCACCGAGAGGTAGGCCAGGCGGGCACTCGCGACCTCCTCACCGTCGAGCTCGACGAGGCCGGCCACGCCCACCAGGGCGTAGTCGCCGTGGCGTCTGGCGATCTCCTCGAAGGCGACCCCGCCCGTGGGCGAGAGTGCGGGGAAGAACGCTTCGACGGCGATCTCGTCGTGGGCCAGCGTCGACTCGAGCGGACCGGCGAACAGCTCCGACGCCGGGATCGTACGACGACCGCGAACGGACGCGACGTCCACCGATCCCTCCAGCAGTCGCAGCACCATCGGCATCTCGGCCGCGGCGTCGGCGTGCACCAGGGAGCCCACTGTGGTCCCCCTGTTGCGGATCGTCGGGTGCGCCACGTGGCTGAGTGCCAGCGCCACCAGCGGCTGGGCCTCGCCCACCTCGGGCGAGGCGAGCACGTCGGCGTGACGGGCCAGGGCCCCGATCCGGACCCCGGCCCCGTCAGCAGTGACGTGGCCGAGGTCGGGAAGGGCGTTGATGTCGACGAGCAACGACGGAGCCGCCAGTCGCATGGACAGCAGCGGGACCAGGGACTGGCCGCCGGCCAGCACCTTCGCCCCCTGCTCCCCCGCGAGCGCCGCGAGGGCTTCCTCGAGGGTGGACGGGCGCAGGTAGGCGAAGGGTGCGGGCTTCATCGCGGGTCGGGACCTCCCGAGGCCACGTCGTCGACGCCGCCGTCGTAGTCGGGGTGGCTGAGGTTGCGGGTGACGGCGCCGGTGCCTTCGCCGGTGCGGCCCTTGACCATGTGGAAGAAGGCGATGACCAGGATCGTGCCGAGCGCGATGCCGCCGAGCTCGAAGTCACCACCGAAGGTGAGGGTCACGCCGCCGATGCCGGCGATCAGGCCGGCCGACAGGCCGACCATGTTGACCGGGTTGCCGAAGTCGACGTTGTTCTCGACCCAGATCTTGGCACCCACGAGTCCAATCATCCCGTAGAGCACAACCGTGATGCCACCGAGCACCCCGCCAGGGGTGGCGTTGACGATCGCGCCGAACTTCGGGCACAGGCCCAGCAGGATGGCGACGAGCGCGGCGACGTAGTAGGCGGCCGTGCTGTAGACGCGGGTCGCACCCATGACGCCGATGTTCTCGGCGTACGTCGTGGTCGGGGAGCCACCGAAGGCACTCGCGAACGCGGTCGCGAGGCCGTCGGCGCCGATGGCACGGCCCATGTAGGGGTCGAGGTTCTGGCCGGTCATCTCGGAGACGGCCTTGACGTGGCCGGTGTTCTCGGCGACGAGCGCGATGACGCCGGGGAGCACGAGCAGGATCGCCGTCAGCGAGAACGAGGGCCCGTGGACGACCGAGACACCGTCAGCCAGTGTGCCGCTCGGCAGTCCGATCCAGTCAGCGGCCTGGACGCCGGCCCACGACACGCGGTCGTGCTCGGTCGCCTCGGTGGCACCGCCCAGGACGGAGGTGATCGGGCCGAGGACCAGGTCCGCGAAGAAGGACAGGACATAGCCGAAGATCAGCGCCAGGAAGACGGCGATCCGCGACCAGAAGCCCGGCAGCATGACCGCGGCGAACACCATGAAGCCAGCGGTGAGCAGGGCGATCCACTGGTCCTGGGGCCAGTAGATGCCGGCCACCACCGGAGCGAGGTTGAAGCCGATCAGCATGACCACGGCGCCGGTCACGGCCGGCGGCAGGATCTTGTGGATCATCTCGGCGCCGGCGAAGTGCACGAGGACGCCCACGGCCGCGAGCACGAGGCCACCGACCAGGATCGCGCCCGTGACGTACGACGAGTCGTTGCCCGTGTCGAGCATGCGGATCGCCGCGACGCTGGCTACGAACGAGGCGCTGGTGCCGAGGTAGCTCGGCACCTTGTTCTGCACGATCAGCAGGAACAGGATCGTGCAGAGCCCCGAGAACATGATCGCGAGGTTGGCATCGAGCCCCATGACGAGCGGGAACACGAAGGTGGCGCCGAACATGGCAACCACGTGCTGGGCACCGAGCCCGATCGTCTTGCCCCAGGGCAGACGCTGGTTCGGCATCACTGCCTCGCCCGGTGCGGGATCGACTACGTCCCACTTGAACATCGACATGTGCAGGCCTCCAGATTCGCAGGGGTGGATACCCGAGAAACCACAAACTAGTGCGCCACATCACACACCCTCACTGGCGACATCTGCCGAAGGAACGCCGAGTTCGATGACAAGTTCTTCAGCGGGTCCACCCGGGCCTCGTACGCTCCGCGCATGGGTCTTCCGCTCACGATCGACGACTGGCCTCCTGCGCCGATCCGCACGGAGCGACTTCTCCTCCGTGCTCCGGCGGCGCTGGACCGTGCGGAGTTCATCGACCTCGGCTCCGACCACGAGGTCAACCGCCACCTGGCCGGCGGACAGGACCGCGCCGTGCTGGAGGAGGAGATCCCCGCGGTGCCCGCGGACCGCCCTGCCCAGTTCGTGATGGAGCACGAGGGGCGCTTCGTCGGATGGATGGGACTCAGCCGTCGCGAGCCTGAGCGCCCGGGGCGGGTCGCAGCCACCGGTGGCGACCTCGAGCTGAGCTACGTGACGCCCGTGTCGGCGTGGGGCCGGGGCTACGCCACCGAGGCCGGAGCCGCCGTCCTCGACTGGGCCGACGCGCGACTCGGCGAACCGGTGGTGCTGTGCACGCAGGTCGCCAACCTCGCCTCGCTGCGACTGGCTGACCGGCTGGGCTTCACCGAGCTCGAGCGCTTCGAGGAGTTCGGCGCGGAACAGTGGTTCGGCGTACGACAGCCGGGCTGAGCTCGCGACGGTGGTCGGGTAGGCCCCTGCCGCCGGGCCGTCGCGGGTACCCGCGACCAGCCACCCCGGTTCCGGATCCGCGGTAGCCACATGAGTCAGCGGGAATCGTTGGCCAGCACGTCGTAGGTGAACTCGTCGGTGAAAGTGCCGTCGATCAACTGGTCGCTCTGGCGCGTGCGACCGGTCCGCATGAACCCTGCCGACTCAGCCACGCGCTGTGACCCGACATTCCCGACGGCTACGCGCAGGGTGAGTCGACGAAGGCCACCCCCTCCCTCGGCTACTGGAGCGAACGCCTCGTTCACGACGGCTACTGCCGCGGCGGTCGTGATGCCCGCGCCACGGGCCGCGGGGTGAGCCCAGTAGCCGAGTGCCGCCGTGTCGGTCAGTTCGCCGCCGCGTCCGATGAGGCTGATGTGCCCGAGCAGCTCGTCACTCGCCGCCGAGCCACTTGACCGTTTCGGGATCCGAGCACGCCTCTTGCACCCGAGGTGCGTCCCGGGGCTCCAGGAGACGCAGGGTGGCGCTGCGTCCGTTCCGGGCCTGAGCGGTCACGCGGTGGCGCATGACGACGAACCTACCCGGACCGCTGTCCCTTCCCTGAGCCACGACAGCGCGCCCCGTCCCTCGACACGGCAGTGGGCCTTGCTCGCGACTTCGCGACGCATCTTGATGGATTCTTGATCGAACGTGTGTTCTATATCGCGTGGTGGGCGGGTAGAGTCGGTGTCACGTTCCATGTAGTCACCGGGTAGTCGAGATGCCGAGCTGGTGGGGCGAGTTGCGAGGGTGAGTAATAGTCCGGGATCCGGGCCTCCAGGAGCGACGATGCGTCGAGGGTCACGTGTGTGCGTGACGCTCCCCGTCGTCGAGAGGAGGTCAGCGGTGAGTCATCCGATTGTTGCTGCTGCCACCGACGTCCGGGCGTTGCTCAAGTCGGTCTCCGGTGCGAACCCGACGTTCATGAGCGTCGAGGAGAAGGCGACCGCGCTGAGCGAGCTGGTGCGTGCGGAGGCCCAGCTGGCCGAGCTGCGGCTACGGGTCCTCGCTGATGCCGGTGATCTGGCCGACTCGACGGGTGCGAAGGACGCCGGTGTGTGGATGGCCCACCACACCCGTACCCGGTTCGCGGACGCGCGTGCCGACCTTGCCCTGGCGACGGCGCTGGATCGTGAGCATCCGGTCCTGGCGTCCGCGATGCGCGCGGGTGAGGCGACACTCGCCCAGGCCCACGTCATCCGACGCGCGATTGCCGCCCTGCCCGCCTCGGTGGACGCTGACACGGTCGCGTCGGCCGAGGCCCACCTCGTCGCCCACGCCGAGGAGTTCGGGCCCAAAGAGCTCGGCCGCCTCGGCCGCCGGATCCTCGACGTCATCGCCCCCGAGATCGCCGAGGCCGCCGAGGCAGCCCGGCTCGCCGACCTCGAAGCCAACGCCGCCGACCTGACCCGGATGACGATGCGTCGCCTGGGCGACGGCACCACCCGGATCTCCGCACGCGTCCCCGACGCCATCGGCACCCGGCTCGCGACCTACCTCGAAGCCTTCACCAACCCCCGCGCCCACCATGCAGTCGGCGACGGTCCTGACAACACCGAGGCCGGGGCCCCGGCGGCCGCCGACGCGGTCACCCGGCTGCCCCACCCCAAGCGCCTCGGACAAGCCCTGTGCCAGCTCCTCGAGACCATCGACCCCACCCGGCTCCCGGTCCACGGCGGCGACGCCACCACCGTCATCGTCACCATCCCACTCGCCGCACTGCAGGCCGAGCTCGCCACCGCGGACCTCATCGGCGCCGGCCTCGTCCCCGGCGACGACCTCACCGGCGACCGCATCACCGCCGGCCAGGCCAGGCGCCTCGCGTGCACCGCCAAGATCCTCCCCACCGTCCTCGACGGCACCAGCCTCCCCACCGACCTCGGCAGAGCGAAGCGACTCTTCACCCCCGCCCAACGCAAAGCCCTCCTCATCCGCGACCAGACCTGCCGCGCCGAAGGATGCGACACCCCCGGCACCTGGTGCGACGCCCACCACCTCGACCCCTGGCACACCGGCGGACCCACCGACCTCGACAACGGCATCCTGCTCTGCAGCCACCACCACCACCGAGCCCACGACACCGGCCACCGCACCGACCGCCTCCCCAACGGCGACCTCAGATTCCACCGACGCAGATAGGCCGACTGCCGGATCTGTGAGAGTCGAGCGCCCGTGCTCGACGCGCGTGCGCAAGACACGCCTGTCGCTATGTTGCGGATTGTGTTCGGCGTTTCTGTGCTCGAGAGCGATCAGGTCGACGCAACGGCACACGCGGACCTGCGCCGACTGTGGAACCGGGCATTCGGTGATCGTTTTGACAGCAACGACGCCGACCTGCCTTCGGCGGTGTGCATGTGCTCATGCGCGACGGCGACCATCTCGTCGGCCATGCCAGCGCGGTGCCTCGGCTGATCAGGTTCGGTGACCAGCCATGGCGCGATGTCGGCTACGTCGAAGCGGTGGCTACTGATCCTGAGCCGGCGTGAGGGCATCGGCCGGCTGGCGATGGAGCGGCTGCACGTCGAGATCGCGTCGCGGTGGGATGTCGCACTGCTTTCGACGGGACGCGCGACCGGCTTCTACGAGCTGCTCGGCTGGGAGCGGTGGCTGGGGCTCTCATACACGCAGACAGAGACCGGCATCGTCCGCGACGGCGAGCACGGCGGTCTCATGGTGTTCAGCGCCGATCCGTCCGCCACCGTGGATCGCACGCTGGCCGTGACCTGCCAGGACCGACCAGGGGATGCCTGGTAGCCCTCAGCCCACGATCTCCAGCGCCCGCAGAGCCACCGCCACGTCGAGCCTCAGGTGCGGGTCGCTGGCCACCGGCCCGAGGATCCGCTGCAGCTTGCCGACTCGGTAGCGCATCGTGTTGTAGTGGAAGAACTGGGCGCGCGCGGCCTCGGCCACGTTGAAGTTGGTGTCGAGCAGGACCTGCAGCGTCTCGCGCAGGTCGGTCGCCTCAGGAGTGCGCTCGGCCAGCGGGCCGAGCACGTCGGAGGCGAAGGCGGTGAGCTCGGCGCCGTCCGGCACCAGGGCGAGCAGCCGGTGCAGCCCGAGCTGGTCGAAGCGGGTCACCGATCCCGCCCCGTGCACCCTGCGCCCGATCTCGACCGCGCGCTGCGCCTGGCGGTACGCCTCCGGCAGCTCACCCTGGCCGGTCGCGACCCGGCTCACGCCGGCCGAGAACGCGATGCGGCCGCCCCCGCGGTCCCCCCGGACGCCCTGGATGATCCTGTCGACGGCTGTGTGTCCCGTCGCGCCTGCCTGCTCCGGGTCGACGGGTACGAGCGTGACCACCTCCCGGCTGAAGGCGACCGACGCGATGCTGCTGTCGATGGTCGCGGCGACCTGTCGCCAGGCGTGGGCGAAGCGGTCCTGCCAGGCCCGTCGGTCCTCCGGCGCGGGCGCGAGGGCGGCGATGGCGTCAGGCTCGAGCACCGCGACCACGACCACGACGGGTCGGTCGAGGTACCAGCCGAATGCCCGCGCGTGCTCAGCGACGTACTCCTCCTCCCCCGCGCGACCCAGGAAGACGTCTCGCAGGAAGTCGCCCTGGTACTTGTTCTCCACCGCCGTGATGGCCTCGACGCGGGTCACCAGGAGGGCGGCCACGATCGCCGCGCGCTCGAGGGCGTGCACGTCGGAGGCGTGGATCTTGCCGTCGGGACGCAAGGCGACGAGGCGGGCGAGGTCGACGCCCGCGGCCACCACCCGACGTACGAGTGCCTCGCCGTCGCCGACGGCCGTCCCGTCCGGGTCGATCCGTTCCACGCGCAGGCGTCCGCTCGGGTCCAGCAGGTCGGCCTTGACCAGGGCCGCCCGCTGGGCGTCGTCGAGGTGGGCCGCGCGCTCACGACCGTCCGTCGAGGTGAAGATCACGCCATAGCCCAGCGCATCCCCTGCGGCCTCGGCGATCCGGCCCAGGTCGCCGCCCTCGAGCACGATGTGCGTCAGCGCTGTGTGGAGGGCGTCCGCGCGATGCAGCGCGGCGATCGCCTC
The DNA here is from genome assembly GCA_963843815.1 of uncultured Actinomycetota bacterium. Lineage (GTDB taxonomy): Bacteria > Actinomycetota > Actinomycetes > Propionibacteriales > Nocardioidaceae > Nocardioides. The sequence continues at coordinate 1,184,045 of CAWJLX010000010.1, read as the reverse complement.
GGGATCGCTTATCAACTCTTGGCCCACTACATGCCTTTCCTTGGACAAGTTCACACAGTGGCGAGTCTGCCATGGCCAGATAGCGTCTGGGTGATGATGTCCAGCCAGGCTCCGGTCGTGATCTCGGTGGCAGCACCGACACGGGTGCGCGAGCGACTGGCCGCGGCCGAGGACGGTCCCCGCCAGGTGCTGCACGCGAGCGCCACCGCGATCTACGTCGATCTCGACGGCTGGTGCCTCGGACTGGTCTCGGCGACGGCGACTCGCGTGCCGTGCGGACTGTGGTCGACCATCCCGGACCTCACGCTCCTGGGCGGACGGCCGATCCGGGTCGAGGCGGGCACGCTGCACGTGGGCGACGAGCCGGTGCGCATCACCCGGCTGGCCGACGTCACCGTCCCCACGATCGGCCCGAACCACGGCCCCCGCCGGTCCGAGGAGGCGAGCTTCCTGACGTCGTCCGCGGGTCTCAGCCTGCCCGCCGACGGACGGCTGAACCCCGCACACCTCGACGGGCTGCTCGGCCGTGGCCCCGGGCTCACTCCCCTCGGCGACGACGTGCTCGCCGGGTGGTTCGCGGCTCGCATCGCCGCGGGCCGACCCGACCACGTCCTCGCCGCAGCGCTGCGCCGCCGGCTGGCCGTCACCACCCTGCTGTCCGCCACCCTGCTCGACTGCGCCCTGCACGGCGAGGTGCTGCCGCAGCTCGCCGCCTGGCTCGCTGAGCCGAGCGCCACCACGACCGACGCCCTGCTGGCCGTCGGCGCCACGTCAGGGGCGGGCCTGCTCACCGGAGCGGGACTCGCCCTCACCTCGATCACCGACCGCGACCACCCCGGGAGAGCAGCATGAAGGACCACGTCGAGCTCCGCAGCGGCGCCTACGCCGACTCAGTCACGCTCCTGCAGGTGAGCCGCGCAGTGCAGGCCGCCCCTGGCGTCGTGACCGCGCAGGTGGCCATGGCCACCGGACTCAACCTCGAGGTGCTCGTCGGCATGGGCTTCGACGTGCCTGACTCCTCCCCCAACGACATGGTCGTGGCGCTGCGCCTCGACGACGACGCAGAGGTCGCGACCGCGCTCGCCGCCGTGGACGCAGCACTCGCACCCACCCGACCCAGCGCGGGTGACACGAGCGTGGCTCCGCCCCGCACGACGGCCGCGGCCATGCGGCATGGCGGGCCGGGCGCGATCGCGCTCGTCTCGGTGCCGGGTGCGAGCGCCACCGTCGAGGCGATGGATGCGATCGAGTCCGGCCACGACGTGATGATCTTCAGCGACAACGTGCCGGTGGCCGAGGAGGTCGCGCTCAAGACGTACGCCGCCACGCGCGGCGCGCTCGTCATGGGACCCGACTGCGGCACGGCGGTCATCGACGGCGTCGGGCTCGGCTTCGCCAACACCGTCCGCCCGGGCCGCATCGGCCTCGTCGCCGCGTCCGGCACCGGCTGCCAGCAGCTGCTCGTGCTCCTGCACCACGCCGGCGCCGAGCTCGCAGGCCAGGGGCGGGACGGGGTCGGCGTACGCCACGCGCTCGGCGTGGGCGGTCGCGACCTCTCCTCCGCCGTCGGTGGGCTGGCGACCCGCGAGGCGCTGCGCAGGCTCGACGCGGACCCCGACGTCGACCTGGTCGTCGTGGTCTCCAAGCCGCCGGCGCCCGAGGTCGCCGAGGCGCTGGGCCGCGAGGCCGAGGCGCTGGACACGCCGGTCGAGCTCGGCCTGCTCGGTCGCGGTCAGCGCGACCTGACGGCAGTCGCCGAAGCCGTGCTGGACCGGCTGGGGCACGCCGTGCCGGCATGGCCCGTCCACGGAGCCGACAACACCGGGCCGGCCACGGGCCCCCTGCTGCGCGGGCTCTTCGTCGGCGGCACCCTGTGCGACGAGTCCATGCTGATGGCCACCGCGGCGCTCGGCCCGATCCGCAGCAACATCCCCCTCTCCGACGACCTCGCGCTGCCGGCGGACGAGCTGCTCGTCGACACTCACACGATGGTCGACTTCGGCGACGACGCCCTGACCCAGGGCCGGGCGCACCCGATGATCGACCCCACGCTCCGCAACGAGCAGCTGGCCCGCGCGGCCGCCGACCCGGCCACCGGCGTGCTGCTGCTCGACCTCGTGCTCGGCCACGGAGCCGAACCCGACCCGGCCGCACTCCTCGCCCCTGCCATCGCCGCGGCACGTGCAGAGCGGGCGATCCCGGTCATCGTCAGCCTGATCGGCACCGACCTCGACCCCCAGGGACTGGCCGCACAGCGTGACGCACTCGTCGCCGCCGGCGCCGAGGTCCACCTCTCCAACGCGGCAGCGACCCGCCGCGCCCTCGACCTGCTGAGCCGATCCAACAAGGGAGCACAGGCATGAGCCAGCCCACCACCCCCATGGTCGTCACCGCTGGCGCAGGCATGTTCGCCGACGCGGTGGCCGGACAGGCCGTCGACGTCGAGCGCGTCGACTGGCGTCCGCCGATGCCCGGGACCGAGGCCGACCTGGCCGCGGTCGCCACCGACCCGCGGCGACCCGAGGCCAACCGCCGGGCCATCGAGGCGATGCTCGGCGTCACCGCGCACCTCGTCGACGTCGCCCCCGCCTCCGAGGTCCTCGGCCTGGAGCCGGGCCAGTTCCTGCACGCCGGTCCGCCGATCGAGTGGGACCGCGCGTCCGGCCCGATGCGCGGCGCGCTCATGGGCGGTGCCGCTCTGGAGGGACTCGTGGACGATCCCGAGGACGCCGTCTCCCTCTTCGAGTCGGGCAGCTCCGTCAGCCTCGAGCCCTGCCACCACCGCGGCGCGGTCGGCCCGATGGCCGGCGTCGTCACGCCGTCCATGTGGATGTGGGTCCTCGAGGACCGCGTGAGCGGCAAGCGGACCTACTGCTCCCTCAACGAGGGACTCGGCAAGGTGCTGCGCTACGGCGCCTACGGCCCCGATGTCCTCACCCGCCTGCGCTGGATGGGCGACGTGCTCGGCCCCCTCCTCCAGGCCGCCACGCGCGCCTTCGTCGCGGAGTCAGGTCCGGTCGACGTGACCGGCATCCTGACCCAGATGCTGCAGATGGGCGACGAGGCCCACAACCGCAACCGCGCCGGCACGCTGATGCTGCTGCGCGACCTCGCGCCTGCCATGGTCGGGAGCGGGTCCGACGCCGGCTTCGACGGCAAGGACGTCGCCGAGACGTTGCGCTTCATCGGCGGCAACGACCACTTCTTCCTCAACCTCGCGATGCCCGCCTGCAAGCTGGCCCTCGACGCCGGCCGCGACGTCCCCGGGTCGACCATGGTCGTGGCGATGGCACGCAACGGCACCGACTTCGGCATCCAGGTCTCCGGAACCGGCGACGAGTGGTTCACCGGTCCCGCCCAGGTGGCCGACGGGCTCTACCTCGGCGACTTCGGCCCCGACGACGCCAATCCCGACATCGGCGACTCGGCCATCACCGAGACCGCGGGCATCGGCGGCTTCGCGATGGCCACCGCTCCGGCGATCGTGCGCCTCGTCGGCGGTTCGGTGCCCGACGCCCTGGCCACCACCCGCCGCATGCACGAGATCACGCTGGCGGAGAACCCGCGTTGGACGGTGCCTGTCCTGGAGTTCCAGGGGACGCCGACGGGCATCGACGTGACCAAGGTCTGCCGTACGGGGATCCTGCCGCAGATCAACACCGGCATGGCCGGGCGGGTCGCCGGCGTGGGCCAGGTCGGCGCCGGGCTGGTCACGCCGCCTGCCGAGATCTTCCCGCAGGCGCTGGCTGCCCTGGCGGCTGCCGCGCGGGATCAGGCCCCGGCCGAGCGTTCGTTGTAGATCCCGGCGGGCTCCTGCCCGGTCAGGCCCGCGATCGCGGTCATGATCCGGTCGGTGAGCTCGCGACGGGCGCGACCGCTCGGTACGCCGTCGTACTCCCCCGTGACCGTGATCGGCTCGCCGAAGCGCACCGACACCTTCGCCAGTCTCGGACGGTTGGAGCCGACCGGCTGGATGTCCTCGGTGCCCGCTAGCCCGACCGGCACGACCGGGCAGCCGGCGGTGAGCGCCAGGTGGGCCACTCCGGTGCGGCCGCGGTAGAGCCGGCCGTCGCGCGAGCGGGTGCCCTCGGGATAGATGCCGAACGCGTCCCCTCGTCGCAGCACCTCGAGCGCCGTGTCGAGGCTGGCGATCGCCGCCTTGGTGTCGTCACGGTCCACGGGCAGCATGCCGAGGCCCTCGAACCAGGCGCGGGTCAGCGCGCCCTTCACGCCGGTGCCGGTGAAGTAGTCGGACTTGGCGAGGAAGACGACCTTCCGGGGCACGACCACCGGGATGACCACGCTGTCGAAGAAGGAGAGGTGGTTGCTCGCCACGATCACCGGACCGGTCGACGGCACGTGGTGCAGTCCTTCGACCGTCGGGCGCCACAGGGCACGGGCCAGCGGGGGGATGACTCCGTGCGCGACCGTGTAGAGCATGGGGCTCATTGTGCCCGGAGGCTCGGTTGCCAGAACGCCCGTCCCAGATCGACCGCGCCGCTCGGGCGCAGGGGCGTGCCCTCCTCGAGGTAGGCCTGGCGCGCCTCGTCGTCGTGCGAGGGAGGCAGTGAGCCGTCGGCGCGGACCACCCGCCACCACGGGACACCCCCGCCGTGCTGCGCGAGGACCGACCCGACCAGGCGCGGCCCGCCGCGCCCCAGGCGCTGCCCGACCACGTCGGCGATCGCGCCGTAGGTGGTCGCCCGTCCGCGTGGGACCGACTCTGCGCACTGCAGCACGAGCTCGGCGTAGAGCTCGCGGTCCTGCGCCGAGGTGCTCACTCGGCCTCCGGCTGGGTCAGGCGCGAGGTCGCGACGAGCAGAGCGACGACCACCACGGCAGCAGCCATCCACACCCACGGCGGGGCCAGGCGGGGGTCGAGCTCGCGCACCGCGACGTAGGCGACGGGCATCGGCACCAGCACGAGGAGCCCACGCCGCAGCCAGAGGGAGGCGAGCCGCGGGTCGACGGCCAGGGTCGCCGGACCGTACGCCGCCAGGGTGGCGACCACGTGCGCACCGAGGAGCAGCACCCCGACGACGAGGATCCGCCAGTCCACGACGCCGTGGGCGGCCCACCAGGCAGCCACGACCACGAGCGCCACCGCACCCGTCAGGTGGTCGGGCGAGCGCGCCCACCACGCGGAGGCCAGGACCACCACGGTGACCACCGACCAGTGCGGCACCTCGGGGAGTGCCAGCGCCAGCGCGGCGCACGGCAGGACGAGGAGGAGCACCCTCAGCACGAGGACGGGCCCGGTCAGGCCCGGCACGGGTGTCTTCAACGCAGCCACCTCATGGCCTCCTCACCCTCGGCACCCGGGCTCGCCGGGCGAGCTGGGCCAGCACCGTGTCGAGGGTCCCCGGACCGCGCCACGGCACGACGGGACAGCCGAGGGCGGCCAACCGGTCGAGGCGGTCGTCGCGCTCGATCTTCTGCATCCGGGCGGCGAGGCTCGCGAGGGCGAGCCGGTCGGTCCCCGGGGCACGATCCCCGAGGGTGTCGATGACGACGACCGAGGCGCCGCTGCGCTGGAGGCCGGCCGTGGCGGTGACCAGCGGCGCGAAGAGCATCGGCGACAGGACGTAGACCACGCTGCCGGCACCGGCCCCGAGATCCAGCCGATCGGGCGGGACGCTCCGTGAATCGGTGCGGACCCGGGCCAGGCTGCCCTGCAGCTGCTGGAGGTGTCGCTGCCCGGAGCCCAGTCGCACGCGGGCGCCGTCGGATGCGACCACCAGGAGCCCGACCCGGTCACCGGTGCGGACGTGGTGCTCGGCGAGCGCGCCGGCCGCCCGCACGGTGAGGTCGAGGGTGCTGGCCGCTCCATCGACACCTCCCGAGACACCGATGTCGCGCAGCCCGTCCACGACGAGCCACACCCCGGCGTCCTGCTCGGCGCGCGTGGTGATCACGTGCAGCTCGCCGGTCCGCAGCGACACCGGCCAGGTGATCCGCTTGAGGCGGTCGCCGGTCGCGAAGCGCCGGATCCCCTCGAACTCCGTTCCGCTGCCCAGGCGTCGCGACCGGTGCCGACCGACCAGGCCGTCGGGTTGCGGCACCTCGGCCCGGCTGTCGTACGGCGCGGTCTGCGGCAGCACGCTCAGCCCGTGCTCGGGCATGTCGACCGGTCCCCAGCGCCAGCCGGCCCACGCGCTGGTCAGCGCCACCCGCTCGGCGCCGATGGCTCGACGGCCCCAGCGACGCGGGCTGAACTCGACCGTCGGCAGGCCATCGGCCACCAGCGAGCCGGACGCGCCGTACGTCGGTCGGGTGGCGACGTGGGCCGCCGGCGCGGCGACTCGGGTGGCGTGCTCGACGCGCGCGAGGTCGTCGACCACCAACCGGGACGTCGTGCCCTGCCCCTCGTGCAGCCGGTGGTGGTCGATCCGGGTGTGCACCCGTGGCGTGTGACGCGGGCGACCGGTGAGTCCCATGACGGCCAGGACGACGAACGGCGCGGCCAGCACCACCAGCACCTCCAGGCCGAGCACCACACCGCCGGCGAGTCCGCCGAGCGCGAGCAGGCAGGCCCGGACGAGCGACGGTGTCGGCCGCCAGGAGGTCACCTCTGCGACTCCAGCGAGCGGGGCGTCGCGACCGAGGTGAGCACCGAGTCGACGACCCGCGCCCCGGACGCCTGCGTCATCCAGAGGTCGGGCTTGACGGTGATCCGGTGGGCCAGCACGGCGCGCGCCACCACCTTGACGTCCTCGGGCACCACGAAGTCGCGACCCCGGATCGCGGCCCACGCGCGCGCCGTCAGCACCAGGCCGAGGCTGCCGCGCGGCGAGGCACCGGTGAGGACGTCGGGGTGGGTCCGGGTCCCGGCGACGAGGTCCACGCAGTAGCGGACCACCGATTCGTCGACCGCCACCCGTTCGACGGCGGCCTGCACGCGGGCGAGACCCCCCGCGTCGCTCACCTGCTGGATGTCGACCTCCTCGCGGTGACGGTCCAGGCGGCGGCGCAGCACGTCGTGCTCCTCGCTCGGGCTCGGATAGCCGAAGGCCACGCGGAGCAGGAAGCGGTCGAGCTGCGCCTCGGGGAGCGGGTAGGTGCCTTCGTACTCGACCGGGTTGGCCGTCGCGAGGACATGGAACGGGCTGGGCAACCGGTGGGTCTGGCCCTCGACCGTCACCTGCCCCTCCTGCATCGCCTCGAGCAGGGCTGCCTGGGTCTTGGGCGGGGTGCGGTTGATCTCGTCGGCGAGCAGCAGGCCGGCGAAGATCGGTCCGGGTCGGAAGTCGAACTCCGCGCGACGCTGGTCGTAGACGTAGGACCCGGTCAGGTCCGCGGGCAGCAGGTCCGGGGTGAACTGCGCGCGGGCGAAGTCCAGGCCGAGGGCGCCGGCGAACGACCGCGCGGCGAGCGTCTTCCCGAGCCCGGGGAAGTCCTCGAGCAGGATGTGGCCCTTGGCGAGGATGCCGGCCAGCACGAGCGACAGTGCCTCGCGCTTGCCGACGACGGCACGCCCCACCTCGTCCAGGACGCCCTCGGCGAACGTGGCGACGCTCATCGCATCGGGAGTGGCGTCCGGGATGGCATCGGGTAGGGCTTCAGCGTCGGTCACGGGCTTCCTCGATTCGGGTCAGGATGCGGTCGATCTCGGCCGGCGACAGGCGTCGTACGGGGTCGAGCTCGTCGAGCAGGGTGTCGGCCAGACCGGGGTCGCGGGCCCGCGCCAGCGAGGCTAGGCGCTGCCGCACGGCCGGGGAGGGGGCGCTCGCCTGCGCGTGGCTGGACAGCAGGCGCAGGTCGGAGGTGGCCTCGTCGACGCGGTCGACCGTCGAGGGCAGGCTGGGCAGCCACCGCGCCGCGGGCGCATCGATCGTGTCCAGCACCAGCCACGCCGTGGACAGCACGATCACGACCATCACGCCGTACGCCGCGGGCTGGGGGTCGAAGTCGAGGAGCACGGCGGCGACGTAGCCGACGACCCCCACCAACGCTCCCCCGAGGAGACGTACCCGCCACTGCCGGGCGAGCGTCGGCCGCCTCACGCCCGCACCCCGAGACTGCGCCGGATCGCGGCCAGGGCTTCGATGGCCGCTGCCCGGTGGTCCTCGGTGATCGGGTGCTGGGAGAACCTGGCCTCGCGGTAGATGCCGGCGAGACGGTTCACCGCTCCCGCGTCCGCAGCCACCGCGTCGAGGATCCGGAGCGCGTACTCCGAGGAGGTCTCCCACGACAGACGCGGCAGGCCGGCGCTCGCCCCCTGCACCTCGAAACGCAACCAGGCCGCCACGATCGCGTTGCGTGGCTCACCGTCCATCAGCAGGTGGTCCTGCTCGGCGGCGTCCTCGGTGATCGCCGCCGCCAGCCGGGCCGGTTCGTCGAGCGTGGCGAAGTCGGGCGACTGACGCACCCCGGCGCTGCGCAACCGGCGCCGCCACACCTCGCGCGCCTGGGCGAGGAGGAACACCGCGAGGGCGAGCATCCCGGCCAGGACCAGCGCCTCGAAGGTCCACACCAGGATCTTGACCCACAGTGGGGGGTCGGACTGCTCGACCAGGTCACGGGCTTGCTGCGCGGAGTCGTCCGGCTCGCCGCAGACAGGCAGGTTCTGCGGGTTGTCGGGCTTCTCGGTCGTGGTCGTCCCATCGGGGTCGGTCGTGACCACCTCGAGAGGGACGCACGTCTGCGCGGCCTCGGTGGCCGTGTGCTCGACCCTGCCTGGTCCGGTGAACACCTGGTCGGGCCCGATCAGGGTCGCCCAGGCGACCAGCACCATGAACACGCTCGTCGCGGCCACCGCCACGACGGCGCGCAGCCCTGGTGACATCCCCCCGAACGCACGCATGGCACGACCCTAGGTGACCGGGTCGTGCCATGCGAGGGGGACGCCTGGTGGGGGCAGGCGCTTCAGTGGGGAGTCAGAGGATGGGGCTGAACGGCTCCGTTCCGGGCACCAGGCGCAAGCCTGCGATGCCTCCGTTGGCCTGGGCGTAGGAGAGCTCGTGGGCGAGGTCGCCGACCCCGTTCGACCCGGCGAGGGGCGCCAGGGCCAGGGTGGACAGCGTGCCGAGTGCGTTGCCCTCCGCATCGAGGAAGGCGCTGCCGGAGTCACCGGGCACGCCGGGCGTCACGGTGTAGACCGGGTGGGTCCAGCCGCTGGCGTCGGTGCCGAGGCTGGTGCCCTGCTTGGGCGAGAGCTGCTCGATGCCGCCGCGGAGGATGGAGTTGCCGAAGCTGTGGACCGTGTCGCCGGCCGCGGTGCCTGCCGTGTTGATGCCGACCGGGCCGCCCCAGAACGGGACGGACGGGTTGACCTTGGCGACGTCCGCTGCGTCGACCTTGACCAGGGCGAGATCGTTGTAGGCACAGGCGTTGGGGTCGGTCTCACCGCGCTGCGCCATGGTCCGCCACGACGAGTAGGCGAGCGTGCCGCCGCCGACCCGGGTGCCTCCGGTGGCCAGCGAGCCGCCCTCGACGAAGTCGACCTTCGTGCCCAGCGGGAGCGAGCCGGCGGTGCAGCCGTTGGTGTCGGTGGCCTCGCCGAGCCCGGCACAGTGCGCCGCGTAGCCGACGTACGTCGAGCCGGCGCCGTCGCTGTAGACGAAGTTGGCGGTGCACTGTGCACCGTCGGTGAACATCTGCACTCCGGGGTGGATCGTGGCGGTGCCGGCGGGTGCCCAGGCGGCACGCACCGGCTTCTTGGCCGCAGCGGTCGCGGGTGCACTGGTGGCAGCAGCGGCCACGAGGCCTGCGGCTGCAGCGAGGGTCAGGAGCCGAGTCTGAATTCTCATACCCCTCCCAACGACCGGCGTCGGGAGGGGTTATGCCTCAGTACGTCGGCTGGCTCGGGTCGATCTGGTTGACCCAGGCGACCACGCCGCCGCCCACGTGCACCGCGTCGGCAAAGCCCGCACCCTTGACGATGGCGAGCGTCTCGGCCGAGCGGACACCCGACTTGCAGTGCATGACCACCTGCTTGTCGCTGGGCAGCTGGGAGAGGGCGTTGCCGTTGAGGAACTCACCCTTGGGGATCAGCACCGCACCCGGGATGTGGTTGATCTCGGCCTCATTGGGCTCGCGGACGTCGACGAGGACGAAGTCGCGCTCGCCGGCCTCGCGCTCCTTGAGCATCTGGTCGAGCTGGACGACCGAGATCGTCGAGCCGGCCGCGGCGTCAGCCGCCTCGTCGGAGACGGCGCCGCAGAAGGCGTCGTAGTCGATGAGTCCGGTGACGGTGGCGTTCTCGCCGCAGAGGGCGCAGCCGGGGTCCTTGCGGACCTTGAGCTTGCGGTACTCCATCTCCAGTGCGTCGTAGATCATCAGCTTGCCGGCGATCGGCTCGCCGATCCCGGCGAGCAGCTTGATGGCCTCGTTGACCTGGATCGAGCCGATGCTCGCGCAGAGCACGCCGAGCACGCCGCCCTCCGCGCAGCTCGGGACCATGCCCGGCGGCGGCGGCTCGGGGTAGAGGCAGCGGTAGCACGGCAGGTCGTCGCCGAGCGACGGCGCGAAGACGCTGGCCTGGCCGTCGAAGCGGTAGATCGAGCCCCACACGTAGGGGATCTTCAAGAAGTAGGCCGCGTCGTTGACCATGTAGCGCGTCGCGAAGTTGTCGGTGCCGTCGACGATCAGGTCGTAGCCCTCGAAGACGCTCATCACGTTGTCGTTGTCGAGGCGCTCCTCGTGCAGGACGACGTGGACGTAGGGGTTGATCTCGGCGATCGACTCCTTGGCCGAGAGGCCCTTGGGCTTGTCGATGTCGCTGACGCCGTGGATGACCTGGCGCTGGAGGTTGGACTCGTCGACCGTGTCGAACTCAGCGATGCCCAGCGTGCCGACGCCGGCGGCGGCGAGGTAGAGCAGCGCGGGCGAGCCCAGGCCGCCGGCGCCGATGACGAGGACCTTGGCGTTCTTCAGCCGCTTCTGACCCGTCATGCCGACGTCCGGGATGATCAGGTGGCGGCTGTAGCGACGCACCTCGTCGGTGGTGAGCTCTGCGGCCGGCTCGACGAGCGCGGGGAACGACACGGTGACTCCTTCATGGGGCGGCCAGGTCTCGGCACAACCGGTGGGACCTCCTCCATGTTCCCGGCGGCTCCGGAGCGGGGGCCACACGTCTTGCCATGCGGACCCCGTCCGGATTTCGGGTCGAATCCGGCGGTCACGCCCGAAACCTGGCGGCAGGGTGTTGTGCCCGCGCGATTCCTGGGGTGTAGTGCCCGGCAGTGGCCTAACCGATCCCGGGCGTGTGACCCGGTCGTGGGACGACCGCTGTCCACTCCCCAGGATGAAGGATCTCCCACGTGAAGGCTCCCCTGACCGGCCTGCTGGCCGGGACCGCAGCGCTGGCACTCGGCTTGTCCGCGCTTCCCGCCCAGGCAGTTCAGTCGAACGACTCGCCCCAGGCCACGAGGACGGCCCGCTCCAAGCCGGACAACCGCCCCGGCCCCCAGACCGAGAAGCAGCAGCGCCTGAAGAAGAAGGCGCTGGCGATGCTCGACAGCGGTGACGCCCGGCTCGAGCCCCAAGCAGGTGGCGGCTCGACCGTCGCGCTGGCCGACGGCTCGTTCGTCGAGTTCCCGATCGAGAAGGAGGACGAGATCTTCACGATCCTGTCCGAGTTCGGCACCACGGGATCCGGCAGGCTCGGCACCACCCCCGGCCCCGAGCACAACCAGATCCCCGAACCCGACCGCGCGGAGGACAACTCCACCTACTGGGTCGGCGACTTCGACCCGGCGCACTACGAAGAGATGTTCAACGGCGACGGTGAGTCGTTCAAGAACTACTACGAGGAGCTCTCCTCGGGCCGCTACTCCGTCACCAGCACCGTCACCGACTGGGTGAAGGTGCCGGGCAACGCCTCGACGTACGGCGACAACTCCGTCGAGGACAACGGCGGCACGTGGGCGTACGTCGACGACTCCGCCGACGCCTGGTACCAGTCACAGCTCGCCGGCAGCACCCCCGCCCAGATCGACGCCTACCTCGCCCAGTTCGACCAGTGGGACCGCTACGACTTCGACGGCGACGGCGACTTCAACGAACCCGACGGCTACATCGACCACTTCCAGGCCGTCCACGCCGGTGAGGGCGAGGAGTCCGGTGGCGGCGAGGACGCCATCTGGTCGCACCGCTGGTACGTCGGCACCGGCTTCGGCACCACGGGCCCGACGGTCGGCGACGAGACCAACCTCGGTGGCGGCGCGAGGATCGGCGGCTCGAGCTACTTCATCGGCGACTACACCGTGGAGCCCGAGAACGGCGGCCTCGGTGTCTTCGCCCACGAGTTCGCTCACGACCTCGGCCTCCCCGACTACTACGACACAGCCGGCGGCGAGAACGGCACGGCCTTCTGGACCCTGATGTCCTCGGGGTCGTGGCTCAGCCACGGCGCGAACGCGCCCGCGGGCGGCGAGGGCATCGGCACCGTGCCGGGCCTGATGGGCCCCGAGGAGAAGCTGTTCCTCGGCTGGCTCGACTACTCCGAGGTCGACGCCGGCCAGAGCGGCACCTTCAACCTGGGCCCGTCGCAGCACACCTACGACGGCGCCGACCAGGCGATCAAGGTCAACCTGCCCAACTCCTCGACCACCACCGACTACGTCACGCCACCGAGCGGGGCGCACGCCTGGTGGACCGGCCGTGGTGACTATCTCTCCCACTCGCTGACCCGCGCGGTCCCGGCGTCCTCGTCGGTCACCGTCACGGCCAAGGCGTGGTACGAGATCGAGGCGGGCTACGACTACCTCTACGCCCAGTACTCCACCGACGACGGCCAGACCTGGACCACCGTCGGCAACCCGGTCGACGGCTCGTCCCGTGGCCGCTGGAAGGGCCTCCGCTACAGGTACAGGGCCGGCGGCCAGCCGTCGCTGTTCCGCTTCCTCTACACGACCGACGGCGGCGTCAACGAGGCCGGCGCGTTCCTGGACGACATCGCGATCAAGAGCAGTGCCGGCACCTTCACCGACGGCGCCGAGTCCGGTGACAACGGCTGGACGGCCGATGGCTGGAAGATCTCGACGGGCTCCGAGACGACCAACGCCACGCGGTACTACCTGATGGAGAACCGCCAGTACGTCGGCTACGACGCGACCCTGGCCGACGGCCCCTACCAGTTCTCGAAGGGGATCACGAAGCCCGACTGGGTCGAGTTCTTCCCCTTCCAGGACGGCATGCTGGTCTGGTACGTCGACGACGCCTACGGCGACAACAACGTCGCCGTACACGCGGGCGCCGGCGCCGCCATGGTCGTGGACTCGTTCCCGGACTCGCTGACCTACCTCGACGGCACCAGCCCGAGCAACCGTCGTGAGCCCTTCGACGCGACGTTCGGGGTCGACACGGTCGACAACGTCTGCCTCCACAAGGAGGTCGCCGGTGGCACCCGGAAGGCCCCGACCGTGCAGACGCTCGCTGCCTGCGCCGGAGGCGTGCCGCAGAAGGCCACCTTCGACGACACCGATCCCCTCGCCTACTACGACGCTGCGGCTCCGCAGAACTCGGTCAAGGTGGCGGGGGTGGGCGTCACGGCGACCGTCAGGGCCGACAACGGTGGCTTCCTGACCGTCGACGTGGTCAACCCCGCCGCACAGGCCACGCCGTGACCTGAACCGACGAGCCCGCATCGACACGCAGGGAGGGGCCCCGGACGACCGGGGTCCCTCTCCGCGTGACCGGTGGCGGATAGGCTCGGCCCTCACTACCCAGGAGTACTCAGGAGCGACGACGTGACCGCAGGCCACCCCGACACCGACTCCCCGCGACCCCGCGGTGGACGGATGCCGCGACGCGAGCGACGCGTCCAGCTGCTCGAGTCGGCCCTCGAGGTCTTCGTCGCCCAGGGCTACCACGCCGCCGCGATGGACGACATCGCCGAGCGCGCCGGGGTGTCCAAGCCCGTGCTCTACCAGCACTTCCCCGGCAAGCTCGACCTCTACCTCGCGCTGCTCGACACCTCCTGCGACACGATCATCGACAACTGCCGCGCGGCACTGGCCTCGACCTCGGACAACCGGGACCGGGTCGCGGCGACGATGAAGGTGTTCTACAGCTACGTCGCCTCCGAGGAGGGTGCGTTCCGGCTGGTCTTCGAGTCCGACCTCACCAGCGAGCCCGACGTACGCGAGCGGGTGGACCGGGTCACCGTCGAGTGCGCCTCGATGATCGCCGACGTGATCCGCACCGACACCGGGCTGCCCGACGAGGCGTCCGAGCTGCTGGCGGTCTCGCTCGTGGGAATGGCGCAGGTCTCCGCGCGGTTCTGGCTCGCAGGTGGTGGCGGGATCCCGCAGGACGACGCAGCCGCCCTGATCGCCGGTCTGGCGTGGCGCGGGATCCGCGGCTACCCCCGGGCCGACGACCACTGACCCGACACACTTGAGTCATCCACCCGAGCCCACCGGCCCCGGGTGATCCCCCTGACACAGAACCCAGCAAGGAGCATCACGTGGAGGTCAAGATCGGCGTGCAGCACGCCCAGCGCGAACTGGTGCTCGACACCGACGTCACGCCCGAGGACATCGAGTCCCGGCTCGCCGAGGCACTGGCCGGCAGCGGCGTGCTGCGGCTGACGGACGTCAAGGGTCGCACCGTCGTCGTACCTGCCGACAAGGTCGCCTACCTCGAGCTCGGCTCGCCGACGTCGAGCACCGTCGGCTTCCGCTGACGCATCGAGGGGTGGCCGGCAGGCCCCGACACGCCCCACCCCTGTGGGCGTTGCGTATTGGTCGCCGTGGCAACGACCGGCCATGATGTCGGTGAGCCCGATCCCGGGCTCGACAACCACGCGTCGACACGTCGTGGACGACAGGAAGGAACCTCATGCTGAGCACAATCCTGTGGGCTCTCATCGGCGGCACCATCATCGGCCTCCTGGGCAAGCTGGTCGCTCCCGGCGACAAGGACAACATCCCCATCTGGCTCACGATCATCTGCGGCATCGGGGGCATCCTGCTCGGGACGTGGCTCTACACACTGTTCTTCGACCCGAGCACCGGCGGCATCGACTGGTGGCGCCACGTCTGGCAGGTCGTGGTCGCTGCCGTGCTCGTCGTGATCGCCTCCACTGTGACCGGGCGCAACCACACCAAGGTCTGATCAGCAGCGCACGACACGAGCGAGGCCCCGCATCCATCGGATGCGGGGCCTCGTCGACGTAGGGGGTCGGTTCAGGCGTCGAGCCCCAGCTCGGCCATCCTCGCCGCATGCAGCTCGGTGAGCCGGGCGAACATGCGACCGAGCGCAGCCAGGTCGAGCCCGGGACGGTCCACTCCCCCGGCCAGCAGGGCCGTCAACGACTCGCGGTCGCCGGCGACGCGCTGGGCCTGCGTGAGCGCCTCGCCCATCAGCCGACGGCCCCACAGCGCCAGCCGGCCCCCGAGCCGGTGGTCCTCCGCGATCCCTGCCCGGACCCGCTCGACGATGAAGGCGGTCTGGCCGGCGTCCTCCAGCGAGCTGATGATCACCTCGCGGGTCTCGGGGTCGAGGTAGGCGGCGATCTCCCGGTAGAAGTCCGCCGCGAGGCCGTCGCCGACGTAGGCCTTGATCAGCCCCTCGTAGAAGTCCGACGGCGCTGTGTGGGCGTGGAACTCGTCGAAGCTCGTCCGAAAGGCCTGCATCGCCTCGGCCGGGTCGGCGCCCAGCTCCGCCAGCCGCCCGACGAGCTTCTGGAGGTGGGCGAACTCCGCGGTGGCCATGGCGCCGATGGCGATCTTGTCGTCGATCCCCGGCGCCAGCTTGGCGTCCTCGACCAGTCGCTCGAAGGCCGAGAGCTCTCCGTAGGCGATCGCTCCGAGCAGGTCGACGGCGGCGCGGCGGTAGTCCTCGTCGGGCGATTCAGTCATGCTCGCAGCGTAGCGATAGCATGGCAGGGACCGAGCCGTCGACGAACTGCGTCGGTGGCCGCCTGTATGTGCGCGGTTGGCAAGGCCATCCAGTGTGGCCGAACGAGTGGCTGACCGCATACGTGGGACATCCATCTCCTTTCGAAAGCGACACACACTTCGTGACCACCTTCCGTGACTTGGGCGTGCACGCCCAGATCTGCGACGCGCTCGAGCGCGCCGGCATCACCACTCCCTTCGCCATCCAGGAGATGACCCTCTCGGTCGCACTCCTCGGCACCGACCTGATCGGCCAGGCCCGCACCGGCACCGGCAAGACCCTCGCCTTCGGCATCCCGGTGATGCAGCGCAGCATCGCGCCGAGCGATCCCGCCTACGCCAACCTGCCCCAGGGCAAGCCGCAGGCGCTGATCGTCGCTCCGACCCGTGAGCTCGCGCTCCAGGTCTCCAACGACCTCCACCTCGCCAGCAAGGACATGGGCCTGCGGGTCCTCACCGTCTACGGCGGGGTCGGCTACGACGCCCAGCTCGAGGCCCTCGAGACGGGTGTCGACATCGTGGTCGGCACCCCCGGCCGCCTCATCGACCTGGCCAACCGCCGGGCGCTCGACCTCTCGCACGTCCACGCGCTCGTGCTCGACGAGGCCGACGAGATGCTCGACCTCGGCTTCCTGCCCGACGTCGTCACGCTGATCTCGAAGACCCCCGAGACCCGCCAGACGATGCTGTTCTCGGCCACCATGCCGGCCGCCATCGTCTCGCTCGCCCGCATCCACATGCGGCACCCGATGAACATCCGGGCCGAGTCGTCCTACGACACCACGATGGTCCCGGCGACCGCGCAGTTCATCTACCTGGCCCACGACCTCGACAAGCCCGAGATCATCGGGCGCGTCCTGCAGGCCGAGGACGCCGAGAAGATCATCGTCTTCACCCGCACCAAGCGTCAGGCGCAGCGGGTGGCCGACGACCTCGCCGAGCGCGGCTTCAGCTCCTCGCCCCTGCACGGCGACATGGCCCAGGTCGCGCGCGAGAAGGCGCTCGCCAAGTTCCGCGAGGACAAGATCCGGGTGCTCGTCGCGACCGACGTCGCGGCCCGCGGCATCGACGTGCGCGGCGTCTCCCACGTCATCAACTACACCTGCCCCGAGGACGACAAGACCTACGTCCACCGCATCGGCCGCACCGGCCGCGCGGGTGCCTCGGGCATCGCGATCACCTTCGTCGACTGGGCGGACCTCCACCGCTGGAAGATGATCAACAAGACCCTCGAGCTGCCCTTCCCCGACCCGCAGGAGACCTACTCGACCTCCGAGCACCTCTTCCACGACCAGGGCATCCCGGCCGGCACCAAGGGCCGGATCGTCGACCCCGCCCCGATGCCGAAGAAGGAGCGGGCTCCTCGCGAGCGCGGTTCGCGCGACGGCGGTTCGCGTGACGGCGGTTCGCGTGACGGCGGTTCGCGCGAGAAGACCTCCGGCGACGCCCCGCGTCGTCGCAACCGCAGCCGTAGCCGCACCCGCGGTGGCGCCCCGGTGAAGGACTCCCCGAGCCAGGGCTGACCCTCAGCTCGTGGCGGCGGCCTTCCTGGCCGTCTTCTTCACAGCCTTCTTCGCTGCCCGTCTTGCCTTGGGCCTGGCCGCGCGAGCGACCAGGTTCTGGGCGACCTCGCGGTAGGCGTGCGCTCCCTTGCTGCTGCGGCTGGTCGACAGGATCGACCGGCCGGCGGCAGGGGCCTCGGCGAACTTGATCGTCTTGGGGATCGGCGGCTCCACGACCTCGAGGTCATAGGTCTCGCTGATCGTCTCCAGCACGGTGCGGGCGTGGTTGGTGCGGCCGTCGTAGAGCGTCGGCAGGACGCCCCAGACCTCCAGTCCACGGTTGGTGAAGCGGCGTACGTCGTGGACGGTGTCGAGCAGCTGCCCGACACCGCGGTGCGAGAGCGTCTCGCACTGCAGCGGTATCAGGACGCCGTCCGCGGCCGTGAGGGCCGCGACCGTGAGCACGCCGAGGGAGGGCGGGCAGTCGAGCAGCACCCAGTCGTACGCCTCGTCTCCGAGGTCGTCGGCGAGCTGCTCGAGCGCGCCCTTGATGACGTGCTCGCGCCCCGTGCGGGTCAGCAGGTCGGCCTCTGCGCGGGCCAGCTCGATCGTGGCCGGCAGGACGTCGACGCCGTCCTCGGTCTCGATGATGATCTCCAGCGCGTCCACGCCCTGGGTCAGGACGTGGTGCACGGACGTCTCGAGGTCCTCGGGGTCGATGCCGAGGGAGAAGGTCAGGCACGCCTGGGGGTCGAGGTCGACCAGCAGGACACGGTGACCCAGCTCCGCGAGCGCGGCGCCGATCGAGGCGACGGACGTCGTCTTGGCGACGCCGCCCTTCTGGTTGGCGATGGCCAGTGTGACGGGGGCGGAGCCCGGGGTCTTGGTGCTCATTGCGCGCAATTGTGCCGGACGGGGTCGCGGACGGTTGACCGGTCCTGAAATGCTGGCGCCATGCCTCCCTCGAAGACGACCTCACTCATCACCGGCGCGACCGCCGGGATCGGCCACGAGTACGCCCAGCAGCTCGCCGCCCGCGGCGACGACCTCGTCCTGGTCGCGCGTGACGCCGCGCGGCTCGAGCAGGTGGCCGAGGAGCTGCGCCGCGCCCACCAGGTCGAGGTCGAGGTGCTGGTGGCCGACCTCGTCGACCGCGACGACCTGGCCCGCGTCGAGGCCCGCGTCGCGGACCGCGAGCGGCCCATCGACCTGCTGGTCAACAACGCCGGCTTCGGGCTCAAGCAGCGTTTCCTCGACAACTCCGCCGATGACGAGACCGCGATGCTCGAGGTGCTGGTCACCGCCGTGCTGCGACTGAGCCACGCGGCTCTGGGTGCGATGTCCGAGCGTGGCCACGGCGGCATCATCAACGTGTCCAGCGTGGCCGCCTTCCTGCCGCGTGGCAGCTACTCGGCCGCCAAGGCGTGGGTCAACAGCTTCAGCGAGTGGGCCCACCTGGAGTACAAGTCCCGAGGCGTGCAGGTCATGGCGCTGTGCCCGGGCTTCACCAAGACCGAGTTCCACGAGCGGATGCAGGTCACCCGCGGCGACGGCTTCATGTGGCTCGACGTGGACTTCCTGGTTCGCACGTCACTGCGGGACTTCGAGAAGGGCCGCGCCTACTCGATCCCCGGCGCGCAGTACAAGACCATCATCGCGCTCACCAAGGCCATCCCCAACCGCGCCCTGCGCCTCACGCAGACGATCGGGCGACGCTGAGGATGCGGATCCTGCGACCCACCGTGGACGATGCAGAGGCGTTGACCGACCTGCACCTCGACGTCTGGGAGGAGGCCTACGCCGACCTCATGCCCGCGGCGGTCTTCCTCGAGCGGCGGGCCGACCGCGACCAGCGGGTGGACCGGTGGCGCGAGATCCTCGCAGCAGGCTCCAGCGCCAACCTGCTGGCATGGTCTCCCGAGGGCCGCTTGATGGGCTTCTCCAGCACCGGGCCCGGTCGCGACTCCCCCGACGACGGCCTGCCGCCGCTCGAGCTGATGGCGCTCTACGTCCGCGCCGAGGTGTACGGCGACGGGGTGGGGCACGCCCTGCTCGACGCCGCGATCGGCTCATCGCCCGCCTACCTCTGGGTGCTCGACGGCAACGCCCGCGCCATCGGCTTCTACGAGCGGCAGGGCTTCGGCTTCGACGGTGCGACCGAGCAGGAGGACGTCGGCCTCGAGCGGCGGATGGTGCGCTGGTAGCAGCGACCCCGCAGTCGCTGGTCTGCGGGCAGCCAGGGGCTCCAGCTCGAAGTCTGCTCGTGGATGTCACGAGCAGACGTCAAGCTAGGCGGGCTCGAGCGTCGCGAGCCACGCATCAAGCTCACGCGGCCGCCCTCAGTCCCGCCGCGACGCCAACTCACCAGTTGGCGACTTGGGGGGCTGGGGCGACCGCTGCACCCCACCCAACCCGCCAACTCACCGGTTGGTCGACCAACTCGCGAGTTGGCGGACCCCACCTAGTCCCGCCGCGACGCCAGCGAGAGCAACCGCTCGTACTGCTCGGGGTCGGTCGTGTTGACCCCGAGGTCGTGGTCGACCTTGCCGAGACCGTGGTGGTCGCTGCTGCCCGTCACGACGAGGTCGAGGTCGGCAGCGATGCCGCGCAACCGGGTCCGCATCTCGGGGGTGTGGTCCTGGTGGTCCACCTCGATCCCCGCCAACCCGAGGTCACGCAGGTGCTCGAGGGCGGACTCGTCCAGCACGGTCCCCCCGCGGCGACCCCACGGGTGCGCGATCACGGCGACCCCGCCCGCATCGATGACCAGCGGGACCATGTCCTCCAGCGGCGCGGCGTAGCGATTGGCGTAGCCGGGACGCCCCGGGTCGAGGAGGTCGGCGAACGCCTGGGTGCGGTCGGAGGAGACGCCGAGCCGGACGAGGGCGTCGGCCACGTGCGGCCGGCCAGCGGCCACCGAGCCGCCTGCCTCACGACGTACGTCGTCCTCGGTGATGTCGATGCCGTGCTCGCGCAGGGCGTCCACGATGGCGGGCGTCCGCTCGGTGCGTCCGGTCAGGATCCGGTCCAGCGCCGTGACCAGCGGCGGGTGGGTGGGATCTGGAAGGTAGGCCAGCAGGTGCACGCCGCGGTGGCGGAACGACGTACTGATCTCCAGTCCCGGGACCAGCGTGATGCCGACCTCGTCGGCGGCCCGGGCGGCCTCGTCCCAGCCGGACATGGCGTCGTGGTCGGTCAGTCCGACGACGTCGAGACCGGCGGCCTTCGCGGCGCGGACCAGGTCCCCGGGTGTGTCGGTGCCGTCGCTGGCGGCGGAGTGCGTGTGGAGGTCGATCCGCACGTCAGCTGTTCCAGTTCAGCAGCACCGGGGTCTCCCGCTCGAAGCCGAGCACCGAGACGGTCGAGGTGTCGAGGCGGAAGAACCTGCCCTCCTCCGCCGGCTGCTGGATCCAGCGAGCGGTGAGCACCCGCAGCGAGTGACCGTGAGCGAACACGAGGGTCCGGCGGTGCTTGCGCGCCCGCTCGACCACACGGTCGAGTCGCGCTGCGACCTCGTCGGCGCTCTCGCCGCCGGGGGTCGGGTGGGTCCAGATCGTCCAGCTCGGCACCGATTCGCGGATCTCCGCGGTCGTGATGCCCTCGTAGTCGCCGTAGCCCCACTCCACGAGGTCGTCGTCGACCTGCGCGTCGGCGAAGCCCGCCAGCTCGGCCGTACGACGTGCGCGCCGGCGCGGGCTCGTCAGGACGAGGTCGAACTCCACCTCGGCCAGCCGCGGCGCCAACGCGGTCGCCGCCTGCTCACCGATGTCGGTGAGGGGCAGGTCGGTCGTGGACGTGTGCTTGCCGTCGCGGCTCCACTCGGTCTCCCCGTGGCGCACCACCCACAGCTCGGGACCCACGGCTTCAGCCATGCCTCGAGTCTGTCACGGGGAGCGCCACGACCGACCGGCCCGCGGCCCGCGTCTCGATGCGAGGGCGAGGCTCAGGCCCCGCCGCCACCGGCCTTGCGTCGGTGCATCGGCTTGGCGACGTTCTTGTCGTTGACCTCCGAGCCGTGGGCCTTCTCGCGCGCGTCGGCGGTGTCGTCGGGGTGGTCGTGGCCCTTCTTGCGGTCGAGGGCCTCACGCATCTTCGCCTTGAGGTCTGCGTTGGGGTCCTGGTCAGCCATGGGGCACTCCTCGGTTCGCGTGACGCTCGTGGTGTCTGGATGCTTCTCGACACGGCCACCCTGCCAAACCCGTCAAGCGAGGTCGAGCAATTAACGACTGCGCGGCCGCTGGAGCACGTCGATCCGGCCGGCGAGCTTGCCCGACATCTGGTAGACGTGCCAGCGGCAGTCGCCCAGCATCACGTCGTACGCCGCATCACCGAACTCGGCGCGGTAGCGCTCCGGCTGGCGCAGCAGGCGCGCCAGGTGCACCAGCGCCCGTGCGGCTCGACCGTCCTGCTCGTACGACGCCTCTCCCCACTCGCCGGCCAGGTCGATGGTGTCGACCACCTCCAGGCCGGACGCGGCGATGGCCCGGTCGAGCACTGCCGGATCGGCGGAGCCCGGCACGACACCCATCACGTCGAAGAGCCAGTCCGCCTCGTCGACAGGGAGCCGGTCGGTGGCGACCACCTGGTGGTTGAGGACGTAGCCGCCGGGGCGGAGCGCACGTGCGAACTCGCGGAACGCCTCGTCCGGACGCTCCACGTGGACCATCGCGTCGCGACACCAGACCAGGTCGAGCGAGGCGGCACGCACGGGGAGGTGACTGGCGGAGCCGCGCTCGAAGGAGACGCGGGAGGCGATGTCGGGGACGACCTCGCGTCGCGCCTCGCGGGCGAGGTCGAGGTGGCGCTGCACCGGGTCGATCCCGAGCACCCGGAAGCCGAAGTGCGTCGCCAGGCGGAAGGCGTGGGAACCCTCACCGCAGCCCACGTCGACGACACGGCTGTCGGGAGGCAGGTCGAGCTCGCGCACCACCTGCAGGAGCACCGACGGGTCCCGCGGCGCCAGGCTCTCGTCGAGGCGGGCGACGAAGGCCTCCTCGAGCCGCGGATAGGTGTCGTAGAAGAACTCGCGATCCCAGGCCACAGGGAGGAGTCTGCACGCAATCGGTCGCAGAGCGGCAGTTATAGGGTCCCACCATGGCCCGGCGCGTGTTCCTCCACTGCGGCACCGCCAAGTCGGGCACCACCTACCTCCAGGACCTGTGGTGGCGCCACCGCGACGCGCTTCGCGAGCGTGGACTGCTGCTGCCCGGCACCGCGCTGCGTGACCACTTCCACGCCGCGGCCCTGGTCAAGGGCATGGATGTCATCGTCGAGGAGCTCGGGCCGGGCGACCGCGAGGTCTGGCGGCGGCTCGTCGACGAGACCCGCGAGTGGGCGGGCGACGTGCTGATCAGCCACGAGCACTTCTCCGACTCCACGGCCGACGCCGCTGCAGCAGCGCTGGCCGACCTCGGGTCGGCTGCCGAGGAGGTCCACCTCGTCGTGACCGTGCGGGACCTCGGTCGGGTGCTGCCCTCGGCCTGGCAGCAGCGGGTCAAGCAGGGCGCGCGACAGCCCTACGGGAAGTTCCTCGCCACCGTGCGCCGGGGTCGCGACGACCAGAAGTTCTGGCGCTACCAGGACGTCCCCGGCATCCTCGACCGCTGGGCCGTCGGCCTGCCGCCCGAGCGCGTCCACCTCGTCGTCGTACCCCCCTCGGGGGCACCGCGCGACGAGCTGTGGCTGCGCACCGCCGCGGTGTTCGACGTCGACGTGACCGGCCTCGACACCGACCCGCGCCTGCCCAACGACTCGCTCTCCATCGTCGAGGCCGAGCTGCTGCGCCGGGTCAACACGGTCGTCCCCCGCGAGCGCCGCTCGGTCGCGCTGACGCGGCTCACCAAGGGCAGCTTCGCCCGCGACCTGCTCGCGGGCAGTGCGCCGCAGGAGTCGTTCGTGCTGCCGGCCACGCACGCCGGCTGGGTGCGCGAACGGTCCGAGCAGATGGTGGCGACGCTCCGCGCCGGGTCGTACGACGTCGTGGGTGACCTCGACGACCTGATGCCGGCCGACCCGCGCTCGGGCCGCACCCCCGACCAGGCGACCGACGCGGAGCTGCTCTCGGCGGCGACGACCGTGGTCGCCCGGATGATCGAGCAGGACCGCTGATGGCGGGGCGCGTGTTCGTGCACATCGGCACCCCCAAGTCCGGCACGACCTACCTCCAGAGCCTGTGGTGGCACCACCACGCCGCGCTTGCGGAGCGGGGGCTCCTGCTGCCGGGCGGCTCCGCGGACGCGCAGTTCCGAGCCTCCGCGGTCGTGCGCGACAACACCGGCGTGCTGCAGACGATGACCGAGCAGCAGCTCGGGGCGTGGGACCGGGTCGTCGACGAGGTCGAGGGGTGGACGGGCGATGCCCTGATCAGCCAGGAACAGCTCGTCGAGGCCTCCCACGCGAACGCGTCCGCCGCCCTCGACCGCCTGCGTGGCGTGGCCGGCGAGGTGCACGTCGTGGTCACCGCCCGCGACCTCGTGCGCCAGGTGCCGAGCGCGTGGCAGCAGCGGGTCAAGCACGGGTCGCCGACGACCCTGCGGAAGTTCTTCACCCGCGTCGCCAAGGACGACCCGGCCTTCAACTTCTGGCACCACCAGGACGTGCCGCGGATCCTCGAGCGCTGGGGCGCAGACCTGCCGCCGGATCAGGTCCACGTCGTGCCGCTGCCCAGGCCGGGCGCCGATCCGGGGCTCCTGTGGCACCGCACCTGCGACCTGCTCGGCATCGACGACAGCGGCCTGCGGCTCGACGCGCCGGTCGTCAACGAGGCCCTCGCCCCGGCCGAGATCGCCTTCCTGCGCGGCGTCAACGCGCACTTCCGCAACGCCCACCTCGACGTGGCGCTCTCGCGCCGGCTCAAGGGCTTCATGGAGCCCCGGCTCGGCGGTGCCCCGCCGGCCCGGATCGCGCTGGCGCCCGACATGCAGGCGTGGCTCGTCGAGCGCGGCAACCGGATGGTCGACGAGCTCGCTGCTGCTCCGTGGCACGTCGTCGGCGACCTCGACGACCTGCGACCCGACCCCGGGCCGGGCGACGGCGTCGACCCCGACGCCGTACCCGATGCCGAGGTGCTCGCGGTCGCGCAGGACTTCATCGCCGCCGAGCTGCTGGCGCGGGCCGAGCCCACCGGCCCGGCGGTGCGTGAGGAGGGTTCCCGAGCCGCGGAACCCTCCTCACGCACCGCCCTCGGGCGCGTCGTACGCCGACTCATCCGCGGGCGGTGAGCCAGGGGGATTCTGACGCTCGGGAATCCCCCTCACGCACCGCTCGCCGGGGACCTCAGCGCGGGACGAACGCCCAGTAGTCCAGGTCGAGCAGCACGCCGTCGGCGTACTTCCCGTCCTCCCCGCGCAGCGTCATCGACTCGTCACGGCCCCGGGTGGCCACCAGCCGCAGCCGCAGCGCGCCGACGCCGGGGGCATCCACCTCGGCCGTGTCGAGCACCTCGGACCAGGCGTGGACCGTGTCGCCGGCGAAGGCGGGCGCGACGTGGGCGCCGGCGTTGATGGCCGCGACGAGCTGCGCATTGGCCAGCCCGTTGAAGGACAGGGCACGCGCCAGCGAGATCACGTGACCTCCGTAGACGAGCCGGTTGCCGTCCGGGCGGGCCTCGGTGTTGAAGTGCACCTTGGCGGTGTTCTGCCACAGCCTGGTGGCCATCATGTGCTCGGCGTCGGTGAGGGTCACGCCGTCGACGTGGTCGATGCGCTCCCCCACCTCGTAGTCACCGAGGCGGTGCGGCGACCCGGCGGCCGTGACGTCGTACGCGCTGAAGTCGAGGCCGGCAGGCACCACGAGGTCCTCCACGGCGACGGCGTCGGCGAGCGAGGGTACGACGGTCGCCGGGGCGGTCGACTCCGCCGACCGCTTGTGCACCATCACCCACCGCGCCCAGTCGATCGCGACCTCGTCGCGCTGGTTGGTGGCGGTGGAGCGGACCCAGACGACGCCCGTCCTGCCGGAGGAGTTCTCCTTGACGCCGATGACCTCCGACCGTGTCCGCAACGTGTCGCCCGGCACGACCGGGACGTGGAAGCGGCACTCGGCGTAGCCCAGGTTGGCGACCGCGTTGAGCGACACGTCCGGGACGGTCTTGCCGAAGGCCACGTGGAAGCCGATCAGCTCCTCGACCGGGTGCGGGGACAACCCCACGCCCGCGGCGAACTCCGCCGACGACGGCACCGCGAAGCGGGTGGGGTAGATCGCGCCGTAGAGGGCCCGGTCGCCCTCGGTGACCGTGCGCGGCGTGGCGTGCTCGATGACCTGCCCGACGGTGAAGTCCTCGAAGAAGTTGCCGGGGTCGGTCTTGGGCTCGCTCATGCCGCCTATGGTGCCGCAGCCCGACCGCGCGATGCCGCCCCGCTCACGTGGGCTGTGTCACAAGGTTCGGGTCACGGCTCGTGGGGAACGCTGCGCACGATCCTGGTGCCGGAGAGCGTGGTCCTGAGGAAGCCGCGGTCACTGGAGGTGTTGGCGATGTAGATGGTGACGCTCGGCTTCTCGCCGCGCCACCTGTGCACCGCGACGCGGTTGAGCTGACCACCCTGCACGCGGAGGGTCCGTTTCGCGGTGGCGATGTTGCGGATGAGCCGGGTGACCCCGAGGGCACCGAGGTCGACGATCTCGGCAGGGCCCGTCACCGCGGACGCCTCGGAGTGGCGCTGCCAGGTGCCGTCGTAGGACCACCGCTCGTAGCGGGATCCCGTCCCCCGGACCGGCACCTGCACGATCACCCGCGTGGGGTAGAACACGACGCTGTAGGAGTCGAGCGTGCCGAACTCGGCCTCGTAGAGCTGCAGGAAGATCCGCACCTGGCCTGGCAGCATCTCGAACGGCCCGTCGAAGGGGACTGCCGGCACCGACGCGACCTCCTCCACGGGCGAGGACTCGTTGACCGAGGTCGAGAAACCGGCCAGCAGGCTCGACGCGACCCCCAGCCCCAGCAGCCCCACCACGGCGATCACCACGACGGCCAGCAACCGCCTCGACCGTGCCTGGCGCTGGGCGGACGCGCGCGCTGCGCCGTACGCCGGAGGCCGGGCCACGTCGGGCGCGGTGGTGACACGCAGGTCTCGGGTGAGCCCATGGAGCTCGTCCAGCGTCGCCGCCGACCGCGCACGCGCGACCCGCAGCTCGCGGTCCTCCGCACCCAGCTGGCCGTCGGCGTGCGCCGCCTCGATCAGCTCGACGCACCGGTCGCGATCAGCGTCCTTCGCCCGGAAGTCGCCCATGCCCCCGAGTCTAGGTCCCCCGTCGACCGGCGTCGGGTGGCTCAGCGCCGGAAGGCGTCGGGATCCCGGGCGGCCGCGGCCACCAGTCCGGCCAGCCCGGCCAGCGCGGCGTCTGCCATCTCACGGTCGGCGACGTCCCGCGGGTGCGCGCCCGGAACCGTCACCGGCGCCAGGTCCGCCCAGTCACCCACGAGGCGTACGCCCAGACCGCTCAGCTGCTCCACCGTGCGGGCGGAGTGCTCGACCACCCAGTCGGCGACCGGCAACCCCAGGACAGGCTCGTCGCCCCGGCGGTCCGCCAGGATCCGCTTGGCCAGCACGCGCTTGCGGACCACGCTGCTGGCAGGGAAGTCGAGGCCGAGGTCGTCGAGCAGCACGTTGAGCTCCCGCAGGACCATCGCCGAGGCCAGGCCGATCGACTCGTTGACCGCCCGGGGCGCCTCCATGCCGGCGGGGTCGGTGCCCAGCACGCTCGCGAAACGCTCCCAGAGGAGCTCGCGCGGCGCCCCCGGGTGCGGGACGGTCACCACGCTCACGCGGTCGTTCCCGACCACCTCGCCCCAGGTCCGGGCCATCCGCACCAGGTTCTGCTGTCGCCAGAACTGCGCCCCCGTCTCGGGTGGGCTCTGCCCGGCGCGACGGTGACCCGGCCGGTGGGAGGCGAGACCGTCGAGGTAGTCCTGCCAGGTCCACGTGTGGCCGTTCTGGATCGTCTCCTGCCACATCGCGGGGATCGAGCGGTTGAGGTCCCGCGCCGTCAGGACCACCTCGATGTCGCCTGCGACGCTCTCCCGGAGAGCCGCCGCCTGCCCGGGACCGGCCGTGGCCAGGAACTCCATGGACACCACGGACGTGCCCCCGTGGGCGGAGATCCTCTCGGCCATGGCCTGCCAGGCCGTGCCCTCCGAGTGGAGGAGGCCGTGGATGGCCCTGGCCTGCTTGCGCCAGGTCTTGCCGGGCACGAAGATCCCGCGCTCGGCCAGGCGCTCGCGGTTGGCGAACATCAACGACTGGAGATAGGTCGTCCCCGACTTCATGGCCCCGACGTGCAGGACGAGGCGACCACCGGGCATGCGAACGATCCTAGGCTCAGCGGAGCTTGTAGTCCTTCAGCAGGCTCCGGCCGATGATCATCTTCTGGATGTCGGAGGTGCCCTCGCCGATCAGCATGAAGGCCGCCTCGCGGTAGAGGCGCTCGATCTCGTACTCCTTGGAGTAGCCGTAGCCGCCGTGGATCCGGAACGACGCCTCGACGACCTCGTTGCAGTACTCGCTGGCGAGCATCTTGGCCATGCCGGCCTCGACGTCCACCCGCTGCCCGGAGTCCTTGAGGCGGGCCGACTTCACCATCATCGTGTGGGCGGTCTCGACCTTGGTCGCCATCTCGGCGATCCGGAACAGGATCGCCTGGTGCTCGGCGATCGGCTTGCCGAAGGTCTCCCGCTGCTGGGCATAGGCCACCCCGAGCTCGAAGGCGCGGTTGGCGATGCCGCAGGCGCGAGCGGCGACGTTGACGCGCCCGACCTCGACGCCGTCCATCATCTGGTAGAAGCCCTGGCCGGGCTCGCCGCCCAGCACCTGCTCGGCTGCGATCCTGTGGTTCTCGAAGATCGCCTCGGTCGTGTCGACGCCCTTGTAGCCCATCTTGTCGATCTTGCCCGGGATGGTCAGCCCGGGAGCGGTCTCGCCGAAGCCGGGCTCCTTCTCCACCAGGAAGGTCGTCATGTTCTTGTAGACGCTCTCGGCGCCTTCGTCGGTCTTGGTGAGCACCGCGATCAGCGTCGAGCTGCCGCCGTTGGTCAGCCACATCTTCTGGCCGTTGATGACGTAGTCCGCATCGGGGCCATCCCCGTCCTTGACGGCCTTCGTGGAGATGGCCGCCACGTCGGAGCCGAGGCCCGGCTCGGACATCGAGAACGCCCCGCGGACCTCGCCGGTGGCCATCCGCGGCAGGTACTTCTGCTTCTGCTCCGGCGTGCCGTGGTGCATCAGCAGGTAGGCCACGATGAAGTGGGTGTTGATCACGCCGGACACGCTCATCCAGCCGCGGGCGATCTCCTCCACGCACAGGGCGTACGTCAGCAGCGACTCCCCGAGGCCGTCGTACTCCTCCGGGATCATCAGCCCGAAGATGCCGAGCTCCTTGAGTCCCTCCACGATCTCGGTGGGGTACTCGTCCTTGTGCTCGAGCTCGGTGGCGACCGGGATGATCTTCTCGTCCACGAACTGCCGGACGGCCTTGAGGATCTCGGTCTGGTCCTCGGTGAGGCCGTCGGTCTGGCAGAGGCGAGGCATGTGGGGGCTCCTGAGCAGTCGCGGTGGGACGCTCGGGAGTCTAGTGAGCGCTCCTACGGCGCGGCAGGGGTCGTGTCCGAGACTGATGTCACATCCTCGCGGGGCTCGAGGGGCCCGCGGTCCGCGGCAGTCCACGGCCGCTCGTCGGGGCGACGGCGCCGCCACGAGCGCCAGCCGACGAACGCGAGGCCGAGGCCCAGCAGGCTGCCGATGCCGGCGCCCAGCAGACCGACAGCGAAGCCGGGCGGCCTGTAGGTGAGGTCGACCGTGCCGCTCGCCCCCGCCGGCAGCGTGACCGTGAGGAGCCCGACGTCACTGCGGGTGACGCTCAACGGCGTGCCGTCGAGCTCGGCCGACCACCCGGGCCAGGCCAGCATCGAGAAGACCATCTGGCCGCCGTCGTCGGCCGCGACCACGTCGAGCGTCTCGTGCGTGTCGCTGAGAGTGCTCGGCCTGGCCACCTCGATGCCGTCGGAGACCCACGACAGCTCCGATCCGGCGTACGGCTGGTCGCCGTCGTGGCGCAGGATGATGGCCTTGTCGTCGCCCGACTGCTCGGTCCAGCCCTCCCCCGGCGTGACGCCCTCGGCCAGCGCCGGCTGGACGACGATGGTGTCGAGCTTCATCAGGTCCGCCAGCGGCGGCTGCCCGGAGCCGCCGACCTTCCAGAGGTTGCGGTAGCCGCAGCGCTGGGTGAGGCCGTCGTACTCCATGCAGAAGGTCCGGGTGAAGGGCAAGAACCCCATGCCGGTGTAGTTGTTGACCGCCTCGACGCCCGCGGGGTGGTACATGCTGCCCGGGAGGTAGGTGTCCCACTGGCGCTCGAGCTTGGCGATCTGACCCTTGTTCTGCAGGGGTTTGAGGTCGGCGAACTGCATGACCCGTCCCTCGCGGTCGGCGAAGGTCTGCTGCAGGGCCGCGACGTCGCTGGGCACGTGCCACACGCGGGAGCTGGCGTTCTCGCCGAACACCCCGACCTGCAGCGCCAGCACGACACCCACACCGCCGATGGCGACCAGCGACACCAGAGCGGTCCGGCGCACCACCAGGTGGGCGGCGAGCGCGACGACAGTGAGTGCGGCCACGACGGCCGTGCCGATCGCTGCCCGGCGCAGTGCCGCGGGGTCCTGCGACCACGTGAGCCAGCCCAGGGTCATCACGATCAGGCCGGTGCCGACCAGTCGCGGCCGCATGGTCGAGCGGGCGAGGCCCTGGCTGAGCAGGACGGCGAAGACGACCATGACGCCGAGGTAGAAGTACTCGATGACGCGCAGCGGCCAACGGAACAGCCACAGCTTGCTGGGCCCGAGGGTGAGCGCGAGGTAGAGGACGGTGATGACGCCGAGGCCGACGAACTCGCGGGCCCGGCGACGCATCACGTCGTACCGCAGCCAGGGCAGGAGTGGCAGCACGAACCAGGCCAGGAAGGTGGCCGGCACCATCATCGGGCCGGTGATCGCCCGGATGGGCGGCGTGTGCAGCGGCGAGCTGGCGGCCAGCAGGTCCCCGGCCGTGGGCCGCAGCTTGCCGCTGTTCTCGAACAGCGCACCGGCGGAGCGGACCGCGAGGTCGGAGGACTCCAGCAGGGGGAGGTAGACCAGTGGCAGGAACGCCGCCACGGCGATCCCGACCAGTGCCAGGCGCAGCACCCCGCCCCAGGCGCGCAGGACGAGACCCTCGACGACGAGGGCGGCACCGACCGTGATCACCGCGAGGGTGCCGTAGGGGTTGCCGTTGAGCACCGCCAGCAGTCCGGCGAGGAACGCCCAGAGCGGGCTCCCCACCCCCCGGAGCGCACGCCGGAAGGTGAACCACACCCACGGGGCGTAGGCGAAGGCCATCAGCCCCGAGGGCCAGGAGCCGGCGTCCCAGAACAGCGTGAATCCCGAGAACGGCAGCGCGATCGCGACAGCGGCCGCCGGGGCGGGGGCGGCGTCGTACTCACGCGCGAGGAGGTAGGTGCCGAGCGCGAGCAGCACCATGACCGTCGCCTTGACCAGGAAGGTCGTCACGGCCAGGTCCGGGCCGAGCGAGACAGCGACCCAGACCAGCACGTTGAGCGGGTTGTAGGTGCCGAACAGGGACTCGGCGACGTAGTTGCCGCCTGCCCACGACTGCGGGTCGAGCCAGAGTGGCCACTGGCCCGCACGGATCATCTCCCCGAAGTGCCACCACGTGGGCGCGAACTGCGCCGCGGTGTCACCGCGTTGGTAGAACCACCCGGTGATCAGGAACGGGATCGTGGTGTAGGCGGCGGTCACCACGACGACCAGCAGCGGCCACACCCACCCGGCACGGGGACCGGTCCGGGTGAGGGGGCGTACGCGCCTGCGGCCGAGGGGGGCAGGTGAGTCGGTCACGCCGGCTCGCTCCGTTCGGTCGAGTGGACCTCCAGCTCGTGGAGGGCTTCGTGCTCGCGGCCGAGGATGCTGGTCACGGGGGCGTCGGCCTCGCTGCTCTCCTTGAGCAGGAAGAGCGGTCGCTGCTTGGTCTCGGCATAGATCCGGCCGAGGTACTCCCCGATCACCCCCAGCACGACCAGCTGCACGCCGCCGAAGGCGGTCACGGCAGTGATCGTGGTGACGTAGCCGGGCACGCTGTTGCCGTGCCAGATGGCGTCGACCAGCACCCACAGTGCATAGCCGACGGCGACTGCGGTGACGACGATGCCCAGCCAGATCGACATCCTCAGCGGGCGGTAGTTGAACGACACGACGCCGTCGATGCCGTAGTTGAAGAGGTCGCGCAGGCGCCACTTGGTGGCCCCCGACTCGCGCGAGACGTTCTCGTAGTCGACCACGGCGGTCGGGAAGCCGATCCAGGCGAAGAGCCCCTTGGAGAACCGGTTGGTCTCCCCGAGCGTCAGCAGGGCCCGGACGGCGCGCCGGTCGAGCACCCGGAAGTCGCCGACGCCGTCCTGCAGCTCCACCTCGACCAGCCGGTTCATCATCTTGTAGTAGAGCCGGGACAGCGCGGTGCGCAGCACGGGGTCGTTGGTGCGGGTGCGACGGGCGACGACCTGGGAGTACTCGCCCGACTCGAGCAGCGGCAGCATCTGCGGAAGCAGGCTCGGCGGGTGCTGCAGGTCGGCATCCATGATCGCGACCTTGTCGCCCCGGGCGTGGCTGAGACCGGCGAGCATCGCCGACTCCTTGCCGAAGTTGCGACTCAGGGAGAGGTAGCGGAAGCGGGGGTGGTGGCGGTGCACCTCTCGCAGCATCGGGAGGGTGCGGTCACGACTGCCGTCGTCGACCAGGATGACCTCGAAGTCGGGCGTCAGCGCGGCCAGCTGCTCGGTGAGCACCTCGACCAGGCGCGGCAGCGACTCCTCCTCGTTGAAGCAGGGGATCACCACGGAGAGCTCGATCGGTGGGACTGACATGTCGCTCATGCTCCCATCCCGGTGCCGGTCCGGCGCGACAGCACCTCCGCGACGTCCTGCTCCAGGTCGTCGACGAGGACGGCGAGCGGCACCTCGAGCCCGCGGTTCTCCTCGACCGCATCCGCCAGCGAGGTGACGGCAGCCTCGAGATCGTCGAGCCGGTCCATGCCGGTGGCGCCGGCCACCCGGTCACCCACATGGCGCCGGGCGGCGTCGCGGAGCCGGTCGAGGCGCCCCAACCGGCTCACAGCGAACGGTCCCGGTAGGTGCGCAGGGCCTGCATGGTGAGGTCCTCGTCCTGCTGGGCCGCGGGCAGCAACAGCTGGGTCACCACGTCGGAGAGCGTGGCCACGCGCAGGTGCAGCGCCCGCGACTCCTCCACCTGGGCCTCCAGCTCGGCGATCCGCTCCTCGAGGCGGGCGACGCGTCGTTCGCGCACCGGCGCGGCCAGCCGGCTCAGCGAGCCTCGGACGGCACCCTTCACGTCTGCGGCCGTACGCGACCGCCGGCTACGAGGCGCCTCGGACTCCCCCGACGGAACGGGAGCGCGTACGTCGGCGCCCGCCCCGCGGGCCCAGACCAGCAGGTCGGCCAGCGCCAGGGCAGCCGACCCGGCGACCTCGGTGTCGCTGACGTCCCCGGGCAGCCTGGCGTCGCCGGGAGCGGGACGCAGGTCCTCCAGGTCGCCGTGGACGAGGTAGCCGGCGGCGGCGATGGCGGCGATCGCCGACTCGGCCTGTGCGCCGGCCTCCTCGGCATGCGCGTCGGTGAGGCCGATCGGCTCACGCCCGATCGGGGCCAGGATCGTGTGGGCGAGCAGGTCGCGCAGCCACAGGGACTTCTGCCTGCCGCCGCGGATCCGGCCGTCGACGCCGGCGTTGACCCGACGCAACAGCTCGGCCTCGACCACCCCCAACGACTCGTTGGCCCGCTCGACCCCGAGGTCGAGGTCCTCGATCTCGCCGAGCCCGGTCGCGCTCGCGAACCGGTGCCAGAGCTCGTCGGCCCCGGTGGCGCGCGCCGGCACCGTGACCACGTGGACGCGCTCGGCAGGGAGGCCCGCCCCCCAGCGTGCGGCGACGTTGGCCGGCTGCATGGTCCGCCAGCCCCACTCGCTGTCGACGGCACTCTCCTGCGGCGGCGACCAGGACTCCAGCGGCTTGGTGATGCCGAACTTCAGCTGCTCCTGCCACGATGAGGCGATGGCCTTGCCGAGGTCGCGGGCGGAGACCACCACGTGCACCTCGATCCCCTCGAGGCGGGCCAGTGCTGCCTGCACCTGCTCCGCCGACGCGTTCGCGAAGAGCTCGTAGCTCAGGATCGCCGAGGCGCCCTGCCACTCGCGGACCTGCTCGGTGACCCGGTCCCAGGCGCCCCGGGCGGCGGCCGGCAGGTCGTCGAGACGCGCGTCGTCGCGCACGACCATCGCGGCATGGATCAGCTCCAGGCGCGGGCCGACGACCAGCACCCCGGCAGAGGCCAGGGTGGCGGCGTTGTGCTCCAGCACCTGCTGGATGAAGGTGGTGCCCGACTTCGGCCCACCCACGTGGAGATACACGACCTGCGTCATCGGTCCGTACGACCTTCCTGCGCTGAGCTTGCTCGAGCCGGGTATTCGACCATCATCCGCCACCGCGCCGGACTGCCGGTGCGACTGGCCCGGGAGGCTGCCGCGAATCCCTCGCGGTGCACCACCCGCCCACCACTGGCGCGTACGTCGTCGACCACGTCGCTCGGGTCCACGGGCCACAGCCGTGGTGACCCGGTGCGTTCCTGGACCTCCCGGCACTCCCGCGGCGATCGACTGACGCCCTCGGCGAAGACCCGGCCGCCGTCGCTGAGGGCCATGGCGGCGAACCGCCAGACCTGGTCGCGCGTGCGGGGCGGGACCGCCTCGAGGACCTGCCGGGCGGTGACCACCTTGGGGCCCTTCTGCCGGGCCGCGAGGGCCCCCACGGTCAGCACGTCGCGCTCGTCGAGGAAGTTGATCACCCGTCGGCCGACGCTGTCGGGCAGGTCGATCTCCTTGCCGCCCAGCGCGTGCCTGCCCGGGTGGGCGTAGTCGTAGCCGATCGCCTTGCAGCCGGCCCGGTGGTAGAGCCGGAGGTCGGCCGAGGTCCCGGACCCGACGTCGAGGACGCGCAGGTTGCCCTCGAGGGGGCCGAGCTGGTCGACGACCCAGTGCGCGAACGGGCTCGGACGCATGCTCGCGGCGCCCACCTGGCCGTTGAACTGGGTCCAGTCGCGCCGGTTGGTCATGACCGAGCTGAACCAGCCGTCGAAGCGGTCGGTGATCTCGCGCGAGGGCAGGTGGCGGAACGACGGGTCCGGAACCCGCCAGCCGGGGCCGTAGGAGACCGTCAGCATCCGGTCGGGGTCGGCCGGGGCCGGCATGTCGCGGCCCTCGAACTCCAGCATCCGCAGCGGCAGGACGGCGGAGCGCGGCACTCGCTCGCGCACGGTGGCGGTCTCGTGCAGCAGGTCGCCGACGTAGAAGCAGGTGTAGATGTCGATGCCGTCCTCGCCGCCGTCCGGTGCGTCGTAGACGACGGTGATGAAGCTGGCGGTCTTGTGCTTGACCGAGATCCCGGCGTCGACGAGCGCCCGGGCGATGTCCCAGATCTCGAGGGCCATCTCGGCCGGGGTCTGCTTCTCGGAGAGGAAGCAGAGGTCGATGTCGCTGTCGTGGCCGATCACTGCGCCGGAGCGGGCCGCGCCGAGCAAGGTGCCGAAGGAGATCCAGCCCTCGATGCCGCACGCGTCGCGCATGACGCCGAGCACCCGCTCGGCCATCGAGGTCATCGCCTCCACGGCGCCGCCCTCGCGCCGGGTCTCGAAGATCCGCTGGGTCAGCCCCCACTTGTCGATGATGACCGGGTTGCCGAACCGGTCCACCAGCTCGACGCGTCCCTCGCCGCTGCCGAAGGTGAGCTCCTCGCGGAAGACCTCCTCCTCGTCGACCGTGATGCTCACGAGCGACGTGCCGTCCAGGCGCGACCTGAGCCGCTTGGGCCACGGCACCGTGACCGGGTCGGAGCCGTCCTCGACCGCGACGGACCAGCCTCGCCAGCCGTCGAAGTGGACGTCCAGGGAGCCGTCGAAGCCACGCTCGAGGTGAAGTCCGTCGTCGTCGACGCGTTGCACGTTCGGTTTCATCACGACTCCTCCCCACCCTCCCTGCTGCTCGATGTGGGCAGCCGGGACATTACTGCACGGAGAAGCGCGAGGAGACCACGGCGTGGTCGGTCGTACGTCGCACCTGGGCGCCCTGGTTGACCTCGGTGTTGGCGAACGTGCCCTTGGCACCGAAGATCCAGTCCACGCGCATCGCCTTCGGCAGGCGGCACGTCGAGCCCTTGGTCTCCCCGCCCACGGCCGCGTCCATGTCGGTCGGGCACGCGATCCGCCGGAACGCCTTGGCGTGCTCGTTGAGGTCACCGGTCACCAGCATCGGCAGCCCGTCGCCACCCAGCTGCTTGACCACCTGCTTGATGATGTCCATGCCCTTGTCGCGGTCTGCCTGCATCTTGCCGGGCGAGAGGTGCGCGTTGAGCCAGTAGATCTCACGACCGGTGGACTTGTTGCGCAGCCGGACGAGCGACTGGGGGCGCGACGCCTTCATGAAGGGCATCTGGACGGTGTTGCCCCAGACGAAGGACCACTCGGAGTCCTTCCACATCACCGACTGCGGCGCGGCGACGTAGCCCATCGTGTTGCCGGGGTAGATCGAGAAGTCGCCGTTGGTGGCCACGTCGAGAGAGTTGATCTGGTCCGGCTGCGGCTCGGAGAGCCCGACCAGGGTGGCGCCACGCTGGGCGATGAGGTTCTTGGCCCACTCCGCGCGGACCCGGCCGGGAGCGAAGTTGGGACGAGCGCCACCGGGGGCGGTGTGCTGGCTGCCGAGGATGTTGAAGGTCATCACCTCGGCCGACAGGGAGCCGCGCCTGGATCGGGCGTTGACGCCGGGACGTCCGGCGATCGCCTTCCTGGCGATCTTGGACGCGGTCCACTTCTTCACCTGCTTGTTCGTCACGACCGTGCCCGGTCCCCAGGGGGCCGCGGGCTCGGCAGGCATGGCCGCGGGCGAGACCGTGCCGTTGCCGAGCTGGCCGACGTCGTTGCCACCCCAGCACCCGGCGCCCTCGGCGCAGAGGTGGAGCCACCCACCGGTGACCGGACCGCTGGCGGCCAGTCCGGCGGCCACGGGGGTCGTGGAGCCGCTGCCGCTCGCGCCGGGGCCGAGCTGGCCGTAGCGGTTGTCGCCCCAGCAGAGCACCTGGCCGTCGGAGCGGGTGGCGCACGTGGCCGTGACCGCCGTGCCGACGTGGGTGAAGGTGCCGCCGGTGGCCACCTGGACGGGCCTGGCGGAGTTGGTGCGGGTGCTGTTGCCGAGCTCGCCGTTGGAGTTCTCGCCCCAGCACCAGACCTGGCCGGTGGGGCTGACCCCACAGCTGCGGCCCCAGGTGGTGGAGACCTGCACGAGCTGGATGCCGCCGGTCACGACGGTCGGTCGGTTGCGGTTCTTGATCGTGCCGTCGCCGACCGAACCCATCGAGTTCTCGCCCCAGCAGTACGCCGTACCGCTCGACGTTGTGCCGCAGGTGCCCCAGCCGCCGGCGGAGATCGACGTCCATCGCTGGTCTCCCAGCACGCGCACGGGTGCGCTGCTGCGGGTCGAGGTGGTGCCGGCGCCGAGCTGACCGCGCTGGTTCTGGCCCCAGCACCACGCGGACCCGTCTGCCTGGGTGGCGCAGGCGTGCTGCCACGACGCGGAGACGTCACGCCAGGTCGCCGCGGTGCCGACCTGACGTGGCAGGGCGGAGGTGGCCTTGTCGGCGCCGCCGAGCTGGCCGAAGTTGTTGAGCCCCCAGCACCACAGCGTGCCGTCGAGCTTGACCCCGCAGGTGAAGCTGCCGCCGGTCGCGATCCGCGACCAGCCGGTGCCGACGACCTGGGCAGGGCTGGTCCGCAGCGTGGTGGTCCCGTCGCCCAGCTGGCCGAAGTCGTTGCGACCCTGGCACCAGGCGGTGCCGTCGGCGCGGACGG
Source organism: uncultured Actinomycetota bacterium (assembly GCA_963843815.1). GTDB lineage: Bacteria > Actinomycetota > Actinomycetes > Propionibacteriales > Nocardioidaceae > Nocardioides. The sequence goes on along the minus strand of CAWJLX010000010.1, from coordinate 1,146,748 downwards.
CACACGAGGACTGTCCGCCCGCCGCAGCGCCGCTGGAGGGCTCGCGCACGACGACCGACAGCACAGCGGTCTTCGCCGTGGTGGCGGGTGAGACCCCGGCGAGGGTGTAGGTGAGCGGGTAGGTGCCGGCCGTGTCGATCCGACCCGTCAGGACGCCGGACTCGCTCAGGGCGAGGCCACTGGGCACCGAGACCGGGGCGAAGCGCGCGGCGGGAGGCGTGGGCGAGCCGCCGGCGACCGCGATCTGGCTGGAGATCTGCTCCTTGACCCCGACCACGAGCTGCTGGGAGGTGGGGACGGGCCACAGCGAGACCTGGGCCCAGGCCCGGGAGGCCGCGGCACGCATCGCGGAGCGGGAGGACTTCGATCCGTAGGACAGGGAGAGCTTGAGGGCCTTGCCGGCCGCGACCTTGCTCGGGTTGCAGATCAGGTCGCCCTTGTGGCAGACCGAGACGACCCGGAACGTGCCCGAGGAGTCGGGGACGTCGCCGATCGACTTCGCGAACCTGGTGAGGATGCCCTCGGAGTTCTTGGCGGCGGCGGGGTTGCCGAGCGGGCGACCGGCCGACGACTTCCGCACCCGCGAGGGGTCGGAGATGGTGACCGCACCAGCGACGTTGGCCAGCGCGTCCTTCTTCTCGAGGTCCTGCAGCACGCGGTGCGCGACGGCAGCCCCCTGGGCGTAACCGACCAGCAGCACCTGCTGCTCCGGGCACGACCCGAGGCGCCGGTTGACCAGCTTGCGGGTGGCCTTGATGCCCTTCCGCACGGGCTTCTTCCAGCGCTTCAGGCCCTGACGGGACACCGCGCCGGCACCCGCGCCCTTCTTGGTGCGCAGGGCGACGACCGCACCCGGCGTCGAGAGCCGCACCCGCTTGAGCGCCACCGTGCGGCCCTGCTTCTTCGCCTTGGCGGAGATCTTGTTGGTGATGCTCGAGACCACCTGGCCGGGGCGGTTCTTCTTGCCCTGTCCGTTGCCGTCGATCCCGACGACCAATGCGTCGGCGCAGCCGGCGCTGCGCCTGGCCTGGGCCGACGGAGCAGCCGCCGGGGCCAGGTCGGCCGCGTCCGTGCGGGACGGAGCGGCCTGGCCCTGGGCGGTGAGGAGGAGGCCGGCAACGAGGCCGAGCGTCGCGAACTGGGCGACCGCGGCTGCAAACCCGGTGACGGGAGAGTCCTTGCGGACTCGTCGGGACCGGATTCGCATCGGGGTCATGTCAGTTCTCCTCCTTGATGAGGGCATAGGGGTCCACGCCGCGCTTCTTGGCGCGCTTCGCGACCTGGGCGTCGTACTGGTCCTGCGCTGCCGTACGGGCCTCGTAGGTGGTGAAGGAGTCGAACCCACCGCTGGTCGTGCGACCGGTCGGGGAGTAGTTGTTGTTACCGGCGTGCTCAGGTCCCCAGATCGCCGGGCGGTGGGTGAACATGTAGTCGATCCACTGCATGTAGCGGTTGGTGACCCACTTCTTGCGGACCACGCCGACCACCTCGTCGCTGGCCAGCGCCACCGAGGTCCAGTTGGCCGAGCCGTTCCAGGTGATCTTGGCGCCGGGGTCGCCCCCGACGTTGCCGCTGACGGCCATCGTCTTCATGTGGACGTAGCGGTCGTAGAGACCGTCCTCGTTGTTGTCGTAGGCCAGGTGGGTCAGCGGGACCTTGGCCGCGCGCATGATCTTCAGCACCTGCGTGCCGAACATCGCGTAGACGAGTCGGATGTTGCAGCCCTGGCGCTGGAGCTGGGCGATCTTCCGCGCCAGTGCCAGGCCGCGGTCGCCGTACATCGAGGTCTGCGCGATCCGGATCCGGGTCTTGCCGCCGGAGGTGGCGGCGCCCGTGCAGGAGATGGTGTTGAGGACGTCCATGATCGGGTCGGCGGTCTTGGCCTCACGCCCGACGTAGGGGTAGAACGCCGTGCCGATGACACCGTCGTCGTAGCCCCGGTAGGCGTGCTTGACGGGCTTGTCCTTGGCCATCTCGTTGAAGACCCCGAGGAAGGACTTGTAGCGGGCCTCGTCGCGCTTGGTCGTGTACAGGTCGTTCCACTGGATCGTGGCACCGAGCTCGGTGGCGTTGTAGGAGCCGTACATGGCGATCCACGGAACGGTCTTGACGCGCTTGTTCTTCTTGACGCGCACCTTGTTGAAGATGAAGAACTTCGAGTGCGGGATGCCGTGCTTGCCGCGGCAGGAGCCGATGCAGCGCTTCAGGAAGCTCTTCTTCGACTTCGTCCGGTTCTTGTTGCCGACCTTGAGCGCCTTCGCGAGGCGGGCGGCGTCGATGTTGGGGTTGTTGGGGTTCCAGTTGCCGCGATCCATGACGACCTGCACGCTGACCTTGCGCTTGTGGGCGCGGATCAGCGCTGTGGTGATGTTGGCGCTGCGCACGTTCCAGGCGGAGATCCGGATCTTGCCGCCGCGGGGCACCGAGTCGATCGTGCGGTTGACCTGGCTGATCAGCCGGCGCACGGCCTTGGTCTTGCCGTAGGGATTGTTGAAGGCAGGACCCGCCTTGGGGACGTAGTGGTCCGGGGTCGCCGACGCCGGGGTCGAGACCCCGGAGAGGGAGACCGCGACCAGAGCGGTCGCGACGAGGATGATGATCTTGCGCACGGTGTTTCCCCACAGACTGGTGTGTGCTCGGGGACGGCCCTGCCTGCGCGCAGGCGGAGGCGACCCCGTAACGAATGGTGACTCTATATCAATTTTCACATCAGTCACATGGGCACCACTGGTGAGCAGTGGCCCGGATGACCGACGCGCCCGGATCGGGCTCGACTCAGGACCCGCAGGTCGTCAAGACCTTCTGGAACTCTCGGTTGCGCCGCAGCGGCACCTCGGACTCGTTGACGACCTCGCCCTTGGCGGCGTAGAAGGTCGTGCCGAAGGTGACCAGGCGCTGCCCGGAGGAGCAGTGGTAGACCATCGCCTCGACCCACTTCCCCTTCTCGGCGTCCTGGCACCCGTCGTACTTCTCGGGCAGCGTGGCCCCGGCCACCCACACGTCGGCGCAGGCGGGTCCCGCAGGCTCCGTGCTGGGCTCCTCGGTGGGTTCGTCGGTCGCCGACTCGCTGGGTGTGCTCGTCGACGCGTTGGCCGACGGATCCTCAGCAGTGTCCGGCCCCTCCTCCCCGCAGGCGGTGAGGCCGAGTCCGGCGACGAGTGTGAGGGCAGTCGCAGCCCTGTGGATGCGTGTCATGGCGTTCCCCCCGGATCGACCACACTGACGGCCGCGTGGATGAAGTAGTGGTCACTGATCCTGGCAAGCGTAGCCCCGTCCTGCACATATCCCGAGAAGCTCACGCCGGCGCCGCCGCCTCCCATGATCCAGTCCACCCGCAGGGGCCTGGGCGGGAGCGAGCAGCCGGCTCCGCCGCCGTTGGCCGCGAGGAAACCGGTCGCGCCGCAGACCTTGTAGAAGAACTCCTCGTGCTCGTTGACGTCGCCGGCGATGAACACGGGCTTGCCGGACTGCGCCTCGAGGCGCTGCATCAGCGAGATCGCGATCGCCGTGGCGGAGTCACGCTCACCCTCGAGGCCACCGGCCGAGGTGTGGATGGAGATCACCCAGAACTCGGCTCCGGTGCCGCGGTCGCGGAGTCGCACGTAGGGCATCGGGATGGACTGGCTCGCGAAGGTGAAGGGCACCGAGCCGCCGTCGACCATCTCGAACTGGGAGGCACGCCACGCGATCTGGAGCCGCTGGCCGTTGTTGCCCAGGGACTGCTGGGGCCAGATCGAGTAGCCGGCCAGGCGGTTGTTGAGCACCGCGAGCTGGTCGTCCTGGACCTCGGACATGGTGATGACGTCGACGCCGCGGCTCATCATCAGCCCGGCGGCCATGGCGGCACGCTCCGTGCCGGGGCCGTAGCCACCGGGACCGGCGGAGTGCTGGCTGCCCAGGATGTTGAGCGCACCGATCCGGAAGGTGGAGGTCTTCTTCATCGCGGCGCGCTTGGCCGCGAGCTTCGCCTCACGTCGCAGCCGCTTCCGCTCGAGCCTGGCCTCGCGCGCCTTGATGCGGGCGCGCACCTTCCGCTCGTGGATGACCGTGGCGGCCCGCCGTGCCGCGGCGTTGTCGAAGCTCACGGCTCGACGCGAGGTGAGGGTGTCGGCGCCGGCCAACGCTGGGGCACGGCGCTCGCTGCGGGAGGCATCCGGGGTGTGGTTCGCGGCCACCTCGGCCGCGGCGATGCTGGTGGAGGCACGATCGATGGCGACGTCGGGCTCGTCGCCGACCGGCAGGAGGATCAGTGAGGCCACCATGAGCCCCGTGGCCAGGCTCGCCGGGACGAGCAGGAGCCACCGCGACCGGGCAGGCCTCGCCGCGCGTCGGGACGCGGCGCGGTGTGAGGGCACGGGGAAACGGTTCCTTCGACGAGGGCGACTGCCCACGGGGGGCTGGAGGACCGATCGAGGGTAACCCATCAAAGCGCTCGCGCCCATGTCGTCGCGAGAGCTCGCGCCGAGATCGCCACGGCTCGTCGAGGGCCTTCGTGCGACTCCCCGGGACCTCGCGCACGCTAACGTTCCGGTGTGAGCACCACCCCGACCCGCGTCTTCGTGGCCAGGATCGTCGGGCTGCCGATCTTCGACCCCCAGGGCGACCAGGTGGCCAAGGTGCGCGACCTGGTCGTCGCGCTCCGCACCGAGGCGAGCCAGCCGCGCGTCCTCGGCATGGTCGCCGAGGTGTTCGGGCGTCGGCGGATCTTCGTGCCGATGACCCGCATCACCAACATCGACAGTGGCCAGGTGCACACGACCGGGCTGCTCAACATGCGTCGGTTCGAGCAGCGCTCGACCGAGACGCTCGTGATGGGGCAGATGCTCGACCGCACCGTGACCATCAAGGACCCGGCCAAGGGCGGCGGTGTCACCGGCGTGGTCTACGACGTGGCCATGGAGCAGGCCCGCAACCGTGACTGGGTGGTGTCCCGCGTCGCGGTCCAGGAGCCCAGCAAGGGATTCCGACGGCGGGGGCAGACCCACGTGGTCGAGTGGCGCGACATCTCCGGACTCACCAGCGAGGAGCCCGCCCAGGGCGCCACGCACCTGATCGCGGCGCTCAATGACATGCGGGCCGCCGATGCGGCCAACATGATCCACGACCTGCCTCCGGAGCGTCGTACGGCTGTGGTCGCCGCACTCGGCGACGAGCGCCTCGCCGACGTCCTGGAGGAGCTGCCCGAGGAGGACCAGGTCGAGATCCTCGAGCACCTCGACTCCGAGCGCGCCGCCGACGTCCTGGAGGAGATGTCGGCCGACGACGCCGCCGACCTCATCGCCGACCTCAACCCGGAGACCGCGGCGACGCTGCTCGCGCTGATGGAGCCCAACGAGGCCGAGGACGTCCGTCGCCTGCTGTCGTACGAGGACAACACGGCCGGCGCGATGATGACGCCCGAACCGGTCATCCTCTCCCCCGATGCCACCATCGCCGACGCGCTCGCCCATGTCCGCAGACCCGAGCTCACCCCGTCGCTGGCGGCGCTGGTCTACGTCTGCCGTCAGCCTCTCGAGACACCCACTGGCCGACTCCTCGGCGCCGCGCACATCCAGCGCCTCCTGCGCGAGCCGCCCTCCACCCTGGTGGCGGCAGCCCTGGACGTCTCGATGGATCCGTTGCGCCCGGACAGCTCGATGGACGAGGTCGCCGCCCACCTGGCGACCTACAACCTGGTCGCCGCCCCGGTGGTCGACGAGGAGGGTCGGTTGCTCGGCGCCGTCACCGTCGACGACCTGCTCGACCACATGCTGCCGGAGGGCTGGCGTGACCGTGCGCCGCGTCCCGGCCCCATCACCGGCACGCCCGTCGCCGGCACGCCCGGCACTGGGGGCGCCCGGTGAGCGACAACCGCCGTATCCGGCTCGACACCCCCCGCGACACCCGTCGCCACCTCGTCCGGCGCCCGAGCGTCGACGCGGACGCGTTCGGCATCTTCGCGGAGTCGTTCGCCCGCTACATGGGCACCGCGACGTTCCTGATCTGGATGACGATGTTCGTCCTCACCTGGTTCGTGTGGAACGTCGCGGCACCCTCCGACCTGCGCTTCGACGAGTTCCCCTTCATCTTCCTGACCCTGATGCTCAGCCTGCAGGCGTCCTACGCCGCGCCCCTGATCCTGCTGGCGCAGAACCGTCAGGAGCAGCGCGACAAGGTGATCGCCGAGCAGGACCGCCAGGCCAACGCCCGTGCCCACGCCGACATGGAGTTCCTGGCTCGCGAGGTGGCCTCGCTGCGGATGTCGGTCGGCGAGGTGGCCACCCGCGACTTCCTGCGATCGGAGCTGCGCGGACTGCTCGGGGACATCGAGGAGCTCTCCCGCAACGACGCCGTGGACGAGCAGGAGCCGGGTTCCGGCCAGGATCCTCGACCGGGACAGTGACCTCGCGGGTGGACTCGTAGACTTCCCCATCATGAGCACCCCCACGCAGCAGCAGGTGATGGACGCACTGGCGACCGTCAACGACCCCGAGATCAAGCGGCCGATCACGGACCTGGGGATGGTGGACTCGGTCGAGGTGGCCGAGGACGGCTCGGTCGCGGTCCACGTGCTGCTGACGGTGTCCGGCTGCCCCCTCAAGGACACGATCAACCGCGAGGTGACCGCGGCTGTCGCGGCCGTGCCGGGCGTCGCGTCGGTCGACCTCAGCCTGGGCGTGATGAGCGCCGAGCAGCGGGCCGGCCTCAAGGAGATCCTCAGTGGCGGCCGCGCCGAGCGCGAGATCCCGTTCGGCCAGCCCGGCTCGCTGACCAAGGTCTACGCGATCGCCAGCGGCAAGGGCGGCGTGGGCAAGTCGTCGGTCACCGTCAACCTGGCTCTCGCCCTGGCCAAGGAGGGCCTCAAGGTCGGCATCGTCGATGCCGACATCTACGGTCACTCCGTCCCGGCGATGCTCGGCATCGCCGACACCCGCCCCACCCAGGTGGACGACCTGATCATGCCCGTGCCGACGGCGAGCGGGGTCTCCGTGATCTCGATCGGCATGCTCAAGCCGCGCCGCGACCAGGTGGTGGCCTGGCGCGGACCGATGCTCGACCGCGCCCTGGTCCAGATGCTCGCCGACGTCTACTGGGGCGACCTCGACGCCCTGCTCCTCGACCTGCCCCCGGGCACCGGCGACGTCGCCATCTCCCTCGGCCAGCACCTGCCGAGCGCGGAGGTCCTGGTGGTCACCACCCCGCAGGAGGCGGCTGCCGAGGTCGCCGAGCGCGCCGGCACGATGGCCTCGATGATGCACCAGCGGGTCATCGGCGTCGTCGAGAACATGAGCTACCTCCCCTGCCCCCACTGCCCTCCCGAGGACGACCACCGTCTCGAGGTGTTCGGGAGCGGCGGCGGCGCACGCGTGGCGCACACCCTGTCGGAGCGCTTCGGCTACGACGTGCCGATGCTGGCCAGCATCCCGCTCGACATCTCGCTGCGCGAGGGGGGCGACGTCGGCAAGCCGATCGTCGAGGCCGACCCCACTGCTCCCGCCGCCCGCGAGCTCACCCGCGTGGCCCAGACACTGTCCGGTCGCGGACGCGGGCTCGCCGGCATGCAGCTCGGTCTGACGCCCTCCGGCAAGCTCTGACGCAGTAGGTTCGGGACCATGTTCGACGTCGGGCTGCTGGAGCTGGCCGTGATCGCCCTCGTGGCGGTCATCGTGCTGGGTCCCGACCGGCTGCCCGACCTCGCCCGCCAGGCCGCCCAGCTGCTCCACCGGGCCCGCGGTCTGGCCCACAACGCCCGCGACGAGCTCCGTAGCGAGCTCGGGCCGGACTATGCCGACCTCCAGCTGCGCGACCTCGACCCCCGCGCCATCGTGCGCAAGCACCTCAGCGAGGCGATGGCCGACGTCGACCGTGGGCAGGCCCAGGAGCCGACCCTGCCCGAGGGCCAGGTCCCGCCGTACGACGTCGAGGCGACCTGAGCCCCAGCCCCGGTCGCTAGCCCTCGCGGCTCTGGACCGCCACCAGCGCGTCGTACGGCACGAGCAGCGGAATGTCCCCGGTCGTGGTCCCGGCCCGGCACTCGAGGAAGTCGGCGCCGACGCGCCCGACGTACGCCTCGTGCCGGGTGCCGTCGACCAGGTGCACGAGGCAGCGCGCCTGCGCATCGGAGAGCCGTCGCAGGGCGGCGCGCAGGCCCAGCCGGTCGATGGGTGACCAGGCCACCTCCGGGACCGAGCGGGGACTTGCTCCCTGCACGCCCACGATCCGCCTCACCGGCACGATCCAGTCCTGGCCCTGACCGCTCACCAGGCACCAGTCGTCGCCGACCCGTTCGAGCCGGCCGGCGAGGCGGCCGACGTGCGGGAGGTCGATCGTCACGGACTGTCCTCGCGACGCCATCAGCCGGCTCGCGAGCGTGACCGCGGCGTACTCGGTGCGCGCGCGGTCGGCGAGCTCGGCCTCGCGGTCGACCTCCCACGCGGCTGCCGCCTGTCCCTCGAGGTCGTCGAACAGCGCGAACAGCTCGTGCTCCCAGGACATGTCGCGAGCCTAGGGGGCATCGGGGATCAGGGGGGCTGAGACCAGGGGCCCGCCTGGTTGTCCACAGCGCCTCCGTTCCATTGACGAGAGGGTCCAAAATGTCGTTGAGTGATGCAAACGCAAGCAAACGGAAGGTTCGCGGTGGTCTCTCGGGTGGACACGAGCAGTGCGCGGCGACCGGTGGCCGTCTGGGTGATCGTCACCGCCGCCGCGACCTCGGCGGTCGTCACCGCACCCGGCGCGTGGCGCACTGCCCGCCCGGGGTCGTCCTCTGAGGGGGTGGCGGACCTCCTGGTCGCCGTGTGCGCCACCGTGCTCGCGCTCGCACTCGTCTGGTTGTGGGTCGTCACCACCACCACGGTGGCCGGCCTGGTCACCGGGAGGCACCGGCTCGGAGGCAGCGCGACCCGCCGCCTGGTGCTCGTCGCCTGCGGGGTCGCCGTGGTGGCCGGCACCAGCGTCCCGGCGCTGGCGACCGGCGGCGACGACCCCGAGCTCCTGGTCGGGCTCACGCTGCCGGAGCGGGCGGTGGCCCCGGCCCGGCACGCCACACCGCACCAGCAGCACCGTCACGAGTCGCCGACCGAGCTCGGGCCGAGGCCCCGGCCCGACGCCTACGTCGTACGTCCCGGCGACTCGCTGTGGTCGATCGCCCGGTCCTTCCCGGTCCCGTCGACCTCGGTCGACCGGCGCTGGCGGGCGATCTGGAATGCCAACCGCGACGTGGTCGGCGACGACCCCGACCTGATCATCCCCGGCCAGGCACTGCGCCTGCCGCCGACGCCCACCACGCAGGACCCGACCACGGACGGAGACCGATGATGAGCACGCCGGAGCCCGACACAGGGGCACACGCCGAGGTGATAGCCATGCGGGCACCCCGTGCGATGGCCAGCGTCCAGGGCGCGCTCGCGCTGGACCTCACGCCGCGGACAGCTCCCCCGCGGCCGCGGCTGCGCAGCGCCCGCGCCTTCGACCTGGTCGCGGTCGAGAAGGCGGCCCGCGGCCAGGTCGACGCGTTCGTCGGGCGCTACCTCCAGGCCGTGGTCGAGATCGCTGCCGGGGACAGGCCGTTGGGGCAGGTGCTGCGGCACAGCGTGCCCGAGGTGTACGACGACCTGGCCGAGCGGGCCCGGACCGTCAGCGCCGTCGCCGGCCCGACCCCCGGCCGGCCCAGGGGGCCCAACCCGGCCCGACCGGTCGTCGTCGGCGTGAGGACAGCCCTGATCCGCAGCGATGCCGTCGAGGCCAGCGCCCACGTGCGCTACGGCCGCCGGTCCCGCGCGGTGGCCGCCCGCTTCGAGGTCGTGCGGGACCGATGGCAGTGCGTCGCGCTGGTGTGGGGATGAACGGTGCCGCTCACCCGCCGGCGCGCGTGGTGTGGCCGGAGGCCCCACCAGGGGCACCGTGGCATCGCTTGAACTTCTGGCCCGAACCGCAGGGGCACAGCGCGTTGCGACCGACCCCCGCGAACGCGTCCTCGTCCGACGCAGCCTCGGCGCGCACCTCGGCCTCGCCGTCCTCGGACGGGGCGCTGTAGGACAGGTTCTGCGGACGAGCCTGCTTCTCCAGCCCCTTGGCGCGGATCTGCGGCGTGTGGGCGTGGGACTGGGCCTGCGCGAAGTCGATCTGTGGCGTGGCGGTGGACAGCTGCGGCGCCGCGGCCGGCACCTGCAGAGCCTCGTCGTCGCCCTCGTCGTCGTCTTCCTCGACCTCGACCTGCAGGTTGAAGAGGTAGCCGACCGACTCCTCCTTGATCCCGTCCATCATGGCCGCGAACATGTCGAAGCCCTCGCGCTGGTACTCGACGAGCGGGTCGCGCTGGGAGTAGGCGCGGAGGTAGATGCCCTCGCGCAGGTAGTCCATCTCGTAGAGGTGCTCGCGCCACTTGCGGTCGAGCACCGAGAGGATCACGCGGCGCTCGAGCTCACGCTGCACCTCTTCGCCCATCTCGTCCTCGCGACGGTCGTAGGCCTCCTGCACGTCCTTCTGCAGGTCCTCGATGAGGCGCTCGCGGTTGAGGCCCTCGAGGCCCCCGGCGGCCTTGACGAGCTGTTCCTGGGTGACGCCCATCGGGTAGAGCTGGCCGAGCGCGGTGAACAGGCCGTCCAGGTCCCAGTCCTCGGCGTAGCCCTCGGTCGCGCCGCGGACGTAGCCGGAGATCACGTCGTCGATGAAGCCACGGATCTGCTCGCCGAGGTCGGCACCCTCGAGGACGCGACGGCGCTCGGCGTAGATGACCTCGCGCTGACGGCTCATCACGTCGTCGTACTTGAGGACGTTCTTGCGCGACTCGAAGTTCTGCGACTCGATGTTGGCCTGGGCGCCGGCGATGGCGTTGCTGACGCGCTTGGCGTCGATCGGCACGTCGTCGGGGACCTTGAGCACGGTCAGGATGCGGTCGACCCACTCCGACTTGAACAGACGCATCATCTCGTCCTCGAGCGAGAGGTAGAACCGGGACTCCCCCGGGTCGCCCTGTCGTCCCGAACGCCCGCGCAGCTGGTTGTCGATGCGTCGCGACTCGTGGCGCTCGGTGCCGACGACGTAGAGGCCGCCGAGCTCGCGGACGTCGTCGTGCTCGGCCGCGACCTGGGACTTGATCCGCTCGACCATGGCGGGCCAGGCGGCGTCGTACTCATCCGGGGCCTCGACCGGGTCCAGTCCCTGCTTGCGCAGCTCCTGGTCGGCGAGGAAGTCGACGGATCCACCGAGCATGATGTCGGTGCCTCGGCCGGCCATGTTGGTGGCGACGGTGACCGCGCCCTTGTGGCCGGCCATCGCGACGACCTTGGCCTCGTCCGCGTGCTGCTTGGCGTTGAGCACCGTGTGTGGGATGCCGCGCTTCTTCAGCAGGTTGGCCAGGTACTCCGACTTCTCGACCGAGACGGTGCCGATCAGGATCGGCTGGCCCTTCTCGTGACGCTCGGCGATGTCGTCAGCCACCGCCTCGTACTTCGCCACCTCGGTCCGGTAGACGAGGTCGACGTTGTCGGTGCGCTGCATCGGTCGGTTGGTGGGGATCGGCACCACGCCGAGCTTGTAGATCTTGTCGAACTCGGAGGCCTCGGTCATGGCCGTACCGGTCATGCCCGACAGCTTGTCGTAGAGGCGGAAGTAGTTCTGGAGGGTGATCGTGGCGAGGGTCTGGTACTCCTCGCGGACGGTCACGCCCTCCTTGGCCTCGATGGCCTGGTGCAGGCCGTCGTTGTAGCGGCGTCCGGCCAGGATGCGGCCGGTGTGCTCGTCGACGATGAGCACCTCGCCGTCCATGACGACGTACTCCTTGTCGTTGCGGAACAGCTCCTTGGCCTTGATGGAGTTGTTGAGGAACGAGATGAGCGGGGTGTTGACCGAGTCGTAGAGGTTCTCGATCCCGAGGTGGTCCTCGACCCGGGTGATGCCAGGCTCGAGCACGGAGATGGTGCGCTTCTTCTCGTCGACCTCGTAGTCGGTGTCCTTGACCATCGACCGCGCGATCTTCGCGAACTCGGCGTACCACTTGACCTCGTCCTGGGTCGGGCCGCTGATGATCAGCGGGGTGCGCGCCTCGTCGATCAGGATCGAGTCGACCTCGTCGACGATCGCGAAGTTGTGGCCGCGCTGGACGCACTCCTCGACCGAGTCGGCCATGTTGTCGCGGAGGTAGTCGAAGCCGAGCTCGTTGTTGGTGCCGTAGGTGATGTCGCAGCTGTAGGCCTCGCGGCGTTCGGCGGGACGCATCGACGGCAGGATCACGCCGACGGTCAGACCGAGGAAGTGGTGGATCCGGCCCATCTGCTCGGACTGGAACTTGGCGAGGTAGTCGTTGACCGTGACGATGTGCACGCCCTTGCCGGCGAGCGCGTTGAGGTAGGACGGCAGCACCGCGACGAGGGTCTTGCCCTCACCGGTCTTCATCTCGGCGATGTTGCCGAGGTGCAGCGCGGCGGCGCCCATGATCTGGACGTCGAAGGGCCGCATGCCGAGGACGCGGTTGCTGGCCTCACGGACGACCGCGAAGGCCTCCGGCATGATGTCGTCGAGGGTCTCGCCGCCGTCGAGGCGATCGCGGAACTCGGCGGTCATGCCGCGGAGCTCGTCGTCGCTCATCTTGACGAAGTCGTCCTCGATGGCGTTGACCGCCTTGACGATGGCTTCGAGCTCTCGCAGGATCTTGCCCTCGCCGATGCGGAGCAGCTTGTCGATGATGGCAGGCACGAGTGGTAACTGTACCTACCGCTCCAACGCGGCTCGAACCGCCTCGGACAGGTCGCCGTGACGGCCGACCACCACGTCGTCCAGCCCGAGCCAGCCGGCGAGCCGGCGCAGCTCGGCCGCCAGCTCCTCGGCCGTCCCGGCGGGGGCGTGCTGCTCGGCGAACGCCCCCTTCACGAGGAGGGTGCGGTCGGCACGATCCGCCTTCAGGTCGACCCGTCCCACGAGTCGGTCGCCCAGCAGGAACGGAAGCACGTAGTAGCCGTGGAGGCGCTTCTCCACGGGGACGTAGATCTCGATCCGGTAGAAGAAGTCGAAGAGCGCCTGGGCGCGCGACCTCTCCCACACGACCGGGTCGAAGGGGCTCAGCAGCGCCCGGGCGCCGACGCGGCGCGGCAGCCGGGCGTCGCGGTGGAGATACGCCTGGCGCTGCCAGCCCTGCACCGCCACCGGGGTCAGCTCCCCCGACTCGACCAGCTCGTCGATCGCGACCTTCGCGCTCGGCATGCCGGGCGCCGGCTGGAGGCGCAGGCGGTAGTAGTCGGCCAGGCAGGCGCCGCTCGCGACGCCGTGCGAACGCGCGGCACGACGTACGAGCTCGGTCACCGCCTCCTGCGGCGTGGGGGTCGGCGCATCGAGAACGGCGGCGGGCAGCACCCTCTCGGGGAGGTCGTAGCGGACCTCGAACTGGCTGTTGCGTCCCGCGATCGCGACATCACCCACCAGGTAGAGGTAGTCGAGCACCTTGCGCGACTCCGACCAGTTCCAGCCCCAGTGCTCCTTGGTGCGCGGCCCGGTGCTGAACTCCTTCTCCAGCTCCCGTGCGGTGACGGGCCCCCGGTCGCGGACGGCGGCGAGCACGCGCGGCTCGAGAGCGGCGTCGGCGGTGAATCCCCACTTGCCCCGCTCCGAGCGGTACATCTCCATCCGGTGCCGCATCAACGGCCACAGGTCGACCGGCATCAGTGCCTGCACGTGCGCCCAGTACTCCACGAGGCGGCGTGGGCGGCGGCCCTCCTGAGCCTGCGCCCGGCGCAGCAGGTCGACGTCGTAGGGACCCATGCGCGAGTAGAGCGGCATGTAGTGCGCGCGCTGGAGGACGTTGACCGAGTCCACCTGGAGGACCCCGGTGCGCTCCAGGGTGCGGTCGAGCGTGCGCATCGACGGCGTCGTGTGCGGACGGTCGCAGAACCCCTGCGCCGCCAGGGCGATCCGGCGGGCCTGCAGCCGGGTGAGGGAGTCCACCGCGCCTACGGCAGGTCGAGCAGCTTCTCGCGCATGGCGTACATGACGGCCTCCATGCGGGAGTGGAGCTGGAGCTTCTCCAGGATGTTGCGGACGTGGTTCTTCACCGTGTTCTCGGAGATGAAGAGCTCCTTGGCGACCTCACGGTTGTTGAGGCCCTTGGCGACCATCCGCAGGACCTCCAGCTCACGCTCGGTCAGGCGCAGCGTCGGCCCCTGCTCGCGCTCGGGCTTCGACATCTGCTTGAACTCGTCGATCAGCTTCACCGCCATCGACGGGCTGATCAGCGACTGGCCCTCGTTGACGACGCGGACCGCCTGGGCGACCTCCTCGATCGAGGAGTCCTTCAGCAGGTAGCCCGCAGCCCCGTTCTTGACGGACTCGTAGAGGTCGGCCTCCTCGTCGGAGACCGTCAGCATGATGATCTTGGCCGAGGGGACGGCCTCCTTGATCGCCCGGCACGCCTCCACGCCCGTACGACGCGGCATCCGCACGTCGAGCAGGATGACGTCGGGTGCTGTCTTGACGGCGAGGTCGGTGGCGGTGACGCCGTCGGCCGCCTCACCGACCACCTCGATGTCGGTGTCTCCGCTGAGCAGCATGATCAGGCCACGACGGAAGAGCTCCTGGTCGTCGACGACCAGGACGCGGACGGGTTCGGAGCCTGTTGCCTCGGTCACTCGCGCATCATGTCATGCGCGCATGACCGAGGCGCCCCGGCGGCGCGGGGGTCAGTCCGCGAGTTGCCCGTCGACCTCGAGCGAGATCACGCCGTAGTCGTACCCGCGGCGCCGGTAGACGACGGCCGGGCGCTCGCTCTCCTTGTCGACGAAGAGGTAGAAGTCGTGGCCGACCAGCTCCATCTCGTAGAGGGCCTGGTCGAGCGTCATGGGCGAGGCGGCGTGGGACTTCTCCCGCACCACGAGCGGCCCGTCGCCGGTCACGGTGATCGGACCGACCTGGCGCTCGATGACACCCGACTCGTCCTCGGCCTCGGCCTCGACGACGCCGGTGTCGGCCAGGGCCTCCGCCACGGACACGGGAGTATGACGGCCGCGGTGCACCCGGCGCCGGTCCGCTGCGCGACGCATCTGCGACTGCATCTTGTCCACTGCGAGGTCCAGCGCAGCCATCTTGTCCTCCGCGGCCGCCTCCGCGCGGATCACCGGCCCCTTGGAGAAGGCCGTGAGCTCCACCTTGGTCGAACGATCATGCTGGCGAGGGTTCTTCTCGAACTCCACCTCGACCTGGACGCGCATGATGCTGTGATCGTGCTTCTCCAGGCGGGCGAGCTTCTCCGACACGTGTTCGCGGAATCGGTCGGACACCTCACAGTGCCGTCCAGTGACCACAACCTCCATGTGAACCTCCTCAACTAGCAAGCGTCCGCACCCTTCCATGGGCCCGGGCGTTCGAACGCCGGGGCAGGGTGGGATGGAGTCCGCCCGGCCGACCTGGTCTTCGACCCCACAATCGCCTGCTGAGACGTTCGCAGCTTCTCCGCCACTACTGGCCTTCTCCCGGCATCCCGCACGTCTGGACGCGAGGGGACCGACACATCTGGTGTCGGCGCAAGGGCAGGACTTACTTCTAAGCCGCACCGTGATCGTCCTGCGGGCCGTGCGCTGGTGAACAGCACCGTGCCCGTGGACTTACGTGGACCGTTTCGCCTGCGACTGGCATCGGCTTGTCGCGGAGCATTGAGCTTCGTGACGCAACCACGGACCCGAACGGACTCCATGCAGTGACGCTAGCCCCTAGAAGGCCGCGGGCCAACTGTCAGGTCCTCAGCCGGTCGGCTCCACGGCCGTTCGTCCGCCCCCTTCTCGCCGTGGCGGCCACTGCGGCGATGGCGACCGGCTCCAGCCCGACGGATCCGAGGGCCCGCTGCGCCTCACGAGCGGTGGCTCCCGTCGTCACCACGTCGTCGCAGACCACCACGAAGGCCCGCGGGCAACGGCGGGCGACCCCGGCCAGCAGCGCCGAGGGGCAGTGCATCGAGTGCCTCACGTTGGCCGCCCGGCCGAGCGCGTCGAGGCCCGCCTGGTCGGCGGCTCCGCGCGAGACGAGCAGCGGTGCCACCACGACCCTGCGCTGGAGGTGGGGCTCGCTCCGCAGCCGGGCCGCAGCGGTGCGCACCAGTGCAGTGGTGGCCTCGTAGCCGCGTTGGCGCCCGGCACCGGGACGCGAGGGCACCGGCACCAGCAGCAGGGGCACCTCGGGGTCGAGGTCGGCGCTCGCTGCGCGGACTGCGACGGCCAGGAGCCCGCCCAGCACCCGGCGGTGACCCCACTGGCCGCGGTCCTTGTGCCCCACGACGAGTGCTCGGACGGCGCCGTCGTACGCCTCGGTCGCCCACGGCGGCGCGAGGCCGGGCGGGACGGGCGTCGGCCAGGCGACCCGGGCCCGGCCGGAGAGCGCCGCGCGGCAGGCCCGGCAGAGCATCCGGCCAGGCCGGTCGCAACCCACGCACCGGCTCCCGAGGAACAGGTCGAGCGCCTCGTCGAGCACCGGACCATGCCATCAGCCTCGGACCGCGTCGGCAACCAGGCGGCGCAGGCGTTGTGGACAGCCGGCCGAGGGTCAGCCGGTGCCGGTCAGCCGGTGTAGGTCAGCGAGGTGAGTCCCCGCGGCAGCGCTGGCACCGATCGCTCGGGGCGGGTCAGGCTGATCACGGTGCGGCCGGCGAGGGCGAACACCTCGCTGCTCTCCACCGGCGCCGAGACCAGACCCCGGGTGCGCCCCCGCAGCCGCGTGGCGGTCGCGATCTCGCCGGGTGAGCCGTCGACCGAGAGCGTGCGCACCTCGGAGTACTCGTCGTTGATGTCGCTGAGCACCGAGACCGTCGTCGGGGATCGCCAGGCGATGTCGCGAATCCGGGGGCTCCCCTCCGTCGGCACAGGAAGCGTGCGGAGCGGGGTGAAGCCGAGGACCTTGCCCTGGGGGTCGTGGCGGATGCGCGTGGAGACGACCCGGTCGGACTTCGGGCCGCGGATGACCGCCAGCAACCGACTGCCGTCGCGCGAGACGAGCATCCTGGTGACCGTCCGGCCGCTCAGGCCGGGCACCTCGGCGACACTGGTGGCCCCGTCCACGACCAGGAGGACGCGGGCCCGCCCGGCGCCGCGGTCGAGGACCCAGATGCGGTCCCGGTAGTCCCAGCTGGGCGCAGCCAGGTCGACCGCCCCGGCCACCGGCGTCGAAACCTCTCCGCCGGGCACCTCGGTGGGCCCCACCACGAGGGCGCTGCCGTCGGCGGAGACCGCCGCGACCCACGTCCCGGAGATGCTCACGCCGATCGAGCGGACGCCGTAGTCGCCCTCTCCCAACGGGCCGGGCGTGGGCTCGAGGGCGCCGATCATCCCGCTCACGACGAGACCCTGGTCGAGGGCGAACAGCTCGCTGCTGGGACGCGCGCCGCTGGGGTCGTAGTCGCTGCCGACATCGAGGTTGACCTGCGTCGAGCCTCCCGGTCCGCCGAACTCCCGGTCGCCGACGCTGAGCTGCACGGCCCGGATGAGCGGCTCCTGACGCAACGTCCACACCAGCTGGGCGAGCATCCGCTGCGCCGTCTCCTCGTCGATCAGGTCGGGATCACCGGACAGAGCCACCTTGGCGATGCCGCTGCTGATCGGCACGGACAGTCCCTGGGTGGTGCCCGGTGGGAAGTACGTCCGGGCCACGTCCTCCGCCTCACCTGTCGGCTGCGCCAGCAGCCCGCGCACCAGGGAGGAGGCGAACTGCTCACCGCGCGGCGCGAAGACCGGTTCGGGGACGAGCACCTCGGAGGTGGGGTCGAAGAAGTAGAGCGAGACCCGTTGGTACCAGTCGTCGAACCACGAGTCGGGGACGATGAGCGCGTCGGGCACCTCGTCGATGCGCCACTCGCCGTCCTCCTCGACGAGCCCGAGCCGCAGCACGCGCTCGGCCTCGGTGCGCTGCCAGGAGCCACGCGCGTCGTAGAGGTTGACGTCGTTCATCGGGATCCGCACCGACGTCTCGCCCGAGGGCGTGTCGAGCTCGGCGTAGGTGATGATCTGCTGCTCGGGGACCCAGGCCTCCGCGGCGCCGCTGGAGAGGAACTGGCGTGCCACCGTGGTGCGGATGGGGGTCGCCTTCATCGCTTCCAGGAAGCCCGCGACGATCTCTGCGGGAGCCTCCCCCGCCCGAGGCGGACGCGGGTCGAAGGAGATGCCGGGGAGGTCGTCGACATCGGCGGAGACCTGCGGCTCGACGACCGGCCCGTCGCTCGGCATCTGCACGCAGCCGGCCAGGAGGATGCAGACGCCCAGCAGGACCGGGAGGGCGAGCGCCGCCCGTCGGGTCCGGGCCCGGCTGGTCATACGGTCTCCCGGGCGTCGTCGGGCACGAGCGGCAGCGGCGAGTGCCGCAGCTGGGTGCCGAGCTGGCGCGGCAGGGTGAGCCGGAACTGGGCGCCCTCACCCGGACGCCCCCAGGCCTGGAGCCAGCCGCCGTGCAGGTGGGTGTCCTCGAGCGAGATCGACAGGCCCAGGCCGGTGCCGCCACTGGTGCGGGCGCGGGCGGGGTCGGCGCGCCAGAAGCGGTTGAAGACCATCGCGGACTCGCCCGGCTCGAGACCGATGCCGTGGTCCCGCACCGAGATGGCGGCCGACTGCCGGTCGGCACCGATGAAGATCTCCACGTCGCGCGACTCCGCGTGGTCGATCGCGTTGGTGACCAGGTTGCGCACGATCCGCTCCACGCGTCGTACGTCCGCCTCGGCGATGCAGGAGGAGCCGGGCTCGTGCACGACGAGGCGGGTGTCCCGCTGGGCGGCCAGCGCCGAGGTCATGTCGACGACCCTGCGCACGACATCGACGAGGTCGACGTCCTCGGCCTCCAGCACCGCGGCACCGGCGTCGAAGCGGCTGATCTCGAGCAGGTCGGCCAACAGGGTCTCGAACCGGTCGAGCTCCTTCTGCAGCAGCTCGGCTGCCCTGCCGGTCACCGGGTCGAGGAACGGCCTGGCGTCGTGGATGACGTCGCTGGCCATCCGCACCGTCGTGATCGGCGTACGCAGCTCGTGGGAGACGTCGGAGACGAAACGGCGCTGCAGTCGGCTGAGCTCCTCGAGCTGGCGGATCTGCTTCTGGAGGTTGGAGGCCATCTGGTTGAAGGAGGTGGCCAGGCGGGCCAGGTCGTCCTCGCCGCGGACGCGCAGACGCTCCTGGAGGTGGCCGGCCGCGAGGCGCTCGGCCACCCGGCGGGCCATCCGGATCGGGGTCACGACCTGGCGGGTGACCAACCAGGTCAGGCCGGCGACGAGCAGCAGCAGTGGCACGCCGGCGACGAGCATCGCGCGGGAGACCAGGGCGAGCGTCTCCTGCTGCTCGTTGAGGGGGTAGAGGTAGTAGAGCGTGTAGGTGTTGTCGTCGGCAGGCAGGCGGACCTGGCTGCCGACCACGACCCCGGGCCCCTCGGGCAGACCGGGGATCTCCTTGGTGGTGCGGATGGCGGTGTAGGTCCAGGCCGTCGGCGAGACCGAGTCGAAGCGCGCTTCGAGGCTCTCCGGCACGCTCGAGAGGTCGAGGCCCTCGGTGAACTTGGCCCCACCATTGGCCAGCCGGCTTCCCTCGCCGACCGGTGGGGAGAGGATCACCGCGAACCCGCGGGTCGAGCCACGGGTGATGATCGGGCCGACCAGTGCCTGCTGCTGGGCCGATTCGTCGACGTCGAGCCCGGGCGTGGCGGCCAGCGCGCTGCGGGCCGCCTCGGTCTCACCCTCGGCCTCCTGCACCACGGCCTCGACCCGGTGCTCGAGCAGGCCGTCGCGGGTCTGCTGGATGAGGAAGGCGCCGACGATCCCGACGACGACGGCCGAGAGCAGCACGGTGCTCACCACCACGCGCGCCTGGACGGAGCGTCTCCAGAATGCTGGTCCGCGGCGCAGGACCGGGGGCAGCCGGTCGAGCAGGGTCACCTGGGACATGCCCTAGGACTTGCCGGCCTTGTAGCCCACACCACGCACGGTCACCACGACCTCGGGGTTCTCCGGGTCGTGCTCGACCTTGGAGCGCAGCCGCTGGACGTGCACGTTGACCAGACGCGTGTCGGCACTGTGCCGGTAGCCCCAGACCTGCTCCAGCAGGACCTCGCGGGTGAAGACCTGCCAGGGCTTGCGAGCCAGGCAGACGAGCAGGTCGAACTCGAGCGGCGTGAGGTTGATCGGCTGGTCGTCGCGCGTCACCGAGTGGCCGGCCACGTCGATGGCGATGTCGCCGATGGTCAGGCCCTCCGCGTTGGAGACGTCGTTGCGACGCACGCGCGCGCGGATCCGGGCGACGAGCTCCTTGGGCTTGAAGGGCTTGACGATGTAGTCGTCGGCACCCGACTCGAGGCCCACGACCACGTCGATGGTGTCGCCCTTCGCGGTGAGCATCACGATCGGCAGGCCGGACTCGGCGCGGATCTCCTTGCAGACGTCGATGCCGTCCTTGCCGGGCAGCATCAGGTCGAGGAGCACCAGGTCGGGCTTGTAGTCGCGAAACGCGTCGAGGGCCACGTCCCCGCGGCCCACGATGCGGCTGTCGAACCCCTCCTGGCGAAGGACGATGGAGAGCATCTCCGCCAAGGAGGCGTCGTCGTCGACGACGAGCACGCGTCCGCGTGCGGGTTCGGCAAGGTCACTCATGGCGTCAGTCTAGGACCGGGCCACGACTCAGCAGCGCTGGACTCAGTAGCGATAGAGGTCCGACTTGTAGGGGCCGGCGACGTCGACACCGAGGTAGGCGGCCTGCTCCTTGGTGAGCTCGGTCAGCTCGACGCCGAGGGCGTCGAGGTGCAGCCGGGCAACTTCTTCGTCGAGGTGCTTGGGCAGGACGTGCACGCCGAGCTCGTACTGGTCGGCCTTGGTGTAGAGCTCGACCTGCGCCAGCACCTGGTTGGTGAAGGAGTTGGACATGACGAACGACGGGTGACCCGTGGCGTTGCCGAGGTTGAGCAGGCGACCCTCGGAGAGGACGATGATCTTCTTGCCGTCCTCGAAGATCCACTGGTGGACCTGGGGCTTGATCTCGTCCTTGACGATGCCCGGGATCTTGGCCAGGCCCGCCATGTTGATCTCGTTGTCGAAGTGACCGATGTTGCCCACGATGGCCTGGTGCTTCATCTTCTCGAAGTGCTCGACCGTGATGATGTCGAAGTTGCCGGTCGTGGTGATGAAGATGTCAGCCGTCTCGACGACCGAGTCGAGGCGCTTGACCTCGTAGCCGTCCATGGCGGCCTGCAGTGCGCAGATCGGGTCGATCTCGGTGACGATGACGCGAGCACCCTGGCCGCGCAGCGACTCCGCGGAGCCCTTGCCGACGTCGCCGTAGCCACAGACGACGGCGACCTTGCCGCCGATCATGACGTCGGTCGCACGGTTGAGGCCGTCGATCAGCGAGTGACGGCAGCCGTACTTGTTGTCGAACTTCGACTTGGTGACCGAGTCGTTGACGTTGATCGCGGGGAAGAGCAGCGTGCCCTCGCGGAACCGGTCGTAGAGGCGCAGGACACCGGTGGTGGTCTCCTCGGAGACGCCCTTGATGTCCTTGGCGATGGTCGTCCAGTGCTGCGGCTTGGCCTCGACCGAGCGGGCCAGGACACGCAGCACCTCCTTGAACTCCTCGTTGTCGGTGCTGTCCTGCGGCGGCACGACGCCGGTCTTCTCGTACTCGACGCCGAGGTGCAGCAGCATCGTGATGTCACCACCGTCGTCGAGCAGGACGTTGGGTCCGACCGGCTGTCCGTTGGCGTCAGTGAAGTCGAAGACCTTCTCGGCCTCGTCCCAGTACTCGGCGAGCGACTCGCCCTTCCAGGCGAAGACGGGGGTGCCCTTCGGGTCCTCCGCCGTGCCGTCGCGTCCCACGACGACGGCCGCGGCAGCGTGGTCCTGGGTCGAGAAGATGTTGCAGGTGGCCCAGCGGACGTCGGCCCCGAGCGCGGTGAGCGTCTCGATGAGGACAGCGGTCTGGATCGTCATGTGCAGCGAGCCGGCGATGCGGGCTCCGGCGAGCGGCTGGCTCGCTCCGAAGCGCTCGCGCATGGCCATCAGGCCCGGCATCTCGTGCTCGGCGAGGTCGATCTCCTTGCGGCCGTAGGCGGCGAGGGTGAGGTCAGCGACGTTGAAGTCCATCGGGTGTCTCCCGGATTCGGTGGAGGCCGTCTGCGCCGCACATCTGTGCATCGTCGGGATCTCCCGCGCGGACCCTACGAGGGTAGGACTGGCCTCAGTGATTCGGAAAATCCTCGGCGGTCGCCTCGTCGGGGTGCTCACCGGCCTTCGCGTCGTGCTCCGGCGCGGGCTCCGGGACGGACTCCGGCGCGGTGCTCGGTCGGGTGGTCTGCGCCGTGGTCGCCGCCGACGCCGAACGCCCGCAGGACGGTCAGGATGATCCAGCCGAGCACGAGTCCGACGAGTCCGGACAGCAGGGTGTTGAGCAGCCATCCCGCGAGGCCGCCGAAGGTGCCGCCCACGGCCTCGTGGATGTTCTCCTCCCAGTGGTGCACCAGGTCGTACGGCGCGTGCAGCACGTCCCCGACGATGGTTCCCTCGAGGAGCCCGTCGGTGCCGCCGATCTCGTAGAGGCTGACCAGGAAGATGTGGCCACCCACCCAGAGCATGGCGAGCGTGCCGATGAACGAGATGGCCGCCAGCAGCTTGGGCATCGCCCCGACCATGGCGCGTCCGACGCGTTGGGAGAAGGCGGACGACTTCAGGCTCCAGTGCAGCCCGACGTCGTCCATCTTCACGATGGCGGCGACCACGCCGTACACCAGGAGCGTGATGAGCACGGCCACGACCGCGAGCACGATGGCCCGCATCCAGATGCTGGCGTCGACGTCGGAGCTGACGACCTCCTTGAGCGCGATCACCATGATCTCAGCGCTGAGGATGAAGTCGGTGCGCACGGCCTCGGCGATGGTCCGCTTCTCGTGCTCGGGGGTGAATTCCCCCTTCGGCGTGACGTCCTTCTCGGCCTCGCTCGCGTGACCGGTGAGGCGCTCGTGGACCTTGTGGGCGCCCTCGTAGGCCAGGAAGGCGCCGCCGAAGATCAGGATGACGGGGAGCAGGCCAGGGAGGAACTGCCCGAGCAGCACGGCGGCCGGCAGGATGAAGAGCAGCTTGTTGCGCAGGGAGCCGATGGCGATCTGCTTGATGATCGGCAGCTCGCGCGCGGCCGCTGAGCCCTCCAGGTACTGAGGCGTGACGGCCGTGTCGTCGACCACGACCCCCGCGGCCTTCATGCTGGCGCGCCCTGCGGCGGCGCTCACGTCGTCGACGCTTGCCGCCGCGATCCGGGCCAGTGCGGCGACATCGTCGAGGAGGGCGAACAGTCCGCCGGCCATGGTGATCCTTCGGGTCAGTGGGTCAGGTTGCTGCGGAGTCAGCCTATCGACGGGTCAGGCGTCGAGCTCGAGCCGCACCACCCAGTGCCACGTGGCGATCTGGCGGTCGCAAATGGCGAGAGCGCACGTACTCATGTCCGAGGTCTGTGCTTCCGTGGGCGAATGCACGAGGTCGTTGTGGGCGCACTGGTTCGTGAAGGTCGAGTCCTCCTCGTACATCGGAGGCCGGACAAGCGTGCCAACCCGGACGTGTGGGACTTGCCCGGCGGTCTCATCGAGGCTGGCGAGTCAGAGCTGGGGGCGCTCGCGCGGGAGCTGCAGGAGGAGCTCGGCGTGCAGGTAGCGACTGACTCGGCGTCTCACCTGTGTCGGCTGACCGCAGGACCGGCAGACGAACCCGCCCTCCTGAGCGCTTGGCTCGTGGCCGACTGGCAGGGAACGCCGGCCAACGTCGCTCCCGACGAACACGACGGCATGGGGTGGTTCAAGCTCGAGGCACTGCCTCCTCCCCCTCACGTGCTCGTGCGCACGGCTCTGGTCAACGCGATGCAGATCCAGCGCGGCTGAAGTCACCGCGCTGTCAGGACGCACGGTGCGCAGGATGCTCAACAGATGATGTCAAGGACCTTGCGGGGGTCCACGTGGGTGCACCGTAGTGCCCCTATGGCGAAGCGCGCGGGTGTATTGTCAAGGTCATTGAGTACGGCCTAGACCTCGCCGTCGGATAGGTTCAGTGGTCCGAGCAGCAGTGGTCCGTGTGCGCCTGTCGTCACTTCGACGCACACGAGAGTCCCGCCATGGATCCGACGCCCGACGACTGTCCGTGCTTGAACTCGCCCCGCCCGACGACGTCGGCCACATGGCTAGGTGACCACGACGGGCTGAGTGCCCACGAAGGCGCCATCGTGTCCCTGATCGTTCTCGGACTGTCGAACCCGGAGATCTCCGATGCGCTCGACATGAGCCTGCACTCGACCAAGACACACATCCGTTCGGCCTACCGCAAGATGGGTGTGACGAGCCGGACCCAGGCGATCTCGTGGGGCTGCGAGCACGGCCTCCGGCTCACCACACGACCAGCCCGACCCAACATGGGCGGCCAGGTGTGAACGTCATGCGACCGATCCCGGAGACGTCTGAGGTCGTCGAGGAGTACGGACCCTTCGCCGCCGGAGACCTCGACCTGGTCGAAGAACTCACGGGCAGTTCTGAACGTGTGCGCGAGATCGTCCCCGAGTGCATCGGCATCACCCTGTCGTCGACCGAAGACGGTGTCTCGTTCACCCTCGTCTCCTCCGACGAAGACGTCGCGGTACTGGACGCCATCCAGTACACCGTCGGCGGCCCGTGCGTGGAGTCCGTCAAAGCCGACCGGGTGCTCTCCTACACCCAGGAGGACTTCCTCGACGAGACCGGCTGGCAACTCTTCGCCCAGGCCACCGCCGCCGCGTCCGTCGCCAGCACGCTGACGCTGCCGATCGTGGTTGACGGCATGGTCACTGGCTCGGTCAACCTCTACGCCACGACCCGAGACGCTTTCGAGGGCCGACACGAGCAGATCGCACACATCTTCGGCGCCTGGGCTCCCGGGGCGGTCACCAACGCAGACCTCTCGTTCCGCACTCGAACCGTGGCGCGGCAGGCACCTCTCGTCCTACGAGAGCAGGTCCGGCTTCAGGTTGCCATGGGACTCCTGATGAAGGACCAGGACCTCGACGTCGAGTCCGCCCGGGTGCGCCTGTACGACGCCGCGCACCGTGCCGGTGTCACCGTGGCGATGCTGGTCGAGGTCCTTGTCTCGAACGCCACACACGACTAGTAGGACCCTAAGCAGGCGAGGGAGCGAAGCACGGCACGCGCCTTCCATCTACTTGGCTAGAACTCGCATGGATGGCCCCAGGGTGGTCGCCGCGGTCGAGGTAGTCGCCCCTCTGATCGCGTCGGAGTTTGCAGGTTCGCGTGACGCGCTCCTGGCCCAGGGATCATCCTGATCTCGGCAGATGCAGTAGACGCGCATCCTGAGGCGCGGCACCAGTTGAGGACACACCCCTCGCGATCTTGATTGTTCTGGACGCCTCAGCGGAAGGGCACTGTCGGTGGGCTTCCGTAGACTCGAACACATGATCGAGATGGTGAACGCAGGGCCAGAGGCAGGGACCGAGGTCGATGACGACCTCAGCGCCGCCGGTCTGCTCGCCTCGATCAGGTCCGCCCGAGCCACCGAGGATGCCGCAGCCGCCCGACAGCTCACCCTGGCCGCGCGGTGGGCCGACCTCCACCCACCGGAGTCGATCCACCACGCGGCGTCCTTCACCATCGGCGGCGGGCTGGGCCGGGAGCACGAGGAGCCCATCGCCGGTGAGGGCTGTCCGGCGGTGGCGGAGTTCTGCATCGCCGAGCTCGGCGCCGTCCTCGGAATCTCCACCACCGCGGCGAAGCGGCTGATCGGGCACGCCCTCGAGCTGCGCCACCGCCTCCCGCGGCTGTGGTCGCAGGTCCACACCGGACAGGTCCCCGCCTGGCGGGCCCGGTCGATCGCCGAGGCCACCATCCACGCGGTCCCTCCATTGACGGTCGAGGCCGCGGGCTGGATCGACGCCCAGGTCGCCGCCGTGGCGGGGAAGGTCGGCCCCGCGCAGCTCGACCGCCTCGTCGCGGAGACCATCAAGCGCTACGAGCTCGCCGAGGCCGACCCGGCTGCTGATCCCGAGGACGGCTGGCAGCACGTCGACCCCCGCCACGCGACCCTGGACAAGGACGACGTCCACTACGCCGGCACCCTGCACTTCGAGGCCGACCTCGACCTCGCCGACGGACTCGACCTCGACCGGGCACTCGTCCACGGCGCCGCCACCCTGCCGGCATTCGGCTCCGCCGAGTCCCTCGACGTCCGCCGGGCCAAGGCCCTCGGTGACCTCGCCCGCACCCAGACCGCGCTCGACCTCCACACCCAGGGCCACACCAGCCCCCGCACCGATGACGGCGACGGGCTGCCCGTCGCGCGGGAGGTCGTGCTCCACGCCCACTTCGAGGCGACCGGCGACGGCAAGGCAACCGTCTTCGGGCCCACGGGGCGGCTCGAGGAGGGCCAACGCCTGATCCTGCTCGACCAGGTCCGCTCCTGGTGCGGTGACACCCGGACCAAGGTCACTATCAAGCCCGTCATCGACCTCAACACCGTCCGGACTGCGCCGGGCTATGCGATTCCCGACCGGATTCGCGAACAGATCATCCTCCGCGACATCACCTGCGTGTTCCCGCACTGCACCCGCCCGGCACGTGGCTGCGACATCGACCACGTCAGCGAGTACGACCACGACGCCGACGCAGAAGGCCGACCCCAGCCCGGCCCCACCACGCACTCGCCAACCTGGCCGCCCTGTGCCGGCGCCACCACCGCCTCAAGACCCACACCGCCTGGCGCTACACGATGGTCGAGCCCGGGGTGTTCGAGTGGACCAGCCCCCACGGCCACCGGTTCCGGCGAGACCGGTCCGGCACGACCGCGCTCGACCAGCCCGATCCTCCCGACCTCCCGCGACCACGCCGAAGATGACCCCGCCCCACACCCCGCCACCACGCGATGGCGGGGCCACAGGCATACCCGGAGGGCAACGAGTTCGGCCTGGAGACCTGACCGCGCCCGGTGTCGGTCCCTGGCGCGAGACTTCCCCCATGGACACAGCCGCCCTGCTCACCCGCCTCGCGGAGATCATCGACGCGCACGACTGGGCCGGCCTTCCGGCCCTCCTGCACCCCGACTTCAGCTGCCGGCTCGTGCACACCGGTGAGGTCTTCGACCGCGACGGGTGGGTGCGCCTCAACGCCGAGTACCCCGGCTTCCAGCACATGGTGCTCGAGGACCTCGTCGTCGACGGCGACCGCGGGGTCCTGCGGGCCACGGTCACGGGGACCAGCGCGGAGGGCGGTGAGGTGGTCTTCGCCGTCGCCGGCTTCGCCGCCGTCCGCGACGGACTCGTCGCCGAGCTGACCGAGGTCTGGGCCGACGTCGACCAGCAGCCGCCCGCGGGCACCAGGCCGAGCGCTGGCTAAGGTCGCAGGCGTGCTCCCCTCGCCCACCGCCCGCCTGAGCTTCCGACGCATGGAGATGGCCGACCTCGACGACATGACCGCGGTCCTGTCCGCACCCGATCCGGTGCGCACCGGCCGCCCCGCGAAGACCCGCGAGGACGCCGTGCGCTGGATCGAGTGGCAGGAGCGCAACTACGCCGAGCACGACTTCGGGTTGTGGGTCGTGGAGACCGATGCGGGTGAGTTCGTCGGCGACTGCGGGCTCACGATGCAGGACGTCGAGGGCACGCTCCACCTCGAGGTGGGCTACCACGTGATGCCCGCGATGCGTCGGCACGGCTACGCGACCGAAGCCGCCACCGCCGTACGCGACTGTGCGGCCGATGCCGGCATCGAGCACCTCATCGCGCTGATCCGACCGGACAACCTGCCCTCGCAGGGCGTCGCACGCAACCTCGGCATGGAGGTCGAGCGCACGGCGCACTACCGCGGGGCGGACTCGCTGGTGTTCGGGTGTCGGCTCACGCGGGCGAGCTAGTCCTCGACCAGCCCCACGCGGAGGTACTCCGCTGCGTAGGTCCCCGTGAGCAGCAGCGAGGCGTAGCGCGCCACCTCGGCGTCGGCGTCGGTGTCGAGCGTCTCGACGCGGATGCCGTGCCGTGCGGCGGCGGCCTGCAGCTCCCCCGCCTGCTCGCGTACGACGGGGTCGTCGGATCGGTCGTCGAGGATGAGCAGCAGCGGGCGCAGGTCGGCCGGCTCCTCGGAGAACGGGTCGGCGAACGTGTCGTGCGGTCTCGTCGCCTCGATGACCGGGAGCAGGTGCTCGGCATCGCCGGCGATCGCGGATCGTCCGCTCGTACGCCGCAGCGACTCCGCGAGCCGGCGGGCAGCACGGGCGGCGAGGACCGAGCCTCCCCACACGAGCGGGTTGGTGTCGGCCATCGCGATGGCGAGCATCTTCGCCGGGTTGACGGCGAGGTCGCGGTGCGGCGAGCAGCTGGTGGCGACCTCGTCGAGGGAGGCGGCCACCGACTCGGCGTCGGCCTGCGGGCCGAGGTGGACGTGGGCGAGGTAGTCGAGCATCACCACGGCGGTGGCCAGCTGGTCACCGGTGACGGTCGGCAGCACCGTCACGTGCCGTCCGGTCGCGTGCTCACCCACGAGCGAGCGCTCGGGGCAGGCGACGACGACCTGGGCCCCGCGGCGTACGGCCTCGGCGACGGCGGAGGCCGATCCGTGGTCGTTGCCCTCCGGCGCCAGCATCACGACCAGGTCCAGGGACCCCGCCCACCCGGGCAGGCCCGGGTTGGGCCACGCCACGAAGGGCACCGGGCACCACGGCTCGAGCACGGCCCGCAACAGGCGCGAGTCCGGCCCAGCGGCGATCACCGCGCGCGGCCTGTCGTCGTCGCGCCCCTGAGCGATCAGCTCGGCGGTCGCGCTGGCCGCCTCGTGGGCCTCGCGTCGCACGCGTGAGCCGCTCTCGGCGAGCGTGCGCAGGCGCAGGTCCACCGACTCCAGCGCCCCGGCGTCATCGAGCCGGGCCTCGTCGAACCACGTCGCCACGGTCAGTGTCCTCAGGCGGGCTTGCGGGCCTCGTCGACCAGCAGCACCGGGATGTCGTCGCGGACGGGATAGGCGTTGCCGCACCCCTGGCAGACCAGCTCCTCGGCTCCGTCCACGACGGCGGCCGAGAGCTCACCGTGGCAGGCCGGGCAGACGATGATGCTCAGCAGCTGGGGGTCGATGTTCACGCAGACGATCCTAGTGGTGCCTCGGGAGTGCAGGTCAGTCGGTCGAGGAGAGGACCCGCAGGTGCCCCCGCTTCGCGCCGCGGCTCGGGTCGTCCGTCGAGTGCAGCGGAGTCGGCGCCGGCGCGGGTCGTGCCGCCTCGCGCACGGCGTCCGCGAGCGCGAGCAGGTCGTCGCTGCTCGGCCCCTGGGCCCTGGGGTCCGGAGCGAGCCGGAGCACCTCCCAGCCGCGGGGCGCGGACATGCGTTCGCTGTGCAGCTCGCAGAGGTCGTAGGCGTGCGGCTCGGCGTAGGTCGCCAACGGGCCGAGGACAGCGGTCTGGTCGGCGTAGACGTAGGTCAGCGTGTTGACCGCGGAACGGCCACACGCCGACCGCGAACAACGACGGGCAAGGCTCACGGCGGTGACGCTACCCGCCGGATGCGCACCCGGCGCTTAGGCTCGCGGCGTGGAGGACCTGAGCACGGAGGACGTGGACACCGCCGAGCCGCGGAGCCGGGCCCGTGATCGCCGCGGTCGCGGCATGCGCGGACCGGGTGTGCTCCCCGCCGAGCTCGGCACGCCGGCGCAACGGACGGCACGGCAGCGGTTCGACCAGCTGGTGCTCGACGTGGTCACTCCCCTCGACCAGCGGTGGCAGCGCCACCTCGGCCTCGTGGAGTACGCCGTCGAGGACACGCCGATGCTCCCCGACGACTGGGGCGACGAGACGATTCCCCTCTCCTCCCTGGTGCGCGGCAAGGGACAGTCCGCCACCCGGCTCGTGCTCTTCCGTCGACCCATCGAGCACCGATCCGCCAACCGCGACGAGCTGGAGGCGATGGTGCACACCGTGGTCGTGGAGCAGCTCGCCGAGCTGCTGGGCCTCACTCCCGGCCAGGTCGACGAGAGGTACGTCGACTAGCGCTACCGCTGGGCCGGGCGGACGTCCGGCACCTGGCTGGTGGTCTCGAGCTCCGAGAGCGGCAGCACGGACAGCCCGCGGTCGCTGACCTCGAGGGACACGACCGCGCTCGTGCGCTCGAACCTGACCAGCGCCAGGACGGCCGCGTCGGGCAGGCGGACCCGCGCCGCTGTCGCGGGATCCAGCTCGACGCGACGCTCCTTCACGACCGCACCGCCGTCCTCGTCCCACGCCTGCAGGGTGAGCACTCCGGCAGCGCTCGCCGCCGCCACCACGAGACGCTTCGACCCGGCAGGCAGGGCCACGGACGTCGCACTCGACACCGTCGAACCTGCCACGGAGAAGGCCAGGTCGGTGGACGTCTGCGTCCGCAGGCTGGCCGTCACCGGACCCGTCGCCTCGAGCCGGATCGCCTGCACACCCCGGGCGGTCGGACCACGCAGGACACCGCTCAGGTCGACCTCGCTCACCGACGCCGGCGAGAGTGTCAGCTCCTCGAGTCCGGCGGGGACGAACTCGCTCTCGCCACTCACCAGCTTGAGCGCCACACGCACCTCGCTGTCACCGGGGTTGGCCAGGGTGAGGGTCCGGTCGGCGGGCGTGGTGCCGACCCCGACGACGTACGACGTCTCAGCGGGCTCCGACTGGGACGGCAGCCACTCCCGCACGGGCCTGCCGGGGCCGACGGGGTCGAGGACGTCGACCACGCTGGACGCCAGCCGACCCCGGGAGACCCTGACGTGCAACGCGAGGGCGTCACGGTTGGGGGTGACCTCGGAGAGGTCGAACGAGGTCGAGCGCCGGCCGGGCACCCGGACCCCGCGCAGCGCGGGGGCCTCGACGAGTCCGCTGCCGTCCCACAGCGTGATGTCCGCGACGGCCGGGCCCTTGTCGGGGTTGATGAGGGTCAGGGTCGAGGCGTGCTCGGCGGAGGCACCCACACCGGTGTACCAGCGCTCCGGCGCCGGCTGGTCGCAACCGACGGCCGACCCGGCACCCGAGCGGGTGGCCACCAGCCCGGCGGCGAGGTCGTCGGTGCCGTTGACGACGACGTACTGGCGTTCGCTCCGGGCGGCGACGCCTGCGTCCAGCGTCTCGGTGTCGGACCTGCGCCCCACGCGCAGCGCGACGTCGCCGGAGACGAGCCCGGTGCTGCCGATCCGGAGGTCGTCCGCGCCCGGCAGCCGCGACGGGCAGACCGCGGTCACCCGGTCGAGCGGTGCATCCGCAGAGGGGTGCGAGCTCACGGGTGTCTGCGCCGGACGGACCAGCGCGAGCGCCGCCACCGTGAGCAACGGGATCAGCACCGCGAGCAGGGTCAGGGGCGACGGGCGGCGACGGGCCACGTCCTCGATCCGGCGCCGGCCGCCGCCGGGTGCGCCCGGGGTGCGCTCAGCCATCGACATGCCGTTCGTCTCGTTGTTGCCTGACGGTCGGAGCGGCGAGGACCAGCGCGCCCAGGATCGCGAGCCCCTGCACGACGAGGAGGACGGTGCGCCACCACGCGCCGGAGCCGTCCACGGCCGAGGCGTCGAGCGGCCGGTCGACGAGCCACGCCCGGGTGCTCCGGTCCTCGGCGCTGGCCTGGTCCAGACCGGCCGTCGCGTCGAGCAGGGAGGAGACACGGCCGTCGGCGGGCGAGCTGAGGACGATGTACTCCACCCCTCGGGCCCCGAGCGCCGCGACGACGGCCGGGGTGGGCGAGGAGACCAGCGTGCGGACCTCCTGGGTCAGGTCCGTGTCCTCGTCGGCGAGGGTGAGGACCTCGTCCTCCCCCAGCGTCGTGCCGTCGTCGCGCCGGATGGAGTAGGTGATGCCGTCCTCGACGGAACCCGCCAGCACCAGCACTCCGTGCTCCTCGCCGAGCAGGGAGCTCTGCTGCATGTACACCGGCACCGTCTGGGCGGCGTCGCGCGTCAGGGCGTTGTCGGGAGTCGTGAGCCACCAGCCCAGCCCGCCGAGCGGCACCAGCGCGGCGGCGACGGCCAGACCGGTCGCCAGGCCCCGCTGCCACCACGGGTGGTGCTGGTCGAGACGGCGCAGGTAGGCGTCGGCGCCGAGCACCACCGCCACCACCCAGGTGCCCTGGAGGATCACCACGAAGAGACCGAGGCTGGGCCGGGTCGTGACCGCGGGCAGGTCGAGGGTGAGGTGGGACAGGACGCCGGAGGCGAGGGCCGCGGCCAGCGCGACGAGCCAGCAGATGACGACCGGCACGCGCGTACGACGGGGGATCAGCGCGGCGAAGGCCAGCACGCCGAGCACCATCCCGAGCCACCCGGGCGCCCCGAGGTCGTTGAGCCGGCCGGTCAGCAGCCCGCCGAAGGTGACCTGGTCGACGGTGAGCCGACCGGCCTCCAGCAGGAGTCCCGCGCCGGAGCCCGTGGTCAGCAGCGGCAGCAGCCACGGCGCCAGCAGCACCGGGGTGGCGGCGACCGCGACGACGGGGGGACCCCAGCTGTCGCGCTCGCGCAGCAGGCGCGGGGAGATGACGGCAGCAGAGCCCAGCACCACGGCCGTGGCCAGCAGCCCGAAGAGCCAGAAGCCCGGCACGAAGGCCGCACCGAGGGCGAGCAGGAGGGCTGTGCGCCACGCCGCACGCCAGCGTCGGTCCCGGTCCGGGTCGATGAAGCCCAGGGCGGCGTGGGCGGCCCACGGCAGCAGTGCCGCCACGGCAACCGTGCCGAAGCGGCCCTCGGCCCAGGCACCTGCCGTGACCGGCACCAGGGAGTAGGTCAGCGCGCCCCAGACCACCAGCCAGCGCGGGAGGCCGAGCGGGTCCACGAGGCGGCCGACCACCTTCAGCAGGCGCCACGCACCCCACGCGGCGACCGGCACTGCCAGCAGCATCAGGCCGGACACCACGGCGCCGGTGTGGCCGAGCAGGAGCGAGGCCGCCAGCGCGAAGGGCAGCACGTAGGCGGGTGCCGGCACGTCGGTCCCGGTGCCGAGCGGGAGCCAGGTGGCGGCGTGCAGCCGCCACCAGTCACCGGCGGTCTCCGGAACCGGCGACAGGGCGCCACCGGTGATCGAGCCGAACGCCTCGCGCCCGGCGACCAGGGCGAGCACCCCGAAGATCACCAGCACGACGGCGACCGGGTTGGTGAAGAACCGGGCGACCAGGCCGGTGTCGGTCAGGTAGGCCTCGTCGTCGTCCTCCCCGGAGGAGGTGGCCGAGCCGCGCCGCTCCTCCCGACCGGCGGGAGCCGCTCCGGGCGTCCGGGAGAGCCGCCGTCGCTCGGCGACGTCGGCGGCCTGGCTGGTCGTGGCCGACGCGAGGTCGGTGACGAAGTCGAGGCCGTGGCGGTAGGGCAGCCAGGACGGCGCCAGCAACCCGCGTACGTCGGCGGGCTCGCCGTCGCGGCGCCGCGCCCGCTCGCGCCGGGCGGCCAGCAGCTGGCCGGGTCGACCGTGCACGGAGAGCACCGCGGCGAGCTCGTCGAGCGCCTCTCCCACCGAGCGGACGCCGAGGTAGCCGAGCACCCGGAGCAGGGACCCGAAGAAGAGCCGGACGTACTGCCAGGGGAAGGCACGGGAGGAGACGTTGGCCAGGGAGGTGAAGAGTGCGGCCCGGCGCTCCTGGTAGTGGGTGTGGCGCCCGGTCAGGGGCGTACGCCGGACGCCGCGGTGCGCGGCCTCGGCGTGGAACACGACCGCCTGGGGCACCACCAGGGTGCGGTGCCCGGCCAGGGCGGCCCGCCACCCGAAGTCGATGTCGTTGCCGAAGATCGGCAGCTCGTCGTCCAGCCCACCCAGCGACTCGAGCACCTCCCGCCGGACGAGCATGCCGGCGGTGTTGACCGCCAGGACCTCGCGGACGGCGTCGTGCTGGCCCTGGTCGTACTCGCCCCGCTCCAGACCAGTCTCGCGGTGCCCGGTGCCGGTGATGGTCAGCCCGACCTCCAGCAACCGGCGCAGCGAAGGCCACTCGCGCAGCTTCGGGCCGAGGATCGCGGCATCCGGGTGCTCCCGCGAGGCCGCCAGCAGCTCGGCGAGGGCGGTCGGGTCGGGATTGCTGTCGTCGTGGAGCAGCCAGATCCACTCGTCGGCGCCGTCGGTGGCGGCCGGCACGAGGCCCAGTGCGTGTCGCACGGCGGCGGGATAGTGGGTCGATCCGGGAACGACGTCGAGCGCCAGTCGCGCGGACGACTCGTCCAGACCAGCGCGCTGCAGCGCCGCGCGGATCAGGGCGACACTGTCGTCGCGGCTCGTGGTGTCGACCACCGCGACGCGGTCGACCGGGAGGGTCTGCCCGGTCAGACCGTCGAGAACTGCTGGGAGCCACCTGGCCCCGTCATGGCTGACGAGAAGCGCAGTGACGGACACCGGAGCACCTTAGCGAGACGCTCCACGCCGCCGTGAACCGCAGGAGCGGCGCACGGAGGCCGCGCGGTCAGACGGCGCGCTTCTTGAGCTTGCGTCGCTCGCGCTCGGACAGGCCGCCCCAGATGCCGAAGCGCTCGTCATTCATCAGCGCGGACTCGAGGCAGTCGTCGCGGACCTCGCACGTCAGACAGACCTTCTTGGCCTCCCGGGTCGATCCGCCCTTCTCGGGGAAGAACGCCTCCGGGTCCGTCTGCGCGCACAAGGCGCGGTCCTGCCAACCGAACTCCTCGCCCTCGGGTTCGAGGAGAAACAGTTCTGCTCTCATGGTGGTGACCCTTTCGACCCTGTTTCAGAACTGAACGACACTATGGGAATTACAAGCCTGTCGTACCCCGCAAGTCAAGCCCGGATCTGATATGGCTGTTTCCCGTCGGGCAGGCTGCTCCTATGTCATCATCATCGCCACTGCGTCGCCTGACCGTCCTCTCGGGCGGAGTGGGTGGTGCCCGTTTCGTCCAGGGACTCCTCCACGGCCTGCGGTCGGGAGTGGTGCCCGGCGGGTCCGCCGACACCGAGGTCACCGTGGTGGCCAACACCGCTGACGACTGGTGGATCCACGGGCTCAAGGTCTGCCCCGACCTCGACACCGTCATGTACACCCTCGGCGACGGGATCGACGTCGAGCGCGGTTGGGGTCGCCGCGAGGAGACCTGGAGCGCCCGGACCGAGCTGGAGGCCTACGGCGTGGAGCCGACGTGGTTCGGCCTGGGCGACCGCGACATCGCCACGCATCTGGTGCGCACCCAGATGCTCGAAGCCGGGTTCTCGCTCTCGCAGGTGACCGAGGCGTTGTGCCGGCGCTGGCTCACGCCCCTGCACGGGGACCGGGTGCGGCTCCTGCCGATGAGCGACGACCGGGTCGAGACCCACATCGCCGTCGCCGACCCCGACAGCCCGAGCGGCCGGGCTGTCATCCACTTCCAGGAGTACTGGGTGCGCCTGCGCGCCGCCGTTCCCGCCGAGGCGGTCCTGGTCGTGGGACAGGACACCGCGACTGCGGCCCCCGGAGTGCTGGAGGCCATCGCCGAGACCGACCTGCTGATCCTGCCGCCGTCCAACCCGGTGGTCTCCGTCGGCACCATCCTCGGCATCCCCGGCGTCCGGGACGCCGTCCGCGCGACGTCCGCACCGGTCGTCGGCCTCTCCCCGATCGTCGGCGCCTCGCACGTGCACGGCATGGCGGCACAGCTGCTGCCGAGCATCGGCGTGGAGGTCAGCGCGGGCGCGGTCGGCGCCCACTACGGCGCCCGGTCCGGCGGCGGGGTGCTCGACGGCTGGCTCGTCGACTCCCGCGACGCCGACCAGCTCCCCCGGCTCGAGGAGGCCGGACTCCGCGCCCAGGCCGTTCCCCTGATGATGAGCGACCACGACGCGACCGCGGCCATGGCCGCCGCAGCGGTGTCGCTCGCGGCGGGTGCGAGGTGACCCGGCACGCTGGGGGTCGACTCGAGGTCTGGGCACCCGACGGGATGCCCGAGATCACCGCCGGTGACGACCTCGCGGCGCTGGTGCTCGCGGCCCTGGACGGCGGGGCCGACCTGGCGGACGGGGACGTCGTCGCGGTCACGAGCAAGGTCGTCAGCAAGGCCGAGGGGCGCGTCCGGGTCGGGGACCGCGAGGCGGCGATCGACGAGGAGACGCTCCGCGTCCTCGCCCGCCGCGGTGCGACCCGCATCGCGCGACACCGGCTGGGCCTCACCATGGCGGCGGCCGGTGTCGACGCCTCCAACGTCGCGGCCGGCTCGATCGTGCTGCTGCCCCTCGACCCCGATCACTCGGCCGGCGCCCTGCGTCGCGAGATCGCCCACCTCGCCGGGGTGAACGTCGCCGTGATCATCACCGACACCGCCGGGCGGGCCTGGCGCGAGGGCCAGACCGACATCGCCATCGGCGCCGCGGGGCTGGTGGTCGCCGAGGACTTCGCCGGTCGCAGCGACCCGCACGGCAACCCGCTCGTCGTCACCCTCCCCGCGGTGGCCGACGAGCTGGCCGGGGCCGCAGAGCTGGCACAGGGCAAGCTCGCCGGGCGGCCCGTGGCGGTCATCCGTGGCCGTGGCGACCTGGTGCTGCCGCGGGGCGAGGACGGACCGGGCGCCGCCTCGCTGGTGCGCGCCGAGGGCGAGGACATGTTCGGCTGGGGCGCCCGCGAGGCCGTCGTACGGGCCCTGGCCGGAGCGGAGGCGGACCGGCTGCCGTTCGGGGCGCCGGCCGCGGCGGAGGATCTCTCCGCGGCCCTCGCCCATGCTGCCCGACGACACAGATCGCACGGCCGTCGCGGCCGTCTGCTTCGCCCACGGCTGGAGGGTCGAGGACTGGGACCCGAGCGTGGATCACGGCTGATCCGACGGCGTGTGCCGCCCGTCACCCGTGACTACGTAGACTCGGGCACCGCAGCCCCACCAGCTCCCACGAACGAGAGACACCAGCACCGTGGCCAAGAAGGCAAAGACCGACCGACAGGCGGTCATCGACTCCATCCGCTCCCAGCAGTCCAAGTCGGAGAACCGGCGCGGAATGGCGATCGTGGGCGTGAGCGTCCTCATCGCCGTGCTCATCGTGGGCGCGGCGGCCTTCAAGCCGCTCAAGGACTGGTACGACCTGCGTGCCTTCGCCTCCGACTCGCTCAGCGACATCGGCACGAAGGCGTCATCGTGCGAGGAGCCCATCACCAAGACGGCGGAGGGCAACCAGGACCACGTCGAGGTCGGCACGCCGATGAGCTACTCCGACGCCCCGCCGGCCTTCGGCTCGCACTGGAACCTGTGGGACACGATGGACCGCAAGCTCTACACGACCTCGGACCGTCCCGAGCTCGGTGAGCTCGTCCACAACCTCGAGCACGGCTACACGATCCTCTGGTACGACGAGACGATCGCCGACGACTCGGACAAGATGGACGAGCTGCGCGGCATGGCCTCGAAGCTCCAGGGCACCACCAACCTGCGCGACAAGTTCAAGGCCGTCCCGTGGACCGCCGAGGACGGCGACGCCTTCCCCAAGGGGCAGCACGTCGCATTCACGCACTGGTCGGTGGGTGGCGTCGGCGAGACCGACCCTGCCAAGCAGGTCGGTGTGTGGCAGTACTGCTCGGACCTGAGCGGTGAGGCACTGACCACGTTCATGAAGGACTACCCCTACATGGACTCGCCGGAGCCGACGGTCCTCTGACCGTCCCTCCTGCGATGCCCTCCCCCGCCTGCTCGTGACGACCTTCGCCGAGGTGCTCGCCGCCCAGCTGCGACGTGATCCCGGGCGACCACTGCTCACCTTCTACGACCACGCCACGGACGAGCGGGTCGAGCTCTCGGTGACGACGTACGCCAACTGGGTGGCCAAGGCATCGGGCCTGCTGACCGAGGTGGCGGACCTCGAGCGCGGGATGTCGCTGCGCATCGACCTCCCGCCCCACTGGCTTGCCCCGGTGTTCCTCGGGGCAGCCTGGACGGTCGGGCTGCGGGTGACCACCTCGGACGAGGCCGATGCCGTCGTGTGCGGCCCGGAGGGCCTCGACACGTGGGCCTCACGGGTCTCGCAGGTGCCCGTCCTCGCCTGCAGCCTGCGCCCCCTCGGTGTCCGCTTCGCCGAGCCCCTCCCGCCGGGAGTGCTCGACGTCGGGGTGGAGATCTGGGCGCAGCCGGACGGTTTCACCGCCTGGGACCCGCCCTCCGGGGATGACCCGGCCACCGACGAGCTCACCCAGGGCGAGCTGTTCGCCCCCGCCAACGACCTGACGGCCGCCGTCGGGAGCTCTCTCACCGACGGCGGCCGTCTTCTGTCGGTGGCCGACCCGGCTTCCCCACCAGGAATGGCCACCTTCACCGAGCCCCTCAGACGAGGAGGCTCGCTGGTTCTGGTCCGCAACCCCGACCCGGATCGTCTCGACGGCGTCCATGACGCCGAACGGGCGACTGCCCGGGCCTGATCGCGACGCTCTGCGCCGATCAGCCGGCCAGGTCGTAGGCCCCCATTCCCTCGCCGAGGACCCGGGGAGAGGAGACGCCCTTCTTGCGACCGTTGTAGACGTAGGCCACCCCGGTCGCCCGGTTCCGCACGATGTAGTCGCCCAGGCCCTTGAGCTTCATGTCCTGGACCTCGATGACCCAGTCGAAGCCCGAGAGGTCGGTCGGCAGTCCTGCGCGGGCGGCGAAGCGTCCCGCCACGGGGGCGGCAGCGTTGAACCCGGTGCCGTTGCCCGCCCAGACGGAGAGGCGTCCGCCTGCGGGGGTGCCCATGAGGTCGGGCGTGCCGTCACCGGTCACGTCGCCCACCGCCGCGAGTCCGGACACTGCGCCCCAGCCACTGCCGATGACGACGCCGGGAGCGAGCGCTCCGGTGCCGTTGCCCGTGAACAGCAAGAGCTGGCCGTTCGTGTTGCGGGCGAGCACGTCACCGAAGCCGTCCTTGTTGACGTCGCCGGCGTTGAGGATCAGGTCCATGCCGGCGAAGGAGACACCCGTGTCGATGGGGGCGCCGAGCTCGAACGTGTCGCGGTTGGCGACGACGACCAACGTCTTGCCGGCGACGCCGATCAGGTCGCCACCGGCGCCACCGACCAGCTGGGCGCCGGTCAGCATCCGCATGGACTTGAGGTTCGTCGTCGGGCCCAGTGCGGCGCCGTACGTCCCGTCGCCGTGACCGGGAAGCAACCACACCTTGCCGTTGCCCGAGCGCGCGACCAGGTCGGAGCGTCCGTCACCGTTGAAGTCGCCGCCGACGAGGCGGTTGTAGCCGCCCCACGAGCCCGGCACCTTCTGCGAGGCACCGAACTGGCCCGCACCGTTGCCAGGCAGCAGCCGCAGCCGCTTCTTGGTGCGCACGAGCAGGTCGGCCGTCCCGTCACCGTTGACGTCGCCGCCACCGACGAACTGCCGGTAGTTGCCGAAGCCCTTCGCGCCGACCTTGCGGGCGAAGCCGCCCCTGCCGGTGGCGAGCAGCGTGGTGAGGCGTCCCTTGAAGCGGCCGACCAGGTCGTTGCGGCCGTCACCGTTGATGTCGCCCACCGCGGTGATGAACGAGTAGCCGCGCAGCCGCATCTTCTTGGTGGTCCTGCCGAACTTGCCGGTGCCCTTGCCGGCCCGGACGCGGACGATGCCGGACTTGTCGACGGTCACCAGGTCGGCCACACCGTCACCGGTCAGGTCGGGCGAGACGAGCACGTCGGCGCGCTTGTTCCAGCCGGACTTCCCGACCACGGTGCGCTTCTGGAAGGAGGTGAGGCCGCCCGTGGGGATGACGAGCCCACGGCCGTCGGAGGCGCGGCGGACCAGCAGGTCCGGGTACGGCGAAGCGTCCAGGTTGTTCTGCGGGCTCGGGTCGGACACGGCCACCGGGGTCGGACCGACCACGACGGGCGCGGCCTGCGAGGCGTAGGTCCGGATCTGCGGGAGCTTGGCGTAGAGGTACGTGCCCGGGCACGCCGTCGAGCCGGCGTCGCGGTGACCGTTGATCGCCGCGAACGTGGATCGGCCGACCTTCTGCGACATGGAGGCGGGGTTCACCCCGTGGAGCGAGAGCTTCCAGGCGAACAGCTGGCCGTAGGCGCGGAGCATGGCGTCGCTGGGACGCTGGGTCTCGTAGTTGCCGATGGCCGACATCGCGAAGGCGTAGTCGTTGTAGTTGAGCGTGTGGGCGCCGACGACCGGCTTGTCGATGCCGCCGTATCGACCCTCCCAGATCCGGCCGAACCGGTCGACGAGGAAGTTGTACCCGATGTCGCTCCAACCGCGGGACTTCACGTGGTAGGCGTAGATGCTCCGCAGGATCGCCGGCACCTGGGCCTCGGTGTAGTCGTTGGCGTTCACCGTGTGGTGGACGAAGCCGGCGCTGATCGTGCCGTAGCGGAGGGACTTCTTGTTGCGGATGCTCTCGTCGGCGCCCCACTGGGCGCGCGAGAAGATCGTCGGCTGGGCGACGGCCCGCTTCTGGCTGGTCTGCGCGGCCTGCAGCGTGATGCCGTCCGACGTCATCTTCGAGTCGTCCGCGGCGTAGTCCGCGTCGTACGACCCGGCGTCCGCCTGCGCGGGCTTGTCGGCAGCGGTCTCGGTCTCGCTCGACGTGGCCGAGCCCGGGTCCACGAGGGCCAGCGAGAGATCGTCGGGCAGCACGGCACCGTCGGTGCTGGCCCTCACCTGGACGTCGTCGACGTCGCCCACGAACATCGGCTCGGTGCCGGGGCGGGCGTTGGCCGCCTCCGCGCTGCCGGCGTCGGGCCCGTGCTCGTCGTGGTACTCCAGGGCCTCCCAGTCGCTCCACTCGTCACCGGAGCGGGTGCGCACCTGCACGGCGATCTCGTCCTCGTCGAGGACCTCGCCGTGCTGCCAGGTGACACCGATCGCGGCGAACCCGGTCACGGCCTGCGGCTTGCTCAGCACCCGGGCGTCGGTGGCTCCACCGGCGACCGTGCGGCCCTGCAGGCCGGAGAAGCCACCGTCGGCGCCCGTGAGGGGCACCTCGGTCACTGTGGGCTTCACCGCACGGGTCGGCACGGTGGCCGACATCAGCTCGGCCGAGGAGGTTGAGGGCCGGCGTCCGGGCTGTTCGCCGACGATGTCGAGCGAGACCACACCGGAGGCGGGCGTGAGGACGACCAGGACGACACCCAGGGCCAGCAGTTGCTGGCAGAGGGTGACGAGTCGTGCCTGAAGAGGGCGCATGTCAGATCTACTCCTGTGCGGGGGAAGGTCACACAAGGCAGTACTTTCACACCAGTCACACCAGTCACGGAAGGGTTTCTGAGTAACTACAAACGTGTAATTTCCACTCGACACGCCGTTACAACGGTGTAGTTTTCGACTTTTCCGATGAAAGTGGCCGGAAATTGTCGTCACTGAGCGGGTTTCGACCCGCCCATGACAGGAGTGGCCAACGTGTCAGATGTCGTTGGCCAGAGCGTCGTCGCGCTCGTCCTCCGAGCTCTCCTCCGCGTCAGGCTCGTCGTCGTCTCCGTCGTAGTGGAGGTACTTGATGGCCTCGTCGACGTCGCCGTCGAAGCCCACGCGGCCCTTGTCCAGGACGATCGCCCGGTCGCACATCTTCTTCACCGAGCCGGCCGAGTGGCTGACGTAGAACATCGTGATCCCGGACTCGCGGATCTCCTTCATGCGCCTGAGGCACTTGCGCTTGAAGGGCCTGTCCCCCACCGCCAGCACCTCGTCGGCGATGAAGATGTCGCAGTCCACGTGCACGGCCACCGAGAAGCCCAGGCGGGCGAACATGCCCGAGGAGTAGTTGCCCACGGGCGTGTCCAGGAAGCGGCCCACGTCGGCGAAGGCGGCGATGTCGTCGAACTTGGAGTCGGTCTCGTCCTTGCTCATGCCGAGCATCGCGGCGTTCATGTAGATGTTCTCGCGACCGGACAGCTCGTTGTGAAAACCGGCGCCGGTGGCGATCAGGCCGGAGATGCGGCCGCGGGTCAGCACCTGACCCTCGTCGGGCCGCATCACGCCGCTGACCAGCTTGAGCAGCGTGGACTTGCCCGAGCCGTTCAGACCCATCAGACCGATGGACTCCCCCTGCTGGACCTCGAAGGACACACCGTCGAGGGCCTTGAAGGAGGCCTGCGCGCGCTGGCTGCGTCCTGCCCCCCGGGCGACCTGCTTGAGAGTGCGGTGGTACTGGTAGCGGAACGACTTGGTGACGTTGTCGACGACGATGGAGGTGGTCATCAGAGGCGCTCCGGGATCGACTTCTCGAGGCGTGCGAACACGACCTGGCCCACGACGAGCAGCACCAGCCCGATGCCGAGCATGATGAAGCCACGCTGGAAGAGATCGTCGGCGAACTCCGGCAGGGCGGCCCCCGTCGCCGGGTCGACCGCGCACGACGGCGCGCACGAGGGGTACCAGAACCCCCGCTGGATGAGCATGACGGCCTCGGCGACCGGGTTGGCCAGGTAGACGCCCAACCATTCGCTGGGGATCCGCTGGCCGTCAGCGACGACGTGGTAGGGGTACATCATCGGCGCGGTGAACGGGATCATGTTGATGAAGGTCTGCACGATGCGCTGGAAGTCGCGGAAGATCACGTTGATGCAGGAGAACATCAGCCCGAAGGCCGTGCCGAAGGTCATCATCAGCAACAGTCCCAGCAGGGCCGCGCCCATCCCGACCGCGTCAGGGACCCACAGCGGCCCGTCACCCCACCATCCGGTGGCGAGACAGGCGACGAGCAGGATGATGAACTGCGGGACCGCGTGCCACAGGGAGACCAGCATCGAGGCCATCGGGAACATCTCCCGCGGCATCGACATCTTGGCGATGACGCCCTTGTTGGACAGCAGCGAGCGGGTGCCCGACGTCACCGTCTCGGTGAAGTAGTTGACCAGCACCATCCCCGCGAACAGGTGGATCGCGAAGTTCTCCAGGCCCAGGCCTCGGCCCAGGAGCAGTCCGAAGACGAAGTAGAACGTGAGGAATCGCGTGAACGGGTTGATGTACGACCACGCCAGGCCGAAGACCGTGCCCGCGTAGCGCGCCTGGATCTCGCGCCGGACCATGAGGCGCAGCAGGTAGCGGCGACGGAACACCTCGAAGATCCCCGACGTGCGCGAGGGTGGCGTCAGCGGGACGTGCGCCAGGTCGTGACGGGCCTCGACCGAACCGGTCTCGGTGTCCGGCTGGTTCACGCACCCTCACCTTCGTCGGCGGCGCGAGTCTGGTCGTCGGTCCACGGGGCGAAGGTCTTGTCCCACGCCTCGGGGGACGTGATCTCCGCCAGTGCCTCACGGTACTGCTGGGCCAGCTGCGGCCACTCCGCGTGGAAACGTCGGTGGATGTCGATCGTGCGCTTGAGCAGGTCGCGGTAGTGCGCCGGGTCTCTCTTGTAGAGGGCGACGGAGGTGCCGTCGTTCATCGAGACGACCGCCGAGT
The DNA here is from genome assembly GCA_963843815.1 of uncultured Actinomycetota bacterium. GTDB lineage: Bacteria > Actinomycetota > Actinomycetes > Propionibacteriales > Nocardioidaceae > Nocardioides. Next base: position 1,103,539 of record CAWJLX010000010.1, on the reverse strand, counting down.
CGTACTTGACGAGGTTGAACCAGGCAGCATCCATCGCGGTGAGCTCGGTCTCGGGGTACTGCTGCGACATCTCGCGCACCGGTCGCAGCTGGCGTAGCGGGGCGAGCCCGGCCGCGACGAGGGTGCTCAGCCGTCCCGGGATCTCGATGTCGGACTTCCCCTTCTTCGGCGGCTTCTTGCGGCGCACCGGAGGCAGGTCGTCGCGGTCCGCGACCAGCTGGGCGTCGGTGAACTGCTTGCGGAAGGTGTTGATCTCCGCGAGCTTCGTGGCCAGCTCGCCGTGCAGGGCGTGCGGGCCTCGCAGCACGTCCTCCATCGCCAGGTGCCGCAGCTCGGCAGTCGAGTACTGCAGCGAGGCGAGGTGCTTGACCTGGTGGTTGAAGCTCTCGCGCACCATCCGCCCACCACGCTCGTAGGGCGAGTGCAGCAGCGCCGCGATCATGCGGTTGCGCTGGTGGAAGTAGGACTGCCAGTCGACGCCGTCGTTCTTGTCCGACCACGGCACGTGCCAGACCGCCGCTCCCGGGAAGGAGACGGTCGGGTAGCCCGCGGCCTTGGCGCGCAGGCCGAACTCGGAGTCGTCCCACTTGATGAAGACCGGCAGGGAGAGACCGATCTCCTCGAGCACGACCCGCGGGATCAGGCACATGAACCAGCCGTTGAAGTCGACGTCGGCACGCTTGTGCAGCCAGCGCGCCGAACGCAGGTTGCGGGCGCCGAGGTCCCACTGGCTGTAGCCGTCGAGGCGCGTCTGCCACCAGAAGCGCCACGGCTGGATGATCTCGCCGAAGGAGTGCAGCTGGGAACGGCTGTAGAGGTTGAACATGTGGCCACCGACGATGGTGGGCCGCTTGGCGAGGTCGCCGAACGTGACTGCGCGGATCACGCCCTCGGGCTCGCAGACGACGTCGTCGTCCATCATCAGGGCGTAGGTCGCGGTGCCCTTGCGGACGCTCTCGGACTGGCCGCGGGCATAGCCGCCGGAGCCGCCCAGGTTGCCCTGCACGATCACCCTCAGCTTCTCGCCCAGGCCCGCACGCGCGGTGGGGAAGAACTCGCTGTCGGTGACCTTGTCCTTGCCCTGGTCCATCACGAAGACCGTGTCGAGGTAGGGCTGGAGCTCCTCGGCGTCGCCGAGCTGGCCCAGCAGCTGGGCGCTCATGTCGGGCAGCATCGTCGTGATGCAGATGTCGACCGTGCCGTGGTCCGCGCGGTCCGCCGGGACCTGGGCGGTCCACTCGGCGCCCTCGACGGTGCAGCCCTGGTCGCCGGCGACCACGTCGTACCAGTACCACCCGCCGTCGACGAACGGCTTGAGCGGCAGCGAGAACGAGAAGGAGCCCGACGCGTCGTCACCGTGGCCTTCGACCACACCGGAGTCGACGCGCTGCGAGTGACCGCGCGCCATCGACTTGTAGACCGTGACGGCCGAGCCTGCCCCGGTCACGTGGACGGTCAGCTCGACGTCGGTGATGATCGTGTGCCGTCGCCAGTAGGACGCCGGGAAGGCGTTGAAGTAGGTGCCGAACGACAGCAGCTGGGACGGCTCGAGCCGCAGCGCCGTACGGGACAGGATCTGGTCGGGGTGCAGCTTGCGCCCGGTCGAGGTCGACTGGCGGATCGCGGCGTTGTTGAGGTCCTTGGCCGACTTGCTGCCGCCGACGTCGAAACGGTCGGTGTCGAGCTTGGCGTCCTCGAGGTCGACGTAGAGGGGGAACACGTCGGTGTCGCGGTCGATCGGGAGGATCTGGCGCTGGAGCGCCCGGGTCACAGTGCTGGTCTCGGTGGTGCTCATGCCTCGATGCCTCCGCTGGTCAGCTCAGCGCCTTCGGTGAAGTGCGGCTTGAGCTTGTTGTCGTACATCGACAGGGCTGCCCCGATGGCCATGTGCATGTCGAGGTACTTGTAGGTGCCCAGTCGCCCGCCGAAGAGGACCATCGGCTCGGCCTGGGCGAGCTCGCGGTACTTCAGCAGCTTGGCCCGGTCGTCCGCGGTGTTCACCGGGTAGTAGGGCTCGTCGCCCTCCTCGGCGAAGCGGCTGTACTCGTGGACGATCACGCTCTTGCCGGGCAGGTGGGTCTTCTCCCGCTCGGGGTGGAAGTGCTTGAACTCGATGATGCGGGTGTAGGGGACGTCCTGGTCGTTGTAGTTGACCACTCCGGTGCCCTGGAAGTCGCCGGTGTCCACGACACTGGGCTCCAGGTCGACGGTGCGCCAGGACAGCCGGCCCTCGGAGTTGCCGAAGTACTCGTCGACCGGTCCGGTGTAGACGATCGGGACCTTGCCCTTGAACTGCTCGGCCACGCCATTGGTGGGATCCAGGAAGTCGGTCTCGAGCCGGATCTCGATGTTGGGGTGGTCGGCCATCCTGGTCAGCCATGCGGTGTAGCCGTCGACGGGAAGGCCCTCGTAGGTGTCGCTGAACCAGCCGTTCTGGAAGGTGTAGCGCACCGGCAGCCGCGTGATGATCTCGGCGCTGAGCTCCGTGGGGTCGGTCTGCCACTGCTTGGCGGTGTAGCCCTTGATGAACGCCTCGTAGAGCGGACGGCCGATCAGGCTGATCGCCTTCTCCTCGAGGTTGGAGGCGTCCTCGGTCGCGATCTCGCTCGACTGCTCCGCGATCAGCGCACGCGCCTCGTCGGGCGTGTGGGACTTGCCGAAGAACTGGTTGATCAGGCCCAGGTTCATCGGGAGCGAGTAGACCTGCCCCTGGTACTTGCCGAAGACCCGGTGGCGGTAGTCGGTGAACGCGGTGAACCGGTTGGCGTACTCCCAGACCCGCTCGTTGGAGGTGTGGAAGAGGTGGGCGCCGTACTTGTGCACCTCGACGTTGGTCTCGGGGTCGCGCTCGGAGTAGGCGTTGCCACCGAGGTGGTGGCGACGCTCCACGATGAGGACGCGGAGACCGAGCTCCTCGGCACACCGCTCGGCGATGGTGAGACCGAACAGTCCGGAGCCGACGATGACGAGGTCGGGAAGCTGTGGTGAACCCTGGGACAAGGGAAGAACTCCTGTGGGTGAGAGGCGCTGGCTGAGTCTAACGAGGGGGCAGTGCCGAAGCCGTCAGGCGGCGCATGCCCCGCGCCGAGGCCATGGCGCGGATCACGTTGCTGGCCTCGGCCCGACCGCCGCGGATCGGACTGAGCAGGACCACCGCCAGGGTGATCAGCCACGGTTTGAGCCTGACCAGGGGGTTCTCCCCGTGGCGCAAGTGCACCACGAAGAGGTTGCGGTACATGTAGAAGCCCTTCCACCCGGACAGGTCGTGCTGCTGGTTGAAGTCGAGCTGCCGCACGAGCACGGCGTCTCGCACCGCCCAGACCCGGCGACCCGCCCTGCGGGACCGGATGGCGTACTCGGCGTCGTCGTAGAAGATGAAGAACGCCGGGTCGGGGAAGCCGATCTCGGCGATGACCTCCCGGCGCACCATGAAGCCCTCGAAGGCGACGTTCTGCACCTCGACCAGCTCGGGCATCGAGGCGCGGTCGGGGTAGGTGGTGTCGACCGCGGCGCGCTTGGGGCGTACGGCGAGGGGGTTGCGCAGGTCGAAGTGGATGGCTGCCTTCTCCACGAGGGTGCCGGCGAGGTCCTCGCGCACGGCGATCAGGCAGTCCTCGTCGACGGCCATCAGCACCTCGAGGCAGTCGCGGGCGGGCACCACGTCGTCATCCATCAGCCAGACGCGGTCGTAGCCGGCGTCGTAGGCCGCGCGCACGCCGAGGTGGAAGCCGCCGGCGCCGCCCAGGTTGGTCTCGGACGTGGTCACGTGGAGCGGCAGGTCGGTGCGCGCGTCGAGCACCGCGCGGGTGTGGTCGGTGCTGGCGTTGTCGATGACGATGACCGCGTCGGGCCGGTGGGTCTGCGCGGCCAGGCCGTCCAGCATCCCGACGAGCAGGTCGGCGCGGTTGTAGGTGACGACGACGACCGCCACGCTCTCCTGCGCGGTCGTCATCCCAGGAACCTCCGATGGCCCTCGAAGTCACCGGCGATCCCGGCCCGCATCGCGCTGACGCTGAGCCGCAGTCGGGACAGGCTCGGACGCGTGAAGGTGTAGAACCACATGGTCTTCACGACGAAGGCGAACGCGTGCAGGGGTCCGCGGTAGTCGCGGAGGTTGACCAGGTTGTTGCGGGCCATGCAGTAGTGCTTGAGGTCGCTCGGGGAGTCGTTGTAGGTCGTGCGGCCGAACATCATCGGGGTGCCGAGGTTGCCGACGCTGGGGTGGCGGACGGTGGCGGTGACCACGGTGGCCACGCGCGCCCCCGCTTCCTCGGCACGCAGCCGGTACTCGTGGTCGTCGCCCCAGATGAAGAACTCCTCGCGTGGGAGCCCGATCCGGTCGACGAGCTCCTTGGTCACGAGCACACCGTTGAAGGGGATCACGATCCCGTCGATACGGTCGTCGCGGGCTGCCCGGCGTACGTCGTCGACCGCGTGCACCACTCTCGTCCCGCCCGGGAGCCTGATCGGGAAGACCAGGCGCGATGGGTCGGCCTCGTCCACCACGAGCGGGCCCCAGAAGTCGAGGTTGTCGGTCTCGGCGAGCAGCTGGTCGAGGCAGTCGGGGTCGGGCAGGCCGTCGTCGTCCATGAGCCAGACCAGGTCGGCTTCCCGGTCGATGGCCCAGGCCAGCCCGTCGTGGAACCCGCCGGCGCCGCCGCGGTTGGTGGTGAGGGAACGGGACTGGAGCGCGATCTCGCCCGTGTGTGCGCGGGCCGCGAGCCACGCCGCCGTGCCGTCGGAGGACGCGTTGTCGATCACCAGCACCTCGGCGAGACCGTCGGTCCTCCCCAACCGTTCCACGAGCTTCTCGAGCAGCTCGAGCCGGTTGAAGGTGACCACGACCGCGACGATGCGGGGCAGCGGTCCAGTGGTCACGGCCTACACCCTAGGGGGCGACGCACCGCATCAGCACACGGCGCCGAGGTCCTCGGACTGGTTGGCCGCATAGCCCTCGGAGAGCGACCCGATCGAGCCGCCGGTGACGGACTGCGGAGCGGCCGGCGTGCTCGGTGCGGCTGGGGTGGAGGCGGTGCTGCCGGTCGCAGCGGGAACCTCGGACGCCGGGGCCTCGGACGCGGGCGCCTCGGCGGCGTCGTCGGCCGTGGTGTCGGCCGCCTCGGTGACGTCAGGCGCCGGCTTGCGGCCCTCCGCCCGGGCGATCGCGGCCGCGACCTTCTGCTGGACGAGGGCGATGTCGGGCTGCGCGGTGTTGATCATGGGCGGGACCAGCGAGAGCGTGGCGATCTTCTGGCTCCGGGCCTTCAGCGCGAGCTCCACGAACCGGTCGACCTCCCCGCGCGGGATGTCGGTCGAGACCATCGCGGAGCTGGCGCCGGCGATCTTCTCGAAGTTGCGCAGGGCCACCTGCGGGCTCACCTGCTGCAGCATCGCGCCCATGACGCACTTCTGGCGGGCCATGCGCGAGTAGTCGTCCGAGCCCTCACGAGCACGTGCGAACCAGAGCGTGTCGTGGCCGTTGAGCGTGCGCTTGCCGGGCTCGATGTAGTGGAAGGTCGACTCGTGCGGCAGGCCCACAGGGATCGGCTGGCGCACGTTGAGCTCGACACCACCGACCGCGTCCACAAGGTCCTTGAAGCCCTCGAGGTTCACCATCGCCCAGTAGTTCATCGTCAGCCCGGTGATGCCCTCGACGCCCTGGATGGTGGCGTCGACGCCCGGGTTCTTCGACCCCTTGAACAGTTCGGGGTTGTCCAGCGCCCAGGTGGCGAGACCGTTGAGGTACATCCCCTCGGCATCGAACCCGTTGGGGAACTGCTCGGCCATCACCGAGCCTTCGGCGAACGGGAAGTTCTGCATGTTGCGCGGCAGCGAGATCAGCACCGTCCTGCCGGTCTCGGCGTCGATGCTCGCCACGGTCATCGAGTCCGGGCGCAGACCCCAACGGCCCGCCCCGGAGTCGCCGCCCATCAGCAGGACGTTGTAGCGCCCGTGGGAGGCGCTGACGGCCGAGCCGTCGCCGAACATCGAGATCATGAACTGGCGTTGCACGCCGACGACGTGGGCACCGAAGAGCAGGGCGCCTGCGAGGCTGAAGCAGAGGAACCCGTTGACGCCCACCACGGCGAGGCGGTGCTGGCGCTGGAGCGTCAGCGGCTGCCCGAGGCGCCACGCGTCGACGAACAGGTAGGCCCAGCCGATCGCCAGCCCCATCAGCGCCAGGCGCAGCACCTGCAGGAGCATCGTGTTGGTGCCGGCCCAGAAGGCGAGCCCGTGCCAGAAGTACGACGTCACCACTGCGAGCACGCCCACCGCGAGGAGGACGCCCCCGGTCCTCAGGGCGATGCGTCCCACCCGACGGTTGCCGGCCACGAGCTGCGCGGATCCGGGCAGCACAGCGGTCATCACCATCAGCGTCACCGCGCGCCTGAACCGGACGCGCTGGGCGCGGTCGAGGGTGGTGAAGCGCGTCGGGTGCGACCCGGGGGGCGGGACGGGCGGCATCGCGTGGCCTTTCTTGCTGGGGGAAGTCAGCCCGACCAGTATCACCAGTCACACCCGTCCCACCGGGCTTCGACGCGCCGAGGCGGGTGACCGGGTCAGGTGACGACCACCCGGCTCAGGCCCGGCGGCCCTCGTCGATCTCGACCTTGCGCGCCAGCCGGTGCGCGCGGCGGATCTCGGCCTCGCGCTGACGACGTACGTCGGACGCGCTCTCGGGCTGCAACGGGGGCACCTGTCGCGACCGGCCGTCCTCGTCGATGGCGACGAACACGAAGTAGGCGCTCGCCACGTGCAGCGGCGCATCGGCGGCGTCGCCCCACGGCTGCGTCTCGACCCGGACGCCGATCTCCATGGACGACGTTCCCGCCCAGTTGACCTGAGCAAAGGTCGTGATGATGTCGCCCACGTGCACCGGCTCGAGGAAGGTCATCTCGTCCATCGCGGCCGTCACCGCCGGCCCACCGCTGTGTCGGTAGGCAACGGCGCCGGCCGTGGAGTCGGCGAGCTTCATGATGTCGCCACCGTGGACGTTGCCGAGCAGGTTCGCCTCGGTGCCGGAGGCGATGATGCCCAGGCTCACACGGCTGTACGACGTGGGGCGCGCGTCACTCATAGCTTGGCACGGTAGCGTCCCGTCGCATGGCTGATCGTCCGCAGGGCTCCGGGATGCCCGAGAAGGGAACACCCGAGTACGACTGGCTCTACGGAGGCGCGTCACAGTCGCCGCCCGGCGACGCCACCCAGCAGGTCCCGGCGCAGGGCGCCCAGCGTCCCGACGAGACCCGCGTGATGCCGGCGGTCCGACGCGACGCCCGCGGGTCGGGTGGGCAGCCGCCCGGTGGGACACCTACGGCGACCGCAGCACCGCCGCCGCGCCCGAAGAAGCGCCGCTGGCGTCCCCGGTTCCGGCTGGGCCTGATCCCGCTGCTGCTCGTGCTGATCCTGGTCTACCTCGTCGGCGTGCCGCTCTACCACTGGACCCGGATCGACAAGGTCGACGCCGAGTCCAGCGGCACCGGCCCGGACGACCAGCCCGGCACCAACTACCTCATCGTGGGCTCCGACAAGGCCGACGACCTCTCCGACGACCAGCGCAAGGTGCTCAAGACCGGCGAGCGCGGCGGCACCAACACCGACACGATCATCGTCCTCCACACGGGATCGGGCGGTCGTACCCTGATGTCGATCCCGCGCGACACGCTCGTGGACGTGCCCGGGCACGGCACCCAGATGATCAATGCCGCCTTCGCCATCGACGGCGCTCCCCTGCTCGTCGAGAGCGTCGAGAAGCTGACCGGCATCCACATCGACCACTACGTCGAGCTCGGCTTCGGCAGCGTCATCAACACCGTCGACGCGTTCGGGGGCGTGGAGATCTGCCCCAAGCAGGACATGGTGGACCCCCTGGCACGCCTGGACATCAAGAAGGGCTGCCAGGAGGTCGACGGGCTCACCGCGCTGGCCTACTCGCGCTCGCGTCACGTCACCGCCCTGAGCGACCTCGACCGCGTCGCGCGCCAGCGTGAGGTCATCGGCGCCCTGGGCGACGAGGCGCTCACGCCGTGGACCTTCCTCAACCCGGTGCGCTACTGGCAGATCAACTCCGCCGCGTCGGGCGCCATCCGGGTCGACGAGGGCATGAACCCCTACGACCTGGGCAAGTTCGCGCTCGCGATGACCGGCGACAGCCAGACCTGCACGATGCCCAACCTCTCCGCCCCGAGCGACCCCAACCGGATCATCGCCGACCCCGACCGGGCGCCGGCGCTGTTCAAGGCGATCATCAACGACCGCAAGGTGCCCCGGGCGGCCTGCACGCCGACGGGTCGGGCGCGCTAGCCCGCGTCCCTCCCCCCGGTCCTCGCGTCCCCTGCGTCCCCTCGATCCCGAGCGGTGCCTGAGGCGGGTTCCCACGTCCGGGAATCCTCCTCACGCACCGCTCTGGGGGTTCTTGCGTGACATCGACCCTCGGCGTACTCTGGCGATATATCGCGATACGTCACCGATAGTCCGGCGATAGATCACGAACTTCTTTCATCCGCGACGAGGGAGCACATCATGGGACACCACTGGCCCGGTGCCGACTGGCCCGAGAGCAACGAACCCGAGCGCGGCTCGGGCCACCGTCCCGACCGGGGCGGCAGCTGGGGCAACTCCTGGAGCTCCGGTGGCGGCGGTCGCCGGGCCGGCGGTCCCCCGCCGTGGCTGGGCGAGATCTTCGGCTTCGCCGCCGGTGCCCAGACCAAGCCGCAGCGCGGGCCCAAGGTGCGGCGCGGTGACGTGCGCACCGCGATCATCGACGTCCTGCACCGGGCGCGCACCGCCGAGGAGCCGATCAACGGCTACCAGGTGATCCAGGAGATCTCCGAGCTCAGCAACGGCGAGTGGCGCCCCTCCCCCGGGTCGGTCTACCCGACGATCCAGCAGCTCCAGGACGAGGGCCTGGTCGAGTCCGACGACGAGCGCGGGCGCCGTACGGTCCGGCTCACCGACGCCGGCGTGGCCTGGGCCGAGGACAACACCGACGAGCTCGCCTCGGTCTGGGCGCCCTTCGCCCGCGCCGAGCAGTCGGCGAGCGACCAGCCGTCGGGCCAGGCCGACATCAAGAGCGAGATCGGCCAGGTCATGAGCGCGGTGTGGCAGCTCGGCACCCAGGGCTCGGAGCAGCAGCGACGCGCCGCCCTCGACGTGCTGGTCGACACCCGGCGACGCCTCTACGGCATCCTGGCGGACGGACGGGACACCGAGCGATGAGCGCGCCCGACCCGCGCCTGCGCATCGCCGACAGCGACCGCGAGCGCGCCATGGCCGACCTCTCACTGCACTACGCGGACGGCCGGCTCGACCACGAGGAGTACGACGAGCGGCTCGACGCCATCTGGACGGCGCGGACCCACTCCGACCTGGCAGTGCTGTTCAGCGACCTGCCGAATCCGCAGACGCCCCCGACGCCGCCCCGCGCGGCTCGGCAGTCGGCACGTCGGCGCGCCCGCCTGCCGCTGCTCCCGGTGGTGGCGGTCCTGATCGTGCTCAGCGCACTCCTCGGCGCGCCTGTGTGGCTCCTGGTCTTCCCGCTGCTGTACGTCCGTCTCCGCCATGGCGGGAGCTGCGGAGCCTCCGGCAGCCGAGCCGACTACCGACGACCGGACCGCTCGCCCGGCTGGTAGCCGGCACCGGCGCCCGGTCTGGGAGCATGACCGCGTGAAGGTCGAGCCGCGGGTGTCGCAGACGCGGGCGCCGTACGCCGTGGCGCGCGCCCTCGCTGCGACCGTCGTGGTCGCGACCGGGGCTGTCTCCGCGCACACCTGGGCCGGCGGCACGATCCCGTCGGGCCCCGGTTTGGCGCTCGTCGCGGCTGTCGTGCTCGCCGGTGGCCTGCTGCTCTTCACGCGCGAGGTGCCGCTCCGGGCACTGCTCCCGGCGGTGGCAGCCGCCCAGCTCGGCCTGCACGAGTCCTTCGGCCTCGTCGCCGAGCACACCCACCACGCCGCCGGGGCCGGCCCGGCGTGGACCTGGCACATGGTGGCCGCCCACCTGTTCGTCACCCTGCTCACCGCGCTCCTGTGGTGGGCAGGTCGCCGCGCGACGTCCTACGTCGTGTCCTTCCGCGTACGCCCGGCGCTCCCCGTCGTCGCCCGACTCCGGCGACTCCGTGCCGAGGTCCTGACGCGCCCCTCCCTCGTGCGCCTCCTGGTGTCGCCGCGGCGCGGTCCACCTCTGGCGTTCCGTCCCACCTGAGCCCGGTCCCGGTCCGGGTGGGCACAGCCGACCCAGGATCCGTACGAACCACTCAGGAGAACCCGTATGTCGACCCGCACCCTCGCGCGCCTCTGCGTGCTCCCCGCCGCCACCGCGGCCATCGCCCTGTCACTCGTGTCCCCTGCGAGTGCCCACGTCAGCGCCACCCCGGCGAGCGCGGCCGCCGGGGCCTCCACCGTCGTCACGTTCAGCGTCGGCCACGGGTGCGAGGAGTCACCCACCACGAAGATCGAGATCCAGGTCCCGGAGTCGGTCCTCTCGGTCACCGCGACCCGCAACCCGTTGTGGGAGGTCGACAGCACCATCGTCCAGCTCGACGAGCCGGTCACCGACGTCCACGGCAACACGGTGACCGAGCGGACCTCCTCGGTCGTCTACACCGCCATCACGCCGCTGCCCGACGGCCAGCGCGACACCTTCGAGCTGTCCTTGACCGTTCCGGACGCCGCGGGCGAGGTGCTCGCCTTCCCGACGATCCAGACGTGCCGACAGGGCGAGAACGCCTGGACCGAGGTCCCGGCCGAGGGGCAGGACGCCCACGAGCTCGAGAGTCCGGCACCGTCGTTCGAGATCCTGCCCGCACGTGAGGAGGGTGACCACCACGACGCCGCTCCCGAGGAGTCCGGCGATGCGGACGCGGACCACGGCGACGGGGTCGAGGAAGGCTCCGACGCCCTCGGCTGGGCGGCACTCGGGGCCGGTCTGCTCGGCCTCGCTGCCGGCGGACTCGCCCTGGCCCGGACGCGCGACCGGTCGTGACGTCGCAGGCGCGGCCCGTGTGGTGGCGCCGGGCCGTTGGTCCGGTGGCCGCAGTGCTGGCCGTGCTCGCGATCGTCCTGGGGAGCGGCTCTCCCGCCTCGGCCCATGCCGAGCTCATCGACTCCGACCCGGCCCAAGGCGCTGTCGTCGAGGCGGCTCCACGGACCGTCACGCTGACCTTTGACGAACCCGTGCGGCTCACCTCGCAGGAGATCGCCGTCTACGACGCGCAGGGAGATCCGGTGGAGTCGTCCGCCGGTGCCAGCGGTGACGAGGTCCGGGTCGACCTCGCCGACGCGGCGGACCTGCCCGACGGGACCTACGTCGTCGCCTGGAACGTCCTCTCCGGCGACGGTCACCCGATCGCCGGCGCGCTGACCTTCTCGGTCGGCGCGCCGAGCGCCACGGTCGCGGTGCCGCCCGAACCGGAGACGTCCTCGGCCCTCGTGACCGTGCTGCGCGACGTGATCGCCGTGGTGGCCCTCGTAGGGCTGATGGTGGCCGCCGGCCTGGCGCTGTTCCTGGCGTTGGTCCTGCCCCGCGCCTGGGCCGGCACCGACGTACGCGCCCGGCTCCGCCGAGTGCTCACGTACGCCGCAGGCGCAGGTGCCGTCGCGGCCGTCCTGCAGGTCCCGCTCGCCTCGGCCTACGGCCAGGGCCTGGCCCTGGGCGGCGTCCTGACGGCCTTCGACCCCAGCGGTGTCGTCAACGAGCTGCTGAGCGCAGCGCTGGTGCTGCTCGGGCTCGGCACCGTCGTGCGCGCGTCCTCCGACCACCCTCCCGACCGGATGTCCGGCTGGCTGCTCGGTGGCGGAGCCCTCGTCGCCCTGGCCGGTCCGTCCGTCGTCGGCCACTCCCGATCCTTCTTCCCCTCTCCCCTGCTGATCACCGCCGATGTCCTGCACGTCACGGCCGGCGCCGTCTGGCTCGGCGGCCTCATCGGCCTCGTGCTGACGATGCGGGCCCTGGCCGGGCGCGAGGTGCTGGCAGCCCGGACGCTGGCACGCTTCTCGACCCTGGCCGGGGGCGTGCTGCTCGCAGTCGCGGCGACGGGCACCTTCCTGGCCTGGCGGATCGTCGGGTCCTGGTCGGGCCTCGTCGAGACGGCGTACGGCTGGCTGCTGCTCACGAAGGTCGCCATCGCGCTCATCGTGGCCGGTCTCGGGGGCTGGAACCGCTGGCGGACCCTGCCCGCGGTGCGGTCGGCCGCGGGATTCGGTGATCGCGAGCGCGCCTCCGCCGCGGTGACCCGCACGGTGCGGGTCGAAGCCGTCCTGCTCGTGGTGCTGCTCGGGGTCACGGGCTTCCTCGTCAACCAGTCCCCGCGACCCGCCCCGGTGAGCGTCCCGGCCGGCAGCACCGGTGTCGGTGCCGCGACGGCCGGTGACCTACGCGTGCTCGCCGTGATGGACCCGCGCCGCCGGGGCAGCAACACGCTCCTCGTGCAGGTGCAGGACGCGGCCGGCGAGCCCTACGACCCGCCCAGCAACCCGGTGGTCGAGCTCCGTACGGACGGCCTCGACGTCGGCGAGATCACGGTGACACCGATCGCCGCAGGTACCTACCGCGGCGAGGTGGTGGTGCCGCGCGCCGGGGAGTGGGAGGTGCAGGTCAGCATCCGGCTGAGCCGCTTCGAGAACCCGGTGACGACGATCAGGCTGACGGTGAGACCGTGAGCTCCACCGGCACGGTGTGCAGGAAGCCGTCGACCCGGACCTGGACGAACAGCCGGTAGTCGCCGGACTGCGCGATGTCGGCGTGGAAGCTCAGCTCGGAGCCGTCCTCGGTGATGTCCGGGGCGTCGAGCGGGTGCAGGTGCACCATCGCGCCGGTCCCGGTGTGGAATCCCGTCACGTGGCTGTAGGCGCCGAGGTAGGTGCCGAGCTCGACCGGCCGTCGCTCGGCGTCGCGCACCACGAGTCCGAGCCGGCCGTTGGGACCGGTGGCCGGCGCCTGCGACACCGTGACGTCGACGACGCGGTCCTCGGCAACGGTGTCCCCCGGGTCGCCCGGCGGCAGTGCGAGCGGTCGACCGAGGACCACGTGGTCACCGTTGCCGCCCTCGTCGACGGCGACGAACTCGGTGACGACGCGGTAGGAGCCCGCGTCGGGCACGTCGAACGGCGCGGACCACGTGCCGTCCTCGCCGCGCGTGGGGTGCAGGTGCCGGAACACCGTGAGGTCGTCGTTGACGACGTAGAGGTGCAGCTCCTTCGTGAGCTCCTCGACGTAGTCGGTGACCGGGTTGCCGTCGTGGTCGTCGATCCGGAACCTGACCTCACCGATGCCGGTGGAGGTCTCGCGCACCTGGAGGCCGTCGAGCGAGTAGCCCACCTCGGAGACGCTGGTGCCGTCACCGACGGCCATCGAGACCATCCCGCCGTCCGCGTGGGAGTGTCCGGACGCCACCTGGGCGGTGTCGTCGCCGGTGCTGCAGCCGGCGACCCCCGAGAGCGCGAGGATGGCCGCGCCGACAGTCGCACGGTGCAGGCGGGTGGTCACCGGACCAGCGTAGGAGGTGGCCCTCCGCGGGGGCTGCTGTCGGTCGGTGCCCGGTGGTCAGCGGCGTCGCAGGGCGAGGCCGAGCCAGGTGAACCAGAGGATGAGTCCGAGCCCGAAGATGGAGGTCGCGGTGTCGGCGGCGGCCGGGAAGACGGTGGCGATCCCGACGGTCGCGAGACCGAGCGCGAGGCCTCCGAGCGGGGCGGAGAGGGCGCGGGACCGCAGGATGGCGACTCCGACTGCGGCTGCCCAGAGTGCGCCGGCGACCTCGATGCCGCCGCCGAGGGCGTCCTGGATGACGCTGGTGGAGACCCAGGTGGTGAGGGCGAGGTCGGGGTCCTGCGCGTACAGGGCCACGGCGGCGTGCTGGCCGACGAGCGCGATGCTTCCGCTCGCGATGAGCAGACCGGACCAGATCAGTCCGAATGCTGCGGAGATCCGGGCCAGTGCGGGTGCCGGCGCGAGGCGTTGGGCGACACCGAGCGACACCAGCGCCATCGCGGCCCCGCCGAGGAGGTAGAGCACGAAGTACCAGGCGCCCAGCTCGCCCTGGTGGTCGCGGAGGAAGTCCAGCGACGCTGCGGGGTCGCCCACGGGAGACGTGAAGCCGCGGGGAACGAGGTAGGCGACCATCGCGAGGAAGCCGATGACGTAGGTGCCGGCGACCACCTGGGCAGCGGTGCCAGCGGTGCGGATCAGCGGTGCCGACGTCGAGGTGGGCGCCGGCGTGACCGCGGTGGGGGCGGTCGTGGTGGATGCGGAGGGACCGGTGGTGGAGGTGAGTCGTGTCATGTCCTTCACCCTGCTCGGATCGGCGCGGGGCCACATCGGAGCCGAGGCCGTCTTCTTCTCGTCCTCGAGGCCAGCCCGGAGTGGCCCCAGGTACCGTCCGGCCGACGTGTTCTGCCTCTACGCTGAGGCGATGGGCAGAGGTCCGCTGCAAGCATTGTGGGACGAACCGCGGGCGGTCGCGCCGCCTGGGACGGCGTGGTGGGACCGGGCGCTGGTGGCTGGCCTGGTCCCTCTGACAGCGTTGGAGGCTGGCCTCCGTACTGACGTGGTGTGGCCGGTCTGGCACGCGGCCTGGGCGCTGGTCTGTGTGGCTGCGCTGTGGTGGCGGGCCCGTCATCCGCTGACGATGCTCGTCGTCGCCTACGGGGCGCAGACGGTGGCGGGAGTGGTCCCTGCGCTGGCAGGAGCGCCCCACAGCGTCCTCGACGTCACCGCCGTCGTGCTGTTGCTCGCCTACTCGTTGGGCCGGTGGGCCAGCGGCCGGGGCGTGGTGGCGGGCTGCATCTTCCTGCTCGTGGCACATCTGGGCCGGGAGCCGCTGTACGACTCCAGCGGCGCGTCGATGCTGCTCGGCGTCGGGGCGTTGATGCTGCCGGTCGCCCTCGGCGCCCTGGCGCGGTTCTGGGCTGCTTCGCAAGTGCGAGGACGCGAGGAGGTCCGGTTGCGGGAGCGGGAGCGACTGGCACGCGACCTGCACGACACCGTTGCGCACCACGTGTCGGGCATCTTGATGCAGGCGCGGGCGGCGAAGGTCAGAGGCCGGACCGACCCGACCGCCGCCGTCGAGGCGATGGACGGAGTGGAGGAGGCCGCGACGCAGACACTTGAAGACATGCGTTCCATGGTGGCGGTGCTGCGTGACGGGGAGGACGACGGGCAGGCCCGGACCCCGACGTACGGGATGAAGGACATCCCCATGCTGGCCCAGCACCACGGCGAGGGCCCGCAGGTCGTCGTCCACACCTCAGGTGACATCGAACGGCTGCCGGCGCCGATCGGGTCGGCGCTCTTCCGTGCCGCGCAGGAGGCCGTGACCAACGCCCGGCGTCACGCCGTGGAGCCCACCGTGGTCGCGATCGACCTCGCGCGGGACAGGGATCTGGTGCGCCTGCGTGTGCATGATGACGGGCGGCCGGCCGCGCCCGCACGTGGACGGCGGGCCACGCCCTCCTACGGGCTGGCAGGCATGCGAGAGCGCATCTCACTCGTCGGCGGAGCAGTACAGGCCGGGCCGGATCCTGCTGGCGGGTGGACGGTTGAGGCCATCGTCCCGGTCACACCGGGCGCCAGGAGGTGACCAGATGACGGCTCCCGTGCGGCTCCTGATCGCAGACGACCAAGACATGGTCCGCGTCGGGCTGGCCACCATCCTCGACGCAGAACCCTCGATCGAGGTCGTCGGTCAGGCACGCGACGGCCGTGAGGCCGTGGAGCTGGTCCGGACGCTCCGGCCCGACGTGTGCATCTTCGACATCCGGATGCCGGTCCTGGACGGCATCGAGGCCACCCGCCAGGTTGCCGGGCCCGACGTCGACGACCCGGTTCCCGTCATCGTGATCACCACGTTCGACCAGGACGAGTACGTCTATGACGCCCTGCGCGCCGGTGCCAGGGGCTTCCTCCTCAAGGACGCCGATCCCGACCTGCTGGCCCGCGCTGTACGGTCCGCGGCGGACGGCGAGGCGCTCATCGCACCAGCGGTGACGGCGCGGCTCCTCGCCACTTTCGCCTCGTCGCGGGTCGGCTCGGTGGACGAGCCCGTCGACCCGCTGACACCGCGAGAGGAAGCGGTCCTCACCCTTGTCGCCGTCGGTCGGACCAACTCAGAGATCGCCGAGGACCTGCACCTCTCGATGAGCACCGTCAAGACCCACGTCGGCGCACTGATGACCAAGCTGTCGGCACGCAACCGCGTCGAGCTCGTGATCTGGGCCTACGAGAGCGGTCGTGTCGATCATGGCCGGCGCTCGTGAGGATGGTGCCTGCGGTGAGCGTCTGCCCGCGGGCGCCCGACGTTCAGGACCCTCGGCCCTGGCGCTGCTCGGCGAGGCGCTCGGCAAGGCCGTCCAGGACGAGGTCGAGCCCGACCTCGAACTCGTCGCCGAAGTCGTAACCGGGCCGCAGCGCATGCTCGAGGGTGAACTCGCGGAAGTACGGCAGCTGACCGTCCGGTAGCGCAGCCACCATCTGGGCGCCGAGCTCGGCGAGGTCCCGACCGGGCTCGAACGGCATGCTCACCTCCTGGAGCAGGAAGCCGTACAGGTGGGCGTCGAGGACAGCGAAGGCGTGTCCGGTGAGCGTCAGCGAGAAGCCGGCCTCGCGCAGGCAGCCGATCACCGCGTCGTGGTGCAGCAGCGTGGCGTAGCCGGCGTTGCGGCGGGAGTCCATCAGCCCGACCGCCCACGGGTGCCGCTTGAGCGCCTCGCGTGCGGTGACCGCCCGTCGTCGCAGCTCGCCCCGCCACTCGGCTCCGGGCACGGGGGCGTAGAACTCGGCGAACACGGCGTCGACCATGCCGTCGAGCAGGTCCTCCTTGTTCGCGACGTGGTTGTACAGCGACATCGGCATCACGCCGAGCTGGCGTGCGACCGAACGCATGGACAGCGCTGGGAGGTGTTCCGCGTCGGCCAGGCCGACGGCCGCGACCACGATTCCTTCGCGCGTGAGTCGCTCCGCGCCCGAGCGTGGTCTGCCTGCCATTCCGTGTCTCCTTCATGACCGTCTCGCGACCGTCCTTGACAAAACATACACCGTACTTCTACGGTCGTCGTCTCATTAACATACACCGTACGCAAAGGAGCACGACATGCGAGCCGTCCACCAACACCGCTACGGCGGGAGCGAGCAGCTGATGCTCACCGAGGCCGCGGCCCCGGTGCCCGGTCCGCACGACGTGGTCGTGCGCGTCCGCGCCGCCGGCGTGGACCGTGGCACGTGGCACCTGATGGCCGGGCGTCCCTACGCCGTGCGCCTCGCGTTCGGCCTGCGGCGCCCGAAGCACCCCGTGCCGGGCCGCGACGTGGCCGGCGTCGTCGCCGAGATCGGCGAGCAGGTCACCGCCGTGGCCGTCGGTGACGAGGTGATCGGCACGGCCGACGGGTCCTTCGCCGAGGTGGCCGTGGTGCCCGAGGCGCGGGTGGGCCGCAAGCCGGCCGGGCTCTCCTTCGAGGAGGCGGCCGTGCTGCCGGTCTCCGGGCTCGCCGCCCTCCAGGCCGTGCGAGCCGCCGGCGGCGTGCGGTCCGGTGACCGCGTGCTGGTCATCGGCGCGTCCGGTGGGGTCGGGTCGTACGCCGTTCAGATCGCGGCCGCGTCCGGAGCCGAGGTCACCGGCGTGGCCAGCGGCGCCAAGGCCGACCTGGTCCGCTCCCTCGGCGCCACCCGGGCCATCGACTACACCCACGACGATCTCGATGACGGCACCCGCTACGACGTCGTCCTCGACGTCGCCGGCCTCCGGCCGCTGCGCCAGCTGCGCCGGCTGCTCACCGACACCGGCACCCTGGTGATCATCGGCGGCGAGGGCGGCGACCGCTGGCTCGGCGGCACCCATCGCCAGCTCGCGGCCCTGGCACTCTCGCCGTTCGTCCGCCAGCGGCTCACCGCCCTCCTGAGCAAGGAGAACGCCGACGACCTCGCCGCCCTGGCCCAGCTGGTCGACGACGGCCACCTCCGACCGGCACTCGAACGCACCTACGCGCTGCACGAGGCGGCGAAGGCGATCGACCACGTCGCATCCGGTCACGCCCGCGGCAAGGTCGCCGTCACCCCCTGACCCCACTCCCGATCCACACCGTCCGACACCCCGCCAGCTCACCCCGACAGGAGCAGACACCATGAGCACCAAGACCGCTGACACCCCCACCAACGCCCTGACGACAACGACCGCGGCGACCGCTCCGCGCACTGCCGCCGTGTGGGCGGCAGGCGGCTACCTGGCCATCTTCGTCCTGGCCGTCTTCGCCAACTTCCTCGCACTCAGCCCCGTCATCCACCCCGGTGACGCTGCTGCCACTGCCGCTGCCCTGCAGGACTCCGAGACCTCCTTCCGCCTCGGCGCCGTCGCCTTCGTCGGCATCTTCATCATCGACGTCGTCGTCGCCTGGGCACTCTGGGTGCTCTTCCGCCCCGTCCACCGCGACCTGTCACTGCTCTCGGCCTGGTTCCGGTTGACCTACACCGTCGTGCTCGGGGCCGCGCTCGGCTTCCTCTACGCCGCGATCTGGCTCGCCGGCACACCGGACGCCCTCGGAGAGGCCAACGACGACGCCGTGCTGCTGGCCCTGCAGACCTTCGACTTCACCTGGGTCGCGGGCCTGGCCGCCTTCGGCGCCCACCTGGTGGTCCTGGGTGTGCTGCTGCTCAAGGCCCGCGGACCGCGGTGGATCGCCTGGCTGCTGCTGGCCGCCGGCGTCGCGTACGTCCTCGACACGGTCGCCCACCTGCTGCTGCCCGACTACGAAGCCTCCGCCGACCTGTTCCTCGCCATCGTCGCAGTGCCGTCGGTCATCGGGGAGATGAGCTTCGCCGTGTGGTTGCTGCTCGTCGCCACCGGTCGTCGCGCGGTCCCGGCCGCACCTGTCGGAGCCAGGACGCGGAGAAACCGCAGGTCAGAGCTCTGACTGAACCCCTGCAAGGAGCTGCCGTGCCATCACGATCCGCTGGACCTGGTTGGTGCCCTCGTAGATCTGGGTGATCTTGGCGTCGCGCATCATCCGCTCGACCGGGTAGTCACGGGTGTAGCCGTAGCCACCGAGCACCTGGACGGCGTTGACGGTGACCTCCATGGCGACGTCGGAGGCGAAGCACTTCGCGGCGGCACCGAAGAAGGTGAGGTCGTCGTCGCCGCGCTCGGAGCGACCGGCAGCGGCGTACGTCATCTGGCGGGCCGCCTCGATCTTCATGCCCATGTCGGCGAGCATGAACTGCAGTCCCTGGAACTCCGAGATCGACTTCCCGAACTGCTGGCGCTCCCTGGCGTACTCGAGGGCGTAGTCGAGCGCGCCCTGCGCGACCCCGACGGCCTGCGCAGCGATCGTGACGCGGGTGTGGTCGAGGGTCTGCATCGCCGTCGCGAAGCCGCTCCCCTCCTCGCCGATCATCCTCGACGCCGGGATCCGGACCTTGTCGAGGTAGACCTCGCGGGTGGGCGAGCCCTTGATGCCGAGCTTCTTCTCCGGGGCTCCGAAGGAGACGCCCTCGTCGGACTTCTCCACGACGAAGGCGGAGATGCCGCCGCGGGTCTTCAGCTCGTCGTCGGTGATCGCCATGACCGTGTAGAACTCGGACTCGCCGGCGTTGGTGATCCAGCGCTTCACGCCGTCGATGACCCACTCGTCACCGTCGCGGACCGCGCGGGTCTTCATGCCACCGGCATCCGACCCGGCGTCGGGCTCGGACAGGCAGTAGGAGAAACCGCCCTCGCCGGCCGCGAGCTTGGTGAGGTAGGTCTGCTTGAGCTCCTCCGAGCCGGCGATCATCAACGGCAGCGAGCCGAGCTTGTTGACCGCCGGGATCAACGACGACGACACGCACGCGCGGGCCACCTCCTCGATCACCAGCACGGTGGCGAGCGCGTCGGCACCGGCCCCGCCGTACGCCTCGGGCACGTGAGGGGCGTGGAAGTCCGACGCCAGCAGAGCGGCTGCCGCCTCGTGCGGATAGCGGGCCTCCTCGTCCACCTCGGCGGCGAACGGGGCGACTTTGGCGTCGCAGACGGCGCGGACGGCCTCACGGATGGCCTGGTGCTCCTCGGAGAGGGCGTAGAGGGGGTAGTCGCTCATGGACCCGATTGTAGGACGTCCATGCTTTCTGGAGCAGCCGTCTAGCGTGTGGTGATGACCACTACCTGGCAGGACACCGCGACGGTCGACCGCATGCTCGATGACCTCGGGACGTGGGCCGTGGTGGGCCTTTCCGGCGACCCGTCGCGGACCGCGTTCTCGATCGCGAGCCT
The DNA here is from genome assembly GCA_963843815.1 of uncultured Actinomycetota bacterium. Taxonomy (GTDB): domain Bacteria; phylum Actinomycetota; class Actinomycetes; order Propionibacteriales; family Nocardioidaceae; genus Nocardioides. Next base: position 1,083,309 of record CAWJLX010000010.1, on the reverse strand, counting down.
GCTGCAGGAGCGGGGCAAGCGCATCGTGCCCATCCACCCGAGGTTCGCGGAGCCCGACGCCTCCACCGTCCTGGGCGAGAAGGGATACGCCACGCTCGCCGAGGTGCCCTTCCCCATCGACGTGGTCGACGTCTTCCGCCGTTCCTCCGCCGCCGGCGACTTCGCCGACCAGGCCGTGAAGATCGGCGCTGGCGGCGTGTGGTTCCAGCTCGGGGTCGTCGACCCGGACGCCTTCGAGCGCACCACGGAAGCGGGTGTGGCGATGGTCATGGACACCTGCCCCGCCATCGAGTGGCGGCGGCGGGGGCGCTGACCTACAGCTCGACAGCCGCCTCGGCCATGGGGATGCCCAGCTGCGCCAGGGCCTCCTCCAGCACCCACTGCACGTCCAGCGTGTCGGCGAGCGGCATCACCGGGCTCTCGGTGAGCCCGGCGGCCAGGCACCGATGGACCTCCTCGGCCTGGTGGACGTATCCGGCCCCGGTGGCGGGCAGGTCGATCTCCTGCGGCTCCTCGCCGTTGCGTCGTACGACGATCGCGCCGGGGTGGTGGAACGGCGGCAGCAGCTCGATCGAGCCGGCCGTGCCCACGATCACCGCCCGTCCCGGGGTCGTGCTGTGGAGCGAGCACGTCAAGGCCGCGGCGCGGCCGTCGGCGTAGGCCAGGTGGATCGCGGCCGAGGCGTCGGCCCCGTTGGGGTACGTCGTCCCGGTCGCCGTGACGCGGTCGGGGCGCCCCAGGAGGTGCTGGGCCAGCGAGATCGGATAGACGCCGAGGTCCAGGATCGAGCCGCCGCCGAGCGCGAGGTCGAAGAGGCGGCTCGTCGGGTCGAAGGCCCGGTGGGCGCCGAAGTCCGCCTGCACCAGGACGAGGTCTCCGATCACCCCTTCGGCGATCAGCTCGCGGGCACGGACGACGGCCGGCTGGAAGCGCGTCCACATCGCCTCCATGCAGAAGACCCGGGCTGCCCGCGCCGCCTCGACGACCTCGCGCGCCCCGGCGAGGGTGGCGGTGAAGGCCTTCTCGACCAGCAACGGCGTGCCTGCGTCGATCGCGGCCAGGGCCAGCGCGTGGTGCTGCGGGTGCGGGGTGGCGACGTAGAGGACGTCCACGTCGGCGGCGACGAGCTCGCGGTAGGTGCCCGAGCCCGCGGCGCCGAAGCGCCCGGCGAAGTCGGCCGCAGACTCCGGAGAGCGACTCCCGACGAACGCGATCTCGGCGTCCGGCACGAGGGCCAGGTCGGTGGCGAACACGGCGGCCATCCGGCCGGTCGCGGCGATTCCCCAGCGTGTGGTCATGACCCCACCCTAGGGATCAGGCGCCGCCCACCCCCGACTCCCACGGTCTCCTCGACCATCGGCCTGGCGGCGGTCCCTCACGCGGTTGCGGGGCAGGTCCCGCGGCCGGGCCACAATGGGGACATGCGCGACCTCCACGTCCCCACCGGCCCCGGGCTGCCCGACGGCCTGGTGGTGCCCGCGTCCGAGCTGGTGGAGAAGTTCTCGAAGTCGCCGGGCCCCGGCGGCCAGTCGGTGAACACGACGGACTCGCGCGTGGAGCTCGACTTCGACGTCCGCTCGTCCGCGGTGCTCTCCGACACCCAGCGAGCCCGGGCGCTGCGTCGCTGGCCCGAGGGACGCATCTCGATCGCTGCCTCCGAGCACCGCTCCCAGCACCGCAACCGGGTCGCCGCCCGCGAGCGCCTGGCCGACCTGCTGCGCGAGGCGCTCGCCCCGCCGCCGCCGCCCCGGCGCAAGACCAGGCCCAGCCGCGGCGCCAAGGAACGACGCCTCAAGGCCAAGAAGGAGCGGGGCCAGACCAAGGCGCTGCGCGGTCGCGTGAGCGACTAGCAGCACCGGGGCGGGTCAGAAGCCCAGGCGTCGGTCGCTGCCTGCGGCAGCCTGGCGTACGACCTCGCCCTTGGCGTGGGCGGTCTCGGCGAGCGAGGCCTGGTAGTCCACCAGGCGCTGCTGCAGGTCGGGGTCGCTGGTCGCGAGGATGCGGGCGGCGAGGATGCCCGCGTTCTTGGCGTTGCCGATGGCGACGGTCGCGACGGGGATGCCGCCCGGCATCTGCACGATGGAGAGCAGGGAGTCCATGCCGTCGAGGTACTTCAACGGCACCGGCACCCCGATCACCGGCAGTGGGGTGACCGCGGCGAGCATGCCGGGCAGGTGGGCCGCTCCCCCGGCACCGGCGATGATCACCGACAGTCCGCGGGTGTGGGCCTGCTGCCCCCACTCGATCATCTCGGTGGGCATCCGGTGGGCGGAGACCACGTCTGCCTCCCACACGACGCCGAGCTCGGTGAGGATCTCGCCCGCAGCCTGCATCACCGGCCAGTCGGAGTCGGAGCCCATCACGATGCCGACACGGGCCGCCGACGTCTCGGATCCCTCGTGCTGGGCCTGTCGGGGCTGCTCATTCATGTCCGTTCACTCGCTTTCGTTGCCGAGGTCGCCGCGGAACCACGCAGCGGCGTGGCGGGCACGCTCGAGACAGTCGTCGAGGTCGTCGCCGTAGGCGTTGACGTGTCCGACCTTGCGGCCGGGTCGGAGGTCCTTGCCGTAGAGGTGCACCCGCAGGTGGGGATCGCGCGCCATCGCGTGCGGCAGGCCGTCGTAGAGGTGACCGCTGTCGGTGGGCCCCCCGAGGATGTTGACCATCACGGTCCAGCGGCTGCGCGGGGCCGGCGAGCCCAGCGGGAGGTCCATGACGGCGCGGAGATGATTCTCGAACTGGGACGTCACTGCGCCGTCCTGGGTCCAGTGGCCGGTGTTGTGCGGACGCATCGCCAGCTCGTTGACCAGGATCCGGCCGTCGGTCGTCTCGAAGAGCTCGACGGCGAGGATGCCCGTGACGTCGAGCGCACCGGCGACGCGCAGGGCGATCTCCTGCGCCTGACCGGCCAGGGCGGGCGAGAGGTCAGGGGCGGGGGCGATGACCTCGTGACAGATGCCGTCCAGCTGGGTCGAGGTGACGATCGGATAGGCGGCGGCCTGGCCGCTGGGAGCGCGGGCGACCAGGGCGGAGAGCTCGCGCCGGAAGGCGACGAGCTCCTCGGCCAGCACCTCCACGCCGGCCTCAGCCGCGGCGTCGAAGGCGACCTGCGACTCGGCGAGGGCACGCACCACCCACACGCCCTTGCCGTCGTAGCCACCGCGGGTGGTCTTCAGGACGCAGGGCAGGCCGAAGGCCTCGACCTCGGCCGGCGAGGTGACGACGGCGTTGCGGGGGCACGGGACGTCGAGCTCGGCGAGCCGGCGCCGCATGACCGACTTGTCCTGGGCGTGCACGAGCGCATCCGGTCCCGGGCGCACGGCGACGCCGTCCGCCTCGAGCGCGTGCAGGTGGGCGGTCGGCACGTGCTCGTGGTCGAAGGTGACCACGCTGGCGCCCTCGGTCACGCGGCGCAGCGTCGGCAGGTCGGTGTAGTCCCCGACCAGCTGGTCGGGGATGACCTGGGCGGCCGAGACCCCCTCCGCCTCCGCGAGCAACCGGAGCGGCAACCCGAGCGCGATGGCGGGCTGGGCCATCATCCGGGCCAGCTGGCCGCCTCCGACGACGGCGAGCGTGGGAGCACGGTGGGAACCGGTCGTCGACACGCGGCGAGCCTAGCGCCGGGCCCTCAGGAACGACGGGGCGCCTCGGCGAGCCGGACCTGGCTCACGACCGTGTCGGCCGTGGACTCGAAGCGCAGGCCGCGTCCTCGGTGCGTGGTGATCAGGGTCGGTCGGCGCGGATCGTCCCCGAGCTTGCGCCGCAGCCAGCCCAGGTGGACGTCGATGGTCTTCGAGTTGGTGTAGAACGACGTCTGCCACACGTCTGCCATCAGCTCGTCGCGGGTGACGATGTCGCCCGGGCGCGCCATCAGGGCATGCAGGAGCTGGAACTCCTTGCGCGAGAGCCTGACCTCGCGGTCGGCTCTCCACACCTGCCCGGTGGTCGGGTCGAGTCGTACGTCTTGAACTGCCAGCACGCGCATGACGGTAGGTACCCCCGCCCGGCAGGGGGTCCTTGTGGGTGAAAAGTGGCCGAGTGGTCTGGACCACCTGGCCGATCAGGAGAACGGCGTCAGTGCCGTCGTACGGCGACGGGCTCGACCAGGCCGAAGCCCCGGACCGGACGGGCGGGCAGCCGCCGGCTCTCCCACTCGGCGGGCGGCAGGAGGTCGGCGGTGAGCTGGTCGACGATGAGACGGTTGCGCCGCGCCACCTGGGTCAGGCGCGCCGCCATGTTGACCGGCGGTCCGAAGATGTCGCCGAGCCGCTGGACCACCGGTCCGCTGGCGAGGCCCAGCCGTACGTCGGGCATCTTGATGTCGCGACCGATGACGTTGATGATGCCCTCCGCCACGGCGACCGCGTCCTCGGCGCCCTCGGTGACGAAGAGCACGGAGTCCCCGAGGCTCTTGATGATCCGACCGCCGTAGCGCGCGACCACGTCCTGGCACCGGCTCTCGAAGACCTCGACGAGGTCGCCGATGTCGTCGCGGGAAAGGGTGTTGGAGAGCGCCGTGAACGACACGAGGTCGGCGAAACCGACCGTGACGTCGATGGTGTGCAGGTCCTCGTCCTTGGCCCCCATCGCCTCGATCCGGCCGACGGCCGCGGCGAGGTGGCGCCGCCAGGCGTAGACCAGGAGCATCTCGAAGGGCGGGTTCACCTCGTTGATGAGGCGCAGGGCGGACCCGATCCGCGAGCCGGTCGCCTCGGCGCCCGCCTCCATCTCCTCGACCCGGCTGACCAGGGTGGAGACCTCCCAGTCGGCGAGCCGGGCCATGGTCTGCCCGACACCGCGGGTGAGGTTGACAGCCGTGTCGAAGTCCACGGCGCCCGCGTCGACGAAGCTCATCAACGTGGAGACCGCCTCGACGTCTGCCGCGGTGTAGGCCTTCTCGCCGACGAACTCCGGGAAGCCCAGCGCTCGCCACAGCCGGCGGGTCTCCTCGACGGTCATGCCGGTCTCGGCAGCCACCTCCAGTGCGTCGAACTTCGGCGCGCTGCGCAGGATCGCGTCGTAGAGCTGTTCGCCCGGAGGGCGGGCCCGGTCGGCTGGGGTGCCCCGAGGAGTGCGGTCAGGTGCCATCGTCCGTGCGGTCACCACCGGACAGGCGGTGGAGCTCGTGGGAGACCTTGAGCTGCACCTGCTCGACGTGCGGGATGTCGCTGAGCTCGACCCTGCCGTCGGTGCTCGCGTCGGAGACGACCAGGGTGCCGCAGCCGAAGATCCGGTCGATCACGCCGATCTCGAAGTCGACACCGCTGATCCGGTTGAGCGGGATCGTGCGGCCCTCCTTGGCGATGAAGCCGGAGCGCTTGATGAACCGGCGGTTGGTGAAGGTGTAGGTGGTGGTGAGCCACCGCAGGAACGGTCCGGCGACGAACCACACGACGACCCCCAGGAACAGCGCCCAGATCACCAGCATCATCACCGTCTGGTCCACGGCGGCGGTCACGAAGAGCGCGACGGCGAGCGCCACCAGCACGACGAGCCCCGGCAGGATCAGCGCCTTGCCGTGCGTCCTGGTGGAGACGACGACGTGTTCGCCCTCGTTGAGGAGCTTGCTCGGAAAGGCCACGCGCCGATCATGTCACTAGGCGGGGCGGACGTGCACGACATCTCCGGCCGCCACCGTCAGTGCTCCGTCGTCGGTCCCGACCACCAGCGCCCCGGTCGCGTCGATGTCGAGCGCCTCGCCGCGTCGTACGTCTCCCGCGGGCAGGTGGACGTCGACCGTGCGGCCGAGGGTGATGCACACGTCGGCGTACGCCCGACGCAGGGCCTCGGTGTCGTCGAGCAGGCCCTGGAGGCCGTGCAGGGAGCCGAGGACCTGGCTCAGCAGCCCCGTGCGCTCCACCGGCTCGCCGGTCTCGAGCGCGACCGAGGTGGCGAGCGCGATCGGCAGCTCGTCGAGGGTCTGGTCGACGTTGATGCCCACGCCGACCACGGCCATCGGTCCGCGGTCGGTCTCGATGCGCTCGACCAGGATGCCGGCGACCTTGCGGCCGGCACCCGTCGCGCCACCGTCGACGAGCACGTCGTTGGGCCACTTCAGTGCGATGTCGGGCAGCCGGTCGGCCAGCGCGGCCTGGACGGCGTAGCCGGTCAGCAGCGGCAGCCACGACCACGACTCCGGCGCGACGTCGGGACGCAGCAGGACCGAGAACGTCAGCGCCGAACGGGGCGGCGTCTCCCAGACGCGGTCCAGGCGACCACGCCCCGCCGTCTGGTGCTCCGTGACCAGGACCAGACCCGGATCCTCACCGGACCGGGCGCGCCCAGCCACCGCAGCGTTGGTCGAAGGTGTCGCCTCCTCCACCTCGATCCGCCAGCCGATGGGTGCGACCAGACGCGAGGCGTCGATCGGTGGGCGCGGTGCCGGCGACTCGGTCATGGGCACTAGATTGCCGGACGGACCCAGAGAGATCTACCGACCAGGAGGCCACCGCCGTGAGTGCAGAGCCGGGCCAGGAAGCCGCGAACGACATCCCAGGCGACATCCACACGACGGCGGGCAAGCTCGCGGACCTCGGGCGACGCCTCGACGAGGCCGTGCACGCGGGTTCGGCGAAGGCGATCGAGAAGCAGCACGCCAAGGGCCGCAAGACCGCCCGCGAGCGCATCGAGATGCTCTTCGACGAGGGCACCTTCGTCGAGCTCGACGAGCTGGCGCGGCACCGCTCCACCGCGTTCGGGCTGGAGAAGACCCGCCCCTACGGCGACGGCGTGGTGACGGGCTACGGCGAGGTCAACGGTCGCATGGTGTGCGTCTTCAGCCAGGACTTCACCGTCTTCGGCGGATCGCTCGGCGAGGTCTACGGCGAGAAGATCACCAAGGTCATGGACCTGGCGATCAAGACCGGCTGCCCGATCATCGGCATCAACGAGGGGGCCGGCGCCCGCATCCAGGAGGGCGTGGTCAGCCTCGGCCTCTACGGCGAGATCTTCCGCCGCAACGTGCACGCCTCGGGGGTGATCCCCCAGATCAGCCTGATCATGGGCAACTGCGCCGGCGGGCACGTCTACTCCCCCGCCGTCACCGACTTCACGATCATGGTCGACCAGACCTCGGCGATGTTCATCACCGGACCCGACGTCATCAAGACCGTCACCGGCGAGGACGTCACCATGGAGGACCTCGGCGGCGCCCGGACCCACAACACCAAGTCCGGCAACGCCCACTACATGGCAACCGACGAGGACGACGCCCTCGAGTACGTCAAGGCCATGCTGTCCTACCTCCCGCAGAACAACCTCGACCCGGCGCCGGAGTACGACGAGTCGCCGGACATGGAGCTCACCGACACCGACCGGGCGCTCGACACGCTGATCCCCGACAGCCCCAACCAGCCCTACGACATGCACGACGTGATCACCGCCGTGCTCGATACGGATGACGACGGGGAGGGGGAGTTCCTCGAGGTCCAGGAGCTGTTCGCCCCCAACATCCTCGTCGGCTTCGGCCGCGTGGAGGGCCGCTCGGTCGGCATCGTGGCCAACCAGCCGATGCAGTTCGCCGGCACCCTCGACATCGACGCCTCGGAGAAGGCGGCCCGGTTCGTGCGCTTCTGCGACGCGTTCAACATCCCGGTCCTGACCTTCGTCGACGTGCCGGGCTTCCTGCCCGGCACCGACCAGGAGTGGCAGGGCATCATCCGCCGCGGCGCCAAGCTCATCTACGCCTACGCCGAGGCGACCGTCCCCCTGATCACGGTCATCACCCGCAAGGCCTACGGCGGCGCCTACGACGTGATGGGCTCCAAGCACCTCGGTGCCGACATGAACGTCGCGTGGCCCACCGCGCAGATCGCGGTGATGGGCGCCCAGGGCGCCGCCAACATCGTGCACCGCAAGACGCTCAAGGCCGTGGAGGACGAGGGTGGTGACGTCGAGGCCCGTCGCGCCGAGCTGATCAACGACTACGAGACCACGCTCGCCAACCCCTACATCGCCGCCGAGCGGGGCTACGTCGATGCGGTCATCGCACCCCACGAGACCCGCATCGAGATCGTCCGCTCACTCCGACTGCTGCGCTCCAAGCGGGAGACCCTCCCGGCCAAGAAGCACGGGAACATCCCGCTGTGAGGGGGCCCGAAGGGTCCCCGAGCAGTGGGATCGCATCGACTCGTCAGCCCGTTCCGGAGGAGCGAAGCGGAGGAGGAAGGAGGTGACGAGTCGATGACCACCAGCGAGCCGTCAGGCGAGCAGCAACGGCAGCCACTGCTTCGCGTCATCAACGCCGACGCCACCCCGGAGGAGATCGCCGCCCTGGTCGCGGTCTTCTCCGCCCTGGGACCGGCTTCACGGGACGCGCCGAAGCGGCCGCGCCCTGCCTGGAGCAACCCGGCCCGCGGCGTACGTGGAGTGCACCGCTCAGGCCCCGGCGCCTGGCGCGCCAGCGGCCTGCCGCGCTGATCGGCGTACCAGTCCCCGACAGCGGAGCTGACGGACGGACCTGACGCGAGATCACTTCGACCGGGCACGAAAGTCCCTGAGGTCGTCTCGAGCGGGCACAAATGTCCCTGAGGTCGACCTCGACATTTGCGCCCGGTCAGCGGCCGTGGCTGGACATTTGCGCCCGGTCAGCGGCTGTGGTGGACATTTGTCCGGGCTAGGGTCGCCCGCGTGACCGAACGCACCATTGACGCCCTGTGCAACGCCTACGTCGACGACTTCTGCGCCCTCGACCCGTTGACCGCCACCGCGATCGGGGTCGCCGGCCACGAGCACGAGATGACCGACTACTCCCCGGCCGGCTTCGACGCCCGCGCCGAGCTCGCGAGGACCGTCGTGGCAGCCGTCGAGGCGGCCATCCCGGTCGATGACCGCGAGGCTGCGGCGAAGGACGCCTTCCTCGAGCGCACTCGCCTCGAGATCGAGCTGGAGGAGGCGGGGGTCCAGCGCTCACGCATGTCGGTGCTGTGGAGCCCCCTGCACGCGGTCCGCGGCGTCTTCGACCTGATGCCGACCGAGGGCGAGGAGGCCGTCTCGGCGATCGCGGCCCGACTCGCCGCCGTACCTGCCGCGCTCGAGGGCCTACGGGTCACGCTCGCCGACGAGGCACGCAAGGGCAACGTGGTCGCCGCGCGGCAGTACGCCGAGGTGGCCGAGCAGGTACGCCGCTGGACCGGGCAGACCGGTGAGGCCGGCGACTTCTACCTCGGCCTGGTCGACCGCCTGGAGGGTGGCGACAGCACCCGGCTCCGTGCGCTGGCCGGGGCGGCCAGCGCCGCCACTGCCGCCTTCGGCCTCTTCCTGAGCGACGAGCTCGAGCCCCAGGGCACGGAGCGCGAGGGGGTGGGCCGCGAGGTCTACGGCCTCGCCAGCCGCTACTTCCTCGGTGCCGAGGTCGACCTCGACGAGACCTACGCCTGGGGCTGGAGCGAGCTCCAGCGGCTCTCCGACCTCATGCACCGGACCGCGGACCGGATCCTCCCGGGGGCCGACGTCGACGGCGCGGTCGCCCACCTCGATGCGGACCCGGCGCGGGTCGTGCACGGTCGCGAGACCTTCCGCGACTGGATGCAGGAGCTGGCCGACCGGACCATCGTCGCGATGGCCGACGTGCACTTCGACATCCCCGAGCCGATCCGCCGCATCGAGTGCATGCTCGCCCCGACCAACGACGGGGGCATCTACTACACCGGTCCGTCCGAGGACTTCGAGCGCCCCGGCCGGATGTGGTGGTCGGTGCCCGACGGCATCGACGACTTCCACCCGTGGCGCGAGGTCACGACCGTCTTCCACGAGGGCGTGCCCGGCCACCACCTCCAGGTCGCGCAGACCTGCTACCGCAGCGACACGCTCAACCGCTGGCAGCGGTTGATGTGCTGGTGCAGCGGCCACGGAGAGGGCTGGGCGCTCTACGCCGAGCGCCTGATGGAGGAGCTCGGTTTCCTCGACGACCCCGCCGACCTGCTCGGCATGCTCGACGCCCAGTCTCTGCGCGCGACCCGCGTCATCGTCGACATCGGGATGCACCTGGAGCTGGAGATCCCGCCGGACAACCGCCTGGGCGCAGGCGGGGCCGCGTTCCATCCCGGCGAGACCTGGACGCCCGAGCTGGGCCTGGAGTTCATGCGGCTGCACTGCCGGATGGACGACGAGTTCATCCAGTTCGAGGTCAAGCGCTACCTCGGCCTCCCCGGGCAGGCGCCGTCGTACAAGGTCGGCGAACGCATCTGGCTCGATGCCCGTGCCAGCGTGCAGGAGCGGCAGGGCGACGACTTCGACCTCAAGGCCTTCCACCGCGCCGCGCTCGACCTGGGATCGCTCGGCCTCGATCCGCTCCGCGCGGCGCTGGAGCGCCTGTGAGCACGCCCCTGGTGCTGGCCTCCGCCTCATCCGCACGCCTGTCGACGCTGCGTGCGGGCGGTCTGGACCCGATCGTCATCGTGAGCGGCGTGGACGAGTCCAGGCTGGCCGACCTGCCTCCGGCCGAGCTCGCGCTGCAGCTGGCCGAGCTCAAGTGCGCGGCGGTGGCGCAGCGCGACGACGTACCGGCAGACGCACTGGTCCTCGGCTGCGACTCCGTCCTCGAGCTGGACGGGGAGGCGCTCGGCAAGCCGTACGGCGCCGAGGAGGCCACCCGCCGCTGGCGCGCCATGCGCGGGCGGTCCGGTGTGCTGCACAGCGGCCACTGCCTGCACGACGTGGCCAGCGGGCGCGTCGCAGCGGCCACCGGCTCGACCACCATCCACTTCGCCGACGTCAGCGACGCGGAGATCGAGGCCTACGTCGCCACGGGCGAGCCGCTCCACGTCGCGGGAGCCTTCACCATCGACGGCATCGGTGGCGCCTTCATCACCGGGATCGAGGGCGACCACCACAACGTCGTGGGCGTGAGCCTCCCCCTCCTGCGCGAGCTCGTCATCGAACTCGGGTACGGGTGGCCCGAGCTGTGGTCGTGACCCGATAGCATCCCCAGCGTGGTTAGCGGGGGGCTCGGCGCGGTGAAGGCGCAGCCCGTTGCCGACCCCGACAACCGCTACGGCGTCCGCGAGGAGCGGCTGCTGACCGGGGCCACCGTGATCACGGCTGTACGCACCGTCGCCTCCGTCGTCCTGGCCGCCGTCGCCGCACACCAGCAGAGTCTGGCGCTCCTGGTCGCTGCGCTGGTCGTCTACTGGGTCGGCGACATGCTCGACGGCTTCTACGCCCGCGTGCGCGACTGCGAGACCCGGATCGGCGCGGTGCTCGACATCATGTGCGACCGGCTCAATGCCGCCGCGTTCTACATCGGGCTGGCGTGGCTCCAGCCCGACCTGTCGCCCGCGATCTTCGTCTACCTGATCGAGTTCATGGTCGTCGACTGCTTCCTCTCGATCGCGTTCCTGGCCTGGCCGGTCCGGAGCCCCAACTACTTCTTCGTGGTCGATCGCCCGATCTGGCTGTGGAACTGGTCCAAGCCGGCGAAGGCCGTCAACAGCGCACTGTTCGCCGTGCTGCTGCTCGTCACGGGCTGGATGTGGGTCGGCCTGGCGATCGCATCGGCCCTGCTCGTGCTCAAGTGCGTCTCCCTGCACCGTCTGGTGCGGATCGGGTTGCCGGTGCCGGGAGCTCGCACGTGATGCTCTTCTGGAGCGTGCTGGGCGCCTCGATCGGGTCAGCCCTGATCCCGCTGATCAACATCGAGGCCATCCTCGCCGTGTCCATCAGCCAGGCCCCGTCGGCCGTGTGGAGCCTGGTCATCGCCGCGACGGTCGGCCAGATGCTCGGCAAGATCCTCTGGTACTGGGGCGGCATGCACATCGATCGCGCCCCCTGGGTCAGCCGCCACCTCGAGAAGCCGAAGGTCCAGGCCTCCCTCGACAAGTGGCACCAGCGCGCCGAGGGGCGGCCCTGGTTCACGGCCGGCCTGCTCTTCGTCTCCGCGAGCATCGGCTTCCCGCCGTACGCCGTCACCGCGGTGCTCGCCGGCATCCTGAGGGTGCCGTTCTGGATCTTCCTGTTCACCGGCCTGCTCGGCAGGGGCCTGAGGTTCTGGGCGGTGGTCGGCGGGACCACGTCCCTCATCCACCTGCTCCGATGAGCATCGCCCCTACTCCGCCGCCGACCAGGCCTGCCGCAGGCTGACCCGTCCGCCGGTCTGCATCAGCGCGCGGCGGTAGAGCCGCTCCCCCACCCACACCGTGACGAGGGCGAACGCAGCCAGCAGGCCCAGCGCCAGGAGCGGCTCCCACCACTCGACGCCGCCCGCGAGGATCCGCTTGGGCATCACCACCGCCGAGACGGGCGGGACGAAGGACGCGATGACCTGGGCGCGCCCGTCGAGCGAGATGCCCACCGAAGAACATCACCATCATCAGCATGGTCAGCGGCGTCGATGTCCCCTGGAGGTCCTCGTGCTCGGGCCAGCGACCGGCACGGCACAGGTCGACTCAGAGCGAAGAAGCCGGCCAGCCAGAAGCCGAGGACCACGCCGTCGGTCCCGACAGCGCCGGACTAGGACTTGTACGGGGTGAACGACAGCCCGACCAGGCCGACCGCGATGTAGTCAGCAGCTGGACATGGCCATAGCTGTTGACCGAGCGACCTTGCCGGCGAGGAGTGGCGCAGCGGGATCGCCGCAGCGATGATCTCCACGATCCGGCTCTGCTTCTCCTCGATCACCGACGAGGCCAGCTGCATGCCGAAGATCAGGGCTGCGATGTAGAAGAGGAAGACGAACACGAAGCCGACTGCCTCGGCGACCGCCGCCTTCTCCGCGTCCCCGCGCAGGAAGGCGGTCGAGACGGCGCTTCCGGACTCGAGCGCGCTCGACCGTCGTGCCCGCGCCGGCCGCGTTGTCAGCCAGCACCTGCTGTCGTACGACGACGCGCACGACGGCCGGTCAGCGAGTCCTGTTCGCTCGACTCCGACGTCAGCTCCCAGCCGCCGGCCGTCGGGTGCAGCCAGGCGTCGACGTCGTTCTCGCTGCAGCGCCGCCTCGGCGGCTGCCTCGTCGTCGAGCTCGACGAGCTTGACCTCGACCTGTATCGTCGACGTCCGGCGCGACGATCGGCGACGGCGTCGCCATCGCCACGGCGTCGGGCGTGGCGCCGAGGGTGACCTGGTCGGTCTTCTCGCTCCTGCCAGGCGGTGAAGCCGATGAAGCCGACGATCATCGTCACCATCAGCGCCGTGCCGATCAGGAAGGTCTTGTCGGTGATCCGCGAGACGATCTCGCGGCGGGTGACCAGCAGCCAGGCCGGCTCGGTGTCCTCGGTCGCCGTGCGGACCTCGGGTGCTCGTGCCGTCGCCGCCCGGAAGATCTCGTCTGAGCGCCGGGCGCACCCGGCGCTCGTGGACTCGCCGCGACGCGTGCCCTCGGCGATCAGGTGATGCTCGGCGCCGGCGCTGCCGGACCTCGACCAGGGCGGTCGTGCCGTCGAGGTCGATGACCTCGAGGCCGCTGTGGTCGCGGACCCAACCGGCATCACCGCCGAGCACGAGCCGGAAGCGCGGCACCCCCGCGTCGCGCAGCTCCGACACCGTCCCGGCGGCGACCCGGCGTCCGCGGGCCAGCACGACCAGGCGGTCGCACAGGCGCTCGACGAGGTCGAGCTGGTGGCTGGAGAAGAGCACCGGGATGCCGTCGCGGGTGTGTTCCCGCAGCAGGTCGACCATCGAGTCGACGGCCAGCGGGTCGAGCCCGGAGAAGGGCTCGTCGAGGATCAGCGCGGCCGGCCTGGGCAGCACCGAGGCGATGATCTGCACCCGCTGCTGGTTGCCGAGCGAGAGCTTCTCGAGGTGGTCCTCGGTGCGCTCGCCGAGCCCGAACCGCTCGAGCAGCTCCTGCACCTGCGGCGCGGGCCTCGGCGCGTCCCATGCCCTTGAGCTGGGCGACGTAGACGAGCTGGTCGAGGATCGGCTGCTTGGGATAGAGCCCGCGCTCCTCGGGCATGTAGCCGAACGTGCGGCGGTCGAGCCGGGTGATCGGGCGGCCCTGCCACAGCACCTCGCCCTCGTCGATGCCCAGCACGCCCATGACCATCCGCATGGTCGTGGTCTTGCCCGCGCCGTTGGCGCCGACGAAGCCGGTCATCTCGCCGGCCGGCACCTCGAACGTCACGTGGTCCACGGCGGTGATCTCGCCGAACCGCCTGGTCAGCTCCCGGATCTCAGCATGCCACCGACGCTAGGCGGCCGGAGGGCTGCGCGGATCCCCCGCGGACGGATACCGCGCGAAGCGGCACGGCGGTCAGTCCTCCGTCGGGAGGATGAGGCCGGCCTCGTAGGCGTAGATCACGGCCTGCACGCGGTCGCGCAGGTGCAGCTTGGCGAGCACGTTGGAGACGTGGGTCTTCACCGTCGCCTCGCCCAGCACGAGCTCCGCGGCGATCTCGCCGTTGGAGAGGCCGCGCGCCGAGCAGCACCAGCACCTCGCGCTCGCGGGCGGTCAGCCGGGCCAGCTCGGCGGGCTCGGGCGCGGTCCGCGCGCGGCGTCGCTCGCGCCGGCCATCCGGCCGATGACGCGGCGGGTCACCTCGGGCGCCAGCAGCGCGTGGCCGCGGCCGGCGGCGCGGACGGCGTCGAGCAGCTGCTCCGGGCCGGCGTTCTTCAGCAGGAAGCCGCTGGCCCCCGCCTGCAGGGCGTCGAAGAGGTAGTCGTCGCGGTCGAAGGTGGTCACGATCACGACGTGCCCGAGGTCCTCGGCGACGAGGTGGCGCGTCGCCTCGATGCCGTCCATGCCGGGGCATCTGGACGTCCATCAGCACCACGTCGGGCAGCGTCGCGCGTGCCTGCTCGAGGGCCTGGAGCGCCGTCGGCGGCCTCGCCCACCACCTCGATGTCGTCCTCGACCGAGAGCACCATCGCGAAGCCGGAGCGGACCATGGCGTGGTCGTCGACGAGCAGCACCCGCAGTCGATCGGTCGCCTGCTCGCTCACGGCGTGGCACCCAGCGGGTAGCGCACGCGGACCCGGTAGCCGCCCGTGACCCGCGGCCCGATGTCGACCTGCCCGTCCTGGGTGGACGCGCGTTCGCGGCTGCCGAGCTGACCGAGCCCGCTGCGAGACGTGCCGTGGCGCAGGCGGCGTTGACGACGACCTCCGCCGGCGTAGGCAAGCCGGGTCGCTCGTCGACGCGTACCACGACCGAGACCGGTGTCGGCGGTCGAGTGACGGCGCACGTTGGTCAGCGCCTCCTGGACCGTGCGGTAGACCGCGAGCCCGATCCCGCGCGGCAGCTGCTCGGAGGCGTCGGCCTGCGTCCCCACCACGTTCCAGGCTCACGCCGAGCCCTTCACCGGCGAACCCCGCCGACCAGGTCCGGCAGGTCGTCGACCCCGGCGTCCGTCGTACGCGTCGCGTCGGCCGGCTCTGCCTCCTCGCCCACTGCCTTCCCGCAGGGTGCCGAGCAGTCTGGCGCATCTGGGTGACCGCGTCGCGCGAGATCTCCTCGACGTGGGTGAGGGCCGTACGTGCGGCGTCGGGGTCGCGGTCGAGCACCCGCCGTGCCGCCCCGGCCTGGATCCCCATCGCCGAGACACCGTGGGCGACCACGTCGTGCGGCTCGCGGGCGATGCGTGGCTCTCGACGAATCCTGCTGGAACAGCAGACCGGGCTGGGCCGCGATCGTGCTCGGCCTGCTCCTGGAGCCGGTCGCGCTGCCTGGCCGCACGCCAGGAGACCCCGCCGCCGACGATCGCGCCGCCGAAGTAGATCGCATTGATCAGCAGCGTGAGGGCGATCGCTGCCGGGATCTGCGGGAAGAGGCCGATCCGCTCGGTGAGCTGCTCGTCCTCGAGCCACTCCTGGGCAGCCGAGCCGACGGTGAACTGCCAGCCGATCCACGCGAACATGAAGAGCACGATCGTGCCGATCGATCACGCTCATCGCCACGGCGGTCGCGGGCCCACGCCACTCCCGAGAGGAGGGCGACGAAGTAGACGATCTGCAGCGAGACCTGCGCCATGACCTGGGCATCGTCACGCCGGCCACGAACATGTGCAGCGCCGCCAGACCCGCCACCACCAGCGGCCACCGTCGCCGACCGAGCAGCAGGACGGCGCCGCTGGACACAGCCAGCCACTGCACCCACGACCGCGCACGTCGGTGTGGTCGAGGCCCCCGGCGCTGCGCACCAGCTCGAGGGCCAGCAGGCTGATCGACCCCGACGCTCCCCGCCAGCACGACGTCCTGCCGCCCGATCTGCCGGCCGCGGGCGCTCCCACTCGTCGTCCACGCCGAACCACTCGAGGGCACGCTGGCTCGGGCTCGGCATGGGGCGAGGGTAGATCGCTCGTCGCTCGGGCGGATCCGTCGGGAGGGGGAGATGCGGCTAGGGCGACGGCCGCATGGGCTCGCGATCGGCTGATCGTCGTCACTCGACCGGCAGGCCGAGCCCCCGCGCGATCAGCATTCGCTGGACCTCCGAGGTGCCCTCACCGATCTCGAGGACCTTGGCGTCGCGGTAGAACCGGACGACCGGGTACTCCTCCATGAAGCCGTAGCCGCCGAAGACCTGGGTCGCGATCCGGGTGGCGGTGACGGCCGACTCGGTGGCGTAGAGCTTGGCGACGGCGGCGGCCTGCTTGAACGCGCCCGTCGATACCGACGAGCCGGCGTCCATCGCATCCTTCATGGCGGCTGCCTTGTAGGTCAGCAGGCGGGAGGCGTCGAGCATGACCTGGAGGTCCGAGATCTGGAAGGCGAGGCCCTGCTTGCGCCCGATCGGGCCGCCGAACGTCTGGCGCTCGCCGGCGTACTGCAACGACATGTCGAGGCAGGCCTGGATGCAGCCGACCGCGAGCGCGGCGATGGCGACTCGACCGTCGTCGAGCGTGGCGAGGAACTGGGCGTAGCCCCGACCGCGCTCACCGAGCAGGTTTGCCTCGGGGACGCGCGCGTCGACGAACGACAGCGGGTGCGTGTCGGAGGCGTGCCAGCCGAGCTTGTCGTAGGCCTTCTCGGCGGTGAAACCGGGCGTGTCCGACGGCACGATGACGGTCGAGATCTCCGGACGCCCGTCGGCGCGCTCCCCGGTGCGTGCGGTGACGGTGACCAGCGAGGTGATGGAGGAGCCCGAGTTGGTGATGAACTGCTTGGCGCCGTTGACGACCCACTCGCCGTTCTCGAGCACGGCCTTGGTCTTCGTGGCACCCGCGTCCGAGCCCGCACCGGGCTCCGTCAGGCCGAATCCGGCGAGCTGCTCACCGGCGACGAGCGCGGGGAGCCAGGTCTGCTTCTGCTCGTCGGTGCCGAAGGTCAGGATGGGGTTGATGCCCAGGCCGACCGCCGCCTCGAGCGTGATGCCCATCGACTGGTCGACCCGACCGATCTCCTCGATCGCCAGGCACAGCGAGGTGAAGCCGCCGTCCTCGCCGGCCATGCCGGCACCGCCGAACTCCTCGGGAGCCGTGAGGCCCATCAGCCCGAGCGAGCCCATCTTCTGCACGACATCGGTCGGGAAGTGGTGATCGCGGTCCCACTGCGCAGCGTGGGGCGCGATCTCGGCCTGGGCGAAGTCGCGGACGCTGCGGCGGAACTGCTCGTGCTCGGTGGACAGCTCGAAGGTCATGCCCTGCACCCTAGCCCGAGGAGGTTAGCGTTCGCTAACCCCGAGGACGGGGCTGTGGCCTCGCGCCCGGGTGCGCCGGTGTGACCGACACGATTCCCCCACCCGACCCCTACGGGTCTAGAGTTAGGGCAGCCTAAGCAAAGTAAGTAAGGACTCCCCCTGTGACCACCTCCCTGCGCCGCGCCGCCAGCCGCGTCAGCGTGACCCTGGCTGCCACCTTGCTGACCGCCTCGACCCTGTCGGGCTGCGGAGCGTTCGGCTCGCCCGACCTGGTCATCTACAACGCCCAGCACGAGCAGCTGCTCGACGAGATCGTCCCGTTGTTCGAGGAGGAGTCCGGCCTGAGCGTCGAGCTGCGCAGCGGCAAGGACCTCGAGATGGCCAACCAGATCGTCGCGGAGGGCACCGACTCGCCCGCCGACGTGTTCCTCACCGAGAACTCCCCGGCCATGAGCATCGTCGACAACGCCGGCCTCTTCGCCGAGCTGCCCGAGGCTGCCACGGCGACGATCCCCGAGCAGTACGTCCCCTCGGACCGCGCATGGACCGGGTTCCTGGCCCGCTCGACGGTCGCGATGTACAACACCGACTCGATGACCGACGCCGACATGCCGGCCTCCATCCTCGACTTCGCCAAGCCCGAGTGGAAGGGCCGCGTCGCCTTCTCGCCCACCGGTGCCGACTTCCAGGCCATCGTCTCGGCCGTGCTCGCGCTCGAGGGCGAGGACGCCACCCGGGCGTGGCTGAGGGGCCTGAAGGACAACGGCGTCATCGTCCAGAACAACCTCGTCGTCATGCAGTCCGTGGACTCCGGGGAGGTGGACGCCGGCATCGCCTACCACTACTACTGGTACCGCGACCGGGCCGAGAACGGCTCCGACTCCGACAGCTCGGCGCTGCACTTCTTCGGCAACCAGGACCCGGGCGCCTTCCTCAGCATCTCCGGGGCCGGCATCCTCGCCAGCAGCGAGCACCAGGAGGCGGCGGAGGAGTTCATCACCTGGCTCACCGGCACCGACGCGCAGCAGGCGATGGCCGAGTCGTACGCCCTCGAGTACCCGCTCAACCCGGACGCCGACCTCAACCCCGAGGTCAAGCCCTTCGACGAGCTGGAGCCGCCGCAGGTCGACGTCTCGAGCCTCAACGGTCCGCAGGTCACCGACCTGATGACCGGGGCCGGCCTGCTCTGACCTCGACCACGACCTTGACCACGACCTTGACCACGACCGGGCGACGCACTCCTCCCCTGCTGCTCGCAGCAGGGGCGCTCGTCGCACTCGTGGCGCTGGTGCCGTTGGCCTATGTCGCCACCTACGTCGTGATCATCGGCCCGGCCGACCTCTGGCAGCTCCTGGCCCGCCCGCGGATCGGCGAGCTGCTGCGCAACACCGTGAGCCTGGCCGTGGCCTGCATGGCCGCGACTGCCGCCCTCGGCGTCGCGCTGGCCCTGCTCGTCGAGCGCACGGACCTGCCCGGTCGCCGGCTCTGGCACGGCCTGCTGGTCGCGCCGCTGGCGGTGCCCGCCTTCGTCAACGGCTATGCCTGGGTCTCCCTGGACCGCAGCATCCACGGTTTCGGCGGCGCGCTCGGCGTGGTGACGCTCTCCTACTACCCGCTGGTCTACCTCCCCGTCGTCGCGATGCTGCGGCGCCTCGACCCGGCGCTGGAGGAGTCGGCCTGGTCGCTGGGCCACTCCCGCACCCGCACCCTCCGCACCGTGGTGCTCCCCCAGCTGCGTCCCGCCCTGCTCGGCGGTGCCCTGCTCGTCGGACTGCACCTGCTGGCCGAGTTCGGCGCCCTGTCGCTGCTGCGGTTCCCCACCTTCACCACCGCGATCTACGACCAGTACGGCTCGACGTTCAACGGTGACGCGGCCACCGCGATGGCCGGGGTGCTGGTCATGCTCTGCCTGTTCCTGCTGCTCGCCGAGCTCCGGCTGCGCGGCAACCGGCGCTATGCCCGCCTCGGCCGTGGCGCGGCTCGCGGCGCGACGCCTGCCGCGCTCGGCCCCTGGCGCTGGCCCCTGCTGGCCACGGTGATCGCGGTCGTGGCCCTTGCCCTCGGCGTACCCGCCTTCTCGCTGCTCCGCTGGCTGGTCGTCGGCGCCTCCACGGAGTTCCCGATGGCCGACCTCGCCCAGGCGCTCGTGGCGACCGTCGTCCTTGCGCTGGCCGGGGCCGTCGTCACCACGCTGGCGGCCGTGCCTGTCGTGTGGCTGGCGGTCCGCCACCGCGGCGTCGCCTCGACCGTGATCGAGCGCAGCACCTACGTCGCCAACGCCCTGCCGGGCATCGTCGTCGGCCTGGCCCTGGTGGTCGCCTCGCTCCGCCTCGTCCCCGTCGTCTACCAGACCGCTGGTCTGCTGGTGGCGGCGTACGTCATCCTCTTCCTGCCCCGCGCCGTGGTGACCGTGCGCGCCGGGCTCGAGCAGGCGCCCGTCGTGCTCGACGACGTCGCCCGCAGCCTCGGCACCGGACCGCTCACCACCGCCCGCCGGGTCACCCTGCCGCTCATCGCGCCGAGCCTCGGCGCCGGTGCAGCCCTGGTCTTCCTGGCGATCTCCACCGAGCTGACCGCGACGCTGATGCTCTCCCCGATCGGCACCCGCACACTGGCCACGGAGTTCTGGTCGGCCTCCTCGGAGCTCCGCTACGGTGCCGCCGCGCCGTACGCCCTCCTGCTGGTGCTGGTCTCCATCCCCGCGACGATCCTGTTGATGCGCACAGAGAGGGACCCCGCATGAGCTCGCTCACGATCACCGGCGTGACCAAGTCCTTCCCCTCCACGGGAGCAGGGCAGGAGCCCACACGGGCCGTCGACGACGTCACCCTGCACGTCCCGCACGGCTCCTTCACCACCGTGCTCGGCCCGTCGGGGTGCGGCAAGACCACGCTGCTGCGCCTGATCGCCGGCTTCCTCGTCCCCGAGTCGGGCAGCATCGCCTTCGGCGACACAGTGGTCTGCGGCGAAGGCGTCCGGTCGGTCCCGCCGCAGACCCGCCGGGTGGGCTACGTCCCCCAGGAGGGGGCGCTCTTCCCCCACCTCGACGTCGCCGCCAACATCTCCTTCGGTCTGTCGCGCGAGGCCCGCACGTCGGATCGGGCCGGTGACCGGGTCGCCGAGATGCTCGACCTGGTCGAGCTGCCCGCCGACTTCCGCAGGCGTCGCCCCGACGAGCTCTCCGGTGGCCAGCAGCAGCGCGTCGCGCTGGCCCGCTCCCTGGCGCCCCAGCCGGCCGTCGTCCTCCTCGACGAGCCGTTCTCCTCCCTCGACGCCGGCCTGCGCGGCAGCACTGCCCGTGCCGTACGCCGTGCCCTCCAGCTCACCAACACCACCGCGGTGCTGGTGACGCACGACCAGAACGAAGCCCTCTCCCTGGCCGACCAGGTCGCAGTCATGCGAGGCGGGCGCCTCGTGCAGTCGGCCCCTCCGAGCGAGGTCT
Organism: uncultured Actinomycetota bacterium; assembly: GCA_963843815.1. Lineage (GTDB taxonomy): Bacteria > Actinomycetota > Actinomycetes > Propionibacteriales > Nocardioidaceae > Nocardioides. Next base: position 1,062,361 of record CAWJLX010000010.1, on the reverse strand, counting down.
ACCTCTCCCCCAGCGACCCGGCGGTCGCGGCGTTCGTCGGCCGGGCGGTCGTGCTCCCGGGCATCGCGACCGACGCCCACGCCACCTGCGCGTTGGGTGAGGTGGTGCTGACCGAGCCCACCACCGGGCCGGTCTCGCTGATGATCCGTCCCGAGCAGGTCTTCGTCGACCTCACCCACGACGAGGGCGTGCGCGGCACCGTGGACGAGGTCAGCTACTACGGCCACGACTGCGCCGTGCAGGTCAGCCTCGCCGACGGGACACCGGTGCTCGCCCGCATGTCCGGCGTGCTCCGCCCCGCCCCCGGCGACACCGTCCACCTCCGCGTCACCGGACTCGTCCGGGCCTACCGACTTGCGGGGTGAGGCGTGACGATCACCTCCCAGCCCGCCCTGCTCCGGAACAGGTCGCCCGAGCCGGTGCTCGAGCACGCCGGCTTCGGCGATGCCCCCGCGGTCCTGACCGACGGCGAGGTCCTCACCCACGCAGCCCTCGCGCGCCGAGTCGCTGAACGGGCCAGGGCATGGGGACCCGGACGCCGCCTCGTCCTCGTCGAGGGCGCCAACGGCCTGGACTCGCTCGTCGCCTACCTCGCCGCACTCCAGCACGGACACGTCGCCCTGGTCGTCCCCGACGACCGCGCGGCGCAACGCCAGGCCCTCGTGGCGGCCTACGACCCCGACATCGTCTGCACCGCGGGCGCCGGCGACGACGTCCGGCGCGCCCGGAGCGCGCACGACCTCCATCCCGACCTGGCCCTGCTGCTGAGCACGTCGGGCACCACCGGCTCCCCCAAGCTGGTGCGCCTCTCCCGCGACAACGTCGCCAGCAACGCCGCGGCCATCGCCGACTACCTCGCACTCACCCCCGCCGACCGCGCGATCACCGCGCTGCCGCTGCACTACTGCTACGGCCTCTCGGTGCTGCACTCGCACCTCGTCGCAGGCGCCAGCGTCGTGCTGACCGGGCTGAGCGTGGTCGACGAGTGCTTCTGGGAGCTGTTCACGCGCAGCCGCGTCACCAGCCTCGCCGGCGTTCCGCACACCTTCGACCTGCTGGCCGCCAGCGGGTTCGAGGACCGCGAGATCCCGAGCCTGCGTCAGGTGACCCAGGCGGGCGGGCGCCTCGACCCCGACGCCGTGCGGCGCTGGAGCAGGTTCGGGCGCCGCCACGGGTGGGACCTGGTGGTGATGTACGGCGCGACCGAGGCCACGGCGCGGATGGCCTACCTCCCCCCGGACCTTGCCGAGGACCACCCCGCCGCCGTCGGCGTCGCGGTGCCCGGCGGCCACCTGCGCATCGACGAGGGCGCGGACGACCGGCCCGGCGTCGGCGAGCTGGTCTATGCCGGCCCCAACGTGATGCTCGGCTATGCCGAGTCCCCGGCCGACCTGTCCCTGGGACGGGAGACCTCCGACCTGCGTACGGGCGACCTGGCGCGTGAGGTCGACGGGCTCGTCGAGGTGGTCGGGCGACTCAGCCGTCGCGGCAAGGTCTTCGGGCTCCGCCTCGACCTCGACGCCGTGGAGAACCACCTCCGGGCGGAGGTCGACCCTCACGCCCGGGTCGTGGCCACGGATCGGGCGGTCCACGTGTTCCTCACGAGCGGGCGCGACAGCGCGGTCGCCCGTGACCTGGCCGGCAGCCACTGCGGAGTGCCCCTGCACGCCGTCCGGGTCACCGTGCTCCCCCAGGTGCCCGTGACGAGCACCGGCAAGACCGACTACGCCGCCCTCGGGGAGCTGGCCGACCTGGCCGAGCAGGACGACGATGCCGTTACTGCCGAGGCGGACGCCGGATCGGTGCGGGGCGACTTCGTGCGGGTCCTCGGTCGCCCGGACGCCACCGACGCCGACTCCTTCGTCGCGCTCGGGGGCGACTCCCTCTCCTACGTCGAGCTCGCCACCCGGCTCGCGGACCGGTTCGCCGACGGCGTGCCGGCAGGCTGGCACAACCGGACCATCGCCGAGCTGGAGCTCCTCGCCGCCGCACCGACTGCCGCGGAGGCTCCCCGCCGCAGGTGGGTGCGACTCGACACCACGGTCGCGCTGCGTGCGCTCGCCATCCTCTTCGTGGTCGCCAGCCACGTCGACCTGGTCGCCCTCGAGGGTGGCGCGCACCTCCTGCTGGCACTGGCGGGCTTCAACTTCGCCCGCTTCCAGCTCTCGGCCGGCGGCGGCGCCCGCACGCGGATGCGACACGGGCTGGCCGGCCTCGCCCAGCTCATCGTCCCCTCCATGCTGTGGGTGGGAGCGGTCGCTGCGCTGCTCGGCGCCTACACCCTCACCACCACGCTGTTCGTGCGCGAGCTCGTCGACGGCACCGAGTGGGACGACCAGTGGCAGCTGTGGTTCCTCGAGTCCCTGGTGTGGATCACGGCCGGCGCCCTCCTCCTCACCTGCCTGCCGGTGCTGCACCGGCTCGAGCGACGTACGCCCTTCCGGTTCGCGCTCGTCGTCCTGGCCGTGGCGGCCGTGGCGCGCTTCGCCGAGGTCGGCCTGCGCGCCGGACCCACGCAGCGCTACACCACCCTGGTCGTGGCCTTCTTCTTCGTCCTCGGCTGGGCGGGGGCACGGGCGACGACCACCCGGCAGCGCCTCCTCGTCTCGGCCCTGGCCGCGCTCCTGACCGTCGGCTTCTTCGGCCAGCCGCAACGCGAGGCCATCGTGCTCGGAGGGCTCCTGCTCATGCTCTGGGTGCCCCACGTGCGGGTGCCGACCCGGCTGGCCCGGGCCGCCGGGGTGCTCGCCGGGGCGAGCCTGTTCATCTACCTCACCCACTGGCAGGTCTACCCGCCGCTCGAGGACTCCGGCCACCAGTGGCTCGCGCTGGGGGCGTCGCTCGCCGTCGGCATCGCCTACGGACGCCTCGTACGCCCACTGCATCAGGCTGTCGGTCGGGCCGTCCTGGGCGCGCGATAGCCTGCGCAGCGGTACGCACCCCGGCCCCCGTGCCGCCGACCCAGGAGTTCTCGCGTGAGCTTGAAGAAGGTCCTCATCGCCAACCGCGGCGAGATCGCCGTCCGCGTCATCCGCGCGTGCAAGGACGCCGGCATCGGCAGCGTGGCGGTCTACGCCGACCCTGACCGCGACGCGCTCTTCGTCCGGCTCGCCGACGAGGCCCACTCCCTCGATGGCGCCACGCCTGCCGAGTCCTACCTCGACATCGCCAAGATCATCAAGATCGCCACCGACACCGGCGCCGACTCGATCCACCCCGGCTACGGCTTCCTCGCCGAGAACGCCGACTTCGCCCAGGCAGTCATCGACGCCGGCCTGATCTGGATCGGCCCGCCGCCGGCTGCCATCGAGGCGCTCGGCGACAAGGCCAAGGCCAAGCACATCGCCGCCGCCGCCAATGCGCCGCTGGCACCGGGCACCAAGGACCCCGTCGAGGACGCCGACGAGGTCGTCGCGTTCGCCGAGGCCAACGGCCTGCCGGTCGCGATCAAGGCGGTCTTCGGCGGCGGTGGCCGTGGCCTGAAGGTCGCCCGCACGCTGGAGGAGATCCCCGACGCCTACGAGTCCGCGGTGCGCGAGGCCGTCACCGCCTTCGGCCGCGGTGAGTGCCTGGTCGAGAAGTTCCTCGACAAGCCGCGCCACGTCGAGACCCAGTGCCTGGCGGACCAGCACGGCAACGTCGTCGTCGTCTCCACCCGCGACTGCTCGCTGCAGCGCCGCAACCAGAAGCTGGTCGAGGAGGCTCCCGCACCGTTCCTGTCCCAGGAGCAGGTGAGCGAGCTCTACGACGCGTCCAAGCGCATCCTCAAGGAGGCCGGCTACTACGGCGCCGGCACCTGCGAGTTCCTCGTCGCCCAGGACGGCACCATCTCCTTCCTCGAGGTCAACACCCGCCTCCAGGTCGAGCACTGCGTCTCCGAGGAGGTCACCGGGATCGACCTGGTCCGCGAGATGTTCCGCATCGCGGCCGGCGAGGAGCTCGGCTACGACGACCCGGAGATCCGCGGCCACTCGATCGAGTTCCGCATCAACGCCGAGGACGGCGGCCGCAACTTCATGCCCGCCCCCGGCACCCTCTCCGCGTGGAGCCCGCCCGGTGGACCCGGCGTACGGCTCGACGGCGGCTACGAGAACGGCGAGACCATCCCCGGATCGTTCGACTCCCTCATCGCCAAGCTGATCATCACCGGCCGCGACCGCACCCAGGCCCTCGAGCGCTCCCGCCGAGCCCTCGACGAGTTCGTCGTCGACGGCATGCCCACCGTCATCCCCTTCCACCGCGCGGTCGTCTCCGACCCGGCGTACGTCGGCTCCTCGACCCCGTCCGGCGAGGGCGAGTTCACCGTCTACACGCAGTGGATCGAGACCGAGTTCGACAACCAGATCGAGCCCTACTCCGGCGACTCCGCGGAGGCTGACGAGGCCGGAGAGCGGCAGAAGGTCACCGTCGAGGTCGGCGGTCGTCGCCTCGAGGTCGTCCTCCCCGCGGGGCTCGGCGGCCTCGGCGGCGCCGGCGGCGGTGCGGGTGGCGCCAAGAAGGCGAAGCGGTCCGCCAAGAAGGCCGGCGCCGCAGCCTCCGGCGACGCCGTCGCCTCACCCATGCAGGGCACCATCGTCAAGGTCTCGGTCACCGAGGGCCAGGAGGTCGCCGAGGGCGACGTGGTGGTCGTCATGGAGGCGATGAAGATGGAGCAGCCCCTCAAGGCCCACAAGTCCGGCACCGTCACCGGTCTCCAGGCAGAGGTCGGCGCAACCGTCACCAACGGCGCCGTGATCTGCGAGATCAAGGACTGACCCTGCTGGCTCAGGCGAGCCCGACGGTGGCGACCAGGGCCTGCAGGTGGTGCTCGAAGATGTCCTTGGGCTCGGCGAAGGCGTCGGGACCGTACTGACCGAAGAGCTCGAAGCTGACGCAGCCGAACAACGCGGCCCAGGCGAGCATCCCCCGGGCGATCACCGTGTCCGGCGCGGTGATCCCCAGCTCCCGGCGGACGCGGGCGAGGTCACGTGAGAGCCGCCGCGGGGCGACCGGCTCGTCCGTGAGCGTCAGGGCTCCCGCCACCCAGGCGTCCTCCCAGACCTCGACCAGTCGGAGGATGACCCGCGTCCCGGGGCCCGTGGTGCGCTCGGCCGGCGCCTCGTAGCCGGGCACCGGGCTGCCGAAGAGCAGGGCGTACGTCGCGGGCTCGGCGAGCGCCCAGGCGCGGACGGCGCGACCGATCGCCACCATGCGGCCCGCGTGGTCGGTCCGGTCGACCTTGCCGAGCGCCACGTCGACGGCGTCGCCCAGCTCGTCGTAGCCGTCGACGACGAGCAGGGTCAGCAGCTCGTCGCGGCTCTCGACGTAGCGATAGACCGCCGACGAGACCACGCCGAGGTCGCGGGCGATCGCGCGCAGGGACAGTGCGGCCGCGCCATCGGTGGCCAGGTGCGTACGACCGATCCGCACGATGTCGCGCATCGTCTGCTCCCTGGCCCTGCTGCGCGGCGTCGAACCCTTCTCACCCATGACGACATTGTGGCACGGAAGGAAGCATGCGTGACACAAAAGAGCAGTGCTCTTGCTTTTGGGATCGCCGCAGTGCATGCTAGAAGCCATCCGAGAGCACCGCTCTCTCAGTTCCCTTCACGCCAGGAGATCCCATGAGCACCGTCCACGTCGTCACCGGAGCCGGCCCCGTCGGCTCGACCGTCGCCCGCCAGCTGGCCGACACCGGGCACCGGGTGCGGCTGCTGACCCGTTCGGGCAGCGGCCCCGAGCACCCCCTCATCGAGCGCCGTCGGGTCGACGTCTCACAGCCCGACGCGCTGGCCGAGGCCTTCGCCGACGCCGTCGCGATCCACCACTGCATCCACGGCTCGGCCTACGAGGCGAAGGTCTGGCGCGCCGAGCTCCCCCGCGCCGAGCGGGCCGTGCTCGAGGCAGCCGGCCGGGTGGGCGCCGTCGTGGTGTTCCCCGAGAGCCTCTACTCCTACGGCCCGGTCGACGCCCCGATGACCGAGGACATGCCCCGCACGGCAGCCAGCGGCAAGCTGGGCGTCCGCACCGAGTTGCTCGCCCAGCGCGAGGCGTCCGCGACCCCGACCGTCAGCGTCGCCGCCTCCGACTTCTACGGCCCGCTCGTGCGCACCTCCCACGCGGGCGAACGACTCGTGCCGACCGTGCTCGCCGGTCGGACGATGCGCGTCCTGGGCAGCCTGGACCAGCCACACTCCTTCACCTATGTGCCCGACCTCGCAGCGGCGATGGTCGCCGCAGCGGGACGGCCCGAGCTGTGGAACTCCTTCCTGCACGCTCCCACCGCCCCCGCGGTCACCCAGCGCCACCTCGTCGAGATGGTGGCCGCTGCCGGCGACGTGGCCGTCCCCCGCATGTCGGCGATCCCCGGGCCCGTGCTCGGCGCGTTCGGGCTGGTCTCGCGTCCCATGCGCGAGCTCGCAGAGACGAGCTACATGTTCGCCCGCCCCTTCGTCCTGGACTCCGCAGCGAGCGAGCAGCGCCTCGGGCTCGCACCGACTCCGCTGGAGATCGGGATGAAGGAGACCGTCGCGTGGTGGCAGGGACAGGACGGTACGGCGGGCTGAACCACCGCGACCGGTGTACGGACGAGTAACCCGGGCCACACCTGTCACTCGATAGCGTGCTGCCCATGTTCACCAAGGTGCTCGTCGCCAACCGCGGAGAGATCGCAGTCCGGGCCCTCAGGGCCGCCCGTGAGATCGGCTCGCGGACCGTTGCCGTCTTCCCCCACGAGGACCGGTGGTCCGAGCACCGGATGAAGGCCGAGGAGGCCTACCAGATCGGTGAGGTCGGGCACCCGGTGCGCGCCTACCTCGACCCGGAGGCCATCGTCGAGGTCGCGGTGCAGTGCGGGGCCGACGCCGTCTACCCCGGATACGGGTTCCTGTCGGAGAACCCCGCCCTGGCCGAGGCCTGCGCCGCGGCCGGCATCACGTTCATCGGTCCCAGCGCCGAGGTGCTGACCCTGACCGGCAACAAGGCGCGCGCGATCGCGGCGGCCAAGGCCGCCGGCGTACCGACCCTCGCCTCGGTGGAGCCCTCCACCGACGTCGACGCGCTCGTCGCGGCCGCCGAGTCGCTCCTGGAGGAGCTGGGCGACACGCCCCTCTTCGTCAAGGCGGTCGCCGGCGGCGGCGGGCGCGGCATGCGCAAGGTGGACGACCGCGCCGACCTGCGCGAGGCGATCGAGACCTGCATGCGCGAGGGCGAGGGCGCCTTCGGCGACCCGACCGTGTTCATCGAGCAGGCCGTGGTCGACCCGCGCCACATCGAGGTGCAGATCCTCGCGGACGGCACCGGCGACGAAGGCGGCGTGATCCACCTCTTCGAGCGCGACTGCTCGGTGCAGAGGCGCCACCAGAAGGTCGTCGAGATCGCCCCGGCCCCTCGGCTCGACCCCGCAGATCCGGGACCGGATGTGCGCCGACGCCGTGCGCTTCGCCCGCGAGATCGGCTACACGAACGCCGGCACCGTCGAGTTCCTCCTCGACCCGCAGGGCCGCTACGTCTTCATCGAGATGAACCCCCGCATCCAGGTCGAGCACACCGTGACCGAGGAGGTCACCGGGGTCGACCTCGTGCAGTCGCAGATGCTGATCGCCGCCGGTGCGACCCTGGCCGACCTCGAGCTCACCCAGGACGCAGTGGAGGTCCGCGGCTTCGCGCTCCAGTGCCGCATCACCACCGAGGACCCGGCCAACGGGTTCCGGCCCGACACCGGCAAGATCACGACCTACCGCTCCCCCGGCGGCCCGGGCGTACGCCTCGACGGCGGCACGACCTACACCGGCGCGGAGATCAGCCCCCACTTCGACTCGATGCTCGCCAAGCTCACGTGTCGCGGTCGCACCTTCGAGTCGGCCGTGCAGAAGGCCCGCCGGGCACTGCTGGAGTTCCGCATCCGCGGAGTCTCCACCAATGTCGGCTTCCTCCAGGCCGTGCTCGCCGACCCCGACTTCGCCGCCGGCGGCGTGACCACCTCCTTCATCGAGGACCACCCCCAGCTGGTCCGTGCCCGGGTCGGCGGTGACCGCGCGACGCGGCTGCTCGAGTACCTCGCCGACGTCACGGTCAACCAGCCGCACGGCCGGGCGCCGGCCACGGTGTCACCCGCCAGCAAGCTCGCGGCGCTGGACCGGTCGCAGCCGGTCCCCGATGGCACCCGCCAGCTGCTGCGTGCGGTCGGGCCGGAGGAGTTCGCCCGCCGGCTGCGCGCGCAGGAGCGGGTCGCGGTCACCGACACCACCTTCCGCGACGCCCACCAGTCATTGCTCGCGACGCGGGTGCGGACCCGTGACCTGCTGGCCGTGGCCGACCACGTCGCGCGCACCACGCCGGAGCTCTGGTCGGTCGAGTGCTGGGGCGGGGCGACGTACGACGTGGCGCTGCGCTTCCTGGCCGAGGACCCCTGGGAGCGGCTCGCCGCGCTGCGCGAGTCGATCCCCAACATCGGCCTCCAGATGCTGCTGCGCGGTCGCAACACGGTCGGCTACACGCCCTACCCCACGCAGGTCACCGAGGCGTTCGTGCACGAGGCAGCGGAGACCGGCATCGACGTGTTCCGCATCTTCGACGCCCTCAACGACGTGTCGCAGATGCGGCCGGCCATCGACGCGGTCCGCGCGACGGGCTCCTCGGTGGCCGAGGTGGCGCTCTGCTACACCGGCGACCTCTCCTCTCCCGGCGAGAAGCTCTACACGCTCGACTACTACCTCCGGCTCGCCGAGCAGATCGTCGACGCCGGCGCCCATGTGCTGGCGATCAAGGACATGGCCGGACTGCTGCGCGCTCCGGCCGCCCGCACCCTGGTCACGGCGCTGCGCGAGCGCTTCGACCTGCCCGTCCACCTCCACACCCACGACACCCCCGGTGGCCAGCTGGCCACGCTGGTCGCGGCGATCGATGCGGGCGTCGACGCCGTCGACGCCGCGTGCGCGGCGATGGCCGGCACCACCTCGCAGCCGGCGCTGTCCGCACTGGTCTCCGCGACCGACCACTCCGAGCGGGAGACCGGGCTGTCCCTGTCGGCCGTCAACGCGCTCGAGCCCTACTGGGAGGCCACCCGCCGGGTCTACGCGCCCTTCGAGTCGGGCCTCCCTGCCCCCACGGGTCGCGTCTACCGCCATGAGATCCCCGGCGGCCAGCTCTCCAACCTGCGCCAGCAGGCGATCGCGCTGGGCCTCGGCGAGAAGTTCGAGGAGGTCGAGGACATGTACGCCGCGGCCAACGACATCCTCGGCAACGTCGTGAAGGTGACGCCGTCCTCCAAGGTCGTCGGCGACCTCGCCCTCGCGCTCGTCGCGGCCGGGGCCGACCCGGCCGAGTTCGAGGCGGACCCGGCCTCCTACGACGTCCCCGACTCGGTCATCGGCTTCCTCAACGGTGAGCTCGGCGACCCGCCCGGTGGCTGGCCCGAGCCTTTCCGCACCAAGGCCCTGGCCGGACGCACGTGGAAGCAGCCGAGCGAGACCCTCACCCCCGAGCAGCAGGCGGGCCTGGAGTCCGATCGTCGTACGACGCTCAACGAGTTGCTGTTCCCCGGTCCCACGTCGACGTTCCTCGAGTCGCGCGAGCAGTACGGCGACCTGTCCGTGCTGCCGACCCTCGACTACCTCTACGGCCTGCGCCCCGGAGGTGAGCACCCCGTGGAGCTGCGCGAGGGCAAGCAGGTCCTCTACGGCCTCGAGGCGATCAGCGAGCCCGACGAGCGCGGCCTGCGCAACGTGATGGCGACCATCGACGGCCAGCTCCGGCCGGTGTCGGTGCGTGACCGCAGCGTGTCGGCCGAGGAGGTCTCGACCGAGAAGGCCGACCTCAAGGTCCCCGGCCAGGTGGCGGCGCCCTACGACGGCGCGGTGAGCGTGATCGTCGCCGAGGGCGACACCGTCGAGGTCGGACAGACGGTGGCGACCATCGAGGCGATGAAGATGGAGGCCTCGATCACGGCGGCGGTCGCTGGCACCGTCAGCCGGCTGGCTGTGCGCTCCACCCAGGCCGTCGAGGGCGGCGATCTCGTGCTGGTGATCGGCTAGCCCCCTCGGATCCGGGCCTGCTTCGCCCGGTTGCCGCAGACGGCCATCTGGCACCACCGACGCCGACCGCTGGTGTCGAGGAAGAGCCACCCGCAGTCGTGCCCGGGGCAACTGCGGACTCGCCTGGCGTCGTCGGAGACCAGCAGGTCGGCGACCGCCAGGACCAGGGCCTGCACCGGCTCGGCCGGCTTCGGGACACCGGTCCACGCCCATCGCGTCCCCGTGTCGTCGACGACGAGCGCCTGGGTCGCGCGGGCCGCGGCAGCGGCCCGGCCGAGGCGCTCGACGGCCGCCCGGGAGCCGCGACCGACGAGGACGTCGTAGGCATCCGCCCGCAGCGACCGGGCCCGGTCGAGCTCGCGGCTCGCTGCGGGCGTGGCGCGAGTCGCCCGGGCCAGCATGCGGTCCGCTCGGCCCACGTCCAGCACGCCGGCCTGGCGCGCGACGACGACGAGGTGGGCATAGGAGCGGAGGTACTCCTGACGGGGGTCCTCGGGCTCGCCCCATCCGGACCGCGTGTTGCAGAACTCCAGGGCGGGGTGTCCCGCCAGGGGCTTCGGCAGCAGGAAGCCGTCGACCTCGACCCACCAGCCGCTCATCGGTCCCTCCTTGACGGATCCGGAGATGTGGCGTCAACTAACCATTGATCTGATGTTACTGGTTAGGAGACCCACTGTGCGCACCATTCGTCGTGTTGTCGCCCCCGCCGTCGCCGGCCTCGCGCTGGCCTTCGCTGCTGTGGCCCCTGCCGCCGCCGCGTCGCCGGAGCCGTGGCTGCCCTACCCGGAGGGCACGCTGACCCTGCCCGCAGCCCGTTACTGCGGCGACTTCGACCTGCAGTCCACCCCGGTCAGGCAGGACGTCAGGAGCCGGGTCCTCCAGCGCTACCCGGACGGAGCGGTCGAGGTCCAGACCTTCCGGGGGCTCCTCCTGGTCGAGGTGAGCAACCAGTCCACCGGCGCTGCGGTCCAGCGCAACCTCAGCGGCCGCGCCCGGGTCACGTTCCGCGAGGACGGTTCCATCGCGACCTACGAGATGTGGGGTCCGGTGGGGATGGGCTGGCCCCAGCAGGACGCCTACGACCGTGGCTTCTACGTGATGGACGGCCACCACGTCGTCGCCTTCGACGAGTCGGGTGCCCGCTCGATGCTGCTCGACCAGGGCACCGAGGAGAACCTCTGCGACGTGGTCGGGTGAGCCGGGCTGCAGCGCTCAGCCCTGGTTGAGCACCACGCGTCGGGGTCCGGCCCGGCGTGCTCCGTGACCTCGGGCTCGTCGCCCGTCCTGGGAGCAAGGACCAAAGACCCTGACCGGCGCGGGCGGGCCCGGCTAGCGTCGAGCACAAGGAACGGCCGTGTGTCGAGACCCGGTGCGCGGGCTGATCGGCCAGCGGCGGGCAGGAGGCTCATGATGGCCGCCATCGACACGGTGAGCGTGCCCGAAGACCTGCGACCATGGCGGGGACTCCTCATCACGGGCGCGTGGTGCGCCTTCGCGAGTGTCGTGATGATCGTCGTGCAGATGCCGATCTACGTCATCTGGCCACCACCCGAGTCGTCGGCGGGGTTCTTCGAGCTGCTGCTGGACAACCCGCTCGGCGGCTTGCTCGCGCTGGACGTGCTCTACATCGTCTCCAACGCCCTGATGTACCTGGTCTACCTCGCACTGGCAGTCGTGCTGTGGCGGGTCAGCCGGTCGGCCGTCGTGATCGCGATGGCGTTCTGCGTGGTCGGGATCTCCGCCTACATGAGCGCCCCACGTCCGGTCGAGATGCTCGCCCTCGCCCAGACGTACGCCGACGCCGACGCCGAGACCCGCACCTCCTTGCTGGCCACGGGGGACGGCATGCTCGCGACGTGGGCGGGCACGGGCTACGACATCTACTACTACTTCACGTTCGCGGCGTTGGCGATCCTGGCCGCGCTCATGCTGCGATCCTCGATCTTCAGCCGAGCCACGGCGGTGTGGGGACTGGTGAGCGCCGCCCTCATGACCGTGCCCACCAACTTCGGTCCTGTCGGCATGGTCTTCGCGATCGCGTCATTGGTGCCCTTCTCGGTGTTCGCCGTCCTGGTCGGGCGGCGCCTGCTGCAGCTCGCAGGCCCGACGAACCCCGCGAGGGTCACACAAGGTTCGCTCGAGGGCGAAGCGGACAGCTCGGGCCTGGCGCGTCGGCCGTGACCCGGAACAGCGAGGAGTGATCATGACGGTCTGGTTCGAGGGCACCCACGAGATCGACTGCAGCATCGAGGACGTGAAGCAGTCCGTCCAGGATCTCGGCAGGCACTACCTGGGCGTTGTCGGCTGCATGCCCGGGTTGTCGGATGTCGAGCTCGTCGACCAGTCGAGCGACTCGGTGACCATCACGACCAGCGAAGGCACCATGAGGAGGACGAGCATCTCCACCCGGGTCGACCCCGACAGCGTGGTCATCGAGCTCGACGAGGAGTACGAGGCCGGATCGAGGGTCACGGCGAGATCGCACTTCCGCGATGAGTTCACCATCGCCGGGTCACGGGTCACCCTGCGGGTGGTCATCAGCGACGTTCAGGCTCGGGGGTTCCTGGGGTGGATGTATCGCACCTTCGGCGCCTCCAAGATGGGCAGGGCCTTCCTGACGGCGAACGCCGACCACCTCCAGAAGCGACCGGACCAGTCCTAGCCCGGTGCGTGCCCGGTGCTCCCGGGCGGGTCGGTCGTCAGCCCTCGTTGAGGACCACGGCCTCCGGGTCGGGCTCGGCGTACTCGGTGACGTCCGGCTCCTCGCCGGTGATCGTCCGGTAGAGCTCTGCCGCCACGGCGCGCATCCCGTTGATCTTCGGGTGGAACGGCGCAGCGATGCCGGCCCGGAAGCGTGGCCCGTTGACCCACGCCCGACCCTTGGCGCACACGTCGTGCCCGTCGGAGACGGCCTCCATGTCGACGTACGACGCTCCTGCCGCCCGCGCGCCCTTCCTCAGCGAGGCGTTGAGCAGGCCGGCGATCTTGGTCACCGGGCCCAGCACGTCGGCCGAGACGCCGACGGCCCGGCAGGTGCCCTCCGTGGGAAGGATGTCGGGATAGCCCACGACGTAGACCGTCGCCTCCGGGGCGGCCTTCCGGATGCGGCGTACGGCCTGCGTGATGCGTCCGGCCACCTTGCCGGCGTCGGACCGCAGCTGGTCCACGGCGCAGACCGCAGTCGCGCCCTCCTGGCAGCGGATGAGGCCGGAGTAGATGTCGAAGTCGTTGCCACCGATGCCGAGGGTGACCAGGTCGGTGTCGGCGGACAGCGCGCCCAGCTGTGGACCTGTCGTGTTGCCGTCGAGCATCCGCATCGGGGCGTAGAGGTCGGAGGTGACGGCCGCCGAGCAGGAGACGTCGGTGTAGGACGCGACGTCGAGCCAGTCGGCGAGGAAGGCCGGATAGTTGTCGCGTGAGCGCGCACACCCCTCGGGGTCGGTGCGCATGGTCCCGACGAACGGGCCGGCCGAGAACGAGTCGCCGAGCGCGACGTAGTCGATGCTCGAGGTCACCTCGGTGTCGACCACGCGGTCCGGCAACGCAGCGGCACCCCCGGCGGAGTCACCCACCTGGCAGCCGGTGGCCGTGAGGGCCAGCGCGGCCAGCAGCGCCGCCGTCCGTCGGGGAGACGTCACTGACGCACCTGCCCCTTCTGACGTGGGGCGACCTCGAGGGTGAACCAGTCGGAGTAGAGGCCGAAGGAGGAGCGGACCGTGTTGCCGTCGACGCGGGCGGTGCCGGTGGTGCCGACGAAGGCCATCTGCGTGACGCGGCCGCCCCAGTCGCCGTTGCCGTCGCGCGAGGTCACCTCGATGCTGGTGAGGTCGCCGATGGCGGGCCAGTGCTTCTCGACCTGGGCGTCGTCGATCGTGGTCGTCCAGGTGGAGTACTTGTGTCCGCTCACCCCGTCGTAGGGGTCGGCCTGGGCCACGAGGTAGGGCATCGAGCCGGCCGAGGAGAAGCCGCCGTTGCTCGCGGAGAACTGGGTGAAGGCGGGACGGCCGTCGTAGAAGAGCCCCTGCTTGGCCGTGGCCTTGATCGCCGCCGTTGCGGCCGGGTGCTCGACGTCGGCCCCGCCGTAGACCTGGCACTGGGTCGTGTCGCAGAGGTCGTAGTGCCCGGCCGAGGGGTGCGAGCGCTCGAATGCGGCGTAGGTACGGGCGGCCACCGACTGGGCGCTCACCGCAGCCGGCTCCCACAGGGCGGGGACCTCCTGCGGCACGACGCCGCGCAGGTAGGCCTCCATGCTGAGCCTGTTGACCGTCTGCCGCTTGCCCTTGCGGGGGGCGACCGACTGCAGGGTGCCGCGGTAGTCGCGGCGGTCGCCGGGGAGCACCAGCGTCAACAGCCCCCTGGCCGAGGAGAACTCCGCCTCGCCCGGGACCTTCTTCCAGGTCTTCCAGCGGCGGCCCTTGGTCCACTGCACGGCCGTGTCGTCACCCTTGGCGATCAGGCGCCACTTCTTGGCCGGCACGTTCGGGAGCCGCCAGGTGCGGTGGCGGGCCAGGCTGGTCACCTTGAGGCCGCGCCGGGCCACGACCTTGACGTCGCGGCCGGTGTCGGCGGTGATCAGCACGCGGATCTTGCCCCTGATCGCGCCCCATGTGGTGCCGGGGTAGTAGAACTCGTCGATCTGCTGCCACCCCAGGCCCTTCTGGGCCGCGCCCAGCGCGCCGTACTGCGAGAGGCCGTGGCCGTGCCCGAAGCCGTGGCCCGTCAGCGTGATCGCGGTGCTGCCCGGGGTCGCCCACGTCTCGACCTTCGCGCGCGGCGCGGCGCCGGACGTGGCGGCGGCGGGCAGGACAGGCAGGAACAGCGCGCTCGCGAGGACCGCGAGCAGGAGACGGGCAGGACGAGTGCGGAGCATGGTGTGAGTTCTCCCCCGAGAAGTCGACGAACAGAACCACTGAGCGTACAGGCGCTCGGCGAACGCCCGCAGCGGGTCCGGAGGACCTGATCGGTGGCATCATGGGTGGATGCTGGGCCGACGGCGCCGAGACAGGCAGCAGCAACAGCTCGCGGAGCTCGATGCCTTCCGCCACGTGCGCCGCGCGGCCGACGAGGACGTGACACGCTTCGGTGAGGAGCTGTCGGCACTGCACTTCGACACCCTCACCACCGAGCTGGATGACGCGATGCGTGCCGACTACCAGCGGGCGCTGGACGCCTACGAGGACGCCAAGGGAGCCCTCGCCGACGCGACTTCGGCGCCGGACGTGACCGGCGTGACGCGGACCCTGGCCGACGGGCGCTTCGCGCACGCGTGCGTGCTCGCCGCGGAGGCCGGGGCGGCTCGCCCCGAGCGGCGGGCGCCCTGCTTCTTCGACCCGGCCCACGGTCCCGCCAGCCGCGACGTCGAGTGGGCGCCCGCAGGAGGGGTCCCCCGCTCGGTCCCCGTGTGCTTCCGCGACGCCGAACGGCTCGCCCGCGGCGACCAGCCCGAGGTGCGCCTGGTCCGCCTCGGCGACCGGCGGGTCGCGTGGTTCGCCTCCGGGCCCACGTATTCCGCGTGGGCCGGCGGCTGGTACGCCGAGCTGGTGCGCGATGGTCGCATCGAGGCCGAGCGGCTGACCATGACGTACGCCGGTTCGCTGCCGGTGCAGGGCGGGATGCAGCTGCCACTCGCTGTCGCGTGGACCGATCCGGGTGCATGGAGCGACGGCGGCATGATCGGTGGTCACGACTTCTCCGGCTACGGGGACTCCGGTGGCGGTGACTTCGGTGGCGGGGACTTCGGTGGCGCCGGTGATGGCGGCGGTGGCGGTGGCGACGGAGGTTGATCGGCGTCGCGGGCGCGGGCGTCGTGGCAGACTCCGAGCATGTTCGGGGGACGGCGACGACGCGGTGAGCAGGAGCTGGTCGAGAAGGACCGCTGGCGCACGGCGCGCAAGCTGATGGACGAGGACGTCACCGTGCTCGGCGAGCAGGTGGCCGGGCTCCACGTCGACACCCTGGCCGACGACCTCGACCCCACCGCCCACGACCACTACCGACGCGCCCTGGAGAACTACGACCAGGCCAAGGCCCTGCTGGCCACGAGCGAGACCGCCGGCGACGTGGTCGCCATCGAGCAGGTCGTCGCCGACGCCCGCTGGCACCGCGCCGCCGTGATCGCCGTCATCGCCGGCGAACCGCTGCCCGAACGCCGCGAGCCCTGCTTCTTCAACCCCCAGCACGGTCCGTCCATGCAGGACGTCGAGTGGACCCCGCCCGGCGGGACCCCGCGCCGCATCCCGGTGTGCGCAGCCGACGCGCGCCAGCTGGCCGCCGGTGACGAGCCCCTCGTGCGGATGGTGCGCGTCGGCGATCGCTGGGTGCCGTGGCACCTTGCGGGCAGCGTGAGCGGCGCCATCGATGCCGGGGCCCAGATGGCCAGGGCCGGCCACGGCGCCGAGGTCCAGAAGGGGATGGCGCAGGCCTACCTCAACCAGGCCTCGCGCGGCCGCGGCGGCCTGAGCGGTCGATGACTCAGACCCGGTGCAACCGGCGTGCGGCCTCGGCGATCGACCCGCTCATCGACGGGTAGACGGTGAACGCGTGCGCCAGCTGATCGGCGGTCAGTGACTCGGCCACCGCGATGGAGACCGGGTGGATCAGCTCGGAGGCACGCGGCCCGACGACCACTCCCCCGACCACGATGCCGGTGCCGGGTCGGCAGAAGAGCTTCACGAAGCCGTCGCGCACGCCCTGCATCTTGGCGCGGGCGTTGCCGGCCAACGGCAGCATGACCACCTCGGCCTGGATCTGGCCCGCGTCGACCGCGTTCTGCGACCAGCCGACCGTGGCGATCTCGGGTGAGGTGAAGACGTTGGAGGACACCTTCATGAGGTCCAGCGGTGCGACCGCGTCGCCGAGGAAGTGCCACATCGCGATCCGGCCCTGCATGGCTGCGACCGAGGCGAGCATCAGCACACCGGTGCAGTCACCGGCCGCATAGATCCCGCGCGCCGACGTCCGGGAGACCCGGTCGACCTTCACGAAGCCGCCGTCGTCGACCGTGACGCCTGCCTCCTGGAGACCCAGGTCGGCGGTGTTGGGGATCGAGCCGAGCGCCAGGATGCAGTGGCTGCCCTCGACCGTACGTCCGTCGGTGAGCGTCACGGTCACGGTGTCGCCGTCGCGGGTCACCGACTGCATCCGCGACTGGCCGAGCACGTGCATGCCACGGCGCGTGAGCACGTCCTCGAGCACCTTCGAGGCGTCCGCGTCCTCACCGGGCAGCACCCGGTCGCGGCTGCTCACCAGGGTCACGTCGATGCCCAGTGAGAGGTAGGCGCTGGCGAACTCGGCCCCCGTGACCCCCGACCCGACCACGATCAGCTTCTCCGGGACCTCGGTCAGGTCGTAGACCTGCTCCCAGGTCAGGATCCGCTCGCCGTCGGGCTGTGCGCTGGGCAGGGTGCGCGGCGCGGCACCGGTCGCGACGATGATCGCGTCGGCCTGCAACGTCTCCTCACCCCCTGCCCCGCTGACGGTCACCGTGAGGTCGGGGCCGAGGCGACCACGACCCGTCAGCACCCGTACGCCGTCGCGGTCCAGGCGGGCCGCGATGTCGGACGACTGGTCGGCTGCGAGCTGCTTGACCCGGGCGTTGACCTTGGCCAGGTCGACCTCGATCGACGTGGCTGCGTCACCCGCGTGGTCGTGGAAGTTGACGCCGAGCTCCTGGGCCGCGGCCATGTCGCTCATCAGCTCGGCCGTCGCGATGAGCGTCTTGCTCGGCACGCAATCGGTCAGCACGGCGGAGCCGCCGACACCGTCGGTGTCGACGATCGTGACCTCGGCACCGAGCTGGGCGGCGACGTGCGCGGCCTCGTAGCCGCCTGGCCCGCCACCGATGATGACGATGTGGTCGGCCATCAGAAGTTGATCATGTGGCCGGCGATGCCGTGGACGGCCTCCTTGACGGCCTCACCCAGAGTCGGGTGCGCGAAGACGTTGCGGGCCACCTCGTCGGCAGTGAGGTCCCACTGCTGGGCCAGGGTCAGCACCGGCAGGAGCTCGGTGACGTTGGGCCCGATCATGTGCGCACCGATGATCTCGTTGTGCTCGGCGTCGGCGACCACCTTGACGAAGCCGATCGCCTCGCCGAGGCCCATCGCCTTGCCGTTGGCGCTGAAGGGGAACGATGCCGTCGTGACGTCGTAGCCCTTCTCCTTGGCCTGGGCCTCGCTGTAGCCGAAGGACGCGATCTGCGGGTTGCAGTAGGTCGCGCGCGGCACGAAGTCGAAGGCAACCGGCATGGTCTCGGCGCCGTTGATGGTCTCGGCGGCCACGATGCCCATCGCCTCGGCGACGTGCGCGAGCATCATCTTGCCGGTGCAGTCGCCGATGGCGTACACGTTCTCGACGTTGGTGCGGCCGAAGTCGTCGATCTCGATCGCGCCGCGCTCGGAGACGTTGACGCCGGTGTTCTCGAGGCCGTAGCCCTGCGTGCGCGGAGCGAAGCCGAAGGCGGCGAGGAACCTGCTGGCCTCGAGGACCTGCTCGTCGCCGCCCGCCGCCGGGGCGATGGTCACCTTCACGCCGGAGCCGGTGTCCTCCACCTTCTTCACCGCGGTGGAGGTCAGCACCTTCACCCCGAGCTTCTTGTAGTGCTTGGCGAGCTCCTTGGAGATGTCGGCGTCCTCGGTCGGCACCATCCGGTCGAGGAACTCCACGATCGTCACGTCGACGCCGAAGTTGGCCATGACGTAGGCGAACTCGACGCCGATCGCACCGGACCCGCCGATGATGATCGACTCGGGGAGGTTGTCGTCGAGGATCTGCTCCTCGTAGGTGACGACGTTGTCGCTGAGCTCGACACCGGGGACCAGGCGCACCGTCGCGCCCGCGGCGATGATCAGGTTGTCGAAGGTGTAGGCCGTCTTCTCGTCGTCCTTGACGACGTCGATCCCGGTCGGGCCGGTCAGGGTGCCCCACCCGTCGATCTCGGTGATCTTGTTCTTCTTCATCAGGAAGTGGACGCCCTTGACGATGCCGGCGCTCACGTCGCGGCTGCGCTTGTGGGTCGGACCGAAGGCCATCGTGGCGTCGCCCTCGATGCCGAACTTGGCCTTCTCGTGCTGGAGCGTGTGGGCGAGCTCGGCATTCTTGAGCAGCGCCTTGGAGGGGATGCACCCGACGTTGAGGCAGACACCTCCCCAGTACTTGTCCTCCACCACGGCCACCTTCTGGCCGAGCTGGGCTGCGCGGATCGCGGCGACGTAGCCACCGGGGCCGGCGCCGAGGACAAGGGTGTCGAAATGGGTGTCGGTCACGCCCCCAGCCTAGTTGTCCGCGTCGCTGGGGGCACACCCGAGGTCGCGGCTCGATACCCTGTCGCCCGTGACGCTCTACGCCGCCTACGGGACGAACCTCGATCCCGCGCGCATGAGCGAGCGCTGCCCCCACTCGATCCTCCAGTCGACCGGGTGGCTGACGGGCTGGAGGCTGACGTTCGGCGGCGAGGAGCACGGCTGGGACGGCGCCCTCTCCACGATCGTGCAGGACCCCTTCGAGCAGGTCTTCGTCGCCGTCTACGACGTCACCTCCGAGGACGAGCGCGCCCTCGACGGCTGGGAGTCCGCCGACACCGGGCTCTACCGCAAGACCAAGGTGCGGGTCTCGACGATGACCGGGGAGGTCGTCGTGTGGGCCTACGTCCTGGACGCCTACGAAGGCGGGCTGCCGTCCGCGTCCTACCTCGGAGTGCTCGCCGACGCCGCCGACGCGGCCGGGGCGCCGGAGGACTATGTCGCTGCGCTGCGCCGTCGCGACTGCCGCTCGACCGGACTCTGAGCCGCCCGAGCCCGGGGCTCGGTCTAGAGTTCCGCGAGTGAACATCGCTGACGCACCGAGTCCGTACGACGCCGCCACCGCCGCTGCCTCGAAGCTCGCCGAGCTCACCGGCATCGAGCGCCACGACATCGCCCTCGTCCTGGGCTCCGGGTGGCTGCCTGCCGTCGACGCACTCGGTGAGGCGACCGCGGAGATCGACACCACCGACCTGCCCGGCTTCCACGCCGCCGGCGTGGTCGGGCACAGCGGCAAGATCCGCTCGATCCGCAACGGTGAGCGCAACCTGCTGGTGTTCTTGTCCCGCACCCACTTCTACGAGGGCAAGGGCGTCGCTGCGGTCGTCCACCCCGTCCGCACCGCGGCAGCGGCCGGTTGTTCGGCCATCGTGCTGACCAACGGCTGCGGCGGTCTCAAGCAGGGGTGGCAGCCGGGCCAGCCCGTGCTGATCTCCGACCACATCAACCTCACGGCGACCAGCCCGATCGTCGGCGCCAACTTCGTCGACCTCACCGACCTCTACAGCCCGCGACTGCGCGCGATGTGCCAGGAGATCGACCCGAGCCTCGACGAGGGCGTCTACGTCCAGTTCCCCGGCCCCCACTACGAGACGCCGGCCGAGGTCCGGATGGCGGGCGTCCTGGGCGGTCACCTGGTCGGCATGAGCACCACGCTGGAGGCGATCGCTGCCCGCGAGGCAGGCATGGAGATCCTCGGCATCAGCCTGGTCACCAACCTCGCCGCCGGCCTCAGCGGCGAGCCGCTCAACCACGAGGAGGTCCTCGAGGCGGGCAAGGCCGCGGCCAGCCGGATGGGTGGCCTGCTCAGCCAGGTCGTCGCCAAGATCTGATGCGCGTCCTCGTCTCGGGCGCCGCGGGCAGCCTCGGTCGGGTGATCACGCTCGGGCTGGCCGACCTGGGCCACGACGTCGTCGGCCTGGACCTGGTGCCGGCCCCCGAGGGCTCCACCTTCGCGTGGCACGAAGCAGACTGCGCCGATGCCGACGCCGTCGCAGCGGTCTTCGCCGAGGAGCGGCTGGACGCCGTCGTCCACCTGGCGGGCGTGCCGGCGGAGCAGTCGCTGCCCGACGAGATGACGTCCCACGTGGTCACCACCGCCGCACTGCTCGACGCGATGCTCGCCCACCGGGTGCCCCGCATCGTCTACGCCTCCTCCAACCACGCCGTCGGGCGCACCCCGAGGACCGACGGCGAGCTCACCGAGCACGCGCTCCCCCGCCCCGACACCTACTACGGCGTCGCCAAGGTCGCGGCCGAGGCGCTGATGCGGCTCTTCGTCGACCGGCACGGCATCGATGCGGTCTCCTGCCGCATCGGGTCGTTCCTGGAGGAGCCCACCAGCGTGCGGGGCCTCTCCACGTGGCTCTCCCACGGTGACGGGGTCCGGATGGTCGAGGCCGCCCTCACCACCCCCGCCCCCGGCTACGCCGTGCTCTACGGCATCAGCGCCAACACGCGCGCCTGGTGGGACCTCGAGCCCGGACGTCGGCTGGGCTACGAGCCGCTCGACGACGCGGAGGACTTCGCCGACCGGGTCGAGCCGACCGCGGACGACGAGGCCGAGGCCGAGTTCGTCGGCGGACCGTTCGCCCTGGCTCGGTTCCACCGCCCGGCGCTGGGCGACTGAGCACCGACAGCGACGCGAGGGCTTGACGTGGGACCGCACTCGAGCCGAAAGGTGGAGGAATGAGCATCCAGAAGCGACGGATCGGCGCCCTGACCGTCTCCTCCCTCGGCCTCGGCTGCATGGGGATGTCGGAGTTCTACGGCGCGCCTGACGAGAAGGGCGGCACCGACACCATCCACCGGGCGCTGGACCTCGGCGTGACCTTCCTCGACACCGCCGACATGTATGGCCCGTTCACCAACGAACAGCTCGTCGGCAGGGCCATCGCCGGACGTCGTGAGGAGGTCCAGCTCGCGACCAAGTTCGGCAACGAGCTCACCCCCGACGGCACCCGGGTCGGCATCAACGGGCGCCCCGACTACGTCCGGTCGGCCTGCGACGACTCGCTCCAGCGGCTCGGCGTGGACCACATCGACCTCTACTACCAGCACCGGGTGGACCGGACCGTGCCGATCGAGGAGACCGTCGGCGCGATGGCCGAGCTCGTCGCGGCCGGCAAGGTCGGTCACCTCGGGCTCTCCGAGGCGTCCGCGCAGAACATCCGCAAGGCCCACGGCGTACACCCGATCACGGCTCTCCAGACCGAGTACTCGTTGTTCAGCCGGGACCTCGAGGACGAGATCCTGCCGACCATCCGTGAGCTCGGCATCGGCCTGGTTCCCTACTCGCCGCTGGGCCGCGGACTGCTCACGGGTGCCATCAGCGCAGCCAGCGGAGCCGATGGCGAGGAGGACTGCCGGCGCTCGGCCTCCTTCCCGCGCTTCCAGGGCGAGGCGCTCGACACCAACCTCGCGCTGGTCGAGAAGGTGCGCGAGATCGCGGTCGACAAGGGGTGCACGCCCGGCCAGCTCGCGCTTGCCTGGGTGTTGGCCCAGGGCGACGACGTGGTGCCCATCCCCGGCACGAAGCGGGTGCGCTACCTCGAGGAGAACGTCGGGGCTGTCGACGTCGGGCTCACCGGCGATGACCTCGTCGAGCTGGAGCGGGCCGTGCCGCGCGACGCCGTGGTCGGCCATCGGTACGGCGACATGACGCACATCGACGCCTGAGCCGCCGGCGCAGGGCGGCCGTGTCGGCACCGCGGATGGGAGGCGGTTCGGAGTGGTGCGGTAGAAAATGTGCATGGCAACCACACAACTCGGAGACAACACCGTCAGCACCGTGGGCGAGCTCCCCGCGGTCGGCTCGCAGGCGCCCGGCTGGGACCTGGTGGGACTGAAGTTCCAGCAGGTCACCGACGCCGACGTGGCGGGCAAGCGCGTGATCCTCAACATCTTCCCCAGCATCGACACCGGTGTCTGCCAGGCGAGCGTGCGCACGTTCAACCAGCTGGCCGCCGGGCTGGACAACACCGCCGTCGTCAACGTGTCGGTCGACCTCCCGTTGGCGCAGGCGCGGTTCTGCGGCGCCGAGGGCATCGACGACGTGGAGGTCGGCTCGGCCTTCCGCTCCTCGTTCGGCGAGGACTACGGCATCGTGATGGCCGACGGCGGCTGGCAGGGCATGCTGGCCCGCTCGGTCGTCGTCCTCGACACCGACCGCACCGTGCTGCACACCCAGGTCACCGACACGATCGGCACGGAGCCCGACTACGACGCCGCGACCGCCGCTCTCTCGTGACGTCCGGCCTCGCGCCAGGGCCTCGAGCGGTCACTGGCGCGAGGCCAGCCAGTCGTGCTCGATCTCGGGCAGCACCTCGGCCCGGAGGAAGACCGCAGCCAGCTCCTTGTCACCCATCGCGGCCCGGAAGAACATCGGCACGGTGAGCCCGTGCCCGGGACGGTGCACGACCTCGATCGGGTCACCTGCCGCGATGGAGCCGGCCCCGCGGACCGCCAGGTAGGCGCCGGTGCGCCCGCGTTCGGCGAACCGGCGCACCCACCGGGGCTCGCCCATGTGCTTGGCGAAGGTCGCGCACGGCACGCGCGGTCCGCACACCTCGAGCAGCGCGCTGCCGACCCGCCACTGCTCGCCCACCTCGGCGGCGTCGACGTCGAGCCCGACCGTGGTGAGGTTCTCGCCGAACATCCCGTCCGCCAGGTCGCGATCGAGCTGCCCTCCCCACCAGTCGATCTCCTCCCGGGCCACGGCGTAGACGGCCTGGGTCTCGCCGCCGTGGTGGTGCTTGCTGCCGATCTCGTCGCCGACCACGCCGCTGCCGAGCCCGCCGCGCTTGGGGCCGGGGTCCCGCACCTCGATCCGATCGACCGGGTGCCTGCGGATGGCGCTGGGACGGCGCATGCCGGGCACCGGCTGCAGGGTGCCGGCGTTGACGGAGCGGACGGTGGCGGTCACGGCGCCAACGCTAGCCGCGCCGACGGACGGGCGCCGCCCGATATCCGTGCCGCGCCGCCGCGGCAGCCGGGTCAGGAGTCACCGGTGTGGCAGACCGCCTCGATGTTGTTGCCCTCGGTGTCGCGGACGAAGGCGCCGTAGTAGGCGGGGTGGTACTCCGGCCACAGCCTCGGCTCGTGCAGGGACTCGGCACCGGCCGCCAGCGCCTCCGCATGCCAGGCCCGCACGGTCGCGGCGTCGGCTGCGCTGAAGGCGACGTGCACCTCCCGGTTGGGGCCCACGCCCTCGAAGGTGCTGATCCAGAAGTCCGGACCCTCGGTGCCGTAGCCGATGGCCACGCCGACGTCCATGACGCGGCGATGGCCCAGCACGCCCAGCACCCGGTCGTAGAAGGCCGCCGCCCGCGGCAGGTCCGTGCAGTTGATGCCCAGGTGATCGATCATGGGCAGATCCTGCCAGCGCCCACCGACAACGGACCGGGATAGCGTGCGGCCATGACCGATCCGACCACCCTCCTCGCGCAGGCCCGTGCCTGGGCCGCCGACGACCCCGACCAGCACACCCGCGCCGAGCTGGAGTCGGTGATCGCGGCTGCCGAGCGCGGTGAGGGAACCGACCTGGCCGACCGCTTCGCAGGCACGCTGGAGTTCGGCACCGCTGGCCTGCGCGGCGCCCTCGGCGCCGGCCCCAACCGGATGAACCGCGTCGTGGTG
Source organism: uncultured Actinomycetota bacterium (assembly GCA_963843815.1). Lineage (GTDB taxonomy): Bacteria > Actinomycetota > Actinomycetes > Propionibacteriales > Nocardioidaceae > Nocardioides. Next base: position 1,037,913 of record CAWJLX010000010.1, on the reverse strand, counting down.
ACGCGCGCGGCGGCCGGCCTGGCGGCGTACCTCACGGACACCGGCCACGCAGGCGGCTCCGTGGTGATCGGCTTCGACGCCCGCCACAACTCCGACGTCTTCGCTCGCGACACCGCCGAGATCATGACCGGCGCCGGCTTCAAGGCCCTCGTGATGCCCCGGACGCTGCCCACCCCCCTGCTGGCCTTCGCGATCCGCGAGCTGGGCTGCGCCGCCGGAGTGATGGTCACCGCCAGCCACAACCCGCCGGAGGACAACGGCTACAAGGTCTACCTCGGTGACGGCAGCCAGATCGTGCCACCGGCCGACATCGAGATCGCGGAGCGGATCGCCGCCGTCGGGGCGCTCGCCGACCTGCCCCGGGGCGACGCCGGCAAGGTCGTCGGGGAGGAGCTCGTCGACCACTACCTCGACACCGTGGCCGGGCTCGCCGAGGACGGCCCCCGCGACCTCGCCGTCGTCTACACGCCGCTGCACGGAGTCGGCGGTACGACCGTCGCGCAGGTGCTGGAGACCGCCGGCTTCGACGCGCCGCACGTCGTCGAGGAGCAGGAGCACCCCGACCCCGACTTCCCGACCGTCTCCTTCCCGAACCCCGAGGAGCCGGGCGCCATGGACCTGGCCATGGCGCTGGCCGCGAAGACCCACGCCGACCTGGTCGTCGCCAACGACCCCGACGCCGACCGCTGCGCCGTCGCGGTCCCCGACGCCCACGGCTGGCGGATGCTGCGCGGTGACGAGGTGGGCGCCCTGCTGGCCCACCACCTCATCGGGCGCGGTCGCACCGGGACCTACGCCAACTCGATCGTGTCCTCCAGCCTGCTCGGCAAGATGGCCGCGGCCGCCGGACAGCCCCACGAGGAGACCCTCACCGGCTTCAAGTGGATCGCCCGCGTCGAGGGCCTGGCCTTCGGCTACGAGGAGGCACTGGGCTACTGCTGCGACCCGGACAACGTGAAGGACAAGGACGGCGTCTCGGCGCTGCTGCTCGTCTGCGAGCTGGCCGCCGAGGCGAAGGCCGCGGGCCGTGGGCTGGTCGACGTCCTGGACGACATCGCGCGCGAGCACGGCCTGCACGCGACCGACCAGCTCTCGGTCCGCTTCGCCGACCTCTCCGACATCCCGGCGACCATGGACCGGCTGCGCGCCACTCCCCCGACCACCCTGGGCGGCCTCGCCGTCGAGCGGGTCGAGGACCTCTCGGAGGGCTCGGCCCAGCTGCCGCCCACGGACGGGATGCGCTACACCCTCGCCGAGGGCGCGAGGGTGATCGTGCGCCCGAGCGGCACCGAGCCGAAGGTGAAGTGCTACCTCGAGGTCGTCGTCCCGGTCGACGAGGACGTCGACGCGGCCCGGATCTCCGCGGTCGGACGGCTCGACGCGATCAAGGCCGACCTGCGCGGGGTCGCCTTCGGTGGCTGAGGTGCGTGCTGTCGCACTCACCCTCGCGGCCTGCCTGCTCTGCGCCGTGCCCGGCGTCGCGCCGTCGTACGCCCTCGACGGCCCGCGCACGTGGCGGGTCGGCCCGGACCGCGCCCTCACCGCGCCGAGCGAGGCTGCGGCGGTGGCGCGCGACGGGGACACCGTGCTGATCGACGCCGGCACCTACTCCGGCGACGTCGCGACCTGGACCCAGGACGACCTCACCCTGCGCGGCGACGGTGGCCGCGCGCACCTGCGCGCCGACGGGCGGGACGCCCAGGGCAAGGCGATCTGGGTCATCGCCGGCGATCGCACGAGGGTGGACCGCATCGAGTTCAGCGGGACCGCGGTGCCCGACCGCAACGGCGCCGGCATCCGGCAGGAGGGCACCGGCCTCACCGTCACGCGGAGCTGGTTCCACGACAACGAGAACGGCATCCTCACCGGCGCCGACCCCGGCAGCGACGTCGTGATCAGGAGGTCCCGCTTCTTCCGCAACGGGGCCGGCGACGGCTACTCCCACAACCTCTACGTCGGCGCGGTGCGCTCGCTCACCGTGACCGGCAGCTGGCTCCGGGGCGCCGACACCGGTCATGAGCTCAAGTCCCGCGCGGCCAGCAACACGATCGTTGCCAACCGGATCAGCGACGGGAACGCCACCGCGAGCTATTCGATCGACCTGCCCAACGGCGGTCGCTCGCTGGTCGCGGGCAACGTGGTCGTGCAGGGGCCGCGTTCGGAGAACCCGGCGCTGGTCTCCTACGGCGCCGAGGGCCTGACCCACGCCTCCCGCACCCTCTGGGTCGTCAACAACACCTTCGTCAACCGGCGGACGTCCGGCACCTTCGTGGCCCTCGCCGAGGGCAGTCGCGCCCACCTGCGCAACAACCTGCTCGTCGGACCCGGCGCGCTGACCAGTCGTGCTCCCGGCGACGCCCGGGCCAACCGCCGGGTGCGGCCGGGTGGCTTCGTCGCCCCCGACGACGAGGACTTCCGGCTCCGCCCGTCCTCCCCTGCCGTCGACCGTGGCGTACGCGTGCCGCGTGCCTGGCGGGCGCGGTGGGAGTACGTCGCACCCGCGCGGCTGGTCCGTCGCCCGTCAGTGGGCCGCCTCGACCTCGGGGCGTACGAGCTCCGCTGACGATCGGTCGTCGTCCTCAGGGGATGACCACGAGGTTGCCGACCTTGTGGCCGGAGTCGACGACGCGGTGCGCCTCGACCACCTCGGACAGCGGCAGCGTGCGGTCGATGACCGCCCTGATCTCGCGCGCGGCCAGGCGCTCGAGCAGCCACGCGAAGTCGGCCGGATCCTCCGGGGAGGTTCCGGCGCGGACGTTGCCGCGAGCCAGGACGACGTCCGCGAGCCCGGCGACCGCGAGGATCAGCACGCCGCCCGTCGCCAGCAGGCGTCGCCCCGAGCGTCGATCGACGTTGCCCACCGTGTCCAGCACCACGTCGTACGTCGCCGGCAGGTCCAGCACCGAGGTGCGGGCGTGGTCGACGACCTCGTCGGCACCCAGCGAGCGCACGAGCTCGGCGTTGCGGGCGCTGCACACGGCGGTGACCTGGGCGCCCGCCAGGTGTGCGATCTGCACCGCGGCGCTTCCGACCGCGCCGGAGGCACCGTTGACCAGCACGCGCCGGCCCGGATCGAGCAGGTCGCGCAGGAAGTGCCGTGCCGTGCTGCCGCCGAAGAGGATGGCCGCTGCCTGCTCGTGGTCCACCCCGGCCGGCTTGGCGACCATCCGGTCCGTGCGTACGGCCACCAGCTCGGCGTGCGCCCCCATGGCCATCCCGGTCATGCCGCAGACCTCGTCGCCCACTGACGCGATGCCGACTCCCGGGCCGACGGCCTCCACCACGCCCGAGTAGACGACGCCCAGGACGGGGCGTCGAGGGCCGCGGATGCCCAGCGCCAGCCGGCCCGGCAGTGCGAAGCCGCGGGGGAAACGGCCTCCCCGGATGCGCGCGTCGCCGGAGTTGAGGGTGGTGGCCGACACGCGCACCACCACCTGGCCCTTGCCTGCGACCGGAGACGCCACCTCACGCACCTGCACCACCTCGGGCGGGCCGTACCGCTCCACCACTGCTGCCCTCACGATGATTCCTCTCGTCTTACACCTGTAAGTCTGTCCGAGCAGAGTAACCTTACGGGCGTAAGTCCGCTACCCCCAGGAGCAGCACGTGCCAAGACCGCCCCTCTCGACCCAGCGGGTCATCGATGCCGCGAGCCGGGTGGCCGACGCCTCCGGGCTGGGAGGTGTGAGCATGCGCAGCGTCGGTCGCGAGCTCGAAGTGGAGGCGATGTCGCTCTACCACCACGTCGCCAGCAAGGACGCGCTGCTCGACGGCCTGGCCGACTGGGTCTTCGAGCGCATCGGCACCCCTTCGCGGTCGGGGCCCTGGCGCTCGGAGATGGAGGCTCGCGCCCGGTCGGCCCGCGAGGTGCTCGCCGCGCACCCCTGGGGTCTCGGGCTCATCGAGTCGCGCCGCTCCCCCGGCCCGGCGACGCTCGGCCACCACGACGCAGTCCTCGGCTGCCTGCGCACCGCAGGCTTCTCCGTCGCACTGGCTGCGCACGCCTTCTCGGTGCTGGACGCCTACGTCTACGGTTTCGTGCTCACCGAGGTGAACCTGCCCTTCAAGCCGGGCGAGGCCGCCGAGGAGCTCGTCGAGGACCTCGGTCCGGTCATGGCCCAGCACCCGTACCTCGCGGAGCTGGTCGCCGAACAGATCGTCGGCCGCGACTACCAGTACGCCCACGAGTTCGACTACGGACTGGCGCTGGTGCTCGACGGCCTGGAAGCGAGGTTCGGCTCGGCCTGACGGCTCAGAGGACGAGTGTCACGACGAGCGCGAGCCCGGCGACCGCGATCAGCGAGAGCGGCACCCAGGCCGGCTCGCGTCGTACGGGGTCGGGCAGCGCCAGCTGCTCGGAGGAGCCCGCCCGCACGCCGGCGGCGGTGCGTGCCGTGTGGACCAGCTCGTAGAGGCGGTGCTCCACGAAGTCGGCATAGGGCATGCCGTCCTGGGGAGTCGTCTCACCTGTGGCGCTGGGCGCGGACCGGGTCGTGATCGTCTTGCGCCACGGCCGCCCCACCACGGTCGAGACCCAGCGACGGTCGCCCGCCCGCACCGCGAGGACCTGGCGCACCGCCATCTCCTCGACCGCGGCCAGCCGGATGTGGACAGTCTCGGCGAGGTTGCGCATCACCAGGTGCTCGTGGGTGGCCCACAGTGCCGGGCGCAGCATGGCTGCCCATGCCACCAGGCCGACCAGCATCCCCGCCGCGACCACCCACACGGGGAATCCGTCGTCGAGGTAGACCACACCGGCCAGCACCACCGCTGCCGCGAGAACAACGGTCATGTATCCAGTCACCCGACCGCTGGTGGCGTGGAAGCGCTCCACCACCTCCTCGGGGTCGTCCTGCAGGCGTGCCATGTGGTCCTCGTTCTTTTGGGCAGGTATTGGCCCTCCCGGAATTGCCGGGGTCCTCGCGGCCAACTCTATGCTGGGGCGGTGACAGCCACAGCCAGCTCAACGCCGAGCACAGGGGTCCACGACGACATCGTGCGCTCGGACTCCTCGCTCCGCCGATTCCTCCACGGCCTTCCCGGAGTCGACCAGGTCGGGTGCGAAGCCCGCGCCGCCGGTCTCGGCACCCGGTCGATCAAGACCACGTCGAAGGCCTACGCCATCGACCTGGCCATCCGCATGGTCGACCTGACCACCCTCGAGGGCCAGGACACCCACGGCAAGGTGCGTGCCCTGTCGTCCAAGGCGATGCGACCCGACCCCGCGGACCCGTCCTGCCCGTCCGCAGCGGCAGTGTGCGTCTACCCCGACATGGTCGCCACGGCCAAGCAGACCCTCGGCGACAGCGGCGTCCACGTCGCGGCCGTCGCCACGGCGTTCCCGAGCGGGCGCGCGGCGATGGACATCAAGCTCGCCGACACCCAGGACGCGGTCGAGGCCGGTGCCGACGAGATCGACATGGTCATCGACCGTGGCGCATTCCTCTCGGGCCGCTACCTCGACGTCTACGAGGAGATCGTCCAGGTCCGCGAGGCCTGCGCCCGCCCCGACGGCACCAGCGCGCACCTCAAGGTGATCTTCGAGACCGGTGAGCTGCAGACCTACGACAACGTACGCCGGGTCAGCTGGCTCGCGATGATGGCCGGCGCCCACTTCATCAAGACCTCCACCGGCAAGGTGCAGCCGGCCGCGACCCTGCCGGTCACGCTGATCATGCTCGAGGCGGTCCGCGACTTCCGCGAGCAGACCGGACAGATGATCGGCGTGAAGCCCGCCGGTGGCATCAAGACCACCAAGGACGCCATCAAGTACCTCGTGATGGTCAACGAGATCGCCGGCCCCGACTGGCTCGACCCCGACTGGTTCCGCTTCGGCGCCTCCACCTTGCTCAACGACCTGTTGATGCAGCGCACCAAGATGACGACCGGTCGCTACTCCGGTCCCGACTACTTCACGCTGGACTGAGGCACATGACCACCTTCGAGTACGCCCCCGCACCCGAGTCGCGCGCGATCGTCGACATCAAGCCGTCCTACGGCCTGTTCATCAACGGTGAGTTCGTCGACGGCACCGGCAAGGCCTTCAAGACGGTCAACCCGGCCACCGAGGAGGTCCTCGCCGAGGTCGCCGAGGCCAGCGACGCCGACGTCGACGAGGCCGTGAAGGCCGCCCGTCGCGCCTACACCCGCGTCTGGTCGAAGATGTCCGGCGCCGAGCGCGCCAAGTACCTCTACCGGATCGCCCGGATCATCCAGGAGCGCGGGCGCGAGCTCGCCGTCCTGGAGTCGATCGACAACGGCAAGCCGATCAAGGAGTCGCGCGACGTCGACGTCCCGGTCGTCGCCGCCCACTTCTTCTACTACGCCGGCTGGGCCGACAAGCTCGAGCACTCCGGCTACGGCTCGACGCCGCTGGGCGTCGCCGGTCAGATCATCCCGTGGAACTTCCCGCTGCTGATGCTGGCGTGGAAGATCGCTCCCGCGCTGGCGTGCGGCAACACCGTCGTGCTCAAGCCGGCCGAGACCACGCCGCTGACCGCGCTGCTCTTCGCCGAGATCTGCCAGCAGGCCGACCTCCCGCCCGGTGTCGTCAACATCGTCACCGGCGCCGGCGAGACCGGCCGCGCGATCGTGTCGCACCCCGATGTCGACAAGGTCGCCTTCACCGGCTCCACCGACGTCGGCAAGGCGATCGCCCGCGCCGTGGCCGGGTCCGACCAAGAAGGTCACGCTCGAGCTGGGCGGCAAGGCCGCCAACATCGTCTTCGACGACGCGCCGCTCGACCAGGCCATCGAGGGCATCGTCAACGGCATCTTCTTCAACCAGGGCCACGTGTGCTGCGCCGGCTCGCGCCTCCTCGTGCAGGAGTCCGTGGCCGACGAGGTCATGGAGCGGCTCAAGCGCCGCATGGGGACGCTGCGCGTGGGCGACCCGCTCGACAAGAACACCGACGTCGGCGCCATCAACTCCGCCGAGCAGCTCGCCAAGATCCGCGAGCTCTCCGACATCGGCGAGGCCGAGGGCGCCGAGCGCTGGTCCGCCCCGTGCGACCTGCCCTCCAACGGCTACTGGTTCGCCCCGACCGTGTTCACCGGCGTGTCCCAGGCCCACCGGATCGCCCGCGAGGAGATCTTCGGGCCGGTCCTGTCGGTGCTGACCTTCCGCACGCCGTCGGAGGCGATCGAGAAGGCCAACAACACGCCCTTCGGCCTCTCGGCCGGCGTGTGGACCGACAAGGGCTCGCGCATCCTGTCCGTGGCCAACCGCCTGCGTGCGGGCGTGGTCTGGGCCAACACGTTCAACAAGTTCGACCCGACCTCGCCGTTCGGCGGCTACAAGGAGTCCGGATACGGCCGCGAGGGCGGCCGCCACGGGCTCGAGGGCTACCTCAAGGGAGCTGACAACTGATGTCCCGCATCGACGTGCGCAAGACCTACAAGCTCTACATCGGCGGGCAGTTCCCGCGCTCGGAGTCGGGCCGCTCCTACGTCGTCAACGACGCCAAGGGACGCCTGCTCGCCAACGCCGCCCAGGCGTCGCGCAAGGACGCCCGGGACGCCGTCGTGGCCGCCCGTGCCGCCTTCGGTGGCTGGTCCGGCAAGACCGCCTACAACCGCGCGCAGGTCGTCTACCGCATCGCCGAGGTGCTGGAGGGCCGTCGCGAGCAGTTCGAGGCCGAGCTGCGCGCCTCGGAGGGCGTCAGCCCGGCCAAGGCCCGCAGCTTCGTGGACGCCGCGGTGGACCGTCTCGTCTGGTACGCCGGCTGGGCGGACAAGATCACCCAGGTCGTCGGCAACGCCAACCCGGTCGCCGGCCCGTACTTCAACCTGTCCACGCCCGAGCCGAGCGGCGTCATCGCCGTCGTCGCCCCCCGTGGTGCGCTCCTGGGCCTGGTGAGCGTCGTGGCGCCGGCCATCATCACCGGCAACACCGTGGTCGTGATCGCCAGCGAGGAGAACCCGCTGACCGCCATCACCCTCGGTGAGGTCATGGCGACCAGCGACCTGCCCGGCGGCGTGGTCAACGTGCTGACCGGCTCGGTGGCCGAGATCGCCCCGTGGCTGGCCTCGCACATGGACGTCAACGGCCTCGACCTCACCGGCGTCACCGACCCCGAGCTCGCGACCGAGCTCGAGGTGGCGGCGGCCGACAACCTCAAGCGCGTACGACGTCCCGCCCCGGCCACCGACTGGCTGGCCGAGCCCGAGCTCGACCGGATGACCCGGTTCCTGGAGACCAAGACCGTCTGGCACCCGATCGGGGTCTGACCCCTCGCAGAACGGCTCGGATGGACTTCCACTCCTACGAGTGGAACTCCATCAGCACCTGAGCGTGAACTCAGCACAGCAGGGATGAACTTCCACTCCTACGAGTGGAAGTTCATCCTTGGGCGTTGCGGTGTCGGACCAGGCCAGCGGTCAGCGGTTGAGCAGGGCCGTGGCCAGCACGCCGAGGATCTCGTTGGGGTCGTTGACGAGGTAGTTCTGGCCACCCGTCGCGGCCGCGATCTGGTCGAGCTCACCGGTGTCGGCGTCCTGCGAGATGCCGATGATGATCACCTTGACGGGCTTGGCGGGGTCGCGGAGCGTCTTGAGCTGCTCGATCAGGGAGTCCAGCGACAGCGAGCTGGTGTCGTCGCTGGCGCCGTCGGTCATGATCACCACGGAGTTGAACCACGCCGGGTCCCACTTCTCCTGGGCGTACTTGTAGGCGGCCAGCGTCGTGTCCATCACGCCGGTGCCACCACGGACGCGACCGACCAGCTTGGCGGCCTCGGCGCGCACCACGTCGCCGTGGGTGCCGGCGTCGCCCGCGGGGGCGTCGAGGCGGTCGAGGGTGGCGTACTCCTGCCAGGAGGCGCCGTTCTCGCCACGGTTCTTGGAGAAGCCCCAGATGCCGATCCGGGCCTGCGCCGGGAAGGCGTCGAGCGCCACCTGCGCGGCGTTGACGACCACCTGGATGCGGGTCGTGTCGCCGATGGCGGTCTTCATGGATCCCGACAGGTCGGCCACTGCGAGGATGCTCGAGGGGACCGACAGCACGCGCCACTGGCGAAGGGTGCTGTCGGTGGTCTTCTGGTCCACCGTCTTCAGCACCTTCGTGTCGCCCAGCCCGATGCCGTTGGACAGCGCAGCACCATCGGGGCCGCGCAGCTCTGCGGCGGCGATCGCCTCCACGCCGGCGCTCGAGGTGAACCAGCGGGTCAGCGCGCGTCCGACGCGGGCCGAGAGGTCGCCACCGGTGGCGAGCAGGTCCATGCTGCCCCGGTTCACGTCGATCATCGGGTACTGCAGCATCGGTACGCCCGTCCGGGGGGCCACGAGGTTGATCTGGTCGTTGCTGCGGCGGGCCGCGAGGTACGCCTGCTCGGTGGCGGGCACCAGCTGGGTGCTGCTCGCGGAGATGGTGCTGAGGTCGGTCTCGGTGGAGCCACCGGACACCGCACGCTCGCCGTAGGTCTGGGCGACCGGGACGGTCTTCTGCTCGATGGTCTCGGGGCTCTCGCCGGTCTGCTTCATCTCCGCATAGGGCGCGAGGAGAGCCAGTGCGGAGGCGCCCTCGGCACTCGGGTCGGCCATGGCCAGCTTGCCGTCGCCGATCGCGGTGCTCCAGGAATCCGGTGCCGCGGCGGCAGGGCCGCCGATCAGTCCGACCGGCGTCTGGGCAAGGACATCGGCGATGGGCGTGCCGGTCCAGCCGGCAGCGGTCAGCTGCCCCTTCCAGGTGGGGCTGTCGGGGATCCAGATCTCGGGGAGCTCGGCGTCGGGGTCGCCCAGGAGCGCCACGACGTCCTTCACGCTGCCGGTGGTCACCTGGATGTCGATGCATGGCTCGTCGGCGTTGACGTGCTCGACCGCCTGGGCGACGAGTCCCTCCATCACCGGAGCGGTGGTCAGGGTCACCTCCGCGGAGATGCAGTCCGCGGCCGTGGACTCCTGACCGCCGCCCTTGAGGACGAAGAAGGCGACCAGGCCGACCACCAGCAGGACGGCGAGCCCGATCAGCAGGGGCACGTTGCCGGCAGGTCCGGAGCGCCGCTCGGCATGCGCTGGGATGTGATCATTCTCGGGCGCGTTCGAGTCGTCCTGACTCATGAAGTCCTCCCACAAGGAGCGTTCAGTCTGGGTCTGGGCGAGACTAGTGTCGGGTCCCACCGTCCGTGGCCGAACGACGAAACGAGTTCGAAATAATGCACAATGCCCAGGTGATCGTCCTGGCCGGTCCGAGCGGCGCCGGAAAATCCCGCCTCGCAGAGCGGCTCGGGCTCCCGATCCTCCGGTTGGACGACTTCTACAAGGACGGCGACGACCCGACCCTGCCGAGGATCACCCACGGGGCCAACGCAGGGCTCGTCGACTGGGACGATCCCGCGTCCTGGCACCGGGAGGACGCTCTCGCGTCGCTGCGAGAGCTCTGTGCCACCGGCCGCAGCGAGGTGCCCCTCTACGAGATCGCGCTGAACGGGCGCTGCGGCTCGCGCACGGTCGACCTCGGCGCGAGCACGAGGTTCGTCGCCGAGGGCATCTTCGCTCCCGACGTCGTGGCCGCGTGCCGCGAGGAGGGACTGCTCGAGGCGGCCTACTGCATCACCCAGCACCCCCTCGTCACGTTCTGGCGACGGCTCACCCGCGACCTGCGCGAGCACCGCAAGCCCCCGTTGATGCTCCTGCGTCGCGGCATGGCCCTCCTGAGCGACCAGCAGCAGGTCGTCGCGCACGCGCAACGCCAGGGGTGCCGCAAGGCCACAGGTGATCGGGCCTACGCCGAGCTGACCGGTCAGCGCCAGAGGTCGACGGGGTCGCGGTGAGGCTGCGCCAACCGGATCGCCGGTCCTGCGGTGCCGCCTCCTTGGTGATGGCCCGCCGGCTGGTCCACCCTCGCTACGCCGGCCTGGTGAGGGACCAGGCCACGTTCGGGCACGAGGCGAGCACGCTCCACCGCCGGGTCACCTCCCTCTCGGACACCGCCGGTGGCTGGCAGCTCCCCTGGCCGCGAGCCCTCGGCACACCACCCTGGGCGGTGGCGCGCGAGCTGCGCCTGCTGACGGGAGTCCCGTACGCCGTCCACCAGGTCCGTCTGCCTCGGCGCGTGTGGACGCTCCTGCAGGACGCCGCTCCGGCGCGGCCCGCTGCAGTCTTCGTCGGCGACCGGTTCCTGCCCCGTCACGTCGTGCTGGTGACGGGTGTCGAGGGCGAGCAGGCCCGGACCTACGAACCGGCCTCGGGCCTCGACCTCACCGTCGGTCGGCAGCGGTGGGAGCAGGGCGACCTCGGGCTCGCCGGCTGGGGCCGGCCCTGGTTCGTCGTCAGCCCTGCCTGATCAGCTCGGCATAGCCGGGCTTCACGACCTCCTCGATGATCGCGAGCCGCTGGTCGAAGGGCAGGAACGCCGACTTCATCGCGTTGATGGTGAACCAGCGCAGGTCCTCCAGCGTGTAGTCGAACGCCTCCACGAGGCCGTGCATCTCCTGGGTCATCGACGTCCCGCTCATCAGCCGGTTGTCGGTGTTGACCGTGACCCGGAAGCCGAGCTCGGTCAGCAGCCCGATCGGGTGCTGGGCGAAGGACTCCGCGGCACCGGTCTGGATGTTGGAGCTCGGGCACATCTCCAGCGGGATCCGCTTGTCACGGACGTAGGCCGCCAGCCGACCGAGCTCGACCGACCCGTCCTCGGCGACCGTGATGTCGTCGATGATCCGCACGCCGTGGCCGAGCCGGTCTGCGCCGCACCACTGGATCGCCTCCCAGATCGAGGGCAGCCCGAACGCCTCGCCCGCGTGGATGGTGAAGTGGGCGTTCTCGCGCTGCAGGTACTCGAACGCGTCGAGGTGGCGGGTGGGCGGGAAGCCGGCCTCGGCCCCGGCGATGTCGAAGCCCGCCACGCCACGGTCGCGCCAGGCGATGGCCAGCTCGGCGATCTCCATGGACCGGGCCTGGTGGCGCATGGCGGTCAGCAGCTGTCGTACGACGATCCTGCCGCCGCTCGCGGCCACGCCTGCCTCGAAGCCCTCCTGCACCGCGGCGACGACCTCGTCGAGCGTCATGCCGCCCGTCACGTGCTGCTCGGGGGCGTAGCGCACCTCGGCGTAGACGACGCCGTCGGCGGCGAGGTCCTCGACGCACTCGCGGGCGACGCGCGCGATGGCCGGACCGTTCTGCATCACCGCCACGGTGTGGTCGAAGGTCTCGAGGTAGCGCACCAGCGACCCGGAGTCGGCGGACTCGGCGAACCAGCGGCCCAGCGACTGCGCGTCGTCGGCGGGGAGCTGGTGGCCGGTCTCCGCAGCCAGCTCGACGATCGTCTGCGGGCGCAGCCCGCCGTCGAGGTGGTCGTGCAGCAGGACCTTGGGGGCAGCGTGCACCTGCTCGCGGGTGGGCGTCGAGGTCGGGATCGGGGTCGGGGTCGCATCGGTCACACGACCATCCAACCAGCCGGCTGCGAAGCGCCCCTAGGCTCATGCCCATGCGCACCTTCACCACGCTCGAGGACGTCGCCGCAGCCGCAGGGTCCGAGATCGGCACCAGCGAGTGGCTCGACGTCGACCAGGCCCGCATCAACGCCTTCGCCGACGCCACCTTGGACCACCAGTGGATCCACGTGGATGTCGACGCCGCGGACGCCGGGCCGTTCGGCTCGACCATCGCCCACGGCTTCTTGACCCTGAGCCTGCTCCCCCACTTCGCCTCGCAGGTCTTCCGCCTCGAGACACCCGGGGCCCGGCTCAACTACGGCCTGGAGAAGGTGCGCTTCCCCCACCCGGTGCCCGTGGACAGCCGACTGCGCTCGCACGTGCGCTTCGGCGAGGTCCGCGACCTGCCGGCGGGCAAGCAGCTGATCGTCGAGCACACGGTCGAGATCGAGGGTCGCGACAAGCCCGCCTGCGTGGCCTCCCACGTCGTGCTGCTCCTCACCTGACGCCGACCGGGCACCAAGTGCCCGCCAGAGGCTCCCGACCGGGCACCAAGTGCCCGCAACGGAGTGCCGACCGGGCAGATAGTGCCGGCCAGAGACACCCACCAGGCGCTTCTGGCCCGTCAGGTGACCTTGTCGAGGATCAGCGGGGTCGCGGTGAAGGACGACCCGTCGCCGATGTCGTAGCCACCTTCGAGCGAGGCCAGAGCCCGGTCGAAGCGCTCCGGCTCGTCGGTGAGGAGCGTGAAGAGCGGCTGCCCCTCGGTGACGTCGTCGCCCGGACGCGCGTGCCAGACCACGCCGGCGCCCGCCTGTACCGGGTCCTCCTTGCGGGCCCGCCCCGCACCCAGGCGCCAGGCCGCCAGGCCCACGGCCATGGCGTCGAGGCGCGTCAGGGTGCCGCTCGCGGGAGCGTTGACGACGTGCGACTCGCGCGCCTGCGGGAGCTCGGCGTCGGGGTCTCCCCCCTGGGCGCGGATCATCGCCTTCCAGGCGTCCATCGCCGAGCCGTCCGCCAGCTTGTCGGCGGGGTCGACGTCGTCGCGTCCGGCTCCGGCGAGCATCTCCCGCGCCAGGGCGAGGGTCAGCTCGACGACGTCGTCCGGGCCACCACCTGCCAGCACGTCCACCGACTCAGCGACCTCGATCGCGTTGCCGGCCGTACGTCCGAGCGGCGTGGCCATGTCGGTGAGCAGTGCGACGGTGTGCACACCCGCATCGGTGCCCAGGGCGACCATGGTCTCGGCGAGCTCGCGGGCGGTCTCGAGGTCCTTCATGAACGCACCGCTGCCGACCTTGACGTCGAGCACCAGCGCCCCGGTGCCCTCGGCGATCTTCTTGCTCATGATCGAGCTCGCGATCAGCGGGATCGCCTCGACGGTCCCGGTGACGTCACGCAGGGCGTAGAGCTTCTTGTCCGCGGGGGCCAGGCCGTCGCCGGCCGCGCAGATCACCGCACCGATCTCCTCGAGGATCGTGAACATCTCCTCGTTGCTCAGGCCCGCCCGCCAGCCGGGGATGGACTCGAGCTTGTCCAGGGTGCCTCCGGTGTGGCCGAGCCCGCGACCCGACAGCTGGGGTACGGCGACGCCGCAGGCAGCGACGAGCGGGGCGAGCGGGAGCGTGATCTTGTCGCCCACGCCTCCGGTGGAGTGCTTGTCGGCCGTCGGGCGCGAGAGCGTGGAGAAGTCCATCCGCTCCCCCGAGGCGATCATGGCCGCGGTCCAGCGCGCGATCTCGGGGCGGGTCATGCCGTTGAGCAGGATCGCCATCGCGAGCGCCGACATCTGCTCGTCGGCGACCTCACCACGGGTGTAGGCATCGATGACCCAGTCGATCTGGCTGTCACTGAGCTGGTGGCCGTCGCGCTTGGCGAGGATCACCTCGACGGCGTCGTGTGCTGGCATCAGCGGGTTCCTTCCTCGTCGGCCACCAGGGCCAGGTCGTCGGGGCCGAACGCATCGGGCAGCACCTCGGACATGGGCCTGATGCCCGAGACGGTCCACAGCTGCAGGTCACGTCCGCCGTGCTCGAAGAGCAGCTGGCGGCAACGCCCGCAGGGCATGATGATGTCCCCCTTGCCGTTGACGCACACGAAGTGTGTCAGTCGACCGCCGCCGGTGGCGTGGAGCTGCGACACGAGTCCGCACTCGGCGCACAGCACGACGCCGTACGCCGCGTTCTCCACGTTGCAGCCGACCACGAGACGACCGTCGTCGGTCAGGGCCGCGGCCCCCACGGGGTAGTTCGAGTAGGGCGCGTAGGCGTGGGTCATCACCTCGACGGCCGCTGTCTTGAGCTCGTTCCACTCCGTCTGTTCCACGCCGCAACTATGGCGCATACCGCGACGCCGTCGTCTTTGGCATGTTCCGCCGAAAGTTCTGCCGGCGATTTTATGTCTCAAACGGGTTTCAGTAGTTCCGATCCGCGTGACGGGGCCCCCGGGGCGGGGCATCATGCTCCACGAACGCTGACCCCACCCCGGGGTTCATGAATTTGGAGGCATTTGTGTTGAAGACGAGGAAGGTCGTCGCGAGCGGCCTCGTGTCGCTCCTGGCGGCCGCGACCCTGGCCGCGTGCGGTGACGCGCCCGAGGAAGACACCAGCACCGGGAGCGAGACGCCCGCAGTCAGCGACTTCCTGCCGTGCATCGTGTCCGACGCGGGCGGTTTCGACGACAAGTCGTTCAACCAGCTCGGCTTCGAGGGTGCCAAGCAGGCTGCCGACGAGCTCGGCGTCGAGCTGAAGGCCGTCGAGTCCAACAGCGAGAACGACTTCGCCCCCAACCTGGAGAGCCTGGTCGGCGAGGGCTGCGACGTCATCGTGACCGTCGGCTTCGCGCTGGCCTCGGCCACCAAGGAGTCCGCCAAGGCCAACCCCGACATCGAGTACGTCCTGATCGACGACTCCGCTGACGGTGGCGACGACGGTGGGACCTTCGACGGCAAGGCCGACGTGGAGAACATCAAGCCGCTGCTCTACAACACCGCCCAGGCCGCGTTCCTGGCCGGGTACGCCGCTGCTGACTACACCGAGACCGGCAAGGTCGGCACCTACGGCGGCATGCCCTTCCCGACCGTCACGATCTTCATGGACGGCTTCAAGCAGGGCGCCGAGTACTACGGCAAGGAGAACAAGAAGGACATCAAGGTCGTCGGTTGGGACGGCAAGAACGGTTCCTTCACCGGTGGCTTCGAGGCCAACGAGGCGGCGACCAGCACCGCCAAGCAGATCCTCGACCAGGACGTCGACGTGATCCTGCCGGTCGGCGGCCCGATCTACCAGGGCGCGATCACCGCGATCGAGGACTCGGGCAAGGACATCGCGATGATCGGTGTCGACGCCGACCTCTACGAGACCGACCCGTCCACCCAGGACTACGTCATGACCTCGATCCTCAAGGGCATGAAGGTCTCGACCTACGAGGCCGTCATGGCCGCGGGCAAGGACGAGTTCGACTTCGAGCCCTACGTCGGCACGCTCGAGAACGACGGAGTCGGCATCGCGCCGTTCCACAACTTCGAGAGCAAGGTCAACCCCGACCTGGCCGCCGACCTCGACACCGTCAAGGCCGGCATCATCGACGGTTCGATCAAGGTCACGTCCTACCTGGGCTGATCGCCAGCACGCTCCACGGAGGAGGGAGGTCGACGAATTCGTCGGCCTCCCTCTTCTCTCTCTTGCCAGAGCGGCGCCGCGAGGTTTGGCAGGTCTGTGCCCAGACCAGCGGCCCACGAGGCGGTTAGCCTTCCGGCGGTCACACTTCCTGGCCACACTTCTGGGCACGGCTCGCCCCCCTGCGCCCCGCTCACCACAGACCGTGGCCAGCCCCGACCACACCGACCACACCGACCCCTAGGATGCGATCCCATGAGACTCGTCCTGCGAGGCATCACCAAACGCTTCGGCAGCGTGGTGGCCAACGATTCGATGTCCCTCACGGTCGAGCCCGGCGAGATCCATTGCCTGCTGGGGGAGAACGGCGCGGGCAAGTCGACCCTGATGAACGTGCTCTACGGCCTCTACAAGGCCGACGAGGGCGAGATCGAGCTCGACGGCGTCGTCCAGCACTTCACCGGCCCCGGCGACGCGATGGCGGCCGGCATCGGCATGGTCCACCAGCACTTCATGCTCATCCCGGTGTTCACCGTCGCGGAGAACGTGATGCTCGGCAACGAGACCACCGGCTTCGCCGGCACGCTGGACCTCGCCGCAGCGCGCGACCGGGTCACCGAGATCTCCGAGCGCTTCGGCTTCCACGTGAAGCCCGACGCGCTCGTCGAGGACCTCCCGGTCGGCGTGCAGCAGCGCGTGGAGATCATCAAGGCACTCTCCCGCGATGCCGAGCTCCTCGTCTTCGACGAGCCGACCGCGGTGCTCACGCCCCAGGAGACCGACGAGCTGATGGACATCATGCGTCAGCTCCGCGAGGCCGGCAAGGCGATCGTGTTCATCACCCACAAGCTGCGTGAGGTCCGCGAGGTCGCCGACCGGATCACGGTCATCCGCCTCGGCAAGGTCGTCGGTGAGGCCGAACCCACCGCCAGCAACGCCGAGCTCGCCTCGATGATGGTCGGGCGCCCGGTCGAGCTGACCGTCCACAAGGACGCACCGACGCTCGGCGACGACGCCCTGGTCGTCAAGGACCTCCGTGTGGTCGACCAGGTCGGTCACCGGCAGGTCGACGGCATCAGCTTCACCGTCCGGGCCGGTGAGGTCCTCGCCGTGGCCGGAGTGCAGGGCAACGGTCAGACCGAGCTCACCGAGGCCCTCGTCGGACTCCAGGACGACGTCAGCGGGTCGATCACCCTCGACGGCATCGAGCTGGTCGGCAAGTCGACACGCAAGATCCTCGACTCCGGCGTCGGATTCATCCCCGAGGACCGCCAGGTCGACGGTCTGGTGCCCACCTTCACCATCGCCGAGAACCTCATGCTCAACCGCAGCTTCTCCTCCCCCTTCGTCAAGAACGGCTCGCTCCGTATCCCCGCGCTGCGCGAGTTCGCGCAGGAGAAGCTCACCCAGTACGACGTCCGTGCCCGCGACATCGACTCGCTGGCCGGCAACCTCTCCGGTGGCAACCAGCAGAAGGTCGTCGTCGCCCGGGAGATGTCGCGCGACCTGCGGCTGCTCGTCGCCGCGCAGCCGACCCGCGGCGTCGATGTGGGCTCGATCGAGTTCATCCACAAGCAGATCGTCGCGACCCGCGACCGCGGCATCCCGGTCCTGGTGGTCTCCACCGAGCTGGACGAGGTGGTGGCGCTGGCCGACCGGATCATGGTGCTCTACCGCGGTCGGATCGTCGGCATCGTGTCGGCCGACACCCCCCGCGAGACCCTCGGTCTCATGATGACCGGCGAACGCCCGAAGGACCTGAAGGACGTGGTCGCGTGAATGACAAGGACCTGCCCAAGCCCGACGAGAACCCCGAGGCGCAGCCGGCGGCGGAGGGCGACGCGGACACCGTGACCACGACCGAGGACCCGGGCACCGACAGGGACACGAAGTCCCGCTCCGATGCTGAAGGAGATCGCCTCGGGCGACGCACTGGCCGGGGTGCTGGCCGTGCTCATCGCCGTCTTCGTCGGCTCGGTCATGATCGCCGCGACCAACGAGGGCGTACGCGACGCCGCGAGCTACATCACGGCCCGGCCCTCCGACTTCCTCTCCGCCCTGTGGGAGGCCATCTCCGGCGCCTACAGCGCGATGTTCCGCGGCGCGATCTTCAACTACAACCTCAGCGACCCCGCCCAGCAGTGGCGACCGTTGACGGAGACGCTGAAGTTCTCCGGCCCGCTCATCGCCGGTGGTCTCGGTGTGGGCCTGGCCTTCCGCGCGTCGCTCTTCAACATCGGTGGCCGCGGCCAGATGCTGATGGCCGGTGGCGCTGCGGGCTGGGTGGGCTTCAAGCTCGACCTGCCGATGATCGTCCACCTGCCGCTGGCGATCCTGGTCGGCATGGCCGTCGGCGCCCTCTGGGGCGGCATCGCCGGGCTGCTCAAGGCCCGCACCGGCGCCCACGAGGTGATCGTGACGATCATGCTCAACTACGTCGCCTACTACCTGCTCTTCTACGCCCTCACGAAGGACTTCCTCCTCAAGACGCCCGGCTCGGCCAACCCGAAGTCGCTGCCGATGAAGAACACCGCGGTCCTGCCCGAGGTGCTGGGCGACAAGTTCAACCTGCACCTCGGTTTCGTCCTCGCGCTGGTCGCGGTCGGCGTCGTGTGGTGGCTGCTCAACCGCTCCACCCTCGGCTACCGGATCCGCGCGGTCGGCGAGAACCCGCACGCGGCCCGTGCGTCCGGCATCAACGTCGGCCGGACCTACACCGTCGTGATGATGATCGCCGGCTCGCTCCTCGGCCTGGCCGGCATCAACCAGGTGCTGGGCACCGTGACGAGCGGAGTCTCGCTCGACCTCGACGCCTCGATCGGCTTCGACGCCATCACCGTGGCGCTGCTCGGCCGGTCCCGACCGCTCGGGATCCTCGCAGCGGGGCTCCTCTTCGGCGCCCTCAAGGCCGGCGGCTTCACCATGCAGACCTCGGAGAACATCTCGGTCGACCTGGTGCTGGTGGTCCAGTCCCTGATCGTCCTCTTCATCGCCGCACCTCCCCTGGTGCGCGCGATCTTCCGGCTCCCCGCCCAGGAGGCCAAGTGAGCACCGTGACGCAACCGACCCCCGACACCGGAGGGCTGGCTCCCGACGCCGCCACCACTCCCGCCAAGGGAGCCGGCGCCAAGAAGCTGCCGATCATCTTCGGCGTGATGTCGGCCCTGCTCGCCGTCATCCTGGTCCGGTCCGGGCACCCGGGCGAGACCACGTTCCGGCTGGCCACCCAGAGCGACTTCGTGGAGCTCCCCGACATCGTGGTCCCCTCCACGGCCACCGCCTGGGTGATGGTGGCGGTCTGCGCCGTCGTGACTGCCGAGGCCGTCCGTCGCATGCTCGCCCACGTGCGTACGCCCATGTGGCTGCCGATCCTCTTCGCCTTCGCCTGGATGACCGGCTTCCTGAGCTGGGCGGCCGCCGACGGCCGCATCCGTGTGGTGAGCCTGCTCGGGGGCGCGATCGCGCTGGCCGTCCCGCTCGTCTTCGGCGCGCTGGGCGGTGTGCTCGGCGAGCGTGCCGGTGTGGTCAACATCGCCATCGAGGCCCAGTTGCTCTTCGGCGCCTTCGCTGCCGCCATCGCTGCCTCGCTCACCGGGTCCCCGTGGGCCGGACTGCTGGCCGCGATGGTGGCCGGCGCCCTCATCGCGCTGATCCTCGGCCTCTTCGCGATCACCTACCTGGTCGACCAGGTCATCGTCGGCGTGGTGCTCAACGTGCTCGTGATCGGCCTGACGAACTTCCTGTTCCGTCAGGTGCTGACCCCCCACGCCGACGCGCTCAACTCGCCCGACCGGTTCCGCTCGGTGCCGATCCCGGTCCTGGGCGAGATCCCGCTGATCGGCCCGATCCTGTTCCGCCAGACCGCGCTGGTCTACGTGCTCTACGCGGCGGTCGCGCTGGTCGCGTTCGCCCTCTACCGCACGCGATGGGGCCTGCGCGTCCGTGCGGTCGGCGAGCACCCGATGGCGGCCGACACGGTCGGCATCAAGGTCAACCGCACCCGCTACCGCACCGTGCTGCTCGCCGGCGCGATCGCGGGCATGGGCGGTGCCTACTTCAGCCTGGTCGCGGTCGCGGGCTTCAACCGCGAGATGACCGGCGGCGCAGGCTTCATCGCGCTCGCGGCGGTGATCTTCGGCAAGTGGGACCCGATCCGCGCCACCCTGGCAGCGCTGCTCTTCGGCTTCGCGTCCAACCTGCAGGGTGTCCTGTCGGCGATCGGCTCCCCGGTGCCGAGCCAGTTCATGCTGATGCTCCCCTACCTCGTCACCATTCTCGCGGTGGCGGGCCTGGTGGGCCGGTCCCGACCGCCCGCAGCCGACGGAGTGCCGTACAAGAAGCAGTAGCGCAACGCAGTCCGTCGCTCCCTGCTGCCCTGGCGATGAACTCTCGGAGGTCGTGATGGACGCTGTCCCCAGGGACCCGGCCGCGTCGGAGGCCGGCGCGATGCTCAGTGAGGGTGCTCTGGGTGAGAGCAGCGAGCGCTATGCCTCGATGTTCACCCACCACCCCCACGCGGCGTACTCAGTGGACAGGCGCGGCTTCTACACGGACGCGAACCCTCGAGCGCTCGCGATGACGGGGCTGAGCCTGGCGCAGATGAGGCAGACGCACTTCTCCGAGGTCATCCACCCCGATGACGCGGACATGATGCGGCAGGGCTTCGACCTGGCCCTGACCGGAGAGCCTCAGGTGCGCGAAGCACGCGTCCTGCGTCCCGACGGCGAGATCGTCCACATCCGGACCACTGCGATCCCGATCGTCGTCGGAGGCACGGTCGTCGGCGTGCACGGCATCACCGAGGACATCACCTCCGCCAAGGAGATGGTGCGCAAGCTCGAGGAGGCCAACGCTGCGAAGTCCCTCTTCCTGGCCACCGTCGGCCACGAGGTCCGTACCCCGTTGGCCGTGCTCGTCGGCGCCACTGATCTGCTCATGCACGCCGAACTCGGCCCGGAGGCGGAGCACCTGGTCGACATGGTGCACCGATCCAGTCAACGGCTGGAGCGCCTGGTGAACGACATCCTGGAGTTCTCCGGGCTCGAAGCACATCGGGCCGTGGTGCAACCCGGACCGTTCGAGGTGCGCACGGTCGTCGAGGGCGTCGCGGACTGGGCGGCGCCCCTGGCCGAGAGCCGCACCCTGACGATCTCCTTCGTCGTCGATGACTCCGTCCCCGCGACCGTGGTGGGTGACGGTCAGCGGGTCTCGCAGGTCGTGACCAACCTGGTGCAGAACGCGATCCAGTTCACCGAGCAGGGCGCCGTCGACGTTCGCGTCGGGTGCCGCACGGCCGCACCGGACCCGGACGTCGGCCGAGGTCCGGACCACTGGGTCGAGTTCGCGGTCACCGACACCGGCATCGGCATCGCCGGGAGCCGCGTTCACGCCCTCTTCGAGCCGTTCACCAAGGTGGACCCCGCCACCGCCGGCGAGCACCGCGGCATCGGGCTCGGTCTGGCCATCTGTCGTGAGCTGGTCGACCTGATGGGCGGCCGGCTCCAGGTCTCCTCCACGATCGGGGAGGGGAGCACCTTCACCTTCGGCGTCCCGCTGGGTCACGTCACGGCCGGCCCAGCGCCCTCGAGCAGCAGCTGACCGCGTCGTCGTAGGTCTCTCCGCGAGCACGCGGGCAGCGATGAAGGTTCTGGACAGGAGATCCAGTCGTGGGTACTGTGCCTAACTATGGTAGGCATTGCGAATCGCGATAGGCAGGCAGAACGGCGTGAGTCAACTCGGCAGGAGATCCTCGCGGCGGCCTGGGATACGGCGCGAGAGAACGGCCTGGCGCAGATAACCCTGCGAGAGGTCGCGGCGCGCGTCGGCATGCGAGCGCCCTCGCTCTACTCGCACTTCGAGTCGAAGAACGCGATCTACGACGCCATGTTCGGCCAGGCGTGGGGCGAGTTCCTCGAGCTGTCCCTGGCATCGGACACCCCGCGCTCCCGTACAGCCCGGTCCGCGCTCCGCCGCTACGCACGGCTCTTCTTCGACTTCGCCGTGGCCGACCTCGCCCGTCATCAGCTGATGAACCAGCGGACCATCCCCGGATTCGCCCCTTCTGAGCAGGCCTACGCTCCCGCCGTCGAGGTGATCCGCCTCCTGCGCGCGCGCCTGGCTTCCCACGGCATCACCCGCGACCAGGATCTCGACCTCTTCACCGCGATCGTCGGCGGTCTCGTCGACGGACAGCTGGCCAACGATCCGGGTGGCGAGCGCTACGCACGACTGCTCGACCGAGCCGTCGACATGTATGCAGACAACCTGGGCCTCTGACCCATAGAAGGGACTGATCGATCGTGGACACACAGCGACGACCTACCACCATGCTTCGCGCGAGCGAGCTCGACCACACCGTGGCGATGCGCCTGGCCGCGACGGAGTACGACCGTGTGGTCGCACTCCTCGAGGGCCTCACGCCCGACCAGTGGTCGGCACCTACCGATTGTCCCGGATGGGACGTCCGCGCCATGGCGGGTCACATGCTCGGCATGGCACAGATGGCGGCCACGTTGACGGAGACGGCTCGCCAGCAGGTGGGGTCTCAGCGGCGGGCCAAGCGGGACGGCACGTCGCTGCTGGACGCGCTCACCGCGCTCCAGGTCGAGAAGAACGCCGACCTGACGCCCCGGGAGGTCGTGGAGGCGATGCGTCGAGTGGGGCCGAAGGCGGCCAGGTCGCGCGCGCGTACCCCTGGCCTTGTCCGAGCCCGGACCATGCCCGGGCTGCAGGACGTCGGCGACCACCAGGAAGCCTGGACGTTCGGATTCCTCCTCGATGTGATCCTCACCCGCGACCCCTTCATGCACCGCGTCGACATCACGCGGGCCACCGGCGCTCGGATGGACGCCGATCCCGCCCATGAGGGCGTCATCATCGACGACGTCGTCCAGGAATGGGCGGGTAGGCACGGCGCGCCCTTCCAGCTGGTCCTCACGGGGCCAGCAGGCGGTCGCTGGGGCAGCGGCGAGTCCGAATGCCTCGAGCTCGATGCCTTCGAGTTCGCCCGGATGCTGTCCGGCCGTTCCCCCGCGTCCGGGCTGCTGGCCGAGCAGGTTCCGTTCTAGCACGGGTCCGCCCGCTGGGGCAGCCGAGGCCGGGCATCACGGTCAGGCGGACAGCGCCGTCACCGCCGCCTCCGCGAGCACGCGGCTGGCGATGCAGGTCGCGGCCTCGTCGATGCGGAGGTTGCCCTGGTGCAGGTCGTACGTCGGGCCACCGGGGGTGCGCGTGCCGAGCCGGGCCATCGCACCGGGGACGGAGTCGAGGTACCAGCCGAAGTCCTCGCCACCGAGGCTCTGCGTGGTCGAGACGTGGCCGTGTGGCCCCAGCACGCTGTCGAGGGCCGCACCGAGGATGGACGTGGACACGGGGTGGTTGACCACCGGTGGGACGCCGCGCTGGTAGGTGACCTCGGCCGTCACGCCGTACGGGGCGACGATCGAGGTGATCAGCTGGCGGATCAGGTGCTCGGCGTCGGCCCAGGCCACCGCGTCGAGCATCCGGACGGTGCCGGCGACGACACCGCCGTGCGGGATCACGTTGTGCGCCGAGCCCGCTCGCACCATCCCCCACACCACGCTGACCCCGGCCCGCGGGTCGAGGCGCCGGCTGAGGATCGCCGGGAGCTCGGTGATGACCTTGCCGAGGGCGAAGGTGAGGTCCTCGGTCAGGTGCGGGCGTGAGGTGTGGCCGCCCTTGCCGATGAGCCGGACGGTCAGCGCGTCGGCGGCGCCTGTCAACGGCCCCTCGCGCAGGCCGATCCGGCCCACGTCCAGGCTCGGGTCGCAGTGCAGCCCGAAGACGTGGCTCACGCCCTCGAGGGCACCTGCCGAGATGAGGTGCAGCGCCCCACCGGGCATGACCTCCTCGGCCGGCTGGAACAGCAGCCGCACCCGGCCGGGCAGCAGGCCGCGCACGGAGACCTCGGCCAGGGCCAACCCGGCCCCGATCAGCCCGGCGGTGTGCACGTCGTGGCCGCAGGCGTGCGCGATGCCGGGGGTGGTGCTCCGCCACGGGTCGTTGATCAGGTCGTCGACCGGCAGCGCGTCGAGATCGGCGCGCAGCGCCACCAGGGGCCCGCCGGTGCCGATGTCGGCCAGCACTCCCCCGCCCTCGGGACGCGTGACGTGCCAGCCCGCGCCCTCGAGCGCGGACACGACGATGTCGGAGGTGCGGTTCTCCGCCCAGCTCAGCTCGGGGTGGGCGTGCAGGTCGCGGCGGAGCGCCATGATGTCGTCGGCGTGCTTGTCGACGACCTCGGCGATGACGGGCGTGGCGGGGAGGGTGGGTTCAGGCATGACCCGCCCACCCTAGTTCGTTTCGCCGTCGTAGGCCGCGAGAAGTCGATCCGCGGCCAGCGGCGCCGGCAGCTCACCCGACAGCACCGCCCGTCGTACGTCGTCGCGCACCGCCGCGACGCCGGCCGAGGACCGCAGCCGCTGGGCGAGCTCGTCGCGCACGAGGGCCCAGGTGAACTCCAGCTGCTGCTGCGCGCGCTTGTCTGCCAACCCCTCCGGCCCGAGGTGCTCGCGGTGGGCCACGATCCGCTGCCAGACGTCGTCCACCCCGACCCCGGTCAGGCCCGAGCAGGTCACGACCGGCGGCGCCCAGTCGGCGTGCCCACGCACGAGCCTCAGCGCCCCGGCGAGCTCACGGGCGGCGACCCGCGCCTCGCCCTCGTGGTCGTCCCCGCCCATCGCATCGGCCTTGTTGACCGCGACGACGTCGACGATCTCGAGGATGCCCTTCTTGATGCCCTGGAGCTGGTCGCCGGTGCGGGCCAGGGTGAGGAAGAGGAACGTGTCGACCATCCCGGCCACCGTCACCTCTGACTGGCCGACGCCGACGGTCTCGACCAGTACGACGTCGTAGCCGGCCGCCTCGAGCACCAGCATCGCCTGCGTGGTGGCCCGTGCCACGCCGCCGAGCGTTCCGGCCGAGGGCGAGGGCCGGATGAACGCCTGGGGGTCGACCGACAGCGCAGCCATCCGGGTCTTGTCGCCCAGCACGGAGCCGCCGGTGCGCACCGACGACGGGTCGACAGCGAGCACCCCGACCCGGTGCCCGGCCGCCGTCAGGCGGGTGCCGAGGCTCTCGATGAACGTCGACTTGCCCACGCCCGGCACCCCGGAGATCCCGACCCTCGTGGCCAGAGGTCGCTCGGAGGCGCCCAGGGTGGTCAGCAGCTCCCGCGCGGCAGCCCGGTGCTCGGCCCGGGACGACTCGACCAGCGTGATGGCCTGCGAGACGGCAGCCCGCCGCCCCTCGCCCACTCCCTCGACGAGGGCGGCGACGTCGACCGGACGTGCCATCAGGCGACCATCAGGCACGCAGCCGGGCCAGCAGGTCGAGCGCGGACTCCGCGATGACGGTGCCGGGCAGGAAGACGGCAGCGGCGCCCATCTCCTGCAGCGTCGCCACGTCGTCGGGCGGGATCACGCCGCCGATCACGATCATGATGTCCGGGCGCCCCTGGTCTGCCAGCGCCTGCTTGAGCGCCGGCAGCAGGGTGAGGTGGCCGGCCGCGAGCGACGACACCCCGACGATGTGCACGTCGGCGTCGATGGCCTGCTGGGCGACCTCCTCCGGCGTGGAGAAGAGCGGCCCCACGTCGACGTCGAAGCCGAGGTCGGCGAAGGCGGTGACGACGACCTTCTGACCGCGGTCGTGGCCGTCCTGGCCCATCTTGGCCACGAGGATGCGTGGACGCCGGCCTTCCTCGGCCTCGAACGCCTCGGTCGCGGCGAGGACCTCGGCCACCTTGGTGCCGGCCTCGTCGCCGGCCTCGTCGCGGTACACGCCGCTGATCGTACGGATCACCGCCTGGTGGCGGCCGTAGACCTTCTCCAGGGCGTCGGAGATCTCGCCGACCGTCGCCTTCGCACGGGCCGCGTCGACCGCCAGCGCGAGGAGGTTGCCCTCGAGGGAGCCGCCGCCGACCGGTCCGCGCTCGGCCGAGGCGGTCAACGCCTCGAGCGCCCGGCGTACGTCGTCGTCGTCGCGCTCGGCGCGCAACCGCTCGAGCTTGGCGACCTGCTGGCGGTAGACGTCGTCGTTGTCGACCCGGAGCACGTCGAGCCTGTCCTCGACGGGAAGACGGAACGTGTTGACGCCGATGACCTTCTGCGCGCCGGAGTCGATCCGCGCCTGGGTGCGGGCAGCCGCCTCCTCGATGCGCATCTTGGGGATGCCCTTCTCGATCGCCGCTGCCATCCCGCCGGCGCGCTCGGCCTCGAGGATGTGCGCCCAGGCGCGCTCCGCGAGGTCATGGGTGAGCTTCTCGACGTAGTAGGAGCCCGCCCACGGGTCGATGATCTCGGTGGTGCCGCTCTCCTGCTGCAGGAGCAGCTGGGTGTTGCGCGCGATGCGTGCCGAGAAGTCGGTCGGCAGCGCGATCGCCTCGTCGAGGGCGTTGGTGTGCAGCGACTGCGTGTGGCCCTGCGTGGAGGCCATCGCCTCGATGCACGTGCGACCGACGTTGTTGAAGACGTCCTGCGCGGTCAGCGACCAGCCCGAGGTCTGGCTGTGGGTGCGCAGCGAGCGCGACTTGGGGTTCTTCGGGTCGAAGTCGTCGACCAGCCGCGCCCAGATCGCCCGGGCCGCGCGCATCTTGGCGACCTCCATGAAGAAGTTCATGCCGATGGCCCAGAAGAAGGACAGGCGGGGTGCGAACTGGTCGATCGTCATGCCGGTGTCGAGGCCGGCCCGGATGTACTCGACCCCGTCGGCCAGCGTGTAGGCGAGCTCCAGGTCGGCCGTGGCTCCGGCCTCCTGGATGTGGTAGCCGGAGATCGAGATGGAGTTGAAGCGCGGCATCTTCTGCGAGGTGAAGGCGAAGATGTCGCTGATGATCCGCATGCTCGGCGCGGGCGGGTAGATGTAGGTGTTGCGGACCATGAACTCCTTGAGGATGTCGTTCTGGATGGTCCCCGCCAGCTGCTCCGGCTTCACCCCCTGCTCCTCGGCCGCCGCGATGTAGAGGGCGAGCACCGGCAGCACGGCGCCGTTCATCGTCATCGACACCGACATCTCGTCGAGCGGGATGCCGTCGAAGAGCGTGCGGGTGTCGTAGATCGAGTCGATCGCGACCCCGGCCATGCCGACGTCGCCGCGCACGCGCGGGTGGTCGGAGTCGTAGCCGCGGTGGGTGGCCAGGTCGAAGGCGACCGACAGGCCCTTCTGACCGGCGGCGAGATTGCGGCGGTAGAACGCGTTGGACTCCTCGGCGGTGGAGAAGCCGGCGTACTGGCGGATCGTCCACGGCTGGGTGGTGTACATCGTCGGGTAGGGCCCGCGCAGGAACGGCGCGATGCCCGGCCAGGTGTCGAGGCCGTCGAGGCCGTCGAGGTGCTCGGGGCCGTAGACCGGGAGGATGTCGATGCCCTCGGGGCTCGTCCACGGCTCGGCGTCTCCCCCGCTGGTCGAGGAAGCATCGCCCCCGCCGGTCGCGGATGGTCCCAGCTCCACCTCGGCGAAGTTCTTCGGAATGCTCATCGGGCGAGCTCCTCTCGGGTCCGGGCCAGGAAGGCCAGGGCGTCCACCCCCATGGCACACGAGTCGTCGACGTCGACCACCGTGCGCTCGCCCGGCTTGCCCGCCAGCACGACGTACGACGCCCCGGCCGCCCGCAGCGCGGCGACCAGGTCGGCACCCCACTCGGCGTACGCCGCATCGGTGCCGGCCAGGCAGACCACACGCTGACCGGAGTAGGCGGCGGTCACCGCATCGACTCCGTCGGTGGCGCCGGCCGCGACGACTGCGACGCCGCCGGCGGCGAACAGGTTGGTGGCGAAGGTCGCCCGCGCCGTGTGGGCGGCCACCGTCCCCATGGTCGCCAGGAAGACCGGCTGCTCGGCGGGCTCGGCACGCAGGTCCTCGTAGGGGGCTGCGTAGGGCTGGACGCCCGCGCCCCTCCACGGCGCACGCTCGGGCAGCGTCTCCCCGAGGTTCGGGAACTCCGAGATGCCGGTCAGCGGGCGCGAGCGGTCGGCGATCCCCGCGTCACGCGCGGTCCGGACCGCTCGGACCCGTTGCATGAAGCCTCGCGCAGCCTGCTCGCCGAAACCGCCGTCGGACTCGATCCGACCGAGCTCGGCCCACCCGGCGACGGCAAGGTCGTCGGTGAGCTTCTCGACCGCGTAGGAGCCACCGGCCGGGTCGGTGACGGTGGCGACGTGCGACTCCTCGATGAGGAGCGACGAGGTGTTGCGGGCGATGCGGCGTCCCAGCGCGTCGGGCTGCCCGAGGCGCTCGTCGAAGGGGACGACCGTGACCGCGTCGGCGCCACCGACGCCGGCCGCGAAGGCGGCGATCGTGCCGCGGAGCATGTTGACCCAGGGGTCGACCTTCCCCATCATCGCGCGGCTGGTGATCACGTGCTGGCGCTGCGGGACCCCGCCCGATCCGGACGCCTCGAGGACGCGGGCCCAGAGACGACGGGCGGCACGCAGCTTGGCGATCGTCGGGAACTGCTCGTCGGTCGCGGCGTAGCGGAACTCGATCACCGCGGCCGCCTCGTCGACCGTGAGGCCGGCCTCGGCCAGGAGGCGGAGGTAGTGGACACCGACCGCCATCGTCCAGCCGAGCTCCTGCGCGTCGCTGGCGCCGCGGTTGTGGAGGGCAGTGCCGTCGACGACGGCCCCCAGCACGCCGAGGGACCGTGCGAGGCGGACGGTGTCGGCGAAGGCGTCGGCGATCGTCCGACCACCGTCCGGGATCCCCTCGCCGAACATCAGCGCCGTGGCCGGGTCGGCCGAGAGGTTGTTGGCGGGATGCGGATCGTTCGGGGTGTCCTCGAGCAGCCGGGCGAGCGCCCGGGACTGCTCGGCGCTGGGCCGCTCCAGAGTGACCGGAGCCAGGTCGAGGAGCACGCCCTGCAACGTGCGGGCGAGGTCGGTGCCGTCCTCGAGGTCGAGGTGCAACGAGGTCGCGCCGTTGTCGAGGTCGACCAGCGCGGCCTCGTTGACCGCCGACGCGTCGTCACCGACCAGGGACGTACGCACGTCCCACGCGCCGGCGCGCACCGGACGGCCCGCAGTGGCAAGGCCCTCGAGGTCGGACTGCTGGCCGATCGGCGCGACCTCGATGCCATCGAGGGTGGTGCGGGTCAGTGCCGCCCAGACGTCCCCGTCGGGCGCGTCCTCGCCGAGGCGGCGGGCCTTGCGCAGCACCGCCGCGGTCGCGGCCTCCCACGCGGCGACGTCATAGGTGTCGTCGTCACCCACGAGGCGCAGGGAGCCCTCGTCGGGCTGCAGCTCCTCCGGCTCGGCCAGGCCACCTTCACGCTCGGTCATGCTGGGCAGGATAGGCCCGCGACGTGGCGAGGGTCACCGGGCAGGGCTATGGGATACCTCTCACACCACTACCTGGGTGTGTCTCTATCGGCGGCGCGGGAGGCCTGCGTTTGCCGGATCTGGCGGCATGCGATTGCCATCACCTAGACGTCATACGGACAGCGCCACCAGTTGCCCCATCCGTATGACGTCCGCACATGCCGCGATGCTCGCGTCGCTCCAGCAAGCCCTACTGCTCATCTCATCGGTCAGATCACCGGCGTGCCGCATGCCCCGCACGATGGCCGCGCGTCCGCGCATCCGGGACACACCCAGTCTGACGATCAGACCTCGGTGCGGCCCTCGTCGTCCTTGTTGCGCAGGCCGATCTTGTTGCCCAGCCAGACGAGCGGGTCGTACTTGCGGTCGACGACGCGTTCCTTCATCGGGATGATCGCGTTGTCGGTGATCCTGATCCCCTCGGGGCAGACCTCGGTGCAGCACTTGGTGATGTTGCACATCCCCAGGCCCGCCGCGCCCTGGGCGAGCTCGCGCCGGTCGTGGGTGTCGAGGGGGTGCATGTCGAGCTCGGCGTAGCGCAGGAAGAAGCGTGGGCCGGCGAACGCCTCCTTGTTGTCCTCGTGGTCGCGCACGACGTGGCAGACGTCCTGGCACAGGAAGCACTCGATGCACTTGCGGAACTCCTGGCCCCGCTCGACGTCGATCTGCGCCATCCGCCGCTTGCCGTCGGCGTCGCGGGGGCCGAGCTGGGCGCTGGGCAGCTCCTTGGCCTTCTCGTAGTTGAACGACACGTCGGTCACGAGGTCGCGGATCACCGGGAACGCGCGCATCGGCGTGACCGTGATGACCTCGTCCTCCTCGAAGTCCGAGAGCCGGCACATGCACATCAGGCGCGGTCTGCCGTTGATCTCGGCGCTGCACGACCCGCACTTGCCGGCCTTGCAGTTCCACCGCACCGCAAGGTCCCCGGCCTGGGTGGCCTGCACGCGGTGGATCGCGTCGAGCACGACCTCGCCTTCGGAGACCTCGACCGGGAAGTCCTTGACCTCACCGCCCTCCTGGTCGCCGCGCCAGACCCGCAATTTCAAGGTATAGCTCATGCGAAGTACCCCTTCAGCTCGTCCGGCATCTCGGGCAGCGGTTGCTCGTGGAGGTCCACCCCGGTGCCGGAGGCGTCGAGGGTGACCACGAGGTTCTTGGTGCCCCACTCGGCATCGGGCCCGGGGAAGTCGTCGCGGGTGTGCCCGCCACGTGACTCCTCGCGGGCGAGGGCGGCCTTGGCGATGCACTCGCTGACGATGAGCATGTTGCGCAGGTCGAGCGCCAGGTGCCAGCCCGGGTTGTACTGCCGGTGGCCCTCGACGACCATCGTGCTCGCGCGCACCTTGAAGGCCTCGATCTCGCTCAACGACTCCTCGAGCTCGCCGCGGGTGCGGATGATGCCGACGAGGTCGTTCATCGACTGCTGGAGGTCGGACTGGATCGTGTAGGGGTTCTCCCCGCCCTCGACCTCGAACGGCGCGAGCGCACTCACCTGGGCCTCCTTCACGTCCGCCTCGTCGACCTGCGGCCGCGCGTCGCCCAGCGAGGTGGCGTACGCCGTGGCGGCCTCGCCGGCCCGCTTGCCGAAGACCAGCAGGTCGCCGAGCGAGTTGCCGCCGAGCCGGTTGGACCCGTGCATGCCGCCGGAGCACTCGCCGACGGCGTACAGCCCGGTGACCCCGCTCTGCTGCGTGTCGGCGTCGACCTCGACGCCGCCCATGACGTAGTGGCACGTCGGGCCGATCTCCATCGGCTCGGCCGTGATGTCGACGTCGGCGAGCTCCTTGAACTGGTGGTACATCGAGGGCAGCCGCTTGCGGATGAACTCGGCACTGCGCCGTGAGGCGATGTCGAGGTAGATCCCGCCGTGCGGGGTGCCCCGGCCGGCCTTGATCTCGGAGTTGATCGCGCGCGCGACCTCGTCGCGCGGCAACAGCTCGGGTGGTCGACGGTTGTTCTTCTTGTCGTCGTACCAGGCGTCGGCCTCCTCCACCGTGTCCGCCGTCTCGGCCTTGAAGAAGTCCGGGATGTAGTCGAACATGAACCGCTCGCCCTCGGAGTTCTTCAGGATCCCGCCGTCGCCGCGCACCGACTCGGTGACCAGCAGGCCCTTCACCGACGGCGGCCAGACCATCCCCGTCGGGTGGAACTGCACGAACTCCATGTTGATCAGGCTTGCGCCGGCGCGCATCGCGAGGGCGTGTCCGTCGCCGGTGTACTCCCACGAGTTCGACGTCACCTTGAACGACTTGCCGATCCCGCCCGTGGCGAGGATGACGCTGGGGGCGTCGAAGACGATGAAGCGACCGGACTCGCGCCAGTAGGCGAACGCGCCCGCGATCGCGCCGTCGGCCTTGAACAGGTCGGTGACCGTGCACTCCATGAAGACGTCGATGCCCAGCGCCACCGCGCGCTGCTGGAGCGTACGGATCATCTCCAGGCCGGTGCGGTCGCCGACGTGGGCGAGCCGGGCGTACTTGTGGCCCCCGAAGTCGCGCTGGCTGATGAGCCCGTCCTCGGTGCGGTCGAACAGCGCGCCCCAGTCCTCCAGCTCCTGCACCCGCTCGGGCGCCTCCTGGGCGTGCAGCTGCGCCATCCGCCAGTTGTTGAGCATCTTGCCGCCGCGCATGGTGTCGCGGAAGTGCACCTCCCAGTTGTCCTCGGGCCAGCGGTTGCCCATCGCCGCCGCGATGCCGCCTTCGGCCATGACCGTGTGGGCCTTGCCCAGGAGCGACTTGCACACGATCGCCGTACGCGCCCCGGCGTCGTGCGCCGCGATGGCTGCCCGCAGGCCGGCACCGCCCGCGCCGACCACGACCACGTCGTAGGAGTGCCGCTCCATCCCACCGCGGGCATCCCCGGACAGGGCGTTGCCGGTCATGGGGTGCCGGCCCTCACCGGGCGTGCTGGTCTCGGTGCTCAAAAGAACCTCAGATCCTGGATCGTGCCGGTCGCGAGCAAGAAGATGTAGAAGTCGACGAAGGCGACCGAGAAGAGCGAGTACCACGCCCAGGTGCCGTGGCTGGTGTTCAGCCTCGACACCCAGGTCCACAGCCGGTAGCGCACCGGGTGCTTGGAGAAGTGGCGCAGCCGACCGCCGACGACGTGGCGACACGAGTGGCACGAGAGCGTGTAGAGCCAGATGAAGGCGACGTTGATGATCATCAGCAGCGTGCCCAGGCCCATGTGGATGCCGCTCGTCTCGCCGTCGCCGATGGCGTACTCGGCCGGCATCGGCCGGAAGGCGAGCAGCACGTCGAAGGTGAGGATCAGGCCGACCACGATCGCGGCGTACCAGAAGTAGCGGTGCATGTTCTGCAGGAGAAGCGGCAGCTTCGTCTCACCCGAGTAGGCCTGGTGCGGCTCGGCGACCCCGCACGCCGGCGGGGACAGCCAGAAGGCGCGGTAGTAGGCCTTGCGGTAGTAGTAGCAGGTCATCCGGAAGCCCAGCGGGAAGACCAGGATGATCAGCGCCGCGGACAGCGGCCACCACGCGAAGGGTTGGCCGAAGTCGGAGGCGCCCTCCACACAGTCGCCCAGGCAGGGCGAGTAGAACGGTGAGAGGTAGGGAGAGGCGTAGTAGTCGCGGCCCATGAAAGCGCGGAACGTGGCGAAGACGACGAAGCCCGAGAAGACGACGAAGGTGGCCAGTGGCGACAACCACCATCGATCCTGGCGCAGGGTGCGCGCGTCGATGCGCGCACGGGTCGGACTGGTCACGCCCTGATCGGTCGATGCCATGCATCCTCCAGTGGGTCCGGAAAGTGGTCCGGGCAACACAGGCGACTATGTCCTGTGTCACACGCGAGCGGAAGACAACGCGCCCAGCAAAAACCTCACACGGACGCGGCGCGTCGACGACGCGAGCGGGGAGATACGGTGCACGGGTGACAACCCAACTCACAGATCCTCACCGGAACGGTCCGACCCTGGTGAAGGGCGCGCGGGCCTCTCGCACCACCATTGCGTTGAAGATGTTGATGGCGCTGAGTGGCGCCGTGTTCATCGGCTTCGTGCTCGCGCACATGTACGGCAACCTCAAGGCCTTCGCCGGTCACGACGCGTTCAACGAGTACGCCGAGCACCTCCGCGAGATCGGCGAGCCGATGCTGCCGCACGAGGGGCTGCTGTGGATCCTGCGTCTCGGGCTGATCGTGTCGCTGATCGTGCACGTCTACGCCGCCGTCGTGCTGTGGCGTCGCGCAGCCAGGGCGCGTACGACCCCGTACGTCATGAAGAAGAGCACCGGGGCGATCTTCGCCAGCCGGCTGATGCGCTGGGGCGGGGTCACGATCCTGGTCTTCCTGGTCTGGCACCTGCTGAACTTCACCATCGGGAAGGTCAACGTGCAGGGCGGGGCGACCAACGACCCCTACAACCTGCTCGTCGACACCTTCGACGTCTGGTGGCTCACGCTCATCTACCTCGTCGCGATGCTCGCGCTGGGCGCGCACCTGCACCACGGTGTCTGGAGCGCCGCCCAGACGCTCGGCTGGACCGGCACTGCGGCCAAGCGCCAGCGCGCCAAGAGGGTCGCCTTCGTCATCGCGCTGATCGTCTCGGTCGGCTTCTCCCTCGTCCCCCTCGGCGTCCTCGCCGGCATCATCACCAAGTAAGGGGTCACCTCTCGTGAGCCACGACATGGACATGCCCGACACCGTCACCTCGGCGGAGGCCTCGGCCTCCGGCGCGCTCGACGGCGACTACGACGACGCGGCCGGCTACTACACGCCGGGTACGCCCCTCGCCGACACGAAGGCGCCCGACGCCCCCGTCGCCGAGCGCTGGCAGACCCGCAAGTTCGAGGCCCGGCTCGTCAACCCGGCCAACCGCCGCAAGCTCTCCGTCATCATCGTCGGCACCGGCCTGGCCGGCGCCTCGGCCGCCGCGACCCTGGGCGAGGCCGGCTACCGGGTGAAGTCCTTCTGCTACCAGGACTCCCCGCGCCGCGCACACTCGATCGCCGCCCAGGGCGGGATCAACGCTGCGAAGAACTACAAGGAGGACGGCGACTCGGTCCACCGTCTGTTCTACGACACGGTCAAGGGCGGCGACTACCGCTCGCGCGAGTCCAACGTCTACCGCCTGGCCGAGGTCAGCACCAACATCATCGACCAGTGCGTCGCGCAGGGCGTCCCGTTCGCCCGCGAGTACGGCGGCCTGCTCGACAACCGCTCGTTCGGCGGCGTGCAGGTCTCGCGCACCTTCTACGCCCGCGGCCAGACCGGCCAGCAGCTCCTGATCGGTGCCTACCAGGCCCTGGAGCGCCAGGTCGCAGCCGAGACCGTGACGACGTACACGCGCCACGAGATGCTCGAGCTCGTCGTCGTCGACGGCAAGGCGCGCGGCATCATCGCGCGCGACATGGTCACCGGCGCGGTCGAGACGCACCTCGCCGACGTCGTCGTGCTCGCCTCCGGTGGCTACGGCAACGTCTTCTACCTTTCGACCAACGCCATGGGCTGCAACGTCACCGCCGCGTGGCGCGCGCACCGCAAGGGTGCCTACATGGCCAACCCCTGCTACACGCAGATCCACCCGACCTGCATCCCGGTCTCGGGCTCGCACCAGTCCAAGCTGACGCTGATGTCGGAGTCGCTGCGCAACGACGGCCGCATCTGGGTGCCCAAGAACCAGGCCGACTGCGAGAAGGACCCGCGCGACATCCCCGAGGAGGACCGCGACTACTACCTGGAGCGGATCTACCCCTCCTTCGGCAACCTGGTCCCCCGCGACATCGCCTCGCGGGCCGCCAAGAACGTCTGCGACGAGGGCCGTGGCGTCGGTCCCAAGGTGGACGGGGTGCGTCGGGGGGTCTACCTCGACTTCTCCGCCGCCATCGAGCGCCTCGGCAAGGCCGGCATCACCGAGAAGTACGACAACCTCTTCGACATGTACGAGCGGATCACGGGTGAGAACCCGTTCGAGGTCCCGATGCGGATCTACCCCGCCGTGCACTACGTCATGGGCGGCCTGTGGGTCGACTACGACCTCCAGTCGACGATCCCCGGTCTCTTCGTGACCGGTGAGGCCAACTTCTCCGACCACGGCGCCAACCGACTCGGCGCCTCGGCGCTGATGCAGGGCCTGGCCGACGGCTACTTCGTGCTGCCGCACACCATCCGTGACTACCTCGCGGACGGCCCGTTCGAGGAGATCGCCGAGGACCACCCGGCCGTGGTCGAGGCCCGTGAGTCGGTCCTGGGTCGCATCGACCACTTCCTCTCGGTCAACGGCACCCGCAGCGTCGACTCCTACCACCGCGAGCTCGGCAACATCATGTGGGAGTACTGCGGGATGGAGCGGACCGAGACGGGTCTGAAGAAGGCGATCGACCTGATCCGCTCGCTCAAGGAGGACTTCTACCGCAACGTGAAGGTCCTCGGCGGCGCCGAGACCCTCAACCAGTCGCTGGAGAAGGCCGGCCGGGTGGCCGACTTCTTCGAGCTCGGTGAGCTGATGTGCATCGACGCCCTCAACCGGCGCGAGTCGTGCGGAGGCCACTTCCGTGGCGAGTCGCAGACCGAGGACGGCGAGGCGCTGCGCCACGACGACGCCTACGCCTACGTCGCCGCCTGGGAGTGGGCCGGGGAGGACACCGCACCGGTCCTGCACAAGGAAGACCTCGTCTACACCGCCATCGAGATGAAGCAGCGGAGCTACAAGTGAGCATGAACCTGACCCTGAAGATCTGGCG
Organism: uncultured Actinomycetota bacterium; assembly: GCA_963843815.1. GTDB lineage: Bacteria > Actinomycetota > Actinomycetes > Propionibacteriales > Nocardioidaceae > Nocardioides. The sequence continues at coordinate 1,001,891 of CAWJLX010000010.1, read as the reverse complement.
CCAGGCCTCTCCGGAGGCCGCAGGTGCCATGCACACCTACCAGCTCTCCGACGTCTCCCCCGACATGTCGTTCCTGGAGATGCTCGACGTGCTCAACGAGCAGCTCAACGACAAGGGTGAGGAGCCGATCGCGTTCGACTCCGACTGCCGCGAGGGCATCTGCGGCATGTGCGGCCTCATGATCAACGGCGACGCGCACGGCCCGGAGGTCACCACGACCTGCCAGCTGCACATGCGCTCGTTCACCGACGGGGAGACGATCACGATCGAACCGTGGCGCTCCGACGCGTTCCCGGTGGTCAAGGACCTCGTCGTCGACCGCGGTGCCTTCGACCGGATCATCCAGCAGGGTGGCTACATCTCGGTCAACACCGGCTCGGCCCCCGAGGCCCACTCGGTGCCCGTGCCCCGGGACGACGCGCTGCGCGCCTTCAACGTGGCGACGTGCATCGGCTGCGGCGCGTGCGTGGCCGCCTGCCCCAACGGGTCCGCCTCGCTCTTCGTCGGCGCCAAGATCACGCACCTCGGCGAGCTGCCGCAGGGCCAGCCGGAGCGCGACAGCCGTGTCGTCAACATGGTCGCCCAGCACGACCACGAGGGCTTCGGCGGCTGCACCAACATCGGCATGTGCACCGCTGCCTGCCCCAAGGAGATCCCGCTCGACGTGATCTCCCAGCTCAACAAGGACCTGCGCACCGCGATCAAGCACGGCCACTGATCCACTCGCACGTCTGACGAGGGCCGGGGACTCCCCCGGCCCTCGTCTGCGTCCGCGGGTCCGCCCCGCCCGAGCGCCGCCGCCAGCCCACGCCGAGCGGTGGGTGAGGGGCATTTCGCGCCGCTCGGATCCGCCTGCGCCACCGCTGGCGGCGGGCCGTACGTCGGCGCGCCGCCGAACGGTGCCTGAGGGGGGTTCCACGTGAGCGCAATCCTCGTCACACACCGCCACCCACAGGTCACGCGACGCGGTGCGGGCGTACGACATCCGCCAGCGGACGGAACAGCGAGGGCCACAGTCCGTCGAAGTCGGGCTCCGGGCCGTCGTAGCCCCGGGCGACCAACGCGGAGTGCACCAACCGGACCGTCGCCTTCGGTGATCTCATCCGCTCCTTCGTGACGAGCTCGTAGGCCACCCCATGCCGTCGGTAGGTCGCGTAGCGATCGATGTCGGCGTTGTACTGGGCCCGGTCCTCCTGGTGCTGGATGCCCTCGTACTCGACCGCCAGGAGGTAGAGGAGGAACCACAGGTCGGGAGTGACCGGGACGCCTGGAGCGAGCTGGAGCTGCTCGTTCACCACTGGCATGGGCAGGCCCGCGGCGACGAGGTACGTCAGCAGCTCGGCCTCGGGCAGGGATCGGCAGCGTCCGTCGAGGAACGGGAGGACGTACGTCGTCTCGGGGACGCCTCGCCGCCACTTCTCCTCGGTGAGGAGCTGGTCGAGGAGGTGCAGGTCGAGCCGCTCGAGGTGGAGGAGCATGCACCCGACCTTGATCGCGTCGATGGTCCGCGCTTCCGCGCAGTAGGCGACGAACGCCGCTTCGGCGCTCACCCCGTCCTCGTCGCCAGGTGGCATCCGCACGGTGCGATGGAGGAAGACGGCGTCCAGGGTGAGGTGGAGGTCGCCCTCGACCACGAAGTGCAGCGGTGAACGCTTGCCGACGTCGATGCCGAGCTGCTGGATGCGCGTCACCCCGGTCGTACGTGCCGAGCCGGGTAGGGCGAGCCGTGCCGCCCGGACGCGGTCGTCCCAGGTCATGTCGTGGTCCGCGTGGCAGTAGACGCCCTGGTGGAGGCGGCGAAACTGCACGCCTTCGAGCACGTCACGGCTGACGCCGCTCGCAAGCGCCTCGCGACGATGGAAGGGACGGTGGCGAAGACCTTCTGGGACTGATCGCATAGGGCATTGCGCCACTCACCGGTCGTCCGTCACGACGACCGGACGCCTGGCTGTGGAGAACCGATCCGCGTGAGGCACCTGTGGACGGTTCAGGGCGCACGTTTCCCCTTGCGACGGTCGCTCCCGGCCATCTCATCTGACCCCGCCGCTCGCCGTGGGCGGTGCGTGAGGGGCACTTCCGGCCGTGCGAATCCGCGTCACGCACCGCCCGAGGGCGGGTCGTCGTACGTCACGCGTCCGGCGGTGGCACATGAGGATCATCGGCCTGGCGAATCCCCCTCAGGCACCGCTCCCAGCGGGCGCCCACGCAGGGAGGTCAGGAGCGCCGACGACGCAGCAGGGCGACCAGCCCGAGCATCGAGGCAGCTCCGGCCGCGAAGGCGGCCTTCGGGGACCTGGCGTCGGGGTGAGCCCCCTCGACGGCCCCCAGCCCCTCTGCTGCCGCTGCGAGGTCCATCCGCGGGCCCTCGGGGCGCTGTTCGGCCACCGTCCTCGCCTCGCGTGCGGCGCGCGCCTCCGGCGAGGTGTACGCCCACGCGGCGGCGAAGACCACGACGCGGGAGAAGTAGTTGATCCACACGACCAGGATCAGCGCGATCCCGAAGGCCTGGAAGGCGTCGGACCGGGCAGTGGCCGCGAGCAGGTAGGTCGAGAGCTGCTTGAGCAGCTCGAACGCAATGGCTCCGAGCAGCGCGCCCGACCACAGGGACCGGGTCGGCATGTCGGGGGCCGCGAGCAGCCGGAAGAAGGCGAAGAAGAGCAGCGCGTTGGCCGCCAGGCCCAGGAGCACGGCGAGCGCGCCCAGGAACCAGGCGGCCACCGGCCCGAGCTGGAGGAAGTCGAGGATCGGCCCGAGCAGCTTGGTCGTGACCCCGGAGACAGCGACGCTCACGATGAGCACCGAGCCGAGCGCCAGCAGCGCGAGGATGTCGCGGAGCTTGCCCATCACGAAGTTGGGCTGCTTGCGCGGCGGCTGCTCGAAGACCTCGACCAGAGCCTGCCGCATGCCCGAGAGCCACCCCAGGCCGGCGTAGAGGGTCAGCACGAGGCCGACGCTGAAGATCCCGGGCGCCGCCGACTGGAGGGTCTCGAGCGACACTCCGTCCGGTGGGCCCACCAGACCGGGGAGCACTGAGTTGGCGGCCTCGACGAGCGTCTCCTGCGCGTTGTCGTAGACCTTCGCGACCTGGCCGAAGATCGCGAACGCGAGCGCCAGGATGGGGAAGAAGGAGAGGAACGCGAAGTACGTCACTCCGCCGGCCAGGGCGCTGCCCTTGACCTTGCCGTAGTGCTCGACCATCCGCACCACGTGGTCGACGAAGGGACGGCGCTCGCGCACGAGGGCGACGCGGTCCTTGAGCGTCGTGACGATCGACATCCGCTCAGCCCAGGGCGTACTGGTGGGTGGGCTGCCAGCCGGCGTGCTGGTCGTGGACGTAGAGGGAGAACGCGTCGACCGCGAAGCGGCACTCGAAGGCGGCCAGCTCGTCGAACGCCCGGTCGAGGATCGGGTCGTCGAGGTGGTGGGCCACGGTCACGTGGGGGTGGTAGGGGTAGTGGAGGTCGACGGCGAGGGGACCCTGTCGTACGGCCTCGGCGAGCACCTCGCAGGAAGCGATCCCCTCGGCCAGCGTCACGAACACGACGGGCGAGACCGGGCGGAAGGTGCCGGTGCCGCGCAGGTGGATGTCGAACGGCGTGACGGCCGTGGCGGCACGCGCGAGGTGGTCGTCGACCGCGTCGAGCTGGGCCTCGTCCACCTCCGCCGGCGGGATCAGCGTGATGTGGGTGGGGATGTGTGCGGCAGTGGCATCCCCCACGGAGGTGCGGTAGTCCTGCAGCTCTGTCGCCCAGGGCTCGGGGATCGCGATGGCTACTCCGATGGTCGGCACCCCACGGACCCTACATAACCCGTGCGCGGCACCGACCAGCCACGTGAGAGGATCGGCCGTCGTGAGTGACACCTTCCGCGCCGCACAGGCCCGCAGCGAAGCCATCGAGCAGCAGATGGCCGACGATCCGGCCTCCCTGCGGATGCTCACCGGGGACCGACCGACCGGCGCACTGCACGTCGGCCACTACTTCGGGTCGATCCGCAACCGCCTCCGGCTCCAGGACAGCGGTGCCGAGATCTGGCAGCTGATCGCCGACTACCAGGTGATCACCGACCGCGAGATCGGCGGCGACATCGCCGGCAACGTGCGCAACCTGCTGCTCGACAACATCGCCGCCGGACTCGACCCGGACCGGGCAACGATCTTCACCCACTCCTCGGTGCCCGCCCTCAACCAGCTGATGCTGCCGTTCCTGAGCCTGGTCAGTGTCGCGGAGCTCCAGCGCAACCCCACCGTCAAGGACGAGGCCAAGTCGGCCGGCATCACCTCGATCGGCGGGCTGCTGCTCACCTACCCCGTCCACCAGGCCGCCGACATCCTGTTCTGCAAGGCCAACGTGGTGCCGGTGGGCCGCGACCAGCTCCCCCACCTCGAGCAGACGCGCGTCGTCGCGCGCCGCTTCAACGACCGGTTCGCCCCCGTCTTCCCGGAGCCCGGTGCGTTGCTGTCGGAGGCCCCGCTGATCCTCGGCACCGACGGCACGAAGATGAGCAAGTCCAAGGGCAACGTCGTCGAGCTGCGGATGACCGCGGACGAGACGGCCAAGAAGCTCAAGGGCGCGAAGACCGACAGCGACCGGGTCATCACCTACGACCCCGACACCCGTCCCGAGGTCGCCAACCTGCTCACCCTGATTGCCCTGTGCGAGGGCGTCGAGCCGGCCGCCGTGGCCGAGGAGATCGGCGACGGAGGAGGTGGCGCGCTCAAGAGTCGGCTCACCGAGGCCATCAACACCGAGCTCGCTCCCCTGCGCGCCCGGCGTACCGAGCTGGAGGCCGACCCGGGCTATCTCCGGGACGTGCTCCGGCGCGGCAACGCGCGAGCCAACGAGGTCGCCGAGGCCACCCTCGACGAGGTGCGCGCGGCGATGGGCATGGTCTACCTGTGACCGGCGCCTGAGCGGTGCGCTGGATTCAGACGACCCAGCCGACGTTGTCGGCGACCAGGTCGGCCATCGGATAGATCCCCCGGATGTCCTGGCGGCGCTCGAAGAGGCTGATGACGGCGTTGAGGTTGCGGTCCGCGAGCTCGCGACGGCGCTCCATCTCGATGTCGATCGTGTCGTCGTCCATGTCCCCACCTCCGTGATCTCCGGGCGGACCCCCCGCCCGTGACTTGGATCGTTCCAAGCCTGCCTTACGGCGGCGTTCCGGGAACGTTAATTCCAGACGACTTCGCCGCGACGTCAGGTGCGTACGTCGTCGCGCCCGCGCACGTGGAGCGCGGCCGAGAGGAGGAGGATCGCGACGCCGGCGAGCGACAGCACGAAGCCCACGAGGGCGGGGGCACGCAGGCCCCAGCCGGCTGCGATGACCATGCCACCCAGCCACGCGCCGAGCGCGTTGGCGATGTTGAGCGAGGCGTGGTTCATCGCCGCGCCGAGGGTCTGGGCGTCACCGGCCACGTCCATCAGGCGGAGCTGGAGGTTGACGACCAGCACGGAGCCCATGGTGGTGATGAGGAAGACGACCGGCAGCGCGGCCCAGCCGTGCGGGGCGGTGACCCAGAAGGCCAGCATCGTGGCTGCCATGCCGACCCCGCCGATGATCAGCGAGCGGAAGATCGACCAGTCGGCCATGATCCCGGCCAGCCACGTGCCGGCCACCATGCCGAGCCCGAAGGACAGCAGGAAGATCGCGACCGACCGCTCCCCCAGCCCACCGACGTCGGTGACGACGGGGGCGATGTAGGTGTAGACGGCGAACATGCCGCCGAAGCCGACCGCGCCCGCCAGCAGCGTCAACCACACCTGCGGGACCTTGAAGGCCGCCAGCTCACGGCGACCGCTGGCGGCGGCGTTGCCGGGGCAGGACGGGACGAACCACGTGACCAGGGCCAGCGTCACCAGGCTCAACCCGGCTGCGGTCCAGAAGGCAGCGCGCCAGCCGAGCTCCTGGCCCAGCACCGTCGCGGCAGGCACCCCGAGCACGTTGGCGAAGGAGAGCCCGAGCATCACCTGCGAGACCGCGCGGCCCTTGCGCGAGGGCCGGGCCATGCTGGCCGCCAGGAGCGAGGCGACACCGAAGTAGGCGCCGTGCGGCAGCCCGGCGGCGAAGCGCGCCACCATCAGCTGCTCGTACGACGTCGCGAGCGCACTGACCCCGTTGCCGACCGCGAACGCCGCCATCAGGGCGATGAGCAGCGCCCGTCGCGGCAACCGGGCACCCAGGAAGGCCAGCAGGGGGGCGCCGACGACCACACCGACGGCGTACGCCGAGATCACGTGGCCGCCGGTCGGGATCGAGACGCCCACGCCCCGGGAGATCTGCGGAAGCAGGCCCATCGTGACGAACTCGGTGGTGCCGATGGCGAAGCCACCCATCGCCAGCGCGACCACGGCCAGGCCGAAGTGCCGCGCGGTCACCGAGGGGACGTCGAGCGCGCCGACCGAGGGGTCGGACGGTCGGTCGGTGGGGGCGGCGGTCGTCGTCATCACTGTGGCAAGACACGCTCCCGGGGAGATATTCCCCCCCATTGGTCGACCGTGGCCGGGATCACCCGACCCGGCGACCCTCTCTCCCCGGGGACGCGTCGCTGCCGTGCGACTCAGCTGATGGAGGAGAGGGCCTCGTTGAAGGTCTTCGACGGACGCATGACCGCTGCGGCCTTCTCCGGGTCGGGGCGGAAGTATCCGCCGATGTCGGCCGGCTTGCCCTGGACCGCGAGCAGCTCGTCGACGATCGCCTGCTCGTTGTCGCGCAGCGTGCCAGCGAGCGCGGCGAAGGCGGCCGCCAGGTCGGCGTCCTCGGTCTGCTTCGCCAGCTCCTCGGCCCAGTAGAGGGCGATGTAGAAGTGCGAGCCGCGGTTGTCGATGGTGCCGAGCTTGCGGCCCGGCGAGCGGTCCTCGTTGAGGAAGGTCTCGGTGGCCCGGTCGAGGCTCTCACCCAGCAGCCTGGCCCGCTCGTTGTCGTCGTAGCCCGCGAGGTGCTCCAGCGAGGCGGCGAGCGCGAAGAACTCACCCAGGCTGTCCCAGCGGAGGTAGTCCTCCTTGAGCAGCTGCTGGACGTGCTTGGGCGCCGAACCGCCGGCGCCGGTCTCGAAGAGCCCGCCACCGTTCATCAGCGGGACGACCGAGAGCATCTTGGCGCTGGTGCCGAGCTCGAGGATCGGGAACAGGTCGGTGTTGTAGTCACGCAGCACGTTGCCGGTCACCGAGATGGTGTCCTCGCCGCGGCGGATCCGCTCCAGCGAGTACGCCGTCGCGTCCGCGGGCGTCATGATCTCCAGCGTGAGGCCCTCGGTGTCGTGCTCGGGGAGGTAGGCGTTGATCTTGGCGATCAGGTTGGCGTCGTGGGCGCGGCCCTCGTCGAGCCAGAAGATGGCCGGCGTCCCGCTGGCGCGGGCACGGGTGACGGCGAGCTTGACCCAGTCGCGGATCGGCTCGTCCTTGGTCTGGCATGCGCGCCAGATGTCGCCGGCCTCGACGGCGTGCGACATGAGCACGTCCCCGGCCGCGTTGCGGACCTCGACGGTGCCCGCGGACGGGATCTCGAAGGTCTTGTCGTGCGAGCCGTACTCCTCGGCCGCCTTGGCCATCAGGCCGACGTTGGACACCGAACCCATGGTCGACGGGTCGAGCGCGCCGTGCGTGCGGCAGTCGTCGATCGTGGCCTGGTAGATGCCGGCGTACGACGAGTCCGGGATGACCGCCAGGGTGTCCTGCTGGTTGCCCTCGGAGTTCCACATCTGGCCCGAGGTGCGGATCATGGCCGGCATCGAGGCGTCGATGATGACGTCGGAGGGCACGTGCAGGTTGGTGATGCCCTTGTCGGAGTCGACCATCGCGAGCGAGGGGCCCGAGGCGAGGCCGGCCTCGAAGGCGGCCCTGATCGCGGGCCCGTCCTCCACGGAGTCGAGACCGGACAGGATGGCGCCCAGGCCGTCGTTGGCCGAGAGGCCCGCAGCGGCCAGCTGCTCGCCATACTGCGCGAAGACGTCGGCGAAGTACGCGCGCACGACGTGGCCGAAGATGATCGGGTCGGAGACCTTCATCATCGTCGCCTTGAGGTGGGCGGAGAAGAGCACGCCGTCGGCCTTGGCCTTCGCGACCTGCTCCTCGAGGAAAGCGTCCAGCGCCGCAGCGCTCATGAAGGTGCCGTCGACGACCTCCCCGGCGAGGACCTTCAGGCCCTCCTTGAGGACGGTCTCGGAGCCGTCGGCGCCGACGTGCACGATCGAGAGGGTGTCGTCGGCGTCGAGGACGACCGACTGCTCGTTGCTGCGGAAGTCGCCCTCGCCCATGGTCGCGACCGACGTCCGGGAGTCGCTGCTCCAGGCGCCCATCGAGTGCGGGTGGGACTTGGCGTAGTTCTTGACCGACGCCGGAGCGCGGCGGTCGGAGTTGCCCTCGCGCAGGACGGGGTTGACCGCGGAGCCCTTGACCTTGTCGTAGCGGGCGCGGGTCTCGCGCTCCTCGTCGGTCTGCGGGTTCTCGGGGTAGGCCGGCAGGTCGTAGCCCTGCGACTGCAGCTCGGCGATGGTCGCCTTGAGCTGCGGGATCGAGGCGGAGATGTTGGGGAGCTTGATGATGTTGGCCTCGGGCTTCGTGGCCAGCTCGCCCAGCTCGGCCAGGGCGTCGTCGAGGCGCTGCTCGTCGGTCAGGCGATCGGGGAACTGGGAGATCACGCGGCCGGCCAGGGAGATGTCACGGGTCTCGACCTCCACGCCCGCGGTCTTCGCGTAGGCGGCGATGATCGGGAGGAACGAGTACGTCGCCAGCAGCGGCGCCTCGTCGGTGTGGGTGTAGATGATCTTGGCCATGGGTACGACATCTCCTGGGTGCTGAATGGCGAGATGGGCAATAACTCTTGACGTCAAGATACCTGACGTGAGGCAGGACCGCGACTCGCCTCACCCTCGCACCCGCGGCTGGGACGCCGCTAGGCTTCCGCTCGGCCTACGCGGGGTACGGCCACCACGACTGGGAGGACAGCTCACGATGAGCGAGACCATCGACACACCGACCACCGGTCAGAAGTTCACGGCAGAGGCGCTGGGCACGTTCGTGCTCGTCTTCTTCGGCTGCGGGGCAGCGATGCGCAGCGGAGGTGACTACGTCGCCACCGGGCTGACCTTCGGCCTGACCGTGGTCGTGATGTCCTACGCCGTCGGCCGTATCTCGGGGGGCCACTTCAACCCGGCTGTGACGCTCGGTGCCGTGCTCGGTGGTCGCCTGCCGTGGAACCAGGTCGGCCTCTACATGGCTGCCCAGCTGTTCGGCGGGCTGCTCGCCGGCGCCGTGTTGTTCGGCCTCAACCACGGGTTCGCGGGCTTCAGCTCCGAGGGCAACATGGCGCAGAACTTCTTCGGCGACCAGGGCACCGGCTTCGCCTGGTGGGCGGCGCTGCTGCTCGAGATCCTGATGACCGCTGTCTTCCTCTGGGTCATCCTCGCCGTGACCGACGAGCGCAACGAGGTCAACGTGGCCATGGGCCCGCTCGCGATCGGCCTGGCCCTGGCGATGATCCACTTCGCCTCGATGAGCGCCACCGGCACCTCGGTCAACCCGGCCCGCTCGATCGGCGTGGGGATCTTCGCCGGCACCGACGCCATCATCCAGCTGTGGCTGTTCGTGGTCGCGCCGCTGCTCGGCGCCACGATCGCCGGCCTCACCTACCCCCTCCTCTTCGGCCAGGGCGCCGCACCGGTCGCCGGCTCCGGCCTCAGCTTCGGTGGCGGGCGCAAGGAGCAGTTCGTGCCCGGAAGCTACGAGGCGCAGTGGAACCAGGGCCAGCAGGGTGGCTGGGGCCAGCCCGGCGCCGCCTGGGGCGCGCCCCCGCAGCAGCAGTGGGGCCAGCCCGCGCCGCAGCAGCAGCCCGACCCGTCCTACGGCGCCCCGCAGGCCCCTCCGGGCCAGTGGGGCCAGCCCGCGCCGCAGCAGCCCGACCCCGCCTACGGCGCCCCGCAGACCCCTCCGGGCCAGTGGGGCCAGCCCGCGCCGCAGCCCCAGCCCGGTCAGCCGGGCGCTCCCGGCCACTGGGGCAACCCGGAGGACGACGACGACGGCCGCACCCAGGTCCGCCGCCCCGACTGACCGGGCGGCCGACCCGGCTACTGCTGGTCCACCAGCACGGCCTGCCATCCGGCGTCGAGGTCCTCGACACTGACGGGGCCGACACCCGAGGCGTACACGTGGCGCGTCGCGGTGTCGGTCCCGCTCCATCCGACCTCGCGCGTCTGCACCATCTCGCGGGACTGGTCCTCGACCGTCGTGGTGCCCTCGAGCAGGTGGGGCAGGCGGTAGGTCAGCCACCCGTCGCCCAGGCGCGGCTCGGCCGGCATGGCCAACCCCGCGACGGCTTTGTCCTCGCCCGCACGCCAGCTGATTCCGGGGGACGAGTCGGCGCCCACCAGCCAGACGTTGCCGTCGTCGTCCTGGGCGTAGAAACGCGTCACTTCCTCGTCCCGGTCGTCCCCGTCAAGATCCGTGACAGTCCGAACGGCGGTGGCGGTCAGTCCGGCGACCCGGCTCGTCGCGTCGAGGACCTCGGAGTCGATGGTGCCGATGCTCCGTCCCGCATCGGTGACGTCGTACTGCCAGGTGGCACCGGGCTCCAGCGCGAGCCACGGGTTGTCGATGCTCGCCACGAAGTCAGCCGGAGCGGGTGAGGGCGTCGGTATCTCGAGGCCGTTGATCCCCGTGGAGTCGTACGGCGCGGGCTGGCCGATGCCGGCACACCCGGTCAGACCTCCCGTGATCGCGAGCCCCGCCAGAGCCGATGCGGCCCACCGTCGGGTGCGCCACGGACGTCGTACGGCTCGGGGCATGGGTGCCAGCATGCCAGCCGGGCGGGCAGGGGCACGTGCCGGAGTGGGCGCTGCTAGCGTCAGCCGGACAGACCCTCACGCTCACCTCTCGAGGAGAAGACCACCGTGACTTCCGCTGAACCCCTCAAGGTCGCTGTCACCGGCGCCGCCGGTCAGATCGGCTACAGCCTGCTCTTCCGCCTCGCCAGCGGCGCACTCGCCGGGGACCGCCCGATCGAGCTCCGGCTGCTCGAGATCGAGCCGGCCCTCAAGGCGCTCGAGGGCGTCGTCATGGAGCTCGACGACTGCGCGTTCCCGCAGCTCGCGGGGGTCCAGATCGGCTCCGACGCCGAGGCGATCTTCGACGGCGTCAACCTCGCCCTCCTGGTCGGCGCCCGCCCGCGCGGCCCCGGCATGGAGCGCGGCGACCTGCTCTCCGCCAACGGCGCGATCTTCACCGCGCAGGGCAAGGCCCTCAACGCGGTCGCGGCCGACGACGTGCGGATCGGTGTGACCGGCAACCCGGCCAACACCAACGCCCTCATCGCGATGACCAACGCCCCCGACATCCCGCGCGAGCGGTTCTCCGCGCTGACCCGCCTCGACCACAACCGCGCGATCTCGCAGCTCGCGGCGAAGACCGGTGCCAGCGTCACCGACATCAAGAAGATGACGATCTGGGGCAACCACTCGGCGACCCAGTACCCCGACCTCTTCCACGCCGAGGTGGGCGGTCGCAACGCCGCCGAGCTGGTCGGCGACCAGGCGTGGGTGGAGAACGACTTCATCCCGACCGTCGCCAAGCGTGGCGCCGCGATCATCGAGGCGCGCGGCTCGTCCTCGGCCGCCTCGGCCGCGTCGGCGACGATCGACGCCGCCCACGACTGGCTGTTCGGCTCGGCGAAGGACGACTGGGTCTCGATGGCCGTCGTCTCCAGTGGAGAGTACGACGTCCCCGAGGGCCTCATCTCCTCGTTCCCCGTCACCACCGCAGGTGGCGACTGGTCGATCGTCGAGGGCCTCGAGATCGACGGCTTCTCCCGCGCCAGGATCGACGCCTCGACCGCCGAGCTCGCCGAGGAGCGCACCGCGGTCACCGAGCTCGGCCTGATCTGACCCCGCTGAGCGGGCACGAAAGTCCGCCCCAGCCCGCTGACCGGGCACGAAAGTCCAGCGCCATCCGGACATTCGTGCCCGGTCAGCGCGATTTTGGGGGACTTTCGTGCCCGGTCGGCGATGCTTGTGGGGCGGGCCGGGGTGCGTCAGAAGAGCGCGCCAGAAGAGCGCGTCAGAGGAGTGCATCAGAAGCCGGGCTGGTCCGGGATCGATCCGGCCAGGAAGATCAACGACCCGCCGAGCACGATGAGGATCGCCGCGTCGAGGACCTTGTGACGCACCGCGAGCATGCCCGCATCGCGGCTCCTCAGCACCAGTCGTACGGCGCCGGCGGCGACCAGCGTCCCGCCCATCAGCCGGATACCGGTGCGCCAGTCGTCGAGCGCGACGATCACCAGGGCGACGGCCACGACTGCGAGCACCAGCAGGTAGAACATGCCGCCGATGGTCGAGGGATAGCGTCGTCCCTCCTCCTCGCTGGCGGGTTCGCTGTGCTCAGGCTCGCTCATGTCAGTCCTGGACGGACTTCTCGGCGATCTCGACGATGTTGGTCAGCAGCATCGCGCGGGTCATCGGACCGACGCCCTTGGGGTTGGGCGAGACCCAGCCGGCCACGTCCCACACGTCGGGGTGCACATCGCCGGTGATCTTGCCGTCGACCCGCGAGACGCCGACGTCGAGGACGGCCGCGCCCGGCCTGACCATGTCGGCGGTGATGATGCCCGGCACGCCCGCTGCAGCAATGACGATGTCGGCGCGGCGCACGTGGGCGGCGAGGTCGACGGTGCCGGTGTGGCACAGCGTCACGGTGGCGTTCTCCGAGCGCCGGGTCAGCAGCAGGCCGAGCGGGCGTCCGACGGTGAGCCCGCGGCCCACCACCACGACCTCGGCGCCGGCGATCGTGACGCCGTGACGTCGCAGCAGCTCGATCGCACCGACCGGGGTGCACGGCAGTGGACCGGACTCCCCGAGCACCAGCTTGCCGAGGTTGGTCGGGTGCAGCCCGTCGACGTCCTTGTCGGGGTCGACCCGCGAGAGCAGGGCGAACTCGTCGAGACCGGTGGGCTGCTGGACCAGGAAGCCGGTGCACGCGTCGTCGGCGTTGAGCTCGTCGATGACCGCCTCCACCTCCGACTGGGCGGCTGTGGCAGGCAGGTCGCGCCGGATCGAGGTGATGCCGATCTCCGCGCAGTCCTTGTGCTTGGCGCCGACGTACCAGTGCGAGCCGGGGTCGTCACCGACCAGCACCGTGCCCAGGCCGGGGGTGACCCCGTGCTCCTTCAGGGCGGCGACGCGCTGGGCGAGCTCTGCCTTGATGGTCCGCAGCGTCGCCGCGCCGTCCAGGGTCTGTGCCGTCACGCCGGTCAGTCTAGGCACCGACCGGGGCGCCGATCCTGACCAGGTGCCGCTCCGCGGCCCGGGCCGCCGGATGCGCGACGATCGCTGCCGTCACGCCGATCGCTGCGATCACGATCCACCCCGCGGTGCCGACCTGGAGCGCGAGGAAGGTGTAGAGCGCCGGGAAGACGATCGGCTCGATCTGGTAGCCCAGTCCCCACACTCCTTGGTAGTCACCGAGCCGTCGGTGGTCGGACAGCTCGCTGGTGAAGCACCAGTCGGCGGCCGACTGCCAGAGCTCGGCTCCGGTGATCGTGATGTGCCCCACCCAGATCAGCAGGATCGAGATCCAGCCGACCGTCTCGTGGGTCCACGCGACCAGCCCGCACGACACGATGAACGCGTAGCCCGACCAGCGCACCGCTCGCAGCGATCCGTCGACGGAGTCGGCGACCCGGCTGGCACGCACCTGCAGTGCCACCGCGAGGACGGTGTTGGTGCCGAACAGCCACGCCAGCAGTGCCGGAGGTGCGTCGGTGCGCTCGACGAGCCACAGCGGTACGACGACGTTGAGCAGCACCTGGTTGGAGGAGAGCACCCCGTTGCAGACGCTCAGCACGACGAACCCGGGGTTGCGCCAGGCGGGCGGAGCCGCGGTGGTGGGGTCGTCGCTGTCGACCACCGGCACCCGGCGTGCGATCACGGGCAGCACGCTCGCGATGAGCACGGCGTTGAGCACCAGCAGGCCACCGGTGACGAACGGGATCAGCCGCATGGCATCGAGACCGATCCCCAGCGCGACGCCGCTCGCGCCCGCACCGAGGGTGTAGCCGACGTTGCGCGCAGCCCGCATGTAGGCCAGCGCGCGCACCCGTACGTCCCGGGGGAAGACGGCGATCCGGTAGACGTTGCGAGCGTTCCGCGCGGCGGTCTCGAAGATCGCCAGCACGCTGAGCATCGCAACGAAGGTGACCATCCCGCCGATCAGCGGCCAGGCGAAGTAGAGCGCCGCCTCGACCGCGCTGGCCAGCGCCCACAGCGGCTTGGCGCCGACCCGGTCGGCCAGCCGCCCCATCGGCAGCTGGAGGAGGAGGGTGAACCCCGCCGCGATGGACATGCCCAGCCCCACCTCGGCGCCGGACAGGCCGACCACCCGGGTGAAGTAGACGGCCGTCCCGGTGAGGAAGGTCCCCGTCGCGAACGCCGACAGCACGCACTGCCAGACCAGGTCCCGCTCGAGCTTCGTCGGCGGGAGGATGCGCTGCCACCAGTACACGTCGTACCTCCGAGAGAGTTATCTTGACGTCAAGATAACACCGGGAGGGACGCTCAGTGGAAGAAGTGGCGCGTCCCGGTGAAGTACATCGTCACGCCCGCCGTCTCGCAGGCAGCGATGACCTCGGCGTCCCGGACCGACCCGCCGGGCTGGACGATGGCGCGGACCCCCGCATCGAGCAGGATCTGCGGGCCGTCTGCGAACGGGAAGAACGCGTCGGAGGCAGCCACGGCCTGCCCTGCCCGCTCCCCTGCCCGCTCGACGGCGAGGCGACAGGAGTCCACCCGGTTGACCTGGCCCATGCCCACCCCGACCGAGGCGCCGTCTGCGGCGAGCAGGATGGCGTTGGACTTCACCGCGCGGCACGCCCGCCAGGCGAACGCGAGGTCGGCCAGCACCGCTTCGGAGGCGACCTCGCCGGTGGCGAGGGTCCAGGTGGCGGGGTCGTCGCCCTCGGCCGAGATCACGTCGCGGTGCTGGAGCAGCAGCCCGCCCGAGATGGCACGGGTCTCGACGCCACCGCGCGCCAGCGGCTCGCACTCGAGGATGCGGATGTTCTTCTTCGCCTGCAGCGCCTCGATCGCACCGTCCTCGTAGCCGGGGGCCACGATCACCTCGGTGAAGATCTCCGCGACCTGTCGGGCCATCTCGACCGAGACCGGCACGTTGGTGGCGATCACGCCGCCGAAGGCACTCACCGGGTCGCAGTCGTGGGCCTTGCGGTGGGCGACCGAGATGGGGTCGGGGACGTCGTCGGAGCAGACGGCGATGCCGCACGGGTTCGCGTGCTTGATGATCGCCACGGCCGGCACGTCGAAGTCGTACGCCGCCCGGCGGGCCGCGTCGGCGTCGACGTAGTTGTTGTAGGACATCTCCTTGCCGTGGTGCTGCCGGGCCTGGGCGAGGCCGGGGCCGCCCGGAAGGAAACCGTTGGCGTAGAGCGCGGCGCCCTGGTGGGGGTTCTCGCCGTAGCGCAGCACCGCCTGCTTGTCCCAGGTCGCGCCCGCCCAGGCCGGGAAGCCGGAGCCGTCGCTGGTGTCGGTGAGCACGCTGCCCATCCAGGAGGCCACGTGCACGTCGTAGGTCGCGGTGTGCACGAATGCCTCGGCCGCCAGGCGCTGGCGCTCGGCCAGCGTGAAACCGCCGGCCGCCACGGCCGCCAGCACGTCGTCGTACGCCGCGGGCGAGGTCACGATGGCCACGCTCGGGTGGTTCTTGGCGGCGGCGCGCACCATCGACGGCCCGCCGATGTCGATCTGCTCGACGCACTCGTCGGGGCTCGCGCCCGAGGCGACGGTCTGGGTGAAGGGGTAGAGGTTGCTCACCACGAGGTCGAACGGTTCCACGCCGAGCTCCTCGAGCTGGGCGACGTGCGACTCCAGGCGGCGGTCGGCGAGGATGCCGGCGTGCACCCGCGGGTGCAGTGTCTTGACCCGCCCGTCGAGGCACTCGGGGAAGCCGGTCAGGTCCTCGACCTTCGTCACCGGCAGGCCCAGCGACTCGATGAGGGCGGCCGATCCGCCGGTGGAGACGAGCTCGACGCCTGCCGCGTCGAGGCCACGGACCAGGTCGTCGAGCCCGGCCTTGTCGTAGACGGAGACCAGGGCTCGCCTGATCGGGATGCGGAGGTCGGGGCCGGACTCGGGGCTGGACGGTGACACGGGACTCCTCGGATGGTCGAGTCGAGAGCACCCAGGCGTTCGATGCTCTCGCGCGTCACTCCCTGGTGGTGGCCCACCTGCGCCAGTCGTGTGGCGGCAGCCTACCGAGGCCGGCCGCCGATGCGAACCCGACGCCCCTCCACCGTGATGCCCTCGCGGGCGATGCGCCCGACAGCGTCGACGAGCATCGCGCGCTCGGCCGTCTTGATGCGCTCGTGGAGGGACTCGACGTCGTCGTCCGGACCCACCGTGACGGGCACCTGCGCGACGATCGGTCCGGTGTCGACACCGGCATCGACCACGAACAGGGTCGCGCCGGTCACCTTGACGCCGTGCTCCAGGGCATCACGGGGGCCGTGCATCCCGGGGAACGCCGGGCACAGTGCCGGGTGGGTGTTGAGGGTCAGGAAACGCTCGAGGAACCCGGCCGAGACCAGCTTCATGAAGCCCGCGGAGACCACCAGGTCGGGCTCGAAGGCAGCCACCTCGTCAGCCAGCGCCCGGTCCCAGTGCTCGCGGGAGGAGTGGTCACCGAGCTTCGCCACGAAGGTGGGCACCCCTGCCCTCTCGGCGCGCGCCAGTCCCTCGATGTCGTCGCGGTCCGCCCCGACCGCCACCACGCGGGCGCCGTACGACGAGTCGGCACAGGCGTCGAGCAGTGCCTGCAGGTTGGTGCCGGACCCGGAGACCAGGACGACGATGCGGGTGGGTTGGGTCGCGGTCACGCCCGGATTCTAGGCCGGGCCCCGAGCGTGGTCGTCGTCATCACCCCAGGCGCGCGACGCACGCCAGGCGAGCAGCGCGACCACCCCGGCGCCGAGCAGGGCGCCGATGCCGCACGCGGTGACTCCGTGCACGAGCACATCGGGCACGAACGGACCGATGAAGCGCATCCGGCCCGGGCCCGCGGCCCCGCCCGACAGCGCGGCCAGGACGGCGAACCCGACGCCGGCCACGAGGCCGCCGCCACAGCCGGCCAGGGCGACCCGGTCCCAACCGAGCGGTCGGTCGCGCAGGCTCCGGAACGCCGCCACAGCAGCCGCGAACGGCGGCAGCAGCATCAGGGCGCCGACCCAACCGGCGGACGCGCCCACACCGGGCAGTGCAGCCAGCAGCGGCACGACCGGCAGCGGACCGAGCACCACGGCGCCCGGTGAGACGAGGGTGGCTCCCCCGACCGCGAACCCGGGGCCGAGCAGGTACGAGCCGGCGAACACGGCTGCGTTGGGCACGAACGCGGCGTTGACGAGGGCGTACAGACCGGCCTCGGAGGGGCTCGGGTGCAGCTGGGAGGTCAGCGTCGCCGCGTCACCGAAGGAGACCGCCAGCGCCACCAGGAACACCAGCATGGAGGCCAGGAGGAGGGTGCTGAGCACGGCGCCCGCCACCGCGGCGCCTGCTCGCACGGTCGCGGGCAGGAAGGCTGCCCAGATGGCGGCGCGACCCGACCCGACCGCGATCGCGGGGGCGGCGACAAGTGCCGTCATCGCGACCGTCCAGGCCAGGACACGGGGGACGGAGGGGTCGGCGGTGGACCCGGCGGCGAGGGTGGCCACCACGACGGCCACCACGGCGTAGCCGGCGAAGAACGTCATGATCGCGGTGGGCACGGTGAGGTCGCGCTCGCCGTCGGAGATCCGGTCCGCGTCCGGGCCGTGGCCCGAGACCGCGTCGCCGACGCGGTGGCCCAACCGCCACATCGACCACACGGAGATCGCCGTGATCCCCAGCGGCACGATCGTGATCCGGGCACCGAGCACGGTGAGGCCCGATCCGTGACCCGCGAGCCACGCGAGCGCCCCCATCCGCATGCCGTCACGCGGGGCACCGTGGACGCCGGCGTCGGTGACGAACCAGCCGATCACGCCCACGGCCAGCAGCACGACGAGGGGTCCCAGCGCCGCGAGAGCGCCTCCGAGCGTCGCGATCAGCACCAGCGGACGGGGACGGGCAGCGGCGGCCCGCGCGCTGTCGGGACGGGTGAGGAGCGACGTCATGGCCGAGCCATCATCACCCGCCCCGCCATGCGGATCGCGCTCCCACGCCGCCCGGTCCCGGCTGGCAGTGGATGTGCGTCGTGTGTGCCACTCCCGTACCGTGGAGTGCCTCATGAGGAGTCCGGAATCCTTCGACGCCTACTACGTCGAGACACGCGCACGCCTCCTGCACGAGGCCTATGCCCTGACCGGTGACGCACCGGCCGCCCGGGCCGCCGTGCGGGACGCCTTCGTGGTCGCCTGGCACCACTGGCGCAAGGTCGGGCCCCTCGACGACCGGGACGGCTATGTCCGCCCCCTCGCCTTCCGCCGGGCCCGCCGGCGACACACCGCCCGCATCTGGCACCGGGACAAGTCGCTGGACCCCGGGGCCCGGTCCACGCTGGACGCCCTGTCCAAGCTCACCGCCCGGCAGCGGGAGCTGCTCGTTCTCAACGCGCTCTCCTCGCTCACCCTGACCGACATCGGCCGCATGGTGGGCCTGCCCCGCTCCGACGCCGAGCGTGAGCTGCAGATCGCCACGTCGCAGTTCGCCCTCCACCGCGATGCCCCCACGACCGAGATCCGCCGACTGCTTGGCGACCTCGCTGAGCCCCTGGAGTCGGTCCGCTGGCCCCGCGTGACCGTGATCCGACGAGCCGGCGCTGCCCGGCGGCGTACGCACACGGTGATCGGCGCCGGAGTGGCGACCGCAGCACTCGTGGTCTCCGGCTCGCTGGTGGCGACGGGCTCGGGCGCCGAGGCCACCAGCCTGCGCGAGGAGAAGGCGTCACCGGGTGTCACCGTGCACGCCCCCGAGGCGACCACGGGCGCGGAGATGATCAACGAGTCGGCGCTGCTCTCCCCCGCCCAGATGCCCCGCTTCGGGTCGGGCCTGGACTGGGCCGAGACCGCGACCACCGACAACCTCGCCGGCGACGGCCTGCTCGCGCCGTGCCAGCGCGAGCGCTTCTCCGACCCCGACGGCGTCACCGCACTGGCCCGCACCTGGGAGGGCTCCACCACGCGCTCGGTCACCCGGGTGGTCGGCAAGGGTGACAAGAAGCGCACCCGCAAGCGCCGGGTGACGCAGGTGCAGTCGACGGCCGTCCAGATCGTCGAGATGTCACAGGACGCCGAGCAGGCCGAGCAGAGCTTCGAGACCGCCTCGATGTGGTTCGCCGGCTGCACCGACCCCCGCACCCAGCTGCTCTCCACGCGCACCGTGAAGCGCGTGGGCGACGAGGCCCGCGCGTTCCGGCTGCGGACGTGGGGCCGCAAGCCGACCACGATCAGCGTCGGCATGGCCCGCACTGGCAGCCTCGTGGTGACCAACGTGGTCCGCAGCCAGGGCAGAGCCGTCAGCGACAAGGCGGTCCTCACGGGGCTCGCGGCCGCGGTCAACGGTCTCTGCGGGGCCGATGGTGCGGCGACGTGTGCCGGACGTGCCCGAGGTCGTACGACCCCTCCGCTCGACATCGGCCTGTCGCCGGGGCTGCTGTCGGTCGTCGACCTCCCCCCGGTCGCGGCTGTTCGCGGACCGTGGGTCGGCACCGACCCCGAGAAGGCCCGGAACAACTACGCCTCGACGCGCTGCGACCGGACCACGTTCGCGGGCAAGGGGATCCGGCGGGCCCTGACCCGGACCTTCCTGTTCCCCGAGACCCCCAACGCCTCGCAGCTCGGTCTCACGCAGACCGTGGGGGCGATGAAGGCGGGGGCGGCCCGCACGTTCGTGGCCCAGGTCCGGACCCGGATCCGCAAGTGCGGTCAGGCCAACCTCGGCACCAGCGTGACCCAGCTGGCCAACTCGTCGTCGAAGTCGACGGACCTGAGCGTGTGGGCGCTCTCCATCGAGCTCAACGACCGCCAGTCCTTCCCGTTCCTCATGGCGATCGCGCGCAACGGCACCGCGGTCTCCCAGCTCGGCTTCGCGCCGGACCGCAACATGACGATGAGCCGCGGCGACTTCGTCACCCTCTCGCGACGGGTGCTCGAACGACTCGCGACACTGCGCGCGCGGAGCTGACGCAACCTTTTGGGGCTCCGCGTGGTCTTACCTGTCATGAGGCACCGCACGCGGCTCCTGACCGTCGCCCTGACCTGCACGCTGGCGCTGGCCGGCTGCGGCAGCCAGCCGTCGGACGACGCACCGTCGGCGGCGGACACCACGACCACCACCGAGACGCCCCCGCCTCCCTCCGACGACCCCGACACCCAGCCCGACCCCGAGCCCGCGGCCACCGAGATCCCTGACGACTTCCCGCTGGACGTGGGACTCCCCGAGGACGGCGGCGACCACGAGGTCACACCCCCCTCCGCCGATGCGGAGGGAATGGGCGACGTCGAGATGTGCGGCCGGGTGGTGTGGCCGCTCGGCGACCCGGCCGGGGGCACCCAGCGCCTGGTCACCGGTGCCCTGGGTCCGGAGCACTTCGACGGTCGCGAGCTGGTCGTGCACGCAGATGCGGAGGCGGCCGACAACGCCATGGCAGCGATCCGCCGGGCCGCCCGCGACTGCAGCAGCGCGGGCAACCAGGTGTGGACCGAGCTCGAGCGCGACACCGGCCACGACACCGTCACGATGGGCCTGACCTACTCGGACGGCCTCGGCAGCTCGGTCTTCCAGGCCACGCGGGTCGGGTCGGCCCGCCTCATGGTCAGCACCTACGGTGAGGGCTCGCTCGCGTCGCTGGACGAGCAGGCTGATCAGGTCACGGGGACCACGGGGAAGATCGTTCCGGCGATGTGCGTGTTCACGAATACGGGGTGTTAGTCATGTCCATTCCTTCGACGCTGGCCAGCTCGGCCTGCCCGACGCTGCCTTCGCCACGCCGCATCTCCGCGGTGGCACCGGTCCGTCTCCTCGGGGCGCACGTCGTCTGGCGCGTGCTCTGGGAGGCCCGTCGTCCGGGTCGTCCGGAACGCCAGACGGCCCCGCAGGTGGACCTGCGAGGCCGTCTGGAATGAGCTGGTCGAGGCCTTGGCCTCGTGTGGTGCGGGTTAG
The DNA here is from genome assembly GCA_963843815.1 of uncultured Actinomycetota bacterium. Taxonomy (GTDB): domain Bacteria; phylum Actinomycetota; class Actinomycetes; order Propionibacteriales; family Nocardioidaceae; genus Nocardioides. The sequence goes on along the minus strand of CAWJLX010000010.1, from coordinate 980,758 downwards.
AGGCCCTGCAGGATCTCCCGCATGAGGGCAGCGGTCTCGGACGGCGTCTTGCCGACCTTGACCCCGGCGGCCTCGAGGGCCTCCTTCTTGGCCTGGGCGGTGCCCGAGGAACCGGAGACGATCGCTCCGGCGTGACCCATGGTCTTGCCCTCCGGGGCAGTGAAGCCCGCGACGTAGCCGACGACGGGCTTGGTGACATGGTCCTTGATGTACGCCGCCGCGCGCTCCTCGGCGTCGCCACCGATCTCGCCGATCATCACGATCGCCTTGGTCTCCGGGTCGTTCTCGAAGGCCTCGAGAGCATCGATGTGGGTGGTGCCGATGATCGGGTCGCCGCCGATGCCGATGGCGGTCGTGAAGCCGAAGTCCTTCAGCTCGTACATCATCTGGTAGGTCAGGGTGCCCGACTTCGACACGAGACCGACCGGGCCCTTGCCCGCGATCGTGTGCGGCGTGATGCCCGCCAGCGACTCCTCCGGCGTGATGATGCCGGGGCAGTTGGGCCCGATCATCCGGGTGGACTTGCCCTCGAGGTAGGCCACGACCTCGGCCGAGTCCTGGACCGGCACACCCTCGGTGATCACCACGAGGAGCGGGATCTCGGCGTCGATGGCCTCGATGGCTGCGTCCTTGGTGAACGCCGGCGGCACGAACGCGACCGACACGTTGGCGCCGGTCTCCTTCATCGCCTCCTCGACGGTGCCGAAGACCGGCAGGTCCTTGCCGCCCAGCTCCACCGAGGTGCCGGCCTTGCGGGCGTTGACGCCGCCCACGATGTTGGCGCCGGACTCGACCATGAGGGTGGTGTGCTTGGCACCCATCCCGCCGGTCATGCCCTGGACGATGATCTTGGAGTCCTTGTTCAAGAAGATGCTCATGGGGTTCTCTCCGTCCTCAGGCGCTGGGCGTGGTCGTGTTGGCCAGCTCGGCGGCCTTGTCGGCCGCGCCGTCCATGGTGTCGACGAGGGTGACCAGCGGGTGGTTGGCCTCGGTGAGGATGCGGCGGCCCTCCTCGACGTTGTTGCCGTCGAGGCGGACGACGAGCGGCTTGCTCTCCTTGTCGCCCAGGATCTCCAGAGCACCCACGATGCCCTTGGCGACCTCGTCGCACGCGGTGATGCCGCCGAAGACGTTGACGAAGACGCTCCTGACCTGCGAGTCGTTGAGGATCACGTCGAGACCGTCGGCCATCACCTGGGCGTTGGCGCCGCCGCCGATGTCGAGGAAGTTGGCAGGCGTGACGCCGCCGTGCTTCTCGCCGGCGTACGCGACCACGTCGAGGGTCGACATGACGAGGCCCGCGCCGTTGCCGATGATGCCCACGGCACCGTCGAGCTTGACGTAGTTGAGGCCCTTGTCCTTGGCCTTCGCCTCGAGCGGGTCGGCCTCCTCGCGGATCTCGAAGGCGGCGTGGTCGGGGTGGCGGAACTCAGCGTTCTCGTCCAGCGAGACCTTGCCGTCGAGCGCCTCGAGCTTGTCGCCGGTGAGGCGCGCGAGCGGGTTGACCTCGACCAGGGTGGCGTCCTCCTCGATGAAGACGTTCCACAGCTGCTGGACCATCGTGATCGCCTGGTCGCGCAGCTCGGCGGGGAAGCCGACCTCCTCGACGATCTCGGTCGCCTTCGCCTCGTCGACACCGGCACCGGGGTCGATCGCGATCTTCTTGACGGCGTCGGGATTGGTCCTGGCGACCTCCTCGATCTCCACACCACCCTCGACGCTGGCGATGCAGAGGTAGGAGCGGTTGGACCGGTCGAGCAGGAAGGAGAAGTAGTACTCCTCCTCGATCGAGGCGCCCGGGACCACGAGGACCCGGTTGACCGGGAGACCCTTGATCTCGAGGTCGAGGATCGCGCGAGCGGCCTCCTCGGCCTCGTCCGGCGTCTTCGCGACCTTCACACCGCCGGCCTTGCCTCGGCCACCGGCCTTGACCTGCGCCTTCACGACCACGACGCCACCGATCTCCTCGGCGGCCGCGCGAGCGTCCTCCGGGGTCTCCACGGTCTTGCCGAGGGCTCCTGCCACTCCATGCTTGGCGAAGAGCTCCTTCGCCTGAAACTCCATCAGATCCACGACGTACCCAGTCCTTTTCGTCTGCAACAGTGCGCGGGATTTCCTCTCGGCACACTAGACCTGTCGCTGGTCTCGCACGAGTTCGGGCCACCGTGGTGCTGGTCACCCCCGGCTACGTTGTCGGGCATGTCCTCCTCGACCTCGGCGGTGATGTGGTTCCGCCGCGACCTGCGGGTGCGGGACAACCCCGCGCTCCTGGCCGCGCTCGACGAGGGCTCGGTCACGGCCCTGTTCGTGGTCGATCCCGTGATCTGGGCGGGCGCCGGCGCGGCCCGTCGGGCTTGGCTCGCGGCCAACGTGCTCGCCCTCGCCGAGCGGATCCCCCTCACCGTCCACCTCGGCGACCCGGCGGAGGTCGTGCCCCGCGTGGCCGGCAGCCGCCGCGTCCACGTGTCGGCGGAGACCACCCCCTACGGACGGCGCCGCGACGACGCCGTCGGAGGCCGGGTGGAGCTGGTCGCCACCGGGTCGCCGTACGCCGTGGGACCCGGACTCGTGCGCAACGGAAGCGGCGACCCCTACCAGGTCTTCACCGCCTTCGCCCGCGCCTGGCGCGAGCACGGCTGGGCGGAGCCGGCCCGCACCCCCCGCTCCCCCGACCTCGAGCCCGCGGACTCGCACGCACGTGTCCTCGCCATGCTGGAGGAGGCGGTCGCCGAGGCTCCGTTCGACCTGCCGGGCGCCGGCGAGGACGCCGCGTGGCGTCGCTGGCACGACTTCCGGCGCAACGGGCTCGACGACTACCAGCGTGAGCGCGACCGCCCGGACCACGACGGCACCTCGCGGCTCTCCCCCTACCTCCACCTCGGCGTGCTCCACCCCCGTTCCCTGCTGGCCGACATCGACATCGGCTCGACGTACGCCAACGAGCTGGCCTGGCGCGAGTTCTACGCCGACGTGCTGTGGCACACCCCGGCGTCGGCCTGGGAGGACCTCAAGCCGTCGTTGGCGAAGATGACGTACGACGACCCCGAGGATGCGATCGAGGCGTGGCGCACCGGCACCACCGGCTACCCGATCGTGGACGCAGGGATGCGCCAGCTGCTGCAGACGGGCTGGATGCACAACCGGGTCCGGATGATCACCGCGTCCTTCCTGACCAAGGACCTGCACGTGTGGTGGCCGGTCGGCGCACGGCACTTCCTCGACCTGCTCATCGACGGCGACGTCGCCTCCAACAACCACGGCTGGCAGTGGGTGGCCGGCACCGGCACGGACGCCTCCCCCTACTTCCGGGTCTTCAACCCGATCACCCAGGGCAAGAGGTTCGACCCGCAGGGTGACTACGTACGTCGCTGGGTCCCCGAGCTGGACCACCTCGCCGGCGCCACGGCCCACGAGCCCTGGACGTCGGACGTGGGCTACGAGCACGACTACCCGTTGCGCATCGTCGACCACGCCGACGAACGACGCGAGGCGCTCGAGCGCTACCGGGCCGCGCGCGGCTGAGCGGCGTACGGCGTCCGGATATCGACCACCCAGCGGGGTGAGGTAAAGAAAATGGTCGCGGGTTGCACTATCCCGTGATCTTTCCGTTACAGTCGTGCGCGGTCTTGCCGACCACCCCCCTAACCCGGCAGATTGGTAATTCACCCTATGGGCAACCACCGAGCGGAGCGCGCTACCAAGCGACGCACCTCGGCCCCGGCCTCACCTGTGACCGGCAAGCGACGTGCCTCCACGCCGCCTCGCCGCTCCGTGGTCCGCAGCCTGCCCTCCCTGCCCCTCGTCGCGGGTGTTGCCGTGCTCGCCATCTCCGCCGGCGGCGCCGTCACCGCGTCCGGAGCGGACGTGACCGCCATGAGCTCCGGCTCCTCGCTCGAGGCCTCACAGTCCGTGGGCTCGGCCGCCCGGCAGGCGCTCTCGCGCCGCGGCGCCGTCGTGAGCCGTGACTACACCCGCGGTTCCGACGTCGAGGAGACCGACCCCGCCCTGGCCGCCCTCGCCAAGAAGCAGATGGCTGCGCGCGCGGCCAAGCTCGACGAGATGCGCCGGGAGGCGGAGGAGCAGGCAGCCAAGATCGAGGAGAACAAGTGGGTTCTCCCCCTCGCCAACTACCAGATCACCGCCACCTACGGCGAGTACGGGCTCTGGGCGAACTACCACACCGGCCTGGACTTCAACGGCAACTCCGGTGACCCGATCCTGGCGATCGCCAACGGCACCGTCACGTCGACCGGCTATGACGGCGCCTACGGCAACAAGACGGTGGTGACGCTCGACGACGGCACCGAGATCTGGTTCTGCCACCAGACCTCGATCTACGTCTCGGTCGGCGACCGCGTCAACGGCGGCGAGGTCATCGGCACGGTCGGCGCGACGGGCAACGTGACCGGATCCCACCTGCACCTGGAGGTGCGTCCCGGTGGCGGCGGCCCGGTCGACCCGTTCGGCGCCTTCGTGGAGCACGGGATCGTCCCCTGATCACTCCCTGATCGAGCCACGCTCCCGGATCCGAGCTCGACCCGGAGCGGTGTCTGAGGTGGGTTTCGGGGCGACCGAATCCCCCTGACGCACCGCCCGCCAGCATGTCCTACGCCGACTCGGCGGGCACCGGTGACCTGGGGGGATCCCCTGCGCCCGGAGTCCCCCTCACGCACCGCTCGGCTACAGCTTCTCCACCGGCGCGTAGCGCAGCAGCAGGCGCTTGACGCCGTCGGAGCCGAAGTCGATCGACGCCACCGACTTCTCCGCGACCCCGTCGACGGCCACGACGGTGCCCATGCCGAACGAGTCGTGGACGACCCGGTCGCCCGGCGCCAGGCTCGGGATCTCACGCGCCGGCTTGGCCTTGGCAGCGACGTCGGCCCGCATCGCGGCCGAGGAGAAGTTGCGCCGCCCGGCATCGGTGGGGGTGCCGAGGCGGGCGGAGCCCCCGCTCAGGTCGGTGCGACCCCAGCGCGTCTGCTCCGCGGCCGTACGACGCCAGTCGACGAGGTCGACCGGGAGCTCGTCGAGGAACCGGCTGGCGGGGTTGTGGCTCGGCGCCCCCCAGGCGGACCGGACCAGCGCGCGGGAGATGTAGAGGCGCTGCTCGGCCCGGGTGAGCCCGACGTAGGCGAGCCGACGCTCCTCCTCCAGCTCGGTCTGGTCGCCCAGTGAGCGCTGGTGAGGGAAGACGCCGTCCTCCAGTCCGGTCAGGAAGACGACCGGGAACTCCAGGCCCTTGGCGGTGTGGAGGGTCATGAGGGTGACTACGCCGGAGTCGTCGCCGTCAGGCGCGTCGGGGATCTGGTCGGCGTCGGCGACCAGGGCCACCCGCTCGAGGAAGTCTCCGAGCCCGACCGCGACGGTGCCCGCCTCGACCTCCGCGGGGTCGGCGCTGGGACCGGGTTGCGGGTCCTCGGCGAACTCGCGCGCCACGGCCACGAGCTCGGCCAGGTTCTCCGCACGCGTGCCGTCCTGCGGGTCCTCGCTGGCCTCGAGCTCGCCGAGGTAGCCGGAGCGTTCCAGCACCGACTCCAGGATGACGTCGGGCCGCTCGTCGGCCGCGACCATCGACTGGAGCTCCTGCACCATCGCCACGAAGGCCTCGATGTTCTTCAGGCTGCGGGTCGCCAGGCCGGGTGCCTCCGCGGCGCGGGTCAGTGACTCCCAGAAGGTGATCCGGTCCCGCTCGGCCAGGGCAGCGATGCAGGCCTCGGCGCGCTCGCCGATGCCCCGCTTCGGGGTGTTGAGCACCCGGCGCAGGGAGATCTCGTCGTCGGTGTTGACCAGCATCCGCAGGTAGGCGAGCGCGTCGCGGACCTCCTTGCGCTCGTAGAAGCGCACGCCCCCGACGACCTTGTAGGGCTGGCCGGTGCGGATGAACACCTCCTCGAAGACGCGGGACTGCGCGTTGGTGCGGTAGAACACCGCGACGTCGGCCGGCCGGATGCTGTTCTCGTCGACGAGGCGGTCGATCTCCTGGCTGACGAACCGGGCCTCGTCGTGCTCGTCGTCGGAGACGTAGCCGACGATCCGCTCGCCTGCCCCGGCGTCGGTCCACAGCCGCTTGGCCTTGCGCCCGCGGTTGTTGCCGATGACGGAGTTGGCGGCGGTGAGGATCGTCTGCGTGGAGCGGTAGTTCTGCTCCAGGAGGATCGTCCTCGCGTCGGGGAAGTCCTGCTCGAAGTCGAGAATGTTGCGGATGTCGGCGCCGCGGAAGGCGTAGATCGACTGGTCGGCATCACCGACGACCATCAGCTCGCTCGCCTCGACCGACTGGCCCTGCTCCCCGAGGGGCGTCGCCTCCTCCAGGGAGGTGCCGCACAGCTGCTGGATCAGGCTGTACTGCGCATGGTTGGTGTCCTGGTACTCGTCGACGAGCACGTGCCGGAACCGGCGGCGGTAGTTCTCACGCACGTCGGGGAACGCCTGCAGCAGGTGGACCGTGGTCATGATCAGGTCGTCGAAGTCGAGCGCGTTGGCGGCGCGCAGGCGGCGCTGGTAGTGGGTGTAGGCCGAGGCGTAGGCCTCCTCGAAGCCGTTGCGCGCCTCCTTGGCGGCGTCCTCGGCGTCGCGCAGCTCGTTCTTCTGGTCCGAGACCCAGTTCAGCACCGCATTGGGCTGGTAGCGCTTGGGGTCGAGCTCGAGGTCACGCAGCACGAGGGTCATCAGCCGCTTGGAGTCGGCGGCGTCGTAGATGGAGAAGGCGGACTTGAAACCGACCCGGTCGATCTCCTTGCGCAGGATGCGCACGCAGGAGGAGTGGAAGGTCGAGACCCACATGATCCGGGCCCGCTTGCCGACCAGGTCCTCGACGCGCTCGCGCATCTCGGCCGCGGCCTTGTTGGTGAACGTGATGGCCAGGATCGAGCCGGGGTGCGCCTTGCGCTCCGAGATCAGCCACGCGATCCGGCGCGTGAGCACGCGCGTCTTCCCCGACCCCGCGCCGGCCACCACCAGCAGCGGGGCTCCGGCGTGCGTGACAGCCTCCCGTTGGGGCTCGTTGAGACCGTCCAGCAGCGGGTGGTCGCTCCGCGCTCGGGCGGAGGCATCAGTGGGACTCATGGCACCGCAACCCTATGCGGGGTCGGTGACAACCGGGCGTCCAGCCCGGGCCTGTGGATCCGGGGGCGATCAGGCGTGGACGGGCGACCAGAACACGGCCACCGCGATGTTGGCGACCGTGAGCGCCAGCAGGCCGAAGTAGAGGCCCTGCGGGATGCTCGGCTTGCGGATGTTGACCATCACCAGCACCAGGATGACCAGGCCGACGGCGAACTTCACGCCGATCTTCGCGTGGTCGGGGGTGCCCAGGCTCTCGAGCACCCCGACCAGCAGCAGGCCAGCCACGAACGCCGTGCCGATGCCGTCGCGCATCAGCGGGTTGACGACCTTGGTCTCCTCGCGCACCTGCACGAGCAGGCCGCCGAGCAGGGCGGCGTAGCCGAGGACGTGGACGAACAGCAGCACCAGCCGCAGGGTCTCCATGCGGCACACCCTAGCGAGCAGCGAGTCAGGCTTCGTCGAGGGCAGACGGGGTGGCGTGGCCTCCTACAGCAGCCGGCGGTCGGACGCCCACTTCGTCAGCTCGTGACGACTCGAGAGCTGGAGCTTGCGCAGCACCGACGACATGTGGGTCTCCACCGTCTTGACCGAGATGAAGAGCTCCCTGGCGACCTCCTTGTAGGCGTAGCCGCGGGCGATCAGGCGCATCACCTCGCGCTCGCGCTCGGTCAGCCGGTCGAGGTCCTCGTCGACCGCCGCGACGTCGATCGAGCCGGCGAACGCGTCGAGCACGAATCCGGCCAGGCGCGGGGAGAAGACCGCGTCTCCCCCGGACACCCGGGTGATCGCGTCGACGAGCTCGGGGCCGGTGATGGTCTTGGTGACGTAGCCGCGGGCGCCGCCGCGGATGGTGCCGATGACGTCCTCGGCCGCGTCGGAGACCGACAGCGCCAGGTAGAGGGTGTCGGGCGAGGGCTGGCGGCGCATCACCTCCACGCCGCCGCCGCCGGGCAGGTGCACGTCGAGCAGCACCACCTGCGGCTGGAGGTCGCGGACGACGGCGATCGCTGCGTCGGCGTCGGCAGCCTCGCCGACCACCTCGACCAGTCCGGCGCCGCTCGCCGCCAGCTCGGCACGGACCCCGGCGCGGAACATCGCGTGGTCGTCCACCAGGACGACGCGCACTGGCCCCCGGTCCGGGGTGGTGGGCTGGCTCATCGGTTCTCCTCGTCGTGCGGTCTGGGATGGCTTCGGGGCATGTGCAGGCGGACCTCGGTGCCCTCGCCGGGAGCCGAGCGTACGTCCGCGCGACCGCCGTGCCTGGCCATCCTGTCCACGATGCTGGTGCGCACGCCCTGACGGTCGGCGGCGACCGCGGTGATCTCGAAGCCCGCGCCCCGGTCGCGGACGAAGACGTCCACCGCGCCGGGCGAGGTCTCCGCGTAGACATCGGCGCGCTCGGTGCCGGCGTGCTTGGCGACGTTGACCACCGCCTCCCGTGCAGCGTGGACAAGGGGGCGCAGCTCCTCGTCGAGCGGACAGTCACCCACGGTGACGACATCGACGACGACCGCGTGCTGCGACTCGACCTCGGCTGCCATCTTCTTGAGCGCACCGGCCAGCGTGGTCGCATCCGTGGTCTGGGCCTCGAAGAGCCACCGGCGCAGGTCGCGCTCCTGGGAGCGGGCCAACCGGGCGACGGTGGTGGCGTCCTGGGAGTTGCGCTGGATCAGGGCGAGGGTCTGGAGCACCGAGTCGTGGAGGTGGGCGGCCATGTCGGCCCGCTCCTGCGTGCGGACCCGCTCGGCCCGTTCGGCGCCGAGGTCGTCGATCAGCCGCACCGCCCACGGCCCGACCACGATCGCCAGGCCGAGGAGCCCGAGGAGCCCGGCCACGAGCACCGGCACCGCGAACGTCGCCTGCCCGGCCGCCACCGCGAAGACGATCAGGGCGGCGACTATCAGGCCGAGACCTGCCGCGATGCGGCCGTACGCCGCCCAGCCGCCGTTGCCGAAGACGGCTCGGAACGGGTCGATCCGACCGGAGGAATCGATCCAGCGCTCGCGTTGCGCCTCGTCGGCCTGCCGCCACAGCAGGGCGATGCCGGCGACGCCGAGGACGACCGGCCAGAAGAGCACCCCCTGACCGAAGATGCCCTCGAAGCCGAGGACGACGCCGAAGAACAGGGCGCCCAGCGCGATCGCCGGACCGGCGTCGCGCAGTCGCGACCGGCGGCCCGGGCGCTTGCCGGTGCGGGTGGCGCTCTCGAGACCGGGGGTGCTGACCTCGAAGTGCTGGTCGACGGGCAGGAAGACCCACAGCCCGGCGTAGAGCATGAGCCCGAACCCACCGAGGAAGGCGGTCGCGACGAAGAATCCGCGCACCCACAGCACCGGCACTCCCAGATGGGCGGACAGCCCGGCCGCGACCCCGCCCGCGATGGGCGCGGAGCCGTCGCGGTAGGCGCGGCGCGGCTGGCCGGCGCGAGGCGGTTGTGTGTGCGTCATCGTGCCTCCATCGTCGCAGGCAGGCACGTGGGTCACCATGAGGACCGACCCCGAGTCGACCCTGAGTCCACACGCGGCTGACGCGTCACGAATCAGGGCTGTCCCCGATGGTGCGAGCCGTCCCGTCCGACGAGAGTTGAGCCATGGACAACGCCAGCCCCACCTCCGAGCACCCCGAGTCGCCCACCGGCGACGCCCCACCCACCTCCGGCCCGCGCGTCAGCCCGGACCAGATGAAGGACCTCGGCCGACTGCGCCGCAGCGTCACCGACCGGCGCATCGCCGGGGTCTCCGGCGGCATCGCCCGCCATCTCGACATCGACCCGATCATCGTGCGGGTCGCGCTGGTGGTGGCGATCTTCTTCGGTGGCGCCGGGCTGCTGGCGTACATCGGGCTGTGGATCCTCCTCCCCGAGGAGGGCACGAACGACGAGCCCCTCGGGCTCGACCAGCGCAGCCGCTCGCTCGGCATCGCCGCGGTCGGGGTGCTCGCGCTGCTCGTCGCGGTCGGCGACTGGGCGGGCGCCTTCTGGTTCCCGTGGCCGCTGGCGATCCTCGCCCTGATCGTCGTCTGGTTCCTCCGGCGCAAGGACAGGTCATCGTCCGGCAGGCGCCCCGACCACGGCTACGGCTACGGCTACGAGCAGTCCGGGTCCGCCGACGCGTCCGCCGCCAGCCAGGTGTCGTACGCGACGGAGGGCGGGGCGACGACCGACCGGCCGGCTTCGACGCCCTACGGCCGGGAGCCGTACGGCCCACGCACACCGCGCAGCCCGCGGCGTCGCGGCCCGATCCTCTTCTTCTTCACGCTCGCCCTGATCGCGCTTGGCGAGGGCGTGCTCGGCGTCGTCGACCTGGCGGGTGCGTCGATCGCCGGCAGCGCGTACCCGGCGCTGGCGCTGGGCATCACCGCGACCATGCTGCTCCTCGGATCGTTCTGGGGCCGCGCCGGAGGCCTGATCGCCCTGGGCGTCGTCGCAGCGCTGGCGACCGCGGCGGCCACCTTCGGGAGCAACCTTCCCGAGGAGCGGCTCAACTATGCACCGACGAGTGCCGCGGAGGTCAGGGACACCTACGACCTGCGCGGCGGCAAGCTCGTGCTCGACCTGTCCGACGTCGTCGACGTCGATGCCCTCGACGGCCGTGACATCGCCATCGACGGTGGCGCCGGTCAGGTCGAGGTGATCGTCCCGGACGACATGGACGTCACCGTCGAGACCCAGCTCGCCGCCGGGGACAGCCGGGTCTTCGACCGACGCCAGGAGGGCATCGACGTGAACGTCGACCACGTCCTCGACGGTGGCGACGGGGTCCCCGAAATGGCCATCACCATCGACCTGCTCGTGGGCGAGATCATCGTCCGCGAAGCGTCCTGAGGAGCACCAGAAATGAGCGAAGGCATGAGCGACAACAGCTACGACACGGACGTCTACGGCGACGAGCCGATGAACGGCCCACTCGACGCACCGGAGAAGCCCTCGGGCCGACACCCGGTCAACATCACCCAGCTCGTGATGGGCGTCGCTTTCGCCGGCATCGTGCTGGTGTGGGCGCTGGTCCAGGGTGACGTGGTGGCCACGGGCGAGCTGCGCTGGCTGCTGCCGGTCCCGTGGCTGGCCGCGGGCGCCGCGGGTCTTGCGGCGACAGTGTGGCCCTCACGCAAGTGAGCAGGCGGGCAACGCGAACCAGCGGAGCTCGTCGAAGTCGGCACCCAGGTGGGCGTCGTCCGACCAGTCCGGAGGAGACGCAGCAGCCATGATCGCGCGGCCCTCGTCGAGGTGCTCCCTGAGCACCGAGACGGGGGCCGTCGTCGTGTGCGAGTCCCACGTCATCGTGCCGTCGGGGGCGTACGACACATCGCTCAGCCGCAGCGGCGGCTCGACAGGGCCGGTGCGGTGGTGCCACAGGCCCGTCAGCGGGTCGAAGCGGTAGTCGCCCAGCAGCCGCCAGCCCTCGCGGGCCACGAGTCGTACGGCCTCCACGACATAGGTGAAGACCTCCTCGTCGACGAAGTAGTTGAAGTTGACCCGCACCCAGCCGGGCTTGATGCCTTCGCACCCGGTCGCGATCTGGGACTCGAACTGGTGGCTGGTGGCGAGGTCGATGCCGAGCAGCCGGTGGCCGTAGGGGCCGGCGCACGAGCAGCCGCCGCGGGTCTGGATGCCGAAGAGGTCGTTGAGCAGCGCGACGACGTAGTTGTGGTGGAGGTAGGAGCCGTCGGGAGCCTTCACGACGAACGAGACGATCGAGAGCCGCTGCGAGTCCAGGTTGCCGAGGATCTGCAGGGTCGGCTCGTCCCTCCACGCCTCGACGGCGCGAGCGAGCATCTCCTCCTCGTGCGCCTGGATCGTCTCCACCCCCACGGCCTGCTTGAGCTGGAACACCAGTCCGGCCCGGATCGACTCCACGATGCCCGGGGTGCCGCCCTCCTCGCGGTGTGCGGGGTCGTCGAGGTAGCGGTGCTCGGTCGGGTTGACGTACATCACGGTGCCACCGCCGGGCACCACCGGAACCCGGTTGGTCATCAGCTCACGCCGCACGACGAGCACGCCGGGAGTCCCGGGGCCACCGATGAACTTGTGCGGCGAGATGAAGATGGCGTCCTTGACCGAGGCGCCGGGGCCGTACATCTCGATGTCGACGTAGGGGGCGCAGGCGGCGAAGTCCCAGAAGCTCAACGCACCGTGCTGGTGCAGGAGGTCGGCCACTCCCTCGGTGTCGGTGACGATGCCGGTGACGTTGGAGGCAGCCGAGAACGAGCCGATCTTGAGCGGGCGGTCGGCGTAGGTGGCCAGCTCCTCGGCGAGGTGCTCGAGCGAGACGCGGCCGTCGCCGTCCTCGTGGATCGTCACGACGTCGGCGATGGTCTCGCGCCACGGGATCTCGTTGGAGTGGTGCTCGAACGGGCCGATGAACACCACCGGACGCTGATCGGCGGGGATCGCCGCCGCGAGGTCGTACTGGTCGTCGAGCCCGGCCGGGATGCGCAGGCCGAGGATGCCGATCATCTTGTCGATCGCGGCGGTGCTGCCGGACCCGCAGAAGACCACGACGGTCTCCTCGTCGCCGCCGACCCCGTCCCGGATGATGCGCCGCGCGTCCTCGCGCAGGCGGGTGGTCTGCAGCCCGGTGCCGCTCGCCTCGGTGTGGGTGTTGGCGTACGCCGGCAGCACCTCGTGGCGGATGAACTCCTCGATGAAGGAGAGGCTGCGACCCGAGGCGGTGTAGTCGGCGTAGGTCACCCGCCGGGGTCCGTAGGGACCCTGCATGACCTGGTCGTCGCCGATCACCGACGCGCGGATGCACTCCAGCAGGGGCGATGACGAGTCAGTGGCGGGACTCACCCCGCGAAGGGTACGCCCGCGGGGCGGCCCGGAGGGCCATCTCGGGGTGGTCGGTGATCACCCCGTCGACCCCGGCGGCGAGGAGGGCGCGCACCTCGGCGGCCATGTCGCCGAGGGCGTCGGGTGAGCTGCCGTGGCGCAGGTTGCTCGGCAGGAAGCGGTTCTCCCCACGCACGGTCCAGGCGTGGACGGTGAGCCAGAGCCGGTGGGCGTCGCGGACCAGGGTGGACGGCTCGGCGATGGCGTCGTCGCGGTCGCGCGGCAGGACCATCGACTTGTGGGGGCCGATGCCGTCGGCGTACTCATCGACCCAGGCCAGGCCCTCGGGAGTGACCAGGTCGCCGTAGGAGCGCGGATCACCTGCCGCGACGAGGTCGGCCGGATGCCGTGACGCGGCGTCGACCAGCTGGATGATCGGGAGCCTCGTGCGACCGGCCAGGCGCCGCAGGATCGATGTCTCGAACGCCATGAGCGACACCCGCGCCCACGGGTGGTCGAGGCCGTGGCGAGCGAGGTCGCGCAGCAGCGGCTCGTCGAGCGGGAGCCCGATCGAGTCGTGGTGGGTGGCGTGCTTGAGCTCGAGCATCACCCCGACGGTGCGACCGCGCCGCACGGACTCGGCGCCGACCATCGCCAGCACCTCGGTCAGCGTCGGCACACCCTCGGCGCCGTCGTAGTGCGCGTTGGCCGGGCGGGTGCCGGGCATCCGCTCGCGAGCGGCGAGGGTCTTGAGCTGGGCGACGGTGAGGTCCTGGGCGAACCATCCGCTCTGGGCGACGCCGTCGATGGTGCGGGTGCGTGCGGAGGTGGGCGAGCTCGGCACGCGACGCGACGTCGGTCGTCGTGCTGAGCTCGGCGTCGTGGCGGGCGACCAGGACGCCGTCCCGGGTGGAGACGAGGTCGAGCTCGATGTCGTCCACGCCCATCCGGATGGCGGCGCGGTAGGCGCCGAGGGTGTGCTCCGGACGGTGACCGCTCGCTCCGCGGTGCGCAACCACGGCAGGCGTGACGACCAACGACGAGGTCGTCCTCAGGGCCTCTCGGGTCACCGTCACGCGAGCAGGCTGCCCGGCCCACGGGACCGAGCGGTGTCCTCGGGTGAATGGCGCATGATGACCGCGTGACGCTCCCGAGCTTCCCGACCCTGACGTCCCTGCCCGCCACCGAGCACCCCGACCTGGTGGCCGCCCCCGTCGCCCGAGCCCTGGCCGCATGGCCGGGCGCCGCCGAGGTCGCGGTCGTCGACATCGACCCCGACCTGGCCGACACCGCGGCGATGAGCGAGGCGTACGGCATCCCGATGACGGCCAGCGGCAACTGCGTCGTCGTCGCGGGCTCGCGCGCCGGGGACGAGCGGATCGCCGCGTGCGTCGTCCGCGCCGACACCCGCGCCGACGTGAACACCCTCGTGCGCAAGATGCTCGACGTCCGCAAGGCGTCGTTCCTGCCGATGGACCGGGCGGTGGCCGAGACCGGGATGGAGTACGGCGGGATCACCCCGCTCGGGCTGCCGGCCGGCTGGCGGGTCCTGGTGCACGACGCGCTGCTCGAGGAGCCCGTCGTGGTGGTCGGCAGCGGCGTCCGCCGCTCCAAGCTGCTGGTGCCCGGGAGGCTGCTGGCGGACCTGCCCGGCGCCGAGGTGGTGCCCGACCTCGGCAGGTGAGCGGCCGGGGGTCTGCGGAAAAGGATTCGTCGCCGACCGGTCCCGAAACCTAGGATCGGTCAGTGCGAACACTTCCCGTCCCTGATCCCGGGGTCGCGGACCATCGCACACCCGGTCGCTTCCTCTGGTGGCTCGCCATGCAGCAGCGGCCGACGCTGCTCGGCGGCATGGCGTTCGGGATCATCTGGATGTCGAGCCAGGCAGTGATGCCTGCCGTGCTGGGGCGCGCCATCGACCGTGGCGTGGCCGGCAAGGACGAGCAGCAGCTGCTGTTGTGGGCCGGCGTGATGCTCATGATCGGCCTGCTCCAGGCGGTCAGCGGGATCATGCGCCACCGCTTCGCCGTGACCAACTGGCTGACCGCGTCCTACCGGATCGTGCAGCTCACCACCCGGCAGTCCGTACGCCTGGGCGGCTCGTTGCCGCGCAAGGTGAGCACCGGTGAGGTCATCGCGATCGGCACGACCGACCTCGACCACATCGGCAACGTGATGGACGTGACCGCCCGCTTCGCCGGCGCGATCGTCTCGTTCTTCCTCGTCTCGGTGATCCTGCTCAGCACGTCGGTCCAGCTCGGACTGGTCGTGCTCATCGGGGTGCCGCTGCTGCTGCTGGTGATGGGGCCGATCCTCAAGCCGCTCCAGGCCCGCAGCGCCACCGAGCGGCAGATGCGCTCCGACCTGTCCAACACCGGCACCGACATCGTCGGCGGCCTCCGGGTGCTGCGCGGGATCGGCGGCGAGGGCGTCTTCCTCGACCGCTACCGCCGCGAGTCGCAGGCCACCCGCACGGCGGCGGTCAACGTCGCCAAGCTGCAGTCGGTGCTCGACGCGCTCCAGGTCTTCCTGCCCGGCGTCTTCGTCGTGCTCGTGGTCTGGCTGGGCGCCCGCTCGGCCGTCACCGGCGCGATCAGCGCCGGTGAGCTCGTCGCGTTCTACGGCTACTCCGCGTTCCTGATGCTGCCGCTGCGCACCGCGACCGAGTTCGCCAACAAGCTGATCCGCGGCCGGGTCGCCGCCTCGCGCGTGTGCCGGGTGATGGCGCTCGAGCCGGACGTCGTCGAGCCCTCCTCCCCGGCTGCCTCCCCCGGCGCCGGACTCCGAGCTGTACGACGCGCGCTCGGGCCTGCGGGTCCGGCCGCGGACTGCTGACCGCGATCGTCTCCGACCAGCCCGACGACTCCGCCCTGCTCGCCGACCGCCTCGGTCTCTGCGCGGCCGAGCAGGACGACGACGTGTCCTCGGCGGCGTACCCCTCACCTCGCTGCGCCACGCCGACGTCCGCGAGCGGATCATGGTGTCCGACACCGGGCGCCGCCCTCTTCGCCGGGCCGGCTGGCCGACCGGATCGACGAGCGCGGCCACGGCGACGTCGAGAAGGCCCTCTTCACCGCGTCGGCCGAGGACATCCTCGAGGCGCTCCCCGACGGTCTCGACTCCGTCGTCACCGAGAAGGGCCGCTCCTTCTCCGGCGGCCAGCGCCAGCGCCTGGTGCTGGCCCGCGCCCTCGCGGCCGACCCGGAGATCCTCGTGCTGGTCGAGCCGACCAGCGCCGTCGACGCCCACACCGAGGCGCGGATCGCGGCCCGCCTGCGGGCCCACCGCGCCGGCCGCACGACCGTCGTCACGACGGTGAGCCCGCTCCTGCTGGACGCCGTCGACGAGGTGGCCTTCCTGGTCGACGGGCGGGTCGTCGCCGTCGGCACCCACGCCGACCTGCTGGCCGACGTCGCGGCCTACCGCCGGGTCGTCGTACGTGACGTGGAGGCGGCCCTGTGAGCGTCACGACCCGGCTCCCGATCGCCGACGGCAAGGCCGTGCGCCGCTACGTCGGCCAGGTCGCGCACCGCCACCCGCGCCTGCTGTGGACCGCGCTCGGCCTGCACGTGCTCGCCGCGCTCACCGCCCTGGCCGCGCCCCGGCTGCTCGGCGGCCTCGTCGAGGCGGTCGAGGAGGGCACCACCCGTTCCCACGTCGACGAGATCGTGCATCTGGCTCGCGGTCTTCCTGGTGCTGCAGTCGGTGCTGACCCGCTTCGCCCGCTACCGCTCGCAGGTGATGGGCGAGCTGGTGCTGGCCGAGCTGCGCGAGGACTTCGTCGCCAACACCCTCGCGCTGCCCGGTCGGCACCGTCGAGGCGGCCGGCTCCGGCGACCTGCTGACCCGCACCGGGTCCGACATCGACCGGCTGGGCTGGTCGGTGCGCTGGGCGCTGCCCGAGTGGACGATCGCGGTCGTCTCCGCCGTCCTCACCTTCGCCGCCGCGCTCAGCGTCGGCTGGTGGGTGGCGCTGCCCTGCCTGCTCGCGCTGCCGCCGCTGGTGATCGGGTTGCGGTGGTACCTCGCCCGCGCCAAGGACGGCTACCTCGCCGAGACCGCGTCGTACTCGCAGATCACCACGACGCTCTCCGAGACCGTCGAGGGCTCGCGCACCGTCGAGGCCCTCGGCCTCGGCGCGAAGCGCGTCGAGCTGTGCGACGACGACTGCGCGAAGTCGTTCGAGGCGGAGAAGTACACGCTGCACCTGCGCACCGTCTTCTTCCCGAGCATGGAGCTGAGCTACCTGCTGCCGGTGGTCGGCACGCTGCTCTTCGGCGGCTGGCTCTACACGCGCGGCCAGGTCTCGCTCGCCGAGGTCACGACGGCGACGCTCTACGTCCAGATGCTGATCGACCCGGTCGACCGGATCGTCTCCATCCTCGACGAGCTCCAGCTCGGCGCCGCCTGCGCTCTCCCGGCTGCTCGGCGTCGCCCAGGTGCCCGACGACCGTTCCGTCTCCGGGCGTACGCCGTCCTCGGAGAAGCTCGACGCCGAGGACGTCCGGTTCTCCTACGTCGAGGGCCGCGACGTGCTGCACGGCGTCGACCTCGACGTCGGCGTGGGCGAGCGGATCGCGATGGTCGGCCCGTCCGGCGCGGGCAAGTCGACGCTCGGGCCGGTTGCTGGCCGGCATCCACCCGCCGCGCACCGGCACCGTCACCGTCGGCGACGTCGGCCTGGTCGAGCTGCCGCTCGGCGACCTGCGCGGCCACGTCGCGCTCGTCACCCAGGAGCACCACGTCTTCGTCGGCACCCTCCGCGAGAACCTCATCCTCGCGCGCCCGACGGCGACCGACCAGGGCGTGCACGAGCGCCCTCGAAGCCGTCGACGCGCACGAGTGGGTCGACCTCGCTGCCCGCCGGGCTCGACACCGTCATCGGCTCCGGCGGCCGCAGCGTCACCGCGGCCCACGCCCAGCAGATCGCGCTCGCCCGCCTGGTGCTCGCCGACCCGCACACCCTCGTGCTCGACGAGGCCACCTCGCTCATCGACCCGCGCGCCGCCCGCCACCTCGAGCGCTCGCTCGCCGCCGTGCTGGAGGGACGTACGGTCATCGCGATCGCGCACCGCCTCTTCTCCGCCCACGACGCCGACCGGGTCGCGGTGGTCGAGGACGGTGTGATCTCGGAGTTCGGCTCGCACGACGAGCTCGTCGCGGCGGGTGGGTCCTACGCCGCGCTCTGGGACTCGTGGCACGGGAACAGCTGATCCGCCTCTGATCGGCGGCGGCGGTGGCGGTGTGTGAGGGGGGTTCGGCGGCCTGGGAACCCCCGTCACACACCGCTCGAGCTGAGGTCCGAGCCCAGGCCCCCACCCTTGCACCGTGACAGTCCCACTGTCACGATTGCTGCATGCGCCTCGCCACCCTCCTCATGTACGACGGCAACCCCCGCAGCGCGGCCGACCAGGTGGTCGCCCTCGAGCAGGCGGGGCTCGACAGCGTGTGGGTCGCGGAGGCGTACGGCTTCGACTCGCCCACGCTGATGGGCTACCTCGCCGCGAAGACCGAGACCATCCAGATCGGCTCGGGGATCCTCAACATCTACTCGCGCACGCCCGGTGCACTGCTGCAGACCGCGGCCGGGCTCGACAACGTGAGCGGTGGACGGGCCGTCCTCGGCATCGGGGTGAGCGGCCCGCAGGTGATCGAGGGATTCCACGGCGTCCCCTACCGCAGGCCGATGGCGCGGACGGCGGAGG
The DNA here is from genome assembly GCA_963843815.1 of uncultured Actinomycetota bacterium. GTDB lineage: Bacteria > Actinomycetota > Actinomycetes > Propionibacteriales > Nocardioidaceae > Nocardioides. The sequence goes on along the minus strand of CAWJLX010000010.1, from coordinate 962,218 downwards.
TCGTCGAGATCATCCGCCGCGGCCTCAAGCGCGAGCCGCTGACCGCGGACGGCGAGTTCCACCTCCCGCTCACGAAGGACGACGGCGCCGTCACCGGGCTCGGCAAGCCGCTCAAGCTGCTGACGCGGCCCGAGCGCGACACCATCCCGATCTGGATCGCTGCCCTCGGCCCGAAGAACGTCGAGCAGACTGCCGAGATCGCGGACGGCTGGATCCCCCACCTCTTCCACCCCGAGAAGGCGCACCTCGTCTGGGGCGACGCCCTCGCCGCCGGCAACGCCAAGCGGCAGGAGGGCCTGGCTCCCCTGCAGGTGATGGCCGGCGGCATGGTCGCGATCGGCGAGGGCCCGGAGACCAAGGCCCTGCTCGACTTCGCGCGGCCGATCTTCGCGCTCTACGTCGGCGGCATGGGCGCCAAGGGCAAGAACTTCTACAACGACGTCGCACGCGCCTACGGCTACGAGAAGGAGGCCGAGGAGATCCAGGACCTCTACCTCTCCGGCAAGAAGAAGGAGGCCGAGGCACTCATCCCCGCCGAGTGGCTCGAGGCCGCCAACCTCGTCGGGCCCGAGTCCTACGTCAAGGAGCGGATCGCCGCCTTCAAGGAGGCTGGTGTCACCGACCTCAACATCACGCCCGTCTCCGATGATCCGGCGGCGACCGTCGCCCAGGTCAAGGAATGGGTGTCCTGAGGTCGTGCACTCCCCCGGCCGCCACGCCGACCTCCGCCGGATCCAGGAGCTCGACCCGGAGGTCGACTTCGACGAGATCCTCCGGCTGACGGCCCGCTACGAGTTCCCCTGGGACTACGTCCAGGGCACCGGCATCGCCTTCATGCGCGACTACGGCATCCCGTCCATCGCCGCACTGCTCGACCGGACCCGCGAGTTCGAGGACCACGGCACCAAGCGCTACGACGACACGATCCTGATCGGCGAGGAGGCGACCGCTCGAGGGGATCGACTCCCCGCGCTCGCACGCCGCACTGCGCCGGCTCAACCGGATCCACGGCCACTACGACATCCCGAACGACGAGCTCGCGTACGTCCTCGCCACCACGATCGTCGGCCCGGTGCGCTGGATCTCCTCCTACGGCTGGCGCCCGCTCGACCCGCGCGAGCTGGTCGCCGTGGCCAGGGTGACCACCCGCTTCGGCGAGCTGATGGGCATCACGGACCTGCCCACGACGTACGACGGCTACCTGCGCTGCTCGTCGACCACGAGCGGCGACACTTCGCCCACACCCCGGCCGCCACCCGGCTCGCCGAGGCGTCGATCCGGATCGCCCGCGAGCTGGCCCCGCCTCCGCTGCGGCCGCTGGTGCGTCGGGTCACGATCGCGGTGATGGACGAGCCGCTGCGTGAGGCGCTCGGCATGCCGCGCCAGCCACGATGGTTCGTCCGTGCCGTGCACGGCGGCCTGCGGTTGCGCGGCCGACTGCTGCGACTCGCGCCACCCCGGCGTGCGGCGTACACGCACCGCCCCACGTCGTATCCGACCGGCTACACACTGGCCGACCTCGGGCCCGTCGACATGCTCGACCACCTCAACAGGAACCCCAACAAGAACCCCGACAAGAACCCCGACAGGAAGCAGCCCCATGCCTGAGCGCCCCAGCATCCTCGAGCAGGAGCACGAGGACTTCCGCGCTGTTGCGCGTGCCTTCCTCGAGAAGGAGGTGACGCCCTTCCACGAGCAGTGGGAGCGCGACGGGATCGTCGACCGCGAGGTGTGGCGCAAGGCAGGAGAGCGCGGGCTGCTGTGCTTCGACGTCGAGGAGGCCTATGGCGGCGCGGGGATCCGCGACTTCCGCTACAACATGGTGCTCGCCGAGGAAGCCGCGCGGGCCGGCGCCTCGGGCCCGGGCTTCGCCGTGCACACCGACATCATCGTCCCCTACATCTCCTCGCTCGGCACCGACGACCAGAAGCAGCGCTGGCTCCCGGGCTGCGTGTCCGGTGACCTCGTCACGGCGATCGCGATGACCGAGCCGGGCGCCGGCTCCGACCTGCAGGGAATCCGTACGTCGGCCGTCGACGCCGGCGACCACTACGTCCTCAACGGCTCCAAGACCTTCATCTCCAACGGCATCCTGTCCGACCTCGTGATCGTGGTCTGCCGCACCGACCCCGAGGCGGGACACCAGGGCATCTCGCTGCTGGTCGTCGAGCGCGGGATGGAGGGCTTCGAGCGCGGACGCAACCTCGACAAGATGGGGCTGCACGCCCAGGACACCGCCGAGCTGTCGTTCACCGACGTACGCGTGCCGAAGGAGAACCTGCTCGGCGCCGAGGGTTCGGGCTTCGTCTCGTTGATGGAGAACCTGCCCCAGGAGCGGATCTCGATCGGCTGCATCGCCGTCGCGGCGGTGGAGCACGTCCTCGACCTGTGCCTGGCCTACGCCAGGGAACGCGAGGCCTTCGGCAGGCCCATCGGGGCCTTCCAGCACAACCGCTTCGTGCTGGCCGAGATGGCGACCGAGGCCCACATCGCCCGGGTCTTCATCAACGACTGCGTGCTGCGCCTGAACGCCGGCGAGGTCGACACCACCCTCGCCTCGATGGCGAAGTGGTGGACCACCGAGCTGCAGAAGCGTGTCGTGGATGCGGGCGTCCAGCTGCACGGGGGCTACGGCTACATGAACGAGTACCCCATCTCGAAGGCCTACACCGACTCCCGCGTCCAGACCATCTACGGCGGGACGACCGAGATCCAGAAGGAGATCATCGGGCGGATGCTGGGGTTGTGAGCAGCCGGGTACGGTCGAGACATGGAGCTCTTCGAGATGGACGAGACCCGCACCATGACCCGCGAGGAGGCCGCCGCCAAGCTGCGTGCCCTCGCCGACTCCCTGGCCAAGCACAACTCGGTCGAGTTCGTGCGAGACGGCGGTCGGATCACCGTGGCCGTCCCCGACGAGGTGCGCCTCAGTGTCGAGGTCGAGCTCGGCGACGAGAACGAGGTGGAGATCGAGCTCACCTGGTGAGCAGGACCTCCCGCAGCCTGGCCGCGAACTCCTGCGGCTTGCCGGTCTGACCGAACTCGCCGCCGAGGAAGCCGTTGTGCCCGCCCGGGAACACCACGGGCTCCAGCCCCAGCGCCTGCGCCACGGCGAACGCCGACCGACCCGCGATCTCGCCGTCCAGGGGCCCGCCCGAGTCCTCCCCCACACCGATCACGACCCTGGTCGAGGCTGCCCGCACGGCCTCGAGGTCGGGAACCCGGATGACGGCGTGACCGCGCATGTTGGCCATGAGCGGGTCGTTGCGCGATCCGTCGTCCTCGGTGGGGAGACCGAACATCGCGGGGTCCGGTGCCGGCTCGTCGCCGGTGACCTCACCGCGGTGCATGACCAGCCCGATGAACCTCGCCATCGCCGGGCCGAAGCCGGAGGCGTCGTACGTCGCCACCATGTCGTCGCAGATCGTGTCGACCGCATCGGCGTCGGGCAGCAGGCCGGCCATCGGGGGCTCGTGCGCCACCAGGATCCGTACGTCGTCGGGGTGGGTGGCCACCAGCGTGAGGGAGTTGACCGCCGCGCCGGAGGAGGCGAACACGTCGACCGGTCCGACGCCGAGAGCCTCGATCAGGGCGTGGAGGTCGCCCGCGTGCTCCTCCGGGGACACGGCTGCGGTGTCATCCTTGCGGAGGCTCCGCCCGGTGTTGCGCGGGTCGAAGAGCACCAGCACCCGGTCCTCCAGGCCGGCCGCGAGGCTGCCGAAACCGGTGCTGTCCATCGGCGATCCGCACAGCACCAGCGGAGGCGAGTCAGCGGTCGCGTCGGACAGGTCGCCCCGGACGGAGTAGGCGAGAGTGGCGTCCGGGACGTCGACCGTGCCGTGCCTCTCCTGGCCGGTCGTGGATGCGTCGGTCATCGGCTGATCCTCCGGGTCGTGGGCGACGTGGCCCCCCATGATCGAACCGGACGCTGATCGTCCGCAACACCTCCTAGCCTGCAGTCATGACCGACTTCACCGAACAGGACCTCAGCGGCTCCACCTTCCGGCGGGTCGACCTCGGCGGTGCCACCTTCCGCGAGGTGCATCTCACCGAGGCGGTGCTCCACGACGTCGACCTGAGCCGGACGCGGTTCCGCGCGGCCTACCTCGACGGCGTGCGGATGACCGGCGTCGAGGTGCCGGACCTGGAGATCTACGGCGAGCTCGGCCGGCTGGTGGTCAACAGCGTCGACGTGGTGCCGCTGGTGGAGGCCGAGCTGGACCGACGGATGCCGGAGCGGGCGCTGATGAGGCCCACCGACGCCGAGGGGTTCCGGACCGCGTTCACGACGCTCGACCGGCTCTGGGAGGCCACGCTCGACCGCGCCCGTCCTCTGCCCGCCGAGTCCCTGCACGAGCAGGTCGGCGAGGAGTGGTCGTTCATCGAGACCCTGCGCCACCTGGGGTTCGCTCACGCGTGCTGGGTCGGCGGCGCCGTCCTCGCCGACCCCTCGCCGTGGCACCCGCTCGACCTGCCGTGGGACGAGGCGCCGGAGTTCGACGGGGTGCCGTGGGACCGGGACGTACGCCCCTCCCTCGACGAGGTGCTCGACCTCCGGGCCCGGCGGCGGGCCGTCGTGGCGGGGGTCCTGGAAGCACTCGACGACGAGGGGCTCACCCGACCCGTCACGTCGGCCACGGCGTTCATGGCCGACGCCGAGGGACTCACCGTGGCCCAGTGCCTGCGCGTGGTCCTCAACGAGGAGTGGGAGCACCGGCTCTACGCCGAGCGTGACCTCACGGCGTTGTCCGCCTGACCAGCTCGCGCCCGAGCGCTGTCCCGCTCGTCCACGCCGTCTCGACCTTGGGCGTCGGCCCCCACCCGTCACCGCACACGCCGATGGCACGACCGTCGCCCTCGACCAGGGCGTACGGCCGCTCCCGGACGCCGATCGGCCGGGCGAAGGTCCACCGGTGCACGTGCACGTCAGCGGGCTCGGTGAGATCCATCAGCCGTCTCACCGCCCGGACCAGGACGGGGCCGGCCGCGGCCGGGTCGGTCAGGTGCTGACGGGCGAGCTCGGGCGTGGAGTGCACGACCAGCACGGGTGCATCGTCGCCGCGGCGGCGGCCGTCGTCGGCGACCCACCCGATGGCGGGGTCCCCGTTGACGAAGGCCCCGTCGAAGCGGCCCGTGGGACTCAGGTCGTCCCAGGTGCGCTCCGGCCACGTGGCCGCGAGGGCGAGCACCGGCTCCCACTCACGGTCCAGGTCGCCCGCCACGGGGTGGTCGTGGCAGAGTCGTCGCGCCTGCGGGTCCGGCATGGCCAGCACCACCGCGGAGGCGGGGATGTCGAGGTCGGCAAGGTCTGCCCGCTCGACGTCCAGCCCGGCGGCCAGGTCCTCGACGAGCGAGCGCAGCCCGCCCGGAGCACCCCACCGCACAGGACCTGTCTTGGCCGTGGGCGCACCCTCGCCCAGCACGCAGAAGGTGTCGGTCCACGGCCTCGCCAGGCCGCGCGCGGCCCAGCCGTCCACCACGGCGGCGAACTCCGGGTCCGACACGGTGAAGTAGGAGGCACCCAGGTCGACCGGCCGATCCCACAGCCGGCGCGAGGCCATGCGGCCACCGGGACGGTGCCCGCGGTCGAGCAGGCGTACGCCCACCCCGGCGCGGCGCAGCTCGCGGACACACGCGACGCCCGCAAGTCCGGCGCCGACGACCACGACATCCGGCACCGTCACCGGCTCGGCCCCCGCATCCGGAGGACGGCCTCGGCGGCGCGCTGACCGCTGACCAGGGCACCCTGGATCGATCCGGTGTCGCGGTGGTCGCCGCACACGACCACCTCGCCGACCTGCACGGGCCGCCCGGCGCTGTAGGGGGCCGGCTGGGCCGGCAGGGCGTCGGGGACCTCGTGGCGGGCCACCACCTCCCAGGCGGAGGGGTCGGTGCCGAGCAGGTCGCCTGCGTGTCGTCGCATGACCGGCTCGTCGGCGTCACGCCCGGGTCCGAGGAGCGCAGACCCCTCGACGAGGTGACGGCCCGGCGGCGCGTAGGACGGCGCGGCGCGCGAGACGACGGCCGCGTTGACCAGCGGTCCGGCAGGCGTCCGCCGCGCGTCCACGTGGAGCAGGTCCGTGTCCGGCGACTCCGGTGCCGACCACCACATGGTCACGACCCCCTTGGTCGTCGGCGCCGTCACCCCGGTGAGGTCGGCGGCGCGAGCCGCGTCCGTGGCGACGACGACGTGTCGCGCCGACCAGGTGCCCGTCTCGGTGGTGACGGTCGTTCCCGACACGAGGTGCGCCCGCTCGAGGAGCCGCACCCGGTCGCCGAGCGACGCTGCCAGCTGGGCCGGCAACGCCGCCATCCCCTGGCGCGGCAGCGAGGGCACGCCCCGGGCGAACATCCAGGCCAGCAGCAGGGCGAAGCGGTCGGCCGTGCTGCCGTCGTCCTCGAGCAGCACACCGGCGAAGAAACGGTCCACCACCCTGCGCAGCAGGCCGTCCACGCCCGCCCGGTCCAGAGCCGTACGACGGTCGACGTCGGCCCGCGAGGCGAGGACGTCCGAGAGCGGGCTCCTCGGGCGGGGCCGTAGGAGCGGGGCCGCCCAGCGTGCCAGTGCCGCGACCTCGCGCGGACGACTCGCGACGGCCCGCAGGGTCTGCGGCACGAGGGCCGGCTCGCGCAGTGGGTGTCCGAGCACGGTCCGACCGCGCTCGGTGCGGGCGACGACTCCCGCCCCGAACGCCTGGAGTCCCAGGGCGTCGACATCCACCCAGCGTCGTACGGCGGGATAGGCGGGGTTGAGCAGCTGGAAACCGCGGTCCACGAGGAACCCGTCGATCCGATCGGTGCGGATCCGCCCGCCGACCATGTCGGAGGCCTCCAGCACCATGACGTCGAGCCCGGCCCGACCCAGGGCCTGGGCACAGCGCAGCCCGGAGAGCCCGGCACCCACGACCACGACGTCGAGGTCCCGGCCGATGTCCACGGATCGACCCTAGATCAGGCAGCCACACCGGTGAACGCGCGGCAGCGCGTGCCCATCACGCACGAATGGCCCCGACCGCAGTGCGGTCGGGGCCATTCGAGGTGAGATCAGGAGACGCGAACGTTCTCAGCCTGGGGACCCTTGGGGCCCTGGGCGAGGTCGAACTCGACCTTCTGGTTCTCCTCGAGCGACTTGTAGCCGTTGGACTGGATCGCGGAGAAGTGGACGAACACGTCCTCGCCGCCGCCGTCCTGCGCGATGAAGCCGAAGCCCTTGTCAGCGTTGAACCACTTGACAGTTCCCTGAGCCATGATCTTTTCCCTTGTTCGGTGCCGAGGGCAACGTGCCCACGAGCCGCTGAAGACATCCAACTGTGCTGATATCCAGCGAACCGAAAACCAGGAAGTACGAGATACGAGCCGCGACTACATGCGCGGCCAGGACGGCTTGGGGCCGCCCCTTCAACACCACCATCGTAGGGCATGCGACGCCCATCCGGGTCTTCGGTGCTCTCCGGGTGTCGTTCAGGCCCCTTCGCGTCGCTCGTGCAGCCGCTGCTGTGCCTCCGTCAGGAAGGCCAGGCAGGGGGCCTCCTCACCCGGGTGCTTCTCGACGAGGTGGAAGGTCCAGCGGTCCATGGCGGCCATGAAGCCGTTGTCGCCGCCGGCGCGATGGGTCGACCAGTGCCGATGGCCCTTGGCCAGGCAGGTGGAGCAGGCGATCCGGTAGAGGAACTGCTGCTCGCCGTCGAGGTCGATCGTGACACGCGCCAGCGGCCCCGCCTGCGCGGCGGCCTTCCTCTCGCGGGCCGAGCGGCTCGCCACCATGTCGCCTCCTGGGCTGGTCGGTCGAAGGGTGACCAGTCTGGCCCACCGACCCGTGGCGGTGGACGCGCCCTAGCCAGTCCATCACGCCGCGGACATGATGTGACTCCCGCCACATCGAGGATCGCCCCCCAGGAGAGCCGATGAATGACGAGACCGCTGCCGATGTCGCGGCAGTCCGCGAGGAGTACGAAGCCCGCATCCTCGGCCTGCACGTGCCGGCCACGGTGCGACGGGCGGCGCAGAGGTACGGCGCCCAACCGGCGTTCTCCGACAGGTTCGACGTGCCCGAGGGCGAGACGTGGTCGACGATCAGCTGGGCCGAGACGTGGGCGCAGACCCAGCAGGTGGCGGCGGCGTTGTTCGAGCTCGGCGTCCGGACGGGTGACCCGGTGGCCATGATGGCCACCAACCGCACCGCCCACACGCTCGCCGACTACGGCGCCATGACGGCCGCCGCGGTCCCGATGTCGATCTACAACACCCTCGCGCAGGACCAGGTCGCCTTCATCGCCGCCGAGGCCCGGCCCGTCGTCGTGATCCTCGAGGACCACGACCGCTTCCAGCGCTGGGAGAAGGCCCTCGCCGAGGTCGACTCGATCCGGCACGTGGTCATGCTCGGAGAGGCGGACCGCGTCGACGACCCGCGAGTCATGACCTGGGCCGACTTCATCGCCCGCGGCGCGGACACCAGCGGGGTCGAGGAACGGATGGACCGGATCACCCCGGACCTGCCCGCCACCTTCCTCTACACCTCGGGCACGACCGGCAACCCCAAGGGCGTCGTGCTCACGCACCACAACGTGATGTACGAAGCGGTCTCGACGCTCGACGCCGCCGGCCTCCACGGCCAGCAGCGGACCCTGAGCTACCTCCCCCTGGCCCACATCGCGGAGCGGGTGCTGGCGACGTACGGTCCCCCGTTCCTCGGCAGCCACGTGCACGCGATACCCGACCCGGCCGGGCTGCTCGGCGCCCTCGGCGAGGTCCACCCGACGGCGTTCTTCGGGGTGCCGCGGGTGTGGGAGAAGATCAAGACCGGCATCTCGGCCAAGCTCGCCGAGGACCCCGACCCCGACAACCAGACGATGGTCCACAACGCCATGGCAGCGGGGCTGGCCTGGACGCAGGCCCACGAGTACGGCAACACGATGACGCCGGAGGTCGAGGCGGCCTTCGCCCAGGCGGACGAGGGCATCCTCGCCTTCCTGCGCCTGCTGCTCGGCCTCGACCAGGTGACGTGGGCGGCCAGCGCCGCGGCCCCGATGCCGCTGGAGGTCGCCAAGTTCATGGGCGGCCTCGGCCTCAAGGTCTACGACGTCTACGGCATGACCGAGACCACCGGGGCCTTCACCTCCAACGGTCCCGGCCAGTTCAAGCTCGGCACGGTGGGACGACCCAACCCCGGCATCGAGGTGCGCCTCGACGAGGACGGCGAGATCCTGTGCCGCGGCCCGGTCAACACCCCCGGCTACTACCTCCAGGAGTCGGCCACCCGGGCCCTGATCGACGACGACGGCTGGATCCACACCGGTGACATCGGCACGGTCGACGAGGACGGCTTCTACTCGGTCATCGACCGCAAGAAGGAGCTGATCATCACCTCGGCCGGCAAGAACATCGCGCCGTCCAACATCGAGAACTACCTCAAGGAGTCCCCGATCATCGGCCACGCGATGGCACTGGGCGACAACCGCTCCTACGTCGTCGCCGTGCTCACCCTCGACGGCGAGATCGCCCCCCTCGTCGCGGCCAGGATGGGCGTCGAGTTCACCGACCTGGCCGACCTGTCGACCAAGCCGGAGATCCAGGCGTTGGCCCAGGCAGCCGTCGACAAGGCCAACGAGCGGCTGTCGCGGCCCGAGCAGGTCAAGGCGTGGGAGCTGTTGCCCGACGAGTGGACCGCCGAGTCCGACGAGCTCACCCCGACGCTGAAGCTCAAGCGGCGTGTCGTCAAGACCAAGTACGCGGATGTGGTGGACAGACTGTACGTGTGAGCCCGGAGCACGCGTTCGACCTGCAGGCCCACCGTGGCGGGGCCGGCCTCTGGCCCGAGAACACGCTGGAGGCCTTCGGTCGTGCGCTCGCCCTCGGTGTCTCGACCCTGGAGCTCGACGTGCACCTGACGGCCGAGGACGACGTGGTGGTCGCCCACGACCCGACCCTGGCCGACGCCCGCCGGATCCGTGAGCTGACGCGCAGGGACCTGCCGCCCACGATGCCGTTGCTCTGCGAGGTCGCGGCGCTGCTCGCCGACCGCGAGGCCGAGCCGGTGCGGATCAACCTCGAGATCAAGTACGACGCCCTCGACGCCGCCCGGCTGACGAGCCGGGAGGCCTTCGTCGCCAAGGTGGTGGAGGCACTGCGCATCGACGGCATGGTCGGGCGCACGAGCATCCAGTGCTTCGACTGGGGTGTGCTGGCCCGGGTGGGCGAGGCGGAGCCGGCCTTGGCGCGCAACCTGCTGGTCTCCCCGAAGTACCTCGAGGCGACCGCCGGCTCCCCCTCCCCCTGGTTCGACGGGCTGGCGGTCGACACCGACTTCGTCCGGACTGCAGCGGCCGAGGGCTTCGCGGCGATCTCCCCCGTCCACGGCTCGCCGTACACCTCGGGGGTGGAGGACCCGTCGTACCAGCCGTTCGCGCGCGAGGAGCTGATCGCCCGCGCGCACGCTGCCGGCCTCGCGGTCATCCCCTACGTCGTCGACGACCGGCCCACGATGCGCCACCTCGTCCGGATCGGTGCGGACGGTCTCATCACCAACCGCCCCGACCTCTTGCGCGAAGTCCTCATCGAGGAGGAACGTGGGCTTCCACGTGCCTTTCCCCGCACGACCGGGTCGCGGGGTACCGAGGAGTCCCAGTGACATGACCACCACGTCTCGCGCCGCGCTCCTTGCGGCCACCTTCACCGTCCTTGCCCTCGCCGCCCCGACCGCCCCCGCGGGTGCCCTGCCATCAGCCCTGCCATCAGCCCAGCCACCAGCCCAGCCACCAGCCGAGCCATCGGCCGAGACCGCCGCGAGCACCCGGGCCGCTCCCACCACGCGCTTCGACGTCTCCGGCCTCGAGACCGGCCAGCCACCTGCGATTGCCTGGGCGGTGCGCCGCTCCGGCCGGACCGTCATCCACGGCGCCGACGGCACGACCACGCCGGTGCCCAACCGCCTCGACTCCTTTGCCCCGATGGGCTCGGGCTTCGTCATCCAGACGACCGGCGGCCGCCCGGCCACCACGCGCTGGGTGGCTGCCGACGGGAGTCCCGGTCGCCGCACGTGGCGCACGGGCTACGGCCTCGCCGTCTCCAAGCGGGGCCGGGCCGTCGCCTTCTCGGGCAGGCGCGGCAAGGTCTGGTCGATCGACGACGCGGCCGACCGGGTCCTCTCCTTCCGACGCGTGCCGATCAACCGCAAGGGCCGGGCCGTCGCGCTCGTCGGCGAGAACTGCAAGGAGGGCGGCAACAACTCCGGCTGCACGGTGCACGTCAACGGCGCCCGTGGCTGGTACACCACCTCCCACGGCATCGTCGACCGCACGCCGCACCTCCGGCTCACCTCGACCGGTCGCGGCCGGTGGCTCGGCGGCATCACCTCGGTCAGCGACACGGGGACCTGCAGCGCGATGATGCGCAACTGGAGGGTGAAGTGGCGCACGTGCGACAACCGCTTCTCCGACATCTCCCCGGGCAACCGCCACGTCCTCGGCCTGCCGGCGTACGGCGACGGTTTCGGTCCCACCACGCTCGACCTGCTCGCCACGCGTGACGGCTCCGTGGTGCGGTCCTTCACCGCTGCCCGCAACGGCCGCTCCGCGACGTACTTCGACGAGGTCTGGGAGGACGCGACCCACGTGCTGGTCGTGACCTACCAGGCCGGCAAGTGGGCGGTCGTGCGGCTCGGCCTCGACGGCTCGATGGAGTACGCCGTCGCACCCCGGCGCCGCCCGTCCGACGTCCGGTTGCCCCTCCGGCTCCAGACGAGGTAGTCCGCACGCGGACGGGTGGTGGCGGCCACCCTGTCTAGACCTCAGGGCAATCACCGATGCACGCGAACCGCCCGGGCTGTTCGACTGGGGGCATGCATCGACAGATCGCCGGCTCCTTGACCGGCCGCGTGACCAAGTGGATGGTCCTCGTCGCCGTGCTGGTCCTGACCGGGGTCATGGGCGCCTTCTCGACCAAGCTCACCTCGGTCCAGAACAACGAGGCCTCCTCCTGGCTGCCGGCATCGGCGGAGTCGACGAAGGTGCTCGACGAGCTCTCCCAGTCCGTCGACCCCAACAACATCCCCACGCTCGTGGTCTACCACCGAGCGGGCGGGCTGACCGACGACGACCTCGCAGACATGGAGACCGACGGCCAGGAGATCGCCGACCTCGACGGCGTCACGGACCAGGGCGTCCTGACCCCCGCAGCGGCTGAGGCGGCGGCCGCGCAGGGGGCGCCCGTGCCGAACCTGGTCTCTGCGGACAAGGAGGTCGGCTACCTCTACTTCGTCCTCAACTTCGGCGCCGATGGCTGGAGCGCCATCCCTGACGCCGCGGACGAGATCCGCGCGATCGCGACCATGGACGGGGGCGAGGTCCACCTCGCCGGGTACGGCGGTCAGGCCGCCGACTCGGCCGAGGCCTTCGAGGGCATCGACACCAACCTGATCTTCGCCACCCTCAGCGTGGTCATCGTGATCCTGCTCTTCACCTACCGCAGCCCGTTCCTGTGGCTCCTCCCCATCATCTGCGCGGTGGTCGCCAACACGATCGCCACCGGCCTGGTCTACCTCCTGGCCAAGTACGCCGGCCTCACCGTCAACGGCCAGAGCCAGGCGATCCTCAGCATCCTGGTGATCGGCGCCGGCACCGACTACGCCCTCCTCCTGGTGGCGCGCTACCGGGAAGAGCTCCGTCGCCACCAGGACCGCCACGAGGCGATGGCCTTCGCCCTGCACCGTGCCGCGCCGGCCATCTTCGCCAGTGCCGCCACCGTCGCGGTCGGCATGCTGTGCCTGTCCTTCGCCGAGCTCAACTCCACCGCCGGCCTCGGCCCGGTCGCCGCGATCGGCGTCTCCATCACCATGCTCGTGATGATCACCCTGCTCCCGGCTCTGCTGGTGATCTTCGGTCGCTGGGTCTTCTGGCCCAAGCGTCCCTCCTTCCGCAGCGCGGAGCCGACTGCCGACGGCCTCTGGGCACGCGTCGGCCGGTCCATCAGCCACCGTCCGCGCCGCGTCTGGCTCGTCACCACCGGCCTGCTCCTGCTGGCCTGCCTCGGCCTGTTCCGCCTCGACACCTCCGGCCTGTCGACCGAGGAGACCTACACCAAGGAGTTCGACTCCATCAAGGGACAGAAGCTGCTCACCGAGCACGACCTGTCCGACAGCTCCAACACGGTCCAGGTGGTCGCCGACGCCGACCAGGTCCCTGACGTGGTGGCCGCCATGACAGGCATCGACGGCCTCGGCGAGCCGGGCGACCCCCAGCCGCTGTCCGAGGGTCGCGCCTGGTTCGAGGCGACGATCGACGCCGACATCTCCTCGAGCACCGCGGCCGACATCGTCGAGGCGACCCGGGACGCGGTCCACGACGTCGGCGGGGCGGACGCGCTGGTCGGTGGCGGCTCGGCGTTCTACCTCGACACCAAGATCGCCTCCGTGCGCGACAGCTGGGTGATCATGCCGATGGTGCTGGTGGTCGTGCTGATGATCCTGATCGGCCTGCTGCGGGCCGTCCTGGCCCCGGTGATCCTGATCGCCACCGTGGTGCTGTCCTTCGGCGCAGCGCTGGGCATCTCGGCCCTGATCTTCGAGTACGTCTTCGGCTTCGCCGGCTCGGATCCGGGCTTTCCGCTGTTCGCCTTCGTGTTCCTGGTGGCGTTGGGCATCGACTACAACATCTTCCTGATGACCCGCGTGCGGGAGGAGACAGCGACGTACGGCACCCGCAAGGGGGCGCTCATCGCCCTCGCGTCGACCGGCGGGGTGATCACCTCGGCCGGGGTCGTGCTCGCCGCGACCTTCCTGGTGCTCGGCTCGCTGCCCCTGGTGTTCCTCGCCGAGCTCGGGGTGGCTGTCGCGCTGGGAGTCATGCTCGACACGCTCGTCGTGCGCTCGGTCCTGGTCACTGCGCTCAACCTCGACCTGGGCGGCAAGATCTGGTGGCCGAGCAGGCTCGACACCAGCGATGCCCCACTGGTCGATGCGGATACGGAGGCACCGCTGGAGACCGTGCACTAGGCCTCGCTGTCAGGCAGGGCGGCTCGGGAGCGTCAGTATCTCCACGCCGTCACCGGTGATGGCGATGGTGTGCTCGCTGTGCGCGGTCAGGCAGCCGGTCGCGCTCCGCAGCGTCCAGCCGTCGTCGTCGGTGACCAGCTCGTCGGTGTCGGTCATGATCCACGGCTCGAGCGCCAGCAGCAGCCCGGGGCGGAGCTTGTAGCCCCGGCCGGGGCGCCCGTCGTTGGAGACGTGCGGGTCCTGGTGCATCGTCGTACCGATGCCGTGACCGCCGAACTGCATGTTGATCGGGTAGCCCGCATCGTGCAGCACGGCGCCGATGGCGTGGGACAGGTCGCCGATCCGTGCCCCCGGACCGGACGCCGCCTCGATGCCGGCAGCGAGTGCCCGCTCGGTGGTCTCGATCAGGGCGAGGCTCTCGGGCGGCTGGCTCTGCCCCACCACGAAGCTGATCGCGGAGTCGGCGGCGACCCCGTCGAGCCGGACGGCCAGGTCGAGGGTCAGCAGGTCACCGTCGGCGAGCACCTGGTCACGCGGACGACCGTGGAGCACGGCGTCGTTGACCGCGGTGCACACGTAGTGGCCGAAGGGACCGCGCCCGAACGCCGGCGCGTAGTCGACGTAGCAGGACTCGGCACCGGCGTCGGCGATCATCTCCGCGGTCCAGCGGTCGAGGTCGAGGAGGTTCGTGCCGACCTGGCTGCGCGTGCGCAACGACTGGAGGATGTCGGCGACGAGGGTGCCCGTGGCGCGGGCCCTGTCGACCTGGGCTGCAGTGAGGATCTCGATCATCGCAACCCCAGCCTGACACAGCGCTTGCTCGTGTCCCCGCTGCACAGGTCGTCGAGCGTGACGACGCCCTGGGCGACGAGCACGGAGGTGAGGTTGTCGATCGTGACGTCCTGGTCCTGGTAGAGCCAGGACTCGACGCCGTCGACCTCCTGGCCGCCCTCGACCGGGTTGTCCGCCAGGAAGGCCACCGACAGGTCGGCGGCCCGCTCACTCATGGCGTGCGTGGGCACATAGGTCATCGACTTCTCCTCGCCGAGGAGGACGTCGCGGGCGGCCTCGAGGTCCGAACCGTCCTGGCGGAGGACCTCGCCGCTCTCGAGACCCACGAACCTGTTCGAGCCCGGCACCAGCGTGCCGAGCGAGACGACCGGCAGCTCGCGACCGGTCATGGTCGCCAGGTCGTCGGGGTCGACGGGCACCACCACGATGACGTCGGCCGAGGTCGCCTCCGCCTGTCGGGCCTGGCTCTTCTGGGTCTCGGCATCGCCCTCCGCGTCGTAGACCGTGACCCGGCACTCGTCGCAGGTGGCCTCGACCCGGTCGGTGAACGCCTCGACGTCGACGTCCCGGGACGCCGGGTCCGTCCCGTCGGCGACGAGCAGGGCAACCGTGGGCTCGTCGGCGACGCACCCGGACACCAGGGGTGCGAGGGCGACGAGCGCGAAGGTCAGGAGTCTGGCGCGGAGCATCCGGAAGAGGCTATCTGGTGGGCGATCGCGCCCGGACCAGGTCGGCCGCTTCCACCACCCGACGCCGGGCACTAGCGTGACCGCATGGCCGACCTCGATGTCTCCGCCCCGACCGTGCCGAGGTCGGAGGAGGTCCTCACGCCCGAGGCACTCGCCTTCGTCG
This sequence comes from uncultured Actinomycetota bacterium, assembly GCA_963843815.1. Taxonomy (GTDB): domain Bacteria; phylum Actinomycetota; class Actinomycetes; order Propionibacteriales; family Nocardioidaceae; genus Nocardioides. The sequence goes on along the minus strand of CAWJLX010000010.1, from coordinate 946,587 downwards.
CCGACCTCGACGACCGGTTCCACGACCGTCGCGACGCACTGCTCACCGCCAGACGTGAGCGGCGTGCGCAGATCGTCCGCACCGGCACCCTCGACTTCCTCCCCGACACCGCCGACGTGCGTGCCGGTGACTGGAAGGTCGCCCCGGTGCCGCCGGACCTCAGGGACCGACGCGTCGAGATCACCGGTCCGACCGACCCCAAGATGGCGATCAACGCGCTCAACTCCGGCGCCCGGGTCTGGCTCGCCGACCTCGAGGACGCCAACACGCCCCACTGGCGCAACGTCGTGGGCGGCCAGCTCACGCTCCGAGACGCCACCCGTCGACAGCTCTCCTTCACCTCGGCGGAGGGCAAGGCGTACGCCGTCGCCGACCCCGAGCAGACACCGGTCGTCGTGCCCCGACCCCGCGGCTGGCACTTCGACGAGGCGCACCTGCGGGTCGACGGGCGTCCGGTCGTGGCGGCCCTCGTCGACTTCGGGCTGCACTTCTTCCACAACGCGCGCGAGCTGCTGGCCGACGGCAGCGGACCGTACTACTACCTGCCCAAGATGGAGTCCCACCTCGAGGCGCGGCTCTGGAACGACGTCTTCACCCATGCCGAGGCGACGCTCGGGGTGCCGCACGGGTCGGTCCGCGCGACCGTGCTGATCGAGACGATCACCGCGGCCTTCGAGATGGACGAGATCCTCTACGAGCTGCGCGAGCACGCAGCGGGGTTGAATGCGGGTCGGTGGGACTACCTGTTCAGCATCATCAAGAACTTCCGCGACGCAGGCCCCGACTTCACCCTCCCCGACCGCAACGCGGTGACCATGGCGGCGCCGATGATGAAGGCCTACAGCGACCTGCTGGTCCACACCTGCCACCGCCGTGGCGCCTTCGCGATCGGCGGCATGGCGGCCTTCATCCCCAGTCGCCGCGACACCGAGGTCAACGAGCGCGCGTTCGCCAAGGTGCGCGAGGACAAGGCCCGCGAAGCCGGTGCGGGGTTCGACGGCTCCTGGGTCGCCCACCCCGACCTCGTCCCGCTGTGCGCGGAGGTGTTCGACGAGGTCCTCGAGGAGCGCGACAACCAGCTCGACGTGCTCCGCGACGACGTCGTCGGTCATCGGCCGCCGACCTGCTGGCGGTGGACCGTACGCCCGGCGAACGCACCGAGCAGGGCCTGCGCAGCAACGTCCGGATCGGCATCCAGTACCTCCACGCCTGGCTCTCGGGCAACGGTGCTGCCGGCATCGACCACCTGATGGAGGACGCCGCCACCGCCGAGATCTCGCGGTCACAGGTCTGGCAGTGGGTCCACAACGAGGTGCGCCTCGACACGGGCGAGGTCGTCACCCGCGACCTCGTGGAGCGCATCGTCGCCGAGGAGCACGCCGCTCTGGACGGGACGGTCGACGACGACGCCCGCCGACTGTTCGTCGAGAGCGCCCTCGGCGAGGACTACCCCGACTTCCTCACCCTGCAGGCGTACGACGTCCTGCTCGCGCGGGGCGACTGACCGGCCGTACGAACCCGCCGGACGCGATCTGGTCACCGCCGACCCACACCTCCGCGACGTCGGCGTCGCCGGCGAGGGCGAAGACCTTGCCCAGTGCTCCCTCCGGCGAGTCCGCGTGCCGCAGGCCGATGTCGAGGGCCGTGCCCGCGGGCGGGTGGACCAGGATGGCGTCGAACTGCTTGCCCTCGGAGAGGTCCCCGACGGTGTCCGCGAGACCGAGCGCAGCAGCGCCGCCGGCCGTGCTCAGGTGGAGCAGGTGGGCCGCGGTGAGCGGCAGGCCCTCCTCGCCGAGCAGGTGCTGGAGGAAGTAGGCCTGCAGGCCCTCCTTGAAGATCGAGAAGCCGGTGCCGGCACCGACGTCGCTGCCGAGGGCGACGCGGACACCGGCCGAAACGTGACGGCGGAGGGGGAAGATGCCGGACCCCAGCGCGGAGTTGCTGGTCGGGCAGTACGCCACGGACGACGCGCGCGCGGCCATGACCGCCAGCTCCGAGTCGGTGGGGTGCACGTTGTGGGCGAGGACCGAGAGCGGACCGAGCAGTCCGTGGTGGTCGTAGGTGTCGACGTAGTGGGCCCGGTCGGGGAACTGGCCCGCGACGGTGGCCACCTCGGCATTGTTCTCGTTGACGTGCGAGGTGAAGCAGGCGCCCTCGACGTCGCCCAGCACCGCGGCGCAGGCGGCCAGCACGGGGTCGGACGCGGACAGCGAGAAGCGTGGGGTGACGGCATAGCGGAGCCGTCCGCGACCGTGCCAGAGCTTCGCCAGGTCGACCGCCTCGGAGTAGGCCCGCTCCGGCGTGGTGAGCAGCGGCTCGGGCAGCACGCGATCACTGACGACGAGCCCGCTCGTGACCCGCAGCCCGTAGCGCTCCGCCTCCGCGAAGAGCGCGTCGACGGCCGGCGCGAAGTGCGACCCGAACACCAGCGAGGTGGTCGTCCCGGCGGCGATCAGGCTCGCCACGAACTCGCCCGCGATCGTGGCGGCGTAGTCGGGTGAGGCGAGGTGCACCTCCTCGGGCAGCGCGCAGCGGTCGAGCCACTCCAGCAGCGGCATGCCCAGCGCACCGATGACCCGGACCTGCGGGAAGTGGACGTGCGTGTCCACCAGCCCGGGCAGCAGGATCCCGGCGCGGAGGTCGAGCACGGGCACGTGCGGGTGCGCGGCCGCGACCGACGCGTACGAGCCGCGCGCGACGATCACCCCGTCGTCCGAGACGACGATGCCGAGGTCGTCGTCGTAGCGGAAGCCGGGCGCGGCAGCACCAGCGTCGAACGGGTCGTCCGGGGTGTCGTAGGCGCGGGCCCGGTAGAGGACCCGGGCGGTCGTCATGCTCCTGCCCGGACGCGGTCGGCGGCGAACACCTGCAGCAGCTCGGCCGCGACCGAGACGGCGATGGCGGGCGGCTGCTTCCCCGGCAGCCCCGGCAGCCCGATCGGGCAGCGGATGCGGTCGATGCTCGCCTCGTCGTGGCCCTCCACGACCAGCCCCGACCGGAAGCGGGCCCACTTCGCGGACGACCCGATCAGCCCGACCGTGCCGAGGTGGGTGCAGCGCAGTGCGGCGTCGCACAGGGCGAAGTCCTCGGCGTGGTCGTGGGTCATCACGAGCACGTGGGTGCCCTGCGGCACCGACCCGAGCGCGAGCTCGGGGACCGGCGCGCGGTGCACGGTGACCCGCGCCTCCCCGTCCGCGAGGACGGCCAGCCGCTCGTCCGTCAGCTGCTCGGCCCGCGAGTCGACCAGGTGCAGGTCGACGTCGTGGCCCGCCAGGACGCGGGCGAGCTCGAGCCCGACGTGGCCCACACCGAAGACGGCGACGGAAGGGACGACGGGCAGCGGCTCCAGCAGGAGGGTGACCTCGCCGCCGCAGCACTGCCGCCCGTGCTCGCTCCGCGACTTGTCGCTGAGCCCGACCGTCAGCTGCTCGGGCCTCGCGACGCCGGTGACGAGCATCGCCCGCGCCCGTGCCACTGCGGTCTCCTCCAGGTTGCCGCCCCCGACGCTGCCCCACGTGCGTCCGCCCGCGACGACCATCTTGGCGCCGGAGTCGCGGGGAGCGTGGCCGCGCACCTCGGCGACGGTGACCAGGACCCCCGCCTCCCGCTCCTCGCGGAGCCGCTCGACCGCTGCCAGCCAGTGCACGTCAGGCCTCCGCCAGCGCGGGCGCCTCGGCGGGCACGGGTGCGGACGAGGCCGCTGCGCCGCGGGCGCGCTCGACGGCCCAGAACACCGCCTCGGGCGTGGCCGGGGACGCCAGCTCGACGCTCGTGCCGGCCGGCCCGAACGCGGCCGCGGCCTCGCGCAGCGCCTCGCGCACCGACAGGGCGAGCATCAGCGGCGGCTCACCGACCGCCTTCGAGCCGTAGACGGCACCGTCCTCGTGTGCGTGGTCGAGCAGTGCGACGTTGAGGACGTCGGGGAGCTCGCCGAGGCTGGGCAGCTTGTAGGTGCTCGCGGACTGCGTCGTCAGTCGCCCGCGGCCCGGCCCGTCGGACTCGTCCCAGCGGAGGTCCTCCAGGGTCAGCCAGCCGACCCCCTGGACGAAGCCACCCTCGACCTGACCGAGGTCGACCAGCGGGGAGAGGCTGTCGCCCACGTCGTGCACGATGTCGACGCGTCGCGTGACGTAGGCGCCCGTGAAGCCGTCGACCTCGACCTCGGAGGCCGCGACGCCGTAGGAGAAGTACTTGAACGGGTGCCCCTGCATCGCGACGGGGTCCCAGTGCAGGCCCTCGGTCCGGTAGAAGCCCGCCGCCCACAGCTGGACCCGGGCGAAGTAGGCCTCGCGCACGAGGTCCTCCCAGGCCAGGCCACGCCCCGCGTCGACCTCCCGCAACCGGGAGGTGATCTGGTCGCAGGCGTCCTTGACGGCGCCGCCGTTGAGGTCGGCGCTCGAGCTGGCAGCGGTCGCGGACGTGTTGGGCACCTTGTCGGTGCGCGTCGGCGCGAGACGTACACGGGCCAGAGGGACGCCGAGGCTGGTCGCCGCCACCTGCAGCATCTTGGTGTGCAGGCCCTGCCCCATCTCCGTGCCACCGTGGTTGATGAGCACCGAGCCGTCCTTGTAGACGTGCACCAGCGCGCCGCCCTGGTTGAAGGCGGTGAAGTTGAACGCGATCCCGAACTTCACCGGCGTCAGCGCCAGGCCGCGCTTGGTGTGCGGGTGGGTGGCGTTGAACGCCGCCACCTCCTCGCGCCGCTGTGCCACGTCGCCCGCGGAGACGACCTGCTCCCAGGCAGCGACGACCCGGTCCGGGTGGCGTACGGGCTGGCCGTAGGGCGTGGCCTGTCCCTCGACGTAGAAGTTGCGACGACGCAGCTCGGCCGCATCGATTCCCAGGAGTGGGGCGCACCGGCCGAGCACGTCCTCGATGACGAGCATGCCCTGCGGCCCGCCGAAGCCGCGGAAGGCGGTCTGGGAGGTCTTGTGCGTCCGGGCGACGCGACCGTGTGCGCGGACGTGGGGGATCCAGTAGGCGTTGTCGACGTGGCACAGCGCGCGGGCGAGCACGGGCTCGCTGAGGTCGAGGCTCCAGCCGCCGTCGGAGGTCAGCGTCGCCTCCAGCCCCAGCAGCCGGCCGTCGTCGTCGAAGCCGACCCGCCAGGTCGCGTGGAAGCCGTGACGCTTGCCGGTCATCGTCATGTCCTGGGTGCGGTTGAGCCGGAGCCTGACGGGACGTCCGGTGAGGGTGGCACCGAGCGCCGCGACCGCTGCGAACCCGTGCGGCTGCATCTCCTTGCCACCGAACCCGCCACCCATGCGCAGGCACTGGACCGTGATGTCGTGGGACGCCCGCCCCAGCACGTGGGCGACGATCTCCTGCGTCTCGGTGGGGTGCTGGGTGCTGCTCTGCACGAACACCTGTCCGCCCTCGTCGACCAGGGCGAGCGACGCGTGGGTCTCGAGGTAGAAGTGCTCCTGACCGGCCATCTCGGTCGTCCCGCCGAAGACGCGGGCGGCCGCGGCCAGCGCGGCGTCGACGTCACCGCGCTCGACGACCGGGCGCGCTCCCTGGAAGCTCTCCTGCGCGATCGCCTCGGACAGCGAGACGACCGCCGGCAGCGGCTCGTAGTCGACCTGCACCGCGGCAGCGCCCAGTCGGGCCGCCTCGAGGGTCTCCCCGAGCACCCAGCACACGGCGTGGCCGACGAACATGACCTCGTCCGGGAAGAGCGGCTCGTCGTGCTTGACCCCGGCGTCGTTGATCCCCGGCACGTCGTCGGCCGTCAGCACGCGTACGACGCCCTCGACCGCCAGCGCCGGCGAGGCGTCGAGGCGGGTGACCCGGGCGTGCGCGTGGGGCGAGCAGACCGGGTGCGCGTGCAGGGCGCGGGGCGTCCGGTGCACCAGGTCGTCGGTGTAGAGGGCGTGGCCGGTGACGTGCAGGGCTGCGCTCTCGTGGGGCAGTGCGAGGCCGACGACCGCGCCGTCGGGGTGCTGCGACAGACGGCTCATCCTGCTGCCCCCGTCGCGACACGACCGTCGGTCTCCGCCCACCAGCCCCGCAGGGCGTTGCCGAGCATGGCCGATCGGTAGGCGGCGCTGGCACGTTGGTCATCGATGGGCGTGCCCTCGGCGGTCAGCACCGCCGCTGCGGCCTCGACCGTCTCCGGAGCCCAGGGCCGGCCTTCGAGGAGCGCCTCGGTGGCGAGCGCCCGGATGGGCGTCGCGGCGACTCCACCCAGCCCGATGCGTGCCCGGGCGACCGTGCCGTCGACGACGTCGAGGGCCATGGCGACGGCGACGCTGGAGATGTCGTCGTAGCGTCGTTTCGCGATCTTGCGGAAGGTCGTCCGAGCGGCGAGCGGCGTCGGGACGCGGACGGCCCGGATCAGCTCACCGGGCTGCAGGACGGTCTCGCGGTAGCCGGTGAAGAAGTCGGCCAGTCCGACCTCACGGTCGCCGTCGACGGAGGCGAGCACCAGGGTCGCGTCGAGGGCCAGCAGGGCCGGCGCCAGGTCCCCGATGGGGGACGCGGTCGCGAGGTTGCCGCCGATGGTGGCGCCGTTGCGGATCAGCCGCGAGGCGAACAGCGGCCAGACCTGCGCGAGCAGGGGCACGGTGCTGCCGAGCGCGGCCTCGATCTCGCTCAGGGTGAGCGCTGCGCCGATCTCGACGAGTCCGTCGGTCGAGAGGCCGCGCAGCTCGGGCAGCCGGTCGACCGCCACGACGTACGATGCCCGGCTGCCGCGCAGGTTGGCCTCCACGCCCCAGTCGGTGGCCCCGGCGACCACTGTGGCGTCGGGGTGCTCGGCCAGGAGTGCGAGCGCGTCGGCGAGGGCGGTGGGGCGGGCGAACCCGTCGACGCGGGTCGCGACGGCAGCAGGCGCGGGGCTGCCCTGCCGCTCGGCCAGCGGGTCCGCAGGCACGGGCGCACCGAGGGCCAGGGCTGCGTCGCGGATCGGGCGGTAGCCGGTGCAGCGGCAGAGGTTGCCGGCGATGGAGTGCATGTCGAACCCGTCGGGACCATCGTCCCGGTCGGGCCGGTAGTACTCCGCGGCCATCGAACAGGCGAACCCCGGCGTGCAGTAGCCGCACTGCGAGCCGCCGCGCACGGCCAGCTCTGCCTGGACCGGGTGCAGGTCGTCGGGATCACCGAGGCCCTCGGCGGTGAGGACCTCCTGGCCGTCGAGGGCGAGGGCCGGCACCAGGCACGCGTTGACCGGCGTCCACCGGCTCCGCGCCCCGTCCGGCCGTGCGACGAGGACGGCGCAGGCGCCGCACTCCCCCTCGGCGCAGCCCTCCTTGGCCCCGGTCAGCCCGAGGTCGCGCAGGAAGTCCAGCACGTTGGTGTGGGCCGGCAGGCCGACCAACGGGCGTGGTCGCCCGTTGACCGTGATCTCTGGCTCGGGCACGTCCCTCCCCTGTCTGCATGGTTCAGGGAGTCACGGGCCGCCGGTTTGCCATGCGGAACGACGACCTGTCTCCACCCATGCTACGTGACCGCGGTCACATCACGGGTGGAGACGGGCGCAGTCGGGGGTGCCGGTTGACGTCCTTGTAGAGCAGGTAGCGGAACCGGCCGGGCCCGCCGGCGTAGCAGGCCTGCGGGCAGAAGGCGCGCAACCACATGAAGTCGCCCTCCTGCACCTCGACCCAGTCCTTGTTGAGCAGGTAGACGGCCTTGCCCTCGAGGACGTAGAGACCGTGCTCCATGACGTGGGTCTCGGGGAAGGGGATCGCTCCCCCGGGCTCGAAGCTGACGATGTTGACGTGCATGTCGTGGCGGACGTCGAGGGGGTCGACGAAGCGCTGGGTGCCCCAGGCGCCGTCGGTCCCGGGCATCGGCTCCACAGCCACTTCGTGCTCCTGGACCACGAACGCCTCCGGCACCTCGACGCCGTCCACGCGCTCGTAGGCCTTGCGGATCCAGTGGAAGGTGGCGGCCTCCGACGACTGGTTGCGCAGTGTCCAGGCGGTGCCCGGCGGGAGGAAGGCATAGCCGCCCGCGCCGAGCGGCTGGGCGACGCCGTCCAGGGTGAGCTCGATCGCGCCGCCGACCACGAACAGCACCGCCTCGGCGTCCGGGTCGTCGTCGGGGCGCTGCGAGCCGCCGCCGGCGGACACCTCCACGACGTACCAGGAGAAGGTCTCCGCGAAGCCGGACAGCGGGCGCGCGATGACCCACAGCCGGGTGTCGTCCCAGTGGGGCAGCCTGCTGGTGACGATGTCGCGCATGGTGCCGCGCGGCAGCACGGCGTACGCCTCGGTGAAGGCGGCCCGGTCGGTCGTGAGATCGGTCTGTGCCGGCAGGCCGCCCTTCGGTACCCAGTAGGTCACTGGCACGTCCTCCTCATGGGGCACCCCTCGTCAGCAGCCGCCCGCGCGGATCGGCGGCCAGGTCGATCGGTCGTCCACGCAACCAGGTGCGGCGGACGGTGCCGGTGAGCGTACGCCCGGCATAGGCCGAGACGGGGTTCTTGTGGTGGAGCCGCGCCGGGTCGACCACCCACCGCTCGTCGGGCGCGAAGACGCAGAAGTCGGCGTCCGCCCCCACCGCGATCTCCCCCTTGCCGGTGAGGCCCACGCGCCGGGCGGGGGCCGCGGCCATCCAGCCCACCACCTCGGCGAGCGGCACGCCGCGCTCGCGCGCCGTGGTCCACACGACCGGCAGGCCGAGCTGGAGGGACGCGACCCCTCCCCACGCCTCCGCGAAGTCGCCGGTGTCCAGCCTCTTCAGCTCGGCAGTGCACGGCGAGTGGTCGCTGACGACCATGTCGATGTCACCACTGCGCAGGGCGGCCCACAGGGCATCGCGGTTGGCGCCGTCGCGGATCGGCGGGCAGCACTTGAGCTCGGTGGCACCGTCCGGGATCGAGCCGGCCTCGAAGTGGAGGTAGTGCGGGCAGGTCTCGACCGACACGTCGACCCCCGCGGACCGGGCCGCGCGGAGGGCGGGCACCGCACCGGCTGCGCTGAGGTGGACGATGTGCGCCCGCGAACGGGTGGCACGGGCGGTGTCCACGACCAACGCGATCGCCCGCTCCTCGGCCGCGTCGGGACGGCTCGCCAGGAACCCGTCGTACGACACCCCGTGGGCGCACTCGCCGATGGTCTCACCGTCCTCGGCATGCACGATCATCAGCGCCCCGAGCTCGGCGGTGACGGCCATCGCGGCGGCGAGGCCGGTGCCTGTGAGGGGCGGGAACTCCTCCACGCCGGAGTCCAGCAGGAAGCACTTGAACCCGAACACACCCGCCTCGTGGAGGCCGCCCAGGTCGGCGGTGTTCCCCGGCACCGCGCCACCCCAGAAGCCGACGTCGACGTAGGCCTGCCCCTGGGCGACCGAGCGCTTCTCCTCCAGCGCGGCCACCGTCGTGGTCGGCGGGATGCTGTTCAGCGGCATGTCGACGATCGTGGTGACACCGCCGGCCGCGGCGGCCCGGGTCGCACTGGCGAACCCCTCCCACTCGGTGCGGCCGGGCTCGTTGACGTGCACGTGGGTGTCGACGAGGCCGGGCAGCAGCACCTCGTCGGCGGCGAGCTCGACGACCTCGGCTGCGCCGGCCTCGACGTCGTACGCCGACACCTCGACGACGACTCCGCCGCGGACACGCACCGAGACGGCCACCTCGGCACCACCCACGACGGCACGAGCCGCACGGAGAAGGGTCTCGGCTGCCACGTTCAGCTGCCCCGGTAGGTCGAGTAGCCGTAGGGGCTCAGCAGCAGCGGGACGTGGAAGTGTTCTCCGGGCTCGTCGCCGGCGACCGTGAAGGCGACGACCACCTCGGGGTAGAAGGCCGCAACACCCTGCTCGGCGAACCACGCGCCGGTGTCGAACCGGATCCGGTGATCGCCGTCGGGGAGGTCGCCGGCCAGCGAGCCCACCCGACCGTCGGCATCGGTGACCCCGCTCGCGACGACGACGCCGTCCGCGGACTCCAGCGTGACGCGCAGACCGGCTGCCGGACGACCGGCGGACGTGTCGAGGACGTGGGTGCTCAGCGAGGCCATCAGGACAACGCCTCCTTCATGCGCAGGACCGCGATCTCGGTCAGCTGGTCGACGGTCGCGGCCCGCTCGACCTCGTCGCTGTTGTCGAGGCGGATCCGGAGCTGGTCGAGGATCTCGGGACCGCTGCGACCCGCGGCCCGGATGATGAAGACCCGGCCGAAGCGCTCCTCGTAGGCGCGGTTGCCCTCCTCCAGCCGGCCCGCGACCTCGGCGTCCGCAGGGTCCACCCCGGACTGCTCCCGCGTCGAGTGGGCCGCCTCGTGCCGCGCGGCATCGGCGCGTTCGCCGATCCGCGGGTGGCGGGCCAGGGCACGCTCCAGCTCGTCGTCGGTGATCGTCGCCGAGGCGCCGACCATCGTGGCCTCGATCTCCCCGAGGTGGGCGTACGGTCGCCCGGCCACCACCTCGTCGGCCCACCGCAGCACGTCCAGGCAGGTCAGCACCAGCCTCCTCGCCTCGTCGTCGACCATCTCGTTGAAGGCCGCCAGGCCTGCAGGGGTGGGGCTCATGGTCCCTCTTCCGGGTCTCGCGTCACGGTCGCCTCGATCAGGCCGTACGGCCGGTCCGCGGCGATGAACACCTCGCCGGGGTTCTCCAGCCCGAACGGCGCGAGGTCGACGAGGAAGTGGTGCTTGTTGGGTGCGGCGAAGGAGATCTCCGTGATCTCCTCGTGCGCCTCGAGCACGGCGGTCCCCATGGCGTAGAGGGTCTCCTGCAGGGCCCGGCTGTACGTCGTCGCGAACGTCTCGAGCAACAGTGACCGCACGTCGGCGTACGTCGCGTTCCAGTCGACGGGTCGTGCGACCGCGGCTGCGTCGTAGCGCCAGGTCGCGCGGAGCGCGGTCGCCAGGATCCGGTCGTCGGCGTCCGGCAACGTGGTGTAGTCGTCGCGGAGGAAGCCCTTGAACTCCGACCCGGTGGACTTCAGCACCACGAGGTCCTCGAGGCCCGAGACGACGACCGCCTCGTCCGCGCTGACGTCGACCAGCGTGGTCCGCACCTCACCACCACGTCGTACGAAGGCGTGGTCGTGGCCGGAGCCGTCGACCGTGATGCGGTCCCAGGCGTACTCCTCGACCGAGACCGTCGCGCCGGTCGCCGCCGGTGTCGCCCCGAGCAGCCGGGTGCCGAGCGCCAGCGCGTAGTCCTCGGGCGAGGTGACGCCGTGCCGCTTGGCGAAGGCGTAGGCAGTGTTCTTCTGGGTGTCGGTGGGCAGCACCTGCGACTGGTCACCGTCGGTGTGCGCCGCCGCGAAGTCGCCGCGCAGCGCCGTGGAGACGTTGAGGTCGCGGATCTCGTGGCGCGGGGTGTCGCGCACGATCCGCACGACCCGCGTCTCCGCCTTGCCGTACCTGTTGGGCCCCAGCACGATTCCCATCCACTCAGCCTCCTTCTCCGCCTGCGCGGTGTGCCAGCCTGGCCAGGGCGTCCGTCTCGAGCCCGGTTGCGTCATGTGCCTCAGTGGTCGAGATGGCTCCGCAGTCCACGCCGCGGAGCAAGAAGTCGGCGAGCGCCCGTGCCGTCGCCGGCTCGTCGAGGATGCCGGAGTCCAGCTGCGAGACGTAGGACCGGAGCCGCCCGGCCGCGGAGTCGAACCCGTCGCGGTAGAACGCGAAGGTGGCTGCGAACCGCGTCGGCAGCTGCGCGGGGTGCAGGTCCCAGCCCTGGTAGTAGCCGCGCTCCAGCGAGCGTCGTACGAGCCGCAGGTGGTTGGCCCAGGCGGCCTTCACCTCCTCCGGCCCGCCGACGGGCAGCACGTTGGTGGAGCCGTCGGAGAGTCGAACGCCGGTGCCGGCGGCCGCCGTCTGCATGATCGCCTTGGCGTGGTCGGCGACCGGGTGCGCGAGGCTCTGGTGGGCCGCGGCGATGCCGCAGTAGGCGGAGTAGTCGTAGGTGCCGTAGTGCAGCCCGGTGCAGCGACCGTCGGAGGCGTGGACCATGCGGGCCACCAGCGCGGTGCCGTCGGGGCCGAGGATCGACTGCGGCGTCTCGATCTGCAGCTCGAAGCGCAGCGCTCGGGCCGTGAGCCCGAGCGCGGACTCCAGCCGCTCGGCGGTGTGCACGAGGGCCTCGACCTGCTCCACCGCGGTCACCTTCGGCAGCGTGACGACGAAGCCCGCCGGGAGCGGACCTCCCTCAGCGAGCCGGTCCAGGAACAGCGCGAGGGTCCGGAGCCCGCGGCGCCGGGTCGGCGCCTCGAAGCCCTTGAACCGGATGCCGTTGTAGGGAGCCGCGCCGCCCGAGTCGATCGCCGACCGCAGCTCGTCGGCGGCCCGCCGGGCGTCCGCGTCCTCCTCGTCGTCCGAGCGGGCGCCGTATCCGTCCTCGAGGTCGATGCGCAGGTCCTCGACGGGCTCACGCTCGAGCTTCTCGCGGACGCGTGCCAGGAGATCGCCGTCACCGACCAGCTCGAGCAGCAACGCCTCGTTCTCCTCCATCGCCGCCAGCGCGGCGGCGCCGTGCTCCGTGACCAGCCCGGAGTGGAACCGGTCGGCGGGGACGTAGACGGTGTGGATCGGCTGCCGGCCCGGTCGCTCGCCCGGGTAGTGGGCGGCCAGTGCCGCGTCGACCGCGCCGAGCCGCTCGTCGAGCTCGCCCTCGAGATCGCCGACGAGTCCGCTCACATCGACACCGGGCACGAGGCTCTCCATGCGCAGACCCTAGACCCGGACCAGTGGACGGGAGGAGGTAGTCGATCGGGTCGAACACCGATCGTCTCGCCATCACACCGATGCCGATGGCGAAGTCGATCGCCACGAAAGCAGCTGCTCCCGCCGGGCGTGGTGGCACGCTGGGCCGATGTCGCCGCGACCGATCTCTCCGCAGCTCGCCTTCGCCCTCGTCGTGCTCGGGCTGGTGCTGGCGATCGCGCCTGCATTCCTCGCAAGCTTCGCGATCTGCGGGATCTCGGGCTGCTCGGGAGGCGGTTTCGGGCGCTCCACCGATCCGGGAGGCACGCGCCTCCTGCTCCTCGCCACCGGAGGGGCCGCGGCGCTGCCCCTCGCGCTCTATGCGCTGCGGCGTCGCACGGTGGGGCTGCTGGGCGCAGCGCTGCTCGTCGGAGTTCTGACGATCGTCTTCATCGGCCTGGTGATCGGCTCCGACCTGCAGGGCTGCCCACGCAACGTGTCCACCTCGACCTGCCTGCAGGAATCTCGCCGCTGACCGGGCGGGATCTCCCTATTCGCCGACGACGACCTCGACCTCGAAGCCCTCGGAGCTCTCGAGATAGAGCGCCACGTGATCGTCCCCGCCGGCGTGCGGGTAGCGGTCGGCGTACATCTCGTGCCAGCCGTGCTCGGTCGACTCGGCCCGCATCCGGTCCAGCTCGTCGCGCGTCTCGACGATCAGCGCGAGGTGGTTGATCCCGGGACGCAGCCGGTCGTGCTCGTCGTGCTGGTCGGCGGAGTGCTCCATGAAGACGTACGTCCCGTCGAAGTGCAGCCACGACAGCAGGCCTTCCTGGCGCTGCCACCCGCACCAGGCGAACAGCCAGCCCCACTCCCCCTCGGCGGTCGCGACGTCGTCGACCCACAGGTCGAGGTGGTGGAGGGCACGCGTCATGGGGTCAACCTAGCCGTCGCCCCACCGCTGGATGGGTAGGTCGCGCAACCGTTCGCTGGTTGAGCAGGTCGCGCAGCGACCGCTTCAGGACCAAGACCGACTCTTGATGGTTTCTGGACGCATCATCCGTGGATCGTTGTCGGAGCCACCACCTATAATCAAACACATGATCGAGACGCGAGAAGCAGGGCCGGAGGCGGGAGCAGAGGTCGATGACGACCTCAGCGCCGCCGGCCTGCTCGCCTCGATCCGCGAGCGCAAGGCGACAGAGGACCGCGCTGCTGCCGATGTGCTCGACCTTGCCGCTCGGTGGGCCGACCTCCACCCGCCCGAGTCGATCCATACTGCCGCGTCCTTCACCATCGGCGGCGGGCTGGGCCGGGAGCACGAGGAGCCCATCGCCGGTGAGGGCTGTCCGGCGGTGGCGGAGTTCTGCATCGCCGAGCTCGGCGCCGTCCTCGGGATCTCCACCACCGCGGCGAAGCGGCTGATCGGGCACGCCCTCGAGCTGCGGCACCGGCTTCCGCGGCTGTGGGCGCAGGTCCACACCGGACAGGTCCCCGCCTGGCGGGCCAGGTCGGTCGCCGAGGCCACCATCCACGTCGCCCCCGCCCTCACCCCCGAGGCCGCGGGGTGGATCGACGCCCAGGTCGCCGCAGTGGCGGGGAAGGTCGGCCCCGCGCAGCTCGACCGCCTCGTCGCGGAGACCATCAAGCGCTACGAGCTCGCCGAGGCCGACCCGGCTGCTGACCCCGAGGACGGCTGGCAGCACGTCGACCCCCGCCACGCGACCCTGGACAAGGACGACGTCCACTACGCCGGCACCCTGCACTTCGAGGCCGACCTCGACCTCGCCGACGGACTCGACCTCGACCGGGCACTCGTCCACGGCGCCGCGACCCTCAAGGCACTCGGCTCGGCCGAGTCCCTCGACGTCCGCAGGGCCAAGGCCCTCGGTGACCTCGCCCGCACCCAGACCGCGCTCGACCTCCACACCCAGGGCCACACCGGATCGCGTGATCAGGACGGGCTGCCGGTTGCGCGGGAGGTCGTGCTCCACGCGCACTTGACCGCCGGGACCGCAGCCGGGCACGAGCCGGGGGTGACGGTGTTCGGGTCCACCGGTCGGCTCGAGGAGGGCCAACGCCTGATCCTGCTCGACCAGGTCCGCTCCTGGTGCGGTGACTCCCGGACCAGGGTCACCGTCAAGCCCGTCATCGGCCTCAACACCGAGTTGTCGACGCCCGGTTACGCGATCCCCGACCGGATCCGCGAACAGATCATCCTCCGCGACATCACGTGCGTGTTCCCGCACTGCACCCGACCGGCACGTGGCTGCGACATCGACCACATCAGCGAGTACGACCACGACGCCGAAGCAGAAGGCCGGCCCCAGCCAGGGCCGACCTCGACTGCCAACCTTGCCGCCTTGTGCCGGCGCCACCACCGCCTCAAGACCCACACCGCATGGCGATACACGATGGTCGAGCCCGGGGTGGTCGAGTGGACCAGCCCCCACGGCCACCGGTTCCGGCGAGACCGGTCCGGAACCACCGCACTCGACGAGCCCGATCCTCCCGACCTTCCACGCCAACGTCGAAGATGACCCCGCCCCACACCCCGCCGCACTGACCCGGCGGGGTCAGAGACGCGCGTTCACACAGCACGGTCGAGCAGGACTACCCGGCCCGGCCGCGCCGAGAGACCCGGCTCACTCCCACTCGATGGTGCCCGGGGGCTTCGACGTGATGTCGAGGGTGACCCGGTTGACCTCGGCGACCTCGTTGGTGATCCGGGTCGAGATCCGCTCCATGACGTCGTAGGGCAGGCGCGCCCAGTCGGCGGTCATCGCATCCTCGGAGGTCACCGGGCGGATCACGACGGGGTGGCCGTACGTGCGTCCGTCACCCTGTACGCCGACGGAGCGCACGTCGGCGAGCAGCACGACGGGCATCTGCCAGATGTCGCGGTCCAGGCCCGCGCGGGTCAGCTCCTGGCGGGCGATCGCGTCGGCGCGGCGCAGGATGTCGAGCCGGTCGCCGGTCACCTCGCCGATGATCCGGATGCCGAGTCCCGGACCGGGGAACGGCTGGCGCCACACGATGTCTGCCGGGAGGCCGAGCTGCTCACCCACGAGACGCACCTCGTCCTTGAAGAGCGTGCGCAGCGGCTCGACCAGCGCGAACTCGAGGTCGTCGGGCAGCCCGCCGACGTTGTGGTGCGACTTGATGTTGGAGGTGCCGGCGCCACCGCCGGACTCGACGACGTCGGGGTAGAGCGTGCCCTGCACCAGGAAGCCGACCTTGTCGCCGTGCTCGGCGGCCTCGCCGAGCACCGTGGCCTCAGCCGCCTCGAAGGCGCGGATGAACTCCCGGCCGATGACCTTGCGCTTCTCCTCCGGGTCGGTGACCCCGGCGAGCGCGTCGAGGAACGTCTTCTGGGCGTCGTAGACGTGCAGGTTCACACCGGTCGCGGCGACGAAGTCGCGCTCGACCTGCTCGGCCTCGCCCTCGCGGAGCAGACCGTGGTCGACGAACACGCAGTGCAGCCGGTCGCCGATGGCGCGCTGCACGATGGCCGCGGCCACGGCGGAGTCGACGCCACCGGACAGGCCGCAGATGGCCAGGCCGGTCTCGCCGATCTGGTCGCGGACCCGCTCGATCTGCTCCTCGGCGATGTTGAGCATCGTCCAGGTCTGTCGGGCGCCGGCGATGTCGTGGAGGAAGTGCTCGAGCACCTTCTGGCCGTGCTCGGAGTGGAGCACCTCCGGGTGCCACTGCACGCCCGCGAGGCGGCGGTCGAGGTCCTCGAAGGCGGCGACGGGCGTGTCTGCGGTGGAGGCGAGGACGATGAATCCCTCAGGAGCCTGGACGACCGAGTCCCCGTGGGACATCCAGACCTTGTGCTCGGCGGGGATGCCGTCGAGGAGGGTGCCCGACTCGGTGACGACGACCGGCGTACGTCCGTACTCGCGGGCGCCGGTCCGGGCGACCTCGCCGCCCAGGCCCGTGGCCATCAGCTGGAAGCCGTAGCACATGCCGAAGACCGGCACCCCGGCCGTGAAGACGGCGTTGTCGACGCCGGGTGCGCCGTCGGCGTAGACGCTCGAGGGGCCGCCGGAGAGGATGATCGCCTTCGGCTTGCGCGCCAGCATGTCGGCGACCGGCATGGTGTGCGGCACGATCTCGGAGTAGACCCGCGCCTCGCGGACGCGCCGCGCGATGAGCTGGGCGTACTGGGCACCGAAGTCGACCACGAGGACCAGGTCGTGCTCTGCAGGCTGCGTCACGGTCGGAGTCTATCGGCGCTCGTCCGCGACGAAATGGCACGCAGGGCCCGATCGGGGAGAGACGGCAGAGCATCGGGCTCCGGCCCGATCACCACTCCCCGGACATAGCACCAGGGCCCGATCGGGGAGAGACGGCAGAGCATCGGGCTCCGGCCCGATCACCACTCCCCGGACATAGCACCAGGGCCCGATCGGGGAGGGAGGGTGATCGGGCCCTGATGCGTGAGTCCCAGTCACTGAGGACAGCGACGAGAACGCGGGATCCGGCCCTTGGGAGGGAGCATGACTGCCGGATCCTTCACTCGACCCAACGACCTCGCGGGAGGGGTGGTTACGGCCAAACCCAAAAACTTTTGGGAAAGAATTCGGCGAGGTCGGTGCGGGTCAGCTCACGCCGACGATCGGCAGGCGCAAGGCGCCGGGTGCGGCCTCGGGCACGACCGGGTTCTTCGGCGCCACCGGCACCAGCTGCCGGTAGGTCGAACCCAGCGTCGGCCGGGTGTCCGGCTCACCCTTGTTGGGCCAGAAGGCCATCGCCCGCTCGGCCTGGGCGGTGATCGTCAGGGACGGGTTCACCCCGAGGTTGGCCGAGACCGCCGAGCCGTCCACCACGTGCAGACCGGGGTGGCCGTACATCCGCTGGTAGGGGTCGACCACGCCGGTCTCGGGCGAGTCGCCGATCGCGCAACCCCCGATGAAGTGGGCGGTCAGCGGCATGCCGAGGGGCTCGCCGAGGGCGCCGTAGGCCTGCCTGGCTCCCATGACGCGTGCCAGCCGTCGTACGGCGTCGTAGGCGGCAGGGATGTAGGTCGGGTTGGGAGCCCCTCGTCCCTGCTCGGACGACATGTAGCCGATCCCGGCACGCGTGCGCCACACGGTGGTGATCGAGTTGTCCAGGGTCTGCATCACGAGCGCGACGACCGTGCGGCGCGACCAGGTGTTGAGCGCATAGAGGTCCTTCAGCCCGTTGCGCTGCTTCCACAGCTCCTTGGCCCAGGTGCGCCGCCGCTTCTCGCCCGCCACCTCGTCGACCAGGACCGTGGCCATCAGCGGCATCACGTTGGGACCCGGCCCGTAGCGCACCGGCTCGACGTGGGTGTGCTCGTCGGGGTGGAAGCTGGACGTGATCGCGACACCCTGCGACCAGTCGACGGAGTCGTCGTTGGCCGTTGCCCAGAGGAGGGCCTCGGAGTTGGTGCGGGTCAGGACGCCGAGCCGGTCGGAGACGGCAGGCAGCGACCCTTCCGCCTTGAGCCGGTGCAGCAGTCGCTGGGTGCCGATCGCGGCTGCGGAGAAGACGACATGGTCCGCGGTGAAGGTCCTCACTGCGCTCCTGCGCGACAGCTTCGCCTTGGTCCAGCGGGCGGTCACCTCGTAGCCGCCCTCCGCACGAGGTCGTACGTCGGTCACCGTGGTGAGCGGGTGGACGACGGCGCCGTTCTGCTCGGCGAGGTAGAGATAGTTCTTCACCAGCGTGTTCTTGGCGTTGTGCCGGCACCCCGTCATGCAGGAACCGCAGTTGATGCAGGTCTTCCGGCTCGGCCCCGCGCCGCCGAAGAACGGATCGGCGACGTCCTCGCCCTCAGCCTGGCCAGGGTCACCGAAGAAGACACCCACCGGCGTCGGGTGGAAGGTGTCGCCCACGCCCATCTCGTCGGCGACCTTCTGCATCGCCACGTCAGCGGGCGTCGTCCTGGCGTACTCGGTGACGCCCAGCATCCGCTTGGCCTGGTCGTAGTAGGGAGCCAGCTCGGACTTCCAGTCGGCGATGTGGGCCCACTGCGGGTCGTTGTAGAACGGCTCCGGGGGCTCGTAGAGCGTGTTGGCGTAGTTGAGCGAACCGCCACCCACGCCGGCGCCGGCGAGGATGAAGCAGTCGTGCACGAGGTCGATCCGCTGGATGCCGTACAGCCCGACCTCCGGGCGGAAGAGGAACTTCTTCACGTCGCCGCCGTGCTCGGGCAGCTCGTCGTCGGCGAAGCGCGCGCCGGCCTCGAGGACGCCGACCTCGTAGCCCTTCTCGGTGAGCCGCAGCGCGGTGACCGAGCCGCCGAACCCGGAGCCGATGACGAGGACGTCGTAGTGCGTGGGGGTGCTCATGCCCGGCCCAGCTTGTTGAGCAGGCGGAGGGACGCGGTCAGCATCTTGGCGTTGGCCTCCTCCGTCATGCCGAACATCGGCGCGATCGGCACCAGCCGTTGGGTCGCGACGGACTGCGCCTCGGTGTAGCGGTGGATCCCCTCGGATCCCTGGCGCCGTCCCATCCCCGACTCGCGCATGCCGCCCATCGGCGCCCCGAGCGATCCGAACGTCGCGCCGTAGGCCTCGTTGACGTTGACCGTGCCGCACCTGATCCGGCGCGCGAGGGCCCGGCCACGGGCGGTGTCACGGGTGTAGACGGACGCGTTGAGGCCGTACGCCCCGTCGTTGGCGCGCTCGATCGCCTCGTCCTCGCTGTGGAAGCGGTAGAGCGAGACGACCGGGCCGAAGGTCTCGTGGCCGAAGCACTGCATGTCGGCCGAGACGCCCTCGAGGATCGTCGGCTCGTAGACGAAGGGGCCGAGGTCGGGTCGGGCCCTGCCGCCGGTGAGCACCCGAGCACCCTTGGCGACGGCGTCCTCGACATGGGCGGTCACCGTGTCGAGCTGGGCCTGCGAGATCAGCGAGCCCATGTCGACGCTCCAGTCGTGGCTGGCCCCCAGCGTCATCGCCTGCGTGCGCGAGACGAAGGCGTCCACGAACCGGTCGTAGACCTGGTCGGCGACGAAGAGCCGCTCCATCGAGACGCACAGCTGACCGGCGTTGGCGAAGACCCCTCGCACGGCACCCTCCGCCGCACGGTGCACGTCGGCGTCGCGGAGGACGAGCATCGGGTTCTTGCCGCCGAGCTCGAGGGAGCAGCCGATCAACCGGTCGGCGCACTGACGGGCGATCAGCCGGCCGGTGGCCGTGGAGCCCGTGAAGCAGATGTAGTCGGCCGCCGCGGTCATGGCGCCGCCGACCTCGGGACCGGGACCGGCGACGACCTGCCACAGCTCGGGCGGGAAGCCGGCTTCCTCGAGGAGCTGGACGGCCAGCAGCGCCGTCAGCATGGTCTGGGCGTCCGGCTTGGCGACCACGGCGTTGCCGGCGAGCAGGGCGGGGAGGCCGTCGCAGAGCGCCATGGTGAGCGGGTAGTTCCACGGCGAGATGATCCCGACGACTCCCTTGGGCACGCGGCTGACCTCGGCCCGGGTCAGGACCGGGAACATGCCGCCCACGCGGCGCGTGTCGAGGTGCTCGTGCGCGGTGCGGGCGTAGTAGCGCGCGGTCAGCGCCAGGTGGGCCACCTCGAGGTAGGCGTCCTTGCGTGCCTTGCCCGACTCCCACACGACGAGGTCGATGAGCTCGTCCTGGCGGTCGAGCAGGAGGTCGTGCAGGCGCAGGAGGGCTGCGGCGCGCTGGTCGAGGGACGTCGCCGCCCACGACACCTGGGCCCTGCGGGCCCGCGTGAACGCCTCGGCCACGTCGACCGGGCCGGACTGCGGGATGTGCGCGAGCGGGGCGCCGCCGATCGGCGAGGACACGGCGTGCGTCTCGCCGGTGGTGCTCACCACGCGCCGGGTCAGGCCGGTGACGTACGAACGGTCGAGGCCGTAGGCCGCGGTGCTGTCGTGCTCGGGGTCCGCCGGACCGTCGGTGATCGGGCCGGTGGCGGGGCTGGTCTCGCTCATCCCGGCAGCGTAGGTCGCGCTCGGGCCGGTTGCTACTGGTAGGTCACTTCTTCCCACCATTTGACACTTTGTGCCTATTTGTCCACGGTGCGTGGTGGCTAGGCTCGGGGCATGACCTCGCCTCACGGGCCCGAACAACGCTTCGGTGCTCCCTACGCCGCCCAGCACCGCTTCCTGGCCGGGGCGTTGATGGGCGGACTGTTCATCATCGGCGTCGCCCTGGCCTTCGTGCTCCCGATCGACGAGGCACCGCCCTCCTGGGTGACACTCGGCCTGCTCGCGGCCGGCGTCGTGGTGCACCTCGCCCTGGACGCCTTCGGCTACCGGCCGATCGCCCTCGACCCCTCGCTCGACGACGACCGCGCCGCGGCGACCGCCATGGTGGCCTACCAGGCCGGGATGACCGTGCGGGCCGCCTTCGCCGAGGCCATCGCCATCACCGCGGTCCTCCTCGCCTTCGTGCTGCCCGAGGGCGGCTTCTCGATCTATGCCGTCGGCGGCGGCGTCTCGATCGCGCTGATGAGCGTCCACGTCTGGCCGTGGGCCCGGCCGGTGGGCAAGGCGGTGGACCGGCTCGAGTCCCGGGGGAAGTCCTCCGGCCTCCGCGAGGTGTTCGGCCTCCCCGACCACGGGCCGACCCGGCAGACGTGAGCCCTCAGACGATGTCCGGCGCCTTGACCCGCGCCTCGTCGGCCTCCTGGTCGGTCGACATCAGCTGGCTCTGCCGCTCCGCCTCGACCCGTCGAAGGTAGTGGTCGACCTCGTCCTCGAGATGTGCCGCGTCCCAGCCCAGCGCCCCGGCCATCAGCTCGGCCGCCGGCCGGGCGGCGGTGATGCCACGGTCGCACGTCTCGATCGACACCCGCGTACGCCTGGCCAGCACGTCGTCGAGGTGGCGCGCACCCTCGTGCGTGACGGCGTAGAGCACCTCCGCACGCAGGTAGTGCTCGGCACCCTCGAGCGGCTCTGCCAGGTCGGGACGTCCGTCGATGAGCGCGAGGACCTCGTCGACCAGGCCGCCGTAGCGCCCCAGCAGGTGGTCGACCACCCCGACGTCGAGGCCCGACGAGCGGCTGATCGCGACACGCTGGTTGGTGCGCGCCTCGAAGCCCCATGCGCCCATCAGCGGCACCCGGTCGGTGATGGAGGCCGGCGTGGCGTCGAAGTCGCGGATGGCGTGGTCGACCGCGTCCTTCGCCATCACCCGGTACGTCGTGAGCTTGCCACCGGCGACGAGCACGAGGCCCGGCACCGGGTTGGCGACGGTGTGCTCGCGGGAGAGCTTGGTGGTCTCCCCCATCTCGCCCTCCTTCCGCATCGGCTTGAGCAGCGGTCGGAGCCCGGCGTAGACCCCGATCACGTCACGGTGGTCGAGCGGGTCCTTGAGCAGCGTGTTGACGTGGCCGAGCAGGTAGTCGATGTCGGTCTTGCTGGCCGCAGGGTGGGCCAGGTCGAGGTCCCACGCGGTGTCGGTGGTGCCGATGATCCAGAAGTGGCCCCACGGGATCACGAACAGCACGGACTTCTCGGTCTTGGTGATGAAGCCGCACTCCGAGCGGATCCGGTCCTTGGGCACGACGACGTGGATGCCCTTGCTGGCGTCGACGTCGAGGTGCGCCTCCCCGCCGATGAGGTCCTGGACCTCGTCGGTCCACACTCCGGCGGCATTGATGACGACCTTGGCGTGGATCTCGAGGTCGCGCTGGCCCTCGAGGTCGCGGGCGTTCACGCCCACGACGCGGTCACCCTCGCGCAGGAACCCGGTGACCTTGGTGCGGGTGGCGACATGGGCGCCGTTGTTGGCGGCGGTGCGGGCGATGGTCATCACCAGTCGCGCGTCGTCGACCTGGCAGTCGTAGTAGCGGATCGCGCCGTGCAGGTTGTCGGTCCTGATGTCCGGAGCCATCCGGGCCAGCTGCTTGCGGAAGACGTGCTTGTGCTTGGGCACGCCCATGTCGTACTTGCCGGTCATGGCCATGGCGTCGTAGAGCGCGATGCCCGCGCCGACGTAGGGCCGCTCCCACGCGTGCTCGAGCGGGTAGAGGAACGGCACCGGGCGTACGAGGTGGGGCGCGAGCCGCGTCAGCAGGAGGCCGCGCTCCTCCAGCGCCTCCTTGACGAGCGCGAAGTCGAACATCTCCAGGTAGCGCAGGCCGCCGTGGACGAGCTTGGAGGAGCGTGAGGAGGTGCCGGAGGCGAGGTCGCGTTGCTCCACCAGGCCGACCTTGAGGCCGCGGGTCACCGCATCGAGCGCGGCGCCCACCCCGACGATGCCGCCACCGACGACGAGGACGTCGAGCTCACCCGCTCCGAGGTGCTGGAGCGCGTCGGCGCGCTGGTCGGCATCGAGTGCCCTGGCAAGTGTCATGCCGTCAGTCTGCCTCAGTGCTGGACGACGACCTCGATGCGCTGGAACTCCTTGAGCTCGGTGTAGCCCGTGGTCGCCATCGCGCGGCGCAGGGCACCGATGAGGTTCATCGTGCCGTCGGCGGTGCGGGAGGGGCCGAACATGATCTCCTCCAGCGATCCGATCGAGGCGAACTCCACGCGCTGGCCGCGGGGCAGGTCGGCATGCGTGGCCTCGCTCCCCCAGTGGAAGCCGCGGCCCGGAGCCTCGGTGGCCCGCGCCAGCGGTGAGCCGATCATCACGGCGTCGGCACCGCAGGCGATCGCCTTGGCGATGTCGCCCGAGCTGCCGATCGAGCCGTCGGCGATCACGTGGACGTAGCGACCGCCCGACTCGTCGAGGTAGTCGCGGCGGGCTGCGGCCACGTCCGCCACGGCGCTGGCCATGGGCACCGCGACGCCGAGGACGGTGCGGGTGGTGTGGGCCGCGCCACCGCCGAAGCCGACCAGCACCCCGGCCGCGCCCGTCCGCATCAGGTGCAGGGCGGCCTGGTAGGTCGCACAGCCGCCGACGATCACCGGGACGTCGAGCTCGTAGATGAACTCCTTGAGGTTCAGCGGCTCGGCGTGGCTGCTGACGTGCTCGGCACTCACGGTCGTGCCACGGATGACGAACATGTCCACGCCCCCGTCGACGACAGCCTTGACGTGCTCCTTCGTGCGCTGCGGCGAGAGCGAGCCGGCGACCGGGACGCCGGCGGCGCGCACCTCCTTGAGGCGGGCCGTGATCAGCTCGGGCTTGATGGGCTCGGTGTAGATCTCCTGCATGCGCCGCGTGGCGTCGGAGCCCTGGAGGCCCGCGACCTCCTCCAGCAGCCCGCTCGGGTCGTCGTACCTGGTCCACAGGCCCTCGAGGTTGAGCACCCCGAGGCCTCCCATCTGGCCCAGCGCGATCGCCGTGGAGGGCGACATGACCGAGTCCATGGGCGCGGCCAGCACCGGGATGTCGAAGCGGTAGGCATCGATCTGCCAGGCGGTGCTGACCTCCTCGGGGTCGCGGGTGCGCCGCGAGGGCACGATCGCGATGTCGTCGAAGGCGTAGGCGCGGCGACCGCGCTTGGCACGGCCGATCTCGGTCTCAGTCACCGGTGAAGCCTATCGGCCGCGCACCCGGCGCCGCGCCGGGCTCGGTGGTCGACCTGTGGTTCACGTCTCGGCCACGGTTTGGCCATTTCGCCACGCGCACCCAGCGCCGTCCCTACCGTCGTCGACGTGGGGAACATGGGAGCGCGACCCCTCGTCGCGTCGTCGCGACGAGCAACGGCGCGCGCGCTCGCAGCGGCCTGCCTGGCCGGTGGGTTGCTGAGCCTGTCCGTGTCGTCCGCGCACGCCGCCGACGACTATCCGTGGGCGGGGCAGGGGCAGTGCCCCATCGTCCCCCAGGAGCCGATCGAGGAACCCACGCCGACTCCCACTCCCACGCCCAGCCCGACGCCCCAGAAGCCGGGAGAGCCGGTGGCCCCGGTCGTCGAGCCGCCTCCGCCCCCGCCGCCACCGGTGCTCGACCCCGTCAGCGGCCACCTCTACGACCCGCGCGGGCCCAGGCCCACGTGCGCGCGCCGGGTGTGGTCGATCAACGGGTCCATCGGCGACCCGTGGGGCTTCGTGCTGCGCAACTGCACCAGCTTCGTGGCGTGGCGCCTCCAGGAGCGCAACCGACTGGACTTCAGCAACGCCTTCGGCGGGAGGCACTGGGGAGACGCCCGCAACTGGGACGATGTGGCACGCGCCCTGGGCTACCGCGTCGACTCGGTCCCGGCGATCGGCGCCGTCGCCCAGACCGACGACGGCCGGGTCGGCCACGTCGCCTGGGTGAGCGCCATCGGGCCCGGCACCGTGACCATCGAGGAGTACAACCACGCCTCCCCCGGCGGCTACGGCAGCCGCACCGTGCCGGTCGGGTCGTTCCGCTACCTGCACCTCGCTGACGTCGCCCCCTCGCCACTCCTGGGCTCGGACCGTCCCGTCGTGGCCGTGGCGGACGGCCTGGGTGAGTCGTGGACCGCGCGCGTCGACCCGGCCGGCACGCTCCGCGTGGCACAGCCGGGACGACGGGACCACCCGGTGGGCGTACGCAACGCCTTCTCGCCGCTCGCAGCCCCCGCGCTCACGCTCGGCCCCCACGGCAACCTGTGGGTGGCGGCGACCACTCGGGACGGTCGCGTGCTCGCCGGCGCGACCCGCGGGGCCCGCTTCGCGCTTCGCGCGGTCGCAAGATCCGCCCCCACCTCCAGCCCCGCCCTGGCGCTCTCCCGCACCGGCCGCCCGGTGCTGGCCACCATCTCCGCCGGAGGCGACCTGACCACCCGCCGGCTCACCCGCGACCACCGGTGGAGCCGCCCCGACCGTGTGGGGAAGGCGGGTTCGTGGGCGACGAACACTGCTCCCGTGCTCGGCGACGACGGCACGGGACGTACGTGGCTGGTGGCCGTGACGTCCGGCGGAGCCACGTTCGCCCAGAACCTCGAGCGGGGTCGGCTCACCCGTCTCGCCGGGCCTCCGGCCTCGACCACCTCCACGCCCGTGCTCACGCGCACCAGCGACGGCACCGCCTACCTGCACCAGGTCGGCGCCGGCGGAACCATGACCGTCCGCACCTTGTCGGGCCGTGGGTGGAGGCGCACGGGCACCATCGACGGAAGCTGGTCGCCCTATGCCTCTCCTGCCGTCGGAGAGGTCGCCGGAGTGCTGCACGTCGCGGGAGCCATGTCGAACGGCTCCGTCCACGTCCGGGCGGCCGTCCCCGGTGAGCGGTCCCGGCTCGCGGCCGATGTGCCGGCCAGCGGCGACCCCACCCGGTCCCCCGGTCTGGTCACGAGGAACAACGCGGGCGTCTTCGTCGTCTCGGGCGGTCGGCCATCGACCGGCGCCAGGTTGCTGACGCGCCCGGCCTCGTCCCTGGTCGGCGACTCCGCCCCGACCCGGGCCGGCTTCACCCCCTGAGGTGGCTCAGATCCCCACGTAGTTGGGCGCCTCGACGGTCATCTGCACGCCGTGCGGGTGGCTCTCCTTGAGCGAGGCGGACGTGATCCGGACGAACCGGCCCTTCTCCTGCAGCTCGGGGATGGAGCGCGCGCCGACGTAGAACATCGACTGGTTGAGCCCGCCGACGAGCTGGTGGGCGACCGCGGACAGCGGGCCGCGGTAGGCGACCTGGCCCTCGATGCCCTCGGGCACGATCTTGTCGTCGCTGGCCACCTCGGCCTGGAAGTAGCGATCCTTGGAGTAGGACTTCTTGCCACGGCTGCTCATCGCGCCGAGCGAGCCCATCCCACGGTAGGACTTGAACTGCTTGCCGTTGACGAAGACGACCTCGCCCGGGGACTCCTCGCAGCCCGCCAGCATCGAGCCGACCATCACGGCGTCGGCACCGGCGACCAACGCCTTGGCGATCTCGCCCGAGTGCTTCATGCCGCCGTCGGCGATCAGCGGCACGCCGGCCGGCTTGGTGGCCAGTGAGGCCTCGTAGACGGCCGTCACCTGCGGGACGCCCACACCGGTGACCACGCGCGTGGTGCAGATCGAGCCCGGGCCCACCCCGACCTTGACCGCGTCGGCGCCGGCGTCGACGAACGCCTGGGCGCCCGCACGGGTGGCGACGTTGCCGCCGATCACCTGGACGTGCCGGGTGGCCGGGTCCGTCTTGAGCCGCCGGACCATGTCGAGGAGGAGGTGCACGTGGCCGTGCGCGGTGTCGGCGACGAGGACGTCCACTCCCGCCTCGACCAACGTGGTCGCGCGCTCCCAGGCGTCACCGAAGTAACCGATGGCGGCACCGACGAGCAGCCGGCCGTCGTCGTCGTACGACGCGTGCGGGAACTGCTCGCCCTTGACGAAGTCCTTGACCGTGATGAGTCCGCCGAGCCGGCCGTCGGCGTCGATCAGCGGCAGTCGCTCGCGCTTGTGTGCCCGGAGCAGCGCAGTGGCCTCCTCGCGGGAGATGCCGATCGCCCCGGTGATCAGGCCCTCGCTGGTCATCACCTCGTTGACCTTGGTCGTCGCCCACTCGGCGACCGGCGTGAAGCGCAGGTCGCGGTTGGTGATGATGCCGAGGAGCCGCTCGTCGAGGTCGACCACGGGAAGGCCGGAGACCCGGTACTCGCCGCACAGGCGGTCGAGCTCCTCCAGCGTCGCGTCGGGTCCGATCGTCACGGGGTTGGAGATGATCCCGGTCTGGGTCCGCTTCACCAGGTCGACCTGGCGGGCCTGGTCCTCGATGGACAGGTTGCGGTGCAGGACACCGAGGCCGCCCTCGCGTGCCATCGCGATCGCCATGCGGGACTCGGTGACCGTGTCCATCGCGGCGCTGATCAGCGGCACCCTCACCGAGATCTCCCGCGTGAGGCGCGTGGTGGTGTCGATGTCGCTGGGCGCGAGGTCCGACTCCCCCGGCAGCAGCAGCACGTCGTCGTAGGTGAGGCCCAGGGCCGCAAACTTCTCGGGAATCTCCACACCGGCATTCTACGGGCGCGCTGCGCGTGCTCTGAGAGGGTGTGGCCATGCGCCGGAACCCGTCAGAGCTGGGGCGCGTGGTCTGGCTCGCGGCGGTGGCCGCCTTCGTGGCCCGGTTCCCCGGACTCCTGTGGCCATTGCGCCCCGACGAGGCCGGCTTCCTCATGGTCGCCCGTGCCTGGCAGCCCGAGCCCGACGCGGTCTACGGACGCTACTTCGTGGACCGCCCTCCGCCGGTCATCTGGCTGATGCAGGCGAGCGACGCCGTCGGTGGGCCGTACGCCCACCGCCTCGTCGGCGCCTTCGCCAGTGCGGCGCTGGTGATCGCGGCCGCTGCGGCCACGCGGGAGATCGCGCGTCGGGCGGGAGTCGTGGACCCGGCGGCGGTACGGCGGCTGGCCGCGTGGGTCGCGGTCGGGACCGCCGCGATGGTCGGCAACGCCCAGATCGACCCCGTGTCCGCCAAGGGCGAGCTGTTCGGCATCCCGCTGGTGCTGGGGTCGTGCTGGCTGGCGCTGCGAGCAGTACGCCGCGTCTCGGCGCCCGACGCCTTCTGGGCCGGCTGCCTGGCCATGCTCGCGATCGGCTTCAAGCAGAGCATCGTGGGCGGGCTGGTCTTCGGCGGGGTCCTCCTGATCGGCTCGGCCCTGGCGCGGCGACTGTCCTGGCAGGAGACACTGCGGTGCGCCGCGGCGGCCGCGGCGGGCGCAGCCCTTCCCGTGGCGCTCGTGGTGGCCTGGGCCCTCGCGGTCGGCGTACGCCTGCAGACGCTCTGGTACACCGCCGTGTCGTTCCGCGCCGACGCCAACCAGGTCATCAGCAACGGGACGACCGCGGCCGCGGCCGGCCGTATCTGGCAACTCGTCCTGGTCTTCATCGGGGTCGGGATGCTGCTCCTGGTGATCTGCTTCCTCGCGCGCCTGCCCGTCCTCGTCCGGCGCGACGCGGTGCTCGTCGTCGCGATCGTCGCCCTGCTCGGCACCGACCTGCTCGGGGTCGCGGTCAGCGGCAGCTACTGGACGCCCTACCTCTTCGTGCCCATCCCGGGGCTGGCCCTGGCCCTGGCCACGCTGGCCGTGCACGACCACCTCGGCCGCACCCGCTACCAGCTGACTCCGGCCGCAGTCGCCTTCGTGGTGGCCTCCAGCATGCTCGCGCTCGTCGGCTGGACCGGCGCCTGGGCCATCGGCCGGGTGCCGGCGGAGGTGCGTACGGGCGAGGCCATCGCGGCCGCCGGACGCCCCGGCGACCGGGTGCTCGTCTACGGCGGTCGGGCTGACATCCAGTGGGCCAGCCGTGCCGGGTCGCCCTATCCCTACCTCTGGTCCCTGCCGATGCGCACGCTCGACCCCGGACTGGCCGACCTCAGGTCGGTGCTCACCGGCAACAATCCGCCGACGTGGTTCGTCGAGGCTTCCGCGCTCGACGTGTGGAGCGAGCTCGGCACCCGGCCCATCGAGCGTTCGCTGATCGCGAAGTACGAGTTCGTGCGCACGGCCTGCGGCCGGTACCGGATCTACCACCTCAACTCCGTGGACCCGATCCGCGTCCGCGTCGACTGCGACTCGCCCTTCCGCACCATCTGGGGCCACTGACATGCAGCGAGCCCCGGGAGCCAGGTCCTCGTCGGACCGGTTCCCGGGGCTCGCCCTGCCGACACCTCAACGCGTGAGGCGCCAGCGTTGATCAGTGACCGTGGCCGTGACCGTGACCGCCAGCAGCAGCCGGCTCCTCGTCCTCGGGCTTCTCCACGATCAGCGTCTCCGTCGTCAGCAGCATCGCGGCGATGGACGTGGCGTTGACCAGGGCCGAGCGGGTGACCTTGACCGGGTCGAGGACACCCTGGGCGACCAGGTCGCCGTACTCCTCGGTCGCAGCGTTGTAGCCGTTGCCGACGCCGAGCTCGCGGACCTTGGCGGTCACGACGTAGCCGTTGACGCCACCGTTCTCCGCGATCCAGCGCAGCGGCTCGTCGGCCGCCTTGCGGACCACGCGGACACCGGCGGCCTCGTCGCCCGTGAGCCCGAGGTTGTCGTCGAGCACCGAGACGGCGTGGATGAGCGCCGAGCCACCGCCGGGGACGATGCCCTCCTCGATCGCGGCACGCGTCGCGGAGACGGCGTCCTCGATGCGGTGCTTCTTCTCCTTCAGCTCCACCTCGGTGGCGGCGCCGACCTTGATCACGCAGACACCGCCGGCGAGCTTGGCGAGGCGCTCCTGGAGCTTCTCGCGGTCCCAGTCGGAGTCGGTGTTCTCGATCTCGGCCTTGATCTGGTTGACGCGGCCCTCGACAGCGGAGCTGTCGCCGGCGCCGTCGACGATCGTGGTGTTGTCCTTGGTGATGACCACGCGACGTGCCTGGCCGAGCACCTCGAGGCCCACCTGGTCGAGCTTGAGGCCGACCTCGGGTGCGACGACCTGGGCGCCGGTCAGGGTCGCGATGTCCTGCATCATCGCCTTGCGGCGGTCACCGAAGGCCGGAGCCTTGACGGCGGCGACGTTGAAGGTGCCACGGATCTTGTTGACGACCAGGGTGGAGAGCGCCTCGCCGTCGACGTCCTCGGCGAGGATGAAGAGCGGCTTGCCGGTGCCGATGACCTTCTCCAGCACCGGGAGCAGCTCCTGGATCGAGGAGATCTTGCCCTGGTGGAGCAGGATGTAGGGGTCGTCCATGACGGCCTCCATCGACTCCGGGTCGGTGACGAAGTAGGCCGAGACGTAGCCCTTGTCGAACTGCATGCCCTCGGTGAACTCGAGCTCGGTGCCCATGGTGTTGGACTCCTCGACCGTGATCACGCCGTCCTTGCCGACCTTGTCGAAGGCCTCGGCGAGCAGGTCGCCGATGATGCTGTCGCGGCTGGAGATCGTGGCGACGGACGCCATGTCCTCGCGGGTCTCGACCTCACGGGCGGCCTCGCGCAGCGCGTCGCCGACGGCCTCGGCCGCAGCGTCCATGCCGCGCTTGAGGCCCATCGGGTTGGCACCGGCCGCGACGGCGCGCAGGCCCTCGTGGACCATCGCCTGGGCCAGCACGGTGGCGGTGGTGGTGCCGTCACCAGCGATGTCGTTGGTCTTGGTGGCCACCTCCTTGGTGAGCTGGGCACCGAGGTTCTCGAAGGGGTCGTCGAGCTCGATCTCACGCGCGACGGTGACACCGTCGTTGGTGATGGTCGGCGCGCCCCACTTCTTGTCGAGGACGACGTAGCGGCCCTTGGGGCCGAGCGTCACCTTGACGGCGTTGGCGAGGGCGTCGACGCCGCGCTCGAGGGCGCGGCGGGCGTTCTCGTCGAACTCCAGGATCTTGGGCATCTGTGTGCTCCTAGGAAAGTTTTGAGGGCCTGACGTACCCGACGGGCCTGGCGCCCGGCTGGCAAGGCGCCGCCGCGAGGACGACCTTGGAGCGGAGCGGTCGTCGAGCGGCGAGCAACGCTGCCAGCCGGGATGCCAGGTTCGTCAGGAGACGACGGCGAGGATGTCGCGGGCGGAGAGAATGAGGTACTCCTGGCCGGCGTACTTGACCTCGGTGCCGCCGTACTTGCTGTAGATGACCTTGTCGCCGACGGCGACGTCCAGCGGGACGCGGTTGCCGTTGTCGTCGACACGACCGGGACCGATCGCCATGACCTCGCCCTCCTGGGGCTTCTCCTTGGCGGTGTCCGGGATGACCAGGCCGGAGGCCGTGGTCTGCTCGGCTTCGAGCGTCTGGACCACGATCCGGTCCTCGAGGGGCTTGATGTTGACCGACACTTCGGATCAACCTCCACTTTCTCTGAGCGAGATTCTTCAGGAGCAGTTCGCTCCCAGGACGTGGGCTCGCGGTCCGGCTGGTACGCCGTCGCGGGGGTCGTACCGAGGCCCGCGAGCATTGGCATTCTCAGGGTGAGAGTGCCAGAACAGACGCTAGCACTCTCCCCAATCGAGTGCTAGCCGAGGTGATCTTCTGGCGACTCAGGTGAGCCTGACAGGATGGCTGCGTGGAGATGGCGACGCTGGACTGGCTGCAGACGTCGGAGGGCGGCCGGCTGCTGGACCACGCAGCACGGGCCTGGGCCGAGCACCCCGACGATCCGGTGCGCGTGGCGGACGTCGTACGACGCCACGAGCCCGCCGCCGACCGGGCAGCGGCGGCCACCACCCAGGCGCAGCTGCGCGCCAAGGGCCGCGTGAAGTTCGGCGACGCGGCTGCTCGGATGTTCTTCACCCCCGACGCGCTCGAGCAGGCCACCCGCATGCGCGTGGCCGACCACCGGGCTGCGCGACTGGCAGCGGCGATCCCCGGCGGAAGCGTCATCGACCTCGGCTGCGGCATCGGCGGCGACCTCCTCGCCTTCGCCCGGGCCGGGCTCGTCGCGGCGGGGATCGACCAGGACCCGGTGCGGGTGGCGATGGCAGAGGCCAACCTCGGCGCTCTCGGACTCGCCGGTGCCGTGCTGGTCGGTGACGCCACCACCATCAACATGAGCGGCTTCGACGCCGCCTTTGCCGACCCCGCACGCCGGGGTGGCCGCGGGCGGGTCTTCGACGTGGAGGGCTGGACCCCGCCCTGGACATGGGTGCTGGACCTGCTGGGGCGACGGTCGCTGGTCAAGGTCGCCCCCGGGATCGCCCACGAGCTCGTTCCGGCAGGGATCGAGGCGGAGTGGGTCAGTGACGGCGGGGACGTCACGGAGGCCGTCCTGTGGTCGCCGAGCCTCTCCACCACCGCCCGCCGCGCCACGGTCATCGGCGCGCAGGGTCTCGCGACGCTGACCGACGAGGACGCTCCGGTGCTCGGGGAGGGCGGCGTCGAGGTCCGCGAGGTCGGGGCGTTCCTCTACGAGCCCGATGGAGCGGTGATCAGGTCAGGCCTGGTGACGGCGGTGGCGGCCGGCGTGCAGGGCGGTCTCGTCGACCCGCACATCGCCTACGTCACCAGTGACGGCTCCTTCCACACTCCGTTCGCCCGTGGCTACCGCGTGCTCGAACACCTCCCCTACCGCGAGAAGCAGCTCAAGGCCGCCCTCCGCGAGCGGGGGATCGGCCGGCTGGCGATCAAGAAGCGCGGCGTGCAGGTGATCCCCGAGGAGCTGCGCAAGCGCCTCTCGCTGAAGGGCGACAACGAGGCGACGCTGGTGATGACGCGGGTCGCCGGCCAGGGGACCGCCCTGCTGGTCGAACCCTTCTGACGGGCCCCCGAGGCTGGGCCACCCATCGGGTCAGCAGCCCGGGCGTGCGACGCCCGCGACCTTCACCGGCAGTCGTCCCGGCGCCGGTGCGTTGCCGAGCAGCACCTCGACCAGCACGTCCATCGCGGCGGGGGTGTCGCCGTACGTCGCGATGCGGGTGGGCGCGCTGACCCTGCCGAGAACCCACGGGCTGTCCGTGGCGACGGCGACGGCACCGTCGACCGGCGCGTCTCGGAAGCCGGAGAACCCGACGGAGGTGCCGGCGGCCAGCCGGGCCTCCTCGCCTGCCGTCCACGCGGCGAGGCGTCGCACCCGCGTGGCCTCGGCCTTCTTCCAGGCCCGGGTGCGCCGTGCGTAGGCCCGCTTGCCCTCCTTCGGTCGGCGCTGCGGCTTCGGCCGAGCATCGGCGAGCCGGGTCGGAGGAGAGCGACGCAGGAGGACCGGGAGCCCGGCCCGGCCCGCAGCCGCAGCGAACGCGCCGACGGCACCAGCATCTCCGTAGGCATGGACGGTCTCCCCCACGAGCCGACCCGCGCACTTCCCGTCGGTGACGGTGACGGCTGCTGCCGACAGCCGGCGCGAGGCTGCGCGGGCGGACCCCACCGGGGCGCCCTTCGATCCGGCGAGGTGGGTGAGCAGCGCGATCTGACGAGCTGCCGCCTGTTCCAGCCGACGACGCGACAGGTGGCCACCCCGGACTGCCCGGACCAACGCCGCCCGCGCCGCGGCGGGTGAGGGCGGCATCAGCAGGACGTCGGAGCCGGCGCGGAGCGCCTGGACGGCCGTACGCCCCTGGTCGCGACCGCGGGTGACCGCTGCCATCGCGAGCGAGTCGGTCACGACGAGGCCCTCGAAGCCGAGCTCGTCGCGGAGCAGGTCGCTCACGACCGCGCGGGACAGCGAGGAGGGCACCCGTGGGATCGATCGCGCGCATGTCGAGGTGACCGACCATCACCGCGGGCAGACCCGCCTCGACAGCGCTGCGGAACGGCACCAGGTCGGAGGCGTCGAGCTCGTCGCGCGACTTGGTCTGCACCGGCAACGTCAGGTGGCTGTCGGCGGGCACCGAGCCGTGGCCCGGGAAGTGCTTGATGACCGGCAGCACGCCCGACTCGGAGAACCCGGTGGCAGCAGCCACGACCTGCTCGGCGACCGTCGCGGGCCTCGACGATGCCGAGCGGGAGCCGATCGTGGGATCGCCCGGCCCTGAGGTGACGTCGGCGTCCGGGGCGAAGTCGACGGTGAACCCGAGCCCACGCAGCTCCCTCCCACTGGCCGCGTAGGCCCGCCGGGTCAACGTGGGGTTGCCGGCTGCCCCTGTGCTCATGAAGGCCGGGAAGCGGGTGGCGGCGTTGCGCATCCGCTCGACCACCCCGCCTTCCTGGTCGACCCCGAGGAACAGTGGCCACTTCCGGCGTACC
This sequence comes from uncultured Actinomycetota bacterium, assembly GCA_963843815.1. GTDB lineage: Bacteria > Actinomycetota > Actinomycetes > Propionibacteriales > Nocardioidaceae > Nocardioides. Next base: position 912,615 of record CAWJLX010000010.1, on the reverse strand, counting down.
TGACGGGTGAGAGCCGCGTTCACGTCCCGGATCTGTGCGGCGGAGACGACGTTGGAGTCGAAGGCGATGACGCCACCGAGGTGGAGGTCGCGGACCAGCTGCACCGGTGCCGCCGTGCCGCGCCACTCCGCGACGATCACCTGCCCCGCCAGGTCAGGGAGACGCATCCGGCCGACGATCTTCGCCGCCCGGTCCAGCTCGGCGCGGTCGGGGCCCCAGCCCTCGACGAGGCCCAGCGCCTCCGACGGCGTGGGCGGCGTGGGCGGCGTGGGCGAGCTGCTGGCCACGGCTCCCTGCGCGTCCTGCTCCTCGTCCTTCGGTTCGGCCGCGCCCACACAGGCGCCGAGCGAGGCGAGGAGGATGAGGGTCGCCAGCAGGGCCGCACCGCGGGCGCGGCGGCCTGACGGTGGGCCCGTCGACGTCAGCCTCGCGAGCATCCGGTCATCGTGACACGACGACAGCACGACGACCCAGCTCGGCCGAGGACCGTCGGGGCCCGAAGGCCCCTCAGGCCTGAGGGTTCCGAAGGCCCCGAAGGTCCCGAAGGTCCCGAAGGTCCTGCAGGTCCCGCAGGTCCTGCGGGTCCCGATCAGCGACCGTGCCGGTCCATGTCCTGCCACGGCCAGTCCGCCGCCAGCCATTCCGCGACCGCGTCGGCCAGCGGTAGCGTCGAGCTCCGCCACGTCGGCGCGCACCCACGACTGCACCTGGGCATCGTGGTCGGTCGACCTCGTCGGGTAGACGTACACGCAACCGATGACGTCGTCTGCGCCCGGCTCGAGCACCGTGAAGGTGAAACCCCGGCGTGCCTCGAAGTCCTCCGCATGCCTCGTCAGGTCGGCGAGGTTCTCGTCAAGCGACATTCCGGCGGCCGGGGGCCAGCTGCCATCGGGGTAGCCGGGCGTCGACCGGATGTGCTCGATGCTCGAGGTCCACGCCGCGAGATCGGACTCGTTGTGCTGCGGACCCAGCGGCTCCAGCCGGAACCGCTCCGTCACCAGCTGGGTCGGCGGCTCGAAGTCCTCGGGCACGAAGGGGTCCGGGCTCACCCGGTGACAGTAACCCGATCGACCCTGCGCCGGCATGACGCTGCCGTACCTCCCGCTACTTGACCGTGAGTCTCTGAGCGACTCACCTGCAAGTGTCTACGGAGCCCGTGCCCGCGGCCACCGCCACCGCCACCGCCACCGCCACTGTGGCGTGAGTCCGTGGGCGACTCACGTCCAAGTGCTGCGGGTGGCTCGCCGCGACCGGCGACTGGAGCTGGGGCTGGGGCTGGGGCTGGAGCTGGGGAAAACCCAGCACGGTTGTCGGTGGCGCCAGCTGCACTGGACCCGACGATATTCGCCGAGACAGGGGACGCCGATGGACACGGAGCTCGACTGGATGACGATGGACGGCTGGACCGACGAGGAGGTGGAGTGCTATCTCATGGGCCCGTTCAGCGGCGGCATTCCTGGACTAGTACGCCGGATCAGGCGGATCCTCGACGTGTCCCAGCGTGGTCTGGCCGCCGTCCTCGAGGTCTCGCAATCGGTCGTCGCCCGCTGGGAGACCGGGCGGACGAGCCCGCGCGCCGCAGTCCTCCTCCACCTGCTCCAGCTCGCCGGACTGCGCGCGAGCATCCATCGCTCCGACACCGGCGAGGAGGTGGAGCCGATGCGCGACGACGGCGCCCGGGACCGTGCCGGACGGCGCTACCCCGCCCACGTGGACCTGACCGTCACGGGTTGGTGGTGCCCGCGTGAGGCCGGCTCGACGGGTGACCTCCTGTGGTGGCGCGCCCGCTCGCGCTCGAGGCGGGACCCGTCGATCACGTTCCACACCTCGCTCAGGCACCTCTACCGCTTGATGACGGGCACCCCTGTGGACCACCCGTCGCTTCGTCAGCTCACGGCTGAGGCCGTGCACCTCGACGAGGAGAGACATCAGCACCGGAGGCAGGTCCTGGCCGACAACCCGTGGCTGCGCCCGCCGCCGGGATGGTTGGTCGCCTGAGACCACAACCGCTGGGCAGCCCGGGCCTCAGACGTTCGCCCGCTCCGCCCCGATGGTCGTGTCCGGTCCGTGACCGGTGTGCACCACGGTCTCGTCCGGGAGCTCGAAGAGCCGGGAGTGGATCGATCGCACGATGAGGTCGGCGTCGCTGTAGGAGCGACCCGTCGCCCCCGGCCCACCCTGGAAGAGGGTGTCACCGGTGAAGACGCAGCCCAGGTCGTGCACGTAGAGGCACACGGCGCCCGGCGCGTGGCCGGGCGTGTGGATCACGGTGACGGCCGCACCACCGATGGTCAGCGTGAGGCCGTCCTCGAGGTCGACGTCCCACAGCTCATCGGTGTGGGACAGCTCCCACAGCGGACGGTCGGCCGGGTGCAACAGGATCGGCGCCTGCACCCGGCGCCGGAGCTCGGGCGCGACGCGTACGTGGTCGTCGTGGGCGTGCGTGCACACGATCGCCTTCACCGCGCGACCACCGACGACGGCGAGGATCGCGTCGACGTCGTGCGGGGCGTCGATGACGAGGCACTGCTCGTCGTCACCGATCACCCAGACGTTGTTGTCGACGTCGAAGGTCTCCCCGTCCAGGGTGAAGGTCCCCGACACGACGGCGTGGTCGACGCGGGCGCTCATAGGATCACCACCGAACGCAGGACGGTGCCCTCGTGCATCTTGGCGAAGGCCGCCTCGACGTCGCCGAGGCCGATCTCCTCGCTGACGAAGGCGTCGAGGTCGAGGCGCCCCTGCTGGTAGAGGTCGACCAGCATCGGGAAGTCGCGTGAGGGCAGGCAGTCGCCGTACCAGGAGGACTTCAGCGAGCCGCCGCGACCGAAGACGTCGATCAGCGGGATGTCGGGAAGCATCATGTCCGGGGTGGGTACGCCGACCAGGACGACCGTGCCGGCCAGGTCGCGGGCGTAGAACGCCTGCTTCCAGGTCTCCGGCCGACCGACCGCATCGATCACCACGTCGGCGCCGCCCTCGTGCCCCGTGCCGTCGGACGGCGGGCAGAGCTCCTGGATCGCGGCGACCGGGTCGGTCTCACGCGAGTTGACGGTGTGGGTGGCTCCCATCCCCTTCGCCATCTCGAGCTTCCGGTCGTCGATGTCGACCGCGATGATCCTCGAGGCTCCGGCCAGTGCGGCACCGGCGATCGCCGCGGCACCCACGCCACCGCAGCCGATCACCGCCACCGTGCTGCCGCGGCCGACGTTGCCGGTGTTGATGGCTGCGCCGAGCCCTGCCATCACGCCGCACCCGAGGAGGCCGACGGCGGCGGCGCGGGCCGACGGGTCGACCTTGGTGCACTGTCCGGCCGCGACGAGCGTCTTCTCCGCGAAGGCGCCGATGCCCAGGGCCGGCGACAGCTCGGTGCCGGCCAGCTCGCCCTCGGCCAGCGTCATCTTCTGGGTGGCGTTGTCCGTCGCGAAGCAGTACCACGGCTCGCCGCGGTTGCAGGCCCGGCAGTTGCCGCACACGGCCCGCCAGTTGAGCACCACGAAGTCACCCGGCGCCACGCTGGTCACGTCGGGGCCGACGGCCTCGACCACGCCGGCTGCCTCGTGCCCGAGCAGGAAGGGGAACGCGTCGTTGATCCCGCCCTCGCGGTAGTGCAGGTCGGTGTGGCACACCCCGCACGCCTGGACCTGCACCAGCGCCTCCCCGGGGCCCGGGTCCGGGACGTTGATGGTGGTGAGCTGCACGGGCTCACCCTGGGCGAACGCGACCACGGCCTTGACCTGCTGCATCGATGACTCCTGACGTCGGGAGCCCAGAGCCTGTCAACGCCGACCAAACAGATGCAACCCCGGGCGGCGCGGTCGCGTCCTCACCACGACACACCACGCACAAGCACGACACACCACGCACAAGAGGGACGGGAGTGGACGGTGGCCACGAGACTCGTCGAAGGAACTCGATCGAGGAAGCACGCGATGAGCACCCACGGCACACGAAGCGACAAGGACGCCGACTTCTCGGCGTACATGTCTGCGCGCCAACCGGCCCTCTACCGCACCGCCTACCTCCTGGCCGGCGACCACGCGAGTGCCGAGGACCTGCTCCAGAACGCCTTCGCCAAGCTCTACCTGTCGTGGGACAAGATCCGCGACCACGGGGCGCTGGACGGCTACGTCCGCCGGATCATGGTCAACGAGCACAACTCGCTCTGGAGACGGGCGTGGAAGCGTCGCGAGCACTCCACCGACGAGATGCCGGAGACCGGCACCCACGACACCTACGACGACGGCGCCGACCAGTCGCTGTGGTCCTTCGTGCAGACCCTGCCGCCCAAGCAGCGCTCGGTGGTGGTGCTCCGCTACTACGAAGAGCTCAGCGAGGCCGAGACCGCCGACGTGCTCGGCATCTCGGTCGGGACCGTCAAGTCCCAGGCCAGCCGTGCCCTCGCGGGACTGCGTGCGCGCGCCCCGCGCTCCCTCAATCCCTACGACCCCAACCCCCACGAGTCCGGAGACGATGCGCGATGAACGAGACTCCCCTCGAGGACCAGGTCCACGACGCCCTGCACCGCAGGGTCGACCCGCTCCAGCACTCGCCCCTCACGGTCGCGGGCGTCCGGAGAAGTGCCCGCCGGATCCAGCGCCGGCGCAGGATCGCGGCCGGCGCCGCGGTCGCCGCGGCGCTCGCGGTGGCCGTCCCGGTCGGGCTGAGCATGAACGGCCCCGCCCAGCGCAGCGAGATCCCGCCCGCCACCCAGACCCCCCGCGTCACCGGGCCGGTCGTCATCGACGTGCGGACCGCCCCGCAGGGCGACGCCACGACGGTGCCCATCATCGACGTGGACACCCCGAGCCTCACCGTCGGCGACACCACCCGCGAGCTGCCGGAGACCTACGACCAGATCACTCCCTACCTCGACGGCTGGCTGGCGATCCTCAACGTCGAGGGAACACGGACCGTGCGGCAGCTCGGACCCGACTTCGAGGTCCTCGACCAGGCGACACCGACCAGTCCGTTGACGGTGTCCACCGACGGGGCCCGCATCGCGTGGGCGGAGTACGACGGGACGCAGTGGTACGTCGTCGACCGCGACGCCGCCGGCAGCCGTGAGGAGCGACGCACCGCCGTGCCGTCGACCCCCGCCAAGGCCGAGGTCCGCACGGTCGGCTTCCTGCCCGACGACGGTGTCGTCGTGGCCCGCACCAACGTCTCGACCGGTGCCGAGTCGACGCTCGTGGTGTCACCCGACAGCGACACGACCGAGCTGTCCGGCTTCGTGAACGTCGTTGCGGCCTCACCCGTCACCGGCATGGTCGCCGGGCAGACCAGCTCCAGCGTCGACGGATCCTGCTCGCAGGCAGCTGATGCCACCGCCGACGTCGGCTCGGTGGTGTGGCAGACGTGCGAGCACTCAGTGGGGGCCTTCAGCCCCGATGGCCAGCACCTCGTCGGGTTCGCCCCCTACGTCGACGGCGAAGGATCCACCACGGTGTCCCTCCTCGATGCCGCCGACGGCAGCTCGGTGGTCGACTTCGAGGTCGCCGGCGCCCGCAACCAGGTCGTCGGGATCAGCGACCGGGTGGCGTGGGAGGACGATGAGACGTTGATCGTGACGCTGGTCAGTGGCGGCCAGCAGTACGTCGTACGCCTCGGGCTCGACCGCACGGTCCAGCTGGTCGCGGGTCCGGGGACCGTCGAGCCCGGTGCCGTGGCGCTGCTCGTGATGCCCGGCGCCTAGTCCAGGTCGGTCTTGAAGGTCGCGAGCAGGCTGTCGATCACCTGCTGCTGCTCCTCCTCGGTCAGCGTCCTGGGCACTCCGTCGAGGTAGATCGTGATGTCGATCAGCCAGGCGGAGTCGAGGAACATGATCCCGAAGTCGTTCTTGATCTCTGTGGGGTCCGTGGTGGTGTCCACGACGTGCCACGCCCTGTACTTCCCGCCCGCGACCGCGTCGTCCTGGCGCACCTTGACCTTCCGCCCGCCGTGCTCGTTGATCCACTCGCGGGCGAAGGCGTCGAGCGACGTCGCCTGGGTCAGGCTCGGCGCGAACGACAGGGAGCTCTGGCCGTCGTTCCACCCCTGGACGATGCCGTAGTCGTTGAGGTGCTTGTAGCTCGCGAGCGCACGCATGCTGGCTCCGGGCACCTTGAGCCGGCCGCCGTCGGCGGGCTCGACGACCGCGGTGGTCGGGGTCGGCACCGACGTCGAGGACGGGGAGGTGCTCGCCGAGCTCGTCGCGGAGGGGTCTGGCGCAGACGCGGGATCCTCCGACGGGGAGCCGCAACCGGTCACGAACGTCAGGACCGTTGCTGCGGTCGCCACCAGGAGCGGGCACCGACGAGCTCCCCGAGAAGTCATGGTCCGAGCCTAACCATGGGCATCCGCGGTACGTGCGCCACATCGTCGACCTAAACTGGTTTTGGTTCTGTGATCAGGGGGAAAGGACAGACCATGCTGCCGCTCGAAGACAGGGAACTGCTCAACCAGACGATGGTCGGGCTCAACATCGATCCCGAGACCATCTCGTCGCTGATGTCGTCCTTCGACAAGGCCGCTGCGGGGGTCGAGTCGAACCCGATCGTCCCGGTCCGCAGCTCCTCCTTCGGCGACTCCTACACCGGCGGCTACCGGCTCGGCACCAACGCCGAGATGGCCCACCAGGCGGTCGCCGCCGAGCTCAAGAAGGTCGCTGCGGGGCTGCGCGAGATGGGCGCCTCCGTCGAGGAGTTCAGCAAGGACGTGGAGCGCACCACCGAGCAGACCACGGCCACGATGAACCGGATCGATGCCGCCACCGCCTGTGTCGCGGCCCCCACCTTCAGCTCGGACCAGTGCACGCTGCCGACCGAGGAGGGCTGAGCCATGACCAAGGGGCCCCGTCGACTCGTGCTCGACCAGTACCTCGACTCCGCCGCGCCCGGTGCCGTCACGAACGCCGGGCACGACTGGAAGGAGAAAGCCGACGACCTGCAGGAGCTCGGTGACGCGCTCGGGAAGGCGGCCGCCCAGGCCGAGCTCCGCATCGGCGAGCAGACCCTCACCGGCCCCGCACTCAGGGCAGGGATGGAGGAGGCCGCCGTATCGATGATCGCCAAGTCCGCGCAGCTGCGCGCCGCAGGCCAGGCCCTGCAGCAGGTCGGCCAGCAGATCGCCGACACCCGCGACGCCCGTGACGCCCTCACGGACCTCGGGCCGAAGCCTTCTCCCTACCGGGCCCCGGCCGGCACCCCGGGCGTGGAGCCGACGGACGAGGAGATCGCCGCCCAGGCCGCTGCCTCGCAGGCGCGCCAGAACGAGCGTGGCGCCTGGCAGACCCAGTACGACAAGCAGGAGGCCAGGTCCCTCGCGCTGACCAAGGAGATGGACGCGGCCTTCCTCGGCGCGATCCCGCCGATGAAGGAGATCCACGGCGAGAAGGATCCGACCGAGCCCCCACCCCACGTCCCCTCGGGTCCCGGCGGGTCCTACCTTCCCGGCACCCAGGCTCCCGCGACCACGGGAGGTGGCGGCGGGGCCGGCACCAGCGGCGTCGGCGGTCCCACGTCCACGCCGGCCCCCACGTCGACGCTCACCCCGACGCACCATCCCGACCCGCACCCGACCACCGACCCGCACCCGACCACCGACCCGCACCCGACCACCGACCCGCACCCGAACCCCACGACGACTCCGGCGCACGTCCACACCGAGGGCCCGACCACCACGGTCACCGGCACCTCCCAGAACGGCGTCGCCTACCAGCCCACCGGCCCGCAGGTCTCCGCGCCGTCGAGCACGGGTGGAGCATCCGCCGGCACCAGCGCCGCCGCCCTGGGCGCGGCCGGTGGCGCAGGAGGTCTGGCCGGTGGCGCGGTCCGGCCCGGATCTGCCGGAGCCAACCCGACCCGGGGCGCAGGCCCCGTACGCCCCATCGGCTCGACGGGGCGTGCAGGCAGCGCCGGCGCGCTGTCCCGCTCGGTGGGCTCCTCGGCGGCCGCGCGCACCGCTGGTTCGACGGGCAGCCCGAGCGGCCGGGGAACGGGCTCGGCCGCCGGTCGCGGCGCGCCCGCAGGCAGCACGGCAGGTCGTGGGGCCTCCTCAGGCAGCACGTCGGGCCGTGGAGGCGCAGGCGGCCGCGGCGCGGGCTCGAGCACCGGGTCGCGCTCAGGAGGTCGCGGCACGAGCGGCTCCCGCAGTGGCGGGTCCGGCACGGGCAGCGGCGGTCGAGGTGGCCGCAAGGGCGAGCGTGACCAGGCCACCGATCGTGACGCCCTCGTCTACGACCAGGACTGGCTGGGCGACGACGACGTCGCGCCCGGCGTGCTCGACTGAGGTCGTCGCCTCTCGCACCCGCGCCGGGACACGCCTCAGGCGACGACGGTGGTGATCGGCTGCGAGGAGTCGGCCGGCAGGTCGAGGAGCGAGGGCGTACGCCCCCGCGCGACGAGCTCCGCACCCAACGCCGCGACCATGGCGCCGTTGTCGGTGCACAGGCCCGGACGCGGGACGCGCACCCGGATGCCGCGCGCCTCGGCCCGCTCCACGGCCATGGCCCGGAGCCGGCTGTTGGCGGCCACGCCGCCGCCGATCAGGATGTCCTCGATCCCACGGCTCGACGCGGCATCGATCGCCTTGCGGGTCAGCACGTCGCAGACGGCCTCCTGGAAGGAGGCAGCCACGTCGGCGACGTCGATCGTCGCGCCCTCGCGCTGCTGGGTCTCCACCCACCGCGCCACGGCGGTCTTCAGCCCGGAGAAGGAGAAGTCGAAGCGGTGCCGCTCGAGGTCACGTCGTTGGGTGAGCCCGCGCGGGAAGTCGATGGCCACGCTGTTGCCGCTGCGAGCCGCCCGGTCGATGTGTGGCCCGCCCGGGAACGGCAGGCCCAGCAGGCGGGCGACCTTGTCGAACGCCTCCCCCGCCGCGTCGTCGATGGTGGCGCCCATCGGCTCGACGCCGACCGTGACGTCGGTGACCTCGAGGAGGCTCGAGTGGCCGCCGGAGACCAGCATGGCCAGGCAGGGCTCCGGCAGCGGACCGTGCTCGAGCTGGTCGACCGCGACGTGCGCGGCCAGGTGGTTGACGCCGTAGATCGGCTTGCCGAGCCCCAGGGCGAGAGCCTTGGCGCTGGCGACCCCGACGAGCAGGGCCCCAGCAAGGCCGGGGCCGCTGGTCACGGCGACCGCATCGATGTCGTGCAGCGAGATCCCGGCCGTCTCGGCGGCCCGCTGGATGGTCGGGACCATCGCCTCCAGGTGGGCGCGGCTGGCCACCTCGGGCACCACGCCGCCGAACCGGGCGTGCTCCTCGACGCTGCTCGCAACCGCGTCGGCCAGCAGCGTGTGGCCGCGGACGATGCCGACACCGGTCTCGTCGCACGACGTCTCGATGCCCAGGACGAGGGGTCCGTCAGTCATGGGGCGAGACCACCTCTGCGCGCGCAGCGCCGGGCAGCCACCGGCACATCACCAGCGCCTCGGACCCGTCACGGTAGTAGCGCGGGCGTACGTCGATCACGCTGAACTGGCGGGCGACGTAGAAGGCGAGGGCGGAGGCGTTGGACCTGCTCACCTCCAGCAGCATGCGCGAGGTGTCCTCGGTGTCGACCAGGAGCTCGTCGAGCAGCTGGGAGGCCACGCCCGAACGGCGTGCCTCCGGGCGTACGGCGATGCGGAGCAGGTCGACGATGTCGCCGGCGGTCATCGTCACGGCATAGCCGGAGAGGTCGTCGGCCACCACGAAACGACGACCGGGACCCTCGATCTCCTGGCGGATCAGCGCCTCGTTCCAGGCATCGGCGCCGAACAGCTCCTGCTCGAGCAGGGCAAGGGCGGGAAGGTCGGCCAGGACAGCAGGACGGATCACGAGACGGGCTTTCCGGGAGCCCCGGCGACCGCATCGGGACGCCGGAGATAGAGGGGTTCGGGGTCCAGCAACTCTACGAGCTCGGAGCTCACCCCGGTGGCCATCCAGGCGGCACTCGGCCGGGTCGGGGCGATGGCGTGCGGGAAGGCCTCGGGATAGAGGGAGGGTCCCGCGCCGGCGACCTGTGCGGTGGTGGCGACCTCGGCCGGCCTGGTCACGACGGGTCCCTCCAGGCGACGGCCCTCGGCGTCGTAGGAGGCGAGGTAGACCTCCTTGCGTCGCGCGTCGGTGGCCACCAGGAAGCTGCCGGATGCCGCTCCGGTGCCGACCACCTCGAGTGCGACCGCGTCGAGCGAGCAGACGCCGTAGACCGGGATCTCCAGCACGAACCCGAGCGTCCGCGCGGTCACGATGCCGACCCGGAGGCCGGTGAAGGGCCCCGGGCCCACGCCGACCGCGATCGCGGTGAGGTCCTGGCGCACGATCCCAGCGTCGTCCAGGGTCCGTGCGATCAGCGGCGCCAGGTGCTCGCCGTGCTTCATCGGCTCCTCGGACGAGTGCTCCACCACCACCTGATCGCCGTCATGGAGGGCGACGGTCACCAGGGCAGTCGCGGTGTCGAAGGCGAGGAGCACGGCGTCGAGGTTACTGTCCGACGACCCAGCGCAGTGAAACGCGGCGCGGATCGAGCTCGTCGTCGCCGCCCTCACCCACGGCGCGCTCGATGACCACCTCAAGTCGCGAGTCGGCCAGGCCCTCCGCGAGGCCCGCCCCCCACTCGACGACCGTCACGGCATGGTCGAGCGAGGTGTCGAGGTCGAGGTCGTCGAGCTCGTCGAGGCCGCCGATCCGGTAGGCGTCCACGTGCACGAGGTCGGGGCCGGCCACCAGGGAGGGGTGGACGCGCGCGATCACGAAGGTCGGCGACGTGACAGCCCCACGCACCTCCAGGCCGATGCCCAGGCCCTGCGTGAAGGTGGTCTTGCCGGCGCCGAGCTCCCCGGTGAGCACGACCAGGTCACCCGCCACCAGGCTGCGGCCGACGTGCTCGCCCAGCTCGCGCATCGACTCGGCCTCCGGCACGTCAACGGTGGTGTCCAGTGCCAGCGCGAGCTCGACGTAGGGACCGGAGCGGGAGGTCTCGACGAAGCCGTGCCGCTCCCAGAAGGCGATCGTGGCGGGCAGCTCCTCGCGGGCGGACACCACGACCGACGCGCGCCCGACCGACGCCGAACGGGCCGCCTCGACCAGGGCCGTGGCCACCCCCCTGCCCTGTGCGGCGGGCGTCACCCCGAACCGGCGGAGGAACATGCCCTCGGGCCTGACGTCGAGGATCGCGCAACCGACGGGTACGCCGTCGAGGCACGCGAGCAGACCACCGCGCACGCCGAGGAGGCGAGCGACGGCGTCGAGGTCGTCGCCCAGCGCATCGGCCGGCGGATCGAGGACGGGCCGGTCACCGAAGGCCTCCCGCGCGACCGCCAGCACGTCGGCAGCCGCCTCGGGTCCGACCCGTCGTACGACGACACTCACGACAGGACCTGCCCCTGGGCGAGCGAGAGCAGGTCGTCGAGCTCGGCGGTCACTTCCTTGTGGCGTTCCAGCAGCACCATGTGGCCAGCGCCCTCGGCCTCGAACAGGCTGGAGCCGGGGATCCGGCTGTGGAGCTTGCGGCTGTGGGTGACGGGGGTGATCCGGTCGTGGGTGCCGCAGATGATCGCGGTGTGCACGCGGCCCAGCGGCTCGAGTTGCTCGAACTTGTCGAGCGTCGCGAAGGCCGGGTAGAAGTCCGCCACCACGGAGAACGGGGTGGAGTCGAGCATGGAGTAGACGAAGTCCACGTACTCGGCCGGCACGTCGTCACCGAAGGCGTAGCGGTCGGTCACCACGTCGGCCACCGCATGGCCCCACCCACGCGCCAGGTCGACCACCTTGTGGCCCCGGTCGAGGGTGCGCACGGCGCGCCCGACGAAGCGGCCGCCGAGTCCGAGCGGCAGCATCGGGAACAGGATCCGGCCCGGATCCAGCCCCCCGGCCGTGGTCGCGATGAGAGCCACGCCGACGACCTTGTCGCCGAACACCTCCGGGTGCTTCTCGGCCAGCGAGATGATGCTCATCCCGCCCATCGAGTGACCGACCACGACGCACCGACCGGGCACGGTGTCCTCGATGACGCGCCGCAGGTCGGAGCCGAGCTCCTCGATGGTGCTGTGGTCCTCGGGCGCGCGGGCGGACCGGCCGTGGCTGCGCTGGTCGTAGAAGACCGTGCGCACCTGGCCCCGATAGGCGGCGCGCTGGAAGTGCCAGCAGTCGAGGTTGAGCGAGTAGCCGTGCACGAAGACGACCGTGAGGTCGTCGTCGGTGGCGGCAGCACCGCCGAAGTCCGCCGGCTCGTCGATCTCGGCATACAGGTCCACCGCGTCGTCGGCCACGACGACCAGTGGGGCGCTGTGCAGCTCACCGAACGCGATCCGCTCCCCCGCGGCGCGGTTGCCGATGATCCGGTTCTGCCGGGCGATGCCGACGGCGCCAGCGGCAGCAGCAGCAGCGGCCGCCCCCACGACGCTGCCGAAGATGCGTCCCTTGATGCTCAACGCGTGGTCCCTTCGGGGTCTGCCATCTCATCGGAGTCGACGTGCCGTCGGGCCATCCGGCCGCCGACCCGGGTCACGATCTCGTAGCTGATGGTGCCTGCCGCCTCCGCCCAGTCCTGGGCGGTCGGCTCGCCGAGGTCGCCGGGACCGAAGAGCACCACTTCGGTGCCCGCGGGCGGGAGCTCGCCGTGGAGGTCCACCACGAACTGGTCCATGCACACCCGACCGCGGATCGGTCGCAGCGAGTCCTCGACCCACACCGATGCCGTGTTGCCGGCGGCGCGTGGGATCCCCTCGCCGTAGCCGGCGGGTACGAGCCCCACGGAGGTCTCGCGGTCGGCGTGCCACGTGTGCCCGTAGGAGACACCGTCACCGGCCGCGATCGCCTTGCTCATCACGAGGCGCGCACGCACGGTCATCGCAGGGCGCAGGCCCAGCCTCGGGCCGACCCCGGGCGCCGGGTCGAGCCCGTAGGACGCGATCCCGCAGCGGACCAGGTCGAAGTGCGACGACGGGCGCAGGATCGCCGCCGCGGAGTTGGCGAGGTGGGTCACCTCGGGATCCAGGCCCGCCTCCTCGGCGAGGCGCAGTGCGTCCCGGAAGGCGGCCTCCTGGGCGTCGTTCGCCGGGTGCGCAGGCTCGTCGCTGGCAGCGAAGTGGGACCAGACGCCCGTGATGCGCAGCCGCCCGGCGTCCTCGTGAGCGGCAGCGGCGGCGAAGAGCGCCTGCCAGTGCTCCCGGGGGGCACCACCGCGGGAGAGCCCGGTGTCGACCTTGAGCTGTACGCGTGCGGGTCCTGCGGCGGCCATCTCGTCGAGCTCGGCCACCGTGTAGGCGGTGACCTCGACACCCGCCGCGACCGCGGCGGAGAAGTCGTCGCCCGGCGCGCTGAGCCAGCACAGGAGCGGTCCGCGGTCACCGGCCGCCCGCAACGCCAGCGCCTCCTCGATCGTCGCCACCCCGAGCCAGTCGGCGCCGCCGTCACGCGCCGCAGCGGCCGACTCGACCATGCCGTGGCCGTAGCCGTCGGCCTTGACCACCGTCATCACCTGGACCGGCCCGTCGACCGACACCAGGTCCTTGAGGATCCGGACGTTGTGCCGGATGGCAGCGACGTCCACCACGATCTCGGCACGGGGCGGCACGGGATCGGTCATGGGACCGATCATCCCAAACCCGTCAGGATCTCGCGGACCAACCGTGGGATCTGGACGGCGACCCGGCTCGCCGTCAGCGGACCGCCTGCGGCCGCCTCCGTGGCCGCGGCCCCGTGCAGCCACGACCCGACGGACGCGGCGTCGTAGGGCCCGAGGCCTGCGGCCAGGAGCGCGCCGACGAGACCGGAGAGGACGTCGCCGGCACCGGCGGTCGCCAACCAGGGGACGCCAGTGGTCGTCACCCGCACCCGGCCCGCGGGATCGGCGACGATCGTGTGGTGGCCCTTGAGCAGGACCACGCAGTCCCAGCGCCGTGCCGCGTCGCGCGCGAGCTCCAGCGGCGCGGCCTCCACCTCAGCACGCTCCCGGCCCATCATGGCGGCGAGCTCACCGGCGTGGGGGGTGAGCACGCACCCCGGCACCGGCTCGTCCACGTGGCGGAGGGCGTCGGCGTCCACGACGAGGGGCACACCGTCGGCGCGGGCCTCCTCGAGCATCCCCGCGGCGTCGTCGCCACCGCCGGGACCGACCACCCACGACTGGACCCGCCCGTCGCCGACGACCTCGGGGTGGGCGGTGCGGACGTGGTCGGCGATGGCCCGGGTGCCGACGTACCGCACCATGCCCACCAGCCCGGTGTTGGCGCCCGCCACGGCCAGCAGCGCCGCGCCGGGGTAGGTGCCCGAGCCGGCGCGTACGCCGACGACACCGCGGGTGTACTTCTGCGCGGCGTGGTCCGGCCGTGGCAGCAGGGACCGTACGTCGTCGGGCTGGAGCGCCTCCACCGCCGCTGGGCCGAGGTCGAGCCCGAGGTCGACGAGGTGCAGGGCCCCGCTGGCGGTCGACGCCGGGTCGACCAGGTGGCCGATCTTGTGGGTGCCGAAGGTGACCGTCAGGTCGGCGACCACGTGGGGTCCCTCGACCCGGCCCGTGTCGACGTCGATCCCCGAAGGAACGTCGACCGCCACCACCGGCACGCCGGTGAAGCGCGCGAGGGCTGACACCGCGTCGGGCCGGAGTCCGGGGCGGCCACCGATGCCGACGATCCCGTCCACGACCAGGTCGGGCACGGGCTCGAGGTCGCCCGGGTCGCGGGTGGTCCGGCCGCCTGCGGCGCGCAGGGCGGCCAGTCCGGCCTCGTGGACGCTCTCGGCCAGCAGCAGGGCCTCGACGCGGACCCCCCGCCCGGCCAGCCGGGCACCGGCCCAGAGCGCGTCGCCGCCGTTGTCCCCGGACCCCACGAGGAGCACCACCCGGCGTCCGTAGGCACTGCCGAGCATCTCGACGACGGCTGCTGCGAGACCCGCCGCTGCGCGCTGCATGAGTGCCCCGTCCGGCAGGCCGGCCATCGCGGCGCGCTCGGCACGGCGTACGTCCTCGACGGTGTGGGCGCGCAGCACGTCAGCTCTCCAGCACCACGACGGCCGAGGCGATCCCGGCGTCGTGGGAGAGCGAGACGTGGACGTGCACGACGCCCAGCGCCTCTGCCCGCGCGGCCACGGTGCCACGGATCTCGAAGCGCGGCCGGCCGGTCTCCTCCGACACGATCTCGGCGTCGTGCCACGCCATGCCGACCGGGGCGCCCAGGGCCTTGGCCATGGCCTCCTTGGCGGCGAAACGAGCAGCCAGCGAGGCGATCGGGCGCGTGGCCTCGTCGTCGGTGAAGAGCCGCGCACGCAGCGCCGGGGTGCGTTCGAGGGACTGCTCGAACCGGCTGATGTCGACCACGTCGATGCCGACGCCGATGACCGGCACGTCTAGCTCCTTTCGGGGTCCCACGAGTTGGCGGGCGAAGCGCGATCTCGTGGGGTGTCTACTCCACCGTGACGGACTTGGCGAGGTTGCGGGGCTGGTCGACGTCGTGGCCCAGCTGGGTGGCGAGCTCGCAGGCGAAGAGCTGCAACGGCACGACCGCCACCAGCGGCTGGAGGAGGACCGGCACCTGGGGCAGCGTGATCAGCACGTCGGCGTAGGGCTCGATCGCGGTGTCGCCCTCCTCGGCCAGGCACAGCGTGCGAGCACCACGGGCCCGCACCTCCTGGATGCCGCTGATCATCTTGTCGTGCAGCTGGTCGCGTCCGCGCGGAGGCACCACGCACAGGATCGGGAGACCCTCCTCGACCAGCGCGATGGGACCGTGCTTCAGCTCGCCGGCAGCGAAGCCCTCGGCGTGGAGGTAGGCGATCTCCTTGAGCTTGAGGGCACCCTCGAGCGCCACGGGGTAGCCCGCATGCCGGCCCAGGAAGAGCACCGACCTGCTTCCCACGTGGTCGCGGGCGAGGGCGTAGACCTCCTCGGACTTGTCGAGCACGGTCTGGACGTGGGCCGGCATCTGCTCGAGCTGGTCCATGACCTGGGAGATCTCGTCGCCGTAGCGGGTGCCCTTGACCTGGGCGAGGTAGAGGGCGAGGAGATAGCAGGCGACGAGCTGGGTGAGGAACCCCTTGGTCGAGGCGACGCCGATCTCCGGGCCGGCGTGGGTGTAGATGACGCCGTCCGACTCGCGCGGGATGGTCGAGCCGTTGGTGTTGCAGATCGACAGGACCTTGGACCGCTGCTCGCGGGCGTGGCGGATCGCCTGCAGGGTGTCGGCGGTCTCGCCCGACTGGCTGATCGCGACGACGAGGGTGTCGCTGGTCAGGATCGGGTCGCGGTAGCGGAACTCGCTGGCGAGCTCGACCTCGACCGGGATCCGGCACCAGTGCTCGATGGCGTACTTGGCGACCATGCCGGCGTAGAAGGAGGTGCCCGCCGCGATGATGATGATCTTGTCCACGTCGCGCAGGTCCTGGTCGGACAGGCGCATCTCGTCGAGCTGGAGGAGGCCGTCGGTGCCGCGGCGGCCGAGCAGGGAGTCGGCGAGCGCCCGCGGCTGCTCGAAGATCTCCTTGCGCATGAACCAGTCGTGGCCGTCCTTCTCGGCGGCGGAGAGGTCCCAGTCGACGTGGTAGCGGCGACCCTCGGCCGGTGTGCCGTCGAAACCGGAGACGCTGACGCCCTCCCGGGTGATGGTGACGACCTGGTCCTGGTCGAGCTCCATCGCCTCCCGGGTGTGCTCGATGAAGGCCGCCACGTCGGAGCCGAGGAAGTTCTCCCCCTCCCCGATGCCGACCACGAGCGGGCTGTTGCGACGGGCGGCGACCACGCGGTCGGGGTCGAGGCCGTCCACCGCGACGAGGGTGAAGGCACCCTGCAGGACCCGGCAGACGTTCTGCATGGCGACGGTCAGGTCGATCCCCGTCTCGAGCTGCTCCTCGAGCAGGTGGGCCGCCACCTCGGTGTCGGTGTCGGACACCATCTCGACGCCCTCGGACTCGAGACGGGCGCGGAGCTCGGCGAAGTTCTCGATGATGCCGTTGTGCACCAGGGCGACCCTGCGCGCACGCCCGAGGTGGGGGTGGGCGTTGTGGTCGGTCGGCGGACCGTGGGTCGCCCACCGGGTGTGGCCGATGCCGGTCGTCACGGACGGGAGCGGCGACTCGGCGATCGCCTTCTCGAGGTTGGCGAGCTTGCCGGCACGCTTGTCGCTGACGATCGTCCCGGCGTCGATGAGCGCGATCCCCGCAGAGTCGTAGCCCCGGTACTCCAACCGCCTGAGGCCTTCGATGACCACGCCCTCGGCGGGCCGATGGCCCACATATCCCACGATTCCGCACATGGCCGGGGAGTCTATCGGCAGGCCGCTGCGCGGCTGCGCGCCACCGCGGTGCCACAATCGCACCCATGTCCGAGGTCCCGGCAACGCGCCACGGCACCACCGGCAACACCAATGGAGGTGAGGCCTCCCCCTACGTCGAGCTGGAGCGCGCCGCCTGGGCACAGCTGGCCGGCACCGCCGAGACCGTCCTCACCCCGCGTGAGGTCGCGAGCCTGCGCGGTCTGGGCGACCAGCTCGACCTGCGCGAGATCGAGCAGGTCTACCTGCCGATGTCGCGCCTGCTCAGCCTCTACGTCGCCGCCAACTCCCGGCTGCACCGCGAGCAGGAGGAGTTCCTGCACCGCGTCACCCCGCCGCGCACGCCGTTCGTGATCGGCCTCGCCGGCTCCGTCGCGGTCGGGAAGTCGACGACGGCGCGCGTCCTCCAGCAGATGCTCGCGCACTGGCCCGAGCACCCGAACGTCGCCCTGGTGACCACCGACGGGTTCCTGCTGCCCAACGCCGAGCTCGAGCGCCGTGGCCTGCTGCACCGCAAGGGCTTCCCGGAGTCCTACGACCGCAAGGCCCTGCTGAAGTTCGTCATCGACATCAAGTCCGGCCGCGACGAGGTCGAGGCACCGATCTACTCCCACCTGGTCTACGACGTCGTCCCCGACGAGAAGGTGGTCGTCAACCGCCCCGACATCGTCATCATCGAGGGCCTCAACGTGCTCCAGCCGACGCGGGTGCGCGACGACGGCCGTACAGGTCTGGCGGTGAGCGACTTCTTCGACTTCTCCGTCTACGTCGACGCGGCGCTGGCCGACATCAAGCGGTGGTACGTCGACCGCTTCCTGCGGCTGCGCGAGACCGCCTTCCGGGACCCCGCGTCGTACTTCCGCAAGTACGCCTCGCTGTCGCACGACGAGGCCGTCGACCAGGCCACCCGCATCTGGGACTCCATCAACGAGCCCAACCTCGTCAAGAACGTGGCCCCGACGCGGTCGCGGGCCACCCTCGTGCTCCGCAAGGACGCCGACCACTCGGTGAAGTACGTCCGCCTGCGCAAGCTCTGACGTCGCGTCAGAGCTTCTTCTGCAGCTCCAGGAGCGTCTCGATCGTGCGGTAGCCCAGCGTCTCGTTGACGGCGTTCATGTGGGTGTTGACCTCGGCGTTCGAGGTGTCGACGGAGACGAGGCCCGGGTATGCCTCCAGCGCCAGGTCGTGGGTCGCGACCTTCAGCGCCAGCCCCAGGCGGTGTCCGCGGTGGGCCGGGTCGACGAGCGTGATGCCGACCTGGCCGTGGGCGTGGTCGGTGTCGTCGATGCGGACGTCGCTGACGCCGGCCACCTCGCCGTCCGGCGCGAGGGCGAGTGCGGTGTGCACGTGGCGGCCGATGGCGACCTGGCGCTGCTCCGCGGCCCGGATCCGGTCCGGGGACCACTCGGAGGCCTCGAGATCGAGGTCGCCGAGGGGGATCTCGGACAGGAGCATCCCGAGCAGTCGGCCGAAGGACTCGAGGTGCTCCTCCGGGCAGATCGTGTCGAAGGCGACGACCCGGTAGGCACCCAGCTCGACCGCCAGCGACTCGCGACGCGCGACGTAGGCGGCGAGCTCCAGCACCTTGATGGACTCCCGGCTGGCGACCGCGAAGCCACGCGCCGCCGCAAACGCCTCCGCCGGCGCCGTCCCGCCCGGGGGCAGGTAGGCCTCGCCCGTGATCGTCGTACGCCCGTGCCCGGCGGCTATGGTCTCGGCCTCGGCGAGCAGGGCTGAGCCGATCCCGTGACGACGCCGTGCGGCATCGACGTAGATCGCCGAGCCGGCCAGGTGGAGGTTGTCACTGGAAGGCAGGAGCACCATGCCCGCGCCGACCATCTCGCGCCCGTCGATCGCTCCGAGGAGGGTCACGTCGCGCTCGGGGTTGTGCGCCGGCAGCGCGACCCGGCTGTGCTCCCACGTCGGCCACGGCTTGCCCGGCCGGTCCGCGGTGGCGTCGAGGCCGACCTGCCACCAGGCCCGCAGGGCAGCCTCGTTGCGCGGGTTGATCTGCTCGATGTCCACCACGCCCGTGACCGTAGCCGCGAGGGCCGTTGCGGTCACGCCGATATCCGGCGCTACAGCGCCAGCTGGCTCTTCACCACGTCCACCAACCGCGTCGCGACGCCCTGGGCCTCGTCGTGGGTGGGCGCCTCGACCATCACGCGCACGATCGGCTCGGTGCCCGAGGGGCGCAGCAGGATCCGGCCCCGCTCACCCAGCGCCGCTTCCTCCTCGGCCACGGCGGCCGCCAGCACGGCGTCCTCGTCGGCGCGCGACTTGTCGACCCCCGGCACGTTGAGCAGCACCTGCGGCAGCCGGGTCATCACCGAGGCCAGCTCGGCCAGCGACTTGCCGGTGGTGGCCATCCGCTCCATGACGTGGAGCGTCGTCAGGATGCCGTCGCCCGTGGTGGCGTGGTCGCTGAGGATGACGTGGCCCGACTGCTCGCCACCGAGGGAGTAGCCGGAGACCTTCATCGCCTCCAGGACGTAGCGGTCGCCGACCTTCGTCTGGCGTACGCCGACCTGGTGGTCCCGCATGGCCTGGACGAAGCCGAGGTTGCTCATCACGGTCGCGACGACGGTGTCCTTGGCCAGCCGGCCCTGGT
The DNA here is from genome assembly GCA_963843815.1 of uncultured Actinomycetota bacterium. Lineage (GTDB taxonomy): Bacteria > Actinomycetota > Actinomycetes > Propionibacteriales > Nocardioidaceae > Nocardioides. The sequence goes on along the minus strand of CAWJLX010000010.1, from coordinate 892,779 downwards.
CGAGCAGCGAGAGGGAGAGGATCGCGAGGAGCTGGTCGCCGTCGACGACGTTGCCCTCCGCATCGACGGCCAAGCACCGGTCGGCATCGCCGTCGAGGGCGAACCCGGCGTGCGCGCCGTGCTCGAGCACCGCCGCCCGGAGGGAGCCCAGGTGGGTCGAGCCGCAGTTGTCGTTGATGTTGAGGCCGTCGGGATCCGCGTGGATCGCGATGACGGTGGCGCCGGCGTCCTCGAGGGCTCGCGGCCCTGCGGCGTGGGCGGCGCCCTCGGCGCAGTCGAGGACGACCTTGAGCCCCACGAGCGGGTGCGTGATGGTGCTCTCGAGGTGGGCGGCGTACTGCTCGACGGCGTTCTCGTGGACCTGCACCCGGCCGACGTCACCGCCGGTGGGCCGCTCCCACGGCTCGCCCATCCGTCGTTCGATGGCGATCTCGATCGCGTCGTCGAGCTTGTGGCCACCGCGGGCGAAGAACTTGATGCCGTTGTCGGGCATCGGGTTGTGCGAGGCGGAGAGCATCACGCCGAGGTCGGCGCCGAGTCGCGCCGTCAGCTGGGCCACACCGGGGGTGGGAAGGACGCCGAGGAGCAGCACGTCGACGCCCGCCGAGGCCAGGCCGGCGACGACCGCAGCCTCGAGGAACTGGCCGGAGATGCGCGTGTCCCGACCCACCACGGCCAAGGGGCGGTGCCCCTCGAACTCGCCGCGGTCGGCCAGGACATGTGCTGCACAGACGGCGAGGTCCAGGGCCAGCTCCGCCGTCAAGGAGGCGTTTGCCAGGCCCCGGACCCCGTCCGTGCCGAAGAGTCTGCTCAACGAAGCTCCATCTTGGTGTCGCGTCGCGTGCCGGAGCGCATGGCGCCCGGCACGCGAAGCGAGATCAGCGCTTGGAGAACTGCGAGGCCTTGCGGGCCTTCTTGAGCCCAGCCTTCTTGCGCTCCACGACGCGAGCGTCGCGGGTCAGCAGCCCGGCCTTCTTCAGCGACGCGCGGTTGGCCTCGGTGTCGATGGTGTTGAGCGAGCGGGCCACACCGAGACGCAGGGCGCCGGCCTGACCGGCGGTGCCGCCACCGTGGATGCGGGCGATCACGTCGAAGCGACCCTCGAGCTGCAGCTCCACGAACGGCTCGTTCGCGATCTGCTGGTGCAGCTTGTTGGGGAAGTAGTTCTCGAGCGTGCGACCGTTGATGGTCCACTCGCCGGTGCCGGGAATGAGGCGGACGCGGGCGACGGCCTCCTTGCGGCGGCCGGTCGCGCCGGCGGGCGCGATGGTGGCCGGACGGGCAGGGGTGTCGGCCGACGCGTCGCTCTCGGACGTGTAGGAGACGCCGTCGGCGCTGGTCTCGAAGGTCTCCTCGACCTCGCCGGAATCCAGGGTGGTGTTCTCAGTCATCTGTGAGTCCTCAGTCACTGGGAGATCTGCGAGATCTCGAAGGGAGTGGCCTGCTGGGCCAGGTGCGGGTGGTCGGGGCCGGAGTAGACCTTGAGCTTCTTCAGAATCTGGCGACCGAGCTTGTTCTTCGGGAGCATGCCCCACACAGCGTTCTCGATGGCCTTGCGGGCGTCCTTCTCGAGGAGCTCACCGAAGGGGGTGGCCGAGAGGCCGCCCGGGAACCCCGAGTGGCGGTAGGCCATCTTCGTGGTCTTCTTGGTCCCCGACAGCGACACCTTGGACGCGTTCACGATGATCACGAAGTCGCCCATGTCCATGTGAGGAGCAAAGGTCGGCTTGTGCTTGCCGCGGAGGAGGTTGGCGGTCTGGACGGCGAGGCGGCCCAGGACCACGTCGGTGGCGTCGATGACGAGCCACTCACGCTGGATGTCAGCGGGCTTGGGGCTGTACGTGCGCACGGCGGAATCCCGTTCTGGTTCGTTGGTCCCGGCCCCCGATCGAGGGCCGGTGGTGCACCACAGACTTCGTGGAGCTGCGCGACTTCTGACGAACACGGCCCGGATCGCTCCCCCCTCAGGAGGGATGACGTCCGGATCTGCACCCGCCCTGGATCTCCGTGGGGAGAGGGTGGACGCGGCAGGAGTCGCGACCAGCAAGACTACGGCGCTGCGAGCGCGAGGGTCAAAACGACGTGGCGTCCGCCCCACGGGCCACAATGGGCCGGTGCGCAACGGTGGCGTGTCCTTCTGGTGGCAGCAGGTCGGCCTGCCCACCCCCACCGACCGCCTGACCGGCGACACCAGCTGTGACGTGGCCGTCGTCGGCGGCGGTCTGACCGGCCTCTGGACGGCCTACTACCTGCGCGAGGCCGACCCCACACTCGACGTCCGCGTCATCGAGGCCGAGTTCGCCGGCTTCGGCGCCTCGGGACGCAACGGCGGCTGGCTGTCGAGCGAGCTGGCCGGCAGCGCGCGGGCGTACGCCGAGGTGGCGGGCGAGGACGGCGTCGCGCGGCTGCGTACGGCGTTGCGGGCCAGCGTGGGCGAGGTGATCGCGGTGGCCGCGCGGGAGGGGATCGAGGCAGACATCGTCAGGAGCGGGGTGCTGCACGTGGCCCGCTCGCAGGCGCAGGCGCAGCGACTGGCAGGCGGGCTCACCGCTGCCCAGGTCGCGGAGCGGATCCGGGTGGCCGGCGCCGTGTCGGGCCACTTCGACCCCGACTGCGCCCGCGTGCACCCTGCCAGGCTGGTTGCCGGCGTGGCGCGCGTCGTGCGGGAGCGCGCCGTACGCATCCACGAGGGCACCCGTGCCGTGGCCGTCGAGCCGGGGTCCGTGGTCACCGAGCGCGGCACCGTCCGCGCACCCGTCGTGCTGCGCTGCCTGGAGGGCTTCACCGCGGGACTCGCGGGACACCGGCGCGAGTGGCTGCCGATGAACTCCGCGATCCTGGCCACCGAGCCGCTCACCGAGGCGCAGTGGCGGGAGATCGGCTGGAGCGGAGAGGAGCTTCTCGGCGACGAGGCGCACGCCTACTGCTACGCCCAGCGCACCGCCGACGGCCGGATCGCGATGGGCGGGCGGGGCGTCCCCTACCGGTTCGGCTCGCGCACCGACGTCGGTGGGCGCACCCAGGACTGGACCGTGGAGTCGCTGCGCGCCACCCTCACCTCCCTCTTTCCCTCCCTGGCCGGGGTCGGGATCGACCATGCCTGGTGCGGGGTGCTGGGCGTGCCACGCGACTGGAGCGCCAGCGTGTCCTTCGACCCCTCCACCGGGCTGGGTCACGCCGGCGGCTACGTCGGGTCGGGCCTCACCGCGACCCACCTGGCGGGGCGCACGCTGCGCGACCTCGTGCTCGGCCACGACACCGACCTGGTGCGCCTGCCGTGGACGAACCACCGCGTCCGGCGGTGGGAGCCCGAGCCGTTGCGGTGGCTCGGCGTGCACGCGCTCTACCGGCTCTACCGCGCCGCGGACCGTCGCGAGGACGCGGGACTCGCACGCACCAGCCGCCTCGCCCGGGCCGCGAACCGGGTGGCCGGCCGATGAGACGGGTGGTGGACACCGGTTCGCGCTCGTGCGACACCCGCGGCTAAGTTGGAGCGACCCACGACGTACAAAGACGTATGAACAGGAGCCGACGTGACCGACGTAGCGGCCAAAGACTCCCTGACCGTCCGTGACAACCGGACCGGCCAGGAGTACGACATCGCGATCAATGACAACACGATCGCAGCCAAGGACCTGGGGCAGATCCGTCTGACCGACGACGAGCCCGGGCTGGCCACCTATGACCCCGGCTTCGTGAACACCGCCTCGTGCCGCTCCGCGGTGACGTTCATCGACGGCGACAAGGGCATCCTCGAGTACCGCGGCTACCCCATCGAGCAGCTGGCCGAGAAGTCCAACTTCCTCGAGGTGGCCTATCTCCTGATCCACGGCGCGCTGCCCACCAAGGAGCAGTACGACACCTGGGTGCACGAGATCACCTACCACACGTTCGTGCACGAGAACGTCAAGGGCTTCATGCACGGCTTCCGCTACGACGCCCACCCGATGGGCATGTTGATGGCCTCGGTCGGCGCCTTGTCGACGTTCTACCCCGACGCGCGCAACATCAGCGACGCGGACAACCGCCACATGCAGATCGTGCGCATGATCGCGAAGATGCCGACGCTCGGCGCATGGTCGTTCCGCCACGCCCAGGGCAAGCCGTTCGTCTACCCCGACAACGACCTCGGCTACACCGCCAACTTCCTCTCGATGCTCTTCAAGATGAGCGAGCAGAAGTTCGAGGCCGACCCGCGCCTGGTCAAGGCGCTCGACGTGCTCTTCATCCTGCACGCCGACCACGAGCAGAACTGCTCGACCAACGCGGTCCGCTCGGTCGGGTCCTCGCAGGTCGACCCCTACTCCGCCGTCGCGGCCGGTGTCGGCGCGCTCTACGGCCCGCTCCACGGCGGCGCCAACGAGGCGGTGCTCCGGATGCTGCGGCGCATCGGGTCGAAGGAGAACATCCCCGCCTTCATCGAGGGCGTGAAGAACGGCAACGAGAAGCTGATGGGCTTCGGCCACCGGGTCTACAAGAACTTCGACCCGCGCGCCACGATCATCAAGAAGGCCTGCGACGACGTCTTCGAGGTCACCGGGGTCAACCCGCTCCTCGAGATCGCCAAGGAGCTGGAGAAGATCGCGCTCGAGGACGAGTACTTCGTCAAGCGCAAGCTCTACCCCAACGTGGACTTCTACTCCGGCCTGATCTACGAGGCCTTCCAGTTCCCGCCGGAGATGTTCACCGTGCTGTTCGCCATCGGCCGTACGCCGGGCTGGCTGGCGCAGTGGTCCGAGCTGGTGCAGGACAAGGACCAGAAGATCGCGCGTCCCAAGCAGATCTACACCGGCGACCGCGAGCTGACCTTCACCGGTTCCTCCGAGCGCTGGGCCTGACACCCCGCCCCACCGACGTAAGACGAGAGCCCCCGGCGTCCTGCCGGGGGCTCTCGTGCCCTGCACGCACGGCCGGATCCTCACTACACTCCGTGCGTGGACACGGAAGGTGGAGTCCGAGGCGGGCGCCCCGGGCCGTCACTGGGGACGGTGCTCCGCGCGCTGAGGGAGGCTGCGGGGCTGTCGCAGGAGGAGCTCGCCGTTCGGGCGAGGCTGAGCCCGCACGCCATCAGTGCGCTCGAGCGCGGCACCCGCACCCGTCCCTACCCCCACACGCTCCGGGCGCTGTGCGACGCCCTGACCCTCGACGACGGCCAGCGCACCCGCCTGCTGGCCGCCGTGCCCCCGCGCGCCCCGCGTCGCTCGGCCGACGCCGCGTCCGCACGTCCGCGTGACCTGCCGGTGCCGGCCACTCCGCTCATCGGCCGCGAGGACGACCTCGTCCGCATCGCCGACCTGCTGCGGGCCAACCGGCTGGTCACGCTCGTCGGCCCCGGCGGGGTCGGCAAGACCCGGCTCGCGCTCGCCGTCGCGGACTGCGTGCGCAACTCCTACGCCGACGGGGTCCGGCTCGTGGAGCTGGCGCCCCTCCTGGACCCTGGCCACGTCCTGCCGGCGATCGCGGACGCGGTCGGGGCCGTGAGGGCACCGGGCCGTGCACTCGCCGACGACGTGGCCGATCGACTCCACGGCCAGCAGCTGCTCCTCGTCCTCGACAACACCGAGCACCTGCTCGACGCGGCCGGTGACGTTGCGGCCCTGGTCGCGGCGGTTCCCGACCTGACCGTCCTCACCACCAGCCGCGCCCCGCTGCGGGTGCGCGGGGAGATCGAGTACGACGTCGAGCCGCTCGCCGTCGAGCACGCCGCCCACCTCCTCCTCGAACGGGCCCGACGCGTGAGCCCGGACTGGGCGACCGACCCCACGGACGCGGCAGCCGTCACCGCGATGTGCGAGCGGCTGGCCGGGCTGCCGCTGGCCCTGGAGCTGGCTGCCGCGCACGCCCGCGTCCTCGATCCGGACACGCTGCTGCGGAGGCTCGACTCCGCGCTGCTCGTGGGCCCACGGGACCTGCCGCCCCGACAGCGCACGATGCGCGCCACTCTCGACTGGAGCCACGGACTGCTCGACGAGAGGTCCCGGCGGCTGCTGCGGCTGATGGGCGTCTTCGTCGGCGGCACGACCCTGCCCGACCTCGAGGCCGTCGCACTGCGTGCCGGCGCCGAGCCCCGGGACGTGGTGCCCGGACTGGAGTCGCTGGCCGAGCACTCACTCGTCGTCCCGTCTCCATCGGGTCGGCTCAGCCTGCTGGAGCCCGTCGCCCAGTACGCACGTGACCTGCTCCGCGAGGCCGACGAGTGGGAGGGCGCCACCCGCGCCCATGCCGCTCACTACCTCGCCGTCGCCGAGGCCAACAGCTCGAGCTACCGCACGGGCGGCCAGGTCGCCGGTCTCGCCCGCATCGACCCCGAGCACGCCAACCTCACCGCGGCCGCCGAGCGCTCGCTCGCGGACGGTGACGTGGAGACCCCAGCGCGGATGGCCTGGGACCTGTGGCTCTACTGGTGGCTGCGCGGCCACCACGACCACGGTCGGCACCTCGCCGAGGCCGTGCTCGAGCACAGCGACGTCCTGCCCGACGAGGTGCATGCCCGAGCCGCTCTCGCGGCCGCCACGATGGCCTTCGCCATGGACGACGTCGACGGCGCCGCGGCCTGGTGGAGCCGAGCCCAGGAGCACTCGTCGCACGTGCCGGAGATCCTGGCCAACGCCGTCGCCGGGACAGGACTGGCGGCGTTGGTGCGCGGCGACCTGCCGACTGCTCGCGACCTCTTCCTGGAGGCGGTCCACCATGCCGAGACAGGTGGCCCAGAGGTCGAGTGGACCTGGGCGCTCGCCCACGTCTGGCTGGGGACCGTCGCGCTGCTGGAGGGCGATCCCGACGAGGCGGTGCGGCTCATCGACTGCGGACTGGCCTCAGCACGGCGACGCGGCGACCGGCTGACGTCGTACATCGCGCTCTACAACCTCTTCCAGGTCGAGCTCGGACGAGGTGCCCACACGCCCGCGCAGCGGCACCTGGAGGAGAGCACCCGGCTCTCCCTCGAGACAGGGGACCAGGCCAACCTCGCCTACCTCCTCGATGCGGGGGCGGTCCTCGCCGCAGCATCCGGTCAGCACGCCCGGGTGCCGCTGCTGCTCGGTGCCGCCCAGGCCATCCGGGAGGCACTCGGCTCCCACGGCTCCGGCTACTACCGTCCCGATCCGGCCGCGATCTCCGCAGCCGCCGACGACGCCCGCGGCCACCTCGGGGCGGACCGCTACGACGACGCGCTCGACACCGGTAGGGGCCTGAGCCCCGAGAGCGCGGCCGCCATGCTCCGGGACGCGCCCGCGGGCTGAGCGCCCGTACACCTCTCGTACACCTCGCACTGTCCGTGGTGTGCGGTCCGGACGGGCTCCAGAGTGGCGGCACGGCACGACGACATGCCGCCTCGTCCACCCAGGGAGCCGCCATGAGCACCGCGCTCGACCCGTCCAGCACCACGCCCGCCCCCGCCAGCAGACCGGCCGGCAGCACCGGCCGCGGCTGGGTCGTCGCCGGCATCCTCGCGGGCGTCCTCGGCGCCGTCGGCGCCGTCGGCGCCGGCGCCAGCGGCATGGTCGGCGCGGTCTACGACCCGGACCTCTCCGGTGACGCCACCGCCATCACTGACCGTCTCGCCGAGCTGGTGCCACAGATCCTCGTCTTCCACACGGCCACGATGCTCTCCTGCGTCCTGCTCGTGGTGTTCGCCGCGGGACTGCACCGCCAGCTGGTCCGGCTCGTCAGCCCCGACAGCCTCGTCCCGGGAGTGGCGGCGGCCGGGCTGGGTCTGGTGGCCGTCGCCCAGCTGATGGGCGCCGGCCTCACCACCGAGTTCGCGTTCGCGCTCGCCGGGGACACCGGCGAGCTGGTGCCGCAGAACGCCACGTTCTTCAACCACTGGATCGCCACCATCCCCTGGCTCTGGGGCGGCGCCGGCCTCACCGGCCTCGCCGTCGCGAGCGCGGCCCTGCGCCAGCAGGCGTACCCACGCTGGCTCGGCTGGACCAGCCTCGTGCTGGGCGGCGTCACCGCGCTGTTCCTGATCAGCCCGCTGCAGTACATGGCCGGTATGACGGGTCCGCTCTGGCTGATCGTGGTCGCGACCGGCCTGCTCAGGTCCGCGCGGACGGCCTGACATGTCCGAGGGGCTGCGGGTCGTCGCGGGGACCGACCTCGACTTCGCGTCGTACGTCGCCGCGCGGCGACCCGTTCTCCTCAGGTTCGCCTGGTCCGTCGCCGGCGACCCGCACACGGCGGAGGACCTCCTGCAGGCATCGCTCGTCCGGGTGCTCGCCCGCTGGGACAGCATGCGGGACAGGGCTGCGGCAGACGCCTACGTGCGGCGCACGATCACCCGCCAGCACGTCAGCTGGCACCGCCAGACGTGGCGCCACCGAGAGGTCAGCGTGGCCTCGTTGCCGGAGCGGGTGCCCGCCCGGGCGCCCCGTGCGGACACCGGCGGCCTGTGGTCGCTGGTGCAGGAGCTGCCCGTGCAGCAACGCGCCGCGGTCGCCCTGCGCTACTACGAGGAGCTCAGCATCGCCGAGACTGCCGCCGTGCTCGGCTGCTCGACCGGAACCGTGAAGTCCAACACCAGTCGCGGCATCGCCACGCTGCGCCGGTTGGCCGCCGACACGGCCCTCGCCGGCTGACTCGAGAGGATTCCCATGACACGCACCTGGCTGCCCGCGGACTTCGTCCACCCGACCCGGGTGGAGGTTCCCTTCGGGCACCACCTCCGACCCATCAGCCCCGACGACACCGACCTCGACATGATCGCGGTGATGGGGTCCCGCGAGCGCCTGTGGGGGATCTACGGCGCCGCATGGGGGTGGCCCCCGGCGGACATGTCCCATGCGGCGGACCGGGCGGACCTCGCCCGGCACGCCGCCGAGATGGAGACCCACGAGTCCTTCAACTACGCGCTCCTCGACACCGACGAGACGGCCCTGCTCGGCTGCGTCTACATCGATCCTCCCGAGAAGCCCGGCGCTGATGCCGAGATCTCGTGGTGGGTGGTCGACGAGTGCGTCGGCACCGAGCTCGAGCGGGCCCTTGACGACCTGGTGCCACGGTGGATCGCGGACGAGTGGCCCCTCTCGCATCCGCGGTACGTCGGCCGGGACCTGTCGTGGGAGGAGTGGCTGGCGCTGCCCGACCTCGACTGATCCTTCTCCAGCTCCCAGCCGTCTCTCAGCGCATCCACAGGGAGGCCACGCAGGCTCGACGCATGAGCGACGGATCCACACCCCAGCACGGCAGCGGACGACCGGCCGAGCAGTCACCCTTCCAGTCCCCCTCCCCGCAGCCCCCGGCCGGCTGGTCGGGAGGGGTCGAGAACCAGCAGCCGACCCACCAGCCGCCTGAGCCCCGGCGGCGGCGGACGGGGCTGGCTGCCGCGGTCGTGGCCACCTCACTGCTGGTGGGTGGCGGCGCAGGTCTCGGCGGTGCCGCGATCTGGGACGTCACGCACGACGAGCCGGTCGGTGCAGCCCCGTCCGACACCCCGAGCACCTCGACGGTGGCCAACCAGACCCGGACTCCCGCCGCCGACGGCTCGGTCGAGTCGGTGGCACAGAAGGTCCTGCCCAGCGTGGTGAAGATCGACGTCACGTCCCAGCAGGGCGCCGCGTCGGGCTCGGGCATCATCCTCACGGCCGACGGCACGATCCTCACCAACAACCACGTGGTGGAGATGGCGGCGCAGGGCGGTTCGCTCACCGTTTCCTTCGACGACGGCACCAGCGCGGACGCCGAGATCCTGGGCACCGACCCGCTCACCGACACCGCTGTCATCAAGGCCGCCGACGTGTCCGGCCTCACGGCCGCGACGATCGGCAAGTCGGCCAACCTGGGCGTCGGCGAGGGCGTGGTCGCCGTCGGCTCACCGTACGGCCTCGACGCCACGGTCACCAGCGGCATCGTGAGCGCGCTCGACCGTCCGGTCAACGTCGGATCCGACGACCAGGGCAACTCCACGACGTACCCCGCGATCCAGACCGACGCCGCCATCAACCCCGGCAACTCCGGCGGCCCCCTGACCGACATGACCGGCGCCGTCGTCGGGATCAACTCCTCGATCCGCACCGCCGCCTCGCAGTCGCCGTACGGCTCAACGGGCCAGTCGGGCTCGATCGGCCTCGGGTTCGCCATCCCGATCGACGAGGTGATGCCCATTGTGGACCAGATGGCCGCCGGCGAGACCCCGACCCACGCCCGGCTCGGGATCCGGATCTCCGACAACGCCTCGGGCGCCCGGATCGAGCAGGTCACCAGCGGCTCCACGGCCGCGGACGCAGGCCTCAAGGCCGGGGACATCATCACCGAGGTCGACGGCCACCGGATCACGGGGGCCGACTCCCTCGTCGCGACCATCCGGTCCTACCGGCCCGGTGACTCCGTCACGGTCACCTGGGAGCGGGGCAGCCAGTCGCAGAACGCCTCCGTCACGCTGGACAGCGACGCCACGAACGGCTGATCCGAGCAACCCGCGTGCGTGGCAGGACATGATGGGGGTTACCGGGCCGTACGACGTCCGGCCCGCCACGCACGACGCCGAGGAGCAGGATGCAGCTCGAGCTGACCCCCGAGGACACCGCCTTCCGGACGAGGATGCGCGAGGTCTTCACCACGAAGATCCCCCAGGAGATCCGGGACACGGTCCTCGAGGGGCGCGACCTCACCCGCGACCAGATCGTGGAGAGCCAGCGCATCCTCAACGACGAGGGCCTGGCGGTGCCGCACTGGCCGACGGAGTGGGGCGGCCAGGACTGGACCGACCTCCAGCGCCACCTGTGGCACGAGGAGATGCAGCGAGCCGGGGTGCCGATCCCGCTCGCCTTCAACGCCTCGATGATCGGGCCGGTCATCGCCCAGTTCGGCTCCGAGGAGCAGAAGGCCCGCTTCCTGCCCGACACCGCCAGCCTCGACCTCTGGTGGTCGCAGGGCTTCTCCGAGCCCGATGCCGGCTCCGACCTCGCCAGCCTGCGCACCACCGCGGTGCGCGACGGGGACGACTGGATCGTCAACGGGCAGAAGACCTGGACCACGCTGGGACAGCACGGCGACTGGATCTTCACCCTCGTGCGCACCGACCCCGAGGTGAAGAAGCAGGCCGGCATCTCGATGCTCCTCATCGACATGACCACGCCCGGGGTCGAGGTCCGTCCGATCGAGCTGATCGACGGCGGCCACGAGGTCAACGAGGTGTGGTTCTCCGACGTCCGCGTCCCGGGCGACCTCCTCGTCGGCGAGCCGGGTGAGGGATGGACGATCGCCAAGTTCCTGCTCGGCAACGAGCGCGTGGGCGTGGCGCCGGTGGGGGCCACCAAGCGTGCGCTCGCCACGTTGAAGACCAACGCCGGTGACCTGATGGACGACCCGATGGTCCGCGCGAGGGTGGCCGAGCTGGAGAACGACCTGCTCGCCCTCGAGCTCACCGCGCTGCGGGTCGTGGCCGACTCGACCGAGGGGGCACCGCATCCGGCCTCGTCGGTCCTCAAGCTCCGTGGCACCGAGCTCCAGCAGGCGGTCAGCGAGCTCGCCCTCGACCTCGCCGGACCTGGCTCGCTCGGCGCCCGCGCCGGCGACGACTCGCCGCTGGCGGGCTGGGCCCGCCGCTCCGCACCGACCTACCTCAACCTCCGCAAGGCGTCGATCTACGGCGGATCCAACGAGATCCAGCGCCAGATCATCAGCCGCACGATCCTGGGACTCTGATCATGGACTTCACCTACGACGACGAGCAGCAGGCGCTGCGCGAGGCCGTCCGCGGCCTGCTCGCCACGACGTACGCCGACCACGAGACCCGCCGGCAGGCGGTCGCCACCGACCCCGGCTTCGACCGGGCTCTGTGGGGCCGACTGGCCGAGATGGGCGTCCTCGGGTTGCCCTTCAGCGAGGACCACGGCGGCGTCGGCGCGGGGCCCGTCGAGATCGGGATCGTGTGCCAGGAGCTGGGCAGGGTGCTCGCGCCCGAGCCCTACCTCGCCAGCGTCGTCCACGCCGGGGGGCTGGTCGCGGCACTCGGATCTGCTCAGCAGAAGGCCGAGCTGCTGGGGCGGCTGAGTGCGGGCGAGCTCGTCCTGGCCGCGGCCGACACCTCACCCGGTAGCCGCTGGGGCTCGCGCGCCGACGGCGTACAGGCCTCCCGGGCGGGTGACGCGTGGTCGCTGACAGGTGTGTGCGACCCGGTGGTCGGGGGCGAGTCCGCCGACCACTTCATCGTCACCGCCGTCCTGCCGGACGACGGCGGCACGGGCGTCTTCGTGGTGGCGCCCGACGACGTCGAGCGCACCGGCTACGCCGCCGCCGACCTCACTCGCGCCGCCTCGGTGCGGTTCGACGCGAGCAGCGCAACGCCGCTCGGCGAGCCCGGCCGGGACCTCGGCCCGAGCATCGCCACCATCCGCGACCTGACGCGGATCATGGGGGCCAACCAGGCGCTCGGAGTGATGCAGAGCCAGGTGCGCGCAACGACCGACTACCTCACGAGCCGCAAGCAGTTCGGCGTCACCCTCAACACCTTCCAGGCGCTGACCTTCCGGGCCGCCGACATGTACGTCTCCCTCGAGCTGGCGCACAGCGTGGTCGACTGGGCGACGATGACGATCGCCGGTGGCGACCAGGCCGTGGTCGCGGATGCTGCCGACCGGGTCGGCCTGCAGATCAGCCGGGCGGGGCGCCACATCGGCCAGGAGGCGATCCAGCTCCACGGCGGCATCGGCATGACCGCCGAGTACGCCGTCGGGGTCGGCACCGCACACCTCACCGTGCTCGACCAGTGGCTCGGCAACGCTCCCCACCACCTGGCGCGGCTGTCCGAGCGTGTCGGCGACCACGACCTCGTCGAAGCGCTGGGCTGACGTGGACCTCTCCCTGAGCGAGGACCAGCAGGCCTTCCGCGCCCTCGCCCGCGACTTCCTCGAGCGGGAGGCGGTCCCGCACCGCATGCAGTGGGACCACGACGAGGCCGTCGACCTCGCGATCGTGCCGAAGATGGCCGAGCTGGGATTCTTCGGTCTCACCATCCCCGAGGAGTACGGCGGTGTGGGCGGCGACTACGTCACCTACTCCCTCGCCATGGAGGAGCTCGGGCGGGCCGACTCCGCGCTGCGCGGCATCGTCTCGGTCAGCAGCGGGCTGGTCGGCAAGTCGATCCTCTTCCACGGCAGCGAGGAGCAGAAGCAGGAGTGGCTGCCGCAGCTGGCCAACGCCACCGCGCTGGGCTGCTTCGGGCTGACGGAGCCCGGCACCGGGTCCGACGCCGGCAACCTCACCTCACGCGCCACTCGCGACGGGTCGGACTGGGTGATCAACGGCCAGAAGCTCTTCATCACCAACGGCACCTGGGCCGACGTGGCCCTGGTCTTCGCGCGCACCAGCGCCGACGGTCCCCGCGGTGTGACGGCGTTCCTCGTCCCCACCGACGCCCCCGGGTTCGAGGCGCGCGAGATCACGGGCAAGCTCGGGCTGCGCGGCCAGGCGACCGCTGAGCTGTTCCTCAACGACGTCCGCGTCCCGGATGCTGCCCGGCTCGGCGACGTCGGACAGGGCTTCAAGATCGCCATGGGCACACTCGACAAGGGGCGCCTCGCCGTCGCGTCGGGATGCGTCGGCATCGTGCAGGGATGCCTGGAGGCGTCGGTGGCCTACGCGACCCAGCGCACGCAGTTCGGCAAGCCCATCGCGGCCTTCCAGCTCGTGCAGGACATGATCGCCGACATCTCGGTCGACGCCGACGCCGCCCGGCTGCTCGTGTGGCGGTGCGCCGACCTCATCGATCGCGGTGAGCCCTTCCGCACGGCTGCCTCCAAGGCCAAGCTCTTCGCCTCGGAGGCCGCCGTGCGTGCGGCCAACAACGCCATCCAGGTCCATGGCGGCGCCGGCTACGTCGACGACTTCCCGGTCGCGAAGTACCTCCGCGACGCCCGCGTCATGACGCTCTACGAGGGCACCTCGCAGATCCAGAAGCTGCTGATCGGGCGGGCCGAGACGGGGATCAGCGCGTTCGGCTGAGCACTGTCCGTGCGCCGGCTCGCTGCCTACACTCAGCGAGTGCACATGGCAGCGGGGGTGCCCGTAGTGATCGGCGTCTGCACGTCGGCCGTGGTCTTCGCCCTGGGAGCGCACCACGACGTGGAGCCGGGCGACCCGGGCGTGGTGGCGGTCTCCCAGGAGCTGGCTGCCTACTCCCACCTCACGGGGAACGTGTCGGCGGATCCGCCGGGTGCTGCGGTGGCGCTCTTCCAGCACGGCTTCGGTGTGGAGCTCCTCGACTTCCCCCAGGCCGTCGTCCTGGGGGCAGGCGGTCACGTCTACCGCCGGGTCGATGCGGCGGAGGATCGCGCCGGCGCCGAGACGCAGGGCGACCCGGCCCCCATGCTGCTGTCCCCCGACGGCACCCGGGTGGCAGTCGGTGACCACGACACCGGTCGGCCCGACGTGGTGATCGTCGACCTCGTCACCGGCGCGACCACCAGCCACCCGCTGCCGACCGGCCGGAGCGTGGTGCCCATCGCCTGGTCCCATGACGGCCGGACGCTGGCGAACCTGTTGTCCCCCGCACCGTCGAACCCCTACTCCGGCGAGCGGATCACGGGAGACGTCGGCCTCCTTCACCTCTCCGACGACAGCACGGTCCTGCTGCGGGAGAACGCGGCCACGGCGGCAGCATTCTCCCCCGACGGCTCGGAGCTGGCGGTCGGGCAGACCAGTGAGGCCGGCGAGCGGCTCTCGGTGGTGGACCTGGAGCGCGGTTCGCGGCGGGCCGTCGAAGCCGACGGCGTGCTCGCCGGTCCGGCTGCCTGGTCTCCCGACGGACGGCTGCTGGCCACCACCACCGTGAGCCCCTCCGGCTCTCCAGCCGGCATCACCGACCCCGGTACGCCGACGGGCCTCTCCTTCGTCGACGCCACCGGGCGAGGAGGGGTCGTGCCCGGCCCACTGGAGCTCGCGCTCGCGGGTCCGGGGCGCGTCCTCGGATGGAGCAACGACGACGAGGTCCTGACCCTGCTGGCCGAACCGACCGACGACCCGTGCTGCGGCGCGGACTCCTACACGCTCTCGAGCGTCCCCCTCGGCGGGGAGCAGCCCCGCACGCTGATGACGATCCCGGATCTGCAGGACTACGGCGTCGGTCGCTTCCAGCTGGCCGCCTCCACCGTCGGCGACCTCCAGGTCGTCAGCCCTGTCGACATCGACCGGGGCGCGTGGCCCCTTCCCCTGCGCGGCGGTACGGCGATCCTGCTCGGCCTGGTCGCATGGCTCGTGGCTCGGCTCGCGCTCCGGCTGGCGCGCAAACCGCGGCACGTGCCGAGCGAGGGACTCGCTGGCCACTGATCGGGTCAGGGACCTGCGTCGATGATCCGGCGGACGTCCGCGAGGTCGATGTCGTACGGCCCACGTCTGGTCAGCACCCACGACGCGCCGCGGTCGTGCCGCGGCGCGACGTCCTGGTCAGGCGCTCTCCCAGACTCCGAGCAGGTTGCCCTCGGTATCGGTGAAGTAGCCCGTGAATCCCATGTCCCCGACGGCTGTCTTCGCGGTGACCGTCTTCCCGCCCGCCGCCTCGACGTCACGGAGCGCCTGGTCGACGCTCGGCACGTCGATCACGAGGTTCGGTGCCTTGCCCGGGAACTCCGGGCTGCGCTGGAACATCCCTCCGTTGATGAACCCGGGCTCCGTGGGGCCCGTCTCGGGGTCGCTCGGCCCCGTCATCACCATCGTGTAGTCCATCTCCGGCATGGACATGGTCTGCCAGCCGAAGGCCTCTTGGTAGAAGTTCCCCGCTCGGTCACCGTCGTCGAACGGGATCTCGAAGTGCACCACCTTGCCGCTCATCGCCTTGTCGCTCATGCTTCCTCCCTGGGTCCGGTGTGGACCCTCCAGCAAACGCCTGCCCGGGCATTCTGGTCAACGGCCCCCGACTGCCACACTCGGACGACGGCGATCCATTGGAACCGTCTCCTGGAGTCCCTCAGCTCCTGGGGAGACGTGCGAGAGGTCACTGGTGGCATCGAGGTGACGGTCAAGAGGCCCTCCGGGGGCACCGGACAGGTGAGCTCGTGCTGACCCCGGATGAGTGGGATTCACTGGTCAGCCTCGTCCGGCGCGATACCCCCCGCAGCGTGAAGGAGCGGATCCTCGCGCTACCCGAGGACCAACCGTTCCTCGTGTGCGACAGGGGCGTTGACCTGATCCCATCAGCGACACGCGAGCTGCCTCCGTCGTGGTGGCGCTGAAGCAGGAGCGATCGGCCGCCGAGCCGCTGGCGAACTGTCCGACGAACCCGTACGGCACCTGAGGATGCTCAGGTCGCGGCATGAGCGTGCGTGCGGAGAGCCCGGCTCGAGTCAGTTCGCTACCGCTATGAGGTCGACCCAGACCGTCGTCAAGCCGGTGGGGTCGACTACGTCGGTAGACACCTTCAGGCGAGTTCGGAGGCTTGGGGCCGGGACGACCAACATCCCGTCCGCGTCCCCGATCGACACAGTCTCTTCAGGAGTGGAGATGACCGTGTCGCACAACACGTGCCTCTCCGTCCGTTCCTCACGAACCAAGGAACGCAAGTGGATCGTTGCCGTTGCCCAGTCCCAGTCGCCCTCGAACCTCTCGGCCTCGATGTCCTGAGCGTGCCGAACGCTCACTGTGACCACGTCGCGGGCCATGGCCACAGCGTGCCCGTCGAACTCCGTGGGCACCTCCGCCCGCGGGTCACCTAGGACTGCGATTCCCCAATGCCATGGTCGCGTCAGGGTGATCTCGGCCAGCGGTTGCATGGTCCCCGAGCGTAGTTCCATGTGGCACCCGTGGACGCCCACATCGGCACGTCGGAGCTTTCGCTGTCCGCGGCAGATGCGTGTGCTTCGTACCGTGCCAACGTCCCCGGCGGTCGAACGGTCAGTCGAGCGAGGGAACGGTCCGACGGCGTCGCATTTCGTCGAGAATCCCCGCGATCAAACGGACGACGAAACTCGCAACTACGACCGGAGCTGCTACGGCGCAGGCCAGCACCGATACCAATATCAGCGGGGTCGAGCCGACGACGAGCCCGACGGCAAGTACGGCGACCACGACCAGGAGGAAGCCGAGTTCCCAACCAAGCGGACGCAATTGCATGACGGAAATCGTACGACCCTGTCGTGTCCGCTCGTCGGTCGATGGGCGCGCCATCAGCGGCAGATCCGGATGTCATACGGATGGGGCAACCAGTGGCGCTATCCGTATGACGTCTGATGATGGCAACCGCTCATCGTCAGTTCAGCGCGCTTCGCGGCAGATCCGGTCGTCCCTGCAAAACCGAGTGCCACGGCGAAGCCAAGCGGCTACCGTCCGCGAATGGCCCCTACAGACGACTCCGTCACGCGGGCCCTTCGCCCGATAGGAATCGAGAACGGCGTCGTGACTCGTCCGGCGTCAACGTGGACGCCGACCGTGCACGCGTTTCTCCGACACCTCCGCGACCACGGCCTCACGTGTGTGCCCGAGCCGCTGGGTATCGAGGGTGCCGTAGAAAAGCTGAGGTCAATCGTAGGCGAGTCGGGTGGGGCTGGATGGAAGCACCAGCACTCGAACGAGGGCCTTCGTTCCGCGGCGAGCCTGCTACGAACGATTCACGACGCGTCCATCGGCTGGGAGCCTCCACCAGGAGCCACTTTCCGCGCCCCCCATCTCTCGTCGGACCCAGAGCCAGCGGTGTGGTGCCACGGCGACTTCGGACCCTGGAACATCGTGTGGCGTGATGACGAGGCGATCGGGCTGATCGACTGGGACTTCCTGCATCAGGGACCACGGATCGACGACGTGGCATACGCACTGCAGTGGTTCACGCCGACCCGCGATGACGAGATGGCTCTCACATGGCATCACTTTCCCTCGGTTCCTGACCGAGCCGCTCGGGTCCGCACGTTCCTCGATGCCTACGGAGGAGGCCTCCCGGACTTCGACGTCGCAGAAATGGTCGCGGCCCGGATGGAGGCGACCATGGCGTTGGAGTTGACACTCGCCAACGAAGGGATCGAACCGCAGCGCACGTGGGTCGAAGAAGGCAGTCAGGAGTGGGCAGCGGGCGAGGTGCGATGGGTGCGGGCCAACGCGCATCTGCTGAGCCCGTAGTCGAATCCCACGCTCTACGCGGCAGATGCGGATGTCCGCGTTCCGCGCCACCATGAGCGTGTGACAGCTGCTCGCAAGACAACGCCTGAGGAGTTCTTCGCGGGTCACCCGGATGCGCTGGCGGCCTTCACGGAGGTGTGCGCGATAGCCGACCGACACGGGCCGTTGAGGTGCGCATCTCCAAGAGCCAGGCCGCATTCCGGCGCAAGCGAGGCTTCGTCTACCTCTGGATGCCGGGCAAGTACCTCAGAAGACCGACCGCCGAAGTCGTCTTGTCGATCGCTCTTGGGCGTCACGATGAGTCCACGCGCTTCAAGGAGGTCGCGCACCCCGCTCCTGCCCACTGGATGCACATTTGGAGATCCACAACCTCAGCGACCTCGACGACGAGGTAGCAGGCTGGCTGCGTGAGGCCGCTGATCGCGCTGGGTGACCAAGCACTGCGGCTGCGACCAGTGCGATTGGTTCACCCTCTGGACGCACTCGATCGGCAGATCCGGTGATGGGCGTCGCCAACCGGGTCCCGCTCAGCGAGAGCCGCACTCGAGCCCGAGCGCCACCGCGTGCTCGTCACGTCCGCCGGTTGATCCGCGTGAACTCGATCCGACGCCGGACGGTGAGGGTGTGCGCGTAGTCCGGATCGTGGATCCGATGGTGGTGGTAGGAGCAGAGCAGGATCCCGCGGTCCAGGTCGGTGCGGCCGCCGGATCCCCACGGGTCCAGGTGGTGGGCCTCGCACATCCCCGACGGGAGGTCGCAGCCCTCTGCGCGGCAGCCCCCGTCCCGGACCGCCAGGGCAACGCGCTGCGAGTAGGTGAAGAGGCGACGCCTGCGACCGACGTCGAGGACCTCGCCCTTGCCACCGAGCACCGCAGGCAGGATCCCCGCCGAGCACGCCAGCCGACGCACCTGGCCGCTGCTCATCTGCTGGCCCGTGGTGGTGGTAGCCACGCCGACCCCCGCACGGAGCACGGTCTCGTCGACGAGCACCACCACAGACGAGGCGTTGCCGCCGTGGAGCGGCATCCGCCGAGGGTCGACGTCCTCGAGGAAGGCCTCGAACGCCCTCCCCATGCGGACGGCGTACGGCGCCGGGTCGGGGTCGGTGACCGCGCCGGCGGTCCGCTCGTGCGCGGGCGAGGTGTAGGCATGCAGGTAGGTGGTCAGCCGGTCTGCTGCTGCATCAGAGATCCGGGTGCGCACGATGGTGGTGCCGTCGCCCAGGCGCTGGGTCGTGAGACGCACCAGAGTGCGAGCTCGCGCCTCCTCCGCCTCCAACGCCTTGAGCTCGGCCGCCTCGAAGACCTCCGGGGCGACGACGTCCAGCACCTTGCGTCCCAGCGCCCGCAGCTGCCGGGGAGCGAACTCGCGGGCCTGGTCGATCAGCCAGGCCTCGGCCTTGCTGAGCACCTCGGGCTCGACGCCCGTTGGCAGGGCATCCAGCGCCTGCGCGATCACGCGGGCCTGGGCGGGGTTGACCCGCGCCTGGGCGAATGCGTCGTCCAGTGAGTGCCACCGACCAGACAGGGCCGAGGCGACCTTGAGGTCGCGTCGGCCATCCGCCTGGTCGATCCGAGTCGTGTGGGCGAGCCAGGCGCCGGCATCACGGGCACCGTGGGCGTCAGCCACGTCGCCGCTGACAGCCAGCAACCGGAGGCGCTCGACCTCCACCAGCGAGGCGACCTCGGCCCACGCCAGCAGGGCCGCTTCCTTGTCGGCCGCCGGCATGAAGGCCGGGTCGAGACCCAGCACCTCTTCCACCTCGGTGGCGACCCGCAGCGCCGTCGCCACCGCGGGGTGCGGAGCGCCCGGCGGTCGGAGGGGAGCGGGAGAGGTGGTCATCCCACAACGCTACGAAGGTTCTCGGACAGCGTCGATCGAGGCACCTACGACCTGTGGACAACCCCGTTTCCCGAAGGGCTGTGGACGGCAGCTGGGCCACTTCTGCGCCCTGTGGATGACGCCGGCGGCGACGACCCGATCCTGCTTCCATCGAGGGCATGACCAACGACACTCCCCGACTCCCCGGACTCACCGCAGCAGACACCCGCTGGCTCGTGTCCGAGGCGCAACGCGTCCTGGCCGGTCTCGGACAGAGCACGACCGTCCTCGACGGCATCGCCCTGACCGTGGTCGACGGGTCGACAGTGGGCCTCGACAACCTCGCCCGGACGATCAGCATGATGCCGCGCAAGCGGTGGTCACGGGCCGTGCGGGACCAGCTGACTGTCCTCACCCGCGCCCGGCCCGACCACCCACCCGCTCAGGAAGATCTCCGCGTGAAGCTGTGGCCACGGGACCGGGCCGACGAGCTCCTCACCTACGACGCCATCGAGCCCCTCCCCGGCCTGGTCGCCGTGCTTGCCGCCCAGGGGGACGGCTACAGCCAGGAGTTCGGAGAGCTCGACCTCGTGGGTGACCGGGACGAGGCCTACGACACCGCGCTCGGCAATGTCGCCGCTCTCCCCCGGCCACGACACACGCGCAGACGCCTCGACCCCGATGTCCGCAGCTCGTGGGTGGAGTTCCTCGACAGCAGCGACGCCTACGGTGCGGCACGGGTGACGGTGCTGCCCGACCTCCTCCGCAAGCTGCGGATCGACTTCCCTCCGCACGGTGTGCTCGTCGCCGTCCCCACCAAGTTCGAGCTCTGGGTTCACGTGCCGGTGGACGAGGGCGTTGTCGACACCGCGGTCGCGATGTCCTGGATGGCACTCCGGACCTTCGCCGAGGAGCCTTACCCCATCAGTCCCGACATCTTCCTGATGTCCGCGGACATGCACGCCGTCCGGGTCGTTGCTCCGGACGCACGCGGGTTCGAGCTCGACGACCGCGCGTTGCTGGGTCTCCTGCACGCGATGGACATCGAGCTCGGCGAGGCCGGCTGAAAGGGCAGGACGGGCGTCGCCGACGGGACGGGGAACGACAAGGGTCTCGACGATGCCCGGCGGCGTCTCAGCGCGCTCGGGTGACCCTGCCCTCGTCCCAGACCGGGCCCTCCGACTCGTAGACGGCCCCGTCCTGGCCGTAGACCAGGAACCGGTCGAAGCCGCGGGCGAACCACCGGTCGTGGGTCACGGCGAGCACCGTGCCCTCGAAGGCCTCGAGACCGGCCTCCAGCGCCTCGGCGGACTGCACATCGAGGTTGTCGGTGGGCTCGTCGAGCAGCAGCAGGGTCGCTCCGGAGAGCTCGAGGAGAAGGATCTGGAACCGCGCCTGCTGACCGCCGCTGAGCAGCTCGAACTTCTGCTCCCCCGCGTGCGCGAGCTCATAGCGGTCCAGCACCCGGCTCGCGGCCTCGCGGCCCATGCCGTCGCGGTGGTCGTCACCACGGTGCAGGATCTCCAGCAGCGTGCGACCCATCAGCTCGGGGTGCTCGTGGGTCTGGACGAACCAGCCCGGCCGCACCCGGGCGCCCAGCTTGGCCTTCCCGGTGTGCGGCACCGGTGACGGCGGCTCGCTGACGGGGCGGTGCTCGACGTCGGGGTCGCTCCCGCCCGCCGCGAGGAGCCGCAGGAAGTGCGACTTGCCGGAGCCGTTGGAGCCGAGCACGGCCACCCGCTCGCCGTACCAGACCTCCAGGTCGAAGGGCTGCATCAGGCCGCTGAGCTCGAGCCCGGTGCACACGACCGCACGCTTGCCAGTGCGGCCGCCCTTGAGCCGCATCGTGACCTGCTGCTCACGCGGCTGCTCGATGGGCGGACCGGCCTCCTCGAACTTCTTCAGCCGGGTCTGCGCAGCCCGGTACTGCGACGACATGCCGTCGTTGTACTCGGCCTTGATCTTCAGCCTCAGCACGAGCGCCTTGATCTTGGCGTGCTCCTCGTCCCAGCGACGCCGCATCTCCTCGAAGCGCTCGAACCGGTCGCTACGGGCCTCGTGGTAGCTCGCGAAGTCGCCCGGGTGTGTCCAGACCAGGTTGCCGGCGCTGCCGAGCTCGACGGTGACGATCCGGGTCGCGGTGTTGTTGAGCAGCTCGCGGTCGTGGCTGATGAACAGGATCGTCTTGGCCGAGTCGCGGATCCGTTCCTCGAGCCAGATCTTGCCGGGCACGTCGAGGTAGTTGTCGGGCTCGTCGAGCAGCAGCACCTGGTCGGGACCGCGGAGCAGGTACTCGAGCACCAGCCTCTTCTGCTCGCCGCCGGAGAGCGTCGTCAGCAGCCGGTGGCGGGCGCGGTCGAAGGGCAGCCCCATCGCCGCAGTGGTGCACACGTCCCAGGTGACCTCCACGTCGTAGCCACCTGCGTCGGCGTACTCCGCCAGCGCGTGGGCGTAGCGCATCTGGGTCAGCTCGTCGTCGACGTCCATCAGCGCCAGCTCGCACTCGTCCACGTGCGCCGACGCCGTACGCATCCGCTCGGGTGCCACGGAGAGCAACAGGTCGTGGACGGTCTCGTCCCCGCCGCCGTGGCCGACGAACTGACGCATGACGCCCAGTCCGCCCGAGCGGGTCACGACGCCGGCGTGCGGCGTCAGGTCGCCGGTGACGATCCTGAGAAGGGTGGTCTTCCCGGCCCCGTTGGCGCCGACGAGGGCCACCTTCTGGCCGTCGCCGACCCGGAAGCTGACGTCGTCGAGCAGCACTCGTCCGTCAGGCAGCTCGTAACGCACTCCTGCGACATCCACGTGACCCACAAGGAGGCATTCTCCACTGTCGGTGACGTCGCCGTCTCCCGGTTATCCCTGGCGCGGGGCGCGCACGGCGGTCGCAGGAGGCACGAGTGATCTCAGCCGATCGGGTGGCGGACCCACACGTTGGGCTCGACGTAGACCGCAGTGCCGTGCTCGGCATCGCACATGACCGGTGCCAGTGCCCCCGGTACGTCGACGGGGCCGGTGCGGTCGAACGGAAGGCCGGTCCACTCGCGCCACTCCTCGACGGTGCCGGGGATGACCATGGAGCGGGGCGCGACCCGGTCGATGAGGCCACCGGCGCGTACGTGCACGCGCAGCCACGGGTCGACCGGCAGCCCGTCGTCGCGGGTCCTGAAGGCGTACTCGGCCATCGGCTCGCGGACGTCGGTCTTGCCGTTGGGGCGCACCGGCGCGAGCAGCTCGGAGAACCCCAGCCGTGCGGCGTTGTCGCGCAGGGCGGCGAGGATCCGCCCCGAGAGGCCCCGCCCCTGCAACGCGGGCTCGATCGCGATCTCCACCGCCGAGACGGCGTCGGGCTCCTCCCGCCGGAGACGGCTCAGCAGGCCGTTGCTGATCACGTGGTCCCACCCGGCGTCCGGCAGGACTTCACCGTCGAGGCGGAACGGCACCGCATAGGCCTTGGCCACGATGCGACCCGTCTCGTCGAGGCACTCCAGGACATGGTCGGCGAAGTCCTCCACCGCGGCGTAGTAGCCGCTGCCGATCGGGTCGTGCTTCATGAACTCCGGCCACGACGTCTCCATGTCCCAGAAGACGTCCATGAGGTCAGGACGTGCGGCGAGGGTGACGATTTCGAGCTCCATGCCCGACATCCTCCCGGCACGCGCAACCGGGTTCCGTCCGGCTCAGAGCCGTTCGGCGACCCGGCGCGCCGCGATCTGGAGGACGTCCCAGGCCGAGGAGAAGGGTGGCGCGTAGGCGAGGTCCATCCAGGCGAGGTCGTCGACCGAGCCCGCGGCCCAGAGGACCGCGGCCGCCGTGTCGATCCGCTTGCCGGCACCGGTTCCGCCGACGATCTGCACGCCGAGCAGGCGACGTGTGGTCCGGTCGGCCATCACCCACAGGGAGATCGGGTCTGCCTCGGGCATGTAACCGGTGGCGGTCGTCCCCTCCGTGATGAGGTCCACCGGGTCGAAGCCCGCTTCCAGCGCCTCCTTCCGGGTCAGGCCCGTGCGGGAGATCTCGAGGTTGACGTCGCCCACCTGGAAACGCGTGATCGAGGTGTCCACCACCCCCGCGAAGGCCAGGGTGCCGCCGGCGAGGCTGTCGCCGAGCGCTCGCCCGTGCTTGGTCGCATGCGTGCCGAGCGGACGGAACACCCACCGGTCGTCGATGCGCCGACGCACCTCGCAGCAGTCTCCGGCCGCCCAGACGTGCTCGGCCACCCGCCCGTGCGGATCGGGTCGGAGCGCGCCCGAGTCCGCCAGCTCGAGACCGGTGCCCTCGAGGAAGTCCGTGCCGGGGCGTACGCCGAGGGCGAGCACCACCAGGTCTGCCTCCCGGCTCCCGCCGTCCCAGCGCACCCCGGTCACCCGGTCGCCGTCGACCTCGAGCCCGGTGACCTCGACGCCGAGCACCACCTCGGCACCGGCCTCGCACACCCCCAGGTTCACGAGCGAGCTGAGCTCCTCCTCCAGCAGGGCCATGCCCCGACCGCGGGTCAGCAGCGTGACTCCGAGCCCGCGGCGCAGCGCCGCCTCGGCCACCTCCACACCCACGTAGCCCCCACCGACCACCACGACGTGCGCGCCGTCACCGGCCTCGTCGAAGCGCCGCAACCAGGCGGCTCCGTCGTCGAGCGTCTTGACCGGACCGACCGCGTCGTAGGGCGTCCCGTCGGGGCGCAACGCCCAGTCGGGCACCCGCGCCGGCGCTCCGGTGGCGATCACGAGCTCGTCGTAGCCGACCGTGTCCCCGGCAGCGGTCGTGACCGTGCGTGCGGCGAGGTCCGCGGCCACCACCTCGGTGCCCAGCCGCAGGTCGATGCCTGCCTCGCGGTGCTCCTCGGCGGTGCGGACGACCAGCTCGTCGCCGGACTCCACGTCGCCGGCCATCCAGTAGGGGATGCCGCACGCGCTGTACGACGTGTGGTGGCCGCGGTCGAGCACCGTGAGCGCGAGCTCGCGACCGGTGCGCTCGGCCGTGCGGAGCGCCTGGTGGGCCGCGGACATCCCGGCGGCGTCGGCCCCGACCACGACGACCCGAGTGGCGTGGTCGGTCATTCCTCGGTCTGCTTCGCCCACAGGTTGATCCCCGAGTCGACGGCGTAGCGATCGATCTCGGTCAGCTCCTCATCACTCAGCGGCGGGGCCGACAGGGCGTCGAGGTTGGTGTCGAGCTGGGCCACGCTGGACGCCCCGATCACGGCGCTGGTGACCCGGCTGTCACGCAGCACCCACTGCAGGGCGAGCTGGGCGAGCTTCTGGCCGCGCCGTTCGGCGATGCCGTTCAACGCCCGCACCCGCGCGAGGACGTCGTCGTCGAGCCCGGCCACGGTCGAGTCGTCGCGAGCCGCGCGCGAGTCGGCCGGCACGCCGTCGAGGTAGCGGTCGGTCAGCAGCCCCTGCGCCAGTGCGGTGAAGACGATGCAGCCCATCCCCTGCTCGTCCAGCTCCTCGAGCAGGCTCGTGCCGCCGCCGGCGGGCGCCTCGATCCACCGGTTGAGCATCGAGTACGACGGCTGGTGGATGAGCAGGGGCGTGCCGAGGTCACGGGCGATCGAGGCCGCCTCGCGCGTCTTGGCCGCAGAGTAGGACGAGATGCCCGCATAGAGCGCGCGACCCGAGCGCACTGCGGTGTCGAGCGCCATCATGGTCTCCTCGACGGGCGTCTCGGCGTCGAAGCGGTGGCTGTAGAAGATGTCGACGTAGTCGAGCCCCATCCGGCCCAGGGACTGGTCGAGCGACGCCAGGACGTACTTGCGAGAACCGCCGCCCTGACCGTAGGGGCCGGGCCACATGTCGTAGCCGGCCTTGGTCGAGATCACGAGCTCGTCGCGGTAGGGGGCGAAGTCGTCGGCGAGGTAGCGACCGATGTTCTCCTCCGCCCGGCCGTAGGGCGGGCCGTAGTTGTTGGCGAGGTCGAAGTGGGTCACACCGCGGTCGAAGGCACGACGCAGGATCGCCCGCTGGGTCTCCTCGGGACGGTCGGTGCCGAAGTTCTGCCACAGCCCCAGCGAGAGGGCCGGGAGTCGCAGCCCGCTCCGTCCCGTGGCTCGGTAGTGCATGCCGCGCGCGTCGTCGTACCTGTCCTGGGCTGCTTCGTAGGCCATGCGCACATCCTGCCCGGTGGCCGCTCACGACTCCCCTCGGGGACCGACCGGGGCTATACCGGATGGCGGTCCTCGACGGGTGGGCGTCTACTGGGGGCATGGCTCCCTCATTGCGCGGCACGGCACTGCGTCTCGCGGTGTCGTCGAGCCGCCGCGTGCCGGGGAGCATCCGGTTTCCCCTGCAGCGCAACGGGGTCGACCCCGTACCCGCTCTCGACGCCAGCCGCGGCGGCGGTGACGTGGTGCAGCTGGTCCGTCTCCTCGGCACCCGCGTCTGGCTGGTGACGGGGTACGACGTCGCGCGGGCCGTGCTGGCGGACTCCGAGTCCTTCGCCAACGACGTCCGGCACCTCGTGGGGCGACAGGATCGCGCCCCCGCCGAACGGATCGGCGGGCTCGGGATGACCGATCCACCCGACCACGAGCGACTGCGACGGGTCCTCACTCCCTCCTTCACCCGACATCGACTGGCCGACCTCCAGGCCGATGTGGACCGCGTGGTCGCGGATGCCCTCGACGACCTGGCCGCCCACGGTCCGGAGGTCGACCTGGTGGAACGTTTCGGGTTCGCGGTGCCCTTCGGCGTCATCTGCGACCTGCTCGGGATGCCGGCCGTCGACCGCGACGAGTTCCGCCGCTACGGCGCAGCCCGATTCGACCTCAGCCATGGTCGGGCGGGGATCTTCGACACCGCGGCCGGCACCCGGCAGTTCCTCATCGACCTGGTCGCCTCCGAGCGTCGCGACCCGCACCTGCCCGATGGCCTCCTCGCGCGGATGGTCGGCGAGCACGGGGCAGACTTCGACGACGTCGAGCTCGGCGGCCTGGCCGACGGCGTCTTCCTCGGCGGGTACGAGACCAGCGCGAGCATGCTCTCGCTCGGCACCTGGGTCCTGCTCCAACACCGCGACACCTGGGACCTGCTGCGCCACGGCGAGCCCGGCGACGTCGACCGGGTCGTGGAGGAGCTGCTGCGCTTCGTGTGCCCCGTGCAGATCGCGTTCCCTCGCATCGCCCGGCGGGAGCTGAGGGTCGGCGAACGCACCGTACGCGCCGGAGACGTGGTCGTCGTGTCGCTCAGCGGAGCCGGGCGGGACCCGGCGCGCCACCAGGACCCGGCGCGGTTCGACCCGACGACAGCGATGTCCGGCACGCTCGCGTTCGGGCACGGCCTGCACCGCTGCGTCGGCGCGGAGCTCGCCCGGATGGAGCTCCGCACTGCGCTCGTCGCACTCGCTCGACGCTTCCCCGACCTGTCGCTGGCGTGCGACCCCGGCGACCTCCGGTTCACCGAGCTGGCGATCGTCCACGGCGTGGAGTCGCTGCCGGTGCGGCTGCGCTGACGCCCTCGCTCGACCTTGTCCTCGCTCGACCTTGTCCTCGCTCGACCTTGTCCTCGCTCGACCTTGTCCGGCTCGACCTTGCCCGGCCCCCGGCCGACACGGTGGAATGCGGTCATGGAGCAGAGGTGGCGAGAGGCCGCGTTCGTGGCCGAGGCCCACACCTGGATCGACGACCAGCTGTCCGCGCTCGGCCGCACGCGCACGGGCGTGGTCGAGCAGCCCCACGTCACTGCCTGGTCGACGGTCATGCGCGTGCCCACCGATGACGGCCAGGTGTGGTTCAAGGCCAACGACGAGTCGATGGCCCACGAGGCCGCCGTCCTCGACCTGGTCGCGTCGCGGTCCGAGGGCCGCGTGCCTCCGCCGCTCGCGCGGGAGCACCGCACCGGCTGGATGCTGCTGGCCGACGCCGGGCGGCGGCTGCGCGACGTCATCCCCGAGGAACGGAGCCTCACCCGCTGGTACGACGTGCTCGACGCCTACGCCCGCATCCAGCTCGCCTGCGAGGACGACGTGGAGGCGCTGCTCCGCCTCGGCCTTCCCGACCGCCGGCTGACGACGCTGCCCGGGGCGTACGCCGCCCTGCTTGCCGAGCTCGGCGATGCAGACCCTCGGCTTCCCGGCCGGGAGGTGATCGAGGATCTCTGCGACCGCCTGGCAGCCTTCGGGATCCGCGAGACGGTGCAGCACGACGACCTGCACGACGGCCAGGTGTTCCTGGGCTCTGGGGTGCACCAGGTGCTGGACTGGGGAGACGCGTGCGTCTCCCACCCGTTCTTCACGCTCGCAGTGACGCTGCAGGGCGTCATCGCGTGGGGCGTCGACGACGAGGAGGGCTCCGAGGACCTCGGGCCGCACCTCGACGCCTATCTCGGCCCCTACGAGGACCGTTACGCCGGCGACCTGCGCGAGGCCGCCCGGATCGCGATGCGCCTCGGCTGGGTGTGTCGAGCGATCAACGGTGCGCTTCCGCAGGACCCCGCCCCCACCCACGGGCGGCTGAAGATGTTCCTCGACCAGAGGCCCTGAGCTCGCGCCGGATCAACCCCGGCGCGTCTCCAGCACGCGGAAGCCCTTGCTGCTGGCGAGCCGCCGGGTGGGCCAGCCCTGGTCGGTCAGCCACCGCTGGAGCGAGTCACCGCCGAGGTTCTTGCCGATCACCATGACCATCCGCCCAGAAGGCGACAGCCTCGGCAGCCAGGTGAGCAGCAGCTCGTGCAGGGCCTCCTTGCCGATCCGGATGGGCGGGTTGGACCAGATCTCGTCGAAGACCTGGTCCCCCGGCACCTGCTCGGGCGTGCACGCCACGAAGCGCGAGTCCAGACCGGCCGCTCGCGCGTTGTCGTTGGCCAGCAGCAGCGCCCGCTCGTTGACGTCGATCCCGATCACCGAGGCCAGCGGCACGGCGCCCGCGATGGCCAGGCCGATGACGCCGTAGCCGCACCCGAGGTCGAGGAACTGCCCCTGCACCGGCGGCTCCAGCTCGCGGAACAGGACGGCGGTCGCGTGGTCGAGGTGGCCGCGGCTGAAGACCCCCGACCCGGTGTCGAACGCGAACGTCCGCCCCCACAGCTCGGCGGTGAAGCTCTGTCGCTCGAAGGGCACGCTCGGGTCGGCGGAGAAGTAGTGCTCAGGCATCGATGGCCTCTCGTCGGGCACGGGCTCGCTCGGACTGGGCGGCCAGCTCGTCGTCGTCGGGGTAGCCGACCTCCTCCAGCGTGAGGCCGTGGGGCTGGATGACGAGCACGCCGGGGTGGCGACGCCTCCCGGCCATCACCTCGGCCGGCCAGGTGACGGGCCGGCGCCCGTCGCCGACGGCGACCAGGCTGCCGACGAGTGCGCGGACCATGTTGTGGCAGAACGCGTCGGCGCGGACCGATCCGACGACGAGGCCGGTCTCGTCACGCCTCCAGTCCAGGTCGAGCAGGGTCCGGACGGTGGTGGCTCCCTGCCGGCGCTTGCAGAAGGCGGCGAAGTCCTGGAGACCGACCAGTGAGGCGGAGGCCTCGTTCATGGCCTCGAGGTCGAGCGGGCGCCCCCACTCCAGGACGTGGCCGCGCACCAGCGGGTCGGCCAGCTCCCGAGCGTCGACGATCCGGTAGGCGTAGCGGCGCCAGATCGCCGAGAAGCGCGCGTCGAAGCCCTCGGGGGCCTCCGTCATCCGGCGGACGCGCAGGTCCGGGGGCAGGATCCCGTCGACCCGGCGTGCCAGCTCCTCCAGCGGAGGGACGCTCGACCGGGAGGCCGAGGCGGTCACCCGGTCGGGATCGACGTCAAGGTGCGCCACCTGGCCGCGCGCGTGCACGCCGGCGTCAGTACGCCC
Source organism: uncultured Actinomycetota bacterium (assembly GCA_963843815.1). Taxonomy (GTDB): domain Bacteria; phylum Actinomycetota; class Actinomycetes; order Propionibacteriales; family Nocardioidaceae; genus Nocardioides. The sequence continues at coordinate 863,144 of CAWJLX010000010.1, read as the reverse complement.
CGCCACCGTGACCCGCACCCGAGGCAGCCTCAGCGCAGTCGCCAGCGCCGCCTCGAGGTCGCCCTGGACCGTCCGCAGGCCCGGCTGGGCGGCCCACCCGGAGAAGTCGGCCCCGTCGTAGGCACAGTCGATCCGCAGGCGCACGGTGCGATCCTAGGTCGTGGTCACCGAGTGGCTCCGAACGGGTTCAGTGCCTACGCTGGTCGCGTCATGGCCCTATTCCGCATCTTCGCGCGCGTGGCGGTGCTCCTCCTCGTCGCCTCGCTCGCGACGGCAACGGGAGCACTGCCGGTCCCGCGCGCCCAGGCCGTGGTCGCGGCCGACGTGGACACGGACGGCGACGGACTGTCCGACGCGGCCGACGGGTGCCCGACCGTTGCGTCGTCCAACCCCACCGGCTGTCCGACGGCCTCACGCAAGGCCTCCCTGAAGTGGCTCTCCAGCAAGCGCCGCCTGCAGGCCACCATCACCTCCCCGGTGACCTCCTGCTCGTCCCACGCCCGGATCAAGCTCTGGCGGGTGCGCTCGCGCCGCAGCTTCAAGCTGCTCGCAGTGGACGCCACCTCGCGTGGGCGCTACCGGTTCAAGGTCCGACCGCGGGCGAAGTACTTCGTCACGGTGTCCTCGTCCTACAGCTCCGGAGTGGCCGAGTGTCGCGGGGCGATCTCGCGAAAGGTACGCGTACCCGGCACCTGACCGTGCGGGCCACCCCTTTGTTCAACCAGAAGGTTGACAACCATCGCGAGCGCGCCCTACCTTGTGTTCAACCCATCAGTTGAAGAAGGTGTCCTGTGGCCGACCGGCTCTCGCGTGTCTTCGCCGCCCTCGCCGACCCGACGCGTCGCGACATGGTGGCCCGCCTGACCGTGGCGGACCACACCGTGAACGACCTGGCCGCGCCCTACGACGTGAGCCTCCAGGCCGTCTCCAAGCACCTCAAGGTGCTCGAGGAGGCCGGGCTGGTCACGCGGTCCCGGGAGGCCCAGCGGCGACCCGTGCACCTGGAAGCAGAGGTGTTCGACCTGATGACGGCGTGGATCGAACGCTACCGGCGGCAGGCCGAGGAGCGCTTCGCCCGCCTCGACACCGTGCTCGACCGGATGGACGAGGACCACGACTCCCCCCTCCCGCAGGAAGGCACAGCATCATGACCACGACGCACACCACCGCCGACCCCACCACCGGTGGCGCGACCCGCTACACCGAAGCCGCGATCCTCGCCGACGAGCACGTGCCGGCCATCCACATCTGGCGCGACTTCGCCGCACGTCCCGACCAGGTCATGCGCGCCCACACCGATCCCGACCTCTTCGCCCAGTGGATCGGTCCGGACTCGCTGACCACGAGCATCGTCGAGTGGACGTGCCGCACCAACGGCTCCTACCGCTACGTCTCGCGTCGCGGCGACGAGGAGTTCGCCTTCCGTGGCACCTTCCCCTTCGTCGGCGAGGACAAGATCGTCCAGACCTTCACCTGGGAGGGCATGCCGGAGGCCGTCGCCCTCGAGACCCTGACCGTCGAGGACCTCGGCGACGGGCGCACGAGGCTGCACGCCTTCTCGATCTGTGACTCCTTCGAGGCACGCGACCAGATGTTGGCCAGCGGCATGGAGACGGGCATCCACGAGGGCTACGCCACCCTCGACAGGATGCTGGCGGACGAGTCCCTCTGATGGCGCTGCCCGAGTCCCCCGCCGCCCGCCACGCAGTGGTGGCCGGCGAGTTCTCCCGGCTCGTCGAGGCCACCCCCGACTGGTCCGCGCCCGCCCCCGTCGAGGGGTGGACGGCCCGCGACGTCGTCGACCACCTCGTGACGTGGTTCCCGGGGTTCCTGGCCGCCGGCGGGATCGAGCTCCCTGCGGGCCCGCACGTCGCCGACGACCCGGCCGCCGCCTGGCACCACCACGCCGACGCGGTCCAGGCACTGCTCACCGAGCGCGGCGAGGAGGAGTTCACCCATCCGTACGTCGGCACCCACCCCCTCGCCACGGCGGTCGACCGGTTCTACATCTCGGATGTCTTCATGCACTCATGGGACCTGGCCCGCGCCGGCGGCCAGGACCCCCGGCTCGACGAGGACTTCGCGGGCGAGCTGCTCGCCGGGTTGTCGGCGATGGAGGACGTGCTGCGCAGCTCCGGGCAGTACGGCGCACCGGTGGCCGTGGCCGCCGACGCACCCGTGGTGGATCGGATGGCGGCCTTCATCGGCCGCGATCCCGACTGGCGGCCGTCGGCCTGACAGGTCCCCACCCGTCCTCGACCGGACCCCGAACAGCGACCGAACAGCGACGAGGCCCGCCACCCCGGTGGGGTGACGGGCCTCGCGACGGACTGCGGTCAGGCCTTCGGCTCGTCCTGCGACTCGTCCTGCGTCCCGACGACCTCGGCGGCGTCGCCCTGGGCCTGCGCCTCAGCGGTCTCGACCTCGGCGGCCTGGGTCTCGACGACCTCGGTCTCACCGTCGACGCCCTCGGCCTCGACCTCGGCCGGAGCCGCCTCGGCAGCCGGCGCAGGAGCGGCAGCGGCCTCGGTCTTCTTGGTCGACGGCGCCTTGGGGCTGTAGGCCTCGGTCACCAGCTCGATGACCGCCATCGGGGCGTTGTCGCCCTTGCGGGGGCCGACCTTGGTGATGCGGGTGTAGCCACCGGGACGCTCCGCGAAGGTCGGCGCGATGTCGGTGAACAGGGTGTGCACGACCGACTTGTCACGGATGGTCTTGAGGACCTCGCGACGGTTGTGCAGGTCGCCACGCTTGGCCTTGGTGATCAGCTTCTCCGCGACCGGACGCAGCAGGCGCGCGCGGGTCTCGGTGGTGGTGATCCGGCCGTGCTCGAACAGGGCGGTCGCCAGGTTCGACAGCATCAGCCGCTGGTGGGCCGGGCTACCGCCGAGGCGGGCGCCCTTCTTGGGCTTGGGCATGGGCTTTCTCGATTCTCCCGAGCCGTATCAGGTACTCGGATAGATGGGTGTGAGTGGTTCTGGGCAGCGAGGTGCGCGCCAGCCAGATCAGAGCTGCTCGTCCTCGATGAACGCGTCGTCGTCGTCGTCGCCGTAGGCGGCGAGGGCGGCCTGCGGGTCGAAGCCCGGTGCGCTGTCCTTGAGCGAGAGGCCCATCTCGACGAGCTTGGCCTTCACCTCGTCGATGGACTTCGCACCGAAGTTGCGGATGTCGAGCAGGTCCTGCTCCGAGCGCGAGATGAGCTCGCCCACGGTGTGGATGCCCTCACGCTTGAGGCAGTTGTAGCTGCGGACGGTGAGCTGCAGGTCCTCGACCGGGAGGGCCAGGTCGGCCGCGAGCTGCTCGTCGACGGGCGACGGGCCGATGTCGATGCCCTCGGCCTCGACGTTGAGCTCACGGGCCAGGCCGAAGAGCTCGACGAGCGTCTTGCCGGCCGAGGCGATCGCGTCGCGGGGACGGATCGACGGCTTGGTCTCGACGTCGATGACGAGCTTGTCGAAGTCGGTGCGCTGCTCGACACGGGTGGCCTCGACCTTGTAGGTCACCTTCAGCACGGGGCTGTAGATCGAGTCGACCGGCATGCGGCCGATCTCGTTGTCGGCACCCTTGTTCTGGACCGAGGAGACGTAGCCGCGGCCACGCTCGACGACGAGCTCCATCTCCAGCTTGCCCTTGTCGGACAGGGTGGCGATCTTGAGCTCGGGGTTGTGGACCTCGACACCGGCGGGCGGGGTGATGTCGGCCGCGGTGACGTCACCGGCACCGGACTTGCGCAGGTACATCACGACCGGCTCGTCGTGCTCCGAGGAGACGACGATGCCCTTGAGGTTGAGGATGATCTCGGTCATGTCCTCGGTGACGCCCTCGATGGTCGAGAACTCGTGCAGGACGGAGTCGACCTTGATGCTGGTGACCGAGGCACCCGGGATCGAGCTGAGAAGCGTACGGCGCAGAGAGTTGCCGAGCGTGTAGCCGAAGCCGGGCTCGAGGGGCTCGATGACGAACCGCGAGCGGAACTCGTCGACGGTCTCTTCCGTGAGGGTCGGGCGCTGAGCGATGAGCACGGAGTTTTTCCTTTCGGGATCCACCCACTATTTGACGGATCCGAACCATGAGGTTGGTGTGGAAGAGGGGTGTCAGTGGCCGTCCGGGAGGACGGCCACTGACGATGAATCACTTCTTGGAGTAGTACTCGACGATGAGCTGCTCCTGGACCGGGACATCGATCTGCGCCCGGATCGGAACCTGGTGCACGAGGATGCGCATCCGCGTCGGGATGGCCTCGAGCCAGGCAGGAACAACGCGCTCACCGTGGGTCTCGCGAGCCACGATCAGCGGGGTCAGCTCGAGCGACTTCTCGCGCACGTCGATGATGTCGTGGTCGGAGACCTGGAAGGACGGGATGTCGACCTTCTTGCCGTTGACCAGGAAGTGGCCGTGCACGACGAGCTGGCGGGCCTGGCGACGCGTACGGGCGAAGCCGGCGCGGTAGACCACGTTGTCGAGGCGGCACTCGAGGAGCTGGAGCAGGTTGTCACCGGTCTTGCCCTGGCGACGGCTGGCTTCCTTGTAGTAGCGGACGAACTGCTTCTCCATCACGCCGTAGGTGAAACGAGCCTTCTGCTTCTCGCGGAGCTGCAGCAGGTACTCGGACTCCTTGATGCGACCGCGGCCGTGCTGGCCGGGAGCGTAGGGACGCTTCTCGAAGGCAGCGTCGCCGCCGACGAGGTCGACACCGAGACGGCGCGACTTGCGGGTCATGGGGCCGGTGTAGCGGGCCATGTCAGTCTCTCTTTCTCAGTCTCGGGTCAGACGCGGCGGCGCTTGGGCGGCCGGCATCCGTTGTGGGGGGTGGGCGTGACGTCCTGGATGGTGCCGACCTCGAGGCCGATGGCACCCAGCGAACGGATCGCGGTCTCACGGCCCGACCCCGGACCCTTGACGAAGACGTCGATCTTCTTCATGCCGTGGTCCATGGCACGACGGCCGGCGGCCTCGGCGGCCATCTGGGCGGCGAAGGGGGTGGACTTTCGCGAGCCCTTGAAGCCGACGGTGCCGGCAGAGGCCCACGAGATCACCGCACCGGTCGGGTCGGTGATCGTGACGATGGTGTTGTTGAACGTGCTCTTGATGTGGGCTTCGCCCTGAGCGATGTTCTTCTTCTCCTTGCGGCGGACCTTGGTCGCGCGGCTCTTGGGAGGCATTCACTAACTCCTGATGAGGTCTGGTCGGAAAGCTTCTGGGAAGGGTGCGTCGATCACTGCGCCGGGGCGCAGGTCACTTCGCCTTCTTCTTGCCGGCGACGGTGCGCTTGGGACCCTTGCGGGTGCGCGCATTGGTCTTGGTGCGCTGGCCGCGGACCGGGAGGCCCATGCGGTGGCGGCGCCCCTGATAGCTGCCGATCTCGATCTTGCGGCGGATGTCCGCCTGGACCTCACGTCGGAGGTCACCCTCGATCTTGAAGTTGGCTTCGATCTCGTCGCGAAGCTTGACCAGCTCCTCGTCGCCCAGCGTGTGGACGCGCGCGTTCGGGTCGACCCCGGTGGCGGCCAGGAGCTGCTGGGAGCGGGTACGGCCGATGCCGTAGATGTAGGTGAGTGCGATCTCGATGCGCTTGTCACGCGGGAGGTCGACACCAACGAGGCGTGCCATGTGGCGTTTCCTTGTCTGTTCTCGCAGTGGTTTCTGGTCGTGTCGCGTCTCATCCCGCCTCGGGTGAGCTCCGGCCAGTGCTCCGGAGGTGATTCGGTCAGCGAGCCCTGGGGGCCCACTGCCTAGCGATCACGTTGTATTGAGTTGCTGTTCAGGCCCTCTTGCCGCAAGCGGCTGCGAGGCTCGGGCTGCTCGTCCGGCGGAGCCGGACGAGATCCCTCACCCTTGCCGCTGCTTGTGGCGCGGGTTCTCGCAGATGACCATGACCCGGCCGTGACGGCGAATGACCTTGCACTTGTCACAGATGGGCTTGACGCTGGGGTTGACCTTCATGTCAACAATCCTTGCTTCTCGGCTGCTGGATACCGACCGATGAGTGCCCTCGCGGGCTCGGTCACTTGTAGCGGTAGACGATCCGACCCCGGGTGAGGTCGTACGGCGAGAGCTCCACCACGACCCGGTCCTCGGGGAGGATCCGGATGTAGTGCTGGCGCATCTTGCCGCTGATGTGGGCGAGCACCTTGTGCCCGTTGGCCAGCTCCACGCGGAACATGGCGTTGGGAAGGGCCTCCGTGATGGTGCCCTCGATCTCGATCACGCCTTCTTTCTTCGGCATGTCCTCCACAATCTGTTGCAGTGCTGTCTGATGATCTTGTCTACCGTGGCCCGGGAACCGCCCGGCACCTGCACGCAGGTGTCCGGTGGACCTCGTGAGCGGCCTCCTGACACCTCTTCCCGAGCGCACGCCGATCCGGTGTGAAGAGGATCGGACGAGGTCCGGGCAGCCGCGAGGCGCCAAAAAACACAGCCCACGTTGGGCCGACGCACCAGTTTAGTCAGGCGCCCCGCGAGAACGCCAATCAGCGAGCCCCCGCAACCGGGCCCGTCGGCTCCGCCTCCGACGCGCCCCGCCGACACGGCCGGTCGCGGGGCCCGTGGCTGTCGCGGGTGCCTCCGAGGCACGCGCCGAGCCGCCCAGGCCCAGGGACCGGAGGCTGATCGCGGCCCGCACGCGCTGCCCGCGACCCACCTCGTGCGACATCGCCCGCCGCTCGGCGTCGATCGACTCCCAGTAGGTCCTTGCGGCGGCCGGCTCGGGCGCACTCGGGCCGAACACCGAGCCGTCCGCGCGACGGGCCAGCGCGACAGCCCGGTCGGACACGATCCCCCTCGACTGCTCGCGCCGGGTGACGGTGGCACCCAGCGGAACGGGCTGGCCGAGATCGAGGGCATGGTCGACCAGCTCGCGCCAGGCTCCGACGAAGCGGGCCGAGGCTGAGTCGGCGCTGCGTCGGCGGTGACGACGCCACGCCTTGACGCCGACGACCGCACCCAGCAGCAGCAGGACCAGCAGCAGCGGGCCGCCGACGTAGACCAGCACGACCCCGATCCACGAGGGGACACCGGCGATCAGGCCGTCCTCCTCGGCCTCTGCCTTCTTGCGGGTGGCCTTGCGCTCCTTGAGGTCGGCGTCGCTCTGCTCCCCCGCGTCCGAGGGCGGAGGGATCGGGTTGGGCGGAGGGATCACGGTGCCGGACATCGGCGTGTTGGTCTCGGGCACCTGGTCGGCCGGCGGAGTGGTGGACATGAAGGTCTCGGTCGGCAGCGTGCGCCACGACCCGTCTGCCGCACGCAGCTCCACCCACGCCGAGACGTCCTTGCCCGTGACGCTCCCGCCCTCGGGCACCACGGCACCGAGGACGACACGGGCAGGCACGCCGATGGCGTTGGCGATCAGCGCCATCGTCGCGGCGTACTGCTCGTCGTTGCCGACGATCTGGGGTGCGTTGACGAACTCGTCGGAGAGGCGCCAGATGCTGTGCCCGCCGACGTAGACGCGCTCGGTGCGCCCGACGCCGTCGGAGTACTTGCCCTCGGACCTGAGGTGCTCGGCGGCCGCGAGGACGCGATCCATCGGGTCGCTCCCGGCGCCCTCGGTCCACTTCTCCGTCGGCCCCTGGATGAAGGCCGCGCCGGGAGGCAACGCGGTCGTCTCGGCCGAGCCCACGGTCTCCTCGGTCAGCTCGTCGTCGGGGTCGACCGCGGTGAAGGAGTAGCGGTCACCAGGCTGGAGGCCAGTCGGAACGACCGCCGTGGAGGTCGCGAGGTTGTAGCGGAAGACCTCCGCCTTGCCCCGCGGGTCACCGGTCTCGAACGTCATCGACCGGAGCGCTCCGACCGTCGGCAGCCACACCCCGGTCCAGCCCTCGCCGAGGGTGACGGTGGCGTCGACCTCCGTGCCGTCGACCGGGTTGTCGATCGTGGACGACACGCGCTGGAAGGAGTCGTCGGCGGGGCCGGGCAGCGCGTTGTCGGTCGCACCCCAGACCATGCCGTCGTAGCGGTCCATCGTGGCGAATCGGATGCGCGTGCCGGTGTCGACGCCGTCGATGTCGAGCAGCGTCTTGTCGTAGACGTTGCTGGGGACATCGCGGCCCTTGAGGTCGATGTACTTGCGGAAGCCGGCCAACGGCGAGGGGTAGCGGCCGATGTCGAAGGGCGGCTCGACCCAGCTGCGGGCCACGGCCCGTTCGTCGTCCCCTTCGCCGACCAGCGCGCTCGCGGGATAGGCCACTGCGGCGGCGAGGGCCAGCATCACCAGGGCGCCGGCGCCACGGACGTACGACGTGCTTCCTCCCTGAACCGTGGCGCTCGCCCGCCGGGCCCGGATCGCGAGCCACGACAGGGCCAGCCCGGCGAAGACGGAGCCCTGCAGCAGCAACGACTCCGGGTGCCGCACCCCGAGCAGGATCGCCCCGCAGAGCACCGCCGTCATGCCGAGGACGGGGAGCACAGCGACCAGCCAGGCGCGGCGCACGCGCAGGTGAGCCAACCCCAGGCCGACGATCCCGGCCACCATCCCCGCAAGCCACGGCAGGACCAGCAACGGACCGTCCCCGTCGATCGGCGGCAGGGTGGTGAGGAGGTCCTTCCACCCGAAGATCGCCTGGTCGGCGACGCGTGCGAGCGTCGAGCCTCCGGGCAGCACCGAAGTGTTCCCCAGCGCACGCAGGCACAGCGGACCGCCGAGGAGGAAGAACAGGGCCACGCAGATCACGACGGCCGAGATGATCGGCCAGCCCGCTGCGCGCGTGGCGTGGGTGACCACTACCGCGACCGCCGCACCCAGCATGCCGACGGCCAGGTAGCTCGAGCCGGTGAACGAGGTGCCGAGGGCGCTCAGCGCGATGGCAGCCAGGGCCAGGGTGAAGCCCATGTCGATCCACGAGTGGCGGTCGGGGAGCAGCGCGTGCGACCGGGTCCGCGTGCGGGTGCCGGTCGCGGCAGTGCCGGTGCGGCTCTCTGTGGGATTCATCGCACGCTCCACCTCAGCAGGCCGCCCAGGTCCTCCTTGACGGCGAGGTGCAGGACCACCAGGCCACCGGTCTCGGTGACGCGGCTGTTGCCCTCGGGGTCGACGACGATGCCGAAGCGCCGGACCTCGGGCGGGAAGGCTGCGGCGGAGCGCAGGAGGTCGGTGAAGTCGGTCCGGCTGCCACTCACGAAGAACGCGAGGCTGGTGTCGGGAGCCAGGGTGCTGGCCTGCCGGCCGGACTCGATGAGCCCGCGGTCGCCGAGATCGGCGCGGCAGACCGCATCGAGCGCCAGGTATCCGTCGGAGCCCGTCGAGGCGTGCGAGCCGCACACGAAGGAGACGTCGAACTCGTCGAGCACGGCTCGCACCGCGATCGAGGCAGCCACGGCCATGGCAATCTCGAAGTCCTCGGGGTCCCCCCAGGCCGAGACTCGGTCGTCGACCACGATCGTTGCGTGACTGCGACGCGTGTCGAGGTACTGGCGCACCAGCAGTGCCGACTCCCCGCTGGAGGCCATCACCTTGGCCGAGGAGCGCCAGTGGATGTGGCGCAGGTCGTCGCCGGGGACGTACTCGCGCAACGCGTGGAAGGCCAGGTCGCTCTGGCTGACGGCGTCGGTGGAGACACCTTCCAGGTCGCGCATGAGACCGGCACCCAGGGACTCCATCGGCACCAGGGGCGGTCGGACCAGCACCTCACGCACGGGCGTCCAGACCACGTCTCGCGAGAAGATGCCGACCGGGTCGCCGCGACGGGTCATCGCCGGCCCGACCGAGATCACGCCCCGTCGCTCGGTGCGGATCGTGAACGACTCCTCGTGGGCAGCGCCTGGGGCCAGCGAGCTGATGCCGTAGCGGTGGATGGCCGAGCCCACCGGCACCTCGAGGGTGGTCGGGACCAGCCGGGAGGTCGCGCGGTTGACGACGAGCACGCCGGCTGCCACCGACTCCCCCGCCGCCACCCGCTCGGGCTGCAGTCGCAGGTCGACCGAGACCGACGTACGCCCCAGCAGGAACGGGGTCGCCAGGGCGAGCAGCGCCAGGCAGGCCATGCCCAGGACGGACAGCTCACGCCAGGACGTGAACGTCGCCACCAGGAGCGAGCCCAGGCCGAGCCCGAGGAGCATCCAGCCGATCGGCTTGATGACCTCGAGCGCATCGTTCAGCTGCTGCCTCATGGACGGGTCAGGCTCCGACGCGATCGGTCGGCGGCGCCACGGAGTCGAGCAGTCGCGAGATCACCGTCTGCACGTCGACGCCGCTGAACTGTGCCTCCGCGTCGAGCAGCAGGCGGTGCGAGAGCACCGGCTCGGCGAGGTCCTTGATGTCGTCTGGGACCACGTGGTCGCGCCCGTCGGCGGCGGCCCAGGTCTTGGCGACGCGCACGAGCGCCAGGCAGCCACGGGGGGACAGACCGAGCTTGACGTGCGGCTGGCGGCGAGACTCCTCGGCCAGCTCGGCGACGTAGCCGACCACGGCCGGGTCGACGTAGACCTGGTCGGCCAGACCACTCATCTGGGCGATGGTGGCGGCGGTGATCACCGGGGTGACGAGGGAGGCGCGGTCGCGGACTGCCGCGTTGTTGAGCAGCTCGACGGTGGCCTGGCGGTCGGGATAGCCCACGGAGGTCTTCATCAGGAACCGGTCGAGCTGCGCCTCGGGCAGGCGGTAGGTGCCGGCCTGCTCGATCGGGTTCTGCGTGGCGATCACGAGGAACGGCCTGCCGACCGGGTGCGCGACGCCGTCGACCGTGACGCGGCCCTCCTCCATGACCTCCAGGAGTGCCGACTGGGTCTTGGGCGAGGCCCGGTTGATCTCGTCGGCCAGGACGATGGTGTGGAAGATCGGGCCCGGGTGGAACTCGAACGTGCCCTTGTGCTGGTCGTAGACCGTGACGCCCGTGACGTCGGAGGGCAGCAGGTCGGGGGTGAACTGGATCCGCGCGTGGCTGCCCTGCACGGTGTTGGCCAGGGCACGCGCCAGCATCGTCTTGCCGGTGCCGGGGAAGTCCTCGATCAGGACGTGACCCTCCGACAGCAGGCAGGTCAGCGCCAGCCGGACGACATGGCGCTTGCCGAGCACGGCCTTCTCCATGTTGTCGGTGAGCTGGTCGAAGGTCGACCTGAACCACTCGGCCTGTTCGTGGCTGATCGTCATGTTGCTCCTCGTGGGTCGGGCATCGTGGGGATGTCACCAGGTGGCGGTGACTACGGCGTCGTCCTGCGTGTCGGAGAAGCACCGGACCTGGACACTCTGGCCCCCGTAGAAGTACCAAGGCGTGTTGTCCGCGGTGTCCGTCGCTGAGAAGCCGCGCTGCTGGAAGTTGTTGACCCACGGCCAGGGCGCCTCCGCCTGGCAGGTGTAGGGCTCGATGTAACCCGAGGTCTCGATCCGCAGCTTGCCGCAGGAGTTCTCTGTGCAGGGGAACCCGTTCGCGCCCTCGACCTGACACTTGGGGTCGGACTCCGGCAAGTCTCCACACGGGCTCCACTTGGAGAAGGACACGGTGGGCTTGGGCGGGTCTCCCGACGCGGTCTTGTTGTCACCTGTGTCCGACCCCCGACTCGGCCTGACGGGATCGAAGAGCGCCACGCTGATTCGGATGCCTTCACGATATTTCTGGGTCGTGTAGGTCTGTGTCTGCACGCTGAACTGGCCGGTGACCCCAGGCTGGATCGAGACGGCCTGGTAGCCCTCGACCTGGTAGCGCACGGAGACCGGCGCTCCGTTGGCGGTTCCCGTGATGACCCAGTACACGTCCTTGCCATTGACCACAGGCCGGATCTCGGTTAGCGCGTCGCCCAACGGCCCATAGCTCTGCGCCAGCTTGGCTCCGCTGACTGTGCAGCCGGCTGGTGCCTTCTCGTTGCACACGCGCAGCTCGACGTTGTACGCATTTTCGTTGCCCGGCATGCTGATCTTGGTGGAGACGGTGCCGGTCACGTTGGGAAGGTGCTTGTTGACCGCCCCTCCGACGAGGATCTCGACGTTGCTGACGCTACCGCGCGCGTCAGGGACCGTGAAGGTGAGCTGGACCTCCTGGGAGACGCCAGTGGCGGCCCACGACCAGTCCGCCCAACCGGCCGGGCGCCCGACGAGCGAGACGGCGGTGCCCTCGCTGGGCACGGACCGGTTGCCGGCCTCGCCGGCAGGCTGGTTGGCGGCCACGACCCGGTAGGTGTAGGTGAGTCCGTCGTAGGGCACCCCCGTGTGCGTGCACGTGAGGGACACGAGCTTCTGGCATCCAGGCACCGCCCCACTCGTGGAGCCGTTGTTGTAGGTGACCGTGTAGGCGGTGGGGCCGGGGCCTTCGGGGAGCACGGCCTGCCACGAGACCCGGATGCTGGTCTGGTTGGCGCCTGCCTCGAGGTCGGCCACCGACGGGGCGGCCGGCGCCGGCGGGGTGCCGAGCGGCTGCATCTCCGCCGACGAGCGGGGCAGGGAGTAGTCGACCCGGTTGTGGGCCTTGACCGTGAAGACGTACTTCTCGTTGTTGTTCAGCCCGGAAGCCGTGTACTGCGTGACGTCACCGGGGACCGTGGCCTGTCCGCCGGGCCAGGTGATCGTGTAGTCGAGGATCCTGGAGGTGGTGGTCGACGGCTTGTCCCACGCGACGGTGATGGTGCCGTCGCCACGATTCCTCATCCGGACGTTCTGGACGCGTCCCGGCGCCGTGTCGGCCTGGGCCGACCGCGAGAGCGCACTGAAGTCGCCGCTGCCCACGCGGTTGACCGCCTGGACCCGGAAGCTGTAGTTGCCGCCCGTCTTGAGGTTGCGGAAGACGCACTCGTTGGTGGCGCACTTCTGGGGGGCGCCGGTCTTCTCCTCCCTGACCAGGTAGTAGAGGATCGGCGCACCTCCGTCGTCGTCCGGGGGCTTCCACGACATCTTGATCGTGCCGATCTCGTCGGAGAGCGGGTAGGGCCGCGGCTCGCCCGGGGCAGCGGGCGTGCCCACCACCTGGAACTGGATGCGCCCCTCGGCGCGACGCGAGGGCGGCGGGTCGGCGGACGAGACGTCGCTGACCACCAGCCGGAAGCTCGCCAGCGCGCCGCGCGCGTCCTTGGCGGCGGTGAGGGTGAGCCGGCTGCCGCTGACAGTGGCCCGGACTCCCGGGTTTCCGGTGTTCTCGACCGACACGACGGTCGGCTCGGGGTTGGCCACTCCGGCCTGCAGTCGTGCGCCGATGTCGTAGGTGCGGCTCTGCCCCGCCTCCATCGTGTCGACCTTGATGGGCAGCAGTGTCGGGGCCGGCACCTGGGCGAGACGGAAGCGGACCTCCTGGGTGTTGCTCTCACCGGCCTGCACGGAGAGCACGGCCTCGCCGCCCTGGGTGGCGGACTCCGCCGCGGTGATCGGCACGATGGAACCCTGCGGGCTGCCGACATCGAGCCCGTCGACGGCCTGGCTCCAGCCGGCGTCGTAGGTGAGGTCGACCGCGTCGCGCGGGTCGAGGGTGAACACCTTGCAGAAGGTGGCGATGTCGAGGTCGACGCGCTGTCCGGCCGAGATCGGCACCACGGTCGAGGGGCACTCGAGCGTGGGTGCGTCGTCGCCCACCTGCACGGGGATGGAGAGCAGCACGGTGGCGCCGTCCGCAGTGGTGGTGGTGTCCTCGTTGCCGCTCGCGTCGGTGGCGGTGGTGACCTCGACCAGCACGGCGCCCGGCCCGCGGAATCCGGCTGCCGCGGTCAGGGAGAAGCGGTTGTCGGTCTCGGGGCCGACGGAGAGCGCCGAAGGCGAGGCGGACCATGAGCGCCGACCGGATGCGAGGCGGACGCGGGCGCCGTCGGGCGCGGAGACGTAGTCGGAGATCTTGCCGGTCACGCTTGCGCCGGACTCGAGCTCGATGAGCGCACCGTCCACGACGTAGGGCAACCCGTTGCCCGTCGGCGGGATGTAGACGGACGCGGAGGACGCGCCGCCGTCACCGTCCTGCACCACGAACGGCAGCACCTTCGGGGCGGCTCCGCGGTTGGCGCGCACCTCCACGCCGTCGACCACCTTCGCGGACGGGTCCCCGGACACGTCGGTGACCCGGAGGTCCTCGGCGGGACCGTCCGGGTCGTACGCGCCCTCGAGCACGTCGACGACCACGCTGCCGCTCTCGGCGGCGCGGCCGAAGGCGTCGTAGACGACCGGCGGGTTGTTGAACTCGGCGGCGGTCTCCAGCGTCATCGTCGCCCGCGACTCGCTCAGCCCGTTGGTGACGGCGTAGACGATGACCACCGGCGGCGCGTCCAGGGAGTCCGGGGCCGGCACGGTGACCAGGTTGGTCTTCTGGTCCAGGATCGCGCTGCCGGGAGCGTCGAGGAGCTGGATCTCGACCGCGTCGCCGGCCGCGACGTAGTCGTTGGCGAGCGGGTCGAACGTCGCCGTGCGCCCCGGCTCGACCGTCAGCCGGTCCTCCACCGCCAAGGGGGGTTGGGGCTGGCCGGGCTCGACGACGGCGACCCGCACCGTGCCGGTCGCGAACGCCCCCTGCGAGTCGACCACGGCATAGCTGAACTCGTCGGTGCCCACGGTCCGCGGGTAGGCCTGGTACTCCAGGAAGTTGCCGCCGTAGGAGAGGATCCGGCCGAGGCGCGGGGCGGACGTGATGCCCGTGACGGTGACCGGGTCGCCGTTGCGGTCCACTCCGACACCGGGGACACGGATCTTGACCGAGTCACCGGACACCACGCGCCCCTCGAGCGTCGGTGGCTCGGGCGGGTCGTTGGGGTCGTCGGTGGGCACCACCGTCACCCGGAGGTGCCCGGTCGCGCGGTTGCCGTCGAGGTTCTGGGCGACGTAGGGGACGTCGAAGGTGTCGCGCTCCTCGAGTCCAGCGGGCGCCACGTAGCGCACGACGCGACCGGACACGAACGCCCTGCCCACGTCACCGGTGACGTCGATCGGCGCCACGACGTCGAGCTCGCCCGGGGTCTGGGAGTCGATCAGGTCACTGAGGAGGGTGAGGCGATCGCCCGCCGGGGAGACGTCGTTGTCCAGCACCGGCGCGGAGACGGAGGCGCCGGCGCGCACCACCACCTTGTCGGTCACCGTGATGGGGGTGTTGTCGTCGGGCGCGGGCCGCTGGGTGAGCACGACCTCGCCCTGCACACCGGAGTTGGCGCCGTTGCTGATCGTGTAGGCGATGGTCTGGGTGCTCGGCGCGAGGGTGGGCTGCACCGCCGAGATGCGCAGCCAGCGACCTTCGATGATCGCGACGTCGACCTGACCGGTCCGTCCCGCGGTCGCCCGCTGGACGACCAGCAGGCCGCCGGCCGGGTCCAGGTCGTTGGCCAGCACGTCGACGATCCCCGGAGCCTGGCCGTAGATCGTGAGGGTGTCGGGCATCGCGATCGGGTCGGCGGCACGCTTGGGGCGCGGCTTCACGTCCACCCGGATCGTGCCCTGGTCGAGCGGAGCGTTGCCATAGCCGGCGTCGTAGTTGAGGAAGAAGGTTCCGGCCCGGTCGCCGGTGAAGGTCAGCTGACCGGCATCGAGGTCGGAGACGATCCTCACGCCCGGCTGTTGGGGCACCTTGCCGCCCAGGCTGAGCTCGGCGTTGGGGTTGTCGGGGTCGGAGCCGGGGAGGTCGTTGAGCAGCGGTCGGATCTTGATGGGCTGGCCGACCTCCCCGCGTACGACGTCCGGCTCCGCCCGGGGCGCGAACGACGTCTGGTCCTGACGCGCCTGGACCTGGAAGCTCATCGACTTCCGGACCGGGGCCGATCGACTGTCGGTGACGGCGAAATCGACACGCACCAGCTGCTGGCCGTCGGCCCCTGCGGTGGGGGCGGTGAACCGGATCCGGCCGTCGGCGGTCGTCCGGGCGAGGGCCCCGCTCTCGTCGCCGCCCACGGCCCGCGCGGAGTCGAGGAGCAGGGTGTCGCCGTCGCGGTCGTCGCGCCAGTCGGCGAGGACCGGCACGGCCAGCGAACCACCGTGCGGCACCTTGTAGGTGGGCTTCTCATAGCCTTGGCGCAGCTCGGGACGTTCGTTCTCCGAGCCGGCTCGCACCTCCACGTCGACCGCGGCATGGGCCGACAGGCCACTGCGTCCGTCGTCGATGAAGTAGTCGAAGCGCCCCGCGCGACCCTTGGCCGGCATCTGGAGGACGAGGGTCTGTCCGTCGGGGCTGATCTCCACGCGGGCACCACCGGTGGGCTGGTCGACGTCCACGATGCTCAGCAGCCGGCCCTCGGGAGCAGAGTCGTTGTCGAGCGGGTGCAGCACCGTGGTGCGCCCGGCGCGGACGCCGTACGAGTCGGGCTTGGCCTGCGGCGGACGCCGGTCGGCGTCGCTCTGGTTCTCGTTCTCGTTCTCGTCGTCCTTGTTCTTCTTCTTCGAGGTGAACGCTTCCCAGTTGTCGATCTTGATGGGCTTGTCCTGCTCGATGTCCCACACCGTCCCGCTGTTGGCGTCGTTGAGGACGATCTCACCGCGGTTGACCCGGAAGGCCAGGCTGGTGGCGTCTCCCTCGAGGTCGTTCTCGTTGACCTCCTGCGACCCGCACTGCACGGCGACGGCACCGATGCCGCCCGACCAGGCACCGAACACGCAGGGGCCGAGCCGCACCGGCTCGACCGGGGCTCCCGACCTCGATGCCACGGTGCTGACGTCGCCGGAGCCGAGGTCGACGCTCAGCAGGGCGTCGGGAGCCCCGACCAGCACCGCGTCGTAGTCCGGGCCGGCCTGCTGGAGCACGCTGCCAGGAGGGACCGAGGCGCTGGCGCCGCCGACGACGCTGAGGACACCTGCGTCGGAGTCGAGGGTGACGATGCGCTCGCCGACAGCCGTGACGCTGGAGACCTGTCCGGCGTCACCGGGCAGGGCCTGGGTCTTCGGCTTGCCGAACGCCGCCCCCTTGGGCGCGAGCGTGGTGAGGGTGCCGGCATCCGCCGACGTCACGACGATGGTGCCGCCCTGGCTCACCGTCAGGGCTGCGCCCTCCCCCGCCTCCACGACGGCCTCGGACTGCCGGTCGACCGAGCTCATGACGGGCTTGCCGAGCGCGGCGTCGTAGCGGACCGCCCAGACCTCGCCGGTCTCGGCATCTGCGCTGGCGAGCGTGCCTCCGGCCATCCGGACGTCGCCGGCCGCCGGGATCGCGGCCGAGCCCCCCTCCTGCGACTCCAGGCGGCTCGTCTCGATGGCCTGGCCACGGCTGGCGTTGATGTTGAGGGTGACGACCGCCGCGCCGTCCTGGACGACGTCCAGCCGGGCCTTGCCGTCCTGGCTGGGCACGACGCCGTCGAGCTGGTTGATGGGCTTGTTGAGGCGACCTGACCAGCCCTTCTTGCCGTTGACCACCCAGACGCCGCCGTCGTTGAGGTCGGCCTCGTGGGACTTGTAGCCCGGGGCGGTGATCGCGTAGGTCACGGCAGCGGCAGCGGCGATCGTCAGGGCGACACCGGAGGCGATGCCCGCCCGGTGTCGTCGCACGAACGTCGCACGTGTCACGCCACTCCCCCTTGGCCACACGAATGACCGACGCCCACCGCAGTCACCCAGAGGGAGGGTATGTAGGGATCGAGGTTCCGACAAGTCGGGACATCCTGCGCCGCACAGGTGTGATGGGTGATGATGGACGGGTGGGGGTGCACGAGGGGAGCCGACGTTGATCGTGGAAGCGCGGTACACCCGCGGCGACGGTGTGCTTCTCGGTAGCGGCGCCCACTGGGTGTTGCTGACGGATCCCGCCGACGAGCAGGTCGTCCAGGAGATCTGGGACGTGCTGTCCATGACCGCGCCGTCCGGCACGAGCGTCGTCGAGCGCGTGATGGCGATCGTGGAGAAGGCCTTCGAGGGCGACCCGCCGGGGCTTGCCATCGTCGATTTCACGTCCGGCGCCTCCACCACCCTCTCGCGCGGCGCGGGACACGTACGCCTGGCCGGCCCCGGGCGCGTGCTCAGCCTCGACGGCGGCACCGACCCCGACGGCCTCGCCGCCACCCGTCGCCTCGTCGGAGGTGTCGTGGCTGCTGACCGTGTCGAGGTGCGGCCGATCTCTGCCCGGGTCGCCCCGGCACATCACGCCCAGGAGGCCGAGGCACCTGCGGCGTCGACGGCCTTGATCGACGGCATCCCCGCCGCCATCCTCGCCGCCACGGGCCCCGACGGCCCTCCCCCGCGGACGCGCATCCGTCGCCCGGTCGAGGACACCGGGTCGCTGACGGACACCTCCGAGCCCGACCCGCTGCTCATGGAGCGCATCGAGGAGGGCGCCCACACCACCATCCGGCCTCCGACCGCACCGCACCGCGCGCCGGAGCAGGAGGGCGTGGAAGACCACGACGGGTCGACCAGCGTCCGGCCCGCCCACCTCGCGCACAGCATCTCGCCGACCGTCCTCGCCGTCAGCTGCCCGCTCGGCCACCTGACACCACCCATCGCACCGCAGTGCCGCGTCTGCCACCAGCGGGTCGCACCCCAGGAACCGCGCCGCGTCGACCGACCCACGCTGGGCGGACTCCGCCTGCCGACGGGCGAGGTGGTGCCACTGGACCGCGGGGTGATCCTGGGGCGAAAGCCTGTCCCGACCGAGGGCAGCACCGACTGGCCCCACCTGGTGCACCTGCCGGCCGACCACTCCTTCGTGTCCCGACGGCACCTGCAGATCGAGCTCGACGGCTGGGACGTGGTCGCCCGCGACCTCGACAGCCGCGGCGGCACCACCATCGCGTTGCCAAGCCGCGAGCCGCAGCGGATGCGGCCCAACGACGCCTATGTCCTCGAGCCGGGCGCGGTCCTCGACATGGCACAGGTCTACGCCGTCCGCTTCGAGACGGGAGCGGTTGCCCGGTGAGCGCCCCGGTCATCCCCGGGTTCGCGTTCGTCGAGCACCTGGGCAGCGGCGGTTTCGCCGACGTCTTCCTCTACGAGCAGCAGTGGCCGCGCCAGCGGGTCGCGGTGAAGGTCGTACGACCCGACGTGCCGCTGACCGATCGCGAGAAGTACCTGTTCACCGCCGAGGCCAACTCGATGGCGCGGCTGGCCGACCACCCCTACATCGTCTCGGTGATCACCGCGGGGGTGACCGCCGAGGGCGGGCGCCCGTTCCTGGTCATGCGTTACTGCCCGCCGCCGGACCTCGGCGTGCGCGTTCGCTCCAACCCGATGGCCCCCGTCGACGCGGTCTCGACGGGCATCAAGCTGGCCAGCGCCATCGAGACCGCCCACCGCTCGGGGATCCTGCACCGCGACATCAAGCCCAGCAACGTCCTCGTCACCAGCTACCACGAGCCGGCCCTGACCGACTTCGGCATCGCCGGTCACATGTCCGAGGTGGAAGGCGACAACGACGTCAGGATCTCCTACCCGTGGTCCCCGCCGGAGCTCCTCGACGGCCGCTCCAACGGCTCGGTGGCCTCCGACGTCTACTCCCTCGGCGCCACCATCTGGCACCTGCTCGTGGGGCGCTCGCCCTTCTCCATCCCCTCGGGTGACAACTCCACCCGTGCCATCAGCGCCCGCATCCTGCACGCGGCCGCGCCGGCCACGCAACGCCCGGACGTCCCGCCCGCGCTCGACCGGCTCCTCCAGCAGTGCCTCGCCAAGCGGCCCGAGCACCGGCCGGCGAGCGCCCTCGAGCTCGCCCGGGCGCTCCAGCGCATCGAGTCTGCGGCGGGTTGGGCGCGGACCTCAGTCGCGGTGGAGGGTGACCGGCCCGACTCGTCGGTGTCGGCACCCGAGGTCCCGGAGGCTCCCGAGGACGCCACCGCGATGAAGCCCGTCACGGTGATCTCGGCCAGCGGCCCCCGCCGCATCGCCGCACAGGACACCGCTGAGGCCTCAGGCGATGACGACGAGCACAGGGGCGGCGTCTCCGGCCTGGTCTGGGCCGCGATCGGAGCGGTGGTGATGGCCCTGCTGGTCGGGTTCCTCGTCTTCGGCGGCAACGGACGCGAGGAGGATCCAGGGGTGGTGGTCCCACCCGAGTCGCAGACGCCGAGCGACCTCGTGCCCGACGAGCTGACCCAGGCGCCCACCCTCACCGGACGTCGTACGGCTCGTGGGGTGCTGTTCGAGTGGAATCCGCCGGTGCCGGTCGAGCCGGGCGACTCGTTCAGCTATCACCGCGACGACACCGACGACTACGGCAGCACGACCCGGCAACGGCTCCTCGTCCGGACCGACGCCCCGATCTGCCTCGACCTGCGGATGACCCGTGGCGCCGACAGCTCACCGAGCGTCAACGAGTGCGTCTCCTGATCGGTCAGTCGTCCTGCCAGTCGCGGCGTGGACCCGTTTCGGAGTCCTGCTCTGCCAACGACATCCGGTTCGAGGCCCACAGCGAGACCACGGCCGTGACAGCCAGCGTGGCCAGGATGACCACCAGCGAGAGCCAGATCGGGATCTCCGGCGCCCACCCGATGTGCTCTCCGCCGTTGACGAACGGGAGCTCGTTCTCGTGCATCGCGTGCAGGATGAGCTTCACCCCGATGAAGGCGAGCAGGAACGACAGCCCGTAGGAGAGGTAGATCAGGCGCTGGAGCAGGCCGCCGATGAGGAAGTAGAGCTGGCGCAGGCCCATCAGCGCGAAGATGTTCGCCGTGAGCACCAGGTAGGGCTCCTTGGTGATGCCGAAGATGGCCGGGATCGAGTCGAGCGCGAACAGCAGGTCGGTGGTGCCGAGGGTGATGATCACGATGAACATCGGGGTGATCAGGCGCTTGGCGTCGCTGCCGTGGACGAACAGGCTCCTGCCGTGCCACTCCGAGGTGGCCGGGAACCGACGCTCCACGAAGGCGACGAGGCGGTTCTCCTCGTACTCCTCGCCCTCGTCCTCAGTGCCCTCCTTGACCAGCTTGATGGCCGTGTAGAGCAGGAACAGCCCGAAGAGGTAGAAGACCCAGCTGAAGTTGTTGATCGCGGCCGCGCCGACGGCGATGAAGGCCGCCCGCATGGCCAGCGCCATCACGATGCCCACCATGAGCGCGTACTGCTGCAGCTCACGCGGCACGGCGAACTTGGCCATGATGATGATGAAGATGAAGAGGTTGTCGATGGAGAGCGAGTACTCGACCAGCCAGCCGGAGTAGAACTCCAGCGCCGGTGTGCCACCTGCGGAGTACCAGACGCCGAGGCCGAAGATCACCGCCAGCCCCACGTAGATCCCGAGGTAGGTGGCGCTCTCCTTCATGCTCGGCTCGTGGGGCTGGCGGCCGATCACGCCGAGGTCGAAGGTGAAGATCACGATGGTCACCACGGCGGTGGCGATCCAGACCCAGGTGGGGACGTCCACGAGTTGCTCCTCGAAGGTGGGGGTGCGTTCGGCGTCCGCGCAGCACGCGGACCCCGGAGGTCTCTTCCGCTCGCGCGTCACCGGCGAACCAGTGGCACCGGGCCCCGCTCGCGCGGGAGCCGTACTGACGGCACCACTACGGGGGAATACTCCCCTCCTGGGCGCAAAGTCTTCCACGCGCGCCCGGGGGCGCGTGAAATGGCGCCTCAGCGGCCGCCGAACGGCACGCCAAGCTCGGCCAGGCGTGCCTCGCCGCCGTCGACGGCGGTCAGCACCCACGCGCCCTGGGGGGTCACGGTGAAGGTGTGCTCGAAATGCGCCGCCATCGAGGCGTCGACCGTGGCCACGGTCCACTCGTCCTCGAGCAGGTCGGTGTGCTTGCTGCCCAGCGTCACCATCGGTTCCACGGCCAGGGCCAGCCCCTCGATGATGGCGGGGCCGCGCCCGCGTCGGCCGTAGTTGGGGACGTTGGGAGCCATGTGCATCTCGGTGCCGATGCCGTGACCGGTGTAGTCCTCGAGGATGCCGTAGCGCCCCTGCGAGCGCACGTAGCTCTCGATCGCGTGGCTGATGTCGCTCACCCGACCGCCGAGCCGGGCCGCGACCATGCCCCGCCACAACGACTCCTCGGTGACCCGCAGGAGCTCGCGCACGTCGTCCCCCACCTCGCCGATGGGGACCGTGATGGCCGCGTCGCCGTGCCAGCCGTCCACGATGGCGCCGCAGTCGATGGAGACCACGTCCCCCTCGGCCAGTGTCCGCGGTCCGGGGATGCCATGCACGACCTCCTCGTTGACCGAGGCGCAGATCGACGCCGGAAAGGGGGGCACGCCGTAGCCGAGGAAGGACGGCACGCCGCCGTGGTCGCGGATGTTGGTCTCCGCCACGGTGTCGAGGTCCTTCGTGGTCACACCCGGCCGGGCGGCCTCGCGGAGGAGCTCGAGGGTCTCCCCCACGAGTCGTCCGGCCACCCGCATGCTGTCGATCTGGTCGGGGGTCTTGATCTCGATCCCACGGTCCCGGAAGCCCATGGACTCAGCTCAGCTCTGCGGGATCACGTCGAGCGCGTCGAAGATGCGGGTCGTCACGTCGTCGACCTCGCCCATCCCGTCGACCTCGACCAGGATGCCGCGCTCGCGGTAGACCCCGATGAGCGGCTCGGTCTGCTCGGTGTAGATCTCCTGCCGCCGACGGATCACGTCCTCGGTGTCGTCGGCACGACCGTCGGTCTGCGCGCGCTGCAGCAGGCGCTGGACGAGCTCTTCGGGGTCCACGGTCAGCACGACCACGGCGTCGAGCCGGTGGCCGGTGAACGCGATCATCCCGTCGAGCTCGGTGACCTGGGCCACTGTGCGCGGGTAGCCGTCGAGCAGGAATCCGGGCGCAGCGTCGTCCTCGTCGATGCGGTTGCGCACCATGAGGTTGGTGACCTCGTCCGGGACGTACTCCCCGGCGTCCATGTAGCGCTTGGCCTCGATGCCGAGCGGCGTGCCCCGGGAGACGTTGGCCCGGAAGATGTCGCCGGTGGAGATCGCCGGGATGTTGAAGTGGTCAGCCACGAACCGGGCTTGGGTGCCCTTGCCCGCACCTGGCGGGCCCATGAGGATGAGTCTCATTTTATTTGAGGAATCCTTCGTAGTTACGTTGCTGGAGCTGGCTCTCGATCTGCTTCACCGTGTCGAGTGCCACGCCGACCATGATGAGGATGGACGTGCCTCCGAACGGGAAGTTCTGGCTGGCCTGGATCATCGCGAACGCGATGAGCGGCACCAACGAGATCAGGCCGAGGTAGAGAGCTCCAGGGAACGTGATGCGGGACAGGACGTAGGACAGGTAGTCCTCGGTCGGCTTGCCCGCCCGGATCCCGGGGATGAAGCCGCCGTACTTCTTCATGTTGTCCGCCACCTCGACAGGGTCGAAGGTGATCGAGACGTAGAAGTACGTGAAGAAGATGATGAGCAGGAAGTACGACAGCATGTAGAGCGGGTGGTCCCCACCGACCAGGTAGGTGCCGATGAAGTCCAGGACCGGGTTCTTGCTCTCCGGGTTGAACTGCACCGCCATCGCCGGGAGGTAGAGCAGCGATGACGCGAAGATGACCGGGATGATGCCGGCCTGGTTCACCTTGAGCGGGATGTAGGTCGAGTTCCCGCCGAACATCTTGCGTCCGACCATGCGTCGTGCGTACTGCACCGGGATACGGCGCTGTGCCTGCTCGATGAAGATGACGGCCGCGACCAGGATCAGGCCGATGACCATCACGATGCCGAAGACGACCCAGCCCTTGGAGGTCTGGACGCTCCACAGGGCCGCCGGGAAGGTGGCGACGACCTGGGTGAAGATGAGGATCGACATGCCGTTGCCGATGCCGCGGTCGGTGATGAGCTCACCGAGCCACATGATGACCGCGGTGCCTGCGGTCATGGTGATGACCATGACCAGGAAGGTCCCGGTGCCGTTGTCGTGCAGCAGGTCGCGTTCGCATCCCTGCAGCAGCGCCTTGTTGCGCGCCAGGGCCACGATGCCGGTGGCCTGCAGGACCGCGAGGCCCAGCGTGAGGTAGCGGGTGTACTGCGTGATCTTCGCCTGGCCGGCCTGCCCCTCCTTCTTCAGCGCCTCGAGGCGTGGGATCACCACGACGAGCAGCTGCAGGATGATGGACGCCGTGATGTACGGCATGATCCCCAGCGCGAAGATGGAGAGCTGGAGCAGCGCACCTCCCGAGAAGAGGTTGATCAGGCTGTAGAGCCCGCCCTCCTCGAGCTGGCTGATACAGGCCTGGACGTTGGCCACGTCGACACCCGGAGTGGGCACCTGTGAGCCGAGGCGGAAGATCGTGATGACCAGCAGCACGAACAGCAGCTTGCGCCGCAGGTCGGGCGCCCGGAAAGCGTTGGCGAACGCGCCTAGCACTGGTTCCTCTTTCGTAAGGGTGCCCGGCCAGGATCGGCGGGCGGACGAGAGACCCTCACCGGTGTACGGCGACGAGCCCGGGGAAGCCTAACAGTCGGGGTCTGACCCGCAGACCCGCAGACGACAAAGGCCCGGCCGACAGTTCGCACTGTGCGGCCAGGCCCTCACCGGATGAGCGATTGTGGCCTCAGGCCACGGTCACGGTGCCACCCGCAGCCTCGATCTTCTCCTTGGCGGAGGTCGAGAACGCGTTGACGCTGACCTGGAAGGCGACCGAGATGTCGCCCTGGCCCAGGACCTTGACGGGCTGGCCCTTGCGGACGGCGCCCTTGGCCACCAGGTCGGCGACGGTCACGGCGCCACCGTCGGGGAAGAGCTCCCCGAGGCGCTCGAGGTTGACGACCTGGAACTCCACGCGGAAGGGGTTCTTGAAGCCCTTGAGCTTGGGCAGGCGCATGTGGATCGGCATCTGGCCACCCTCGAAGGCAACCGGAACCTGGTAGCGCGCCTTGGTGCCCTTGGTGCCGCGGCCGGCGGTCTTGCCCTTGGAGCCCTCACCGCGACCCACACGGGTCTTGGCGGTCTTGGCGCCCGGAGCGGGGCGCAAGTGGTGCAGCTTGAGCGTCATGTCACTCCACCTCCTCGACCGTCACGAGGTGACGGACAGTGTTGACCATGCCACGGATCTCCGGGCGGTCTTCCTTGACGACGACGTCGCCGATCCTCTTGAGACCGAGCGAGCGCAGCGTCTCGCGCTGGTTGGCCTTGAGGCCGACCAGTCCACGCTTCTGCTGGACCTTGAGCTGAGCCATTACTGGTTCACCCCCGCAGCCTCGGCCTGACCCTCGGCACGCGCCCTGAGCAGAGCAGCCGGGGTGACGTCCTCGACACGCATGCCGCGGCGAGCCGCGACCTGCTCGGGCTCCTCGAGCATCCGCAGCGCCTCGACGGTCGCGTGGACGATGTTGATCTGGTTGGACGAGCCGAGCGACTTGCTCAGCACGTCGTGGATGCCGGCGCACTCGAGAACCGCGCGCACGGGTCCACCGGCGATCACACCGGTACCGGGGGCGGCGGGACGCAGCAGGACGACGCCTGCGGCCTTCTCGCCCTGGACCGGGTGCGGGATGGTGCCCTGGATGCGGGGCACCTTGAAGAATGCCTTCTTGGCCTCCTCGACACCCTTGGCGATCGCCGCCGGAACTTCCTTGGCCTTGCCGTAGCCGACGCCGACCAGACCATCGCCGTCGCCGACGATCACGAGGGCGGTGAAGCTGAAGCGACGACCACCCTTCACGACCTTGGCGACACGGTTGATGGCGACGACTCGCTCGATGTAGACAGACTTTTCGGCGCCGCCGCCGCGACGGTCGTCACGCTGACGTCGGTCGCCCGAGCCACCGCTGCGCTGTCCGCGCTGGGCTCCGCTCATGAGATGTGCTCCATATCTAAGTTCTCTCTCTGGTCGCGTTGGCCGCGATCAGAAGGACAATCCGCCCTCCCGGGCGGCATCGGCGAGGGCCGCGATGCGGCCGTGGTACTTGTTGCCGGCGCGGTCGAAGACAACGTCCCCGATCCCCGCGGCCTGGGCGCGCGTTGCCACCAGCTCGCCGACCTTCTTGGCCTGCGTGGTCTTGTCGCCACCCGAGGTCCGGACGTCCGACTCCATGGAGGAGGCGTAGGCCAGGGTGGTGCCGGCCAGGTCGTCGACGACCTGGACGGTGATGTGGCGAGCCGACCGGGTGACCACCAGGCGCGGACGCTCGGTGGTTCCGTTGATCCGCTTGCGGCCGCGCGCCTGTCGGCGCAGACGGGCCCGCACGCGGGACGCGGTGTGCTTGTTGTTGGACAGTGAGATCGCCATGGTTACTTACCGGCCTTTCCGACCTTGCGGCGGATGTGCTCGCCGGAGTAGCGCACACCCTTGCCCTTGTAGGGCTCGGGCTTGCGCAGCTTGCGGATCTTGGCCGCAACCTCGCCGACGAGCTGCTTGTCGATGCCGACGACACCGAGCTTGGTCGGTCCGTCCACGGTGAAGGTGATGCCCTCGGGGGCGTCGAAGATGATCGGGTGCGAGTAGCCGAGCTGGAACTCCAGCTGCGTCGGACCCTTGGGCAGGACGCGGTAGCCCACGCCCACGATCTCGAGCTTCTTCTCGTAGCCCTCGGTGACGCCCACCACCATGTTGTTGATGAGCGTGCGGGTCAGTCCGTGCAGCGAGCGGCTGTTGCGCTCGTCGTCGGGGCGCTGAACATCGAGGACACCGTCCTCGCCCTTGGCGACCGTGATCGGCTCGGCGATGGTGTGCGACAGGGTGCCCTTGGGGCCCTTGACGGTCACCAGCGACTGGTCGATCGCGACGTCGACACCGGACGGGACCGCGATGGGGAGCTTGCCAATGCGCGACATGCTTCTCTCTCTTCCTGGTCTCAGTTGGTCCGGGTCACCAGACGTAGGCGAGGACTTCTCCGCCCACGCCCTTCTGGTTCGCCTGGCGGTCGGTCAGCAGGCCCTGCGACGTCGAGATGATCGCGACGCCGAGCCCACCGAGGACCTTGGGCAGGTGGGTGCTCTTGGCGTAGACACGCAGGCCGGGCTTGCTGATGCGGCGCACGCCCGCGATCGAGCGCTCCCGGTTGCGGCCGTACTTGAGCGTGACGGTCAGCGTCTTGCCGACGGCGGGCTCGCCCTCGGTGGACACGTTGTCCGCCACGTCGAAGGAGGTGATGTAACCCTCCTGCTTGAGGATCTCCGCGAGGCCGGCCTTCATCTTGCTGTAAGGCATCGACACCACGTCGTGGTACGCCTGGTTGGCGTTGCGCAGACGAGTGAGCATGTCTGCGATCGGGTCGGTCATCGTCATGATGTGGTTCTTTCTCGTCGTGGTTTCGAACGGCTCACGGCCGGTTCGACCTTCAACGTGTTGAGGTGGTTACGAGGAGACTGGATTCACCAAGAGGACTTGGTGACGCCGGGGAGCTCGCCGCGGTGGGCCATCTCCCGCAGGCAGATGCGGCACAGGCCGAACTTGCGGTAGACGGACTTCGGCCGACCGCAGCGCTGGCAGCGGGTGTAGCCGCGGACAGCGAACTTCGGCTTGCGTGCGGCCTTGACCTTGAGAGCAGTCTTCGCCATGTCAGTTCTCCTTGAACGGGAAGCCGAGCTGCTTGAGCAGCGCGCGCCCCTCGTCGTCGTTGGTGGCGGTGGTCACGATGGTGATGTCCATACCGCGCGACCGGTCGATCTTGTCCTGGTTGATCTCGTGGAACATGACCTGCTCGGTGAGACCGAAGGTGTAGTTGCCGCGACCGTCGAACTGCTTGGGCGAGAGCCCACGGAAGTCGCGGATGCGGGGCAGCGCCAGGGAGAGCAGACGGTCCAGGAACTCCCACATGCGGTCGCCGCGCAGCGTGACGTGGCAACCGATCGGCATGCCCTCGCGCAGCTTGAACTGGGCGATGGACTTGCGGGCCTTCGTGACGGCCGGCTTCTGGCCGGTGATCGCGGTGAGGTCGCGGATGGCGCCCTCGATCAGCTTGGAGTCGCGAGCAGCCTCGCCGACACCCATGTTGACCACGATCTTGGTCAGGCCGGGAACCTGCATGACGTTGGCGATGTCGAACTCGGTGCGCAGCGCGGGGAGGATCTCCTCGCGGTAGCGCGCCTTGAGACGGGGGATCTCAGTGTTCGTGGAGGTGGTCTCCGAGGTGGACTGGGTCATCTCAGATCTCCTTGCCGGTCTTGCGGGAAACGCGGACCGAGCGGCTGGCGGCGTAGGTCGAGCCGTCGGGACGACGCTTGGTGACCTCGTCGCGGCGGAAGCTGACACGGGTGACGCCGTCACCCTCGACGAGCATCACGTTGGAGACGTGGATGGGCGCCTCGCGGGTGATGATGCCGCCGGTCGTGCCGGTCTGCTGAACGGACTTGGTGTGGCGCTTGATGAGGTTGACCCCCTCGACGATCACCCGGTCCTCCTCACGGAGCACCGAGATGACCTTGCCCTGGGCACCCTTGTCCTTGCCAGCGATCACCTTGACGGTGTCGCCCTTCTTGATGTTCATGTGCTTACCCATCTCTCACAACACCTCCGGGGCGAGCGAGATGATCTTCATGAAGCGCTTCTCGCGCAGTTCGCGGCCGACGGGGCCGAAGATGCGCGTACCTCGGGGCTCACCGTCGTTCTTGAGGATGACGGCGGCGTTCTCGTCGAAGCGGATGTAGGAACCGTCGGCGCGGCGACGCTCCTTGACGGTGCGTACGACCACGGCCTTGACGACGTCGCCCTTCTTGACGTTGCCACCGGGGATCGCGTCCTTGACGGTGGCGACGATGACGTCACCGATGCCGGCGTAGCGACGCCCAGAGCCACCGAGAACACGGATGCAGAGGATTTCCTTCGCACCGGTGTTGTCGGCGACCTTGAGTCGCGACTCCTGCTGGATCATTGGTTTCTCCTGGTTGTCGAGCTGGTTCTCACACCCTCGTGGGGCGGGAGCCTGGCCGAACTGGTGGGGTTCTGTGTCGTGCGGTGCCGGGTGGGGCGAGCGGGGCTCACCTCACCGGCGGCTCACTTGGCCTTTTCGAGTACCTCGACGAGGCGCCAGCGCTTGGTGGCGGACAGCGGACGGGTCTCCATGATCAGGACCCGGTCGCCGACGCCGCACTCGTTGGTCTCGTCGTGCGCCTTCAGGCGGGACGTCTTGCGCAGGACCTTGCCGTAGAGCGCGTGCTTCACGCGGTCCTCGACAGCGACGACGATGGTCTTGTCCATCTTGTCGCTCACGACGAGGCCCTCACGGACCTTGCGCTGCTTGCGCTCGCCGGTGGTCTGGGTCGCAGTGTTCTCGCTCATGCCTTCGCCTCTTCGTTGTTCGCGCCCGGGGTGGTGCGGATGCCGAGCTCACGCTCGCGCAGCACGGTGTAGATGCGGGCGATGTCCTTCTTGACCACGCGGAGTCGGCCGTGGCTGTCCAGCTGGCCGGTGGCCGCCTGGAACCGGAGGTTGAAAAGCTCCTCCTTGGCCTCGCGCAGCTTCGCCTCCAGGTCGGTGGCGTTGAGCTCGTCGAGCTCGTGGGCGATCAGCTTGGTAGCCATCAGAATTCACCGGCCTCTCGGGAGATGAACCGGCACTTCATCGGAAGCTTGTGCATCGCGCGGCGCATGGCCTCACGAGCAGTCACCTCGTCGACACCGGACAGTTCGAACATGACGCGGCCGGGCTTGACGTTGGCAACCCACCACTCGGGGGAACCCTTACCGGAACCCATGCGGGTCTCGGCAGGCTTCTTGGTCAGCGGGCGGTCCGGGTAGATGTTGATCCAGACCTTTCCACCACGCTTGATGTGACGGGTCATCGCGATACGGGCCGACTCGATCTGCCGGTTGGTCACGTAGTGACCCTCGACAGCCTGGATCCCGAACTCGCCGAAGGCCAGCGTGGTGCCGCCCTTCGCAGCGCCTCGGCGCTTGGGGTGGTGCTGCTTGCGGTGCTTGACGCGACGGGGCATCAACATGAGGTCAGGCCTCCTGTCCGGCGCTCGGGGCCGCCTCGGCGGCGGCAGCAGCAGGTGCCGCCGGGGCCTCGGTGGACTCGGTGCGAGGAGCGCGGTCACCGCGCGAGCCACGGCTCGGGCGGTCGGCGCCACGGGTGGTGGGACGGCCACCGCGACCGGGGGCACCGGCACGGGCGGCCTGCTGGGCCTGGCGCTCGGCACGGGTGCCGGCGACCTCGCCCTTGTAGATCCAGACCTTGACGCCGATGCGACCGAAGGTGGTCTTGGCCTCGTAGAAGCCGTAGTCGATGTCGGCGCGGAGGGTGTGCAGGGGCACGCGGCCCTCGCGGTAGAACTCCGTACGCGACATCTCGGCGCCGTTGAGACGACCCGAGCACTGGATCCGGATGCCTTTGGCACCCGAGCGCATCGAGGTCTGCATCGCCTTGCGCATGGCGCGACGGAACTGCACACGACCCGAGAGCTGCTCGGCAACTCCCTGGGCGACCAGCTGGGCATCGATCTCGGGGTTCTTGACCTCGAGGATGTTCAGCTGGACCTGCTTGCCGGTGAGCTTCTCGAGCTCGCCGCGGATGCGGTCCGCCTCGGCGCCGCGGCGACCGATGACGATGCCGGGACGCGCGGTGTGGATGTCCACCCGGACGCGGTCGCGGGTGCGCTCGATCTCGACCTTGGAGATGCCGGCCCGCTCCATGCCCTTGGAGAGCAGCTTGCGGATCGCCACGTCCTCACCGACGTAGGCCTTGTAGAGCTTGTCGGCGTACCAACGGCTCTTGTGGTCGGTGGAGATGCCGAGGCGGAAGCCGTTCGGGTTGATCTTCTGGCCCATCAGGCACCCCTTCCGTTCGTGATGACGCGGCCGTTCTTGCCACGCTTGACGTTGGTCAGCGCGTCGGCCGGCTGCACCACGAGGGTGATGTGGCTGGTGCGCTTGTTGATGCGGGTCGCACGACCCTGGGCACGCGGACGCCAACGCTTCATCGTCGGGCCCTCGTCGACCATGGCCACGGAGAGCACGAGGTCGGCCCGGGTGAGCCCCTCGGTGGTCTCCGCGTTGGCGACGGCGCTCTCCAGCACCTTGTAGACGGTCTCGGAGGCTGCCTGCGGCGCGAACTGCAGCAGGGTCAGGGCCTCGTCGACCTGGAGGCCACGGACCATGTCGACGACACGGCGGGCCTTCATCGGGGTGATCCGCACGTAGCGTGCGCTGGCGTAGGCGCCCGGCTGGTCGCCGAGCAGCGACTCGCGGCGCGCACTGGTGCGGCTGCGTTCGGTGGTGCTCATCGACGGCGTCCCTTCCGGTCTTCCTTGACGTGCCCGCGGTAGGTGCGGGTGGGGGCGAACTCCCCGAGCTTGTGGCCGACCATGGAGTCGGTCACGAAGACGGGGACGTGCTTGCGACCGTCGTGGACGGCGATGGTGTGACCGATCATGTCGGGCACGATCATCGACCGGCGCGACCAGGTCTTGATGACGTTGTGGCTGCCCTTCTCGTTCTCGGCGTCCACCTTCTTCTGAAGGTGGTCGTCGATGAAGGGGCCCTTCTTCAGGCTACGAGGCATGTCGGTTACTTCCTACCCTTGCCGGACTTGCGACGACGGATGATCTGGGAGTCGCTGGCCTTGCGCTTGCGCGTACGGCCCTCGGGCTTGCCCCAGGGGGAGACGGGGTGGCGACCACCGGACGTCTTGCCCTCACCACCACCGTGCGGGTGGTCGACCGGGTTCATGACGACACCGCGGACGGTCGGGCGAACGCCCTTCCAGCGCATGCGACCGGCCTTGCCCCAGTTGATGTTGGACTGCTCGGCGTTGCCGACCTCGCCGATGGTCGCGCGGCACCGCACGTCGACGAACCGCATCTCGCCCGAAGGCATGCGCAGCGTCGCGCGGCTTCCCTCGCGGGCCACCAGCTGGGCGGAGTTGCCGGCTGAGCGGGCGATCTTGGCGCCACCGCCCGGACGGAGCTCCACGCAGTGGATGGTCGAACCGACCGGGATGTTGCGCAGCGGCAGGTTGTTGCCGGGCTTGATGTCGGCGTTGGGGCCGGACTCCACGGCAGTGCCCTGCTCGAGGCCCTTGGGGGCCACGATGTAGCGCTTCTCGCCATCGGCGTAGTGGAGCAGCGCGATGCGGGCGGTGCGGTTGGGGTCGTACTCGATGTGAGCGACCTTGGCCGGCACGCCGTCCTTGTCGTAGCGACGGAAGTCGATGATGCGGTAGGCGCGCTTGTGACCGCCACCCTTGTGACGGGTGGTGATGCGGCCCTGGTTGTTGCGGCCGCCGTTCTTGGGCAGCGGACGCGTCAACGACTTCTCGGGCGTGGTCCGGGTGATCTCGACGAAGTCGGCCACCGAGGAGCCACGACGGCCCGGGGTGGTCGGCTTGTACTTGCGGATAGCCATATCAGTTCCTAGTCAGGAGCCCGGTCAGGAGACCGGACCTCCGAAGATGTCGATGCGGTGACCCTCGGCGAGGCTGACGATCGCGCGCTTGGTGTTGGGGCGCTTGCCCAGGCCGTACTTGGTGCGGCGCGTCTTGCCCTGGCGGTTGATCGTGTTCACCGAGGTGACCTTGACGTCGAAGACCTTCTCGACCGCGATCTTGATCTCGGTCTTGTTGGCATCCGGGTGGACGATGAAGGTGTACTTGTTGGCGTCGAGCAGGCCGTAGCTCTTCTCCGACACGACCGGGGCGATCAGGACGTCGCGGTGGTCCTTGTGCAGCGTGCTCACTTGTCGTCCTCCTTGGCGCTTCCGCCACCGGCGCGCGTGAAGCCAGCGGCCTCGGCGTCCTCGGCGCTCTTGAACCAGAACTCGGCCTCGGTGGCGTCGTACCACTGGCCGTCGGGCTCGTGGTAGAGGCCGGAGTCGGCGTTGCCCTTGACCTCGTAGCCCTTGGGCGCGTTGCCGCTCTTCAGCGGAGCCTTGGCACCCTTGGGCAGGGCCGGCGCCTCGACGGCGGCGGCCTCGTCGGCCACCGGGACGTCGGCGAGCGGCTTGACCTGGGTCGCAGCCGCGGACTTCTCGGCCTTGGCCGGCTTCTCGGTCGTCGCGGGGGCAGAGGAGCCACCCACGAAGACGTCGTAGGCGCCCTGGGTGAACACCACGTCGTCGGCGTTGAGCACGTCGTAGGTGTTGAGCTGGTCGACGGCGACGATGTGGACCTCGGGCGCGTTGCGCAGCGAGAGCCAGGTGATCGCGTCGGAGCGCTCGAGCACCACGAGGTAGCCCACGCGGTCGGTCAGCGACACCAGAGCGGACAGCGCAGCCTTGGTGGAGGGCTTGTCGCCCGACACCAGGGCGTCGACGACGTGGACGCGGTCGTTGCGGGCCCGGTCGGAGAGGGCACCGCGCAGGGCGGCGGCCTTCATCTTCTTGGGGGTGCGCTGGTCGTAGTTGCGCGGCTGCGGGCCGTGCACGATGCCACCACCGGCGAACTGCGGCGCGCGGGTCGAGCCCTGGCGGGCGCGGCCGGTGCCCTTCTGCTTGTGGGGCTTGCGGCCACCGCCGCGCACGTCGGCGCGGGTCTTGGTGGCGTGCGTGCCCTGACGAGCAGCAGCCTGCTGCGCGACGACGACCTGGTGGATCAACGGGATGTTGACCTCGACGTCGAAGATCTCGGCGGGGAGATCCACCTTGATGGTCTTGACAGCCATGCTCAGACCTCCTGCGTCTTCTTGGCGGCCGAGCGGATGACCACGAGGCCACCACGGGGACCGGGGACGGCACCCTTGAGGAGGATGAGGCCCTTCTCGGCGTCGACGGCGTGCACCGTCAGGTTCTGGGTGGTCACCGTGTCGTTGCCCATACGGCCCGCCATGCGGGTGCCCTTGAACACGCGACCCGGCGTGGCGCAGGCGCCGATCGAACCAGGCTTGCGGTGGTTGCGGTGGGCACCGTGCGAGGCGGAGACACCGTGGAAGCCGTGACGCTTCATGACACCGGCGAAACCCTTGCCCTTGCTGGTGCCGGTGACG
The DNA here is from genome assembly GCA_963843815.1 of uncultured Actinomycetota bacterium. Classification (GTDB taxonomy): domain Bacteria; phylum Actinomycetota; class Actinomycetes; order Propionibacteriales; family Nocardioidaceae; genus Nocardioides. The sequence goes on along the minus strand of CAWJLX010000010.1, from coordinate 829,579 downwards.
TCGATCTCCTCGCCGGCGGCGAAGGTGTCGACGCTGAGCTCCTGGCCCACGGTGTAGGAGGCCGCGTCCGCGGTGCGGATCTCGGCCACGTGACGACGCGGGGTGACCCCGGCCTTGGTGAAGTGACCGGCGTCCGGGGAGTTGACCTTGCGGGCCTCGATCTCACCGAAACCGACCTGGATGGCGTTGTAGCCGTCCACCTCGGGCTGGCGGACCTGGGTCACCACGTTGGTGCTCGCGGAGATGACGGTCACGGGGACGACCTTGTTGTTGTCGTCCCAGAGCTGGGTCATGCCGAGCTTGGTGCCCAGCAGTCCCTTCACATTGCGTTCAAAAGTGTTGGACATGTCGCGCCTCAGAGCTTGATCTCGATGTCGACACCAGCAGGCAGGTCGAGACGCATCAGCGAGTCGACGGTCTTCGGCGTCGGGTCGATGATGTCGATCAGGCGCTTGTGGGTGCGCATCTCGAAGTGCTCGCGGGAATCCTTGTACTTGTGGGGCGACCGGATCACGCAGTACACGTTCTTCTCGGTCGGCAGCGGCACAGGGCCTGCGACCTTCGCACCCGTACGGGTAACGGTGTCCACGATCTTCCGCGCCGAGGTGTCGATCACCTCGTGGTCATAGGCCTTGAGCCTGATGCGGATCTTCTGTCCCGCCATAGGTCTCTCTCGTCCTCTTCGATCTCGTACGCCTGGTCTGATTTCGGCACTCGACCCCTGGTGGGCCTGCACCGCCTGTTTCTCCTCCACCCTCCGACCCCCGCGGTCGGGCGTGTCGCGCTAGTTACTCGTGACACATCCCCAATGGGAGGCGGTGTAGCTCTGGGTGGCACCCGACGGTTGTCGGATCTGGTCGGGTCTCCGATCAAGATGTCCTGATCCGGTGCGGTGCACACAGACGACTGTTTCGATCAAGGAAACGCGATTCAGAAGTCAAGGTGTGCCGCACCCCGGCGACCCGCCGGAGCAACCAGAACATCTTGACAGACTCGGCACGCCCACGCCAAATCGCAAGAAAGCGGGCTACGTCGTGCCTGTCGCGGTGCATCCATCCTACGCTCCCGTCATGGCAGCCGACTCGCGTGACCTCTGGGACTTCACCGACCCGCAGGGCAGCGAACTCCGCCTGCGCACGCTCGCGTCTGCGTCGCAGGAGCCGCAGGCAACGCACGCCCGGACCCAGGTGGCACGCGCCCTGGGGCTGCAGGGGAAGTACGCCGAGGGCCACGCCGTCCTCGACGGGCTGACCGTCGACGACCCCGAGTCGCGCGTACGCCTCGCGCTCGAGCGGGGCAGGCTGCTGCGCTCGGCCGGCGCCCCGGACGACGCTCGGCCCCTGTTCGAGAGTGCCGCCACGGAGGCACACCGGGCCGGCCTCGAGGAGCTGCACGTGGACGCCCTCCACATGGTCGCGCTCGTGGCCGACCCCGCGGATCGACTCGAGGCGCACCGTGCCGCGCTGGTGTGGGCGAGGGCGGCATCCGACCCGGCCGCCCGCGACTGGGACGCCTCCCTGCTCAACAACATCGGCATGGCGCACGCGGACTCGGGGGACCACACGAGGGCGCTGGCGGCCTTCGAGGACGCGCTTGAGGCGTGCGAGCGGATCGGGGACCCTGCCCGTACGCGCGTCGCGCGCTGGATGGTGGCGTGGTCGCTACGCAACCTCGGTGTCATCGACCGTGCGCGCGAGATGCAGCTCGCCCTCAAGGTCGAGCTCGATGCCCTCGGCGAGCACGACCCCTACGTCGACGAGGAGCTCGACCTCCTGGGCCCGCCCCCCGACCGGCGGTAGAGGAAGTCGGCGATGTCACGCCCCGCCTCGACACCCTTGCGCTCGAAACGCGTCACGGGACGCTCAGCCCAGCGCTCGACCCGGCCGCCGTCGAGGGCAGGTTCGGCGTCGAGCACCTCGCGCATCTGATCGGCGTAGTCGGCCCAGTCCGTAGCCAGCCGCCAGGCACCACCGGGCTCGAGCCGGGATGCGGCGAGGGCGGCGTTGGCGCGGTTGACCAGGCGCCGTTTGTGGTGCTTGGTCTTGCGCCACGGGTCCGGGAAGAACGTCCACAGCTCGGCGATGCTCGCCGGCGCCAGCAGGTGCTCGAGCGACCACACGGCATCGACCGAGCAGAAGCGGACGTTGTCGGCGCCCGCCTCGGCCACTCGCCGCAGCGAGTCGGCCACCCCGGGCAGCCAGACCTCGAGCGCGAGGACGTTGTGGTCGGGACGGGCCGCGGCGAGGACGGCCGTCGCCTCGCCGATGCCGGAGCCGATCTCCACGATCAGGGGCGCCTCACGTCCGAAGCGCTCGAGCACGGAGAAGCCGGGACGGTCCACCGCGTCGTCCGGGATCACCCACTCGGCCTGGTGCGCCGCCCACGCCTCGGCCTGCCGGGGGGTGAACCGGCTGCCCCGACGCGAGTACGACAGCACCTCGCGCATGCGACGCCCGTCCTCGGTGAGCTTGTGGTGCGGGCGGGCGGGGCGTGGTGCGTCGTTCACCCGCACATCCTCCCCGGCCACCGGGGCCGGACGCACATCTGCGGCGCCGGCCGGGGCCGCCAGCTCCTAGAGGTGGGCGAGCGCCCCCGTCAGCACCGAGCGCAGGCGCTGCTCGATGTCGTCGAACTCCGGCTGACCGATGATCAGCGGCGGCGCGAGCTGGATGACCGGGTCGCCCCGGTCGTCGGCACGGCAGTAGAGGCCGGCCTCCCACAGCGCTCCCGAGAGATAGCCGCGCAGGAGCCGCTCGGACTCGGCGTCGTTGAACGTCTCCTTGGTCTCGCGATCCTTGACCAGCTCGATGCCGTAGAAGTAGCCGTGTCCCCGGACGTCCCCCACGATCGGGATGTCCAGCAGCTTCTCGAGCGTCGACCGGAAGGCGGGGGCGTTCTGCTGGACGTGGCCGACCAGTCCCTCCCGCTCGAAGACGTCGAGGTTGGCCAGCGCCACGGCCGAGGAGACGGGGTGTCCGCCGAAGGTGTAGCCGTGGGCGTAGGCGTTCGTGCCGCTCTTGAAGGGCTCGAAGAGCCGATCGCTCGCGATCATCGCACCGATGGGCGAGTAGCCCGAGGTCATGCCCTTCGCGCAGGTGATGATGTCGGGCTGGTAGCCGAACTCGGTCGCTCCGAACATCTCCCCCACCCGGCCGAAGGCACAGATGACCTCGTCCGAGACCAGCAGGACGTCGTACTCGTCACAGATCTCGCGGACCCGCTCGAAGTACCCGGGCGGGGGCGGGAAGCACCCACCGGCGTTCTGCACCGGCTCGAGGAACACGGCGGCGACGGTGTCGGGGCCCTCGAACTCGATGGCCTCGGCGATCCGGTCGGCGGCCCAGCGGCCGAACGCCTTCTCGTCGTCACCCAGGTAGTCGGGACGACGGTAGAAGTTGGTGTTCGGCACCTTGTGGGCCCCCGGGACCAGCGGTTCGAACATCTCCTTCAGCGGCGGGATGCCCGTGATGGACAGCGCGCCCTGCGGCGTGCCGTGGTAGGCCACGGCCCGGGAGATGACCTTGTGCTTACCTGGTCTGCCGGTGAGCTTGAAGTACTGCTTCGCCAGCTTCCATGCCGACTCGACCGCCTCTCCCCCGCCGGTGGTGAAGAACACACGGTTGAGGTCGCCCGGCGCCATCGCGGCGACCCGGTCGGCGAGCTCGACGGCCCGCGGGTGGGCGAAGGACCACAGCGGGAAGAAGGCGAGCTCCTTCGCCTGCTTGGCGGCTGCCTCGGCCAGCTCCTCGCGGCCGTGGCCGACCTGGACCACGAACAGACCCGCGAGGCCGTCGATGTACTCGCGGCCGTGGCTGTCCCAGATCTTGTGACCCTCGCCCTTGACGATCAGCGGCATCTCGCCGCCGTTCTCGTAGGTCGAGTGCCGGGTGAAGTGCAGCCAGAGGTGGTCGCGCCCGGCAGTCTGGTAGTCGAAGGATTCACCCTCGAAGGACGGGAGGCTCATCGGGTTCCCCAGTTGTAGTGTTGCTTGTTGAGCTTGAGGTAGACGAACGTCTCCGAGGAGACCACGCCCTCGAGCTCACGGACTTGACGGATGACGTCGAGCAGGTGGGGATCGTCCTCGCACACCACTTCGACCAGGAGGTCGAAGCTGCCGGCCGTCGTGACGACGTAGTCGACCTCGGTCAGCTCTGCGAGCCGGTCCCCCACCTTCAGCGGATCGCCTTCGGTGCGCACGCCGATCATCGCCTGTCGGGTGAACCCGACCTGGGTGGGATCGGTGACCGCGACGACCTGCATGATCTCGGAGTCGAGGAGCTTCTGGACCCGGGCGCGCGCCGCAGCCTCGGAGAGGCCGACCGCCTTCGCGATCGCGGCGTACGAGATCCGGCCGTCCTCCTGGAGGAGCTCGATGATGCGCTTGGCCGTGGCGTCGAGCTTGGCGGGTCCCTCACTCATGCACGTACTCGCTTCGCTCCGAGCGCGCACGAGGCACAGGTCACGCTGTGCTGGATGACTCCCTCGCGGCGCTCACTCATGCGCGTACTCGCTTCGCTCCATGGGGGACATGGTGCTGGGTCGGACGAGCAATCGCAAGCCGTTGGGCGTGGAATCCACGTTTTCGTGCGACTGATTCTGCGCTTACCGCACATTCTTTGCCGTTCACTATGGCAATCGGTCAGTCTTCCGTCCTAGTCTCCCTACACCGCACCCGACCGGGAGGACCTACGTGACCAGCCCACGCACGCTGCGCAACTTCATCGGCGGCGCCTTCGTCGAAGCAGGTGTCGACGCCGTCAGTGACATCGTCGACCCGGCGACCGGACAGGTCGTGGCCCACGCCCCGCTCAGCGGCGCGGAGGAGGTGGACGCGGCCTACGAGGCGGCGGACCGGGCGTTCGGCGAGTGGGGCCGTACGACGCCCAGCGAGCGCCAGCAGGCGCTGCTGAAGTTCGCCGACGCGATCGAGGCGCACGCGGACGAGCTCATCGACCTCGAGTCCGCGAACACCGGGAAGATCAAGGCGCTCACCGCGAGCGAGGAGATCCCCCCGATGGTCGACCAGCTCCGGTTCTTCGCCGGCGCGGCGCGCGTCCTCGAGGGCAGGGCCGCCGGCGAGTACATGGCGGGGCACACCTCGTGGGTCCGCCGGGAGCCGATCGGGGTCGTCGGCCAGGTCACCCCCTGGAACTACCCGCTTCTCATGGCCGTGTGGAAGATCGGCCCTGCGCTCGCGGCCGGCAACACCGTCGTCCTCAAGCCGAGCGACACGACCCCCGAGAGCACGCTCCGCCTGGCCGAGATCGCCTCCGAGTTCCTGCCCGCCGGGACGCTCAACGTCGTCACGGGCGACCGCGAGACCGGGCGGCTCCTCGTGGAGCACCCCACCCCGAGCATGGTCGCGATCACCGGGTCGGTCCGCGCCGGCGCCGAGGTCGCCGCGAGCGCGGCCCCGCAGATCAAGCGGGTCCACCTCGAGCTCGGCGGCAAGGCACCCGTCGTCGTCTTCGACGACGCCGACATCGAGGCCGCGGTGGAGGGCATCGCCATCGCCGGTTACTTCAACGCGGGCCAGGACTGCACCGCCGCCACCCGTGTCCTGGCCGCACCGGGCATCCACGACGACTTCGTCGCGGCCCTGTCCGACTACGCCAGGAGCTCCGCCCCGGTCGGGCGTCCTGACGACGAGGACGCGCTCTTCGGCCCGGTGAACAACGCCCAGCAGCTGGCCCGGGTCAGCGGCTTCATCGAGAACGTGCCCTCGCACGCGACGGTCTCGGCCGGCGGCAACCGGCGTACGGACCTCGGCGACGGCTTCTACCTGGAACCAACGGTCCTGTCGGGGCTCCTGCAGGACGACGACGCGATCCAGAACGAGATCTTCGGTCCCGTCATCACCGTGCAGCGCTTCACCGACGAGGCCGAGGCGATCCGCTGGGCCAACGGCGTCGACTACGGGCTCGCGTCATCGGTCTGGACGAAGGACTTCGGCCGCGCGATGCGCATGTCGAGAGCCCTCGACTTCGGCTGCGTCTGGATCAACACCCACATCCCGCTCGTGGCGGAGATGCCGCACGGGGGCTACAAGAAGTCCGGCTACGGCAAGGACCTGTCGATGTACGGCTTCGAGGACTACACCCGCATCAAGCACGTCATGGCCAACATCGAGAGCTGAGCTCACGGGCCACGCACCAGACCAGAGCAACTCGGGGCCAAGCGGAGGACTTTCACTGATGACACCGATCCCACGCCGATCCCGGCGCCACCTGTCTCCCCCGGCCGCGGCCCTGACCGCAGCGGCCACCGGCGGCCTGAGCCGCCGCGCGCTCCTGGGGACCGGCGTGGCGGCGGGCGCCGGACTCGCCCTCTCAGGGTGCGCGCCGCCCCCTCCGCCCTCCGGCGGAGCGGCGAGCCTCGTCCTCCCGAAGGACGTCTCGGCCTCGGAGAAGATCCTCAAGTGGGCCAACTGGACGGCCTACCTCGACATGAACGGCAAGGAGACGAAGTCGCCGACGCTCGAGGCGTTCATGAAGCAGTCGGGCATCGAGGTCAGCTACAGCGAGGACGTCGACGACAACGACTCCTACTACGCCAAGATCGGCCCGCAGCTGCGGGCCGGACAGAGCATCGACCGCGACATCATCACGCTCACGGACTGGATGACGAGCCGCATCATCCGCGACCAGCTGGTCCAGCCGTTGGAGCTGATCCAGATGCCCAACGTGGTCAACAACCTCCTGCAGCCGCTCAAGGACGTCTCCTTCGATCCGGGCCGGACGCACTCGATCACGTGGCAGAGCGGCTTCGCCGGGATCGGCTACAACCGGAAGAAGGTGGGTCGCGAGCTGAAGACGCTCGACGACCTCTGGACCGACGACCTCAAGGGCCGGGTCGTGGTGCTCTCGGAGTTCCGCGACACCGCCGGTCTGGTCATGCAGGCGCAGGGCGTCGACATCGAGAGCGACTGGGGCAAGCAGGAGTTCGAGGCCGCCCTGGACTACATCGAGCAGAAGATCGAGGACGGCTACATCCGCAAGGTCAAGGGCAACTCCTACATGGAGGACCTCACGAGCGGCAACGCGGTGGCCGGCATCACGTGGAGCGGCGACATCTTCGTCCTGGCCTACGACACCGAGGACCCCGCCTGGACGTTCACCATCCCGGAGTCCGGCGGCACGCTCTGGTCGGACAACATGATGGTGCCGATCACCTCGACGCACCGTAGCAACGCCCAGCAGCTCATGGACTACTACTACGACCCGGCCGTCGCCGCCGAGGTGGCCGCCTGGGTCAACTACGTGTGTCCCGTGGAGGGCGCGCAGGCCGAGATGGAGAAGATCGATCCCGAGCTGGCCGAGAGCCCCTGGATCTTCCCCACCGCCGAGTTCATCTCGAAGAACAACATCCAGCAGTTCCGGGTGCTCGATGCCGAGGAAGACATCGAGTTCGCCGACCTGTGGTCCACGAAGGTGATGGGGAACTGACATGGCCGGATTCCGCGAGGCGCGCGGCGACCTCAGGCTCGAGAGCGTGACCAAGACCTTCGGTGACTTCGTCGCGGTCGACGACATCGACCTGGAAGTCCCCCGAGGCTCCTTCTTCGCCCTGCTGGGCCCATCGGGCTGCGGCAAGACCACCACCCTGCGGATGATCGCCGGGCTCGATCAGCCCACCGCCGGCCGGGTGCTCATCGGAGACACCGACCTGACCGGCTCGAGGCCCTACGAGCGACCGGTGAACACGGTCTTCCAGTCCTACGCGCTGTTCCCCCACCTGACGATCCGCGACAACGTCTCGTTCGGGCCCAAGCGCCGCAAGGCCGCCGACGCGGTCAAGCGGACCGACGACGCGCTCGAGCTGGTGCAGATGACGTCCTTCGCCGCGCGCAAGCCGGCCCAGCTCTCGGGTGGCCAGCAGCAGCGCGTCGCCCTGGCCCGCGCTCTGGTCAACCACCCCGAGGTCCTGCTGCTCGACGAGCCCCTCGGCGCGCTCGACCTCAAGCTGCGCCGCGAGATGCAGGTCGAGCTCAAGCGCATCCAGACCGAGGTGGGGCTCACGTTCATCCACGTCACCCACGACCAGGAAGAGGCCATGACCATGGCCGACACCGTCGCGGTGATGAACAAGGGCCACATCGAGCAGCTCGGCGCGCCGGCCGCGCTCTACGACCTGCCGCGCACGAAGTTCGTCGCCAACTTCCTCGGGCAGGCCAACACCGGAGTCGGCACCATCAAGGACACCGACGGCGACCACATCGTCGCCGACGTCCTCGGCACGCCGGTGAAGATCCTCAAGTCCCGCTCGCAGGTGCACGACGGCGACGTGCTGTTCGGCGTACGCCCGGAAAAGGTCACGGTCTCGCGCAAGCAGCCCGACGGCGCTGGCAACGACGTACGCGGTGTGGTGCGCGACGTGTCGTTCCTCGGCGTCGCCACCAGCTACCTCGTCGACATGCCGAGCGGCACCACGTGGAGCTGCTACGAGCAGAACCTCGACGTCGACCCTCTCGACCTGCGCCCCGGTGACGAGGTCTGGCTGACATGGAACCCCGGGCACGCCTTCGGTGTGCCTGCGGACGCATCATGACGGCTCTCGCCCACGTGGCCGGCGACCCCGCGGTGCACCCGGTGCCCCCCGCCCCCGAGACCACGAAGAGAAGCTGGACGGCGTACCTGCTGCTGCTCCCGGGCGCGCTCTGGCTCGGCGTCTTCTTCATCCTGCCCCTCGTGCAGCTCGCCTCGGTCAGCCTGCAGAGTCGCTACCCGGGCTACCCGGGCTACTACTACCGCGACCTCAACTTCGCCAACTACGCCAGCGCGCTGACCGACTATGCGCCGCACTTCGCGCGGTCCTTCCTCTACGCCGGCCTGGCCACCCTCCTGGCCTTCGCCGTGGCCTACCCGTTGGCCTACGCGATGGCGTTCAAGGCCGGTCGGTGGCGCAACCTGATGATGATCAGCGTCATCGCGCCCTTCTTCACCTCCTTCATCCTGCGCACCTTCGCGTGGTCGCAGATCCTGGCTGACGAGGGCTGGGTGGCCGGCGTCCTGAACTTCCTGCACCTGCTGCCCGGTGGCCAGATCATCAACACCCCGGTGGCGGTGATCGCCGGCCTGACCTACAACTTCCTGCCGTTCATGGTGCTCCCGATCTACGCCTCGCTCGAGCGCGCGGACCCACGCGTGATCGAGGCGGGTGGCGACCTCTACGCCAACGGGTTCACGACCTTCCGCACGGTGACGCTGCCGATGTCGATGCCGGGCGTGCTGGCCGGGACGCTGCTGACCTTCATCCCGGCGGCCGGCGACTTCGTCAACATGGAGCTGCTCGGCCCGCAACGCGGGAAGATGGTGGGCAACGTCATCAACGACCAGTTCCTCGCCGTCCCCGGCGGGTACCCGGTGGCGGCGGCCCTGTCGTTCACGCTCATGGCCGCGATCCTGGTCATGGTCTTCGCCTACGTCCGCCGCTTCGGCACCGACGAGCTGGTGTGAGGAGACCACGATGACGACCTCGTCCCGCACTCCGGCCGCCGCCTCGACCGCCTACCGGCCCTCCGCCGCCAAGCGTGCCCAGCTCTGGCTGGCCAACCACTTCGCGATCCTGGCCGCGATCCTGGTGCTCCTCTACCTGTTCCTGCCCGTCGCCTACACGTTCGCCTTCTCCTTCAACGACCACGGCAAGACCAACATCGTGTGGCAGGGCTTCACCTGGCGGCACTGGCAGGACCCCTGCCGCGTGTCGGGTGTCTGCGAGTCCCTCGTCACCTCGCTCCAGGTCGGCGCGATCTCGACAATCGTGGCCACGGTCCTCGGCACGATGATGGCCCTGGCGATGGTCCGCTACCGCTTCCGCGGCAAGGCAGCCACCAACGTGCTGATCTTCGTGCCGATGGCCACTCCCGAGATCGTGATGGGGGCCGCGCTCCTGACGATCTTCGTGCAGGGCTTCTCCGACCTCGGCCTCAACCTCGGCTTCACGACGATCGTCTTCGCTCACATCATGTTCTCGCTGAGCTTCGTGGTCGTGACGGTCCGGGCCCGCATCCAGTCCCTCGACCCACGGATCGAGGAGGCCGCCCAGGACCTCTATGCGAGTCCGATGCAGACCTTCTGGAAGGTCACCTTCCCGTTGATCCTGCCGGGCATCGCCGGGGCCGCGATGCTCGCCTTCTCGCTGTCCTTCGACGACTTCATCATCACCAACTTCGTCTCCGGCAACGAGTCCACGTTCCCCAAGTTCGTCTACGTCGCCTCGCGCCGCGGCATCCCTGCCGAGGCCAACGTCATCGGCTTCTCGATGTTCGTGATCGCCGTCCTGCTCGTCATCGGCGCACAGCTCGTGAGCTCGATCCGGGCGTCCAAGCTCAAGGAATGAGTGCGAGGAGTGACATGCCTGAACCAGGGCCAGGTCCGATGCGTGTGCTGATGGTCGGAGCCGGAGGCGTCGGTGACGCCGCCGCCCGGATCGCCGTCGAGCGCGACTTCTTCGAGGCGTGGGTGGTGGCCGACTACGACCTCGAGCGGGCGCAGCGCACAGCGGCAGCAGCGACCGGGCGCCGGGCGGGCGACGACCGGTTCTCCGCGGCCCAGGTGGACGCCTCCGACGCCGACGCGGTGAGCAGGTTGGCCCGCGAGGTGCGGGCCACGCACGTGTTCAACGCCGTCGACCCGCGGTTCGTGATGCCGATCTTCACCGGAGCCCTCGCGGCCGGCGCGGACTACCTGGACATGGCGATGAGCCTGTCGGTGCGCCACCCGGATGCGCCGTTCGAGAAGGTCGGGGTCAAGCTCGGCGACGAGCAGTTCGCACAGGCCGGCGACTGGGAGTCGGCCGGACGCCTGGCGCTGCTCGGCATCGGCGTCGAGCCCGGGCTCTCCGATGTCTTCGCGCGCTACGCCGCCGACGAGCTGTTCGACCACATCGACGAGCTCGGCACCCGCGACGGCGCGAACCTGGTGATTCGCGACGACGCCGGCAACGAGGTCTTCGCGCCGGGCTTCTCGATGTGGACGATCATCGAGGAGTGCCTCAACCCGCCTGTCGTGTGGGAGCGGGAGAGGGGCGGTGGCGACCTGGAGTCGGGGTTCTTCACCCTGCCGCCCTTCTCCGAACCCGAGGTCTTCGACTTCCCCGCGGGGATCGGCCCCGTGGAGTGCGTGCACGTCGAGCACGAGGAGGTGGTCCTCATGCCCCGCTGGGTCGACGCCGACCGGGTGACGTTCAAGTACGGGCTCGGCGAGGAGATGATCGGCATCCTGCGCACGCTGCACACCCTGGGCCTCGACTCGACCGAGACCGTGACGGTCAAGGGCGTCCAGGTCTCTCCCCGGGACGTGGTGGCGGCCTGCCTGCCCGACCCCGCGACCATCGGGCCGCGGATGGAGGGCAGGACGTGCGCCGGGGTCTGGGTCACGGGCACCGGCAAGGACGGCGCGCCCCGCTCCACCTACCTCTACCACGTGGTCGACAACGCCGACTCGATGCGCGACTACGGCGCCCAGTGCGTGGTGTGGCAGACCGCCATCAACCCCGTGGTCGCTCTCGAGCTGCTCTCCGACGGCACCTGGTCGGGGACGGGTGTGCTCGGCCCCGAGGCGTTGCCGCCCCAGCCGTTCCTCGACCTGCTCGCCGCACCCAAGCCCGAGGGCTACGGATCCGCCTGGGGCATCGAGGACAGGACGGAGGCCAGCACATGACGCTCTCACAGGAGAGGATCCTCGCCACCGAGATCCCGGGCCCGCGCTCGCGGGCGCTCCAGGCGCGCAAGCAGGCCACAGTGTCCGCCGGCGTCGGAACCACGCTGCCGGTCTACGTCGAGCAGGCCGGCGGCGGCATCCTCCGTGACGTCGACGGCAACCAGCTCATCGACTTCGGCTCCGGCATCGCCGTCACGACGGTCGGCAACGCGTCGCCCAGGGTGGTCGAGGCGGTGCAGCGCCAGGTCGCCGACTTCACCCACACCTGCTTCATGGTCACCCCCTACGAGGAGTACATCCAGGTCTGCGAGAAGCTCGCCGAGCTCACCCCCGGCGACCACGAGAAGCGCTCGGCGCTCTTCAACTCCGGGGCCGAGGCGGTGGAGAACGCGGTCAAGGTCGCGCGTCACCACACCGGACGCGACGCGATCGTGGTCTTCGACCACGCCTACCACGGTCGTACGAACCTGACGATGGCGCTGACCGCGAAGAACATGCCTTACAAGCGGGGGTTCGGCCCTTTCGCCGGGGAGATCTACCGCGCCCCGATGGCCTATCCCTACCGCTGGCCGGGCGGTGCCGAGGCGTGCGCCGACGAGGCCTTCGACGCCTTCGTCGCCACCGTGCACGGACAGGTCGGCGAGGAGAGCTGCGCCGCCGTCCTGATCGAGCCGATCCAGGGCGAGGGCGGCTTCATCGTGCCGCCGCCGGGCTGGCTGCCCCGGGTCGCCGACTGGTGCCGCGAGCAGGGGATCCTCCTCATCGCCGACGAGATCCAGACCGGGTTCGCCCGCACCGGGGACTGGTTCGCGAGCGACCACGAGGGCGTCGTGCCCGACCTGGTGACCACGGCCAAGGGGATGGCCGGCGGCCTGCCGCTCGCCGGGGTCACCGGCCGTGCCGAGGTGATGGACTCGGTCCACGTCGGCGGGCTCGGTGGGACCTACGGCGGCAACCCGGTGGCCTGCGCGGCCGCGCTGGCTGCCATCGGGACCATGCAGGACCTCGACCTGCCCGGACGGGCCCGCGAGATCGAGGCGGTCTTCCTGCCACGCCTGCACGCCCTGGCCGAACGCCACCCCGACCGGGTGGGCGACATCCGCGGGCGCGGCGCGATGCTGGCCGTCGAGCTGGTGAGCGACGGCCCGGGACGTACGCCGGACCCGGCGCTGGCCGGTGCGGTCCACCGGGCGTGCTCGGCCGAAGGACTCGTGACGCTGACCTGCGGCACCTTCGGCAACGTGTTCCGCTTCCTGCCCCCGCTCTCCATCGACGACGACCTGCTGTCCGAGGGGCTCGACATCTTCGAGGCCGCCTTCGACCGAGCGGTCGCTGGAACCCAGTGAGAGGCTGCTGACATGGCTGACGTGATCGAGACCGTGCCCCGACAGCTCCTCATCGGAGGCGAGTGGGTGGACGCCTCCGGCGGAGCGACCTTCGAGGTGAGCAACCCGGCCGACGACCGGGTGCTCACCCGCATCGCGGACGGCACCCCGGCGGACGGCGAACGAGCCCTGGCCGCCGCGGCCGCGGCCCAGAAGGACTGGGCCGCCACCGAGCCCCGCAAGCGCGGCGAGATCCTGCGCAGCGCCTTCGAGCTGCTCACCGAGCGGGCCGACGACTTCGCCCGGCTGATGACGCTGGAGATGGGCAAGACGCTCGCCGAGGCGAAGGGCGAGGTCACCTACGGCGCCGAGTTCTTCCGGTGGTTCTCCGAGGAGGCGGTCCGGATCCACGGCCGCTACTCCGCCGCACCGTCGGGCAGCTCCCGGCTGATCACGATGAAGGCCCCCGTCGGGCCCACGCTGATGATCACGCCGTGGAACTTCCCGCTGGCGATGGGCACCCGCAAGATCGGTCCTGCGATCGCCGCCGGCTGCACGATGGTGGTCAAGCCGGCCCACGAGACACCGCTCACCATGCTGGCGCTCGCTGCGCTCATGGAGGAGGTCGGGCTCCCGCCGGGCGTGCTCAACGTCGTCACCACCACGGACTCCGGCGGCATGTGCGAGCCGATCATCCGCGACCCCCGGCTGCGCAAGCTGACCTTCACCGGCTCGACGGCGGTGGGCAAGGTGCTGGTGTCGCAGGCCTCCGAGCAGCTGTTGAGGGTCTCGATGGAGCTCGGCGGCAATGCCCCCTTCATCGTCTTCCGGGACGCCGACCTCGACGCGGCCGTCGACGGAGCGATGCTGGCCAAGATGCGCAACATCGGTGAGGCCTGCACCTCGGCCAACCGTTTCCTGGTCCACTCGTCGGTCGCGGAGGAGTTCGCGCACCGCCTGGCCGAACGGATGGGCGCGCTCACGGTCGGCGACGGCACCGCGGACGGCGTCGACGTCGGCCCCCTCATCACCGCGAAGGCGCGGGCCGGCGTGCACGAGCTGGTCGAGGACGCGGTCTCGTCCGGGGCGAGGGCCCTGGTCGGCGGCACCGTGCCCGAGGGGCCGGGCCACTTCTACCCGCCCACGGTGCTGGTCGACGTACCCGACTCGGCGCGCGTGTTCCGCGAGGAGATCTTCGGCCCCGTCGCACCGATCACGACCTTCGACAGCGACGCAGAGGCGATCGAGCGGGCCAACGACACCGAGTACGGCCTGGTCGCCTATCTCTTCTCGCGCGACCACGCGCGCGTGCTGCACGTCAGCGAGGCCCTGGAGTTCGGCATGGTCGGGGTCAACACCGGCATCGTCTCCAACCCCGCGGCGCCCTTCGGCGGCGTCAAGCACTCCGGCTTCGGGCGCGAGGGCGGCTTCGAGGGGATCGAGGAGTACCTCGAGACCAAGTACGTCGGCACCGCGCTGTGAGAGAGCCGGTGACCATGATCGACCGAGCCCGCCTGGCTGCCCTCCACGCCGCCGAGGAGCAGCGCTTCGTCGACCTGCACCCCACCTCGGCCCGGCTCGCCGAGGAGGCCGGTGAGCACCTGCTCGCCGGTGTGCCGATGCCCTGGATGACCAGGTGGCCTGGGTCGTTCCCGCTGTTCGTGGAGTCCGCCAACGGTGGTGGGTTCACCGATGTCGACGGCATCGCCTACGTCGACCTGTGCCTCGGCGACACGGGGTCGATGACCGGCCACTGCCTGCCGGCGGTGGCCGACGCCGTACGCGAGCGCACCGAGCGAGGCATCACCACGATGCTGCCTTCGACCGACGCCACCTGGGTCGCCGCCGAGCTGAGCCGTCGCTTCGGGCTCCCCCGGTGGCAGATGGCGATGACGGCGACCGACGCCAACCGGTTCGTGCTGCGCTTCGCGCGCCACCTCACCGGCCGGCCGAGGATCGCGGTCATGGACTGGTGCTACCACGGCACGGTGGACGAGACCCTGGGCGTGCTCGAGCACGGCCGGGCGGGCGACCGCGTCGTGGCCCGACCCGGCGCGCTCGGCCCGCAGGTCGACGTGGCGACGACCACCGCCGTCGTGCCCTTCAACGATCTCGCCGCGCTCGAGGCCCGACTGGCCGAGGACGACGTCGCCTGCCTGCTGATGGAGCCGGCGCTGACCAACATCGGCATCGTCCTCCCCGAGGACGGCTACCTCGCCGGGGTCCGCGAGATCACCCGGCGCCATGGCGTCCTGCTGGTCAACGACGAGACGCACACGATCTGCGCCGGCCCCGGAGGCGCTACCGCGGCCTGGGACCTCGATCCCGACTTCGTGGTGATCGGCAAGCCCATCGGCGGCGGCATCCCGGTGGCCGCCTACGGGATGACCGCCGAGGTCGCCGCCCGCCTGGAAGGACCCATGCTGGGCCACGACATCGACGTGGCCGGGGTGGGCGGAACGCTGTCCGGGTCGGCCCTCGCCATGGCGGCCGTGCGCGCCACCCTCTCCACGGCCCTGCGCCAGGAGGACTTCGACGTCGCCGTCCCGCTCGCCGAGCTCTTCACCGACGGCATCCGCGGCGTGATCGACGAGCACGACCTCCCCTGGCACGTCCAGCGGCTCGGGTGCCGGGCCGAGTACTGGTTCTGCCCGCCGCCTCGCGGCGGCGCCGAGGCGGCGGCCGCCGTCGACGAGGACCTCGACGCCTTCTTCCACCTCTGGACGGTCAACCGCGGCGTGCTGCTGGCGCCGTTCCACAACATGTCGCTCTTCTCGCCCCTCCACACCCCTGAGGACGTCGACGCCCACACCTCGGCCTTCCGGGGGGCGGTCGAGGCCCTCGTGGGTTGTTGACCCGCTCCCGGCGTGTCGGACAGGACAAACCCGGAGGCCGGAGGAGAGCTCCCGCCCAGCGACCATCCGGCGGCCGGGCTTTGTCCTGTCCGACACGCACGAGACCCCGCCCCCCTTGCGGGAGACGGGGTCTCGGGTGCTGCGGTGCCGGTCAGTGACCGGCGGTGATCACTTGGTGATCTTGACGACGCGACCGGCGCCGACGGTGCGACCGCCCTCGCGGATGGCGAAGCGCAGGCCCTCGTCCATCGCGATGGGCTGGATGAGCTCCACAGACATCTCGGTGTTGTCACCAGGCATGACCATCTCGGTGCCCTCGGGCAGGGTCACAACACCGGTCACGTCAGTCGTACGGAAGTAGAACTGCGGGCGGTAGTTGTTGAAGAACGGCGTGTGACGGCCGCCCTCGTCCTTGCTCAGGATGTAGACCGAGGCCTCGAAGTTCGTGTGAGGCGTCGTGGTGCCCGGCTTGATGACGACCATGCCGCGCTCGATGTCCTCGCGCTTGGTGCCACGCAGGAGCAGCCCGACGTTCTCGCCGGCCTGGCCCTCGTCGAGGAGCTTGCGGAACATCTCGACGCCGGTGACGGTCGACTTCTGGGCGGTCTCGCGGATGCCGATGATCTCGACCTCCTCGTTGACCTTGACGATGCCGCGCTCGATGCGACCGGTGATGACGGTGCCACGACCGGTGATCGTGAAGACGTCCTCGACGGGCATGAGGAACGGCTTGTCGGTCTCGCGCTCGGGGGTCGGGATGGACTCGTCCACCGCGTTCATGAGCTCGACGATCGAGTCGCTCCACTTCTCGTCACCCTGCAGGGCCGGGAAGGCGGCAACGCGGACGACGGGGATGTCGTCGCCGGGGAACTCGTACTCGGAGAGGAGCTCGCGCACCTCCATCTCGACGAGCTCGATGAGCTCCTCGTCGTCGACCATGTCGCACTTGTTGAGCGCCACGACCAGGGCCGGCACGCCGACCTGGCGGGCGAGCAGCACGTGCTCACGCGTCTGCGGCATCGGGCCGTCGGTGGCGGCAACCACGAGGATCGCGCCGTCCATCTGAGCGGCACCGGTGATCATGTTCTTGATGTAGTCCGCGTGACCCGGGCAGTCGACGTGCGCGTAGTGACGCGCCTCGGTCTGGTACTCGACGTGCGCGATCGAGATCGTGATGCCTCGCTGGCGCTCCTCGGGAGCCTTGTCGATCTGGTCGAAGGCCGAGGCCTCGTTCAGATTCGGGTACTTGTCGTGCAGCACCTTGGTGATCGCCGCGGTCAGCGTCGTCTTGCCGTGGTCGATGTGACCGATGGTGCCGATGTTCACGTGCGGCTTGGTCCGCTCGAACTTCGCCTTAGCCACTGGGGCTCCTCCTGGTTGGGTTTGTACTTGAACTCATGGGTGGGTCAAACGGGTGGTGCGGGCCGAGGGCCCGGGGCGACTACTCGCCGCGGACCTTCTTGATGATCTCCTCGGCGATGTTCGTGGGAACCTCGGCGTACGAGTCGAACTCCATGGAGTACGACGCCTGACCGGAGGTCTTCGACCTCAGGTCGCCAACGTACCCGAACATCTCCGACAGGGGCACAAGGGCGTTGACGACCATGTCGCCGTGCCGCTCCTCCTGCGCCTGGATCTGGCCGCGACGCGAGTTGATGTCGCCGATGACCGTGCCGAGGAAGCTCTCGGGGGTGATCACCTCCACGGCGAACATCGGCTCGAGCAGCACCGGCCGGGCCTTGCGTGCGGCCTCCTTGAAGGCCTGGTTGCCGGCGATCTTGAACGCGAGCTCGGACGAGTCGACGTCGTGGTAGGCGCCGTCCTCGAGGGAGAACTTCACGTCGACCATGGGGTAGCCGGCGAGCACGCCGAACTCCATGGCCTCCTGGCCGCCCTGGTCGACCGAAGGGATGTACTCCTTCGGCACGCGGCCGCCGGACACGTTGTTCTGGAACTCGTAGCCCGCGCCCTGGCCGGTCTCGGGGTCGATGTTGGGACCCAGGTTGATGACGACCTTGGCGAACTGACCCGAACCACCGGTCTGCTTCTTGTGGGTGTAGGAGTGCTTCTCGACCAGGTTGCGGACGGTCTCGCGGTAGGCGACCTGCGGCTTGCCGACGGTCGCCTCGACGCGGAACTCGCGCTTCATCCGGTCGACGAGGATCTCCAGGTGGAGCTCGCCCATGCCGGCGATGATGGTCTGGCCGGTCTCTTCGTCGGCCTTGACCGTGAAGGTCGGGTCCTCGTCGGAGAGACGCTGGATCGCGGTGCCGAGCTTCTCCTGGTCACCCTTGGTCTTGGGCTCGATCGCGACCTCGATCACCGGGGCCGGGAACGTCATCGACTCGAGGACGACCTGGTTGGTGGGGTCGCACAGGGTGTGACCGGTCTTGGTGTCCTTCAGACCCATCACGGCCACGATCTGGCCGGCGCCGACCGACGCGATCTCCTCACGCTTGTTGGCGTGCATCTGGTAGACCTTGCCGATCCGCTCCTTGCGCCCGTTGACCGAGTTGACCACGGTCGAGCCTGCCTCCAGCTTGCCGGAGTACACGCGGACGTAGATCAGCTTGCCGAGGTGCGGGTCGGAGGCGATCTTGTAGGCGAGGCCGGCGAACGGCTCGTCGTCGGACGGCTGGCGGACGATGACCTCGTCCTCGTCCTTGACCGAGTGCCCCTGGATGCCGTCGATGTCGAGCGGCGAGGGCAGGAACTTGACGACCGCGTCGAGCAGGGGCTGGACGCCCTTGTTCTTGAAGGCGGTGCCGCACAGGACCGGGTTGAGCTTGTCGGCGAGCGTGGCGCGACGGATCGCGGCCTCGAGCTCCTCGACGGTGAACTCACCCTCCTCGAGGAACTTCTCCATGATGTCGTCGTCGGCCTCGGCCAGCGTCTCGAGCAGCTTCTCGCGGTACTCGGCCGCCTGCTCGGCGAGCTCGGCCGGGATCTCCTCGACCTCGTAGTCCTCACCCATCGTGGTCTCGCCGCGCCAGGTCAGGGCACGCATGCCGACCAGGTCGACGACACCGAGGAAGTCGGACTCCGCGCCGATGGGCAGCTGGAGGACGAGGGGGGTGGAGTTGAGGCGCTCGACCATCATGTCGACGCAGCGGAAGAAGTCCGCGCCCGTGCGGTCGAGCTTGTTGACGAAGCACATGCGCGGGACGGAGTACTTGTTGGCCTGGCGCCAGACAGTCATGGTCTGGGGCTCGACACCGGCAACGCCGTCGAAGACCGCCACGGCGCCGTCGAGGACGCGCAGCGAGCGCTCGACCTCGGCGGTGAAGTCCACGTGGCCGGGAGTGTCGATGATGTTGATCTGGTGGTCCTTCCACCAGCAGGTCGTCGCGGCGGACGTGATGGTGATGCCGCGCTCCTGCTCCTGCTCCATCCAGTCCATCGTGGCGCCACCGTCGTGGACCTCACCGATCTTGTAGGTGATGCCGGTGTAGAAGAGGATGCGCTCGGTGGTGGTGGTCTTGCCGGCGTCGATGTGCGCCATGATGCCGATGTTGCGGACCTTGTTGAGGTCGGTCGTGATGTCGACGGCCACGTCTGTGTCTCAGTCCCTCGAAGTAGTGGGGCGGTGGGGGTGAGGAGCCGTACGCCCGGCAGAGCGGGTCGTACGGCCCCTCGAGCTCACCAGCGGTAGTGGGCGAAGGCCTTGTTGGACTCGGCCATCTTGTGGGTGTCCTCGCGCTTCTTCACAGCGGCACCCAGGCCGTTGCTCGCGTCGAGGATCTCGTTCATCAGGCGCTCGGCCATGGTCTTCTCACGTCGGTCGGCTGCGTAGCCCACCAGCCAGCGCAGGGCCAGCGTGGTGGAGCGGTTGGCCTTGACCTCGACGGGGACCTGGTAGGTCGCGCCACCGACACGGCGGGACTTGACCTCGAGCGCCGGCTTGACGTTGTCGAGCGCGCGCTTGAGCGTCACGACCGGGTCGGACCCGGTCTTGTCGCGGCAACCCTCGAGGGCGGTGTAGACGATGCGCTGGGCGACGGCCTTCTTGCCGTCCTGCAGGACCTTGCTGACGAGCTGGGTGACCAGCTGCGAGCCGTAGACCGGGTCAGAGACGAGAGGGCGCTTGGGAGCGGGACCCTTGCGAGGCATTACTTCTCCTTCTTCGCGCCGTAGCGGCTACGGGCCTGCTTGCGGTTCTTGACACCCTGGGTGTCGAGCGTGCCGCGGATGATCTTGTAGCGGACACCGGGAAGGTCCTTCACACGGCCGCCACGCACGAGCACGATCGAGTGCTCCTGCAGGTTGTGACCGACACCCGGGATGTAGGCGGTGACCTCGACGCCACTGCTCAGGCGCACGCGGGCGACCTTGCGGAGGGCGGAGTTCGGCTTCTTCGGGGTGGTCGTGTAGACGCGGGTGCAGACGCCACGGCGCTGCGGGGATCCCTTCAGGGCAGGCGTCTTGGACTTCGACACCTTGTCCTGGCGGCCCTTGCGGACCAGCTGGTTAATAGTGGGCACCGGGTGGTTCCCTCTCTCTGTCTTCTCGTCTCGGTCCGGCGCGGTGCCGGGCTCGGGGGTCGTGCGGTGTTGCGCGTGCCTGGTGCGAATGCTGGCGAACTGACGGAGCGCGGCGCCTCGAGGGCCGCGACGTCCGAGCATGCACATGGGTCTGGACGTGCCAGACACAAGGAATGAGGCTACTCGGGCGCTCGGGCGGGGTCAAAACGCCGCAGGAGCCGCCTCGACGACCGATTCCTCGACCGGCAGGCCGGCGTCCCGCCGCGCTCGTTCCAGGCGCAGGTAGACAGCTGCCGAGACAGCCACTCCGATGATGGTGAGCAGGCCCCCGCCCAGCAGGGTCCAGCGGGCGCCGTACTCGTGACCGATCCACCCGATGATGGGCGCCCCGATCGGGGTGCCGCCCATGAAGATCATCAGGTAGAGCGCCATCACGCGCCCCCGCACGCCGGCGTCGGTGTGCAGCTGCATGTAGGTGTTCGCGCTGGTGATGAAGGTCAGCGCGGTCAGTCCGGTCACCGGAGCGAGCAGCGCGAAGGTGAGGTAGGTCGGCATCAGGCCGGCCAGCATCACGGTGGCGCCGAAGGCGAGCGCCGAGCCCACGACCAGACGGAATCGCACGAGGGGTCGCCGCGCGGCGAGCAGGGCACCCGTGAGCGAACCGACGGCCAGGAACGTGCCGAGCAGCCCGAACTCCTGGGGACCCTTGTCGAACACCTCGGTGGCCATCAGTGCGGAGGTGATCTGGAAGTTGAGGCCGAACGTGCCGGCGAAGAAGACCAGGCTCAGCACGAGCACCAGGTCGGGCCGTGCGCGGACGTAGACGACGCCTTCGCGGATCGCCCCGCGTCCGCGTGCGAGGGGCACGGCGGCGTCGATGCGGCTGAGGTCGAGGTGACGCAGGGACCAGATCGGGGCGGCGTACGACACCGCGTTGATCAGGATGACCCATCCGGTGGCGACCGCTCCCCCGCCGAACGCTGCGATCAGCACGCCCGCCAGGCCGGGCCCGACGAGGCGCGCGGCGTTGAAGCTGGCGGAGTTGAGGCCCACCGCGTTGGTGAGGTCGACCGGGTCGACGATCTCGGACACGAACGACTGGCGCGCAGGAGCGTCGAAGGCCGAGGCCGAGCCCAGCAGGAAGGCCAGGAGGTAGACGTGCCAGACCTCGGCCGCACCGGTCACGGCGAGCAGGCCGAGCACGACGGCCGGCAGCGCCATGCCGAGGTTGGTCAGCTGGAGGAGGCGCTGCTTGGGGATCCGGTCGGCCACCAGGCCGGCGACCGGCGTGAGCAGCAGGAACGGCAGGAACTGCAGGCCCGTGGTGATCCCCAGCGCGGTGGCACCCGAACCGACGGCGAGCTCGAGGACGAGCCAGTCCTGCGCGACGCGCTGCATCCAGGTGCCGGTGTTGGACACGACACCCCCGGCGGCGTAGCGACGGTAGTTGGGGTTCGACAGGGAGCGGAACGTGGGACTCGTGGTGACTCCTCGATCAGGTCAGTCGGTCAGGGCAAGTCGGGCGAGGATCGGTGCGGCCTCGCGGAGGGTGGCGCGCTCGGCGGGCGTGAGACCGCCGAGCTGCCGGGAGAGCCAGGCGTCGCGACGCTGCCGATCCGCCAGTACGGCAGCACGGCCGGTGTCGGTGAGGGAGACGACCACCTGGCGGCCGTCGGTCTCGTGCGCCCGGCGCTCGACGTAGCCGTCGGCCTCCAGGCAGTTGACCGTGCGGGTCATCGACGGCGGCTGGACGCGCTCGGCGCGGGCCAGGTCCCCGACCGTCTGGTCCCCCAGGCGGACGAGCAGTCCCAGGACAACCATCTGGCCGATGCTCAGGTCGTTGTCGGGGTGGCGCTCGAGCGCCAGGCGGCGACGCAGGCGCATCACTGCCGCACGGAGCTCGGAGGCGAGCCCGGCGTCTGTGTGGAGGTCAGCGGTCGGCATGGTAGTTAGCATAACTCATTACCTGTGCTAACTATTCCGCCACCGCCCGAGGTCCGCGTCGCCCGGTGGCTCCCGCGCGGCGGGCGACTTCCGTCAGGTGAGCCAGGAAGTGAGCGGGTTGATCGCGAAGTAGACGACGAACAGGGCGGCCACGATCCACATGAGCGGGTGCACCTCGCGGACCTTGCCGACCACGAGCTTGATCAGCACGTACGCCAGGAAGCCGGCGCCGATGCCGACGCTGATCGAGTAGGTGAAGGGCATGAGCACGATGGTGAGGAAGGCCGGGATCGCGATCTCGACGTCCTCCCAGTCGATCCCCTTGACCTGCTGCATCATCAAGAACCCGACCAGCACCAGCGCCGGGACGGCCGCCTCGGAGGGGATCGCCTCCACGACCGGCGCGAAGAACGTCGCCAGCAGGAACAGCACACCGGTGACCACCGACGCCAGACCGGTGCGAGCGCCCTCGCCCACACCGGAGGCCGACTCGATGTAGGACGTGTTGGACGAGACCCCGGCGGCGCCACCGGCCGCGGCGCCGATCGAGTCCACGATGAGGATGCGCTGCGAGTGGGGCGGGATGCCCTCCTCGTCGTTGAGGCCGGCCTCGGCGCCGATCGCGGTCATCGTGCCCATGGTGTCGAAGAAGTCGGCCAGCAACAGCGTGAAGGTCAGCAGCAGGGCGGCCAGCACACCGACGGACGAGAAGGCACCGAAGAGCGAGAACTCGCCGAGCGTCCCGAAGTCGGGCACGTCGACGAACCCGTTGAGCTCCGGCACGTTGAGCGACCAGTTGCCGGGCCCGTCCTGGGCCACCGAGCCGAGGTCGAGGACGGCCTGGAGGACGAAGGCGAGCACCGCGGTCGCGACGATCGAGATCAGGATCGCCCCCCGCACACGTCGTACCCACAACGCCACGATGAGGACCACGCCGATCGCGAAGACGAGGACCGGCCAACCGGTGAGGGTGCCGCCGTTGCCGAGCTGGACCGGGACCGTGGTCTGGAAGGCGTCCGGGATGCGTGTGACGAACCCGGCGTCGACGAAGCCGATCAGCGCGATGAACAGGCCGATGCCGACCGAGATGGCGATCTTGAGCTGCTGGGGCACCGCATGGAAGACCGCCTTGCGGAAACCGGTCAGCACGAGGACCAGGATGATGATCCCCTCGAGCACGATCAGCCCCATCGCGTCGGCCCACGTCGACCGGGTGGCGATGGCGTTCGCCACGAAGGCGTTCAGCCCCAGGCCCGTCGCGAGCGCCAGCGGGAAGTTGGCCACGGTGCCCATCAGGATCGTGAGCAGACCGGCGACCAGGGCGGTGCCGGCCGCGATCACCGCGAGGTTGGACCCGTCACCCGGGCCGCCGCCGAGGAACTCCCCGGTGGAGTCCGGGACGAAGCCGAGGATCAGGGGGTTGAGGACCACGATGTAGGCCATCGTCAAGAAGGTGACGATGCCGCCGCGGACCTCCCGGCCGACGGTCGACCCGCGTTCGGTGATCTTGAAGAACCCGTCGATTCCGTGGGTCGTCCGGGGCGCTGGCGCGGTCGTGGTCTCGTCGGTCACGGGACAGGAGTGTGGCAGAGCCGTGCTGCGTCCGTCTCGACCCATGCCGCGTGTAGCGTGCTCGACGTGGACCTGGGTGATGAGCAGCCGCAGCGGCACGAGATCGGCAACCGCACCTACATCGTCGCGCAGGTCGCGCCCCTCGACGTCGACGGCGTGCGAACGACCGAGGTCGGCACCGCTCTGTGGCTGCTCGGTTTCCTGGGCCTCCTCCCCTTCTGGGGGGCCCTCCAGGAGAGCGGCCGGACCTGGTGGCTCTGGACCTGCCTGGCCGGCTTCGGTCTCGGCCTCCTCGGACTCGAGTACTGCCGCCGCCGGCGCAAGGAACGAGCTGCGCGACAGGCAGGGGGATGACGCACCCCGCGACCCGCTGGGAGCTCGCCGGCGCGAGCAACCGCGGCTACGGGGCGACGTTCGCGCGCCTGGTCGAGGAAGGCTGCGACGTCGACGGTGAGGCCCGGCTCGCGGACGTCCTCGTGGGGCGCAGCGCCCGCATCCTCGACATCGGCTCCGGGATGGGACGTGTCAGCGCGGCACTGCAGGCACGCGGACACCTCGTGACCGCGGTGGAGCCCGACCCTGACCTGGTGGAGCAGTCACGCCGGACCTACCCGGACCTGGCCGTGACCCACGCCGACGTCCTCGATGCCGACCTGTCCGACCTGCTCGGCGTCGTCGACCTGGCCGTGCTCGTCGGCAACGTCATGGTCTTCCTCGCACCGGACACCGAGCGTGAGGTGCTGCGGCGTGTGCGCGAGGTCCTGGCCCCCGGAGGTCGAGCGCTCATCGGCTTCCACCCGGCGGACGGGCCCGCGGCAGCACGGTCCTACAGTCCCGCGGAGTTCGCCGACGACGTGGCGGCGACCGGGCTACGCATCGACCGGCTCTACGGCTCCTACGAGCTGCATCCACCCTCACCCGACTACACGGTCTGGATCCTGTCCCGCGACGACGCCCCAGGGCCCGCGACCGCGACCGGGAATGCCTGTGGGCGGGGCGAGCCGGCCAGCACCTGAGCGCCCGCTTCCGGACGCGCGACATCAGAGCTCTTCGATGTCGTCGTCGGTGAGCGTGTCGAAGGCGTGCTCGGGCATCGGCAGCGGCTGCTGCTTGCGCGCCAGCTTGACCTCGGAGTGGGCACCGCAGCCGTGGTCGAGCGAGACGACCTTGCCGTCGTCGTTGGCGTTGCCGTTGGCGCAGACGCCGAACGTCTCGGCGAGCGAGCCGCCCAGGCGCATCAGGAAGCCGCACGTGGTGCAGGTGTCCGGCGCGCTCTTGGCCAGGGGTGACTCCGGACCTCCGGAGCCGGCGTACCAGCGCTCTGCGGCCATGTCGATGCCCTCACGGCTCAGTGTCCGCACGCGCCCCAGGCCGAGGTCCTCGGCCACGCGGCGCACCTGCGCCCGTGCGTCGCCGTCCATCGGGGGGTCGAGCGGGTCGTCGCCGACCAGGTACGTCGGAACGAGCCGGACGTCCTCGTCCTCGACGGGCAACAGGTCGCCGGGCGAGAGGTCGCCGGGCTGGAGCCGCTCCTTGTAGGGCACCCAGGCGGGCGCCACGATCGCGTCGTCACCCGGCAGCAGCACGACCTCGTTGACGGTGAGGTCCTTGCCGCGCTTGGCCCGTGTGAGCGTGACCGACCAGTGCCAACCCGGGTAGCCCGGACGCTCACAGGCGAACTGGTGGGTGACCACGCGCTCTCCCTCGGCGTGGGCGCCCAGGTGGTCACCCACCTCGGACGGCTCGGCGACTTCGAGGACGACGCCTCGCGCCAGGTCGACTGCCTTGACGAGGGTCGAGTCCGGCTTGCCGGCACGGGTAGGGAGAGCGATCACATGGGCATCATGGCAAATGGCTGGTGGTCCTGTCCCGTCGGGACCGTCTCCGGGACGGCACCTGCGTGCTGTCGGGCCGGTAGTCCAAGATGGTTCTCGTGACCCACGACCGCCCGGACGCGCCTCGAGGGCCGCGGTCGGAGTCGTCCGCTGCTTCGAGGCACAGCGCCGTACGTCGCTCGCTCTCGGGCGCGAGCCGCGGGGTCCGTGCCGCGGGCCGCGGCGCTCGGGTGGCCGGGCGTGGCGCCGGCAGTGCGGGTCACTACGCGGTGTCGCAGGCGCGCCGCGCAGCCCGCGCCGAGGGCGCCGGCGACTCTGGGCTGGCCCGGTTGATCGAGCTGCACGCCTTCAACGCCGCAGGCGATGCCGCTGTGGCCATCTCGCTGGCCGGCACCTTGTTCTTCCAGGTCCCGACGGGCGAGGCCCGCGGCCAGGTGGCGCTCTTCCTCGGGCTGACGATGCTGCCGTTCGCGATCGTGGCGCCTCTGATCGGACCGTTCCTCGACCGCTTCAGCCACGGCCGCCGCTGGGCGGTCGGGGCGACCATGGCGATCCGGTGCTTCCTGTGCTGGGTGCTTGCCACGGCCGTCATCACGGAGTCGAGATGGCTGTTCCCCGCGGCCCTGGGCTGCCTCGTGGCGTCCAAGGCCTACGGAGTCACCCGGGCGGCCGCCGTACCCCGACTCCTGCCTCCCGACCTCACCCTCGTCAAGGCCAACGCGCGGGTCTCGCTCGCCGGCGTGGTCGGGGCCGGCGTCTCGGCACCTCTGGCGATCCTGGCCTCGACGTTCGGAGCCGAGTGGTCGCTGCGCTACGGGTTCGTGGTCTTCGTGCTCGCCACGATCTGGGCCATCCGGCTGCCCGTGAAGGTCGACGCCAGCCAGGGCGAGGGCGAGCTGGTGCTGACCGGCCCGACCCCGCCCACCGGCACGAGCCGCCGGCCGCGCACCCGGATCCCCGCCGCGGTGGCCTTCGCCCTGCGCGCCAACTGCGGTCCCCGATGGCTGTCGGGCTTCCTCACGATGTTCATGGCCTTCCTGCTGCGAGACAACCCGATCGGCGACTGGAGGCCCGAGCTGCTGCTCGGCCTCGTGATCGGCGCGGCCGGGCTCGGCAACACCCTCGGCATCGCCGTCGGATCGACCCTCCGACACCTCAACCCGGCTGTCACGGTGGTGCTCGCACTGCTCGCGGACGCCGTCATCGCTGTCGTGGCAGCACTGTTCTACGGCCTCGTCCCCCTCGTGCTGCTCGGGCTCACCGCCGGACTGGCGCAGTCGCTGGCCAAGCTCTCGCTCGACTCGACCATCCAGCGCGACGTGCCCGGCCGGATCCAGGCGAGCGCCTTCGCACGGTCCGACACCACGCTCCAGCTGGCGTGGGTGATCGGCGGGTTCATCGGCATCGCGATGCCGTTGATGCCCCAGCTGGGGCTCGGCATCGCCAGCGCCGTCCTGGGCGCGTGGGCCACGTTCGTGATCGTCAGTCGGCCGCGCGGAGCGATTCGCGCCGCTGCCCGGGCCTGAGGGCGAGGGCCGCCGAGTTCCCGGTCCGGGTCAGATCTCGAGCTCGTCGGCCAGGGCACGCAGCACCTTCGCGGTGCCGCGACCCGCAGCGCGCTCGGGGTGCCGACCCCGGCGGTAGGACTCCTCGAGGCCCTCGAGCATCTTGATCAGGTCCTCGACGATGGTGACCATCGCCTCGGGCTGCTTGCGCTGGGCGTTGCGCTGGTTGCGGGTGACGGAGGCCGGCGCGTCGACGACGCGCACCTGGAGCGCCTGGTCACCGCGGCGACCCTGCGCGATGCCGAACTCGACCTTGGTGCCCGCCTTGAGCGTGTCGATGCCCTCGGGCAGGGCGTCGGAGTGGACATAGACGTCCGGGCCGTCCTCCTGGGACAGGAAGCCGAAGCCCTTCTCCGTGTCGTACCACTTCACCTTGCCACTGGGCACGGGTCTTCTCCGCTCAACTCAACTCTCGGCGCCACGTGGGTTCACGCGCGCGCACAGACTAGGCTGACGTGGCCAGTGTCGACCAACGGGTTGCACCGACCAGGACTTTGATTTGGCCACGCCCGTGCTGGGAGCATGAAACCCTCGATGTCTCGCCGCGCACTGGGCGAGCACGAGCGATGCGACGGAGAGGGTGGTCAGGCGTGTGGTCACGACGAGTGGGGCGAATCCTCGGGTGCGGCCTGCTCGCACTCGCCCTCTCGCTCCCCGCGACCGGTGCGGCCACCGCTGACGATGCCGCGTCCGACCAGGGGGCCGGCGCACTGACCCTCGTCACCCTCCAGGGCGCCGGGACCGTGGTCGGCGCGAGGGACGCGGCCGACCTGCTCGCCCGCCAGGACGCGGTGCTCTCCGCCATCGGGGCCGGTGAGCCCGTCTACCGCTGGACGACCGCGCTCAACGGCTTCGCCGCGCGCCTCTCCGCCGCCCAGCTCGCCCTCCTGGACCAGCAGCCCGGCATCGCCGCGATCGAGACCGACCAGGTCCGCCCCCTCGCCGGACGTACGTCGACCACAGCCGTGCGCGGCGCCGCCGCTGCCCCCCGCCTGCGCGGAGGAGCCGGGGTCGTGGTGGGCGTGGTCGACTCGGGCATCTCCCCGGAGTCCCCGGCCTTCGCCGAGGTTCCGGGCCTGGGGCGGGACCCCCAGGACTTCGCCGGAGCATGCGCCCAGGGCGACGGGTGGTCTGCCGAGGACTGCACCCGCAAGATCGTGGGCGCCCGCTGGTTCGTCAGCGGGTTCGGTGCTGACCGGATCCGCTCGTCGGAGTTGCTGTCGCCGCGTGACGTCCTCGGGCACGGCACCCAGGTCTCCTCGGTCTCGGCAGGCAACGCCGACGTGAGCGTCCGGGTCGACAACCGCGACGCCGGGCAGTTCAGCGGCGTCGCACCCCAGGCCCGGATCGCCGCCTACAAGGCGTGCTGGGGAGCTCCCGATCCCGCCGACGACGGCTGCTCCACCGCCGACGTGGTGTCCGCCGTGGACGCTGCCGTTGCCGATCACGTCGACGTCCTCACCCTCGCCCTCGCCGGAGGCGAAGGCATCGACACCCTGCAGCGCGCCCTGCTGGGCGCCGCCGAGGCCGACATCGTGGTGGTCGGAGCCGCCGGCAACTCCGCCGGGTCGGCCTATGCCGCGCACGCGAGCCCGTGGGTGACCACCATCGGCTCCGCCGTCGGCCGGATGTCGCGTGGGCGGATCACTGCCCCGGGCAGTCGCTCCTGGAGCGGCGGCGGCCGGCCCGCCGCAGTGACGGGCCGCGCTGTGCTCGCGCAGGACGCATCTGCCGCAGGAGTCCTCCGTCGCGCGGCGGGCCAGTGCCGGAGGGGCGCCCTCGACTCCCGCCTCGTCGCCGGCCGCATCGTGGTGTGCCAGCGCGGCGGCATCGGTCGCATCGACAAGTCCGAGGCCGTGGCCCAGGCAGGTGGCCGCGCCATGGTCCTGGTCAACCTGCGCCCGGGCTCCGTCTCCGCCGACTTCCACTCCGTGCCCACGGTCCACCTCACCGCGGCTGCCGGACAGGAGTTCAGCAGGTGGGTGGCCCGCCACCCCGACGTGCGGCTGCGGATGTCCGGGGTGACGGGTGAGCCCGGCACCCGGCGTACGGCTCCGTGGAGCGCCTCGGGAGACCCGCGCGGCGCGTCGCTCAAGCCCGACGCCGTCGCCGACGCGGACGCCGTGCTCGGCGCCCTCCCCGACTCCAGCGGCCACAACTGGGGCGTCTTCAGCGGCAGCTCGGCGGCCGCGGCCCATGCGAGCGGCCTGGCGGCGCTCGTGCTGGGCAAGCACGACTGGTCCGCTGCCGTGGTGCGCTCGC
The DNA here is from genome assembly GCA_963843815.1 of uncultured Actinomycetota bacterium. GTDB lineage: Bacteria > Actinomycetota > Actinomycetes > Propionibacteriales > Nocardioidaceae > Nocardioides. The sequence continues at coordinate 800,080 of CAWJLX010000010.1, read as the reverse complement.
TGGTCGTCACCGCCGCCCGTCCGGTCCCCGGATCCTCCGCTCTGGCCCAAGGGTCCGGCGCACTGCCCGGCGTCGCTCCTACGGCGCACCTGGCGTTCGACGTGCCGATCCCGGCCTGGCGCCGCGCCCTGCGCGCCAACCGCCTCGCCGACCTCAACACGAGCTCGCTGCTGCTGTCGGCCCGCCAGCGCACGGCGACCCGCACGATGACCAACGTCGGGACCCGTCCGGAGTACTTCTCCGTCACGACGCGCGGCTTCGCCTCGCACCGCGTCACCGTGCGACCCCTGGCCGTACGCCTCGCACCGGGGCAGTCGGCCACGTTCACCGTCACCGTCACCGGCCCCACCACGCCGGGTCGGCTCGACGACGGCGAGCTCGTGTGGCTCGGCGCGCGCGGGGGCGTCACCCGGGTCCCGGTCGCACTGACCCGCTGAGGATCCGAGGCCTCAGGCCTCCCGGCGGATGATCATCTCCCGATCGCCGTAGACGACCTTGTCGCCGTCGACCAGCGACGCCGGCCTGCCCGGCGCCAGCTGACGCGAGACACCTTGACGCACCAGCACCGTCCCGTTGGTCGACCCCCGGTCCATCACCACGATCGTGCCGTCCGGGGCCGGACCGAACTGGGCGTGCGTCTTGGAGACGGACATGTCTGCCGAGGACAGCGGGATCAGGTGTGCCACCTGCTCGCCGCTGCGGGCCTCGGGACGTCGGCCCACCAGCGCGAGACCGGCGATCACGAAGCTCTCCCCGTTGTCGAAGTGCACCCGCCACCGCGCCGGGGCGGACGACGGGCGCTCGTGCTGCGGCGGGCGCTGCGGTGGCGTCGACAGCGGTGAGGTCGTCTGCGTCGGGGGCCGCTGCCCCGGTGCCTGTGCCGGCGGTGCCTGTGCCGGCGGTGCCTGTGCCGGTGGTGCCGCGGCGGCGGGCGTCGGTGGCGCAGGCGCCTGAGACTGCGCTGCCGGCGGCGCGGCGAGATCGGCCGGCAGCGGCTGGCGGCGCATGGAGTGCTCCGAGCGGTCCGGCGTGCGGACGGACTCGACGGGCGGGGCCGGGATGAGACGCATGGCGGTCAGGTTGACGATGTGGCGCGGGCCGTCGCCGGTGTCGGTGGGCGCCACCTCCACCGCGGGGCGTACGTCGACCACGACGGTGCCGGTCAGGTGGTCGTGCCACCCGCGGCGTTGACGTCCGCGATCCTCCACGGCCGTCCACGCCAAGGTGGCGATGCCGATGCCGAAGGTCGGCAGTCCCGCGACGCCCAGCACGAGGGAGCGCAGCAGTGCAGGCCCCACCCCGATCGGCGTGCCGTCGCCGTGGTGCACGACGCGCAGGCCGGACACCGCCTTGCCCGGCGACGTCCCACTCACGCCCAGCACGATCGCGAACCCCAGCCAGAGCAGCACCATGGTGCCCACCACCGCGCCGACCACGGCCCACACGCTGTCGGGGACGAGGACGGCGGTGAGGACGCCGACCGCTGCGATCACGCTCCAGGCCAGGAGGCGGTCGATGGCGAACGCGGTGAACCGTCGCTCGAGCTGGGCGATCGGAAAGGTGGTGGGGGGCTGTTGCGTGGTCACGGTGACGTCGGTGCTCAGGGGTTCGTGACCTGGATGGTGACGCCGTCACCGAGGTCGAGGACGGCGCCCGGGATCAGGCTCACGGCAATCCCGGGCGTCAGCTCCTCGGGGTCGAGGCCCGGCTGGGCCAGCACGGTGCCGTTGGTCGAACCCAGGTCGGTCGCGATCGCGGAGCCGTGGTCGGCGCCCGCGCCGGGGCGGATCTCGAGGTGGGTCGAGGAGATCTCCTGCTGGGGGCTGGCCACCGTCACCACGTGGGGCTGGTCGTGCGAGGCGAAGCGACGCGCCTCCGGGGCGCGCCCGACGAGGACGGTGCGGTCCACCGACACGACGTCACCGGTGGAGAAGACCAGCGACGCGACGGGGTGCGAGACCACGTCCGGGGCGATCTCCTGGCCGGGTATCGGCGGCCGCTCGAAGTCGGGCTGCGGCACGCTGGCCATCGTCTGCCCGTCGCGGTCGGACCAGTCGTCCTCGACCGCGGGTGTCTCGCCGGTCGGGGTGGGGTCGCCCTCGGGCTCGCCGAAGCTCCTCGGCTCGGCGGAGCCGCTCCCGGGCCCGGGAGCGGGGTCGGGCTCGGGCTCGGGCTCGGGGACCACGGTGGGCTCGGGCTCGTCGACGGGCCCCGAGTCGGGCGCGGGGGCCGGCTCGGGCACGGCCGAGAGGACGGGCTCGTCCGCCGGAGCTGCGGGTGCCGACGGGGCCGCAGGTGCGACAGGTGCCGAGCGGGTGGCGAACTCCACCACCGAGACCCGGGAGAGCCCCGCGGTCAGGACGTGCTCGACCGGGCCGTCACCCGCCAGGGTGACCCGGATGCCGGCGACGCCGGTGAGGACCTGCTCGCTCCAGGTCGTGCCGGGGGCAGCAGCGACGACCTCGTCGCCCGAGGCCGTGGAGACGGCCGCCGTGGGATCGCCGCGCACCAGGAGCCGGGTGGTGTCCTCGGAGTGCGCGACGAGGACGAAGTGGTCGAGCGAGGACAGGCCGCCCGCCAGCAGGGCGTCGAGCACGGCGTCGGCGTCGGCGCCGGAGTCCGCGAGGTCCCACAGCTCGGCCACGCGAGAACGCTGGCTGCCGGGCAGCAGGAGCGTGACGTGGTCGCCCACGACGGCGTACCAGTCCCCCGCCGCGAACCTGGCCTCTGCGCTCACTGTCGTCCCCCAAGCTTGGATTCGAGACTCTGCCGCTGACGCTGCGAGTCGTAGCTGACGTCCCGCACCAATCCCACCACATCCACGACGACGGCCGTGGCGTTGTCACGGCCACCGGCAGCCACAGCGGCACGGACCAGCGAGTCGGCAGCATCGCGCGGGTCGGCGACCCGCTCGAGGATGTCCTCGATCTCGGCGTCCCCGATCATCCCGGTCACGCCGTCGCTGCAGAGCAGCAGGCGCTCGACCGAGCCGAGGGGCAGGAGGAAGAAGTCGGGCTGGATGCCCTCCGGGCTGCCCAGCGCACGCGTGATGACGTGTCGCTCGGGATGGACGGCGGCCTGCTCAGCCGTGATCTGCCCGGAGTCGATGAGCTCCTGCACGACCGAGTGGTCGACGCTGATCTGCTCGAGCCGGCCCTCGGTGATCCGGTAGATGCGGGAGTCGCCCAGGTTGGCCAGCAACCACTTGACCACTCCCTGGTCGTCCACCAGCACGGCCACGACAGCGGTCGTGCCGGCGTGCCAGCCCGGTGACAGCGCGCGGTGTGCATCGCCGAGGTCGACGATCCGGGCCTGGGCACGGGCGAAGGCGTCGGCGACCTGCTCGGCGCCACGGGCCGGGTCGTAGGCCTCGGCAAGACGCTGGAACTCCTCCACCACCATCTGGCTCGCGACGTCACCGCCGGAGTGACCACCCATGCCGTCGGCAACGACGAAGACCGGCGGAGCGACCAGGAAGGCGTCCTCGTTGACCTTGCGCACGAGGCCGACGTCGCTCGACGCACCGTGGTGCAGATCGACGTTCCTCATGCCCGGCCCTCTTCGCCACGTGTCCTGGGGATGGGCGGCAGCACCGACCCGGCGAGTAGCGTAAGAGGGATGTCCAGTCGAGGGCGGGCGACACCCGCGAGAACGCTTGCCGACCAGCTCCGTGGCTGGTCGGACGAGCAGCTCGTGGCGCTGCTCGGGGCCCGTCCGGATCTCGCCACACCCGCCCCTCAAGATTCTGCGCAGCTGGCCTCGCGGGCTGCCACTCGTTCGTCCATCCACCGCGCTCTCGACGGCCTCGACCGTCTGGAGCTCTCCGTGCTTGATGCCCTGTTGGTCGCGGGTCAAACCAGCTCGGCGGGGTTGATCTCGATCGTCCACGCCGACGAGGCCAGGACGGCGCACGCACTCCAGCGACTGCTCGACCTCGCGCTGGCGTGGGAGGCCCCGGGTGGCATCCGCGCGCTGAGCGGTGTCGCCGATGCGATGCGCGGCCTGCCCATCGGGCTCAGTGGCCTCCGGCCCTCCAGCCCCGAACCGGCATCCCCTGGCGACGTGGCCGCCCGGCTCTCCGAGCTCAGCCCGGCGGCGACCGCGCTCCTGCGCCACGTCGACGCCCACGGCGGCGAGGGCACCACAGGCTCGGCGCGCCGCACGGTGTCGCCCGAGCAGGCCGCGTCCCCGGCCGAGGAGCTGATCAGTCGTCGGCTGCTGGTGCCGCGCGACGGCAGCTCCGTCGTCCTGCCCGGCGAGGTCGGTCTGGCCCTCCGGGGCGGACGCACGACCACTGAACCGGTGGACGAGGTGCCGGAGCTGGCCACCACGGCCCGCGACGCTGCGCTGGTCGCCCGGACGGCGGCCGGCGCCGCCTTCGACGTCGTACGACGGGTGGAGCTGCTGCTCGACCACTGGGGCGTGCAGCCGCCGAGCGTGCTGCGCAGCGGCGGCCTGGCCGTGCGCGACCTCAAGCTGGTGGCCCGCGTGCTGCACGTGGACGAGACCGGCGCGGCCCTCATCGTCGAGGTGGCGCTGGCCGCCGGCCTCATCGCCGAGGGCGTCGAGCCGGACGGCACGCCCGCGTGGTTGCCGACCGAGGAGTTCGACGTCTGGTCGACGCGGTCGACCTCCGAGCGGTGGGCACGGCTGGTGGGCGGGTGGTTGTCCAGCAGCCGGGTGCCGTCGCTGGTGGGCTCCCGCGACGCCGCCGGGAAGTCGTGGAACGCGCTGGCCCCGGAGCTCTCCAGCGGCCTGGCCGAGGAGGCTCGCCGACTGGCCCTGCGGGTCCTGGCGCATATCCCTGAGGGCGAGGTGCTCGCCGTCGGCACCGGCATCGCGTCGTTGGTGCAGCGGATCGGCTGGCTGCGTCCGCGGCGCCCCACCGTCTTCTCCGACCTGGTCACCGCCGCCCTGGCCGAGGCCGCGGTGCTCGGCGTGAGCGGCGCCGGCGGCCTGCCGCCCAGCGGCCGTCTCGTGGCCGAGGGCGACCTGCCCGGGGCCGCGGCGGCGCTCGACCCCGAGCTGCCGCAGCCGGTCGACCACGTCCTCCTGCAGGCCGACCTGACCGCGGTCGCCCCGGGCCCCCTGGAGACCGAGGTGGCACGCCGGCTGCACCTCCTCGCCGACGTCGAGTCGCGCGGCGGCGCCACGGTCTACCGCTTCTCGTCCGGGTCGCTGCGCCGCGCCTTCGATGCCGGCTGGTCCGCCCTCGAGGTGCGCGACTTCCTGGACTCCGTGTCCCAGACTCCGGTCCCCCAGCCGCTGGAGTTCCTGGTCGACGATGTCGCCCGCACCTTCGGCACGGTGCGCGTTGGCCACGCTGAGGCGTTCCTGCGCGCCGACGACGAGGCCGCGCTGTCGGCGCTCGTCCACGACTCGCGGGCGCGGACGTTGGGTCTCCGGCTGCTGGCCCCGACCGTCGCGATCTCCACCTCACCCATCGACGTGCTGCTGCCGCGACTGCGCGAGCTCGGCGCAGCCCCGGTGGTCGAGGCCGCCGACGGCACCGTGCGGGTGAGCCGCCCCGACCTGCAGCGCGCCCGCAGCCGTCGCGGCCGCCGTCCGGCCGGCGCGGTCGAGGCCCGACAGGCGGCCCAGGTCCAGGCCGTGGCCACCGCCATCCGGGTGGGCGACCGGGCCGAGTCCTCGCGCCCCCCGAGCGCGGCCACCACGACACCGTCTGGTGCCCTGGCCGCGCTGCGTGAGGCCATCGAGTCGGGCAGCACCGTCGTGATCGGCTACGTCGACAACCACGGAGCCACCAGCGAGCGCGTCGTCGACCCGCGACGGCTCGACGGCGGACGGCTCTCGGCCTTCGACCACCGCGCGGACGACGTGCGCGAGTTCGCGGTGCACCGGATCACCGGTGTCCGGCGCGGTTGAGCCCTTCGTAGACTGGTGACGTGGACTTCATCCGCTACGCCGAGCGCGCTGCTGCGCTCGTCAACGTCGACCTGCCCGACGAGGAGGCCCTGCACGGACACCTGGCAGACCGGTCGTGGCTGCACCGCTCGGTGGTCCCGGCGGACGTGACCTCGCTGCAGGCGTTCCGGGCCGAGCTGCGAGGGGTGTTCGAGGCCTCCGACGTCGATGACGTACGGCTCGTGGTCAGCTCGCTCAACGACCTCCTGGCCACCCACCCGGTCACGCCGATGATCTCCGACCACGACCCCGACCAGCTCCACATGCACGTGGCCAACCGGGCCGCGTCCGTGTCCGACCTGCTGATCGGCGAGTCGCTGATGGGTCTGGCCACCCTGGTGTGCGACCTCGGGGCCACGCGCCTCGGCATCTGCTCCGAACCACGGTGCGAGCACGTCTACGTGGACACCTCGCCCAACCAGTCCCGGCGCTACTGCTCGGACCGGTGCTCCTCGCGCGCCAACGTCGCGGCGTTCCGTGCCCGCCAGAAGGCCGCGGCAGCCGACTGAGCCGCCTGTCCCGGACGACCGGGGCCACCGCGTGCACCCATCCGTAGTATTGCCGGGTGAATGACGGTCCCCTCATCGTCCAGTCGGACAAGACGCTCCTGCTCGAGGTCGACCACCCCTCCGCCCGGGAGGCACGCAAGGCGATCGCGCCGTTCGCCGAGCTCGAGCGCTCGCCCGAGCACATCCACACCTATCGGCTGACGCCCCTCGGGCTCTGGAACGCCCGCGCTGCCGGGCACGACGCCGAGCAGGTCGTCGACGCGCTGCTGACCTGGTCGCGCTACGCCGTCCCGCACGCGCTGCTCGTCGACGTCGCCGAGACGATGGGTCGCTACGGCCGGCTGCGGTTGGAGAAGCACCCGACCCACGGGCTGGTGCTCTCCTCGCTGGACCGACCCGTGCTGGAGGAGGTGCTGCGCGCCAAGAAGATCGCCGGGATGCTCGGCGCCCGTCTCGACGACAACAGCGTCGCGGTCCACCCGAGCCAGCGCGGCAACCTCAAGCAGGCGCTCCTCAAGCTCGGCTGGCCGGCAGAGGACTTCGCCGGGTACGTCGACGGCGAGGCGCACGCCATCGCCCTGGCCGAGGACGGGTGGACGCTCCGCCCCTACCAGCGCGAGGCCGCCGAGTCCTTCTGGGACGGCGGCTCCGGCGTCGTCGTCCTCCCCTGTGGCGCCGGCAAGACCCTGGTCGGCGCGGCAGCGATGGCACACGCGCAGGCCACCACGCTGATCCTGGTCACCAACACCGTCAGCGCGCGCCAGTGGAAGGACGAGCTCATCGCCCGCACGTCCTTGACCGCAGACGAGATCGGCGAGTACTCGGGCGCGGTCAAGGAGGTCCGGCCGGTCACCATCGCGACCTACCAGGTGCTGACGACCAGGCGGAAGGGCGTCTACCCGCACCTCGAGCTGCTGGACGCGCGCGACTGGGGCCTCATCGTCTACGACGAGGTGCACCTGCTCCCCGCGCCGATCTTCCGGATGACCGCCGACCTGCAGGCGCGACGTCGCCTCGGCCTGACCGCCACCCTGGTGCGCGAGGACGGGCGCGAGGGCGAGGTCTTCTCCCTCATCGGGCCCAAGCGCTACGACGCCCCCTGGAAGGACATCGAGGCGCAGGGGTACATCGCTCCGGCCGACTGCGTGGAGGTGCGCGTCACCCTGCCGGACGGCGAACGACTGGCCTACGCCACCAGCGACCCCGACACCCGCTACCGGCTCGCGTCGTGCACCCACGCCAAGATCGACGTCGTACGCGACCTCGTGCGACAGCACGCCGACCAGCCCACCCTGGTGATCGGGCAGTACATCGACCAGCTCGACGAGATCGCGGCACTGCTCGACGCGCCGGTGATCAAGGGCGAGACGCCCGTCAAGGAACGCCAACGGCTCTTCAACGCCTTCCGGTCCGGGGAGATCGGCCTCCTCGTGGTCAGCAAGGTCGCCAACTTCTCCATCGACCTGCCCTCGGCGGAGGTCGCCATCCAGGTGAGCGGGTCGTTCGGATCACGCCAGGAGGAGGCGCAGCGACTGGGCCGGCTGCTGCGGCCCAAGACCGAGGGACGCAGCGCGCACTTCTACACGATCGTCTCGCGCGACACCGTCGACGCCGACTTCGCGCAGAACCGGCAGCGGTTCCTCGCCGAGCAGGGCTACGCCTACCGCATCATCGACGCCGGCGACCTCACCGCCGGGACCGGCTGAACCAGCAGGCACCCTTTGCTTGTCCCGGGGTCCTAGCCTCGACCACGTGACCCTCCGCGAGCGCCTCGGCGCCGAGCTGTTCCGCAAGGTGGCCGGGCCCAACGGCGAGCAGGCGCGAGAGCGCGTGCACGGAACGCCCGGACCGCGGTGGTTCGCACCGGACTCCCCCATCGCCCGCGTCCACGGGGACGCCTCCATGTTCGTGGGCGGGATCCGGGCGATCATGCTGCAGTCCCTGCACCCCGCCGCGATGCAGGGCGTGGCCGACCACTCCGGCTACCAGGGCGACATGTGGGGGCGGCTGGCACAGGTGTCCACCTACATCGCGATGACGACCTTCGGCACGGAGGAGCACGCCCTCCAGGTGATCAGGGCCGTCCACCGTGCGCACGGGTCCGTGACCGGCACCATGCCCGACGGGACGTCGTACGCCGCCAACGACCCGCACCTGCTCGGCTGGGTGCATGCCGCGGAGATCGACAGCTTCCTCGCCGCGCACGACGCCCATGGCCACCGGCCGCTCGTCGGTGCGGAGCGGGACGAGTACGTCGCCCAGACCGCGTACGTCGCTCGACTGGTCGGCGTCACGGACCCCCCGACGACGGAGGCGGGGCTGCGCGAGACGTTGGCGGCCTACCAGCCGGAGCTGCGCGGCACGCCTGCCGCTCGCGACGCCATCCGCTTCCTCATCCGGCACCCCGACCTGCCGCTCGCGGCGCGTCCGGCCTACCTCACCCTGGTCGCGGCGGCCGTCGCACTCTCCCCAGCGTCGGCCAAGCGCGAGCTCGGGCTGCCGCACCTGCCGGTCCTCGAGCGGACGGTGGGGCGGGTGCTCGGATCGGTGTCCACCGGTGCCATCCGCTGGGCGATGGCGTCCGGCCACGAGCACGCCCGCGAGCTCCAGGCCGCGAGCACGCGATGAGCCTCTCCGATCGCTGGCCCCTGCCGGAGCTGGCCGAGCTCCGTGACGAGCTCCTCACCGCCTGGGACCGTCCCGGCTACCACGACCTGCTCCACCTCACCGAGGTGCTCGACCGGCTCGACCAGCTGGCGGGCGCCGGTGCCGAGGTCGACCCCGTGACGGTCGCCCTCGCAGCCTGGTTCCACGACGCCGTCTACGCAGGCGGCGCCGACGACGAGGAGCAGTCCGCCCAGTGGGCGGAGCGCGCACTGCCCCCGGCGTACGCCGGCGAGGTGGCGCGACTGGTGCGGATGACCGAGCACCACCGCCCGGCGGAGGACGATCCGTCGGGCTGTGCGCTCAGCGACGCCGACCTCGCCATCCTGGCCGCACCCCGGGAGCGGTACGACGCCTACGTCGCCGGCGTACGGGCCGACTTCGCCCACGTCCCGGACGACGACTTCCGGTCCGGGCGCCGGGCGGTGCTCCAGGACCTGGCCTCGAAGCCCCACCTGTTCCATTCCGCGCCGGCGCGCGAGCTCTGGGAGTCGGCTGCGCGGGTCAACATCGATCGGGAGATCAGCGAGCTGGCCTGAGGGTCAGTGCTCGGCCGACGAGTGCTCGGCGATCAGTGGTCGGCGAGCTGGAGGTAGACCGTGAAGCGGTCGTGCCGGTAGCAGCTGCGCGACACCTCGACGATGCGGCCCTCGGACACCGCGCGCCGGGAGTGGCGCAGCACCGGGTCGCCCTCGGCGATCTCGAGGACGGCTGCCTCCTCCGCGCTGGCTCGGTCGGCGCTGATGGCGTCCTCGACCTCGGTCGGGCGCAGGCCCCGGGAGGCCAGCGCCTCGTAGAGGCTGGTGGGCGTGCCGTGCTGGAGGAAGCCGGGCAGCAGCACCTCGTTGAGGTAGGCATCCTCGACGCAGACGATCGCCTGGTCGGCGCGGCGCAGCCGTCGCCAGTGCAGGACCGGGTCTCCGGGCGAGATGTCGAGCGCCCGGGCGACACCGGGGCCGGCCTGCTCGACGCGGGCGAGCAGCGTCTGGGACTCCGGGAGCGAGCCGCGGCGGCGCATCTCCTCGGTGAAGGAGCTGAGACGCCCGGCCGTCTTCGGGGGCTGGGCGACGAAGGTGCCGCGACCGGGGATGCGCTCGAGCAGACCCTCGGCCACCAGGGCGTCGAGCGCCTGGCGTACGGTCATCCGTGCCACGCCGAACCGGGCCACCAGCTCGCGCTCCGACGGTGCCGCAGAGCCGGGCGGCTGGCTCTCGATGAGGCCACGAACGTGCTCCCGGACCTGGACGTGCTTCAGCGCCCGCTGTCGCGGGACGGCGAGCTCTGCCTGGTCCATACCTGTGAGGCTAGGACTGGGCTGGACCGGAATCCGCAAATTGACAAAGTCCGTAGTAAAGAATTGATGTTACCTTGACATCCGGGTGATCGAACATCCGTTCGATACATCGGATATGCTGGCGTCGTGGACTTCCAGTCGTCGCTCTTCGCCGACCAGCGCGAGATCACCGAGCCGCTCGACCCGCAACGGCTCGACCTGGCGCACGGCGCCTGGGTCGACGTGCAACGCAACTGGTTGGGCGAGCCGGACGAGGTCTTCACCGCGCTCGTCGAGCAGGTGCCGTGGCGCTCCGAGCGTCGCGAGATGTACGACGCTGTGGTCGAGGTGCCGCGGCTCGTGCACACCTATCTCGGCGGCGACCCCCTCCCGCACCCCGCGCTGGAGCAGGCGCGCACCGAGCTGAGCGCGCACTACCTCCCTGTGCTCGGAGAGCCCTTCGTCAGCGCCGGGTGCTGCTACTACCGCGACGGCCGGGACTCGGTCGCCTGGCACGGGGACACCATCGGGCGCGGCCGCAGCGACGACACGATGGTGGCCATCGTCAGCGTGGGCGACCCACGCCGGCTGCTGCTGCGCCCACGCGGCGGTGGAGCGTCGATCGCCCTGACCATGGGACACGGCGACCTCGTGGTGATGGGCGGATCCTGCCAGCGCACGTGGGAGCACGCCGTGCCCAAGGTGGCCCACTCCGGACCGCGCCTGTCGGTGCAGTTCCGCCCGCTCAATGTCTTCTGAGGCTCACCTGCGCAGCAGCCGACGCAGGATCGCGAGGACGACGACGGCGGCCAGCGCCTGCTTCCAGTAGGACTTCAGCAGCACCGGCAGGACCGCGCTGCCGAGGTCCAGCGCCTCGACGGATGGCGGCGCCTCCGGCCGTGGAGGAGCCGTCGTCCCTGCGGCTGCCGCGGTTGCCGGGGCATCGCCACTCCCCGCCGACGGACCGGGCTGCGGCGGGGTCGCGGCCTCCGCCGCCGTACCGCCGTCAGGCTCGCTGCCCGTCACCGCCGACTCGGGCTCCGGCGCAGTGAGGCGCTGCTCCAGGCAGGCCACGAACTGGCCCAGCAGCTTGTCGGACACGTCCTGCATCACGCCGCGACCGAACTGGGCGGGCTTGCCCGTGATCGCCAGGTCCGTCTCCACGGAGACGTCGGTCGCGCCGCCCGCATCGCTCATCGTCACGGTGACCTTCGCGCCCGCCGTGCCGTTGCCGCGCTTGTCCTTGCCCTTGGCGTCGACGACGAACCGGTGTGCCTGGGGGTCCTTCTCCACGAACGTCCCCGCGCCGTTGTACTGCAGCGCGATCGGTCCCAGCTTGACCTTCACCGAGCCGGCGAACGACGACTCGTCGGCCTCGGTGACCTGGGCGCCCGGGAAGCACTCGGCCACCGATGCGATGTCGTTGAAGTGGGCCCAAGTCTCCTCGACCCCGATCGGGACCGTGAACTGGTGGCTCAGCTCCATCAGATCTCGAACTCCGCTGCCTTTGCCACGGCGCGGAAGGTCAGCACCTGGGCCAGGTGGGTGCGGTAGTCAGCCGCACCGTTGAGGTCGGAGGGCGGGTTGGTGCCCTCCGAGGCGAGGTGCTTGATGGCGTCGATGCCGCCCGGGTGGTCGATCCCGTGGCACTCGGCCTCGAAGGCACGCGCACGCAGCGGCGTGGACCCCATGTTGGTCAGACCGACCTTGGCCTCGCCGATGGCGTCCCCGGAGATCCGGACCGTCGCCGCGACGGCGACGATCGGCCACTGGTGGGCCACCCGCACGAACTTCTCGTAGTGGGCGCCCCATCCCGTGTGCTTGGGGATGCGCACCTCGGTGAGGATCTCGTCCTCACCGATCGCGGTCTCGAAGAGGTCGACGAAGAAGTCGTCGGCCTCGACCGTACGGCTGCCGCCGGGACCGGCGATGACGAACTGGGCGCCGAGGGCGAGGACCGGCGCACCGAGGTCACCCGCGGGATCGGCGTGGGCGAGGGCTCCGCCGAACGTGCCACGGTGGCGGATCTGGGAGTCGGCCACCTCGGCTGCCGCCTTGGAGACCAGCAGCGCGTGCTCCTTGACCAGGGCGTGGTCGCGGACGTCGTGGTGGGTGGTCATCGCACCGATGACGATGGCGTCGCCGTCGTCCCGGATCCCCCTCAGCGAGCTGATGCCGCCGAGGTCGATGACGTACTCGGGGGCGTTCAGCCGCATCCGCAGCACCGGGAGCAGGCTCTGCCCGCCGGCCAGGATCTTCGCCTCGTCACCGTGCTCGCCGAGCGCGGCGAGGGCCTCCTCGACCGACGTGGGAGCGAGGTAGTCGAACTTCACCGGAATCACTGGCCTGCTCCTTCGTCCTGGTTGAGCGCGCCTTCTTCGAAGTGCGGCATGGCATCCGGCGGCGTCTCGGTCGCGCCGCCCGACCTCGAGCCCTGGATCGCACGCCAGACCCGCTCGGGGGTGCAGGGCATCTGGATGTCGTCGATGCCCAGGTGCCGTACGGCGTCGACGACCGCGTTGACGACCGCCGGAGTGGAGGCGATCGTGCCCGCCTCGCCGACGCCCTTCGTGCCCAACGTGTTGGTGGTGCAGACACTGGGCTCGTCGACGTGCAGGACGTCGAAGGAGATCGTGTCGGCGGAGGTCGGCAGGAGGTAGTCGACGAACGAGCCGCTCACCAGCGTCCCCGCCTCGTCGTGCACCGCTTCCTCCCACAGCGCCTGGGCGATGCCCTGCACCAGTCCGCCGTGGACCTGGCCCGCCACGATCAACGGGTTGATGATCACGCCGATGTCGTCGCAGCAGGTGTACTTGCGCATCGTCACGGCGCCGGTCTCGGTGTCGACCTCCATGGCGCACAGGTGGGTGCCGTGGGGGTAGTTGAAGTTCACGGGGTCGTACGTCGCCTCCGCGTCGATGCTCGGCTCCATGTCCTCGGGGTAGTTGTGCGCCGCGAAGGCAGCCGTCGAGAGCTCCTGGATCGCGATGCCCTGGTCGGTGCCGCGGACGGTGAACCGACCGCCGGCGTAGTCCAGGTCGTCCTGGCTGGCCTCGAGCAGGTGCGCGGCCAGGTGCTTGGCCTTGTCGATGACCTTGTCGACCGCACGGACCAGCGCCTCGCCGCCGACCACCAGTGAGCGCGACCCGTAGGTGTCGAGCCCCTTGTGCGCGATCTGGGTGTCGCCGTGCAGCACCTCGACGTCCTCGAACGGCACGCCGAGCCGGTCGGCGACGATCTGGCTGAACGCCGTCTCGTGGCCCTGGCCGTGGGCGCTCGCACCGGTGACGATCTCGACCTTGCCGGTGGCGAGCATCCGTACGCCGGCGTGCTCCCACCCGCCGGCGCCGTAGTCGAGGCTGCCGAGGACGCGGCTGGGGGCCAGTCCGCACATCTCGGTGAAGGTGGAGACGCCGATGCCGAGCTGCACCCGGTCGCCCCGGTCGCGCCGCTCCTTCTGCTCCGCGCGCAGGGCGTCGTAGCCGAAGGCCTCACGGGCCTGGGCGGTCGCCGCCTCGTAGTTGCCGGTGTCGTACTCCAGGCCGGCCACGGTGGTGAACGGGAACTCCTCGTGGGTGATCCAGTTGCGCTCGCGGATCTCGAGCGGGTCCACCCCGACCTCGGCGGCCAGCTCGTCCATGATCCGCTCGATCGCGTAGGTCGCCTCCGGGCGACCGGCGCCGCGGTAGGCATCGGTGAAGGTGGTGTTGGTCAGCACCGTCTGGCACTCGAAGCGGTAGGCGGGGAACTTGTAGATGCTGTTGAACATGAAGGCCCCCAGCACCGGCACACCGCCGCCGACGATGGCGACGTAGGCGCCCAGGTCGGCGTCGAGGTGCACCTTGAACCCGGTGACGTTGCCGTCCTTGTCGGCGGCCAGGGTGAGGGTCTGGACCTGGTCGCGGCCGTGGTGCGCCGCCATCAGGCTCTCGCTGCGGGTCTCGGTGTACTTCACCGGCTTGGACAGCCGACGCGCCACCGCCCACGCGATCCACTCCTCGGGAGTGGTCTGGAGCTTGCCGCCGAAACCACCACCGACGTCGGGGGCTATCACCCGGATCTTGGACTCGGGCACGCCGGTGGTGGCCGCCAGGGCGAACCGCAGGATGTGCGGGATCTGGGTGGCCGACCACATGGTGAGCTGCTCACCGGTCGGGTCCACCACGACGCTCCGCGGCTCCATGAACGCCGGGATCAGCCGCTGCTGGCGGTATTCACGCTCGATGAGGATGCCGTCGGTGCGGGCCTGCTCGATGGCGGCCTCCACGTCACTGCCGGTGCCCGCCTCCTCGGAGTCGAAGATCCACAGCGCGGACTTGTTCGTGCCGAGGTCGGGGTGCGCCAGCACCGAGTCCTCGAGGGCCTTCTTGATGCCGACCACGGCCGGCAGCTCCTCGTACTCGACGTCGACGAGCTCGGCCGCGTCGCGCGCCTCAGCGGCGCTGCGCGCCACGACCACGGCGACGATCTCGCCGGCGAAGGCGACCCGGTCGGCGGGCATCGGCGAGTGCGACGGGGTCTTCTGGTCCGGCGTGATGGGCCAGGCGTTGATGCACACGCCGAGCTCGTCGCCGAAGTCCTTGCCGCTCAGCACCGCGACGACGTTCGCGGAGGCCTTCGCCGCCTCCACGTCGACCGACGTGATGGTGGCGTGGGCGAAGGGGCTGCGCACCATGGCCAGGTGCAGCATCCCCGGGAGGGTGATGTTGTCGGTCCAGCGGGTGCGGCCGGTGATCAGCCGCTGGTCCTCCTTGCGGCGGCGGTCCTTGCCGATCTCGGCGGCCGGACGGTCCTGGGTGGTGCTCATGCCTTGGCTCCTTCAGCCGCGTGGAGCACGCTCTTGACGATGTTGTGGTAGCCGGTGCAGCGGCAGAGGTTGCCCTCCATGCCGAGCCGCACCTCCTCCTCGGTGGGGTGGGGGTTCTCTCCCAGCAGGTCGACGGCCTGCATGATCATCCCCGGCGTGCAGAAGCCGCACTGGAGACCGTGGCACTCGCGGAAGGACTCCTGCACCGGGTGCAGCTCACCCTCGGCGGTGTCGGCCAGCCCCTCGATCGTCGTCACGGTGCGGCCGTTGGCCTGCACGGCGAGCACGTTGCACGACTTCACGCTCGTGCCGTCGAGGTGGACGGTGCACGCGCCGCAGTTGGAGGTGTCACACCCGATCACCGTGCCGGTCTTGCCGAGCTTCTCGCGCAGGTACTGCACCAGCAGCATCCGGGGCTCGACGTCGTCGGAGACCGCAGCCCCGTCCACGGTGAGTTCGATCTTCGTCATCAGGCCGCTCCAGTGTGAGGTGGGTCACGTGACAGCGAACCTAGGTCGCCGTGGTTGGCGAACGGTTGGGGCAACGCTTCGCGACCGGCTCAGCGCGCGGAGGCCAGCCTGCCCTTGAGCAGCGCCGCCGCAGGGTGGTGCACCGGCAGCGACGCCAGGCACGCCTCGACCACCGCGGTGTCGTACGGAGCAAGCTCGCTGTAGCGCAGCACGGCGTCCGGGTCGGGGTGGGCCAGCAGGGCCTCGCGCACGCTCACCGCGAGGTAGTCGCCCATCTGGACCAGTGCCGGCGAGTCCGTGCCGGGCAGGAGGTCTCCGCCGTAGGCCCGCACGGCCGCGCGTACGTCGCCGCGGCGCAGGAGTCGCTGGACCTCCTCCACATCGCTCTCCACCGGCATCGTGAGCCGGTAGGGCCGCGAGGACAGCTGGCCGGACAGCGCCGCCCGCAGGTGGGACACCTCCGCCTTGAGCGTCGACGTGGTCACCGCGGAGTCGCCGTAGAGCAGCGCGTGCAGGTGCTCGACGGACAGTCCGCCGGGGTGCAGCGCGAGGAGCGCGAGGATCTCCGTCTGCCGCCGGTTGAGGAGCAGCCGCTGACCGTCCAGCCACACCTCCGCCGTGCCGAGCAGCGTCATCGTGAGGCCGGGCTCGGCCGGGCCGACCACGCCCGCCGGAGTCGTACGACGATCGGCGGGCAGCGCACCCTCGATGAGTCGGGCCATCACGCGGGCGGTGGCCAGGCCGATCGGGTGGCTGCGGTCCCAGGTCGTCGAGAGGTCGATGACACCGAGAGGCTGACCGGAGACCGGGTCGAAGACCGGTGCGGCCCAGCACACCCAGTTGTGCACGACCTCGGCGTAGTGCTCGGCGCTGAAGACCATGGACGGTTCGCCCGTCCGACCGGCGATCGCCAGCGCGTTGGTGCCGACGCTCGCCTCGTCCCAGCGCCCGCCGGGCACGAAGTTGACGGTCTCCGCCTTGCGACGCATCACCCGTCCGCCGTAGGTCCACAGGATCCGGGTCTGCTCATCGGTGATCGCGATGACCAGGTCGCCGTCCTCGGCGGTGCGGCGCAGCTCGTCCTGCACGCGGGTGACGGCCGTCTGCAGGGGCGACTGCCTCCAGAAGTCGGCCGTGTCGTCCTCGTCGGCGAGCGGGGCGTGCGTCACCGTGGGCGACACGACCTCCGAGAGCTGCCAGCTGCGCAGGATCTCGGGACGTACGGCCCGGGCATCGTGGTCGCGGTCGGCCACGAAGTGCGTCCAGGCGCGCACGGCGTCCACACGCCGTGCGTGAAGGTCATCGCTGGTCATGGGCGCTCCGTCGGTCGTGGCAAACCTAGCCCGGGCGCGACGCTCACAACAGGGGTCAGTCGTCGTGGTGGATCCGACCCTCGGTGGCAGCCAGGCGTTCGCCCGAACCACCCCACTGACGAGCCACGATCTCGGCGGCGATGGAGACGGCCGTCTCCTCAGGGGTGCGCGCTCCGAGGTCGAGGCCGATGGGCGAGGACAGCAGCGCCAGCTCGTCGGCGGAGAGCCCGGCCTCGACCAGCCGCTCCATCCGCTCGTCGTGGGTGCGGCGGGAGCCCATCGCACCGATGTAGCCGGGCCGGACCCCGTCGTCGAGCCGGAGCGCCACCTCGAGCAGCGGTACGTCGAACTTCGGGTCGTGGGTCAGCACGGCGAGCACGGTCCGCCGGTCGATGCGACCGGCGGCGAGCTCGGCGTCGAGGTAACGGTGCGGCCAGTCGACGACGACCTCGTCGGCCCCCGGGAAGCGCGAGTGGGTGGCGAAGACGGGGCGCGCGTCGCACACGGTCACGTGGTAGCCGAGGAACGACCCGACCTTGGCGACGGCCGCCGCGAAGTCGATCGCGCCGAAGACCAGCATCCGCGGCTTGGGGGCGAAGCCCCAGACGAAGACCCGCATGCCCTCCCCGCGGCGCTCGCCGTCGGGGCCGTAGGTGAGCGTGGCGTTGGTCCCGGCGGCCAGGAGGCCGAGCGCGTCGTCGTGGACGGCCGCATCCGCGCGCGGCGAGCCCAGGCTCCCGTCCGCTGCGACGTCGGGTCGCACGACCATCCGCCGACCCACCCATGAGCTGTCGGGGTGGTCGATGACCGTGGCGAGGGCGACCGGGCGTCCGGCCTCGATGTCCGCGGCGACCTCACCGAGCTGCGGGAACGTCTCGCGGGAGACCTGCTCGACGAAGACGTCGAGGATCCCGCCGCACGTCAGCCCGACGGCGAAGGCGTCGTCGTCGGTGACGCCGTAGCGCTCGAGCACGGGCTCCCCGGAGGCGATGACCGTCTGGGCGAGCTCGTAGACCGCTCCCTCGACGCAGCCGCCGGACACCGAGCCCACGGCCGACTCGTCCGGTCCGACCAGCATGGAGGCCCCCGCAGGCCGCGGGGCGGACCGGAACGTGGCCACCACGGTGCCCACGCCGATCGTCTCGCCGGCCTCCCACCACCGCATCAGCTCGGGCAGCACGTCACGCACGGGCGATCACCTCCGTCAGGTCGGCGAACGTCGCCAGGGAGTGCCCGGCGAGGAACTCGTCGCAGTGCGGCAGCGCCGCCACGACACCGCTCTGGAGGGGCTCGTAGCCGTCCTTGCCCCGGTGCGGGTTGACCCAGATGACACGGTGCGCGATCCGCTGCAGGCGGGCCATCTGCTCACCCAGGAGCTCGGCGTCACCGCGCTCCCAGCCGTCGCTGAAGACCACCACGACCGCGCCGCGGGCGAGCCCGCGCTGGCCCCACCGGTCGAGGAACACCCGCAGGTTCTCCCCCAGCCGGGTGCCGCCGGACCAGTCCGGCACCACCTCGCCGGCGGCCACGATGGCCCGGTCGGCGTCCGGCGAGCGCAGGGCGCGGGTGACGTGGGTCAGCCGGGTGCCGACCGTGAAGGTCTCGACGGTGCCGCCCGTCGTCCGTACGGACTGGGTGAGGCGGTGGGCCAGGCGCAGCAACGCATCGGCGTACAGGCTCATGGAGCCGCTCACGTCGACCAGCAGCACCACCCGGCGCGGGCGGGTGCCGCGTCGGCGCCAGGCGATCTCGCCGGGCTCCCCGAGGTGGCGCAGGGAGTTGCGCAGGGTGCGGGAGGCGTCCACCCGGCCGCGGTGCCACCGCTGGTGACGGGCCGTACGACGACTCGGCGGACGCAGCGAGAGCCGGGCGAACATCGCGTCGAGCCGCCGCTTCTCGGCGGCGTCGAGCGAGGCGACGTCGCGGTGGCGCAGGACCTCGGCGGCCGACGCCGCGGCGCGCACCACGTCCTCCTCACCCTCGTCGTCGTCCCGGCCGCCCCCCTCGGCCTCGGGCAGCAGGTGCGCCGTCACGGGTCGCGGTGTCTCGCGGGGTCGGGCGCGGGGCAGGCCGTCGCGCGCCTCGAACCATGCGGCGAACACCTGGTCGTAGCGGTGCAGGTCGTCGGGCGATCCGCACAGGGTGGCCCGGCCGGCCCAGTAGGTCGCCTGTCGGTCGTCGACGCCCACAGCCGCCACGGCGGTCAGGAAGCCCTGGGCCCGGTCCTGGGTGACGGCGATCCCGGCCGCCCGGAGGGCGCGGGCGAATCCGAGGAGGATCTCGTCCGCCTCACGCTGTCTCGGGCTCGTGGGCACGGTGCTCATCGTGCGAGCATCCGGTCCAGCGCGGCCTTCACCCGGTCGGCGTCCTCGCGGTACTTCAGCAGCGCCCCGAGCGTGGCGGCCGCGGAGGCCAGGTCGAGCTCCGCCGTGCCGAGGTAGGTGAGGGCACGCGCCCAGTCGAGGGTCTCGGCCACGCCGGGTGGCTTCAGGAGGTCGTCGCGCACCCGCAGCTGCTGCACGAGGCCGACGACCTGCCGGGCCAGCGCCTCACTGACCTCGGGCGCGCGTGAGCGGACGATCTCCACCTCCCGCTCGAGACCCGGGTGGTCGATCCAGTGGTAGAGGCAGCGACGCTTCAGCGCGTCGTGCAGCTCGCGGGTGCGGTTGGAGGTCAGCACCACGAGCGGCGGTTCCGTCGCCGTGACCGTGCCGAACTCGGGGATGGTGACCTGCCAGGTCGAGAGCACCTCGAGCAGGAAGGCCTCGAACTCGTCGTCGGCGCGGTCCACCTCGTCGACCAGCAGCACGGCCGGCGCCTGGCGCAGTGCAGCGAGCACCGGCCGCGACAGCAGGAACCGCTCGTCGTAGAGGCTCTTCTCCGCCTCGTCGGAGTTGACGTCCCCGGCCGCCTCGAGCGCCCTCAGGTGGAGGATCTGGCGCGGGAAGTCCCAGTCGTAGAGGGCCTGGCTGGCGTCGATGCCCTCATAGCACTGGAGCCGGATGAGTGGCAGCTCGAGGCTCTGCGCCAGCGCCTCCGCGAGGGCGGTCTTGCCGGTGCCCGGCTCACCCTCCAGCAGCAGTGGTCTCTGCATCCGTGAGGCCAGGAACACCACTGTGGCGAGCTCCTCGTCGGCGAGGTATCCGGTTGCGCCCAGGCGGGCGGCCACGTCGGCGGCAGAGTCCATGTCGTCAGGCTACGACCCCGCACGTTGGTGAAGCGTTGGGACGGGTGGGGAGGTCAGCGGGTGTCCACGTCGGCACCCGTGGCCAGGTCGCCGCACTCGACCAGGGTGACGTCGTGGGCGGCCAGGTAGTCGCGCGCTCCCCGGTCGCCGGTCGCGGTCTCGATCACGCCGGCCCAGTGGTCGCGCCCGATGAGCACCGGGTGCCCGGGCACACCGTCGTACGCCGCCCGCGCGAGGACGTCGGGACCGGTCGCGCTTCCGGCCAGTCGGGCCACCACGGCCGCGTCGACATCGGGGAGGTCGACCAGGGAGACGAGCGCCACCTCGTGGGTCGTCGGGGTCAGGGCGGACAGGCCGGCCCGCAGGGAGGCACCCATGCCCTCGTCCCAGTCATCGGCGCGGATGCGCGAGACCGACATCGGCAGCAGGGCCGCGGCCCGATCGGCCTCGGCCCCGAGCACGACGATGATCTCGTCACAGGGACGCAGCGACTGGACCGAGCGCAGCAGCCAGGACGTGCCGTCCTCGTCGCGCGCCAGTGACTTGGGTCCGCCGAAGCGCTGCCCCGACCCTGCGGCCAGGAGCAGGCCGACGACCGAGGTCACTGCGTGAAGGCCTCGTCGTAGAGAGCCTGCAGCTCGGGGGTCTGCTCGGCGGTGAACCCGCACAGGGTCACCCGCTCGCCGTCGGCGCTGACGAGGTAGGACTTCCCCTGCTCGAAGTCGACGGCCAGGAGCAGGTCCTCGAGGTCCTTGCTCGGCGAGGTGACGGTCACCGTGGACGCCTCGTCGTCGCCTGCGTACCACTCGTCGACCGACAGCGTGGCGGTGCCACCGTCGATCGAGGTGACCGTGCCGGCGAAGGCGGTGTCGAACCCGGAGAGGATCGCTGCGGAGGGGACCGCGCACTTCCCCGCCGTCGAGTCGTCCACGGTCAGCGCACGGGTGTCCGACCCTGCGCCGGTCGAGCTCGTGGGCGTGCTCGGGGCATCGCCGGACTCGGCGCTCTCGTCAGCGCCACAGGCGGCAAGGCTCGCCATCGCGACGAGGACGACGAGGATGCTGCGGGGTCGGCTGCTGTTCACGGTTCCTCCTGGGATGCAGGGACGGTGTCATCACCGTGCCACACCTGGTTGGACGGTTCGGAGCGCCTCCGCGTTCCACGAGTCGCCCCGACGGCCGTGCCGGCGGTGCGCTACCTGGCCGCGGCGACAGACTCGTCGGTGCCCGCCAGCTTCTGCGACAACCAGATCGGGATCACGGAGAACACGATCAGGGCCGCCGCGACCACGTTGACGACAGGTGCCTGGTTGGGGCGGAACAAGTTCTGGTAGATCCAGATGGGCAGGGTCTGCACACCGGTCCCGGCCGTGAACGTCGTGACGATGATCTCGTCGAACGACAGCGCGAAGGACAGAAGTGCCCCCGCCAGCAGTGCGGACCGCATCATCGGCAGTGTCACCGACCAGAACGTCCGGAACGTCCCCGCACCGAGGTCCATGGACGCCTCCTCCAGGTTGGCGCCGAGACGGCGCAGGCGCGCGATCGCGTTGTTGAACACCGTGACCATGCAGAAGGTGGCGTGCGAGACGACGAGCGAGAAGAACCCGAGCTCGATGCCGAACATCGTGAGGAAGGCGTTGGCCAGCGCGATGCCCGTCACCACTCCCGGCAGCGCGATCGGCAGGATCACGAGCAGGGAGACGGTGTCCCGCCCGAAGAACCGGAAACGTTGAAGCGCCAGCGCCGCCATCGTGCCCAGGACCAGGGCGATGGCCGTGGCCACCACCGCCACCTCGACCGAGACCAGGATCGCGTCCCGGGCCCCGGGGTTCCCGGCAGCCGCCGACCACCACCGCGTGGTGAAGCCGGGCGGCGGCCACTCGAAGGTGCGGGAGGTGTTGAAGGAGTTGAGCAGCACCAGCGCCAGGGGTGCGTAGATGAAGAGCAGCACCAGGCCGCTCAGCGCGAGCAGCACCGCGCGCGTCGTCCGGGAGAAGCTCATCGGTCCGCACCTGCGCTCATAGCGACTCCAGCGCTCCCATCCGCCGCACCGAGCTGAGGTAGACCAGCATCACTGCGACCGGGATCGTCGCGACGGCCGCCGCGAAGGGCATGTTGTTGCCGGTCAGGAACGAGTCGTAGACCACGTTGCCGAGCATCTGGTTGGCCCCTCCGACGATCTTCACCGCGATGTAGTCGCCCAGGGTCAGGGAGAACGTGAAGATCGAACCCGCCACCGCGGCCGGCAACAGCACCGGCAGCACGACGCGGCGCATGGTGGTGCGCGTCGTGGCCCCCAGGTCGGCCGACGCCTCGATCAGCGAGTCGGGGAGCCGTTCGAGACCGGCGTACATGGGCAGGATCATGTAGGGGAGCCACAGGTAGGACAGCGTGATGACGGTGGCCGCCACGCCATAGCCGGGCGACGCGCCGATCGCGTCGAGCGGGCCGCCGTTGGCGAGCATGCCGCGCCAGGCATAGGCCTTCACCAGGTAGGAGGCCCACAGCGGGGTCAGCACCGCGATCACCAGGATCCGCTGCAGCCGGGGCGAGGCCACCTTGGCCATGTAGAGCGCGATCGGGAACGCCAGCAGGGCATCGACGAGGGTCACCGCAGCCGCGGTCAGCAGGGTGCGGATCGTGATCGTCCGGTAGACGTCGAGGGTGAACAGGTCCCGGTAGTTGTCGAGGTTCCAGATCCGCTCGATGTTGCCGCCGAAGGCGTCCACCGACCACAGGGAGGTGACGAACAGCGCCGCCAGGGACCCCAGGTAGAGCACCCCGAGCCACAGCATCGGCGGGCCCAGCAGGAGCCCGAGCCGGAGCCGCGGGTGACGGTGGAGCACCCCGACGCTCGAGGTGCCCCCACCGCCCTCCGGCGGGCGCTGTCCGACCATGCTCAGCCCTTGATCTCGGTCCAGGCCCGGGTCCAGTCCTGGTAGGTGGTGCAGGTCACGTCGGTGCGTCCGTCCAGGCACTGCTCGATCGGCGTCGTCCAGTAGTGGATCTGCTCCGCGTAGGACTCATCCCCTGCGTGGAAGGAGTCGCAGAACCCTTCGCTGGTCAGGTCGCACGCCTTTCCGTTGGCCGGAGCCTCACCGAACCACTCGGCCACGGCGGCGTTGGCCTCGGGGCTGATGATGTGGTCGAGCCATGCGTAGGCACAGTTGGGGTGCTTCGTCTTCGACGACACCATCCAGGTGTCCGACCATCCGGTCGCCCCCTCCTCGGGGAGCACGGCTTCGACGGGTGCGTTCTCGCCCTGCGCGAGGTTCGCGATCACCTGCCAGGTGGTGCCGACGACGGAGTCGCCCGTCTTGAACGACTGGATCTCCTTGAGGTAGTCCGACCAGTACTCCCCGACGTGCTGGCGCTGCTGCTTCAGCAGGTCCACGGCTGCCGCGAGCTGGTCCTCGTCCAGCGCGTAGGGGTCCTCGATCCCCAGGTCCGGCTGGGTCTTCATCAGGTAGAGCGCCGCGTCGGCGATGTAGATCGGGGAGTCGTAGGCGGTCACCTTGCCCGAGTACTGCGAGGCGTCGTCGAAGACGGCACTCCAGCTGGTCGGCGCCGGGCTGACCTCATCGGTGTTGTACATCAGCAGGTTGGCGCCGTAGCCGTGGGGGACGCCGTACATCTGGCCGTCCACCGAGTTCCAGTCGCGGTCCTTGAGGAACGACCACACGTCGCCGTAGTTGTCGACCAGGTCCGTGTTCACCGGGGCGACGTCACCGCCCGCGATCAGTCGCAGCGAGGCGTCGCCCGAGGCGGAGACGACGTCGTACTGTCCCGACTTCATGAGGTTGACTGCCTCGTCGGAGGTGCCGAAGTACTTCACCTCGACCTGGCAACCGGTCTCCTCCTCGAACGGCGTCACCCAGTCGACCGACTTGTCGGTCGACCCGTCCTCGGCATATCCCGGCCACGCGAGCACGGACACGGAGCCTTCCTTGTCGCCGAGCTCCTCGGCCATCGGGATGTCGGGGGCGGTGAAGCCACCCTGCTCCTCGGTGCCCGTCGCGCCGCCGCCGGCACCGTCGCCCGACGAGGTCCCGCACCCGGTGAGCACCAGAGCGAGCGCGGCCGTTGTCGTGGCGAGCATGTTGGTCCGCTTCATGACTTCTCCTTCTCCTTGGGTTGACCCGAGAGGTCGATCACGTGGTCGTCGGCCCAGCCGACCGTGACCTCCTGGCCGCGGCGGCTCATGGCCTGGTCGGCGCTGCCCCGGAGGTTCTGGTGCAGCACGGTGAGGGTGGGGCCGGCGTCGAGCTCCACGAGGTAGTGGTTGACCGAGCCCAGGTAGATGACGTCGCGCACGGTGCCTCTCGCGCTGGACTGGCCGGCCACCACCTCGGCGTCGAGATGGATCTTCTCGGGCCTGATGCTGAAGGTCCCCGGGCGACTGAGCACCGCGACCGCAGCATCGCCGGTCAGCAGGTTCGAGGTGCCCACGAACCCGGCGACGAATGCCGTGGCCGGGTTCTCGTAGAGCTCGGAGGGCGAGGCGACCTGCTCGATGCGACCGTCGTTGAACACCGCGATCCGGTCGCTCATCGTCAACGCCTCCTCCTGGTCATGGGTCACGAAGACGAACGTGATCCCCACCTCGCGCTGGAGATGCTTGAGCTCGAGCTGCATGGCCCGGCGCAGCTTGAGGTCGAGAGCACCGAGGGGTTCGTCGAGCAGCAGCACCGTGGGCCGGTTGACCAGCGCCCTGGCCAGGGCGACCCGCTGGCGTTGGCCGCCCGAGAGCTGGGTCGGTCGACGCCCTTCCAGGTGCTCCAGCTGGACCGAGCGGAGCGCCTCCCTGGCCCGCTCACGGCGCTCCGCCTTCGGCACCCGCTTCACGCGCAGGCCGTACTCGACGTTGGTGAGGACATCCATGTGCGGGAACAGGGCGTAGTCCTGGAACACGGTGTTCACGTCACGGCCGAACGGAGGTCGATCGGTGACGTCGACCCCGCCGAGCCTGACCCGGCCGCCGGTCGGCTGCTCGAAGCCGGCGATCATCCGGAGCACGGTGGTCTTGCCGGAGCCGCTCGGGCCGAGCATGGAGAAGAACTCGCCGTTCTCGACCCTCAGGTCCACGTGGTCGACCGCGGACACACTCCCGAACGTCTTGCTCAGGCCGACCAGCTCGACGGCAGCTGTGCTCATCCAGCTTCCTCCCGCACACTCTGAACGACGGAATGCGTTGCGAGAAGAAGACTAGGGGATGGATACGGGCGTGAACACGCCCCTCGGATCACGATTCGGCACACGGTCATCAGGACTGACGCGGGACGGCCAGACATGGCAGCAGGGCCCCCGCGGAAGCGGGGGCCCTGCTGTGGTGCTGTGGTGCTGTGGTGCTGGGGGTGGACTCAGAAGTCCATGCCGCCCATGCCGCCCATGTCGCCGCCGCCGCCACCCATGGCGGGGGCCTTCTCGGGCTTGTCAGCCACGACGGCCTCGGTGGTGAGGAAGAGCGCGGCGATCGACGCGGCGTTCTGCAGCGCCGAGCGGGTGACCTTCGCCGGGTCGATGATGCCCTCGGCGATCATGTCGACGTAGTCACCGGTCGCGGCGTTGAGGCCGTGACCCGCGGGGAGGTTGCGCACCTTCTCCGACACGACGCCACCCTCGAGACCGGCATTGATCGCGATCTGCTTGAGCGGGGCCTCGATCGCCACGCGGACGATGTTGGCGCCAGTGGCCTCGTCACCCGTGAGCTCGAGCTTGGTGAACGCCTCGGCGCCGGCCTGGACGAGGGCGACGCCGCCGCCGGCGACGATGCCCTCCTCGACCGCAGCCTTGGCGTTGCGCACGGCGTCCTCGATGCGGTGCTTGCGCTCCTTGAGCTCGACCTCGGTGGCCGCGCCGACCTTGATGACGGCCACGCCGCCGGCGAGCTTGGCAAGGCGCTCCTGGAGCTTCTCGCGGTCGTAGTCGGAGTCCGACTTCTCGATCTCGGCACGGATCTGGTTGACCCGACCCTCGATCTGGCCCTGGTCCCCGGCACCCTCGACGATGGTGGTCTCGTCCTTGGTGATGACGACCTTGCGGGCCTGGCCGAGCAGCTCGAGACCGGCCGACTCCAGCTTGAGGCCGACCTCCTCGGAGATAACCTGTCCGCCGGTGAGGATCGCGATGTCCTGCAGCATGGCCTTGCGACGGTCACCGAAGCCCGGCGCCTTGACGGCGACGGAGCGGAAGGTGCCCTTGATCTTGTTGACGACCAGGGTCGACAGCGCCTCGCCGTCGACGTCCTCGGCGATGATCAGCAGCGGCTTGCCGGACTGCATGACCTTCTCCAGCAGCGGCAGCAGGTCCTTGACCGTCGACACCTTGGAGTTGACGATGAGGACGTAGGGGTCCTCCAGCACGGCCTCCATGCGCTCGAGGTCGGTGGCGAAGTAGGCCGAGATGTAGCCCTTGTCGAACCGCATCCCCTCGGTCAGCTCGAGGTCCAGCCCGAAGGTGTTGGACTCCTCGACGGTGATGACGCCTTCCTTGCCGACCTTGTCCATCGCCTCGGCGATGATCTCGCCGACGGTGGTGTCGGCGGCGGAGATCGACGCGGTGGAGGCGATCTGCTCCTTGGTCTCGACGTCCTTGGCCATGGCGAGCAGCTGCTCGGACACGGCGGCGACGGCGGTCTCGATGCCGCGCTTGAGGCCCATCGGGTTGGCGCCGGCCGCGACGTTGCGCAGACCCTCGCGCACCATGGCCTGGGCCAGGACTGTGGCCGTCGTCGTGCCGTCGCCGGCGACGTCGTCGGTCTTCTTGGCGACCTCCTTGACCAGCTCGGCGCCGATCTTCTCGTAGGGGTCCTCCAGCTCGATCTCCTTGGCGATCGAGACACCGTCGTTGGTGATCGTGGGGGCACCCCACTTCTTCTCCAGGACGACGTTGCGGCCCTTGGGGCCGAGGGTGACCTTGACCGCGTCGGCGAGGGTGTTCATACCCCGCTCGAGGCCGCGGCGGGCCTCCTCGTTGAAAGCAATCAGCTTGGCCATATCGCGTGCGATTCCTATCGAGGTGAGTCTGTGTGTGGACGTCAGGCGGGCTGCCCGCGACGGACGGTCCACTCGACCGGCGATCCATTCCCGCCGGCTTGTGCAGACCTCAGCGTCACCTGAGTCGTTGTCACTCTCATGACGAGAGTGCCAGCCTCATGTTTAGCACTCGACCCCCGTGAGTGCAAACGGATCCAGCGCGGTCAGCTCACTGAGGCAGCTTCACCAGTCGCACCCCGGTCGAGACCTGGGCCACGGCGATCTTGAAGATGTCGCCCAGCTCGGCTCCCTTCGCCGCGCAGAAGAAGTAGTCGCCGTCCGTGTTCTCCGCGGTGCGCGAGGCGGGGCTGTTGCACGGGCTCGCCTCGCTGGGGGCACCGGTCACGGGATCCGGCGAGGCAGCCGTCGCGAGGATGTCGCGGACCCGCGACGTCGAGCCGGTCTCGCCCTCGCTCTTCTTGCACCGCGCGTTGGTGGCGGCACCGAACCCCACGGTGATGACGGTGATGCCCCTGGCCTTCGCATCCTGGGCCACCTCGGTGAAGTTGGTGCACCCCTTCTGCCCGTTGGAGCCCGTGGCGTTGAACCCTGCGCCGACGTCGCCCGAGCTGGTGAGGGTCGTGCTCCCGGACGCCAGGATCTCGTCGGGCATGCCGTCGGTCTCGAAGATCAGGACCTTCTTGACGGTGCCCTGACGGGCCGGCAGGGACGAGAGGTTGTTGGGCTCGAGGCCCAGGAGGTAGCGCGCTGCCCCCTTCATCCCGCTGGCCAGGTGCGTGCCGTAGCTGCCGTACTTCCACCCCGGGACCCCGGAGTCCGGGAGGCAGCTGACCCCCTTGACGAGGGGGCTGGAGGTGTTCAGAGACGGCGTCGCGGAGGACGACAGGTAGTTGTTGCTGAAGGGGATGGGGACCCACTCCCCAGCCGTCACGTTCTGGTCGTCCGACTTCTTGCTGTCGTAGGTGGTCGGGTCGGTGGCGCACGACGTGCCGGTGCGGCTCTTGTGCAGGGCACCGAACGCCACGTAGTGCAGCGAGGGGGTCATGGTCTTGAGGCTGTCGAGGACGGCCGTCTTCATGAGAGCCCGATCGCTGTCGCTCATCGACGTGGTCCGGTCCGCCATCATCACGACGTCGAGCGGGTTGGGAGCCTCCTGGCCGCACGACCCCTTGCATGCCGCGGACGCGACCGAGCCGGTCGACCCCTCGCTCTCACCGAAGACGTTCGCGAACCCGAACGGCACCTTCTTCTCGGCCACGACCTCGACGGTGTTGCAGGTCGTGGCGAAGCTCGGGGCGCACGGGATCTTGCAGATCTTGGTGTTGCACCGCAGGTCGGGATAGAGCGACGTCGCGTACGGCGGCGGACCGGGGTTGCACGTGCTCGGAATCTGATCGACCCGCACGCTCGTGCTGGTGCCGGTCGAGGCGACCAGGCACCACAGCCGGATCTGCGGGTTGTGCTCGGTGAAGTCGTAGACCAGGTCCGGGTCGTTGGCCAGCGCCATGTCGCGCGCCGCCTTGATGGCGGTGGCACCGTCACCCGGCATCGTGAACGCGCCGGCATGGGCAGCCGAGTCGACGGCGTTGTGCAGCTTCTGCCGCTCCATCGCCAGCATGGAGATGTCGATGGCGATCGCGCCCGCGCCGAACATGACCACGGTCAGGATCACCGTCATGACGGCGATCGCGCCCCTGTCGTCCCGCCGCCGGGACCGCAGGCCGCTCACTCGATCCTCATCCGGTTGGTCTTGGCGATGTGGAGGGTCTCCGAGACCAGTCCACCGATGGGCGTGAGCCAGTTGCTGGTCGCATCGACGGTGACCTCCGCGATCCCCCCGGTCTCCATGCCCACGTTCCAGCTGGTGCAGGTCGTCTTGCCGTCAGGCTTCTTGCACCCGATGGTGATGTCGACGGTCCCGGGGAGGTCCGCCGTGCCGCGTGTCACCACGGCCCGGATCTCGCTCTCGGTGGCCCCGAGGCTCGCCTCGCGCACACCCTCCCGTGCGGCGTTGTTGACCATGGCGTAGCGATTGATCGCCAGGCCGAAGTCGACGATCCCGAACACGAGGGACAGCAGGATGGGTACGACGAGTGCGAACTCCACTGCCGATGCCCCACGCTCCCCCCGCGCATGACGACGTGATCTGGACACAATGGCTCCCCTCACGCGCTGCGCAGCGGTCCGGGCACCCCAAACTCGCCCAGACGCCCACGAAGCGCTCCACGACCTCCTCGACAGTGTCGGAAGGAGGTCCGATACCGCATCCCCGCGCGACCGGACCCGAACGCAACATAGCCGGCCTGGGACTATTCGAACGACCCGCGAGGCAACCTTTTACCGCAGGGACTAGACCAGCGGGCTCACGACCGGAGCCGGCTCTCCAGCAGGTCGGCGAACGGCACCGCGTTGGCGGCGGTGACGTCCAGGTAGAGGCCGGGCTCGATCAGCTCGAGCTCGCTCACCACCCACTCCCCGCCCCACTGCAGCAGGTCCACGCGGAGGTAGTCCATCGGTCGGCAGAAGCGCTCGGTCATGGCGTCGTACGCCCGGAGGGCCAGGTCGCCGACGTCACCCATCTCGACGGCGCGCACACTGCCACCGAACTCCTCGTTGACGCGTACGTCGTCCGCGCCGGGCTGCTTGTCGAAGCGTTGGGTGAGCCGCCCGTCCAGGACGTAGACCGACACCTCACCGTGGGTGCGGATGGACTCCACGAGGGGCTGCACCACCCACGGCCCGTCGACCTCCGGGTAGTCGGGGTGGCTCCGGACGGGCCGGCCCAGACGTGGGTCCTCCGGATCGGTGACCACGATCAGTCCCGCGCCACCGGCGCCCACGCGCGGCTTCACCACCGCGGTGCCGAACCTCGTGACGGCACCGCCGAGGCTCGCTCGGTCCTCGGCGAGCAACGTCGGCACCACCGGCAGCTCACCGAGGTCCGCGAGGTAGCGCTTGTCATGGTTCCAGGCGAAGACGTCGGCACCGTTGAGCAGCCGGGACTGGTCGAGGGAGGAGGCCCAGGCGAGGAACTCCGCGTGGCGCGTGACGTAGTCCCAGGTCGAGCGCACCGCCACCAGGTCGGCGGCCGACCAGTCGACGGCAGGGTCGTCCCAGCGTGCCCATGAGAAGTCGACGCCGCGCTCGGTGAGCACCGCGTCGAGGACGGGCGCGCCGGGCTCGCCCTCCGGAAGGTCGCCGCTGGTCGCGAGCAGGACGCTCATGCGGGCAGCTCGGACGACCCGTGGAAGACGTGGGCGGCGTGGTCGCGGTTGGTCCCCTCGCGGTTGTCGCCCTTCTCGATGATCACGAGGTTGTGGTAGCAGTGCACCGCACGCACCCACTGGTCGGTGTAGGTGGGCTGGTAGTCCTCCAGGAGGAACTCCTCGTGGTTGAGTCCGTCGACGAGGTCCTTGACGAGGTCCATCGACGTCCCCGCAGCCCGGGGCTCGAGCTCGCCGCCCCAGGCGGGCCAGTAGGACGTCTGGGTGTCCTCGATGCAGTAGATCGCTCCCTCGGGCAGCAGCGGGAACAGGATCCGGAAGGACTCCCGGACGTGCGCCGGGATGTGGCTGCCGTCGTCGATCACGACGAGCGGCACCCCCTGCTCCTCGATGATGCGGTGGAGGATGCCGGGATCCGTCTGGTCACCGAGGTAGGCGTGGATGTGGCCGCGCGTCAGCCAGGTCTTGTCCTCGATGTCGAGGCCGACGATCGTGGCATTCGGGAAGAACCAGCGCCACATCTTCATCGAGGCCCCGCTGCGACGGCGCTTCTTGTAGCCTCCGATGCCGAGCTCGAGCAGCGTGAAGGACTCACCGCGCAGGTGCTGCAGGTGCCGCTCGTAGTGCGGGGTGTACTTGTGCACGCCCCACTTGTCGGTCCGGAACTCGACAGCGAGCTCGGTCAGGTTGCTGGCGAGCAGGCGACGGCGACGCTCGGCCCTGGCCTGGTCGGGTGCCGACGCGGCTGGCGGGGTCGGCTCGGGCACGGTCCGGGTCCGCATGCGGGCGACACGCTCGGCCGCCTTCTTGACGACCTGGCCGGCTCGTCGAGGAGTGGTGCGCACCCGCGAACCCTAGCCTGAGCCACCTGCTGCGGGTGGGTGGTGCCCGAACGGCCCGTCGTGCACGATGCCCAGCGCCGGCAGGACCTCGGCGCACAGCGGGTGATGAACGGCCATTCGGCCCCCACAGTTGGGTCGGCGTACTCAGGACAGGCCCGGCGGGTTCCGCCACGCTGGACACATGAACGCACCCGCAGCCGTCGCCACCCGCCAGGTCCCACCGCGCCAGCTCGCCTGGCTGCGCTCCGAGGTTGCCGAGTGGACCTCGCAGGGCATCATCGACCAGGACCAGGCCGACCGGATCTCCACGAGGTACAGCGCCGAGACCCACACGCGTTTCAGCATCGGCCGTGTGCTCCTCTACCTCGGCGGGGGCTTCGTGGGCATCGGCCTCATCTGGCTGGTCGCCGCCAACCTCGACCAGCTCTCTCCCGTGGGCCGCTTCTTGGCGGTCTCCCTCATCTGGCTGACGTTCCTCGTGGGGGGCGAGGCCCTGGCGAGCCGGAAGGTGTCGGCACCCGTCGTGGGTGCCGCGCGACTCCTCGCCGCGCTCGGGATCGGAGCCGTCCTGTTCCAGGCCGCCCAGTCGCTGCAGGTCCCCGCCTTCGAGCCGCGCCTCCTCGGGCTGTGGGCCGTCGCAGCCCTCCTCCACGGCTACCTCACCCGCGCCTACATGCCGTTCCTCGTCGGGGTCCTGACCGGCGTCTCGTGGTGGTTCACACAGCCGCTCTGGGACGGGCCCAGCGGACTCAACGTGGTCATGCTCTTCGCTGCCGGCGGCGTCCTGGCGGCCGGGCTGGCCGTGCTGCACGACGGTCGTCTCGACGCCTTCGCCCGGACCTGGCGCACGGTCGGCGGCGGCATGGCGTTGCTGGCGATGTTCGTCGCCGCGATCCCCGACGTCGGCGGGGACGGCATCGCCTGGTCCTCCTGGCTCGTGGTCACGCTGGTCGTGGCAGGAATCGCCGCCGCGGCCGCAGTGGCGATCCGACCCGGCGTACGCGCTCTCGAGCCGCTCGGTGCGATCGCGGTCCTCGTGGTCGCCACCCTCATCGGCCTCTGGTCGACCGGGTCCGACACCTCTGACGTGGACGCCTACGACTGGCTGCACGCCGCCGTCTCGGTGGTGGCCTACGTCCTGCTCGCCGTGGCGCTGGTTGCGCTCGGCACGGTGCGCGAGTATCCGCCGCTCTCGTGGATGGCGACGGTCGGACTCGTGGTGTTCACGACGTTCCAGAGCTTCGCCGTGTTCGCGCCGATCGTCACCGGGGCCTGGCTGTTCGTGGTGCTCGGCACCGTCTTCCTCGGCACCGGGTTCCTCTTCGACCGGGCCCGCCGCGGGCTGACCCAGGTGCTCGACACCGACTCCACCCCTCCCACGACCCCTCCCTCCGCCTCCGGCTCCACCACAGAAGGAGCAGACCGATGAACCGCATCGCCGTCACCGCCATCATCGCCGTGAGCCAGCTGGGCCTCGTCGGCCTCGCTGTCGCCCCACAGCTCTCCGCACGGATCGTTGGCGACAGCTACCTCATGAGGGTGGCGCCACTCGACCCGATCGACCCGTTCCGCGGCGCGTACGTGGCCCTCGACTACCCCGACCTGCGGCACGACGCGTCGGAGTCGTTCGACGAGCCGGGACTCGGAACACTCGACGACGGGGAGGGGGGCGACGTCTACGTCACCCTCGTGCAGCAGGGCGAGGTGTGGGCGGCCGACGAGTGGAGCCGCGACCGTCCCGAGGACGGTCCCTACCTTGCCTGCGACGACCGCTTGTGGCAGATCCGGTGTGGGATCGAGAGCTACTTCCTCCCGCAGGACGAGGCCGCCGAGACCGAGGACCTGCTGCGCGGCGGCGCCGTGGCCGAGGTGCGGATCGACGGTCGCGGGAACGCCGCCGTGGTCGACGTACGAGCTCCGTGAGGATCCCCCCGCTCAGCCTCCGGCGACTGCCGGGATGACCGAGATCTGGACCCCGTCAGGGGTGGCGGTCGCAAGGTCGTCGAGGAAGCGCACGTCGTCGTTGCCGACGTAGACGTTGACGAAGCGGCGCAGCTGGCCGGCCTCGTCGAGGATGCGGCCCTTGATGCCGGAGTAGCTCGAGTCCAGGTCGTCGAGGACCGCGGCCAGGGTGTCCCCCTCGGCGCTGACCTCGGACTCGCCACCGGTGTAGGTGCGCAGGATGGTCGGGATCCGGACGGAGACTGCCATGTCTGATTCCTTTGCTGGGTTGCTCAGAGGATGCCGGATGCGACGAAGGCGTCGTAGGACGGGGCGATGGTGGCCGCGGCCCCGACCCGGTCGGAGACGGCGTCCAGGGTCTTGAGCCCGTGGCCGGTGTTGATCACGACGGTCTCCAGGGAGGTGTCGAGCTGGCCGGACTCGACCAGCTTCTTGAGCACCCCCACCGTGGTGCCCCCGGCGGTCTCGGTGAAGATCCCCTCGGTGCGGGCCAGGAGCACGATCGCCTCGCGGACCTCGTCGTCGCTGATGTCCTCGACCGCACCACCGGAGCGGCGGCAGATGTCGAGGACGTAGATGCCGTCCGCGGGGTTGCCGATGGCCAGGCTCTTGGCGATCGTGTCGGGCTTCACCGGACGGATCGCGTCGGTGCCGGCCTTGTACGCCACCGAGACGGGCGAGCAGCCGGTCGCCTGGGCGCCGTAGATCCTGTAGGGCTTGTCCTCCACCAGGCCGAGCGCGATCAGCTCCTGGAACGCCTTGTCGACCTTGGTGAGCTGAGAGCCGGAGGCGACGGGGATCACGATCTGGTCGGGCAGCCGCCAGCCGAGCTGCTCGGCGATCTCGTAGCCCAGGGTCTTGGAGCCCTCGGCGTAGAAGGGGCGCACGTTGACGTTGACGAACGCCCACCCCTCCTCCTCGCCGGCGATCTCGGACGCAAGCCTGTTGACGTCGTCGTAGTTGCCGTCGACGGCGACGAGCCGATCGGTGTAGACGGCCGAGTTGACCTGCTTGGGGTGCTCGAGGTTGCTCGGGATGAAGACCACGGTCGTGATGCCGGCGCGGGCCCCGGCCGCGGCGACGGCGTTGGCCAGGTTGCCGGTCGAGGGACACGCGAAGACCTTGGCGTCGAGCTCACGGGCCGCGCTCAGTGCGCACGCCACCACGCGGTCCTTGAAGGAGTTGGTCGGGTTGGTCGAGTCGTCCTTGACCCAGAGGTTGTCGATGCCGAGCTCGCGGCCGAGGTTGTGCGCCTTGAGCAGGCGGGTGAATCCCGGCTCCATGTTGGGGCTCTGCTCGATGTCGGACGGGACGGGCAGCAGCGCCTTGTAGCGCCAGATGTTGCTGGGGCCGGCCGCGATCTCCTCGCGCGTCACCACCGGGAAGTCGTAGGCCACCTCCAGCGGGCCGAAGCACTCCGGACAGGCGTACGACGGACCGAGGGCGACCTCGTGCCCGCACTCGCGACAGGCCAGGGCGCGGGCGTTGCCGAAGGCACCCTCGCGCAGCGTGTGAGTGGTGTTCTCGTCCAACAGGGTGCTCATGAAGTCCTCCTTCTCATCTGTCCCCGCGACTCTCGCGTGGGTCGGATTTGGCACCTGCTCCCATGGTCCGCCGGACGTGTCCGGACAGGAGGCTCATGGGTGGTTGCCGGGACTTCTTCGGGCCGTTCCCTCAGTCCCTCGTGATGAGCAAGGCTCAGCCTAGGCAGGCTGTCTCACGATGTGCACACATAGTCCACGATGTGGATCAGCGACGGAGGAGCAGACCGCCCAGCAGGTCGACCATCCCGGTCGGACCGTCGACGACGACGTCGGCCAGCTCGACCAGGTCGGCGGGCTGCTCTCCCGAGGCGGAGCAGACGAGCAGTCCGGGCAGTCCGTCGGCGCGCAGCGCGCGGACCGCCTCGAAGGCCTCGATGTCGCCGAGGTCGTCGCCGCCGAAGATCACGCCGGTCGCCTCCTGCTCGGCCACGAAGGTGCGCACCGCAAGCCCCTTGTGCATCTGCCCGGAGCGGACCTCGACGACGTTGCGCCCCGGTTCGACGGTGAGGTGGTGACGCTCGGCCAGGGAGGTGATCGGGGCGACGAGTCGCTCGAAGGCGCCGCTCGGGTCGTCCATCCGCCGCGTGTGCACCGCGACCGCGAGCCCCTTCTCCTCGATGAAGGCATCGGCGGCACCCGCCTTGCGCAGCACTGCGGGCAGCTCGCGCTCGAAGGTCGCGAGTCCTGCGGGCGGGCGCGGCGAACGGATCCGCTGCTCGGTCGCCGACCAGCGCTCGTTGCCGTACTGGCCGAAGACGAAGAGCTCGGCGCCACGGTCGAGCATGGCGTTGCCGAGCGCGTCGAGGTCACCCATCGCGATGGCCTGACGGGCCGGGCGGCCGGTGATCACCGCGACCGCCCGCACGACCTCGGCCAGCTCGAGCAGCACCCCGGGAGCTCCGGGGTGCAGACGGGCGGCCTCCGGGTCGTCGACCACGGGCGCCAGCGTGCCGTCGAAGTCGAGACCGACGACGACTCCGTCGAGGACGTCGCGTACGGCGTCGTAGTGGGCCCGCGCGTCGTCGGAGGTGAACTCCATGGGTTCAGCCAATCACGCGCCGGGGAGCGCCGGCGAGCTGTCCGGGCCGGCGGGCCCCAACGGTCGGGTCACTGGGGAGCGTCGGTGGTGAGGATCACCGTCAGCCGGTCGCGCTTCATCACACCCACGGCGGGAGCCGTGCGCTTGATGCCCAGGTCGAGCGCGAGCTGCTTGCCCGCCGCCTTGAGCCGCGGCGGGAAGTAGACCGTGGTGGTCGGGATGACGCCGTACCAGTTGTCATCACCGACGACCGCCCAGCCGACCTGCGTGGCCCTGGCAGCCGTGCTGGCGGCCAGGCCCTTGATCCCGGAGTTGTTGAAGACCTCGACGTAGACCTCGCCGCGCTTGACCTGCGGCTTGGGCCTGGGCGTCTTCGTGGGCGTCGTCGGCTCCGCGGTCGGGGTCTGCTCGGCGCTCGCGATGGTGGCGGTGTCGACCCGGCGCTCGGTGGGCGCCTGGTCGCGCGTGGCGACGAAGGTGATCGAGGCCATGGCGACCGCGAGCACCGACAGCATCACCACCGGGGACGGGAAGGCCACCCCCCGCTCGTCACGACGAGACAGGAGGGAACGACGGCCAGAGCTGGGGAAGGAGGCCATGGGGAAGGAGCCAATCGTGAGTGGTGGTCAGGTCTCGCCGGGTCAGATCTCGAAGCCGAGTCGGCGCGCCGAACGCTGCCGCTGGCGGGAGGCGCGCAGCCGCCGGAGCCGGCGGACCAGGAGCGGGTCGTCCTCGAGCGCCTCGGGACGGTCGATGAGGGCGTTGAGCACCTGGTAGTAGCGGGTCGAGGACATGTCGAACTTCTCGCGCACGGCCTGTTCCTTGGCGCCGGCGTACTTCCACCAGTGGCGCTCGAACTCGAGGATCTCGCGGTCGCGCTGACTCAGGCCGGCAGCAGTCTCCTGCTCGGCTGCGATCTGCTTCGCGGCGTCCATGTGCCATCTCCTCGTCGACCCCACGTCCACCCATGACCGAGTGGACTCGCGCCAGTCTAGGCGACGAACGACAACGATGTCATTCGCCTCCGGCGAGTCGTCTGGACAAAACAGACAAGACACTGCGGGGTGGTCTGGTCCTCACCCGGCCTCGTTAGGGTGGCGACGTGAGCCCAACCCCCCAGGCGGACCTCGTGATCGTGGCCAACCGGCTCCCGGTCGACCGCACCCACCTGCCCGACGGGAGCGTGTCGTGGCGGCGCTCCCCCGGCGGGCTGGTGAGCGCCCTCGAGCCCGTCATGCGCGCAGGCGACGGCGCGTGGATCGGGTGGCCCGGCTCGGCGGACGACGACGAGTTCGAGCCGTTCGTCGAGGACGGCCTCTCCCTCGTCCCGGTGTCGCTGAGCGCCCAGGAGGTCGAGGAGTTCTACGAGGGCTTCTCCAACGGCACCCTCTGGCCGCTCTACCACGACCTCGTGGCCAAGCCGGAGTTCCACCGGGAGTGGTGGGACGCCTACGTCACGGTCAACCAGCGCTTCGCGGACAAGGCGGCCGAGGTCGCTGCCGAGGGCGCGACCGTGTGGGTGCAGGACTACCAGCTCCAGCTGGTGCCGCAGATGCTGCGTGAGCAGCGGCCCGACCTGCGGATCGGCTTCTACCTCCACATCCCCTTCCCACCGGCCGAGCTCTTCTCGCAGCTGCCGTGGCGCCGCCAGATCCTCGAGGGGCTGCTCGGCGCCGACCTGATCGGCTTCCAGCTGCCCGGCGCCGCCGCCAACTTCGTACGACTCGTGCGCAGCCGGGTGGGGCACAAGACCCACCGCGACACCATCTACCTCCCCGACGGGCGGCCGGTGCGCGCCACCGCGTTCCCGATCTCGATCGACACCGCCGGCTTCGAGGCCCTGGCCCGGTCGGAGGCCGTCACCCGCCGGGCAGCGGAGATCCGTGAGGCCCTGGGCAACCCGCGCCGGATCTTCCTCGGCGTCGACCGGCTCGACTACACCAAGGGCATCTACTCCCGCCTGCGGGCGTTCGGCGAGCTCGTCCGCGACGGACACCTCGACGTGGAGGACGCCGTCTTCGTCCAGGTCGCCACGCCCTCCCGCGAGCGGGTCGAGCAGTACCGGATCCTGCGTGACGACATCGAGCGGCTCGTGGGCGGCATCAACGGCGACCACGGCAGGATCGGACGCCCCGCGATCTCCTACATGCACTCCTCCTACCCACGCGAGGAGATGGCAGCCCTCTACCGGGCCGCCGACGTCATGGTCGTGACCCCCTTCCGCGACGGCATGAACCTCGTCGCCAAGGAGTACGTTGCCTGCCGCTACGACGACGCCGGCGCCCTGGTGCTCTCGGAGTTCGCCGGCGCAGCGGCAGAGC
This sequence comes from uncultured Actinomycetota bacterium, assembly GCA_963843815.1. Classification (GTDB taxonomy): domain Bacteria; phylum Actinomycetota; class Actinomycetes; order Propionibacteriales; family Nocardioidaceae; genus Nocardioides. The sequence continues at coordinate 762,003 of CAWJLX010000010.1, read as the reverse complement.
TTCGGCAGGCCTGGCTGGTCAACCCCTACGACATCGACGGGATGAAGGCGACGCTGATGGAGGCGTTCGCGGCCGACGAGAAGGAGGCCACGCGTCGGATGCGCGCGATGCGCAGGACCGTCGTGCACCACGACGTCGCTCGGTGGGCCGACTCGTTCCTCACCGAGCTCGAAGGCCTCCCCGACCACCACGACAAGACCGTGCGACGCCCCCGGTCGGAGTGAGCCGTCACGGCTTCCTCGCAGCCGCCGCTCTGCTGGGGTCTCCCTGGGCGAGCATCAGCGCCTCGATGTCGGCCACCAGGTCCTTGCCCAGGCGCGGCCAGGTGGGGTCGTAGCCATAGGTCTGCGCCAACCCGACGGCCGATCTCGCGCCGTCGACGATGTCCACGTCGCGCGGTGAGATCAGTCCGGGGTGCACGACGCCGACCGCCTCCGACACCTTGAGCAGGTCCCGGCGCAGGGAGCGTACGTAGTTGGCCGCCCGGACGCTCTTGAGACCGACGTCGAGACCGCGGGTGTAGCGCGGGTTCTGGGTGGCCACACCGACCGGGCAGTGGTCGGTGTGGCACTTCTGCGCCTGGATGCACCCGATCGACATCATCGCCTCGCGACCCGTGTTGACCATGTCCACCCCGAGCGCGAAGGCCACGACGGCGTTCTCCGGGACGCCGAGCTTGCCGGCGCCGATGAAGACCACGTCGTCGGTCAGCCCCGCCGCGGCGAAGCGACGGTAGACCTCCGCGAAGGCGATCCGGAACGGATAGGCCACCGAGTCGGCGAAGATCATCGGTGCCGCGCCGGTGCCGCCCTCGCCTCCGTCGACGTTGACGAAGTCGACGCCGCGCTGACGACGCGACATCTCCTCGGTCAGCTCGTCCCACATGGTGAGGTTGCCGACTGCCGACTTGATGCCCACCGGCAGCCCGGTCGCCTGGGCCACGCGCTCGACGAAGTCCAGCATCGAGTCGATGTCGCTGAACTCCGCGTGCCGGCTGGGCGAGGCGCAGTCCTGGCCCTGCGGGATGCCGCGGATCTCGGCGATCTCACGGCTGACCTTCCCACCGGGCAGCATGCCCCCGAGGCCGGGTTTGGCGCCCTGGCTCAGCTTGACCTCGATCGCCCGCACCGGCGCGGACTGCACGAGGTCGACGAGCCTGCCCAGGTCGAAACGGCCGTGCTCGTCACGACACCCGAAGTAGGCGGTCCCGATCTGGAAGACGATGTCACCGCCGTGGCGGTGGTGCGACGAGAGCGCCCCCTCTCCGGTGTTCTGGAGGCACCCGGCCATCGCCGCACCCTTGTTGAGCGACTCCACGGCCCTGCCCGACAGGGCACCGAAGCTCATCCCGGAGATGTTGACCACCGAGCTCGGACGGAAGGCCTGCGCACGCCCACGCGCGGCGCCCATCACCTTGGCACAGGGCAGGGCGACCTCCTCCTGGGCATGCGGCATGGGCGCGGCGCCCGGACCGGTGAAGGTCCGGTGCTTGATGATCGGGTAGCCCTCGCCGTTCTCGACGTCGTTGTCGGTGCCGAACCCGAAGTAGTTGTTCTCCAGCTTGGCGCTGGCGTAGACCCAACGGCGCTGGTCGCGGCTGAAGGGCCGCTCCTCGTCGTTGCTGGTGACGATGTACTGCCGCAGCTCGGGCCCGACGCGCTCCACCAGGAAACGTCCGTGGCCGACGATCGGGAAGTTGCGGAGGATCGCGTGCCTCGTCTGGACCAGGTCGTGCACCGCCGTCACCGCGCCGGCCACGGCCGTACCGCCCAGGATCGCGTACCTCCACCTCATGCCCTGTTCCTAGTGCCCCGGAGGAGGGTTGTCGAGGACCGAGCTCAGGCCAGCTCGCCGCGCGCGAGGCTCACACCCGAGTGGGTGGGGTCGCCGTCGTCCGGCTCCACGGAGATGTCGACGATCCGATAGCCCTCGTCGATCAGGCCCACCGGAACCTCGAACTCCCCCTCGTCACCGGAGGCGAGCAGCCCGAGGGCGATCATGCGCTCGCCGTCGACGTTGATCAGCCACACCTCGTGCACCCCGTCCCCTTCACCGAGACCGCTGGCGCTGACCCGCAGCGTGACGGAGTCGTCCGTGCGGACCTCCTGGGCGACTCCCCGGGGGGCGTCGCTGTCGAGGGCGGTGAGGTCTGCCGCCGCGACCACCGTGCCGCGGTCCACGGCCTCCGGCGCCAGCGGCTCCGTCGCCATCATCCGACCGATGCCGACGCCGGCGAGCAGTGCCACGGCGGCGGCGAGCCCGGCACCCCACCACGACACGCCCCCGGGGCGGCGACGCCGTGGCGCCAGCGGGACGACGGGAGAGCCGTCGCCGGCGATCTCGGCGAAGACACGGTCGCGGACGCCTGCCGGCGGAGCCACGAGCACGTCCGTGGCCTCAGCGGACGCGCGTACGGCGACCAGGCGCTCGACCAGCCCCGTGCAGGCGTCGCAGCCGGCGACGTGCTCGAGCACGACCGGATCGGCGTGCGACCCGTCCAGGGCCACGTCGGCAAGCTCCTCAATGTGAGGATGGGTCATCGCGCACCTCCTCCAGTCGGCGATGGAGCTCCAGGAGCCCCCGTCGCAAGTGGCTCTTCACGGTGCCCAGAGGCAGTTCGGTGCGGTCGGCGATCTGGTTGTGTGTCAGGTCGTCCCAGAACGCGAGCCGCACGATGGTGCCGCGTGGATCGGTCATCTCCGTCACCGCCTGCCGGACCACCAGTCGTTCGACCAGGTCGACATCGGTCACGAGCGGCGGCGCCGTCTCCACGGCGCGAGCCGTGCGGCGTACGTCGCGTGCCCGAGCGGCCCTGGCGTCCGCCACCTTGTGGCGGGCGATGCCGAGCAACCATGCCGGCAGCGCGGACGGGCTGGGAGTGAGCGTGTGACGGCTGCGCCAGGCCGAGACGAAGACCTGCTGCGTGACGTCCTCTGCGTCGTGCACGTCGCCCAGCGCCCGGAGTGCGTAGGTGTGGACCAGGGCCGACCACCGGTCGTAGATCTCCTCGAGGGCGGTCTCGTCGGCGGCCACGAGGCGCGCCGAGACGGACTGGACGTACTCGTCCTGACCGTCCTCGAACTCCCGCACCCCGGTGGCCACCACGCCACCGTATCCGTGGAGCGAGAGGGTGGGGAACGCCGTCGTGCTCATCGGCGTCCCCCACCCGTCGCTCCGCTGGGGTCGTCCAGTGCCTCAGAGGTCGATCGGGCGCAGCACCCGGTCGATCGCGTGGGCGATCTGCTTGTTGCCCTTGTTGATGTCCAGCGCGTCGAGGATGGCGCGCGGGTTGCGGTCGTTGCGGTCGCGGTCGCGCAGCTTCACGACCGGCGCGCGGTGCTCGCGCATCTTGATCCTGACCTTGACCGTGTCGCCGGCCGCGGTGTCGAGCTTGACGCCATCGGCCTTGAGGACCTTGCGGCTGGTGAGCGTGGCGCCGGGGACCACGTGGTAGAGCAGGATGGTCTCGATCGTGTCGACACCGGCGAGATCCACCAGCGAGGTGAAGATCTTCTTCTCGCTCCTGATGGTCTTGCCCGTCAGGTCCTTGGCCAGCAGGCGGAAGGCCTGGTCGGTGGGAGCGAAGGCGGTCAGCCGGGTGTTGCCGTCCGCCAGCAGCGCCACCGGGGAGTCGGGCTTGGCGCCGATGACGGCGAGGGCCGCCTCGGTGAGGATGTCGAAGTCGCCGGCGTTCCTGTCGAACTTGTTGCTGTCGGAGGTGAGCACCTCGGCGAGGCTGGTCTTGCCGGGCTTCGCCTGGGCGGGAGCCGCGGACGCCGTGGATGCCGCGGACATCGAGCCGAGAGCAAGGGCCGAGACGGTGAGCAGGGTGGGGACGATGCGCTTCATGAGAGACCTTCCATCGGGGGCGCCGGTCGCGCCTTTCATCCCCTTCTCTGCACGAGACCCCACCGTGGATGCACCTGGGCCGTAGATTTCTCACATGGACCTGATCCCCAAGCCCGACCAGGTGGTCGCGGCGGCAGGCAACGTCGCCCACACCCTGCTCTACGGCGGGCTGGCCGACCTGCGACCCATGCCCCGCACGCTGATCGACGACGGGGAGCTGCGCGAGGTCTACCACTACCGCCCGGCTGCAGGGGTCACGCAGACCGGTGACCCGGTGCTGCTGGTGACTCCACTCGCGGCGCCGTCCATGTGCTTCGACCTGCGTCGGGGCTGCTCGCTGGTCGAGCACCTGGTGACACAGGGGCGTCCGACCTACCTGCTGGAGTACGGGCAGGTGGCGTTCAAGGACCGCTCCCTCGGGATGGAGCACTGGGTCGACGAGGTCCTGCCCGAGACGATCAGGACCGTCCACGAGCACTCGGGAGGGCGGGCCGTGCACCTGGTCGGCTGGAGCCTGGGTGGCATCTTCGCCCTGCTCGTCGCCGCTGACCGCCAGGACCTGCCGATCGCCTCCCTGACCATCGTCGGATCGCCCGTCGACGTGACCAAGGTGCCGCTCGTGGCGCCGGTGCGTCCCCTGCTCAACCTGACCCAGCGCACGGGCGTCATCACGCGCGCCTACCGGGCCCTGGGCGGCATCCCCACCCCACTGGTCAACTGGGCGTTCTCCGCTGCCTCTGCCCAGAAGATCGTGACCAAGCCCCTGGCGGTGCTGACCCACCTCGATGACACCGACTACCTGGCGCAGATGGAGGCGGTGACCCGGTTCATGTCCAACATGACCGCCTACCCGGGCCGGACCTTCGGCCAACTCTACCACCGCTTCGTCCGGGGCAACACTCTCGCGCAGGGCCGGATGGAGGTCGGCGACCGCACCATCGACCTGGCTGCCCTCACGGTCCCCGTGCTCGTCTTCGCAGGGAACACCGACGGCATCGCGCCGATGCCCGCGGTGCGGGCGGTGGTGCCGCTGCTGAGCGGGTCCCGGGAGGTGCGCTTCGAGGTGGTCCCCGGTGGTCACCTCGGCATGATCACCGGTCGTGCGGCGCGCGGCACGACCTGGCAGGTGATCGACGAATGGGTGGCCGAGTGGTCGGCCGACCCGGTCGAGGCTCCCGCCAGGAAGACCACCAGGAAGACCACCAGGAAGACGGCGACGAAGACGGCCGGGAAGGCGCCCGCGAGGAAGGCGCCGGCCACCAGGACCACCACCAAGAAGCCACCCGCCAAGAAGGCAGCTGCGAAGAAGGCCCCAGCCAGGAAGGCGGCGTCGGCCGGCACGATCGGCTCCAACCCCACGCGCCGCTACGGCTCGTCCGGCTCGCGTGCGCTGGGCGCGCAGTGACGACGACGAGCCAGCGGGCACGGCTGCCGCGCAGCGTCCGGATCGGCTACGGCAGCGGATCGGTCGCGACCGGTGCGTTCGGCACGGTGCCCGGGCTGATGCTCCTGCCCTACCTGACCGACGAGCTCGGCATCGCCGCCTTGTGGGCCGGGGTCATCGTCTTCCTCCCCAAGGCGTGGGACGTGGTGCTCAACCCGATCGCGGGACGCATCAGCGACCGCACCGTGGGACCGGCCGGTCCGCGCCGACCCTGGCTGATCCGGGCCGGGCTGATGCTGGCCGGTGCGTTCGCCCTGATCTTCGCGGGCCCGGACATGGGAAGCGCCGTCCTCGAGGCCGCCTGGGTGCTCGTGTTCTTCGTGCTGGCGGCGTCGGCGTACGCGTTCTTCCAGGTGCCCTTCGTCGCGATGCCGGCGGAGATCACCACGTCGTACGACGAGCGCACCCGCCTGATGACGTGGCGGGTGGCGATCCTCGCGCTGACGATCATGGTGGCGGGCGCCACCGCGCCGGTGATCCGCGACTCCGTCGGTGGGCGTGACGGCTACCGCGTGATGGGCGTCGTCATGGCCGTCCTGATCGTGATCGGCGTGGTGAGCGTCTGGTGGGGCACCCGCCGCGCGCCGATCGGCGCCGTCGCGGCGGGCGCCGGGTCGCTGCGCGAGCAGCTGCGGATCGTCGGGCAGGCACGTGACTTCCGGGTGCTCCTGACGACCTTCCTGCTCCAGGCCCTGGCGACGGGCTGCATGCTGGCGGGGGTCGTCTACCTGGCCGACGAGGTGCTCGAGAGCGCAGGGGCAGCCACGATCCTCTTCGTCTGCTTCGTCGGGCCGGCCCTGCTGCTGACGCCGGTGTGGACCTCGATCGGGATGCGGATCGGCAAGCGTCGTGGCTATGTCATCGCCTCGCTCGTGCTCGCGACGGGGGCGGTGCTGGCGGCCACGGCCAGGATCGCTCCGCCGGCGGTGGTGTTCGCGGCGACCGCGCTGGTCGGCGTGGGCTACGCCGGCTGCCAGGTCTTCCCGATGGCGATGCTCCCCGACGCCGCCGCTGTCGACTCCGCCCGCACCGGGGAGAACCGTGCCGGCGTCTACACCGGGGTCTGGACCGCCGGCGAGACCCTCGGGCTGGCGCTGGGACCGGCTCTCTTCGCCGTCGTCCTCGCGCTCGGCGGCTACCTCTCCAGCGAAGGTCTCGAGATCACCCAGCCGGACTCGGCCCTCAACGCCATCACCCTCGGCTTCTCGGTGCTGCCCGCCGCGCTGACCCTCCTCAGCCTGTGGTGGTTGCGCCAGTACACCCTCGATGCCGCCGCGGTGGCGGCTGCGGAAGGAGCTCTGTGATGAGCGACCCCCTCGACCGGCTCAGGGCGCTGCAGGGTGCCGACCTGCCGGTGCACGGCGGCCGGACCCTCGCCTACGTCTACGACTCCGGCGACCCCGAGATCGACCGGATCGCCCGCGAGGCGGTGGCTGCGTACGCCGCCTCCAACGCGCTCGACCCGACGGCCTTCCCGTCGCTGCTGCAGATGGAGAACGAGCTCGTCGGGTTCGCCTGCGTGCTGCTCGAGGCACCCGACACGGCCGTCGGGACCGTGACCTCCGGCGGCACCGAGTCCATCCTGCTGGCCGTGCAGGGCGCCCGGGACAGCCGGCCCGACATCACCCGCCCCCGGATGGTGCTGCCTGCCACGGCGCACGCCGCCTTCCACAAGGCCGCGCACTACTTCGGGGTCGAGGCGGTCCTGGTGCCCGTCGGCCCCGACTTCCGCGCCGATGCCGACGCGATGGCCGACGCGATCGACGACGACACCGTGCTGGTCGTCGCAAGCGCGCCGTCGTACGCGCACGGGGTCGTGGACCCGGTGACCGAGATCGCCGCAGCATCCGCAGCCCGCGGCATCCGCTGCCACGTCGACGCCTGCATCGGCGGCTGGGTGCTGCCGTACGCGACGCGGTTGGGGCGCGAGGTGCTGCCGTGGACCTTCGCCGTCGAAGGAGTCACGTCGATCTCGGTCGACACCCACAAGTACGCCTATGCGCCCAAGGGCACCTCGCTCCTGCTCCACCGTGACGCCGGGCTGCGCAGCCCCCAGTTCTTCGCCTCTGCCGCGTGGCCGGGCTACACGATGCTCAACGCGACGACGCAGTCGACCAGGTCGGGCGGCCCGATCGCCGGCACCTGGGCGGTGGTCGAGCACATCGGCGACCGCGGGTACCTCGAGCTCGCCGACCGGGCGTTCGCGGCGGTGGGGTCCATCGTCGCGTGCATCGAGGCGGAGCCGGGACTGCGACTGGTCGTCGCACCGGACTCGACGCTCGTGACCCTGGCCACGGATGACTCGCTGGACCCGTTCACGTTGACCGACGAGCTCGTCTCGCGTGGGTGGTACGTCCAGCCGCAGCTCTCCTTCGGGGACCAGGGCCCGAGCGTCCACCTCTCGGTGAGCGCCGGGACGCTGGCCCACGTCGAGGAGTTCGCATCAGCCCTGTCCGACTCCGTCGCCGCGTCCCGGGCGGCCGGTCCGGTCGCCGTGGACGCCGGGGTGGTCGCCTTCATCGAGTCGCTGGACCCGGCAGCGCTGACCGACGACGACTTCGACGGCCTCCTCGCGGCCTCCGGCCTGGTGGGGGCGTCGGCCGAGGGCGACCTGGAGCTGCCGACCCGCATGGCCGAGGTCAACGCGATGCTCGACGTCGCCTCGCCCGCCATGCGGGAGGCGTTGCTGGTGGCCTTCCTGGACCGGCTGCAGCGTCCGGTGCGACCCTCGCCGCCACCAGATGGGGCTCGGTGAGCGCCCTGGCCGGCCTCGTCGAGAAGGGTCTGGTCGCTCCCGACTGGGCGGAGGCGCTGGCGCCCGTGGACGACCGGATCGCCGCCATGGGCCGGTTCCTGCGCGACGAGGTGGCCGCGGGCCGGGGCTACCAACCGACAGGCGACCTGGTCTTCCGGGCGTTCCGGCGGCCGCTGGGCGACGTACGGGTGCTGGTCGTGGGGCAGGACCCCTATCCCAACCCGACCCACCCCATCGGCCTCAGCTTCGCCGTCGAGCGGACCGTACGGCCGCTCCCGCCGAGCCTGGTCAACATCTATGCCGAGCTGCGTGACGACCTCGGGATCGCTCCTCCCGGACACGGCGACCTGTCGGCGTGGGCCGACCAGGGGGTGATGCTCCTCAACAGGGCGCTCACCGTGCGGCCCCACGACTCCAACAGCCACCGGGGCAAGGGATGGGAGGCGATCACCGAGCGCGCCATCACCGCCCTCGCGGACCGTGGTGGCCCCTGCGCCGCGATTCTGTGGGGCCGCCACGCCCAGTCGCTGAAGCCGTTGCTCGGCCCGATCCCCTGGGTCGAGTCGGTGCACCCCTCCCCCTTGAGTGCTCGCAGGGGATTCTTCGGCTCGAAGCCCTTCAGCCGGGTCAACCGGCTGCTCGAGGAGCAGGGCGCCGAGCCGGTGGACTGGTCGCTTCCGGAATATGGTTGAAACACGTACTATCGAGGACGACATGACGTCTCGAATGCCTGCTCTCTACATCGGCCACGGTGCGCCGCCGCTGCTCGACGACCCGATCTGGTCCGGGCAGCTGTCGGCGTTGGCGGGCGACCTGCCGCGTCCGCGCGCGATCCTCATCGTGAGTGCCCACTGGGAGTCCGCGCCGGTCAGCCTCACCGCGAGCCACGCGCCGTTGGTGTACGACTTCGGCGGGTTCGCGCCGAAGTACTACCGGATGACCTACGAGACGCCCGACGCGACGCACCTGGCCCAGCGGGTCGCCGCACTGATGCCGGACGGCGAGCCGGTGCACCAGCACGCGTCGCGGGGCCTGGACCACGGCGCCTGGGTGCCGCTGAAGATCATGTATCCCGAGGCCGACCTCCCGGTGCTGCAGATGTCGTTGCCCACCGACGACCCGCACCGCCTGATGCAGCTCGGCGAGCGCCTGCGACCGCTGCGCGACGAGGGGGTCCTGATCATCGGCTCGGGCTTCCTGACCCACGGCCTGCCGTTCCTCACGGACTGGAGCATCGACGCCGCCGCGCCGGGGTGGTCGCAGGACTTCGACCTGTGGGCCGCCGACGCGCTGGCCCGCGGGGACGTCGACACCCTGGCGGACTACCGGGCGAAGGCGCCGGGGATGCCGTACGCCCACCCGACCGTGGAGCACTACACGCCGCTCTTCGTCACGCTCGGTGCGGCGACGACCGCCGACTCCCCGGGCATCCAGGTCATCGACGGCTACTGGATGGGGCTGTCCAAGCGATCGCTGCAGGTGGCCTGACCGATAGGTTGGGCCGGTGCGCGTCCTCTCGATCCAGTCCCACGTCGCCTACGGGCACGTCGGAAACTCCGCAGCCGTCTTCCCGCTCCAGCGCCTGGGCCACGAGGTGTGGCCGGTGCTCACGGTGAACTTCTCCAACCACACGGGCTACGGCGCCTGGCGAGGACCGCTCATCGCGGCCGAGGACGTCGCCGCCGTCATCACCGGGATCGGCGAGCGGGGGGCGTTCACCTCCTGCGACGCGGTGCTCTCGGGCTACCAGGGCTCACCGGAGATCGCGGACGTGATCGTGGACGCGGTCGCGCAGGTGAAGTCCGCGAACCCCGCGGCGACCTACACCTGCGATCCCGTCATGGGCAACGCGACCTCGGGCTGCTTCGTGAACCCGGCGATCCCGCCGAAGTACCGCTCCACCGTGATCCCGGTCGCGGACGTGCTCACGCCCAACCAGTTCGAGCTCGGCTTCATCACCGACCGCGAGGCGCTCAGCGGGTCGTCGACCCTCGAGGACATCCTGTCCGCGGCGGACGAGGTGCGCAGCCTCGGCCCGGCCACGGTCCTGGTGACCTCGGTGATCCGGGCCGGTGCTCCCGAGGACGTCATCGAGATGTTGGCCGTGACCGACGACGGCGCCTGGCTGGTCACCACGCCCCGCCTGCCGATGAAGGCCAACGGCTCCGGCGACATCACCGCTGCGCTCTTCACGGCACACCTGAAGGGGACCGGGTCCGCGGCCGACGCCCTCGCCCGGACGGCGTCGTCGGTGTTCGCCGTGCTCCGGCAGACCCTCGACTCCGGCGAGCGCGAGCTCCGCCTGGTCGGGGCGCAGGACGCCATCGCCTCACCCGCGTGCGAGTTCGAGGTCGTGCGGGTCCGCTGACTGTTCATCATGGGATGTCGCCGTACCCGCACTTCCCATGGTCAATTGACGCCGGGAAGTGCCGCTTCACCGACATCCCATGGTGAAGCAACGGGGGCAGGCGGCGGGATGGAGCCGGTGACAGGAATCGAACCCGCGACATTTTCTTTACAAGAGAAACGCTCTACCTACTGAGCTACACCGGCGTGCGTCCGGGGACGCGGCCGCAATCCTAGTCAGCGCGCAGCGACTGCGAGGATGGACCCCGTGAGCCTCCTCCACCTGCCCCACCACGACGGCTCCCCGCTGTACGTCTCGGACGAGGCCCCCGCGCTGGGGGACACGGTGACGGTCCGGGTGCGCACGAGCGCCGAGGATCAGGTGGAGGCGATCTGGCTGCGGACGACGTACGACGCCGAGCCGGTCTTCCACCCGACGGCCTCTTCGGCCAGGGGCGACGTGGTGTGGTGGGAGGCGGAGCTGCCGGTCCACAACCCGGTGACCCACTACCGCTTCCTGCTCGTCCGGGGCGAGCACCAGGAGTGGCTGACCGGTGCCGGGCTGGTCGGCCACGACGTACCCGACTCCGGCGACTTCCGGCTGGCCGCCTACCCCGCGGCCCCCGACTGGGGACGCGATGGCGTCGTCTACCAGGTCTTCCCGGACCGCTTCGCCCGATCCGGGGCGGCCGACGAGCGGGCCGTGCCCGACTGGGCACTGCCTGCCGCGTGGGACGACGAGGTGGCCTTCGAGGGCATCGACCCGCGCACGCCCATGCAGCTCTTCGGCGGCGACCTCGACGGAATCATCGATCATCTCGACCACGTCGCCGATCTTGGCGCCGACGTCGTCTACACGACGCCCGTCTTCCCCGGCGAGAGCAACCACCGCTACAACGCCACCACCTTCACGGAGGTCGACCCGCTGCTCGGAGGCGACGAGGCGTACGCGCGGCTGAGCGCCGCAGTGCACGCGCGCGGATGGCGGATCCTGGGCGATCTCACCACCAACCACACCGGCGACACCCACGAGTGGTTCCTCTCCGCCGTCGACGGCCCCGAGGACCCGCACCGCTCGTTCTACCACTTCGCCGACGACGGCTCCTACGCCTGCTGGATGGGCCACGGCACCCTCCCGAAGATCAACCACGCGGACCGCGACGTGCGGCACGCCATGGTCGAGGGACCGGACTCGGTGGTCGGACGTTGGTTGCGCCCGCCGTACGACGTCGACGGCTGGCGCATCGATGTCGCCAACATGACCGGCCGGCTGGCCGACATCGACGTCGCCCACGAGGTCGCCCGCGCCGTGCGCGCCACCGCGGCGGAGCTCCGCGAGGACCCGTGGATCATCGGGGAGCACAACCACGACGCCACGGGGGACGTCGACGGCGACGGCTGGCACGGGACGATGAACTACTCCGGTTTCGCGTGGCCCGTGTGGTCGTGGCTGCGCGAACCGTCGTCCCCCGCCCGCCCGTTCGGTCGCCCCGTCCCGGTCCCCCGGCGCGACGGAGGCGCCGTCGTCGACTCGCTCCTCGCCTGGCAGGGCTCCCTCGGGTGGCGGGCGACGTCGTCGAGCTGGAACATCCTCGGCTCGCACGACTCCGCCCGGATCCGCACCGTGGTCGGCGGGGACGCGGCCGTCCACCGCGTGGCCGCCGGGCTGCAGTTCACCCTGCCCGGTGTCCCGATGGTCTTCGCCGGCGACGAGATCGGCCTCGAGGGCGTCAACGGCGAGGACGCCCGCCGCACGATGCCCTGGGACCGACCCGAGCAGTGGGACCGTGCGACGCTCACGACGTACGCAGAACTTGCGGCGGTGCGCCGCTCCCACCTCGCCCTCCGGCGTGGTGGCCTGCGCTGGGCCCACGTCGATGCCGACACCATCGCGTTCGTGCGCGAGCACCCGGACGGGTCCGTGCTGGTGGTGGCCCGACGGGCAGCTTCCGGTGCGTTCGCCCTGCCACTGGGTCCCGCTCGACACGTGTTCGGCTCGGAGCCGGGCGCCGCTGATCTCGCGCCAGCCTCTGGCAGCATCGTCGTGCCGGCCAGTGACGGTCCGCGCATCGACATCTGGCTGCTCGGCACCTAGTAGCGTCGCACCATGTCCATGCGGATCGTCGCCAGCCGGCCCGACCCGGCCATCCTCGGCCTGCCGTGGGACACCCCGCTCGAGGAGTGGGTCGACGACGTCGTGCCCCTGCCGCGCGGCCTGTCGCGCCACGTCGTACGCATCGTGCGGTTGGGGGAGCGGGTCTATGCGGTGAAGGAGACCCAGGACGACATCGCGTTCCGCGAGTACCGGATGCTGCGGGACCTGCAACGCATGGGTATGCCTGCCGTCGTCCCGCAGGGTGTCGTCACCGGCCGCGAGGATGCGGCCAAACAGGAGCTCCCCGCGGCGCTGGTCACCCGACATCTCCAGTTCTCGCTCCCCTACCGCAGCCTCTTCAGCCGCGGGATGACCGCCGAGCACGTGCCGACCCTGATCGACGCGATCGTCGTGCTGCTGGTGCGGCTGCACCTGGCCGGCTTCTACTGGGGCGACGTGTCGCTGTCCAACGTGCTGTTCCGCCGCAACGCCGGCGAGTTCGCGGCCTACCTGGTCGACGCCGAGACCGGCGAGCTCCACGAGGCCGTGAGCGACCGGATGCGCGACTACGACATCTCCGTGGGCTGCGAGAACATCTTCGCCGAGCTGATGGACCTCAGCGCCAGCGGCGCCGTCCAGCAACCGATCGACGGTTTCGCGATCATCGAGCACCTGCGCACGCGCTACGAGGCGCTCTGGGCCGAGCTGACCGGGCTCGAGGAGTTCCGGGCAGACGAGATGTGGCGGATCGAACGCCGCGTGGAGCGCCTCAACGACCTCGGCTTCGACGTCGACGAGCTCGACATCGTCACCGACCTCGGCGGCGACTCGATCCGGATCCAGCCCAAGGTCGTCGACCTGGGCCACCACACCCGTGAGGTCCAGGCGCTCACGGGGATGAGCGTGGAGGAGAACCAGGCCCGGCGCATGCTCAACGACCTGGCGTCCTTCACCGCCCACCACGACCTCGGCCGCGAGGACCGGCAGCTCGTGGCGAGCCAGTGGATGCACCAGACCTTCGAGCCGATCATGGCGTTGATCCCGCCCGACGCGACCGGCAAGTTGGAGCCGGCCGAGATCTTCCACGAGATCCTCGAGCACCGGTGGTACCTCTCCGAGCAGGCAGGCCACGAGGTCGACCTCCACGAGACCGCACGCGACTACATCGCGCGTTTCCTCACCACGCGTCCGGACGAGGCGATCACGGGGCAGGAGTGATCGGCTCCCACGCGCCGACCCGCCAGGTCCCATCGGTGCGCAGCCGCACCCACTGCAACCCGATCGGCCGTCCGTCCGCGTAGGTGACGAGGCTGACGTCGGCGTTGCGGCGCGGCTTGCTGCCCAACGCGATGGCGTACGCCGCTCCGCCGGTCGTGCCGTTGGTCCATCGATAGCCGGTGACGCCGTCCTCGGTCTCCACGGCGTCGGGCCCTGCCTGGACGTGCGTGTGTCCGCCCAGGACGAGGTCGACGCAGCCGCGGCTGAGCGCCTCGCGCCCGAGGTTGGCGTCGTGGACGAGCACGGTGCTCACCCGTTCCCCGTCCTCCATGGCGGCACAGGCCGTGTCGGCCAGGCGGTCGCCGACCTCGGTGAAGCTCAGACCGGTCTCGTCCCGCCAGCTCCCGAGGCCGCTGCTGCGCGGATCGTCCACGCCGAGGAGGGTGCCTCCCCACGGAGCGTCGACGACCTCGCTGTCGAGCATGGTCCAGCCCAGGTCGGCCAGGTAGGCGCTGACGAAGGTGCCGTGGTCGTGGTTGCCTGCGACGCCGAAGCGGTCCCAGTCCTCGAAGGCTTCGGCCAAGGAGTCGAGGCTGAAGGCCTCCCACGGCTGTCCCGTGGAGGTGTCGTCGCCCGCGTCGAGCACGACGGTGGCGCCTGCCGCCTCTCCGACGGCGCGTGCGACCCGGTCCATGCCGATGTTGTCGTGACGGTCGCTGACCAGCAGCGCCACCGTCTCGCCCTCCTCGGGCTCCCGGACGTCGAGGTCGGCGGCCTCTGCCGCCGCGTCGGAGTAGAAGTCCTTGCTCGTGCTGTAGGTGCCGAGGGCGCTGAGCACCAGCCGCCTGCTCTGGTTGGTGACCGCACTGGTGCGGATCTCGATGTCCCGGACCTCGCGGGGCAGTACCGCCTCGGCGCCGACATAGTCCTCGAGGGTCTCCCAGGTGCCCTGCTCCTCCTGGGTCACCTCGCGCGACTCCCACGGTTGCCAGATCAGCACCGGCAGCGCCAGCAGCAGCACGAACGCGAACAGCCCCTGCCGGGTGCCCAGCCCCTGGAAGAGCTCGCCGCGGCGATGACGCCCGAGCAGGAGGAAGACCGCGATCGGCAGCAGCCCCACGCCGAGGCCACGCACGGCAGCCGAGACGGCCATGTCGCGCACCTCGCGCTGGACCTTCTCGACCTGGGCGGTCGAGTCGCTGGCGATGAAGGCGTAACGCTCGACGAGCTCGTCGACCGACCCCACCTCGGTCTTGCCGAGGGTCAGGTCGACGCCCACCGGTCCGACGTCGCGCAGCCGGAAGTCGGGCAGCAACGGACCGGTCTGGACGACTGCGTCGCCGGAGAGGGTGGGGCGGACCACGGTGTCGTGGCCGACCAGCACGATGGTGCGGCTGCTGTTGAGGAACAGCGAGACGGCGACGGCCAACCCCAGCGTGACGCTCAGCGCGAGGAGCGTGACGCCGACCGCCAGGCGGCGAGGTCCGCTCATCCCAGACGGGCCTGCGAGATCGAGTACAGGGCGACCGACGCGGCGACGCCGGCGTTGAGCGACTCCAGCTGTCCGGCCATGGGGATGGAGACGATCTGGTCGCAGGTCTCGGCGATCAGGCGGCCCAGCCCCTTGCCCTCGGAGCCGACCACGACCACGAGCGGTCCTTCGGCCAGACCACCCGGGGCCACCAGCTCGGGCAGTGAGATGTCACCGTCGGCAGCCAGGCCGACGACCATGCAGCCCGCCTCCTGGTAGGCCTTGAGCTGGCGGGTCAGGTTGACCGCCTGGGCGATGGGCAGCCGGGCCGCTGCGCCGGCGCTGGTCTTCCAGGCCGAGGCGGTCATACCGGCAGCCCGACGCTCGGGGATCAGCACGCCGTGCGCGCCGAAACCGGCCGCAGAGCGCACCACGGCCCCGAGGTTGCGGGGGTCGGTGATCGAGTCGAGCACCACGATGAGGGCCGGCTCCTTGGCCTCGGTCGCCCGCTCGAGCAGGTCGTCGGCGTGGGCGTACTCGTACGCCGGCAGGCGGGCCGCGAGGCCCTGGTGCACGGCGCCGCTGGTCATCCGGTCCATCTCGTTGCGGGTGACCTCGAGGAGCTTCACCCCCTGCTCGGCGGCGAGCTTGAAGGCCTCGCGCAGCCGGTTGTCACGCTCGGCGCCCTCGGCGACGTACATCGCGGTCACGGGGACGCCGCCGCGCAACAGCTCCACGACCGAGTTGCGGCCGGCGGCCCACTCGGCGTCTGAGGACGTACGCCGCCGCGTCCCCTGCTTGGCCCTGGCACGCTCCGACTTGGCAGCGTCCTTGTGAGCCTGGTGGTAGGGCCGGTCCTTGGCCTTGGGCGTGGGCCCCCTGCCCTCGAGGCCACGGCGCACCCGGCCACCGGAGCCGGCGGTGGGGTTGCCCTTGCCGGTCTTCTTGATGGCGCCCTTGCGCTTGGAATTGCCTGCCACGTCACACACTCCACTTCGGTCCGGTCGGGGTGTCCTCGACCTCGATGCCTGCTGCTGCGATCTGGTCGCGGATGGCGTCGGCGCGGGCCCAGTCCTTGGCCTCGCGCGCGTCCGTCCTCTCGGCCAGGAGTCCCTTCACGAGAGCGTCGACGACCTCGGTGAGCTTGTCGTCGGCCCCGCCGTGCGCCCACGCCTGGTCGGCCGGGTTGAGCCCGAGCACGTCGAGCATGGCGAGCACCTCGCCGAACTTCTGGCCGAGCGCGTCGGACGCCCCGTCGGCCAGGAGGCGGTTGCCCTCGCGGACCGAGTCATGGATGACCGCAACGGCCGCCGGGGTGCCCAGGTCGTCGTCCATCGCCTCGACGAAGGCGTCCGGGAGTGCGGCGAACCACGTGCCGACGACGGGCGCGGCCCGGTCGAGGAAGTCCTCGATCCGGCGGAACCCCTTGGCCGACTCGTCGAGGGCTTCGAAGGAGAACTCCACGTGGCTGCGGTAGTGGGCGGCCACCATGTAGTAGCGCAGCTCGATGCCGCGCACCCGCTTGAGCACCTCGGGGATGAGCAGGGAGTTGCCGAGCGACTTGCTCATCTTCTCCCCCGCCGTGGTGATCCAGGCGTTGTGCAGCCAGTACGCCGCGAACGGGCGGCCGGCGGCCCGGGACTGCGCCTGCTCGTTCTCGTGGTGGGGGAAGCGCAGGTCGACGCCACCGCCGTGGATGTCGAAGGCCGGGCCGAGGTACTTGCCGGCCATGGCCGAGCACTCGATGTGCCAGCCGGGACGTCCCGGGGCCCACGGGGAGGGCCAGGCTGCGGTCTCCGGCTCCGTCTCCTTCTTCCACCCCTTCCACAGGGCGAAGTCACGGGGGTCGCGCTTGCCGCGCGGGTCGGCGTCGCCGGCCGGCTCCATGTCCTCGATGCGCTGGCGGGTCAGCTCGCCGTACGACGACCAGCTCCGCACGTCGAAGTAGACGTCCCCGCTGCCGTCCTCGGCGGCGTAGGCGTGGCCGCGCTCGATGAGCTGCTCGATGAGCTCGACGATCTCGGGCACGTGGCCGGTCGCCGCCGGTTCGTAGGTCGGCGGCAGGACGTTGATGGCCGCCAGGGCGGAGTCGAGCTCGCGCTTCATGGCGGAGGCCAGGGCGTACCAGTGGACGCCCTGCTCGGCGGACTTGGCCAGGATCTTGTCGTCGATGTCGGTGACGTTGCGGATGAAGTCGACCTCGTAGCCGGTGGCGGTCAGCCAGCGCCGCAGCACGTCGAAGTTCACCGCCGACCGCACGTGGCCGACGTGCGGCTCCGACTGCACCGTGAGTCCGCAGACGTAGATGCCTGCCGTGCCCGCCACCAGCGGGACGAAATCGCGCGCCTCGCGCGTGGCGGTGTCATGGAGCCTCAGTGTCACCGCGCAAGTCTAGGGGCGGGGTGACGCCAACGCAGAAGTCCCGAGCCACGTCCGGCGGCTCGTGGCCGACCCGAGGGTCGGACCCGGGCGCCCACGACCCCCGCTGAGCGACTCGTGTGACTCCTGGGACGGATGATGCTCCGCGGGGTTATCGTCGAGCAGTGTTCCGACGACTTGCCCCGACCTTCTCCGTTGCCCTGACGATCCCGCTGCTGCTGGCCGGGCTGCTCGTGGCCCCCGCTGGCGCCGACGCGACGCACTCCGAGGCCCGGAAGCAGGCCACGCCCCAGGTCGCCCTGAGCTCGTGGAGCAGCTACCGCGAGCTCAAGGCCGGACGCCGCAAGGGCCTCAAGCTCGGTCGGGGGCAGCTGTCGCTGCTGAACCCCCGGCGTCGCACCGTCGCCGGACGCGCCTACGAGGCCGGCACCTGGACCTCGCCCTGGACGACGCCCGGCTTCGGTGCGACTGCCCTCATCCCGACGTGGGAGGCGACCACCCCCGGCAGGAGCCTCGTCCGCGTCGAGGTGCGCGCTCGGGCTGCGGACGGCACCCGAGGCACCTGGGACACCGTCGCCGACTGGTCGGAGAACAAACGACCCTTCCCACGCACGACCTACTCCGGGCAGACCGACGACCTCGGTCGCGTCAGCGTCGACACCTGGTACGCCGCGTCCAGCGTCACCCAGTGGCAGGTGCGGGTGACGTTGCTGCGCCCGCGGGGCTCGAGCCTGGGCGTCAGCCTCGAACGGATCGGCGCCGTGGCCTCGGTCGACGCCTCGTCACCACGCCCCACGTCGAAGCCCGGCCCGGCCGCGGGCACCGTGCTGCCGGTCCCGACGTACTCCCAGATGGTGCACAGCGGGCACTACCCGAAGTGGGGCGGCGGCGGTGAGGCGTGGTGCTCGGCGACCTCGACGACCATGGTCCTCGGCTACTACGGCATCTCCCCGGCCCCCCGAGGCATCACGCCGGGCCACGTGGATGCCGTCGTCGACCACACGGCCAAGATGGTCTACGACAGCGGCTACGGCGGCACCGGCAACTGGGCGTTCAACACCGCCTACGCCGCCACGTTGGTCGCCGGCGACTCCTACGTCACCCGGATGCGAGACCTGCGCGAGGCCGAGGACCACATCGCCGCCGGCGTGCCCCTGGTCGTCTCCATCGCCTTCGGCCGCGGACAGCTGACCGGGGCGCCCATCTCGGCGAGCAACGGCCACCTGCTCGTCGTGGTCGGCTTCGAGGCCGACGGCGACGTGGTCGTCAACGACCCCGCGGGAGCCACCAACGCCGAGGTGCGCCGGGTCTACGACCGCGCGCAGTTCGAGCGACTCTGGATCGCCGCCTCCGGCGGGACGGCGTACGTCATCCGCAACAGCTGACGTCGCCTCAGACGGCGCGGACCTGGATGGTGTGCAGCCCCGTCGAGCCGTCCGGGTCGGGCGCGCGCACCACGCTGGTCTGGGTCTCGCCGTCCTTGCCGATGGCGCGCACCCGCACCTCGTGCTCGCCCCCCGGCAGGTCGAGCGTCACGGCCCACTGGACCCACGTGTCCACCGACGGCACCTCGCCGAGGGCCGCGCGCTGCCAGCGACCCCCGTCGACCTGCACCTCCACCGCCTCGATCCCGGTGCGCTGGCGCCAGGCAACCCCACCGACGGAGACCCGGCCGGCCGGGACCTCGTCACCGGACCGGGGTACGTCGATGCGTGAGGCGATCTTGACCGGCCCCTCGGCGGACCAGCCCTTCGTCGTCCAGTAGCCGACGGACTCGGCGAACGTGCTGACCTCGTAGTCCACGACCCACTTGGTGGCCGAGACGTAGCCGTAGAGGCCCGGCACGATCGTGCGCACGGGGAAGCCGTGCTCGATGGGCAGCGGTCGACCGTTCATCGCCACCGCGAGCATGGCGTCGCGGTCGTCGGTGAGGGCCGACAGGGGTGTCGCACAGAACCAGCCGTCCTCTGAGGTCTGCAGCACGCAGTCGGCCTCGTCGCTCACGCCGAGGTCGGCCAGCAGGTCCGCGATCCGTACGCCGCTCCAGCGGGCGTTGCCGATCAGACCGCCGCCCACCTCGTTGCTGACGCAGTTGAGGGTGAGCCACGACTCGGTCATCTGACGGGCGACGAGGTCGGAGTAGCTGATCGTCAGCTCGCGCTCGACCAGTCCGTGGATGCGCAGCGTCCAGTCCTCGGGCGCGATGGTCGGCACCGCGATGGCCGTGTCGATCCGGTAGAAGTCCTCGTTGGGGGTCTGCCAGGGAGCGATCCCCCGGAGCCCGACCGAGGCGGCCGGCGGCGCCTCGCGTCGCGTGACACCGGGGATGCGCAGCAGGCGCCGGCTCACCTCGACCCGGCGTCGACCTGCCCCGACGAGACGGCCCGCCACGGCGATGCCCATCGACGCGACCGAGACCGCGCCGGCGACCATGAGGAAGACCCGGCGTTCGCGCGAGGCGAGCTCGGGTCGGCGCTGCCCGCGGAAGAGCGCGTCGGTCAGGGCCGACTGGACGGTGATCCAGGTCAGCAGTCCCACGACCACGGGCAGGGCTTCCGTGGCTACGGCGCCTCGCTGCGTCGTGACGGCCACGAGCCCCAGCCCCGCCAGCGGGACCCACACCAGCATCGGGCGCCACCAACCGCCCCTGGCCAGCAGGCCGGCTCCGGCGAAGCACCCGAGGAGCAGCACGAGGATGCCGGTCACCAGCGCGGGCTTGTCGTAGAGGCCGAGCACCGAGATGGCGCGATCGGCGACGGCGCCCGGGGTGATCGCGATGACCGTCTCAGCCACGGCGACGACGGGAGAGACCCGGATCGCGAGCACCATCGCAGTGGCATAGCTGGTCGCCAGACCGGCGACTCCGGCGAGGACTCCGGCCAGTACCCAGGGCGTACGGCGTGTGGTCACCCGCCCATTGTGGCGCGCCCTCGGGCATGATGCCGACGTGACCTCCCCTCCCCCCGGTCCCGTTCCCGGGCCCCGCATCGGCATCGGCACCGACGTGCACCGGTTGGTGGCCGGGGTGCCGATGCACCTCGCCGGCCTCGCCTGGCCCGAGGAGCCGGCCGGGCTGGAGGGCCACTCGGACGCCGACGTGGCGGCGCACGCGGCGTGCGACGCCCTGCTCTCGGCCGCCGGGCTGGGCGACCTCGGCAGCAACTTCGGCACCGCCGAGCCCGAGTGGGCCGGTGCGTCCGGCACAGCCATGCTCTCCGAGACGGCCCGTCGCGTGCGGGCGGAGGGCTGGGAGATCGGCAACGTCGCCGTGCAGGTGATCGGCAACGTCCCCCGCCTCGGGCCTCGTCGCGACGAGGCCGCGAGCGCGCTCTCGGCCGCGGTCGGCGCACCCGTGAGCGTGTCGGCCACCACCACCGACGGGCTGGGCCTGACCGGACGGGGCGAGGGCGTGGCGGCGATCGCCACCGCGCTGGTCACGCGCTGATGTCGACGGCGGTCGTCATCCTTGCTGCCGGCTCGGGCAGCCGGGTCGGGGCCGAGGTCAACAAGGTGCTGCTGCCGCTGGGCGACGCACCCGTGCTGGCGTGGTCCGTGCGCGACGCCCTCGCGCTCCCCGACGTACGCCACCTCGTGCTCGTCGTGCGCCCCGAGGACCGTGGCGCTGTCGCGGAGGCGGTCGCAGGGCACCTGGGTGATCGCGAGGTGCTGGTGGTGGACGGCGGGGCGACCCGGCACGCGTCGGAGTGGGCGGCGCTGCAGGTCATCGCCGACGACATCGACACCGGCGAGGTGGACGTCGTGGTCGTGCACGACGGGGCGCGGCCCCTGGCGGGCGTCGGCCTGTGGGGTGCGGTGATCGGGGCGGCCCGCGCCATCGGGGGGGCGATCCCGGTGGTGCCGGTGAGCCAGGTGCTCCACGACGACCTGACGGCGCTCGACGAGGAGGTGGGGGCCGTGCAGACACCCCAGGCGTTCCGCGCCCACGAGGTGCTGGCCGCCTACCGGGCCGCCGCGGTGGACGGCTTCGAGGGCACCGACACGGCCGGGTGCGTCGCGGCCTACCGGGACACGGTGATCGCTGCCGTGCCCAGCACCGCGCTCAACCTCAAGGTCACCTTCCCCGAGGACGTCGCGCTCGCGGTGGCGCTCAGCCCTCCGCGGTCGTGAGTGCCTCGAGCAACCGCACGTCCTCGACGGAGGACACACGCCGTCCCTCCGTCGGCGCGGCGAGCGTCTCGACGCCGTGTCCCGCCGCGACCAGGTCGGCCACCGCCCGCGCCAGGTCGCTCGAGGGACGCTGCCCCAGGCCGGCCACGACGCTCGCGGGGATCACGAGTGGGGAGGTCACCGCGACCAGGGACTCCCGGTCGAGGGTGTCACCGACCCGGTCGTGCGCGACGACCTTGACCGTGTCCGTCACCGGGCGGACCGCGACGACCGGGTGACCGGACGTGCGGGCCCGGTCCAGGCACGCGGCGATGAACGCAGGAGGGGTCATCGGGCAGAGGGAGTCGTGGAGCACCACGTCACGCCCGGCCTCCACGAAGGCCTCCCACGCGACGGAGGCATCGACGAGGTCGACGCCGGACTCCCCGACTGCCCAGGCAGCACAGGCCACGAGCGCCTCACCGTGGACGAGGGCGAAGGGGAGGGAGCCACGGTCCTCGTCCAGAACGAGACCGAGGCCCCGGGGAATCTCGTCCCAGGGGCCTCGGTCGACGTCGTTGCTGCTCAGGAGGCGAGGACCTCGTCGAGGATGGCCTCGGCCTTGTCCTCGTTGGTCTTCTCGGCCAGGGCCAGCTCGGAGACCAGGATCTGGCGTGCCTTGGCCAGCATCCGCTTCTCGCCGGCCGAGAGCCCACGGTCGCGCTCGCGGCGCCACAGGTCGCGGACGACCTCCGACACCTTCATCACGTCACCGGAGTGCAGCTTCTCGAGGTTGGCCTTGTAGCGTCGCGACCAGTTGGTCGGCTCCTCGACGTGGGCGGCCCGCAGCACGTCGAAGACGCGGTCGAGACCTTCCTTGTCGACGACGTCACGCACACCGACGAGGTCGAGGTTGCAGGCCGGCACGCGAACGACCAGGTCCTGCTGGGCGACGATCCGGAGAACGAGGTACTGCCGGTCCTCCCCCTTGATCGTCCGCATCTCGATGTCCTCGATGACCGCGGCCCCGTGATTGGGATAGACGACCGTTTCGCCAACGGTGAAAGTCATATGTTTAGTTCCCCTTCCTAGGTGACCATTCTAACACGGGTTCGAATCTCCTCCCGCCGCGTTTGTGCAGGTCAGAGGGCACATGCTGGCTTGACAGATCGCGTGGTCATGTGGTGAACGCCCTCCCGTGGGGCACCGTCTGGGCCATACTTCGCCCCATGTCGACCAGACCGGCACTGCTCCTCGCCCGTGCCGCACACCCGCGCCAGGCCGTGGCCACCGCCGCCGCGCTCGCCGCGGCTGCAGCCGTCGCGGGACGGCCCCTGCGCGAGGTCGCCCTGGTGGCCGGGACCGTGCTGGTCGGACAGACGATCCTGGGCTGGGCCGACGACCTGTCCGATCGCCGTCGCGACGAGCGGCACCGCCCCGACAAGCCGCTGACCGGCGGCGCCCTCGACCCGGGGACGGTGTGGTTCGCGCTGGCCTGCGCGGTCCTGCTCGTCGTACCCCTCGCGATCGCGCACGGACAACGCGCCGGGCTCGCCTACCTCGCTCTGCTCCTCCTGGCAGCCGTCGGTGACCGGCTGCTCCACGCCCGGGTGGTCTCGTTCCTCCCCTGGGTGGCCAGCTTCGCCCTCTACCCGGCGTTCCTCGCCTACGGCGGGTGGAACGGTGTCGGCACCGAGACACCGCCCACGGTGGCCATGACGGCGCTGGCCGCCGCGCTCGGCCTGGGAGTCCATGTCCTCACAGCACTGCCCGGTCTCGTGCACGACCACGAGGAGGGTGAGCGGTCCTTCCCGCTGGTCCTCGCCCTGCGCACGGGCACCCCACGACTGTTGCTCGGCGCGAGCGTCTTCACCGGCCTCGTCGTGGTCGCAGTCCTGATCGCCGGGCGCACCGTCGGACTGACCTGAGCCGACGCTAGGCTGTGGACCATGCAGCTTCGACCCCTTGCGACCGCCGCTGCGGTTCTCGCCCTCGCCGCGCCCCTGTCCTCCTGTGGCTTCGACTACGCCACGGAACGTGACTACACCCCGGCCGGGGGCGCCAACAACCGCGAGGCCGAGGTCGACGTCCTGTCCGCCGTGGTCGTCTCGGCCGACCAGGGCTCCGGCACGTTCGTGGCCTCCCTGTCCAACAACGACGCCGAGGAGGAGAACACCTTCAGCGGTGTCTCCGGCGCCGACGGCACGACGGTCGCGGCGGAGGAGTTCGAGCCAGTCACGATCAGCCCCGGTGGCCTCGTCAACCTCGCCGAACCTGCCGCCGACGTGGTGCTGACCGGCGACTTCGGGGCGGGCGACGTCCTGCCCCTCACGATCGACTTCGGCAACGGCGAGCGGGTCTCGCTCAACGTCCCGGTCGTCGCCGACGACACCGGCTACTGGGAAGGCATGGACGTCTCATGACACACACCCTGATCCTGCTCCGCCACGGCGAGAGCGACTGGAACGCGAAGAACCTCTTCACCGGCTGGGTCGACGTCGACCTGACGGACAAGGGCCGCGCCGAGGCGGTCCGCGGCGGCGAGCTGCTGGTCGGGGCCGGACTGCTCCCGGACGTCGTGCACACGTCGTTGCAGCGGCGAGCCATCACCACCGCGCACCTCTCCCTCGACGCCGCCGACCGCCACTGGATCCCGGTGAAGCGCTCGTGGCGCCTCAACGAGCGCCACTACGGCGCGCTGCAGGGCAAGGACAAGAAGCAGA
The DNA here is from genome assembly GCA_963843815.1 of uncultured Actinomycetota bacterium. Taxonomy (GTDB): domain Bacteria; phylum Actinomycetota; class Actinomycetes; order Propionibacteriales; family Nocardioidaceae; genus Nocardioides. Next base: position 737,616 of record CAWJLX010000010.1, on the reverse strand, counting down.
CGCTCGAGCAGTACGGCGAGGAGCAGTTCATGCTCTGGCGCCGCTCGTTCGACACCCCGCCGCCGCCGATCGACGACGACAGCGAGTTCTCCCAGGCGAACGACCCGCGCTACGCCGACCTCGGCGCCGACATGCCGCGTACCGAGTGCCTCAAGGACGTCATCGCCCGGTTCCTGCCCTACTGGGAGGGCGAGATCGTGCCCGATCTCCGCTCGGGCAAGACGGTGCTGGTCGCCGCCCACGGCAACAGCCTGAGGGCGCTGGTCAAGCACCTCGACGGCATCTCCGACGAAGACATCGCGGGGCTCAACATCCCGACCGGTATGCCACTGGTCTACGAGCTCGACGAGGCGATGCAGCCCACCGTCACCGGTGGCCAGTACCTCGACCCCGAGGCCGCTGCCGCAGCGGCTGCTGCCGTCGCCAACCAGGGACGCTGACCCCGGTCAGTCGCGGGCGGGAACCTCGCCGGTGACGACGAAGACGACGCGGTTGGCGACCGAGACGGCGTGGTCGGCGATCCGCTCGTAGTAGCGGCCCAGCAGGGCGATGTCGACCGCCGGCTCCACGCCGTGCTTCCAGTCCGTGGAGAGCAGCTCGGTGAAGCTGCGACGACGCAGCTGGTCCATCACCTCGTCGTCGCGGCCGAGCTCGATGGCCGCGTCGACATCGCGGTCCACGATGATGCTGCGCACGCGCCGCACCATGTCCTCAGCCGTCTCGGCCATCCGACCCATGGTGGGCTGGAGCTCTTCGGGCACCGCCACGGCCGGCACGCGCAGGCGGGCGATCTTGGCGACGTGGACCGAGAGGTCGCCCATCCGCTCCAGCTCACTGACCATGCGCAGCGCCGAGACGATCATCCGCAGGTCGCCGGCGACCGGTTGCTGGAGCGACAGCAGGGCGAACGAGGTGTCGTCCACCCGTTCCCGAGCGGCGTCGATCGCCTTGTCCCCGCTGATGACCTGGTCGGCGGTGTGGATGTCGCCGGTCATCAACGCCTTGGTGGCCTCGTGCACGGCGACCTCGACCTGTCCGCAGATGTCGGAGAGGTCGGCGAAGATGCCGTCGAGCTGGTCATGGAAAGCCTCACGCATGTGTGCACTCTAGGGAGCCCAGGCGAACACAGGTGCGCGCGCGGTGAACGGGGCGTGAACACTGGGCGCCGGGTGTCCATCGGGGCCGGGCCGCGGCCTCTCGTGCGTACGATGGTGAGCGTGGATCCGACGACGCAGGCTGGTCTGGCCGCGATCATCGGAGCCGTCGTGGCGGGTGGCGCGGTGCTCGCGTGGCACATCAGCGATCGCCAGCGCCACAGGCTCCCCGCGGTCGAGGAGCCGGCGATCCAGGCCGGCGTCGCCGCCGTGCTGAGCATCCTGCGCTCGAGCGCGGTCGTCGTGGACGAGTCCGACCACGTGCTGAAGGCCTCGGCGCCGGCGTACGCCTTCGGGCTCGTGCGCGGCAACACGGTCGTCGTCCCCGAGCTCCTGGACCTCGTCGCACAGGTGCGCCGCGACGGGCAGATCCGCGAGAGCGAGCTCGACCTGTCTGCCCCCGACGGGGGTTCCGCGCGCACCCTCACCGCTCGCGTGGCGCCGCTGGGCGCGCACCTGGTCCTGGCCCTCATCGAGGACCGCACGCGCGAGAAGCGCGTCGAGGCGGTGCGCCGCGACTTCGTCGCCAACGTCAGCCACGAGCTCAAGACCCCGGTCGGCGCGATCCGGCTCCTCGCCGAGGCCGTCACCGACGCCTCCGACGACCCCGAGGCGGTCCAGCGCTTCGCCAACCGGATGCTCACCGAGAGCGACCGGCTCTCCAAGCTGGTGCAGCAGATCATCGAGCTGTCCCGCCTCCAGGGCCACGACCCGCTCGAGAAGCCCGTGATGGTCGACCTCGACGCCGCGGTCGCGACCGCGGTCGACACCAGCGCCATGGAGGCCGCCGCCAAGGGGATCAGGGTCGAGTCCCGGGGTCAGCACGGCCTGGAGGTCTTCGGGTCCCAGGAGCAGATCGGCGCGGCGGTGAGCAACCTGGTGGCCAATGCCGTCGCCTACTCCGACAACGGCTCCCGCGTGGTCGTCACGACCCGCTCCGAGGGCGAGAAGGTCCAGGTCTCCGTGGTCGACCAGGGCATCGGCATCCCGGCCCAGGACATCGACCGCATCTTCGAGCGCTTCTACCGCGTCGACCCGGCCCGCCACCGCTCCACCGGCGGCACCGGACTGGGACTCGCGATCGTCAAGCACGTCGCGGCCACCCACGGCGGCGACATCGCGGTGTGGTCGGTGCAGGGCCAGGGTTCGACCTTCACCCTCACGCTTCCCCGCAACTCAGCGCCGGGCCACGGCTCGGACGGCACCACCACGCCGGTCGAGGTGGTCGCCCCGGGCCGACCGGCGACCGGGACCAACGATCCCCCCACCACCAGGACGCAGCAGGAGGTACGCAGGTGAGCAACGCATGAGCACCCCACGATCTTCCCCGACTCCCCCGCTCCGCTCCGCCGTCGAGGAACACCGCGGGGACCCCGCATGACCCGGGTACTCGTCGTCGAGGACGAAGAGAGCTACAGCGACGCGCTCGCCTACATGCTCCGCAAGGAGGGCTACGAGGTGGCGATCGCGGCCGACGGCAACACCGCCCTCACCGAGTTCGAACGCTTCGGTCCGGACATCGTGCTGCTCGACCTGATGCTGCCCGGCGTGCCGGGCACCGAGGTGTGCCGCCAGATCCGGCAGACGTCGTCGGTCCCGGTGATCATGGTCAGCGCCAAGGACGACGAGGTCGACAAGGTCGTCGGGCTCGAGCTCGGCGCCGACGACTACGTCACCAAGCCCTACTCGCCGCGAGAGCTGGTCGCCCGGATCCGCGCCGTGCTGCGACGCGGTCACGAGCCCGAGCTGATGCCGGACACCCTCGAGGCCGGGCCGGTGCGGATGGACGTGGAGCGCCACGTCGTCACCGTCGACGGCGCCGAGCAGCGCCTGCCGCTCAAGGAGTTCGAGCTGCTCGAGATGTTCCTGCGCAACCCCGGCCGGGTGCTCACCCGCGGCCAGCTGATCGACCGGGTCTGGGGCTCCGACTACGTCGGCGACACCAAGACCCTCGACGTCCACGTGAAGCGGCTGCGCGCCAAGCTCGAGCCCGACCCCGGCGAGCCGAAGTACCTCGTCACGGTGCGCGGGCTCGGCTACAAGCTCGACCTCTGACCGGCCCGTCCCGGTCGCAACCACAGCCGGGTCACGGCGGGATCTCGGCGTACGACGTCCGAAATGCGCTGGCGGTCAGTCATGACCGTCCCTAGCCTTGACTCGTGACCACGACGACCGAGCCGACGGCCCCCACCAGCACGGCGCCGCCGACCTGGCTCCCCGTCGCGGCCGGTGGGGTGACGCTCGTGATGTGGGCGTCGGCCTTCGTGGTGATCCGCCACGTCGCCCACGACGTGAGCCCGGGCGCCCTGGGGGCGGGCCGCCTGCTGGTGGCCGCCCTCGTCGTGCTGCCGCTGGTCGTGCGGCGGGGGTGGGTACGTCCTGATCGGCGCGAGTGGACCCTGCTCGCCCTCGGAGGCATCGGCTGGTTCGGCATCTACAACCTCACCCTCAACGCCGGAGAGCGGCACGTGGACGCCGGCACCGCGGCCATGATCATCCAGATCGGCCCGGTGATCGTGGCGCTGCTGGCCGTCCCGCTGTTCGGCGAGCGGCTGCACGCCTGGCTGGTGGGTGGGATGGTCGTCGGGTTCGCCGGCGTGGCCGTCATCGCGCGGGGCTCCTCGACCGACGCCGATGCCAGCCTGATCGGGGTCGCCCTGGTGCTGGTCGCCGCGGCGATGTACGCCGTGGGCGTGCTGACCCAGAAGGTGCTGCTGCGCCGCCTGCCGGCGGTGCAGGTCGTCTTCGTGTCGTTCCTCATGGGCGCGGTGATCTGCCTGCCGTTCGCCTCGGACCTGCCCTCGATCGTCGCCGCGGGCGGCGCCGAGCTGTGGTGGATCCTCTACCTGGGCGTCCTGCCGACCGCCGTCGCCTTCACCACCTGGGCCTACGCGCTCACCCACACCGATGCCGGCGCGCTCTCCCTGACGACCTTCCTCGTGCCCGGCATCGCCACGCTGGTCGCCTGGCTCACGATCAACGAGGTGCCCCCGTCGCTGACGTTCGTGGGCGGAGCCCTCGCGATCGTCGGGGTGCTGATGACGCGACGCCGGCCGAGGGCCGGCAGCTAGGACCAACCAGGTCCGATCAGGGCTCCCGGGAGTCAGCGGACTCCAGCCAGCCGCGAAAGGCCTCGAGGTTCGTGGTCGACTCCCCACGCGAGATCCGCCACTCCCACTCCTTGCGGATGGAGGAGGCGAAGCCGAGCTCGAGGATGGCGTTGAAGGACTCGTCGGCGTTGGCGAGCACCGATCCCAGGATCCGGTCGAGCTCGTCGGCGCACACCACGGACAGCGGCAGCCTGGCCTCGAGATAGATGTCGCCGTCCCGGTCGACGGCGAAGGAGACGGCGTACATCCGCAGGTTGCGCTCGAGCAGCCAGCGGTGGACCCGTGCGTGGTTCTCGTCGGGGTTGCGGCAGACGAAGGCGTGCACGCCCAGCGCGTGTGCGCCCACGTCGAGCCGGACCGGGGTCCGGAGCTTCTTCTCCCCCGGCAGGGTCAGCGAGAAGCGTGCGCCCTCGATCGAGTCACGGACGGTCTCCTCGTGCTCGATCTCGTTGTCCGCCAGGTAGGTGCGGATCGTCTCGACTGCGTGGGAGGCCTCACTCATGAGGCCATCTCAACACGCATCCGTCCACGGGCCCGCTCGTAGGCCGCGAGGGTGCGCTCGGCGGTGTGCTCCCACGAGAAGTCCTGGGCGTGGGCGACGGCACCGCGGCCGAGCCGCTCGACCAGGGCGGGATCGTCGATGAGGCGGCGCAGGCTCGCTGCCCAGTCGCGGGGCTCGTGGGTGTCCACGAGGAGCCCGCTCACGCCGTCGCGCACCACAGTGGTCAGGCCGCCCACCGCAGCGGCGACCACCGGCGTACCGGTCGCCTGCGCCTCGACGGCCACCAGGCCGAAGGACTCGTTGTAGGACGGCACCGCCACGGCGGTCGCGGCGGACGACCAGATGGCGAGCTGCGCCTGGGTCACCGGCGGCACGAACCGCACCACGTCGCTGATGCCGAGCTCGGCCGCGAGGTCGGCCAGCGCAGTCGGGTGCTCGAGGCCGGAGCCCGAGGGGCCGCCGACCACAGGTACGACGAGGCGCTGGCGCAGGGACGGGTCCTGCTCGAGCAGCACGCCGACCGCGCGCAGCAGCACGTCAGGCGCCTTGAGCGGCTGGATCCGCCCGGCGAACAGCAGCACGACGGCGTCCTGCGCCAGGCCGAGCCGGCGCCGGGCAGCGTCGCGGCCCCAGGGGGTGAAGACGGACAGGTCGACGCCGGGGTGGATCACCTCGACCGCGTCCGGGCTGGCGTCGTAGAGGTCGACGAGCTGCTGGGCCTCGGTGCCGGTGTTGGCGACGAGGAGGTCAGCCGCCTCGACCACCTGCTCCTCGCCGATGACGCGGGAGGCGGGCTCGGGGGTGTCGCCCTCGGCGAGTGCCTCGTTCTTGACCTTGGCCATGGTGTGCATCGAGTGCACCAGCGGCACGTTCCACCGGTCGCGCGCCAGCGCCCCGACCTGTCCGGAGAGCCAGTAGTGGGAATGCAGGGCGTCGTAGTGCCCGAGCGGCTGCATCGCCTCGGCCCGCAGCACCTCGCGCGCGAAGGTGCAGAGCTGACCGGGGAGCTCCCCCTTGGTCAGGCCCTCGAACGGTCCGGCAGCGACATGGCGCACGAGCACCCCGTCGGCCGCCTCGACGACCTGCGGCAGCGCCGAGGACGTGGCTCGGGTGAAGACGTCGACCTCGATCCCCTGGGCCGCCAGCCGCTTCGACAGCTCGATGACGTAGACGTTCATGCCGCCTGCGTCACCCGTGCCCGGCTGGTCCAGGGGTGAGGTGTGGAGGCTGATCATGGCCACCCGCTCGCCCACGCTGTCTCCTTCGTCAAGGGTGTCCTGGGGCAGACACCTCCAGCACAACCCCACGCGGCGCAGATGGATTCCCCGGAGACCCCCGCAGGGGTGGGTCAGCGGGCGTGGGCGCCCGCCGCCGGCCGACCGGAGCGCCTGCCAGCGCGCAGCAGCGGGACTCCACCGAGCACCGCCGCCACGACCCCCCAGAAGGCGTCGTACCAGGCGGTGTCACCGGGACGGAACGCCTCGATCAGCGAGAGCGCCAGGAGGCCGGAGGCCAGGCCGACGACGATCCGCATCCCCACGGCGTCGCTCCTGACCAGGCTGCTGCCGAAGACGGCCGCGGCCACGAGCAAGCACCCGAGGCCGACGATCTGGAGGGTGCTGGAGAGGGGGCCGCTGCCGCCGCCGAGCAGGGCGTGGACGATCCACAGCACCCCGCCCAGGAGTGCCGCGGGCGCGGCGATCTTCACGGAAGGCATCCCACGATTCTGCCACGAGCCCCTGACCAGGGCCCAGCTCACGGTTCGTCGGTGCCCTGGTGGAAGCGTTGCTGCCACCCGCGACCGGCGCGCACCCACAGCGAGCTGCGCAACGTCGAGCGCCCGTCCGCCGTGGCCCGCCACAGCAGCAGGATCGTGTCGTCCCCCACCCGTTCGGTCGAGACCACCTCGAGACCGACAGGGGCGATCGGCCCGATCTCGTCGAGCAGGTCCTCCCGGGTCCAGAGGCGGCCCGAGCGACCGACCTCCTGCCAGTCCGGGTGCAGGAGCGCCGCGACAGCGGCCCGGTCCGCCCGCACCTCGTCGGTGAGCAGGGCGCGCTCCATCGCGACGACGTGCTCCTCCTCGGTGGGAGCCAGGTCCTCGAGGTCGCTGAACAGGTCGGGCTCGTGCTCGACCTGACCGACGGCGGCGACGGGGTGGGACGTGCTGCTTCCGGCGAACCCGGGCCCGGGGTCCGGGACGACGCCGCGCTGGTACGCCGAGGCGGCTGCGTTCGCGCGCACGTCGGCCGCCTCGTTGAGCTCGTGGCCCGCGTGGCCCTTGACCCACTCGAACACCACCCGGCGGCACTGCATCGCCTCGTCGAGCGCCTTCATCAGCTCCACGTTCATGACCGGCTTGCCGTCGCTCTTCTTCCAGCCCTTGCGCTTCCAGTTCTTCATCCACTTGGTGATGGAGTCGATGACGTACTTGCTGTCGCAGTAGACGTGCAGCTCCTCGTCGAGGTGAGCCGTCTGCTGGAGGAGGTCGAGGACGGCCATCAGCTCGCCCATGTTGTTGGTGCCGTGCGGCCAGCCGCCCGACGCCCAGCGCTCCTCGTCGACGTACCACGCCCACCCGGCAGGGCCGGGGTTGCCGAGTGCCGAGCCGTCGGCTGCCGCGATGATCACCGGGACATCTTGGCAGGATTGCCCCCATGAACGCGCACAGCATGACCCCGGACCAGCCCCACACCCGCGTCGCTGTCGTCACCGGCGCCTCCAGCGGCATCGGTGCCGCCACGGCACGCGCACTCGCAGCGCACGGCTTCCATCTCGTGTGCGCCGCCCGGCGTACGGACCGGATCGAGGAGCTGGCCGCGGAGATCGGCGGCCGGGCCGTCACCTGCGACATCAACGACCCCGACTCGGTGGCTGCCCTGGCCGAGGCCGTGCCCACCTGCCACGTGCTGGTCAACAACGCCGGCGGTGCGGTCGGGGCAGACCGGGTCGAGGATGCCGATCTCGACGGTTGGCGCTGGATGTACGACGTCAACGTCCTGGGGCTCGTACGCGTCACGCAGGCGCTCCTGCCCGCCCTCCGCGCGAGCGGTGACGGCGTGATCGTCAACGTGGGGTCGACGGCCGGTCGGTGGGCCTACGAGGGCGGCGCCGGCTACACGGCCGCCAAGCACGCCGTCAAGGTGGTCACCGAGACCCTCCGGCTCGAGCTCAACGGCGAGCCGATCCGGATCACCGAGGTGGCGCCGGGCATGGTGCGCACCGACGAGTTCGCGCTCGTGCGCTTCCGGGGCGACCGGGCCAAGGCCGATGCCGTCTACGCAGGCGTGGACCAACCGCTGCTCGCCGAGGACGTCGCCGACGCCATCGCCTGGGTCGCCACCCGTCCCTCCCACGTCGACATCGACGAGCTGGTCATCAAGCCACGCGCCCAAGCAGCGGCACACAAGGTCCACCGGTCCTGACCCGTGGCAGACTGCCGCGCGTGAAGACCATCGGACTCGTCGGCGGCATGAGCTGGGAGAGCAGCGCGGTCTACTACCGCGACCTCAACCTCGGGATGCACGAGCGGCTAGGTGGGCTCTCCTCCCCCAAGCTGGCCCTGACCACGGTCGACTTCGCCGAGGTCACCCACCTCGAGGACGACGAGCGCTGGGACCAGGTGGGCGCGCTGCTGGCCGAGGCGGCCCGCGCGGTCGAGCGCGCAGGCGCCGACTTCCTGCTGCTGTGCACGACGACCTTCCACAAGGTCGCCGACCAGGTGGAGGAGTCCGTCGACATCCCGGTGCTCCACCTCGCCGACGTCGTCGCCGCTGCGGTCCAGGACGCCGGCGTCGAGACCGTCGGGCTCATCGGCACCAAGGTCGCCATGTCCGAGTCGTTCTTCGTCGACCGGATGGAGAGCCACGGGCTGCACGTGCTCGTCCCCGATGCGAAGCACCACGACTTCCTCAACGACGCCATCTACGAGGAGCTGGTGCACGGGGTCGTGCTGCCCCGCACCCGCAGCCGCGTCGTCTCGATCATCGAGGAGCTCTGGGATGCCGGGGCCGGTGGCGTCCTCCTGGGCTGCACCGAGCTCGAGCTGCTGGTCAAGCAGGCCGACGTCGAGCTCCCGGTGTTCCCGTGCACGACGCTGCACGTGCAGGCAGCGCTCGATGCGGCCCTCGCCTAGATTAGAGGGGCATGCCGAGCGCGGTGAGGATCCAGCGCACGCTCGCCCACGCGGGCGAGCGCAGGTCGGTCGCTCCCACGACGGGCGGAAGGTCCACCTCCAGCACCTGCGACCGCGACCCCTCGCTGCTGAGGAGCAGCTCGCGGCCGGCCAGCGCGATCCCCTCGCCCTGGTCCTGCGGAGGCAGATCCCACGACGACACGGACTGCCAGGACGGGAAGGCCACGAGGTGGGCGGCGGAGTAGGTGCGCATCACCACTCCCCCACCACCGGGCAGGAAGGTGGCGTCGGTGACGATCCCGGGCGCCTCACCGACCTCCGCCAGTCGATTGACGCCGTCGGCTCGCAGTCGCCTCGGTGCGGCGTAGACGGTGCCGCCGAAGACGCCCTTGGTGATCACGAACAGCTGACCGGTGACCGGGTGTCGCACCAGGGCCTCTGCATCGTGGGCGCCGTCGGGGTAGTCCAGCTCGTACGTCTGCGGCGTGGCCTCGATCCGGCCCCGGCCGACCGGGACGCGCAGGACCTCGACCGACGTGCGCACGTGCCGGTTGTCGCCGATGTCGCCGACCCAGACGTGGCCCGGTCCCGCGGGGGCCAGCGCTTCGACGTCCGTCGGTGAGGACGCCCACGACGTGACGCCCACCGTGTTGCCGGTGCGCGGGCCGACGGTGAACACACGCCCCGAGTCGCCCGAGTCGTTGGTGGTGACCACCAGCCGGCCGCCCGCCGCGTCGTCGACCACGACCAGTCCGCTCGACTCGACGATGTCCGGATCGGTGAACCGGAAGGCGGGGTGGTCTCCGGCCGCCGGGGCCCCGGCCGCCGCGCCGAGCAGGAAGGGGACCGTCACGCACAGGCCGATCGCGATCCGGCGGGTGTCAGGCATGCTTCAGCAGCTCGCCGAGCCGCGGACGGACGCCCCACGCGGCCAGCAGGTCGTCGTACTCGCGGGCGCTGGTGTCGACGCCCCGGGAACCGTCGGGCAACCGGACGGCGCGCAGGAGGGTGTTGCGGGGGGTGTGGGCGCTCTCGACGAACTCCACGACATCGACCCGGTAGCCCTCCCGGCGCAGCAGCGAGGCTCGCAGCGCGTCGGTGAGGGTGTCGGCGAACCGCTCGCGCAGGATGCCGTAGCGGGTCAGCATGGCGTACGGCTCGGGCGGCTTCGTCGTACGCAGCTGCACGGCGATGTCGTGGTGGCAGCAGGGTGCCGCCAGCACCAGCGACGCCTCCCAGGCCAGGGCGCGGGCCAGGGCGTCGTCGGTGGCGGTGTCGCAGGCGTGCAGGGCCAGCACCACGTCGGGGGCACGGTCGAGCCGTGCGTCACCGATGGCCCCCACGACGAAGTCGGCATCGATGCCGAGGCTGGCCGCGACCTCCGTGTTGTGGTCGGCCGACTGCTGTTTCACGTCCACGCCCGTCATCCGCACGGGGAGCCCGCGACCGCCCTGCGCCGCGGGCGCAGTGAGGAAGCGGTGGGCGGCGAAGGTGAGGTAGGCGTTGCCGCAGCCCAGGTCGACGATGCGCAGCGGGTCCTCGGCGGTCGGCCTCCGGACCTGGCCCTGGGTCATCGCCTCGGTCAGGCTGGCGTCCAGCAGCCGCACGAACTCCTCGACCTGACGGTACTTGGCCTGCCTGGTCGGTTTGACCCGCCCCTGCTCGTCGCTGATGCCGAGCGCCCGGAGGACGGGGTCGTCCTCCGCGAGGAGCCGGTCCTTGGCCCGGTCGTGGTCGCGAGAGACCTCGACCTCACCCGACCGGGCTGACGTGTGCAGCAGCGGCACACCCTTCTTCGTCACGCGGAGCTGGTGGGTCTCGGTGCTCGTGTCGACGTGCCAGTGGGCGAAGGGCTGCGCCAGCAGCGCGTCCACGGCGACGTCGGCGGCGTCGCCGAGCGCGTGGTTGGTCGTGTGGGCCTGCGTGGCGTCGTACGACGTCACCTGCAGATGACGACCCGCCTTGAGGTCGACGACCCGGACCTCGACGCGACGGACCTCGCGACCGTCGACCAGCGGCGCCGGCTGGCCCTTGCGCCGGCCGCTCGCCAGGGCGCGCACCAGCTGGTCGGCGTCGAGGACCGCTGCGCGCAGCCGTGACCACTCGCCCGACGGTTCGCCCTTCGCGCTCACAGGATCGCGGCGAGGACGACGAGGAGGATGAGGGCCCCCAGCGCCACCGGGATGACGAGTCGGCGGTGGCGGGGGTTCATGGGGTCAGCCTAGTGACCGGCGTCCAGCGTGCCGATCCCGCGGCGTGCGCTCCCACGGCGCGCGCTCGTGCAGCGGCCACACCCGGAGTGCCGCACCGCCTCGCTGCGACGGGAGCAGCCGACCCCGCCAGTCCTCGTACCACGGCCCGGGTGGGCGCAGCTCGAAGCGCGTCAGGAGGAAGGACATCTGCGGCGTCGGCTCCGAACCCGGCTCTTGGTCCTGCGTCAGCTGGGCCCCGGACCACTCGGCGCCGAGGATGTCAGCGCCCGCCACCACGAAGCCGCCGAGCGTCACGAGAAAGCCGGCAGGCTTCCCACCGGCCGCGACCACCCCGCGGCACAACGCACGCCACGTCGGGGACATCCGCCAGCCATCTGCCAAGCGGTCGAGCTGGTGCTGCTCCGTGGCCCCGTACTTCACCCGGCCGTTCCCGACCCTCACCAGCACCAGGTTGCGGTCCGGCTGGGCAAGAGGCGTGCGGGCGCGCTGGTCGGCCACGAAGGCGTCGACGACGTCGCGACGGTGGAAGGAGGCGAGCGAGGTGTTGCGCGGGTCCCCCAGGAGTCCGGCCACCAGGAGTCGCCGGGCCGTCTCGGGGTGCATGCCCAGGTCCTCATGGAGCTGCCAGGCTGCGGCTCGCTGGGTCAGCCAGTCGTGCGGGTCGTGCGGGTCGTGACAGTCGTGCGGGTCCATCCACCCGACGGTAGGGGTGCCGTCTGTCCGGCGGGCGGTTGTCCCCAGGCGACATGGCCTCGCCCCCCTGGGGTCCACGCACTTGGTCCGCCGCACCAACTTCCTGCCATGGACCGTCGTTCAACGCAGGACGATGCCACTCAGGACCAAGTGCACTCACCCGCCCGGGCGCGGCAGGGGCTACCAGTGCTCGAGCGACCGCCGGAAGACCGTGGCGAGGTCGTCGGCCGTGACGTCGATGGGAGCGGTGGCGAGCAGCCGCTGCTGCTTCAGCGCGCCCTCGACGAGGTCGTCCACGTCGGCGGACCCGTATCCGATCTCCGCCAGGCCGCTCGGCAGGCCGACGTCACGCATCAACCCACGCAGCACCGTCGGGAGGTCGTCCCCGCCCAGGAGCTCTGCCGCCCGCAGGTGGCGCTCGGGGGACGCCTCGAAGGTGAGCGCGAAGGCTGCCGGCGCCGTCATCACCACCGCCATGCCGTGCGGCACGATCGGCTCGTCGTCGGGATAGCCGGCGGGGCGGTAGTCCCGGACGCGCCCCGCGATCGGGTAGGCGCAGGCGTGGGGCACGTGCACGCCGGCATTGCCGAAGCCGAGTCCGGCGAACGTGGCAGCCAGTGCCATCTGTTCACGGGCCTCGGCGTCGGATCCGTCGCGCACCGCCCGGCGGAAGGCACCGGCCAACAGGGACAGGGACTTCTCCGACCACATGTCGGCGATCGGGTTGGCACCGCAGTAGGGCACCCGTTGCTCGGGCCGCTTGGCGTCGAAGTCGGCGAACCAGCGCGCGGTGTAGCTCTCGAGGGCGTGGCACAGGATGTCCATCCCGCACGACGCGGTCACCATGGCCGGCTGCGTCATGGTCAGGTCCGGGTCGACCACCGCCAGGGTGGGACGGAGCCGGGCGTGGGAGATGCCGGTCTTGACCTTCAGCGCCAGCACGTCGAGCACGCAGATGGTGGTCGATTCCGCGCCGGTGCCCGTCGTGGTGGGCACAGCCACCAGTGGCAGCAGCGGCTGCTCGGGCGGCCGGCCGCCGCCGACCGGGGCGTTGACGTAGTCCATCAGGGAGCCGGCGTTGGTCAGGAGCAGGTTGACCGCCTTCGCGGTGTCGATCGCCGAGCCGCCGCCCACCGCGACGACGGCGTCGAAGGGGCCGGCGGCGCGGGCGAAGGAGATCGCCTCCTCCATCGAGGCGTCCGTCGGCTCGACCCGCGCGCCCGGGAAGACCGTCACGTCCAGCCCGCGCGTGCCCATCGCTTCGGCGATCCGCTCCGGGTGGCCGGTCGCAGCGACCCCGGGATCGGTGACGAGCAGGACGTGGCGGGCCGAGCCACCCGCAGTGGCCACGAGCTGCTGGACGTCCCAGCCGATCTCGTCGCTCGCGCCGCGCCCGAACTTCAGACCTGGTGCTGCGTAGGTGAAGACGGACTCGCTCACCCGGCCACGCCCAGCGCGTGGCGTACGACCCCGAGGACCTCGACCGCCCCCGACTCGATGTCGGCGAGCGACACCCACGCGGCGGCATCGGTCGTGCCGTCGACCTCCCGGACGTGCGGATCACCGTCCGCGACCGTCGCGCTGAAGAGCAGGTGGACGCCGTGGTAGTCCTCGATGCGCCCCGAGGGTGCGTGGCCCGAGAAATGGGTGTCGTGGACCCCGACGAGCGAGCCCACCTCACAGGCCAGCCCGCACTCCTCCTCGACCTCGCGCGCCAGCGCCACCGAGGGGTGCTCCCCGTGGCCCACGCCGCCGCCGGGAAGCGTCCACCGTCCCGGGTGCGCCGCGCGTGCGGACAGCCGGGTGAGCAGGACGTCCCCGCCGCGCCGGACCACGGCGTAGGCGGCCACCCGCTGCAGCCGGAGGGGCAGGTGGTCGACCAGGGCCTCGGTCACCAGTCCCGCGACCGGCACCGCCCCCGACACCACGTCGTCGAGCGGCTTCCAGGCAGCCTCGCTCGTGGATCCGTCGACCTCGAGCACCCGCGGTGGGGGCGCATCGGTCGGCGCCCAGCCGTCGTAGACGATGCGGATGGCGTGGGCGTCGACGAGCCGTCCGTCCCTCGACGCGCGCGGCAGGTGCGCGCTGTAGACGTGAGCGGTCTCGCTCACCGTCGCGTCGAGCCCGGTCTCCTCGTGGATCTCACGGATCACCGCGGCCCGCGGGTCCTCGCCGTGGTCGATCCCGCCGCCCGGAAGGGTCCAGAGCTCGGCCCGCGAGACCCGACGCGACAGCCGGCTGAGAAGGACCTCGACCCTCCCCTCGTGCACACGGAGCATGACGGCGTACGCGCCCACGCGTTGACGCATCGGCAGGGATCCCATGGCCCCAACCTAGTGAAGTACGGTGAGCGCCGTGCCTCCCCCGTCCCGCGACCCGTGGCTCGACAACGTCAAGATGGTGCTGGTCACCCTCGTCGTGGTCGGGCATGCGATCGGCCTGGTCTCGGCGACCACGGGCAGCCACTGGGTCTACGACTTCATCTACCTGTGGCACATCCCCGCGTTCGTCTTCGTGAGCGGGTATCTCTCGAAGTCGTTCGAGTGGGACCGACGACGGATGAAGAGCCTGCTCTACACCCTCGCGGTCCCCTACCTGCTCTTCGAGCCGGCGCTCTACTACTACCGCGTCGCGGTGGTCGACGAGCACGAACCGGGCATCCTGTGGCTCCAGCCGCACTGGACCATGTGGTACCTCATCGTGTTGTTGATGTGGCGCCTGGTCACCCCGATCCTCAAGCTGCACTGGCTCTTCCTGCCGCTCTCGGTCATCGTCAGCCTGGTCGGCGGGCTGTGGGACAACGACGTGCTCATGATCCCGCGGTTCCTGGGCCTGCTCCCGTTCTTCGTCCTCGGGCTCCACCTCAAGCCGCGCCACCTCAAGCACCTCGACGACGTGTGGGTGAAGCTCGCCGCGCTGCCGATGCTCGTGGGGATCTTCGCCATGGCGCTCTACACCGACTCCTGGGCCCGGACCACACTGCTCTGGTACGACGCCGGCTACGACGAGATCCCGATCGACAACGAGATCGTCTTCCAGACCCGGCTCACCGTGATGATGGTCGGGCTGTTGGGGGCGTTCAGCGCGATGGCGCTGGTGCCGCGCCGCAACCTCGGCTGGTTCACCACGGCCGGCACCGCGACGATGGTGATCTACCTGTTCCACAGCTTCGCGATCAAGACGGTGAAGGCGTTGGGCTGGCCCGACTTCACCACGGCGCACCCGGCCCTCGGGCTGGCGTTGACCATCGCCGGGGCGATCGCGTTGGCCCTCACCCTGTCCAGCCCGCCCGTACGTCGGGTGCTGGAGCCTCTCACCAACCCGCTCGGCACGCTGGAGAAGCGCTTCTCCGCCCGTCGCGGAGGACCGGAGTCCCGTCGCGAGACCACGCCCAAGGCCTCCTAGTCGGGCCCCCACCTCGGTGGCACGGCCGAGCGTGGCACCACGTCGAGGTGGGCCGCCTCCGCGCGGGTCGGGGCGTGACCGCCCAGGTGTGCGGGATACCAGGGTGCGAGCTCGCCGGGACGCGGGACGTGGTGGGGCAGCCGCTGCAGTGCCTCGAGCTGGTCGGTGAGCAGCGACCCGAGTCGACACGTCCACTCGGTGAGGTCCTCCCCGGGGTCGATCGTGACGGGCGCGCCGAACGAGATGTCGACCCTGCGACCACGGGTGAGGTCCGGTCGCGGCTCCTTGCCCCGAGCGTCGGGCACGCCCACGGAGTAGATGCGCTGCGCCCCCCACAGCGCGACGGGCACGACCGGCACGCCGGTCTCCCGGGCCAGGCCCGCCACGCCCCGCATCAGCGAGCGCACGGTGTAGGAATAGCTGATCCCCGCCTCCGGGAACGCGCACACGGCCTCACCCTCCTCGAGGAGGCGGCGGGCGCGCAGGTAGGCGCCGGCCGGTGCGGCGCGGTCGACCGGCACGTGGCGCATGCGAGTCATGGCCGGTCCCACGAGCGGTGCTTCCCAGGTGTCGTAGCGGCACATGAACCGCACGAACCTGTCCCTCGACACCGTCGCGTGCCCGATGAGGAGGAAGTCCGGATAGCTCACATGGGTGGCGGCCAGCAGGACGGGGCCGTTGGCCGGCACGTGCTCGAGCCCGCTCCATCGTGTGTCGACGCCGAGCAGCCTGAGCGCAGCGCGACCCAGGAGGTTGGTCGCGCGGTAGACGTGCTCGCTCATGCTCGTCGTTCGTTGTCGCGACGCAACCGGATCGGCGATCGGGTCATCAGCTGAAGGGGGGGCGTGCGTCGAGGGCCACCGAACGACGCCCGGCCCAGCGCCACACGCGGGCCGCCCGGTCGCGGTCCTCCTCGTCGACGAGGTTGCCCATCCAGCGCAGCGCGAGGGTCATCAGCCAGTCCGACCGCATGCCGACGGGACCGAGGGCGGCGACCACCTGGGGCCTCGTGGCGATCCCGGCCAGACGACGGGCGATCGAGAACGCCTCGCCGTAGTGCTCGACCAGCGTGGCGCGCCACGCCTCTCCCAGGCCGGCGCCGCTGGAGATGTGCTCGGCGACGAAGCGCCCCGTCTCCAGGCCGTAGTCGATGCCCTCACCGTTGAGCGGGTTCACGCACGCCGCAGCGTCGCCGATGAGCGCCCAGTTGGGGCCGGACACGTTGCTGACCGCGCCGCCCATCGGCAGCAACGCCGAGGTGGGCATCCGCAGCTCGCCGGTGAGCCCGAAGTGCGTGCCGATGGTGTCGGCGTAGGTCTGCATCAGGGGCTTGATCGCCACCTCAGCCGGTCGCCTGCTGGTGGCCAGGGTGCCCGCCCCGAGGTTCACGGTGCCGTCGCCCAGCGGGAAGATCCAGCCGTAGCCGGGGACCAGCTCCCCCTGCTCGTCCCGCAGCTCGAGGTGTGAGCTGATCCACGGGTCCTCGGACTGCTCGGAGTCGACGTAGGAGCGTCCCGCGACCGCATAGACCGTGTCGCGGTGCCACTCGCGCCCCAGGACCTTCCCGAGCGGGGAGCGCACCCCGTCGGCGACGACCAGCCACCGGCACGCGATCTCGAAGTGCTCGTCGTCGCCGCGGAACTGCACTGCCGCCACCTGCTCACCCTCTCGGCGTACGCCGACCGCGCGGGCGCCCTCGACCGCCCGGGCGCCGCTCGTGATGGCCACCGTGCGCAGGTGGTCGTCGAGCTCGGTGCGGGGCACCGCCGATCCCCAGTCCGGCAGCGAGCCGCCCGGCCACGGCAGCAGCAGCGTCTGGCCGAAACCGTGCGCGCGCAGCCCCTCGTTGACGGTGTGGGCCCGCAACCAGTCCTCGAGGCCGAGCTTCTGCATCTCCCCGATCGCTCGAGGCGTGAGTCCGTCACCACAGGTCTTGTCACGGGGGAACGTGGCCGCGTCGGCCAGGACGACGTCGAGCCCCGCGCGCGCCGCCCAGGCGGCCGCCGCCGAGCCGGCCGGGCCGGCACCGACGACGAGGACGTCGGTCGAGGAGGGGCGCGAGGAGGCGCCCGGGGAGGGGGTGGTCACGGTGGGATCCTCTCAGGCGGACCAGGGTGCCACGGCACACGCCCTCGTAAGACTCTCGTAACGCGCACGCGTGGGACGCCCCGCCGCGGCGCTGGCATGCTGGAGGAATGAGACGACTCGTGATCGCCGCCGTTGTCCCGTGCGCTCTGCTCCTCGGTGCGTGCGGGCAGGACGGGGCCTCGACAGGCACCGAGCCGACCTCGCCCGCACCCAGCACCTCCACCGGCACAGCCACCAGCTCGCCCACGCCGGAGAAGACGTCGGGCGCGGGAACGCCCGCCACCCCTGAGCTGCTCGACTTCACCGCCACCACCGTCCAGGGCAAGCCCTTCGACGGGGCCGACCTGGCGGGTCGGCCCACGGTGCTGTGGTTCTGGGCTCCGTGGTGTCCCACCTGTCGCGGCCAGATCCCCCAGGTGGAGGCGCTCGCCACCGACCACGGCGGGGACGTCAACGTGATCGGAGTCGGGTCGCTCGACAGTGCTGAGGCGATCGCCGAGTTCGCCGACGACGTCGACGGCGTGACCCAGATCGAGGACGTCGACGGTGAGCTCTGGAAGCGGTTCGGGGTCACCGAGCAGTCGTCCTTCGTCGTCCTGGATTCCGAGGGAGTGGTGAGCCTCGAGGCGGGCTACGGCGGTTCCGACGAGCTCGAGGCCACCGTCGAGAGCCTGCTCGGCTGACCGTGGGCGACACCCTCACGCTGGCCGTCGCCGCCGGGATGCTGGCAGCCGTCAACCCCTGCGGCTTCGCACTCCTGCCCGCCTACCTCTCCGTCCTGGTGCTGGGCGACGACTCCCCCGGCCCCGCCCGCGCCGTGGGTCGAGCGCTGGCCCTGACCGCGTGGATGACCGTGGGGTTCGTCGCGGTCTTCGGCGTCTTCGGTCTCGTGATCTCGCCCGTGGCCGGACAGGTGCAGCAGTACCTGCCCTGGTTCACCACGTTCTTCGGCGCGCTCGTCGCCCTCGCGGGGCTGTGGCTCCTGGCCGGACGCGAGCTGCCGCGCCTCCAGCTGGGCCGGGGGTCCGGACGCGCGGTCACGCGCACCGCGCCGGCGATGGTGGGGTTCGGGATGTCGTACGCCGCCGCGAGCCTGACCTGCTCGATCGCGCCGTTCCTGGCGCTCGTCGTCGCCAGCTTCCGCAGCGGGTCGACGGGTGAGGGCATCGCGCTGTTCGTCGCCTACAGCGCCGGCATGGGCCTGCTCGTCGGGATCGCTGCCGTGGCGGTCGCCCTCGCCCGTCGAGGGGTCGTCGCCTCGCTGAGGCGCACGGGGAAGTGGGTGCCCCGGGTCTCCGGGCTGCTGCTGCTGCTCGTGGGCGCCTACGTGGCGTGGTACGGCGCGTGGGAGCTGCGGGTGCTCGGCGGCGGTGATCCGGCGGACCCCGTGATCGAGGCTGCTGCCCGCCTCCAGCGCATCCTTGCCGACTGGGTCGCCCGACTGACGCCCTGACCCGGACGCACCTGGCCCCGGCCCCCACGAGGGGGACCGGGGCCAGGCGGTGGACCGCGCTCAGTTCTGGTAGGAACCGAAGTCGAAGTCGTCGAGCGCGACAGCCTGCGACGACGGACCGAAGTCGTAGTCGTAGGAGTCGTAGCCGGTGACCGAGTAGGCCGCGGCGCGCGCCTCCTCGGTGGGCTCCACCCGGATGTTGCGGTAGCGCTCCAGGCCGGTGCCGGCCGGGATGAGCTTTCCGATGATCACGTTCTCCTTCAGCCCACGCAGGCTGTCGGAGCGGCCGTTGATCGCGGCGTCGGTGAGGACTCGGGTGGTCTCCTGGAAGGAGGCCGCCGAGAGCCACGACTCCGTCGCGAGCGAGGCCTTGGTGATGCCCATGAGGACCGGGCGACCCGAGGCCGGCTTGCCGCCCTCGGAGACCACGCGACGGTTCTCCTCCTCGAACCGCACCCGGTCGACCAGGTCGGACGGGAGCAGGTTGGTGTCACCGGACTCGATGACCGTCACGCGACGCAGCATCTGCCGCACGATGATCTCGATGTGCTTGTCGTGGATCGACACACCCTGCGAGCGGTAGACCTCCTGGACCTCGTCCACGAGGTGCTCCTGGGCCTTGCGGACACCCAGGACGCGCAGGACGTCCTGCGGGTCGGGCGTACCGGAGGTGATGTGGTGACCCACCTCGATGTGGTCGCCGTCCTCGACGTTGAGGCGCGAACGCTTCGACACCGGGATCTCCTGGACCTCGGAGCCGTCGTCCGGCGTGACCATGACGACGCGAGCCTTGTCGGTCTCCTCGATCTTCACGCGACCGGCGGACTCCGAGATCGGCGTACGACCCTTGGGCGAGCGGGCCTCGAAGAGCTCGACCACGCGGGGCAGACCCTGCGTGATGTCGTCGGCGGAGGCCACACCACCGGTGTGGAAGGTACGCATGGTCAGCTGCGTGCCGGGCTCACCGATGGACTGGGCGGCGATGATGCCGACCGCCTCACCGATGTCGACCAGCTTGCCGGTGGCCAGCGAGCGGCCGTAGCACTTGGCGCAGGTGCCGGTGCGGGCGTCACAGGTCAGGACCGAACGGACCTTCACCTCGGTGACGCCGGCAGCCACGAGCTCGCCGATCTTGACGTCGCCGAGGTCCTCACCGGCGGCGGCGAGGACGTCGCCGGTCTCCGGATGGGTGATCTCGACGGCCGAGGCCCGGGCGTAGGCCGAGGTCTCCACGTGCTCGTCGTCGATGCGCTTGGGCAGGCCACGCTCGGTGCCGCAGTCGTCCTCACGGATGATGACGTCCTGCGACACGTCGACCAGACGACGGGTCAGGTAGCCCGAGTCGGCCGTGCGGAGCGCGGTGTCGGCCAGACCCTTGCGGGCACCGTGGGTCGAGATGAAGTACTCGAGCACCGAGAGGCCCTCGCGGAAGTTGGCCTTGATCGGGCGCGGGATGATCTCGCCCTTCGGGTTGGCCACCAGACCACGCATGGCCGCGACCTGCCGGATCTGGTTCATGTTTCCGGAGGCACCCGAGTCGACCATCATGTAGATCGGGTTCGTGCGGTCGAAGTTGGCCTCCATCGCACGCCCGACCTCGGCCGCAGCCTGGGTCCACAGCTCGATGAGCTCCTGACGACGCTCGTCGTCGGTCATCACACCGCGCTCGTAGTTCTTCTGGACCTTCTCGGCCTGGGCCTCGTAGCGGCCCAGGATCTCGACCTTGCTGTCCGGCGTGGTGACGTCGTCGATCGAGACGGTCACACCGGAGCGCGTGGCCCAGTGGAAGCCGGCGTCCTTGAGGGCGTCGAGCGAGGCCGCGACCTGGACCTTGGTGTAGCGCTCGGCCAGGTCGTTGACGATCGCACCGAGGCGCTTCTTGCCGACCTCCTCGTTGACGAAGGGGTAGTCGCCGGGGAGCGTGTCGTTGAAGTGGACGCGACCCAGGGTCGTGTCGAGCAGGATCGCGGTCCGCTCCTCCCAGTCGGCACCCAGCTCGAGGTCGAGCGGGGGCACGATGTCGTTGAGGCGGATCTTGATCTTGCTCTGCAGCCCGATCTCACCACGGTCGTAGGCCATGATCGCCTCGGACGGGGTGGAGAAGATGCGGCCCTCGCCGACCTCCCCGTCACGGTCACCGGTGAGCCAGAACAGGCCGATGATCATGTCCTGCGAAGGCATGGTCACCGGACGCCCGTCCGAGGGCTTGAGGATGTTGTTGGTCGAGAGCATCAGGATGCGGGCCTCGGCCTGCGCCTCCGCGGACAGCGGGAGGTGGACAGCCATCTGGTCACCGTCGAAGTCGGCGTTGAACGCGCCACACACGAGCGGGTGGATCTGGATGGCCTTGCCCTCGATCAGCTGCGGCTCGAAGGCCTGGATGCCGAGACGGTGCAGGGTGGGCGCGCGGTTGAGCAGCACGGGGTGCTCGGTGATGACCTCTTCGAGGACGTCCCACACGACCGGGCGCGCACGCTCGACCATCCGCTTGGCGGACTTGATGTTCTGCGCGTGCGACAGGTCTACGAGGCGCTTCATCACGAACGGCTTGAACAGCTCCAGCGCCATCTGCTTGGGCAGACCGCACTGGTGCAGCTTGAGCTGGGGACCCGACACGATGACCGAGCGACCCGAGTAGTCCACGCGCTTGCCGAGCAGGTTCTGGCGGAAGCGCCCCTGCTTGCCCTTGAGCATGTCGGAGAGCGACTTGAGCGGTCGGTTGCCCGGCCCGGTGACCGGACGGCCACGACGACCGTTGTCGAAGAGGCTGTCGACGGCCTCCTGCAGCATCCGCTTCTCGTTGTTGACGATGATCTCGGGGGCACCGAGGTCGAGCAGGCGCTTGAGGCGGTTGTTGCGGTTGATGACGCGGCGGTAGAGGTCGTTCAGGTCGGAGGTGGCGAAGCGGCCACCGTCGAGCTGGACCATCGGGCGCAGGTCCGGCGGGATCACCGGAACGGCGTCGAGCACCATGCCGATGGGCTGGTTGCCGGTCTTGCGGAACGCGTCGACGACCTTGAGACGCTTGAGGGCGCGGACCTTGCGCTGGCCCTTGCCGTTCTCGATCGTGTCGCGCAGCGACTCGACCTCGGCCTCGACGTCGAAGTCCTGGAGGCGCTTCTGGATCGCCGTGGCGCCCATGAAGCCCTCGAAGTACTTGCCGAACCAGTTCTTCATCTCGCGGTAGAGCAGCTCGTCGCCGAGCAGGTCCTGCACCTTGAGGTTCTTGAAGGTGTCCCAGACCTCCTCGAGACGCGCGATCTCGCGGTTGGCGCGGTCACGCAGCTGGTTCATCTCGCGGTCGGCACCGTCGCGCACCTTGCGCTTGGCGTCGGCCTTGGCGCCCTCGGCCTCGAGGGTGGCGAGGTCCTCCTCGAGCTTCTTGGCGCGGTCCTCGACGGAGGTGTCGCGACGCTTCTCGAGCCGCTCGCGCTCCAGTCCGACCTTGTTCTCGAGGGACTCGGAGTCGCGGTGCCGCGCGTCCTCGTCGACCGAGGTGATCATGTAGGCGGCGAAGTAGATGACCTTCTCCAGGTCCTTCGGCGCCAGGTCGAGCAGGTAGCCCAGGCGCGACGGGACGCCCTTGAAGTACCAGATGTGGGTCACGGGGGCGGCGAGCTCGATGTGGCCCATCCGCTCGCGACGCACCTTGGAACGGGTGACCTCGACGCCACACCGCTCGCAGATGATGCCCTTGAAGCGCACGCGCTTGTACTTGCCGCAGTAGCACTCCCAGTCCCGGGTGGGACCGAAGATCTTCTCGCAGAAGAGGCCGTCACGCTCGGGCTTGAGCGTGCGGTAGTTGATGGTCTCCGGCTTCTTGACCTCGCCGTGGCTCCACCCGCGGATCTCGTCCGCGGTGGCCAGGCCGATCTGAATCTGCTCGAAGAAGTTGACGTCCAGCAAGATGTGTTCCTTAGGGTGTGCGTTTGCGTCAGGTGGCTGTGGGACCGAGGGGCCCGGGCGGTGCGTGCACCGCCCGGGGGCTCACCTCAGACTTCTTCGACGCTGCTGGGCTCGCGCCGGGACAGGTCGATGCCGAGCTCCTCAGCCGCGCGGAAGACGTCTTCCTCGGCGTCCTTCAACGCGATCGCGCTGCCGTCCTGCGACAGCACCTCGACGTTGAGGCAGAGGGACTGCATCTCCTTGACGAGCACCTTGAACGACTCGGGGATGCCCGAGTCGGGGATGTTCTCGCCCTTCACGATGGCCTCGTAGACCTTCACGCGGCCCGGCACGTCGTCGGACTTGATCGTCAGCAGCTCCTGGAGCGCGTAGGCAGCGCCGTACGCCTCCATCGCCCAGACCTCCATCTCGCCGAACCGCTGGCCGCCGAACTGGGCCTTACCGCCCAGGGGCTGCTGCGTGATCATCGAGTAGGGGCCGGTCGAGCGAGCGTGGATCTTGTCGTCGACGAGGTGGTGCAGCTTGAGGATGTACATGTAGCCCACGGCCACCGGCGCCGGGAACGGCTCGCCGGAACGACCGTCGAAGAGGGCGGCCTTGCCGTCCTCCTTGACCATCCGCTCACCGTCACGGTTGGGCAGGGTGGCACCGAGCAGGCCGGTGATCTCGTCCTCGCGGGCACCGTCGAACACCGGGGTGGCGACCTTGGTGCCGGGCTCGCTCTTCTCGGCGTGGATGGACATCAGGCGGTCCTTCCACTCCGACGTTCCCTTGTCGGCGTGCAGGTCGATGTCCCAGCCCTGCTTGGCGAGCCAGCCCAGGTGGAGCTCGAGGATCTGACCGATGTTCATCCGGCGCGGCACACCCAGGGGGTTGAGCACGACGTCGACCGGCGTGCCGTCCTCCATGAAGGGCATGTCCTCCACGGGCAGGATCTTGGCGATGACGCCCTTGTTGCCGTGGCGACCGGCGAGCTTGTCGCCCACCGAGATCTTGCGCTTCTGGGCCACGTAGACGCGGACCAGCTGGTTGACGCCCGGAGGCAGGTCGTCGCCGTCCTCGCGGTCGAAGACGCGGACGCCGATGACCGTTCCGGACTCGCCGTGGGGCACCTTCATCGAGGTGTCGCGCACCTCGCGTGCCTTCTCGCCGAAGATCGCGCGGAGCAGGCGCTCCTCGGGCGTCAGCTCGGTCTCGCCCTTGGGCGTGACCTTGCCGACGAGGATGTCACCGGTGGTGACCTCGGCGCCGATGCGGATGATGCCGCGCTCGTCGAGGTCGGCCAGGCCCTCCTCGGAGACGTTCGGGATGTCCCGGGTGATCTCCTCGGGGCCGAGCTTGGTGTCGCGGGCGTCGACCTCGTGCTCCTCGATGTGGATCGAGGTGAGGACGTCCTCCTGCACCAGGCGCTGGCTGAGGATGATCGCGTCCTCGTAGTTGTGACCGTGCCAGGGCATGAAGGCGACGAGCAGGTTGGTGCCCAGCGCCATCTCGGCGTCGTCGGTGCAGGGACCGTCGGCGATCGGGGTCCCGACCTCGAGGCGGTCACCGGTCGTCACCAGCGGGCGCTGGTTGATGCAGGTGCCCTGGTTGGAGCGACGGAACTTGGCCAGCTTGTAGGTCTGGTAGGTGCCGTCGTCGTTCATCGTCTCGATGGCGTCGGCGGACACCTCCTTCACCACACCGGCGTTGTCGGCCACGACCACGTCACCGGCGTCGACGGCGGCGCGGTACTCCATGCCGGTGCCGACCAGCGGGCTGTCGCTGGTGATGAGCGGGACGGCCTGACGCTGCATGTTGGCGCCCATGAGCGCACGGTTGGCGTCGTCGTGCTCGAGGAAGGGGATCAGGGCCGTCGCGACCGACACCATCTGGCGCGGCGAGACGTCCATGTAGTCGACCTCTTCGGCCAGGATCGCGTCGACCTCACCCTTCTGCTGGCGAACCAGGACCCGCTCCTCGACGAACTTCATCTTGGAGTCGAGCGGCGCGTTGGCCTGCGCGATGACGTAGCGGTCCTCGTCGTCGGCGGTGAGGTAGTCGATCTCGTCGGTGACGACACCCTTGACCACGCGGCGGTAGGGGGTCTCGACGAAGCCGAACGGGTTGATCCGGCCGTAGGAGGCCAGCGACCCGATCAGGCCGATGTTGGGGCCTTCCGGGGTCTCGATCGGGCACATGCGGCCGTAGTGCGACGGGTGGACGTCACGGACCTCCATGCCGGCGCGGTCACGGGACAGTCCACCGGGGCCGAGCGCGGACAGACGACGCTTGTGCGTCAGGCCCGCGATCGGGTTGGTCTGGTCCATGAACTGGCTCAGCTGCGAGGTGCCGAAGAACTCCTTCAGCGCCGCGACCACGGGACGGATGTTGATCAGGGACTGCGGCGTGATGGCCTCGACGTCCTGGGTCGTCATCCGCTCACGCACCACACGCTCCATGCGGGCCAGGCCCGTGCGGAGCTGGTTCTGGATGAGCTCACCGACCGTGCGCATGCGGCGGTTGCCGAAGTGGTCGATGTCGTCGGCCTGCACCTTGACGGGGGAACCGTCGGGGCCCTCGACGACTGCGCCGGCAGCATCGATCAGGTCGGGCGCCTCGCCCTGGACACCCGCGGCGTGCAGCTGCACGACGTAGCGGATGGCGGCCACGACGTCGTCGATGGTCAGCGTCTGCTGGTCGAAGGCCTCGT
The DNA here is from genome assembly GCA_963843815.1 of uncultured Actinomycetota bacterium. Taxonomy (GTDB): domain Bacteria; phylum Actinomycetota; class Actinomycetes; order Propionibacteriales; family Nocardioidaceae; genus Nocardioides. The sequence continues at coordinate 712,265 of CAWJLX010000010.1, read as the reverse complement.
GCAGGCCGAGCTTCTTGTTGATCTTGTAGCGGCCGACCTTCGCCAGGTCGTAGCGCTTGGAGTTGAAGTAGTAGTTGTTGAGCAGCGTCTGGGCTGCCTCGGCCGTCGGCGGCTCGCCGGGACGGAGCTTGCGGTAGATGTCGAGCAGCGCGAGGCGGGTGACCTCGAGGTTGATCTGCTCGGCGGTCGGGGCCTCGCCCCGAGCCTTCTTCTGCAGCTCCTCCTGGACGACCTCGTAGCGGACGCTGTCCTTCTCGAGCGTCAGCATCATCGACTCGTACTGGCCGAACTCCTCGCGGATCTGCTCCGTGGTCCAGCCGAGCGCCTTGAGCAGGACAGTGACGTTCTGCTTGCGCTTGCGGTCCAGACGCACGCCCACCAGGTCGCGCTTGTCGATCTCGAACTCCAGCCACGCACCACGGCTCGGGATGAGCTTGGCGGTGAAGATGTCCTTGTCCGAGGTCTTGTCCGGGGACGACTCGAAGTAGACACCGGGCGAACGGACGAGCTGGGACACGACGACCCGCTCGGTGCCGTTGATGATGAAGGTGCCCTTCTTGGTCATCATGGGGAAGTCGCCCATGAAGACCGTCTGGCCCTTGATCTCACCGGTCTCGTGGTTCATGAACTCGGCCGAGACGTAGAGGGGGCGGGAGTAGGTGAAGTCCTTCTCCTTGCACTCCTCCTCGGTGTACTTCTCGTCCAGGAAGACGGGGTTGTCGAAGGAGAGCATCATCGTCTCGGAGAAGTCCTCGATCGGGGAGATCTCCTCGAAGATCTCCTGCAGACCGGTCTTCTCCGAGACGTCCTCACCGTTGGCCCTGCGGGCTGCGACGGTGGCCTCCCAGCGCTCGTTGCCGACCAGCCAGTCGAAGCTGTCGGTCTGGAGCGAGATGAGCGGCGGAACCTCGAGAGGTTCGGTGATCTTTGCGAAAGAGGTGCGACGGTGGTTACCAGCGGAGCTGCGCGCGGCCAAGAGGTGTCCTCACAAATGAGCAAGTGATCGGCGCCGGCCGACCACCACGACAGCCGTCCGGAGGGCGTCGGGCATCTGAGGGCAGGCGCAAGGACACACACTAGCGCACATCAGGACGCGCCTCAAACGCGGGGTCGAATTCCCGAAGGGGAACGTGACACGCGTTGCCGATGATGATGAACGTCGAAACGCCCCGGGTCAAGCAGGGCGCGCCGCAAACCACCCTCCGGGGGCCACCGACTCACCCCTGGACGGGCGAGGTGATCAGGTCGTCGACCAGCCACTCGCCGTCGACGAGCTGCATCGACAGCGTCACCTGGTCCTTGTAGACGACCGGGTCGGCACTCAGCTTGTTGGTGGTCGGACGGTCCACGAAGACCAGCACCTGCACGCGTTCGTCGCTGGCGCGCACGATCCCGGAGGCGATCACCGAGGCGGTCACCTTGGTCTGGGTCTGGGGGGCGTTCTCCTCCAGCACCGTGAACAGCTTGTCGTAGTCCTTGCGGTAGTTGCCGGTCATCAGTGCCTGGGCGGCCTTCTGGTCCGCCGCGAGGTGCTCGTAGTCGTAGGACAGCACGGGTACGACAGCGCGCTCGGCCGCGACCTGGGCGTCCCGGGCCGCGGAGTCGCTCCCGTCGGCGTCGCGGGCCGTCCACATCCAGAGCGTCGCCGCGACGAGGCCCGTGGCCACGACCGCCAGTCCGGCGAGCAACCAGGACGGCACACTCCCGCTGGTCCCACCCTCGCGGGGTCTCGTGACGGGCGCGGGGGCGCCTTCCTCGACCAGCGGCGGCAGCGGGTCGTGGCCGGGCTCCTCGACCTCGCGGTGCTCCGCGTCGTACGCCGCCCGGGCCTCGGGGTCGAGCAGCACCTTCGCGGCCCGGTTGAGGGCGTCGAAGCGACGGTCGCCGGGCTCGAGGTCCGCGATCCGGGCCTTCCAGGCGGCGCGGATCTCCTCGGTCGAGGCGTCGTGCGAGACGTCGAGGAGGTCGTACCAGGTGGGGGCGTCGCTCACGGGGTGCTCCCCTGGTCGCCGGTCGCGTCGTCGGGACTGCTCACCGGCGAGAAGTCGTCGACGAGCCACTCCCCGCCGATCATCACCAGGTCCACCGTGAAGCGGAACGGCAGCGGCTCCTGCTCGATGGTGGTGGCCTTGCCGCCCGTGCCGTCGCCCTTGCCCTGCTCGTAGCTGTCGGTGAACGCGCCGGCCACCAGCACACGTGCCGAGTCGTCGTCGATCGAGGAGACCGCCGTGGCGAAGACATCGGCGGTGCGGGTGATGGCACCCTGGGCGACGAGCTGCTCGGCCGCCGCGACCTCCTTGTCGAAGTCGGCTGCGAACTTCGGGGTGATCACCTCACGGACCTGCTCACGGTAGGCGGGCATCTGTCCCGAGTCGTCGATCATGTCGGGGCTGTAGGTGCCGAGACGCTTCACGAACTGGTCGGTCAGGCTCATCACCTGGTCCCGCTCGTCGGGCAGGTTCAGGCCACCGTCGGCCGTGGCCCGGCCGGCGAGGGACATCCAGATGAGCAACGCGACGCAGGAGGCCACGACCAGCGCCAGCACGGCGGCGGTCACGAGCCGGACCCGAGGGGTCAGCCGCGAGTCAGCAGGGGCTGGAGGTAGAGCCACTTCCACGTCTCCTCTCCGAGACTGCGCGGGGCCACGCTACCGCCACGCTCCAGCCGCTGGATCACGGCGGGATCGGACGACACGGTGCCCGTCGTGGGGTCGTAGGCGAAGTCCGAGGGACCCCACCCGGTCGCCGCGCGGGGAGCCTGGATGTTCTGGGCGCCGCGCGCGTTGGTCTGGGAGGCGGGAGCGGTGCACCTCGCGTCCTCCTTCATCGGACGGTTGCTGCCGTCGAGCGGCGAGCGCCGGTCGGTGCCCTCGTAGCCCTGGAGGCACACGTGCGGCTCGTTGGTCATCACCATGCCGAAGTGGGCGTCGTAGAGGCCCGTCCCGGGCGACTTGGAGACGACCGTGAAGCCGCCCTCGACGACATAGGGGTAGAGGACGAGCAGCTGCTCGATGCCGTCGAGGTGCTTGACGACGACCTCACCAGTGGTGACGAGGTTGTTGATCAGCTCGCCGAGCTCGACCTCGTTGTCCTCGAGGAAGACCCGGAGCGCATTGGCACCGAGCGATCCGTCGTCGATGAGCTTGCGCAGGTCCTTGTCGTGGTCGGCCACGGTCGTGGAGAACGTGGACAGGTCGCGCGCGAAGCGCCGGAAGGCGCGCTCGGAGTCGATCTGGCCGTGGAGCACGGTGTTGCTGTCGCGGATCAGGTCGACGGTGACGCCGAAGTTCTCGTCGGCGGCGGCGATGAACGCGTTGCTGCTGTCGAGGATCGTCTGCAGGTCCTGGCCGGCATCGTTGAAGGCCAGCCCGAACTCGGAGGTGACCGTGCGGAGGTCCTCCTGGTCGACGCTGCGGACGGTCTCGTCGAGGTGCGTGAGCAGGGTGTCGGTCTGGATCGGGGTCGCGGTGCGGTCGCGGGAGATCTCGGCGTCGTCGTCGAGGAAGGGGCCCTTGTCACTCTGCGGCTGCAGCTCGACGTACTGCTCACCGACGGCCGAACGGTTGCCGACCAGGGCGAGTGCGTCGGCGGGGATGTCGTCGAACTCGTTGTCGATGTCGAGCAGCAGGTCGACGCCGTCCCGGGTGAGGACGAGCTCCTGGACCTGGCCGACGCGGACGCCGCGGTAGGACACCTCCGCGCCCTTGAACGCGCCGCCGGAGTCGCCGAAGTGGGCCACGACCGTGTAGCTCGTGTCGAGGAACACCCGGTCCAGCCGGGCATAGCGGGCGCCGACGAAGCTGACGCCGATCAGGGTGATGAGGGCGAAGACGAGGAGCTGCACCTTGGTCCGGCGAGTGATCATCGCTGCACCATCCCGGGGATCAGGAGACTGACGAGGGCAGGGTCGTAGAGGTCCATGAAGTCGCGCATCGTCGGGTTCGCCCCGGGCGTCCGCTCCCCGGTGCCTGCTCGGGGCAGACCCGTCGGGATCAGCGTCGTCGGCAGGACCGTCGGCGGGAGCGTGGTGGGCACCGGCACCGGCGGGGACGGCAGGCCGGGGACGGAGTTGAGCTCGCGGCAGACGTCCTTGTCCTTGTTCTCCGCCTTGGCGCACTCCTCGCGCAGCCGGGCGAGCTTCTGGGCGTTTGCCAGCACCCGCTTGCAGGCGTCGCTGGTCAGCGATCCGCTCCGGAGGCAGGCGAGCACGTCGTTGACCACCACGGTCGGGTCGATGACCGAGGGCAGGTTGGTCGGCAGCGACGGCGACGCGCTCGCGCCGCCCGCGACATCGACGTCGAGGGTGATCGAGAGGTTGGTGTAGTCGCCCATGTGGAGGTTGCGTGCCACCTGGGGGTCGCGGCCGACGACCTCGTCGACGAACGGGTAGGTCAAGAAGACGTGGAAGGCGTTGGTGAAGTCGTCGCCGGACGCAGCGAGCTGGGTGAGCACGGGGTCGAGCCGCTCGAGGGAGAGGATCGTTGCGTCCTTGGACTCGACGATCACGTCGACGGCCACGGACGACAGCTCGTCCAGCGCCGTCAGCATCTCGACCAGGTCGTCGCGCTGGCGATCGATGGAGTCCAGGGCGCTGGGGAGCTCCTCGAGGGCCTTGTCGATCGTGGGCAGCTGCTTCTCCGCGGCGATGGCGAGCCGGTTGAGCGACTCGATCGCGTCGACGATGTCGGCCTTGTTCTCGTCGAGCTGTGCGGTGAAGACGCGCAGCTGGCGCAGCACCGACTTCGCGGAGTCCTCACGGCCGTCCAGGGCGAGGTTGAGCTCCTGGGCGATGGTCTTGAGCTGGGCGACGCCGCCACCGTTGAGCAGCAGGCTCAGCGCGCCGAGGACCTCCTCGACCTCCGGGTTGCGACCGGAACGCTCGATCGGGATGGTGTCGCCGTCGCCGAGCGGGTTGGCGCTTCCCCCTTCGTCGGGGGCGCTGAGCTCGACGAACTTCTCGCCGAGCAGGCTGGTCATGCGCAGCTCGGCCACCGCGTCGTCCGGCAGCTCCACGTCGCGGCGGATCTGCAGCGTGACGAGGGCCTGGTAGCCCTCGAGGTCGACGTCGGTCACCTTGCCGACGCTGACGTCGTTGACCTTGACGGTGGACTGGGGCACCAGGTCGAGCACGTCGGCGAACTCGACCTTGACCGTGATCGGGTCGTCGCCGACGTCGGGCCCGCCGGGCAGCGGCAGGGAGTAGACGCTGGCGTCGCACCCCGACAGCACGATCGCGGCGAGCACGCCGAGCACGAGTACCTTCATGCGCTTCATCGCGACACCTCCACGAGTCCACCGAGCGTGGGGTCGAACACGTCCTGGGCCGGCAGCCGGTCGGGAGTGCCGAGCGCGCCCGGCCGGGACCGGCCGAGCAGGTCGGTGATCCGGTCACAGACCTTGCCCGAGCGCTCGACCTGGCCGACGAACCCGCAGAGCAGGGCTGCGGGGTCGGCGTTGAGCTGGTTGATCGACTCACCGAAGTTGGAGCGGGTGTCGAGGGTGCCGGCCTGGGGGTTGTAGGTCAACGCCAGGTTGTTGAGCGCCGTCGGCGCCACGTGGAGGATCTCGTCGAGTGCCGCCCGCTGGCGGACCAGCACCTTCGAGACCCGGTTGAGGCCGGTGATGTTGCGACCCAGTGAATCCTTGTTCTCGTCCACGAAGCCCTTGACCGCGGTCAGCGCGACGGAGAGGTTCTTGGTCGCCGCGACCAGCTCCTCGCGCTCGCCGGCGAGCATCGTCGAGACGTCGGCCAGCGACTGGTTGAACTGGCGGACGGTCTGGTCGTTCTCCGCCAGTGTCTGCATGAAGCCCTCCAGCGCCCTGACCGAGCCGAACAGCTCCTCCTTGTTGTCGGACAGCGTCGCGCTGAGCCGTGAGAAGTCCTTGATGGTCTGGCGGAAGGTCGTGCCCTGGCCACCGAAGTTGTCGGCGGTGACCGAGAGCAGGTCGGACAGCGCGCCGGTCTTGTTGGCCCCCCGCGGACCGAGCGCCACGTTGAGCCGGTCGAGGCTGTCGTAGATCTCGTCCAGCTCGAGCGGCGCGGAGGTGTCGTCCACGCTCAGCTCGGCGCCGTCGGTCAGCACCTCGCCCGTGCCGGAGTAGGCCGGCGTCAGCTGGACGTAGCGGTCGCCGACCAGGGACGGGGCGATGATGACGGCCTTGGCGTCGGCCGGCAGCTTCACCGAGTCGTCGTAGGCCATGGTGACGGTGACGTCGGTGCCCGTCGGCTCGACCCTGGTCACGGTGCCGACGGGTACGCCGAGCACGCGGACGTCGCTGCCCTCGTAGACGGAGATGGCGCGCGGGAAGTGCGCGACGACCGACCTGGTGCTGTCGCCGCCGAGCACGGTGACCGCAGCCGCGACGACGAAGCCCAGCACGATGAGCGGGGCGAGGAAGCGCTTCACGAGGTCCATGGGTCAGCCCACCTGCGGAACGGGTGGGAAGTTGGCGATCCAGGTGTCGAACCAGGGACCGGTGCCGAGCGTGTTGGCGAAGACGCGGTAGAACGGCGCCATCAGCCGCAGGCTGCTGTCGAGGTTGTCCTCGTTCTTGTTGAGCACGGCGACGACGTTCTCCAGGTGGGCCAGGGCGGGTGCGAGGTCGCCACGTGACTGACGGATCAGGGCGGTGAGCTCCTTGGAGAGCTTGGTGCTCGAGACCAGCAGCTCGTGGACGGCCTCGCGGCGCGCCACCAGCGCCCGGAACAGCACGTCGCTGTCCTCCATCAGCTTGATGATGTCCTCGTCCCGGGCGTCGAGGACCTTCGAGACCCGCTCGAGGTTCTGCAGGAGCGTGTTGAGCTGCTCGTCCTTGTCGGCCACGTTGGCCGAGAGCCGGCTGAGGCCGGAGAGGGCGCCCCGGAACTCCTCGGGGGTGTTGCGGGTGAGGTCGGCGAGCGTGGTCAGCGACTCGGCCAGCTGGTCGGTGTCGATCCGCTCGGAGGTGGAGGCGAGACCCTCGAAGGCCTCCACCACGTCGAAGGGCGAGGAGGTCCGCTCGGCGGGGATGGTGGCCCCTTCGTCGAGCTGGCCGCCACCGGCAGGCTCGAGGGCGAGGAACATGGAGCCCAGGATCGTCTTGACCTTGATCGCGGCCCGGGTGTCACCGCCGAAGTCGGCGGCGCTGTCGACCTTGAAGCTCACCTTGACCTGGTCGTTGTCGAGCTCGATGTCGTTGACCTTGCCGACGCGGACGCCGGCGATGCGGACCTCGTCGTTGACCTTCAGGCCTCCGGCCTCGGTGAACATGGCGGAGTAGCTGTCCCCGCCGCCGATGATCGGCAGGTCGTCGGCCCGCAGCGCCGCGACCAGGGTCAGCACGAGGGCCACGAGGCTGATCGCGCCCACCATGACGGGGTTGCGCTCACGAAACGGTTTCATGTCGGGGTCCCCTCGGCGTTGTTCGCGGGAGGAGCGGAGCGGGGGGAGCGGAGAACGGCGTGGGGTGACTTCATCCGAGATCACACCTGTCGGACCCGGTCTGGTACTTGACCGGAAGCGACACTCCGCCGGGCAGGTTGACCCGACCCTGGAACTCGCAGAGGTAGAAGTTGAAGAAGGAGCCGTAGATCGCGGTGCGACCGATCTTGTCGAGCTTGATCGGCAGGACCTGGATGGCCCGGTCGAGCTCGGCCTTGTTCTTGTCGATGTTGCCGGCCACCGCGCGCAGCTCCTTGATGTCCTTGACGAACGGCTCGCGGATGCCGTCGATCAGCGATGCGGTCTGGACCGAGAGCGCGGAGACGTCCTCGAGGGAGCCGAGGATCGCGTTGCGGTCCTTCTTCAGGCCACCGACGAGGGTGCGGAAGGACGTGATCAGCCGGGTCAGCTGCTCATCGCGGTCGGCGACGTGGTCGAGGACGAGGGACAGGTTGTCGATCAGGTCCCCGATGACCTGGTCGCGGTCGGCCAGCGTCGAGGTCACCGAGGCGGTGTGCGCGAGCAGCCCCTCCAGGGTGCCGCCCTCGCCCTGGAACACCTGGATCAGCTCGTAGGAGAGCTTGTTGACGTCTTCGGGCGAGAGCGCCTGGAACAGCGGCTTGAAGCCGTTGAACAGCACCGTCAGGTCCAGCGCCGGCTGTGTCCGCGAGACCGGGATGGTGGTGCCGTCCGGCAACCGCTGGGTGTCACCCACCTCCTGGGTGAGCGAGATGTAGCGCTGACCGACGAGGTTGCGGTAGCGGATCGCGGCGTTGGTGCCGCCGTTGACCGACGTCCCCTCGTCGACCGAGAAGGTGACCAGCGCGCGGCTGCGGTCGATGATCTCGATCTTGCTCACGGTGCCGACCCGGACGCCGGCGACGCGGATGTCGTCGCCCTTGTTGACGCCCGTGGCGTCGGTGAACTCGGCCTTGTAGTCGCGGGCTGCCCCGAAGCCGATGTTGCCGATGGTCACGACCAGCACCGCGGTGGCGAGCGAGGTCACCACGACGAAGACCAGGAGCTTGACCAGGTCGACGGAGGTCTTCTTGTCCAGGAGCTGGCTCATCGCAGCGACACCTCCGCCCCGCGTGCCATGGGACCGACCAGCAGGACGCCCAGGTCGGGTACGTCGTCGGCGCTGACGCCGAGTCCGGGCGCGAGCAGTCCCTTGAGGAGCGCGGTCTCGTCCCGACCGCCGACGAAGCCGGCCGCGTCGCCGGACCAGCCCGGACCGACCCGGCTGGTGCCCTTGCCGGTGGGCTCGTCGATGCCGTCGACGAAGTCGGGCTGGCTGCTGAGCGGGTTGGCCTGCGACCACGGAGGGTTGGGCAGTCGGCCGCAGTGGTAGCCGCTCTTGTCGCCGTAGATCGGCGCGTCGGCCGCGGTGTAGGCGCGCGGCTGGTTGGGCAGCGTCTCGAGCACGATGTGCAGGGTGAAGCCGCGGAAGGCCTCGGCCTGGAGGTCGCCGGCGCCGACGATGCCGCCGAGCAGGCAGGGGTAGCCGGGTGCGTAGCGGGCGAACACGTCGAGCTGCGCTGCAGCGAGGTCGCCGAGACGGATGAGGTTGTCGCCGTTGGTGCGGGTGAACCGCTCGGCGACCGAGGAGAACTTGGACACGTCGTTGAAGAGGGCCTGGAGCTTGTCCTCGCGGTCCTCCAGCGTCGTGGTCGTCGTGATCGTGTTGCGCAGGATCGTCGCGACCTCCGGGAGGACGTCGGCGTAGGTGTCGGAGACGTCTGCGGTCAGCCGCAGGTCCTCGATGAGGCCGGGGAGCTCGGGGTTGAACCGGGTCAGGTAGCTGTCGAGCGTCTCCATGGTCCGGCCGAGCTGCTCACCGCGGCCCTCGAGCGCGGTGGCGATGGCGTTGAGCGTGGCGTTGAGGTCCGCCGGCTGGACGGCGCGCAGCAGCGGGTAGAGGTCACTGAGGACCTCCTCGACCTCGATCGACAGCTTCGTCCGATCGATCACGGCTCCCGCTGCGATCGGCTGGGCGGAGGATCCCCCGTCGGGCACGATCAGCGACACGAACTTCTCGCCGAAGAGCGTCTTGGGCAGGATCGACGCGGTCACGTCGGCGGGGATCTGGGTGGTGCGGTCCTGGTACAGGCCCAGAGTGATGTCGGCGCCCTCCTCGGTCGGCTCGTAGGCGAGCACCTCACCCACGATCACACCCTTGATCTTGACGTCGGCCCGCTGCGGCAGCTGGAGCCCGATCTTGGAGGCACGGACGGTGACCTCGTCGTAGTCGGAGAACTTCTTGGTGAACACGCCGTAGGTGAGCCACACCGAGGCCAGCATGAGGGCCAGGAAGACGACTCCCAGTGACTTGAGCTTCATCTGCTGCTCACCCCGCCAGCCGCACGGTGGTGGACGCGCCCCAGATGGCCATGGACAGGAAGAGGTCGATCACGTTGATGGCCACGATGCTCGAGCGCACCGCACGGCCCACCGCGACGCCCACCCCGGCGGGACCGCCGGAGGCGTTGTAGCCGTGGTAGCAGTGGATCAGGATGACGGTGACGGCGAAGACCAGGACCTTGCCGAACGACCACAGCACGTCACCGGGTGGCAGGAACGAGTTGAAGTAGTGGTCGTAGGTGCCCGCCGACTGGCCGTAGAACTGGGTCACCACCAGCCGGCTCGCGAAGTACGACGACAGCAGCCCGACGACGTACAGCGGGATGATCGCGATCAGGCCGCCGATCACGCGGGTCGCGACCAGGAACGGCATCGACGGGATGGCCATCACCTCGAGGGCGTCGACCTCCTCGGAGATGCGCATGGCGCCGAGCTGCGCGGTGAAGCCGCAGCCGACCGTGGCGGCCAGGGCGATGCCGGCGACCAGCGGGGCGATCTCGCGAGTGTTGAAGTAGGCCGAGACGAAGCCGGAGAAGGCTGCGGTGCCGAGCTGGTTGAGCGCGGCATAGCCGGAGAGTCCCACCTGGGCGCCGGTGAAGAACGTCATGCCGATGATGACGCCCACGGTGCCGCCGATGACCGCCAGGGCGCCCGTCCCCAGGGTGACCTCGGCCAGGATCCGCAGGATCTCTCGCGGGTAGCGGGTGATCGAGCGGGGAATCGCCTTGAGCACCCCGAGGTGGAAGGCGAGCTGCCCGCCCAGGGTGTCGAGCGAGTCGAGCGGCTTGGTGTAGATGTCCTTCAGCGCCATGTCATCCGCCCTTCGGGGGGATGATCTGGAGGTAGATCAGGCTCAGCACGAAGTTGGCCACGAACAGCAGCAGGAACGTGATCACGACCGCCTCGTTGACCGCGTCTCCGACGCCCTTGGGGCCGCCGTTCGCGTTCATCCCCTTGTAGGAGGCGACGATCGCGGCGATGAGGCCGAAGATCAGCGCCTTGATCAGGCCGATCCAGAGGTCGGGCAGCTGGGCGAGCGCGGTGAAGCTGGCCAGGTAGGCGCCCGGGGTGCCGTCCTGGAGGATCACGTTGAAGACGTAGCCGCCGGTGACGCCGACCACGCTGACCATGCCGTTGAGGAAGAACGCGACGAGCATGCAGGCCAGCACGCGGGGCACGACCAGTCGCTGGATCGGATCGATCCCGAGCACCATCATGGCGTCGAGCTCTTCGCGGATCTTGCGGGCGCCGAGGTCGGCGGCGATGGCCGAGCCGCCCGCGCCGGCGATCAGCAGGGCGGTGCCGATCGGCGCCGCCTGCTGGATCACGGCCAGCACCGAGGCGGAGCCGGTGAACGACTGCGCACCGAACTGCTTGATCAGCCCGCCGACCTGGAGCGCGATGACGGCGCCGAAGGGGATGGCCACCAGTGCGGTGGGCACGATCGTCACCGACGCGATGAACCACGCCTGCTGGATGAACTCACGCAGCTGGAACGGGCGCCGGAAGAGCCCGCGCCCGACATCGAGCGCGAAGGCGAACAGGTCGCCTGCGATCGCGATGGGCGCGAGTGCGCGCGAGGACATAGACGTGGACACGGGGCGTCAGGCTCCCGGGGCCAGTCCAGCGTTGCTGGACTCGAAGGAACCGGGGGGCGGAGTGACGCCGTGCTCGCGGCACCACTCCCCCGCCGGACGCTGGCTGCGGCGCGGGATGCCGTTGGACGGGTCGAGCTGGAGCGGGATCGGGGGCAGCGGCGGCAGCTCCTGGTCGGCCTCGGCCGCGAGCTCGTCGGCGTCCTTCTCCTCCGACATGCCGATGGGGCCCACCTTCTGGGCGTTGAGGAACTGGCGCACCACCGGCTCCTCGGAGCTCAGCAGCTCCTCGCGGGGACCGAACATGGCGAGGTGACGGTGGTAGAGCAGACCGATGTTGTCGGGCACCGTCCGCGCGGTGTTGATGTCATGGGTGACGATGAGGAAGGTGGCGTCGATCTGGGCGTTGAGGTCGACGATGAGCTGGTTGAGGAACGCCGTACGCACCGGGTCGAGGCCCGAGTCGGGCTCGTCGAACAGGACGATCTCGGGGTCGAGGACGAGGGCACGCGCGAGGCCGGCACGCTTGCGCATGCCACCGGAGATCTCGCCGGGAAGCTTGTCCTCGGCGCCGAGGAGCCCGACGAGGTCCATCTTCTCCATGACGATGGCGCGGACCTCCGACTCGGACTTCTTGGTGTGCTCGCGCAGGGGGAACGCGACGTTGTCGTAGAGGTTCATCGAGCCGAACATGGCGCCGTCCTGGAACAGGACGCCGAAGAGCTTGCGGATCTCGTAGAGGTCGCGCTCGGAGCAGCTCGCGATGTCGGTGCCCTCGATGACGATGGAGCCCTTGTCGGGCTTGAGGAGCCCGATGAGCGTCTTGAGGAAGACCGACTTGCCGGTGCCGGAGGGGCCGAGCATCACGCAGATCTCGCCTGCGGGGACGGTGAGGGTCACGTCACCCCAGATCAGCTGCTTGCCGAACGACTTGGACAAGTCGTTGACCTGAATCTCGACACCCATGCGACCCTTCCTCCCCTGGCTACTCCTGAGTAGTCCAACGCAAGACTGCGCGAGAGGTTACGCCCTGGTGCGACGCTCGTCACTCCGGCCCGCGGAGGGGCGTGTCACCGGCGTCGGCGGAGGATCTCGGCGTTGACGGCAGGCACGACCTCGTGCAGGTCGCCGATCACTGCATGGGTCGCCCGGGTGACCATCGGGGCGTCGGGATCGGTGTTGATGGCCAGGATCGTCTTCGCGGTGCTGCACCCGGCCCAGTGCTGGATGGCTCCGCTGATGCCGCACGGGATGTAGAGGTCGGGCGAGATCCGGCTGCCGGTCTGCCCCACCTGCTCGTGGTGGGGTCGCCAGCCGAGCGAGGTGACCACGCGCGAGACCCCCAGTGAGGCGCCGAGAAGGTCGACGAGCTCGAGAAGTCCGTCGAAGCCCTCCGACGACCCTGCCCCACGACCCGCGCCGACCACGACCCGCGCGGACTTCAAGGTCCCGGACTGGTCGGGCTCGGGTTCCTCGGTCGACATCACCCGGGCGACCAGGTCGGCGTCGGCGACCTCCGGGGTCTCCACGACGAGCTCGCCTGCCGCGGGTGAGCCTGCGGGCGTGGCCTCCACCGCGTGGCCGGCGACGGTGAACACAGCGGGACGCTCGGAGAGGTGCATCTCCTCCAGAGCGGCCCCGCCGACGACCTGCCGGGTCACGGTGAAGGGCGACAACCCGCTGAAGGACAGCACGTTGGCAGCCATGGGTACTCCGCAGCGCGCCGCGACATGGGCCATGACCTCGTTGCCGCGCGGCGTCCCCGCCGCGGTGACGACCACCGAGCCGGCCGTGTCGCGCACGGCCATGAGCCCGGCGGCCCAGGCGGCGCCCGAGAACGCGTCGAAGGCGGCGCCCGTCAGGGCGTGCACCCGGCGTACGCCGTAGGACGCGAGCAGCGCGACCACCGACTCTCCCGGCATCCCGACGACGGCCACGTCGACGGGAACACCGCCGCCCGCGGCCGCAAGATCGCGCGCGAAGGTGACCGCCTCGCGCGAGGTCTCGATGGCCTCCCCCTCGGGAGAGACCTCCACGAGCACCAGGATCATCGGGCCAGCACCCCCAGCTGCTCGAAGAGGTCGACGACGGCCGATGCGGCCTCCGGGCCGTGGCCGAGGATCTGGACGGACGACGGGGCCGGCGGCGGCAGCACCAGCCGGACCCGGGCCGGACCTGCCGGGGAGGACGTGGGCTGACGCTCCTCGATGGGGACCTTCCTGGCCTTCATCCGTCCCGGCACGGTCGGGTAGCGCGGCTCGACCCCGCCCTCGAGCACCGTGACGACGGCAGGCAGGGGCACCCGGAAGGTCTCGTGGCCGTCGGGACCGGATCCGCTCGCGGTGACGTGGCCATCCGCCACCGACACGTGCGTCACTCCGTTGACCACGGGCCAGCCCAGCTCGTAGGCGAGCCTGATGCCGACCTGGAAGTCGCCGCTGTCCGCGGCGTCGTTGCCCAGCAGCACCAGGTCGTGAGGCGTGCCCGCCGCCTCGTGGTCACGGACCACGGCAGCGATCTCACGAGCCACGTCGCCCGGGCCGAACGCCTGCGGATCCGCCATCACGTGGCTCGCGGCGGTACAGCCCACCGCAAGCGCCGCACGGAGCTGCTCGACCGCGTCCGCGTGCCCCAGCGTCAGGACGGTCGCGGTGCCGCCGCTGTCCGCCGCCGCCCGGACGGCAAGCTCGACGGCACAGTCCTCGTGCGCACTCGTCGTGAATCCCGCGAAGCGGCCGTCGACGGCCTGCGCATCATCCGTCAGCACCACCTCGCTCGAGGAGTCCACGACGCGCTTGACGCACACGAGCGGATTCACGTTCACCGAATCCTGAGGTTGTCGGGGTCGAAGAGCGGCGTCGCATCGACGGATCCGACGGTGACGGGGTAGAGCTCCTCCATGTAGGACACCGCCAGCCGAGTGCCGATGACCGCCTGCTCGGGCGGGAGGTAGGCCAGCAGCACGTGCTTGCCCAGGCTCGGCGCCGAGCCGGCCGAGGTGACGTAGGGATGGTGCCCGTGGCCGTCGGTGAGCAGCTCACCGTCGGGCGTCAGGATCGGCTCGCCTCCGAGCATGTACCGCCGGGTGCCGTCGGCCGAGGTGTGGTCATCGACGGTGAGGGTGCAGAGCACCGAGAGCGGTGGCTGCTCACGCTGGGCGAGGTAGGCCTGCTTGCCGACGAACTCGGCCTGCTTGACCTTGGGCCGCTGCATGCCGGCCTCGACGATGGACCGCTCGGCGTCGAGCTCGGCACCGAACGCGCGGTAGCCCTTCTCGATGCGACCGGTCGTGCCGTAGACGCCGATGCCCGCGGGCACGGCTCCGTGCGGCGCGCCCGCCTCCAGCAGCGCCTCCCAGACGTCGGCAGCGTCGTCCATCGAGACGTACAGCTCCCAGCCGAGCTCGCCGACGTAGGAGATGCGAGAGGCCAGCGTGGGTGTGTCACCGACCCGGATCTCTCGGCAGGACAGGAACCCGAAGCCGGCGTCGGAGACGTCCTCGTCGGTGAGCGAGGAGAGGATGTCGCGCGCCCGCGGTCCCCAGATGCCGATGGTGGAGACGGCGTCCGTCAGGTCCGTCAAGGTGGTCGACTCGTCGTCGGGCAGGTGGCCCGTGAACCAGGCCCGGTCGGCCATCCCGTGCGCGCCTCCGGTGACGACCCGGAAGTGGTCCTCCCCCAGCCGCATGACGGTCAGGTCGGAGCGGAAACCGCCCTTGGCGTCGAGCACCGGTGTGTACACGACCTTGCCGACCGCCACGTCGCACTGGGCCACGCACGTGCCCTGGACGACGTCGAGCGCCCCGGGGCCGACGATGTCGAAGAGGCAGAACGCGGACAGGTCGATCACCGCAGCCGCCTCGCGCATGCGCAGGTGCTCGGCGTTGATGATCGGGCTCCACCACCGCGCGTCCCACTCGTTCTCACGCGGCATGACGGCATCGCCGTACTCCTGCAGGAGTGCCGCGTTGGACTCGTACCAGAAGGGGCGCTCCCAGCCGGCGGTCTCGAAGAAGACCGCCCCGAGCTTCTGCTGCGAGGCATGCATCGACGACAGGCGCTGGTCCCGGTCGGACTCGTACTGCTCCGCCGGGTGGACGATGCCGTAGGTCTTGATGAACGACTCGGTCGTCCTCAGGCGGGTGTGCTCGCGACGCAGCTGGTGCGCGTGGAAACGGGCGATGTCGCTGTGGTGGATGTCGATCTCGGAGTGTCCGTGCGTCATCACCTCGGCGACCGCGCGGCCGACGCCCGGACCCTCCTTGATCCACACAGCGGCGGCGGTCCACAGTCCGGCGACCTCGCTCTCCCCCAGGATGGGACTGCCGTCGCAGGTCAGTGACAGCAGGCCGTTGATGGCGTAGCGCATCTCGGCCCCCTCAGCCCCGAGCAGGTCGGGCATGAGCTCGTAGGCCTGCTCCAGCTGCGGATCGAAGTCGTCGGAGGTGAAGGGCATCTCGGTCGGCGACAGCTTGGCCTGCTCGATCGAGGGGATGTCCTCGGGCTCGTGGAGGATCGCGCGGTGGGCGTAGGACCCGACCTCCATGTCGGCACCGTGCTGGCGCTCGTAGCAGAAGGTGTCCATGTCGCGCACGATCGGGAAGGAGATCTCGCCCTCGCGCTCGGCCAGCTGGGGGCACGGGCCGACGCTGATCATCTGGTGCACCGCCGGGGTCAGTGGGATGCCGATGCCGGCCATGTCGCCGAGCTTGGGGCTCCAGACGCCGGCCGCGATGACCACGGTCCCGGCCTGGATGTCACCACCGGTCGTACGGACGCGGGTGATGCGACGGCGTCCGTGCGGGGCGTCGTCCGTGTCGAGGCCGACCACCTCGACGGTCGCGAGGACCGTCAGCTCGCCGGTCGCGAGCGCGCGCTCTCGCATGATCGTGCCCGCACGCAGCGAGTCGACGACCCCGACGCCCGGAGTCCAGAACGCTCCGATGAACTGGTCCTCCTCGATGAAGGGGACCTTCTCCTTCACGAAGGCGGGACTCACCAGCTCGGCCTCGATGCCCCACGCCTTCGCGCTCGACATACGTCGCCGCAGCTCCTCCATCCGCTCCGGCGTGCGGGCGATCTCGAAGCCGCCCGACTGCGTGAAGACGCCCATCTCCTTGTACTGAGCCACCGAGTCGAGGGTGAGGTCGGTGATCTCGCGGGAGTGGTCGACGGTGAAGATGAAGTTGGAGGCGTGACCCGTGGATCCGCCCGGGTTGGGCAGGGCTCCCTTGTCGATCTGGACCACGTTGCGCCACCCGAGGCGCGTGAGGTGGTGCACGAGGCTGTTGCCGACGATGCCGGCTCCGATCACGACGACGTCGGCGGTCGCGGGGACCTCTGCCATGGCATGCCTCCTGGCGGGTGAACAATTCCGGAGCGTTGCGTATTGCGCAACGGGTTGCGCAATGTGCGACGCAGTCGAAATGTACGCCGCCGGTCCCGGCCGCTGTCAAGGACGTTGCGGCCGAACGACAGCCGGCCCTCAGACCGTTCGCAGGAACTCCAGGTGCCGCTCGTACTGGTCGAGGCAGTCGTGGATCACCTGCTCGGAGGTGTAGCCCATGACGTCGTAGTCCTGCCCACCGTCGACCAGGTGCACCTCGAGCCGGGCGTACTGGTCCCGGTTGCCGATCATCCGGCCGCCGTAGGTCGGCACGGGTGAGCGCCGCACCTCGACGCGGTAGACGAACCGCCCCTCCCCCTGCTCCGTGGCCAGCTCGACGAACGGCGACGCCTTCGCTCCGACGGCGCCACCGCTGGTCACCGACGCCGGGACCCCCATCGAGGTCAGCTCCTCTGCCACCTCCGCAAGCGCCGGCGCGACCGTGGATGCGAGGTAGGCATCGGCCGCCTCGTCGTCGACGAAGTTGGTGGCGCGAGCCAGCCGTGCCTTCCAGGCCTTGCGGTTGTCCTCGGGCGACCCGGTGCGCGCGGAGAGCAGCGGCGAGATCCCGCGCACCCCCGAGTCGGACTTGCGACTCTCGTTGCGGATCGATCGGAACAGCCCCCACATCACCAGCACGAGGACGAACGCGAACGGCAGGCCCATGATGATCGTGGCGTACTGGAGGGCGAAGATGCCGCCGACGGCCAGCATGGCGACGGTCAGCAGACCTGTCGCGCTCGCCCAGGTGACCCGCAGCCACGAAGCGCAGTCCTGCTGCACGTCGTGCAGCTCCGAGCAGAGGTTGCCCATCACCAGCGCCGCGGAGTCCGCGGAGGTGATGTAGAAGAGCAGGCCCACCATGAACGCGAGGAAGATGACGGCGTCGGAGAGCGGGTAGTCCCGCAGGAGGTCGTAGAAGCCGACACCGCTGAAGTCGACGGCGGCCTCGGCAAAGGCCCCGTCGTCTCCGTTGCGGACCTTGTCGATGGCGGCGTTCCCGAAGATCGAGATCCACATGACGATGTAGCTGAACGGGATCACCATCGTGCCGAGCACGAACTGACGGATCGTGCGCCCTCGCGAGATCCGGGCCAGGAACAGCCCCACGAACGAGGCCCAGGCCACCCACCAGGCCCAGAAGAACAGCGTCCAGAGCTGCATCCACTCCTGGGTGTCGGTGAAGGCGAAGGTCTCCATGGACTTCGCCGGGAAGGACCGGAGGTAGTCACCGACGTTCATCACGACGGCGTTGAGCAGGAACGAGGTCCGACCCGTGATCAGCACCCACCCGGCGAGCGCCAGGGCGAGGATGACGTTGAGCTGGGACAGGAGGCGGATGCCCTTGTCGACGCCCGTGGTGGCCGAGACCGCGGCCACGGCGACGGCGAGGATCGCCAGTGCCGCTTGGGCGCCCGTCCCGATGGGCACTCCGAAGATGATGTTGAGCCCGACGTTGAGGAACACGACCCCGATCCCCAGGCTGGTGGCGACGCCGAAGATCGTGCCCAGGACGGCAGCCGTGTCGACGGCGTGGCCGAGCACACCGTTCACGCGCTTGCCGAAGACCGGGTAGAGCGCGGACCTGACGGCCAGCGGCAGGTTCTTGCGGTAGGAGAAGTAGGCCAGGGCGAGCCCCATGAGCGCATACATGGCCCAGCCGGTCACGCCGTAGTGGAACAGCGTCCAGACGGTGGCTTCACGGGCCGCCTCGACCGTGCCCGGCTCTCCCACGGGCGGGGCGGTGTACTGCGAGACGGGCTCGATGACGGAGTAGAACATCACGTCGGTGCCGATCCCGGCGGCGAAGAGCATGCTCGCCCAGGCGAAGGTCGAGAACTCCGGCCGGGAGTGGTCGGGGCCCAGCCTGATGCTGCCGTAGCGCGAGATGCCGAGGAAGATCACGAACACGACGATGACGCTGGCCAGCGCGACGTAGAACCAGCCGAACCCGGTGCCCACCTTGCCGACGATGTCCCCGATGATCTTCTCGGCGTTGGCCGGCGCCACGATCGCCCAGAGAGTGATGGCGCAGACGCCGGCGAAGGACGTGATGAAGACCGGCCACCGGACCGAGGGGCGGGGCAGCCCCGTCGGGTCCGAGTCATCGAGGGGTGCGGGCGCATCGAGCTGTGTGGTCATGCTGGCCTCCGACGTGGGTGGGTCACGATGAGTTGCGCGGATCTCCAGGTGGATAGAGCGGGGACTGGTCACGGTGCCGGTAGTAGGGCACGTCTGCGGGTGCGAGCGGTGTGTTGCCCAGGATGAGGTCGGCAGCCTTCTCCGCGACCATCATCACGGGGGCGTAGATGTTGCCGTTGGTGACGTAGGGGAAGACGCTCGCATCGACCACGCGGAGCCCCTCGGTGCCGTGGACGCGCATGCTGTCCGGGTCGATGACCGAGGTCTCGTCGGTCCCCATCTTCGCGGTGCACGAGGGATGCAACGCCGTCTCGGCGTCCTTGCGCACCCACTCGAGGATCTCGTCGTCGGTCTCGACGGAGCCCCCGGGCGAGAGCTCTCCGCCGTTGAAGGGCGCGAAGGCCGGCTGGTTGAGGATGCTGCGCGCCACCCGCACCGCCTCGATCCACTCGCGTCGGTCGTTGGTCGTCGAGAGGTAGTTGAAGAGCATCTTCGGCTTCTGCCTCGGGTCCGTCGAGGCGATCCGCACCCAGCCGCGGGTGTCGGCGTACATCGGGCCGATGTGGACCTGGTAGCCGTGGGCGTAGCGGTCCTGCCCCTCCGGCGCCGAGCCGTCGTAGCGGATCGCGATCGGCAGGAAGTGGAACATGAGGTTGGGCCAGTCCACGTCCTCGTTGGACCGGCAGAAGCCCCCGCCCTCGAAGTGGTTGGACGCGGCGGTCCCGGTGCGCCTGAACAGCCACTCCAGCCCGACCAGCGGGCGGTTGCGCCACTTGAGTCCCTCGACGATCGAGACCGGCTGCAGTGAGGCGTACTGGATGTAGACCTCGAGGTGGTCCTGGAGGTTCTCGCCCACCCCGGGCAGGTCGTGGACCATCTCCACGCCCAGCGGCTGGAGGTGGTCGGGATTGCCGACACCGGAGAGCTGCAGCAGCTGCGGCGAGTTGATCGCGCCGCCGCACAGGACGACCTCGCCCGCACTCGCGTACTCGCGCAAGCGACCGGCACGGAGGTAGTCGACACCGACCGCGCGCCTGCCCTCGAAGCGCACCTTCGTCGCGTGCGCGAAGGTCTCGACCGTGAGGTTCTTGCGGTTCATCACCGGGTGCAGGTAGGCGCGCGCCGCCGACATGCGTACGCCCTTGACGATGTTGCGGTCGAAGCGCCCGAACCCCTCCTGCCGGTAGCCGTTGACGTCGTCGGTCAGGGGGTAGCCCGCCTGCTGGGCGCCCTCGAAGAAGGCGCTGAACAGCGGGTTCGTGGCCGGGCTCCGTTCGAGCTTCAGCGGGCCGGAGCCGCCCCGCCAGGCGTCGGCGCCGACCTGGCCGTCGGGCAGGATCAGGGACTCCATCCGCTTGAAGTAGGGCAGGCAGTGGCGGTAGTCCCACGCCTCCATACCCGGATCGGCGGCCCACCGCTCGAAGTCCATCGGGTTGCCGCGCTGGAAGATCATGCCGTTGATCGAGGACGAGCCGCCGAGCACCTTGCCGCGGGCGTGGTAGACGCGACGTCCTCCCATCGCCGGCTCCGGCTCGGACTCGTACTTCCAGTCGTAGAGCGGGTTGCCGATCGGGAACGGGAGCGCGGCGGGGGCGTGGATCAGCGGGTCGAACCGGTCCGTGCGTCCCGCCTCCAGCACCAGCACGCTCGTCGACGCGTCCGCCGAGAGCCGGTTGGCCAGGGCCGAACCGGCCGACCCGCCACCCACGATCACGAAGTCGTAGTGCTTGCTCATGAGGGTGGGCCGCCGAACCAGCGCTGCGGCTCCGGCGCGATGTTGTGCCACACGTGCTTGGTCTCGCGGTACTCCTCGAGCCCGGCGCTCCCCAGCTCGCGCCCGATGCCGGACTGCTTGTAGCCGCCCCACTCGGCCTGGGCCACGTAGGGGTGGTAGTCGTTGATCCACACGGTGCCCATCCGGAGGCCCGCGGCGATCCGCTGGCCCTTGCCGGAGTCCTGGGTCCACACGGCGCCGGCGAGGCCGTAGATGCTGTCGTTGGCCAGCCGGACCGCCTCCGCCTCGTCGGCGAAGGTCTCCACCGTGAGCACGGGACCGAACGACTCCTCCTGGGTCACGCTCATGTCGCTGGTGCACCCGTCCAGCACAGTGGGCAGGTAGTAGAACCCGTCGGACAGCGCGGCATCGTCGGGGCGCCTGCCCCCGCAACGGAGGACGGCTCCTTCGGCCAGCCCGGCGGCGACGTAGGCCTCCACCTTCTCGCGGTGGGCGGCGCTGGTGAGCGGTCCCGTCTCGGCGTCCTCGTCGAAGGGCCCACCCAGCCGGATCTCCCCGGCCCGGGCCACGAGGTCGTCGACGAAGCGGTCGTGGATCGACTCCTCCACGATCAGCCGGGCGCCCGCCGAGCACACCTGGCCGGAGTGCAGGAAGACCGCAGTGAGGGCGAAGTCGAGCGCCGAGTCGTAGTCGGCGTCCGCGAACACGATGTTGGGGTTCTTGCCGCCGAGCTCCAGCGCGACCCGCTTCACGGTGCCTGCGGCGGCGGCCATGATGCGCTTGCCGGTCGCGAGCCCGCCGGTGAAGGAGACGAGGTCGACGCGCGGGTCCTCGGACAGCGGGGCGCCCGCGGTGGGCCCCTCCCCCAGCACCAGGTTCGCGACGCCCGCGGGGAGACCGGCCTCCTCGAGGACCCGCATCAGGTGGATCGCGGTGTGTGGTGTGAGCTCGCTCGGCTTCAGCACGAACGTGTTGCCGGCGGCCAGGCAGGGTGCGACCTTCCACGACACCTGGAGGAGCGGGTAGTTCCACGGTGTGATGAGGCCGCACACGCCCACGGGCTCGTGCACGACCCGGCTGACCACCGACGAGTTGCCGGTGTCGATCACCCGACCGGCGTCCTGGTCGGCGGCGTGGCCGAAGTGGCGGAAGACCGAGACGACGTCGTCGACGTCGTACTCTCCCTCGACCAGCCGCTTGCCGGTGTCGAGGGACTCCGCCCTCGCGATGGCCGCGCGATCGCGCTCGAGCAGGTCTGCCACCCTCAGCAGCAGGTCGCCGCGCGCCCGGTTCGACCAGGTCGGCCAGGGCCCGTCGTGGAAGGCGCGGTGGGCCGCGCCGATCGCGGCGTCGGTGTCCTCGGCCCCGGCCTCGTCGACCTCGCCGACGAGGGTGGCGTCGGCCGGGCAGCGGATCTCCCGCCGGCCGCCGGAACGTGCCGGGAGCCAGCTGCCGTCCACGTAAAGGTCGGGCACGGGGGCCTCACTCTCTTGTCGGAAGGATGCTTGTGCAGCAGTGCGGTCGTCAAGGTGTCATGGGCACGGGGCAGACCACCTCAGCGGTTTCCCCAGCCGAGGCGGTGCGACACCTCGGCGGCTGCTGCGACGAGCAGGGCGGTGACACCGTCGAGGCGGTCACCTCCGAGGCGGAACGTCGGCCCGGACACGCTGATCGAGGCCACCACGTCGCCGTGTGCGTTGCGCACCGGCGCGGCGACGGCGGTCAGGCCCACCTCCAGCTCGTCGACGGCCAGGGCATAGCCCTGCTCGCGCACCACCCGGAGCTCCTCGCGCAGTCGCGGGCGCCGCGTGATGGTGTGCGGCGTGTAGGTGGGCAGCTTGCCGAGGACAGCCTCGAGCGCACGCTCGTCGAGCTCGCTCAGCAGCACCTTGCCGTTGCTCGTGGCGTGGAGCGGGATGTGCTGCCCCACCCAGTTGTGTGGTTGGAGCGCAGACGAGCCGGCCACCTGGTCGAGGTAGAGGGCGGAGCTCTCCGAGAGGACGGCGAGGTTGACGGTCTCACCGGTGTCGACCGCCAGCTGTCGGCACAGGGGTCGTGCCTCCTGGACGAGGTCCAGCCGCGCGCTCGTCGCGCCGGCCAGCCTCAGGATGCCGACGCCGAGGCGGTAGCGGCCGCGGTCGGCGGTCTGCTCGACGAGTCGATGCGCCTCGAGGGTCGCCACCAGCCGGAAGGCCGTGCTCTTGTGGACACCGAGCTGGGCGGCGATCTCGGTGACACCGGACTCGCCGGTGCGGGCGAGCACCTCGAGGATGCCCAAGGCCCGGTCGACGGACTGGACCCCGGTGCCGGTCACGGCAGTGCTCGTGGCGACCTGCTCGCTCGGTTCGTCCACGCCGACCGCGTTGCGCATGACGCCGACACTAGCGCACTCGCTGTTGCGTATCGCAGACTGCGTTCCGTCGAGCGCAACACCTTCGGGGCGCACCGCAGTCCTTGACCGAGCTCGGCCACATCGTCACCACAGGAAGGCCGGCACATGCAGTCCGACATCGAGATCGCCAATGCTGCGGCCCTACGGCCCATCCGCGAGATCGCCCACCAGACGCTGGGGATCACCGAGGAGCACCTGGTTCCCTACGGCCACCACAAGGCCAAGGTCGACCTGACCTACCTCGCCTCCCTGGCCGACCGCCCCCTGGGCCGTCTGGTGCTGGTCACTGCGCTGTCACCGACACCACCGGGCGAGGGCAAGACCACCACCACTGTCGGCCTCACCGACGCCCTGCACGGCCTGGGCCACCGCACGGTGGCGTGCCTGCGTGAGCCGTCCATGGGACCGGTGTTCGGCATGAAGGGCGGTGCAGCAGGTGGCGGGTGGAGCCAGGTCGTGCCGATGACCGAGATCAACCTGCACTTCACCGGCGACTTCGCGGCGATCGCCGCCGCCAACAACCTGCTCGCCGCGCTCATCGACAACCACGTCCACCACGGCAACGAGCTCGAGATCGACGTACGCAGCGTGACGTGGAAGCGCGTGCTCGACATCAACGACCGTGCGCTGCGTGAGGTCGTCGTGGGGTTGGGCGGGCACGTCAACGGCTTCCCGCGCGAGGACGGTTTCGACATCGTCGTGGCATCGGAGCTGATGGCGATCTTCTGCCTCACCGAGTCGTGGGCCGACCTCAAGAGGCGGATCGGGGACATCGTCTTCGGCTACACCCCGGCCATGAAGCCGGTGACCGTGCGCGAGCTCGGCGCCCACGGCGCCATGGCCGTGCTGCTGCGCGATGCCCTGGCACCGAACCTGGTCCAGACGCTCGAGGGGGCGCCGGCGTTCGTGCACGGGGGTCCCTTCGCCAACATCGCCCACGGCTGCAGCTCGGTGACCGCCACCCGTGCCGGGTTGCGGCTGGCCGACATCGTGGTGACAGAGGCGGGTTTCGGCGCCGACCTCGGCGTCGAGAAGTTCGTCGACATCAAGTGCCGCAAGTCCGGACTGCGGCCGGACGTGGCAGTGATGGTCGCCACCGTCCGCGCCCTGAAGTACCACGGCGGCGTGGCGCTCGCCGACCTCGGCACCGAGGACGTCGCCGCGGTCGAGGCGGGCATGGTCAACCTGCGCCGCCACCTCGACAACATGCGCGACGTCTACGGCATCCCGTGCGTCGTCGCCGTCAACCGGTTCCCGACCGACACCGATGCGGAGATCGCCAAGGTCGTCGCCCTGGTCGCCGCCGAGGGTGTCGCGGCCTATCCCGCGACCCACTTCGAGGACGGCGGAGCGGGCGCACATGAGCTGGCCAAGGGCGTCCTTGCGGCGTTCGACGAGCCCTCGTCCCTCGAGTTCTCCTTCACGTACGCGGACGAGGAGACCCTCACCGAGAAGGTCGAGGCGATCGCGACCCGGCTCTACGGCGCAGGGATCGTCACGTGGGACGCCAAGGCCCGACGCCGCCTCGCGCGCATCGAGCGGGACGGATACGGGTCGTTGCCGGTCTGCGTGGCCAAGACCCAGTACTCCTTCTCCACCGACCCCACGTCACTCGGCGCTCCGTCCGGCCACGAGGTGCACGTGCGAGAGGTACGGCTCTCAGCGGGCGCCGGCTTCGTGGTGGTCGTGTGCGGGGACATGATGACGATGCCCGGCCTGCCGCGGGATCCGTCCGCGGCGCGCATCGACCTCGCCGACGACGGAACGATCCTCGGGCTCTCGTGAGTGGGTGGTCGCTGGGTCGCCGCTACGAGAGTCCGCAGGGGTTCGTCGCCTGGGAGCGGTTCGGGTCCGGACCGCCCGTGGTGCTGCTGCACGGCACGCCGTTCTCCTCCTACGTCTGGCGTGACATCGCGCCCGCCCTGGCCGTCACCCACACGGTGTACGTCTGGGACATGGTCGGCTACGGCGCCTCCGAGAAGCGCCCCGGCCAGGACGTGTCGCTCGGTGTGCAGGGCGAGCTGTTCGCCGCTCTCCTCGGGCACTGGGAGCTCGATGCACCTGCCGTGGTCGCGCACGACTTCGGTGGCACGGTGGCGCTCCGGGCGCACCTCGTGCACGGGGCTGCGTACGACCGCCTGGCGCTCGTCGACGCCGTGACCCACGGACCGTGGGGCACCGGTCTGTTCCGGCTTGCCCGCGAGCACGAGGACGTGTTCGCCCAGCTGCCGGCGGCGGTGCACGAGGGTCTCGTGCGCGCCTACGTGGCGACCGCGAGCCACCATGGACTCACGGACGAGGCGCTGGCGGCCTACGTCGCGCCGTGGCTCGGGCCCGAAGGCCAGCCGGCGCTCTACCGCCAGATGGCCCAGGGCGACCAGCGTTTCACCGACGAGCTCGAGGACCGCTACGCAGAGGTGCGCATCCCGACGCTCGTGTGCTGGGGCACCGAGGACACCTGGCTCCCCCCGGAGCGGGGCGAGCAGCTGGCAGAAGCCCTCCCTGGGTCCGAGCTGCACTGGTTGCACGGTTCAGGGCACCTCGCCCAGGAGGACGCACCGGCCCAGCTGACCGCGCGGCTCACCGAGTACCTCAGTCTCCCAGCTCGGCCCGTCGCCGGATGACGTAGTCCTGGAGCTCCTCGCGGACGGCCTCGTCCAGGGCCGGCTGCTCGTACTCCGTGAGCTTCTTCTGGTAGATCTCGGTCGCCCGCGCGTTGGCGTCGTTGCCGCCGTTGCGCGTCCACCGCTCGTAGTTCTCCGATGAGGAGAGGAGCGGGCGGTAGAAGCAGGTGCGAAAGCGTTCCATCGTGTGCATCGCCCCGAGGAAGTGTCCGCCGTGCCCGACCTCCTCGTGCGCGCCGAAGGCCATCGACGCCTCGTCGATCTCCATCGGCGTGAACTCGTGGCGCAGCATCTGGAGCAGCTCGATGTCGACGATGAACTTCTCGTACCCGGCGACCAGGCCACCCTCGAGCCAGCCGGCCGAGTGCATCACCCAGTTGGCGCCGGCGAGAAAGGTCGGCATCAGGGTCATGAGCGCTTCGTAGCCGGCCTGGGCGTCGGCCACCTGCGACGACGTCATGCCTCCGCCCGTACGGAACGGCAGCCCGAAGTGCCGTGCGATCTGGCCGGTGCACAGCAGGCCGAGGCCCGACTCGGGCGTGCCGAAGCTCGGCGACCCCGACTGCATGTCGATGTTGGAGAGGAACGACCCGAAGATCACTGGGGTGCCGGGCCGGATGAGCTGGGAGAGCGCGATGCCGGAGAGGGCCTCCACGATCTGCTGCACCAGCGCGGCCGGGATGGTCACCGGCGACATCGCGCCCATCAGGATGAAGGGAGTCAGCACGACCGGCTGGCCGGCGGCGGAGTACTCGAACTGCGCCTCCAGCATCCGGTCGTCCCACCGCAGCGGCGAGTTGCAGTTGATCAGCGAGATGGTCGCGGGCGTGTCCTCGATCGCCTCCCGCGAGCCGAACAGGATCGAGGTCATGGCCACGGTGTCCGCGGCATTGACACCGGAGACGACGTTGCCCATGTAGACCTTGTCGGTCAGGGTCTGCAGGGCGTAGGTCATGTCGAGGTGCCGGCTGTCGAGCGGGGTGTCGTTGGGCTCGCAGATGATGCCCCCCGCCGAGTCGAGCACCGGGAACGACTGGGCGAGCATGGTGAAGTTGCGGAAGTCGCTCATCGTGGCGTCGCGTCGTACGTCGCCCTGGCGCACGAACGGTGGGCCGTAGACCGCACCGAACGCCATCGAGTCACCCCCGATGTGCAGGTTGTGGTCGGGGTTGCGTGCCTGGACGTCGAACTCGCGAGGTGCCTTGGCGACCTGCTCGAGCACGAAGTCGGGGTCGAGGAAGACGGTGTGGTCCTCCACCCGCTGGCCGGCGGCCCGGAAGAGCTCCAGCGCCCGGTCGTCCATGAACTCGACGCCGATCTCCGTCATCAGCCTGCGCCACCCGCGATCGAGCGTGGCCATCGCGTCCTCGGACAGCACTTCGTAGCGCGGCATCGTGTTGCGGAACACGGATCCTCCTGGTGCGGCTGGACTCTTGACCCGGTCGGCCACCGGCTCATAACCTCATGATGTGGAACCACGGTTCCACATCATGGAACCCAGGGGAAGACCCGAGACGCAGGAGACCCCATGAGCGACCCGGCCACCGGCACACGCGCCGTCGACCGCGCCGCCGACCTGGTCGCCA
Organism: uncultured Actinomycetota bacterium; assembly: GCA_963843815.1. Lineage (GTDB taxonomy): Bacteria > Actinomycetota > Actinomycetes > Propionibacteriales > Nocardioidaceae > Nocardioides. Next base: position 685,025 of record CAWJLX010000010.1, on the reverse strand, counting down.
GCGTCGTGCGCGCGGACGAGCCGATGACCTTCGCCGACCTGCAGGACGCCAGCGGACTCGCCAAGTCCACGACCTCGCGCATGCTCACCGCCCTGGAGCGCTCCGGTCTCCTCGAGCGCGACCCGGCCGGGTCCTACGTCGCCGGTCGGCTGTTCTGGCTCTACGCCGCGCGGCACGACCCGTGGGACGAGCTGGTCCGGCTGGCCCGGCCCGAGATGGAGCTCATCGGCGAGGACACCGGTGAGACGGTTCACCTCAGCATCACCCGGGGCGATCGCGTGGCCCAGGTGGCGCAGGTCGACGCCACCTACCTCCTCGGCACCCGCGACTGGACCGAGATCGACGTCCCCGCGCACTGCTCCGCGCTCGGCAAGGTGTTCCTCGCGTGGGGATCACTGGCCTGGCCGGAGGGGCCGATGGACGCCCTGACGCAGGCGACGATCACCCGTCCCGAGGACCTGCGTCGCGAAGGCGCCTGCATCCGTGAGCGTGGTTGGGCCGTGACCCACGACGAGCTCGAGCTCGGGCTCACCGGCATCGCCGTCCCGGTCACGGGACTGACCGGCGAGGTCGTCGCGGCGCTCGGGATCTCCGGGCCCACCCCCCGGCTGGAGCTGCGTCTCGACGAGCTCGGCCGGCGTCTCCTGGACCATTCCACCCGCCTGTCCGCGCTGTTGCGCGGCAGCGGACCCCCACCCACGTCAACCCCGACATCAGCACACCAGGAGGTGGTCGCGTGACTCCCGAGGAGATCCTGCAGGGCCTGTACGACGAGACGCTGGTCGGCAACGCACCGCGCGTCCTGGAGCTCACCAATGAGGGGCTCACGCTCGACATGGAGCCGCAGACGCTCCTGTTCGACGCGCTGATCCCGTCGCTGGAGGAGGTCGGCGCGCGGTTCGAACGCGGTGACTTCTTCGTCCCCGAGATGCTCATCGCCGGCCGGGCCATGGCCGGCGCCATGGAACGGCTGCGGCCGCTCCTGGCCGAGACCGGCGTGCAGACCGTCGGCAAGTTCCTCATGGGCACCGTCAAGGGCGATGTCCACGACATCGGCAAGAACCTCGTCAACATCATGCTCGAGGGGGCCGGCTTCGAGGTCATCGACCTCGGTGTCCAGGTCGCACCGGAGAAGTTCGTGGAGGCGATCGACCTGCACCAGCCCGACATCGTCGGCTTCTCGGCCTTCCTCACCACCACGATGCCGATGTTCAAGGCCAACCTCAACGCCCTGGAGAAGGCCGGCATGCGTGACAGCGTGATCGTGATGGTCGGTGGCGCCCCGGTCACCCAGGAGTACGCCGATGCGGTCGGGGCCGACGGCTACGCCGCCGACGCCTCGCAGACGGTCAAGCGCGCCAAGGGCCTGATCGAGGCCAAGCGCGCCAAGGTCCCTGCATGAACACCTCCCGCGAGTGCTCGCTGCGCTCCGCTTCACACCGGGACCCCAGCTGATGTCGGCGCCCCGGCTCGAGACAGTCCTGCGCTCGGCGACCCAGCAGGTCGTGATCGGCCACGACACGCGCTTCTGCCTGATCGGCGAGCGGATCAACCCCACCGGTCGCCGCATCTTCCAGGAGCAGCTCCGCGCCGGCGACCTCTCCGCCATCGAGCGCGACGTCATCGCCCAGGTGGAGGGTGGCGCCGACGTGCTCGACATCAACATGGGCGTGCCGCTGACCGACGAGGCCGACCTGCTGGCCCGGGCCATCACCATGGTCCAGGGGCTCACGGACAAGCCGATCTGCATCGACTCCTCCGTCGTCGAGGCGCTCGAGGCGGGCCTGGCGGTCTACCAGGGCCGCGCGCTGGTCAACTCGATCACCGCCGAGGACGAGCGGATGGAGCAGATCCTGCCGCTGGTCAAGAAGTACGACGCCGCCGTCATCGCGCTGCCCAACGACGCCGATGAGATCCCGATGGAGGTCGAGAAGCGGATCGCGCTGACCCGCAGGATCATCGAGGTCGCCACGAAGGAGTACGGCATCGCCGCCGCCGACATCGTGATCGACCCCCTCGCGATGCCGATCGGCGCCGACCAGGAGGTCGTCAACACGACGCTGGAGACGATGCGCCGGATCCGCGAGGAGTTCGGGGTCAACATGACCTGCGGTGCCTCCAACGTGTCCTTCGGCATGCCGTCGCGCCACAGCCTCGGCGCGGCCTTCCTGCCGATGGCGATGACCGCCGGTCTGACCTCCGCGATCATGGACACCCGCACGCCCCAGATCGTCGAGTCCGTCAAGGCCGCCGACCTCCTGCTCGGCCACGACGAGTGGGGTGGAGGCTGGATCGCCGCCCACCGGGCCCGACAGGCGCGGGAAGCGGCAGCAGTCCCGTGAGTGCTCCGTGACCGACGACCCTGACTTCTCCCTCGCCGACGTGGGTCGCGAGGGCCTGATCGAGAGACCGGGCGCCGAGGTCGTCAGCCACGACGGCTCGGGTCGGGTCGACCTCAGCTTCACCGTGCACACCGTCGCCGAGGGTGGGGCGGTCGTGCCACCGACCCAGCGCGGTGTGCGGGTGCCGCCCGGGGTCACGGTGTTCGACGCCGCCTCGTGGAACGGCATCGCCATCGACTCCACCTGCGGAGGCCACGGGACCTGCCACAAGTGCAAGGTCCGGGTCGAGCCGGCGGCCCCGGTGACCCGGCACGACACGCGGACCTTCACCAGCGAGCAGATCACCGACGGCTGGCGTCTCGGCTGCCTCGTCCAGGCCACCCGCGACCTCGCCGTGGAGGTTCCGCCCCTGACGACCCGACCCAAGGCCGCCACGGTCGGCATCGGTCGTCAGGTCATCCTCCGCCCGGCACTCCAGAAGCGCTACGTCGAGCTCGCCGAGGCGACTCTCGCCGACCAGCGCACCGACCTGGTCCGGCTCACCGACGCGATCGACGACCTCGAGCTCACTGCCGACCTCCACGTGCTGCGCCGGTTGTCCACGGTGCTGCGCGCGGCCGACTTCAAGGTCACCGCCGTCATCCTCGACGAGGCCCTGGTCGACGTCGAACCGGGCGACACGACGCACGCGCGCTACGCCATCGCGTTCGACCTCGGCACCACGACGGTGGTCGGCACGCTGCTCGACGTCGGCACCGGTACGCCCATGGCGGTGACGTCGATGCTCAACCACCAGCAACCGTTCGGCGGTGACGTCATCACCAGGATCAGCGCCACGATGATGGACCCGGAGGCGCTCGGCCGTCTCCAGGAGGCGGCGGGCGCGACCCTGGCCGAGCTGGCCTCCGAGGTCTGCCGTGAGGCGGGAGTCGACCCGACGCAGGTCTACGAGGTGGCGGTGGCCGGCAACGCCACCATGACCGCGCTAGCGCTCGGGATCGACCCGGAACCGCTCGGCGTCGCACCCTTCGTCATGTCGGCCGCGCAGCCGCCGTCGGTGCTCGCCTCGGAGCTCGGCCTCACCCTGCACCCACGGGCGCGCGCGTACTTCTTCCCGGCGCTCGGCGCCTATGTCGGCGGCGACATCGTCGCCGGCATGCTCGCCACCGGGATGGACCGCGACAAGCGGACCCGGCTCTTCATCGACGTCGGCACGAACTGCGAGATCGTCCTCAGCGACGGCGAGACCATCCTCGCCACCGCTGCGCCCGCCGGACCGGCCTTCGAGGGTGGTGCCATCCGGTGCGGGATGCGCGCGGCAGACGGAGCCATCGAGGTCGTCAAGCTCGAGCCCCACGCTGCCGAGGACGTCCCGGCCGTGACGCTGGGAGTCATCGGCGACGTGGAGCCCCGTGGGCTGTGCGGGTCCGGCCTCGTCGACATCGTGGCCGAGCTCGTACGCGTCGGGCTGCTGGACGCCACCGGACGCCTCGTGCCCGACGAGGACGCCAAGGAGGTTGCCCCCGCCCTCGCCGACAGGATGGGCAGGATCGGCGAGGAACGCATCTTCCTGCTGCACCGCCCCACTCCCGAGAGCGAGCCCGCCGACTGCGTCTACCTCTCCCAGCGCGACGTCCGGGAGCTCCAGTTCGCGAAGGCCGCTATCTCGACCGGATGGTCGCTGCTCCTCGACCAGCTCGGCCTCGAGCATCGAGACGTGCAGCAAGTCCTGCTCGCGGGGTCCTTCGGCAGCTATCTCTCCCCGGCGTCGGCGGTCCGCATCGGCCTGGTCCCCCAGCTCCCGGTCCTGCGCATCGTTGCTGCCGGCAATGTCGCCGGCGAGGGCGCCAAGATGGCACTGCTCTCCGTGCGCGAGCGCGCCGGCGCCCTGGCACTGCTGGAGGAGGTGACCTATGTCGAGCTCTCGGATCGCCCCGACTTCAACGACGCCTTCGTCGAGCAGCTCTCCTTCTGAACAGGTCGGCAGGCTCGCGCTCATCGCGTGCGGTGCACTGGCCCAACCGGCTGCGGCCGTGGTCGCCCGGCGAGGCTGGGCGGTCGACGTCCACCCACTCCCCCCGTTGCTCCACAACCGGCCCGATCGCATCGCCGCCGAGGTCCGTGCCGCCGCGGAGCGGTTGCAGGCGACGTACTCCCGCGTGGTGGTGGGCTACGCCGACTGCGGCACCTACGGCGCGCTCGACGAGGTCTGCCTCGACCTCGGGCTGCAGCGGCTGCCTGGTCTGCACTGCTACGACGTGTACGCCGGGAGCGACCGGCTCGAGAGGTTCTTCGACGAGCAGCCGGGGACCTATCTCCTCACCGACTTCCTCGTCCGTTCGTTCTCGCGCACGGTCCTGCAGGAGCTGGGGCTCGACCGGTACCCCGAGCTGCGCGACAGCTACTTCGGCCACTACGAGCGCGTCGTGTGGCTGGCGCAGGAACCCGACGAGGAGCTCCGCAGGATGGCCGCGCAGGCAGCCGAGGCCCTCGGCCTGCCGTTGACCGTGGTGGAGACCGGCGACCACGGTCTCGAGCAGGCGCTCGCGGCGCTGGTCCTCGAGGAGACCGACTGATATCGGCCCTAGCTGCGCAGCGTCGCCAGCAGGTCCGTGCGCCAGGCCTCCGTCTCGGCGATCTGGTTGAAGGTGAAGACGTGCAACCCCTCGACGAGGGCCCCCGGCTCCCCCAGCGCGGGAGCGCACTTCTCCAGGAAGCTCTCTCCGGTGAATCCGCCCGGGGCCGCGAGCCGCGCGAGGACGCCCTTGTTCTTGGCGAGGAACTTCGTCGACTCGCCCACCCCGATCTTGGTGGCCATCCCGAGCAGCTTGGTGCGCTCGACGGGCCCTGGGATGCCCAGCAGCAACGGCATCTCGACCCCGCGTGAGCGCAGGCGGCGCAGCCAGTCGCGCACCCCGGCCGGGTCGAAGGTCAGGTTGCTCACGATGTGCGTGGCGTAGCGGCGCTTGTCCCACATGGACTGCACCGTGAGGTCGTCATGGATCGAGGGGTGCGACTCGGGATAGCCCGTGATCCCGACGTGCGCGAACGGGGAACCGATGGCGGTCAGGTCCTCGAGGAGCGCGAGCGCGTCGACGTAGTCGCCCGTCGGCTCCGCATCGCCTCCCGGCACGAACACGTGGGTGACCCCCTTGCCCGTGAGGCGCTCCGCGATCTCGCGGAGCTCGGACCTCCCGCTGACCATGCGCGCGGCCAGGTGCGGGACCGTGACGTAGCCGTGCCCGGCCAGCCGTTCGGCCAGGTCCAGGGTCGCCTCCAGCCCCCTGGCGGGCGAGGCGGTCACCGTGACGGCGCGATCACGCGGCACGTGCGCGAGCACCTTGTCCTCGGTGGAGGGCGTGGGCAGCACCTCGTAGCGGGCGTTCTCCAGCAGCCGGATCATGGTCTCTGCGGTCCGCTTGTTGCGCATGGAGCAACTCGTTTCGTGATGCGCGTCGAGCGCTCCATCGTAGTGACTCGCGGCCCCCTCTACCAGAGGAGTCACCGAAGACACCTCAGGGCGGTCACCCCGGCAAGGGGTGACCGCCCTGGGCGGTCGACGGGGGGCTCGCGAGGAGCCCGCCGTCAGTGGGTCACTTGACGATGACGGTGGCGCCGGCGGCCTCGAGGGCCTCCTTCGCCTTGTCGGCCGCAGCCTTGTCGACCTTCTCGAGGATCGCCTTGGGGGCCGCCTCGACGAGGTCCTTGGCCTCCTTGAGACCGAGGGAGGTCAGCGCGCGGACCTCCTTGATGACGTTGATCTTCTTCTCACCAGCGGCCTCGAGGACGACGTCGAACTCGTCCTGCTCGGCGGCGGCCTCGCCACCGGCGGCACCACCGGCAGCCGGGGCGGCAGCCACGGCAACGGGGGCAGCGGCGGTCACGCCGAAGGTGTCCTCGAACTGCTTCACGAACTCAGAGAGCTCGATCAGGGTCATCTCCTTGAAGGCGTCAAGGAGCTCGTCGGTGCTGAGCTTCGCCATGGTGGCGTTTCCTTCCGTATGTGGCGCGGGTGCGGGTGCGTGCCGCGCCGGGGTTTCAGGTGGTGTACGTCGGCCTGGTCAGGCGTCGGTGGACTCGGCGGCCTGGTCGGCCGACCTCGTCGGTCGCCTCGGGCTCGGCGGCCTCCTCAGAAGGGGAGACCTCCTCGACCGGGGCGTCCTCGGCAGCGGGAGCAGCCGGCGCACCGGCACCACCTGCGAGGATCGAGGGGTCCTGCTCGCGCCTTCGCCTGCAGCGCACCGGCGAGCCGGGCGACCTGGGCGATCGGGGCGTTGAGGAGGTAGACGGCCTGGGAGAGCGAGGCGAGCATGCCGCCCGCGAGCTTGCCCAGCAGCACCTCACGCGACTCGAGATCCGCCAGCTTGGCGATCTCGGCAGCGTCGAGGGACTTGCCGTCCAGGACACCGCCCTTGATGACGAGGGCGGGGTTTGCCTTGGCAAAGTCACGCAGACCCTTGGCGGCCTCGACCACGTCTCCATTGATGAAGGCGATGGCGGTGGGGCCGGTCAACAGGTCGTCGAAGCCTTCGATTCCCACCTCGGTGGCGGCAATCTTGGCGAGCGTGTTCTTGACCACGGCGTAGTTGCGCGTTCTCGCCGAGGGAGCGCCGCAGGTCCTGCAGCTGCTTCACGGTGAGACCGCGGTACTCGGTCAGCACAGCGCCGGCGGCATCGTTGAAGGACTCAACGATCTCCGCAACGGCGGCAGTCTTTTCTGGCCGCGCCATGGGTCTCCTTCCGGGGTCGACCACCGGCGTCCGGGCCCACAGACGACGAACGCCCCGAGCACAGGCTCGGGGCGTTGGTGCGGCAGTGCCGCTGCTCTTCACCTGCGCTGGCCGTCCGCTGCTGCGAACCTTCGGTCACGGGCGAGGAGCTCGTGACAACCTGCGGTCTCTGGTTTCGAGATGGAACAGTACGCGCCCGCCGCCTCCCCGGACAAATCGTCAGCAACCCACAGGGTTTCGCCATTCGGCCCACGTGGACGCCCCATCACTGGTTCCATGGTGGACGTGGATCAACAGCTCACGACAGTCGGGGCCTCGCTGGCCCGCAGCGACGAACGCATGCTCACCGGGCGCAACGCCGCCGGACGCGTCTGGAAGACCGGTTTCGATGGCCTCGACCCCATGATCGGCGGCGGCATGCGGGCCGGTTCGCTGGTCCTGCTCGCCGGCCCACAGGGACTCGGCAAGTCGACGTTCGCGCTCCAGGTCGCCCGCAACAACGCCGCGTCCGGACGCCCGGTCCTCTACTTCTCCTACGAGCACGACGCCGAGGACATGACGCAGAAGCTCCTCGCCATGGAGGCGGGCGAGCTCGACGATTCCAACCAGGTGCGGATGAACAGCATCCGGTCGATCTTCGACGACCTGTGGGTCAGCTCCCTCGACCACCGGCTGGAGTCGGTGCCTTGCGGCGTCGAGGCGCTCGCGAAGGTGTCGCGCTACTCCGAGATGCTCTTCGTGCACCGCTCGACAGGAACCCGCACCGACCTCGCCGCGATCCAGTCCGCCATCGAGGCGGTCCGGGAGCTGGCCGGCACGACGCCGCTGGTGATCGTGGACTACCTGCAGAAGGTGAAGTCGTCCCACACCGACGACGACGCCCGCTCCACCGAGGTCGTCGAGGGACTCAAGGACCTCGCCATCGACATCAGTGCACCGGTGCTGGCCATCGCTGCCGCGGAGAAGGAGGCGCTGCGCTCGGGTCGTCGGATGCGCGCCAACGACCTGCGCGGCTCCAGCGCCCTGGCCTACGAGGCCGACATCGTCATGGTGCTCAACAACAAGTTCGACATCGTGGCTCGACACCACCTGACCTATGACCTCAGCAACGCCGAGCGCTTCCGCGACTACGCCGTCCTGACGGTGGAGAAGAACCGCTTCGGCCGGGACGGTGTCGTGCTGCAGTTCCGCACCCGCTTCGACCAGGGCCGCTACGAGTCCGCGGGGACCGAGGTCAAGGAGCAGCTCATCGACGAGCGGATCTTCCGCGAGTGATCAGCTGGCGCCGGGGAGGTCCTCGGTGACCTGGTCGGCCGGCGGGGCCTCGATCTCCACCTCGGTGCCGTAGTCGGAGTAGGTCCCCTCGGTCGTCGAGCCACCCCCGCCGGCAGCGCCGATGTCGATGGTCTGGGCGAACTTGCGCGGCAGGTCGTCCCCGTCGACCCACATCTCGGTGACCAGCTCCTGGGGCAGCATGCCCGCCATCGCGGCGGGGAAGTCCATCGCCTCGAGGTACTGGGTCGGGTCCATGGTGATGCGGTAGTGGTTCGTCGCCACCCCGTCGACGTCCTCGCTGCCGATCAGCTCCAGCTTCTTCGGCGACTCCATCGCCTTGAGCATGACCTCCGGGTCGGTGGCCTTGCCGATCATGCCGTACAGCGAGTCGGGGTCGCTCAGGTCGATCTTGAGCCACTTGTCGCCGGCGCCGAGCTCGGGCGACTTCATGTACATCGCCTTGTCGAGGAGGATCAGCTCCATGGGCTGGGCGCCCGAGCTCGAGGCCTTCATCTCCATGCCGGCATCGCTGAACCTGGCCTGGCCGGTCATCGTCTGGCCCTGGCCGGCGGCGTCGGACACGCTCTCGAAGGTGAAGGTCCCGGCCTCGCGCATCGCCGCCATGATCGACGGGTAGAAGTCGTCGACGGACAGCTCGGCCAGCGCAGATCCGGCGGGCGACTCGGACGTGTCGGTGGTCGTCTCCGGTGCGGCGTCCGTGCTCTCGTCCGTGGCCGCGCTCGAGGAGTCGGTGCCCGCGTCGTCGCTGCAGGCAGTGACGCCGACGCCGATCGTGAGCACCAGCGCGGCGGTGCCCAGACGGCGGGTGAGGGGTGTGAGGCGCATGACCCGATCGTTCCACACCGGACCAACGCCGGCCGGACGCAGCTCGGCCCGGCCGCCCCACAGGGCGACCGGGCCGAACACGCGGTGACTCAGGCCTGGGCGGCCTCGTCCTCCGATGCGACGTTCTTGACGCGGTTGGGGTCCACCTGGATGCCGGGGCCCATCGTCGTCGAGACGGTGATCTTCTTGATGTAGCGACCCTTGGAGCTGGCCGGCTTGAGACGCAGCACCTCGTCGAGCGCCGCGGCGTAGTTCTCCGCGAGCTGGACCTCCGAGAAGGAGGCCTTGCCGATGATGAAGTGCAGGTTGGAGTGGCGGTCGACGCGGAACTCGATCTTGCCGCCCTTGATGTCCGTGACGGCCTTGGCGACGTCGGGGGTCACCGTGCCGGTCTTCGGGTTCGGCATCAGGGAGCGCGGGCCCAGGACGCGGCCGAGGCGGCCGACCTTGCCCATCATGTCGGGGGTGGCCACGACGGCGTCGAAGTCGAGCCAGCCGGCGGCGACCTTCTCGATCAGCTCGTCGCTACCGACGAACTCGGCGCCGGCCTCACGGGCGGCGTCAGCCTTGTCGCCGTTGGCGAACACCAGGACGCGGGCGGTCTTGCCGGTGCCGTGGGGGAGGTTGACGGTGCCGCGGACCATCTGGTCGGCCTTGCGCGGGTCGACACCCAGGCGCATGACGACGTCCAGGGTCTCGTCGAACTTCTTCTTGGAGCTGCCCTTGGCGATCTTGATGGCGGCCAGCGGGGCGTAGAGCTCGTCCTGGTCGAACGTCTCTGCCGCCGCGCGGTAGGTCTTGCTGCGCTGCATAGTCTTCTCTTTCGTTTGCTGGACGCGGCGAGCGCGTCCGAGAGTGGAGTGGTCGGCGAGCCAGCGCGGCTCTCCCACATGCCCCTAGTCGGGCACTGTCAGTCGGTCGTGATGCCCATCGAGCGCGCAGTGCCCTCGACGGTCTTCATGGCCGCTTCGATGTTGTTGGCGTTGAGGTCGGGCAGCTTGGTGGTCGCGATCTCGCGGATCTGCTCCTTGGTCAGCTTGCCGACCTTGTCCTTGTGCGGGACGCCCGAGCCCTTGGACAGGCCGGCGGCCTTCTTGATCAGCTCGGCGGCCGGCGGGGTCTTGGTGATGAACTCGAACGAGCGGTCCTCGTAGATGGTGATCTCGACGGGGATCACGTTGCCGCGCATCGACTCGGTCTGGGCGTTGTAGGCCTTGCAGAAGTCCATGATGTTGACGCCGTGCGGACCGAGCGCCGTACCCACCGGCGGGGCCGGGGTGGCCGAGCCGGCCTGCAGCTGCACCTTGACCAGTGCGGCGATCTTCTTCTTGGGGGGCATTGCCGTCTTCTCTCTCTCTTGTGGTCACGACGAGGGCGGTCGCCCTCTGCCACGGGTTGTTGCGACTTCATTCTCGCCCTGCCCGGCTTCAGCGTGAAATCGGGCCTGGGGAGTGGTGCAGAAGGAGTCAGACCTTCTGGATCTGGCTGAAGCTCAGCTCGACCGGGGTCTCCCGGCCGAAGATCTCGACGAGGGCCTTGACCCGCTGCGACTCCGCGTTGATCTCGGTGATCGTCGCGTGGAGCGTGGCGAACGGACCGTCGACCACCATGACCGAGTCGGACACGTCGAAGTCGGCGACCTCGACGGGCTTGCGCGGGGTGGTGGAGGAGCCCTTCTCACCGGATGCGGCGGCCTCGGCCTCGGCGAGTGCCACGACGGCCGGGGCCAGCATGTCCTCGACCTCGCGCATGCTCAGCGGGACGGGCTGGTGGCTGTGGCCCACGAAGCCGGTGACCGACGGCGTGTGGCGCACGGCCGACCACGACTCGTCGGTGAGGTCCATCCGGACCAGGACGTAGCCGGGGAGGACCGTGCGGGTGACCATCTTGCGCTGGCCGTTCTTGATCTCCGCGACCTCTTCGGTGGGGACCACGATCTCGTGGATGAAGTCCTCCATGTTGAGCGAGATGATGCGGTTCTCGAGGTTGTGCTTGACCCGCTTCTCCATGCCGGAGTAGGTGTGCACGACGAACCAGTCGCCCGGCTTGGCCCAGAGCTCACGGCGGAAGGCCTCGAGAGGGTCGTTCTCGTCCGGCGTCTCCTCGGCGCTCTCGTCGGCGCCGGTCTCGTCGTCCCCGGCAGCGACGTCGGTCTCGTCCTCGACGCTCACCTCCGCGGACTCGTCCTCGACGGCGTCAGGGGCGGTGTCGGAGGTGGTGTCCTCGACGGTGTCCTCGACGGCGTCCTCCGGGGTCGCCTCGTCGAGGGACTCGACCTGGTCCTCGACCTGGTCAACGTCATTGCTGTCAGACACGTCTCACTCCGTACGTTCGTTGCTGGGGTCCGGTCGCCAGGACCGGCAGCCGGCTCAGCCGGCGTGGATCGGAGCGATGGATTCACCGCTCCGTGGTCGTTACTGGGTCGTGTTCCCGGTGAAGATCGCGTAGACGAGCTTGCCGAAAGCCAGGTCGAGCGCCGAGACCAGGAGCATCACCACGATGACGAAGACCATCACCACGAAGAAGTAGGTGATCAGCTGCTGCTGGGTGGGCCACACCACCTTGCGGAGCTCTGCGACCACCTGGCGCAGGAACGTGACGGGGCTGGTGCGCCCACGGTCGTCGCCGCGCGAGTCCCGCCGCGCGTCCTGAACCGCGTTGCCGTCGGCCACGTTTCCCACCTTCTCGTTCGTTGCTGTGCAGTGATTCCTCGCAGGGCACGAGGGACTTGAACCCCCAACCTTCGGTTTTGGAGACCGATGCTCTGCCAGTTGAGCTAGTGCCCTCCGGTGGTCCGTCACCCATCGCTGGGGCATGCCGAAGCATCTGGCGAAACCACCATCCCGAAGCATACGGGCACGATCCAGTCCGCGTCGAACCGAGTGGGCGCCTCTACGATCTCCGCATGGTGGCTGAGGTGGCGCGGCTTCGCGACGTGTCCCGACTGCCCAAGGCCCACCTTCACCTCCACTTCACCGGGTCGATGCGGCACGCCACCCTCCTCGAGCTCGCCGAGCGCGACCGGATCGTGCTGCCCGACTCGCTGGTCGAGGACTGGCCGCCGCAGCTCAGCGCGGCTGACGAGAAGGGCTGGTTCCGCTTCCAGCGCCTCTACGACGTGGCCCGCTCGGTGCTGCGCACGCCCGACGACGTACGACGTCTGGTGCTGGAGGCCGCCGAGGACGACGTGCGCGACGGTGGCCGCTGGCTGGAGATCCAGGTGGACCCCAGCGGCTACGCAGCCCGCTTCGGCGGCATCACGGCCTTCACCGACCTCGTGCTGGACTGCGTGCGCGATGCTTCCGAGCGCACGGGGCTCGGCATGGCCGTGGTGATCGCGGCCAACCGCACCCGCCACCCCCTCGACGCCCGCACGCTGGCCAGGCTCGCGGCCCAGTACGCCGGTCGCGGCGTCATCGGCTTCGGGCTCTCCAACGACGAGCGGCGCGGTCGCACCGCTGACTTCGAGGGTGCCTTCCGGATCGCCGAGCGCGCCGACCTCCTCCTGGTCCCGCACGGTGGTGAGCTGCGCGGTCCCGACCACGTCCGCGCGTGCCTCGACAACCTCGGCGCACAGCGGCTGGGCCACGGCGTGCGCAGTGCGGAGGACCCTCGGCTGCTGGAGCGCATCGTGTCCGCCGGCGTCGCACTCGAGGTGTGCCCCGTCTCCAACGTCTCGCTCGGCGTCTACTCCGACCTCACCTCGGTGCCGCTGCCGCAGCTGCTGGCAGCGGGCGCGACCGTGGCGCTGGGCGCCGACGACCCGCTCCTGTTCGGCTCCCGTCTCGCCGGGCAGTACGCCACCATGCGCGCCGCGCACGATCTCGACGACGCGACGCTGGCCCGGCTGGCCGAGATGTCCTTCGCGGCCTCCCGCGCACCGGGCGACGTGGTCGCGGCCGCCCGCCGCGACATCGCCGCCTGGCTGGCCTGAGCCTGAAGGCTCTGACTGGCCGGCGTAGTGAGGGACGTTCTGGTAGGTGATCCGGCCAGATTTCCTACCAGGCTGTCCCTAACTACCCGGGGGTTGAGGCGATCGGAGCGATCAGAGGGAGCAGCCGACCGTCACCGGCTCGTTGACGAGGGTGACCCCGAAGCGGTCGCGCACGCCGTCGCGCACGTCCCGGGCGAGGGCGAGCAGCTCCCCGGTGGTGGCGCCGCCGCGGTTGGTGAGGGCGAGCGTGTGCTTGGTCGACAGGCTCACCCGGTCGCCGGCCGCGGGGCTGGTCCAGCCCTTGCCGAAGCCGGAGTGCTCGATCAGCCAGGCCGCGCTCGACTTGAGGGTGCCGTCGGGCTGCTCCCACCGCGGCGCGTCCGCAGGGAGCCCGGCTGCCTGCTCGGGCGTGAGGAACGGGTTCGTGAAGAACGAGCCGGCGCTCCAGGTGTCGTGGTCGTCGGGATCGAGCACCATCCCCTTCGCCGAGCGCAGCGTCAGCACCGCGTCGCGGACCGCGGACAGCGGCGCCCGCTGCCCCACCTCGACGTCGAGGTGGCGGGCCAGCTCGGCGTACGCCACCGGCTCGGCCAGGTCACCGAGGCGCAGCTGGAAGACCACCTCGAGCACGAGGTAGCGGCCCGGCTCGGACTTGAAGCGGCTGTCGCGGTAGCCGAAGCCGCAGTCGGCGGCGGCAAAGGTGCGCTGGGTGCGTTCGACACGATCCCAGGTGCGCACCCGGGCGATCGTCTGGGACACGTCCTGGCCGTAGGCGCCGACGTTCTGGATGGGCGTGGCTCCCACGGCGCCGGGGATGCCGGAGAGCGCCTCGATGCCCGCCCAGCCGTGGGACACGGCGTACGCGACGAGCCCGTCCCAGTCCTCGCCGGCCGCCACGGTGAGCACGACTCCGCCGCACTGGGCCAGTGCGTCGACGTCGCAGGTGTCGGTGTCGGCGTGCACGCCCGTGGTGGCCACCTGGACGACCCGGCCCTCGAAGCCCTCGTCGGCGACGACCAGGTTGGAGCCGCCTGCCAGCACGAGCACGGGCGTCCCCGCCACGTCGGCATCCGCGACGGCGGCGACGAGGTCGGCCTCGGTCGTGGCGAGCACCCATTCACGAGCGGGGCCACCCAGGCGCAGGGTGGTGTGGTCGCGCAGGTCAGGCACGGACGGTGGCCTCGCGCACGACGGCCCTGGGCATGCCGAGCACCTTCTGGCCGCCGCAGGTGACCTCGAGCGCAAGGGTGACCAGGCCGTCGGCGACGGACTTGACGGTGCCGCCGACCACGACGTCCGCCCCGCCCTCGGCAGGTACGACGACGGGGCTGGTGAACTTCGCGCCGAGGTCGACGACCTCGGCTCCGCCGGTCCACTCCGCGACGGCGGTGCCGACCAGCGCGAGGGTGTACATGCCGTGGGCGATCACACCGGGCAGGCCGACACTGAGCGCGACCTCCTCGTCCTGGTGGATCGGGTTGTGGTCGCCGCTGGCCTCGGCGTAGTCGACGAGGTCGGCACGGGTCACCGTGAAGACCCGCTGGGCGAGGGTGTCGCCGGGGTTCAACGGGGCTGTCATGCCGCACCTCCGTGCACGAGCGTGGCCTTGCCTGTGCAGACGACGGCACCGGTGGCGTCGGTGATCTCGCTGGTGGTGGCGATGATGTCGGCGCCGCCGATCTGGCGCAGCCCGGTGACTGTCAGCGTGGCGCTGAGCTCGTCGCCGACCACGAGCGGACGGACGTAGGCGAAGCGCTGCTCGCCGTGGACGATGCGGTGCAGGTCGATCTGCTCGGCATCGAGGAAGGCCTGCATCGCGTCGAAGGCCAGCACGATCGGAAAGGTCGGCGGGACCGCGTCACCGGGATGCCCGGCTGCGGCCGCGAAGGCGCTCACGCGCTCGGCGGTGACGGTGAGGGGGGCCGGCGCGGGGAAGTCGCGCCCCACCAGGGAAGGGTCGACGGGCATGCCTCGACCCTAGAACACACAACGACCCGGCCGAGAGTCTCGGACGGGTCGGGTGTGACGAGAAGTTCGTCAGCGGGTCTCGCGGTGCGCGGTGTGTGCGCGGCAACGCGGGCAGAACTTCTTCAGCTCGATCCGGTCGGGATCGTTGCGACGGTTCTTCTTGGTGATGTAGTTGCGCTCCTTGCACTCCGTGCACGCGAGCGTGATCTTGGGGCGAACGTCAGAGCTCTTGCTGGCCACGGGGAATCCTTAGGTTGCGGGTCGTGCGGGGTGATCTGGTGGTAGCGGGGGCGGGACTCGAACCCGCGACACCACGATTATGAGCCGTGTGCTCTAACCACCTGAGCTACCCCGCCGCGGAGGCCGGTTCACCCCGGGGGGAGATCCGATCCAGAGCCCCTTTACGGAATCGAACCGTAGACCTTCTCCTTACCATGGAGACGCTCTGCCGACTGAGCTAAAGGGGCAACGACGGAGAACGATACACACGCCCCACCACGGAAGAGAAATCGGCTCAGATGGCCTCCTGAACCGCCTGGATCCGGGGCCATCCGACGGCCTCCTCCAGCTCGTACGCCAGCCCCAGGAGACGGGCCTCGCGACCCGCGCCGGCGCCCAGCATCATGCCGTGCGGGAGGCCGTTCGCGGTGGTCGCCAGGGGCAGCGAGATGGCCGGTTCGCCGGTGGCGTTCTGCAGCGGCGTGAAGGCCACCCACTCCATCAGCCGGTCCATGAGCTCGTCGTAGTCCTGGTCGGGTCGCAGGTGCCCGACCCGCGGCGTCTCGGTGGCCAGGGTCGGCGTCAGGGTGACGTCGTACGACGCCCGGTGCTGGGCCGCGAGCCGCTGCGAGCGGCGCAGCACCGCGATCGAGAAGGGCTGCTTGTGCAGGTTGCGGGCCGCGTGCCTGGCCAGGCCGCGCGTGAGGTTGTCGAGCTTGGCCGGGTCCCAGCTGGCGCCGAAGTCCTTGCGACCGCGTCGGGAGATGGCCAGCGCGAGGATCGACCAGAAGCGCACGAAGTGCTCGGGGAAGCTCGCGGGAACGGGGTTGTCGATCTCCTCGACCTGGTGACCCAGCGACTCCAGCAGTGCCGCGGTCCCGAGCGTCAGCTCGCGCACCTCCGGACTGCTCTCGCGGCCGATGCCGGTGGTGACGACAGCGATCCGCAGCCGCGCCCGGCTGGGGCGGGTGATGTCGCCGACCGGCGCGAGCAGCGGGTTGCGCCAGACCTTCTCGGCCTCGCGGTAGAACGCGGCAGTGTCGCGCACGCTGCGGGTGAGCACGCCGTCGGAGACGATCCGCACCGGCATCTCGCGCATCATCTTGTCCTGGGCCAGTCGGCCGCGGGTCGGCTTCAGCCCGACCAGGCCGTTGACGGCCGCCGGGATCCGGATCGAGCCGCCGCCGTCGTTGGCGTGCGCGATCGGCACGGCCCCGGCGGCCACCAGGGCCGCCGATCCCGCTGACGAGGCGCCGGCGTAGTGGTCGGTGCTCCACGGGGAGCGCACCGGCCCCAGCCGTACGTGGTCGGCCGCCCCGGAGAAGCCGAACTCGGAGAGCTGGGTCTTGCCCAGCGGGATGAGCCCCGTGGCGAGGTACATCCGGGCGAAGTCGCCGTCGGCCTGCTGCGGCACGGCCGTGAACGCGTCCGACCCGTGCTGGGTGGGCATGCCGGCCACGTCGACGTTGTCCTTGACGAAGGTCGGGACGCCGGCGAACCAGCCGGCACGTGGGTGGCGCGCCTCCTCACGGGCGCGGTCGTAGGCGGCGTGCGCCACGGCGCCGAGAGTGCCGTCGACCTGCTCCGTACGAGCGATCGCCGCCTCGACCACCTCGGGCACCGAGACCTCCCCCGACCGGAGAGCGGCGACCACCCCGGTGGCGTCGAGGTCGGTCAGGGCATCGTCGGAGGCGAAGGTGTGCACGCGCGTCATGCCGCGAGGCTAGTGCGAGGTGCCGCGCCGATGACAGCCCTCGAGGTGGTCGTCGACGAGGCCGACGGCCTCCATCAGGGCGTACATCGTGGTCGGTCCGACGTGTGCGAACCCGGCCTTCTTCAGCGCCCGGGAGAGCGCCACCGACTCCGGCGAGGTGGTGGGCACCTCGGCGGTGGTCCGGGGCGCCGGGCCCGGCTCGGGGCGGAAGGCCCAGATGAAGTCCTCGAGCCCGCCGCCCGCACGCAGGGCGACCGTGGCGCGGGCGTTGGTGATCGCGGCGTCGACCTTGCGGCGGTTGCGCACGATGCCGGCGTCCCCCATCAGTCGCTCGACGTCGGAGTCGTCGTACGCCGCGACGGCGTCCGCGTCGAAGCCGGCGAACGCCGCGCGGAAGTTGTCGCGCTTGTTGAGGATGGTCAACCAGGAGAGCCCGGACTGGAAGGCCTCGAGGGTGAGCCGCTCGAAGTGGGCCGCCTCCCCCGAGACGCGCATCCCCCACTCGGCGTCGTGGTAGGCCAGGTTGACCGGGTCACCGGCACCCCAGGGGCACCGCGCCAGGCCGTCGTCGCCGACCACCGCTGCCGATGCCACCGGGTCACCTCCTGAGCTTGAGCCGCACGTTCGGCAGGGCCGGTGACGGGATCGGCGCGAGGCCGATGTCGACCACGCCGAAACGCCCGTCCACGAGCCCACCGTCCTGGATCTGGCCCTGCCACTCCTCGCGGAAGCCCACGATCTCCTCGTGCGTGCGTCCGAGGAAGTTCCACCACATGACGATGGCCTCACCGAAGGGTGGACCGCCGAGGACCAGGAGCCGGGACTCCTCGATGGCGGTGATCGTCAGCGTCCGGCTGCCGGGCGGCACGTAGGCCAGCTCGCTCGGCTCGAGCTTGGTCCCGTCGACCTCGACCACGCCGACGTCGAGCAGGATGCCGTGCTCGAAGGTCTCGTCCACCTCGAGCTCGAGGCTCTTGCCCGTCGCGAGCATCAGCTCGACTCCGAGCAGGGGGGTGTGGGTCTCCACCGGCGAGCTCGCCCCCAGGAGCGAGCCGAGGAAGACGCGGGCCTGCCAGCCGGGTCCGCGGACCGGCTCGGGTGCGAAGTGCTCGAAGCCGGGCTCGGTGTCACGGCTGCCCTCCGGCAGTGCGATCCACAGCTGCGCCCCGTGCAGGACCGAGGTGTCGGGGGTGGAGACCTCGGAGTGGCTGATCCCCCGGCCCGCCGTCATCAGGTTGAGCTCCCCGGGACGGACGAGCGCCTGGTTGCCCACCGAGTCGCGGTGCTCGATCTCGCCCTCGAAGAGCCAGCTGGCCGTCTGCAGCCCGGTGTGCGGGTGCGGCGCGACGACCATCCCCCCGGACCGCTCGACCTCGTCCGGCCCGTAGTGGTCGACAAAGCACCAGGCTCCGATCAGCGATCGGTGCCGCTGCGGGAGCGTGCGTCGTACGCGCATCGCCCGGGGTCCGCCGAGCGGGACTTCGCGCGAGGTGAGCACGTCGATCTGCGTGGTCATCGCTGGACACCGTACTCGTCCCGGGCAACCGGTGGGGCCCAGCCATCAGCCCCGAGCCAACGGTCGCGGGCGGGCGCGTGCACGCTCAACTGAGGTGGGTCGGGCGTACGTCGCTGCGGGCGGACCCGCCGCTGCTCGCCCCCGGACCGGACACCGGCCCGGTGCCGCGCGCCACCAGGCGTACGACGAGCGACTTCGAGGCCGGGGTGCGGCTGCCGTCGGCAGTGTGGTCGAGCGGCACCAGCGGGTTGGTCTCCGGATAGTAGGCGGCCGCACAGCCTCGGGGCTGCTGGTAGCCGACGACGCGGAAGTCGCGCGCCACCCGCTCGCTGTAGTCGCCGTTGCGGGGATCCGTCCACTCGCTCACGATGTCGACGACGTCGTCCTCCGCCCAGCCCAGCGCCGCGATGTCGTCGGGGTGCACGAAGACCACCCGGCGCCCGCCCTTGATGCCGCGGTAGCGGTCGTCGAGGCCGTAGATCGTGGTGTTGAACTGGTCGTGCGAGCGCAGTGTCTGCAGCAGGAGCCGGCCCTCGGGCACCTGGAGCACGTCCACCGGGGTGACGCTGAGAACGGCGCGGCCCGAGTCCGTCTCGAAGGTCCGGCTGTCTCGCGGCGGGTGCGGGAGCACGAAGCCACCTGGGGTGTCGACGCGACTGTCGTAGTCCTCGCAGCCGGGCACCACGCGGGCGATCCGGCGGCGGATCTCGGTGTAGTCGGCGCGCAGCTCCTCCCACGGCACCGGGTGGTCGGCGCCGAGCGTGGCCAGCGCGGTCGAGCAGACGATGTCGACCTCGGAGCGGAGGTGCTCGGACGGCGGCTTCAGGGGCCCGCGCGAGGCGTGCACCGCCGACATGGAGTCCTCGACCGTGACCCGCTGGTCCCGGCCGCCGGTGGTGTCGCGCTCGCTGCGTCCCAGGGCCGGCAGGATGAGTGCCTCGCCACCCGTGACGATGTGGGAGCGGTTGAGCTTGGTGGACACCTGCACGGTCAGCGCCGCGTTGCGCATGGCCGCCTCCGTCACCTCGGTGTCGGGGCTGGCGGCGACGAAGTTCCCGCCCATCGCGAAGAAGACCCTGGCGTCGCCGTCCTTGAGGGCGTGGATGGCACCGACGGTGTCGTAGCCGTGCTCCCGGGGCGAGGTGATGGAGAACTCCGCGTCCAGCGCGTCGAGGAAGTGGTCGGGGACCCGCTCCCAGATGCCCATCGTGCGGTCGCCCTGCACGTTGGAGTGGCCGCGCACCGGGCACAGACCTGCCCCGGGCCTGCCGATGTTGCCCTGCAGGAGGGCGACGTTGACCATCTCCTTGATGGTGCCGACGGAGTTGCGGTGCTGGGTGATGCCCATCGCCCAGCAGGTGACGGTGGCGGCGGAGTCACGGAAGTAGGTGGCGGCCTCGGTGATCTGGGCCCGGGTGAGGCCGGTGGCCCGCTCGACCAGGTCCCAGTCGAGGTCGGCCACGTGGGCGGCGTACTCCTCGAAGCCGGTGGCGTGGGTGGCGAGGAAGTCGCGGTCGAGCGCGTCCCACTCCACCAGCAGCGACCCGATGGCCTGGAAGAGGGCGAGGTCGCCGTTGATGCGCACAGGCAGGTGGAGGTCGGCGAGCTCGACGCCGCCGCCGACGACCCCGCGGACCTTCTGCGGGTTCTTGAAGCGGACGAGCCCCGCCTCCTTGAGGGGATTGACGGAGATGATCCGGGCGCCGTTGGCCTTGGCCTCCTCGAGGGCGCTGAGCATGCGGGGGTGGTTGGTGCCGGGGTTCTGTCCCACGATCACCACCAGCTCCGCGCGGTGCACGTCCTCGAGGCTCACCGAACCCTTGCCGATGCCGATCGTCTCGACCAGCGCGGTGCCGCTCGACTCGTGGCACATGTTGGAGCAGTCGGGCAGGTTGTTGGTCCCGAAGGAGCGGACGAAGAGCTGGTAGACGAACGCAGCCTCGTTGGAGACCTTGCCGGAGGTGTAGAAGACCGCCTGATCGGGCGACTCGAGGCGCTGCAGGTGCCGGGCGATGGTGGCGTACGCCTCTTCCCAGGAGACCGGCTCGTAGTGGGAGGAGCCGGGTCGCAGGACCATCGGCTCGGTGATCCGGCCCTGCTTGCCCAGCCAGTACTCCGACTTCTCCGACAGCTCCGCGACCGAGTGCTGGGCGAAGAACTCCCGGTCGAGCAGCTCCTTGGTGGCCTCCTCGGCGACCGCCTTGGCGCCGTTCTCGCAGAACTCGGCGACGTGGCGGTGTCCGGCCTCGGGGTCCGGCCAGGCACAGCCCTGGCAGTCGAAGCCGTCGACCTGGTTGAGCTTCGTCAGCGCCCGCCGGGCGCGCACCGGTCCCATCTGGCCCACCGCGCGGCGCATGGCCACAGCCACGCCCGTGACACCTGCCGAGGCATGTGCCGCGCCGTCCACGTCGACGTCGTCCTCGTCGATGTCGGTGCTCGGCACGCCGCGCAGGCGCTTGACCAGGTCGGAGGTGAATCGGCTCACGTGCCCATCCTGCCCCGAACGGCATGACGCGTGCACCGGGTGGCGTGGACGTGCCCGCCCGGCGCACGCCAGAGTCGTTTAATGCTTCGTGGTGTGACGGTGCGGGCACATAGGCTTCCCCCGCCATGCAGGACTTCCCACCCCGGATCGCGACGTTCTTCTCCGGTTCCGACGACGCACCCACTCCGGCACCCGACACCCGGTCGCCTGCGGCGTTCCTGAGGTGGCTGCTGCGCCAGCAGTGGCAGGTCATCGCGCTGTCGACCCTGGCCGGCCTGCTGTGGCTGTTGCCCCTGACGTTCGGTCCCTACATCTTCGGCCGGGCCGTGGACGAGGGCATCCTCGCCGAGTCGCGCAACGCCCTACTGGCGTGGGCCGGCGTGATGTTCGGCGTGGTGGTCGTCGGCGGGGTCTTCGGGGTCGTCTTCCACACCCTCGTGGTGCGCAGCTGGCTGATCAGCCTCTACGGCACCACGCAGATGGTCACCCGCAAGATCGCCCAGATGGGCCACGTCCTGCCGCGCCGCTCCCCCACGGGCGAGGTGCTCAGCGTGGCCTCGAGCGACTCCGACGAGTTCGGCGCGCTGACCGAGATCCTGGCGCGGGCAGTCGCGCAGCTCGTCTCCTACCTGACCGTCGCGGCGATCGTCCTGTCCATGTCGTGGCAGCTCGGCGTGCTCGTGCTGGTCGCCGCACCGGTGCTCCTGGGTGCCGCGCTGCCGCTGCTGCGACCACTGCACCGCCGCCAGCAGGTCGAGCGCAGCCGCAACTCCGAGCTCACCTCGATGGCCACCGACATCGTGGCCGGGCTGCGCATCCTGCGCGGCATCGGCGGGGAGGAGACATTCGGACGCAACTACGCCGACCAGTCGCAGCGCGCCCGCCGGGCCGGCGTCTCCTCGGGCATCTGGCAGGCCGCGGTCGAGGCCGTGGGCGTGCTGTTCTCCGGGGTCTTCCTCGTCAGCCTGGTCTGGCTCGGCACCCGTCAGGTCCAGGCCGGCGACCTGACGGTGGGGCAGCTGGTGACCTTCCTGGGCTACGGACTCTTCATGGTCGGTCCGATCCGCACGTTCTTCGAGCTCGCCCAGAAGTCCACCCGGGCCCTGGTGAGCGCCCGACGGGCGATCGCGATCTTCGAGCAGCGACCGCCCTGGCGTGAGCCCGCCGACCCGCTGCCGCTCGACGGCCGTCGGGAGATGGTCGACGACCTCACCGGGTTCACCGCCCACCCGGGCCAGCTGACCGTGGTGGTCAGCGCCGTGCCCGAGCAGAGCTCGGCGCTGGCCGACCGCCTCGGCCGCTACCTCCCGCCCGACACCGACCCGGTGGGCGAGGACGACTGCGAGACGCTCAAGGGCCGCGCCGCCCGCCGGGCCCGCGCCGACCGTGAGCGCCTCCGGGAGCGGATCGCCGCCCGCGACGAGGAGGCCGCGACGCGGCTCTGGGGCGTGCGCCTGGGTGGCGTCGACCTGTCGGCGGCCCGGCTCGACGACGTACGACGCCAGGTGCTCGTCAGCGACACCGGCAGCAGCCTCTTCGCCGGCACTCTGCAGGACGCCATCGACCCGCACGGCCGGCTGACCCGCGAGCAGGCCGAGACGGCGCTGCGCGTGGCCAACGCCGAGGACGTCTACGACGCGCTGCCGGAGGGCTGGCAGGGCCAGCTGGACGAGCGCGGTCGTGGTCTCTCGGGCGGCCAGCGTCAGCGGGTCGTGCTGGCGCGGGCGCTTGCGGCCGACGCACCGGTCCTGGTGCTGGTCGACCCGACGTCGGCCGTCGATGCCCACACCGAGGCCCGCATCGCCGAGCGCGTCGCAGACCTCCGCCGGGGCCGGACGACCGTGGTGTGCACGGTGTCCCCGCTCTGGCTGCACCACGCCGACCGGGTCGTGCTCCTCCAGGACGGCCTGGTCGTCGCCGAGGGCGAGCACGCCGACCTCCTCGAGAACGACGCCGCCTACCGCGACGTCGTGATCAGGTCACTGGACGACGCCGACGAGGAGGTGTCCTCGTGACCGATCTTCTCGCGACGTCCTCCGACACGTGGCGCGACCGCACCGTCGACCCGCCGGCCGTCCCGCCGGAGCTGGTCCCGCCGGCGCACGGATCGCGGCGCGAGCGGGCGCAGGCGTTCTGGCAACGCCACGACGTGCGCCGCCAGCGCGCCGAGGACACCTACACCGCGTCCCGCAACCCCGAGCGAGGGTGGCCGGTGGCCGGCAACCGCGAGGTGCTGGCGTTCTTCCGCGACCTCCTGACGAGCCGTCGCAAGGCCTTCGCGGCGCTCGTCGTGCTCAACGCGCTCGCCGCCGGGGCCGGGCTGGTGGTGCCGCGCCTGCTCGGCGAGCTGGTCAACACCACCGTCGACGGCGCCGGCCGCCCACTCGGTCAGCTCGCCCTCGTCATCATCGCCGTGGTGCTGGCGCAGGCGGCGTTCACGTTCCTCGCGCAGCGGACCTCGACCCTGTTCGGCCAGGACCTCCTGTCGACCGCGCGCGAGTTCATCGTGCGCACGATCCTCCGACTCCCGCTCGGGGCGGTCGAGGGCGCCAGCACCGGCGACCTCGTCACCCGAGTCACCCGCGACGTCGGGACCATGAGTCGCTCGGTGCAGTTCGGCGTGCCGATGGCGATCATCTCGCTGTTGACGGTGGTCCTGTCGATCGGCGCCATGCTGCTGAACTCCGTGGTCCTCGCCGTTCCCGCCCTGCTCACCTTCGCCACGTCGGGCTGGGCGGTGCGCACCTACCTCCAGCGGGCGCCGAAGGGCTACATCAACGAGGGCGCCACCTATTCCCGCATCAACACCACCCTCACGGAGACGGTCGAGGGGGCGCGCACCGTCGAGTCCCTGGGCCTCTCCGGCGTGCGGGTCCGCGCCGGCGACGGCGACATCGAGGTGTCGGCCCAGGCCGAGCGCTACACGATGTCGTTGCGCAACATCCTCTTCGCCGCCCTCAACTTCGCGTTCCAGACGCCGCGCGTGATCACCCTGCTCGTCGGTGCCTACGCCTACTCCCGGGGCTGGGTCGACCTCGGGCAGATCACCGCAGCCGTCCTCTACGTCGAGGCGCTGGCCGATCCCCTCGACCGGTTGATCGGCGAGGTCGACCGGCTCCAGGTCGGAGCGGCGTCCACCAGCCGGCTGCTCGGGATCGCGGAGGTCAGGCCCGACCGCGTGCCCGGGGACCGCCTGCCGGACGGCACCGACCTCCTGGCTGCGGACCTCCGCTTCGCCTACCGCGAGGGGCACGACGTCCTGCACGGCGTCGACCTCCGGCTCGGCCCCGGCGAACGGCTGGCCATCGTGGGGCCCAGCGGCTCGGGCAAGTCGACCCTCGGCCGCCTGCTGTCGGGCATCAACCGCCCGCGGACCGGATCGGCGAGGGTCGGAGGCGTCGATCTCGTCGACCTGCCGCTGGAGGTGCTGCGCACCGAGGTCGCGCTCGTCACCCAGGAGCACCACGTCTTCATCGGGTCCGTGCGCGACAACATCGTCCTGGCCCGCGAGGACTCCGACGACGACGCCGTCCGCGAGGCACTGAGCGCGGTCGGGTCGTTGCTCTGGGTCGAGCGCCTGCCGCAGGGCCTCGACACGATGATCGGCTCCGGCCGCTACGCGCTCACCCCGGCACAGGCCCAGCAGGTCGCCCTGGCCCGGCTGATCATCGCCGACCCGCACACGCTGGTGCTCGACGAGGCCACCTCCCTCATCGACCCGCGGACCGCCCGGACGCTCGAGGGGTCGATGAACAACCTCCTCGAGGGCCGCACCGTCGTGGCGATCGCCCACCGCCTCCACACCGCGCACGACGCCGACCGCATCGCGGTGGTCATCGACGGGCGGATCGCCGAGCTCGGCAGCCACCACGAGCTGGTCGACCTCGACGGCGAGTACGCCGCGCTGTGGCGGGCCTGGACGTCCTGAGCCGGATCAGGGCCGGGCTGCCGCGCGGCTCAGGGCCGATAGTCCGCATCAAATGTCTGGTGCACCCGGCCACCGGACCAGATTTTTGATGCGGACTATCCCGAGAGGGCGAGGGCGAGGGCGCGACGTGCGACGACGCGGTGCCACTGCCAGAAGGCCCAGCCGAGGAGGACACAGGCGGCAGCCGCGACTGCGAAGCCGAGCACCGAGCGGCCGGCGTACGGCGCGAGCACGGCCGCACTGACCGCGTTGACGACCAGGGTCACGAAGGACGACGCCGACATCACCGCGCCGCGGCGAGCGGGCACGAGGTCGAGCATCAGCAGCTGGATGTTGGGGAACGCCAGCCCGTTGCCGTACGCGACGAACGAGATGCCGATGACGGCCCACGGCAGCACCGCGCCGGCCGGGGTCAGAGCCACGAGGACGCCGATCACGGCGCCGACCGTGCTCACTGCGTAGCCGAGGGTCACCAGCTGCGAGCTGGTGACGGTACGACCGAAGCGACCGCTGGTCAGGGACCCGACGACCATGCCGCCGATCATCGGGACGAAGAGCTTCCAGAAGTCGAGCTCACCCTGACCGAGCAGGTCGACCACGAAGATCGAGGCTCCGCCGATGTAGAGGAACTGGGCGGCGAAGACCAGGGTCGCCGCCCAGGTCATCCGGTGGAAGGCCGGCACCACCATGACCTCGCCCAGCCCGCGGAAGATCTCGCCGACGCGCAACGGCACGCGGCGCTCGGGCGGGTGGCTCTCAGGCAGCAGGACCACCGAGACGATGATGAGCACCAGGGCCAGCGCGGACATGAACCAGAACACCGTCTGCCACGGGCCGACCTGGATCAGCAGCCCGCCCACGATGGGCGCGATCGCGGGCGCCATGCCGAAGATGACAGCGACCTGGCTCATCATCCGCTGGGCCTGCGGGCCGTCGAAGAGGTCCCGGATCACGGTCCGGCTCACGATCGTCGAGCCACCGGCCGCCAACCCCTGGGCCACCCGGCCCACGAGCAGCCACTCGAGGGTCGGCGCGAAGGCGCAGGCGGCGGACGCGGCGGCGTACACGACCAGGGAGCCCATGATCACCGGTCGCCGGCCGATGGCGTCGGAGAGCGGCCCGTGAAACAGGCTCATCGATGCGAACGCCAGCATGTAGGCGGTCACGACGAGCTGGAGCTCGCCGGAGGACACGTCGAGCGCGTCGCCCATCTGGGCGAAGGCGGGGAACGGGGTGTCGATGCTGAACGGGCCGATCATCGAGAGCATCGCCAGCACGAACGGGATCAGCGCCACGGCGCGGGGCGAGAGCGTCTTCTGCTCCGCCTGCTCCCCCGTCGTCACGCCGGCCATCAGACCACCTCGGCGCGGGTGGTCGTGCATCACGACCTAGGAGTTGCTGAACACCGCAGGACCGCCGTCGCCGCCCTCGGCGTCAGGCCCGCGACCGGCCCAGGTCCAGGCGTACGCCGGGTCCTCGACGGCGAGCCCGCCCTCGCCGAGCTCGAGCGGGGCGAACGTGTCGACCATGACCGCCGACTCGTCGAAGTAGTCCGCACCCAGGCTCGCCTCGATCGCGCTGGGCTGCGGACCATGGGCGTGACCGCCGGGGTGCAGGCTGATCGAGCCGACGTTGATGCCCGATCCCTTGCGCGCCTCGTAGTCGCCACCGACGTAGAACATGACCTCGTCCGAGTCGACGTTGGAGTGGTAGTAGGGCACCGGGATGGCGAGGTCGTGGTAGTCGACCTTGCGCGGCAGGAAGTTGCAGATCACGAAGTTCCACCCCTCGAAGACCTGGTGGACCGGCGGCGGCTGGTGGACCTTGCCGGTGATCGGCATGTAGTCCTCGATGTTGAACGTGTAGGGGTAGAGGCAGCCGTCCCAGCCGACCACGTCGAACGGATGGGTGGCGTAGGTCAGCCGGGTGCCGACGATCCCGGCGCTGGTGCGGTGCTTGACCAGCACCTCGACGTCCGTGCCGTCGGCCTGGAAGGTCTCGGTCGGGCCGTGGAGGTCGCGCTCGCAGTAGGGCGCGTGCTCGAGGAACTGGCCGAAGCGCGACAGGTAGCGCTTGGGCGGGTGGATGTGGCTGTTGGCCTCGACCGCGTAGAGCCGCGACGCCTCGGCGGGGACCCAACGGTGGTCGGTCGCGCGGGGGATCAGGACGTAGTCGCCGGAGCGGTAGGGCACGACCCCGAACACGGTCTCGACGGTGCCCGTGCCGGACTCGACGTAGACGCACTCGTCGCCGATGGCGTTGCGGTAGATCGGGGACGGCTCGGTGCCGGTGAGGACGTAGCCGATGCGGACGTCGTTGTTGCCGAGGATCATCCGGCGACCCTCGACGGGGCACGCTCCGGCGCCCGCCCCCTCGGGAAAGAGGTCGTGCAGCTTGAGGTGGCGCGGCTTGAGCGGGTGGTTGGGCGTACGCGTCTGGTCGGGCAGCTCCCACACCTGGCTGTCGGTGATCGCGCTCGGCACGCCGCGGTGGTAGAGCAGGGAGGAGTCGGACGAGAAGCCCTCCTCCCCCATCAGCTCCTCGCGGAACAGGTGGCCGTCGTCGTCGCGCAGCTGGGTGTGCCGCTGGCGGGGCAATCGGCCGAGTGCTCGGTAGTGGGCCATCAGTGCGCTCCAATCGTCCGATCACCGGACACGAGCGTCCGATATCTGGTGGCTAGAGTAGTCCCGTGCCTACCAGTCCTGCACCTGCCGATCCCACCCCGTGGCCCGACCAGTGGCGCGGCCTCGTCGACGACGCCGCGATCTTCCCGCCCGGCAACGCCGATCTGTCGCAGGCCCTGGAGGCCTATGCCGACCGCGGCGCCGAGTGGTACGCCGAGTTCGTCGGGTCCTTCGTCGTCACCGACACCCACCTCGGCTCCGTCCCCACCGGCCTGCCGGTCTCCGTCGTCCTGACCACCGGAGCCGGTGCGGTCGAGGGCGTCGCAGCCCTGGCCGCCCGCAAGGACCTCCGGGTCGCCGGGCTCGAGGTCGCGGTGCGCGACCCGGACGACCCCGTCGGCAACGTACGACGCATCGACGCGGCGGCACGCGCAGCCGACGTCGAGGTTCCGGTCTTCATCGAGATCCCCGGTCCCCCGACCGCCGCCTGGCTCGCCGCGGCCGACGAGGTGGCCGCGTGCGGGCACCGGCTCAAGCTCCGGCTCGGCCACGTCGACCACGACCTGATCCCCGACTCGGGCACGGTCGCCGCGTGGATCGACGCGGCCCTCGACCGGGAGACCCGCTTCAAGGCGACTGCCGGCCTGCACCGCGCCGTGCGCCACGACCCCGAGGGCGGCGGCTCCCACGGCTTCCTCAACGTCATGGCCGCGACCCGGGTGCTGTGGGACGGCGGATCGTCCGCCGACGCGGTCGAGGCGCTGGAGCAGCGCGACGGCCGTGCACTGGCCTCCGGCGACACCTCCTCGGCACGCCGCTGGTTCACCTCGTTCGGCTCGTGCTCGGTGACCGAACCCCTCGACGACCTGATCGCCCTGGGACTCGTCTCCCCCGGCAGAGCGGAGCACGCATGACCACCCCCCACCACCAGACCGCCCAGACCTGGGTCCCCGGCGCCGCCGGGTCCGGGTTCGACATCGACCACCTCCCCTTCGGTGTGCTCGCCCGCTGCGGGGAGGACCCTCGCGTGGCGGTCCGCATCGGCGACCACGCGCTCGACCTGAGCGTCGTCGCGGCCGCCGACATGGTGGACACGCACGCGTTGTTCGACCAGCCCTCGCTCAACCCCTTCATGGCGGCCGGCCCGGCGGTCTGGGACTCCACCCGGGCCTGGGTCACCGGGCTCCTGACCGACCAGACCGAGCGCGACCTCGTCGAGCCGGCGCTGGTCCCGGTCGACTCGGTCACCATGCTGATGCCGTTCACCGTCGGCGACTACGTCGACTTCTACGCCTCCGAGCACCACGCGTCGAACGTCGGCCGGATGTTCCGACCCGACCAGGAGCCGCTGCTGCCCAACTGGAAGAACCTTCCGGTCGGCTACCACGGCCGCTCCGGCACGGTAGTGGTCTCCGGGACCGACGTGGTGCGACCGTGCGGGCAGCGCAAGGCGCCGAACGACGACCTGCCGACGTACGGCCCGTCCCAGCGCCTCGACATCGAGGCCGAGCTTGGCTTCGTCGTGGGCGTCCCCTCGGTGATGGGTGATCGCGTGACCACGGCCGACTTCGCGCGGCACACGTTCGGCGTGGTGGGGCTCAACGACTGGTCGGCGCGCGACATCCAGGCCTGGGAGTACGTCCCGCTGGGCCCGTTCCTCGGCAAGTCGTTCGCCACCTCCATCAGCGCCTGGGTCACCCCCCTGGCCGCTCTCGACGCCGCCTGGACCGAGCTGCCCGGCCAGGACGACCCGGAGGTGCTCGACTACCTGCGGGTCGACGGTCCCGCCGGGCTCGACATCGAGGTCGAGGT
The DNA here is from genome assembly GCA_963843815.1 of uncultured Actinomycetota bacterium. Taxonomy (GTDB): domain Bacteria; phylum Actinomycetota; class Actinomycetes; order Propionibacteriales; family Nocardioidaceae; genus Nocardioides. Next base: position 655,632 of record CAWJLX010000010.1, on the reverse strand, counting down.
GGTGCTCGACGGCGAGGTCGTCGCCCGTCCGCCGTACCGCACCATGTACTGGTCGCCGGCCCAGATGCTGGCCCACACCACGGTCAACGGCGCCAGCGTCCGCACCGGGGACCTCTGGGGGTCGGGGACGGTGTCCGGTCCCGACGCGGGGCAGCGCGGATCGCTGCTGGAGCTGTCCTGGGGCGGCAAGGAGCCCTTCACGGTCGCCGGTCGCGAGCGGACCTTCCTCGAGGACGGCGACGAGGTGACGCTGCGCTACTCCGCCCCGGGCACCAGCGGTGGGCGCATCTCGCTCGGCGAGGTCACCGGGCGCATCCTCGCGGCACGCTGAGCGGGCCTAGGCTGGCGCACGTGAAGCAGCTCGGCCAGTACGCCGCCCCGCGGCATGCCGTCGCGCACCTGTCCGACCCCCACGTGATCGGTGGAGGCGGTCTGCACCACGGTGTCATCGACAACGTCGCCAACCTCCGTCGGGCGATGGACCGGCTGGCCGCCGTACGTCCTGCACCCCAGGCGCTGGTCTTCACCGGGGACCTCGCGGACCAGGGCGAGCCCGACGCGTACGCGACCCTGCGCTCTATCGTCGAGCCGGCGGCTGCCGAGATGGGAGCCGTCGTCATCTGGACGATGGGCAACCACGACGAGCGTGGTCCCTTCGCCAGCGGGCTGTTCGACTCCGACGACGACGGTTTCCAGGACCGCGTGCACGAGGTCGACGGGCTGCGGATCGTCGCGCTCGACACCAGCGTGCCCGGCTACCACCACGGCGAGCTCCGACCCGAGCAGCTGGCCTGGCTGGCCGACGTGCTGGCCACCCCGGCCGAGCACGGCACCCTGCTCGCGATGCACCACCCGCCGCTCCCGCTGCCGATGCTGCGCGCCGCCGAGCTGGTGGAGCTGCACGACCAGCAGGCGCTCGCCGACGTCATCGCCGGAACCGACGTCCGCGCCATCCTGGCCGGTCACCTGCACCTGACGACCTGGTCGACCTTCGCCGGCGTACCCGTGTCGGTGGCCTCGGCCAGCTGCTACACCAGCGACCCGGCACCGGTCGACCGGTTCGTCTCCGGCGTCGACGGCGCGCAGGCCTTCACGATGGTGCACGCCTACGACGACCGGCTCGTGCACACCCTCGTCCCGCTCGAGCGGGGCACCGAGGTCAGCCACGTGGGCTCCGACGTCACCGAGGCCCTGGAAGGCGTCCCGCTGGAGCAGGCGCGCGAGCTGGCCTCGTCCAAGACCTCTCAGTTCAACGACTAGCCCGACCCTGAGGACCTCCCTTGCGACTGCTGCTGATGCGCCACGGCCAGACCCATGCCAACGTCTCGGGCGAGCTCGACACGGCCGATCCCGGTCTCGAGCTCACCACTCTGGGCCACGCCCAGGCCGCGGCGGCGGCGCGGGCGCTGGGCCCGGAGAGCCTCGACGCGATCTACGTCTCGAGCCGGGTGCGCACCCACCAGACGGCGTCCCCGACCTCGCAGCAGCGTGCCCTGCCTCCAGCGCAGCTCGCAGGACTGGAGGAGATCCAGGCCGGCGACTTCGAGATGCGCAACGACCACGACGCCGTCCACGGCTACATCTCCACGGTCGCGACCTGGCTCGAGGGCAGGATCGACGTCCGGATGCCCGGAGCCGAGACCGGCGAGGAGTTCCTGCACCGCTACGACGCAGCAGTGCACCGCATCGTCGAGGCCGGGCACTCCGCGGCCCTGATCGTGAGCCACGGCGCCGCGCTGCGGACGTGGACCTCGACGCGGATGCTCCCCTCGCCGGACGCACCCCCGGTCACGACGCCGCTGCACAACACCGCCCTCATCGTGCTGGACGGCGATCCGTACGACGGCTGGCGCCTGGTCTCCTGGCAGGGCGAGCCGGTCGGTGGAGCCTTCCTCGACGACGAGCTGGCCGCCGACCCGACGGGCGACCTCGACTCCGACGGGGACGGCGCGATCGGCTGAGGTCGAGCCCGCTCCGCTCCTTCCCAGCCCGCCGTCCGCTCGCGCTGGCTGCGCTGGAATGGATTTCCACTCCTACGAGTGGAAGTTCATCCGGGGCTGAGCGTGAACGGCTCGTACCGGTCCTGGAGTTCCACTCGCTCGAGTGGAAGTTCATCACCAGGGGGCCAGCGGCGGAGGGCGGGATGCGGTCGGGCTAGACGCCCTCGGTGCCGATGCCCGGATGGACGAACGGCCGCCCGGCCCTCAGCTGCTCGACCGAGCCCGGGTGCACCCGGTCCAGGTGGGCCAGCCCGCGGCGGCGGTAGCGCAGCGTCTGACCGACACCGAGACCCCAGAAGAGGTACTGCACGGACATCGCGAGCTTGAAGTCGCCGAGCGTGTAGGCGCTCATCCCGCGCGGCTCGGACAGGTCGAGCACCACGCCGATCAGGGCCATGGTGAGCAGCGAGGCGGTGAAGCCACCGATGTTGACCAGCCCGTTGGCACGGCCGATGGCGTGAGCGGGAGTGAAGGAGCGCGCCAGGTCGAACCCCACCATGGAGGCGGGGCCGCCGCTGGCGGTGGCGAAGGCCATCACGACCACCAGCGCGTCCGGCGCCGCCCCCGGCCACAACAGCACCGCGGTCCACGGCACCACCATCGCGATGACCACGCCGACGACGATCCATGAGCGGTAGAAGGGCAGCCGCCCCACCAGCCGCGCCAGGACCAGACCGCTCACCACTGCCCATGCCGTCATCGCCATCAGCAGCGTGCTGGCACCGCGCGGCGTCCAACCCAGCCCCTGCACCAGGAACGGATAGCCCCACAGCAGCGCGAACACGGTGACGGAGAACTGCGAGGTGAAGTGGGACCACATCCCCAGTCGGGTGCCGGGGTTGCCCCAGACCGTGCGGACGGACTGCGCCAGTGCGCGGAGCTTGATCGCCACCGCCTCTTCCCGGCGGTACGGCGAGTCCTTCACCAGGGCGAGCACGGCGACCAGCAGCACGACGCCGATGCTGGAGGTCAGCGCGAAGGCCCTGGTCCATCCCAGCTCGTGCAGGAGGTAGGACAGCGGTCCCGCAGCAGCGATGGCGCCGAGCTGACCGGTCAGGCCCGTCAGCTGGGTGACCATCGGACCCTGCCGCACGAGGAACCAGGCGGTGACGAGCCGGATCACGCTGACGAAGACCATCGCGTCGCCCGCGCCGACGACCGCTCGCGACGCCACGGCGGTCGGGAAGGACTCGGCGAAGGCGAAACCGAGCTGCCCTGCCGTCATCAGCACCAGGCCGCAGACCAGCATCGCGCGCGATCCGTAGCGGTCGAGCAGGACGCCCACCGGCACCTGCATGCCGGCGTACACGACGAGCTGGAGCACCGTGAACGTCGCCAGGCTGGTGGCGCTGATGTGGAACCGCTCGCTCGCGATGATGCCGGCGACGCCGAGCGAGCTGCGGTGGAAGACCGCCAGGACGTAGACGGCGAGCCCGACGAGCCAGATCACCCAGGCCCGTCGCCTGCCGATGTCGTGGATCTGCTCGGCGCTCACTCCTCGCCCGCGCCGGCACCGCCGAGCGCGGCCGTCAGCTCGGCCCGGTCGGGCGGGTCCGCGCCCGGACGGGACACGGTGACCGCGGCACCGATCGCGGCGGTCGTCACGACCTCGAGGATGTCGCGGTCAGTGAGCGCGCGCAGGGCATCGACACCACCGGCGCCGCTGACGCCGAGGGCGAGCAGCGTGTCGATCAGGACCCCGCTGAAGGTGTCGCCGGCACCGACCGTGTCGGCCACCTCGACGGGGACTCCCGGCACCTCCAGGGCGGTGCCGTCGGGGCGTACGGCGACCGCTCCGTCGCCGCCGCGGGTGACCACGACCAGGCCCGGCCCCAAGGTCGCCCAGCGCGTGGCCGTCGCGACGGGGTCGTGCTCGGGGAACAGCCACTCCAGGTCCTCGTCGCTGACCTTGACCACGCCGGAGAGACCGACCAGCTCCTCCACCCGGGCGGCCGCAGCGGCCCGGTCGGGCGTGAGGGCGGGCCGGGCGTTGGGGTCCAGCGACACCAGGGCCCGGCCGTGGTGTGTGCGGACCGCCTCCAGCACGACGTCGGCACCGGGCGCGAGCACCGTCGCGATGGAGCCGACGTGCAGCACGTCGCAGTCCTCCTGCGGGACGTCGCCCAGGTCCCAGGCCAGGTCGAAGTCGTAGGTCGCAGCGCCCGACTCGTCGAGCGTGACGGCCGCGCTGGACGTACGTCCGCTGCCGGACTCCTGGGCGAGCACCGTCACGCGGCTCGCCTCCAGCCAGGTGCGGACGAGCTCGCCGCGTACGTCGTTGCCCAGCACCGTCACCAGCCGGACGTCCCGGCCGAGCCGGCCCAGGGTGATCGCGACGTTGGCGGGGCTGCCGCCGGGCAGGTCGCGGGGGTCACCATTGCTGTCCGGCACCACGTCGACGAGAGCCTCGCCGACGACGAGCACCCGTGGCTGTGCGTCCGTCATGGACCCCATCATGCCGGTGTTCACGTGAGCCCGCCCGAGGCCACCGCTCGGGCGAGACCCGGGGTCAGCGGGAGTCGCGGGAGGAGGGTGGCCTGGACGGCGTGGTAGAGGTCCGGCTTGCCCGGCCAGACAGTCGCCCGGGGACGGTTCGTGGCATCGAGCTCGTGGTGCCACGAGCCCTGCTCGAGGTCCTGGAGGTGGTCGACCACGTAGCCCCACCACTCGGCGTACCGCTCCGCGTGGAGCGGTTCGCCCGTACGTCGGTGCAGGGCCGCCGCAGCGGCGATGCCCTCGGCCGCCACCCAGTGCATCCGCTCCCGCACGACCGGCACGCCGTCCCAGTCGGTGGTGTAGACGAAGCCCGGCGCACCGTCGACGTGCCAGCCGTCGGCGACAGCGCGGTCGAAGAGCAGCCGGGACGCGTCGAGGAGACCCGCGGGCGCCCCCTCGCCCAGAGTGGCCTCGACGTGGAGCAGGAGGCGCGACCACTCGAGGCCGTGGCCGACCGTCGCGCCGAACGGCTTGAAGGGGTCGTCGGGACGGTCCCGGTTGAGCTCGAGGTCGGCCGACCAGTCCGGACCGAAGTGCTCCGGCAGCCGGCCGTCGTACGACGCCGCGAGCCCGGCGGCGAACTCCGAGATCCTGCCTGCGCGCTCGTGCCAGACGCGCTCGCCGGTCGCGTCACCCACGGCCAGCATCGCCTCGACGGAGTGCATCGCCGCGTTGAGCCCGCGGTAGGGCGCGGGGGTGGCCCAGTCCCGGTCCCACTCGTCGATGACCCGACCGGTCCGCTCGTCCCAGAAGTGCTCCTCGAAGACCCGGGTCGCCTCGGCCAGGAGGTCGTCGGCGCCGGGCAGTCCGGCCGCGACGGCAGTGGACGCGGCCAGCATCACGAAGGCATGGTCGTAGCAGGACTTGGCGGTGCCGACGGGCGCTCCTGCGGCATCGACGGCACCGAACCAGCCTCCGTGCTCGTCGTCGCGCAGGGTCGTGCGCAGGCCGTCGAGTGCCGCGGCCGCGATCGGCGTACATCCCTCCACGCCGAGGAGGGCACCCAGTCCGTACACGTGCACGGTGCGGCTGGTGATCCAGGTGTGCACCGGGTGAGCGAGGTCGGGCGCCCCGGTGTCGTCGAGCCAGGCCGCACCGCCGGCGGGATGGGCGATCCTGCGGCCGAAGTCGAGGAGGCGCCGACACTCCGCGTCCAGCCAGTCATCGCTGGGCCCGGCCGGTATCGAGGACGAGAGCTCACTCACCCGGGAAGTCACGCAGACGCGGGCCACGCGGTCAAGGAGGGCCGCAGAACGACGAGACCCCCGCACACTGTGCGGGGGTCTCGCGACTGGACTTCGACATCCATCCAGTGGCAGGTAGAGGATTCGAACCTCTGTAGGCGTTGCCGGCTGATTTACAGTCAGCTCCCTTTGGCCGCTCGGGCAACCTGCCGGGCCGTGCGGAACAATAGCAAGGCACGGACACCGCTACGAATCGCCGGGGGCACCCGGCAGCCCCAAGAAGGAGGCACACACATGGCTGACTCGAGCTTCGACATCGTGAGCAAGCTGGACCGCCAGGAGGTCGACAACGCACTGAGCCAGGCGGCCCGCGAGATCGCCACCCGGTTCGACTTCAAGGGCACGGGTGCGGCGATCGAGTGGAAGGGCGAGAAGGCCATCGAGATCACCGCGTCCGCCGACGACCGCGCCAGCGCCGTGCTCAGCGTCTTCCAGGACAAGCTGATCAAGCGCGACCAGAGCCTGAAGATCCTCGACGCCTCCGAGCCGCGCCAGTCCGGCCAGGTCTCCAAGATCGACATCACGCTCAAGGAGGGCATCACCTCCGAGGACGCCAAGAAGATCTCCAAGCTGATCCGCGACGAGGGCCCCAAGGGCGTCAAGGCCCAGGTGCAGGGCGAGGAGCTGCGGGTCTCGTCGAAGAAGCGCGACGACCTCCAGGCGGTCCAGCAGCTGGTGAAGTCGCAGGACTACGAGTTCGCGGTGCAGTTCACCAACTACCGCTGATCCACGCCCGGCCCCGCAATCCGTCCCCGAGGACCAGGACTGAGCATGGATGTTTCTCCCCTCACGTGGGGGCTGACGATCGCCGGCATCGTGGGCCTGCTGCTCTTCGACTTCTACTTCCACGTGCGCAAGGCCCACGTGCCCACGTTGCGCGAGGCGGCGATCTGGTCATCGCTGTACGTCGGCATCGCGATCGCGTTCGGCCTCGGCGTCCTGGTGTTCGGCGGTGCCACCCCAGGTGGGCAGTACTTCGCGGGCTACATCACCGAGAAGGCACTCTCGGTCGACAACCTGTTCGTCTTCCTCATCATCATGGCCAGCTTCCGGGTCCCCCGCGAGGACCAGCAGAAGGTGCTGCTGTTCGGCATCGTCTTCGCGCTGGTGGCACGCACCGGCTTCATCTTCCTCGGCGCCGCGCTCATCAACACCTTCGCCTGGGTCTTCTACCTCTTCGGCCTCGTCCTCATCCTCACTGCGGGGAACATGCTGAAGTCCGACGACGACGAGTCCGAGACCGCCGACAACGTCGTGGTCAGGCTCTCGCGCAAGGTCTTCCACACCACCGACCACTACGACGGCGACAAGCTCTTCACCGTCCACGAGGGCAAGCGGGCCATGACCCCGATGCTGCTGGTCATGGTGGCCATCGGCGGAACCGACGTCCTCTTCGCCCTCGACTCGATCCCGGCCATCTTCGGCCTGACGCAGGACACCTACCTGATCTTCACCGCCGTGGCGTTCTCGCTGCTCGGGCTGCGCCAGCTGTTCTTCCTGATCGAGGGTCTGCTGGACCGGTTGATCTACCTCTCCTACGGGTTGGCGGCCATCCTCGCCTTCATCGGCATCAAGCTGATCCTGCACGCGCTGCACGAGAACAACATCCCCTTCATCAACGAGGGTGAACCGGTCCCGGTGACCGAGATCAGCACGAGCGTCTCGCTGAGCGTCATCCTCGTCGTCCTCCTCGTCACTGTCCTCGCCTCGCTCTACAGCCCGGCAGGCAAGGCGCGCAACGCGATCAGCAACGCCCGCCGTCACGCCACCGCCTATCTCGACTCCGAGTACACCCAGTTCCCTGCGGAGCGGGAGCGGATCTACGGGCTGCTGCTTGCTGAGCGCGACCAGATCCTCGCGCTGAGGCCGAAGTACCGGCAGATGGTGCACGACGAGGCGGCGCTGATGGAGCTGCTGCAGCGCGCGCGCGACAGTCACGGCGCGGCCGTCGACCGCGGCGAGGCCGATTCCGCAGGACCGTCGAAGCTGCTGCCGCCGCGACCCTGACACCGGTTGTGTCACGATCATGCCCACCGTAGGTTTGTGGCCCACGTCACTCCCGGAGATTGGTGGCCCATGGCCGACGAGACGTTCGACTACATCGTCATCGGATCGGGTAGTGCCGGCGGCGTCGTCGCCGCCCGCCTGACCGAGGACCCGCAGGTCAGCGTGCTGCTCCTGGAGGCGGGACCGGCCGACGACGACGACAACATCCACATCCCGTTGGCGTTCTCGATGCTGTTCAAGACCAAGTGGGACTGGAACTACGAGACGACGCCGCAGAAGCACCTCGCCGGACGTCGCGCCTACTGGCCCCGCATGAAGGCCCTCGGCGGATGCTCCTCGATGAACGCGATGATCTACATCCGCGGCAACCACGGCGACTACGACGAGTGGCGAGACGCGTACGGCGCCACCGGGTGGGGATTCGACGACGTCCTCCCCTACTTCAAGAAGGCCGAGGGCAACACGCGGCTCGGCGGCGAGCTCCACGGCACCGACGGCCCGCTGCACGTCGAGGACCGCACCTACCACCACGAGCTCGGCACGGCGTTCATCGAGGCCGGGGTGGCGGCCGGGCTCAAGCGCAACGACGACTTCAACGGTGCCGAGCAGGAGGGCGTCGGCCACTACCAGGTCACCACCAGGAAGGGACGGCGCTGGTCCGTCGCCGACGCCTACATCCACCCGGCCGCGAAACGGCCGAACCTGACGGTGCACACGGAGGCGTTCGTGACCCGGATCGTGCTGGAAGGCAACCGCGCGGTCGGCGTGGCGTACACCCGCAACGGCGAGGCCTGCGTGGCGAGGGCCGACGCCGAGGTCGTGCTGAGCGGCGGGGCCATCAACAGCCCCCAGCTGTTGATGCTCTCGGGCATCGGCCCCGGCTCACACCTGCGTGAGATCGGCATCGACGTCGTGGTCGACTCGCCGGGCGTCGGCCAGAAGCTGCAGGACCACCCCGCGTCAGGCGTCCTCAGCTACACCAAGGACACCACGGACCTCGCCGAGATGCTGGGGCTGGGCAACCTGGTGAAGTGGAAGGCGACCGGCAAGGGGCCGCTGAGCTCCAACGTCGGGGAGGCGGGAGCCTTCTACCCGTCGCGCGACGATCTCGACCTGCCCGACATCCAGCTGCACATCGCGCCGACCGGCTTCTACGACAACGGCATGCACGAGCCCGTCCGGCGCGCACTGACGACGGCCGTGACGCTCGTCAACGTCCAGAGCACGGGACACGTCAAGCTGCGCTCGGCCGACCCGACGTGGCACCCCGAGATCGATCCCGGCTACTTCGACGACCGGGCCGACCTCGAGGCGATGATCGGGGGGTTCCGCACCGCGTTGGAGGTCCTGCGCCAGGGCCCGATCGCGAAGTACATCGACGAGCCGTGGGTCCCGGCCTCGGCCGACCCGACCGACGACGACATCATCGAAGGGATCGGCCGACTGGGTCAGACGCTCTACCACCCCGTCGCGACCTGCGCGATGGGCACGGTGGAGGGCAGCGTCGTCGACCCCGAGCTCAAGGTCCACGGCGTCGAGGGCCTGAGGGTCGCCGACGCCTCCGTCATGCCCCGTGTCCCGCGGGGCAACACCCACGCGCCGACCGTCATGATCGGCGAGAAGTGCGCCGACCTCATCAAGGAGTCCCGATGAGCACCACGCTCGAGCCGACCACCGCCCCCGGCGCGACCCGGACATTCGACTCCCTCGATCCCGCCACCGGTGACGTCGTGGGCACGCACCCGGTCACGAGCAAGGCCGAGGTCGACGCCGCCGTCGCTCGTGCCCGCGAGGCGGCCGACTGGTGGGGCAACCTGTCGTTCGCCCAACGCGCCGAGCACCTGCTGACGTGGCGCAGCGTCATCACCCGCCGCCTCGCCCAGCTGGCCGACCTGTCCCACCGCGAGACCGGCAAGCCGCACGGCGACGCCCAGCTCGAGATCATCCTCGCGATCGACCACATCGCCTGGGCTGCGAAGCACGCCGAGAAGGTGCTCGGCCCGCACAAGGTCGGGTCCGGGCTGCTGATGGCCAACCAGGCCGCGACCGTCGAGTACCACCCGCTCGGCGTCGTCGGGGTGATCGGCCCGTGGAACTACCCGGTCTTCACCCCGATGGGATCGATCGCCTACGCGCTGGCCGCCGGCAACACCGTGGTGTTCAAGCCCAGCGAGTACACGCCCGGAGTGGGCCAGTGGCTGGCCGACAGCTTCAGCGAGGTGGTGCACGGTCGCGACGTGCTGCAGGTCGTGACGGGTCTCGGCGAGACCGGCAACGCCCTGTGCACCGCGCGGGTCGACAAGCTCGCCTTCACCGGTTCGGGGAAGACCGGCAAGAAGGTCATGGCCGCCTGCGCCGAGAACCTCACTCCCGTCATCATCGAGGCCGGGGGCAAGGACTCGCTCATCGTCGACGAGGACGCCGACCTGTCGAAGGCTGCCGAAGCCGCCCTGTGGGGAGGCATGGCCAACGCGGGGCAGACCTGCATCGGCACCGAACGCGTCTACGTGCACCAGAACGTCTTCGACGAGTTCATGGCCGAGATCCTCGACCAGGCCAAGGGACTGCGCGCCGGCGCCGACTCCCAGGCACAGATCGGGCCGATCACGATGCCCTCGCAGCTCGCCGTCATCAAGAGCCACATCGACGACGCGATCGCGAAGGGCGCCCACGTGGTGCTCGGCGGAGCCGACGCCGTGGGGGAACGGTTCGTCCAGCCGACGATCCTGACCCACGTGCCCGAGGACTCCACCGAGATCACCGAGGAGACGTTCGGTCCGACCCTCGCGATCAATCCCGTCGCGAGCATGGACGAGGCCGTACGCCTGACGAACGCGACCGAGTACGGCCTCGCCGGAGCGGTGTTCTCGAAGGACAAGGGCATGTCGATCGCCCGCCGCATCCGTTCCGGCATGACGTCGGTCAACTCCGTCATCGCCTTCGCTGCGGTCCCCGGCCTGCCCTTCGGCGGAGTCGGGCAGTCGGGCTTCGGTCGCATCCATGGCGCGGACGGGCTCAAGGAGTTCACCTACGCCAAGGCCATCACCCGACAGAAGTTCAAGCCGGTCATGCTGCTGACCTCCTTCGCGCGCGATGCCAAGGCCGACGGCACGGTCGCCCAGCTCATCACCCTGATGCACGGAGGCAAGCAGACCCTCAAGGCAGACCCTCGGGCAGGAGGATGGCGGGGGCGGTTCACCAGCCGTCGCTGAGCTTCGCCAGGTCGCCCACGAGGACCACCACCGCGCGTACCGGGTCGTCCGGCAGCGCCAGTGCGCCGATCTCGGCCACGGTCTGGTCGTCCGCACCCCGGCCGGCTGCGTAGACGGCGCGATCCTGCGCGAGCCGCCGGAGGGCGGACGCGTGTGCCGTGAACACCGTCGGCCTGGTGGACGACAGCACGACGGCATCAGCGTCGGCGACCTGCGCAGCCGTCATGATCGCGGCCATCGGCGTGTCCGCGCCGAGGAAGCGCGCGCGGACGCCGCGCTCACGCAGCATCAGGGCCACGCAGAGCAGCACCATGTCGTGGCGCTCGCCGGGAGGGCAGGCCAGGACGACCACCGGAGCCGGGGCATCCGCGTCGTCGAGCACCTGTTGCGGGGGAACTGACGAGAGTGCGGAGAGCTTGCGCCGCAGCATGTCGCTGACGAAGTGCTCGTGGGCCACCGAGAGGGTGCCCGCCTCCCACCGCTCGCCGACCTCGCGGAGGAAGGGCAGCACGACGCCGGCAATGGCGCCGGAGAGGGGCAGGTCCCAGAGGAGCTTGGCGATCAGCATCTCCGCCGCCTCGGCGTCGAACGTCTCGACCGCAGCCCAGAGCTCCTCCTGCGTTGTCGTGTCCACACTGTGACGCTAGTGCCTGCACCCCGGCACGGGCACTACGGCGTGCCCGGCCTCAGCCGACCTCCATGGCCTTCCACTGGACGTGGCGTGCATCACGGGCCGGCCCCCCGACGCGTCCATCACGTGGGGAGGGGCCTTGGTGCGCGGAGTCGCGCGGCTAATGTGGGCGGGAGGGAGAGGACTCTCGATACACGTAGGAAGCAGGCAGCAGGTGACCGCACCCGCCAAGCAGGTCAAGCAGCTCGATCGCGTCGTCATCCGGTTCGCCGGTGACTCCGGCGACGGCATGCAGCTCACGGGTGACCGTTTCACCCAGGAGACGGCGGCCTTCGGCAACGACCTGGTGACCCTGCCCAACTTCCCGGCCGAGATCCGGGCACCCCAGGGCACGCTCCCGGGTGTCTCGTCGTTCCAGGTGCACTTCGCCGACCACGACATCCTCACCGCCGGCGATGCGCCCGACGTGCTCGTCGCGATGAACCCGGCGGCACTGCGCGCCAACCTGGGTGACCTGCCCAAGGGCGCGGCGATCATCGTCGACACCCACGACTTCACCGCGCGCAACCTCACCAAGGCCGGCTACTCCGAGAGCCCGCTCGACGGCGACACCCTCGCCGAGTACGCCGTGCACCCGGTGGACCTGACCGGCATGACCGTCGAGGCGGTCAAGGAGTTCGGCCTCTCCCGCAAGGACGCCTCGCGCGCCAAGAACATGTTCGCCCTCGGCCTGCTCTCGTGGATGTACGGCCGCCCGACCGAGTCGACGCACGCGTTCCTCGCCAAGCGCTTCGCCAAGGTGCCCGACATCCGCGACGCCAACATCGCCGCGTTCAAGGCCGGCTGGAACTTCGGCGAGACCACCGAGACGTTCGTGGTCCGCTACGAGATCAAGCCGGCACCGATGGCGCCCGGCAGCTACCGCAACATCACCGGCAACCTCGCGCTGTCCTACGGGCTCATCGCCGGGGGCGTGCAGTCCGGCCTCTCGGTGTTCCTCGGGTCCTACCCGATCACCCCGGCCTCCGACATCCTCCACGAGCTGTCGAAGCACAAGGGCTTCGGGGTCACGACCTTCCAGGCCGAGGACGAGATCGCCGGTGTCGGCGCGGCCATCGGCGCCGCCTTCGTCGGCCAGCTCGGCGTCACCACCACCTCGGGCCCCGGCGTGGCGCTGAAGTCCGAGGCGATCGGCCTGGCCGTGATGACCGAGCTCCCGCTGGTCGTCATCGACGTGCAGCGCGGCGGTCCGTCGACGGGCCTGCCGACCAAGACCGAGCAGGCCGACCTGCTCCAGGCGATGTTCGGCCGCAACGGCGAGGCACCGGTCCCGATCGTCGCGCCCCAGTCCCCCGGCGACTGCTTCAACGCCGCGGTCGAAGCCGTCCGGATCGCGATCACCTACCGCACGCCGGTCATCATCCTCTCCGACGGCTACCTCGCCAACGGGTCCGAGCCCTGGCGGATCCCCGGGCTCGACGAGCTCCCCACGATCGACCCCGACTTCGCGACCGAGACCAACCACGGCTCCGGGGATGACGCGGAGTTCTGGCCCTACCTGCGTGACGACACGACGCTGGCGCGCCCGTGGGCCATCCCCGGCACACCCGGCCTCGAGCACCGCATCGGCGGCCTCGAGAAGGGCGACGGCCACGGCAACATCTCGTACGACTCCGCCAACCACGACTTCATGGTCCGCACCCGCCAGGCCAAGGTCGACCGGATCGCCGACTCGCTCCCGCCGCTCGAGGTCGACGACCCGGGCGCCGAGGACGGACAGGGCGCCAAGGTCCTGGTGCTCGGCTGGGGCTCGACGTACGGACCCATCGGTGCCGGCGTACGCCGCGTGCGCAGGGCCGGCTACCAGGTGGCCCAGACGCACCTGCGCCATCTCAACCCGTTCCCCCACGACCTCGGCGAGATCCTGAAGCGCTACGACAGGGTGCTCGTCCCCGAGATGAACCTCGGCCAGCTCTCCCTGCTGCTGCGGGCGAAGTACCTCGTGGACGTCGTCGGCTACAACGAGGTCCGCGGCCTCCCTCTCAAGGCAGCCGTCCTCGCCGACGTCATCGGCGGACTGGTGGCGGATGCCGAGGGCATCGACGTGGACCTCACCACCAAGGAGAGCAGCGATGACTGAGCCCCTGACCGACCTGGGAGTACCCGCCTTCCGGTCCGGCACCGAGTCGGTCCCCACCACGGACGAGAAGCAGACCGGCAAGGACTTCACCTCCGACCAGGAGGTGCGCTGGTGCCCCGGTTGCGGCGACTACGCCGTCCTGAAGGCAGTCCAGTCCTTCCTGCCCGACCTCGGCCTGCGCCGCGAGAACATCGTCTTCATCTCGGGCATCGGGTGCTCCTCCCGGTTCCCCTACTACCTCGACACCTACGGCATGCACTCGATCCACGGTCGGGCGCCGACGATCGCCACCGGCATCGCCACCGCGCGCGAGGACCTCTCGGTGTGGGTCGTCACCGGCGACGGCGACGCGCTGTCGATCGGCGGCAACCACCTGATCCACACCCTGCGCCGCAACGTCAACATGACCATCCTGCTGTTCAACAACCGGATCTACGGCCTCACCAAGGGCCAGTACTCCCCCACCTCGGAGACCGGCAAGGTCACCAAGTCCACGCCGATGGGCTCGCTGGACCACCCGTTCAACCCGGTGTCCCTCGCGCTCGGCGCCGAGGGGACGTTCGTGGCCCGCACCATCGACTCCGACCGCAAGCACCTGACGTCCGTGCTCGCCGCGGCCGCCGCCCACCGCGGCACCTCGCTGGTCGAGATCTACCAGAACTGCCCGATCTTCAACGACGGCGCCTTCGACGCCATCAAGTCGCCCGACACCAAGGCCGACGCCCTGATCCCGCTCGTGCACGGCGAGCCGGTGCTCTTCGGTGTCCCCGACGAGGCAGGCCGTGGCTCCAAGGCGCTGGTCCGTGACGAGCAGACCGGTGGCGTGAAGGTGGTCGCGACAGCGGACGTGGCGAGTGCGGACATCGTGGTGCACGACGCCCACAGCCCGGACCCGACGGTGGCCTTCGCGATCTCGCGACTGACGGACTCGGGCTACCTCAACACCTCGCCGATCGGCATCTTCCGACAGGTGGAGCGCCCGACGTACGACGACGCGGCGCGGGAGCAGGTCTCCGCGGCCCGCGCCGGAGCCGGCAACGGTGCCGCCGCCGCCGACCGCGCCGACCGTCTGGCGGCGCTGATCAGCGGTGGCGACACCTGGACCGTCCTCTGACCTCGTGGTCGGACGACGTCCCGGCTCGGATCACTTGAAGAAGAGGGTCCAGACCTTGCCCTTGGTGTTGCCGTAGCCGTTGGAGTGGTCGACCTTCGAGCGCCACTTCCAACGACCGCGCTCGGGGGTGTAGATGCGGGTCTTGAAGATGCCGCGGTCGTTGGTCTTGACCTTCTTGACCACCTTCCACTTGCAGCTGGAGCACTTCTTCTTGAGGATCTTCACCTTCTGCTCGGCGTACGGCAGGACGCTGCCGTCGAGCTGGGGCTCGGTGACCGTGCCCTTCAGCTTGAAGGCGTTGTAGGAGACCTGGTGGTTCTTCGGCGGGACCTCCTCGATGATGCGCTTCGGTGACGAGCCGGCGCTCGCACCCGTGCTGAGCGCACCCATGACGAGCAGTGCCGCGACGAGCGCGGCCAGGACGGCGCGGAGAGTCCGCATGGTGGTTCCCCCTCGAGAACGATGATCGGCTGATCGGTCCCGGGGGCCCACCCCCGTGACACCGCCCCATCGTAGGCGAAGGTCCCGCCCTACACTTCCGGAGTGCCAGACAGCCGCCGCGGACTGCTCCTGGGGGCACTGGCCTACACCCTCTGGGGCGCCTTCCCGCTCTACTGGACCCTGCTCGAGCCGGGCGGTGCCGTCGAGATCCTGGCGCACCGCATCGTCTGGTCGCTGTTCACGATGATCCTGATCCTCGTGCTGTGGGGCCGGTTGCCGCAGCTGAAGGCGCTCCTGGCCGACCGGCGCAAGGTGCTGATCCTGACCGGAGCCGCCGTGGTCATCTCGTTCAACTGGGGCGGCTACATCTGGGGCGTCACCCACGGGCGCGTGGTGGAGACGTCGCTGGGCTACTTCATCAACCCGCTCGTGACAGTGCTGATGGGGGTGCTGATCCTCGGTGAGCGGTTGCGCCGGCTGCAATGGGTGGCCATGGGCCTGGCCCTCGTGGCGGTCGCCGTGATCACGATCGACTACGGCCGACCGCCGTGGGTCGCCCTCCTGCTCGCCTTCAGCTTCGGCACCTACGGGCTGGCCAAGAAGCAGGCGGCGGTCGGCGCGGTGGAGAGCATCACCTTCGAGACCCTCGTGCTGGCGCCCATCGCAGCGGCGTACATCCTGTGGCTGATGTCGACCGGGCAGTCCAACTTCGGCTCCCACGGTCTCGGCCACGCGCTGCTGTTCACCACCACGGGCATCATCACGGCCGTCCCGCTGATGCTGTTCGGCGCCGCGGCGATCCGGGTCTCGATGGTGTCCCTGGGCCTGCTGCAGTACCTCGCCCCCACCATCCAGTTCGCGCTGGGGATCCTCGTCTTCCACGAGGACATGCCCGCCAGCCGCTGGATCGGGTTCGGCCTGGTCTGGGTGGCCCTGGCCATGTTCACCGTCGAGGCCCTCAACCACCGACGCCGCCAGCTGCGCCTGGTCGCGCACGCCAGCGCGGTCTGAGCCGGCGCGTCGCTCTCCCGCTCGCCCAGGAGGCCCAGAGCTCCGGGTCCCCACCGCTGGTCGGGACAGGTCGCGCAGCCTGTCGCTGGTTGAGCCAGACCGCGGCGACGGTGTCGAGACCAAGACCCACTCTTGATCGTTTCTGAACGTCGCGTCCACCCGTGGATCGTTGTCGGAGCCAACACCTATAATCAAACACATGATCGAGACGCGAGAAGCAGGGCCGGAGGCAGGGACCGAGGTCGATGACGACCTCAGCGCCGCCGGCCTGCTCGCCTCGATCCGCGAGCGCAAGGCGACAGAGGACCGCGCTGCTGCCGATGTGCTCACCCTGGCTGCACGGTGGGCCGACCTCCACCCACCGGAGTCGATCCACCATGCCGCGTCCTTCACCATCGGCGGCGGTCTGGGCCGCGAGCACGAGGAGCCCATCGCCGGTGAGGGCTGTCCGGCGGTGGCGGAGTTCTGCATCGCCGAGCTCGGCGCCGTCCTCGGGATCTCCACCACCGCGGCCAAGCGGCTGATCGGGCACGCCCTCGAGCTGCGCCACCGCCTCCCGCGACTGTGGGCGCAGGTCCACACCGGACAGGTCCCCGCCTGGCGGGCCAGGCCGGTCGCCGAGGCCACCATCCACGCGGTCCCTCCATTGACGGTCGAGGCCGCGGGCTGGATCGACGCCCAGGTCGCCGCCGTCGCGGGGAAGGTCGGACCCGCGCAGCTCGACCGCCTCGTCACCGAGACCATCAAGCGCTACGAGCTCGCCGACGCCGACCCGGCTGCTGACCCCGAGGACGGCTGGCAGCACGTCGACCCCCGCCACGCGACCCTGGACAAGGACGACGTCCACTACGCCGGCACCCTGCACTTCGAGGCCGACCTCGACCTCGCCGACGGCCTCGACCTCGACCGGGCACTCGTCCACGGCGCCGCCACCCTGGCCGCGTTCGGGTCGGCCGAGTCCCTCGACGTCCGCCGGGCCAAGGCCCTCGGCGACCTCGCCCGCACCCAGACCGCCCTCGACCTCCACACCCAGGGCCACACCAGCCCCCGCACCGATGACGGCGACGGGCTGCCGGTTGCGCGGGAGGTCGTGCTCCACGCCCACTTCGAGGCGACCCATGACGGCAAGGCGACGGTGTTCGGGCCCACCGGTCGGCTCGAGGAAGGCCAACGCCTCGTGCTGCTCGACCAGGTCCGCTCCTGGTGCGGTGACTCCCGGACCAGGGTCACCGTCAAGCCCGTCATCGACCTCAACACCGTCCGGACTGCGCCGGGCTATGCGATCCCCGACCGGATCCGCGAACACGTCATCCTCCGCGACATCACCTGCGTGTTCCCGCACTGCACCCGACCGGCACGTGGCTGCGACATCGACCACATCAGCGAGTACGACCACGACGCCGAAGCAGAAGGCCGACCCCAACCCGGCCCCACATCAACCGCCAACCTTGCCGCCCTGTGCCGGCGCCACCACCGCCTCAAGACCCACACCGCCTGGCGCTACACGATGGTCGAGCCCGGGGTGTTCGAGTGGACCAGCCCCCACGGCCACCGGTTCCGACGAGACCGGACCGGAACCACCGCACTCGACCAGCCCGATCCTCCCAACCTCCCGCGACCACGCCGAAGATGACCCCGCCCCACACCCCGCCTCCCCTCAGGTGGCGGGGCCACAGGCGCGGAACCGGAAGCGGCGTTCGGCTCATCGGCAGCTCCACGCACCATCGACCGCGTGAGAGGTCGTGGGCTCCTAGGCGTCGTGGCGGCGATAGGCACTCAGGAGCACATCTTCGGGAGAGGTCAGCCGCGGGTCGGCGGGTCCTTCATAGACCAGACCGAGCGCAGACCTGAGGGCCGCGTCACTCAGCTCCAGCGGATGGAAGGGCAGCGGGTACCCGATCTCCACGGGATGCTCGCCGTTCCAGAAGGGCGCTTCGAACGGATCAGGCTCTCCGATGTTCTCCCACACCTTTCCGATGGGGTTCAGGCTGATCGATCGGATGAGCGACCCATCGACCCATCGGGCGTAGGCGAACATGTCGTTGGAGGACCGCTGGGTGAGCAGGACGACCGTGCGGCCCAGGGATGCCTTGAGGTACCGGCGGTGCAGCTTCGACGGGTTGTAGAGGTGAGCATCCCTGGTGGCGATCAACAGACCGGACTCGAAGGCGCCGACGTTGAGTGCCCCTCCCGACGGGAACCCGCCGTCGTTGAGGGCGATCGTGCCCTGCTCGGCGTAGCGGGTCCGAGGGAACAACTCACTCACGACGGCCTCAGTGAGCGCCAGGTCGCGAGCGGGTCGACTCACATCGAGGACCGAGACGTCATCGGCGTACGCCAGCAGAGACACGTTGAAGCCCACCCCTGCGATCCTGTGCCAAGGAGCCCCCTTCCGCAGGGGAACGCGACATCGTCACATCGACAAGCTCGCGCACGACCTGCGGCAGTGCGGACGTCATACGGACGGGGCAACCGCTGGCGCTATCCGTATGACGTCCCGTTGTGGCAGCCGCTCGGCAGCACGACCGCGCACCATCAGCGGCAGATGCGGCACACGCTCGCTGGGACGTCCGCAACTCGGCAGATCCGCACCAATAGACGGCTCAGGCGGAGCGCATGGCCACGATGTCGGCGAACGACTCCAGCGCGGTGCGCACCGGGCCCGGGTCGAGCACCTCGAGCAGCTGCTTGGCCTGTCGGGCCTGGCCCAGGACGTAGTCGCGCGCCTGCTCCATGGCGGGGTGCTGGCGGAGCAGAGCCAGTGCCTCGGCGTGCAGGTCATCGTCGGTCAGGGGCATGCCCAGCAGCTCGAGGAGACGAGCATCGGCCGGGTCGGGGGACGTCTGCGCCATCAGGACCGGCAGCGTGGGCACGCCCTCGCGCAGGTCGGTGCCAGGGGTCTTGCCCGAGGTGTCGGACTCGGACGCGATGTCGAGGATGTCGTCGGAGAGCTGGAAGGCCGAGCCGACGATCTCGCCGTAGGCCCTGAGCGCCTCGACGACCTCGGGTCGTGCGCCACCGAACATGGCGCCGTAGCGCGCCGAGGTGGCGATCAGCGAACCGGTCTTGCCCGCGACCACCTCGAGGTAGTGCGCGAGCGGGTCCTCCCCGGGCTCGGGCTGGACCGTCTCGAGGATCTGGCCCTCGACGAGCCGGTTGAAGGTCTGCGCCTGGATCCGCACCGCGTCGGGGCCGAGGTCGGCGGTGAGCTCGGAGGACCGCCCGAAGAGGAAGTCGCCGGTGAGGATCGCGACGTGGTTGTCCCAGCGCGCGTTGGCGGTGTCGGCACCACGGCGCAGGTCGGCCTCGTCCATGACGTCGTCGTGGTAGAGCGAGGCCACGTGGGTCAGCTCGACGACGCAGGCCGCTGTGAGGACCTCCTCGGCCTCGGGATGCGATCCGGTCTCCGCAGCCAGCAGCACCAGCAGCGGCCGGAAGCGCTTGCCGCCGGCCATCATCAGGTGGGCCGCGGCGCGCGAGACGTACGGCGTACGTCCCTGGCAGTGCTCGGCCAGCAGCACCTCGATGCGTGCCAGCCGGTCGACGAGCCGCTCCTCGAGCTCGGCGTCGACCACTGGCAGTGCGAGGGGCGAGGCGTCGGTCACCTGATGAATTCTCCCGCAGTCGCCGCCAGGTCCAGCATCGGCCCCGGCAGCACGCCGAGCACGAGCGTCACGGCAGCGCCCACCGCGATCGTGGTGGCGGTCAGCACCGACGGGTAGGCCACGCTGGGGCCGTCGCCGACGGGCTGGTCGAAGTACATGACCTTGATGACCCGGATGTAGAGGAACGCCGCGATGATGCTCGCGATCACCGCAGCCACCACGACCGGCCAGGCGCCGGCGGCCAGCGCCACGGAGAAGACCGCGAGCTTGCCGACGAAGCCCGACGTCAGCGGGATGCCCGCCATGGCCAGCAGGAAGAAGGCGAAGACCGCCGCCACCACGGGCGACTCCTTGCCCAGCCCGGCCCACCGGTCGATGGCGGTGGTCTCGCCACCCGAGTCGCGGACCAGGCTCACGACGGCGAACGCTCCGATGGTGGCGAAGCCGTAGGTGGTCAGGTAGAACAACACCGCCTGCAGCGAGGTGATCTCACCGACCGCCAGCTGGTCGGCAGCCTGCAGTCCGAGCACGCCGGTGAGGATGAAGCCGGTGTGGGCGATCGAGGAGTAGGCGAGCAGCCGCTTGATGTCGCTCTGGGTGATCGCCAGGGCGGCGCCCACGAACATCGAGAGGATCGCGATGATCCACAGCATCGGCTGCCACGACCACCGGTCCGCGCCCAGCGCGACGTAGAACAGGCGCATGATCGCGCCGAAGGCGGCCACCTTGGTGCCGGCCGCCATGAAGGCCGTCACCGGGGTCGGTGCGCCCTGGTAGACGTCGGGGGTCCAGGCCTGGAACGGAACTGCTCCGACCTTGAACAGCAGACCCACCGAGAGCAGCCCGGTGCCGATGATCAGCAGGCTGGAGCTGCCCACGTCGTTGCGGACGGCCTCGTTGATGGCCGCGAAGTCCATCGAGCCGGCGAAGCCGTAGAGCATCGCGGCGCCGTAGAGGAAGAACCCCGAGGAGAAGGCGCCGAGGAGGAAGTACTTGAGCGCGGCCTCCTGGCTCAGGAGCCGGCGACGACGCGCGAGCCCGCTCAGGAGGTAGAGCGGGAGGGAGAGGATCTCCAGGCCCACGAACATGGTCAGCAGGTCGTTGGCCGCCGGGAAGAGCATCATCCCGAAGACCGCGAACAGCATCAGCGGGTAGACCTCGGTGTGCTCGCGGCTGGCCGCGAGCGAGGCGGCTTCTGCATCCGTGCCGGGCACCGTGGAGGCCTGGCCCGCGAAGGCGGAGACGCCGCCGTCGAGGTGCCGCTCGGCGAAGAGCAGGACACCTGCGATGGCCAGGGCCAGCACGAGGCCCCAGATGAAGAGGCTCGGTCCGTCGACGGCGATCGTGCCGCCGACCGCGAGGATGCCGCGCGCGGCGCCGTCGTCGTACGTCGTCACGTCGCGGGCGACCAGGGCCACGCCGACCAGCGCGACGGCCAGGCCGGTGAGCGCCAGGACCACCTGGGTGACGAAGCGGACGGCACGCGGCGCGAACGCCTCGACCACGACTCCCAGACAGGCCGCGAAGAAGACGGCGAGCAGCGGCCAGAGCTCGAAGTACTCGATGCTGGGCTTCACGAACTCGGTCACTGGTGACCACCCTCCTGGCCGATGCCCACTCCGACGAGAGTGTCGTGGACGACGGGATTGATGACGTCGAGCAGCGGCATCGGGAAGAACCCGAACAGGACGAGAGCGAGCAGCAGGGGCGCGACGATGCCGACCTCACGCCGGTCGAGGTCGGCCACGGGGGCCGCCCCCACGCGATCGGGGCCGGTCATCGTGCGCTGGTACATCCAGAGCGCGTAGAACGCCGCGAGGACGATCGCCAGCACCGCGACCGACCCGACGAGCCAGTGGTGGTCGAAGGCCGCGATGATGACCATCAGCTCGCTGACGAACGGCGACAGGCCCGGCAGGCCGGCGGCGGCGAGGCCGGCGACAAGGAAGAAGCCCGCGAGCACCGGCGCCGTCTTCTCGACCCCGCCCATCTCGCGGATCGACGAGGTGCCGGTGCGCTGGATGAGGAACCCGGCCACCAGGAACATCAGCGCGGTGGCGATGCCGTGGTTGACCATGTAGAGGATCGCGCCGGCACCGCCGGTGGGACTGAAGACGAAGATGCCCAGCACGATGAAGCCGAAGTGCGAGAGCGACGTGAGGCCGATCAGGCGCAGGACGTCGTCCTGGCCGATGGCGACCAGCGCGCCGTAGATGATCGAGATGAGTGCGAGGACCACCACGACCGGCGTCGCCCACTGCGAGGCGTCGGGCAGCAGCCCGAGGCAGAACCGCAGCATCCCGAACGTGCCGATCTTGTCGAGGATGCAGACGAGCAGCACCGAGGTGCCGGGGGTGGCCTTCTCCGTGGTGTCGGCCAGCCAGGTGTGGACCGGGAACATCGGAGCCTTGATCGCGAAGGCGATGAAGAACCCGAGGAACAGCCAACGCTGGGTGATCGGGTCGATGTCGATCGCAGCCAGGTCGCTGAGCAGGAAGCTCGGGTTGCCGACGTTCGCGGAGACGACGTAGAGCCCGATGACCGAGGCGAGCATCACCAGTCCGCCGGCGAGCTGGTAGATCAGGAACTTGGTCGCCGCTCGACCGCGACCCGAGCGCCCGAAGCCGCCGATCAGGAAGTACGCCGGGATCAGCGTGGCCTCGAAGACGACGTAGAAGAGGAGCACGTCGGTCGCGGTGAAGACCGCCAGCGACATCGCCTCCAGAGCCAGGGTCCAGGCGAAGAACACCCTGGCGCCGCCGTTGCCCTCGGCGTCGGACTCGCGCCAGCCGGCCAGCAGGACGATGGGCACGAGGACGACGGTCAGCAGCACCATCAGCAGGCCGAGGCCGTCGACGCCCAATGCGTAGTGGACGCCGAGCGAGGCGATCCAGCTGTGGGTCTCGGTGAGCTGCATGCCTGCGCCCACGTCGTACTGGAGGGCAGCGGCGATGCCGGCGACCAGCGTCGCGGCCGCGAAGCCGATGCCGACGAGTCGCGCGAGTGCGCCGGGCACGAGGGCCGTGGCGAGCGCGCCGACCAGCGGCAGCAGGATCAGGATCGTGAGAGTCATGCGTGGTCCTCGCAGAGTTGTGCGACGGAGGAGCGGTCTCGGGCGATCAGCGGGGTGCTCATCCGAGGTTCACCGCCAACAGGATCAGGACGAGCAGCAGCGCGCCGCCGAGGACGGACAGGGCGTACGAGCGCACGAAGCCGTTCTGGACCCGGCGCAGCGTGCGCGACAGGCCGCCGACAGCAGACGAGCCACCCTCGACGACACCGTCGACGCCGACCCGGTCGAACGTGGTCAGGCCACCGACGAGCGAGCCGCCGGGACGGACCACCACGGCGTCGTTGATCGCGTCGCCGTAGAGGTCGGCACGGGCAGCCCGGGTCGCGAACGACACGTCCTGGGGCGCCTGGCGCGGGACGTCGCGCCTGCCCACGAGGAACCATGCGGAGGCGACGCCGATCGCGACGACCGCCACGATCAGCAGCGTGATCACGATGGCCGGCAGCGGCGGCTCGTGGTGCTCGGCCTGGCCGGTGACCGGCTCGAGCCACTCCACGATCCAGTTCCCGGCGAGCAGGAAGCCGCCCAGCACCGAGAGCGCGGCGAGGACCACCAGCGGACCCGTCATCACCCTCGGGGACTCGTGCGGGTGCACGTCGCGCTCCCACCGCTTCTGGGTGAAGAAGGTCATCAGCATCAGGCGGGTCATGTAGAAGCCCGTGAGACCGGCGCCCACGATGGCCAGCAGGCCGATCACCAGGTTGTCGGCCAGGGCCGACTCGATGATCTTGTCCTTGGACCAGAAGCCGGAGAAGCCGGGGAATCCGATGATCGCGAGGTAGCCCATCGCGAACGTCAGGAAGGTGACCGGCATCGCCTTGCTGAGTGCGCCGTAGTGGCGCATGTCGACGTCGTCGTCCATGCCGTGCATGACCGAGCCTGCTCCGAGGAACATGTTGGCCTTGAAGAAGCCGTGCGTGAGCAGGTGGAAGATCGCGAACGGGTAGCCGACCGGGCCGAGGCCGGCCGCCAGCATCATGTAGCCGATCTGGCTCATCGTCGATCCGGCGAGCGCCTTCTTGATGTCGTCCTTGGCGCAGCCGATGATCGCTCCCCACAGGAGCGTGACGGTGGCGACGACGACGACGGCCGTCTGGGCGACGGGCGCGAGGTCGAAGATGAAGTTCGAGCGGACCACGAGGTAGACGCCCGCGGTGACCATGGTCGCCGCGTGGATCAGGGCCGAGACCGGGGTCGGGCCCTCCATCGCGTCGAGCAGCCACGACTGGAGCGGCACCTGGGCGGACTTGCCGCAGGCCGCGAGCAGGAGCAGCAGGCCCAGCGCCGTCACGGTGTCCTGGTCGGCACCCGGGGAGAGCTCGCTGACACCGCCGAAGTCGGTGGTGCCGAACGTCGCGAACATGAGCGCGATCGCCAGCGACAGGCCGATGTCACCGACACGGTTGATGACGAACGCCTTCTTGGCGGCGGCCGCGGCCGAGTGCTTGTGCTGCCAGAACCCGATCAGCAGGTACGACGCCAGACCGACGCCCTCCCAGCCCAGGAACAGGCCCACGAAGTTGGCCGACAGGACCAGCGTGAGCATCGCCGCGACGAACAGGTTGAGGTAGCCGAAGAACCGGCGCCGGCGCGGGTCGTGCTCCATGTAGCCGATGGCGTAGATGTGGATCAGGGACCCGACGCCGGTGATCAGAAGCAGGAACAGCGCGGCCAGCTGGTCGTAGAGCAGGTCCATGCTGACGCTGATCGTGCCGGTCTCGAACCAGGTCCAGAGGTGCTGGCCGAGCTGACGCTCCTCGGCGTCTCGCCCCAGCAGCGCGATGAACAGCACCAGGCTGAGCACGAACGATGCGACGGCAGCGGAGGTGCCGATCAGGTGGCCACGCCTCTCGACGCTCACCTTGAGCGAGCCCTGCGCCATCGGGGCGACCGCCAGCAGCAGCACGGCACCCAGCAGAGGCAGGGCGATGACCAGCCAGATCAGGTCGAACACGCCTCCGGCCCCGGTGTCGGGCGCGACCACGGGCGTGTGCGCGCCGCCCTCGGACGCGAGAAGGACTGAGTGGGACAACAGGTTCACGAGTGCTCCCTCAGTACTTCAGCAGGCTGGCGTCGTCGACCGAGGCCGAGCGTCGGGTGCGGAAGATGGTCATGATGATCGCGAGGCCGATCACGACCTCGGCAGCCGCCACCACCATCACGAAGAAGGCGGTGATCTGGCCGTCGAGGTTGCCGTGCTGGCGGGCGAAGGCCACGAAGGCCAGGTTGCAGGCGTTGAGCATCAGCTCGACGCACATGAACACCACGATCGCGTTGCGGCGGGTGAGCACACCCACGCAGCCGATCGTGAAGAGGATCGCGGACAGCACTACGTACTGGGTCACTTCTCGTCCTCCTCGGTGTTCGCCGGGGCGCCGGTCTTGCCCGAGGTCTCGGGCATCGACGTGGGGTCGCCGATCTGGCGGCTCACGTCGACGATGTCGTCGGCGAGCGCCGGCGCCGATCGGACCGTGCCGCGGGCGGCGAGCACCCGGGAGACCGAGGACTCGGCGGCGGTGCCGTCGGGCAGGAGGGCCGGGGTGTCGACCGCGTTGTGACGGGCGTAGACACCGGGCGAGGGCAGCGGGCCGAGGGGCTTGCCGTGGTCGGCGAAGTCCCGCATCCGCTGCGCGGCCATGGAGGCCTGCGTGGCCTTCGGCGTGAGGCGCTCACGGTGTGCGAGCACCATCGCGCCCAGCACGGCGGTGATCAGCAGGGCGCTGGTGGCCTCGAAGGCGAAGACGTAGCGCGAGAAGAGGATGTTGGCGATGGCCGGCACGTTGCCGCCCGCGTTGGCCTCGTCGAGGCCCACCACGGTGCCGAGGGCGACCTGGCCGATGCCGACCACCAGGACGGCGCCGAAGACCAGGCCGAACACGACCGCCATCACGCGCTGGCCGCGGATGGTCTCCACGGCCGAGTCGGAGGCGTCGACGCCGATCAGCATCATCACGAACAGGAAGAGCATCAAGATGGCGCCGGTGTAGACGATGATCTGGACCGCGAAGAGGAACGGAGCGTCCAGCACGGCGTAGAGGATCGCCAGGCTGATCATCACCACGGCCAGCAGCAGGGCAGCGTGGACGGCCTTGCGGACGAACAGGATGCCGAGCGCGCAGGCCACCATCAGGGGGGCGAGGATCCAGAAGGTCATCGGGGTCCCCTCGGAGATGTCGGGCGGAGGAGCGAAGCGGGTGAGAACGAGAACCTCGTGGGGTGGTTCATCGGGTGGTCCCCCTGTAGTAGTCGCCATCGTCGTCACCCAGGCGCATCGGGTGGGGCGGCTGCTCCATGCCGGGCAGGAGGGGTGCCAGCAGGTCGGACTTCTCGTAGATCAGGTCGGCACGGTTGGTGTCGGCCAGCTCGTACTCGTTGGTCATCGTGAGGGCGCGGGTCGGGCATGCCTCGATGCACAGGCCGCAGAGGATGCAGCGCAGGTAGTTGATCTGGTAGACGCGGCCGTAGCGCTCACCGGGGCTGAAGCGCTCGTCGTCGGTGTTGGAGGCGCCCTCGACGTAGATCGCGTCCGCGGGGCACGCCCAGGCGCACAGCTCGCAGCCGATGCACTTCTCCAGGCCGTCGGGCCAGCGGTTGAGCTGGTGCCTGCCGTGGAAGCGGGGAGCCGTGGGGACCTTCTCGAAGGGGTACTGCTCGGTGACGACCTTCTTGAACATCGTCCGGAAGGTGACTCCGAACCCGGCGATCGGGTCCCAGAGGGACTCCTTGATGCCCTTGGAGTCTCGACTGGGATCTCGAGTGGACTCACTCATGGTTCTCCTCCGCTGAAGCGGTGACAGTGGTGCGGCTCGTGGCGAACGTCATCGGCGCGGCAGCACCGCGGACGGCACCCCCGGCGGGCATCGGCGGGACGGGGAACCCACCTGCATAGGCGTCGTGCGGCTGATCACCCGCCTCGACGGCGTCCTCGCCGTCCTTGCCCGAGCCCTCGCCGATGAACATCAGCGCGACGGTCAGGACGAGCAGGACCGCGATGGCGGCCACGAGGTAGGTGCGGTTGATGTCACCCTCGAGCGAGATGACGCGGATCGTGGCGACGGCCACGATCCAGGCCAGCGAGACCGGGATGAGGACCTTCCAGCCCAGGGCCATGAACTGGTCGTAGCGCATGCGGGGCAACGAGCCGCGCAGCCAGACGAACATGAAGATGAAGATGAAGATCTTGCTGAAGAACCACAGCAGCGGCCAGTAGCCCGAGTTGGCGCCCTCCCACACGTTCTCGATGCCCCACGGAGCGGCCCAGCCGCCCAGGAACAGCGTGGTGGCGATGGCCGACACGGTGGCGAGGTTGATGTACTCGGCCAGGAAGAACAGGGCGAACTTGAGGCTCGAGTACTCGGTGTGGAATCCGCCGACCAGCTCGCCCTCGGCCTCGGGGAGGTCGAAGGGAGCACGGTTGGTCTCGCCGACCATCGAGATCATGTAGATGACGAACGACGGCATCAGGATCAGGCCGAACCACAGCTTGTCCTGCGCGGCGACGATCTCCGACGTCGACATGGAGCCGGCGTAGAGGAAGACGGCCACGAGCGCCAGGCCCATCGAGACCTCGTAGGAGATCATCTGGGCGCTCGAGCGGAGGCCACCGAGCAGGGAGTAGGTCGAGCCGGAGGACCAGCCGCCGAGCACGATGCCGTAGATGCCGATCGAGGCGATCGCGAGCATGAACAGCACGGCCACCGGCATGTCGGTCAGCTGCAGCGGGGTCCGGTGGCCGAAGAAGTTGACCTCGGGCCCGAGCGGGATGACCGCCCAGGTGACGAAGGCGGGAACGACCGCGATGACCGGGGCCAGCAGGAACACGACCTTGTCGGCCGCCTTGGGGAGGATGTCTTCCTTGAGGGCCAGCTTGACGCCGTCGGCGAGCGACTGCAGCAGCCCGAACGGGCCGTGCACGTTGGGGCCGACACGGTGCTGCATGCGGGCCACGACCCGCCGCTCGAACCAGATGTTGAAGAGGGTCAGCAGCACCAGGATCAAGAAGATGAAGACCGCCTTGAGCGCGATCACCCACCACGGGTCCTGTCCGAACGCGGCCAGGCCCGGATCGGGCAGGTCGGCGGCGAGGATGCTCATCATTGCGAGGCTCCCTTCACGGTGACCGTGCTGCCCGGAGAGGCGAGCTCGGCGAGGACGCCCCGACCGAAGGACCGGGCCGGGACCCAGACCACGTCGTCGGGCAGGTCGGCGACCACCACCGGCAGCGTCACGCTGCCACGGTCACCGGAGATGGTCGCGAGCGGGTCGTGACCGGCCTCGAGCATGCCGAACACGGACTCGAAGGTGGCCTGGCTGAGGCGGGCGACGGGGGTGCGGGCGGTGGCGCGCAGGTGCACCTCGCCGTCCTGCATGGAGCCGAGGTCGATGAGCTGCTTCCACGTCGCCAGCGTGAGGGAGGGGGTTCCCTTCCTGGCGGCCTTGGGCGGCTTCGGTGGCTTGCCGGCGTCGAGCGCCGGTCGGGGACCGTCCCACGGACCGAGGGCCTGCATCTCCGCACGCACCTCGGGGACCGTGCGGAAGCCCAGCGGACGGCCCAGCTCCTCGGCAATGCCGGAGAGGATGCGCAGGTCGGGCAGCGAGGCGGGGTTGGCGAACACCGCGCCGAAGTCACGGGTGCGTCCGTCCCAGGTCACGAAGGTGCCGGACTTGTCGGTCACCGGGGCGACCGGCAGGACGACGTCGGCCACCCGCGTCACGTCGGTCTCGCGCAGCTCGAGGCTGACCACGAAACCGGCAGCGTCCAGCGCTGCGCGGAACGCGGCGGGGTCGCTCGTGTCGTCGGGGTCGACACCGCCGACCACGAGTCCACCGAGATCACCCTTGAGCAGCGCGGCGACGATCGCGTCTCCGTCGCGGCCGGGCTTGCTGGGAAGGGAGTCCACACCCCACGCCGCAGCCACGTCGACGCGCGCCGAGGCGTCGCCGACAGGACGACCGCCGGGCAGCAGGTTGGGCAGGGCGCCTGCCTCGACTGCTCCTCGGTCTCCGGCACGTCGCGGCACCCAGGCGAGCCGGGCACCGGTCGTGCTGGCGAGCTCCGCGGCGGCCGTGAGGGCACCGTGCGTGTGGGCCAGCCGCTCACCCACGAGGATGACGGCGTCCTTGGTGACACCGTTCTCGGCGTCCTTCAGCGAGGCGATCGCTTCGACCTCCGCGCCGGGCGCGGTCGCCACGAGGCGGCCGTTCATCTTGCGCAGGCCCCGCGAGGTGTAGGGAGCCACGGACACGACCTGCGTACGACCGTGCTTGGCGGCCTTGCGCAGGCGCAGGAAGATCGTGGCGGCCTCGTCCTCGGGCTCCAGGCCGAGGAGCACGACGACCGGCGCGGCCTCGAGGTCGGCATAGGTCACACCGGAGGACAGGGCGACGTGCGAGGCCAGGAAGCTCGCCTCCTCGCCGCTGTGGGGCCGGGCCCGGAAGTCGACGTCGTGGGTGTCGAGGGCGACCCGGGCGAACTTGGCGTAGGCGTAGGCGTCCTCGGCCGTCAGACGGCCTCCGGTGAGGACGGCGCCGGCACCGGCGGCGCGGAGACCGCGGGCGGCCACGGCGAAGGCCTCGGGCCAGGAGGCCGGTCGCAGCTCACCCCTCGTCCCATCCGGCAGGGCCTCACGGATCCTCGGGTAGGTGATCCGGTCCTCGACCTGGGCGTACCGGAAGGCGAAGCGGTCCTTGTCGCTGATCCACTCCTCGTTGACCTCGGCGTCGTTGCCCGCGAGGCGACGCATCACCTTGCCCCGGCGGTGGTCGACGCGGATCGCTGCGCCACAGGCGTCGTGCTCGGCCACGCCGGGCGTCGAGACGAGGTCGAAGGGGCGTGAGCGGAAGCGGTAGTCGGCCGACGTCAGCGCGCCGACGGGGCAGATCTGGATCGCGTTGCCGGAGAAGTAGCTCTCGTAGGGCTCGCGCTCGTAGATCGCGACCTGCTGGAGCGCACCGCGATCGGCCATCGCGATGAACGGGTCGCCGGCGATCTGCTCGGAGAAGCGGGTGCAGCGCGCGCACAGGATGCAGCGTTCACGGTCGAGCAGGACCTGGGCGGAGATGTTGATCGGCTTGGGGAACGTGCGCTTGACGCCGCCCGACTCCGCGAACCGGCTCTCACCGCGGCCGTTGCTCATCGCCTGGTTCTGCAGCGGGCACTCGCCGCCCTTGTCGCACACCGGGCAGTCGAGGGGGTGGTTGATCAGCAGGAACTCCATGACGCCCTGCTGGGCCTTGTCGGCCACCTCGCTGGTCGCCTGGGTGTTGACCACCATGCCGTCGGCGACCGGCAGGGTGCAGGAGGCCTGCGGCTTGGGGAAGCCGCGGCCGTTGCCGGCGTCGGGGATGTCGACGAGGCACTGGCGACAGGCCCCCACGGGCTCGAGGAGCGGGTGGTCGCAGAAGCGCGGGATCTGTACGCCGACCTGCTCGGCGGCACGGATGACCAGGGTGTTCTTGGCGACGCTGACCTGGACGCCGTCGATGGTCAGGGTGACGAGGTCGGTGTCGACCAACTCCGGCGCCCGGTCGGTGGTGCTCATGCGTCGGCTCCAACGGTGGTCGAGGAGAAGGTGGTCGAGGCGGCCGGGTCGAACGGGCAGCCGCCGTGGGACAGGTGCGCGAGGTACTCGTCGCGGAAGTACTGGATCGAGCTCGAGATCGGGCTGGTCGCACCGTCACCGAGCGCGCAGAACGCACGTCCCAGGATGTTGTCGCACTGGTCGAGCAGCAGGTCGAGGTCGTCCTCGCTCCCCTGCCCCTTCTCCAGCCGGGCCAGCGTCTGCGCCAGCCACCAGGTGCCTTCACGGCACGGGGTGCACTTGCCGCAGGACTCGTGCTTGTAGAACTCGGTCCAACGCAACACGGCACGCACCACGCAGGTGGTCTCGTCGAAGAGCTGCAGGGCCCGCGTGCCGAGCATGGATCCGGCCGCACCCACCGACTCGAAGTCGAGGGGCACGTCGAGGTGCTCGGGCGTCAGGAGCGGGGTGCTGGAGCCGCCTGGCGTCCAGAACTTCAGCTCGTGGCCCTCGCGCATGCCGCCGGCCAGCTCGATCAAGGTGCGCAGCGTGATGCCGAGGGGCGCTTCGTACTGACCGGGGTTGGCGACGTGGCCCGAGAGGCTGAAGATGCCGTAGCCCTGGGACTTCTCGGTGCCCATCGAGGCGAACCACGAAGGACCGTGGCTGATGATGCTCGGGACCGAGGCGATCGACTCGACGTTGTTGATGACCGTCGGGCTGGCGTAGAGACCGGCGACGGCCGGGAACGGCGGGCGCAGGCGCGGTTGACCGCGCCGTCCCTCGAGTCCCTCGAGCAGCGCCGTCTCCTCCCCGCAGATGTAGGCGCCGGCCCCGGCGTGCACGACCAGGTCGAGGTCGAAGCCCGACCCGTGGATGTTGGCGCCGAGGTGGCCGGCGAGGTAGGCCTCCTGGACCGCACGCTGCAGGCGACGTACGACGTGGAGGACCTCACCGCGGACGTAGATGAACGCGGTGTTGGCCCGGATCGCGTACGAGCTGAGGATCACGCCCTCGACCAGGGTGTGCGGGCTCGCCATCATCAGCGGGATGTCCTTGCACGTGCCCGGCTCGGACTCGTCCGCGTTGACGACGAGGTACTTCGGCTTCGGGTTGTCCTGCGGGATGAAGCCCCACTTCATCCCGGTCGGGAAGCCGGCGCCGCCACGGCCGCGCAGGCCGGACTCCTTGACGGCATTGATCACGTCGTCGGGAGTCATCGCGAACGCCTTGTCGAGGGCGGAATATCCGCCGCGACCCTCGTAGGCCTCCAGGGTCCAGGCGCGTTCGGTGTCCCAGTTGTCCGTGAGGACCGGGGTCAGGGTGTCGGTCACGTGTTCTCCCCCTCGGCGGTGGCTGTGTCGGCCGGAGCCGTCCAGCCCTTCTCGCGGGCGATCCTCAGCCCGGCCAGCGACGCGGGGCCGGCGGTCGGGCCCTCGTCGGCGCGGTCGTCGGGGAATCCGGCGAGCACCCGCTCGGCCTCACGCCAGGTGCACAGCCGCGGACCCCGGGTCGAGTGGACCGGGTTGCCGGCGCGCAGGTCGTCGACGGCCCGGATCGCGGACTCGGGGGTCTGGTTGTCCATGAACTCCCAGTTGACCATCATCACCGGGGCGTAGTCACAGGCCGCGTTGCACTCGATGTGCTCGAGGGTGACTGCGTGCGGGTGCTCGTCCGTCCGCTCCGAGGTCTCGTCGTTGCCGACGTCGAGGTGCTCCTTGAGCCGCTCGAAGATCAGGTCGCCACCCATCACCGCGCAGAGCGTGTTCGTGCAGACGCCGACGTGGTAGTCACCGACCGGCTTGCGCTTGTACATCGTGTAGAAGGTGGCGACACCGTTGACCTCGGCGGCGCTGATGCCGAGGATCTCGGCGCAGGCCTCGATGCCCTCGGGGGTGATCCGGCCCTCCGCGGCCTGCACCAGGTGCAGCATCGGGAGCAGGCCGGAGCGCGCCTCGGGGTAGCGGGCCGCGATCTCGCGCAGCTCGCCCCAGGTCTTCTCGTCCAGTGGGTCACTCATCTGTCTACGCCTCCCATGACCGGGTCGATGGAGGCGATGGCGACGATGACGTCGGCGACCATGCCGCCCTCGCTCATCACGCTCGTCGCCTGCAGGTTGGTGAACGACGGGTCCCGGAAGTGCGCGCGGAAGGGACGCGTACCGCCGTCGGAGACGACGTGGGCGCCCAGCTCGCCGCGCGGGGACTCGATCGGCACGTAGGCCTGGCCGGCCGGGACCCGGAAGCCCTCGGTGACCAGCTTGAAGTGGTGGATCAGCGCCTCCATGGACTCACCCATGATGTGGCGGATGTGGTCGAGGCTGTTGCCCATGCCGTCGCTGCCGATGGAGAGCTGGCTGGGCCAGGCGATCTTCTTGTCGCCCACCATGACCGGGGCGCCCTCGAGCCCGGCGAGCCGGTCGGCGCACTGCTCGACGATCTTGAGCGACTCCCACATCTCGTTGAGCCGGATCCGGAACCGGCCGTAGGAGTCGCTCGTGTCCCAGGTCTGGACCTCGAAGTCGTAGTCCTCGTAGCCGCTGTAGGGCTGGGTCTTGCGCAGGTCCCAGGCATATCCGGTCGAGCGGAGCACCGGGCCGGTGAGGCCGAGCGCCAGGCAGCCGGCCAGGTCGAGGTGCCCGACGTCCATGAGGCGGCCCTTGAAGATCGGGTTGGCGTTGCAGAGGGCGGCATATTCGGGCAGACGCTTCTTCATCAGCGCGATGAAGTCGCGGATCTCGTCGAGCGCGCCCGGTGGGAGGTCCTGGGCGACCCCGCCGGGACGGATGAACGCGTGGTTCATCCGCAGGCCGGTGATCAGCTCGAACAGGTCGAGGACGAGCTCGCGCTCACGGAAGCCGATGGTCATCACCGTCAACGCGCCGATCTCCATGCCCCCGGTCGCGATCGCGACCAGGTGGGACGAGACGCGGTTGAGCTCCATCAGGAGCACCCGCATGACCTGCGCCTTCTCGGGGATGTCGTCCTCGATGTCCAGCAGCCGCTCGACTCCCAGGGCGTACGTCGCCTCGTTGTAGAACGGGGAGAGGTAGTCCATCCGGGTGCAGAAGGTCGTGCCCTGCACCCAGGTGCGGTACTCCATGTTCTTCTCGATGCCGGTGTGGAGGTAGCCGACCCCGCAGCGGGCCTCGGTGACCGTCTCGCCCTCGAGCTCGAGGATGAGCCGGAGCACACCGTGCGTGGACGGGTGCTGCGGACCCATGTTGACCACGACCCGCTCCTCGGCGGACTCGCCGATGCTCTGGGTGATCGAGTCCCAGTCCTGGCCGGTGACGGTGAAGACGCGGCCCTGGCTGGTGTCGCCGGGCGCGGCGTAGAGGTCGTGCTGCTGGCTGGTGTCTGCGCTCATGTCAGTTGTAGCTCCTGCGCTGGGTCCGGCGGCATCGGTGGAGCCCGCCCTTGTGGTCCGCGGAAGTGCTCATCAGTTGTAGCTCCTGCGCTGGTCCGGCGGTGGGATGCTTCCGCCCTTGTACTCCACGGGGATGCCGCCGAGGGGGTAGTCCTTGCGCTGCGGGTGACCGGGCCAGTCGTCGGGCATGAGGACCCGGGTCAGGGACGGGTGCCCGTCGAAGATCAGCCCGAACATGTCGTAGGTCTCGCGCTCGTGCCAGTCGAGGGTGGGGTAGATGCTCACCAGGCTGGGGATGTGCGGGTCGCTGTCCGGCGCGGTCACCTCGAGCCGGATGCGCCGGTTGTGGGTCATCGAGGTCAGGTGGTAGACGGCGTGCAGCTCCCGGCCGGTGTCGTCGGGGTAGTGGACACCGCTGACTCCCGAGCAGAACTCGAAGCGCAGGGCCTCGTCGTCGCGCAGCATCTGCCCGATGAAGGCCAGGTCCTCACGACGTACGTGGAAGGTGATCTCGCCGCGGTGGACCACGACGCTCTCGATGGCCGACGCGAGGTCGGTGGCCTCCAACCGCGCCTCGAGGGCGCCTGCCACCTCGTCGAACCAGCCGCCGTACGGCTTCTCCGAGGGGGCCGGGAACACCTTGGCGGCGACCAGCCCGCCGTAACCGGAGGTGTCACCGGTCCCGGAGGTGCCGAACATGCCGTGGCGCTCGCCGACGGAGCGGACCTCGCCGGTGGGGGCGGGCACGTTCTCGGGCGACTTCTCGGGCGCGGGCTTCCCCACGCCGCTGCCGGTGCCTGTCTTGTCCTTGGCCGACTCGAGGTTGCGCTCCTCGGCGGGACGGGCGGACTCGTTCTTGTCGGTCTTGTCGTCGCTCACCGCAGCAGGCCCTTCATCTCCGAGGTGGGCAGCGCGCGAAGCGCAGTGGTCTCGAGCTCGGCGATCTCGTCGCGACGGTTGGCCCCCAGCTTGGTGTGCTGGACCTTGTCGTGCAGCTTGAGGATCGCGTCGATCAGCATCTCCGGACGCGGCGGACAGCCGGGGAGGTACATGTCGACGGGCACGATGTGGTCGACACCCTGGACGATCGCGTAGTTGTTGAACATGCCGCCGGACGAGGCGCAGACACCCATCGCGAGGACGTACTTGGGCTCGGGCATCTGGTCGTAGATCTGGCGCAGGACCGGGGCCATCTTCTGGCTCACCCGGCCGGCGACGATCATCAGGTCGGCCTGGCGCGGGCTGGCACGGAAGACCTCCATGCCGAAGCGTGCGAGGTCGTACTTGGGGCCACCGGTGGTCATCATCTCGATGGCGCAGCAGGCCAGGCCGAAGGTCGCGGGCCAGAACGACGCCTTGCGCATGTAGCCGGCCACGCCCTCGACAGTCGTCAGCAGGACGCCGCTGGGCAGCTTCTCTTCCAATCCCATCTCAGAAACCTCCCGTTGAGAGTCGCCAGGTGCGTGCAGTGCCAAGGCCGAGGAGCGAAGGCGACCCGGGGGTGGTCGTCGAGCGACGAGAACGCCGGCGATGTGCGTACATGGTGGCTCTCAATCCCAGTCCAGTCCGCCGCGTCGCCACACATAGGCATAGGCGACGAAGACCGTGCCGATGAACACGACCATCTCGATGAGTCCGAACAGGCGCATCGCGTCGAAGTGGACGGCCCACGGGTAGAGGAAGATGATCTCGATGTCGAAGACGATGAAGAGCATCGCGGTGATGAAGTACTTCACCGGGATCCGGCCGCCGCCGACGGGCTGCGGGGTGGGTTCGATGCCACATTCGTAGGAGTCGACCTTGGCCCGGTTGTAGCGCTTGGGGCCCACGATGGAGCTCATGATCACGGAGAAGACCGCGAAGCCCGTCGCGATCAGTGCCAGCGCCAGGACCGGCGTGTAGAGCTCCATGGCTTTCCTTCCCGTGGATCAGCACCATGTGACCTTGTGAACGACTTCACGAGTGGCGCGAGCCACAGTCTAGGACTCCGATGGGGCGTGCGTCACGCCGGGGTCAGGCCCCACGAGGGGCGTCCGACGCCACGATTTAGGCCACTGGCGCGTGCCCTAATTGGGTCAGGCGGTGGCGCGGTGCAGGGCGACGATCCCGCCGGTCAGATTGCGCCACTCGGGGCGCTGCCACCCCGCGTCGGCCATCATCTGGGCCAGCGCCGGCTGGTCGGGCCAGGCGAGGATCGACTCGGCGAGGTAGACGTAGGCATCCGCTGCGCTCGCGGTGAGGGAGGCGATCCGGGGCAGCGTCCTCATGAATCCGTCGAGGTAGACGGTCCGCAGGGCTGCGTTGACCGGCCGGCTGAACTCGCACACGACGAGCCGGCCCCCGGGGCGCGTGACGCGGAGCATCTCCTTCAGTCCGGCGACCGGGTCGACGAAGTTGCGCAGGCCGTAGCTGATGGTGACTGCGTCGAACGTGTCGTCGAGGAACGGCAGCCGCGTGCCGTCTCCGGCCACGAACGGCAGACCGGGGCGGTCCGACCTCCCCTGACGCAGCATGCCGACGGAGAAGTCGCACGGGACCGCGGTTGCGCCGTGCGCGGCGAAGGGCTCGCTCGAGCAGCCGGTGCCGGCCGCGAGGTCCAGGACGAGGTCGCCCCGGCCCGGCGCCACGGCCGCGACCATGGACCGGCGCCAGCTGCGCTGGATCCCGGCCGTCATCAGGTCGTTGGTGAGGTCATAGCGCTTGGCCACGGTGTCGAACATGCGACGTACGTCGGGGGGTTGCTTGTCCAGGTCAGCGCGGGCCACGGCGCGAGCGTAGGCGTCCGAACCCCGGTACGTGCAACCTGGGGGTGTCCCACCGCGTCCTTACACTCAGGAGCCGATGGGCAGTCCCGGGGAAGGATCCACATGCCACACCGCCACACACGTCACCAGTCGCCGCGCACGATCGCGCTGCTGCTGGCCCTGCTGTGCACGCTCACCGGTCTCACCGCAGGCGTGGGCTCGTCGGCGGCCGCCTCGGCAGGTGCGTCGGCGCCGGCCGCCTTCACCCCGATGCGCCCGGGCGACACCGGGTGGCGGATACGGGTGCTGCAGAGCCGGCTCCACCAGCTCCACCTGCACTCCGAGGTCGTGACCAACCGCTTCGACCGGGAGACCCGGGCCGGGGTGGCCACCGTCCAGCGGCGCCGCGGCTGGAGGGCCGACGGCGTGGTCGACGAGCGCACGTGGCAGAAGATCGTGGCGCTGACCACCGCGCCCACGTCCGACGCCCTCCACAACGTCTACACACCCGGGCGCCCCCTGCTCGAGCGCGGCGACACCGGGATGTGGGTGCGACAGGTCCAGGCCCGGCTCAAGCAGATCCGCTGGTACGACCAGCGGGTGACCGGTCGCTACGCCCGCTCGACGGTCCGGGCCGTGCGCGGCTTCCAGGCCAGGCGCCGCATCCCGGTCACCGGCCGGGTCGACCGTCGTACGCTCTCGCGGCTCAAGGAGATGACCCGCACCCCCACCCGGGCGGAGCTGTTCAACATCGTCCCCGCTGGTCCGGCGCTCGATCCGCGCTGCGTCACCGGACGCGCGATGTGCGTGGACAAGACGTCGCGTTCGCTTCGCTGGGTGGTGGACGGCGTGGTGCTCAAGACCGTCGAGGTGCGCTTCGGCTCCGATGAGCTCCCCACCCGCGACGGCGGATTCGCGGTCACCCGCAAGTCGCGCGACCACGTGTCGAGCCTCTACGGCACGTCGATGCCGTTCGCGATGTTCTTCTCCGGCGGCCAGGCCGTGCACTACTCCCCCGACTTCGCCGCCAACGGCTACAACGGCGCGTCCCACGGCTGCGTCAACGTGCGTGACCGGACGGCGGTCGCGTGGCTGTTCGATCGCGTCAGGATCGGCGACAAGGTGATCGTCTACCGCTCCTGAGGTGGGCGGGGCCTACGCCAGCGAGAAGGCCGAGTCGAGCTCGGCCCCACCGCGGCCCCGGCGCGGCAACGCGACGTCGACGGTGGCGCCACGCGGCGCGGTGGGAACCGTCACCACGGACTGCTCCTGCGCCAGGTCGACCTTGATCGCCGGGTGGTGGGCGATGCGACCGACCTTGAAGCCCAGCGCGGTGGCCAGGCCGCTGACGGTCCGGTTGACACGGGCGTCGAGGGCCAGCACCCGTAGCCGGCCACCCCACCAGGGCGCCAGGGCACCGACGTCGGCCGCCAGCTTCCTGGTGCGCCCGTTGAGGCGGGCCTCGGCGGCCTGCGCCGATGCGGACTCGAGGACCTCGCGGGGAGCCTCGTGCCACGGGGTCCCGTCGATCGTCCCGGCCTCCAGCAGGCCCTCCAGCACCTTGGCCGTGGCATGGTCGAGAAGGACGTGCGTAGGCGACACGTGGGCGAGGGCGGCCTCGAGCTGGTCGGGCGTCTCCACCCAGGCCATCGTGCAGCCTGCGGTGAGGTGGGCGTCGCGCACCACCGTCGTGAACCGGTCGGTCGCCTCTCCCGTGAGCAGCACGACGTCCTCGGACGCGAGGTCGGAGAGGGTCCCGGACGACTCGGGTCGGAAGAGCCACGCCACGCTCTTCTCGCGCGGCAGGCCCAGAACCGCGCCGGAGGGAGCCTCGACGCGTACGGAGTCGACCCAGGACAGCACGTCGGGCTGGCGCTTGCGACGCTGGAGGCCCAGGCCCCGCAGTCGCTCCCATGACCTGTCGTCGCACTCGAAGAGCTGCGCCTCGCTGAGGGCGGCCTCGCGCAGGAGAGCCAGTCGGCTCTCGTCGTCGACGATCACGAGACGCACCTCGATCTCGTCGAGCAGACGACCCACCTCGGCCGGATCCATGTGCTCGGGCAGCAGCACCGGGACGGCACCGGCCACGCGCGTGGCGAGCTCGATCTCCATCTGGCGGATGCCGGTGGGGACGCGGATCACCACGACCTGGCCGGGGTTGACCCCTGCCTCGATCATGCCGGCCGCGCCGTCGATGACGCGGCGGTAGAGCTCGTTCCAGGTGAGTGAGGCCCAGGTCCCCGCGCGCTGCTCCACCACCGCGACCTCGAGGGCACGCCCCCGGGCATGACGTTGCAGCCGCTTGAGCGGCGATTCCCGAGCAGGCACGAGGTCCCCTTCCACGATGCGTTGTCAGCGGCAACCTAGGTGAGGCACGCCACTCCTGTTCGCCGTTTGGCGCATCTCCCCCGGACCTCCTGCCCACGTCCGGCGTAGGCTCCCCCCTCGTGACGACCCCCGCGTCCGCTCCCACCGCGCCACTGGTCGTGCGCACCGTCCCGGTGGACCTGGCGGATCTCCCCCTCCTCGACCTGGTCCCCGAGCAGGACCTGGTCAGCTGGATCCGGCGCGGCGAAGGCATCGTCGGCTGGGGTGTCGCCGCACGCCTGGAGACAACGGGGCACACGCGGTTCAGCGACGCGGTCAAGTGGTGGTCGGAGGCGGTGGCGCGCGCCGACGTCGACGACCACGTGGGCGAGCCGGGCACCGGCCTGGTCTGCTTCGGCGCGTTCGCGTTCGCCGACGAGCCCGGCGACTCGGTGCTCGTGGTCCCGGAGGTCATCGTCGGTCGCCGCGGCGACCGCACCTGGCTGACGACCGTCTCCGTGGAGGCACCGACGCTGACACCGACCGGTGCGCCCCGCCCCCCGGTGGGGCTGACCTTCTCCGACGGGTCCCGCAACGGCGAGGAGTGGATGACGGTCGTCGCCGAGGCGGTCGACCGGATCGCGTCCGGCACACTGGAGAAGGTCGTCCTGGCGCGGGACCTGATCGCCACGACCGACGAGCCCGTCGACGTGAGGTGGCCGCTGCGCCGCCTCGCCGACCAGTACGAGATGTGCTGGACCTTCCACGTCGACGGCCTGTTCGGCGCCACCCCCGAGATGCTGGTGCGGCGCGAACGCGGACTGGTCACCTCCCGGGTGCTGGCCGGCACGATCCGACGTACGGGTGACGACGAGCGCGACCTGGCGCTCGCCGCGACCCTGGCCCGCTCGTCGAAGGACCTCGAGGAGCACGAGTACGCCGTGCGCTCGGTCGCCGACGCGCTGGAGCCGCACTGCTCCTCGATGAACGTCCCCGAGGCGCCCTTCGTGCTGCACCTGCCCAACGTGATGCACCTGGCCACCGACGTGAACGGGGTCGTCCACGACGTCGCCACCTCGCTGCAGCTGGCCGAGTCCCTGCACCCCTCGGCAGCGGTCGGGGGCACGCCGACCCCCGAGGCAACCCGCCTGATCGCCGAGATCGAGGGCATGCCGCGGGACCGCTATGCCGGGCCGGTCGGCTGGATGGACGCCTCGGGTGACGGCGAGTGGGGCATCGCCCTGCGCTCGGCGATGGTCACCGACGCCGGCGTACGCCTCTTCGCCGGGTGCGGCATCGTCGCGAGCTCCGACCCCGAGGCCGAGCTGGCGGAGTCGCAGGCGAAGTTCGTCCCCGTGCGCGATGCGCTCGAGGCCGGCTGAGCTAGAGGTCCTGGCCGGGCTCGCGCCGCTGGAAGGCCTGGCCCTCGGGCAGCAGGTTGGCCATGTGGGTCGCGACCATGTCGAGGCCGATGTCGCTGTAGACGCGGTCGTGGATCGCCAGCGACGTCGGCGCCCCGACCTCGCGCACGAAGTCGACGGCCTCGCTCACCTTCAACCACGGCGCGCTCACCGGTGCCAGCAGGACGTCGACGGCGCGGCCGGGCGCCGTCAGCGCGTCGCCCGGGTGGTAGACGCTGGTGCCGCCCGACTCCAGGACGTAGCCGGAGTTGTCGAAACGGTCGTAGTCGGGATGGATGACCGCGTGCAGCTCTCCGACCACCTCGACCGCGGCGCCGGCGATGTCGAGGCGGTCGCCCGGTCGTACGACGGTGACCCGCTCGGCGACCTCGGGCGCCTGCTCGCGCAGCAGCCGCTCGACCGCGGCGATCGTCCAGATCGGGAGGTCGGTCCCGCGCAGGTGATCGGCGTGGACGTGGTCGGGATGCTCGTGCGTGATCAGCACCGCGTCCGCGCCCTCGAGGGCACCCGCGTCCGTGAACACACCTGGATCGAGGACCACGACGCCGCCTCCGGTCTCGATCCGCACGCAGGCGTGGCCGAACTTGGTGATCCGCATGGAGCCACACTAGGCCCGACAAATCGGAAACTCGTGTGACGCATGGGTAGGGTGGGTTAGCCTCTGGTGGGGTTGAGTGCCCCGGGGGAACAACCGCACTTGAGACGAAGAGAGTTCCACATGTCTGTACGCCGCGTGGTCGCAGGCAGCGTAGTCGCGCTGATCCTGCCCGCGTCCCTGCTCCTCATCACCGAGACCGGCTCGGCCACCGATTCCGCGGCCCGCGCCGCGTCGACGTCGGTGACCAAGAAGGCCGGCCAGAAGATCTCGCTGGAGGTGCTCCCCCAGATCGTCCAGCAGGGCCGCGGCACCGCCAGCGCCGACAAGGCCAAGGCAGCCGTGACGGCCACGATCCGCCCGGTCAAGGTCGGTCGCCCGGTCATCCTCCAGCAGCGCAACGGCAGCCGCTGGAAGACGGTCGGCAAGGCCAAGCAGGACCGGGCCGGCCGCGCCGAGTTCGCCGCGTTGGTCTCCAAGGGGGGCCAGGCGCTCTCCTACCGCGCGGTCGCCCAGAAGTACAAGGGCCTCAAGTCGGTCAAGAGCAAGAGCGCCGACACCGCCATGTGGCTGACCCCGACCTTCACCGACGACTTCTACGGAAGCTCCCTGAGCCCCATGTGGAGCATGCGCGGCCAGAACTACGAGCCCGGCAGCAAGCGCTACTGCGCCAAGGGCGACCCCAAGGCGGTCAAGGTCACCGGTG
Organism: uncultured Actinomycetota bacterium; assembly: GCA_963843815.1. Classification (GTDB taxonomy): domain Bacteria; phylum Actinomycetota; class Actinomycetes; order Propionibacteriales; family Nocardioidaceae; genus Nocardioides. The sequence continues at coordinate 613,996 of CAWJLX010000010.1, read as the reverse complement.
GCGCGCTGCGCCTCAGCGTGATCAAGGACCGCTCCCGCAAGGGCAAGTGCAAGGCTCGCTCGCGCAAGGGGACGTCCAAGATCTCCTACCGCCTCAACGGTCACGTCGGCACGAAGGACATGTTCTCCTTCAAGTACGGCGTCGCCGCGGCGCGTGTGAAGATGCAGAAGCTGCAGGGTCAGCACGCGAGCTTCTGGTCGCAGCCGGTCTTCGAGAACCACCCCGGCAGCGACGGCCACGAGATCGACATCATCGAGTACTTCGGTGACAAGCACCCCCAGGGCGGCCTGACGAGCTTCATCCACTGGTACAAGGGCAAGCGCCTGATCAAGACCGGCTCGTGGATCAAGGACTCGACGTCGTTCCTCAAGAACAAGCGCGACGGGTGGTCGAAGAACTACCACGTCTTCTCGGTCCAGTGGACCCCCAAGGTGCTTGTCTTCCGCATCGACGGCAAGGAGACGTGGCGCACGTCGACCCGCGTGTCCAAGTCCGAGCAGTACCTCATCCTGAGCCTGCTCGCCTCCGACTACGAGGCGATCGAGATGCCGGACAAGAAGCTCCCCCAGCACATGTACGTCGACTGGGTGCGCGCCTGGGAGACCCCGGTCTCCTGACCGGCTCCACCCGAGCGACCTGACCACGCGATCCGCGCGTTGGCCCCACACTCCCTGACGTCAGGGAAGGGCCAGCGCGCGGATCCGTCTGTCGAGGTCTGCACGGTTGTCGCGGCGCACGCGCGCCTCCACGACCTCGAGGCCGCCGTTGGGCGAGGCCAGGGCCTGCTCCAGCTCGGGCAGGCTGGTGACCTGCAGGTGCGGGACGCGCATCGCCGCGCAGAGGCTGGCGACGTCGACGCCGTGCGGGGTGCCGAAGAGCGTGTCGAACCGCTCCGCGTGCTCCGGCGCCCCCTGCTCGAGGGTGGCGAAGATCGAGCCGCCGTCGTCGTTGACCACGACGATGGTCAGGTCGGGTCGCGCCTCGCGAGGACCGAGGACCAGCCCGGTCGTGTCGTGCAGGAAGGTGACATCGCCCAGCAGCGCCATCGCGCGCGTCGATCGGGGCCGCCCGAGGGCCGCGCCGATCGCCGAGCTGGTGGTGCCGTCGATGCCGGCCAGGCCGCGGTTGGCGATCACCTTGCGCCGTCCGCCCACGTCGTAGCGCGCGACCATCAGGTCGAGGTCGCGGACCGGGTTGGAGGCGCCGACGAAGAGCAGCCCGCCCGGCGGGAGCGACCGGCTCACGGCGCCGGCCACCTCGTGGGGCGTGAGGTCGGGCTCGGAGGCGAGGAGCCGGTCGAGGTCGCGTGAGGTCGCCCGGTCGGCCTCACGCCAGACGTCGAGCCACGAGGCGTCGTCGGGCGCGTCCGCGCGTACGCCGTCGTGCTCGCCCGTGACGGGGAAGGGCCGCTCCGCCCAGATTCCCCGATGGCGAACGCTGACGACCTCGACGTCCTCGCGGGCCAGGAGTCGAGAGACGGGACGAGACAGCGTGGGGTGGCCGAACACCACCACCCGCTCGACCCGGGAGCCGAGACCGGCGGCGAGCTGGAGCCGGTAGGTCCTGATGACGTTGTCGCCGGTACGGCAGCCGCTCGTCGGCTCGGCGAGCAGCGGCCATCCGGCCGCCTCCGCCAGCACCCGGGCGGGCGGCCCGGCGTCGTCGCCGGCCACCACGACGGTGCGCGGGCCGCGCGGGAGCTCGACGACGTCCCGCCCGGGGCCGGCGGGGGTCACCGCCCAGTCGGGCACTTCCCCCCCGTCCCAGGCGTCGTCCGGCAGCAGCGGGTCGTCGAGCTGGACGTTGAGGTGCACGGGGCGCCGGCCCTCGTGGCTGCGGACGAACGCCAGCAGCTCGTCCAGGTCTGCGCTCGCGACGTCGAGGGTCGGTGCGAACGACCCGAAGATGCCGTCCTGGTCCGTCGTCTGGTTGGCACCCGTGCCACGCAACCGGGCGGGACGGTCAGCGGTGACCACCACGAGCGGGACGCCGGCATGGGCCGCCTCGATCACCGCAGGAAGCAGGTTGGCCACAGCGGTCCCGGACGTGCAGACCATCGCGGCGGGACGCCCGCCGACCTTGGCCAGACCGAGCGCGAGGAACGCGCCCGTCCGCTCGTCGATCCGGGTGTGCAGTCGCAGGCCTCCCGCCTGCGCCACGTCGTGGATCGCGAAGGACAGGGGCGCATTGCGTGATCCGGGAGCGAGCACCACCTCGCGCACGGCGGAGCCGCGGAGAGCGGTCACCACTGCCCGGGCGAGCGCGGTCGAGGGGTTCACGAGGCTCGATCCTGCCCTACCGCCTCCAGCCTCCGACGCCAGTGGGTGACCCGGTCGGCGTCGGGCGTGAGCCGCGCCAGGGCGGCTTGGTCGACCTCGGGCCGTGACACCGCCAGCATGCCGTCGACGGGGAGCATGGGCTCGATGACGACATCGTCGGTGAGGAGCTGGACGGTGGCGAGCCCGCAGGCGTGGTGCAGCTCGGGCAGGGCGGCCGCCAGGGCGACGCCGGCAGCGATGCCGACGCTCGACTCGAGGGCGCTGGAGACGACCACTGGCAGCCCGATGTCCTCCGCGATCCGCAGGCAGGCGCGTACGCCCCCGAGCGGCTGGACCTTCAGCACGGCGATGTCCGCGGCCTCGAGGTCGCGTACCCGGTAGGGGTCCTCGGCACGTCTGATGGACTCGTCCGCGGCGATCGGCACGTCGACCCGGCGGCGTACGACCGCGAGGTCCTCGACCGTGGCGACGGGCTGCTCGACGTACTCCAGGCCCCCCGCAGCGCGGCTGATCGCAGCGATGGCCCGGACCGCCTCGTCGACGTCCCAGGCACCGTTGGCGTCCACCCGGACATGCCCGTCGGGTCCCAGCGCGTCGCGCACCGCCTCGACGCGGGCGATGTCGTCGGCGAGGGTCTGGCCGCGCTCGGCGACCTTGACCTTGGCGGTGCGGCACCCGCCGGCCGAGACGATCGCGTGCGCCCGCGCGGGGTCCGTCGCGGGAACGGTGACGTTGACCGGGATGCGGTCGCGCAGCGGCTCGGGCCAGCCCTCGTCGGCGGCCTCACGGGCGCAGGCCAGCCAGGGGCGCGACGTGGCGTCGTCGTACTCGAGGAACGGCGACCACTCGCCCCAGCCGGCCTCCCCGTGCAGCAGGACCCCCTCACGCACCGTGATTCCGCGAAAACGCGTGCGGAGCCCGATGGCGAAGACGTGGATCACAGGCCGGCCTGGAGCGCCTGCCGGTCCACCTTGCCGTTGGCCAGCATCGGCAGGCCGGCGACCCGCACGAAGTCGCGAGGAGCCCAGGACCTGGGGTGGACAATGCTGATCCAGTCGCGCAGCTCGGCCTCGTTGGCGGTGCCCACCACGACGGCGACCAGGCGCTGACCCCACTCGACGTCCGGCACGCCGAAGACCTCGGCCTGGTCGACCAGCAAGTGCTGGCGGAGCCGCTCGGAGACCGTGGCGAGAGGGATCTTCACCCCGCCGCTGATCACGACGTCGTCGATGCGCCCGACGATCTGGAGTCGGCCGTCCTCGTCGAAGCGGCCGGCGTCGGAGGTCAGGAACCAACCGTCGACCACGTTCTGGGCGGTGAGCTCGGGGTCGACGTCATAGTGGCTGAACAGGGTGGGACCCGCGATCCGGACGCGACCCTCCGCGCCGATCGTGACCGCGACGCCGTCGAGCGGCATGCCGTCGTAGACGCATCCGCCCGCTGTCTCGGAGGAGCCGTAGGTGGCGACCACGTTGACGCCGAGCTCCTCGGCCCGGCGCCGCAGGTCGCGATCCAGCCCACCGCCGCCGACGAGCACGGTGTGGCAGTGCGCAAGCGCGGCCACCTGTTCGCTGTCGCCCATGATCCGGTGCAGCTGCGTGGGCACCAGGGACACGAAGATCGGGGTGTCGGTGTGGTCGGACGCCGCGGCACGACCCACGTCGAGACCCTCCACGACGATCGGCTCGTGGCCGGCCACGAGGGACCGCACGATCACCTGGACCCCCGCGATGTAGGACGACGGCAGCGCCAGCAGCCAGCGACCGGACTTCCCCAGTCGGTTGGCTGATGCCTCGACGCTGGCCAGCACGGCGCCACGCGGCAGCACGACGCCCTTGGGCTTGCCCGTGGAGCCGGAGGTCTCGATCAGCAGCGGTTCGGGGTTGTCGGACTCGAGCCACCGCGACAGCTGCCTGATCGCGACCGATGGCTCGTCCGATGGTCGGAGGAAGCTCACAGAGCGAACGCTAGCCGCTCCGCCTCCCTGGGGGCGTCGAATGCGGCGACTCCGCCGTCATAGGCTCGACGCCATGAGTGCCTACTGGATCTGCGTCTACAAGGCTGTGCACGACCCTGCCAAGGTCGCGGCGTACGCCGAGCTCGCCGGCCCTGTGCTGCGCGGGGCGGGTGGCCGCTTCCTGGTCCGCGGGAATCCGGAGGCGACCTTCGAGAAGGGCGAGTCGACCCGCACCGTGGTCATCGAGTTCGAGTCCGTCGATGCCGCGGTCGCCGCGCACGACAGCGGCGGCTACCAGGAGGCGCTCCGCGCCCTCGGCGACGGCGCTGACCGGGACCTGCGCATCGTTCCCGGCGCGTAGGGTCGCGCCATGAGCGAGGGCTGGCGCGAGCAGGTCGTGGTCAGGATGAGGTCGCTGATCGTCGAGGCCGAGCCCGACGTCGTCGAGGAAGCCAAGTGGCGCAAGGCCTCGAATCCTGATGGCGTCCCCACGTTCTCCCTCGACGGTCTGATCTGCACGGTCGAGTCCTACAAGGACAAGGTGAAGGCGACCTTCGCCCGGGGCGCCTCGCTCGACGACCCCTCCGGCCTCTTCAACGCCAGCCTCGACGCCGGCACGCGCCGGGCGATCGACGTGTTCGAGGGGGACGAGCTCGACGGGGAAGCGTTCGTGGCGCTGGTGCGCGAGGCGGCAGCGGCGAACCGCGGGTAGCGGGCAGTCCAGGCGCGCATCCCGGGCTGAGAGCGCGTGCCTGTGGCCCGATCACCGGGTGGTGTCGGGCTGGGGGCGGTCAGGTTCGTCGGCGACCGTGAGGTCGGGACGCCGGATCGGGTCGTGGCCTGGGGGTCACCGGATCAGTGGTGATCCGCGCTCCAGACGGCAGGGTCCACTCGTACGACCCGTCGCCCAGGCGGCGGTAGGTGAACGCGCCGAAGGTCTTGGCCCGGTGGTGCCGCCGACACAGCGGGGCAAGGTTGTCGGGGTGGGTCTGGCCGGGCGGGCCGCCGTCGTCCATCGGGACGTAGGCGTCGACGTGGTCGAGGTCGCAGACCTCCGAGCGCCGCCCGCACCGCGGGAACACACAGGTCTCGTCCCGCAGTCGGACGGCCTCGGCCATCCGTGCGGGCGGGTCGTGGACGTCGACCGCCGAGATCGCGGCGACGTCGACGACGGGCTTGATCGTCACCTTTCCCGCGGTCAGCAGCCACGAGCGCAGGCGTCCGATCAGCACCGGACCCAGCTGCTCGGACCGCGCCACTCCACCTCGGGTCGAGAAGGGCTCGTCGGCCAGGAGGTCGCGGTCGGTGAGGTGGAGGACCAGCACCACCTCACCCGAGCCTCCCGTGTGAGAAGGACCGGGGCGGCGGAACGGGTTCGCGGTGTCGTGGGCGATGTCGTCGGCGGCCACGACGGCCGGGATCGCGGTCCGCGTCCGGGGCGCTCGGGTCGACGGCGAGGAGGTCGAGGGCCTGCTGCGGGTCGGCGAGGATCCCGACCGCGTGGGCACGACGCACGTCCATGCTGCCGCCGTGTCCCAGGTCGCCGATGTGGCTCGCCATCAGCGCGACCGTGTGGTCGAACGCGACCGCATCGGCGGTGTCGAGGGTCATGAACACCTCGGACGTCCCCGGCGCGCCTTCCTCGTGGTGCACCTCGACCCGCCGCTTCCCGAGGACGTGGTCGTGATCCGCGATCGCACGGTCGGGGTCGGCGTACAAACGCGCCTCGTGCACGAGAACCCCTACCCGGTGGGGGTTCAACCGCCGCGGCTGCCAGGCCAGCAGCCGGTCCGCATGCCCCACCGCAGCCGGGTCGAGGTCACGCGACACCCGCGCCGCCTCACGACCCAGATGCACCGGGACCCGCAGCCCCCGCACCAGCGCCCACACCCTGGGGAGCCGGTGGGCCAGGTCGAGCACATCGCCCACCAGCGCCAGCACAGCCTCGTGCGACAGGTCGAGGACCGCGGCGAGCTCCATCACCGCGAACTCCGCCACCGCCGGCGTCCCGACACCCGCGATCGGAAGCGCCCGCTCCCCGAACAACGCCGCCGCCGAACCCGGCGTGGCGATCGCCTCCGACCGCCAGCCCGCCGCGTCACCGTCGTCGGCAGACACGACATGGGCGTGGGCCCACAGCAACGCCGACTCCAGCACCTCGACCTCAGCCCGGCGCCGAGCCGTCACCGCAGCAGCGGCACGCTCCAACACCGGTCCGCGAGCCAGTCCCCGAGAGGCGGGTGCCTCCCGGTGGGCCGGAGCTGCAGTGGTGATCGACATGAGTCCATCGTCCCAGAGACCACCGACACCCTGACCTGCCCGAATAGATCTGTGGAGAACTATTATCGAACAGAGGTGCACATCGCTCGACGGGAAGGCCCGGACGCTCGGGCTGCCGTCGGAGCGACCGTCGCCCTGCTCGTCGTCCTGGGCGGCTTCCTCGCGCTGTTCACCGCGCTCAACCTGGAGTAGGCCCGTGGTGCCGACGATCGACTGACGGCGGCCGATTGCCGCGCCCACGCAGTAAATGACAGGACGAGCGTCAGTCCCAACGCCCACACTGTCCCTTGATGAGCATCGTGTCGACCCTCAGGCAGCAGGCCACTCCCCCGTCCCCGTTGGCGGGACGGTTGGCGACCCAGTCGCTCCTCTTCGCCCTCGGCGAGGGCACGTTCATGGCCGGCTCTGCGGTGTTCTTCACCCAGGTCGTCGGGCTGTCCGTCGTCCAGGTGGGCCTGGGACTGACGATCGCCGGCATCGGCGCCTTCATCGCTGCCTACCCGATGGGGCGCATCGTCGACCGGGTCGGCGCCAAGCGCTGCTGGGCGATCAGCTCCGCGGGGCAGGGCGCGATGTTCGCGGTCTGGCCCTTCATCGACACCTTCCAGGGCTACCTCGCCATGGCCGTCGCGATGGAGGTGATCGGAGCGCTCGGAGGCGTGGCCCACGGTGCCTACACGATCGACGTGCTGCCACCTCACGAGCGGGTGAAGTCGCGCGCCTACATGTACTCCGCGCTCAACGTCGGGTTCACGATCGGCTCCCTGCTCGGCATCATCGCGCTCGGCCCGGAGTCCCTGACCCTGCTCATGTTCGTGCCGGTGTTCACCTCGGTGGTCTTCCTGGTCAACTCCTTCTACATCACCCGGCTGCCTGACGCCTCGCACGACATGCGCACCGCCGAGGAGCGGAAGGTCAAGATCCCCGGCGCCGGCCCGATGCGCAACTTCGGCTGGCTGGCCACGAGCTTCTTCACCGGGATGCTCTGGACCAACCAGGTCATCCTCAACATCGTCATCCCGCTGTGGCTGGTCGACAAGACCGACGCCCCGTGGGTGATCCTGTCGCTGCTCTTCGGCACCAACACGGTGATGTGCATCGTCCTGCCGATGGCTGCGGCCCGCGGGATCAAGGACGTCACCACGGCGCTGCGGGCGATCCGGATCTCGACCGTCTTCTTCGTCGTCTCGTGCGTCATCACGCTCTCGACGCACCACACGATCGGCGTGTGGACGATCCTGCTGTTCTTCCTCGGCCACATCACCCTGACCGGCGCCGAGCTGTTCCTCTCCGCGGCGAGCTGGACGTTCGAGGCCGAGCTGATGGACCCGCGGCGCCGGGGTGAGTACCAGGGTGCCGCCGAGCTCAGCGGGACCCTCGGGCACGTGTGGGCTCCTGCGGCCTTCACGTTCCTCGCGATGACCTGGAGCACCTACGGCTGGCTGGTCATCGCCGGCATCATGACGGTCGCGGCTGCGGCCCTCCACCCGTCGACCAAGATGGCGCGCCGCTTCCTCGAGGAGCACGTCCCTGCCGACGTGCTGGCCGACGCGGCCGCGCACGACGTCGAGGACGCACCTGTCGGACCGCCGATCGTGGAGCAGCCCGCCCAGCCCGGCGGCGACTCCCCGCTCGACGGGCTGCCAGAATCCACCGGTGACCTCATCCGCTGACTGGCTCGCCGGCGCCCGCCCGCGCACCCTTCCCGCCGCCGTCGCCCCCGTGCTCGCCGGCACCGGCGTGGCGGCGTACGTCGACCACGCCGTGTGGTGGAAGGCCCTGCTGGCCCTCGCGGTGAGCCTGGCCCTGCAGGTCGGCGTCAACTACGCCAACGACTACTCCGACGGCATCCGCGGCACCGACGCCGACCGGGTCGGACCGATGCGGCTCGTGGGCTCCGGGGCGGCGACTGCACGGGCCGTGAAGGCCGCGGCCTTTGCCGCCTTCGGGGTGGCCGCCCTCGCCGGACTGGTGCTCGCGGCCACCACCGCGTGGTGGCTGGTCGCGGTCGGACTGGTCTGCGTCGTGGCCGCCTGGTTCTACACCGGCGGCGACCGCCCCTACGGCTACCTCGGCCTCGGCGAGGTGATGGTCTTCGTGTTCTTCGGCCTGGTCGCGGTGATCGGTACGACCTATGTGCAGACCGAGACCTGGGAGTGGCCGGCCCTCTACGCCGGCGTCGGCATCGGGTCGTTGGCGTGCGCCATCCTGGTCGCCAACAACCTGCGCGACATCCCGACCGACACGGTGGCCGGCAAGCGCACCCTCGCGGTGCGGCTGGGCGACGAGCGCACCCGCTACCTCTACGCCTTCCTGGTCCTGGTCGCCGCCGCAGCGGTCGCCGCGGTCGCCGCCGCCACCACGTGGTGGGCGCTGCTGGGTCTGGGCTTCCTCGCGCGGGCGGCGACGCCGACCCGATCCGTGCTGGCCGGCGCTGCGGGCCCCGCGCTGATCCCGGTCCTGGCCGCCACCGGTGCGTCCGAGCTCATCTGGTCGGTGCTGGTCGCCGCGCCCCTGGTGCTGCTGGGCTGACCGACCGACTCTGGACCACGCCGCCATGGCGGACCTCAGCGCCCCGCCGTACTGCCTCACGGGGTTCTGAGCGGCCCTCGGGTCAGTCCTGGTCCTCGCGCGCCTTGCGCTCCTCGAACGCGGCAGCGGCTCGGGACGCCCTCGTCTCCACGCGCCGGGCGAAGGCCTCGCGCTGCCGGTCGAGGATGAAGTAGGACCCGATGCCGGAGATCACGAACGCCAGGATCACCGCCCAGAACAGGTTGTAGCGACCGCCGAACACCAACGCCATCACGCCGACGACGACGCCGAACGAGGCGAGGAACAGCACAATCCTCAGAACTGTGTAGACCACGAACTCCTTCACGGCGTCCAGCCTAGGCGCGCGTGGCTACATTGGGGGAATGCTGAAGGTCCTTCTCGTCGTCGCCGCGATCGCGTTCGTCGTCTGGGTGCTGGTCAAGCTGTCCCTACGTCGACTCGACGGGGGCACGTCCTCGCGGTCGCGCATCGTCGGACCCGACGACGACCCCGACTTCCTGCGCGGCCTCGACCGGCCCCGGGACCCTGAGGGCGACTGACCTGACCTCGGCAGCGCCCTGGGCGTAGGAGTGCTGGCTCGTCGTGCTGAAGTAGTTGATGCCGATGAAGTTGAACCACAGCGTCGCCATGCCCACCAGCGCCAGCAGCGCTGCGTTGCGGCCGCGCCAACCGGCCGTCGCCCGGGCGTGGAGGTAGGCGGCGTAGACCACCCAGGTGATGAAGGCCCACACCTCCTTGGGGTCCCAGTTCCAGTAGGACGACCACGCCTGGTGCGCCCAGATCGGGCCGGAGATCAGCACCCCGAACGTCCAGACCGGGAAGCCGAAGGCGTGCATCCGGTAGGCGACCCGGTCCAGCGTCGCGAGCTCGGGCAGGCGGGCGAGATAGCCCGTCCGGCTGGTCGAGCGGGCCTTGAGCAGGTAGAGGACCGACGTGATGCCACCGAGGGTGAAGGCACCGGTGGCGATGATGGCGGACACCACGTGGATCACCAGCCAGTAGGACTCCAGCGCCTCGGTCAGCGGCGCGACGGGCTCGTAGAGCCACAGCACGGAGACCAGCAGCACGCAGAGCACGAACCCCACGACGATCGGCCCGAGCCAGGACAGCCGCCACCGGCGGGTGGTGGCGAGGAAGAGGGCGACGACCACGAAGCTGCCGCTGAGCGTGAACTCGTACATGTTGCCCCAGGGCACCCGGTTGGGATCCGCGGCCATGCCGCGACCCACGAGGGCGACGAGGTGGGCGAGTGCACCGATCCCGGTCAGCAGGACCCCGAGCCGGCCGGCCATCTCGGTCCGGTGGGCGGTGTCGTCGTCCGGGAGCTCGTCGATCGTCCCGCCGCCTGCGGCGACCGCCTGCCTGACCGGCACGTCACGCAGCGCGGCCCACTGCACGGCGTAGGCCAGCAGGGCCAGGAAGTAGACCACCCCGGCTGCAGCCACGCCCTGGTTGCTGAGGGTCTCCCATTGTGCGTCGTTCACGCCTTGTCCTCTCTCAGTGCTGCCACGATCTCAGCCAGCTCGTCACGCCCGGTCTCCGGGTCCCCGCCGGAGGATCGGTCGAGCCGCGCCACCTCGACCAGCGTCGTGCCGTCGTCCTGGCGGCGGGCGCGGACCCACAGCCGACGTGGCCTGATGAAGAGCGAGCCGAGCAGTCCCAGCAGTGCCAGCACCATGCCGGTCAGCGCGATGAACTTGCCCGGGCTGCGGCTGATCTGGATCTTGTTCCACCGCTGCAGCCCCTCGAAGGTCACGCTGCCCAGGTCGTCGGGGAGGGTGACGGTGTCTCCGGGTCGCATGTCCATCCGGAAGGGCCGTCCGTCGTCCTTCGTGAGCTGCGTGGCCTTGGTCTTGTCGAGGACGTAGACCGAGGCTCCGGTGCCGTCGTCGAGGCCCACGTCGCCGGTGTAGACCTGCAGCGAGACGAGCGGGTCCAGCGCGTCGCCCCACGCCGAGGCGGGCATGGTCAGGTTGCCGTCGCCGTCCCTGCCCATCGCGAAGGTGGGGTAGAAGGTTCCCTCCAGGCCGATCTGTTCGGGACTGGCGTCGGGCGCCTTGACCACGCCGAAGGACTCGAAGGTCTGTGCGTTGGTGGGCAGGAAGACCGCCGGACCCGACTGGGCGATGTTGCCGTCGCCGTCACGGATCGTGATGACGGGCGCGTAGCCGTGCCCGATCAGGAAGACCTCGGTCCCGCCGATGGTCAGCGGGTGGTTGACCCTGAGGTCGTAGGTCCTGGTGGCCGCGCCGGGCTCGGTCTCGTAGTCGAGGTGCGCGACGAACTTGCGTGCCATCCCCATCCGCGGGCCGTCGCTGATCCACTCGACGTCGAAGTCGGTGATGCTGAAGGAGAACGGCTCCATCACCGTCGGGTCGAACAGGCTGCCCGGGGCGAAGTCGTCGTACTGGGTGAGGTTGTTGGAGAAGCCGTAGTCATCTCCGTTGAACATGATGACGCCGCCCTTGTAGCCGAACAGGCTGCCGATGGCGACGCCCACGAGGACCACGATGACCGACAGGTGGAAGACCAGGTTGCCGGCCTCACGGAGGTGACCGCGCTCGGCCGCGACGGCGTCGGACTCGCCCTCGGTCCAGTCGACACGGAACCGGCGCCGCCGGACCACCGACGCGGCGCGGGCGAGGACGGCGTCCGGCTCCTCGTCGCAGGTGTACGACGTGCTCTCCGGAAGCCGCGAGAGGTGCCGGGGCGCCCTCGGGGGCCTGGCCCGCAGCGCACGGGCGTACACGAACAGGCGCGGGATGATGCAGCCGACCAGCGAGACCATCAGCAGGATGTAGATCGCGGAGAACCAGACCGAGCCGTAGACCGCGAACAGGTCCAGGCGGTCCCAGATCGGCGCCAGCCTGGGGTGGCTCTCGCGCCACTGCGCGACAGCCTGCGCGTTGATGTCCTCCTGCGGGACCACCGAGCCCGGGATCGAGGCGAGGGCGAGCAGCAGCAGGAGCACGAGGGCCGTACGCATCGACGTCAGCTGGCGCCACGTCCAGCGGGCCAGCTCGCGCGCGTCGAGGTCCATGGGCAGGGCAGTGGCCTGCCGGTCGTCGGATGGCCGGCGAAGCGGATCGCTCACAGCGGCACCGTGAATCCCTGGACGACCTGGAGCTGGAGCCACTGCACGATCCGGTCCCACCAACCGGACACGAGCAGGATCCCGACGAAGACCATCATCGCGCCGCCCAGCCGCATCACCAGCACCTGGTGGCGGCGTACCACCGCGAAGGCACCGATCATCCGACGGTAGGCCAGTGCCGCGGCGATGAACGGCAGCCCGAGCCCGAGGGCGAAGACGGCGGACAGCACGGCCCCACGTCCGGCGGTCGCCTCGTTGACCGACAGCACGTTGATCGCAGCCAGCGTCGGACCCACGCACGGCGTCCAGCCGACCCCGAACAGGAAGCCGAGCAGAGGCGCGGCCGCGAGCCCCACCGCAGGGACCTTGTGGATGCGCCAGTCGCGTTGCAGGAAGCCGATGCCGCCCATGAAGGCGACCCCCAGCAGGATCACCAGGATCCCGAGGAACACGTTGAGCTGGCGGGTGTGGGTGAACAGCCAGGCTCCCGCGGCTCCGGTGAGGCTGCCGAGGAGCACGAAGACGACCGAGAAGCCCAGCACGAACAGCACGGCGCCCGCGACGAGGCGACTGCGCCTGGCGTCCTCGAGGTCGCCGCCGGAGAGGCCCGTCGCGTAGGACAGGTAGCCGGGGAGCAACGGGATCACGCAGGGGCTGAAGAAGGAGATCAGGCCGGCGAGGAGCGCGACCGGCAGGGCGAGGATCAGCGACCCCGACAAGGCTGTCTCCTGGAACCACTCACTCATCGAGGACCTTCTCGACCAGGGAGACGAGCGTCTGGGTGGTGGGCACCCGCCCGTTGACCGAGGCGGCGATCCGGCCGTCGGCGTCGAGGACGACGGTGCTCGGGATCGACCGGGGGTTCAGCGTGCCGGCGAACGGCAGGAGCGCAGCGCCGTCGGCGGAGAAGATCGACGGATAGGGCACGTCGAAGCCGCGGACGTAGGAGCGCGCGGAGTCGGACGACGCATCGCGGATGTTGATGCCGATGAAGGTGACCTCGTCGCCCAGCTCCGCGGCGGCGTCGTTGAGGTCGGGCTGCTCGACCCGGCAGGGCGGGCACTGCGACCACCACACGTTGACGACCACCGGCTTCCCGCGGAGCTCGGCCAGGTCGACGTCGTTGCCGTCGAGGTCGATCCCGGACAGGTCGACCGGGGCCCCGCGGTCACCGGCGCTGACCTCGACCGGCACTCCCTCGCCGGAGATGTAGCCCTTGCCGCCGGTCCCAGACAGGCTCGAGCAGCCCACCAGGACGAAGAGGAGGGCGAGTCCGAGCAACGGGGCGACGAGCGAGCGCAGGAGCTTCAGGGCCGGTCCTCCTGGGGCGCTCCACCGGCCGAGAACGGGGCCGATCGGTCGCCCACGGGGATCAGGTCGCCGGCCGGCTCCGAGTAGCGCACCTGCACCATCCGGTCGTCGTCGAAGATCACGCTGGTCAGCGAGCACAGGGTGCACTGACGGTTCTTGGGGTGGTGGAGGAAGCTGCGGTCCTCGAGGAAGAGCCGCGTCGTCCAGATCGGCAGCTGGTGGGAGACGATGACCGCCTCGTGGCCTCTGGCGGCGTCGCGGGCGTCGTGGATCGCGGCGACCATCCGCGCGGCGATCTCGTCGTAGGGCTCGCCCCACGACGGCTTCAGCGGGTTGTACATGTGTCGCAGCAGGCCGGGTCGCCGGACGAAGGTCATCGCGCCCTTGCTGAAGTTGACGCCCTCGAACCTGTTGCTGGACTCGATCACCCGCGGGTCGATGACCGGCGTCAGGCCCCGGACCGCGGCCAGCGGCGCACCGGTCTCCTGGGCCCGCTCGAGCGGCGACGTACGCATGTGCACGATGTCGCGCTCGCCGATCGTCTCGGCGATCCGCTGGGCCATCGTGGTGCCGAGCTCGGAGAGGTGGAAGCCGTCGCGGCGGCCGTAGAGCACGCCGTCGGGGTTGTGGACCTCGCCGTGGCGCAGCAGGTGGACCGTGGTCTGCACACCCATGTCAGGAACCTCCTGTCGCGGCGGCCGCGCGTGCGGCCGCGGGGAGCGCGTCGATGATGGTGGAGACGGCGCGGTCGTCGTGGGCCGCCGAGACGAACCACGACTCGTACGCCGACGGGGGCAGGTAGACCCCCTGGTCGAGCATCGAGTGGAAGAACGCAGCGTAGGCGGTCGTGTCCTGCTGGCCGGCCTCGGCGAAGTCGCGCACCGAGCCCTCGCGGAAGAACACCGAGAACATGGTGCCGGCGACCTGCACCGTGTGCGGCACGGATGACGCCTCGAGCGCCTCGGACACCGCGGTGCGGATGGTCTGCGCCGTCGCGTCGAGGTGGGCATAGACCTCGGGGGTCGCGAGCCTCAGCGTGGCCAGGCCCGCGGTCGTGGCGACCGGGTTCCCCGACAGGGTGCCGGCCTGGTAGACCGACCCCTCCGGGGCCAGGTGCGACATGAGGTCGGCACGGCCGCCGAAGGCCGCGGCCGGGAAGCCGCCGCCCATCACCTTGCCGAAGGTCATCAGGTCGGGGGTCCAGCCCTCGACGGCCCCGTCGAGGCCCCAGCCGCCCTGCTCGGTGGCACGGAACCCGGTCATCACCTCGTCACTGATGAAGAGGGCGCCATGGGCGCGGCAGGTCTCGGCGAGGAAGGCGTTGAAGCCCGGCGCGGGGGGGACGACGCCCATGTTGCCGGGCGAGGCCTCCGTGATGAGGCAGGCGATCCGCGGGCCGTGGGCCTCGAACGCCGCCTCGATCGCTGCCCGGTCGTTGTAGGGCAGGACCAGGGTCTCGGCCGCCGACGAGGCGGGTACACCACTGGTGCCGGGCACCGCGAGCGTCGCGACGCCGGAGCCGGCCTCGGCCAGCAGCGAGTCCACGTGGCCGTGGTAGCACCCGGCGAACTTCACCACCAGGTCACGGCCGGTCGCTCCCCGTGCCAGCCTGATCGCCGACATGGTCGCCTCGGTGCCGGAGGAGACGAAGCGGACCCGCTCGACGGGGGTGCGCGCGACGATCTCCTCGGCCAGCTCGACCTCCGGCTCGGTCGGGGTGCCGTACGACGTACCGCGGGACACGGCGCCGGCCACTGCGGCCTGGACGTCAGGATGCGCGTGACCGAGCAGCATGGGGCCCCACGAGCAGATCAGGTCGACGTAGTCGTTGCCGTCGGCGTCGGTGAGCCAGGCGCCCGATGCCGAGGTGATGAAGCGGGGCGTGCCGCCGACGGCGTTGAAGGCGCGGACGGGCGAGTTCACACCTCCCGGCGTCACAGCCCGAGCACGCCCGAAGAGCGCCTCGCTGGCCGCCGTCGGGGTGGGGATCGTCGCGGGGGTCACCGCATCATTGTCACGTAGCCGGGCAAGCGGGCCTCAGTCGGTGCGCTTTCGCACCCGAGGATGTGCCTTGGCCCACAAGTGACCGGTGCGTAACTTGGAGCGTGGATCTTTCGTTGAGAGGTGTAAGTGACGCCCGGAGGGGGCATCATGGGCACCAGAACGACTCAGGGGAGATGCACGCATGTCGAATTTCGGCCGACTTCACCGGGCGACCGCGCTCGTCCCGCTCGCGGTGCTCTCGGCGGCGTGGACGGCGAGCCTCGCAGGCGTGGGCGCGGTGTCCGCAAGCGCCGGCACCGACGGCCCCGGCACGCTCCCGGACGGCACCGTGCTCCCCGCCGCCGCCATCGAGGCGCCGGCCAGCGTGGGCGACGTCGCCGTCACCCGTGCGGCCGCCCTCACCCCCGGATCGGCCAGCAGCATCCCGCAGGCCGCCCTCGCCGCCTACCAGCGCGCCGAGGCGGTCATCAACAAGGCAGACCGCGGGTGCCGGCTCCCGTGGGAGCTGATCGCAGCCATCGGTCGCGTCGAGTCCGACCACGGTCGCTACGGCGGCAACTCCCTCGACGAGGACGGCGTGTCCCGGCCCGGCATCTACGGCATCGCCCTCAACGGCAAGAACAACACCCAGGACATCAGCGACACCGACGGCGGGCAGTACGACAACGACACCCGCCACGACCGCGCGGTCGGCCCGATGCAGTTCATCCCCTCCACCTGGGCGGTCGTGGGCGTCGACGGCGACAGCGACGGCACCCGCAACCCGCAGGACATCGACGACGCCGCGCTCGCGACCGCCGTCTACCTCTGCTCGGGCGACGACGACCTGTCGACGGAGAAGGGCCAGCGCGCCTCGGTCTACCGCTACAACCACTCCAACGACTACGTCGACCTCGTCCTGTCGATCATGGACGCCTACATGCAGGGCGACTTCAGCGCGGTGCCCACCTCGACGCTGGCCTCCGGCGTCATCCTCCCCGACCTCACCGGCTCGAGCGGTGGAGTCGGCGGCGGCAAGGACGGCGACGGCGGCAAGGGCACGAAGGGGGGCAAGGGCGGGAAGGACGACAACACGCCGACCTCCAAGCCGACCCCGGTGACTACCCAGACGCCCACCCCGACCACCACGGCAACGCCCACCCCGACGCCGACCCCCACGCCGACGAAGACCCCGACGGTCGTGCCGACGCAGACCCCGACGGTCGTGCCGACGACGGTGCCGACGACGGTGACCCCGCTGCCACCGCTGCCGTCCCCCACGATCAGCCCGACGCTGACCTACGCCGAGGCCCAGTTGCGGTGCCTCAAGGAGAACCCTCTCCTCAGCGGGGCTGCGCTGACCGCCTGTATCGACGACCTGATGAACCCCTGATCAGCGGCGGAGCAGTCGCGCGGCCTCGGAGGCCCAGTAGGTGAGCGTCACGTCGGCGCCCGCCCGGCGGATCGAGGTGAGGGTCTCCAGGATGGCGGCCTCGCGGTCGATCCAGCCGTGGGCGGCGGCGGCCTCGACCATCGCGTACTCGCCGGAGATGTTGTAGGCGGCGACGGGGACGTCGACGGCGTCGCGCACACGGCGTACGACGTCGAGGTAGGCGAGGGCCGGCTTCACCATGACGATGTCGGCGCCCTGCGCCACGTCGAGCATGGCCTCGCGCACGCCCTCGATGGCGTTGGCCGGGTCCTGCTGGTAGGTGCGGCGGTCGCCGTCGAGCGAGGAGTCGACGGCCTCGCGGAAGGGCCCGAAGAAGGCCGAGGCGTACTTCGCGGAGTAGGCCAGGATCGAGACGTGGGTGTGGCCGGCGGCGTCGAGCGCCTGGCGCACCACGGCGACCTGGCCGTCCATCATCCCGCTGGGCCCGACCATGTCGACGCCGGCCGCCGCCTGGGCAAGGGCCATGTCGGCGTAGGCCGCGAGGGTCTGGTCGTTGTCGACCTCACCGTCGGGCGTGAGCAGGCCGCAGTGGCCGTGATCGGTGAACTCGTCGAGGCACAGGTCCGACATCACGGTGAGCTGTTCGCCCACCTCGGCCACCACGTCGGTGATCGCGAGGTTGAGGACACCGGCGGGGTCGATCGCCCCCGTGCCGGTCGCGTCCTTGTGCTCGGGGATGCCGAAGAGCATCACCCCGCCCAGGCCGAGCTCCGCCGCCTCGGCGACGGCCTGCTTGAGGGAGTCGCGCGAGTGCTGCACGACGCCGGGCATCGAGGAGATCGGGCGGGGCTCGGCCAGGTTCTCGCGGACGAACACCGGGAGCACCAGTGAGCTGGGCTCGACGGAGGTCTCCGCGACCATCCGGCGCAGCGCAGGCGTACGCCGCAACCGACGGGGTCGGATGAGCGGCGTCTCCACCTCCCGGTGCTCCTCGGTCACGGCTACTTCGCCCGGGCCTTGCGTCGTCCCGAGGCGGTGCGCTCGCTCGGCCTCGTGACCGGCTCGCCGTTCTCCAGCATGGCCAGGCGCCGCGCGGCCCCGAAGTCGGCCAGTGCGTCGACCAGGACCTCGACGTCGGGCGTGGGGGCGAGGACGTCGACCCGCAGGCCGTGCTCCTCCGCGGTCTTGGCGGTGGCCGGCCCGATCACGGCGATGATCGTCGACGGGTGCGGCTTGCCGGCGATGCCGACCAGGTTGCGCACGGTCGAGGACGAGGTGAAGACGACCGCGTCGAACCTGCCGGTCTTGATCGCGTCGCGGACCGGCGCCGGCGGCGGGGTGGCGCGCACGGTGCGGTAGGCCGTCACGTCGTCACACTCCCAGCCCAGGTCGATCAGGCCGGCGACGAGGTTCTCGGTGGCGATGTCGGCGCGCGGCAGGAAGACCCGGTTGATCGGGTCGAGCAGCTCGTCGTACGGCGGCCACTCGGCCAGCAGGCCGGCAGCGGACTGCTCGCCGGCGGGCACCAGGTCGGCGCGCAGCCCCCAGGCGGCGATCGCCTGGGCGGTCTTGTCGCCGACCGCGGCGATCTTCAGCCCGGAGAACGCGCGGGCGTCGAGTCCGTACTCCTCGAACTTCTCGCGCACGGCCTTGACGGCGTTGACCGAGGTGAAGGCGATCCACTCGTAGCGGCCCTCGACCAGGCCGCGCACGGCCTTGTCCATCTGGAGCGGGTTGCGCGGGGGCTCGACCGAGATGGTCGGCACCTCCTCGGGCACCGCGCCGTACTCGCGGAGCCGGCGCGAGAGGGAGCCGGCCTGCTCCTTGGTGCGGGGCACCAGGGCGCGCCAGCCGAAGAGCGGCTTGGTCTCGAACCACGACAGCGTCTGGCGCAGGTCGACGACGTCGCCGATGACCGTGATCGCCGGAGGGGCGATGCGGGCGGCGCGGACGTCGGCGGCCACGTTGGCCAGGGTGGAGATGAGGGTCTGCTGCTCGGTCGTGGTGCCGACCCGGGTCATCGCGACCGGGGTCTCGGGCGACCGGCCGGCCTCCATGAGGGCCTCGGCGGTCTCACCGATGCTGCCGACGCCGGAGAGCAGGACGAGGGTGCGGTCGTCCGCATAGGCGCTCCAGTCGACCTTCTCGCCGCAGGTGACCACGGCCATCTCCTTGTGGCGCTTGGTGGTCAGCGGGATGCCGGCGTAGGCCGGGACCGCGCTCACCGAGGAGACACCGGGGACGACCTCGAAGCCGACGCCTGCCTTCACACAGGCCTGCGCCTCCTCGGGACCGGAGGCGTAGAGGAACGGGTCGCCGACCATCAGGCGGACCACGCGCTGCTTCTTGCCGTGGCGTACGACGACCTTGGCGCGCGCGGCGTGCGTCAACGGCTGGCCGTCCTCGCCGAAGCCGCCGTCGACGATCTCCGGGCCGTCGTCGCCCTCGGCCAGGCCGAGCACGGAGCGGACCAGGGCGACGTGCTCGGGGGCCTCGGTCACGATGACCTCGGCACTCTCCAGGAGCTCCACCGCCCGCACCGTCAGCAGGCCCGGGTCACCGGGGCCACTGCCGACGAACGACACCCAACCCGGGTTCGTCACCTGAGTCGCGGTGGTGCTGGCCTGCGGGGTCTGTACTCGCGTCATGCGTGCTGCTTCCTCACTGGTGGTGCGTGCATCAGGTCTGCTGCTCCCTCGTCGAGCATCGAGCTCGCGAGGCGTGTTCCGATCGATTCGGCCTGGGTGACCGGGCCGGTGGTGCTCATCCGGACGGACAGGCCGCCGTCGAGCGACATGGCCACGGCGCGCAGCCACAGCTCCTCGCCGTCCTCACCCTCGACCACCTCGGCGAGCGCGCCCAGCGGGGCCGAGCAGCCGGCTTCGAGGGTGGAGAGGACCGCGCGTTCGGCCGTGACCGCCGCCCGGGTGGCCGTGTCGTCCAGCTGCGCCAGGGCAGCGACCAGGTCGGCATCGCCGGAGCGGCACTCGATGGCGAGCGCGCCCTGGCCCGGTGCGGGCAGCATCTGAAGGGGGTCGAGGACCTCGGTGACCTCGTCGAGGCGGCCCAGCCGGGCGAGTCCGGCGCGGGCCAGGACGATCGCGTCGACCTCGCCGTCGCGGACCTTCCGGATCCGGGTGTCGACGTTGCCCCGGATGCCCTGGAGGTCGAGTCCGAGGCCGAGCGCCTCGAGCTGGCTGACCCGGCGTGGGGAGCCGGTGCCGAGGCGGCTGCCGACCGGCAGCTCGCCCAGGGTCAGTCCGTCGCGGGCGACCACGACGTCGCGTGGGTCCTCCCGCGTCGGCACCGCGGCGAGCGCGATCCCGTCGGCGGGTGTGGTCGGCAGGTCCTTGAGCGAGTGGACGGCCACGTCGACCGTCCCGGCGAGCAGGGCGTCACGGAGCGCACTGACGAACACGCCGGTGCCGCCCATCGAGGCCAGCGGCGCGGCGCTGCGGTCGCCCTCGGTCGAGACCTCGACCAGCTCCACCTCGCGGCCGAGGTGCTCGCGGATCAGGTCGGCGACCAGGCCGGACTGGGTGGTGGCCAGCGCGGAGGCACGGGTGCCGAGGCGCAGGACGGCGGCGGGTGGGGTGCTCATTGCTGGCCCTCCGCTCGCGTCATCGCGTCCACGGCCTCGGGGTCGAGGCGGAAGAGCTCTGCCAGGGCGGCGGTGTAGGAGACGGCCGGCTCGGCGTCGGCCAGCTCCTTGACCCGCACGGTCGGCTCGTGGAGCAGCTTGTCGGCGACGCGGCGCACCGTCTGGAGCACCTCGGCGCGGGTGGCGTCGTCCAGGGCGGGCAGGCGTACGGCGAGACGCTCGATCTCGGCGTCCACCACGGCGGTGGCCATCGAACGCAGCGCCACGACGGTCGGGGTGACGCTCGCCTGTCGGCGTACGGCGAGGAAGGCGGAGATCTCCTGCGCGACGATGGTGCGTACGTCGTCGACGCCGGCCGTGGCCTCCAGCCCGCGCAGCTCGTCGGCGAGCCCGGCCAGGTTGACCAGCTCGACTCCCGGGAGGTCGGCGACGGAGGGGTCGACGTCGTGCGGCAGCGCGAGGTCGATCACGGTGAGCGGCCGGTCACTGCTGCCGCGGGCCGTGACCACGTCGGCCAGGCGGACGAGAGGCTCCGGGGCCCCGGAGCAGGAGACGACGATGTCGGCGCCCGCCAGCTCGTCGGCCAGTGCGGTCAGCGGCACCGACCTGGCGAGGTACTCGGCAGCGAGCCGGTCGGCGTTGACCGCCGTGCGGTTGAGCACCGCGATGCTCGCGGCTCCGCCACGGGCGAGGTGCGCGACGGCGAGCGAGGCCATGGCGCCGGCGCCGATCACGAGGGCGCGCGCACCGGCGACGGGCACGGTGCTGCGCTCGAGGGCGGCACTGACCAGCGAGGGAGCCGCCCGGTCGATGTCGGTCTCGGCGTGGGCGCGCTTGCCGACCCGGAGAGCCTGCTGGAACAGGGTGTTGAGGGCCGGGCCGACGGTGCCGTGCTCCTGCCCGACGCGCAGGGCATCGCGGGTCTGGCCGAGGATCTGCCCCTCGCCGACGACCATCGAGTCGAGCCCGGCAGCCACCTGGAAGAGGTGCGAGACCGCGCCCTCGTCGTAGTGGATGTAGAGGTGCGGCAGCAGGGCCTCCGCGGACTGCTCGGCCCGCGCCACGAGGAGGCCGGAGAGGTCCTCGACACTGCCGTGGAAGCGGTCGACCTCGGCGTACACCTCGAGGCGGTTGCAGGTCACGATCGCGGTGGCCTCGGTGACGTGCTCCCCGGCGACGACGTCGGCGATCAGCTTCACGGCCGCGTCCGGGTCGAGCGCGAGCCGCTCGAGGAGCTCGACCGGTGCGGACTTGTGGGAGATCCCCACCACCAGCACACTCACGAGACGTCCTCCGCTGCGGGCGTGAGCGACTTGCGCTGCTCGTGGTAGGCGAGGATCTGCAGCTCGATGGAGAGGTCCACCTTGCGTACGCCCACGCCGTCGGGCACCGACAGGACCGTCGGCGCGAAGTTGAGGATGCTGGTGATGCCGTTGGCGACCATCCGGTCGGCCACCGCCTGGGCCGCGACGGCGGGCGTCGCGATCACACCGATGGAGACCGCGTGCTCGGCCACGATCGACTCGAGGTCCTCGAACGGGCGGACGTCGAGGCCGGCCACGACCTCGTCCTTGCGTGTGGGGTCGGCGTCGAGCAGCGCCACCACCCGGAAGCCGCGACTGCGGAACCCGGAGTAGTTGGCGAGCGCATGACCGAGGTTGCCGATGCCGACGATGACCACGGGCCAGTCATGGGTCACGCCGATCTCGCGGGCGATCTGGTAGCGCAGGTACTCCACGTCGTAGCCGACGCCCCGCGTGCCGTAGCTGCCGAGGTACGACAGGTCCTTGCGCAGCTTGGCGCTGTTGACGCCGGCGGAGACAGCCAGCTCCTCGCTGGAGCAGGTGGTGGTGCCGCCCTCGGCCAGGTTGGTCAGGGCACGCAGGTACACGGGGAGCCGAGCGACGGTTGCCTCGGGAATGTCCCGGGCAGAGTCGGGTGTCCGTGCGGTCACAGCTGCTTCTTTCCAGTCCCCGCGAACCTCGCGTGGACCCCGTCACTGTAAGAGTTTGTGAACGGGAGAACAAAACGAGAGAAGTGCGGGCTAGCACATGTGAGATGACCCACCCGGAGCGGGGTGGACCCGACTTGCGCGGGGGCTGCCCGGACGGGTAGGCCGCCGGCAATGAGGTCGGGCAACGGCTGTCACGAACCCCTCGTCCGGAGCCGCTGGATCTCGATGATTCCGGGACGCCTTCGGCATGGATCGCTGTCGGACGCTTCCTCTATAATCGAACACATGAGCGAGGCGCGCCAACCGGAGCCAGGAGCGGGAGCAGAGGTCGACGACGACCTCAGCGCCGCCAGCCTGCTCGCGTTGGCTCGTGAGCGGAAGGCCGCCGAGGACCGCGCTGCCGCAGATCTCCTGGTCGTCGCCACCCGGTGGGCCGACCTCCACCCACCCGAGTCGATCCACTCCGCAGCGACCTTCTCGGTCGCGGGCCGTGAGCACGAGGAACCCATCGCCGGGGAGGGCTGCCCGATGGTCGCGGAGTTCTGCGTCGCCGAGCTCGGCACCGTGCTCGGCATCTCGACTGTCTCCGCGAAGAAGCTCATCGGCCACGCCCTCGAGCTGCGCCACCGCCTCCCACGCCTCTGGTCCCAGGTCCAGACCGGGTCGGTCGCGTCCTGGCGGGCCCGTCTGGTCGCCGAGGCCACGATCCACGCCACCCCTGCCCTGACTCCCGAGGCAGCCGGCTGGGTCGATGGCCAGGTCGCCGCCGTGGTGGGGAAGATCGGACCCGCCCAGCTCGACCGCCTCGTCGCGGAGACCATCAAGCGCTTCGATCTCGCCGAGGCCGACCCGGCAGCCGATCCCGAGGACGGGTGGCTGTCGGTGGATCCGCGCCACGCGACTGTGAACAAGGACGACGTCCACTACGCCGGCACCCTGCACGTCGAGGCCGACCTCGACCTCGCCGACGGGCTCGACCTCGACCGCGCGTTGGCTCACGGCGCCGCGACCCAGAAGGCCCTCGGGTCAGAGCTGTCGCTCAACGCCCGTCGCGCGAAGGCACTCGGTGACCTCGCCCGGACGCAGACCGCACTCGACCTCTTCGCCCAAGGGCACGCCGGAGCGACGGATCAGGACGGCCTGCCGGTCGCGCGCGAAGTCGTCCTTCACGCACACTTCTCCGCGACTGCCGAGGGTGCGGCGACGATGTTCGGTCCCACCGGACGGCTCGAGGAAGGCCAGCGCCTGGTCCTCCTCGAGCAGCTCCAGTCCTGGTGTGCAGACTCCCGCACCAAGGTCACCGTCAAGCCCGTCATCGACCTCACCGCCCACCTGTCGACACCCGGCTACGCCGTCCCCGACCGGATCCGCGACCACGTCATCCTCCGCGACAAGACCTGTGTGTTCCCGTGGTGCACCCGACCAGCTCGTGGCTGCGACGTCGACCACGTCATCCCCCACGACCCCGACGCCGAGGCAGAAGGCCGACCACAAGCCGGCCCCACCTCGACCGACAACCTCGGCGCGCTCTGCCGCTTCCACCACCGCCTCAAGACACACTCCGCCTGGCGCTACGCCATGGTCGAGCCCGGCGTCTTCGAGTGGACCAGCCCCCACGGCCACCGGTTCCGGCGGGACCACACCGGCAGCACCGCGCTCGATCCACCCCAGCCAGCCGAACGACATTGACCCCGCCCCACACCCCGTCACCCGAGGTTGGCGGGGCCACAGGCAGGTCTTCACGGAACCTGGGTCAGTCGGTGGACAGCGCCGCCCGCAGGCGCGCCTCGTCGACCCGCCAGAAGTCGTGCTGGGAGCCGTCGACGAAGGTCACCGGGATCTCGTCGCCGAAGCGGTCGGCGAGGTCGCCGTCGGAGTCGATGTCGATCTCCACCCACGACTCCCCCACGTCCTCGCAGACGCGCACGATGACCTCGCGCGCTGCGTCGCAGAGGTGGCAGCCGGGCCGGGAGTAGAGCGTGACCCTGGGTGCGAGCGGGGTGTTCACTCCAGCAACCCGTCGATCCGCCGTCGCTCGATCCCGCGCAGGCGCCCTTTCTGGACCTTGCCGGTGCCCGTCAGCGGAAGCGTGTCGACGACCTCGATGCGGGTGGGCTGCTTGAACCGGGCGAGCCGCTCGCCGCAGTGGGTGCGTACGGCGTCCTCCAGAGCGGCATGGTCGCCGCCCACAGCGACGACGTAGGCCACGACGGTCTCGCCGGTCTCCGCGTGCGGTGCCCCGATGACGGCCGCGTCGACGACGCCCGGCACCTCGCGGATCACGTCCTCGACCTCGGTCGGATAGACGTTGAAGCCGCTGACGATGACCAGCTCCTTGACCCGGTCGACCAGGAACAGGTCGCCGCTCGCATCGAGGAAGCCCACGTCCCCGGTGCCGAACCACCCCTCGGCGTCGGGACCGTCGATCGCATCGGGCCAGTAGCCGCTGAAGAGGTTGGCGCCCCGGATCTGGATCACTCCCGGATCCTCGCCCTCGACCTGGGCCCAGGTCTCGTCGACCAGCCGGATCTCGATGCCCGGCAGGGCCGCGCCGACCGAGCCGGACTGGAGCTCCTGGCTGCACAACGTGCTCGTGACGACCGGGGAGGCTTCGGTCAGGCCGTAGCCCTGGTGCACCGGGATGCCGGTGATCGCGGTGAACTCCTCGATGACCTCCGGCTCGAGGGGCGCGGACCCGGACAGCACCAGCCGCACCGGGCCGAGGCGCTCCTTGAGGTGCTCGTCGGGCAGCCAGTGGGTGAAGACGGGGGGAGCGATGGGCACCACGCTGCACGCCTCGTCGTCGATCAGGTCGAGGACGGCCTGGGGGTCGAACTGCTCGACCAGCAGCAGCCGGGCGCGGTGGCGCAGGACTCCGCCCAGGACGGCGTTGAGCCCGTAGACGTGGAAGAGCGGCAGGACTCCGAGCACCACGTCGTCACCGTGCATCATCGGCGGCTCGACGGCAGCGACCTGCTCGATGTTGGCCAGCAGGGCGCGGTGGCTGAGCATCGCGGCCCGCGGTCGGCCGGAGGTGCCACTGGTGTAGAGCAGGCAGGCCAGCTTCTCGGGGTCCGGCAGCGGCGGCACGGGTCGCACGCCGTGCGCGCGGAGGTCGGCGAAGGCGACCTCGCCCTCGCCGGGCTCGACCCCGGTCACGACCACGGTCGGGGCAGCCACCTCGCCGGCCTCGGCAAGCTCGACCAGGGCCGCACGTACGACGTCGAGCGCCGTCTCGTCGACCACGACGAGCCGCGTTCCGGAGTTGGCGATCATCCGGGCGACCTCGCCGGGGGCGGAGCGCGTGTTCACCGGGACGGCGACGACCTGGGCGCGGAGCACGCCGAGGTAGGCCGTGACGAACTCGATCCGGTTGCCGACCACGATCATCACCCGCTGACCCGCACGGATGCCGTGTGCTCCGAGGCCGGTCGCGATGTGGGCGACCTCGTCCTCGAGGCGCGCCCAGGTGAGGGTTCGTCCACCGGTCTCCACGAGGGCCTGCCGCTCGGGCACGTCCGCGGCAGCCTCGGCCACGAAGGCGGAGATGTCGTTGCGCGGCATGCGCCGATACTTCCACAGCTAGGCTGCGGGGGTGACCCGGTCCGAGCGTCCCCGTCGGCTGAACCTGCGACAGCGATCGGCGCTCGCCGGCGAGGCCGCGGCAGCAGCGGCGGAGGTCGAGAGCGCGCTCACCACGCCCAGCGACCCGACGGCGGCGGCGTTCTTCGACGTGGACAACACCGTCATGCAGGGCGCCAGCATCTTCCACCTCGCCCGCGGCCTGCACCGCCGCAACTTCTTCACCACGCGCGAGATCGCCTCGGCGGCCTGGAAGCAGGCCTACTTCCGGATCGTCGGAGTCGAGGATCCCGAGCACGTGGCCGAAGCCCGCAACTCCGCGCTGTCCTTCATCGCCGGGCACACGACGGCCGAGCTCGAGGCGCTGGGCGAGGAGATCTTCGACGAGGCCATGGCTCACCGGATCTGGCCGGGGACCCGTGCGATGGCCCAGATCCACCTCGACGAGGGCCAGCGGGTGTGGCTGGTCACCGCGGCGCCCATCGAGATCGCCACCATCATCGCCCGACGACTGGGTCTCACCGGCGCGCTGGGCACGGTGTCCGAGCACGTGGACGGCGTCTACACCGGACTTCTCGTCGGCGACCTGCTGCACGGCCCCGCCAAGGCCGAGGCGATCAAGGCGCTGGCCGTTCGCGAGGGCCTCGACCTGGCGCGCTGCTCGGCCTACTCCGACTCCAGCAACGACCTGCCGATGCTGTCGATGGTCGGCGACCCCTGCGCGATCAACCCCGATGCCAGGTTGCGCGCCCATGCCAAGGCCAACGGCTGGCGGATCCGCGACTACCGCACGGGGCGCAAGGCGGCCCGAGCCGGACTGATGGCTGCCGCGATCGCCGGGGCGGTGTCGGGGGCCGTCGCCGCCGGAGTCAGCGTACGGGGACGCGACCGCTCCTCGTGAGCCTGTAACTGATAGTTACGAACCGCTTCCCAGATGCCCTGCGGCCACTTATCGTGGGGGTGCTGCAACCGGGAGGGGCAACCGCATGCGGTCATCGCAGGGCCTCGAGCGTGGGCTCGAGGAAGGGCTGGACGCGCTTCGGCGCGCGGTCTGGGCTGCCCTCTCCCCCCAGGTGCTGCTGGCCGAGACCGCAGCCCCGGGCTCGGCGTCACTCCCCTCCGGCGGTTCGGCCCGCTCCGGACCCTCGGGCTCCGGACCCGTCGGCGACGAGGACCAGGCGGCCTCCTCCGAGGTCGACGAGGCCGAGCGCGAGCGCCTGATCGCGCTGGTGGAGCTGGCCCGCGCCGGCGACAAGGACGCCTTCGGCCTGCTGTACGACCACTACCAGGCCTCGGTCTACCGCTTCCTCTACTACCGCTGCCGCTCCCAGACCCTCGCCGAGGACCTCACCTCCGAGACCTTCTTCCGAGCACTGCGCAGCATGAACAACTTCCGGTGGCAGGGCAAGGACTTCGGTGCCTGGCTGATGACCATCGCCCGCAACCTCACCACCGATCACTTCAAGGCCGGTCGTACCCGCCTCGAGATGACGACCGAGGACATGTCGCCGCACGACGACGCCACGGAGGGGCCCGAGAGCGCGGTGCTCGCGGGCATGACCAACGAGGTGCTGCTCAAGGCCCTCACCGAGCTGCCGACCGAGCAGCGCGAGTGCCTCATCATGCGCTTCCTGCAGGGCATGTCGATCGCCGAGACGGCGTTGGCCCTCAACCGCACGGACGGCGCCGTCAAGCAGCTCCAGCTCCGCGGCGTACGCAATCTGGCCAAGGTGTTGCCCGAGGGGTTGAGAGAGTCGTGACCCGACCCGTAACCCGCACCTCCCCTCGCTCGTTCGTCAGGGTGGGAGAAACCACCGGCAACGAGACAGGACGAGCGCTATGACACCCGTGTTCTCGGTGCGACGACGCGCCAACGATTTCGAGGCACTTCTCTCCCGAGCGCCCGAAGCCCCGCTCACCGAGCGGGATGCGGCGCGCTTCGCCGCGTTGATGGACGTCGTGTCCGACCTCCGGTCGGTGCCCGAGGTCGCCCCGCGCCCGGAGTTTGCGAGTGCGCTGCGCGAGCGCCTGATGGCCGAGGCCGACACGGTCCTGGTGCGTCAGCCGTCCACGCCGACGCGCCTCGCCATGCCGGCCACCTCGAGCACCCGCGAGCGCCGGTTCGCCGCGCTGGTCGGAGGGGTTGCCCTCGTCGGCGCCACCGCCACGATGGCCGTCGCCGCGCAGACCTCCCTGCCCGGCGAGTCGCTGTACGGCGTCAAGCGCGGCATCGAGTCTGCCCAGGTGCGACTCGCGACCGACGAGGCGGGCCGTGGCCGCACGCTCCTCGCCCAGGCCGGCAACCGCCTGACCGAGCTCGAAGGGCTCGCGGCCGGCAAGGGCGGCAACGACCGGCTCATCCCCGACACCCTCGACGACTTCACCGAGCAGGCCGGCGACGGCGTCCGCACCCTGCTCGCCGCCTACGGGAGCGGAGGCGCCCAGCAGGACGCCCAGGATGCCCGCGACTTCACCGCGACGAGCATGGCGCGCCTCACCGCCCTCCAGCTCCAGCTCCCGGCCAGCGCCCGCGACGAGCTGCTCGCGGCCGGGCGGACCCTCTCCGACCTGGACCTGGAGATCAGCAGCGCCTGCCGGTCGTGCAGCGGCGGCGTCGCCACGACGCCCGACTTCTTGCTGAGCAGCGGACCGACCGACCTGCTCACCGGTCTCGACAGCGACGAGCTGACGCTGGAGCCGGCGCCGGTCTCGGGCCAGGACGTCTCCGGGATCACGATCCCCGACGCGCTCCAGTCCCCGACGCTCTCGACTCCGGCGCCCCAGGCGACCAGCACGCCCACACCGGGGGTCGTCACCCCCGATCCGACCAAGCCCCAGAAGATCGCTCCGGACAAGGTCAAGGACATCACGAAGGGCGTCACCGAGACGCCCGGCGAGCTGACCAGCGGTCTCGACGGCGCCACGGGCGGTGCCATCGGCGGGCTCACCAGCGGTGTCGACAACGCCACCGGTGGCCTGATCGGCGAGGTCACCGGCACCCTCGACGGCGCCACGGGCGGTGCCGTCGACGGGCTCACCGGCAACGCGACCGGCGGACTGCTTCCCTGACCCGCGCCGACCCGGACCAGGCGATCGCCTAGCGGAAGACGCCGTCCCGCTCGCGCAGCAGGTCGAGCAGCGTGTGCTGGATGGTCTCGCGCACCTGGTCGGTGACGTTGAAGACCAGCATCGGGTCCTCGGCCTCGGCGACGTCGTAGGCGTCGGTGCGGATCGGCTCGCCGAACTCCAGGATCCACTTCGAGGGCAGCGGCACCATGCCGAGCGGCCCGAGCCAGGGGAAGAACGGCGTGATCGGGATGTAGGGAACACCCAGGAGCCGCGCCAGGGACGGCACGTTTCCCACGAGGGGGTAGATCTCCTCGGCGCCGACCACCGAGAGCGGGATGATGGGTACGCCGGTGCGCAGCGCGGCGGACACGAAGCCGCCGCGGCCGAAGCGCTGGAGCTTGTAGCGCTCGCTGAACGGCTTGCCGATGCCCTTGAAGCCCTCCGGCCACACGCCCACCAGCTCGCCGCCGGACAGCATCCGCTCGGAGTCCTCGATGCATGCCAGGGTCGCACCACCCTTGCGGGCCAGCGCACTGATGAGGGGCAGCTTGAAGACGAGGTCCGCGCCGAGGGGACGCAGGGAGCGGTGGGCGTGGTCGTGCACGGCGAGCATCGTCATCAGGCCGTCGAGCGGCACCGTTCCGGAGTGGTTGGAGACGACGAGCGCCCCACCCTCGGCAGGGATGTTCTCCAGCCCCCGCACCTCGAGCCGGAACCACTTCTCCGCGATCGGCCGGAGGGCAGCCATGAAGAAGCGCTCGGTGAGCTCGCGGTCGAAGCCGTAGTCGTCGACCTCGTAGTCGCCCTCGAGGCGGCGACGCACGAACGCCATGAGCTCGGCGAGGCGGCGCTCCCAGTCGTCGCCGAAGACATCCAGTGCGGCAGCCTGCGCCGCCGCGAGCCAGTCGCCGACCGGGATCCCCGTACTGGGTGCTGCGCCGGCTGCCTTCTCCTCGGCCTCGCCGACCGTCGGGCCGGTCGTCGACTCGGGCGCGGCAGCCTTCGCGGCGGGCTTCCTCGCAGCGGGCTTCTTGGTGGTGGACCTCTTGGTGGTGGACCTCTTGGTGGTCGACTTCTTCGCGGCCGGCTTGGGGGCGCTCGGCGCGAGGTTGCGCGCCGCCGAGGACGGCCGGGCGCTGCCGGACCCGCGGCCGGGGCGACCGCCCGTACCGATCGGGATGACCACTGCATCCTGGCGAGCTTCGTCAGGCACGGCCGGCTCCTTCCAGGGGCGCCGACGTGAGGCCACGGCAGAAGTCGGCGAAGGCCTCGGCGGTGGAGTAGGTCGGCTCGAAGCCCAGCTGGGTGCGCATCCGGGTGGTGTCCACACCCCGACCGTAGGTGAGGAAGCCGACCTGTTCCGGGGAGAAGTCCGAGATGCGGGCCTGGCGCATCGTCGCGCCGAGGCGACCGACCGCGAAGCGCGGCATCGCGACGGACGGTGTGCCGAGGCGGCGTACGGCCTGGCTCAGCGTCAGCAACCCGTCTCCGGCGACGTTGAAGGTGCCGGGGGTGCCGGTGATCGCGGCGTGACGCAGGACACGGAGCAGGTCGTCCTCGTGGAGGAACTGCAAGCGGGGGTCGAAGCCGAGCACGCGCGGGACGACCGGGAGCCGGAAGTAGTTGGTCAGAGGGCTCGAGACGTGTGGCCCGATGACGTTGGCGGCGCGGATCATCGTGACGTCGACGTCGGGACGCCGGCGCGCGAAGCCACGGACGTAGCCCTCGATCTCGAAGACGTCCTTGGCATAGCCGGAGGAGGGCAGCCGCTTGGGCCCCATGTCCTCGGTGAACATCGCGGGGTCGCGCGGGCTCGAGCCGTAGACGGTGGTCGTCGACTTCACGACCAGGCGCTCGACCGTCGTCGACTTCTGGCACGCAGCGAGCAGCTGCATGGAGCCGATGACGTTGAGCTCCTTCATCGTCCCGCGACCGCCGGCCGAGCCGGGCGTGGCGATCACGCTCATGTGGACGACGGTGTCGACGTCCTCCTTGGCGAGGACCTTGGCGATCACCGGGTTGCGGATGTCAGCGCGCACGAAGGAGACGTCTCCGATATCGCCTCGCGGTGGGACGACATCCACCCCGATGACTCGCTCGATGGACGGGTCGGCGGCCGCGGCGCGCGCGAATCGTCGCCCGATGTCCCGGGAGATCCCGGTGACCAGCACGACCCGTCCCATGGTCGAGGGTGTTACTTGCCGAGCTTGCGGCGCTGGACGCGCGTCTTCTTGAGCAGCTTGCGGTGCTTCTTCTTGGCCATGCGCTTGCGCCGCTTCTTGATGACAGAACCCACGTGGATCAGACCTTCCTATCGAACCGACGCTCGTCGGCCGGACGCGGCTACCCTACTTGGCAGGGGTGAGCAGCGCGGAATCGCGTCGGTCCGTGGATGCCCGGGCTTCAGCCAGCGTTGTAGAAGCTCTTGCGCAGGTACTCGTTGACGTCGTCCTCGGTGACCCGGAAGGAGCGACCGACCCGGACCGCGGGCAGGTCGCCACCGTGCACGAGCCGGTAGACGGTCATCTTCGAGACGCGCATCTTCGCGGCCACCTCGGCGATCGTCAGGAAATGTGCCGCGGACATGTCTCCGGGGGTGTTCTCAGGCATGCTTGTGCACCGATCCTTCTGCGCGGAACGGCGCCGGCTTCCCCACCGGCGTCACAGGCGTGCCGCTTGTGGTGAGAATAGGGCTCGCGTGACGCATGGGGAAGAGGAACGCCAGAGAAACTTGTGGGACTCGCGGCGTGTCGGGTTGATTCTTTACCTTCGCGGGGCCGCGTGACCGCGACCTACGGCAGCGGATCGAGGCCGTGCAGCGGGAAGATCTCCATCCGGGTGGAGTGGATCGCCCGGTCCAGCCAGGCTTCGGGGTTGTAGCCCGCCGACCAGTCGCGGTAGGCCGGCGTACGCCCGTCGGTCATCCGGTGCGGCGCCGTCACCCCCAGCACGTCCTCGACGTGGGCCCGCCACGCTGTCGGTGTCGCGAGCGCCGGGTCGAGGGGATGCCCGGCGGCGATGGCCAGCAGGTGCGTCCAGGCGCGCGGCACCACGTCGACGATCGAGTAGCCGCCACCACCTGTGACGACCCATCGCCCCTCGGCCACCTCGTGGGCGAGCTCGTGGAGGGCGAGGTAGGCCGCCCGCTGCCCGTCGACGCTGAGCATCATGTGCGCGAGCGGGTCGTCCATGTGGGAGTCGCAGCCGTGCTGGGTGACGAGCACCTCGGGGCGGAACTCACGCAGCAGGGGAGGTACGACGGCGTGGAAGGCGCGCAGCCAGCCGGCATCGGCGGTGCCGGGAGGCAGGGCCACGTTGACCGCGCTGCCTTCGGCGCCCTCGCCGCCGGTGTCGACCGGGAACCCGGTGCCGGGGAAGAGCATCTGTCCGGTCTCGTGCAACGAGATGGTCAGCACCCGGGGGTCGTCCCAGAAGACCTTCTCGACGCCGTCGCCATGGTGGACGTCGATGTCGACATAGGCCACCCGCTCGGCACCGTCCGCCAGCAGCTGCTTGATGCCGATGGCCACGTCGTTGTAGATGCAGAACCCACTGGCTCGGTCGGGCATCCCGTGGTGGAGTCCGCCGGCGATGTTGACCGAGTGCAGCGATTCACCGCTCCAGACCTGGCGGACCGCCTCGAGGGTGGCTCCGACGACATGGGCGCCGGCCAGGTGCATGTCCTCGAAGACCGGGTCGTCCTCGGTGCCGAGGCCACGGTCGAGGTCCACCCAGCCCGGCGTCGTACCGGCCCTGGTGACGGCCTCGATCAGGCCCCGGTCGTGGACGGTAGCGATCTGCTCGGTGGTTGCCCTGGGTGCGTCGACGCACGTGACGCCGGCCAGCACACCCATCTCTTCGGCCAGCCGCATCGTGAGGTCGACCCGGATCGGGGACATCGGATGGGTGGGCCCGAAGTTGTAGTTGGTGAGCGCGGGGTCGAACACGACTGACGTGGGCCCGGAGCACTCCATGTGACCGACGTTACCGCTGCTCGCTCCCGTGTCCGGCCACCGGACACGTTGAACATGTTCAGCGTCTGTGCCACGATGACTTTTGAACACGTTCAATAAAGGAGACCGGCCATGACACGACCCTGGCGACCACAGCTCCTCTGGCTGCCGATGGGCGGGCTGCTGGGTGCGCTGTCGGGAGCGCTGACCGGAATGGCAGTCCTGCTGGTCGTCCTGCTCGTCGACCTCCTCGAGCCTGGCGTCGCCAACGAAGGCTTCTGGGGCTCGGTGGGCCTCATCGTCATCGTCGGAGCCTGGTTCGGGGGGATGGCCGGCCTCGTCGTCGGGCTCTTCGTCGGCGTGGAGCTCATGTTCCTCGTCGGCGCCCACCTCCCCCGCGACGTCGCACGGCGTCGGGCCCACCGGCTGGGGTTCGTCCTGCCGCCCCTCACCATGGTCGTCCCCTTCGCGGTCCAGTGGCTCCTCGGTGGAGACCTCCACGTGTCCCCCATCAACGCCGACGACTGGTTCTGGGTCGTGGCGCTGACAGGTGCGTCTCTCCTCGGCGGCCCCCTGGCACGGTGGCTCGCCGGCTTCCAGCCGCCCGTTCCGCCCGTCTCCTAGGGTGGCTGTCGTGCCCCCGACCCCCTCCGGCAGCCGCTCCAGCAAGGCAGTGCAGACCAGGTCCGGCATCGTCGAGGCGGCGATGCGTCTGTTCCGCGCCGGCGGCTACGACGCCACGACCATGCGGGCGATCGCGGACGAGGCCGGGGTGTCGTTGGGCAGCGCCTACTACTACTTCTCCGGCAAGGAGGAGCTGATCCAGGCCTTCTACGACCAGATCCAGGTCGAGCACGCGGCCGCCACCGAGGGGGTGTTCGACCAGCCGACCTTCGCGGCGCGACTGCACGGCGTGCTGGAGACGTTCATCGACGTCGCCGAGCCGTTCCACGACTTCGGGGGCCAGTTCTTCCGCAACGCGGCCGACCCCGCCTCGCCCCTCTCTCCGTTCTCGCCGGAGTCGGCGCCGGCCAGGGCGGCCAGCACCACGTTGTTCCGCCGCGCCGTGGAGGGGTCGGACCTCAAGATCGCCCCCGCCCTGCGCGAGGAGCTGCCCGAGCTCCTCTGGCTGCTGCACATGGGTGTCGTGCTGTTCTGGGTGTACGACGCCAGCCCCGGGCAGCGACGTACGCGCACCCTCGTCGCCGGGCTGGTGCCGATCGTGGACCGGTCGGCGCGACTCACCCGGCTCCCCGTGGTCAGGGGCCTGGTCGACGACGGCCTCGGGCTGGTGCGCGCGCTGCGCGGTGCCTGAGCCTCAGGAACCCTCGGCCAGCTCGCGGGAGCGGTTGCGGGCAGCCTCCATCGCGGCGAGGAACGCCGCCCGGACCTTGTGGATCTCCAGCTCACGCAGCGCCGACGCCGTCGTACCGCCCGGCGAGGTGACCTGCTCGCGCAGGACGACGGGGTGCGTGCCGGTCTCGCGCAGCATCGCGGCGGAGCCGACGAGGGTCTGCACGACGAGGTCGGTCGCGGTGGCGCGGGGCAGGCCCAGGTGGACGCCGGCCTCGATCATGGACTCGACGACGAAGAAGATGTAGGCCGGGCCGGAGCCGGAGATCGCGGTGACCGCGTCCATCTGCCGCTCCGGGATGCGCAGCACCTTGCCGGTGGAGGCCATCAGCGACTCGACCTCGGTCAGGTGGGCCTCGTCGCAGTGCAGGCCGGGCGCGATCGCGGCCATGCCCTCGTCGACCAGTGCCGGCGTGTTGGGCATGACCCGCACGACCGCGACGCCCTCGGGCACCCGCGACTCGATGAAGGCAGTCGTGATGCCGGCGGCCAGCGAGACGAGCAGCTGACCGGGACGCAGGTCCGGTGAGATCTCCTCGAGCACGTCGGCCATGTCCTGCGGCTTGACCACCAGAGCGACCGTGTCGGCCTTCGCAGCCGCCTCGCGGTTGGAGACCACGGCCACGCCGTAGCGCTCCTCGAGCTCACGTGCCCGCTCCGCACGCTTCTCGCCGACCATCAGCTGGTCGACGCGCCGACCGGCACGCACCAGACCGGAGAGCAGGGTCTCCCCCATCACTCCGGCGCCGATGATCGCCGTACTCACAGTGCCACACCGCTCATGGGGCCAACCTACTTCTTCGAGACGAGCGAGCGCGCGAAGAATGCGAGGTTCTGGGGCTTCTCGGCCAGGCGACGCATGAGGTAGCCGTACCACTCGGTGCCGTAGGGGATGTAGACGCGCACGGTCTCGCCGGCTGCGGCGAGGCGTTTCTGCTCCTCTGGCCGGATGCCGTAGAGCATCTGGAACTCATAGGTCCCGGGACGGCGACCGAAGCGGCTGGCCAGCGAGGACGCGATCTGGATCATCCGCGGGTCGTGGGTGGCGATCATCGGGTAACCCTGCCCGGCGAGCAGCACCTTGAGGCATCGGACATAGGACTTGTCGATGTCGACCTTGTCCTGGAAGGCCACGTCCTCGGGCTCCATGTAGGCGCCCTTGCACAGCCGCACGCGTGAGCCCTCGTAGGCCAGCATCCGGCAGTCGGCCTCGGTGCGGCGGAGCATCGCCTGCAACACCGCACCGGTCTCGGGGAAGTCCTTGCGGAGCTCCCGCAGGGTCGCGAGCGTGGAGTCGGTGGTGGTGTGGTCCTCCATGTCAAGGGTCACCGTGGTGCCGGCGTTGCGGGCCGCCCGGCAGATGTCGCGCGCGTTCTCCAGCGCGATCCGGTCACCGCCGTCGGGGAGGAGCAGGCCGATCGCGCTCAGCTTGACCGACACCTCGGCATGGGAGGCCAGGCCACGCGTCGCGAGCTCGGTGAGCAGCTCCTTGTAGGCGGCGACGGTGGCATCGGCCAGAGCGGCGTCCGTGGTGTCCTCGCCGAGGTAGTCCAACGTCACACGGAGGCCGTCGTCGACCAGCTCCGAGGTGGCCTCGACCGCATGGCCGGTGGACTCGCCGGGGACATAGCTGGTGACGATGCCGCTCGAGACGGGCATGGTCGAGACGAGCTTCTTGATCCCCTGGCTGCGGGAGAGCAGGAGGATCGGCTGGCGGAGCAACGACATGGCCCGAAGGCTACGCGCAGCAGGAGGGAGATCGGCGAACCAGGCCTAGGGCGTCCGACGGCGCAGGGTGGCGGCACCCAACGTCAGCGAGGCCAGGGCGAAGCCGGACACGACCGCGACGGAGCGCCAGACCTCGCCCTCCCGGGCCGCGCCCACGAGCTCCTGCATCGCATCGACGGCGTACGACATGGGCAGCACGTTGCTGACCGCCTCGAGCACCCCCGGCATCGACTCGCGCGGCACGAAGAGCCCGCAGAGGAGGATCTGCGGGAGCACCAGGGCCGGCATGAACTGGACCGCCTGGAACTCGGTCGTGGCGAAGGCGCTGACCAGAAGACCCAGCGCGGTGCCGAGGATGGCGTCGACGACGGCCACGACACCGAGCAACCAGACCGGACCGTTGACGTCGAGGCCCAGCAGGCCGACGCTCACCGCCACGGCCAGCGCCGACTGCACGGCGGCCAGCAGGCCGAAGGCCAGGGCGTACCCGAGGAGGAAGTCGAGCTTGCCCATGGGCATGGCGAGCAGCCGCTCGAGGGTGCCGGACGAGCGCTCGCGCAGTGTGGTCACGCTGGTGACCAGGAACATCACGATGAAGGGGAACATCGCCAGCAGCCCGGGGCCGAACCGGTTGAAGGGGTCGCCGGTCAGGTCCTGGAACATCCACCACAGCAGGCTGATCAGCACGACCGGGACCAGCAGCAGCATCGCCAGGGTGCGCCGGTCGCGACGGACCTGGGTCAGCACGCGGCCCGCGACGGCGAGCGTGATCCGCGGGTTCATGCGGGGTCCCCGCGGCGTTGTTCGGGGGAGCGCAGCGGCGGAGAAGAACGTCGTGGGGTGCTCATGCGGGGTCCCCGCGGCGTTGTTCGGGGGAGCGCAGCGGCGGAGAAGAACGTCGTGGGGTGCTCATGCGGGGTCCCCGCGGCGTTGTTCGGGGGAGCGCAGCGGCGGAGAAGAACGTCGTGGGGTGCTCATGCGGGGTCCCCCGCGCCTTCGACGAGGTGCAGGAAGGCATGTTCGATGTCTGCGGCGCCGGTGCGCTCGCGGACCTCGTCCGGCGACCCGTCCGCGATGATCCGACCCTCGCGCATCAGCAGCAGCCGGTCACAGCGCTCCGC
The DNA here is from genome assembly GCA_963843815.1 of uncultured Actinomycetota bacterium. Taxonomy (GTDB): domain Bacteria; phylum Actinomycetota; class Actinomycetes; order Propionibacteriales; family Nocardioidaceae; genus Nocardioides. The sequence goes on along the minus strand of CAWJLX010000010.1, from coordinate 576,785 downwards.
CTCGTCCATGACGTGGCTGGAGACCAGGACGGCTGCCCCCGCGTCGGCGAGCCGGTGGAACAGCCCCCACAGGTCACGCCGCAGCACGGGGTCGAGCCCCACCGTGGGCTCGTCGAGCACCAGCAGGTCGGGCGCGCCCAGCAGGGCGACAGCCAGGCTGACCCGGCTGCGCTGCCCCCCGGAGAGCTTGCCGACGAGATGCCCACGGTGGTCGGTCAGGCCCACCACGTCGATCGCCTCGTCGGCGGAGGACCGGTCCACGCCGAGGACCCGGGCGAAGAACCCGAGGTTCTCGGTCACAGTCAGGTCGTCGTAGACGCTGGCCGCCTGGGTGACGTAGCCGACCCGGGTGCGCAGCGTGGCGCTCCCGGCGGGCTCCCCGAGCACCTCGATGGATCCGGACCTCACCTGCTGGGCGCCGACGAGGCTGCGCATCAGTGTGGTCTTGCCGCACCCGCTCGGACCGAGCAGCCCGGTGACGCCCGGTGCCACGTCGAGCGTGAGGCCGTCCACCACCTCCCGCCCACCGCGTACGACGACGAGGTCGCGCACCTCCACGACGTTTTTCATCATGCGTTGAAGGTGCCCCTGGCCGCCCGCGCCGTCAACCCTCGAGCGGTGGCTGAGGCGGGTTTCGAGAGTGCGGGATCCGCCTCACGCGCCCGTCGCCCACGCCGACGCGTGTCCTGCGATCGGTGGCGGAGGCGGATCGTGTGAAAGCCTCCTCGCGACCGCCCGAGCAGGGGCGGCGTACGCCAATCAGGGCAGGTCGCCGGTCAGGTAGTGCTGCAGCACCGGCCCCATCCTGGCGATCACGTCCTCGGCCGGCATCTGCACCATGTGGGGCAGGGCGAGGACGTAGCGGGTCAGGATCAATCCGGCGACCTGGCTGGCCACGAGCGGGATCCTGACCTCGGGTCGGTCCACCACGAGGGCGGCGAGCACCGGCCCCACCACCACCGGGATGTAGGCGTCGCGCACCAGGCCGCCGGAGTCGTCGGCCAGCAACGAGCGGACCATCGCCAGCAGGCCGGGCTGGATCGCCGGGTCGTCCCAGACCTCGAGGAAGGTCCGCAGCAGTCGCTCGCCGGCACCGTCCGGGCCGGCGGCGACCACAGGCGCGAGCACCTCGCGCGGGTCGACCGGGATCTCGAGAGCAGCCACGAAGAGGTCGTCCTTGGAGCCGAAGTAGTGGTGCACCAGGGCGGGGTCGACACCTGCCGAGGTGGCGACGGCGCGGATCGTCGTACCGCGGAAGCCCTTCTCGGCGAAGCAGGTCCGCGCAGCGGCGAGCACCTCGGCCCGGGTGTTCGGTGTGCCCGGACGCCTGCCCCGGGACGTAGGAGTCGTCACGGTCCGCTCACGGCGTCGTGACGGCGAGGTGGGAGCGGGCGAACTCCAGCGACTCGGCCAGGTCCGCCTCGCGCTCCGTGCGGTCCGAGCACCGACGGGTGTTGATCTCCAGCACGACGTGCCCGGCGAACTCGTTGCGCGCCAGGTGGCGCAGGAACTCGGCGGCGTGCATCTCGCCACGCCCGGGCACGAGGTGCTCGTCCTTGGCCGACCTCGTGCCGTCCGTGAGGTGGATGTGCCGCAACCGCTCCCTCATTCGATCGGCCATCTCGATCACGTCGGAGCGCGCGATCGCGGCGTGCGAGAGATCGATCGTCATGTTGGCGTAGTCCTCCTGGCTGGGGTCCCAGCCGGGGAGGTACATCTCCATCCCGCGACGCGAGGAGGCCCGCCACGGATACATGTTCTCGACCGCGAAGGCGATCCCGGTGCGCGCCTCCAGGGACGCGATCCCCTCCACGAAGCCGGCGGCGTAGTCCTTCTGCCACCTGAAGGGCGGGTGTACGACGACCACGTCGGCGCCGACCGCCTGGGCCATCTCGGCCGACCTCTCGAGCTTGCCCCAGGGCTCGGTGCCCCAGACCCGCTGGGTGAAGAGCAGGCAGGGCGCGTGGACCGCGCAGACCGGCACCTGGTGGTGGTCGCTGAGCTTCTTGACCGCGTCGACCTGCTGGCTGAGCGCATCGATGCCCACCATCACCTCGACCGCGTCGTAGCCCAGGGACGCCGCCCACCCGAAGGCGTGCGCCGTCGACTCCGGGTAGACCGAAGCGGTGGAGAGACCGATCTGGGGGATGGCCGCCATGCTCAGCTGCGTCCCGCAACGATCGAGATCTGGTCGAGGCGCTCGAGGATCACGCCCTCGCGCAGCGCCCAGGGGCAGATCTCGAGGGCCGGCAGGTCGAAGATGTCCATGCACGCCTCGGCGACCAGTGCACCGGGAACGATCTGGTGCGTGCGGCTCGGGGAGACGCCCGGCAGGTCGGCGAGCGCGTCGGGCGACATGTCCATGAGCCGGGGGATCCAGTCCGAGAGGGTCTCGAGCTCGAGGACTCGCGGCACCAGTCGCCCGTCACCGCTCGGCGCAGCGCCGCAGATGCGCGCCAGGGAGCGGAAGGTCTTGGACGTGGCCGCGGCGCGGTCGGGCGTCCCGGGACGCAGCAGGTGTCCGGCGTCGCGAGCGATCTCGGTGCGGATCTGCTTGCGGAGCTCGCGTACGTCGTCCTCCGACGGACTGCCGCCCTGGAACCACATCCGGGCCATCCGGGCTGCCCCGAGCGGCAGCGACCAGGCGACGTCGGGGGCCTCGTCGGTGCCGCCGGCGATCTCCAGGGAGCCGCCGCCGATGTCGAAGACCGCCAGCCGGCCGGCCGACCACCCGAACCAGCGGCGTACGGCCAGGAAGGTCAGCCGGGCCTCGTCCTCCCCGGAGAGCACCCCGAGCTCGACGCCGGTGTGCTTCTCGACGTGGTCCAGGACCTCGTGGGAGTTGACCGCGTCGCGCACCGCCGAGGTCGCGAAGCCGAGCATCTCCTCGCACCCCTTGTCGTCGGCGATCTCGGTCGCGGAGGCGCAGAAGTCGGTGAGGGCCTCGATGCCCTTCTTCGTGACCGCACCGTCGTCGTCGAGGTGCTCGGCCAGGCGCAGCGGCTGCTTGTGCGAGGAGGCCGGGAGCGGCGCGGCGCCGCCGTGGGCGTCGACCACCAGCAGGTGGCCGGTGTTGGAGCCGATGTCGAGGACGCCCAGGCGCATGCCTGCCACGTTACTAGCCTCGGCCACTAGGCTCCCCCGCGTGCCTGAAGTGGACCTGGTCTTTCCCCGCGCGTTCGTCGAGTTCGCCGATCCCGCTGACGAGGGGCAGGTCTTCCGCTGCGACCTGACCTGGCTCACGTCGGCCTACATGTGCATCTTCGGCCAGGGGTGCCAGGGGATCTATGCCGATGCGCCCGACGTGGGCTGCTGCACCCTCGGTGCGCACTTCGCCGACCGCGACGACGAGGTGCGGGTCGCCGGTTTCGTCGCCCAGCTCACCCCCGACGACTGGCAGCTCCACCCGGGCCGGGCGGTGAAGAAGTCCGACTGGGTCGAGACCGACGACGACGGCGAGCGCAAGACGCTGGCCGTGGAACGCGACGGTCAGCAGGCGTGCGTGTTCCACAACCGCACCGACTTCGCCCCCTCCGAGGGCGACGGCGGCGCCGGCTGCGCCCTGCACGGCCTGGCACTGCGGCAGGGCCGCAACCCGCTGGAGACCAAGCCCGACGTGTGCTGGCAGCTGCCGATCCGTCGCCAGTACCGCACCGTCGAGGTGCAGGACCAGACGTCCTACGTCGAGGTCTCGATCGGCGAGTACGACCGGCGCGGCTGGGGCCCCGGGGGGCACGACCTCGACTGGTACTGCTCCGGCAACACCGAGGCCCACGTGGCCCTCGAGCCCGTCTACGTGACCCACGAGGCCGAGCTCGTCGAGCTGATGGGTCCCAAGGGCTACGCCGAGCTCGCCCGCCACTGCGAGGCCCACGTGCGCTCGCGTTCAGCCCTGGCGCTGCACCCCGCCGATCCCCGCTGACCTCGCCGCTGGACCCCCCACGGAATCCGTGGGCACAGAATTGCTTGACGTCAAGATAATCCGACCCCGGTGTCAAGGACCACCGGCGGCATGCCGAGAATCTAAGTATGCGCCTGGACCACGTCAGCTTCGCCGCCGGACCAGATGGACTTGCCAGCACCGCCCAGCGCATCGGGGGACTGCTCGGCACGGAACTCATCGACGGTGGCGTGCACCCTCGCTTCGGCACCCGCAACATGATCCTGCCCCTGGCAGACTTCACCTACCTCGAGATCGTCGAGGTCCTGGACCACCCCGCGAGCGACAAGGCTCCCTTCGGCCAGGCCGTGCGGGCGAGGTCTGCCCTCGGCGGCGGCTGGCTCGGCTGGGTCGTGTCGGTCGACGACCTCGGCCCGTTCGAGGCCCGTCTGGGTCGTGAGGCCGTCAAGGGCAACCGGCACCGGCCCGACGGCACCGAGCTCGTGTGGCAGCAGGTCGGCGTCAACGGCCTGATCTCCGACCCGCAGCTGCCGTTCTTCATCCACTGGGAGTCGCCCGCCGAGATGCACCCCAGCAGCGGTGCCGCCGGTGACTACTCTCTGGCCTGCCTGGAGATCGCCGGCGACCCGCAGCGGGTCAGCGAGTGGCTCGGCGAGACCGTCGAGGCGCCGCTCGAGGACGTGAAGGTCGAGTGGGTCGCCCCCAACGGCACCCCCGGCATCGTCGCCGTACAGCTCCAGACGCCCCACGGCCTCGTGCGCATCTGAGCTTGAAGCCCCGCCCCTCCCCCAACATCTGGAACACCCCCGAGCTCTACGAGCTCGAGAACCTGGCGGCCGACCCGCACGACCGGATCGTGGCTGCGATGCGCGAGACGGCCGACTGGAGCGGACGCACCCTCCTCGACATCGGGTGCGGGACCGGATTCCACCTGCCCCTGTGGGCACGATCTGCCGAGCGCGTGGTCGGGGTCGAGCCCCATGCCCCGCTCGTCTCGCTGGCGCGGCGTCGTACGAAGCGGTTGGAGCACGTCACAGTGGTGACCGGGATGGCGGAGTCGCTGCCGGTCCCGGATGCGTCGGTCGACGTGGCGCACGCACGTTGGGCCTATTTCTTCGGGCCGGGGTCCGAGCCGGGACTGCGCGAGCTCGACCGGGTCGTACGCCGCGGTGGCACAGCGTTCGTGATCGACAACGACGCCACCCGCTCGACATTCGGCGGCTGGTTCCGGCGCGGCTATCCCGAGGTCGACCCGGTGGCGGTGGAGAGGTTCTGGCTGCAGCACGGGTGGCAGCGCCGGGAGATCGACATGGGGTGGAGCTTCGAGTCGCGCGAGGCCCTCGAGGCCGTGGTGCGGATCGAGCTGCCGCCTGCAGCCGCCGAGGAGGCGCTGGCCTCGCACACGGGCACCGAGGTCGACTACGCCGTCAACCTGTGGTGGCGCCACTTCTAGCTGCCGGCGAACCTGAGCTCCGTGGTGCCCCACATGGTCGTGGTGACCCGGATGTCCTGCTCGGAGCCCGCGCGCTCGCACGTCCCGGTCGACATCGTGCAGCGCACGACCTGCACGGCGTGGTCGTACGACTCCCCGATCGGGACGGTGTCGTCCCACCGGTCGGAGACCGGGAGCAGGAAGCTGTCGCCGCGCTCCCACACGACACCGCCGATCTGCGAGCGCGCTGCTTCCGCTGGCATGTCGACTCTGTCGAAGGCACCGGCCTCGAGGTTCCAGACCTCGGGCAGGTCGTCGGTGATCAGCCACTGGTGGTCGGGTGAGACGGCGAGCGCCTCTCCGAGGCTGCGGCCCATGCATCCGTTGCCGTCCTCGACCCATGAGGCCGCCTGCAGGGCGTACGACGTCGTGCACGTGTCGGAGCTGTCGTCGGAGTAGTCGAAGGCCAACGCAACGTCGGCCGGCGATCGCTCAGGAATGTGGGCCTGTCTAGGTGGGTCGACCTGCACCGTGGTGCCGTCATCGCGCAGCAGCCAGGTGGTGCCGAGCCCCTCCGAGAACGGCGCCCCCTCGTAGACGAGACCAGCACGGGTGAAGCCGATCATCCGGACGGTCGTGGAGAAACCGTCGGCCTGCGACGACGGCGGCTGGTGCGGTACCGGCCTCACCTGCATCGTCACCACATCCACCACCCACTCGCCGAGAGCCGCGCGTCGGCCGTCGGCGGAGACGACGGGGCGCGCGTCGAACAGCCCCTCACCCCACGACGTCTGCGAGGGGAGGCGGCGCAGGGTGCCGTCTGCCGACAGCACCGCCACGCCGAAGTCACGCTCCTCCGCGCCGATGAACACGAGCCAGCCTCCGGCGACTTCACGTGGCGGCATCGTCCGGTTCACCGATGCCGGGACGTCGTGACGCTGCCCGTCGCTCCACAGCGCGCCCCCTTCGCCGAAGAACGGCAGGGTGGGGTCGCTCCCCTGCGGCAGCGATCGCGCCCACTCCCACGCGACCTCGCTCGTCGCGGTGCCACCGCCGGCGACCTGCGCGTCGCGGGCGGTCGATCCGCCGTGGGGGAGGAGCAGGACCCCACCCACCACGGCGGCAGTCGCGAGGGCCAGGCCCCCCGCGGTGCGACGTCGGCGACGAGAGCGCCCGCCGGCCAGGGCCGCGTGGGCCAGGCCGGCCGGCACGGTCGTGTCGTCGACCGCGGAGGTCAGGCGCGAACGGAGCTGGCTGGCGGGCATCATCGGTGGACTCCTCGGATCTCGGGCGTGGGTTCGGCCGTCAGGTCGCGCAGCAGGGCGAGGCCACGCGAGGCGTGGGCCTTGACCGTCCCGGCGCTGCAACCGAGCGCGTCGGCGATCTGGGCCTCGGTCAGGTCCTCGTAGTAGCGGAGCACGAGCACCGCGCGCTGCCGCGGGGAGAGCTTGTGGAGCAGGGCGAAGACCTCGTCCCGGTCCTCGGGCCCCCTCGGGTGCACGGGCACCTCGGGGATCTCGTCCGTCACGACCTCGCCGCGCCGGGCCCGTTGACGGGTCCGGTCGATGGCCGAGCGGGTCATGATCGAGCGGACGTAGGCCTCCTGCGCGCCCTTGCGCTGGATGCGCGGCCAGGCGACGTACGCCTTCTCCAATGCCGTCTGCACCAGGTCCTCGGCGGCATGCTGGTCACCGGCGCTCAGCAGGCGCGCCGTCCGCAGCAGTGCTGCGGAGCGGGCGTCCACGAAGTCGACGAAGTCGTCGTCGCGTCGGGCCACGTCATCTCCTCGGGTCGGTGCGGTCTCTGCCTGTGATGACGACGACAGGACCGTCCCGGTTGACCGGGACCTAGGACGATTCGCGGATCGCGAGGGTCGGCGTGAGCAGGGCGCCGCGGGGCTCGACGGGCTGGTGCGAGAGCAGCGCCCGCAACGTCCGGACGATCTCGACCGCCACGTCCTCCAGCGGCTGGCGTACGGACGTCAGCCCGACCGGGTAGACCTGCGCCACCTGGGAGTCGTCGAACCCGACCACCGCGATGTCGGTCCCCGGTGCGAGCTGTCGGATCCACAGGGTGTGCAGCACCCCCATGGCCAGCGTGTCCGAGGCGCACACGAAGGCGGTGGGTGCCGACTCGTCGAGCAGTACGGCGGACGCCTCGGCGCCGCTGTGCACCACGTCCTCCACCCGGGACGCCAGTCCTGTGGTGGACAGACCGTTGGCGTGCATCGTCGAGAGCCAGCCCGCGCGGCGGTCCTCCCCGATGGGCGAGTCCTTGCGCCAGCCGATCCAGGCGATCCGCGTGTGGCCGCGGTCGATGAGGTGCTGGGTGGCCAGCTTGGTGCCGGCGGCCCCGTCGACGTCGACCCACACATGACTGGCCACGTCGTCGTCCCACGGCCGGCCGAAGGCCACGAACGGTGCTCGCTGCTCGCTCAGCCACGCGGCCTGCGGATTGCCGAGGTAGGTGTCGGTCACGACGAACGCGTCCACCGCGGTCGAGCGCAACAGGTTGTCGTAGCCGCCGACGGGATCCTCGTCGTCGGCCGGGAAGAGCAGGACGTGGTAGCCGGCCTCCTCGCTGGCCTCGACCAGTGAGTGCACGAAGCGGTCCATCATCGCGTTCGCCGTGCCCTCCTGGGCCGGGGTGAACCGCATTCCGATCAGGGAGGACGTCCGGGTGCGCAGGTTGCGGGCCGCACGGTTGGGCGAGTAGCCCAGCTCGGCGATGGTCTGCCGGACCCGCTCGAGGGTGTCGGGGCGCAGCAGACCGGGGTTGTTGACGGCGTTGGACACGGTCTGGCGTGAGACACCGGCCCGCCCGGCAACGTCGGCAAGCGTCGGCGGCGTCGCCGGCTGCCGGCCGCCGAGCCGCTGGTCGCCGTGCGCCATCCCCGCCCCCCTTGATCGATCCAACGGGCGCCAGCATAGGCGGGGCCGGGTCGCCCCGCTCCACCACCAGGGACGAAGGGCGGCCGGGTCGTGTGACGATCTCCGGTCGACGTCCGGTGGACCGTGGAGCGGCGCGCCGCGAGGCGGGGTTGTCGGTGCCGTGACCTAGCGTCAGGAGCATGTCCACGAAAGCCCCCCGTCACACCAAGGTCCGCCCCTCCTACCGCTGCTCCGAGTGCGGGTGGGAGACGGGCAAGTGGGTCGGTCGCTGCGGCGAGTGCCAGGCGTGGGGCTCGGTCGCCGAGGCCAGCGCCCCGACGCTGCGCGCCGCGGCCGGGCCGGTGTCCACCCCGGCGGTCCCGATCGGACAGGTGTCGACCACCGAGTCCGTGGCCCGCGCGAGCGGTGTTCCCGAGCTCGACCGCGTGCTCGGCGGCGGACTGGTGCCGGGAGCTGCGATCCTGCTGGCGGGCGAGCCGGGAGTCGGCAAGAGCACCCTCCTGCTCGAGGTCGCGGCCCAGACCGCGAGGGTGCGCCAGCGCACCCTCTACGTCACCGGCGAGGAGTCCGCGGCCCAGGTGCGGATGCGTGCCGACCGCACCGGCGGTGTCCACGACGAGCTGTTCATCGCCGCCGAGACCGATCTCGGTGCCGTGCTGACACACATCGAGGAGGTCCGGCCCACCCTGCTGGTGGTCGACTCCATCCAGACCATCGGCGCCGCGGGGATCGAGGGCGTCCCCGGCGGCGTGACCCAGGTGAAGGAGGTCGCGGCCGCGCTGATCCGCGTCGCCAAGACCCGCAACATCACGACCGTGATCGTGGGCCACGTGACCAAGGACGGGTCCATCGCCGGGCCGCGTGTCCTCGAGCACCTCGTCGACGTCGTCCTGCACTTCGAGGGTGAGCGCAACACCCGCTTCCGGATGCTCCGGGCGATGAAGAACCGCTACGGCCCGGTCGACGAGGTCGGCTGCTTCGACCTCTCCTCGGAGGGGATCTCCGCCGTCACCGACCCGACCGGGCTGTTCGTCGAGCACCACACGCAGGACGTCTCCGGCACCTGCGTCGCGGTCACCATGGAGGGTCGGCGGCCGCTGCTCGCCGAGGTGCAGGCCCTGCTGACGCCCGCGCCGCTGGAGCGGCCACGGCGCACGGTCTCCGGAGTGGAGTCCTCACGCGTCGACATGGTGCTGGCCGTCCTCCACCGTCACGCCCGCCTGCGCATCGCCGCCAGCGACGTCTTCGTCGCGACCGTCGGCGGCGCCAAGCTCCACGACCCGGCGGCCGACCTGGCCCTCGCGGTGGCCGTGGCCAGCTCTCACCTGGGCCTGCCGCCGCCGCGCGGAGCGGTTGCCATCGGGGAGATCGGGCTCGCCGGCGAGCTGCGTCGCGTGCGCGACCTCCCCCAACGCATCGCGGAGGCCGCCCGGCTCGGTTTCCAGGTCGCCGTGGTCCCCCGCGACCGGGCCGCATCGAGCGAGCGAGGCATCCCCACGCACCGCACCGTCGACGGTCTCCGGGTCGTCGAGGTGGACGACGTGGTGGGCGCGCTGCTGACTCTCGATCTCACTCCTCCACTCTGAAAGTCACGTCACCGGGCTCCACGCCCCTACACTTCACCCGATGGCGCACGGGGGCGCCCAGAGAGCACGCGGAGGACCGGTGGCAGAGCGCATCGACGACCAGCTTCGGCTGCGCGCAACCTTGGCCTCGATCGCCCCGGGCATGCCCCTGCGCGACGGGCTCGAGCGGATCCTCCGGGGCCGCACGGGCGCCCTGATCGTGCTGGGACAGGACAAGGTCGTCGACTCGATCTCGACCGGCGGCTTCACCCTCGACGTCCCCTTCACGGCCACCGGTCTGCGTGAGCTGGCCAAGATGGACGGCGCGATCATCCTCGACAAGGACCTCACCCGGGTGCACCGCGCGGCAGTCCACCTGATGCCCGACCACACCATCCCCTCCGAGGAGACCGGCACCCGCCACCGTACGGCCGAGCGGGTCGCCAAGCAGACCGGCAATCCCGTCATCTCGGTCTCGCAGTCGATGCAGATCATCGCCGCCTACGTCGGCGACATCCGCCACGTGCTGGAGGACTCCGGCAAGATCCTCTCTCGCGCCAACCAGGCCCTGGCGACACTGGAGCGCTACAAGCTCCGCCTCGACGAGGTGTCCGCGACGCTGTCCGCGCTCGAGATCGAGGACCTCGTCACCGTGCGCGACGTGGCCGTGGTCGCGCAGCGCCTCGAGATGGTCATCCGCATCGCCGAGGAGATCGAGGACTACGTCCTCGAGCTCGGCACCGACGGTCGCCTGCTCTCACTCCAGCTCGAGGAGCTCGTGACCGGCGTCGACGCCGAACGCCAGCTCGTGGTGCGCGACTACCTGCCCGGGGGCAAGCGACGCCTGGCCAGCCCCGAGTCCCACCTCGCCGAGCTCGAGGCGCTGTCGCCGACCGAGCTGGTCGACCCCGCGGCCGTGGCGCGCGCCATCGGCCTGGGCGGTGCCGAACACCTCGACGCCGCCGTCGCACCCCGCGGCTACCGGTTGCTGGCAAAGGTCCCCCGCCTGCCGGCGGCCGTCGTCGACCGTCTGGTCGAGCACTTCGGCGGGCTCCAGCAGCTGCTGTCGGCAGGGATCGACGACCTCCAGGTGGTGGAAGGCGTCGGCGAGCTGCGCGCCCGCAGCGTCCGCGAGGGGCTGTCCCGTCTCGCCGAGTCCAGCATCACCGAGCGCTACATCTGAGGCGAGCAGCCGCGAGCGACGCCGGCGATAGCTCACCGGGCGCAAAAGCCCCGCCACGACAGCCGACCGGTCACAAATGTCCGACCGTGGCTCTGTCCGGGGTTCCGCTCGGGTGCGGTTACGCCGCGTCCCATCACGACCTTGTTCCTCAGTCGTCGGGCTTGTTCAGACTGGCCGGGCCCGCATCGCCGACCCACAGGCGTGACATTCGTGCCCGGTCGGCAGGCCGACAGGGCTTTTTGCGCCCGGTCGGCGGTGGGGGCGGGGCTTTTGCGCCCGGTCGGCGGGCTGGGTCAGCCCTCGGAGTTGCCCGCGCCGTCCTCGCCGGGCGTGTGCGTGGTGTCGCCGTTCTTGTTCCCGCCGTTCTTCTTCCCGCCCTGCTGCGGCTCCGCGGTCTTGGTGATCACGCCCGGGGTCGGGACGACCAGCTCGAACTGGACGTCGGTGCCGTCGCCACCGAGGGCGGCCGCCTCGACGTGGTAGAAACCCGGCTTGGCCCAGTCCGTCCGGCCCGAGCAGGTCTCGTCGGAGCGCCTGCCGTCCTTCCAGGTCACCACGACGGGGGTGTCGACGGCCTGGCGGACCACCAGGTCCTGGACGGGGATCGCGGCCGGGCACTCGCGGGTGCTCCAGATGAAGTCGCTGCCACTGGTGATGGTCACCGTCATCGTCTGCGGCGACGACTGCCAGGTGCAGGCCTCGGTCACGACCGTGCGCAGGTTGATCGTGATCGGGACGTCGGAGCCGCCGGGCGCGGACGTGAGGACCGGGGTCGCCACGATGTCTGAGTCCGAGCAGGGCCCGGTCGGCTCGGCCAGGACCGGCTCCGGTGGCGCGGTCTCGCGGTTGCGCTTCTTCTTGGCCTTCCTGGCGGCTTTCTTGGCGCTCTTCGCCCCGACCGTGGGGCCTGCCGTCGGCGCCTGCGAGGAGGCCTCCACCGTGGCACCGGCCCGGGTCGCAGTGCCGGTCGCCCCGTCCTTGCCGTCCGACGATCCGCCGAGGACGCGCGCCAGCACGACGACGAGCAGCAGCGGCACGCCGATCACGATGAGACGTCGGGTCCAGTAGACCCGGGCCGGCAACGGCCTGCGAGATCGCACGGTCGACGGCATGGTCTCAGGTTAGGCAGCGAGGGGCCCGTCCCGTCGGAGGCGCACCGGCTCACCTACGATCACGCGCGATGGATGCCCCCCGCCCCGAGACCCTGCACGACGCCGTGCTCGCCTGGTACGACGACCACGCCCGCGAGCTGCCGTGGCGGGGCAGGGACGCCTCGGCATGGTCGGTGATGGTCAGCGAGTTCATGCTCCAGCAGACCCCGGTCGCGCGGGTGCTGCCTGTGCACGCCGAGTGGCTCGATCGGTGGCCGACCCCATCAGCCCTGGCCGCGGAGTCCACGGGGGAGGCGGTGCGGATGTGGGGCCGACTGGGCTATCCCCGTCGCGCACTACGCCTGCACGCCGCCGCCACGGCCATCGTCGGGCGTCACGACGGCGAGGTCCCGGCGGCGTACGCCGACCTGCTCGCGTTGCCGGGGGTCGGCGACTACACGGCGTCAGCGATCGCCAGCTTCGCCTTCGGCCAGCGTCACGTCGTCCTCGACACCAACGTACGACGTGTCCTCACGCGCGTCGTGTCCGGCGCGGAGTTCCCGGCCCCGGCCGTGACGCGCGTCGAGCGCGAGGTGGCGAGGTCACTGCTGCCCGGCGACGCCCCGACCGCCGCGACCTGGGCCGTCGCGACGATGGAGCTGGGTGCGCTGGTCTGCACGGCGCGACAGCCGCGGTGCGACACGTGCCCGATCGCCGACCAGTGCAGCTGGCGCGACGCGGGGTTCCCGGCGTACGACGGGCCGCCGCGTCGGGGCCAGGCGTGGGCCGGCACCGACCGGCAGTGCCGAGGGCGCATCATGGCGCTGGCCCGCGACACGGAGGGATCGGTGCCCCTGAGCCTGATCGAGGCCGCCTGGCCATCGACCGAGCAGCGGGAACGATGCCTGGCCGGCCTCGTCACCGACGGGCTGCTGACGCACGTCACCCCGGGGCGCTACGCGCTCCCGGGGTGAGGTGGTGAGGACTCAGGACCTGCTGGTCAGGTCTCGGTGGACTTCGGCACGTCCGTCGGGCCGACGGTGTCGTCCGGCCCCTCGACCGGGGTGCCCTCGGCGTCGACCGTCTCCAGCGGAGGCATGTCGGGAACCGCCGAGTTCTTCTGGCCCTCGAAGGTGAAGGTCGCCGCAGGGCCTTCGCCCTCGACGCCCACCAGCACGATCTGACCGGGGCCGACCTCGCCGAAGAGCATCTTCTCGGCGAGCACGTCCTCGATCTCGCGCTGCACCGTGCGGCGCAGCGGGCGAGCACCGAGCACCGGGTCGAAGCCCCGCTCCGCGAGCAGGTCCTTCGCCGGCTGGGTGAGCTCCAGCGACATGTCGCGGTCCTTGAGGCGCAGCTCGACAGCGGCGACCATGTTGTCGACCATCGACACGATCTGCTCCTTCGACAGCGGCGGGAAGACGACGATCTCGTCCACACGGTTGAGGAACTCGGGACGGAAGTGCTGCTTGAGCTCCTCCGAGACCTTGCTCTTCATCCGCTCGTAGGAGCCGGCCGGGTCCGCGCCGACCGCGCCGAAGCCGAGGTTGACGCTCTTGGCGATGTCGCGCGAGCCGAGGTTGGTCGTCATGATGATGACGGTGTTCTTGAAGTCGACCACGCGGCCCTGGGAGTCGGTGAGGCGACCTTCCTCGAGGATCTGCAACAGGCTGTTGAAGATGTCGGGGTGGGCCTTCTCGACCTCGTCGAAGAGCACCACGGAGAACGGCTTGCGGCGCACCTTCTCGGTGAGCTGGCCGCCCTCCTCGTAGCCGACATATCCGGGTGGCGACCCGAAGAGCCGCGACACGGTGTGCTTCTCGGAGAATTCGCTCATGTCGAGCTGGATGAGGGCGTCCTCGTCACCGAACAGGAATTCGGCGAGGGTCTTGGACAGCCACGTCTTTCCGACGCCCGAGGGGCCGGCGAAGATGAACGAGCCACCGGGGCGCTTGGGGTCCTTCAGACCCGCACGCGTACGACGGATCGCGCGGCTGAGGGCCTTGACGGCCTCTTCCTGGCCGATCACGCGCTTGTGGAGCTCGTCCTCCATCTTGAGCAGACGGGTGGACTCCTCCTCCGACAGCTTGACGATCGGGATGCCCGTGGCCACGGCCAGGACCTCGGCGATCAGCTCCTCGTCGACCTCGGCGACCTCGTCGAGGTCACCGGCGCGCCACTGCTTCTCGCGCTCGGCACGACGCGCGGCGAGCTGCTTCTCCTCGTCGCGCAGGCGCGCTGCGGCCTCGAAGTCCTGCCCGTCGATCGCGGCCTCCTTGCGCTGGCGCACGTCGGCGATCTTCTCGTCGTACTCGCGCAGGTCCGGCGGCGCGGTCATCCGGCGGATGCGCAGACGCGAACCGGCCTCGTCGATGAGGTCGATGGCCTTGTCCGGCAGGAAGCGGTCGGAGATGTAGCGGTCGGCCAGCGTCGCCGCGGAGACCAGGGCCTCGTCGGTGATGGTGACGCGGTGGTGGGCTTCGTAGCGGTCGCGCAGACCCTTGAGCATCTCGATCGTGTGCGCGATCGACGGCTCCTGCACCTGGATCGGCTGGAAGCGGCGCTCGAGCGCGGCGTCCTTCTCGAGGTACTTCCGGTACTCGTCGAGCGTCGTGGCGCCGATGGTCTGCAGCTCGCCGCGGGCCAGCATCGGCTTGAGGATGCTGGCGGCGTCGATCGCGCCCTCGGCCGCGCCTGCGCCGACGAGGGTGTGGATCTCGTCGATGAAGAGCACGATGTCGCCGCGGGTGCGGATCTCCTTGAGGACCTTCTTGAGGCGCTCCTCGAAGTCACCGCGGTAGCGCGACCCGGCGACCAGGGCGCCGAGGTCGAGCGTGTAGATCTGCTTGTCCTTCAGCGTCTCGGGCACGTTGCCCTTGACGATGTCCTGCGCCAGGCCGGCCACGATCGTGGTCTTGCCGACGCCGGGCTCGCCGATGAGGACGGGGTTGTTCTTCGTGCGGCGCGAGAGGATCTGCATCACGCGCTCGATCTCCTGCTCGCGCCCGATGACCGGGTCGAGCTTGCCCTCGCGCGCGGCCTGGGTGAGGTTCTGGCCGAACTGGTCGAGCACCAGCGAGCTGGACGGAGCCTCGCCACCCGAGCCGGTCGTCGCGGCGCCGGCCGCGGCCGACTCCTTGCCCTGGAACCCGCTGAGCAGCTGGATGACCTGCTGGCGGACCCGGTTGAGGTCGGCGCCGAGCTTCTGCAGGACCTGGGCTGCGACACCCTCGCCCTCCCGGATCAGGCCGAGCAGGATGTGCTCGGTGCCGATGTAGGAGTGGCCGAGCTGGAGTGCCTCGCGCAGCGAGAGCTCCAGCACCTTCTTGGCGCGGGGCGTGAACGGGATGTGGCCCGATGGCGCCTGCTGGCCCTGGCCGATGATCTCCTCGACCTGGGCGCGCACGGCCTCCAGGGAGATGTCGAGGGACTCCAGCGCCTTTGCGGCGACGCCTTCGCCCTCGTGGATCAGCCCGAGCAGGATGTGCTCGGTGCCGATGTAGTTGTGGGAGAGCATGCGGGCCTCTTCCTGGGCCAGCACGACAACTCGCCGGGCTCGGTCGGTGAACCGCTCGAACATGTGCGCTCCTCTACGTCTGCGGGTCCGCCTGCCTCCCGTCGGGACGGGAACGCGGACACTGGGCTCAACGCCTGGCATCAGCCTACGTGTTCCCACCCCGCACACGAGCCCGTCCGCTGACAGCGAACGCCACGGGCAGCCGCAACGCCGGGTCGGTGGCCGTACCCACCCTGAAGGCGACGGGGATGGGTACGAGCACTGACCCGGCGTTGCAGGACGAGAGGTGCGTCAGTGTGCGGCGTCGTAGGCCTGCTGGACGTCGGCAGAGATGCGGCCGCGCTCGGAGACCTCCATGCCCTGGGACTTGGCCCACTCGCGGACGTCCTTGGTGTTGGACGTCGAGGCGCCGCCGGACTTGCGGGCCCGGCGTGAGCCGCCGGTCACCTTGCGGGCGTGGCCGACGTAGCCGCTCAGCGCCTCGCGCAGGGCGGCGGCGTTGGCGTCGGTGAGATCGATCTCGTAGGACGTGCCGTCGAGCCCGAACGAGACGGTCTCGGTGGCCTCGGTGCCGTCGAGGTCGTCCACCAGGACAATGCTGACCTTTTGCGCCATGCTGAATTCCTTTGCTTTTGTGCGTTACGGGGGTAATCGCATTGTTGCAGGAATTGCATCACTTATCACTCATGTCAGGAATTGCGCTCGAAGACAAGTCGCAATCCCTGCAGCGTCAACCACGGCGAATGCACGGTGAAACACCTGCAATCATCGACGAGCAGTGGCGCCAAATGCCCGGTCGAAATGACCGTGACGTCTTCTGTGGCCACGTTGAGCTCGGCGATCATCCGGGCAACAAGGCCCTCGACCTGGGCCGCGACACCGAAGAGCATCCCGCTCTGCAGCGCCTCCACGGTGTTCTTCGCGATCACCGACCGCGGGCGGACGAGCTCGACCATCCGCAGCTGGGCGCCACGGCGACCGAGCGCCTCGAGGGAGATCTCGATCCCGGGCGAGATCGCGCCGCCGACGTACTGACCCGACGCGTTGACGACGTCGAAGGTGGTGGCGGTGCCGAAGTCGACGACGATCGCCGGGCCACCGTGCAGTGTCGCGGCCGCGAGCGAGTTGACGATCCGGTCCGAGCCGACCTCGCGTGGGTTGTCCATGAGCACCGGGATCCCGGTCCTGACGCCGGGTTCGACCACGATCGCGGTCACGTCGCCGAAGTGGCGCTCGAGCATCTCGCGCCACTCGTGCAGGACGGCAGGCACGGTCGCGCACACGGCGATGCCGTCCACGTCGTCGACCCGATCGGCCAGCAGCCCGCGGATCAGCACGGCCCACTCGTCCGCCGTGCGGCGCTCGTCGGTGTGCACCCGCCAATGGGCGGTGACCTCGTCGCCGTCGAGCAGGCCGATGAAGGTGTGGCTGTTGCCGATGTCGGCCGCGAGCAGGCTCACGATGGCAGCCCGATCGAGTCGACGAGATCCATCCCGATATCGAACACCACCACCGAGTGGGTCAGAGCGCCGACCGACACGAAGTCGACGCCGGTGGCGCCGATCCGGGAGGCACGCTCGAGGGTGATCCCGCCGCTGGCCTCCAGCGGCACCCGCCCGGCCGTACGACGTACGGCATCGGCCATCAGCCCATCAGTCATGTTGTCGAGCAGGATCCGCTCCGGCGGCTCGGGAAGGGCGAGCAGCTCCTCGAGCTGGTCGAGCGTGGTCACCTCGACCTCCACGGGCAGCCCGGGGAACCGGCCGCGGATGGCGTCCAGTGCCGGCAGCACTCCCCCGGCCGCGATGACGTGGTTGTCCTTGACCATCGCCATGTCCTGCAGGCTCGGGCGGTGGTTGACGCCACCGCCACAGCGCACGGCGTACTTCTGCAGGGCACGCAGGCCGGGCAGCGTCTTGCGGGTGTCGAGGACGCGGGTCGGCGAGCCCTCGAGGGCCTGGACCCAGCGCGACGTCGCGGTCGCGATGCCCGAGAGGTGGCAGGCGAGGTTGAGGGCGGTGCGCTCGGCGACCAGGAGCCGCTGGGTGAGTCCGGAGACGCGCATGACCACGTCGCCCTCCTCGACCCGGGTGCCGTCTGCGGCACGGTCGGTGATGGTCGGGTCGGCTCCCATCATGAAGAAGGCGACTGCCGCCACCCCGAGCCCTGCGACCACTCCCGGCTCACGGGCGGCGAAGACCGCCTCGCCGCGGGCGTCGGCCGAGATGGTCGACGAGCTGGTCGGGTCGATCCCGGTGCCGTCCGGCAGGTCCTCCTCGACTGCGCGTCCGAGCAGGTCCCAGACGTGGTCGGGGTCGAGCCCGGCGGCGGTGAGCTCGTCGCGCAGCTCGGCCGGTACGTCGTCGAGGCTGGTCATGACGCGGGAACCTCCTCGGTGCTCGGGTCGGTCGAGGGCGAGTGGATCCACTCGACCCGGATCGTGCCGTCGGCGTCGAGCCACGAGTCGATGTGGCCGGCCCTGCGGTCGTCGCGGTCGGGGAAGTCCTCGCGCCAGTGGGAGCCGCGCGTCTCGGTCCGCAGTGCGGCAGCCTCCGCCAGTGCGGTGCTGACGGCGAGCAGGTTGGTGGTCTCCCAGGCAGCCGGACCGGCCTCGGAATCGCCGGGGTCGAGGGAGTGCAGGAACGACAGCGCCTCGGCCAACCCCTCGGCCTGGCGCAGCACGCCGACCCGGGTGGTCATCACGTCCTGGACGGCCGGGCGCCGGTCACCGTCGACGAGCCCCTCCACCCGCTGGTCGTCGGTGGGCTCGGCCCACGCCCGCAGCTCGCCGGGCAGCACGTCGGCGATCCGCCGTGAGAACACCAGGCCCTCGAGAAGAGAGTTGGACGCGAGCCGGTTGGCGCCGTGGACCCCGGAGCAGGCGACCTCGCCGGTGGCGTAGAGCCCGGGCACGGTCGTACGGCCCCACAGGTCGGTGGCGGCACCACCGGACACGTAGTGCTGGGCGGGGGCGACGGGGATCAGCTCGGTCACGGGGTCGACCCCGTGCTCGCGGCAGACGCCGAGGATCGTGGGGAAGCGCTTCTCCCAGAACGCCGGGCCCAGGTGGCGGGCGTCGAGCCACATGTGGGGGTGGCCGGTCTCCATCATCCGGCGGGTGATGGCCTTGGCGACGACGTCACGGGGTGCCAGGTCGGCCAGCTCGTGCTCGCCCTGCATGAAGTGGTTGCCCTCGAAGTCGACGAGGAACGCACCCTCTCCACGCACCGCCTCGGAGATCAGCGGCTGCTGGCCCTGGGAGTCGGGCCCGAGCCACATCACGGTGGGGTGGAACTGCACGAACTCCAGGTCGCGCAGACGCGCACCCGCGCGCAGCGCCACTGCCATGCCGTCTCCGGTGGAGACGCTGGGGTTGGTCGACTGGCTGAACACCTGACCCAGACCTCCCGAGGCGAGCACCACCGCACGGCAGTGCACGGCACCGACTCCGTCGAGCTGTCCCTCGCCGAGCACGTGCAGGGTCACCCCGGCGACACCGCCGTCGGGTGCGCCGAGCAGGTCGACGGCCAGGGCGTGCTGGATGACCTCGATCTCCGGAGCGCGCTCCACCGCGGCGATCAGGGCGCGCTGGATCTCTGCACCCGTCGCGTCACCTCCTGCGTGGGCGATGCGGTCACGGTGGTGGCCGCCCTCGCGGGTCAGCGACATCTCGCCGTCGGGGTGGTGGTCGAACAGGGTGCCGAGCGCGATCAGCTCGCGCACGGCATCGGGGCCTTCGGTCACCAGCACCCGGACGGCCTCGACGTCGCACGCACCTGCGCCGGCGACGAGGGTGTCGCGCTCGTGCTGCTCGGGAGTGTCGCCCGGACCCAGCGCCGCTGCGATCCCGCCCTGGGCCCACTGGGTGGAGCCCGCGGCGAGGACGTCCTTGGTCACGACGAGCAGGTGCAGCGAAGGATCGGCGGCGTGGATCCGGAGGGCGGCGGTCAACCCGGCGATGCCGGAGCCGACCACCACGACGTCTGCCCGCGTGGTCCAGCCGGGTGCAGGTGCGCTCAGGCGGCCCGGGACCGGCCGGTGGTCTGTCATCCGGTCAGGCTAGCGATCGATGAAGTCGCCGCGGGTCAACGCCTGGTCGCCGAACGTCTCGGCCGGGTCGAGACCGGTGGCCATCACGCGGTTGTCGTTGTCGACGAAGACCACGTGCGGCTTGAGCTCCTTGGCCTCCGCGGTGTCCATCTGTGCGTAGCCGATGAGGATGACGACGTCGCCGGGGTGCACCAGTCGGGCCGCGGCGCCGTTGATGCCGATGACACCGGAGCCACGCTCGCCGGCGATCGTGTAGGTCTCGAGGCGGGCGCCGTTGGTCACGTCGACGATGTGGACGAGCTCGCCGGCGAGCAGGTCCGCGGCGTCGAGCAGGTCCTCGTCGACCGTGACCGACCCCACGTAGTGGAGATCGGCCTGGGTCACGGTGGCGCGGTGGATCTTGGACTTCATCATCGTGCGCAGCATCAGCTGCTCCTCTCACTGGGGGTCGAGGCCGCGGTCGCGGTCCCCGCCGTCGTGTCCGGGGCGGCCCCGGCCGCGTCGAGCGTCGCGAAGGAGATCGACATGTTGTCGATCAGGCGCGTGGCGCCGACCCGTGCGGCCACGAGGATCCGGCCCTCGCCGGCCTCCGGAGCGCCTTCGAGGTCTGGCGAGGTGAGCGCGAGGTAGTCGAGCTCCAGGCCCGGCTCGCCCCTGAGGATGGACATCGCGGCCCAGCGTGCGGCAGGTACGCCGTACGGTGCCCGCTCCCGGGCTGCTCTCAACGCCCGGCTCAGTGCGACCGCGGCCTGCCGCTCCTCGGCGTCGAGGTAGCGGTTGCGGCTCGACAGGGCCAGGCCGTCGGCCTCGCGCACGGTCTCTGCCCCCACGATCTCGATCCCCATGCAGAGGTCGCGGACCATGCGGCGGATCAGCGTGAGCTGCTGGTAGTCCTTCTGGCCGAAGACCGCGACGTCGGGGCGCACCAGGCCGAAGAGCTTGGCGACGACGGTGAGCACGCCGTCGAAGTGCCCGGGCCGGGACTCGCCGTCGAGGATCGTGGCCAGGGTGCCGGGAGCCACGGTGACGCCGTCGTGGACCGAGTCGTGGCTGAATCCTCCGGGATACATCTCCTCGACGCTCGGCACGAAGACCACGTCGACCCCCTCGGCCGCGCAGACCTCGAGGTCGGCGTCGAGGGTGCGGGGGTAGCGGTCCAGGTCCTCTGTCGGGGAGAACTGCATCGGGTTGACGAAGATGCTGACCACGACCGGCCCTTCCGTGGCCGCACGGGCGGTGCGCACGAGGCTGGCGTGGCCCTCGTGGAGCGCCCCCATGGTGGGCACGAACGCGATGCGCGCGCCGGTCCGGCGCGCGTCTGCGAGCACGTCGGCCAGCTCCTCGCGCGTGTGCGCGAGGACCGGGCGCGGAGTCATCGAGAGATGCCCTCGGCGGCGGCCCGCGCCTGCGCGGCGTCGAGCACCTGCAGCATCTTGGTGGCGCGGATCGGCAGGAGCCGGCCGTCGGTGACGGCGCGGTCGAGCGTGGCGCGCGCCATGGTGACGTAGGAGGCCAGGGTCTGCGGGGCGTTGGCCGCCAGGTCGGCGACGTGGGCGCGGACGGTCTCGACGTCACCGCGGACGATGGGGCCCGTCAGGGCGGCGTCGCCCTGCTCGAGCGCGTTGTCCAGCGCGGCGGTGAGCAGTGGGCGCAGGGTCGCGGAGGGGTCGTCGGCGCCGGCCGCGGAGAGGATCTCCATCGCCTCGGTGATCAGCGTGACGAGGTGGTTGGCGCCGTGGGCGAGACCGGCGTGGTAGAGCGTACGGCGGTCCTCGGGGACCCACATCGCACGCCCGCCGAGGTCGTCGACGAGCGACTCGGTGAGCTCGCGGTCGACCTCGTCGGCGGTCACACCGAAGACACAGCCGGCCAGGCGAGGGAGGTCGACCGCGGTGCCGGTGAAGGTCATGGCCGGGTGCATCGCAATGGTGCGGGCGCCGACCTCGCGTGCCGGCTCCAGGACGGCGAGGCCGTGGCGGCCGCTGGTGTGCACGACCACCTGGCCCTCGCGGATCGCACCGCTCGCGCTGAGCATGGTCACGACGTTGGACAGCATGTCGTCGGGCACCGTCAGCAGCAGCAGGTCGCACGCCCGTGCGACGTCGGTGGGCTTGGCGGCCTCGACACCGGGCAGCAGGGCTGCGATGCGCCCGCGCGAGGCGTCGGACTCGCCCGCGGCCGCCACGATCTCGTGGCCCGCGGCACGCATGGCCGCAGCCAGCACGGCGCCGACGCGGCCGGCTCCGACCACGCCAATCTCGAACTTCGTCATGTCGACCTCTTCGTTTCAGTCCCTCGCGGGTACCGATCTACTGCGATCACCTACGACCCTACGCCTGCGGTTTCCACGGTGGAACCGGTCGCCGAGGTGACCCGTGCCACTCGGCCGCCCGGGATCGTCCAGTGACGAACCGCGGCGGGAGAGCTCAGGCGCGCAGGTGCAGCTTGGCGTGCTCGGGGTCGTCGACCACGAACGGCCGCGGCGCGCGCGGGAGCCACGCGTGGGTCACGTGGTCGACCACGTGCACCCCCTCGGGCGCGACGATCTCCACGACGCCCTCGGGCACCTCACCGTCGTGCAGCGCGTTCCAGACCAGCCACTCGCGTCGCTTGCGGCGGTTGCGGATCGAGGTCGCGAAGGACTCCGGGTTGGTCCAGTGCGCGAACTCGTCGCCGTCGAGCCACTTCAGCTCGACGCACAGGCCCTGCGGCAGGGCGAACATCTCGATCCGGTCGGGGGTCGTGCGAATCTCCCACTCCGGCGCCTTGGCGTAGACGTAGTCCGGGCTCATCGGGAAGCCCCACTCCTCGATGTTGCGCAGGCCCAGGTCGAGGAAGGCGCGCCGGTCTGACTCGATGTAGAGGCCGTGGCGCGGGAACCGGATCACGGCCTCGGCCATCCCCACCTGCCACGACAGGTCGGCCATCGACACCTCGCCCTCGGTGGTCAGCACCATGTCACCGTCCCACTTCCACGAGTAGCGGGTGCGCACGTGGGAGAAGCACCAGTTGTAGAAGTACGCCAGGGAGTGCACCGACCGCTCGTTGACGGCGAGGTGCTCGCCGCCCGCGCGGGCGACCGCGAAGGGGTAGTCCTTCAGCGTGAACTTGTGGGCGAGCCCGATCTCGGCGGCCACCCGCAGGGCTTCCTCGGCAGTGCCGTCGTCGGACCCGTTGTCGACCAGCAGCACGTGGTCGCAGGCCCGAAGCAGGGGTGGGAGCACGAAGCGCAGCCCGGGCGCCTCGTTCTTCACCCGCAGCACCGCGGTCGCACCCCGGCGCAGACCGCCGGGCTGGTTCCACGGCCAGACGATGTCGAAGTCGGTGTGGCCCTCGAGGTTGGTCAGCCCGTGGCCCGAGCCGATCGGGATCGTCACTGCTCGTCCCCGTCGGAGGCGTCCCGGCTGCGGCCGAGCGCCTTGCGCACCCCGCGGCGTACGGACGGCGGGATGGCGGCGCGTACGTCGTGGGGCACCCGGTCGGCGAGCGAGCGGGCGTCCGGCTCGGCCGAGGCCTCCGCGAGCGCACGGCGGCGGGCCTGGAGGCGGGCGTGCTCGGCGCTGGAGCGGCTGATCGCCTCGGCCTCCTCGTAGAGGTCGACGTACGCCTCGCGGAGCTGGTCGAACGTCGCGTGGGCGTCGGCGGTGTCACTGCCCTCGTCCGCTAGCTTGTTGAGCTCCTCCCACGTCTGGCCGGTGAGGTCGTGCAGGCGGGCGGGCAGCGCGAGGTCGTCGAGGGTGGAGGTGACGCGGCGCAGGTTCGGGTCGATGAAACGGTGCACCTCGCGAATCTGGTCGCTGCGCGTGTGGATGATCGTCTGCAGGTCGAGTGCGTGGCCCAGTGCCGTGGTGGTCTTCACCCAGTCGGTCAGCAGGTCCTCGTAGCGGACGAACACGCGGCCGCCGTCTCCTTCCGCCGGACGCGTGGCGCGCTCGGTGTGGAGCAGCATGTTGACCCAGCTGGCGGCGAGGTGCGCGGAGCCGAGCTTGTTGGCGTAGTACTTCTGCTTCGAGCCGACCACCTCCGCGGGTGGGCGCAGCATGGTGGCGAAGACCGGGGTCGCGCCTGTGCGGATCGCGGCGACGCGCCACAGGCCGAGGAACCAGCTCAGGCGCGGATCCTTGACCACGAGCTCGGGGTGCTCGGCGAAGTGCGGCTCGAGCCACTCGCTGACCCGGATCCGGGCCGGCTCGCGGCTGCAGATGCGCCCGGTGTCGAACCACGCCGTCGGCCGCGCGTCGCTCACCTGCACGAGCGCCTCGGCCAGCCATTCGTCGTGGACGTCGACCGCCCACTGCGGCTCGCTGAAGCCCCGCGGGTTGGAGTCGTCGGGCGGCACCTCGGGCAGCGGGACGTGCATGCCCAGCCTGGACACGATCCCGGCCAGCGTGCTCGTGCCGCTGCGGCCTGCTCCGGCGACGAAGAGGACCTTCCGCGGCACTCC
Organism: uncultured Actinomycetota bacterium; assembly: GCA_963843815.1. Lineage (GTDB taxonomy): Bacteria > Actinomycetota > Actinomycetes > Propionibacteriales > Nocardioidaceae > Nocardioides. Next base: position 552,711 of record CAWJLX010000010.1, on the reverse strand, counting down.
GTCGGGGTTCATCTCGTCGATCGCTCTGGCCTGCTCAGTCACGGCAGGGAGCCTACCGGCGGCAGGGCCCGCGGGTTCGACACTAGGCTCGCGACCCATGAAGCGGCTGTTCTCCCGGGCTCCCCTCCTCGGCGTGGTGATCCCCGCCTGGGGCGTGGAGGACTACCTCGACGACTGCATCCGCTCCCTGCTCGCGCAGACGCACCGCCGGTGGGAGGCGGTGATCGTCGACGACGGCTCGACCGACCGCACCGGACAGATCGCCGACGAATGGGCGCACCGAGACGCGCGCATCAGCGTCATCCACTCCGTCAACGGCGGGCTGGGTGCCGCCCGCAACCTCGGCGTCCACCAGGTGCGCGGCGACCACCTCGCCTTCCTCGACTCCGACGACGTCCTGCCCGAGACGGCGTACGCCGACCTGCTGGGGGCCCTGCAGCAGTCGGGCTCCGACTTCGCCACCGGCTCCATCGTGCGCTGGGAGGGTGACGACCTGGTCGAGCCGCCGTGGATGAGGCGCCTGCACCGGCCTCTGCGCGGGGCGCGCATCGAGGACCGTCCCGAGATCCTGGGCGACGTCTTCGCCTGGAACAAGGTGTGGCGGCGCTCCTTCTGGGACGCCTCCGGGCTGACCTGGCCCGAGGGGGTGCGCTACGAGGACCAGCCGACGACCACCCGGTCCTTCCTCGACGGCAGCTTCGACGTGCTGGACGAGGTGGTCTACCGCTGGCGGATCCGCCCGGGCTCGATCACCCAGACGCGGGCCTCGTCGGTGCAGGACCTGTCCGACCGCTGGGAGACCAAGCGGTCCTCCCTGGCCTCGGTGCGGGCCCACGGCTCTGCCGCGGTCGAGGAGGTCTTCCTCGACCGGGTCCTGGCCGGAGACCTGTGGCGCTACTTCCTGCTCGCGCCCGGCGCGCCCGAGGAGTGGTGGCGGCTGCTGCGCGCCGGCGTGCTCGAGTTCTGGGGGCAGCGCTCGCTCGTGCACAGCGGCCTGCCGCCGGTCCACCGGCTCGCGGGGTGGCTCATCGCCGAGGACCGGCGCGCCGATGTCCACGCGCTCATGGAGTGGGCCGCCTCGCTGGACGGTCCGCCGCCCCGGGCGCAGGACATGGCGACCGGGGCCTGGCGCATCGTCGTACCCCCGTCGGTGCTGGACGAGACCACCGTGCCGCTGGAGGCGGTCGCCCTGCGCCCGCACGAGGTCACCTGAACGGGGTTTGCTGCTGACTGTTCACCATGGGATGTCGGTCAACAGGCACTTCCCCGGGTCAACTGACCAAGGGAAGTGCCTGTTCGGCTACATACCGTGATGAACAGCCGGCTCAGAGCATGCCCTCGGACTCCAGGAACTCCTTGGCCACGTCCTCCGGCTTGGCGCGCTCCACGGAGACCTGGCCGTTGAGCTCGGTGAGCTTCTCGGTGGTCAGCGCGGCCATCAGGTCGTTGAGGATGCCCTCGACGTCCTGGTTGTCGGCCAGCCACTCGGTCGACACGGCCGGGATGAGGTTCTGCGCCGGCTGGATCTGCTTGTCGTCCTCGAGCAGCACCATGCCCTGGGACTCCAGGGTGCCGTCGGTGGTGGACGTCAGCCCGAGCTGCGACTCGTCGTCGGCCACCGACTTGAAGACGTCGGCGGAGGCGAAGCCCAGCGGCAGGAACTCGGTCACGTCGATGCCGTAGTCGTCGGTCAGGCCCTTGCCGCAGTCGGTGCGGTCGGCGCAGTCCGGGGCCGCGGCGACGACGACCGACTTGCCCTCGAGGTCGGAGAGCTTGGTGACGCCCTCGGACTCGGAGAACTCCTGGGTCACGAAGAAGGCGTTGGTGTCGACGGCGGCGGAGGGGTCGAGCAGCGTGATGCCCTTGTCCTCCAGCAGCGTGGAGGCGGCGGAGACCGACTCCTCGGCGTCGGGCGTGGTCAGCGGCTCGGCGTCCGGCCCGTTGACGGTGGAGTTGAGGAAGTCGACGATGCCGCCGACGTACTCGGGGACGAGCTGCACGGTCTCGGGGAACTGCCCGTTGCCCATGTAGACGTCGCGGGTGCCGACCAGCTGCACCGAGGCGTCGTAGCCCTCGGCGTCGAGCAGCTGCTCATACATCGAGGCGACGATCTGCACCTCGCCGAAGTCCTGGCCGGAGATCTTCACCGAGCCCTTGTCGCCCCCGCTCGAGCCTGTCCCGGTGTCGTCGTTGGCGAGGTCGTCGCCGGCGCAGGCCGCCCCGAGGAGGACCGTGCTGATCGCCAGCGTGCTGGCGGCGATTCGTCGTAGCTGCATCTCATTCACCTTCTGTGTCCCGCGGCCGTGGCGGCCACGCGTGTCCGGTCGCTGCTCACGCGGTCGTGGGCAGATCGTTGGTGGGTGCTGCGTCTTCCGTGTGGGTCATGGTGGTGCGGGGAACCGGGTCGATCGCGCGCTGCGCGAGCGAGGCCAGGACCTCGAGAGCGATTGCCACGACTGCGACAACCACGGCGCCGGCGATTCCCTTCCCGTAGTAGCTGTTGGCGAATCCGGAGGTGATGATCCGCCCGAGACCGGGGCCGGCCACCAGCGCGGCGATCGTGGCCGTCGCCCAGACCTGCACGAGCGCCAGGCGTACGCCGCCGGCGACGAGCGGGAGCGCCAGGGGCAGCTCGACGAGCCGGAACTGCTGCCACCCGGTCATGCCCATGCCCACGGCCGCCTCCTTGACCTCGCCGGCGACCTCACGGATCGCGACGTAGGTGTTGGTGATGATCGGCGGGAGGGCGAACAGGGTCAGGGCGATCAGGGTCGCGATCCCGGCACGCCCGAACGGGCCGAAGGTCGCGATGCCCGGCCAGTCGGCGGTCACCAGCAGCGCCAGCAGGGCGAAGGTGGGGATCGCCCGGCCGACGTTGGAGATGTTGATGGCGAGGAAGCCACCTCGGCCGATGTGCCCCAGCCACAGCGCGAGCGGCAGCCCGATCGCCACGGCCAGCAGGAGCGCGGTGCCGGTGAGGAGCAGCTGTTGGACGAGATAGCCGAGGATGCCGCCGGTGCCGGTCCAGTTGCTGCCGGTGGCGAGATAGTCCCAGACGTCGACAAAGATACTCATGCACGTACTCGCTTCGCTCCGTGCGCGCATGAGGCACGTCTGGCGCTGTATCGGATGACTCGCTCGCTGCGCTCGCTCATGCGCTGACCTTGGTGCGGGTCCAGGGCGTGGCCAGCCGCTGCGCGCCGACGATGAGCAGGTCGAGCAGCACCGCGATGACCACGCAGAGCACGCAGGCCGCCATCAGCTCGGCCTTGAAGTTGGTGAGGACGCCGTCGGCGATGAGGTTGCCCAGGCCGCCGTTGGCGACCAGCGCGCCGACCGTCGTCAGGGCCACGGTCGAGACCGTGGCCACCCGCAGGCCGGCCATCATCACCGGGAGCGCCAGGGGGAGCTCGATGCGGATCAGCTGGGAGGTCCGCCCGTAGCCGAGCCCGCGCGCGGACTCACGTACGTCGTCGGGCACCGAGGCGAGGCCGTCGAGCATGCTGCGGACGAGGATGGTCAGGGCGTAGAGCGCGAGACCGAGCACGACGGTCGTGGCGGTGATCCCCGTGAACGGCACGAGAAGCGGGAACAGCGCCAGCGACGGCACCGTGTAGAGCGCCGTCGCGACGCCCATGACGCCGGTCTCGAGCCGGACGAACCGCCGCGCCAGCAGCGCCATCGGGAAGGCGATCGCCACACCCAGCAGGACGGCGCTGATCGTGATCAGCAGGTGCTGGACAGTGGCATCGACGAGCTCGCCGCGGTAGTCGGAGAGGTAGGCCGTGCACCACCAGTCGTTGACCGAACGGTTGTAGCAGCTGGGCTGCTCCGCCGCGCTCACCAGTAGGGTCACCGCATGGACGCTACCGCCTCCGAGGCAGCCACGACCTCACCCGTTGCGGCGATGCCCGACTCGGGGAACGACTCGATGATTCGCCTCGAGGGGGTCGGCAAGACCTACCCCGACGGGACGGTTGCGGTCCACGAGCTGGACCTCGACGTGAAGCGCGGCGAGATGGTCGTCCTGGTCGGGCCGTCCGGGTGCGGCAAGTCCACCACGCTGAAGATGATCAACCGCCTGATCGAGCCCACCACCGGACGCATCTGGCTCGACGGCGAGGACGTCACCGACGTCGACCCGGTGGAGCTGCGCCGCGGCATCGGCTACGTCATCCAGCAGATCGGGCTCTTCCCCCACCAGCGCATCGAGCAGAACGTGATGACCGTGCCGCTGCTCTACGGCGAGTCCAAGTCGACCGCCCGCGAGCGCGCCCACGAGCTCCTCGCGACCGTCGGGCTCGACCCGGAGCAGTACGCCCGGCGCTATCCGCACGAGCTCTCCGGCGGTCAGCGGCAGCGGGTCGGCGTGGCCCGGGCGCTGGCCGCCAATCCGCCGGTCCTGCTGATGGACGAGCCCTTCGGTGCCGTCGACCCGGTCGTGCGCGGCCGGCTCCAGGATGAGTTCCGACGCCTCCAGGACGAGCTCGGCAAGACCGTGGTGCTGGTGACCCATGACATCGACGAGGCGATCAGGATGGGCGACCGCGTGGCGGTCTTCGCGAGCGGCGGCCGCCTCGCCCAGTACGCCACCCCCGCGGAGCTCCTCGCAAGTCCGGCTGACGAGCAGGTGGCCGACTTCGTCGGCGCCGGCGGCCTGCGACCGCTCACCGTCACCCGGTTGCGCGAGGAGCACCTCGAGCCGCTCGACGGGGTCTCCGCCGGCGACCTCGGCACAGCCATCGACATCGACTCCTCTCTGGAGGATGCCCTCGCCGCGATGCTGCGCGACGACAAGCCGATGATCGGGGTGCGCCGCGGCGCCCAGTTCGTCGGCGTACTCACTCCGGCCGGGGTGCACCGCGCGCTGCGGGAGTCGCTGCGCTCCTAGTCCACCTCGACGTCACGGTGCCAGGACTCCGTGACGTACTTGGTGCCCCAGCCCATTGCCCTGTAGAGACCGTCGGCGCCGGTCGGCGAGTCGGCGTCGACCTCGAGGCCGACGCGATCGCGCTGCCGCGAGGCGGCGTCGGCGATGATCGTGCGGAGCAGACCAGTGGCCACGCCGCGTCCTCGGGCGGACTCCAGGACACCGAGGTAGGAGACGTACGACCCGTCGGCGCCGGTCGACGACTCGCTCACCGTGCCGACCAGTGCTCCCGCCGCCTCGGCCTCGTCGCCGCCGTCCGTGATCTCGGCCAGCCACCAGTGGTCCCACCGGTGGCCAGGGTCCTCGCGCAGACGGTGGATGAACTCGTCGAAGGTCTCCTCGGCGGAGTTGAAGTGATCGGTGAACGCGCCTTCCAGCACGTCGTGCACGGCGCGGAGGTCGGCCTCGTCGGGCATGCCGTCACCCTGGCGCTCGACCAGCCGGAACACCACACCCTTGCGTTCCCAACGGACCGGGTCGGGAACCAGCTCGGCCTCCTCGGCCTGCACCGACCGGCTCATCTGCCACCAGGTGCGGACCCGCTCGAAGCCCGCGTCCGCCAGCCAGGAGTGCTGTCGCTCGTCGTCGGCGAAGGCCCCTGTGTCGATCTGCTGGACAGGCAGGCCGCGGGCCGAGCCGACCGACCTCGCCTGCGCCTCGGCCCACTCGAAGAGCACACGGCTGCAGCGGCCGGCGAGACGTGCGTCGATCTCGCGGTCGACGACGTGGACGAAGAGCATCCGGCCCACCGCGCGGTCGTGCACGCTGCCCCAGGCCCGGATCCGGCCCTCGGGGTCGCGGACCACGAGGTTCTCCCGGGTGGCCTGGCCGCGCTCGGAGATCTCGACCAGGACGTCCGCCTCGCCGGCCCCGGCCCAACCGCGACCGGCGCGCTCGTGACAGCGCAGCAGCTCGGTCAGCTGTTCGACGGTCGACCGGTCGGTGGCATCAGGCGCCTCGGCCGTCCAGCTCTCGGGGAGCCCGGGGTCCTCGGGAAGGACGTCGTCGGGGTCGCTCTCGAACCTGTTGTCCTCGGGGATCACGAGAGGTCATTCTTCCGCACGCCCCGAACGGCCGCTCGGGCGGTGCGCCAGCCACCGTCGCGACGTACGGAAAGTGGCTCAGGCACCGCTCGACCGCGAGGTCGTCCGGGGTCAGGCGCTGCGGTTGGCGCGGCTGTTGGCGGCCGCGCGGAGCGATGCGACCTCGGCCCGGAGCACGTCGACCTGCGCCTCGAGCTCCATCACGCTGACGATCGCCTCGGCGGCGCGCGCCTCGGCATCGTCGCGACCCCGCTCGGCGGTGTCGGCCCGACGGGCCTCCTGACCGCGCTTGAGGGCCTGGTCGGCAGCGTTCTTCTGCGCCGACGAGAGGGCGCGCTCGAGGACGTCGAGGGCTTCCTCGCGCTCGGTGATCTTGCGCCTCATGTCGGCGGCGAAGGCCGCCGACTCGGCCGTACGACGCTCCGTGAGGGCCCGGTAGGCCTGGGCCTGGACGGCGCGGTCCTGCGCAGCCTCGCGTCGGGCGAGCATCAGCTCGGAGTGGGTGATCCGGGTGGCGGCGGCGCCGGCGAGGACGGCCAGGACCGCGGCCAGCGCGGTGAATCCGGCCGACGTGGACGCCAGGGCACCGATGACGATCGCGGCAGCCACGGCGAGGAGGGCCACGGCAACCACCAGGCGAGTGCTGCGCTGGCGACGGCGAGCAGGCGTGCGAGACGCCTGTGACTGCTGGGGCTGCTGGGAAGACATGTGGTCAGACTAGGCCCGCGGCTGCTCGCTATCCGCGCGACACGCACGCTCGAGGACGAGCGAGGCAAGAGTCACGCCCAGCGCGCCGAGGGCCGCGACCAGCGATCGGAGGATCCACCGGTCGGCGACCTGCGACGCATCACCCAGCCAGCTGACGGCGTATCCGACGTATCCGGCCGCCACCACGGCGCCGGCGAGGGCACAGGCCCGCGCCAGCACGAGCCGGTTCACCGCCCGGTGCGGCTCGAGACGCTCGCCGCGCACCTGGACGGTCTGCCAGGTGTGCCAGGCGAGGAACGCCATGATCGCGGCGACCAGCACCAGCGCCAGGGCCTGCGGCCACGACACCAGCGGCGGGTGCCCCAGGATCCGGCTCCCCAACGGGTGGAGGGTCCACCCGATCGCCAGCCCGCCCACGGCGCACACCGTGAGGGCTCGCGCCGAGGTGGGGCGAAGGGTTCCGTGCGGCTCGTCCGGAGGGTCCTCCGGAGGCAGGTCCGGACCGGATGGGCTCACTCGACCTCGAGCGTGAGGTCCTCGCGCTTGCGCACTCCCGAGCAGTCCGTCGCCCCGAGCAGGTCCGCGATCGGGCCCCGCTCCGGGAAGACGGCGTCGGGCTCGAGGTCGTGCCAGGGCTGCAGCACGAACGCGCGCTCGTGCGCCCGTGGGTGCGGCAGCCGCAGGAAGTCCTCGTTGGAACGACGATCGCCCACCACGATCAGGTCGATGTCGAGCGTGCGGGGTGCGTTGCGGATCTCGCTGCGCTCACGGGCGAAGGCATCCTCGACCGCGAGGGCCCGCTCCATCAGGCGAGCGGCGGGCAGCGTGGTGTCGGCCAGGAGCACCGCGTTGAGGTAGGGGCCGGCGTCCTCCGGCGAGTCGTACGGGTCGGTCTCGTAGACCGGCGAGACGCCGGTGACGAAGAAGTCGGGAGTGTCGGCCAGCGCCTCGACCGCCCCCTGCAACGTGGCCATCCGCTCACCCAGGTTGGAGCCCAGAGCGACCACCACGCGACGGATCGGGTGCATCTCACCGGTCAGGGAGTCGGTGTCCACGATGTTGGGGTTGGGGGACTCAGTCATGAGCGTTGCCTCGCGTTCTGGTGATCGTCAGCGCGACATCCGAGAAGGTCGCGTCGATGGGTGCATCAGGTTTGTGGAGCGTGACTCGCGTCCATTCAACACGACTGTCCAACAGGCACGTGTCCGCGATGCGTTGAACGACGGTTTCTATCAGGTCGACCGGATCCCGCTCCACCGCGGCCTTCACATCGGCCGCCAGGCTGCCGTAGTTGACGGTGTCCGCGAGGTCGTCCGAGGCGGCCGCGGCGCGGGTGTCGAGGCCGAGCACGAGGTCGACCACGAACGTCTGACCCACGCGCTTCTCGAACTCGAAGACGCCGTGGTGTGCCCAGCACTCGATGCCCGTCACGGCCAGCTCGTCGCTCATCCCACTCCTCGTCGTCACTGCTTCCCCAACCCCTCTCCCCGGTCGTCGCGGCCCTCCATATGGCCCTCCCCCTGGCCAGCCCCCTGGCCAGCCCTCTGGCCCTCCAGCGCCGCCACGACCGCGAGGGCGTCCCGGGTCGCGCGTACGTCGTGCACGCGCAGGCAGTCGACACCGCGCAGGGTCAGCAGCGCCACCAGCGCCGCGTGGGCGTGCTCACGCTGGTCGACCGCACGCGGGAGCCCGCCCTCGGCCAACAGGGTCCCGAGGAACGACTTGCGGCTCGCGCCCACCAGGAGCGGGCAGCCCAGCTCGTCCAGGACGTCGAGCGCGGCCAGCAGCTCCCAGTTGTGCGCGGGCTGCTTGGCGAACCCCAGGCCCGGGTCGAGGAGGACCCGCTCGCGGGGGACACCGGCGGCCTCGATCGCCTCGAGCCGCTCGCCCAGCTCGCGGCGTACGGTCTCGACGACCCCGTCGGGGGCGTAGTCGGTGAAGTCGCGCATCCGGTCGGCGTGGGCGCGCCAGTGCATCGCGACGTAGTGCGCGTCGCTGTCGGCGACGACGTCGAGGATCCGCGGGTCGGCCAGTCCGCCGGAGACGTCGTTGACGACCCGGGCGCCGGCAGCGAGGGCAGCCTCGGCGACCTCGGCCCGCATCGTGTCGACGGACACGAGGGCCCCGGCGCCGGCGAGCTCGCGGATCACCGGGACGACCCGGGCCAGCTCCTCGGCCACGAGAGGGCGGGTGGCACCGGGCCTGGTCGACTCCCCGCCGATGTCGAGGAGGTCGGCGCCCTGGTCGAGCAGGACGTGTCCGTGGGCGACAGCGCTCTCGGTGGTGTCGTAGAGACCACCGTCGGAGAAGGAGTCGGGGGTGACGTTGACGATCCCCATCACGCGGGGAGCCGGCCGAGGGGCCACGGTCACCTGGTGCCCGAGCGGATGAGCGCCATCGCCTCGGCGCGGGTGGCCTGGTTGGTGAGGAACGTGCCACGCACCGCGGAGGTGATGGTGCGGGCTCCGGCCTTGCGGACGCCCCGCATCGTCATGCAGAGGTGCTCGGCCTCCATCACCACGATGACGCCGCGCGCCTCGAGGATCTCCATGAGCGAGTCGGCGACCTGCGTCGTCAGCCGCTCCTGGACCTGGGGCCGCTTGGCGTAGACGTCGACGAGGCGGGCCAGCTTGGACAGCCCGGTGATCTTGCCGGTCTCGGCCGGGATGTAGCCCACGTGCGCCACACCGGTGAAGGGCACCAGGTGGTGCTCGCACATCGACCAGAGCTCGATGTCGCGGACGAGCACCATCTCCTCGTGGCCGATGTCGAAGGTGGTGGTGAGCACGTCGTGTGCGGTCTGGCGCATCCCGTGCGTCAGCTCGGCATAGGCCCGAGCGACTCGGGCCGGCGTCTCGCGCAGACCTTCGCGCTCGGGGTCCTCCCCCATCGCGGCGAGCAGCTCGCGGACCGCGGCCTCGGCCCGGGCGTGGTCGAACTCCGGGATGTCCTCGGGCGCACGCTCCGGCGCCGACACCGGGTCGATCACGGTGCTCCCGGGGCGGGCGGGGTGGGGGTGTCGGTCCCGACCTCGGGGGTGCCGTGCACGTCGCCCTCCGGCCCGGGCGGCGTGAGGATCGCGCCGTAGCCCGCCTCCTGGGCGGCCACGTCCGCGGTCACCCGGTCGCGGATCTCCTGCGGGATGTCGACCGGCGGGATCGACGACGGCACCCGCTCCGGCGACCCGGTCCAGGCCGGCCGCTCGGGGTTCTTGGTCAGCGCTTCGAAGATCTTCGCGATCTGGGCCTTGTCGAGGGTCTCCTTGTCGAGCAGGGCCAGCACCAGGGCGTCGAGGACCTCACGGTTGGTCTCGAGGATCTCGAAGGCCTCCTGGTGGGCATGGCCCAGCAGCGCCTTGACCTCCCCGTCGACCGCCGCGGCGGTCTCCTCGGAGTAGTTGCGTTGGTGGCCCATGTCGCGACCCAGGAAGGGCTCGGAGTTGCTGTCACCGAGCTTGACCGCGCCGAGGCGCTCGGTCATGCCGTACTGGGTCACCATCGCCCGGGCCAGGTTGGTGGCCTTCTCGATGTCGTTGCCGGCGCCGGAGGTGACGTCGTGGAAGATCAGCGCCTCCGCGGCCATCCCGCCGAGCATGTAGGCGAGGTTGTCGAGCATCTCGCTCCGCGTCTGGGAGTACTTGTCGCGGTCGGGCAGCACCATCGTGTAGCCGAGGGCACGACCGCGCGGGAGGATCGTCACCTTGTGCACGGGGTCGGTGCCGGGCAGCGCCGCGGCGACGAGGGCGTGGCCGCCCTCGTGGTAGGCGGTGATCAGCTTCTCGCGCTCGCTCATCAGCCGCGTACGACGCTGCGGACCGGCGATGACGCGGTCGATCGCCTCGTCGAGGGACTCGTTGTCGATCAGCTTGGCGTTGCCGCGTGCGGTGAGCAGTGCGGCCTCGTTGAGCACGTTGGCCAGGTCTGCACCGGTGAAGCCCGGCGTACGGCGCGCGATGCTCAGCAGGTCGATGTCCTGCGCGATCGGCTTGCCGCGCGAGTGCACCTTGAGGATCTGGTGGCGGCCGTTGAGGTCGGGGGCGTCGACCTGGATCTGGCGGTCGAAGCGTCCCGGGCGCAGGAGCGCGGGGTCGAGGACGTCGGGCCGGTTGGTCGCAGCGATGAGGATGACCCCGCCGCGGACGTCGAAGCCGTCCATCTCGACGAGGAGCTGGTTGAGCGTCTGCTCGCGCTCGTCGTGGCCGCCGCCCATGCCGGCGCCGCGGTGGCGACCGACGGCGTCGATCTCGTCGATGAAGACGATGGCCGGGGGATTCTCCTTGGCCTGCTCGAACAGGTCGCGCACGCGGCTGGCGCCCACACCGACGAACATCTCGACGAAGTCGGAGCCCGAGATGGAGTAGAACGGGACGCCTGCCTCACCTGCGACGGCGCGCGCCAGCAGCGTCTTGCCCGTGCCGGGAGGGCCGTAGAGCAGGACGCCCTTGGGGATCTTGGCGCCGACGGCCTGGAACTTGGCCGGGTCGGTGAGGAACTCCTTGATCTCGCCGAGCTCCTCGATCGCCTCCTCGCAGCCGGCGACGTCGCTGAACGTCGTCTTCGGCATGTCCTTGGTGATCAGCTTGGCCTTGGACTTGGCGAACTGCATGACGCCACGGCCGCCGCCTCCTCCGGCCTGGTTCATCAAGAAGATGAAGAGCAGGATGATGAGCGCGAACGGCAGGAGCGTCGCGAGCAACGAGCCGAGGAAGCTGGGCTGCGGGTGCTCGGAGTTGGACGTGGTGATCGTCTCGGCGGCCAGCTGCTCGTCGACCGCGGCGAGGATCGTCTCCTGCTGGCCGTCGATGTAGTGGGTGACGACGTCGTCGCCGGCGTCGCGCACGCCCGAGTTGAGCGTCGCCTTGATCTCCTGGTCGACGTCGTTGAACTCGATCTCCTTGACGTCGCCGGAGGCGATGTACTGGGAGAGCTTCGAGGTCTCGATCTCGTCGTAGCCGTCGCTGGGTGCGAGGTACTGGATCGCCAGCAGCACCGCGAAGGCGGACAGGACGATCCACAGCCAGGGACCCTTGAATATGCGCTTCACAGGCAACTTTCACCGGTTCGGGAGTTGAGGGCGCGACGCTACACGTCGCTCGTCCGCTCATTGTTTCAGGCAGGGTGAAGCGGGGCGAGTCCCGAGCAGCCCCGGGGACGCGCCGTCAGGAGTAGACGTGGGGAGCAAGCGTCCCGATGTCGCGGAGGTTGCGGTACCTCTCGCGGTAGTCCAGGCCGTAGCCCACGACGAACTCGTTGGGGATGTCCCACCCGATGTACTTCGGCTCGACGGGCATCGAGAGCGCCTCGGGCTTGCGCAGCAGGGTGGCGATCTCGACGCTGGCCGGGCTGCGGCTCGACAGGTTGTTGACCAGCCAGCTCAGGGTGAGGCCGGTGTCGATGATCTCGTCGACGATCAGCACGTCGCGACCGCTGATGTCGGTGTCGAGGTCCTTGAGGATCCGGACCACGCCGCTGGACTTGGTGCCTGAACCGTAGGAGCTGACCGCCATCCAGTCCATCTCCAGGTGGCCGGGCATCGCGCGGGCCAGGTCGGCCATCACCATGACCGCACCGCGCAGGACGCCGACCACGAGCAGGTCGCGGCCCTCGTAGTCCTCCGTGATCTGGATGGCCATCTCGGCCAGTCGCTGCTGGATCTGCGCCTCGGTGAAGAGGACGTTGACCAGGTCGTGCTCCACGTGGGACGAGTCCATGGCTCCAGCCTAGGGTCTCGAGGGGGCTTGCCCCGCCCCGCCCGATGGATTTCCACTCGTACGAGTGGAAGTTCAGGCCGGTGCACGCCGCTGCACGCTGGGGGGTCGATGGACTTCCACTCGTATGAGTGGAAGTTCATGCTGCGTCCCGGCCGGGGAAGTGCGGGCGCCAGTCCTCGCTCGGGCGCTCCGGGAGGTCGTCGTGGCCGCGAGCGCGCAGGAGCCTGAAGACGCGCTGGACCGTCCGCCCGGGGTCGGCGTAGATGCCGGCTGCGACCACCACCAGGACGCGCCACCCCTCGTCGTCGATCTCCTCGCGCCGATCCAGATCGGCCTCCCACTGCTCGACCCGCTCCACGTGGTGGCGCCCGTCGTACTCGACGATGACGCGGACCTCCGGCCAGCTCAGGTCGAAGCGGCGGACCGGCTCCCCGTCGACGTCTCGGACGCTGACGTTGACGACGGGCTCGGGCAGCCCGGCCAGCACGATCAGCATCCGCAGTCGGGACTCCATCGGGGAGTCGACTCTGGCGCGGACGTAGCTCGCTGCCTTCTTCGCGAGCTGGCCGGCGCGGCCCGGCGCGTCCTTGGCCGCGCGCCGCAGGTCCGTGATCCGCACTCGGTGGCGACGCACCATCCAGTCCCCTGCGACGACGAGCTCGACGAGCGACAGCTCCTCGGCGAGCTCGACGAAGAGGTCGGTCAGGACCGAGACCCGCACGCCATGACGAAGGGCCACCGCGGCGCGAGGGCGGTGATGGGTCGTGACACCCGCTCGTCGAAGTCGATGGGTGTCGTCGCTGACGGTGACGTGCTCACCCGGGCGCGTCTGGACCGGCACCCTCCACACCCTGGCGGAGGAGGCATGGCTGGCGAACGCATCGTCGAAGAAGCACGCCAACGCGGCCTTGACGCGCAACAGGGCGGAGTCAGGCACGTCCGCGGCGACGATGATGCCGTGCAGCAGCCTTCGGAAGGCGGGGGAGTCGACCGTCGCACGCGGGAGGCCGGACTGGAGCGCACGAAACCTGGGGAACGGTTCGCGCGGATTGAACGGGCGTCTGCGGTGCACCCGCCTCAGGGTGCCCGGATCCGGAGGCGGACGTCGTACGTCATCCACAGCCCAGGTGGCACCGCGATCCTGCACACCCTGAGCTCCGTCTGAACTTCCACGCGCACGAGTGGAAGTTCAGGTCGGGTTGAGCGCGGTCACGCTCAGCTGCGGATGGATTTCCACTCCCACGAGTGGAAATCCATCGGCTACGGAGCCTCGAGCACCAGCAGGCCGTCTCGGCGCAGCGCACGCCGCGGGCCGGGCAGGTCGACCCAGCGCTGCCCCCGCCAGGCGACGAGCAGCTTGTCGACCTCGAGCACGTGCCCGCGGGTGAGCTCGGAGGCGGGTACGCCGGACTCGAGCGCCGTGCGGTGGAGGGCCCGGTGGCGCAGGGACGGGGGTGCGTCGGCGAGCACGTCGACGGCCAGGCCGCCCTCCCGGCGCGCGTCCGCGAGCAGCCGGTCGGTGAGCATCTCGAGCAGCGACGTGTCCTCGCGCAGCTGGTCGGCGGTGCGCGCGAGGGCCTCCGCGACCCCCGGACCGAGCTCGGCCTCCAGCACGGGCAGCACCCGCTCGCGGACCCGGACCCGCGTGAAGCCGGGGTCCCGGTTGTGCGGGTCGTCCCAGAACTCCAGCCCCTCCACCCGACAGGCGGTGACGGTGTCGTCACGTCGTACGCCGAGCAGCGGGCGCGCGAAGACGCCGAAGCCGGGCCGCATCCCCTGCAGCGAACGGCCGCCCGAGCCGCGGGCCAGGCCGAGGAGCACCGTCTCGGCCTGGTCGTCGAGGGTGTGGCCGAGCAGCACCGTCCGAGCCTGCAGGCGGGTGGCCACCTCCTGCAGGACGGCGTACCTCGCCTCTCGTGCCGCGGCCTCGGGCCCCAGGCCCGAGGCGGCGTCGACCTCCACGCGAGCGGTCACCGTCTCGTCGACCCCGAGCTCTGCCAGCTGGGCGACCACCCGGTCGGCCTGCTCGGCCGAGCCCGGCTGCAGCCCATGGTCCACGGTCACCCCGACCACCCGCAGGGCCTGCTTGCGGCCCTCGAACACTGCTGCCGAGGCCAGCGCCAACGAGTCCGCGCCGCCGCTGCACGCGACGGCGACGACGTCCCCCGCCGCCAAGCGGGCCAGCGCGGCACGCACCGGGAGCCGCACCGCGGCGACGGCCGGGTGGAGCGTCACAGCACGCGGGCGACCCACGCGTCGGGGTCGGTGATCTCGTCCTTCGACGGCAAGGTCTCCGGGCCGCTCCAGACGGCGTTGAAGTCCTCCATGCCGACCTTGTCGACGACGTGGCGGACGAAGATGGCACCGTCGCGGTACTGCGCCATCTTGGCGTCGAGGCCGAGGAGCCGACGCAGCAGGCGGTCGAGGGTGCCGGCACCCTGGCGACGCTGGTTGAACTTCTTGCGGATCTCCTTGACGGAGGGGATCACCGTCGGGCCGACACCGTCCATGACCACGTCGGCGTGGCCCTCCAGGAGCGACATCACGCCGGTGACCCGGTCGAGGATCTCCTTCTGCTCCGGCGAGGAGACGAGGTCGATGACGCTGCCGCCCCCGCCGCGGATCGCCTGGGCACCCCGGCGCAGCCCCTCGATGAGGGCCGTGGGCTCGATCGTGTCGGCGACGGCGTTCATCTGGGTCATCAGGTGCTCGCCCAGCCACGGGTTGGCGGTGAACTGCACCCGGTGGGTCTCCTCGTGGAGGCACACCCAGAGGCGGAAGTCGTGCGGGTCGGCGTCGAGCTCGCGCTCGACGTGGACGACGTTGGGCGCGACGAGCAGCAGCCGACCGTGCGGGGCGAAGAACGGGTCGAACTGGCCGAGCACCTTGGTGCCGAGGAAGCCGAGCATCAGGCCCACCTCGGCGCCGGTGACCCGCGAGCCGACGGCCTCGGCCAGGGGCGAGGGCACACCCTTCTTCTCGGTGAGCTTGTCGACGATCGGGGAGAGGATCTTGGCGAACCCGTCAGCGTTGGCCTGCACCCAGCCGGCGCGGTCCACGACGAGCACGGGGGCCGTGCCGGGCGCTGCGCTCAGACCGGTGAAGTCGCTCACGAGCGGGGTGGAGCGGTCCGCCCCTTCGCGGAGCTCGACCACCGCAGCGCCCGCCTCCTCGGCGGACACCTCGGGACCGGGGCCGGCGACCCGGGACCCCACGGTGACGGCGAAGTCCCAGTCGACGAGGTTCATGACGAGACCCTAGCCGGGCGCTCGTGAGCACCGGCAGGCCGCGAGCGCGGCAGCGGCGTTGTCCAGCGCGTCCTGCGCGTCGTACTTGTCCACGTCCGCGACCCGGTCCGCGGCGAACACGAAGGCCATCGTCTGACCGTCGCGGCCGACCGCGATTCCGGCGAGGGCGTGCACGCCGGTGAGCGTGCCGGTCTTGGCCCGCACCAGCCCGCGGGCGACGGCGGGACCCTCGTCGAAGCGGTAGGTGAGCGACCCGGTGAACCCGGCGACGGGCATCCCGGTGATCAGGCTGCGCATCGCCTCGCCGCCAGGGCCGGCGGCGTGCTGGAGCAGGGCCAGGGGCGTGGTGGTGGCGACGCGGTTGCGGCGCGAGAGACCGGAGCCGTCGTAGACCACGTCGCCGCTGACGTCGATGCCCAGCCCGCCCAGGGTGGCGAGGACACCCGCCGCACCCGCCTCGAAGGATCCCGTCCCGGACGTGGCGAGCCCGACCTGGTGGCCGATCACCTCGGCGCCCTCGTTGTCGCTGACGTCCAGGATGCGCTCGGCGATCTCGGACAGCGGGGCGCTCTCCACCGAGGCCAGCTCCTCCGCCCCGGGTCGTACGACGACGCGCGCCGGTTCGTCGATCACCTTGAGCCCGGCAGCGGCGAGAGCCGAGGCGAAGGCGCGGGCCGCGGCGAGGGACGGGTCGTCGGAGCGCGAGTCACCGTCGGGCGCGACCCCGCTGTCGACCATGAGCGCGGTGATCGGGCTGACGATGTCGTCGGGCACGTAGTCGCGGCGCCAGGCCGGGTTGTCGGTCGGGCCCGCGAAGAGGCTGTCGTCGAAGCGGACCTTGACCCGCCCCTTCCCGCCGAGGGTGGCAGCCGCCTCCAGCGCCAGGGAGGCGACGTCGGCACGGGCCGGGTAGGTGGACTCGGCCTCCGCCACCGTGAGCGGCTCGCTCGCGAGCAGCGGGTCGCCGCCTCCGACCAGCACGACCTCGCGCGGCTTCTCGCCGCGCACGACGCGCGTGGTGAACGTCCGGTCCGGGCCCAACGACTCCAGGGCAGCGCCCAGGGTCAGCAACTTGGTCGTCGAGGCGGGCAGGTAGCGCCCGTCGCCGGAGGTCCAGGTCTCCGAGCCGGGCGTCAGCGTGGTGACGGCTCCGACCACGTGGCGACCGAGGTCGGGGTCGGCCAGCTCGGGGGTCACCGCGCCCTCCACCTTGTCCGGCTCGAGCGCTCTCGAGGTGTCCACGGCCACGGCCTCTGCAGCCGGGACCGTCCAGTCGGGCAGGTCGAGCCCCGCCGGCGGCAGCACGGCCTGCGGTTCGGTGACCGGATCAGCGGCCAGCCAGGGAACGTAACGCTGCCCCCACTCGAAGCGGTAGGCACCGAGACCGGCGGCCAGCAGGGCGAGGACCAGCAGCGTCGGCAGCCAGTGGCGCACCTCAGGTCGCCGAAGTTTCGGCCCTCTCGCTTCGCGCATCGGGGCCATTGTGCGCGAGACTGGCTCTAGCAGTACACGTCGGGCCCTCGCCGGATGTGATGGAGTAGGCCTGAATGCGTGCCGAGAGTGTGGAGGAAGACGTGCTGAGCTTCGACGTGCTGGTGGAGATCCCCAAGGGCGAGCGCAACAAGTACGAGGTCGATCATCACAGTGGGCGTATCCGCCTCGACCGCATGCTCTTCACCTCGACTGCCTATCCGGCCGACTACGGCTTCATCGAGAACACCCTCGGCCAGGACGGCGACCCGCTGGACGCGCTCGTGATCCTGCAGCAGCCGACCTTCCCCGGCTGCCTCATCGAGTGCCGCGCGATCGGCATGTTCCGGATGACCGACGAGGCCGGCGGTGACGACAAGGTGCTGTGCGTCCCCACCCACGACCCGCGCCAGGAGCACCTGCGCGACATCAACCACGTCTCCAAGTACGACCGGCTGGAGATCCAGCACTTCTTCGAGGTCTACAAGGACCTCGAGCCCGGCAAGTCCGTCGAGGGTGCTGACTGGGTCGGCCGCGTAGAGGCCGAGGCCGAGGTCAACGCCTCCTTCGAGCGCTTCAAGACCGAGGGCCACGGCAACGATGTCGACAACGCCGCCGACGACGGCCTGGGCGAGGACGCCTGAGGATCCTCGGCGCGCTCTCGGGTCAGGATCGAGGGCCGTACGCCGCCAGGAACGTGGCAACGGCGTCCCGGACGTGAGCCCGCTGTCTCGGCAAAGGTGCTGCCCAGCCCGGTCCGGGCGCTGTGTCCCGACGGAGCGCGCCACTGACAGCCACCCGGCGATGGCTCACACCTGTGAGAGGAACGCCTCTACCGCCTGGGCCACCTCGAGGTGGATCTCGACCGTGCGGACCGCTTCCGGTGTCCCCATGCCGTGGTCGGCGTCGGGGACCTCGAGGACGTCGCACCCGGCGTCGGCGAGCTCGCGGGCGACGGTGGCGTCCCACAGCCGGTCGGCCAGCCCGCCGACCAGGAGCTGCCGACCGGCATTGGCGGCGATCCCCTCGGCGACCACCGGGTCGACCAGCAACGGCGTGAGCCAGATCGCGTCGAGCCCCCGCTCGGCGGCGTACGACGCGGCGCGGGTGCCGAGCGACTTGCCGACCAGCAGCACGTGGTCGGCGTCCTCCTCGGCGAGCGCGGCCTCGACGTGCCTGCGCACCCACTGCTCCGGGTCCTCGTCACCGCGGGTGGTGGAGTCCCACCAGAGCTGCTGGACGGTGAAGCGGTGCTGCACGAGCGCCACGCGGGCGAAGTCGAGGAGAGGTGCGGACGGCGGGTAGGCCCGACCGGGTGCGACGAGCGCCAGACCGCGGCTCGTGCCCACAGGTTCCCAGCGTGTCGGCAGTCCTCCGAAGGTCATCGTGAGCCTCCTCCGCGCACGGCGCGGAAGTAGCCCAGGCCACCGTGGAGGGACAGCTCGACGTCCGAGCAGCCGGCCTCGCGCAGCCAGGTGCGGGCCTCCCCCGACGTACACATCGGGCCGAGGATGCCCAGCCGGGCGCCGGTCCGACGCAGCGACGCGTAGCGCACCCCGGTGTCGGTGAAGAGCGAGCTGCCGGTGACCACGCCGCCGGGGGCGAGGACGCGCACCATCTCTGCGATCGCACGTCGCGGGTCGGGGAAGCAGTGCAGGCCGGCGAAGGAGACGACGAGGTCGAAGGTGTGGTCGTCGAAGGGCAGGTCACCCACGTCGGCCACGACCGGGGTCACCTGGTCGGCCACCCCGAGGCGGGAGGCCGTGGCACCGGCGCGTCCGAGCATGGTGGTGGAGATGTCGGCGGCCACCAGGTCGAGCCCCTGTCCCGGGCGCAGGCCACGCAGCGCCACACCCGACCCGGTCGGCACATCGAGCACCCTGGCCCCGGCGGGCAGCGTCCCGATCTCGGCTGCAGCCTCGTGCAGCAGCGCGAGGTCGCTGCCAGTGCCCAGGCGCCACGCCGCCCCACCCACACGCTCGTGCTCGACGAGCCAGGGATAGACGTAGGACCACAGCGGATCCTCGCTCCAGCCACCGAGCCCGGGCAGCCTCACCCGATGAGCTCCTCGGCGCGGAGCATCTGCTCGGGCACACCGAAGGCGTCGACCAGGTCCACCGCCAGCGGTCGGATCTTTCGGCACAGCGAGTTGATCTCGCGGCTGATCGCCTTGGAGCGGGCGCTGGAGAGGCGGCCGTGCTCCATGAACCACCCACGGTCTGCCTCGATCGTGATCAGCGCGTGCAGGTCGCTGAGCAGGCTGAGGCCGACCTTGAGGTCACCGTCGGGGAGCTCGGCGATCTTCGCGACGAAGGCCTCGAGCACCAGCCGCTCGGTGTGCGCCCGCGCAGCCGCGATGACGTGGTCCTGCACGCGGGAGAACACCGCACCGGGGTGCATCTCCTGGTCGACGCCGCGCTTGAGGCGGCGGGCGACGCCACCGAGCATGTGCTCCTCGCGGAAGCGCAGCATGGCCAGCTGGTAGTCGGGGTCGAGGAGGCCCGCCTCCTGGTCCCACGTGTCGCCGCCGGGCAGCAGGTCCTTCACCGACTGGAAGAGCTTGTGCACCGCCGTCCGCTCGACGACGGTGTCGACCGCGAGGCCGGCGACGAAGCGCACCATCCCGAACTGGTCCATGTCCTCGAACTCACCGGCATAGTCGGTGAGCAGGCCCTTGGCCACCAGCTGGAGCAGGACGTGGTTGTCGCCCTCGAAGGTGGTGAAGACGTCGGTGTCCGCCTTGAGCGCGGCGAACCTGTTCTTGCTGATGTAGCCGGCGCCGCCGCATGCCTCGCGACACTCCTGGATGGTGCGGGTGGCATGCCAGGTGCCGAGCGCCTTCGTGCCCGCGGCACGCGACTCGAGCATCCGACGGGCGTGCTCGTCGTTGCCGTCCTCGGTCGGCCCGGGGCCGGTGAAGACGGTGTGCAGCTGGCCCGCCACGACCTCCTGCGCGAAGTGGAGGGCATACGTCGCGGCGATGAGCGGGAGGAGTCGCCGCTGGTGCATGCCGTAGTCGAGGAGCAGCTGCTCCTCGTCGGGCGAGGTCGCCTCGAACTGGCGGCGACGTACGGCGTAGCGCGTGGCGATGGTCAGCGCCACCTTGGCCGCGTTGATGCCGGCGCCGCCGACGCAGACCCGGCCCTGGACGAGCGTGCCGAGCATGGTGAAGAAGCGCTTGTTGGGGTTGTCGATCGGAGAGAGGTAGCGGCCCTCCGGGGTGACCTCGGCGAACTGGTTGAGCAGCGCGGTGCGGGGCACTCGTACGCCGTCGAACCAGATCCGCCCGTTGTCGACGCCGTTGAGACCCATCTTGGGCCCGCAGTCCTCGATGCGTACGCCGTCGACGACGGCACCGCCCGACCGGATCGGCACCACGAACGCGTGCACGCCGTGCCGCTCGCCGTCGACCTCGAGCTGGGCGAACACCGCGGCGAGCTCCGCGTGTGCGGCCGCGTTGCCGATGTAGTCCTTGCGGCTCGCGGCGTCCGGTGTCGTGATCACGAACTCCTCGGCCTCGGCGTCGTACGTCGCGACGGTGCCGAGCTCCTGGACGTTGGAGCCGTGCCCGCTCTCGGTCATCGCGAAGCAGCCCAGGGTGCGACCACTCACGAGATCGGCGAGGTAGGCGTCGTGGTGCAGCCTGGTGCCGAGCTGGAGGATCGCGCCACCGAACAGGCCGAACTGCACACCGACCTTGACCAGCACCGACAGGTCGCCGTAGGCGAGCGTCTCGAAGGCCGCGACCGACGCGCCGATGTCGCCTCCGCCGCCGTACTCGGCCGGGAAGCCCATCCCGGTCTGGCCGGTCCCGGCCATCCGCACCACGACGTCCAGGACCCGCTCACGGAAGTCGGCGGTCGTCATCTCCTCCTCGTCGAGGAGGATCTGGGCGTGCTCGGCCAGGTTCTCGCGCACGAGGTCGCGGACCTCGTGGTAGCGGCCGTCGAGCACCACGCGCAGCGCAGCCACGTCGACCACGGGCTGGCGGTAGCCCTTGTCGTCGGCGTGGACGGCCGTCCGGTCGACCTCGACCTCGTCCTTCTCGGGCTCGACGGTGGGGATCTCGTCGGCGATCGGTGGCACCTCGTCGGTGGTCATGGCTCCCACGGTAGCCATGCAGGTAAGTTCTCGGCGATGAACGAGTCCGCCCGTCCCACCGCATTGGGCGACATGGCGTACAACTACGCCGTCGTCGGCGTGCAGAAGGGCGGCACCTCCACGCTGGCGGTCACGCTCAACCAGCACCGGCTGGTCTGCCAGCCGCCCGACAAGGAGCGGCACTACTTCGACGACGAGACCGTCGACTGGTCCGCGCCGAACTATGCGCGCGACTACTCAGCACCGCGCCGGGCGGCGATCCACCGGCTCGTCGGCGACGCGACCCCCACCTATCTCTACTGGCCGCACGCGCTGGAACGGATGCGGGCCTTCGACCCCGGGATGCCCCTCATCGCCGTGTTCCGCGACCCGATCGAGCGCCTCTTCTCCCACTGGGTGATGCTCCGCTCGCGCAACCTCGCCTGGCCGGACTGGCCCGACTTCCTCACCGAGTGGCCTCACACCTCGCTGCCCGACGCGGTGCCGGACGGCGTACGCACCATGCGGTGGCGGCACATGACCGGGCTGGCGCGGGGGTTCTACGGCGAGCAGCTGCAGCGGGGCTTCGAGCTGTTCGGCCGCCAGCAGTGGCTGCTGCTCGAGCTGCGCGCCATGCTGGGCGACTTCGAGCAGACCGTGCACCGGACGACCGACTTCCTCGAGCTGCCTCGCTTCGAGCAGGTCCCGCCGCTGAAGAACTGGCACGCCGGCGCGGAGCAGATCCCCGGCACGGCGCCGACTGAGGACGACCTCGCCCGGCTGGCCGCGCTCTACGCCCAGGACCTCGCGCTCTTCGAGGAGCTGTCCGGCATCGACACCTCGGCGTGGCCGACGCGGTTGATCCTCGACGGCGACCTCGACCCGGGAGAGCTGGCCGAGAGGTTCGCGCGCAAGGTCAGGTGAGTCGCGCGTCCCCGCCCCACGTCAGGGGCGCGCGAAGAAGTTGGGTGCGCGCCAGTAGTACATCGACTCCTGGCCGACGTTCCGCCCCGTGCGCGGGGCATGGATGATCTGGCCGTCGCCGATGTACAGCGCGACGTGGTAGATCGAGCTCGGGTTGCTGGAGGAACCCCAGAAGACGAGGTCGCCGGGGGCCAGCTGGCTGGCGCTGATCCGCGTCGACTGCGTGTACTGCGCGACCGAGTAGTGCGGGAGCGACTTGCCGCCACTGGCCCACGCCGCAGCCGTGAGACCGGAGCAGTCCCATGCATCCGGGCCGGAGGCGCCGTAGCGGTAGGGCTTGCCGATCTGCGACTTCGCGAAGGCGATCGCCGCTGCCGCGTTGCCGGACGGCGCGGGTGGCGTCGGGGTC
The DNA here is from genome assembly GCA_963843815.1 of uncultured Actinomycetota bacterium. Taxonomy (GTDB): domain Bacteria; phylum Actinomycetota; class Actinomycetes; order Propionibacteriales; family Nocardioidaceae; genus Nocardioides. The sequence goes on along the minus strand of CAWJLX010000010.1, from coordinate 530,189 downwards.
GGCGTCTCCGTGGGAGGCGGGGTGGGAGTCGGGGTGGGGGTCGGCGTCTGGGTGGGAGTCGGCGTGGGAGTCGGCGTGGGAGTGGGAGTGGGAGCGGGAGTGGCGCTCGGGGTCGGCTTGCTCGTCGGGGTGGGCGTCGCGCTCGGAGTCGGCTTGCTCGTCGGAGTCGGCTTGCTGGTGGGGGTGGGTGTCGTCTGCTGCTCGGCCTGGGCTTGTGCCTGGGCTTGCGCCTGGGCCTCCGCCTCCGCCTCCGCCTCAGCCTGGGCCTGCGCCTCGGCCTCCGCCTGAGCCGCCGCTGCTGCTGCTGCCGCGGCGGCCTTCTCGAGCGCGGCCTGGCGCTTCTGCGCCAGCCGGACACTGATTCCCTGGAGATCGGCCAGCTCGGCGATCAGTGCGGCCCTGGTGGCAGCCACGGCCTCCGCCTGCGAGCCGGCATCGGCCTCGGCCGACGCGGCTCCGTCACGGGCCCGCTCGGCCTCGAGCTCGGCGGCGGCAGCCCGCTCCGAGGCCAGGGCGGCCGTGTCCGCGGTGACGTCGGCGACCGCGGACGCGGCGGTGAAGGCGTCGTACTGGTTGTCGAGGGCCTCGGAGGTGTTGCCCATCGTCACGCTGCGGTCGATGAGGGCTTCGATGCCGTCGGCCTCGACCAGCGCGGAGAGGCCCTGGACCTGTGAGGCCTCCTCGTAGGACTGCACGACCGTGTCGGCGTAGAGCTCGCGCTGGGCGGCGATGTCCGCCCGGGCGGCGTCCGCGGCGGCCTGGGCCTGTTCGGCCTCCTCGATCGCCTGCTCCGCCCGCCACCGAGCGCCGTTGTAGGCCTCCGCGGCCTCGGCGGCACTGTCGCCGGCGCTCTCGAGGGCGAGGTTGGCCCGGATCAGGTCGGCCTGCACGGCCGAGACGTCACGGACCTTGTCGGCGGCGTGCTTCTCGGCGGCCGCGATGTCGGCCTCGCTCGGGACGGTGTCGTCAGCGAAGGCCGAGCCGTGCGCGCCCCCCACGGCGAGTCCGGCGACGAGCACGAGCGCCGTCGCCCAGCGCGACGTCGTACGACGCGGCGCAGGCGTGGGTTCCAGCAGTGGAGCGACGGGCACGGGGGTTCCCCTTGAGAGTCTCGGGCCCGCGCGACTTCCCCTTCGCACGGGCAACTCGAGGAACGCTAGTGAACTTTCGTCACACTGGGAACAACTTTCCCAAAGTTTTCACTTTTCATCGGCGTGTCGGCTTGACGAACTACACGATTGTAATTCACGCCCCTCCGGATAGTCCGCATCAAAAAGCTCCTCAACCGCACGGCGGGAGGAGCTTCTTGATGCGGACTATCAGGGGGAGAGCGGGTACGACGCTCAGCCGGCCTCGACCGGCACCTGGGAGGTCGTCGAGGTCGGGTGGGAGGCCAACCCGTGTCTGTCGAACTTCTGCCCACTCGCGAGTCCGCCGAGCCAGAACGAGAAGAGGGCGATGACGATGCCGGCGAGGTCGTCGGCGATGTAGTGCCAGCCGAAGTAGAGGGTGGCGACCACGGTGATGGCGAAGTTGGCCCAGAAGATGATGTGGAGGATCCGGTTGCGGAGCGTGTACTGCACCATCAGCGCCACGAGCAGCGTGATCGCGACGTGCAGCGACGCGAACCCGGCCACCGACTGGACCGATCCCTCTGCGCCGTCGCGCAGCACGCCGCTCCTCCCGTAGGACAGCGCTTCCATCAAGGCGCTCGACCCGGAGTCCGGGAGATCGGCGTAGAGGTAGCTGTACTGGAAGCCCGGGCCCAACGTCGGCAGGGCGTAGTAGGACGCGGTCCCGAGCGCCCACGCGAGGCACTGGGAGGTGGCGAACCAGTAGCCGAAGGTGATGTTGCGCGACCACACGAGCCAGGCGGCGAGGGCCAGCGGCACGAGCGGCAGGAACCACAGGTAGATGGTGGAGAGGAAGTGCGCCGAGACGCCGGTGCCGAGGAGCGTGTGCAGGACCGTCGCCGGCTCGTGGCCGAACATCAGCGCCCGGTCGATGAGGTGCAGCTCACGGTCGTACTTGTCCTCGCCCATGATGAAGGGCAGGAACGACTTGAGGTTCCGGTAGCAGACGTAGGTGATGTAGAAGCACACCAGGCCGAGCACCGTGAGCGTCATCCGCTCACGGTTCCAGTGCGACTTCACCCGCTCCGCCATCATCGGCCGCATGAGCGTCGGCTTCATCCGCGAGGCCCACATGGTGCGGGGCAGGAGGTCGAGCATGAAGGCACCGAGCACCAGCAGCGGCAGCCTGAGCCACGACGGACCGAGGAAGCCCTCCGGGTCGACCAGCGGGCGGTCGAGCACCAGGGCAGCCGTCACCGCGAGCCCGCCCATGGTGGCGGCGACTCCCACGAGAAGGGCATAGGCCGGTCTGTACACGCTGGTCAGTCTAGGGACGGGTCAAGGCCCCTTCACGATCGGCAGGACTGCGAGCCGTGTCACGTCGACCCGCAGCCTGACCTCGTCGCCGGGCGAGACACGCCCGCCCAGCGGGGCGACGGCGTCCAAGCTGCCGAGATCATCGGCCGCCACCACCAGCCGCACCTGCTCGGGCGTCACCCGGGCCGATTGCACCGTCGCACGGATCGGGCCCGAGCTGTCGAGGACGAGGGCGGACCGGCGTACGGCGACCGCGGACGCGCCGGGCAACGAGGCCGCGTCCAGCACCCGACCCGCCGCCGCGCCGCGCAGCACGCGGGCATAGCCCAGGAACAGGGCCGTCTCCTCGTCGACGGGCGCGCGCCACACCTCGTCGATCGCGCCGGACTGCACCACCCGCCCCTGCCGCATCACGGCGAGCCGGTCGGCGAGCGCGAACGCCTCCTCGTGGTCGTGGGTGACCAGGAGCGCAGTGGTGCCGGCCGCGTGCAGGATCTCGCGCAGGTCGCCCGCCAGGCGTTCGCGCAGTGTCGCGTCGAGCGACGACAGCGGCTCGTCGAGCAGGATCAGGCGCGGCTCCACGGCCAGCGCCCGGGCCAGGGCCACGCGCTGCCGCTCGCCTCCGGACAGGGTGCCGGGCAGCCGCTCGTCGTAGCCCGAGAGCCCGACCAGCTCGAGCAGCTCCCGCACCCGCGCTGCCACGCGCGTGGACGGCGTACGACGGAGCCTGAGGGCGTACGCCACGTTGCGGGCGACGGTGAGATGGGCGAAGAGCTGGCCGTCCTGGAACATCAGGGCGAAGCCCCGCTTGTGGGTGGGTACGCCAGCGAGGTCGGCGCCGTCGAGCGAGATCGACCCCGCGGAGAGCGGCTCCAGGCCCGCCACAGCCCTGAGCAGGGTGGACTTGCCGCAGCCCGAGGGCCCGAGCACCGCGAGCACCTGGCCCGACTCGAGGTCGAGCGACACGTCGTCGACCGCCGCCGTGTCGCCGTAGCGCACGGTGACGTCGCTCAGCTCCAGCATCATCGGCACCCTGTCATCCCCGGTCATCCCAGCGCTCCCACACCCGGCACGCGCAGTCGCTCGACCACGAGCACCACCATGGCCGTCGCGGCGCCGAGGACGACGGAGGCCGCGAGCGCCATGCCGAGGTTCATCTCGCCGGGGTGGCCGATCAGCCGGAAGATCACGACCGGGAGGGTCGGGCTCTCGGCGCGGGCGAGGAAGGAGGTCGCGCCGAACTCACCCAGCGACGCGGCGAACGCGAAACCGCTGGCCGCGAGCATCGGCTTCCACACCACGGGCAGGTCGACGGTGACCAGCGTGCGCAACGGCGAGGCGCCCAGGGACGCGGCCGCCTGGCGCTGGCGGTCGTCGATGCCGCCGAGCACCGGGGCGAGCGTGCGCACCACCAGCGGCAGGGCCACCAGTGCCTGCGCCATCGGCACCAGCAGGGGCGAGTCGCGCAGGTCGAGCGGCGGGCGGTCGAGGGTGATCAGGAAACCGAAGCCGAGGGTCACCGCACTGACCCCCAGCGGCAGCATGAAGAAGCCGTCGAGCCCCGCCCGGACCCGGCGCTCGGCGACCGAGTGCGAGCGGCGCGTGACGATGAGCGACACCCAGACACCGACCAGCAGCGCCATCCACGTCGCGTCGACAGCCGTACGGAGACTGGTCAGGAGCGCCGTCGTCACCGGCACCACCAGGGCCTGGTCGTCGCCGGCAGTGGCGAGCGCGCGGTAGTTGTCCAGGCCCCACCCCCCGCCCACGCTGAGCGAGCCGAGCACCAGGGTGAGGATCGGCAGCAGCATCGCGGCGAGCACGAGCAGCGTCGCGGCGACCACGGGCCCGTCGGCGGGCCGGACGGCACGGACCGGGGTGACCGTGCGCTGGGCCGTCGGGTCGGGCGTCGCGCGCAGCCGCGCGGCCAGGGCGAGCAGCCCGACCACGACGACGATCTGCAGCACCGAGAGCGCCGCGGCCGCCTGCAGGTCGAAGACGGTCGTGGTCAGCAGGTAGATCTCCGTCTCGACCGTGGCGTAGCGGACCCCTCCCAGGGTCAGCACGATGCCGAAGGCGGTCGCGCAGAAGAGGAAGACGATGCTCGCGGCGCCGACGATCGCAGGCCGCAGCGCCGGCAGGGTGACCGTGCGCAGGACCTGCCAGGGCGAGGCACCGAGGGCAGCGGCCGCCTGCCCGGGGCGGGGGTCGAGGGACTCCCAGGCGACGCCTACGGTGCGGACGACGATCGCGAGGTTGAAGAACACCAGGCCGCAGATGATGGCGGCCGGCGTCCCGTCCAGACCGAGGAAGCCGAGCGGCCCACCCTCCCCCAGCAGCTGGCGGAAGGCGACCCCCACGACCACGGTCGGCAGCACGAAGGGCACCAGCAGCGCCGCGCGCACCGCAGCGCGACCCGGAAGCGCCAGCCGGTGGAGGGCGTACGCCGCCGGGAGGCCCAGCACGACGGCCAGCAGGGTCGCGACACCCGAGGTCCACACGGTGAACCACGCGACCCGGTGCACCCGCGGACGGCCGAGGACCTCGAGCACCGCCCCGGGTGCGAACCGGCCGTCGACGAGGAAGCCCTCGGAGACCATGCCGGTCACCGGGAGGACGAAGAGGACCCCGAGCACCAGCACCGGAGCGGCGGCCAGGGCGAGCAGGCCGAGCAGGCGCCGCGTCCGCGGCGCCGCGGAGCGCGCTCCTCGACCTGTGGTGGTGCTCACCGGGAGATGACGTCGGTCCACTCGGTCAGCCACTGCTCGCGGTTGGCGGTGATCTCCTCGGGCGAGACCTCGTAGGGGTCGGTGGGCTGGGGGGCGAACTGCGCCCAGTCGTCGGGGACGGTGGCGCCGGGCATCACCGGGAAGACGTACATCGACTCCGGCAGCGCACTCTGCACCTCGTCGCTGAGCATCCAGTCGATGAGGGCCTCGGCGCCGGCCGGGTTGTCGGCGCCGGCCAGGACACCGGCGTACTCGACCTGGCGGAAGCACGTGTCGAGCAGCGCCGCCGTCGTGGTCGCGCCGTCGGCGACGGTGAAGGCCGGGGAGGAGTCGTAGGACACGACGATCGGGCGCTTTCCCTTCTCGGATCCGGCGGTGAAGTCGCCGTAGTAGGCGTCCTCCCAGCCGTCGACGACCTTGGCCCCGTTGGCCAACAGATCGGTCCAGTAGGTCTGCCAGTCGTCGCCGTACTCGGCGACCGTGGCGAGGAAGAACGCCATGCCCGGGCTGCTGGTCGAAGCACCCGGCGTCACGAGGAGGTCGGCGTACGCCGGGTCGGTGAGGTCGGCCAGCGTCTGCGGCGGCTCGATTCCCTCGCGGTCGAACCACGCGGTGTCGACGTTGACGCAGACGCTCGCCGAGTCGATCGGGACGAGCCGGGCGCCGCCCTCGGCGAGGGCGTACGTCTCGGGCGGGGTCACCGACGGGCTGACCTCCGCGAAGGCACCCTCTCCGAGCGGACGCGAGGCGAAGGTGTTGTCGATGCCGAAGGCGGCGTCGGCGATGGGGTTGTCCGCGGTGAGGCTGAGCTTGGTCGCCAGCGTGCCGGCATCACCTGCGGCCCGCACCTCGAGGTCGTAGCCCGACTCCTCCTCGAACGCCTTCACCAGCTTCTTGGGCAGGTGGAAGGACTCGTGGGTCGCGAGGACGACGGTGCCGCCCACCTCACCCTCGGCCGTGGAGGTCCGCGGCTCCGACGGCGCGTCGGCGGCGGTGAGGCTGCAGCTGCTCAGCAGGGCTGCCGCGATCGAGGTGGTGAGGACGGCGCGGACGCGTGAGTTGATCATCGTGACTCCCTATCGCCGGTGCTAGCCGGATCAGGTTCGTAGGGTCTGCGGCTGGTCCGCACTCTCAGCACGTCTGCACGTGCTCCCCTGTCTTCTGGCGCCAGCCTACGGGGGCGCGCCAGTTGCCCCTACGCTGCCCGCATGCCGAGCCTCCGCCACGAACTGCTGGCCTTCCTGGTCCCCCGGGTCCGCAGGTCCCGCGAGCTCGACGACGAGCCCTCCGAGCGCGCACGCGTCGAGGCGTGGCACCGCACCCTGGCGCCGACGCTGCCGACCCGGGTGACTCCGGGCTTCGCCAGGCGCTGGGAGGTCTCGGCCACGGACGTCGGCTTCCCTTCCCACGTCCTGACGCCGCGCGACCGGCGTGCCCGTCGCACGCTCTACTACGTGCACGGCGGCGGCTTCACGGCGCCGATCGACGGGTTCCACGTGCGCTACGCCACCCGGCTGGCCGACGCGATCGGCGCGCGGGTCGTGATGCCCGACTATCCCCTCGCCCCCGAGCACACCTGGGCCGACTCCCACGACGGGCTGGTCGCCGACGCGGCGCACTGGGCGGCGCAGGAGGGCGGCCTCGTGCTGGCCGGGGACTCGGCCGGCGGCGGCCTCGCCCTCGCCACGGCCCTCTCGATGCGCGACCGCGGCCTGACACCGGCATCCCACCTCGTGATGCACGCTCCGTGGGTGGACCTCACCACCTCGACCCCCGAGACGCGGGACGTCGACGCGATCGACCCGTGGCTGTTCTTCGGCAAGCTGCAGGCGTACGCCCTGTGGTGGGCCGGCTCTCCCGAGGACCTGGGCCGCGCCGAGGTCTCCCCAGCGCTCGCCGACCTCGCCGGCCTGCCGAGGTCACTCATGCTCTACGGCACCCGCGACCTGCTGCATCCCGGCTGCCGGCTGCTGGCACGCCGGGCGGCGCAGGCGGGCTGGGACCTGACGTCGATCGAGGAGCCCGACCTCCTCCACGTCTACGGACTGATGCCCTTCACCCCGGAGTCCCGTCGGGCCTTCGCCCAGGTCGTGGGCTTCCTGCGATGAGCAGCCAGGTGCGGACCGTGTCCTTCGGCGAGCTCGCCCCGCGGACGGCGTACGAGCTGTGGCGGCTGCGGCAGCAGGTGTTCGTGGTCGAGCAGGAGTGCCCTTATCCCGACCTGGACGGGCGGGATCTCGAGGAGGCCACCCGGCACGTGCTGCTGCTCGAGGACGACACGGTCGTCGGCTGCCTGCGGGTGCTCGACGACGGCGACCGGGCGCGGATCGGGCGCGTGGCGGTGGCCCCGTCGGTCCGCGGCCGAGGGCTCGCAGCCGCGATGATGGACGAGGCGATCGCCCTCTGCGGTGACCGCGAGGTGCGGCTCGACGCCCAGACCGGGCTGACCGGCTTCTACGCGTCCTACGGCTTCGCAGTCACCGGGCCGGAGTTCGACGAGGACGGGGTCATGCACGTGCCGATGTGTCGGCCACGACCATGAGCACCGGCCCGAGGATCTCCTCACGCACCAGTCGGGAGTCCGGGGCCAGCCCGCCGATCACGGTCGGTGCCATCCACCAGCCGCCCTCGCGGTCGAGGACGTGGCCCCCCGGCGCGACGTCGCCGCCCTCTGACCGGGCCAGGGCCAGGTAGCGCAGCACCCGGTCGCGGGCGACCCGCGAGCGCAGCGGACCGCACCACGTGTCGGGCTCGCACGGATCACCGACGACGACCTCCGCCATCGTGTCGACCGCCGCCCGGAGCGCCTCGTCGTAGCGGTGTGCCGGGACGATCACGCTGGCCGGCAGTCGGCAGCCCTGCCCGGCATTGGCAGCCACGGCCATCGCGGCGGCGGACACGGCTCCGGCCAGGTCGGAGTCATCTGCTGCCCGAACCGTCCGCGGGCCACCGATGTCGAGGCGCAGGCGCTTGCCGGCGCGGGCCACCGCGACCTGCACCCGATCGGCCGTGACGGCAGCCCCGGTCAGGGACACCTCGTCCACGAGTGGGTCCAGGGTCAACGCCGTCGCGACGTCGACGTCCCGGGTGGTGACGACGTTGAGCACTCCGCGCGGGAGGATGTCGAGCGCGATGCGGCCCAGCTCGATCGCGGCCGAGGCCGCCTCTGCGGCTGGCTTGAGGACCACCGTTCCGCCGGCGACGAGCACCGGCCCGATCTCGTCCAGCGCGACCGCGAGCGGTGACGTCGCCGGCGTGATGACGGCCGTGACACCGGCCGGTCGCCCGTCGGGCGCGCCACCCAGCGCCGCGATCGGGGCGTCGAGGTGGGCGCCCCGCAGCGAGACCGGCACCCCGGTCTCCGCTGCGAGGAGGACGGCCAGCTCGTCGGCCCGGTCGGCCAGCGCCTCGCGGAGGCGCCGAATCGTGTCGGCACGCAGCGCCGCGTCGGTGCTCCACGTGGTCTCGTAGCAGGCACGGCGGGCCGCGGCGGTGGCGGCGCGCAGGTCGCTGATCGCGGCATCGGGCACCTGCCAGAGCCCCTCGCCGGTGGCGGGGTTGTGCGCCGCGAAGGTGCGTCCCTCGTCGGTATCCCGCTCGACGCCGTCGACGGGTAGTCCGGCGCGCAGCCGGGCGTGCTTGCTCATGCGACAACTTCACCACGTCGACCCGGTCGCCCCCACCACCCTGGGGGCTGGCCTAGCCTCGTGCCATGCGCGACGACCTGTCTGCCGACGTCCCGTTGGCCGCTCCCGCCGCTCGCGTGGTCTCGCTCGTGCCCTCCCTGACCGAGGCACTCGCGACCTCGACGCCTGACCGGCTGGTCGGGGCGACGGACTGGTGCACCCATCCCGCCGGCCTCGAGATCGCACGGGTGCGGGGCACGAAGAACCCCGACCTCGCCGCGATCCGCGCCCTCTCCCCCGACCTGGTCGTCGCCAACATGGAGGAGAACCGCGAGCTCGACGTCCGGCGGCTCCGCGAGTCCGGCGTCGCGGTATGGGTGACCCGGATCGAGACGGTCGAGGAGGCGCTGGACTCGATGTCGCGCCTCTTCGGCACCGCGCTGGACCTGGCAGACCCGCCCTGGCTGGTCCAGGCACGCGATCTCTGGTCGACGCCTGCGGCCCACCGGCTCTCGGTGGCCGTCCCGATCTGGCGGGACCCGTGGATGGTCGTCGGGTCGCAGACCTACACCGACGACCTGCTCACCCGGGCCGGCCTGGCCAACGTGCTCGCCGACCGCGAGGGGCGCTACCCCACGGTCTCCCCGTCCGACGTCGACGCCGCGGGTGCGGACGTCGTACTGCTGCCGGACGAGCCGTACGTCTTCACCGCCGACGACGGCCCGGAGGCCTTCAGCACCCCGACGCGGCTGGTGTCGGGCCGCCTGCTGACCTGGTACGGCCCCGCGATGGTCGAGGCGCACGAGGTGCTGGCCGGGCTGTCTCGATAGCCTCCACTCCCATGACCCGCGACCCGATCGGCGAGGCCCACCGGCAGTGGGTCGCCCACGGCTGGACGGACGCCGCCGACGGGATGGCGATGGTGACCTCGGTCGTGCGGGCCCAGCAGCTCCTGATGGAGCGCATCGACGCCGTGCTCCGCCCGCGAGGGCTGACGTTCGCGCGCTACGAGGTGCTGCGGCTGCTCTCCTTCACCCGCGATGCGGCGATGCCGATGTCGCGACTCGGGTCGCTGCTGCAGGTGCACCCGACCAGCGTCACCAGCGCCGTCGACCGGCTCGTCGCCCAGGGCTACGTCGAGCGCGTGCGCGGCGACGTCGACAAGCGGGTCGTACGCGCGGTGCTGACCGACGCCGGTCGGGAGGCCGTCGAGGAAGCCACGGCGGCGCTCAACGGCGCGGTCTTCGAGACCCCGGGCCTGCCCGAGGTCGAGGTGCGCGACCTGACCGACCGGCTCACGGCGCTGCGGACGGGTCTCGGCGAGTCGCTCTGACCGGGCGTTGCGGCGGGGCCTGCTTGTGACTCGCGAGTAGTTAGTTGGATGTCCTACTATCGCCGGATGGCCGACCTCCACCGTCCGAAGAACCCGATCCGTCTCGTCACCGCCTCGGCGCTGTTCGACGGCCACGACGCCTCCATCAACATCATGCGGCGGATCTTCATGAGCCAGGGCTGCGAGGTGATCCACCTCGGGCACAACCGCTCCGTGCAGGAGGTCGTCGACGCCGCGCTGGAGGAGGACGTCCAGGGCGTCGCGGTCTCGTCCTACCAGGGCGGTCACGTCGAGTACTTCGAGTACCTCGTGGAGTCGCTGCGCGAGCAGGGCGCGGGCCACGTCCAGGTGGTCGGCGGGGGCGGCGGCGTGATCGTGCCGTCGGAGATCACCCGTCTGCGCGAGTCGGGCGTCACCATCTTCTCCCCCGAGGACGGCCAGAAGATGGGCCTCGTCGGGATGATCAACTCGGTCGTCGCGGACTGCGACGTCGACCTGTGGTCCGACGGCGCGGTCACCGTGGAGCAGGTCCTCTCGGGTGACCGGTTCGCCGTGGCCCGCGCCATCACCGGAGCCGAGGGCGGTCGGCTGGACGAGGCGATGCTCGCCGAGATCCGCCAGGCCGCCGCGCGCCGCGTCGTACCCGTGCTCGGCATCACCGGCACCGGCGGCTCGGGCAAGTCCTCGCTCACCGACGAGGTCGTACGCCGCTTCCGCACCGACCAGCAGGACAAGCTGCGGATCGCGGTCATCGCCGTCGACCCCACCCGGCGCAAGGGCGGCGGCGCGCTGCTCGGCGACCGGATCCGCGCCAACTCGCTCGACGGCGACCGCATCTTCTTCCGCTCCCTCGCCACCCGCGGCGCCCACGAGGTGCCCGACCACCTGGGGGACGTGATCGACGTGATGAAGGCCGCCGGTCACGACCTGGTGATCGTCGAGACGCCCGGCATCGGTCAGGGCGACGCCGGCATCGTGCCGCTGGTCGACCACTCGCTCTACGTCATGACACCGGAGTTCGGCGCCGCCTCGCAGCTGGAGAAGATCGACATGCTCGACTTCGCCGACACCGTGGCGATCAACAAGTTCGAGCGCCGCGGCGCCAAGGACGCGCTCCGCGACGTCGGGCGGCAGCTGGTCCGCAACCGCGGGGCCTTCGGCAAGCAGCCGCACGAGATGCCGGTCTTCGGCACCAGCGCGGCGACGTTCAACGACGACGGCGTCACCGCGCTCTACCAACACCTCCGCGACGAGCTCGCCGAGGGGGGCCTCGAGGTGCAGGAGGGCACGCTGCCGACCGTCGACGTACGCCACTCCTCGGGCATCCGGCAGGTCGTTCCGCCCGACCGGGTCCGCTACCTGAGCGAGATCACCGAGACGGTGCGCGGCTACCACGCGCAGACCGTGGATCTCGCCGCGGCCGCAGCCAACCTGCAGCGCGTCCAGTACGTCGCCGACCAGCTCGGCGACGGCGATGCGGGGGGCGTCCCGGCCCTGCTCGAGCAAGCACGCAAGGCCGTCCCGCACGAGATCGCCGACCAGATCGCCGGCTGGCCCGCCGTCGTGGAGTCCTACTCCGGCGACGAGCAGGTCGTCGTGGTGCGCGACAAGGAGATCCACACCAGGCTGACCAAGGAGTCGCTGAGCGGCAACGCCATCGCGCGCGTCGCGCTCCCGCGCTTCGACGACCACGGCGAGCTCGTCCGCTTCTGGCGCAACGAGAACCTGCCGGGCTACTACCCGTTCACCGCGGGCGTCTTCCCCTTCAAGCGCGACAACGAGGACCCGGCACGCATGTTCGCCGGCGAGGGCGACCCGGCCCGCACGAACCGTCGCTTCAAGATCCTCAGCCACGGCAACGACGCGACGCGACTGTCGACGGCGTTCGACTCCGTCACCCTCTACGGCCGCGACCCCGACCCGCGACCCGACGTCTACGGCAAGGTCGGCACGTCCGGCGTCTCCGTCGCGACGCTCGACGACATGAAGGTGCTCTACGACGGATTCGACCTGGTGGCGCCGACGACGAGCGTCTCGATGACGATCAACGGTCCGGCTCCGACCGTGCTCGCCTTCTTCCTCAACACCGCGATCGACCAGCAGGTCGACGCCTTCGTCGAGAGGGAGGGCCGCGAGCCCGACGAGCAGGAGCGCGCCACCCTCGCGGCGTACGCCCTCGCCAACGTCCGCGGCACCGTGCAGGCCGACATCCTCAAGGAGGACCAGGGCCAGAACACCTGCCTGTTCTCCACCGAGTTCTCCCTGCGGATGATGGCCGACATCCAGGAGTGGTTCATCGAGCAGGGGGTGCGCAACTTCTACTCCGTGTCGATCTCCGGCTACCACATCGCCGAGGCCGGGGCGAACCCCATCAGCCAGCTCGCCTTCACCCTCGCCAACGGCTTCACCTACGTCGAGGCCTACCTCGCGCGCGGGATGGACATCGACGACTTCGCCCCCAACCTGTCGTTCTTCTTCTCCAACGGCATGGACCCCGAGTACACCGTGCTCGGCCGGGTCGCGCGCCGCATCTGGGCGGTGACGATGAAGGAGAAGTACGGCGCCTCGGAGCGGTCGCAGAAGCTGAAGTACCACGTCCAGACGAGCGGCCGGTCGCTGCACGCGCAGGAGATGGACTTCAACGACATCCGCACCACCCTGCAGGCGCTCATCGCGATCTACGACAACGCCAACAGCCTCCACACGAACGCCTACGACGAGGCGGTGACGACACCCACCGAGGAGTCCGTGCGCCGGGCGCTGGCGATCCAGCTCATCATCAACCGCGAGTGGGGCCTGGCGATGAACGAGAACCCGCTCCAGGGGTCCTTCATCATCGACGACCTCACCGACATGGTCGAGTCGGCCGTGCTCGCCGAGTTCGACTCGATCAACGAGCGCGGCGGCGTGCTCGGTGCGATGGAGACCGGCTACCAGCGTGGTCGCATCCAGGACGAGTCGATGCTCTACGAGCACCGCAAGCACGACGGCTCGCTCCCGATCGTCGGCGTCAACACCTTCGTCAAGGAGTCGGCGGCCGACGCCCAGCCCCAGGAGATCGAGCTGGCCCGCGCGACGGAGGCAGAGAAGGAGTCTCAGCTCGCCCGCGTACGCGCCTTCCAGGCCGAGCACGGCGCGGAGGCCCAGCAGGCGCTCTCCCGCCTCAAGGATGCCGCCGTCTCCGGCGACAACGTGTTCGCCGTGCTGATGGACGCGGCCCGCGTCTGCTCGCTCCAGCAGGTGACGGAGGCGTTCTTCGAGGTCGGCGGGCAGTACCGCCGCAACGTCTAGCCCGGACGGAAGTCGGCGCCGCCGGAAGTTCTAGGCGGTGGCCGCCACGTCCGCCGCCGGTGTCGTCTGCGCGGGCGGCGCGTCCACCTCGGACGTGGCCGCGGGCAGGTCGAAGCGGAACAGGGAGCCCGGGCCGGGCTCGGCAGGCAGGCACTCGATGGATCCGCCGTGACGGTGGACGATGGTCTGGCAGAGCGACAACCCCATGCCGGTGCCCCGGAACCCGGCACGCACCGCGTCGCTCCGGTGGAACCGCTCGAAGATGAGCGTGCGCTCGTGCTCCTCGACCCCGACGCCGTTGTCCTCGACGTCGATGACCACCCGGGAGCCACGACGTTGCGCCGTCACCCTGACCAGGGCCGGCACCCCCGGCCGGGCGTACTTGACCGCATTCCCGACGAGGTTGGCGAGGAGCTGCTCCAGGGCGACCTCGTCGGCGTGCACAGGCGGCAGCTCGTCAGGGAACTCGAAGACGTCGTCGGGACCCAGGAGGGCCGCCGCCCGGGCCAGCGCCCCGTCCGCACCGCTGAGCGCAACGTCTCGTGCCACCAGGTGACCCGCCTCCGCCACGGCACGCGCCAGCTGGTCGTCGATCAGGTTCGCCATCTTCGCCGCCGCCCCCTCGGCGCGCCTGATCGAGGCCACGGTGTCGGTGTCGGGATCCAGCTCGCCCGCCGCGAGGTCGAGCCATGAACAGATGGCCGTGAGCGGTCCGCGCAGGTCGTGCGCGGCCGTGGACGCAAAGCTCACGAGCGGACGCATGCCCTGCCGGTGCTCGGTCACCTCGCGGAGCACGAGCAGCACCCCCGAGCGGCTGTCGTCGCCCCGTTGGCTGGCCAGCACGGTGCGCGACACCGCGAGCACGAGATCGTCGCCGGACTCCAGCGGCACCTGCACGTCCCCGACGCCGAGCTCGGCACGCGCGGCACCCGTGTTCTCGGGAGCCGGGTTGAGGACGAGCTCCACCAGGTCGGCCAGGGCCACCGCGTCGGGCGCGCCGGGGCTCACGCGGTGGGCGAGGCGCCGGCTCGCGCCGTTGCTGCGTTCGATCAGGCCCTCGCGATCGAGGACGATCAGCCCCTCGCCCATGCTCTCGGTCATCTCCGCGAGCAGCACGGCCTGCTCAGCCGTGCGCGCCCGCGCCTCGCCCATGCGCGCCACCAGCTCGTCGATGCGGTCACTCAACGTGCCCACGGTGAGGCCGGTCAGCAAGATGGCGACGAGGAACACCTGGCCCACCAGGGCCGCCTCCACAGGTTCGGTGCGCAGACCGGCAGCGGGGCCTTGGCCGTAGAGGGTGAGGAGGAGGCCGCCCACGGCCAGCGCGAGGGCGTGAAGGGCGGCGCTGAAGGTCGAGAACCGGGCTGCCGACCAGACGCTGAGCGGGATGACCAGGAAGACGATCGGGAGCGGCTGGAGGAAAACCATCGCCACGATGAGCGCGGAGACCGTCCACATCAGGACGAACTCCCGCCGCGTCCCACCGCGCGTCCGCGGGGCGACCCGCCGGGTGCGCCGCTCCCACGCGAGGTGGCCGATGCTCCCGAATACGAGGATGCCGCTGAAGTGCCGGCCGAACCAGGCCTGGGGCACCCAGGCGTCCCACCCGGAACCGGCGAGCCAGACTCCGTAGGCACCGAGGACGGCGCCGACCAGGCTGCCGAGCGCCGCGGCGACACACGTGTAGCCGAGGACCCGCGGCGACCGGAGGCTCTCAGTCCCGCCGGCGCCGAGGAGCGTGGGGCACCAGCGCCTGAGCAGCATCACGGTGAGCCATGTCTGGACCGTGACCGACAGCGAGCCGAAGAAGACCACCGCGAGCGGTGCGCCCGTGAGCCAGACCACCGCGGCGTGGATCGCCATCAGTGGCGCCAGCACCCGGTGCTGTCGACGCGGCGACTCCGCCAGCAGCCACAGCATGGCCAACCCGGCGCCCGGCCACACCAGGCTCACGGCCTGACCCTGGACCACGGTCAAGCGCGCCCCGACCGCGAGGACGGCGTAGACGAGGGCGAACCCCAGGACCCATGGGAGCGGCAGCGCCGGACGCGGTTTCACGAGCGTGCCCGGCCCTGAGCCTCGCACCCGAGGTGGTGATGATCACACACACGGACGCCGCACACGGACTCCACAGTAGTGCCTCGGAGGGTCACGCAGGAGCAACAGCGAGCACGTGAGACCACGGACCTCAGAGGTTGATGGTGATGTCCGCGTCCTTGCGCAGATCCTCGACCAGCGCGCCGGCGACCTCGCCGACCTGCTGGGACGTGGCCTGCTCCACGAGCTGGGTGCGGACCTCGGCGAACGCCGGGATCTTCTGGCCGGTCTGGCCCGACTGAGCGGCCTGCTTGGCCTGGGCGTAGAGGGCGCGCAGCTCCTTCTCCGTGGGCTCGATCGGGCCGTCCTCGTCGGCGACGAGCTGCTCGACCATGAGCTGGATCCCCACCTGGGAGCGGGCCTGGTCCTCGGTCACGCCCTGCTTCTCGACCTCCTTGAGCAGGTCCTCGGCGGAGCCCAGCTGGTTCTGCTCGGCCAGCGCCGTCAGCTCGTCGTCCACCTGCTGGTCGCTGACCTCGATGCCGCGGGCCTCGGCCTCCTGGGCCAGCAGCTCGGTGTCGACCAGGTCCTCGACCGTCTGCTTCTTCAACGCGTCCTCGTCGGGAGCCTCACCGGTTGCCTGGGCCTGCGCGGTCGCCTGCTGGAGCTGCGACGCGTAGATCGGGGCGAACTCGTCCCTGGTCACCTCTTCGCCGTTGACCTCCGCGACGACGTCCGGGATCCCTTCGAGGTCGGGCTGCGCGCCCGCTGAGGCATCCGCACTCGCGGACTCGCTGGCGGACGCGTCCTTGTCGGCGCTGTCCGCGTCGCTGCCGCCACCGCAGGCGGAGAGGCTGAGGAGCGCCGCGGCCGTCGCGAGGCCGAGGACGGAACGGATTCGTTGGGGGGTTCGCATCGTGAAGTTCATCGCGACCGACGGTACGCATCGAACCTGAGCGCGCCCCTCAGGTTCCCCAGGCGTCCACTCAGAGGGAGTCGGGAACGATCAGCGCATCGGGGTCCTGCCGCACGGGCAGCTGCGCGAGTGCCGTACGCACGAGCGTGAGGCGCGCGGCCACGGCCACCTTCTGCCGCAGCTTGCCGACACCGCTCTCGCCGAGGGTCTCCTCGACCGCGGCGACGATCTGCGCATCGGTGAAGGTGGGCCGCGTCCCGGCAGGGACCTCGATGTCAGGCAGCGCGAGCAGCACGGGAAGGACCTGGCTGCCGACGGCCTCGAGAAGGTGGTAGCGGTCGATCTTGCTCATCGAGTCCCACGTCGACTCGTCCTTGGCCCTGTCCTTGGCGCGGCGCCGGATCTTGCCGCCGGCCACGGTCCTGGCCGCGGCGGTCACGGCAAGGGTGAGCTCGTGCTCGGTGAAACGCATGCGGCCAGCATGCCCGATCTCGGCCATGATGAGGGACCCCCGGTCGACCCGTGCCCCGATGAGGAGACCCCTGCATGCGCCTGCCCGACCTGGCCCCGGCCGAGATGAGTGACGAGCAGCGCGCGCTCCACGAGCGCATCACCTCCGGGCCCCGCTCCACCGCGCCCCAGCACTTCCCGCTCACGTACGCCAACGGCGCCCTGACCGGTCCCTTCGGCGTGATGGTCCACCAGCCGGCCCTCGGGGCCCCCCTCCAGGAGCTGGGCAGCGCCGTGCGCTACGCCACCGGGCTTCCCGACCGGGTGCGCGAGATCGCGATCCTGGCGGTCGCCGGCTCCACCGGCAGCGCCTTCGAGGCCTACGCCCACGAGCGCGTGGGCCGGGCCGTCGGCCTCGACGACGAGGAGCTGGCAGCGCTCGCCGCGGGGACGTTCACCTCGGCCGATCCCGTCGAGGCGGCGGCACACACGCTCTGCCGCCGCCTCCTGGAAGGGCACTCACGCCTGACCGATGCCGAGTACGCCGCGCTCCGCGCGACCCTCGGCACCGCCACGATCACCGAGCTGGTGGTCCTGGTCGGCTACTACCGCACGCTCGCCCAGCTGCTCGACGTCCACGACGTGGGGACGCCGGCCGGATCGCCGCCTCAGTAGTGGGCGGTCATGACGTGCTTGATGCGCGTGTAGTCGTCGAACCCGTAGCCCGACAGGTCCTTGCCGTAGCCCGACGCCCCGAACCCGCCGTGCGGCATCTCGGAGACGAACGGGATGTGGGTGTTGACCCACACGCACCCGAAGTCGAGCTCGCGGGTGAGCCGGTCGGCAGTGCCGTGGTCGCGGGTCCAGACGCTGCCGGCGAGGCCGTAGGGCACGCCGTTGGCCATCTCCACCGCCTCGGCCTCCTCGTCGAAGGGCTGCACGGTCAGCACCGGTCCGAAGACCTCGTCCTGCACGATGCGGTCGTCCTGGCGTACGCCGGTGACGACGGTCGGCGCGAAGAAGAATCCCGCGTCGCCGTGGCGTGCGCCGCCGGCGCGGACGGTCGCGTGGTCGGGCAGGTCGCTCAGGAACGCCCCCACCTTGGCGAAGTGGGCGGCGTTGTTGAGCGGGCCGTAGTCGGCCTCGACGTCGGACGGCGGGCCGGGACGGGTGCTGTCTGCCTCCTCCACCAGCAGCCCGACCAGCTCGTCGTGCACGCTGCGGTGCACGATCACGCGGGTGGCGGCGGTGCAGTCCTGGCCGCCGTTGAAGTAGGCGGCGGCCGCGATCAGCTCCGCGGCCCGCGGCAGGTCGGCGTCGGCCATCACGACCACGGGCGCCTTGCCGCCGAGCTCCAGGTGCACCCGCTTCAGTGAACGGGCCGCAGACGAGGCCACCTCGATGCCGGCGCGCACCGACCCGGTGATGGCGACCAGGCCGGGGGTCGGGTGCTCGACGAGGAGCCGGCCGGTCGTGGCGTCGCCGTTGACGACGTTGAGCACGCCCGCCGGCAGGATCTCGCCGGCGATCTCGGCCAGCAGCACGGTCGAGCGGGGCGTGGTGTCGCTCGGCTTGAGCACGATGGTGTTGCCGGCGGCGAGGGCCGGGGCGATCTTCCAGATCGCCATCGCGAACGGGTAGTTCCACGGCGTCACCTGACCGACGACGCCGATCGGCTCGCGGCGGATGCTCGAGGTGTGGCCCTCGAGGTACTCCCCCGCCGACTTGCCCTCGAGGAGCCGTGCGGCGCCGGCGAAGAAGCGGAGCTGGTCGACGCCCTGGTCGACCTCCTCGCTGGCGATGTAGCGCACCGGCTGACCGGTGTCGCGCGCCTGGACCTCGCTGATCTCGTCACGTCGCGCGGCCACGGCGGTGGCGAGGTCGAGCAGGTAGGCCTGTCGACGCCCCGGGGTGAGCCGCTTCCACGACTGCGAGGCGCGCTCGGCAGCGGCGTAGGCCAGGTCGACCTCCTCGGGCAGCGTCACCGGCGACCGGCCGTCGACCTCCCCGGTGACCGGGTCGACCAGGTCGATGAAGTCGCTCGTCGCGGACTCGACGAGCTCGCCGTCGATGAAGTTGCGGACCGTCTGGTCAGTGGGGTCGGTCATGGGGTCTCCCTGTCTGGCCACGGGGATCAGGCCACGTAGATCTTGCGAAGGGTCTCGTGCACGACCCAGGTGGTGTGCTCGCCGGAGCGGAGGCGGACGACCGAGCCGGGGGCGAGCTCGACCCGCTCGCCGTCGTCGAAGGAGACGGTGGCCGAGCCGGAGAGCACGACGAAGACCTCGTCGACCTCGACGTCCGTGGCGGTGCCCGGGCTCATCTCCCACACGCCGACCTCGACCCCGGCCACGGCGGCCAGCGCGCGTGAGCCGGCCCGGGGCGCACCGTCGACGACCGTCGCCGGGTCCAGCGGCGTGGTCGGCACGGCCGCATCGACGTCGAGCACACGGAACATGGCGTCATCGTCCCTCGCCCGCGACGCCCGCGCTGACCGACGATCTGTCGTCACTTCGGCTCAGGTCCGGACAGTTCGTCTGCCAGGAGGGCCACGTGGAGCGACACGCGTACGTCGGGGTCGTCGAGGTCGGCGTCGAGGATCGTCTCGATCCGGGCGAGCCGGTCGTAGAACGCCGCGCGCGAGAGGTGCAGGCTGGCGGCCGCCTCGGTCTTGCTCGCCGGGTGCAGCACCAGCGCCCGCAGGGCGGCGACGAGGTCCGTGCGGGATCCGTCGGCACGGTCGTGCTGCTTCAGGGGGGCGAGCTCGCGCTCGACGAAGAGCCGCAGCCGGTCGTCCTCGCCGAGCAGGGAGAGCAGCCCGCGCAGGTGCAGGTCGGCCAGCCGGTGCACGCCGGGATCCAGCTCGCGGCGGGCCTGGGGTGCGGCGTCGGCGACCTGACCGGCCTCGGTCACGGTCCTCGCGATGGCCGAGCGGTCCGACACCGCACGTCCCGCAGCCAGGACGACGTCGTGCTGCGCCAGCACGCGTGCTGCCACCCGGTCGACCAGGTCGTCGGCATCCGCAGAGGGCGCGGCCGACACGAGCACCCGGAGGTCGCGCTCGACCTCGCAGACCAACGCCGGCACCCGGAGCCCGTGGGTGGCACGGACCACGGTGGCCGCGACCTCGTCGAGGTCGGCCTGCGTCGCCGCGCCGACGCGGGGGCGGACCACGAGCCCGACGAACGTGCGTCGACGGACCGGGAACCCGGCGAGCTCGCAGCGTCGCTGCACCTCGTCGGAGTCGGGCGCGACCGTCAGCGCGGTGACCAGCTCGAGGTGCGTACGCCGCATCAGGGTGCCGCGGTCGCGGTCGTGGAGCCGGTGCAGGGCCAGGGCCGCAGCGGCCCGCTCGGCGACCGCGACCAGTCGCTGGGTGGGGGCTCCGGGGGAGCCGATCACGAGCCGGCCCCACGCCTGGTCGGTCGTGCCGAGCCGCGTGACCAGCCAGCCGTTGCCGGCGTCCCAGCCGGTCCGTCCGGCCACGTCGACCCGACGCGATCGCGCCGGCCAGCCGTCCAGGAAGCCGCCGACGTCCTCGGGACCGGCGAGGTAGTCGAGGGGACGGTGCTGGGCGTTCTCGACGACGACCGGCCCGGCGGCCAGCCGCTGCACCGCCTGGAGGATCTCGACAGGGCCGGCCCCGCTGTTGCTGAGCTCGGTGAACGTCTCGTGCACCCGCTGGGCCTCGCGCAGCTCGACGAGCTGCTGGTCGACCACGCGCTCGCCGATCTCCTGGGCGAGGGCGGCGAACCGGGACTCCTGCCCGAGCACCACGAGCGGCAGCCCGTTCCGCTCGCAGGCCTCGACGAGGGCGTCCGGCAGCGCGGTCTCCCACCTGCGGCCGAGCTCGACGACCAGACCCACGCTGTCGACGTCGACGAGCTCCTCCACGAAGGCCGACAGGCCGGCCGCGTCGTCGTCCGCCGGGAGTCCGGTGCCCATGGTGAGGAGCAGGTCGCCGGCGCGCAGCAGCTGGTCCACGTCGATCCGCTCGGAGGCGTGGACCCAACGGATCTGACGGCCCACACCGGCGCGGCCGGCGACGACCTCGGGCGCTGCCCGTCGGAAGCTGGGCAGCGCCAGCGCCTCCTGGAGCGTCACACCCGTCGTCACGTCGGCCACGACAGCGCAGCCTACGCGTGAGGAGGGCGACGGATTGTCCGATTCCCCTGCGCAAAGCCTACGTTCCGACACCCGCACGGGAGGGCAGGCCCGCGCAGGATGGCTTCATGAGCGAGACCATGACCGACATCGTGCACTGGGTCGACGGCGCCGAGCTGACCGGCTCTCCCACCGGCTGGAGCGAGGTGACCAATCCCGCGACCGGCCGGGTGACGGGCCGCGTGGCGCTCGCCAGCAAGGCCGACGCCACCCACGTGATCGCCTCTGCAGCCCGCGCGGCCCGCGGGTGGGGCACCACGTCGCTGGCCCGTCGTACCCAGGTGCTCTTCGCCTTCCGGGAGCTGCTCAACAGTCGCAAGGGCGAGCTCGCCGCGATCATCACCTCCGAGCACGGCAAGGTGCACTCCGACGCGGTGGGCGAGATCTCGCGCGGCCTCGAGGTCGTCGAGTTCGCCTGTGGCATCTCCCACCTGCTCAAGGGCGGTCACAGCGAGGAGGCCTCGACGGGTGTCGACGTCCACTCCAAGCGGGTGCCGCTCGGAGTCGTCGGCATCATCAGTCCCTTCAACTTCCCGGCCATGGTGCCGATGTGGTTCTTCCCGATCGCGATCGCGGCGGGCAACAGCGTCGTGCTCAAGCCCAGCGAGAAGGACCCCAGCGCCGCCACCTGGATCGCCGCGCTGTGGCGGGAGGCCGGGCTCCCGGACGGCGTGTTCAACGTCCTGCAGGGCGACAAGACCGCGGTCGACGCCCTGCTCACCAGTCCGGAGGTGCAGGCGATCAGCTTCGTCGGCTCCACCCCGATCGCGGAGTACGTCTACGAGACCGCGAGCCGGCACGGCAAGCGCGTCCAGGCGCTCGGCGGCGCCAAGAACCACATGGTCGTCCTCCCCGACGCCGACCTCGACCTCGCGGCCGACTCCGCGGTCAACGCCGGCTACGGCAGCGCCGGCGAGCGTTGCATGGCGATCAGCGTCCTCGTCGCCGTCGACCCGATCGGCGACGAGCTGGTCGCGCGCATCGCCGACCGCACCCGCACCCTGCTGATCGGCGACGGCGGTCCCGGAGCCACCGAGGCCTCCGGCACGGGCGGCCAGCCGGGGAAGGAGGCCGACATGGGTCCGCTCGTCACCCGGGCACACCGCGACCGGGTCAGCGGCTTCATCGACTCGGGGGAGGCGGCCGGCGCCAAGGTCGTCGTCGACGGTCGTGACGTCTCCGCCCGTGGCGGCGAGGAGGGCTTCTGGCTCGGCCCCACCCTGTTCGACGAGGTCACGCCCGACATGGACATCTACCGCGAGGAGATCTTCGGCCCGGTGCTCTCGGTCGTGCGGGTCGCCACCTACGACGAGGCGGTCGCACTGGTCAACGCCAACGAGTACGGCAACGGCACGGCGGTCTTCACCAACGACGGCGGCGCGGCCCGCCGCTTCGAGGCGGACGTCACCGTCGGCATGATCGGCGTCAACGTGCCCGTCCCGGTGCCGGTCGCCTACTACTCCTTCGGGGGATGGAAGCGCTCGCTCTTCGGCGACACCCACGCCCACGGCACCGAGGGCGTGCACTTCTTCACCCGGGGCAAGGTCGTCACCACCCGGTGGATCGACCCGGCCAACCGTCCCACCGGCGGCCTCGAGCTGGGATTCCCGCGCAATGACTGACACCCGGACCCGACCCGACACGACCGGCACCGGCGACCTCGCGTCGACGTACGACCCGGCGCGCGCCTACGAGCTCGACCGCGCCCACGTCTTCCACTCCTGGTCCGCCCAGGCCGAGATCACCCCGATGGTGATCAGTCGCGCCGAGGGCAGCCACGTGTGGGACGGCGCCGACAAGCGCTACCTCGACTTCAGCTCGCAGCTGGTCTTCACCAACCTCGGCCACCAGCACCCGAGGATCGTCGCGGCGGTCCGGGAGCAGGCGGCGCACCTGTGCACCGTCGCCCCGGCCTTCGCCAACGGTGCCCGCTCCGAGGCGGCCCGGCTGATCGCCTCGCACACCCCGGGCGACCTCGACCACGTCTTCTTCACCAACGGTGGCGCGGACGCCAACGAGCACGCCGTACGCATGGCGCGCCTGCACACCGGCCGGCACAAGGTGCTCACCACCTACCGCAGCTATCACGGCGGCACGCACCTCGCGGTGAACATGACCGGCGACCCGCGTCGCTGGGCCAGTGACCACGGCTCGACGGGCACGGTGCACTTCTTCGGTCCCTTCCTCTACCGCAGCGCCTTCCACGCGACGTCCGAGGCCGAGGAGTGCCAGCGTGCGCTCGAGCACCTCGACCAGGTCGTCGCGCTCGAGGGAGCGTCGACGATCGCCGCCATCGTGCTCGAGGCCATCCCCGGCACCGCCGGGATCATGGTCCCGCCGCCCGGCTACCTCGCAGGGGTCCGCGAGATCTGCGACCGGCACGGCATCGTGCTGATCGCCGACGAGGTGATGTCGGGGTTCGGGCGGTCCGGCCGCTGGTTCGCCGTCGAGCACGCGTCAGAGGGGGCTGGCATCGTGCCCGACCTGCTCACCTTCGCGAAGGGCGTCAACTCCGGCTACGTGCCGCTCGGCGGCGTGGCCATCAGCGACGCGATCCACGCGACCTTCGCGCACCGCGCCTACCCGGGCGGCCTCACCTACTCCGGCCACCCGCTGGCGTGCGCCGCCGCAGTCGCCACCATCCGCACCATGGAGGACGACGACGTCGTCGGCCGGGCCGCCCGGCTCGGTGAGGACGTCCTCGGACCCGGCCTGCGTGCCCTCGCCGACACGCACGACTGGATCGGCGAGGTGCGCGGCACCGGAGCCTTCTGGGCGCTGGATCTGGTCAGCGACCGCTCGACGCGGGAGCCGCTGGCGCCCTACGGCGGGTCGAGCCCGGAGATGGCCGCGCTGGTGAAGGGCTGCCAGGAGCGCGGGATGCTGCCGTTCAGCAACTTCAACCGCATCCACGTCGTCCCGCCGCTCACCATCTCTGACGCCGAGGCCCGCGAGGGCCTGGCGATCCTCGACGCCGCGCTCACCGCGGCTGCCGGCTGACCGGCGAGCCGGACGTGGCCGCCCACCTCACCGCCTACGAGCGGCACGCGCCCGGCGCGCGCCTCGTCGAGCGGGCGCTCACGGGCAGCGACCAGGCCGTCTTCTGGCTCGACGACGCCGGCGACCCGGCGAGCCACCCCGAGCTCACGGCCCCGACCCGCACCGACCTGACGATCGTCGGCGGCGGCTACCTGGGCCTGTGGACTGCAGTGCACGCCAAGCGACGCGACCCCGGACGCCGCGTGGTGCTCCTGGAGGCGCGGACCGTCGGGTGGGCGGCGTCGGGTCGCAACGGCGGATTCTGCGATGCGTCCCTCACGCACGGCGAGGCCAACGGGCGCACCCGCTGGCCCGAGGAGTACGACGTGCTGGCCCGCCTGGGCGTGGAGAACCTCGACGCCTTCGAGGCCGACGTGCGCGACCTGGGCCTGTCCTGCGAATGGGAGCGGACCGGGATGCTGTCGGTCGCCGTCGAGGAGCACCAGGTCGCATGGGTACGCGACGAACCCCACCCACTGGACCGCACCCAGATCCGGGCGGAGATCGACAGCCCGCTCTTCCTGGCCGGCGCCCTCGACGCGGACGGGTGCGCACTGGTGCATCCGGCCCGGCTCGCCCACGAGCTCGCGCGGGTCGCGGTCGACCTCGGGGTCGAGGTCCACGAGCACTCGGCCGTCACCGGGCTGCGGCGTACGCGCCCGGGTTCGGGGTCAGGTTCGGGGTCGGGTTCGGGGTCGGGTCGGGGGTCGGTGGAGGTCCACACCGATCGCGCCGTCGTGACCTCCGACCACGTCGTGCTGGCGACCAACGTGTTCCCGTCGCTGGTGCGGCGCAACCGGCTGATGACCGTCCCGGTCTACGACTACGTCCTGATGACCGAGCCGCTGTCCCCCGACCAGCTGGCCTCCATCGGTTGGAGGGGACGGCAGGGTCTCGGCGACCTCGCCCACCAGTTCCACTACTCCCGGCTGACCGCTGACCACCGCATCCTCTGGGGCGGGTACGACGCGATCTACCCCGCCGGTGGACGGGTGGGCGTCCACCACGAGGACCGTCCCGAGAGCCACCACCGGCTGGCGTCGCACTTCCTGGCGACCTTCCCCCAGCTGGAGGACGTGCGGTTCACGCACCGGTGGGCCGGCGCGATCGACACCTCCACCAGGTTCACCGCGTTCTACGGCCTGACCCACGGCGGCCGCGTCGCCCACGCGACGGGCTTCACCGGGCTCGGCGTCGGGGCCACGCGGTTCGCGGGTGAGGTCCTGCTCGACCTGTTGGCCGGTGTCCCCACCGAGCGCACCGAGCTGCGGATGGTCCGGGAGCGACCGCTCCCCTTTCCGCCGGAGCCACTCGCCTCCGCCGGGATCAACCTCACCCGCTGGTCACTCGACCGGGCCGACCACCGGGAGGGCCGGCGCAACACGTTCCTGCGGGCGCTCGACGCGGTCGGCCTGGGATTCGACTCGTGAGCCTCCATCCACCGATCCGGGCTGGGTCAGGGTTGGGTCAGGCCGCGGTGGACGACGCGCCCAGGTCCGCCCTGAGGCCGGCGAGGATGCGCGTGAGCACGCGTGAGACCTGGGCCTGGGTGAGCCCGACGGCCTCGGCGATCTCCTGCTGGGTCCGCCCGTCGTAGAAGCGCAGCTGCACGATGTGCCGATCGCGGTCGCCCAGCCGTCGTACGACGGGCTCGAGGACGATCCGGGCCTCGGCCGACTCGAGCTCGCGGTCCGCGCCACCGATCAGGTCGCCCAGCGTGGACGAGCCGTCCGCGACCGTGACGTCGAGGGACGTGGGGGTGAAGCAGCCGTCCACCGCGAGCGCCTCGACGACGTCCGACACGTCCACGTCGAGGTGTGCCGCGACCTCGCTGGGCCGCGGGGAACGACCGAGCCGATGCAGGAGGTCGTCCTCGGCGCCGTTGATCCGCGCCTGGAGCTCCTGGACCCGACGCGGCGGCCGAACCGTCCAGCCGGAGTCGCGGAAGTGCCTGCGGATCTCGCCGCGCACGGTCGGCACGGCGTAGGACATGAAGTCGTGGCCGGCCTCGGGGTCGAAGCGTTGGGCCGCCTTCGTGAGACCGAGCAGGGCGACCTGCTCGAGGTCATCGAGGTCGATGCCGCGATTGCGGTAGCGACGCGCGATGCCACGTGCCACGCCTGCGTTGGCCTCGATGAGCTCCACGGTCAGCGCGTCACGGCCTGCCGTGTCGGACAGCGCGTCCCGGAGCCCGGCCACGATGCGTTGGGTCCGGCGTGCACGCTCGCTCCCGTCTGCGGGAGCGGCAGGTGCGAGCGGAGAGGCAGGCGTGGAAACAGGGGGCGTGCAGGAGATCGAGGCCATGGTGCGGCCTTTCTTGCTGACTGGCACTCGCCGTCGTCTCCAGCAAGTTCCCCTACCCTGCCCTGGTCCAGACCAGTGCGACAGCCGCAAAACGAACCAGTGCGGGTCACTGCTCCGATCGCTGCAAGGTCTGCCGTGGGTTCTCGCTGAAGACCTGCCGGTAGTCGGAGGCGAAGCGGCCCGGGTTGAAGAAGCCGTATCTGGCTGCCGCGTCGCTGACGGTCGCGTACGACCCGTCGCGCAGGGACTGACGAGCGAGGTCGAGGCGGACCCGGCGCAGGTAGTCCTGCGGCGTGCAGCCCAGATGGTTGCGAAAGGCGTACTGCAGGGCACGGGGGGTGACGCCGCACGCCTGGGCGAGCTCGACCGGGCTGAGGTCGTCGTGGGCACGGGACTCGACGATGCCCACCGCTCGGCGCACCGTGGAGGAGATGGCGTCCGGTGGCTCTCCGTCGGCCACCATCCTGTCCGCACGGGCGACGACGTTGTTGGGGAACGTCTGCAGCAGGGTGTGGCCCAGCAGTCGCGAGGCCTCGTCGTGGGCCGGCTGGTCGCCCTGGCCGGGGAAGTTCGCGCTGAGCTGGTCCACGGTCGCCCGCCACCGAGCACCGGCGGCCGCGGAGTGCGGGACGTACGACGTGAACGTGATGTGTTGCCAGGGGTAGTCAGGTGCGACTTCGTGGACGGCCGCCGTCAAGACCTCGGCGGTCACGGTGGTCGCGCGGAGCACCTGGTTCTCACTGCCTCCGGTGAACGGCATCTGCCAGCCCGACACCAACGCGGTCTCGCCGTCGTGGACGCGATCGGTCACGCCGTCACGGGTGTACTCGGTGACCCCGCCGAAGATGTCGACCACCACCAGGGCCGGCATCGGGTCGGAGTCGAAGGAGAACGTGGCGTCGATCGTGAGGTGATCGAAGGCGACGCTGCCGTGGTCCTCCCGGTCGTGCCTGACCCGCCCGAGGGGCCCCGCCAGCCGGAGGCTGGTGCCGAAGACCGCGTCGAGCCAGTGTCGCGCCTCGTCGCCGGCACCCTCGAACTCGAAGCTGTCGGGCGATCCACGCCGGGCGCGCGATTGCGGCACAGGGCACTCCTACGAAGAAGCACATCGACCCGGGGCTTGAGTCGTCTGGATGTTACCTCCTACCACCACCCACCCCTCTGGATGAGCGCGTCCCGACCTTGTAATATCGAGTGCACAACACACCCTCCGCCCTGTGTCCGCGGACCTGACGTCATTGAGAGGTGACGCCAATGTCTGGCAAGCACTCCGCATCCGGAGCCCACGCGCAGCCCGCCCAGGTCACTGAGACCCCCGAGGCGTTGCGCGACGAGGTCGCCCACCTCCACGAGGCCATGAAGTCGCAGCGCGACATCGGCATGGCCATCGGCTTGCTGTCCGCGCGGTTCCGGTGCAGCACGGAGCAGGCGTGGCGCACGATGCTGCGGGTCTCGCAGGACAGCAACACCAAGGTCCGCACGGTCGCGCACGTCCTGGTCTCCACCCACGACGGGTCTGCGGACGCCGACGCGCTGGCCCTCCTCGAGTCGTTCGGCAGCCAGCTCCCGGTGTCCGGTTGGCCAGTGGGCCCGTGGGCGGAGGATGATCGCGCCCCATGAGCATCGATGAGGCCGCGCTCGCCGAGAGCCTGCGCCGGCTCTCCCTCTCCCGCGAGGACAACGGGAGCGTGATCTCCGCCCTGGAGGCCGTGCTCACTGCGTGCACCGACCTGTTCGGCGTGGACGGGGCCGGCGTGCTGATCGCCGACGAGCAGGACATGCTGCGCTATGTCGCGGCGACCGACGGTCCCGGACGCATCCTGGAGCAGACCGAGGCCGCGGCGGGCGAAGGTCCGTGCACCGAGGCGTTCGTCGAGGCTCGGGTCGTCACCACCCACGACGTCACCGCCGAGGCGCAGCGATGGCCCCGGCTGGCGAAGGCACTGGCCGACCAGCCGGTCCGAGCGGTGCTCGGCACGCCGGTGCGGATCGGCGGTGTGCCCGTCGGGACCATGGACGTCTACCTCGAGCGTCCGCACGACTGGGACGACAGCGAGGTCACGGCCCTCACGCGCTATGCAGAGGTCATCGCCACCACCCTCTCCGCAGCCGTCCGCGCGCACACAGCGGGGGAGCTCGCGCAACAGCTGCAGTACGCCCTGGACTACCGCGTCGTCATCGAGCGCGCCGTCGGCTTCCTGATGGCCAGGGAGTCGATCGACGCGGTGGCCGCCTTCAGCTGCCTGCGCACGGCCGCGCGGACGCGCCGTACGAAGATCGGCGAGGTCGCCGAGCACGTGCTCGCCGAGGGCGACCTGCCCACCTGAGCCGTATGGACGCGATCCCGACGGGGTACGACGAATGATGCAGGAGCACACAGGATGAGCACGACGACCCGGCCGATCGCGGCGACCCCCGAGCAGGTCTGGTCGGTGCTGGCCGACGGCTGGCTCTACCCGCTCTTCGTGGTGGGCGCCTCCCGGATGCGTGAGGTCGACGACTCCTGGCCCGCTGTCGGGTCCCGGCTGCACCACAGTGTCGGCAGCTGGCCCGCCCTGCTGGACGACACCACCGAGGTGCTCGAGGTCGACGAGGGCAGCCGCATCCTCCTGCTCGCGCGGGCCTGGCCCGCCGGTCAGGCGCACGTGGACATCTCCCTGCGGCCCGACGGGGGCTCGACGATCGTCACCATCGTCGAGGACGCGACGTCGGGCCCCGGCGTGCTGGTCCCGAAGCCGCTGCGCGACCTCCAGCTCCACCACCGCAACACTGAGACCCTGCGCCGCCTCGCCTACGTGGTGGAGGGTCGCACGCAGTGACCGCACCGGCGGGTCGCCCGTACGACGCCGTCGTGATCGGGGCCGGGCCCAACGGACTGGTCGCGGCCAACGTGCTGGCCGACGCCGGCTGGAGCGTGCTGGTGCTGGAGGCGCAGACCACGGCGGGAGGAGCGGTCCGCAGCGACCGGGAGGTCCACCCCGACTTCGTCCACGACACGTTCAGCGCGTTCTACCCCCTGGCCGTGGCCTCGCGAGCGATCAGGTCGCTGCGCCTGGAGGAGCACGGACTGGTGTGGGAGCACGCACCCGCAGTCCTCGGGCACCCGTACGGCGACGGTCAGTGGGCGCTGCTCCATCGCGATCGACACCTCACCGCGGCCGGGCTCGACGACCTGCACCCCGGCGACGGTGCGGCATGGCTCGACCTGTGCGCCACCTGGGACCGCATCGGGTCTCCGTTGATCGACGGTCTCACGACACCGTTCCCACCGGTGCGGGCCGGGGCGCGGCTGCTGCCCGCCCTCGTTCGGGCCGGAGGCCTGGACACCGTACGGAGCCTCGCCACCCCGGTCGCCTCGCTCGGGCGCGAGCTCTTCGGAGGTCCCGCCGGCAGGCTCCTCCTGGCCGGCAACGCCGGGCATGCGGACTTCCCGCTCACCTCGCCGGGCTCGGGGATCTTCGGCCTGCTGATGACGATGCTCGGCCAGTCGGTCGGTTTCCCCGTGCCCCGCGGTGGCGCCCAGGCCCTCACCGACGCCCTCGTCTCGCGCTTCACCGGCCTCGGCGGCCGGCTCGAGACGGGCGCCGCGGTCGACCGGGTCGTCGTACGAGGGGGCCGGGTCGTGGCCGTCACGACCAGCGCAGGAGATCGGTACGACGCCACCACCGTCGTCGCCGACGTCGCAGCCGCGCACCTGTTCGGCGGGCTCGTCCGCGACGAGGACCTCCCACCGCGGCTCGTGCGCGGGATGCGCGACTTCGAGCTAGACCCCGGGACCGTGAAGGTGGACTGGGCGCTGTCCGGCCCGGTCCCCTGGGCGGGGAGCCCGGCGCAGGTGCCCGGGACGGTGCACCTCGCCGACTCGGTCGAGGAGATGACCCGGACGCTGGCCCAGGTCGCCTCCGGCGTGGTGCCGGACCGGCCCTTCCTGCTCACCGGCCAGATGACCACCAGCGACCCCACCCGCTCCCCCGCCGGCACCGAGTCCTTCTGGGCCTACGCCCACGTCCCGCAGCCGGCGGCGACCCGGAGCGATGCCGGCGACGAGGTCAGCGGCCGCTGGGACCTCGACGACCGCGAACGATTCGCGGACCGCATGCAGGCGCGGATCGAGGCACGCGCCCCAGGGTTCGGGGAGCTCGTCATCGCGCGTCGGGTGCTCGGGCCCCACGAGCTGGAGGCGCGCAACGCCAACCTCATCGGGGGCTCCCTCAACGGCGGCACCTCACAGCTGCACCAGGAGCTGGTGTTCCGACCCGTCCCCGCGATGCGCGGGCGTGCCTCGACCGGGGTCGCCGGCCTCTTCCTCGGATCGGCCTCGGCCCATCCCGGCGGGGGCGTGCACGGTGCGGCGGGGGCCAACGCAGCCCGCGCAGCCCTGTGGCACCATCGCACCCGGGCCATCTCACGCGTGCGGCGGACTACCTCCGCGGAATGACCTTGTGGGTGCCGTCGCACCACGGCAGCCGGCTCGACTTGTCGCAGCGGCACAGCGCCACCACCGCTCGCTCGACGGGGTGCACCGTCCCCTCCGCGTCCTGGATCGAGGTGGCACCGCGCACGAGCATCGGGCCGTGGGGACAGAGCACCACGTCGGGGTGGTCGAAGCCGTCGCTCACGCCTCCACACCCCACGAGTCGAACAGCGCCACGGCGACCCTGGACTCGAGGTCGAGGCAGGTGAACGCCCCGAAGAGGATCTCCGCCGTCTGGTCGGGCTCGTCCTCGGCGAGGGTGCCGCAGATGTCGCGGGCGGCCAGCTGCTCGTGGATGGCATCCGCCTCGACGTGCTCGTCGTAGTAGTCGACCATCGCACCGTCCAGCCCCAGCCGTTCCAGACCCTGCGCGATCTTGCGCGCGGGCAGCGAGCTGGACATCTCGAACGCCGCCAGGTGCCCCATGGCCGCTCCGCGCAGGCGCCGCTGCAGGCCGAAGAGGGAGAGCGCATTGTTGAGCTCGAGCGTCTCGGGGAGGGCGTCGTCGACGTAGGCGCCGTACTCCGAGCGGAGGCCGACGGCTTCCATGCCGCGGGCGAAGAGGTGGGCATGCAGCCGGTTGGGGTTCCCGTTGCCGTACTCGTCGAACTGCAGCTCCATCAGCGCCGCCTTCGCGCGCACCGGGAGCCGAGGCACGACCCAGGTCGTCGGGTCGGCCTCCTTGAGCTGGTAGACCGAGCGCTGTCGCAGCAGGTCCAGGACCTGGTCACGGTCGGCCCGCCGGCGTACGTGATCGGCGAGCGAGGGCCCCTCGTCCGCGGCCGCCAACGCCTCCAGCGCCGCCGGCACGTGGGCAGGAGCCGTGTCGGTGCCAGCCGCGTCCGTGGCGGCCCACCGGGAGCGCAGGCGCTCCTCCAGCGCGTGCTCGAGGTCGTGGCGCACACGGAGCACCTCCGGATCACGCTCAGCCTCGTCGGAGGCGTCCTCGAAACCCCGGTAGGACAGCTCGTGGAGCGCCCAGAGGGCAATGCACTCGTCCTCCCAGGAGTCGGCGTCGGGAGCGGCACCGTGCGGGTCGTGCGCAGCGACGTCAGCGAGGCGGCACGCCACCCACCCGCTCAGGCGTCCTCGTGGCTTGGGCATCCTCACGGGGTCACTCCCTCCGGTGCAGGTGCGCGGCGATCATGCGACCCCAGTACCCAGGAATCACGCGGCCATTCCTCCGGGTCGCCCCTGGGAAGGTGGTAGTGCCGCGAGCAGCGGTGTCAGGCTGGACGCATGACCGACCAGCCCTCGCCCGAGCACCGGCGACCCGACGGGGTCAGCGACGAGACCGTCGAGGCTCTCGGCAAGCTCTCCGCCGCTCTCGACCACGTCGAGGACGCCCGCGGGCACCTCTACGCCTTCCACCGGCTCATGGGTAGCGCCGAGAGCACCCTCGAGGAGGCGACCGACATGATGCGCGAGGCGGGTCACGGCGAGCTCGCCGCCGCGCTGGACCGTGACGTGCTCGGCGGCAACCCCATCCCGGGCATGTGGTCGTTCCAGATGGTCGAGGCCTACGACGACGGTTTCTATGCCCGCGCGAAGGAGCTGCAGCAGCGTGCCCTCGACGAGCTGGTGCAGGGCCGGCGTCACGTGTTCGAGGCGGAGATGAAGGAGCTGCGCCGCACCCGCGGTCGCGAGGGGCACGAGGCCCGGCCTGCTGATGTCGAGGACCACCCCGAGTACGAAAGGTAGCGAAGCCCTTGCGGAGTCGCCCTGATCGACCTCGGTCAGGCGCGGATCGACTGTGCGGACATGCGCGGTCCCGTGGCGTCGGACTCGCCGGAGACGAGGAGCCCGTGCTGGATCGCCCAGAGGACTGCCTGTGAGCGGGACGTGACCTCGATCTTGGCGTAGGCACCGCGGATGTAGGACTTCACCGAGTTGATGCTGAGGTTCGTCTCCTCGGCGATCTCCCGATTGGCGAGGCCCGACGCGATCATCGACAGCACCTCGGTCTCCCGATGCGTCAACGGCCACTTCTCCGCAGTCGGTCGACTCGCATCGACCTGCCCGGCCCAGGCGTCGACGACGACGCGGCCCTCGGAGATCAGCAGCAGGTTGCGGACGAGGCGTCGTGCCGGGAGCCACTTGCTGATGAAGCCGGCCGCGCCTCGGGACATCTCGGTCGACACGGCCTCCGGGCTGCAGTCCCAGCCGAAGGCGACCATGCGGGTCGGGAATCGCTGCGGCATCGGCCGCACCCCCGTCGTCGTACGCCGGTGCGCGGAGGGCTCGTAGAGAGTGAGGTCGCACAGGGGCGCGACGCCCTCGGTGCGGTGCGGCACCACGGTGACGTAGGTGGAGTGCGGCTCGAGCATGGCGCGGACTCCGTGCACGACGAGCTCACTCTCGTCCATGATCGCCACCTTGACGTGGCGGGCCGAGGAAACGCTGTGTCTGTCCATGGCGTGGCAGTACCCCGATGGGCGGGGTGTATGCGCCCCCGCCCGAACGGACTACGCCAGCAGCTGCCGGGCGACGGCGGCAGCCTGGGCCTCGGTGATCCCGGCATGCTCGGCGGCCCGGTGCAGCAGGGTCAGGGCGTCGTCCGTCGTCACGCCCACGGTGGCTGCCAGCAGGCCGACTGCGACGTCCACGATGCGTTGGTCGCGCAGTCGCTCGGGCGCCGCCTCGGCCCTGCGCAGGGTCTCGAACCCGAGGTCGGCGTTGGTGACCGCACCGGCCTGCCACGCGCCCAGCGCGGACACCAGGCCGTCGATGCGGTCGCTGAAGGCATGGGCGGTCGAGGCGTAGAGGTCGATGTTGAGCACGGCGCGACCGTCCTCGACGACAGGGAGGCAGACGGTGCTCGCGATCCCCTCGAAGGCCCGCTCACGAGCCATCTCGGCCCAGTCGCCCTCGTCGAGCGCGTGCCGGTCGACTGCGTCCGCCGGACGCAGTGGTCCGCTGTCCGGCGACAGCGAGACGATGGCGCCCTCGCGGCTCGACGTGGTGTCGACCAGCGTGAAGGTCAGGTCGTCGTCGAGCATGGTGACGCTCAGCGCGACGCACTCGGGGACGGATCGCACGGCCCAGCCCTCGATCACCCGGAGCAAGCTCTCCACGTCATCGACGGACGGCGTGACGTACTCGTCCAGGGCCTCTCTGCTCTGGGGCAGCAACTCCACGTGTCCCCCTCGACAATCCCGGTGGGGCATCTGACCACTCAATCGTCCACTGCGGCACCAGCTTCCACCACACCCGCCCGGGCGTGCGGGCGGCAGACACATGGGTCTGCGGGTGTCCGGGTACGTCATCGGCGTGGCTCCGGAACTGCATCATCCCGTCGTCGTCCTCGACCTGGACGGCACCCTCGTCGATTCCGTCTACCAGCACGTCGTCGCGTGGCAGGCAGCATTCCGTGACGTCGGTCGCCATGTGGGTTCCGTCCTGATCCACGAGGCCATCGGCATGGGCGGCGACCGACTGGTCGCGCACGTGGCCGGCGACGCCGCCGAGGCCGCGGTGGGCGACGACGTCAGGGACCTCCACGACCAGCACTTCCGCTCCGGGCTGCGCACGATCTGCCCGCTCGATGGTGCCTCGGAGCTGGTGGAGGCACTGGCCTCCAGCGGACATCGCGTCGTCCTGGCCAGCTCGTCCGAGGCCGGCCTGGTCGAGGAGTTCCTCGACCTCCTCGAGGTTCGCGGGCATCTGAGCACGGTCGTGACCAGCTCGGACGGGGCGCCCAGCAAGCCTGCTCCGGACATGGTCGACCTGGCCGTCTCCCGCGTCGGGGGCGGCCAGCCGATCGTCGTGGGTGACTCGGCGTGGGACGCCATGTCCGCCGAGGCGGCCGGCGGGCGGTGCATCGGGCTGCGCAGTGGGGGCATCGGGGCCGAACGCCTGCGCTCAGCCGGAGCGTCATGGGTGTACGACGGCCCCCGGGACCTGCTGACGCGGCTCGCCGACAGCCCCCTCCGGCGCCGCTGAGGCCTGGTCCCCGCAGAGCGCCGGGGACCCCTCACACGGCGTACGGGAGGTGTCCCCGGCGGGTCTCGCAGCTGGCCGTCCAGGTCGCGGCGAGGCGGCCTGGACGTGAGGCTTGTTACCCGCGATCGCGGATTCCATGCGACGTGTGTCGACCTTTTTCTGGACCGCCGACGACGACCCCAGCCGGGCCGGCCGCCGATCAGTAGGTGAGGCGCGCCTCGCTGCGATCGCGGGGCGTCAACACCCACGCCGCCAGGAACCCGCCCACCGCACCGAAGAGGTGCCCCTGCCACGAGACGCCGGGCTGCCCGGGCAGCACACCGAGCAGCGCGCCGCTGTAGAGCAGGAAGACGGCGACGCCGATGAGGATCTCGCTCGAGCGGCGGTTGCGGAAGCCACGTACGACGAGGAACACGATCCACCCGAAGATCAGGACCGAGGCGCCCGCGTGGTTGCTCCCGGGCTGGGCGAAGACCCAGACGCCGAGCCCGCCGACGACCCAGATGATCGCGGTCGCGAGCAGGCCGCGTGCGACGCCCGTCGCGAGGGTCAGGAACCCGAGGACCAGGGCGGGCACGGTGTTGCTCACCAGGTGGTCGAAGCCGAAGTGCAGCAGGGGCGCCACGGCGATGCCGACCAGTCCGTCCTCGGTGCGGGGCTGGACGCCGTACGCGTCCAACGGGTGGCCCGAGGCGGCGTCGAAGATCTCGAGGACCCAGAGCACCGCGACGAACCCGCCCGTGAGCAGCGCCGCCTGCTGCCAGGCGGGGCGACGCTCAGTGGTCTGCATGACCTTCATCGTGACACCCGGGGTGAAAGCAGCACGCTCGCGTCGTGCGCGGACGGGCGATCAGCTGACGCGGGCGGTGAGGGTGCGCAGGGTCTCCTGCAGGTCGGCGAACTCCTGCTCGCCGAGGGCGAGGGCATCCTTCATGTCGCAGTGGATCCGGGTGGCATGGGTGCGGAGCGCCGCGCCCCGGGCGGTGAGTGAGACCACCACGAAGCGCTCGTCGTCGTGGTCGCGGCGCCGGTCCACGAGTCCGCCCTGCTCCATCCTCCTGAGGAGCGGGGTCAGGGTCCCGTGGTCGAGACGCAGGGCGTCGGCGATGTCGCGCACCGTGCAGCTCTCCCGCTCCCAGAGCACGATCAGCACGAGGTACTGCGGGTAGGTCAGCCCGAGCTCGGTCAGGACCGGCCGGTAGGCCGCAGTCACGGCTCGCGAGGCGGCGTAGAGGTCGAAGCACAGCTGGTCCGACAGTGGAGGGGTGTCCAGACCGGCCATGGCTCCCATTCTGACACGGAGCCGAACCCCACCAGCGACAGTGCATCTGCACCGGACGCCACCACCTCCCGCACCCGACAGGAGGTGTCGCGGCCAGGCGCGGGTGCCTAGTGTCGAGCCATGACCACCGTGAGCCGCACCTTCGACGTCCACCCCGAGCCCGCCGTGGTGGTGGACTACCTCAAGGACTTCGCCCACGCCGAGGAGTGGGACCCCGGCACCGAGTCGTGCACCCGCATCGACGCGGGTCCGGTGACCGTCGGGTCGACGTGGCACAACGTCTCGAAGATCGCGGGCGTGAGCACCGAGCTGGACTACACGCTCGAGTCGCTGACCGCCGAGACGATCGTGTTCAAGGGCCACAACGAGACCGCGACCTCCACCGACACGATCACCGTCTTCCCCGGGCCGGACGGCTCCGGCAGCCGCGTCACCTATGAGGCCGTCATCGAGATGAAGGGGATGGCCAAGCTGGCCGCCCCGGTCATGAAGGTGATCTTCGAGAAGGTCGGCAGGGACACCGAGGACGACATGACTGCGGTGCTCAACCGCCTCGCCGGCTGAGCGACCCCCACCGGGTGGGCGTCGACCTGCGGCCGGATCCTGACGTCGTGGAGATCGGCGATCGCCTGCGGGCGCGGTGGAGCGCTTGCCGGACGAGCCCGGCGGCGCGACGATGAGTGCGCCGACAGGAGGCGACATGGGCGACACCCCGCACGGTCCCGACCGCACCCACGACGATCGCTACACCAGCAAGGGCCGTCTGCGGTCGTCGGTCTACGACGCCGAGATGCAGCGCCTGCAGGAGCAGCTGGTGCTGCTGCAGTACTGGATCCAGTCCCAGGGCCTCAAGGTCCTCGTGATCTTCGAGGGCCGCGGATCGGCGGGCAAGGGTGGTGTGATCAAGCGGATCACCGAGCGCACCAGCCCGCGCACCGTGCGGATCGTCGCGCTCCCCAAGCCGACCGACCGCGAGCGCACCCAGTGGTACTTCCAGCGCTACGTCGAGCACCTGCCGGCCGCGGGAGAGATGGTCCTGTTCGACCGCAGCTGGTACAACCGCTCCAACGTCGAGTGGGTGATGGGCTTCTGCACGGAGGACGAGCACCAGGAGTTCCTCCGCAGCTGCCCCGAGTTCGAGCGGATGCTGGTCCGCTCGGGCACCGTGGTGCTGAAGTACTGGTTCTCGGTCAGCGCCGAGGA
Organism: uncultured Actinomycetota bacterium; assembly: GCA_963843815.1. Classification (GTDB taxonomy): domain Bacteria; phylum Actinomycetota; class Actinomycetes; order Propionibacteriales; family Nocardioidaceae; genus Nocardioides. The sequence continues at coordinate 493,009 of CAWJLX010000010.1, read as the reverse complement.
GCAGCAGCGTCGCTTCGAGGCGCGCAACGCCGAGCCCCTCAAGCGGTGGAAGCTGTCCGACATGGACCTCGCCGAGCGTGAGCTCTACGTCCGCTACTCGATGGCCAAGGACACCACCTTCCAGTACACCGACATCAAGCAGGCTCCGTGGTACGTCGTACCGTCCGACGACAAGAGGGCAGCCCGGCTCAACTGCATCAGCCACCTGCTCGCCCAGTTCGACTACGAGGACGTGGCACCCGACCCCGTCGTGCTCCCGGAGGTCCAGGCGATCCCCTACGTACGGACGCCGATGCACGAGCAGTCGTTCGTGCCGCAGCTGTTCTGAAGCAGGCTCAGGCCTCGGCCAGGTCGATCAGCACCTTGCCGACGGCGCCGTCCTCGACCGCGGCGTGCGCGTCGGCTGTCTGCTCGAGCGGGTAGTGGTGCACCGGCAGGCCGTGCTCGTCGCCGACCCCGAACCCGCCGTCAGCGACCGCCGTCGTGATGTCCTCGGCCGCTGCTCGCAGAGCCGCCTGCCCGACGGTGTAGAGCAGCACCCACTGGAAACGCGCGTTGGTCGAGAACGTCTCGCGGACGCTGAGGGTCACCTCGTCGCCACCGTTGTTGGCATAGATCGCGATCGTCCCGCGCGGCTTGATCACCTGCACGTCGAGCCGCAGGTTCTGCGCGGGTGCCACCTCGACGACGATGTCGACCCCGTCCGGGGCCAGGTCGCGGATCGAGGCAACGGTGTCGCCCTCGCGGTAGTTCACGACGTGCTGGGCGCCGGCGGCCCTCGCGAGGTCGGCCTTCTCCGTGCTGCTGACCGTGCTGATCACGGTCGCGCCCGCCCACCTGGCGAGCTGGATCGTGGCGTTGCCGACCGCGCCGGCCCCACCCGCGACGAGCACGGTCATCCCGGCGAGGGCTCCGGGCGCGAGCCGGGCGGGGCCGTGCTCGGAGGTGGTCAGGGCACGGTGCGCGGTGACCGCCGGGACGCCGAGGGAGGCGCCCACGTCGTACGACGCCGGGTCGGGCAGCGCGGCGACGTTGGCCACCGGGAGGACGACGTACTCCTGCGCCGTGCCGCCGGGACGGGTGTGCTGGGCCAGTATCGTCCAGACCCGGTCCCCGACCGCGAGGTCCGTGACGTCAGGGCCCACGGCGTCGATCACGCCGGACCCGTCCTGGCCGGGCACGATCTCGGGAAAGGCGAGCCCGCCCATGCCCCCGGCGCGGAACTTCCAGTCGGTCGGATTGACCCCGGCGCGGACGATCCGCACCCGGACCTCCCCCGGGCCGGGCTCCGCGACCTCCCGCTCGACCAGCTCGAGCACGGAGGAGCTGCCGCTCTCGGTGTAGACCACAGCACGCATCAGGGTGTCCTTCCTCGAGGACGGGTTCGTGGGATCAACGCACTCAATCAGTGCACTATGCCGGTCGCTTCACTGCCCTACGAGGTCCTGGCGAACCCGTTTGCTCGGGACCGGGCCCACCGGAGACACTGAGGACCTGATGACCGGAGCGCGCTGACTCGTCTGGTGGCCACCGGCGCAGCCGCCATCGCCCTGACGGGATGCAGTGCGGGGGCGCCGAAGCCCGAGACGCTTCGGCCCGGTCGACGCCCACCGCCGCCTCGACCGATCCGAACGACGGTCCCGAGCCGAAGAGCAAGGACATGGCGAAGCCCGCGATCCGGAGCGAGACAGAGCAGGCCGAACTCGACGAGCAGGTGCGTGAGGCCGCCTGGGCCGACGACGTGGACCGGGCAGCAACGCTGGTCAAGCGTGGTGCAGACGTGAACGACAAGGACGATACGCAGCAGTCGGCGTACCTGATCGCGACGAGTGAGGGCCATACCGAGCTGCTCGAGCTGACCCTCGCGCACGGAGCACGCGTGAACGACAAGGACAGCTGGAACGGCACCGGCCTGATCCGCGCGGCCGAGCGTGGGCACTCGCTGGTCGTCGGTCGCCTGCTGCAGGAGGGCATCGACCGCGACCACGTGAACCGGATCGGCTACCAGGCGCTTCATGAGGCGATCTGGCTGGGCAAGGACACCACCGACTACGTCGACACCGTGCGGGTCCTGGTGGCAGGCGGCGTCGAGCTGAACCGCCCGTCACGCAACGAGGGCCTCACCGCGTTGGAGATGGCCGAACAACGGCGCTACCCCGCCCTGGAAACGGTGCTCCGCGCCGCTCTCGACCCAGCCCAGATCGCTCGCCCGAACGCCGCACTCCTCAGCGCGGCCGAGCGAGGCGACGCCGACGCTGTCGCGCGTGCCCTGCGGGCGGGCGCGGACATCGAGACCCGTGACGCACTCCGGCACACGCCACTGCTGCTCGCCGTCACCGAAGATCGCGTCGACGTCGCCCGGTTGCTCGTCGCCATGGGCGCCGACCCCGATGCCCTGGACCACCAGCACGACACACCATGGCTGGTCACGGGCGTCACCGGCAGCGTGCCGATGCTCGAGGCGCTGCTCCCCGCGACACCCGACCTGGGGCTCCTCAACCGCTACGGCGGCACCTCGCTCATCCCCGCCAGCGAACGGGGTCACGTCGACTACGTGCGTCGGGTGCTGAAGACGGACATCGACGTCAACCACGTCAACCAGCTCGGCTGGACCGCGCTCCTCGAAGCCGTCATCCTCGGCGACGGAGGCCCGGACCACGAGCAGATCGTCGCCCTCCTGCTAGCCGCCGGCGCCGACCCGGCGATGCCCGACAAGGACGGAGTCAGCGCGCTCCGCCACGCTCAGATGCGGGGATACACGGCACTCGTCCGGTTGCTGAGGAGCAGTTGACCAGGAGACCACAGCGAGACGCAAAGACGCCCCCGGGCCTCGGGGTCCCCGGGGGGCATCCGGTCCCCGGACCCGTGTGTTGAATCCGTGTGCAGCCGGCCGGGTCGGCTGGCGTGACCGCTGGCTCAGGGGTCGAGCCCTGGAGGCCTGCTGGTCCCGTGCAGTGCTTCGTCCGGTGGGTGACGCGCGCTGACCTGCAGAGACCTCCGTCCCGCAGGTCAGCGCCCCACTCGTCGAGAGGCAGGCGTGGAGCCAGCCCGGCCCGCGCCCTCCCTAGCGGGACTGGCCGGACAGCGCGGGTACGCCGTCAGTCCAGTAGTTGCCGGACCACACGTCACCGGCGTCGTTGGGGAACTCCCCGCCATCGGTGCCCTGTCCACGGTCGAACAGGTTGCCGGTCGCCTTGATGTTCACGCAGTCGTCGGTGCGGTAGCAGTCGACGAACCGGGTTGCGAACCACTGGCCCTGGCCGGACTCGGACTTCGTCGAGCGGAAGTAGTTGCCGTCGATCGTCAGGTTCACGGGCACGCCGAACTCGCGGTAGAACACGGTGTCGCCCGAGCAGTTGCCGTCGGCGTCGGAGCCGGACGGCTTGCAGAACAGCGTGTTCCCTCGGAGAGTGGAGTTCTTCAGCATCCGCATCCCCGACTGGTGGCTCGAGGTGCCATCGGTGGTGATGTAGTTGCCGACCAGGACGACCTTGTTGTGCGCCCACGCTCCGCTCTGCGCGCCTTGGATCAGCGAGTTGGTCACCTTGTAGTGGGCATACCCCAGAGCTCGGTTGTTGCTGCCGGTGGTGCCGCTGTAGATCCGCGAGGACTCGATGGTGAACACGCGCGGGTGGGTGTCGTTCTCGGCCTCCGTCGCGCCGTGGCCGAAGTCGGTGTAGACGCCGCCGTTGACCACCGAGTCGCGGATCACGACTCCGACCGCATCGACGACCAGGGCGGTGTCCGGGCCGTTGACGATCTTGCCCTCGATCACCAGGTTGGCGGTCGTGATCGTGCAGGGGCCGGCGTAGACGTCGGTGGGCTCGACGGCAGGGCCGACGGAGCTGGGGGTGGGGAAGTCGGCCGCCTGGGGCGGACCGGTCGGATCAGGGTTCGGCGTCGGGGTCGGCGTCGGCGTCGGGGTCGGCGTCGGGGTCGGGGTCGGCGTCGGCGTCGGCGTCGGAGTCGGCGTCGGCGTCGGCGTCGGCGTGGGCGTCGGCGTCGGCGTCGGGGTCGGCGTCGGCGTCGGAGTGGGCGTCGGCGTCGGCGTCGGAGTGGGCGTCGGCGTCGGTCGGGGGGGGTCGAGGGAGCGAAGAGGACGTCGATGAAGTAGTGCGAGCCCCGCGACTTACGGGCGGGTCGACCCCTGCCGTGCTTGAAGGTGCCTCGGTGGGCGGTCAAGCCGTGCGCGGACAGCGTCCGGCCGTTGACGAAGACGCGAGCCTGCTTCGCGTAGCGGCCGTTGCGTGCGCGGTACGAGACGGTGTACTTCTTCCCAGCACGGATCTTCGCGGGCGAGCTGAGCCAGGCGGTCTTCCAGCCATCCGTCGACGTCCTCGGGAAGGTGACCGAGGCGATCCGGCGGCCGGCGGCATTCCATACCCAGCCGGTCGTGGCGCGGCGGTTGGCGCCGGCGGCGTAGTACTGCACACCGCGCAGCCGGCCAGCAGTGGCACTGCTGAACACCAGGCCCAAGTTGACGGTGTTCGTCTTCTTGGAGGATGGCCTCGCGGGAACGGTCGAGTCGGACCAGATGCCGTACGACGGCGCGGGGGCCACGGCGACTGCCTTCGGGTCCTGGGCCGGGGCCGGGGCCGCGGTGGCGAGAGGCAGGACGGCGAGCGCCGCGGCCGTGATGGTGGCCAGCAGGGCGAACGCCATCCTGGGACGCGCCGAGCGCGCGTCAGTGAGATGGGACTTCATGGGGGATTTTCTCCAGATTGCTATCGGTGGCATACGGGTCTTCCGGGCGACTGGTCCCCGGGGCGCATCGGAGGCGCCAGAAAAGGCGCACATCCTCGTCCTCGGTTCGTGCCCCTCTGGGGCCGCAAGTCCTGGTCGTCACCCCTCAGAGCGACGGCGCACAACCACTCATCACCCGGGGGTCTAGACAGGTACCGGCGTACGCTAACACCGGAACGACCGAAACTTGACCAGATCTTGATGAACTTGACCGATATACCCATTTTGTGTCACTCTCACCCGTTCCTGCGCGCATGGGCAGCGCACGCGGACGAGCCCGGTGGGACGCGGGCATCGAGGACGACCTCGAACCTCAGCCCGCGGGGCAGACGCAGAAGACGCCCCGGGGTCTCGGGTCCCCGGGGCGTCTCGAGCCGCCTATCAGAATCGAACTGATGACCTAGTCATTACGAGTGACTCGCTCTACCGACTGAGCTAAGGCGGCGTGGCCTGCCGAGCACGCTCGGTGGACCGCGGGCGAGTATACGGAGAGCGCAGGCCCGGATCGAAATCCGGGGCCCGGGCGGCACCGGATACCTTCGGAAGCGCACGCACCCACCACATCTCAGGAGACATCATGCCCACACGCACCGCACGCACTGCCTGGAACGGCGGACTCATGGACGGCGCCGGTCAGGTCGAGCTCTCCAGCTCCGGTGCCGGCACGTTCGACGTGTCGTTCCCCAAGCGCACCGCAGACGAGGCGAACGGCACGACCAGCCCTGAGGAGCTCGTCGGCGCGGCCCACTCCTCCTGCTACGCCATGCAGTTCTCCGCCCTCATCGCCGAAGCGGGCGGCACCCCGCAATCACTCGAGGTCACAGCCGACGTGACGCTCGGCGCAGACGAGGCGGACGGCGGCCTGAGAGTGACCGGCATCCTCCTCACCGTCCGCGGCGAGGTCGAGGGGCTCGACGAGGCGGGCTTCCAGGCCGCGGCCGAGAAGGCCAAGGCGACCTGCCCCATCAGCAAGGCGCTCACCGGGGTCGAGATCACGCTCGACGCCGCGCTGGAGAGCTGACGCAGCACCACCGAGGCTCGCTCCGCCCCGCAGGTCAGCCTGTGGCCGAGCGGGCCTCGCGTCGCAGTTCGGCAAGTCGCTCGCGCAGGGCCGGGTCACGCATCACCTCGGCGACCGTCGGACAGTCCTCCGGCCCGGTCGCGCCGGGCACGCACAGCGTGCAGAAGTCTCCGGGGCGCAGCGGGCAGCGCGCGGCGACGGGTGCGGGCATACGTCCACGCTAGGTCTGTGGCGAGCGAGGCAGCAGGGCCGAAGGTCCTCGTCTCCGTGCGCGCATCACGGGCCTTTGGACTCGACACGCCGCCCCGCTCGCTGCTCAGCCAGCGGTGGCCTGAAGGCCTCGTGACAGGACTTCGTCCTTCCGCGACCACGGGGACGGGGTGCTCAGCAGCTCGTCGGGTTGTCTGGGACCGTCCCGTCGATGAGGTAGTCCTCCACGATCACGTCGATGCAGCCGTTGCCGGAGTTGTAGGCCGTGTGGCCGTCGCCGTCGCGCCGGACGAGCACGCCGGAGTCGAGCTGCGCAGCCAGGGCCTCGGCCCACTTCATCGGTGTGGCCGGGTCGCGGGTGGTGCCGAGCACCAGGATCGGCGCGGCACCCTCGCCTCGGATCTCCAGCGGCTCCTCGCTGGACTCGACCTCGACGCCGCGGCACCCGGTCATCGCCCAGGCGAAGATGCGACCGAAGGTCGGCGAGGCCTCCTCGAAGGCCCCGAACAGTGACGGCACCTTCTTGAACGGCACGGCGGTCGGGTCGTCGAGGCAGTTGATCGCGTAGTTGGCCTCGATCGAGTTGTCGGCGTACGACCCGTCGGGGTTGCGCGAGGCGTAGGCGTCGGCCAGCTGCATCAGCGCCGACCCCTTGCCCTCGAGCGCCGAGGACAGCGCCGTGCTCAGCAGGAACCAGTAGTCGCGGTTGTAGAGCGGCGTGATGATGCCGTAGAACGCGTTGCCGACCTGCAGCTCGCGGTCGCCCGCCGGCAGCGGCTCCTCCTCGATCGAGTCCATCAGGTCGGTGATCGTGGCCAACCCCTCGTCGACGGTGTCGCCGAGGAAGCAGTTGTCGGTCGAGTCGAGGCAGTTCTGCACGTAGGCGCGCAGCGCGGTCTCGAAGCCCGCGGCCTGGTCGATCGCCATCGCGGTGGAGTCGAGTGAGACGTCGACCGCGCCGTCGAGGACGAAGCGCCCGACCCGGTCGGGGAAGAGCTCGGCGTACGTCGCGCCGAGCTTGGTGCCGTACGAGGCGCCGAAGTAGGTCAGGGTCTCCTCGCCGAGCGCGGACCGCAGCACGTCCATGTCGCGGGCCGCCTCGATGGTGGTGACGTGGCCGAGGATCGGCCCCGAGCCGGCGACGCACGCGGCGCCGTACGACAGGACGGATGCCTTGTAGGAAGCCTTCTCCGCCGGGGTGTCCGGCGTCGGGTCCACCGCGAGGTAGTCGTCGAGCTGGGCGTCACTCAGGCAGTCGACCGGGTTGGAGCGACCGGTGCCGCGGGGGTCGAAACCGACGAGGTCGAAGCTCTGCAGCAGCGGCTCGCGGAAGACCCGGCCGCCGGCAGCGGCGTACGACGTGCCGGGGGCGCCGGGGCCCCCCGGGTTGACCACCATCGAGCCGACGCGCCTGCCGGTCGCGGGCACCCGCAGCAGGGCGAGCTCGAACGTCTCGCCCTCGGGGTCGGCATAGTCGATCGGCACGGCGAGGGTGCCGCAGTCGTGATCGGCGTTGGTCGTGCACGGCGACCAGTCGATGCGTTGGGAGTAGAGCTCGGTCAGCGCGGCGGCGGGTGGCTGCGTCACCGAGGGTGGCGGCGGCGTGGTCGGCGAGGGCGTGGGCGTGGGACGCGCGCTTGGGGTGCCGTTCGAGCCGCCCTGCAGCGCGAGGCCCACCGCGACGAAGGTGCTCAACGCCAGGGCGAACACCGCGATCACGGCGAGGACCTTCTTCACTGACGACCTCCGGGCAGGCGCAGCGCGACCGCCATTGACTCCAGCGCCAGCTGTGGCGGCACGTTGAACTCCAGCATCTGCTCGCGGGCGTTGAAGACGGCGTCGATCATCCGTAGCAGCTCCTCGGGGGAAGCGGCGCGCGTGAGGACGGCGACGTCGCCGCGGAGCTCCTCGTTGACCAGCAGCCCCGGAGCCCCCACGGCGAGTGCGATGGCGTCGCGGTAGACCGAGACGAGGTCCATCAGCGCCCGGTCGATGACGTCGAGCACGCGACGCTTGGCCTTCTGCTTCTGCATCTTCTCCAGGTCGGAGAGAGCGGCGCGGTAGGCCCGGGAGGCGGTGTCCTTGCGCTCGGAGCCGAAGATCGACTGCAGCTCCTTGACCTCGGCGGCGTTGGTCTCGGCGGTGATCGCCTCGGTCTCCTCCTTGGCGAGCTCGGCGAGGTTGGTGGCCGCGGTCATGCACGACCCCAGCGACGTCAGCCGGGCCGGGATGCTCACCACCTCGCGGCGACGCGTGCGGGTGCTCTCGTCGAGCGCCAGGGCGCGGGCCCGCCCGATGTGGCCCTGACTTGCGCGCGCCGCGAAGCTCGCCACGGTCTCGGAGATGCCGTCGTGTCGGCTCAGGAAGCGCGCAACGTCGTCGGTGCCCGGCGTTGCCAGGGTCAGGGTGCGGCAGCGCGACCGGATCGTCGGGAGCACGTCTCGCACCGTGGGGGCGCACAGCAGCCACACCGTCTTGGGGGTCGGCTCCTCGATCGCCTTGAGGAGCGCGTTGCCGGTGCCCCGTGAGTGGTCGGGGTCGCCGAGCCGATCGGCGTCCTCGATCACCATGACCTGCCAGCGGCCGTGCGACGGCGCGAGCGCCGATCGCCCCACGAGCTCGCGGATGTCCTTGATGTAGAGAGTGGAGGTCTCCGACCGGGTCACGCTCACGTCGGGGTGCGAGCCGGCCAGCACCGTCCGGCAGTCCTGGCACTCGCCGCAGCCACCCTGCCTGCACTGCAGGGCAGCGGCGAAGGCCATCGCGACGTTGGAGCGACCCGATCCCGGCGGACCGGTGAAGAGCCAGGCGTGCGTCATGCCGTGGCCGTTCGCCGCCTCGCGCAGCACCTCGATCGTCGAGCGCTGCCCGACGAGGTCGGCCCACACGGAGCTGGTGGCGGTGGTCATGCCTGCTCCAGCAGCGGGGCGATGCGCGCCTGGATCGCGGCGGCGATCTCCTCGATCGGGGCGCGGGCGTCGAGGACGACGTAGTGGTCGGGGTCGGCGGCCGCGAGGTCGAGGAACCCCTGACGGACCCGCTGGTGGAACTCGAGCGACTGCCCCTCGATCCGGTCGCGCCCGTCGAAGCGCCCGAGCCCCGCCTCCGGCGCGAGATCGAGCACGACGGTGAGGTGCGGGCGCAGGTCACCCGTGGCCCAGCGGGCGACGGCCTCCACCTCGGCGACGTCGAGCGTGCGACCGGCCCCCTGGTAGGCCAGGGTCGAGTCGACGTAGCGGTCGGTGATGACCACCTCGCCGCGATCGAGCGCCGGCAGCACGACGTGGTCGACGTGCTCGGCCTTGTCGGCGGCGTAGAGCAGCGCCTCGGTGCGGTCGGACAGCTCGCCGGTGGCCGGGTCGAGCACGATGCGGCGCAGCTCCTTGCCGACCTCGGTGTCGCCCGGCTCGAAGGTCAGCAGCACGGCGCGGCCGCGCTCGACCAGCCAGTCGCGCAGCAGCAACGACTGGGTGGACTTGCCCGCCCCCTCGCCGCCCTCGAAGCAGACGAAGAGGCCGTGCTCTGAGAAGACTCCGGCGCTCACGGGCACACCCTACGGGCGCGAACCCACACCGGGCCCAGCACCGCGAAACGTCAGCGGAGCAGGAAGGTCCAGCCGCCGGCGATCCGACCCGAGGGGCCGTGGCCGGAGACCCGGAGACCTCGCGTCAAGGGCATCTTTGCGAAACGGCCACACGACGAGCACTTGCCTTCTAGCGTTTGCGATATGGATCTCTCCCGCTTCTCCACCCCGCAGCGCATCTCCGGCATCGCCATCCTCGTGGTGGCGCTGAGCGCCTTCCTGCCGTGGGTGTCCCTCTTCGGCTACAGCGTGAACGGAATCAGCGGAGATGGAGTGCTCACCCTGATCCTCGCGCTGCTGGGTGCGGCGGCCCTGGCCGCCCGCACGGGCTTGCTGGGCTCGGTGAAGATTCCGGAGAAGGCCGGCCTCATCGCGTCTCTGGTCTTCGCGGCCCTTGTCGCACTGATCGGGTTCCTCGACATGAATGGTGCTGCGGCGATCGGCCTCTACCTCACGCTCTTCGCCGGGGTCGCCTGGGTGGTGGGCGCCATCCTCGAGCTCAAGACCGCCAAGCAGGAGACGGTCGCCCCCTCCGAGTCCTGACCCTCGCCCGGTCCCACAGCGCTTCCACGACCAGCGGAGACGCGCGGACATTGGTGCCTACCCGACCCAGGGCACCCGCGTAGTCGGGCCACGGCGGGGGAGCAACGCCCGCGCGTCTCCGCGCGAACGCCGAATCAGGACTTCTTGGCCGCAGCCTTCTTGGCCGTCTTCTTCGCAGCCGTCTTCTTCGCAGCCGTCTTCTTCGCCGTGGTCTTCTTGGCTGCCGTCTTCTTCGCAGGGGCCTTCTTCGCGCCCTTCTTGGCCGCCTTCTTGGCCGGCCCGCGCTGGCGCCGTTCCTCCAGCAGTTCGGCAGCGCGCTCGAGGGTGATCGACTCGACCGAGTCGTCCTTGCGAAGCGTCGCGTTGTACTCACCGTCGGTGACGTACTCGCCGAAGCGGCCCGCCTTCACCACGACCGGCTGGCCCGAGACGGGGTCGTTGCCGAGCTCCTTGAGCGGCGGGGTGGCTGCTCCGCGACCGCGCTGCTTGGGCTGGGCGTAGATCGCCTTGGCCTGGTCGAGGGTGATGTCGAAGATCTGGTCCTCGCTGGTCAGCGAGCGCGAGTCGGTGCCCTTCTTGAGGTAGGGCCCGTAGCGACCGTTCTGCGCGGTGATCTCGGTGCCGTCCTCGTCGGTGCCGACCACGCGGGGCAGGTCGAGCAGCTTGACCGCGTCGTCCAGCGAGACGGTGTCGAGGGTCATCGACTTGAAGAGCGAGCCGGTGCGCGGCTTGGCGCTCTTGGGGGCGTCCTCGGGCAGCAGCTCGGTCACGTAGGGGCCGAAGCGGCCGTTCTTCGCGACGATCTGGAGGCCGGTGTCGGGGTGGTTGCCGACGACCTGCTCCTCGCCGGCGGGGTTGGCCAGCAGCTCCTTGGCCTTGGCTACCGTGAGCTCGTCGGGCGGCAGGTCGTCGGGCACGTTGGCCCGTACGGGAGCGCCGTCTCCGTCCGCCTCGCCCGGCCCCTCGACGTACGGCCCGTAGCGGCCGACGCGGAGGTTGATGCCGTCCTCGGGGGTGCCGACCGGGAAGGTCGCCATCTCCTTGGCGTCGATGTCGCCGAGGTCGGTGACCAACGTCTTGAGGCCGACGACGTCGCCGCCGCCGTAGTAGAACTGGCCGAGCTCGGTGGCGCGGTCACGCTGGCCGTTGGCGATCTCGTCGAGCACGTCCTCCATCGAGGCGGTGAACTCGTAGGACACCTGGCGCGGGAAGTGCTCCTCCAGCAGGCGGACGACCGAGAAGGCCAGCCAGGCCGGCACCAGCGCGGTGCCCTTCTTGTAGACGTAGCCGCGGTTGAGGATCGTGCCGATGATCGAGGCGTACGTCGAGGGGCGACCGATCTCGCGGTCCTCGAGCTCCTTGATCAGCGTCGCCTCGGTATAGCGAGCCGGCGGCTTCGTCTCGTGGCCCTCGGGGGTCAGGGTCGCGGCGGACACCGGGGCGCCCTGGGTCAGTGCAGGCAGGCGGGTCTCGGCGTCGTCGCGACGCTTGGACGCGTCGTCGATGTCCTCGACGTAGGCCTTGAGGAAGCCGTGGAAGGTGATCGTGCGGCCGCTCGCGCTGAAGACCACGTCGCGGCCGTCGGTGGCGGCACCGCCGATGCGGATCGTCACGGAGTTGCCGGTCGCGTCCTTCATCTGCGAGGCGACGGTGCGCATCCAGATCAGCTCATAGAGGCGGAACTGCTCACCCGACAGACCCGTCTGGGCCGGCGTACGGAACGACTCGCCGGCCGGGCGGATCGCCTCGTGCGCCTCCTGGGCGTTCTTGACCTTCGAGGCGTAGGTGCGCGGCGAGTCGGGCAGGTACTCGGCGCCGTAGAGCTCGCGCACCTGGTCACGTGCGGCACCGACCGCGCCGCCCGAGAGCGTCGTGGAGTCGGTGCGCATGTAGGTGATGAAGCCGTTCTCGTAGAGCCGCTGCGCGACGGACATCGTCACGCTGGCGCTCATGCCGAGCTTGCGGCTGGCCTCCTGCTGCAACGTCGTGGTGCGGAAGGGGGCGTACGGCGAGCGGCGGTAGGGCTTGGACTCGACCGAGCGGACGTCGTACGACGTGTCGTTGAGGCCGGTGGCCAGCGCCTCGGCGTCGGCGCGGGAGAGGTGCACGCGCTCGCCCTTGCCCTTGGGCACACCAGTGTTGTCGAAGTCGGAGCCGCGGGCGACGCGGACGTCGTCGACGCTGTGGAGCTTGGCGGGGAACATCCGCGGGTCGTGGCCGGTGCCGGCGTCGAAGGTGGCGTCGAGGTCCCAGTAGGAGGCGACGCGGAACTTGATCCGTTCGCGCTCGCGGTCGACCACGAGGCGGGTGGCCACGGACTGCACACGGCCGGCCGAGAGGCCGGACATGACCTTGCGCCACAGCACCGGGGAGACCTCGTAGCCGTAGAGGCGGTCGAGGATGCGGCGCGCCTCCTGGGCCTGCACCAGGTCGTCGTTGATCTCACGGGGGTTCTCGACGGCGGCGAGGATCGCGGCCTTGGTGATCTCGTGGAAGACCATCCGGTGGACCGGCAGGCCCTTCGGCGGCTTGAGCTCGTCGAGGAGGTGCCAGGCGATGGCCTCGCCCTCGCGGTCCTCATCGGTGGCGAGGTAGAGGGCGTCGGCTTCCTTGACCAGCTTCTTCAGCTTGGCGATGTGGCTCTTCTTGTCGCGTGGCACGACGTAGTAGGGCTCGAAGCCGTTGTCCACGTCGACGGCGAGCCGACCCCACGGCTTGTCCTTGATCTTGGCCGGGGTGTCCGCGGCGTTGTTGGGCAGATCGCGGATGTGACCGATCGAGGACTCGACGACGTAGTCCTTGCCGAGGTAGCCGCCGATGGTGCGGGCCTTGGCCGGTGACTCGACGATGACGAGTTTTGCCACTTCAGATTGCTCCCTCTGTTGCTTCCAGCGCCGCAACCGTAGCGCCACATCCGCACTTCGCCACCCCGGGCGACGTTCCGCGGCCAGCGTGGACTACGTCCACCTCGCCTCAGGGATCCGGTCTGGACCGGGCGTGTCCGGTGGCATCACGGGCCACTTTCGCCCCTCTCGGCTGTGGATCGCGCCCCCTGGCCAGCGGTCTGTGGACAACCCCGTCCCACTGTCGGGGGCCGTCCGGACGGTGGTGGTCACGCCCACGACCCCGCCCCACAACCAGGAGGACCGATGTTCGACCACCACCCCTATGACCACCTGCTCTGGCAGGACCGCCGCGACCGTCTCACCGACGCCGGGCGGCTCAGCCACCTCGTCTTCGTCGACGGGCGCCTAGTCGACGCGTGGAGCGAGCGGGTGGAGGACAGCACGTACGCCGACGTCGCCCGCCGCCACGACGAGGACCGCCGCCCCCAGGTGGTCCCGAGCCCGCCCCCGCTTCCTCGGCACGTCCAGGCCCTGGCCTGGCTCGACGCGGTCGCGGGCAGTCGGGACGCACTGCTGGCCATGACCGCCTCCCCCGTGGCGCTGCCCCGGCTGCGCGACCACCTCGACGCGGTGGTGGACGAGCCGTGGCTGGTCGCGGACGAGCTGCTCACCGACCTGCGCGAGTCCTTGCTCCCGTCCGACCTCGCCGCCCCGCTGCGGGAGTGCCTGCTGCTGGCCCGCGACCGGCTGCCCGAGCTCGCCGAGCGGATGACGCCCGCCCGGGTCGCGGCGGGCATCGCGTGGGTGGTCGGCAAGGCCAACGCTGCCATCGGTCCGGAGGGGCCGGTGACGCAGGTCAGGATCGCCGACCACCTCGGCACGACCTCGCTCAACGCCTGCGGGACCCAGGTCCTCGGCCACGTACGCCGGATCGGCTGGAACAGCGCCCGGCCCTGGGCCATCGGGGCCCCGGCGCTGACGGCGGTGGGGCGGGTGGAGCTGCTCTCCGCGACCGTGCGACGCGACCTGGTCGAGCTGCGGGACCGGTCCCTCGCCGAGGAGCGCCGGTTTCTACCCTCCGAGGTGGAATCGTGAGCATGGCCACGACGAACATCAAGGACGGCGACTGCATGTCCTACGCCTTGGCCAAGGTGACCGGCGAGCCCTTGCTCTTCACGGGCGACGACTTCACCCACACCGACATCACGCCGGCCCTAGGAGCCGCTGACCTCGAGGAAGCCCTCGCCGATCAGTTCGCGCACGACAGGGAGGTAGGTGGTCTCCAGCTCGCCGGCGTCGGTGTCCGTGAGCTGGGCCAGCGCGCCGAACAGCTGACCGACTGTGAGATCACCGTCGCAGGCGCCCAGGAAGGCGGCCTCGACGGTGTCGGCCGTACGAGCCCGGCGGAAGCCACGCTGCTGGCGCAGCACGATCGCCTCCGGGTCCTCGGCGCCGGGTCGACCGACCGTCTCCTGCTGGACGTCCTCGCGGGCGCGCAGGGTCCGGGCCAGCAGCTGATCATCGGACAGGTCGTGCAGGTCGCTGGCTCCGGTGCCCCAGTCGTGGATCGCCGGGCCGATGGGCTGCTCGACGTCGTAGGGCCACTCGAGGAGCTCATGACGCCCGGCGCCCCCGAGACGGACGTTGATCCAGCCGAACCCGACCCCTTCGATGCCGGACTCCTCCAGCCAGGAGAGCCAGGTGTCGTAGCGCTGGGCGTAGTCGGGGCCGCCGTGGTGACCGCTGTCCTTGAGCCACAGCTCGACGTACGCCGACGGGTCGAGGGTCTCGCGCTGCACCACCAGCGCGTCACAGTCCTCGCGCAGCCACGAGCCGAGCCGCTCGTCCCACGGCCGGCCCTCCACGATCGCCCAGTTGGCGAGCACCTGCAGCCAGCCGTCTTCACTCAGGTGATCGGGGCCGGTCCGCACGATGTGCTCGACGACCCGGTCACCGGGCAGGCCGGAGTCGCGGTAGACCAGCCGTTCGCCGGTCGCCGGGGAGATGACGAACGGCGGGTTGGTGGCGATCAGGTCGAACCGCTCCCCTGCCACCGGTTCGAAGAAGGACCCGTCGCGGACCTCGACCTCGACGCCGTTGAGCGCGGCGTTGAGCTGCGTCATCCAGAGCGCGCGGGCGTTGACGTCGGTCGCGACCACCCGGCCGGCGTGGGAGGCGAGGTGCAGGGCCTGCACGCCGCACCCGGTGCCGAGGTCGAGCGCGCGGCCCACCGGCTCACGCATCGTCAGCTGCGCGAGGCTGGTCGACGCGCTCGAGATGCCGAGCACGTGGTCGCGCCCGACCGCAACGGGTGCGCCGTCCAGACCCGGCGTCAGGTCGGACACGACCCAGAGGTCGCGGTCCTCGGTGGCGTAGGGACGGCAGTCCGTCCGCGCAGCCACCTCGCTGACGCTCTGCTCCAGCAGCCCCGCGTTGCAGAGCCGGTCGACCAGTCCGGGCAGAGCCCGTTCCGCCTCGTCGCGACCCACTGTGGTCTGCAGCAGGAAGAGCCGGATGAGGGAATCGAGCGGCCCGCCCGACGTCGTACGCCTCAGCGCAGGGAGGGTCTCGTTGCGGCCGAGCGCGCGGTGGGCCTCCTCGCCGATCGCCTCGGCCACGCGGTCGTAGGTGAAGTCGGCGGCGAGCAGTGCGTCGCGCAGGGGCCCGGTGAAGTCCATGGTCCAAGCGTCCCAGACCTCCCGGGTCCCCGGACGCGTGTGGGTCAGGACGCCCGGCAGGCCTCGCGCCGCTCCTGCACCTTCACCGCGACCTCCTGCACCCGGTCGCCGTACTCACCGTCCAATGCACCGGCGCGGATCTCGCGGTAGGCATCGAGACGGTCGTTCCCGGTGAGGCGCCGGGCTTCGCGCAGGTCGGCCTTCATCTCGTCCGGCAGGGCTCGACGGAGTGCGCGCACCCGCCCGACGCGGCGCTCGGCGAAGCGACGCACACGGGGTCCGTAGTCGCCGTCGAGCGCGTCGCGGCGGATCTCCCGCAGCGCTCCGGCCTTCTCACCGGCGGGCAACGAGCGGACGGCCTTGAGGTCGGCCTGCAGGTCCTCGGGGAGCTGTGACCAGACGGCGCCACACGGGACCCGCGGCCCGTCGTCGGAGGTGGCGGCCGGCGCGGCCCCCGCGAAGAGGGACGAGGTGGTCAGGAGCCCGGCCGCGAACAGCCCGGTGGTCTGGATGAGTGGCATGTCGATCTCCTTCTCGATGGGCCGGCTCTCCTGCCGGCACCTGCGGACGACATTCGTCGTCGTGGGTGGCGGCTGTGTCAGCGTGGTGTTCGGGTTGCGTAAGGACGACCCCGGACCGCCTCCGCGTGGGCCCCGGGCGCACTAGCGTTCGTGCCGTGGACAAGTCGCGCGGACTCGTGCTCGTCGTGGAGGACGAGCCGGCGATCAGCGACCTCGTCCGCCGCTACCTCACCGCGGCCGGCTTCGGCGTCCACCTCGAGACCACCGTGGCCGACGGGGTGGCGGCAGTAGGCCGCCTGCGTCCGGCTGCGGTGCTGCTCGACGTCGGGCTGCCGGACGGCGAGGGCACGGAGATCTGCCGCACGATGCGTGCTGCGGGCGACTGGACGCCGGTCCTGTTCGTCACCGCCCGCGACGACGAGGTCGAGCGGGTGCTGGGGCTCGAGCTGGGCGCCGACGACTACGTCACCAAGCCGTTCTCGCCGCGCGAGCTGGTCGCGCGGGTCGCGACCGTCATCCGCCGCAGCAGCGCACCCGCCGGCCCCAAGGTCGTCCACGACGGGGCTCTCACCCTCGATCCGGCTTCGCGGGCGCTGACCGTCGACGGACAGGCCTGCCACCTCACGACGACGGAGTTCAACCTCCTGGAGGTGCTCATGACGTCACCCGGCAAGGTGTTCGACCGATCCGAGCTGCTCTCGCGGGCATGGGGCCAGGCCGACTACGGCACCAGCCGCACCGTCGACGTCCACGTCGCGCAGCTGCGCGCCAAGCTCGGCGAGCACTGCCCGGTCGAGACGGTGCGCGGGGTCGGCTACCGCGCCAGGCGTCGCACATGAGGGCGAACGGGCTCACCTCGCGGCTGGCCCTCGCCATGGCCGCCGTCGCCGTGCTGTCGGCGTTGCTCGCCGGCGTCCTCCTCGCGCCACTCCTGTCCGGTGCTCGCGAGGAGGCCGTCCGGGCTCCGCTCGCGCGCCAGGCCGACCTCCTCGCGCGGCTGCCGTTGCTGACGCTGGACTCGGAGCGCCTCGACCGGGTGAGCAAGGTGCCCGGACTGACGATCGGTGTCGTCAGCGCGCGCCGCGTCTTCGGCGCCGCCGAGGCGCTCACGCCCCCCGAGGTCGCGCGGTTGAGGGCCGGCGACCCGGTGTCGACGAGCGGCAGGCTTGACGGCGTACCCGTCCTCGTCGAGGCACGCCCCTCCCGCGCCGGAGGCGCCATCGTGCTGGCTGCCGACCTCAGCACCGCCGACGCCGCCCTCACGTCCGTACGGCGTCGCGTGCTGCTCGCCCTCGGCATCGGTGCTCTCGGGGCCCTCGCGCTCGCAGCCTGGCTGGCGGGGCGCCTGGCGGCCCCCCTCACGCAGACTGCGTCCGCGGCGCGGAGGCTGGCAGCCGGTGAGCGCGGCGTCACCCTGCCCACCTCCGGTCCGGACGAGGTGGTCGACGTGGCCGAGGCGCTGGGGCAGCTCGATGCCGCGCTGACCACGAGCGAGGAGCGGCAGCGCCGGTTCCTGCTGTCGGTCTCCCACGAGCTGCGCACCCCCCTCACTGCCGTCCGGGGCTACGCCGAGGGGCTGGCGGACGGAACCGTGCCGTCCGAGGACGTCCGGGAGGTCGGGGCGACCCTGGTGGGCGAGGCTGCCCGGCTGGAGGAGTACGTCGCCGACCTGCTCGCGCTGGCCCGCCTGCAGGCCGACGACTTCAGGATCTCGCTCGCCGACGTGGACCTGGCGGCGCTTGTCGGTGCGACCGGAGACGCGTGGGGGGCTCGGGCCCGGGCCGCCGGCCTCACGGTCGCCGTCGACGCCACCCCGGTCGTCGTACGCGCCGACCCGGCCCGGCTGCGCCAGGTGCTCGACGGTCTCCTGGACAACGCAGTGCGCGTGACGCCCCGCGGCGGGGCGATCGTGCTCGCGGCGCACGGCGGCACGATCGAGGTCCGCGACTCCGGGCCGGGACTGGCGCCGGACGACCTCGCCGTCGCCTTCGAGCCCGGCGTCCTCCACGAGCGCTACCGCGGCACCCGGCCGACGGGTGGCCAGGGGCTCGGGCTCGCGATCGCCGCCGGCCTCGTACGCCGGATGGGCGGCACGATCGCGGCCGGCACCGCACCCGAGGGCGGGGCGCTGTTCACGATCACGCTGCGCAGCTGACCGACACGCGGATGTGAGGATGGCGGCATGCTCGAGCGACCCCCGGACGTGACCGACGACGAGATCCTCGACGTGGTCCGGAGCCACTGGGAACCGGCCGCCGACGCCGTCGAGCACCTGCCGGTCGGCTGGGGTGCGCACCACTGGCGGGTGGACGCGCAGGGCGAGCCGACGCTCTTCGCCACGCTCGACCCCGACCTGCCACGTCACACGCACGCGAGCCTCGAGGCGGCGTACGCCAGCGCGGCCTCCCTGGACCTGGACTTCGTGTGGCCGTCGGTGCCGCGGATCGACTGCGGCTACACCGTGCCGGTGGGGGGTCGCACCGCCAGCGTCACCGGGTGGCTGGCCGGCAGTCGGCCCAGCGAGTCGGTCGCCGATCTCCCCCGGATGCTCGACGAGCTGCACACCGCAGCAATGCCCCGGACGGCGCTGGCGTGGTCGACCGAGATCGCGCCGGACCTCACCGACCGGATCCGTGACCTGCTGCAGCAGGAGTGGGGCGGTCCCCTGGGGTCGGTCGCACGCGAGCTCGTGCTCGCCCACCTCGCGCAGGTGGGTGCCTGGACCCGCCAGCACACGCGCCTGGCCGCCCTCGCCGACCCGGCGACGTACGTCGTCACGCACGGCGAGCCGCACGTGCGCAACCAGTGGAGCGCCCGCGGCCGGACCTGGCTCATCGACTGGGAGTCGTTGCTGCTGGCACCGCGCGAGCGCGACCTCGCCACGCTCGTGCACGAGGGTCGGGAGGTGGACCACGACCGGGAGATGGTGCGGCTCTTCGACCTCGAGTGGCGGCTCTCCGAGATCTGGTCGTTCGCCCAGTGGCTGCAGGGACCGCACGTGGGCGACGCCGACGACCGCACCGCGCTGGGCGGGCTCACCGCGGAGCTGACCCGGCCCCACTTCGACCAGCGCTGACCTTCCAGCCGATATCTGAGGACGTGGTGAACGTCTGCGTGGCCGGATCCCGTTCACCACGTCCTCAGATATCCGGCGTAGGCGCGAGCCGGCATGACAGCGGCCCGCCACTCCGGAGGGAGTGACGGGCCGCTGACGACGTACGGGTCAGGCGTTGTGCGGGTCGGGCACGTGCGGAGCGAACGACGACGAGCCGGAGCTGTCCCCGTCGTCGGCGATGGTGACCCCGCGCCGCTTGGAGATGATCACCGCTGTGGCGATGATCCCGACTGCGACGAGGGCGATGACGATGCGGAGCACGTCGTTCTGGTCGTCGCCGACGCTCATGGCCACGACCGCGCTCGCGATGAGCAGAGAGACGAGGTTCATCACCTTGATGAGCGGGTTGATGGCCGGGCCGGCGGTGTCCTTGAACGGGTCTCCGACGGTGTCACCGATGATGGTGGCCTCGTGGGCGGGCGAGCCCTTGCCCCCGTGGTGACCGTCCTCGACGAGCTTCTTGGCGTTGTCCCAGGCTCCACCCGCGTTGGCCAGGAACACGGCCATCAGGGTGCCCGTGCCGATGGCGCCGGCGAGGAAGCCTGCCAGGGCGGTGACGCCGAGGCCGAAGCCCACGGCGATCGGCGCCAGCACGGCCAGGATGCCGGGCGTCACGAGCTCGCGCAGCGAGTCCTTGGTGACGATGTCGACGACCTTGCCATACTCCGGACGGCCGGTGCCCTCCATGATCCCGGGGATCTCGCGGAACTGGCGGCGCACCTCGTAGACGACCGCACCGGCAGCGCGGGCGACGGCGTTGATGGCCAGGCCGGAGAAGAGGAACACCACGGCCGCACCGAGCAGCACGCCGACGATGACCGCCGGGTTGAAGACGCTGAAGTCGAGCAGGTACTGCTCGTCCACGCCGACGTTGGCTTCTGCCAGCGACTCGAAGACCGACGTGGCGTACGAGCCGAACAGGGCGGTCGCGGCGAGCACGGCCGTCGCGATCGCGATTCCCTTGGTGATCGCCTTGGTCGTGTTGCCGACCGCGTCGAGCTCGGTGAGGATCTGGGCCCCCTCCGGGCTGACGTCGCCGGACATCTCCGCGATGCCCTGGGCGTTGTCGGAGACCGGGCCGAAGGTGTCCATCGCCACGATGACGCCGACCGTGGTCAGCAGACCACAGCCCGCGAGGGCCACGGCGAACAGCGACACGGTCAGGGCGGCGCCACCGAGCAGGTAGGCCCCGAACACGGCCGCGCCGATGACGAGGGTCGTGTAGACCGCGGACTCGAAGCCGACCGAGAGGCCGGAGAGGATGACCGTGGCCGCACCGGTCAGCGAGGTCGTACCGACGTCCTTGACCGGGCGGTACTCGGTGCCGGTGTAGTAGCCGGTGAGCGCCAGGATGCCCGCGGACATCACGATGCCGATGACGACGGCGGACGACGCGATGAAGCGGGGGTCGCCCTCCGCGGCGGCGAGGCCCTCGGCGATGTTGGTGAACTCCGAGAAGCTGCCGGGCAGGTAGAGGTAGGAGAGCACGACGCTCGCCACTGCCGCGATGCCCGAGGAGAGGTAGAACGACCGGTTGATGGTCGTCAGGCCGTTCTCGTCGGCCTTGGGCCTGGTGAGGTAGACGCCTGCGACCGCGGTGAGCGCGCCGATGGCCGGGATGAGCAGCGGGTAGACGAGGCCCTTGTCGCCGAAGGCCTGTGAGCCGAGGATCAGCGCGGCGACCAGCGTGACGGCGTACGACTCGAAGAGGTCGGCGGCCATGCCGGCGCAGTCGCCGACGTTGTCGCCGACGTTGTCGGCGATCGTGGCGGCGTTGCGCGGGTCGTCCTCGGGGATGTTCTGCTCGACCTTGCCGACCAGATCGGCGCCGACGTCGGCGGCCTTGGTGAAGATGCCGCCGCCGACTCGCATGAACATGGCGAGGAGCGCGGCACCGAAGCCGAAGCCCTCGAGCACGTTGGGCGCCTCGTCCTGGAAGAACAGGACGACGAGGCTCGCGCCGAGCAGGCCGAGGCCCACGGTCAGCATGCCGACCATGGCGCCGGTGCGCAGGCCGATCGTCATGGCCGGCTCCCGCCCGGTGGTCTCGGCGGCAGCCGCCACGCGCAGGTTGGCGCGCACGGCGAGGTTCATGCCGAGATATCCCACGGCGGCCGAGAAACCGGCTCCGACGAGGAAGAACACCGAACGGAAGATCCGCACGGTGGTGTCGTCGGCCGGCAGCACGAGCAACGCGAAGAACGCGATCGCCGCAAAGATGGCCAGGGTCCGGAACTGCCGGGTCAGGTAGGCGTTGGCGCCCTCCTGCACGGCCTGGGCGATGGTCTTCATGCTGTCGGTGCCTTCGCCTGCGGCCAGCACCTGAGACCTGAACATCGCAGCCATCCCGAGCGCGCCGAGCGCGATCAGGGCGACAACAACGACCAGGATCAGGTTTCCGCCATCGAGCTCCGGCTTCACGACTGCGGGCAAGATCCCCGTCATGCGTGTCCTCCTAGGACTGGAATAGATCCGTGAACGCGCCGGAGTCTACGCAGGCGTGACCCAGATCACGGCGTGGGGTGACCTACTCCACACCGGAGCCATCACAAAGGGTGGGACCGGGCGGGAGATCAGGCGCCGGGAGCGAGTCCGACGGCGTCGTGGATCACGAAGACCTTGGCCAGACCGGTGATCCGGAAGATCTTGAGGAGTCGCTCCTGGGTGCAGACCAGGTCGAGCGAACCGTCGTGCGCACGGACCTTCTTCAGGCCGCCGACGAGCACGCCCAGGCCGGTGGAGTCGAGGAACTCGACGGCCTCGAGGTCGATCACGATGTTGTAGGTGCCGGCGCCGACGAGCTCGGTGATGCAGTCCCGGAGCTTGGGCGCGGTGTAGACGTCGATCTCTCCGCCGACCGCCACGACGGCGCGGCCATCCACCTCGCGTGTGGCAAGGGTGAGATCCACGACTGCTCCCCGGTTCCCGAAATGTGCTCGGACAGTGCGCCTGCCGGACACACCTCGTGCCCGTTCAACGTTTCGGGTCGTATCAAACCACGAGTCCCACCCGTTGCGCAGGAGTCCCCAGGCACTTCTGGCTCGCTGCCGGTGTCGTTGCCGTTTGCCAGACTTCGCGGGTGAGTCATTCCCGCCCCGACGTGCAGCCTCCCGTCGAGGCGCTGATCCGGCGACTCACGGGCGTCCCCGGGCGCGAGGACCGGCTGCAGCACCTCGAGGTGCTGCCCGCCCGCGAGCCGGTGCACGAGGACTGGCCGGCCTGGGTGCCCGAGGACGTACGAGCTGCCTACGCCGCCCAGGGCGTGATCCGGCCGTGGCGCCACCAGGTCGTCGCGGCCGACGCCGCCCACGCCGGTGACCACGTGATCGTGGCGACGGGCACCGCATCGGGGAAGTCGCTGGCCTACCAGGTGCCGGCGCTCTCTTCGATCCGCGTGGCGCGGGGAGTCCGCGGCGAGCGGGGGGCCTCGGTGCTCTACCTCGCCCCCACCAAGGCACTCGCCCACGACCAGCACGCGGGGCTCGACTCGCTGCGCCTCGACGTACGCCTCGCGACCCACGACGGCGACAGCTCGTGGGAGGAACGCGACTGGACGCGCGACCACGGCGAGTACGTCCTGACCAACCCCGACATGCTCCACCACTCCCTCCTCCCGTCCCACCACCGCTGGTCGCGGTTCCTCGGCTCGCTGACGTACGTCGTGGTCGACGAGTGCCACCACTACCGCGGGGTGTTCGGGGCGCACGTCTCCCACGTGCTGCGCCGCCTGCGTCGGGTGTGCGCGATGTACGGCGCCCACCCGACCTTCGTGCTGGCGTCGGCGACCGTCGCGCAGCCCGAGGTGACGGCCTCCCGCCTCACCGGTCTCGACGTGGTCGCACTGACCCGCGACGACTCCCCCCGGGGCCGGGTCTCCCTGCTGCTGTGGGAGCCACCCTTCACCTCCCACGCCGGGGAGAACGGTGCCCCCGTGAGGCGGGCCGCCTCCTCGGAGGTCGCCGACCTGCTGGCGGACCTGGTGGCCGAGGACGTCCGGACCCTCGCCTTCATCCGGTCACGCCGCGGCGCCGAGCAGGTGGCCCTGACCGCCGCCGACCTGCTCGCCGAGGTCGACCCGTCCCTGCCGGGCAAGGTCGCGGCCTACCGGGGCGGATACCTGCCCGAGGAACGCCGGGCGCTGGAGGCAGCGCTGCGGCGCGGTGACCTGATGGGCCTGGCGGCGACCAACGCCCTCGAGCTCGGCATCGACATCAGTGGCCTCGATGCCGTCCTCATCGCGGGCTTCCCCGGGACCCGCGCCGCCTTCTGGCAGCAGGTGGGGCGTGCTGGGCGGGGGGCGCAGGACGCCCTGGGCGTGCTGGTCGCCAAGGACGACCCGCTCGACACCTATCTGGTCACGCACCCCGAGATGCTCATCGGGGCGCCCGTCGAGGCGTCCGTCTTCGACCCGTCCAACCCGCACGTCATGGGACCGCACCTGTGCGCCGCAGCGCAGGAGTCGCCGCTCACGGAGGCGGACCTGCCGCTCTTCGGCCCGACCGCCCGGGAGGTCGTCGACGAGCTGACCTCGCTCGGGCTGCTGCGGCGGCGCCCGCGCGGCTGGTTCTGGACCGATCGGGGCCGGGCCGCAGACCTCGCCGACATCCGATCCGCCGGCGGCTCCCCCGTGCAGCTGATCGAGGCCGACACCGGTCGGGTGGTCGGCACCGTCGACGCCGGCGGCGCCCACAACCAGGCGCATCCCGGCGCGGTCTACGTCCACCAGGGAGAGGCGTGGCTGGTGGAGGACCTGGACCTCGAGCACCACGTCGCAGTGATGCGGCGTGAGGAGCCGACGTACAGCACGACCGCGCGGGAGGTGACGGACATCAGCATCGTCTCGACCCGTGAACGCCGGTCGTGGGGCGGCTGCGAGCTCTCCCTGGGAGAGGTCGACGTCGCCCATCAGGTCGTCTCCTTCCTCAAGCGTCGTCAGCCCGGCGGGGAGGTGATGTCGGAGGAGCCCCTCGACCTGCCCGAGCGCACGCTTCGTACGGCAGCCGTGTGGTGGACCGTCCCCGACGACGTCGTGGCGGAGGCAGGGCTGGCGACGCTCGACGTGCCGGGCGCAGCCCACGCTGCGGAGCACTGCTCGATCGGCCTCCTGCCCCTCTTCGCGACGTGCGACCGGTGGGACATCGGGGGCGTCTCGACCGCCCGCCACGCCGACACGGGCGTGCTCACCGTCTTCGTCTACGACGGCCACTCCGGTGGCGCGGGCTTCTCCGAACGTGGCTTCCACACCGCTGTCGAGTGGCTGGACGCCACCCGCGAGGCGATCGCGAGCTGCGAGTGCGCCACCGGCTGCCCGTCGTGCATCCAGTCGCCCAAGTGCGGCAACCAGAACAACCCACTCGACAAGGCCGGCGCGATCGTCCTGCTGGATGCCCTCCTCGCGGGTGCGCCGCGGCACGGGAAAGAGCGCTAGATTCGCCTCATGGTCTTCCTAGGTCTGGCTCTCATGATCCTCGGCGGCGGCGCGATCCTCAGCGCCTACTTCGTCAGCGAGCCGGGCTCCGGCGGCGAGCTCCTCGGGTTCGGCTTGACGACCTTCGAGTCGTTCCTCGTCGGCGTCGCAGCCGGCGCAGCCATCCTCCTGGGCTTCTCGATCCTCAAGTGGGGCACCAAGCGAGAGCTCGCCCACCGCAAGGAGCGCCGGGAGATGACCAAGCTCAACGAGAAGCTCGAGCGCGTCGAGGCCGAGCGCCGCGACGACAACGACACCTCCACCAAGACCTGAGCGACCCCCGGACCAGTCCGGTCGGCGATCAGCCCGGACCTGCGCGCGCCTCGGCGCTGACGCGCAGCTCGCGACCGGCCATCGCTGGACCGACGACCGACACCGTCACCCGGACCGCAGCCCCGTCGACCTCGCAGCCGTCGAGCCCCGCCGCGTTGGCGGTGGCCACTCTCAGCGCCTCGGCACAGGCGTCGACCTCCACCGAAGCGGCAGCCGCCAGGGCTGTCAGGTCCGCTGCGGACTGGGCCCGACGTTGGGCGTTGACGAGGCCGCCGACGGCGGCCAGCCCGGCCATGACGAACATCAGGACCCCCGCCATCGCCACCACCAGCACTGTCGCCGAGCCCTGGTCCACGTGAGGGCGACGTGCCCGTCTCACGACGACTCCAGCAGCGCGATCGCCTTGGCCGAGACCGTCACCCCGGGCAGGGAGGACAGCAGGCCGCCCGGCCCGGCGATCCGCGCACTGGTGGTGACGACGACCTGGCCGTCGCCGACCTCGATGTGCACCAGGGAATCCTCGGGCGCGATCCGCAGGGCCGTCCCCTCTGCGGCTGCCACGTCGTCGCCGCGCGCCACGGCTCGTGCCGCCTCCCGCGACGCATCGATCACCCGCACGTGCGCCGCGCCCACCGCCAGCATCCAGACGAGCCCGACCGTCAACGCCACGAGCAACGGGATGCCCAGCGCGAGCTCGGCTGTCGCCGCTCCTCGTTGGTCCCGGCGCAGGACAGCCATCAGCCGATGCCGAGCAGGCCCATGACGTGGTCGAACAGCCGACCCAGCAGCTGGTCGCCGAAGCTGCCGGTGAGCAGCTTGTAGAGCAGGCCGGCGAACCCAGCCCCTGCCGCGGTGCCCACGGCGTACTCCGCGGTGGTGATGCCCGACTCGTCCTGTTGTGTGACCCTCATCGATCCCCCTGACCTCGCGGGGCTCCCGATGAGCCCCGTCGGACCACCACTGTCCGAGGCCTGACGGATCGCCGCACGGGCCTGCGTCGCGATCTGTGGACGAGGCGCTGAGCGGCGAACCTGTGGACACTCGACGGCCCATCACGGCGCGACCGAGGCGAAGAGGGAGGCCACGGTCGGCACCACACCGAGCAGCAGGAAGGCCGGCAGCAGGCACACCCCCAGCGGGACGGCGGCCGCGACCCCGACTCGCCGGGCCACGTCCTCGGCACGCGCCAGCGACTCGCGCTCGAGATCGTCGGCGAGGCGTTCGACGGCCTGTACGACGGACGCGCCCGAGGTCTGTGCACGCACCATCGCCCGTGCCAGCGGCGCCAGCGCCTGGTCCTCGGCCACCGCACCCCATGCCTCCGCACTGGAGGCGCCCCACCGCGCCCGGTCGACCACGGGCGCCAGCCGGTCGGCAGCAGGCCCGGGCAAGGCGACGCACACCTGCGCCAGGCCGGCGACGGGCTCGGCTCCGGCGCGCAGGGTCGAGGCGAACAGGTCGATGAGGTGGGGCAACGTGCGCTCGACCTCGTCACGATCCCGTCGCACCGCAGGAGCCTCGGTCCCCGCGAGCACCCGCCAGGCGAATGCGGCAGCAACGACCCCCGCTACCAGACCCGGCGTACCGCCGACGAACAACCAGACGGCGGCCCCGACCCCGACGACGGCCACCGGCCTCGGGTCCGGCCCCGGCCGATCTCGCGGCGCGGCGACCCTGACGTCGGCAGGGACCCAGCAGAGGACTGCCGCGGCCGCACAGAGGCCGCTGACCCAGATCACGGTGCGGCCGCCCGGTCAGCCAGCTGCTCGATCCACCACAGGCCCAGCCCCAGCAGCGACAGGCCGCCTGACAGGCAGATCCACCCGATCGGCGCGGTCAGCAGGAAGCGCCACGGATCCGACCCCGCGCCCGAGCCCATCACCAGCACGGCGAGCGGCAGGCACGCGACCAACCGGGCGGTCGCCCGCGCCGACGCCAGCTCCGAGTCGACCAGGCGCCGGGTGCGCCGGCGGGCCCGCAGGCCAGCGGAGGTGCGCTCCAGGGCGGCCGCGAGCCCATGGCCGGAGTGCTGCGAAACCTGCCACGCGCCGGCGACCCAGCGCAGGTCGGCGACCCCGTGTCGCTCCTGCGCCAGCCGCCGGAGGGCATCCGGGACATCGGCGCCCAGGCGTAGTGCCTCGACCGCCGCGACCAGCGGCGGCCACCTCTCGGTCGCGGCAACCAGGGCGGCTCCGGGCGGTCGGCCGGCCGCGAGCTCGGCGGCGAGGAGGTCGCACACCTCCAGGACGGCTGCCTGGTCAGCGGCCGTCTCACGTCTCCCGCCGACACGCGGCAGGACACGCGGCCACTCCGGGGCAGGGCGTCGGGAGCGCCGCTGGACCGGACCTCCCGCTGGCACCCAGGCGGCCACGGCGAGGGCCAGCAGAAGGGCCGTCACCCAGCCGGTCACCATGAGACCGCGCCGAGTCGTGCGGCGAGCGCAGAGGCTGCCGGCCCGCGCACCACACGGTCGCATTCGAAGGTCGCGGCCGTGCGGAGCGAGACCAGCCCGGTGTCGTCGCGCTCCGGCACCCCGAGCTCCAGGATGCGACGCCGGCCGTCACGCCCCCTGCCGAGGTGGATCACCACGTCCAGCGCTGCGGCGAGCTGGCTGTGCGCCGCCTCGCGCGGAAGTCCGGCGGCCAGGGACAGCGCCTCGATCCTGGCGGGGACGTCCGCCGCGGAGTTGGCGTGGAGCGTTCCGCACCCGCCTCCGTGGCCGGTGTTGAGGGCGGCGAGCAGGTCGACCACCTCGGCGCCCCGCACCTCACCCACCACGAGCCGGTCGGGGCGCATCCGCAACGCCTGCCGGACCAGGGTCTGCAGCGAGATCTCCCCCGCGCCCTCGATGTTGGGCGGTCGTCCCTCCAACGCGACCACGTGGGGATGGTCGGGTCGCAGCTCGCTCGCATCCTCGACCAGCACGATCCGCTCGCCCGGATCGACGAGCGACAGCAGGGCAGAGAGGACCGAGGTCTTGCCGCTGCCGGTGCCGCCGGTCACCAGGAAGGCGCACCGCGAGCCGACCACCTCCTCGAGCAGGAAGGCACCGTCGGGCGGCAGCGCCCCTGCGGTCACCAGCTCGGACAGGGTCCAGACCCGGCCACGCGGCACCCGCAACGAGATCACCGTGCCCGAGCGAGCCACCGGCGCCAGCACGGCGTGGAAGCGCGTGCCGTCTGGGAGGCGTACGTCGGCGTGCGGCGTCGCGTCGTCCAGCCGCCGACCCGCCGAGGCCGACAACCGCTGGGCCAGGCGGCGTACGGAGGCTTCGTCGGGGAAGCTGACCGCGACCTGCTCCAGCCCAGCGCCGCGGTCGATCCAGACGTCCGCGGGCCCGTTGACGAGGACGTCGGTCACGTCCGGCAGCCGCAGCAGGTGCTCCAGCGGACCGGCTCCGAGCACGTCGCGGCGGAGCAGGTCGTGCACGGCCAGCACGGTCGCGTCGCCCACCGGGGACCCCGACGCCCTCAGCGCCTCGGCCACCCGGTGCGGCGTCAGCTCCCCCGCGGAGCCCGCGAGCCGACGACGGACGTCGTCGAGGACGACACTCGGCACCGGCGCAGTCATCCGGGGTCCCCGCGGCGTTGGTCGGTGGCGGGACGCCGTGGGGTGCTCATCCCGCCTCCGCGAGGAGGTCGCGGGCGGCCCGGGCCAGCGGGCCCCGTCCGGCCAGCGGACCGAGCCCCCGGTCAACCGACGCGGCCAGCCCGCGCTGGTCGCCGACGTCGGCGACGACCGGCAGGCCGGTGACCCGTTCGGCGTCTGCGTCACTGAGCCCACCCGGTCGCACCACCAGCCCCGCGCGGCCGTCCCGACCGAGCTCCGCGACCAGTCGCGCGGTGGCGGCCAGCCCCGGCACCGTGGCAGGGGTGACGACGAGCAGGTCGTCACACCGGTCGACCAGCTCGGCCAGCGCCGGCACACCCTGTCGCGGCAGGTCGAGCACGACGAGGTCGTGGCCACGCACCGCGGCAGGCAGGATCCTGCGCGCGGTCGCCACGTCGAGCCGCCGTCGCAACCCGGACCAGGTGAGGACCCCGAGGCCGTCGCGACGCGGCACGCTCTCCCGCAGCGCCCGCGCCCCGAGTCGTCCGGCGGTCTCGGCCAGCCCCTCCCAGCGCACTCCCACCAGGTCCTCCATGCCCAGCAACCGGTCCAGCCCCGGCCCGAGCGGATCGGCGTCGACGAGCAGGGTCGGGGCGCGGGCCGCATGCCACTGGGCGAGCGCGCAGGCCAGCATCGTGGCGCCCGCGCCGCCGGAGCCACCCACCACCCCGACCGTGTGTCCGGGTGACGCTCGTTCGCCCACGTCGGCCAGGGCATCGACCAGCCAGTCGGAGGCGCTCGGCAGGTCGATCACCGACGATGCGCCCAGCTCGACCGCACGCCTGAAGGCCCCGTCGCCGGGGGCGAGGCCCACGACGTGCACGTCCGCGCGGCGCGGCGGCGCCAGGGCAACGACCTCGGCGGCGACATCCACGCCCACCAGCACGAGCTCGGCCTGGCGCCAGGGGGCCAGCGCAAGGGCCGGATCGGCGCACACCTGCACCCCGACACCCGCCGCCGCGCACAGCGGGACGACAGCGTCGTGGAGGGAGGTCGAGCACGTGAGGAGGAGGACTGGCATGCCGACCAGCGTCGGCTGCCGCACCGACTCCGGTCACCCGGGAGGACCGACATGTGTGGACAAGTCCCGATGCGGGAGGCCTGTGGACGCTGAACGGGCCGTGGCCGTGGACCCGCGGCCCTACGATGCACGTATGACCCGCCCCACCGCGGCCTTCTTCGACCTCGACAAGACGATCATCGCCAAGTCGAGCACGTTGGCCTTCAGCCGCGAGTTCCAGGCGGGCGGGCTCATCTCCCGGCGCGCGATGCTGCGCTCGGCGTACGCCCAGTTCGTCTTCTTCACCGGCGGCGCCGACCACGACCAGATGGACAAGATGCGCGAGTTCATGTCGCAGCTCTGCGCCGGCTGGGACGTCGCGACCGTGCAGGAGATCGTCCACGACACCCTCAACAACATCGTCGAGCCCCTGGTCTATGACGAGGCGGTCACCCTCATCGAGGAGCACCGCGCGGCCGGTCGCGACATCGTCATCGTCTCGGCGTCGGGCGCAGAGGTCGTCGAGCCCATCGGCCAGCTGCTCGGTGCCGACCGCGTGATCGCGACGCGGATGGAGATCGTGGACGGCAAGTACACCGGCAAGATCGACTACTACGCCTACGCCGAGGAGAAGGCCCGCGCGATCGAGCACCTCGCGGACACCGTCGGCTACGACCTTGCCGAGTGCTACGCCTACAGCGACTCGGTGACGGACGTGCACATGCTCGAGGTGGTCGGCCACCCCTTCGCCGTCAACCCCGACCGGGAGCTGCGCCGCGCCGCGACCACCAACGAGTGGCCGGTCCTGAGCTTCGTACGACCGGTGGCGCTGCGCCGGCGCATCCCCGTTCCACCGGCGAAGCCGACACTTGCCGCCCTCGCCGTCGGAGGCGCCGTGGCCGCCGGAGGGATGTTCTGGGCCAACCGACGCAAGCGGGCCCTCGGCGCCTGAGCGGCACCCACCCGCCACCCGCAAAGTCAAGCCTTGCGGAGGCGCCCGGGCAGGACTACAACGGAGACACAACTCCACAGACAACACGTGCGGGTACCCACGCGGCGATCTACCCATCCGATGGGGTGCTAGCCATTCGAGATCTTCTCGAGGGCGGCGACTTGTGAGTGCACGCTTGGTAGCCCAGGCACGTGTCAGCGGCGGCACCCGATCCTTGCGAGGAGCGGGTGCCGCTCGCTTGCCATGGGTCCGGCCGAGCGGTGGATCAGCTCCGCAGCGGCGAAGCCTCGGCCCCCGCCGAGAACGCCTCGGCGCCGTAGAGCGCCCAGGCGTGCACGCCGCTCGGCCCGCCGTCCCGGTAGGCACGGAGGTTGGACTCGTACGCCTCCCGGTGGGCGAGGTGACCGGCCTCCGGCACGACGAGCGACTTCGCGTCGACACCGCGCGAGACCAGCACCAGCCGCTCCAGCGCGCGAGCCACGATCCCGTTGTGCGAGGCGAAGGGGGCGGCCGTCGCCACGTCTGCGTGCGCGATCGCGGCGACGAGAAGCGCGGGCGCATCCGTGTCGGAGAGCAGCAGCTCGGCCACCCCGCGGAGCCGGTCGGCCGAGGCCGCGTCGCGCGGGCGACCCAGCTCCTCGGCGCCCAGCGCTCCCGACCCGACGACCGCGTGGAGCCGCGCGATCGCCTGGAGCGGCGCGGTCTTGAGCAGCGGCGCGAGGGCCAGCATGGAGGCGGACAGACGTACGGCGTCGTCCGCGACCTCGTCGGCCTCCCCGGCCCGCACCTGGTCGAGCGTCGCGGTCGAACCCTCGAGCACGGCGCTCGCGTGGGCACCACGCAGCAACGACTCGCCGGTCATCTCGGGCGACGTACGACGCAGGCCGCGGTCGCGCAGCATCACGTCGATGCCGTCCCGGGTGCCGGCGTAGGCCGAGCGGACGCCCTCGAGGTCGGTCAGCCAGGCGAGCGGGTCGGTCATGGGGAGGACGGTAGTCGCGGCGGCGCCCCACTCGAACGACCGGTGGGCTCGGCCCCAGCCCCCGGGCCCGGGATACGGTGAGCGCGATGAGCGACGACCTCCCTGAGACCTCCACCCCCCTCGACCGTGCGCGGTCCTTCGGGTCCGTCGCCGAGGCGTACGACCGGGGTCGCCCGACCTATCCCCCGGACGCTGTCGCGTGGCTGGCGGGCGGGGAGGGCAAGGTCGTCCTCGAGCTGGGCGCGGGCACCGGCAAGCTCACCCGCGAGCTGGTCGACCAGGGGCACGCAGTCTTCGCGACCGACCCGGACGAGTCCATGCTCGAAGTGCTGCGCGAGCGGGTGCCCGAGGTGAGCGCCAAGGTCGCCACCGCCGAGGAGATCCCGGCCAACAACCGCTCCGTCGACGTCGTCGTGGTGGCGCAGGCCTTCCACTGGTTCGACCACGAGGTCGCGCTGCCGGAGATCGCGCGCGTGCTCAAGCCCGGCGGACACGTGGCGCTGGTGTGGAACTTCTTCGACCAGCGCATCCCGTGGGTACGCCGACTCATCAACCAGATCGGCGAGCAGGGGTCGTCCACGCACGCGTCTTCGGAGGCGCTCGCGGACCACGAGCTGTTCGAGCCCGCCGAGCACACGACCTTCTCGTTCTGGCAGGACGTCACCCGCGACACCCTGGTCGACATCGTCGCCTCACGCTCCTACATCGCCTCGCTCCCGGATGCCGAACGTGAGGCCAGGCTCGACGCCGTACGCGCCCTCTACGACGAGTACGGCCGCGGCCACGACGGCATGCAGCTCCCCTACACCACCGAGTGCTTCCGGGCGAAGGTCCGCGACCTCCGCGAGGAGTCGGCGACCGACCCCGAGGACGTGGCCGACCAGGACCGGGCCGGCGTGAGCGACGGCACCGACACCGACATGCTGCTGATCGACTTCCGCTGACTCGACTGGCGCGGCCCGGCCGCAACTTCTCGGCTGCTGGGTGCATCACACCCCAGACCGACGACATCGAAGCATCTGGGGGAACCATGCGTCGTACGACGCCACTCACCATCGCCACACTGCTCGGACTCACCGTGCTCGGACCGGCGACGATCCCGGCGCAGGCCGCGGGCGAGACGTGCCGGGGCGAGGCCGCGACCATCGTGGGGACCGGGCCGAGCGTGACCGGCACCGAGGGGCGCGACGTGATCGTCACGGGACCGGCCGGAGTGGTGGACGCGCTCGGGGGTGACGACCTCATCTGCGTCACGGGTCCGGTCCGCAGCTCCAACGTGCTCTCGATCGTCGCGGGTGCCGGCGACGACCTGGTCGACACGACCGCCCTCGATCCCGGCTACTACGTCACCACTGTCCTCGGGTCCGGTGCCGACACCTTCGTCGGTGGTCGCACCAACGACACGGCCTACGCAGGCGACCAGGCGCGCACGGGCGACGGCGGCTACGCCTCGGGCCCGGACACCGAGCAGGACACGATCGACACCGGCGAGGGCAACGACTCGGTCTGGACCGGCTCGCCGGGTGTCCTGAACCGCGACGCGGTCACCCTGGGCCCGGGAGCCGACCAGCTCCTCCTCGGTGCGTCCACCGTGACCTCCGAGGCCGTCCTCGACGGTGCCGCAGGCGAGGACCGCATTCGCCTCACCAGCAGTTCGGGAGACGTCATGCTCGACATGGCCGGGGGCACCTTCACGTCGGCCCAGGGCACGGCGAGCTTCACCGGCTTCGAGGTCACCGCCCTCAACGTGGGGACCGGCACCTTCACCTACCGCGGCACCGACGGCGACGACGACGTGACCGTGCATCCGACCGACGGCGTCCCCACTCTCGACCTCGCCACGGGCGGCGGTGACGACCAGATCACCTTCGAGCCCGCCGCGCTCGCGGCCGGCAGCCGCATCGACACCGGCGCGGGCTCGGACAAGCTCATCGCTGCCACCGAATCCGGCCGCCTGGCCCTGGACCTCCCAGCACAGCGGCTGTCCGTGGGCGCCGTAGACGCGATCGCCGTCGGCATCGAGGACGCCTTCCTGATGGCGCCGGAGGTGGCCACGGTCGGCGACGACGGAGACAACTCCTTCAGCTGGAGCGGGTGTGACGCCGACCTGCGCGGCGGCCTGGGCGACGACGCGCTGCGCTGGCAGTACGACTACGTCTTCGAGTCCTACGAGTTCCGGTGCACTGGCGACGTGTCGATGAACGGCGGCGACGGTCGAGACTCCCTGCGAGGCTCGGCGAGCGACGACGTCCTCATCGGTGGTCGCGGCCACGACAGGATCGAGGGACGCAACGGCGACGACAGGATCCGCGGCGGACGCGGCAATGACAAGGTCGACGGTGGCGAGGGCCGTGACAAGGTCAGCGGCGGTTCCGGCAACGACGTCATCAACGGGCGCGGCGCCGGCGACGTCCTGATCGGCGGCCCCGGTCGCGACCGGGTCGACGGCAGCCGTGGGCGCGACCGCTGCGTCGCCGAGCGCAAGACGCGGTGCGAGCGATGAGGCGTACGACGCCACTGGCCGCCACCGCGCTGCTGGGTCTGGTCCTGCTCGCTCCCGCCACCGGCGCGAGCGCGGCCGAGGAGACCTGCCAGGGCCGTACGGCCACGATCGTCGGCACCCCGGAGGGCCGACTGGTCGGCACACCGGGTGCCGACGTGATCGTGTCCTACGGCGACTCCACCGTCGACGCGGGAGACGGTGACGACCTCATCTGCCTGCGCCCCATCGTGAGCGGGCTCGTCGTCCAGGTCGACGCCGGAGCCGGTGACGACTCTGTGGTGTCCGAGGGAGACCAGAACAACACCTGGACCCACCTCGGCCCCGGCCGGGACTCGTTCGTCGGCGGCGGTGGTGAGGATTTCGTGAAAGCGAGCTTCGACGACACGGTGGTCGTCGCCCGGGGAGCCTCCTTCGTGCACTACGACATCGCCCCCGGCGAGGCGCTCCCGGCCACGGTCGGGTCCATCAGCGGCCTTCGCTCGGACGGCTACACGCGGGTCCTCGCCCACGGGCGCCGGATCAGGATGGATGGGCGCGCCCGCACCATCAGTGTCGACGGCCGGGTGGTGGCCACCATCGGCGTGGTGCCGCGGATGCTCTACGGCGTGGCCCAGCACGTCACCCTCATCGGCACCTCCGGCAAGGACCGACTCGTGGCGACCGGCTGCGCCTCCAGCACCGTCCGGGGACGGGGCGGTGACGACGAGATCCTGCGGATCGGCTTCGACGCCCCGCCCAACAGGAAGTGCTCTCGCAGCCACATGCGCGCTTTCGGCGGGGCCGGGGACGACCGGATCACGGGGACGATCAATAGCGACGTCCTGCGTGGCGGCCCCGGCAACGACTTCCTCAAGGGGCGCCGCGGCAAGGACGTCGCCCGCGGTGGACCGGGCCGCGACACCTGCCTCGCCGAGCGCACGTCGGCCTGCGAGCGCCGCTGACGGGTCTAGGGTCGCGCCATGGCGTGGAGGTGGCGGCGTACTTCGTTGGGCGGCGAGGCCGACCGCGCCGCCTTCCGTGCGCTGCACAACGCCTCCCTGGCGAGCCCGGCGCTGCGGGAGGGGCTGACCTCGGCGAGCGCCGAGCGGTCCGTACGCCACCTGCGCGCGCTGCTCGGCACGCCCGCCGCCGGACTCGGTGACACCAGCGGCCTGCTCGCGTGGGACGGCCTGGGCGGCCACCACCGGACCCAGCTCCCGGCCACGATCAGCCAGGTCGCGGAGACCGGTCGGACGATGATCGTCGACGAGCGGACGCTGGTGTGCGACGACGGCGGCTGCCAGGTGCGGCAGGCGATCGTGAGCCCGCTGGTCGTCGAGGACACCCTCGTCGGGGCGCTGGTCGTCGGCGCCCCGCACACCACGGGCGGTCTGGTCCGCGCCGCCGACGAGGTGGCCTCGTGGGTGAGCGGCCAGCTCGAGCTCGCCGAGCTCGACGCCTCGCGGACCCGGCTGATGGAGGCCGAGGTGCGGGCGCTGCGGGCCCAGATCAGCCCCCACTTCATCTACAACTCCCTCGGCGCGATCGCCAGCTTCGTGCGTACGGATCCCGACCGGGCCCGCGAGCTGCTGCTCGAGTTCGCCGACTTCACCCGCTACTCGTTCCGCCGCCACGGCGAGTACACGACGTTGGCCGAGGAGCTCCGCTCCGTCGAGCGCTACCTCTTGCTCGAGCAGGCGCGCTTCGGCGACCGGCTGCAGGTCACGCTGAAGATCGCGCCGGAGGTGCTGCCGGTGGCGGTGCCGTTCCTCTGCATCCAGCCACTCGTCGAGAACGCCGTACGCCACGGGCTGGAGGCCAGCGCCGACAAGACCGACGGCGTCGGGCGGCTCTCCATCACCGCCCGCGACCACGACCAGGAGTGCGTGCTCGAGGTCGAGGACGACGGCAGCGGGGAGGACCCGGAGCGGGTGCGGCAGGCGTTGGCCGGCGACACCTCGATGGACTCCGTGGGGCTCGGGAATGTGGACGCGAGGCTTCGCAATGCCTACGGCGACGACTACGGTCTGGTCGTCGAGACCGCGCCAGGCGCCGGCACGAAGGTGATCGTGCGGGTGCCGAAGTTCGCTCCGGGGGTCCAGGTATGACGATTCAGCTGAAGGTGCTCGTCATCGACGACGAGCGTCCCGCCCTCGACGAGCTGACCTTCCTGCTCGGCCGTGACCCGCGCATCGGCGAGGTCCGCGGCACCGACTCCGCGACCGAGGCGCTGCGGGTGCTCCAGGCCGAGGAGGTCGACGCGGTCTTCCTCGACATCCAGATGCCGGGCCTGACGGGGCTCGACCTGGCCCAGGTGCTCTCCCGCTTCAAGCAGCCGCCGCCTGTCGTGTTCGTGACCGCCCACGAGGAGCATGCCGTCGCGGCCTTCGAGCTGCGGGCCGTCGACTACGTCCTCAAGCCCGTGCGCGAGGAGCGCCTCGCCGAGGCCGTACGCCGGGTGGTGGAGGCCGGCGGCCCGGCGCCGTCGGGAGACGTGCAGATCCCGGTCGAGCGCGGCGGCGTCACACGCTTCATCAACCGCTCCGAGATCACCCACGTCGAGGCCCAGGGCGACTACGCCCGCCTCCACACGGCTGAGGGTTCGCACCTGGTGCGCACCCCCCTGACGTCCTTGGCCGAGCAGTGGGCGGCCGCCGGCTTCGTCCGGATCCACCGCTCGGTCCTCGTCGCGCTCCCCCACGTCGACGAGGTGCGCAGCGAGGGCGGCCGGGTCAGCGTCGTGATCGGCGGCACCGAGCTGCCGGTGAGCCGACGGCACACGCGCGAGCTCCGCTCGGTGCTCACCAGGAAGAGTCCGTGACCGAGCCGCCGCCTCCTCGGGTTCGCGTGACCGGTCCGCCTCGGCGTCGCGCGTCGGCCGTACGGTCCACGGGTTCGCGTGAGATCGACGCGGAGTCGGCGCTGGGTGAGGTCTTCATGCGCTCGCTGCTGCGCGAGCAGCTGATGCTGGCGGTCCGGGTGCTCGTCGCCCTGGCCCTGACGCTCGGGATGCTGCCGCTGCTCTTCCACCTCCTCCCCGAGCTCGGCGACGTGCGACTGGGGCCGGTGCCCCTGGCCTGGCTCCTGCTCGGCGTGCTGACCTATCCGTGGCTGGTGCTGCTCGGGTGGTTCTACGTCCGGCGGGCCGAGCACCACGAGCGCGACTTCGCCGACCTGGTCGGATCGGTGCTCCCGGAGAAGGAGACATGAGCACCCCACGGCGTTCTCCTCCTCCGCCGCGCTCCCTCGAACAACGCCCCGGGGACCCCGCGTGAACGCCGACGTCGTGCCTGGCGTCGTCGCGGTCGTCCTGGTCTCGCTCGCCACGCTCGCGATCGGCACGTGGGGCCTGCGGATCTCCCGCACCACGAGTGACTTCCTCGTGGCCTCGCGCACCGTCCGACCGCGTCTCAACGCGAGCGCGATCGGTGGGGAGTACCTCTCGGCCGCGTCCTTCCTCGGGGTCGCCGGACTGCTGCTGACCTTCGGTGCGGAGATGCTCTGGTACCCGGTCGGGTGGACCGCCGGCTACCTCGTCCTGCTCGTTCTCGTCGCCGCGCCGCTGCGCCGCTCGGGTGCCTACACGCTGCCCGACTTCGCCGAGGCGCGGCTGGGGTCGCGGGGCGTGCGCAAGCTGTGCTCCGTGCTGGTCGTCGGGATCGGCTGGCTCTATCTCCTGCCGCAGTTCCAGGGCGCCGGCGTCACCCTGCGGGCCACGATCGGTGCGCCCACCTGGGCCGGCTCGCTCGTCGTCGCGGTGGTCGTCCTGGCGTCGGTGAGCCCCGGCGGGATGCGGTCGATCACCTTCGTGCAGGCTTTCCAGTTCTGGCTGAAGCTCACCGCCCTGCTGGTCCCGGCCTTCATCCTCCTCGCGGTCTGGGCGGCCGACGGCGCGGCCGACCCGACGCGCGCCGCGCCGGCGTCGTGGTCGGTCCCGCTGGCCTCGCCCGGCGGCGGCATCGGCCTCTACACGACGTACTCGCTGATCGTCGCGACGTTCCTCGGCACGATGGGCCTGCCGCACGTGGTCGTGCGGTTCTACACCAACCCCGACGGCCGCGCTGCTCGTCGTACGACGCTGACGGTGCTCGTGCTGCTGGGTGTCTTCTACCTCCTGCCACCGTTGTACAGCGCCCTGGGCCGCATCTACGCAGCCGAGCTGGTCGACGGTCGGTCCGACGTGCTCGTGCTCGAGCTCCCGGGCCTGATGGTCCCGGGGCTGCTGGGATCCATGCTCACGGGGCTCGTCACCGCAGGCGCGTTCGCGGCATTCCTGTCGACCAGCTCGGGACTCACGATCGCGGTGGCGGGCGTGCTGTCGCAGGACGTGACGGGCCGGCGGTGGGGCTCACGACGGCTGGGCGGGGTGGCGTCCTTCCGGGTGGCCGCGGCCATCGCGGTCGTCGTACCCCTGCTGATGTCGCTGCCCGCCCAGGACGTCGGGGTGGCGCGGACCGTTGGCCTGGCCTTCGCAGTGACCGCCTCGACGTTCGCCCCGTTGCTGATGCTGGGGATCTGGTGGCGCGGCCTGACTCCCGCCGGGGCGGTGGCCGGGCTGCTGGTGGGCGGCCTGGGCTCCGGGGCCGCGGTGGCGTGGACGCTCGCCGCCTCACCGTCGGCCGGCTGGGCCGCTGCCCTGCTCGGGCAGCCGGCTGCGTGGTCGGTCCCGGCCTCGCTCCTCACGATGGTCGTGGTCTCGCGCCTGACCCATGCGTCCGTGCCCGAACACGCAGGCCGCTTCATGGTGCGGCTCCACACGCCGGAGGCGGTCCCGCTCGAGCGGGGCTGATCGGAATACTGGTCCGCCGCACGAGGGATCGACGGTGAAGACGGCACGCAGCCTCGAAGTGCGGGACTGCCTCGGCCAGCAGCGGAGCTGTCTCCCGCCTCTTCACCAGATCTGAACCCAAGGCCGCGACCGGCTCGAGTTCGTCGATCACCCGCACGTGCCTGCCCACACAGATGTGCCCACCAGACACCCGGAGGTCTTACCAAAATTCTGCGATGGCGCACGAGCGTGCGCCGCAGGATGCTCGACCCATGAGGACACGAGTCATCCGCGCCGACGAAGGCGAGATCCTCGGCCCACCTCTGGGATGTCGAGACCGATTTCTGGTCGACTCCAAGGACTGGGGAGGAAACCTGGCGGTGGTCGAACACCTGCTGGCTCCTCACGCCATCACAGCTCCCCTGCACCGGCACACCAAGGAGGACGAGTTCAGCCTCATCCTGGAAGGCCGGGTCTGGTTCATCGCCAGGGACGAGGAGCACATCGCCGAGGTCGGCGACCTGGTCTTCAAGCCACGCGGCGAGTGGCACACCTTCTTCAACGCCTCCGACGAACCCGCCCGACTTCTGGAGCTGATCTCCCCCGGCGGGCTGGAAGAGGCGTTTCGCATCATCGACACCGCCACAGACGACCTCGACCTCGGCCCGGTCATCGCTCCGTACGGGTGCGAGGGCGACTTCGAAGCCACGATGCCCATCGTCGAGAAGTACGGGCTGACCTTCGGGTGAGTCACGGCCGGGACTGGGAACCGGCGCGAAGGCCCGCCGGACCGACCTGAGAGGTACGGCCGGGACGTCTCGTCGACTTCTCATCCGTGAGGAGCGGAAGTCTCGGCGAGCTGGTCAACGCCCAGCTCGAGCCCGTGAGGTCACCCGCCTGCGGCTCGGCACGCCACGAAGCGCCAGAGGTGCGACGGCACTCGGGGCGTCCACTGGGCGACCCAGGCAAGCGGGGCTCATCTCGGCCCCCTCCTCGGCCTACTCCGTGAGTGCGACGTGAAGCGCGGCCAGGAAAGCGTCGGGTTGCTCCACGGCGGGATCGTCCCGGCAGTCGTCGATGACGTGGAGTGGCCATCCGAGGTCGGCGCTGGCCGCTTCGGCCGTTCTCAGAGGCACCTGGAGGTCGGATCGACCGTGGATCAGAGACGCGGGGACGGTGATCTGCTTGAGGTCGTCACGCGGAATCCGCGGGACGGCCAGCCGCGGGACCAGACGCCGCAGGGCGGCTTGAACGCTCGGCGTGCGCGCCCGATCCAGGGCGTAGCGCAGCAGGGGATCCCACTGGTCCCCCGCCTGCCCGCCGACCCGATCCATGTCGAGGAAGCACTGGTTGAACAGGCGATCACGGCTCCGTGGGGTCGGGTGGGCGACGAAGCTCATCATGGGGATCGCGAAGCTGGGTGCTGGCCGGAACCAGCTCAGGCCCAACGTGTCGACCAGGACGAGGTGGGTGAGGTGATTGCTGTTGTGCACGGCGTAGCGCGCGGCGATCGCGCCACCCATGAGGTGGCCGGCCAGGACCGGCTGCGCGTCGCAGGTCGTCTCGATCAGCTCGTCGAGCCACGTCAGTACGGTTCTGGTGTCGAGCGTGCCGCGGATGACCGAGGATTCACCGTGGCCGGGCAGGTCCGGAACGATGACCTGGTGGGTCTGCACCAGCTGCGGAATCACCCTGGCCCAGACCGCTGCGAACTCACCGTGGCCGTGCAGGAGCACCATCGGTGGACCCGCACCGCCCTTCAGTACGGCGGTGGACACCCCCGCCAGCTCCAGCCGACACTCGGTCACTGGCATCGCGTCCAGCAACAGATCGCGTGCCGTCCAGCCGGGGGTCTGCTCCGAGTGCGTGCCCTGGTCCTGGGTGCTCATGGCTGCCTCCTCCTTCGATGGCTACGAAGCAAGAGTCCATGCCCAGTTGCGGCGTCCGCATCGGTGACGTCACCCAACTCGTGCGAGCCGCATGGGCATTTCCATGTAGGGGCGACTCGCGCGTTGGCAGGCGCGTCGCACCGCCGCCTGGCGGCAAACCCGGATGGGTTGCAGGGCAAGCACCCCGGTCCAGACCGCAGGTCGGCTCCGCGTGACCCCCGCGTCAGTGTCGTCGTTGCCCATTCGACGGAGCGAAACACTGATCGACAGGGGAGACGCCATGAACTCGACGACCACGATGACGGCAGGCAAGACCAAGCTCGAGACGGTCGCCTTCCGCCGTGCGCGGCAGGAGCGCCTCCGGCAGCTGAGCCTGCGGCCCGCGATGGTCGGGTACACCCCCGAGCAGTATGTGCCGCGGCACCGCGCCGCCGTACGGGTCGACTCGGTCGCCTGAGCCCAGGCTGTCTGTTCTCGGCGGTAGGTCAGCGCGAGGTGAGCGCCGCGGTGATGGCTTGCGAGAACTCATCGACGTCCTCCTCGGTCGTGTCGAAGGCGGTCATCCACCGCACCTCCCGGGTGGCCGCGTTCCAGTCGTAGAAGCGGAAGCGCTCGCGAAGCGCCTCGGCGACACCGGGCGGAAGGACGGCGAACACGGCATTGGCCTGCGTGGCCTGCGTGAACTCGAGTCCCGGCAGGTCACGCCGCTCGAGGGTGTCGCGGAGGCGAGTGGCCATCGCGTTGGCGTGGGCAGCCGAGCGCAGGTAGAGATCGTCAGAGAGCAGCGCGAGGAGCTGCGCCGACACAAACCGCATCTTCGAGGCGAGCTGCATGTTGAGCTTGCGCAGGAACAGCAGACCCTCCGATGCCATCGGGTTGAGTACGACGATCGCCTCGCCGTAGAGGAGACCGTTCTTGGTGCCGCCGAAGCTGACGACGTCGACACCAGCCTCGGTGGTGAACTCTCCGAACGTCAGCCCGAGCGCTGCAGCGGCGTTGCCGATACGGGCACCGTCCAGGTGAAGGCGCATGCCCTTTGCGTGGGCGTGGTCAGCTATCGCTGCGATCTCGTCGACCGAGTAGAGCGTGCCGAGCTCCGTCGTGTTGGTGATGCTCACCGCGAGCGGTTGGGCCCGATGCTCATCACCCCAGCCCCACGCCTCCTGGTCGATGAGGTCCGGAGTCAGCTTGCCGTCAGGCGTGTCGACGGTCAGGAGCTTGAGGCCGCTGATCCGCTCAGGAGCACCGTTCTCGTCAGTGTGGACGTGAGCGGTCCTCGCCGTGATGACAGCGCCCCAGCGCGGGAGCATGCTGGTGAGTGCAGTCACGTTGGCGCCGGTGCCGTTGAACACCGGGAACGTCTCGGCCGAGCTGCCGAACTGGTCCTTCATGACCTGCTGCAGCCGGACGGTGTACGAGTCCTCGCCGTACGCCACCTGGTGGCCACCGTTGGCCTCGGCGATCGCCGCAAGGATCTCGGGGTGCGCACCCGCGTAGTTGTCAGAGGCGAAGCTGCGATGGTGCGGGTCGTGGAGTCGAGTCACCCTCAGCATCCTTGCTCATGCGGCGCCACAGGGGTGCCGCCCAACGGTCGTGGCAGCATCGGCCCGTGAGCGAAGACGCTCCGCAGCTCCCGGACCGGACGCCTACCCTCAGCGTCGGTGCACTCAGACCGGCGCCTTCACGTGGTAGTGCCGGAACAAGGCCTGAGCGGCGCAGGCCGGACGATCCTCTCCGTCGATCTCGACAAGAAGGTCCACGGTCAACTGCTCACCGCCGCCCAGATCGCCCACATCCACGATGTCGGCGCGCATCCGAACGCTGGCCCCCACGAGGATCGCTGTTGGAAACCGGACGCGGTTGTATCCGTAGAACATGGCGTCTTCCCCGTCGGCGAAGCCGACCAGCGATGCGAAGAGGTGCGGGATCAGGCTCAACGTCAGGTGGGCATGACCGATGGTGCCACCGAAGGGGCCGCGGGAAGCTCGCTCGACGTCGTTGTGTGCCCAGTGCCAGTCATCGACTGCTCGAGCGAACGCATCGACGCGCTCCTGCGCGACCGGAAGCCACACGGACGGGCCTAGCGTGCGGCCCCTCAGCGCGAGGACCTCCGCCGTCTCAAGCACTTGGACACGGTCCATCGGAGCATCCACGAGGCGCCTCCTGGTTTCAGATGAGAACACTCTGATGGATGGTCGTGTGCCATTCAAGGTCACTCGATGCGTCGAGCATTTGCTTGCCCACGCGGCCGTCTGCACACCGTCGACATCCGGGCCCGCCGATGAGCGGATGGAAGTTCCGGGCTGCGCGCTATCGACGCCGAGAGCGCGGGGCTGTTCGCCTTCTGTGCGAGCTGTTCGAGGTCTAGCATCAGAAAGGGAGATGATGTCAGTGCCTTCACCGATCCTGACGGAAGTCAGCGCGACAGTCGATCGCAACCGTGAAGCCGAGCTCGTTGCCGGGTTCCGGGAGATGACGGCCGGCGCTACCCCCGTCGGACTCGTGCGCACCGAACTCCTCCGCGGGCCGGATGGAGAATGGCGGATCCAGACCCTCTGGCGCGACCGCGACAGCTTGGACGCCATGCGAGCGGGCCCTGAGCCGCCAGCGGCTCCGCGCCTGTTCGGCCAGGTAGGAGCCCAGTCATCGCTCCACGTCTACGAGGTGGAGCACGGGTACTCAACCAGCCAGTGAGTCGGTCCTCACGTGCAGCATTCCATGCGCCCTTGGCGACCCATCTACCTGCGGGCTTGCCATCTTCTGGACGTCATACGGATAGCGCCACCAGTTGCCCCATCCGTATGACGTCCGCATGTGCGAGCGTCGCGCGTTCAGATACCTGCCCCATTCCGCCGCGCGGGCGGCACCGTCGGCACCTGTCGTTGGGTCGTGGCGGAGTGCCAGCGGCTCTACCGCACCCGGCCTGGTCCAGACCGCAGGTCGGCTCTGCGTGACCCCCTCGTCAGTGTCGTCGTTGCCCTCTCGACGGAGCGAAACGCTGATCGACAGGGGAGACGCCATGAACACGACGACCACGATGACGGCAGGCAAGACCAAGCTTGAGACGGTCGCCTTCCGCCGTGCGCGGCAGGAGCGCCTCCGGCAGCTGAGCCTGCGGCCCGCGATCGGCGCGTACACCCCCGAGCAGTATGTGCCGCGGCACCGCGCCGCCGTACGGGTCGACTCGGTCGCCTGAGCCCTCGCCCTGAGCGCGGTGGCGGCCTCGCTGGTCCCCCATCCAGCCGGTACGCCGCCAGATCGTCGCCCGTGCGTCGGCCGTCCGCGCACAGCGGTGCACTCGGCTACGCTCGCGTTGCCGAGGGAGGGAGTGTCATGGGGGAGCAGGACAGGCCGTTCGAACGTCGTCGCGCAGGCGTCCTCCTGCATGTGACGTCCCTGCCCGGACATGGGCCCTCCGCGAGCCCGAACGCCGGGGACCTCGGTGACGAGGCCTACCGGTTCGTTGACTTCCTCGCCGCCGCCGGTTGCTCGGTCTGGCAGGTGCTGCCACTGGCGCCGACGCACCCGGGGGACAACTCGCCCTACAACGCGCTGTCCGCGATGGCGGGCAACGCCGCGATGATCAGCCGGGAACACCAGGCCGCCCACCGTCTCGAGGCTCCCTCGACACTGAAGGAGGACCAGCGGACTGCATTCTCGTCGTGGTGTGCCGCCCAGGCCGACTGGCTGGATCCCTACGTCGACTTCATGGCCCTGCGTGAGCTGCACGAGCAAGCTCCTTGGCTGTCCTGGGCGCCTGCCCTGCGCGACCGCGACCCGCGCTCCGTCGCGGATGCGCTCTCTCCACTCAGTGACCGCCTGGAGTCGCTGCGCTTCGAGCAATGGGTCTTCGCCGTGCAGTGGGGGCGCCTTCGCGAGTACGCCGCGTCCCAGGGCGTGCTGCTGTTCGGGGACCTGCCGATCTTCGTGTCCCTCGACAGCGCCGACGTGTGGGCCTCGCGGGAGCTGTTCCAGCTGGGTGAGGAGGGGCGCCCGATCACGGTGTCCGGTTGCCCGCCCGACTACTTCGCGGCCGAGGGACAGCGCTGGAACAACCCGCACTACGACTGGGATGCGATGGCGGCGGACGGGTTCGACTGGTGGCGGCGGCGGATCGCACGCCAGCGCGAGCTGTTCGACCTGGTCCGCATCGATCACTTCCGGGCGTTCGAAGCGGCCTGGCACGTGCCTGCCGACGCGCCCACGGCCCGTGAAGGCCGGTGGGTCCCGGGCCCCGGCGCAGACATCCTGTCCGTCCTGGTCGACACCGCGGGGCCGGGGTCGTTGGTGGCAGAGGACCTCGGAGTCA
This sequence comes from uncultured Actinomycetota bacterium, assembly GCA_963843815.1. Classification (GTDB taxonomy): domain Bacteria; phylum Actinomycetota; class Actinomycetes; order Propionibacteriales; family Nocardioidaceae; genus Nocardioides. The sequence goes on along the minus strand of CAWJLX010000010.1, from coordinate 448,018 downwards.
TCACCCCAGAGGTCGAGGAACTGCGGATCCGGTTCGATCTGCCCGGGATGAAGGTCCTCCAGTTCGCGTTCGACGGGGACCGCGACAACCCCTACCTGCCCAGCCACCACGGGGAGCACAGCGTCGTCTACACCGGCACCCACGACAACGACACCACTGTGGGGTGGTGGGAGCTGTCGGACGAGCAGACCCGCGACCGCGTCCGCTCCTGTCTGTCCGATCCGGAGGAGGCGATGCCCTGGGCGTTGATCCGGCTCGCGATGCAGTCGACCGCTCGACTCAGCGTCGTACCGGCCCAGGACGTTCTCGGACTCAGCAGCCAGAGCCGGATGAACACACCCGGCACCCCACAGGGCAACTGGACGTGGCAGGCGCCCGTCGGGGCCTTCGACGCCCATCTCGCCACCAGGATCCGCGAGCTCGTGGCGGCAACGGACCGGCTCGGTTGACCACGCTGTCCGAACTGCCGTGGGGAACTCCTCAGATTGAGGTATGCAACCCGTCGACGGCTCGGTTGATGATGGCTCAGCCAGGCTTGCTCGGCCTGACGGCCTTCCCGGCCACTCGTCCTACAGAGCGGACTGCCGCCCATTCGGCGGCAAGGCCGGCCAGGCAGGATCTCGCGATGGAAGGAACACAGGTCATGAAGCGTTTCATGGGAGTCTGCGCCGTCACGGCGGGTCTGGTGCTGTCAGGAGCTGGCGTTGCGAACGCCGGCGAGGTGAATGGCAACGGCAAGGACATCCCCGCGCCCACCCGCGCCACGTCGGAATGCGTGTTCTCCGGCCTGGATACCGCAGACGCCATCGAGGGCAACCCTGAGGGCTTCGACGACGACGCGCTGGCCGTGAGGGGGAACCAGAGCCCGGGTGGCGTCGACAGGTACCACGGGGTGCAGAGCTACGGCATCTTCGTGCGAGCGGGACTGAAGGACTTCGTGCCGTCGCCCGGTACGGCATGCAACGGCAGCTGACGCCGACGCCTCGCGTTCGACGAATCGGTCTGGCAGCCGCCGGCAGACTGTCAACGGAACGACCGCTGGGTCGCCGGTACTGAAGCGCCGAGAATCGGGCGCGCGCTCGACCGACGCGCCGTACGCCGGGTTACCGGTCACCTCCCTGACGGGGAACCGCAGCTGAGGCCGGGGCGCCTCCGGTACGATCGACAGGTGGTCGGCTGACCGTCGGCTCGAACCCAACCTGGATGTCACGCGCCCGGACCCGTGCGTCGCCGTCGGAGATCCGAGACATGCGACCCCTCAGCAGCACGAGCCCGACCACGCTGGACGACCGGACACTGGCCACGCCCGATCCGCCTGTCGCCCACGTCCACCCGCTGCGGGAGTCGATAGCCGAGGCCAAGCCGCACCTCAGGGGATGGCTCCACCTCGCGATCGTGCCGCCGACGCTCATCGCGGGCTTCGTGCTGGTCGTGTTGTCCCCCGATGGCCAGACCCGAGCCGGCTCGGCAGTCTTCATGGCCTCGGCGCTGGTGCTGTTCGGTGGGTCGGCTGCGTACCACCGAGGCAACTGGTCGCCCGGGACGTGGCGGGTCCTGCGTCGGCTCGACCACTGCAACATCTTCGTGTTGATCGCTGGCTCGTGCACGGCGGCGGCCCTTCTCCTGCTGGACGGCACGGACCGCGCGCTGATGCTGACCATCGTCTGGTCGAGCGCTGTGCTCGGGGTCGCGTCGAAGTTCGTCTGGCCCGATGCGCCGCGGTGGCTGTCGCCACCGATCTACATCGCTGCCGGATTCGGGGCGCTGCTCTTCTTCCCGGGCTTCCTGAGCGGCGCCTCGCGGCTCGGGGACAGTGGCGTGGCTGCCCTCGTCCTGCTCGGGGCCGGAAGCGGCCTGTACATCGCGGGTGCCGTGGTCTACGGCTTTCGCCGTCCCGACCCGTGGCCGCGCTGGTTCGGCTTCCACGAGGTGTTCCACACCTTCACCGTGTTCGCCTTCGCCAGCCACTACGTCGGTATCTCGCTGGCTACCTACTCGATGCGCTGAGGTCCAGACGCTCCCGCGTTGGCCCCACACGCGTGGCAGTAGTCGCCAGCTCCGGTCGCGGACGACTGGGGCGGACGACGGGGTCGGTGATCAGGTCAGCGTGTGATCCCGGACCACACGGCGTCGGCGTCGGGCATGGCGGTGATCTCGCCGCGCACGCGCTCGGCTGCCGCTCTGTACGCCGGGTTGCCGGTCACCTCCCTGGCGGCGGCCTCGATCGTGGCGACGGCGTAGTCGTGCGGGGCGACGACCACACCGGCGCCGGCGCGGGCCAGGAGGGCAGCGTTCTGCGGCTGATCCGTCCCACGCGGGAGGGCGACCTGTGGGACGCCGTGCACGAGCCCGCCCAGCATCGTGCCGGATCCGCTGTGGGAGACCAGCAGGTCGGTCCGTCCGAGCAGGGCGGCTTGTGGGATGAACTCCTCGACGACGGCGTTCGCCGGTACTGATCCGAGCTCCTCGGGATCGAGCCGACGCCCTGTCGTGGCAATCACGGCGCCGTCGTACCCGTCCAAGGCCGCGAGCCCGACCTTGAAGTCGGCAGCATCAGCGTTCTTGACCGTGCCCAGGGTGAAGTATGCGACCGGACCATCGGCCGCGAGAACAGCCGCCACCCGGGCCGGCACCTGGCCAGGCTCGCCGGCACTGGGCCGCAGCGGGGTCGCGATCCGCCACGGCGCCGGGCCGTCGGGCTGCAACGAGGGCGGGCAAGGGTCGAGGGCTTGCTCGGTGGACGCCTGCGCCCACAGCTCAGGCTCGCCGATCGCCTCGCCCACGTGGCCGATGAGCTGGGCGTAGAACGAGAACATGGGCCCGATGCCGTGAACCACCCCCGGCACGTCGAGCCGTCGGGCCAGCAAGGGCCCCGCCGTCTCCAGTACTTCGTGGACGATGAGATCGGGGCGCCACTCCCGCGCCATCACGACGAGATCGGCAAGCCTGGCGAGCGCCGGCTTGCCGAAGAGCGCCACCACCCCGCCCATCATCCTGTGTTCCTCGGCCAGTGCCGGGTCAGCCCACACAGCCTGGTTCGCAGACCACGCCTCGGCCCACGTCGGTCCGACGGGGTGGACCTCGATCCCTCGTGCCGTCAGCGGATCGATCAGATCGGGCCCGGTGGCAAGGCGCACGTCATGGCCCGCACGGGTCGCCGCCCGCACCATGGGCAGCATCGGTAGCACGTGCCCGTACGCCGGGCACGACGTGAACAACACCCGTGCCATGCCCAGCAGCGTGCCACCCGGTCCACGGGCGGTCTACTGGCGTCATCGCCGATCGTCTCCGGGGGATCCACGCCCGGTCGGGTGTAGCGTAACGAGACGGGGCCAGTCCGGGAGTAGACGAGGTTCGTCATGGATCTTGAACATCTGTGTGACGTGAGCTGGACCTATGACGTGCTGCACGAGGTCGAGCCTTCAGCGCGGGCCGACGGCCGCGTCTACGGTCAAGGCACCGCCACCTTCTTCGGTCGGCTGGCGGGTTCGGCGCAGTGGTCGAACTTCCCGCGGATCCGCGACCGCTTCGCCCTTCCCGATGCTCGCGGAGTGATCCGTGCGGGCGACGCGGAGGTGCTGTTCGCGCTGACGGGTCTGTCATCGCTGGACGACGGCCAGGGCGTCCACGTGATGACGTTCCAGACCGCGGCACCCTCCTACCTCTGGCTCAACGTCGTCCTCGCCATCGGTGAGGGAACGATCGACGCCGAGCACGCACGCCTTGCGATGCGCTACTACGAATGCCGCGTCGAGCTACCCCTCGAGAACTTCGCGACCTGATGCAGCTGGTTCTCCGGCTGTTTGCTCAGCCCGCAGAGCTCGCTGACCTCGGTGCAACCAGCACGAGGTGTTCCTCGTCCGGCAGGTGACCGTCCTCCTCCGGCAGGAGGATGAGGTCCTCGCGCTCCCTTCCGAGCAACCCGCCCCAGAAGGCCGCGAACTCCCGCGGATCCGCGGCGAGGATCATGAGCGCGCCCTGTCGAGCGCTGCGACGGATTGATTCATGGCGGTGGCCTCTCACGTTGAGGGGGTCACCACCAACAACGAGCGACCGGGTGGGTGGCTACGCACGGAGCCCGCGCTCTCGGAACCGGTCTAGATGTGTCGAACGGCGCGACATCGAGCCCTCAGTTTGTCCATGGAGCGGATCCGAGCCATGGTGAAGAGGACACAATCTCCAGTTCGGAAGGAGAGCCCATGCTTGCTCTCACCGAGAACGTGACCGAAATCGTCAAGAAGCTCGCCGAGGAGGTTCCGGCGATCTCCGGCCTCCGTATCGCAGCCGAGGCAGACGGGCAGTCCCTGTCGGTCAGCCCCGCCGACCATGCCGAGACCGATGACCTCGTGGTCGAGCAGGACGGCGCCACCATCTATGTCGACCAGCCGGCCTCCGAGCTGCTTGCCGACAAGATCCTGGACGGCGGCGTCGACGAGGAAGGCAACATCCAGTTCGCGCTGGGTCAGCAGGCCTGACCCACAGTGAAGTTGGAGTCCTGGGCCCCATCGGGGCTCAGGACTCCACTCATGTTCACCCGTCTGCGACGGTGAAGAGCGTCAGCTGCATGCCGTCCGGCGCGGCGACGCGGGCGTTGCGGTCACCCCACGGTGTGTCCACCGGAGCGGCGACCGAGGTGGCTCCGGCATCGACGAGGGTCGTGGCCGTCGCATCCGCGTCCGGGACCTGGAGCGCGAACCGCACCTTTCCCGAGACCCGCTGACCGACCTCGAGGTCGTCGACCATCGCCGCCTGGGCCTGGTCGAAGAGCTCGAGCGTCGCGCGGCCGGCGTCGAGCAGCAGCACCCGCCCCTGGTCGCTGCTCCAGTCCGCCACCTCCGGCAGACCCAGCGCGTCGCGGTAGAGCCGCACCGCCGCGTCGAAGTCGTCGACGGTCACGGTGATCCGGAACTCCTGGACATCGGTCATGGCCCCTCCTCCTTGTGGCTGAACCGATCATCCGACCTCGTGTGCACGTGAGGTCAAGACCGCAGTCGCCGAGACGATGGATATCCACTCGTGGGAGTGGAAATACACGCCCGGACAGTCGGGTCTGAGCGTAGGCATGGATGGACTTCCACTCGCGCGAGTGGAAGTCCATCGGGCTCGACCCGCCGCGAGCACTCAGCGGTGGGATGCCCGCCTACGGGTGTGGAGCCGGACGTGGGTGCCGGAATGGTTGTTGCCGACGTCCACTGCAGCACAGAGCTGCCGCGCGAGCCACAGGCCGTAGCCGTGGTCCGACAGCCCGGCAGGCGGAACCAGGCCCGTGGTCGGGTCCATCGGTTCCCGTCCCTTGTCGTGCACGTGGCAGACCCAGGTGTCGGCCTCGTCGTACACGTGGAAGAGCGCCGGCGGCTCGCCGTGCAGGAGGGCGTTCGTCAACACCTCGGTCACCGCCAGCGCGACGTCGGCGACGACGTCGGTGTCGAGCCCGGCCTCGGCGCCGCGAGCGCGCACCAACCGGCGCGCGCGGGCGATGTCGGCCGGTGACGAGCAGTCGATGGTGGTGGCCTCCGGCGGCGGGGGGACCACCGTTGCCAGGCCGTCGAGCATGTCGAGGGGGTCGTCGAAGCCAGCATTGGGAGACAGTCCCCCGTCCGCACGCAACGCCCCGTGGGTGTGCAACCCGATGTCGAGCAGGTGTGGCGCGAGCGAGCCCGCGTCGTAGGGGCACAGGAGGTCGACGTCGCTATCGGCGAAGACGACGTTGATGGCCGCCTCGAGCCTCTGGTAGTCGACCAGCTCGGCGGGGATCCGGTCGGACAGCTCCTGCTCGGCGATCACGCAGGACCGGACGTCGGGCGCTCGCGCCGCGAAGTCGAGCAGGACTCTGTAGACGTTCCACTGCGGCGCGTACGCGGTCGTGTCCTCGACGAAGGTCACCTCGTCGGCATCAGCACCCAGCGCGGAGCGCAGCAGGTCCACCCGTCGCGAGGGCGCCATGACCAGGCCGCGGTGCCCGCGTTCGAGCCCCTCGCGGAGGAAGCCCCCGGCTTCGGCGGCGTAGTGCCGCGGGCCGTCGTAGAACAGGCTGGCGTGCGTGGCAGCCAGGGTCACGGCATCACGACCGCCCGCGAGAGTGGGCCCCGATGACCGCGCACCAGTGCGCCCCGGGCTCGAGCGAGCCGGGGCAGAACGGAGTGGTACGAGCCCGGTCTCACCCCAGCAGGGTATGTCCACGACGGGCCAACCGGCCAGAGAACTCGCAAGCCCACCCCGCCGCGTCCCGGACTCCCCTCGCGGCTCGCGTGCACGTCGTCGTACCGCTGCTACCGCGCCCTGGGGGTTGACAGGGGCTCTGGGTCACGGAGGACAGTGACGAGAGCGGCGGTGCGCTGGTGCACGGAAGACAGGCACCCCAGACGAGGAGACGTGCCATGCCCGGTCGAGTCAGAGTCGGTAGTGCGTCGGACCTGGCCGACGGCGCGTTGCACGCCGTGGACGCCGAAGGCACCTCCGTCGTGGTGGGCCTCGCCGGGGAGTCCCTGTGCGCAGCGCGCAATCGCTGTCCACACCTGGGTCTCCCCCTCGCCAAGGGGCCCGGCGGTCTGAGGTACGCCGACGGCGAGGTGGTCTGCCCGTGGCACAACTCCCGCTTCGACCTCGCCTCGGGCGACAACCTCGACTGGGCGCCGGGCTTCGCAGGCAGGGACATGCCCCGCTGGTCGCGCAGGATGATCGCCCTCGGCAGGAAGCCATCGCCGCTGACGACGTACCCGGTCGTGGTCGAGGGCGACGACGTCTACGTCGAGCTCTGACGCAGAGGTCCCCTGGCGACGCCCGGCTCACCGGCGGAGCAGGAGGACAGAGTCGCCGAACTCGTGCCAGAGATAGCCCTCGGCCACCGCGGCGTCGTACGCGGCCTGGGTGAGCCGCTCCCCCGCGACCGCCTCGACGAGGAGCAGGTGCGAGGCCATCGGGTCGTGCCAGCCGGTGATGAGACCGTCGACGACGCGGGGTGGATCGGCGGGAGTGAGCACGCGGTGGGTCCAGCCCCGGCCGGAGACGACGTGCCGTCCACCCACAGTGGACTCGACCGCGCGGGTCGCCGTCGTGCCGACCGCGATGACGCGGCCCCCACTCTCCCGCGCCGTGTTGATCACCCTCGCACTCGAGGGCGGCACGTCGAACCACTCAGGTCCCGGTGCCTCACCAGCCTCCTGGGAGGAGACGCCCGTGTGCAGGGTGACCGGCGCGAGGAGGACGCCAGAGGTCATGAGTCGCGTCACGAGCGCATGCGTGAACGGGCGCCCGGCCGAGGCCATCTCGGCGCTGCCCGGCCGCGTGCCGAAGACTGTCTGGTAGGCCGGGAGCGGGTAGCGCCGGTCGAGATAGCCGTAGGCGATCGGCCGTCCGTTCCGGGCGAGCCGCCGGTCCAGGTCGCCGCGGACCGAGGCACGCCACAGACGGTTCCCGGACCCGGTCGGCGACGAGGGCGCATCCGAGGGCCAGGGCGAGCGCAACACCAGGCGTACGTCACCGACGTGCACCACGTCGCCCACCGAGGAGTCGAGGAGGGAGCGCGCGGCGTCCGGCGACGTACGCAGCTCCACCACGCGCTCGCCGTCGTCGAGACGGTGGGCGACGTGCAGCACGATCGAAGATCCGTCGAGCACCGCGTCGATCTCGGCGTTCACGGTCGCGGAGGTGTTCACCACCAGCACGTCGCCGGCACGCAGATGGTCGGTCAGGTCGCGGAACCGACCGTGCGACAGGCCGTCCGGGGTCGCGACCAGCAGGCGCACCTCGTCGCGCTCCAACCCTCGCTCCTCCGCCGGCTGCGGCGCGAAGTCCGAGGCGGTGAAGCGGGTGTGCGGGGTCTCGTCGAGAAGGGTCATCCGAAGTCCTCCGCCCGGTAGCGCCCCGACACGGGACGGGCGTCGAGCAGTGCCAGCAGGCGTGGCACCACGGTCTCCGGCGGCGGACGGTCCGAGATGTCCTCGCCGGGGAAGGCGTCCTGGTGCATCGCCGTGCGCATGTCGCCGGGGTCCACGGCATACCCGGTCAGCCCGGTCTCCGCGGCGTACGTCAGCGTCACGTGGTCGAGCGCGGCCTTGCTGGCGCCGTAGAGGCCCCAGGTCTCGTAGTGGTTCACCGCCGCGTCGGAGCTGATCGAGAGCAGGACGCCGTCGACCTCGCGAAGCCACGGCAGCAGGGTCGAGGTGAGGACGAGCGGGCCGCCGATGTTGGTGCGCCACACGTGCTGGAGGTCGGCGATGCCGACCTCGACCAGCGCACGCATGGGAAGGGGGCCGAGCGTGCTGGCGTTGTGGACCAGCAGGTCGAGCCGGCCGTGCGACGTCACCTCGGCGAGCAGCCGGTCGCGGTGGTCCGCGTCGGTGAGGTCGCCGACGATGACGCTCACGCCGTCGGAGAGGTCCGCCTCCGTGAACCTCTCCGCGGTGCGGCCGTCGGTGATCACGTGCCAGCCACGCTCGGCGAGCGCCCTGCTCAACGCCAGGCCGAGCCCGGCTGATCCCCCGGTGACGAGTGCCACCCGTTCTGTCGTCTTCGATGTCATGGCACCATGGTTCAAGTTCAAGTGAACTTGAGTGCAAGGGGTGATCATGGATTCACGCGACCTGCTTCCGATGGGCGAGATCTCCCGGCGCAGCGGCTTCGCCGCGTCGGCGATCCGCTACTACGAGGCCGAGGGCCTGATCGAAGCGCACCGCTCGGGCGGCGGGCACCGGCAGTTCGAGCGCAACGTGCTGCGACGCCTGGCCTTCATCCGGGCCGCGTCCAACGTCGGCCTCAGCATCGAGGAGATCCGCGGCGAGCTCGCCCGGCTGCCCGGCAACCGCACCCCCACCAAGGCCGACTGGCAGCGCATCTCCAGGCACTGGGGGCGGCGGCTCGACGAGCAGATCGCGGCACTGCAGCGACTCAAGGGCGGGCTGGACGGCTGCATCGGCTGCGGGTGCCTGAGCCTGCGCAGCTGTGCGTTCTCCAACCCCGACGACGTCCAAGCGGAGCGAGGATCCGGGGCACGGTTGCTCCCCGACTCCCTGCGGCGGCCGCACCCCACGCGGCGGACCGGCGACTAGGTAGGCGCCGACCCAACGCCGAACCAGCGCCGAAGGGCTTCGGTCTCGCCGCTGGGCAGGTCGATGTCTGCGGCCTGAGCGCGGCCAACGACGTTCGCCAGGAATGCTGCGGCGATCTCGTCGGCGGTTGGTGGCGGCTGGCGGTACAGCGGGCAGCCAGCAAAGGCGGCTCCGTGTGCCACCAAGGACACCGCCTGTCGATTGACCTTGACTTCTTGTTGCACCAGCCGATCGCGGGACCAGCGAGTCATCTCCGTGAGGTTGAAGTCGTAGGTACGGACGAAGGTGGCAAGGGAGTCGTAGATCCCACTCCAGCTCTCTGGTGGGAGCATCGGCAGCCTCAACACCTTGGAGACGCGCGATATGACGTCCGCCGACAGCTCCGGACTCGCTGACGGGGTCACATCTGGCGCAACGTGGCGGGTCCCGTCCCACATGAACGGGTGTGCCATCCGCACACCGGGGAGGTCCAGCGACTGCAGCGCCCGCACGAACCCACCATGACCGAACCATCGACTCGATTTCGCGACTGCGCCGAGTTCTTGCCCGACTTCTTGCGCCAATCCGCTCAGGTTGATCGGTTCGGTCGCTTCCGCGTAGCGCAGCCTGACGATCTCCTCGAACCGATGGCGCGCCTCGGCCTCACCCAGCGAAGCGCCGTCGAGACCCGGGGCGATGGAATCGTCCTCAGCGCCCAGGCTTGGCTCGAGCTCCTCCAAACGAGTGTCGATCAGCTCCAGCAAATCGTCGCCGCCAATGAGTCTGTCGGCGACGGCCTGCATGACGACAGCTGAGTCCGAAGGCGAGACCAGTGTGATCTCCCTGTCAGCTGCGCGTAGCCGCATCAAGAGTGGCGTCATGTCCGAGTCGCCCGAGGCAATGACGAATTCGTCGTAGCGCACGTCGGCCTGGAGCGCCTCGACCGCATCGATGACCAGCCGGATGTCGGCGCCGTTCTTGGTGTGGGAGAGCCGAGGGCAGTCGATGACCTCGAACCCTGCGTCAATGAAGGCTGAGCGGAACTTGAAGAAGAGCAACCGCGCTCCCTCGGTGCGTGGGTCGGCCATCGAGCCGGCCGGGTTCAAGTAGCACCGAAGGACCAGCCACCGTCGTCGCGGACCGGACTGGGCCAGTCGGCTCAGCCACTGGCCGGGCGCATCGGCAAAACTGAGGGCCACAGCCGGGTCCAACTTCATCAGGCCGCTGAAGACGTTGTCGAAGTCGAGGTACAGCGCGCTGCGGACCGGCTCCATGAACCGACGGTAGCCGCGACGCTGCTCTCGCGAAGCGGTTTCCGGGCGTGCTGCGCAACGACCGACGTGCCTTTGCGAGCTCACTCACCGAAGGGCTTCGCCCCCAGTGCGACGCAGCCCACATGCGCATGTCCGCATGCGCACGCACCGGCCTGGGTACACGTGTGTGGACGCATCCGCCGGGTGCGCGCGGCTCCAGCCACCGGGCCTTCACCAGCACCCGAAGAGGAGACACCATGTCCACCCCGATGTACGTCCGATCCCTGGGTCAGGTGCTGGGGATGCTCAGCGCCGGCGTGGCCCAGCTCGCACAGACCGCTGTGCAGGTCGCGCGCAGGCCCTAGCCGACCCGCAGCTTCGGCGTGTAGCGGTCGCGGAGGAAGCTGGCCTGGAAGGCGTTGTCCTCCCACACGAATGTGTTGTCCTGGCTCCACGCGGTGATCGAGACGCGCACCCACGACGGGTCGCCCAGGCAGGTGCGCGGCAGCACGACGCGCGCCCGGTCGCGGGTGTAGCTGATCCTCGACCTGCCATCGCACCGCTTGCCGTTGCGCCAGATCGTCACCCTTCCCTGGCGGCGCTTCTGGGTGGCCCACAGGCTCCACGACGCCCCCCGGGTGTCGCTGCGGAGGTTGCCGAAGACGCTGAACACCCCCTTCGGGCCCGGCGGCACGAAGATGTCGTCAAAGGACACGACGATGACGACCCTGGTGCGACCGTGGCGGACCTTCGCGCGAGTGATGTCCGGGTTCGCCCGGGTCGGCGCCGCGGTGTAGTCATCGCCGTCGCCCGCCCGGGTCAGGCGTTGTACGTCACGGGACGGGTCGGACCCGCGGAAGGACTCCGCATGGGCCGGCCCGACGGCCGTCAGCGCGGTGAGGGTGACCAGGAGCGTGGAGAGCAGCAGTCGGCGCATGTCCTCGAGGATCCACCCCGACGGGGCCGGTGTCTACGAGGAGATCCCGGCCCTCAGCTCGGCCAGCGCGTCGTCGAGGGACACCCGCGGTGACCAGCCCCAGCAGTGGGCCCGGTCGGTGCGGATCTGACCGGTCCACGCCGGCTTGTCCTCCCACGTCGGCTCGACGCCCAGCGCCGACGTCACGGCGCCGAGGTAGTCGCGCTGGGTGGCCGGCCCGCTCGCGACGTTGACCGGCGTACATCCTCCGGACACCGGCCCCGCGGAGGCGTCGTCACTTGCGGCGATGGCTCCGGTCGCCAGGTCGGCCGCGATGGCGGCGAGGTCGTCCACGTGCACCCAGGCGAAGCTCTGGTCGGCGACCGCGTGGCGCCGGGACTCGTCCTGGGCGATCCCGGACGGGTGGACGGTGTTCCAGACCGACGACTCGCCCGGCCCGAGGACGGCCGGCGGACGCAGCAACACCCGGGTGGCGCCCTGGAGCCGTCCCAGTGCAGCGTCCACATCGCGTTTGATGACCGAGTAGTCGTCGGCGTCGTCCGACACCAGGTCGGCGTCCTCGGTGACGTCGCCGAGGCCGGGGGCGCGGTCGTAGACCGCGGCCGTCGAGACGTGCACGACCAACGGCACCCCCGCCGACACGGCGGCCTCTGCGATCACGAGGGTCCCGTCGAGGCCGACCCGGCGCTGGTCCTCGCGGTCGCCGCCCAGGGGGTGCACGGTCGTCACCAACGTGTCGGCCCCGGCGACCACCTCGGCGGCGAAGGCCGGATCGGCGAAGTCGCCGACGTGCTCCTCGACCCCCGGCGTCGTGGGGGCGGTGCCGACCCGACGTACGACGGCGCGCACCGTGGCACCCCGCTCGCTCAGTGCAGACACGACGCGGCTGCCCACGAGGCCGTTGCCACCGGTCACGACGACGACAGGAGAGCTGGTGGAAGAAGTCATGCCTCCACCATGGCAGGCGGGATTCAGTCCGGGGCGCGGGGTCCGATCAGCACGTGGCCCACGACGGCGACCCACGCAGTGGCGAAGACGAGGCTGGTGAGCACGTCGGTCGGGTGGTGGGCACCCTCGTAGAGCCGCGAGGGCAGGACGACCACGGGAGCCAGGAGCAGCAGCCAGGCCCAGCGGCGCGCACCGGGCACAGTCACCGCGAGATAGAGGGCGGTGGCGGCGTAGACCACGATCGAGGTCGCCACGTGGCCCGACGGGAAGCTGTGGTCGGGGACCAGTCCGGGGTCGAGGATCTCCACCGGCGGGCGGTCGCGGGTGATGAGCTGGGTGACGATGAGGTAGAGGACGAGGGTGCCGCCCACGAGGACGCCGTAGTAGACCAACGGTCGCCGCGAGCGCTGCCGCCGCCAGGCGACGAGGGCGATCACCGTGGCCAGGCCCACGCCGACGATGGTGTCGGCGACGTGGCTGCCCCAGGCTGCCGCGACGTCGAGGGCGGGGGTGCGGTGGTCGGCGAGCCATGTCTCGAACCCGTTGTCCCACGGGTCCACCGCCGACTGCAGCGGATGGGTGATGAGCCAGCCCACGGCGAGCACGGCGAGCAGGAGGACCGCCCACGCGATCCCCAGGGTCTTCGCGGCGTCGCGCCTCGTCATGGTGTCCGTCACGGGGCAGAGCGTCCCACGGGTCGGGCCCCCACGTCAGGCACGGAAGCGCGCCTCCGACACCCAGGCGTAGGCCTCCCCCGGCCGCAGGACGGTCGAGGGCCACGACGCGTGGTGCACGGAGTCGGGGAAGTGCTGCGGCTCGAGCGCGACTCCGGCGAAAGGGGCCAGCCCCCCGGATGCGAGGGCCGAGCCGGTGTAGACGTGCACCCCCGGCTGGTCGCTCCACAGCTCCAACGTGAGGTCCCCGGCGGAGGAGACCATCGAAGCCACCCGCCGCAGCCCCGCCCCGTCGACGGCGTAGCTGTGGTCGATCGGCGGAAGCTCGCCGAGCGCCCGCGGGGTGCGCAGGTCGTACGGCGTCCCGTCCACCGCCTCGATCGCACCCGTCGGCAGGCCAGCGTCGTCGACCGGCAGGTAGGACCCCGCCGGGACCGACAGCAGCTGACGGGGATCGGCGGCCGAGGGGTGGGCACCGTCGAGGTCGACGTAGAGGTGGCTGGTCAGGCTCACGACCGTCGGCGCATCGGTCGTGGCGGCGTACTGCGTCCGCAGCGTCGGCAGGCCTTCCGACTCCACCAGCGCGAAGCGCGCGCGGACGTCGAGCCGGCCGGGGAAGCCCTGGTCGCCGTCTGGGCTGACCAGCGAGAGCTCGACGTGCGCGGCTCCCTCGTCGACGACCGTCCACACACGCTGGTCGAAGCCGTCACCGCCGTGGAGCGTGTTGCCGCGGTCGTTGACGGGCAGCCGGTGCTCGACCCCGTCGAGCGTGAAGCGGCCCCCGCCGATCCGGTTGGCGTAGCGGCCGATGCTGACGCCGACGTAGTCCCCCGATGCCCGGCGCTCCGCCTCCGACGGCAGCCCGAGGACGACGTCACGCAGACCCTCACCCACCGGCACCCGGAGACGCTGGACGGCCGCCCCCAGGTCGAGCACCTCGGCGCTCATCCCTGAGTCGGAGGTCAGGTCATGCACTCGCATGGTGGGGAGGGTACGTGCGGCTCAGCCCCTGAAGATCTTCGGCGTGAAGTTGCGGCTCGCCTTGGCAGACGTGAACGCCTGGTCCTCCCAGACGTACCTGTGATCGAGGCTCCACACGCGGAAGGAGACCCGGACCCATTCGGGATCCTTGAGGCACGCCGTCCGCACCTTCACCGTGACCACGTCGCGGTGGTAGTCGATGCGCGACGTCCCCTGGCAGGTCCGGTCGGGGTTGAACAAGGTCACCCTGCCCTGGCGACGGCGCTGGGTCGCCGACATCGTCAGGTCGCCGCGCCGGGCATCGGATCGGATGTCGGCGCTCAGCCGCAGCTCGCCGGAGCGGGCGGGCGGCACGAAGATGTCGTCGAACTTCACCCGGAACACCAGCCTCGAGCGGCCGTGGCGGACGCTGGCGCGCAGGATGTCGGGGTTCTTCCTCGACGCCTCGGCGTGGTAGTCGTCGCCGTCCCCGGCCCGGGTCAGCCGCCAGACGTCGTGGGCGCGGTCGGTGCCGCGATAGGTCTCGCCGTGCGCGGGCGAGGTCAGGCTCGCCGTGGCTGCGAGGGCGGTCAGGACGGTCACGAGCTGTGGTCGGCGCGAGCGCACGAGGATCTCCCCCTGGAGGTGGCGTGGTCTTCCGTTCGCTCAGGTGACGCACCGGAGCCCGGGTTGGTTGCGTCGACCGCTCGTCGTGTCGCATCGACCGCTGACCGATCCGGCCCGTCCACCGGCCGACGCACCCCCGCGGCGTACTCCCCTGCGTACGCCGACTGATGCCACGGTGACGGCGGTCACACCTCGGTGGCCCTGCTCGGAAGGACACGACCGTGACACCCGACGCACACGACCAGGCGGCGCGCCACGACCCCGTCTACGACGAACTGGCAGCGCGGCCGGAGTTCGCCGATCTCCGCAGCCGCTACCGGAAGTTCATCATCCCGGCCACCGTCGGGTTCCTCGCCTGGTACGGGCTCTACGTGCTGATGTCGATCTTCGCCCACGACTTCATGAGCATCCGGGTCGTCGGCAACATCAACGTTGCGCTCGTGTTCGGGCTGCTGCAGTTCGTCACGACGTTCGCCATCGCGGCGCTCTACAGCCGCTACTCCAACGCCCACCTCGACCCGTTGGCCCGCCAGCTGACCGAGGACTACCACCGCACCCTCGACGGGCGCAACGACACGGGAGGTCGCTGACGATGGATGGCAACCAGATCCTCACCACGGGGCTCTTCCTGAGCGTCGTCGCCCTCACGATCGGCATCACCATCTGGGCCAGCCGCAACTCCTCGGGCGCGGCCGACCACTACGCCGGCGGGCGCAACTTCTCCGGCTTCCAGAACGGTCTCGCCATCGGCGGCGACTACATGTCGGCGGCGTCGTTCCTCGGCATCTCCGGCGCCATCGCGCTCTCGGGCTACGACGGCTTCCTCTACTCGATCGGCTTCCTCGTCGCCTGGCTGGTGGCGCTGCTGCTGGTCGCCGAGGTGCTGCGCAACTCCGGTCGCTACACGATGGCCGACCAGCTGGCCTACCGGATGAAGCAGAAGCCGGTGCGGATGGCGGCGGCCACCTCCACGGTCGTCGTCTCGATCTTCTACCTGCTCGCCCAGATGGTCGGTGCGGGCGCCCTCGTCGCGCTGCTCCTCGGTGTCCAGAGCGACGCCCTGAAGAACATCACCATCTTCTTCGTCGGCGCGCTGATGATCTTCTACGTCACCGTCGGCGGCATGAAGGGCACCACCTGGGTGCAGATCGTCAAGGCCGTGCTGCTCATGGCCGGCTCGGCGCTGATCGTGGTCATCGTGCTGGCCAAGTTCAACTTCAACATCTCCGACCTTCTCGGGACCGCAGCCAGCAACAGCGGCAAGGGCCAGGCGTTCCTCGAGCCGGGACTGAAGTACGGCCCCGAGCTGCACAAGAAGATCGACTTCATCTCCCTGGCGCTCGCCCTGGTGCTCGGCACGGCCGGCCTGCCCCACATCCTGATCCGCTTCTACACGACACCGACCTCACGTGATGCTCGCAAGTCGGTGCTGTGGGCGATCGGCCTGATCGGCGCGTTCTACCTCTTCACGCTGATCCTGGGCTTCGGTGCCGCCGCGCTGCTCGACAAGGACGCCTACGCCAAGGTCGCTGCCTCGGGTGGCAACCTGGCCTCGCCGCTGTTGGCCGAGGCTGCCGGAGGTGGTCCGGGTTCGACCGGAGGTGCCGTCCTGCTGGCACTGATCGCGGCTGTCGCGTTCGCCACCATCCTGGCGGTGGTCGCGGGCCTCACCCTGACCTCGTCGGTCTCGGTCGCCCACGACATCTACAACTCGGTGGTCAAGGACGGCACGGCCTCGGAGGAGCAGGAGATCCGTGTCTCCCGCATCGCTGCCGGCGTGATCGGCCTCATCGCGATCGTGCTGGCCATCCCGGCACAGAAGCTCAACATCGCGTTCCTGGTGGCCCTGGCCTTCGCGGTCGCGGCGTCGGCCAACCTGCCGGCGATCATCTACAACATGTTCTGGCGGGGCTTCAACACCCGCGGCGCGCTCTGGAGCATCTACGGCGGCCTGATCTCGTCCGTCGGCCTGGTGATCTTCAGCCCGGTCGTGTCGGGCAAGGGCCTGGACCCCCTCACCGGCAAGAACCTGTCGCTGCTGCCGACCAGCATCGACATCTCGTGGTTCCCGTTGGAGAACCCCGGCATCGTGTCGATCCCCATCGGCTTCCTGCTGGGCTACCTCGGCTCCATCTCCTCGAAGGAGCAGTCGGCGGAGGACCGCTACACCGAGCTCGAGGTCCGGGCCCTCACCGGTGCGGGCGCCGAGCAGGCCGTCCAGCACTGACGCGTCACGGCACGACGTACGACGCCCCGGAGGCCATGCCTCCGGGGCGTCGTCGCGTGCTGTGGGTGCGGACCCTCCTGTCCGACCTCTCAGCCCGTCCGTCGCACCCGAGGGACCGCCCACCGCTCGGCCGGACGACCGACCTGTCACGGACCGACCTCGGGCCAGTAGGTTCGGTGACGACGATCACGTTCGCGATGGGAGCGACCACATGAGCAGCGAGACCCTGGCCAACCTGTCCAACGAGGACCGACGGTTCGATCCGCCGGCCGAGCTGGCCGCCAACGCCAACGTCACCGAGGAGGCCTACGCACGCGCCGACTCCGATCGCGAGGCCTTCTGGGCCGACGCGGCCGATCGGCTCGACTGGGGCCAGAAGTGGGACCAGGTCCTCGACTGGTCCAACCCGCCGTTCGCCAAGTGGTTCGTCGGCGGCACCCTCAACGCCTCGGTCAACTGCGTCGACCGCCACGTCGACGCCGGCAACGGCGACAAGGTCGCGATCCACTGGGTCGGCGAGCCCGACGATGACACCCGCGACATCACCTACGCCCAGCTCAAGGACGAGGTCTCCCGCGCGGCCAACGCGCTCACCGACCTCGGCGTTCAGAAGGGCGACCGGGTCGCGATCTACATGCCGATGATCCCCGAGGTCGTCGTCGCGATGCTTGCCTGCGCCCGTCTCGGCGCCCCCCACACGGTCGTCTTCGGCGGGTTCTCCGCCGACGCGCTCGCCTCGCGCATCACCGACTGCGAGGCCCACGTCGTGATCACCTCCGACGGCGGCTACCGCCGCGGGGCGGCCAGTGCCCTCAAGCCCGCCGTCGACGAGGCCGTCGAGAAGACCGGTGACCTCGTGCGCAACGTCCTCGTCGTACGTCGTACGGGCCAGGACATCGCGTGGGACGAAGACCGCGACCTGTGGTGGCACGAGGCCGTCGGCGGCGCCTCCGCCGAGCACGAGCCCGAGATGCACGACTCCGAGCACCCGCTCTACGTCATGTACACGTCCGGCACGACCGGCACGCCGAAGGGCATCCTGCACACCACCGGCGGCTACCTCACCGGGACGTCGTTCACGCACTGGGAGGTCTTCGACCTCAAGCCCGAGACCGACGTCTACTGGTGCACCGCGGACGTCGGCTGGGTGACCGGTCACTCCTACATGGTCTACGGCCCGCTGGCCAACGGCGCGACGCAGGTGATGTACGAGGGCACGCCCGAGAAGGGCCGCTGGTGGCAGATCGTGCAGGACTACAAGGTCACCATCTTCTACACGGCACCCACGGCGATCCGGACCTTCATGAAGCAGGGCCGCGAGATCCCCGACGGCTACGACCTGTCCTCGCTGCGGCTGCTCGGCTCGGTCGGCGAGCCGATCAACCCCGAGGCCTACGTCTGGTACCGCGAGGTCATCGGCGGCGAGCGCTGCCCGATCGTCGACACCTGGTGGCAGACCGAGACCGGCCAGATCCTCATCAGCCCGCTTCCCGGTGTCACCTCGGGCAAGCCGGGCTCGGCGATGAAGGCCCTGCCCGGCACCGTGGTCGACGTCGTCAACGACGAGGCGCAGTCGGTCGGCAACGGCAACGGCGGCTACCTCGTGATCCGCGAGCCGTGGCCGGCGATGCTGCGCACGCTCTGGGGTGACGACCAGCGTTTCAAGGACACCTACTGGTCGCGCTGGGAGGGGCTTTACTTCGCCGGCGACGGCGCCAAGCTCGACGAGGACGGCGACATCTGGCTCCTCGGCCGGGTCGACGACGTCATGAACATCTCCGGCCACCGGCTCTCCACCACCGAGATCGAGTCGGCACTCGTCTCCCACCCCAAGGTCGCGGAGGCGGCCGTGGTGGGTGCTGCCGACGAGACCACCGGCCAGGCCGTGTGCGCCTTCGTCATCCTCCGTGAGTCGGCCGGCGACGGAGGGCCGGACATCGTCGAGGAGCTCCGCAAGCACGTCGCCCACGAGATCGGCGCGATCGCCAAGCCGCGCCAGATCATGGTCGTCCCCGAGCTGCCCAAGACCCGCTCGGGCAAGATCATGCGCCGCCTGCTCAAGGACGTCGCCGAGCACCGTGAGGTCGGAGACGTGACCACGCTGGCCGACTCGACGGTGATGGACCTGATCAAGGGCAAGGAAAGCTCGGCTACCGCCGAGGAGTGACCACGCCCGATATCTGAGGACGCTGTGGACGTCGGAGGAGCTCTTCCGCGTTCATCACGTCCTCAGATATCGGTGCGCTCACTAGGGTGACCAGGGTGAACGCCTCCCCGAAGGCCGACGTCGCCGTCATCGGCGGCTCCGGCTTCTACGCCTTCCTGACCGACGCGACCGAGCACGAGGTCTCCACGCCGTACGGCGACCCGTCGGCCCCGATCGGGATCGCCGAGGTCGCGGGGCGCACGGTCGCCTTCCTCCCCCGGCACGGGGCGCACCACGACCACCCGCCGCACGGCATCCCCTACCGCGCCAACGCGTGGGCGCTGCGCTCGCTCGGCGTACGCCAGGTGCTGGCGCCCTGCGCCGTGGGCGGGTTGCGCGACACGGTCGCACCGGGTGATCTGGTGGTCCCCGACCAGCTCGTCGACCGCACCCACCGGCGGATCGGCTCGTTCGTCGAGTCGGGCGCGGTGCACCTGCCCTTCGCCGACCCCTACTGCCCCGGCGTCTCGGGTGCCTTCGCCGCGGCCGACACCGACGTGCGCGTCGGCGGGACGATGGTCGTCGTCGAGGGTCCGCGCTTCTCCACGCGCGCCGAGTCGCGCCACTACGCCGACCAGGGCTGGGACCTGATCAACATGACCGGCGCGCCCGAAGCGGCACTCGCCCGGGAGATGGGCCAGTGCTACGCATCCCTCGCCCTGGTGACCGACATGGACGCGGGCGCGGAGTCCGGTGCCGGCGTCGGCCAGGAGGAGGTCTTCGCGCTCTTCCGATCCAACCTCGACCGCCTCACCTCGCTCCTCACCGCAGCCGTCGGCGCGCTGCCCGACCCGTCCGGTTGCACGTGCACGACCTGGGCCGACGACATCGAGCTGACCTACGAGGTGCCCGGCCGGTGAAGGTCCTGCTGACCGGCTCGGCCGGCTTCATCGGGTCGGCCATCGGCCGCCGGCTCGCCGACGCCGGTCACGAGGTGGTGGGCGTCGACCTGATGCTCGCGTCGGCCCACGGCTCGTCGACCCCGCCGGACGGCACGCTGCTGCTGGACGTACGCGATGCCGGCTCCGACGCGTGGGCGGATGCGCTGCAGGGTGTCGACGTCGTGTGCCACCAGGCCGCCCTGGTCGGTGCCGGGGTCCGGGTCGCCGACCTCCCCGACTACGCCTCCCACAACGACGTCGGCACCGCAGCCCTGCTCGTCGCCATGCACGACGCGGGGATCGACCGGCTCGTCGTCGCCTCGTCCATGGTCGTCTACGGCGAGGGCCTCTACGCCTGCCCTGACCACGGCCCACAGCTGCCGCCGCCGCGGCCCGTCGCAGCCATGGAGGACGGCGACTTCGAGAATCACTGCCCCGTCTGCGACAACCCCCTCGACTGGCGGCTGGTGCCCGAGGACGCGCGCCTCGACCCGCGGAGCAGCTATGCCGCGAGCAAGCTCGCCCAGGAGCACTACGTCTCGTCGTGGGTACGCCAGGCCCGTGCCGCTGCGGTCGCGCTGCGCTACCACAACGTCTACGGCCCGATGATGCCCCGCGACACCCCCTACTCGGGAGTCGCTGCGATGTTCCGCTCCTCCCTCGAGCGCGGCGAGGCGCCCCGGGTCTATGAGGACGGCCAGCAGATGCGCGACTTCGTGCACGTCGACGACGTCGCGCGTGCCAACGTGCTGGCGCTCGAGTCAGTGGTGGCCGGGGACTCCCCCCGCTACGGGGCCTACAACGTCTGTTCGGGCCAGCCGATATCGATCCTCGACGTCGCGGCCCGTGTGGCCGAGGGGACCGGACGCGACCTCGTGCCGCAGGTGACCGGAGGCTTCCGCCCGGGCGACGTACGCCACGTGGTGGCCTCGCCCGCGCTGGCGGCCAGCGAGCTCGGGTTCGCCGCGCAGGTCAGCCCCGACGATGGCCTGCGGGACTTCGCGACAGCGCCGCTGCGGGCCTGACCGGATGCGGGCCGGGCCTCACCAGCTCGTGTAGAGCAGGTGCTGCACCAGCAGCGCGGTCAGCACCTGGAGACCGAGCCCCCACCGCCGCCAGCCGCCCGGGAGCAAGGCCAGCGACAGCGTCAGCCACGGCACGAACGGCAGCCAGATCCGCTCCACCTCGGCCTTCGACATCCTGCTCACGTCGGCCAGCACGACGGTGAGCGCGGCGGCGCCGGCCAGCAGGGCGACCACGCGCGCCTCCCCGCGGTGCCGTCGGGCCGCCACCGCCAGCCCGGCCCCGAGGAGCGGCCCGCCCGAGACGAGCAGCGCGCCGAGGTTGCCCCACATCCAGTACGACGCGGGGCGGGTCGCCGCGATCCCGTACCAGTAGCGGTCGACCAGCACCGGATAGGCCTCCCACCACGCGAAGCCGAGCACCGCGAACGTCAGCACCACCGCCATCGCGGCCCCGGCCGCGATGGGCAGCGGCCACCAGGACCGCGCCAGCCAGAGGACAGTGAGCGCCAGGATGCCCAGCAGCGGCAGGCCGTAGGAGCTCATCACGCACCAGCCCAGGAGGAGGCCCGCGAGCACGCCCCACCCGACCAGGCCACCGCGACCTCGCGCCCTCCCCGACGCAGCCAGGGCCGCCAGGCCCCACGCTGCGAAGGCGGCGAAGAGGGCGTCGGCCGAGACGGCCAGGAAGACTGCTGCCGGGGTCAGCACCAGGAACGGCGCCGCCGCCCGTGCCAGCGACTCCGCCCCCAGGGACCGCATCGTGGCCATGGTCGCGAGCGGGATGGTTGCCGCGATCGCCACGACCGCCAGTGCCGCGGCCAGGTCGCCGCCCAGGCCGATCCGCACCAGCGCGACATGGAACAGCAACGCGCCGGGCGGGTGCCCGGCGACATGGATCGGCCAGAAGTCCGGGTGCGACCTCGGGATGCGATCGACGTATCCGTGCAGCATCTCGGACACGTCGGTGATGCCGTGCGCGGCGACGAGGTACTCGTTCTGGTTGGTCATCACCCGCGTGAGCCCCGACTCGCCGTCGACCATCGCGAGGGCCAGCAGCCACCCCAGCCCCACCGCGTACGACGTCAGCAGCAGGCCGCGCCACGACAGCCGGCGGGCCAGGGCCTCGCCCCACCGCACCCCGGCGAGCGCGATCAGGACGGCGAGCAGGCTGGACGGTGCCACCTTCACGTCGAGGTAGCCGTGGGTCGGCGGCACCCCGAGCTGGTCGCGGCGTGCGTCGACGTCCCACCCGAGGAGCGGCGGGACGACGAACGAGGCGCCCACCAGCACCACCGCGAAGACCAGACCGAGAGTCGCCCGACGGGTGACCGCTCGGTCCCCAGGCGCAGCGGTCATGCCGACCACCCTAGGGACGAGGGGCCAGAAGTCCCGCCCGATGCGCACATGTCATATCTCTGTAAGGCGGGAATGAGTCGCTTGCAGGGCCCCGGCTGACTAGCGTCCCCAGTATGGCCATCTGCGATCTCGTCCTCCCTTGTCGCGACGAGGGTCCGGCACTGCGCGCGCTGCTGCCACAGGTGCCGCTCGAGTTCTCGGTGATCGTGGTGGACAACGGCTCGCGCGACGACACCGCGGGCGTCGCCGGCGACCTCGGCGCCATGGTGGTCCACGAGCCGACGCCCGGCTACGGCGCGGCGGTGCACGCCGGGGTGGAGGCGGCGACCGCGGAGTTCGTCGCGGTGATGGACGGCGACGGCTCCTTCGACCCGCGCCAGCTCCTGCCGATGCTGGCCGAGGTGCAGTCGGGCGAGGTCGACATCGCCGTCGGTCGTCGTCGCCCGGTGCAGCGTGGCGTCTGGCCCTGGCACGCCCGGGCCGGCAACGCGCTCATCACCGCTTGGCTGCGACGCCGCATCCAGATGGACGCCCACGACATCGCGCCGATGCGGGTGTGCCGACGTCAGGCGCTCCTCGACCTGGACCTGAAGGACCGACGCTTCGGCTATCCCGTCGAGCTCCTGCAGGCCCTCACCCGCCAGGGCTGGCGCGTGTCCGAGCACGACGTCGACTACCACCCCCGCGCCGCAGGCACCCGCTCGAAGGTGTCCGGCTCGGTGCGGGGCACGGCACGCACGGCGCGCGACTTCGCCCGCGTGCTCCGCGCGAGGCCCGAGAAGAAGGTCACGCGATGAAGGTGCTGGTCGTGGCCAAGGCGCCGGTGGCCGGTCAGGTGAAGACCCGCCTCGGCGCCCTGGTCGGAGCGGAGCAGGCGGCCGAGCTGGCCGCTGCCGCGCTGCTCGACACCCTCGAGGCGTGCACGCTCGCGGGCGCCCAGGGCCACCTGTGCCTGGCCGGCGACCTCGGTGACGCCGTACGCAGTGGGGCGCTCAACGCTGCCCTCGACGGCTGGACGATCACCCCGCAGCGCGGGGAGGACTTCGCCGAGCGGTTGGTCAACGCGCACGCCGACGCCGGCCACGGGTTGGTGGTGCAGATCGGGATGGACACCCCGCAGGTGACCCCTGCAGCACTCGTCGCCGTGGTCGAGCGCATGGAGGGACACGACGCGGCTCTCGCTCCGGCCACCGACGGCGGCTGGTGGGCGCTCGCGCGCCGCGACCCTGACGCCGTACGCCACCTGGTGGACGTGCCGATGTCGACCGACAGCACCTTCGTGGACACCCAGCGTGCCCTCGAGCGGGCCGGGTGCCTCGTGGCGCACGGCGACCCGATGACCGACGTGGACACCGTCGCCGACGCAGACCACGTCGCTTCCCTGGCTCCCCACACCCGGTTCGCGGGCGTCTGGCGAAGCCTCCGCGACGGGGCACCGCGATGAGGGACCGGTCCTTCAGCGAGGTGTTCGCCAGTGCGCTGAACGGTTCCCCGACGGTGGTCGTCGGGCTCGGCGACGAGCCCACCGTGCTGCCGGTGAGCCTGTGGCGGCTTCCGGCCGACGACGCCGACATGCAGCTGGTCGAGCTGTGCGACGGGGCGACCCTCGACATCGGCTGCGGCCCGGGCCGGATGACCGAGGCCCTCGCCGCGCGCGGCCACGTGGCACTCGGGATCGACATCGTCGACACCGCCGTCGCGCTCACCCTGCAGCGCGGGGTCTCGGCACTCCAGCGTGACGTCTTCGCCCGGGTGCCCGGCGAGGGCCGGTGGCACACCGCCCTGCTCGCGGACGGCAACATCGGCATCGGGGGCGACCCAGCAGCCCTGCTGGGTCGCGTCCGCCACCTGCTGATCCCGGGCGGCCGGATCGTCGTCGAGCTGGCCGGACCCGGCATCGGCTTCTCGGAGGGGTGGGCCTCCCTGGAGGGTTCCGGCGGCCGCAGCCGACCTTTCCGCTGGGCCACCCTCGGCACCGACGACATCGCCCGGGTCGCGGCGGAGGCAGACCTGGCGGTCGCCTCGGAGCACCCGATCGGCCAGCGCTGGGCGGCCGTCCTCACCGAGACCACCCGATGAAGCGGCCGACGCCGGACACCTTCACCTCCCGGCTGCGCAGTCCGGCCGTCGCGGCACGAGTCGGCCTCTGGCTCGGCATCTCCTTCGGTGTCTGCTTCCTCACCGGACTGGTCAGCCACTACGCCCAGCTGCCGTCGCACCCCATCCCGTTCCCGACCAGCCCCAGCTGGGGCTACCGCGTCACCCAGGGCCTCCACGTCGTCACCGGCATCGCCGCCGTCCCGCTGCTGCTGGTCAAGCTCTGGTCGGTCCTGCCCCACCTCTTCCGGTCCCTTCCCTCGCTGGGGAACCCCCGACGCCTGCTGCTGACCGCGCTCGAGCGCGGCTCGATCGCGGTGCTCGTGGCCGCCTCCGTCTTCCTGCTCGCGACCGGTCTGGCCAACGCGGCCCAGTGGTACCCGTGGTTCGCCTTCTCCTTCCGGGCCGTCCACTACGCGCTGGCGTGGGTCGCCATCGGCGCACTCCTGGTCCACATCGCCGTCAAGCTGCCCGTGATCAGGGACGTGCTGACCAGCGACATCGACGCCACCACCCACGACCGTGAGACCGCCACCGACGCGGGAGTCCTGTCGCGCCGCGCCCTGGTCCGTACGACGTTCGCTGCCGCAGGGGTCGCGGCCCTGGCCACCGCCGGCAACACCGTCCCGTGGCTGCGCACGATCTCGGTGTTCGCGGTCCGCACCGGGGAGGGCCCCGGCGGAGTGCCCATCAACAAGTCGGCCAGGGCGGCACGCGTCGAGGAGTCGGCGATGTCGCCGGACTGGCGGCTCGAGATCGTCCGGGACGGAGCCGTCGCCCTCACCCTGTCGTACGACGACCTCCGCGCGATGCCCCAGCACACCGTCGACCTCCCGATCGCCTGCGTCGAGGGGTGGAGCGCCCAGGGCACCTGGTCGGGGGTGCGGGTGAGGGACCTGGTGCGCTCGGCCGATGCCTCCACGAGCGACGTGGAGGTCACCTCGCTCCAGCAGTCCGGGCCCTTCCGGACCACCACCCTGCCGGCGAACTTCGCCGACGACGAGCGGACCCTGCTCGCCCTCGACCTGTCCGGCGAGCCGCTGTCGCTCGACCACGGCTTCCCCTGTCGGCTGATCGCGCCCAACCGCCCAGGAGTCCTCCAGACCAAGTGGGTCACCCGGTTGGAGGTGGGCGCATGAGGACGCGGGCCACCCTTCTCGCACTGGGTGTCGTGCTGATGCTCTACGGCGCCTGGCTCGTGCTCTCCCGGCAGGACCCCGGCCAGTGGCTCGAGGTCGGCATCTGGCTCGGGGTCGGGGTCGTGGCCCACGACGCAGTGATCTCCGGCCTGGTCATCGTCCTGTGCCTGCTGGGCTCACGCCTGCTGCCCGAGGCATGGCGCGCACCCGCGGTCGTCGCCCTCGTCGTGTGGGGCGGGCTGACGATCGCCGCCATCCCCGTCCTGAGCGGGCTCGGCGTCCGCGCCGACAACCCGACCCTGCTCGACCGCCCCTATGTCGCGACGTGGTGGGTGATCAGTGCCATCGTGGTGCTGCTGGTGGCCGTGGCCGGGTTCGTCCGGGCCCGCGCGCACACCACGCGCAGTCCGCGCACGGAGGGGTGAGTCGGGAGATGGCACGTGTGCTCGTGGTCGATGACGACGCCACCGTGCGCGAGGTGGTCGTCGACTACCTGCGCGCCGCTGGTCACGAGGTCAGCGAGGCCGTCGACGGCGGCGGAGCGCTGGAGTCGGTCCGGACCTCGGGCACCGACCTCGTCGTGCTCGACGTGATGATGCCGGGCCTGGACGGCCTGGAGGTCTGCCGGCGGCTGCGGCGGCTCAGCGACGTACCGATCGTGCTCCTCACCGCGCTGGGCAACGAGCAGGACCGCGTCGTCGGGCTCGAGACCGGCGCCGACGACTACGTCACCAAGCCGTTCAGCCCCCGCGAGCTGGTGCTGCGGGTCGACTCGATCCTGCGCCGCAGCTCCGGGGTCGCCGACACCGACGTGCCGTCGGTGATGACCGACGGCGCGCTCGTGGTCGACCGCGACCGACGCCGGGTCACCCTCGCCGGCGTCGAGACCCCGCTGACCGCGCGGGAGTTCGACCTGCTGACGTTCTTCATGTCCCGGCCCGGCATCGCGTTCTCCCGCGACGACCTGCTCCAGCACGTGTGGGGCTGGTCGTTCGGCGACCAGTCCACCGTGACCGTCCACGTGCGCCGGCTCCGCGAGAAGGTCGAGGCCGACCCCACCACCCCCACCCGGCTGCTCACCGTCTGGGGTGTCGGCTATCGCTGGGAACCGCAACCGAGTGCCGAGGAGTCGTGATGGGTGATCTCACCGAGATCTGGGTGATCTCCGCGGCGTGCGGGCTGGTCGTCGGCGCGCTCGGCCTGCTGGCCGGTTGGTTCCTGCGCCACCGCACCCTGCGCTGGCAGCTCGCCGTCGTCGCGGTCGTCACGACGCTGACGGTGCTGCTCGGGGTGCTGGTTGTCTCGCGGAAGATGCTCATCGACGACCACGACCGCCAGGTGATCCTGATCGTCACCTCGGCAGCGGCCGTGGTCTCGCTCGGTGTCGCCCTGGTGCTGGCCGCCGCCCTCGTGCGCTGGTCACGCCACCTGCGTGAGGACGTACGACGGGTCGGTGTCGGTGGCACCGTCTCGGCCCAGCGCCGCGGACCGAGCGAGTTCCAGGAGCTGTCGAGCGAGCTGGCCTCCGCCAACGGCCGGCTGGCCGAGGCGCGCGACCGCGAGCAGCGCCTGGAGGCGTCACGCCGCGAGCTCGTGTCGTGGGTCTCGCACGACCTGCGCACCCCCCTGTCCGGGATCCGGGTGATGGCCGAGGCGCTGGAGGACGGGATCGCCACCGACCCGCCGCGCTACCACCGGCAGATCCGGGGCGAGGTCGACCGGATGGTGACGATGGTCGACGACCTCTTCGAGCTCTCCCGCATCCACGCCGGCCAGCTCACGGTCGAGCCCCAGCCGGTGGTGCTGGGCGACCTGGTCAGCGAGGCGATCGCCGCGGCCGACCCGGTCGCCCGGTCGCGGCAGGTCACCCTCGGCGGCGAGGTCCCCCACGGCCTGCAGGTGGAGGCCGACCCGGCGGGGCTGACGCGCGTGCTGGCCAACCTGATCGTCAACGGCATCCGCCACACGCCCGCCGACGGGACCGTCTACGTCCGGGCCCGCCCGGTCGAGGGTGGCGTCGAGCTGGCCGTCTCGGACGGCTGCGGCGGCATCCCCGAGGAGGCCCGCGAGCGGGTCTTCGACGTGGGCTACCGCGGCACCACCGCACGTACGCCGGAAAGCCCGGTCGAGGACGTCCACACGGCCCGCGCCGGCCTGGGCCTCGCGATCGTCAAGGGCATCGTCGAGGCCCACCACGGCCGGGTGGCCGTCGAGAACGTGGCGCACGGATGGGGCGGCCAGGACGCGGCGCCGGGCTGCGTGTTCCGGGTGCTCCTGCCCGGCTGACCGCGGCCCTCAGGCCGTGGTGTTGGCCGCTCCGGGCTCCGCCTCGACCTCTGAGGCTCCGTCGTCGCCCTGCCCGCGGGTCCCCAGGACCAGCAGCACCACACCGAGCACAGCCGCCATCAGCGAGGCCAGCAGGATCGCGATCTTGGCCTCCTCGGTCAGCAGGTCGGCGCCCGGGAACGAGAGCCCGGCGATGAAGAGCGAGACCGTGAAGCCGATGCCGCCGACGGCACCCAGGCCGAGCACCATCGGCCACGTGGTGTCCTCGGGCAGCTTGCCGAGCCCGGTGCGTACGGCGATCAGCGAGGCCAGGAAGATGCCGACCGGCTTGCCGACGACCAGGCCCAGCACGATGCCCAGGCCCACCGGGTCGGTGAAGACCTTCCCGACCGCCCCCAGCTCGACGCCCGCGTTGGCCAGGGCGAAGATCGGGAGCACGACGTAGGCCGACACCGGGTGCAGGGTGGCCTGCAACCGCTCCACCACCGAGACCGACTCCTTCAGCAGGAACCGCAGCCGGGCCAGCTCGTCGGGGTCGAGCATGTTGTCACGCAGTGCCCGGCGCGCGTGGTCGCGCGAGATCTGCTCCTTGAGCAGCGGGGTGGCGGGGGCGAGGAGACCGATGGCCACGCCGGCCAGGGTGGCGTGCACACCTGACTCGAGCAGGGCGAACCACACGCCCACGCCCAGGATCGTGTAGACGACCACGCTCCAGATGCGCAGCATCCGGGCCACCACCATCGCCCCCAGCAGGCCGATGGCGATCGCCAGCCACAGGAGGGAGAGGTCGGCGGTGTAGAAGATCGCGATCACCAGGATCGCGCCGATGTCGTCCACGATCGCCAGGGTCAGCAGGAAGAGCCGCGCAGCGGACGGGATCCGCCGGCCGAGGATCCCCAGCACGCCGACCGCGAAGGCGATGTCGGTGGCCATCGGGATGCCCCAGCCCGCGCCGCCGTCGCTGCCGGGCGGGTTGAGGGCGAGGTAGAGACCGGCCGGCACGACCATGCCGCCGATCGCTGCCACGATCGGCAGTGCCGCCGTCTTGGGGTCGCGAAGGTCACCGTTGACCAGCTCGTACTTGATCTCCAGGCCGACCACGAAGAAGAAGATGACCATGAGCGCGTCGTTGACCCAGTGCTGCAACGACTCGTCGAGGTGGAGCGGCCCCACGTCGAGCGTCAGGTGGGCGTGCCAGAGCGCGTCGTACGACTCGGCCCAGGCGCTGTTGGCCCAGATCAGCGCGACGGCTGCGGCGACCAGGAGGAGCAGCGAACCCGCCGCCTCCACCCGCAGGAACTCGCGCACCGGTCGCGCCACGAGGCGGGCCAGCGGCTTGTTGCTCGCCATGTAGGACGGCCCGGTCTCCCAGAGGTCGTCGCCGATGCTCGGGTCGTCGTGCGGGTTGGAGGAACGTGTTGCCATGCGCGGGCGCACCCTTTCGGGGGGTCACGAAACAGGTTCACCGCGGACTTCACCACGGGCCGACCAGACTTCCCGGCTCACCTGTGGGGCCAGTCTAGACAGACGCGTTGATAGGGTCGAAGCAGTCACCCCCCGGCGTACACCGAAGGACATCTCCGCATGGCAAACGAACCGATCAAGGACAGTGATCCGACGCTCGGCAAGCTCGTCATGGACGCGCAGCGAGACATCTCGAGCCTCATCTCCCAGGAGATCGCGCTCGCCAAGAGCGAGATCAAGGTCAGTGTCAAGCACGGCGGTCTCGGCATCGGGCTCTTCGCCGGAGCGGCGTTCCTGGGCGTGCTGGCGATCATCATGCTGTCGGTGTCGATCGCCTACTTCATCCACTGGGCCGGACTGGGCCTGCACTGGTCGTTCCTGATCGTGTTCGCCTTCTATCTCCTGATCGCCGGGGTCCTCGCGCTCGTCGGGCTCAAGCAGGTCAAGCAGGTCAAGGCGCCCGAGAAGGCGATCGAGCAGGGCAAGCAGATCCCGTCGGCGCTCAAGGGCAAGGCCTGACCCTCCGCCGAGCGGTGTGTGACGAGGCTTCTGCACGCCAGAAACCCTCCTCACGCACCGTCCGACCAACCGCATCCTCTGGAGCGGTGTGTGACGAGGCTTCCGCACGCGCGAAACCCTCCTCACGCACCGCTCCGGGGACACGGCCGGAGCCGTACGCCGCTCAGCGCACGCAGGTGCCGGTGTCGACGGGCGAGCTGCGGGTGACGCCCAGCGCGGCGGACTCGGAGATCTGGCTGGCTGTCAGCGCGTAGCCGGTGTCCCGGTCGCTGACCGACGCAGCGAACACCATCCCGGCCACGTCCCCGGCCGAGGTGAGGATCGGCCCGCCGGAGTTGCCTGGTCGGATGAGCGCGCGCAGCGAGTAGACCTGCCGGATCACGGTGCCGTCACCGTAGATGTCGGGTGAGCGCAGCCGCTGCTCCGAGCGGATGCGTCCCGCCTTGACGTCGTACGGCCCGTCCTCGGGGTAGCCGAGCACCGCGACGTCGTCGCCGGGCTGGGCGGTCGCGTCGAGGGCGAGGTGCGGGATCCCGACGTTGGGCAGGGCGAGCACGGCGATGTCGAGGTCTTCGTCGTAGAGCACGACCGACGCCACGACCGACGAGCCGCCCACCTCGACCTCGGGGCGGGTGACGCCGGCGACGACGTGGGCGTTGGTCATCAGCCGACCGGGTGCGAAGAAGAAGCCAGTGCCCTCGACCCCGCCGCCGCACCCGTTGGCGCCGCGGACCTTGACGACGCTGACCTGGGCGGCGATCACGTCGGGATCGCTGAGCATCCGGGGGTCGCCGGGCTCGACCGCGACGATCCGCTCGGGGGCGAACGGCTCGAGGTAGCGAGGGAAGAACGTCGTGCCGACCACGTTGTTGAAGGCCTGGAGCACCTTGCTGGAGTCGGCCGGCAGGGTGCGGTCGACCCTGGCCAGGATCGCCGATTCGCGCACCAGCGGGGTGATCGCGCCGATACGGGTGCCGGACACGGCGACGCCGAGCGCCCAGGCGACGAGCAGTACGGCGATCGCGCTCAACGCCGAGCCGCCGATGGCGTCGACGGCGCGGATCGGCTGCCACGTGATGCGCGCGCGGATCCGGGATCCGGCGTACTGGAACAGCGCCTGGCCGAGCGACGCGGAGATGATCACGATGAAGAGGGCGCCGAGCGAGACCCACAACGACGGTGATGCGTCGCCGAGCGCTGTCGGGGCGGCCCAGATGCCCAGCAACCCTCCGAGGAGCAACCCTGCGGTGGCGAAGGCGCCTGTGATGAAGCCCTGCCAGTAGCCCGACAGGGCATAGATCCCTACGAGCGCGACGAGGCACCAGTCGAGGACGTTCATGCGCCTACTCCTCGAGCCTCGTGTTGGGTGCCAGGTCGGTGTTCCTGGGGACACCCTGCAGCATGTGCTCGGGCAGGTCACGCACCCGCGCCCGGTCCCAGTCCTCGTCCCACCCGAGGTAGCCGAACAGCCGCGCGATGATGCCGGCCGTGAAACCCCACAGGATGACGTCCTTGCCGGGGCCGATGAGGAATCCCGGGCCCGTCCAGCCACTCGGGTGCCGGACGTTGATCCGGTGCTCCGGGTCGAGCAGCTCGGCGATCGCGACGTGGTGGATGGCGTGCACCTCGTCGGGGCTCTCGATACGCACCTCGCCCGGGTCGCGCCAGTAGCCCAGCACTGGCGTCACGGCGAAGTTGCTCGGCGGCAACCACAGCTCGGGCAGCTCGCCGAAGACCTCCACCTGCGCCGGCTCGAGCCCGATCTCCTCGAGGGCCTCACGAAGTGCACCCTGCCGAGGGGTCTCCCCCTCGTCGAGCGAGCCGCCCGGGAAGGACACCTGGCCCGGGTGGGAGCGCATGTGGTGGGCGCGCTCGGTCAGCAGCAGCTCGCCGCGGTGGGCGAGGTCGTCGGGGGCGCTCGGCTCGTCGTCGCGGTCGGCGAAGACCATCAGCACCGCGCCGCGCCTGGCATCACTGCCCTCGGGCGGCATGAAGCGGGTGAGCTCGTGCACGGTGATCGATGCCGCCGCCTCGACCACCGGGGCCAACCAGCCCGGCAGCGCGGTCACAGAGCGCTCTCCACATCGATCACAGGGTGCTCTCCACATCGATCACAGGGTGATCCCGAGATGCTCGGCGACCAGGTCCTTGACCTCGTCGACGGAGTCGACGCCCCCGGAGTCCTGGCCGACGACGGTGCCGTTCTCGTCGACGAAGACGAATGCCGGCAGGCCGCGTCGGGCGACCGCGAAGGCCTCCTCGGTCATCAGCTCGCCGCCGGGGTCGGCGATCGACGGGTAGGTGGCGCCGGTGTCCTCGGCCAGCTGGAGAGCGGCGTCGGGCAGGACGTCGTTGAAGTCGATGCCCAGCACGGCCACCTGGTCGCCGTACTTCTGGTGGAAGGCCTCCAGCTCCGGCATCTCCTCGCGGCACGGCCCGCAGTTGGCCTGCCAGAGGTTGATCACCAGCGGCCCCCGCAGCGAGGCGAGGTCGACGTCGGGACCACCCCCGAGGCACGGCAGCGTCACCTCGGGCAGTCCCCTGTCGACGGATCCGCCGTCGCCCGGCACGCAGTCCTCCATCCCGATGCGCGCCTTGACCTCGCGCAACGCCGGGGTGTCGACCTGGACGTCGGGAGGGCGTACGACGCCGCTGCCGCCGTCGGACGTGCACGCGGTGAGCGAGACGGCGAGCGCCGCCGCGGCGAGCGCCTTCTTCATGCGGGCCCCTGCGTGGTGACCAGCTTCTCTGCCTCCACCGGGTCGGTCGGCCCGGCACCGAAGGCGGGGCACAGCTTGGCGAGCGGGCAGGCTCCGCACGCCGGCTTCTTGGCGTGGCAGCGGCGCCGGCCGTGCCAGATGAGGTGGTGGGAGAGCATCGTCCAGTCACGCTTGGGGAAGAGCGCGCCGACAGCGTGCTCCACCTTGACCGGGTCGGTCTCCTCGGTCCAGCCGAAGCGGCGGGCCAGCCGGCCGAAGTGGGTGTCGACGGTGATGCCGGGCTTGCCGAACGCGTTGCCGAGCACGACGTTGGCTGTCTTGCGGCCGACCCCGGGCAGGGTGACGAGGTCCTCGAGTCGGGCCGGCACCTCGCCGTCGAAGTTCTCGACGAGCGCCTGGCTCAGCCTGAGCAGCGAGTCGGTCTTGGCGCGGAAGAAGCCGAGGGGGCCGAGCAGCTGCTCCATGTGCTCGCGCGGAGCGGCCGCCATCGCCTCGGGTGTGGGGTAGGCGGCGAACAGGGCGGGACTCGCGGCATTGACCCGCCGATCGGTCGTCTGGGCCGAGATCACCGTCACGACCAGGCACTCGAAGGCATTGGTGAAGTCGAGCTCGGCCGCCGCGTCGGGATAGGTCTCGGCCAGGATCCGATCCATGCGCCGCGCTCGCCGGACCAGCGACGTGTCGGGCTTGGCGGACGCGATCGGGGCAGGCACACGCTCAGCCTACGGTCCATCTGGGACAGCCCGGCGATCGGCGCAACCGGCCGTGTTCACGGGAGGAATGGCTTTTGTGACCCGGACCACGGCTAGGATCGTGCCCGATCCCGAGGGTCCGGCACAGGGCACGGCACGGGACGCACCGACATGGAGGATTGACGTGGACAACGACGTGCTTCGGCAGGCACCGCTGTTCAGCTCGCTCGACGACGAGGCGGCGACCGCTCTGGGCGGCTCCATGGCGGAAACCACGCTGCGCCGCGGCGACGTGCTCTTCCACGAGGGCGACTCCGGCGACAAGCTCTACGTCGTCACCGAGGGCAAGGTGAAGCTCGGCCGCTCCGCCTCCGACGGCCGCGAGAACCTGCTCGCCATCATGGGCCCCGGCCAGATGTTCGGCGAGCTCTCACTCTTCGACCCCGGACCGCGCTCGGCCACGGTCACGGCAGTCACCGACGCCACCTTCGCCTCCCTGTCCCACGAGGACCTGCTCAAGTGGCTCGAGGGCCGCCCGCAGGTCGCCCGCGGACTCCTCTCCCAGCTCGCGGGGCGCCTGCGCAAGTCCAACGACGTCGTCGCCGACCTCGTCTTCTCCGACGTCCCCGGACGCGTCGCCAAGGCCCTGCTCGACCTGGCCGACCGCTTCGGCCGCACCGCGGACGACGGCGTCCACGTCCACCACGACCTCACCCAGGAGGAGCTCGCCCAGCTGGTCGGCGCCTCCCGCGAGACGGTCAACAAGGCACTCGCCGACTTCGCCTCGCGCGGCTGGCTGCGCCTGGAGCCCCGCTCCGTGGTGATCATGGACCTCGAACGCCTCTCACGACGCGCCCGCTGACTCCACCGGAAGTTTTCTCGCGCGACTGACCCCCGGGACGGCGCCCGCGTGCGTCGTACGTCGTGAAGGGGGGTCGACGTGATCACTGACGACGAAGCAGGGTTCGCCGCGTTCGTGGCCGGTCGCGGTGGGGCGCTCTCGCGCACTGCCTACCTCCTGACGGGCGACCACCACCTCGCGCAGGACCTGGTGCAGGCAGCACTGCTGCAGGCGGCCAGGCACTGGGGTCGGATCCACACCTCGCCGGAGGCCTACGTCCGGCGCGCGATGTATCACCAGAACATCTCGTGGTGGCGCCGTCGCAAGCTCGCTGAGACTCCTCTCCTCTCCCACGACGGCGCCGTCACGTCCGCCGACACCGACCTGCGGCTCACCCTCGACCAGGCGCTCACCCGCCTGACGCCCAAGCAGCGCACCGTGCTCGTGCTGCGCTTCTACGAGGACCTCACCGAGGTCGAGACGGCGAAGGCGCTCGGGATCTCCGCCGGCACCGTGAAGTCCACGAGCCGCCAGGCGCTCGCCCGGCTGCGGGCCCTCGCGCCCGAGCTGGCCGAGCTGATCGGAGCAGACGCATGACCATCCAGCCGGACCCAGACCTCCGCACCGCCCTCCACCGGATCGCCGACTCCACCTCGCCGCTGCCGGTCGGCGACGACCTCTGGCAGCGCGGCCGCGCCGCCCGGCGACGCGGGCAGGTCCTGGCCGTCGCGGCTGTGCTGGCGCTCGTCGTGTCGGTCGGTGGCATCGCCACGCTGCTCACGACCACCGACCGCGAGGCGCGTACGGCGTCGACCGAGGTGGTCCCGGGTGGCGCGATCCCCAGCCGGATCGTCGACCCCGCAGATCCGGTTGTGGGGTCGGACCTCGCAGTCGGGCAAGCATCCGTCGCCTTCATCGGCTCGGGCGGCAAGGCCATCGTCGTCACCGCCACGGACGGCACGTACCACGCCCTCGGCCTCGAGAGCTGGGACGGCGACCTCGTCTCGCTCAGTCCCGACGGACGGACGCTGGCCTGGACGTTCACCGTGGGCGGTTCCCAACCCATGAGCGGGATCGGGGTGCTCGACCTGGAGACGGGTGAGTCCTCCCTCCGCGGCACGATCAGCGGCGACGGAACGCCCCTCTCCCCGGAGCAGGTCTCCTGGTCCCCCGGCTCACAGTGGCTCACGTGGGCGGCCGGCAACTTCGTCGGACGGATGCCGGCGAGGGCGGGAGGGGTCGAGACCACCACTCCGGATGTGCCGGTGGACTGGACGGCCGTGGCTGACGACGGCGTCGTCACCGTCCATGCCCAGTCCACGTGGCAGTGGCCGGTCGGGGGGACGCTCGAACCGATGCGGATGAACCAGGACCTGGCGTGGGGCGGCGACATCAGTGCGCGCATCGACAGCGCGGTCGCATCGCCGACCGGCAAAACCTTCGCCCTCGCCACGCGCGAGGTCCTGCCCGCGGCCGACTTCCTCTCGTCGGGCCGCTACCAGGAGCGCGCCCTGTCCACCGACATCTACCCCGAGGGCGCGGCCGTCCGTCCGCTCGGCTGGTCCACCGACACCCTCGTGCTGGCCCGGGTCGACGCACCGGCTGGGTCCTACGTCGAGGGCCCGCACCTGACTCTCTTCACGGCGCCGAACATGCCCGAGCAGTCCTGGACCTACCGCATCGTCGTCCCCGACATCCCCGACACCGACACCCTCACCGTCGCGGTCGACCTCATCCCCGACCTCGACGGCACGTCCTCGCAGCAGCTCACCCACGACTTCGCTGTCCCGCAGGAGCGCGACATCTCCTGGATGATCGGCCTCGGCGTGGCGGCAGCGATCGCCGTACTCCTGCGGTCTGCGCTGGCTCTGGCGCCGCCTCAGGTAGTCCAGCGGTAGACGTCTCGCGGGCATTCGGTCGATGACCATCGGTCACTGGACTGCGTCAGCCGGTCACGCATTCGTCCCCGCCCCACCAGGGTCCGCGCGTCTACGACGCGCGACGAGCTCAGGTTTGTGGATCACGCCCCGCAAAGGCGACGAGCCGGGCGTACGCCGACGCGTCCGGCGACACGTCGACGGGCGCGCCGAACGCGTCGCCACGGTTGTCCGCCGTGAGGTTCTGCTGCAGGAAGGCCAGGCCCCGCTCGGCCACCTCGTCGTCGAGCGTCAACGGGCGCCCCAATGCGGTCACCAGGTCCCAGGTGTGCACCCCGAGCTCCACGGTCTGGCCGTCGGCCTGGCCGACCCGGTCCGCGGGCTGGCCGTGCCAGTGGTGGATCAGGTCGTCGGCATCGGCGCGGAACCGCGTGGGCCAGTCACGCTCCGGAACCTCGGGGTCGGCGCTCCAGTCGACCTCCTCCCCCCGTGCCATCTGGAGGAAGTGCCCCGGCGTGGCCGTCAGGTGAGCCGCGAGGTCGCGCACCGTCCAGGCCTCGCACGGGGTCGGTCGGTTCCAGTCGTCGCCGTGGATCGAGGCGAGGGCGTCGCCTGCCTGGTCGAGGGCCCTGGACAGCACCACGACCGGTTGAGTGTCGGTGTCCATGCCCCCATGTCACTCCTACGGCGACGTGGCCGCAAGCCCCTGACACCACCGGCCCGGTGTAGTCCGCATCAAAAAGCTTGCCCGGACAGCCCGGACAGGAGTCAATTGATGCGGACTATCCGGAGGTCGTGAGGTACGCCAGCTGCGCGCGCACCGACATCTCGGCCGCGCCCCACAGCACCGGGTCGACGTCGGAGTAGACGATCTCCACGATGGTCCGGGGCAGCGTCTCGTGAGGGAAGCTCCCGCCCTCCCGGGCGACTGCGTGCAGGTCGCGCAAGGCCTCGCGGACCTGGTCGAGCCGCTGCTTGCGGTGGGCGAGGTAGTAGTCGAGGGCACCCAGGGCGTCGTCGATCACCGGGCCGTGGCCGGGCCAGACGTGGGTGATGTCCTCGGCCCCGCACAGCGCGTGGAGCCGCTCCAACGAGGAGAGGTAGGCGCCGAGCTGGCCGTCGGGGTGCGCCACCACGGTGGTGCCCCGCCCGAGGACGGTGTCCCCCGTCAGCACCGCGTGGTCCTGCGGGACGACGAAGGACAGCGAGTCGGCCGTGTGGCCGGGGGTGGCGACGACGTGCACCTCGAGGTCGCCGACCGAGACGACGTCGCCCTCGCCGAGCCCCTCCGAGCCGAGGCGGTGCGCCGGGTCGAGGGCGCGTACGCCGCACCCGTGCCGTTCGGCGTACTCCCGGGCGGCCTCGCTGTGGTCGGCGTGGTGGTGGGTCAGCAGCACGACGGCCACGTCGCCGGCGGACGCGTCGATGGCGGCCAGGTGGGAGGCGATGGAGGGACCGGGGTCGACCACGACCGAGCGAGAGGTGTCCGGGTCGCGCAGCACCCAGGTGTTGGTGCCGTCGAGGGTCATGATGTCGGCGTTGGGCGCGAGGACGCAGGTGCCGGTCGCACCGAACGATCCACCAGCCCAGCCCGCGTCGGTCATCGGGCCGCCATCAGTGCGGCGTACTCCGGCGGCGTGGAGAGGATGAAGTCGTCCCCGTCGGAGACCACCTCGGGCATGTACATCTCGACGTGCCGCCCGTGCGCCTCGACGAGCACGGCGTCGGGGTCGGCGTGCTGCGCGACCTCGAGGCAGGTCAGCCAGGTCGGCGGGAGCATCAGGATCTGCTGCTGCTCGACCTGCTCCACGGCCTCGAGCGCCCCCGTCCACGTCACCGAAGCCGACTCGGTGGACACGTCACGGGTGACCTGCCCCTCGGGCAACCGGGCCACGAAGAACCAGGTGCGGTAGCGCCGCGGCTCGAAGACCGGTGTCAGCCAGCCCGACCAGGCGCCGAGGAGGTCGGTGCGCAGGACCAGTGAACGCTTCTCCAGGAAGGCGGTCAGCGACACCTCGCGCGACTCGAGGGCGACCCGGTCGGCCTCCCAGTCCTCACCCGTGGTGTCGGCGACGACCTCGTCGGCGCTCGGCCCGGCGAGCAGGACGCCCGACTCCTCGAAGGTCTCGCGGACGGCGGCGCACACCAGCGCGCGTGCCTTCGGCTCGTCGCACCCGAGGCGCTCCGCCCACTCGGTCGGGGACGGGCCGGACCACAGGCCGCGGTCGACGAGCTCGTCGTCGAAGTCGCGCGCGTCGACCCCGCCTCCGGGGAAGACGCACATCCCACCGGCGAAGGCCATCGAGGTCTGCCGACGGAGCAGGTAGACCTCGGAGCCCCCGGTGCCCGGACGCAGCAGCACCACCGTGGCAGCATCGCGCGGCTCGGCAGGCGTGGCCTCACCCCCGGCGTACGCCCGAGCCTGCGCGACCAGGGCCTCGGGCAGCGGCAACCGCTCCATTCAGAGCTCGACGATGATCTCGACCTCGACCGGGACATCGAGTGGCAGGACCGAGACGCCGACGGCGGAGCGAGCGTGCTTGCCGGCGTCACCGAAGACCTCGCCCAGCAGCTCGGAGGCGCCGTTGGCGACCTTCGGCTGGCCGGTGAAGTCGGGGGTCGAGGCGACGAAGACGACCACCTTGACCACACGCTTGATGTCGTCGAGGGACCCGATCTCGGCCTTGACCGCGCCCAGCGCGTTGAGCGCGCACTGGCGCGCGCACTCGTAGCCCTGCTCCTCGGTGACCTCGCCGCCGACCTTGCCGATGGCGAGCATCTCGCCGTCACGGGCCGGCAGCTGGCCGGCGGTGAAGACGAGGTTCCCGGTGCGGGCGGTGGGCTGGTAGGCCGCGAGCGGGGGCACGACCTCCGGGATCGTGATGCCCAGCTCGACGAGCCTGGCCTCCGCGCCCATCTCAGGCTGCCTTCACGCGCTTGAGGAAGGCCACCAGGCCACCCTGGGCGTTGGTGTGGATCGCCACCAGCTCCCAGCCGTCCTGGCCGAAGTTGTTGAGCATGAGCGCTTCGTTGTGGAGCGGAATCGGCGCCACCTGGTATTCCCACTTGGTCATGGATCGCACCCTACTCGGCGGCGGCCGGCCGACAATGGGGGCCGTGCGCGGCTGGTCACCCAGCCCCGACTGCCAGGAGCTGGGTGACCAGGCTCGGCTCGCGGTCAGCCCCGCTTGCGCGACACGATCACGCCGAGGACGGTGTAGCCGACGAGCAGGTGGGCAGCGCCGACCAGCTGACCGATGAGGTCACCACCGACCACGAGCGCGGGGATCGTCACCACGGCCCAGCTCTCGGCGACCATGGGCCAGAAGCGGCTCAGCCCCGTCCAACGCCCCGCGACCGCGATCCGGATGCCGATGAGGAACATGCCCAGCATCGAGAGCGGCCAGAAGGCGTCGAGCATCGCCCAGAGAGGCTTGCTGAGGTCGGACACGCCGATGGCGTCGACGAACGTCGAGACCATGGCGAGGGAGACCAGGGCGGCCTCGAGCCGGATCACGCCGCGGGAGATCCGACCGGAGCCGAGCGCCTGCGTGCGCCACAGGACGCCGAGGAGGAACAGAAGACCCAGCTGGAAGAGTCCGGAGCCGCCGCCGAACACCGCGAGGCCGACCGCGGTGTCCGGCTCCTGGCCCACCGCGAAGATCGCGGCCGACCAAGCGACAGCCCCGGCGCTGAGGACCCGGCCGTGGACCAGGTAGGGGCGAGCAGGATGGGGCGCAGCCGGGGTCGTGGTGGCGACATCGGAGCGGGCGGGAGCGGGAGAGTGCGAGATCGTCACGGTCGTGACTCCTGTCGGTTCGGTGGATCACCGCGATTGCGGCCATGCCACGACACTCGGGGTCCCGCCGGCCCGTCCGACAGGGACGCCGGTCCCGAGATCGGCCCTCGCCGGAGTCCCACCAGGAAGGGACTCCGGTCCCGGGACGCCGGGACACGTGCGAGGTGATACTGCTCGTGTGAGCGTGCCGACCACCGCAGCAGTGGCCGCGTCGCCGGCAGGACGGACGAGC
This sequence comes from uncultured Actinomycetota bacterium, assembly GCA_963843815.1. Classification (GTDB taxonomy): domain Bacteria; phylum Actinomycetota; class Actinomycetes; order Propionibacteriales; family Nocardioidaceae; genus Nocardioides. The sequence continues at coordinate 408,232 of CAWJLX010000010.1, read as the reverse complement.
CCGGCGGCGTACGTCCCCCTCGTCGTTGCCGTCGCCTGCCTGGTGGCCTCGGTCTGGCTCGACCTGGTCAACACCGCCGCCGAGCGCAGGGCCGCCGACGCCGATCTGGCCTGGCCGGTGGTGCTGCCCGGACTGGCCCTGGCCACCTCGGCTGCGCGGGTTCTTCGGTCCCGCCCCGGCGACGCCGTCGGCCGCCTGCTCGGGCTGGTGTCGCTCGTGTGGACCCTCGACGGAGCCTCGAGCGGATGGGTGGCCCACGGCTACTCCCACGATCTCCCGGGCACCGACGTCGCGTTCTGGTTCGTGGCCCGGTTCGGGGCAGTGCTGTTGTCGGGACTGGTCGCCCTCCTGCTGCTCTATCCCACAGGCCATCTGCTGCCGGGCCGTTGGCACCACGTGTCCGCCGGTGTGCTGGCCGCTTCCCTGGCACTGCCGCTGATGCTCGTGCTGGCTCCCGATCGCGTCGTCTACACCGAGCCCGTGCCAGGCGTACGCACCGAGATCGTCCGGTTGCCCCTCGCGGACGCCACCGTGGAGCTGCTGGTCCGCCTCGCGCAGGTGTTGACGCTCGGGTCGATCGTCGTGGCTGTGGCGCTGCTGTGGGTGCGCCATCGCGGCGCCGGCCCCCGCGAGCGCACGCAGCTGCGTTGGCTGCTGTGGGCCGGCATCATGTGCGTCCTGCTGGTCGTCGCCGGCACCACGCTCGCCGTCAGCGGTGCGGTGACGACCGTGCTGCTGGATCTCGCAGTGATCACCCTCGCCGCATCCGTCGCGATCGGGATCGTCAGACCGGACCTCGGTGACGTGGACGCCCTCGTTGCCTGGACGCTCACCTCGGCAGCCGTCGCCACGATCGTGGTCGCGATTGACCTGAGCGTCCTCGCCGCGGCCGGCTCGCTCCTCGGCGACCGGCTCGACGAGCGCAACGTCACGCTCGTGGTGCTCGTCCTCGCGGTCCTTGTCTACGGACCCCTGCGGACCTGGCTCGGCGTTCTCGTCCGACGTCTGCTGCTGGGCCGACGCGGTGACCGGTACGGCGCGGTGTCGGCGCTCGCCGCCCGGCTGGAGACCACCGACACCGTTGATGCGCAGCTGCCCGCCCTGGCCGGTGCTGTCGCCGACACCTTCAAGGTGGCACATGTGCGCGTGGACGTGCTGACCCACGACGGCGGGCTGCTCTCGGCGTCCCACGGGCCCGCGCCCGCCCAGGTCCAGGAGATCGACATCGCCTACCAGGGGGAGCGGGTCGGCCGGTTGGTGCTGCCGGTCCTGGGGTTCCGGTCGATGCTGTCGCGCCGCGACCAGGGGCTGCTCGTCGACATGGTCCGCCAGGCTGCGGTTGCCATCCGTGCGCGCCTGCTCGCCATCGAGCTCCAGGAGAGCCGTGAACGTCTGGTGCTCGGCCGTGAGGACGACCGGCGGCGCATCCGCCGCGACCTCCACGACGGCCTGGGCCCGGCCCTCGGCGGGGTGGCGCTCAGGCTCCAGGCGGCGGACAACGCCATCAGGGTCGATCCCGATCGCGCCAGCGACCTCGTCGCACTGGCCTGTCGAGAGGTGCGCGACGCGCTCGACGACGTACGGCGGCTCGTGCACGACCTGCGGCCCCCGGCCCTGGACGACCTCGGCCTGGAGGCAGCGCTGCGCCAGCAGGCGGAGCGGGTGCGGTCCGAGGTGGATGTCTCGGTGGAGGTCCACGGCGTGGCGGGCTTGCCTGCCGCGGTCGAGGTGGCGGCCTACCGCATCGTGGCCGAGTCGCTCACCAACGTCGTGAAGCACTCCTGCGCCAGCCGTGCCGAGGTCCGGCTCCGCGCCGGCGACACGGCACTGGAGGTGGTCGTGACGGACGACGGTCGCGGCATCGGACCAGACGTGACGGCGGGAGTCGGCCTGCTCTCGCTGCGCGAGCGGGCCAACGAGCTCGGCGGCACGTGCGAGGTCATCTGCCCGACCGCCGGAGGAACGACTGTGCGAGCAGTGCTGCCCTACGGTGCCAGCCCGAGGAGGAGCAGCCCATGACCCATCCGATCCGTCTGTTGATCGTCGACGACCATCCCGTCTTCCGCGATGGTCTTGCCTCGCTGCTCGATCCGCTCCCGGGGATCGAGGTGGTGGCGCGAGGATCGGACGGCACCGAGGCCGTGGCGCTTGCTGACCAGCACCGCCCTGACGTGGTGATCATGGACGTCCAGATGCCGGTGATGAACGGCATCGAAGCGACCCGGGCGATCGTCGCCGACCACCCCGGGACGGGCGTCCTCGTGCTCACCATGGGCGAGGACGACGGCACGGTCCTGTCGGCCCTGCGAGCCGGCGCCCGAGGCTACTTGCGCAAGGGCGCCGAGCAGGACGAGATCGTCCGCGCGATCTCCACCGTCCGCGGCGGAGGTGTGGTGTTCGGCGCCTCCCTTGCCGCTCGGATCGCCGAGGTGCTCGCTCCGCCCGCGCGACCCGACCGTCCGTTCCGCGAGCTCACCGAGCGCGAGACCGAGGTCCTGGACCTCATCGCCGCGGGCTGCAACAACGCGCAGATCGCGCAGCGGCTGAGCCTGTCGCCGAAGACCATCCGCAACAACATCACCAGCATCCTGTCCAAGCTGCAGGCATCCGACCGCGCCGCCGTGATCGTCCGGGCGCGGGACGCCGGACTCGGCAGGGACCGGTCCTGAGCACACACCGCTAGATTCCGCCCATGGAGCACACCAGTGCGGCCGAGAGCCGCGAGAAGAGCGACGGGCTCGACCCCTTCGAGAAGTTCGTCGAGCTGTCGACCAAGCTGATCAGCCGGGCGCCGTTCTTCGCCTTCTGCATGGTCGTGGTCATCCTGTGGGCGGTCAGCTTCCCGCTCTGGAAGAGCACGACCAAGTGGGAGCTGGCGATCCACACCTTCGGGGCGGTGCTCTCGCTGCTCCTCCTCGTGCTGCTCGAGAACGCCGGTCGCCGCAGCACCGAGGCGATGCAGGAGAAGCTCAACGTGATGGCCGAGGCCATCGCCGCCCTGATGGAGTCGCGTGCGGCCGACGACCCCGACCTGCTCGAGGCGGCGGAGAACCTCCGGGAGGCCGTCGGGCTGGAGGAGCGACACTGACGCAGGCTCAGCCCGCGAGCAGCCGCAGCGTGGCCTCACGGTTGGGCGAGGCCGTGACGTCAGTTCCCCGGTGGGCGCCGGCGACCGGGTGCACCATCACCTCGTCGACGCCGTACGACACCGCCAGCTCCGCGAGGCGTGTGCGCGCCTGGTCGGCGGAGCCCACGATCCAGCGACCGGACATGGCGTGGCCGAGAGACCGCTGCTCGGGCGTCATCTCGACCGCCTCGGCCTCCTCGACGAGCCGCTGCGGGTGCAACGGGGCACCCGTGCGCAGGGCGATCATCTGCTGCACGTTGGGCAGCGCCTGGCGACGCGCCTCCTCCTCGGTCTCGGCCACGACGACGTTGGCGGTGAGGAAGGTGCGCGGCTCGGGGTAGTCCGGGGAGGGCTGGTAGGACGACCGGTACAGATCGAGCGCGGCGCCGGTCCCCTGGCCCGAGAAGTGGTGGGCGAAGACGTAGGGCAGGCCCTTCTCCGCCGCGAGCCTGGCCGAGTAGTCGGAGGACCCGAGCAGCCACATGTCGGCGATCGTCCGGGCGGCAGGCGTGGCACGCAGCGGCTGGCGGCGTGAGCCGATCTGGACCTCGACGCCCTCGGTCGTCATCAGCGTGCGGATGTCGTCGACGTACTCCGGGAAGCGGGTGACGGCGTCGTCGGCCGACTCGGCGCTGCCGCCGCGCAGGACGTACCTGGTGAGCGGGTCGGTGCCGGGGGCCCGGCCGATGCCGAGATCGATCCGGCCCGGAAAGGCGGCCTCGAGGAGGGCGAACTGCTCCGCCACGACCAGCGGTGCGTGGTTGGGGAGCATCACCCCGCCCGAGCCGACCTTGATCCGGGAGCTCACGGAGGCGAGCATCGCGATCAGCACCGGCGGGCTGGTCGCCGCGACGGCCGGCATGTTGTGGTGCTCGGCGACCCAGTAGCGGCGGTAGCCCAGGTCGTCGGCCACCCTGACCAGTCGCCGCGCGGCCGCGACGGCGTCGCCGGTGGTCTGGTCGCTGCGGACGGGAACGAGGTCGAGGACCGAGAGCGCAGGCGAAGTCACTGTCGGTCCAGCGTCCGGCGGAGCGTGGATATTCCTGCCCGAAAGTCGGTTGACCTCAGGTGCACATCAGGTCCTAGCGTCAGCCGGGTGAGTGCCACCACCTCGGCCCCGCGCGAGCGGATCCTCTCCCCGTCGTACGCCGCGACGACCGTCGGCATGTTCGCCCTCATCGCGTTCGTGGCGTTCGAGGCGATGGCCGTCGCGACGGTGATGCCCACTGTGGCGCGCGACCTCGACGGACTGGGTCTGTACGCCCTGGCGTTCGCCGCGCCGCTGGCCAGCGGGGTGGTCGGCATGGTCGCCGCCGGGACGTGGAGCGACCGCACCGGACCCGTGGTGCCGCTTCTGGCATCGATGGCCCTGTTCTCCCTGGGCCTCCTGGTCTGCGGACTGGCGCCCACGATGGAGGTGCTGCTGGCCGGAAGGATCCTGCAGGGGCTCGGGGGTGGCGCGCTCACCGTGGGGCTCTACGTCATCGTCGGGCTGGTCTACCCACCCGTCCTCCGCCCCGCAGTGTTCGCCTCCTTCGCCGCCGCCTGGGTGCTTCCGGCGCTGTTCGGCCCGGGCCTCGCCGCCCTGGTGGCCGATGTCGCGAGCTGGCGCTGGGTCTTCCTGGGGACAGTGGGTCTGGTCGTCGTGGCGCTGGTCCTCCTGGCCCCCGCACTGCGCCAGCTCGAGCCCCACGTCGAGGGCACCGCGACGCCGCGGTCCCGGCTGTGGTGGGCGGTCGTCGGCGCCGTCGCGGTCCTGGTGCTCGAGCTGCTCGGGTCCGCCGACGGCGTCACCGCGCTCGGGGCGCTCGCTGCGCTGGCCGTGGTGTGGGTGACCCTCGGCCGGTTGCTGCCTGCAGGGAGCCGACGGGCCGCTCGTGGACTGCCAGCGGTCGTGGCCACCCGGGGTCTGCTGAGCGCGGTCTTCTTCTGCGCGGAGGCCTACATCGTCTACGTGCTGCAGGAGCACTGGGGGCTCAGCCCCGGACGTGCCGGGATCGCGCTGACCGGCGTGGGCGTGGTGTGGGCGAGCGCGAGCCAGGCGCAGGCACGCCTCGGGGAGCGGATCTCGCACCCGCGGGCGATGCTGGTGGGCACCTCCCTCGTCCTCGCCGGGGTCGGCGCCCTGGCCCTCAGCGTGCTCAGCCTGGACGCCGGCTCGCGTCCGTCGGCGTTGCTGCCGGCGGCGGCGTACGTCCTGGCCGGTGCCGGGATGGGCTTCGCCTATCCACGCACCGGAGTGGCGATGCTCGAGGCGTCCACGGACCGCGACCGCGGCTTCAACTCCGCGGCGCTCTCGGTCGCCGACTCGCTCGGCGCCGCACTCGCCCTCTCCATCGCGGGGGCGTCCTTCGCTGCGGCCCAGCGCTCCGACGTCGACCCGTTCCTCGCGGTGTTCGCACTCGCCGCGGCGCTCGGCGTCGTGGGCGTGTGGGCCGCGTCGCGGACCAGCGCGGCGGCCCGGGGCTGACTGGCTCCGGTCGACCCCACGGGGGCGGGGCCGACCGAAGGGCTCAGGAGGCCTGTTGGAGCGTCGGGTAGTCGGTGTAACCCTCGGCGCCGCCGCCGTAGAACGTGGCCTGGTCCGGCTCGTTGAGGTCGGCACCCTGGCGCCAGCGCTCGTCGAGGTCGGGGTTGGCCAGGAACGGACGGCCCACGACCACGGCGTCGGCGAGTCCGGTCTCGAGCAGCCGCTCGACCGAGCCGAGCGTGGTGACGTCACCGAAGCCGTCGTTCAGGAGGACCACGCCGCCGAAGCGCTCGCGCAGGTCGCGCACCAGGGCCTCGCGGGGCTCCAGCGGGCTGGCCAGCAGGCTCAGGTAGGCCAGGCCCAGCGGCGCGATGCCGTCGACCACGGCGCGGTAGGTGGCGGTGAGGTCCGCGCCGATCTCCTCGCCGACGCCGTTGAACTGGTGCGCCGGGCTCAGGCGTACGCCGACCCGGTCCGCGCCGATGGCGTCGGCGACCGCCGTGACGACCTCGACCACGAAGCGGGCCCGGTTCTCCGGCGAGCCGCCGTAGACGTCCTCGCGGAGGTTGACCGTCGGGTCGAGGAACTGGTGGAGCAGGTAGCCGTTGGCAGCGTGGATCTCCACGCCGTCGAGGCCGGCGGCCACGGCGTTCCGCGCGGCCCGGACGTAGTCCTGGACCAGGCCCTGGACCTCGTCGATGGACGGCGAGCGCGGGACGTCGTGGGCCTTGCCGCCCTCGAGGGTCACCATCTCGCCGGGCGCCTGGACGGCGCTGGGGGCAATGGTCTCGGCGCCGTCCTTGTTGTCGGCGTGCGCGATGCGGCCGGCGTGCATCAGCTGGGCGACCACCACACCACCCTTGGCGTGGACTGCGTCAGCGACCAGGCGCCAGCCGGCGACCTGCTCGTCGGTGTAGAGGCCGGGGACGTTGACGTACCCCTGGCCCACCTGGCTCGGCGCCGTGCCCTCGGTGACGATCAGTCCTGCACCGGCCCGCTGGGCGTAGTACTCGGCGTTGAGGCTGGTGGGGACGTTGGCGGCTCCGGCGCGGTTGCGCGTCAGCGGAGCCATCACGAAGCGCTGCGGGAGCTGCCAGCGACCGACGGTGAGGGTGTCGAATGCACGGGACATGTGTGGTCTGCCTCCAGGTGGTTGACGTCTGTACGACCACCCTCAGCGACCACCGGACCGGGGATGTTCCCCGACGAGAGCATGCTCACACGGGGCCCGCCCTCTCGCCTCGCATGTAGTTAGGGACCTTTTGGTAGGCGTTCAGCCCCGGGGACCAACCAGAATGTCCCTAACTACCAGGCCAGCCCGGAGACAGTCAGACGAGCGCGGGCCCGGTCTTCTCCCGCACCTCGTCCTCGGAGACACCGGGCGCCAGCTCGACCAGCCTGAGCGCGCGGTCACCGAGGGTGCCCGACGCGGCGACCTCACCAGTGGCCGGGTCGATCACGTCGATGACGGCGAGGTCGGTGATGATCCGCTGCACCACCCGCTTGCCGGTGTACGGCAGGTTGCACTCCTCGAGGATCTTCAACGACCCGTCCTTGGCGGTGTGCTCCATCAACACGATCACCCGCTTGGCGCCGTGGACCAGGTCCATCGCGCCACCCATGCCCTTGACCATCTTCCCGGGGATCATCCAGTTGGCGATGTCGCCGGCGACCGAGACCTGCATCGCGCCCAGGATCGCGGCGTCGATCTTGCCGCCACGGATCATCCCGAACGACTGCGCGGAGTCGAAGAACGACGCGCCCTTGCGCAGCGTCACCGTCTCCTTGCCCGCATTGATCAGGTCGGGATCCTCCTCGCCCTCGAACGGGTACGCCCCCACGCCGAGGATGCCGTTCTCCGACTGCAGCACCAGCTCCACGTCGTCGGCGACGTAGTTGGGCACCAGCGTCGGCAGCCCGATCCCGAGGTTGACGTAGGACCCGTCCTTCAGCTCGGAGGCCGCCCGCGCGGCCATCTCCTCACGCGTCCAGCCCTTGCTCTCTGCCATCCGGATCAGCCTCCCAGTCCGTGCGTCGCCGCGTCGTCCACGAGCGCCTGCTCCGAGGAATCGGGGCGCGGGCGCGTGGTGACCTTCTCGATCCGCTTCTCCGCCGCCTGCTCGGGCGTCAGTGCGACCACTCGTTGCACGTAGACACCCGGGGTGTGTACGTCGTTGGGGTCGAGCTCGCCGGGCTCGACGAGCTCCTCGACCTCCGCGATCGTCACGCGCCCGCACATCGCAGCCAGCGGGTTGAAGTTGCGCGCGGAGTCGCGGTAGATCAGGTTGCCGTGCCGGTCGCCCTTCCAGGCCCGCACCAACCCGAAGTCGGCGACGATGGCCTCCTCCAGGACGTACTCCTTCTCGACCACCCCATCAGGCCCGGCGGTCGAGAAGATCCGCGTCTCCTTCGGCGGCGAGGCGACGACGACGTTGCCCTCGGAGTCGTACCTCCACGGCAGCCCACCCTCGGCGACCTGCGTGCCGACACCGGTCGCGGTGAAGAAGCCGGGGATTCCCGAGCCACCCGCGCGCATCCGCTCCGCCAGCGTCCCCTGTGGAGTGAGCTCGACCTCGAGCTCACCACTGAGGTACTGCCGCGCGAACTCCTTGTTCTCCCCGACGTAGGAGGAGATCATCCGCCGCAACCGCTTCTCGAAGAGCAGCCGGCCCAGGCCCCAGTCGTCCACACCGCAGTTGTTCGACACCGCCTCCAGGTCCGAGGTGCCCGCCCCGAGGATCGCGTCGATGAGCACCGACGGGATGCCACAGAGGCCGAAACCGCCCACCGCGAGGGTCGCGCCGTCCGGGATGTCGGCGACCGCATCGGCCGCCGAAGTGACCACTTTGTCCATGCCTCGCACCCTAGCGGCCGTGTGACGACGCCCACTGTGTGGGCACGGAACACACTTGGCGGCCCCGGGTGTGTGCGGCGGCACCCCCTAGGCTGGCCGCGTGAGCGACTGGCCCAGGGTGCGCCTGCACGTGGTCACCGGCAAGGGCGGCACCGGCAAGTCCACGGTGGCCGCAGCGCTGGCCCTCGCCCTGGCCACATCGGGCAAGAACGTGCTGCTGTGCGAGGTCGAGGGGCGTCAGGGCATCGCCCGGATGTTCGACGTCGACCCCCTCCCCTACGAGGAGCGCCGCATCGCCAAGGGCGCCCCCGACGCGCAGGGCCGCGCCGGCCAGGTCCACGCACTCCACATCGACGCCGAGGCAGCGCTGCTGGAGTACCTGGCGATGTACTACAAGCTCGGTCGCGCGGGGAAGGCGCTCGAGCGCTTCGGCGTCATCGACTTCGCCACCACCATCGCGCCCGGCGTACGTGACGTGCTGCTCACCGGCAAGGTCTACGAGGCGGTCCAGCGGCCCCGCCGGTCCGACAGCAAGAGGGCCGACAGCACCAGGTCCGACAAGGGCCGCCACCGCAACGCGATCACCTACGACGCCGTGGTCCTCGACGCGCCCCCGACCGGCAGGATCTGCCAGTTCCTCGGGGTCAACTCCGAGCTGGCCGGACTGGCCAAGGTGGGACCGATCAAGTCCCAGGCCGACAAGGTGATGGAGCTGCTGCGCTCCCCGCGCACCGCCGTCCACCTCGTCACGCTCCTCGAGGAGATGCCGGTCCAGGAGACCTCCGACGGGATCGCCCAGCTCCGTGCGGCCGGGCTCCCCGTGGGTGGCGTGGTGGTCAACCTGCTGCGCCCCCGGGCCCTCAGCGCCAACGCGCTCGCCCGGGTGCGCCGCGACGAGGTCGACCCGAGCGCCATCGCCTCAGACATCTCCCGCGCCAAGGTCGACGTCGACGCCGAGCTGGTCACCTCGCTCCTCGCCGAGGCCCGCGACCACGCCGTACGACGTCAGCTCGAGGACGAGCAGCGCGTGCTCGTCGCGGCCGAGGACCTGCCGACCTACGAGCTGCCGCGCCTGGCCGCGGGCATCGACCGCGGCGCCCTGATCGAGCTGGCGCAGCTGCTGCGGGACCAGGGGATGGCGTGAGCAGCCCCATGGACACCCCCGTGAACACCCCGGACCACCGCACCGAGCCGCCGACGTTGGACATCGACGCCCTCCTCGACGACCGCAGCACCGAGATCATCGTGTGCTGCGGCTCGGGCGGTGTGGGCAAGACCACGACGGCCGCCGCACTGGCCCTCCGTGCGGCCGAGCGGGGGCGCAACGTCGTGGTGCTCACCATCGACCCGGCCCGCCGGCTCGCCCAGTCGATGGGGATCGAGCAGCTCGACAACACGCCGCGCCCGGTGCCGGGCGTGCAGCCGCAGGTCGAGGGGGGCGCCCGGAGCCCACGGGAGAGCGGGTCGCTCGACGCGATGATGCTCGACATGAAGCGCACCTTCGACGAGGTGGTCGAGGGCCAGGCCAGCGCGGAGAAGGCTCGGCTGATCCTGGAGAACCCCTTCTACATCGCCCTGTCCAGCTCGTTCGCCGGCACCCAGGAGTACATGGCGATGGAGAAGCTGGGCCAGCTCCACCGGCAGGCGCGCGAGGACGACAGCTACGACCTGATCGTGGTCGACACGCCTCCCTCGCGGTCGGCGCTCGACTTCCTCGACGCGCCGGAACGCCTCTCGAGCTTCCTCGACGGCCGCTTCATCCGACTGCTGCTGACGCCCGCGCGCGGACCGGCGAAGCTGATGACCACAGGGCTGTCGGTGGTGACGAATGCGCTGACCAAGGTGCTGGGGGCGCAGATCCTGCGCGACATGCAGACCTTCGTGGCGGCCTTCGACACCCTCTTCGGTGGCTTCCGCCAGCGGGCCGAACAGACCTTCGCGCTGCTCCAGGCCGAGGGAACGGCGTTCGTCGTGATCGCCGCACCCGAGCCCGACGCGCTCAGGGAGGCGGCCTACTTCGTGGACCGCCTGACCGACGACCACATGCCGCTGGCCGGGCTGGTGATCAACCGCGTGAGCCCGTCCGCGCGCACCGAGCTCTCGGCCGAGGAGGCGATCACGGCGGCCGACCGGCTGCGGGCCGGTGACTCGTCGTCCCTGGCCGCCGGACTGCTCCAGCTGCACGCCGACCGGGTGCGCATCATCGAGCGTGAGCAGCACCTGCGCGAGCGCATGGCCGCCTCACACCCGCAGGTGCCCACCGCAGTGGTGCCGGCGATGCCCAGCGACATCCATGACCTGGACGGCCTGCGAACGATCGGCCAGGAGCTGGCGAACCAGCCCTGACACTCGGTCTCAGACCGAGATGGACGGAGTCTCGACCTTGGTGCGCGCGGTCTCCAGGATGGAGCGCCACGACGAGTCAGGGCGGCGGCGGAGCAGTGCACGACGCTCACGCTCGGTCATCCCGCCCCAGACACCCCACTCGATCTGGTTGTCCAGCGCCTCGGCCAGGCACTCGGTGCGGACGGGGCAACCCGCGCACACAGCCTTGGCCTTGTTCTGCTCAGCCCCACGAACGAAGAGCGCGTCCGGCGTCTCAGCCTTGCACGCTGCGCGCGATGCCCAGTCCTCTACCCACATAGTCAAACCCCACGGTCCTTGTCGAGCCAGTCGGCCGCCCCCATAGCGGCCATCCTCGACTCGAACTGAAAAGTAAACGAACAAGACCTGCGGCCGACAGGACCAGGTGGCCCAAATCGCATAGTCCAATGTGACTATCCGGCTGCGCGCTTGGAATTGAGGGTGCTATGCGATCTCCACGTACTCTGGTGCCCATGTCTTCCAGCTCCGGTCGCCCCGAGGGACGCCCCGACGCCGGTCGCGTCGCCTCCCACCTCGCCGTGATGGCCGCTGTCGCCGTGGTCATGGGCGTCCTCGCCGCCTGCCTCACGATCCCCTTCGCAGGGCTGGTCGGCGTGGCGGCCAAGGACGTCAGCCAGGGAATGGTCAACCTCCCCGAGTCGCTGGAGGCCAAGGACCTGTCGCAGAAGACGCGTATCTACGACGTCAACGGCAACCTGATCGCCTCGCTCTACGACCAGAACCGGATCAACGTCCCGCTCCAGTCGATCTCCCGCCCGATGGTCAAGTCGATCGTCGCGATCGAGGACTACCGCTACTACGACCACGGCGCGCTCGACCTCAGGGGCACGCTGCGCGCGTTCGTGACCAACCAGGCCAACGGCGGCTCGGTCCAGGGTGGTTCCTCGATCACCCAGCAGATGGTGAAGCAGACGCTGCTCTACCAGGCGGAGACCGACGAGGAGCGCCAGGCCGCGACGGAGGAGACGTACGCACGCAAGATCCGCGAGCTGCGCTACGCGATCGCCTTCGAGAAGAACCACACCAAGGACTGGATCCTCGAGCGCTACCTCAACATCGCCTACTTCGGCGACGGCGCCTTCGGCGTGCAGTCCGCTGCGCGGCACTTCTTCTCCAAGAACGCCAAGGACCTCAACCTGCTCGAGTCGGCCACCCTCGCCGGGCTGGTGAAGAACCCCGTCGGCTACGACCCGATCGACAACCCCGAGCGCGCCGAGAGCCGCCGCAACGTGGTGCTCGACCGGATGGCGCAGCTGGGCGTCCTCACCGAGAAGAAGGCCGAGCGCCTCAAGAAGAAGCCGATCAAGAAGACGCTCAAGATCGAGAACGCCCCCAACGGCTGCCAGCAGTCGCAGGCGCCGTTCTTCTGCGACTACGTCGTGTCCTGGCTGCTCAAGGACCCGGTGCTGGGCGACACGGCCAAGGAGCGTCGTACGGCGCTCAAGAACGGTGGCCTCACCATCAACACGACCGTCGACCTCGACATGCAGAAGGCTGCCGACAGCGCCGTGGCCGCCGGCGTCAACCCCACCGACCAGGCCATCGGCGGTCTCGCGATGGTCGAGCCGGGCACCGGGGACGTCCGGGCGATCGCCCAGTCGCGGCCGATGGGCAAGAACAAGAAGGCCGGCCAGACCTACCTCAACTACGTCGTCCCGAAGAAGTACGGCGACGCCAACGGCTTCCAGGCGGGCTCGACCTTCAAGGTGTTCGTCCTGGCCTCGGCGATCAACCAGGGCATCCCGCTGAGCACCACGATCAACTCGCCGGAGCAGATGCAGATCGACGACGCTGAGTTCGAGAACTGCGACGGCCCGTACGCCGGTGACGGCGAGGGCTGGAACGTCAGCAACTCCACCGGCTCCGGCACCTTCGACCTCTACTCCGGCACCCAGAAGTCCGTCAACACGTTCTTCGCCCAGCTCGAGACCAAGACCGGCATGTGCGAGCCCCTGAAGCTCGCCAAGGACATGGGGGTCAAGGTGCCGCTGGCGCAGAAGGTCCCGTCCTGGATCCTCGGCGTCTCCGACAGCAACCCCCTCGAGCTGGCCCAGGCCTACGCCACCTTCGCTGCGCGCGGCCTGCACTGCGACCCGCGTCCGGTCACCGCGGTCCTCGACCCGAAGGGCCAGACGCTCAAGGAGTTCGCCACCCAGTGCGAGCAGGTCATGCCGGGCGCGACCGCCGACGCGGTCAACGACATCCTGCGCGGCGTGATGGAGCCGGGCGGCTTCGGGCAGAACATCGCCATCGACAAGCCCTCGGCCGGCAAGACCGGCACCAACCAGCAGAACATGTCGGTGTGGTTCGCGGGCTACACGCCCGAGATCGCCACGGTCGCCATGGTCGCCGGAGCCAACCAGTTCGGCGAGTGGGTCAGCCTCAACGGCCAGGTCGTGGGCGGCCGCTACATCAGCGAGGCGTTCGGCTCGACCATCGCCGGCCCCATCTGGGGCGGAGCCATGGCTGCAGTCGCCCCCAAGCTCGACTACGTGGACTTCCAGAGGCCGTCCGGCGACGAGATCGCCGGTGTGCTGACGAGCGTCCCGGACGTGGCCGGCCAGACCGTCGACGCCGCCACCCAGCAGCTCCAGGCAGCAGGCTTCACCGTCGCCGACGGCGGTCAGGTCAACTCCCAGACCGGGGAGGGCCTCGTCGCCTACACGTCGCCGACCGGCGGTACGTCGCTCAGCAGCGGCGACACCGTCACGCTCTACACCTCGACCGGCTACGTGCCCCCGCCGCCCTCCACGAGTGGCGACAACAACGGCGGCAAGGGCAAGGGCAAGGGGAAGGGCCGCGGCAACGGCAACCGCTGAGCGGGCACGAATGTCCCGTCAGACCCGCTGACCGGGCACGAAGTTCCCCCCACGGCGCGTGACCGGGCACGTAGTGCCCCGGCTGACCCCGTGACCCTGCGCTTGTGCCCGTCAACCCAGCTGCTTGCGCACCTCGGCCGCGACCGCGCCGCCGTCCGCGCGACCCTTGACCTGCGGGGTCACCACACCCATCACCTTGCCCATGGCGCGCATGCCCTCGTCCGCGGTGCCGGTCTGGGCGATCACGGCGGTGACCAGGTCGGCGATCTCGCTCTCGGTGAGCGGGGTCGGGAGGTAGTCCGCGATGATCTCTCCCTCGGCCGCCTCCTTGGCCGCCATCTCCTCGCGTCCGCCCTCCTTGAAGGCGGTCGCGGCCTCCCGGCGCCGCTTGGCCTCGGTGGACAGGACACCGAGGATGTCGTCGTCGGAGAGCTCGCGTGCCTCCTTGCCGGCGACCTCGGCGTTGGTGATGGAGGTCAGCACCATCCGCAACGTCGAGGAGCGCAGCTCGTCACGCGCCTTGATGGCGGTGGTGAGGTCGGCGCGGAGACGGTCCTTCAAAGCACTCATGAGGCCCATTGTGGCAGCCTTGCCGCATGGCTTTCCCCCCGATTGTCCGACGCACGCTGACGCTCGGCGCCGTCGCCGGCGCCGGGTTGACGTCGTACGCCGCGTGGGAGGCCCGCCAGTACACGTTGCGACGCGTGACGGTGCCGCTGCTGCCGCCGGCGCACGCGCCGATCAAGGTGCTCCACCTCAGTGACATCCACATGGCCCCGAACCAGAGGGCCAAGCAGGAGTGGCTGCGCGGCCTCGCCGCGCTCGAGCCGGACCTGGTGATCAACACCGGCGACAACCTGGCGCACTCCCGGTCCGTCCCGGTGGTCACGGACGCGCTCGGGGGGCTCCTCGACGTACCGGGCGTCTACGTCCTCGGCTCCAACGACTACTGGGTGCCGGGCTTCCGCAACCCGCTGCTCTACCTGCTCCCCGACACGGGAAAGCGCGACACGTCGGGCGGCCAGCTGCCGTGGCCGGACCTCAAGGCACGCTTCGACTCGGCCGGCTGGCTCGACCTGACCAACGGCTTCGGCTCACTCACCGTGGGCGGCACCTCGATCGCCTTCGTCGGCGTCGACGACCCGCACCTGAGGTACGACGACCTCCCGCGGGTCGCGGGACCGGCCGACCGGTCGGCTGACCTACGCCTCGGTGTCACCCATGCGCCCTACCTCCGGGTGCTCGACCAGTTCGCCTCCGACGGATACGACGCGATCATCGCCGGCCACACCCACGGAGGGCAGGTGTGCCTTCCCGGTGGCCGGGCGCTGACCACCAACTGCGACATCGACCCTGCCCGGGCCCGCGGCCTGCACCGCCACCCCGCCGACTCCGTGCCGGGTGACGAGGGCTCGTCGTGGCTGCACGTCTCCGCGGGGCTGGGCACCAACCCGTACGTCCGGATCCGGGTGGCGTGCCGCCCCGAGGCGACCCTGCTGACGTTCGTGTCGGAGTCACCGCTCGAGGGGTGACCCCCGCGCCCAGGGCGATTTCGGGAGGCCCCTACCGCTCCGGTATGCTCGCCCGCGTTGCCCGACCGGTCTTCCGGTGCGGGCGGCGGGGTGTGGCGCAGCTTGGTAGCGCGCGTCGTTCGGGACGACGAGGCCGCAGGTTCAAATCCTGTCACCCCGACCATGTGATGTCCCAGGACATCGGAAGCTCCCGGACCTGCTCGTGTGGGTCCGGGAGCTTCTCATTTGGCACACTGCACCCATGGCAGACACGGGCAAGCCCGACGACGGACCCGACGACGGACCCTCCCTGGAGATGCCGTCCCTCTCGCTCCGGAGGAAGAAGCAGGCATCCGAGGAGGACTCAGCCCCCGAGCCGACTCCTGAGCCGGAGCCGACTACGGTCGTCGCGCCCGTGCCGGAGCCGACCGCCGTCGTACCAGCCGTCACGCCTGAGGCCGACGAGGCGCCCGCAGCATCCGTCCCGCGGGAGCCTCGCGTACGCCGCCAGCTCCCCACGATCGCGCTGTCGGGCATTCCCGCCGCAGCCGTGACCGGGGTCGTGGTCGGCGGCCTCGCCGTGCTGCTGTCGTGGCTCGCCACCAACGCCTGCGACGTCGTCCGCGGCACGTCCTCGTGCGGGGGCGGCCCGGGCCTGCTGATCCTGGTCGTGGTGCTGGCCGTGCTCGCCTACGCCGGCGGCCTGTTGCTGAGGGTCTTCGGCGTCCCGGACGCCGGGTCCACCAGCATCCTCGCGGTCGGGATCCTGGCCGTCCTGGTGCTGGTGTTCCTGCTTGGCTCCATCGACCAGTGGTGGATGGTCATCGCCATCCCGGTCGCTGCTGTCCTCGCCTACGGCGCCTCGTGGTGGGTCACCACGAGGGTCGTGGGCGACGACGACGGCTCCGAGGTGGAGACCCCGGAGCCCTACGACGTGCACTGATCAGCGCGCGGCGGCGATCAGCTCGGCGATCTGCACCGTGTTGAGGGCAGCGCCCTTGCGCAGGTTGTCGTTGCTGATGAAGAGCGCCAGCCCGCGGTCGTCCGGCACACCCGGGTCCTGCCGCAGCCGACCGACGTAGGACGGGTCCTTGCCGGCGGCCTTCAGCGGGGTCGGCACCTCGTCGAGCTCGACGCCGGGCGCGGTGGACAGGATCTCCCGGGCGCGAGCGGGCGTCAGCGCACGCTCGAACTCGGCGTTGACGGCGAGCGAGTGACCGGTGAAGACCGGGACGCGCACGCAGATGCCGGAGACCAGCAGGTCGGGCAGCCCGAGGATCTTGCGGGACTCGTTGCGGAGCTTCTGCTCCTCGTCGGTCTCGTTGAGGCCGTCGTCGACGATGGAACCGGCCAGCGGGAGCACGTTGTAGGCGATCGGCTCGACGTACTTCACCGGCTCGGGGAAGGCGATGGCGGACCCGTCGTACGCCAGCTCGCGGGCCTTGTCGCCCGCCTCGGTCACCCCGTGGGCGAGCTCGTCGACACCGGCGACGCCGGAGCCGGAGACGGCCTGGTAGGTCGAGACGATGAGTCGGCTCAGACCGGCCTCGTCGTGCAACGCCTTGAGGACCGGCATCGCCGCCATCGTCGTGCAGTTGGGGTTGGCGATGATGCCGCGCCCCGCCTCGATCACGGCGGCCATCGCACCGGGGTTGACCTCCGAGACGACCAGCGGGATCTCGGGGTCCTTGCGGTACGCAGATGAGTTGTCGACGACGATCACGCCCGCGTCGACGAAGCGGGACGCCAGGGCCCGGGAGGTCGTGGCACCGGCGGAGAACAGGGCGATGTCGAGGCCGGTGGGGTCGGCCGTCTCGGCGTCCTCCACGGTGATGTCGCGGTCGCCGAACGGCAGCACCGTGCCGGCCGAGCGGGACGAGGCGAAGAAGCGCACCTGGTCGGCCGGGAAGCTTCGCTCGAGCAGGATCTGTCGCATGGCGACACCCACCTGCCCTGTGGCGCCGACGATGCCGATGTTGACGCCCATGTCAGCGACCCGACCCGCCGTAGACGACCGCCTCGACCTCGTCTGCGTCGAGGTCGAACGCCGTGTGGGTGGCGCGTACGGCGTCGTCCACGGAGTTCTCGTCCATGATCACCGAGATCCTGATCTCCGAGGTGGAGATCATCCCGATGTTGACGCCCGCGGAGGCCAGCGCACCGAAGAACTTCGACGTGATGCCGGGGTGTGAGCGCATGCCGGCGCCGATGAGGGAGACCTTGCCGATCTTGTCGTCGTAGAGCAGCTTGTCGTAGCCGACCTCGGCCTGGATCCGTGCCAGCGCGGTCATCGCGGCCTGACCGTCGGTGCGTGGCAGCGTGAAGGAGATGTCGGTCAGGCTGGTGGCGGCCGCCGAGACGTTCTGCACGATCATGTCGAGGTTGATCTGCGCGTCGGCCAGCGCCTCGAAGATGCGCGCCGCCTCGCCGACCTTGTCGGGCACGCCGACGACGGTGATCTTGGCCTCGCTCCGGTCGTGGGCGACGCCGGCGATGATGGGCTGTTCCATGGTGTCTCCCTGGCTGGGGTCACGGTGTTGGGGGTCGTTGAGCACCCACGTGCCTTCGAGCTGGCTGAAGGACGAGCGGACGTGGATCGGGATGCCGTAGCGGCGGCCGTACTCCACGCACCTCAGGTGCAGGATCTTGGCGCCGCAGGCGGCGAGCTCGAGCATCTCCTCGTAGGAGACCCGGTCGAGCTTGCGGGCGCTGGGCACGATGCGCGGGTCTGCGGTGAAGACACCGTCGACATCGGTGTAGATCTCGCACACGTCGGCCTCGAGGGCCGCAGCCAGAGCCACGGCGGTCGTGTCGGTGCCGCCGCGACCGAGGGTGGTGATCTCCTTGGTGTCGGCCGAGACGCCCTGGAACCCGGCGACGATCACGATGTGACCCTCGCCGATGGCCTGGGTGATCCGGCCCGGGGTGACATCGATGATCTTGGCCTTGCCGTGCACCGAGTCGGTGATCACGCCCGCCTGGGATCCGGTGAAGGAGCGGGCGGTGTAACCGAGGTCGCTGATCGCCATGGCGACGAGCGCCATGGAGATCCGCTCGCCGGCCGTCAGCAGCATGTCCATCTCGCGGGCCGGCGGGAGCGGCGAGACGCCGGTGGCCAGGTCGAGCAGGTCGTCGGTCGTGTCCCCCATGGCGGAGACGGCGACGACCACGTCGTGGCCGGACTTCTTGACGTCCACGATGCGTCGGGCGACGCGCTTGATGGCGTCGGCGTCGGCGAGCGAGGAGCCGCCGTACTTCTGCACGACAATGCCCACGGTTGGTCCTCGAGGATCGGGGTGCGGCCGCACGGCCGCGATCGATGGATGATGCCCGCCGGCGTCGTTGCCGGCAGGCCACACCCGATTCTACGGCTGTGTGCCCGGCCGCTTCTCCAGCATCTCATCGGCGACGGCCACGGCCTCGGCAGTGGCCTCGAAGTCGGTGTCGAACCGGTCGTGGGCCACCACGGTCAGCAGAGCGTTGAGCGCGGCTCCGGCCAGGTTGCCCCAGTTGTTGACGTAGGAGAACTGCCACCACCACAGCGCTTCCCCGACGTTGCCCGCGCGGAAGTGGCGCAGGCCGTTCTCGAGGTCGATCGCGATCGAGGTGAGGTCGTCGGAGAGGCGGCTCTCCACCACCTCGGGGAGGTAGGGGTCGAAGACGAAGGTGTAGGCGTCGACGTCCGCGAGCATCTCGGCCAGGCGCAACCGCAGCTCGTCGATGTCGGCCTCGGGACCCACGTCGGGCTGGAACTCCTCGCGCGGGAGGAAGTCGGTCTGCGCGCCCATGCGGGCTCCGGCGAGCAGCACCTGGCTGATCTCCAGGAGCAGCAACGAGATGGCCCGGGCTCCGTTGCCCTCGCGCGCGATCGCACGCAGGGCGAGCAGGAAGCTCTCCACGGAGTCGGCGATCTGCTCGCCGAACTGGCTCTGGTCGGTGGTGGTGGTGGTCATTCGGCTGATCTCCTTCCGGCGAATGCACGCCCGAGCGTCACCTCGTCGGCGTACTCGAGGTCACCGCCCACGGGTAGTCCACTCGCCAAGCGGGTCACGCGCAACCCCATCGGTGACAGCAGGCGCGTGAGATAGGTCGCGGTGGCCTCGCCCTCGAGGTTGGGATCGGTGGCCAGGATGACCTCGGTCACGACGCCGTCGGCGAGCCGTGGCATCAGCTCCTTGACGTGGAGCTGGTCGGGGCCCATGCCGTCGATGGGAGAGATCGCCCCGCCGAGGACGTGGTAGCGCCCGCGGAACTCACGGGTGCGCTCGATGGCGACGACGTCCTTGTACTCCTCGACCACGCACAGCACGTGCGGCTCGCGCCGTGGGTCGCGGCAGATCCGGCACTGCTCGTCCTCGCTGACGTTGAAGCAGACCGAGCAGAACTTCACCCGCGCCTTCACCTCGATCAGCACGTCGGCGAGACGGCGTACGTCGGTGGGCTCGGCCTGGAGCAGGTGGAACGCGATGCGCTGGGCGCTCTTGGGACCGACGCCGGGCAGTCGCCCCAGCTCGTCGATCAGGTCCTGGACGACGCCCTCGTACAAGGAAGACCTCAGCCCAGCCCGGGCAGGCCGCCACCGAGGCCACCGCCCAGGCCTTCGGTGAGCGGGCTGATGGAGTCGCTGGCCAGGGCCTCGGACTTGGCGCGGGCGTCGCGGTAGGCGGCGACGATGAGGTCCGAGAGGTCGGACAGGTCGTCGGGGTCGCTGCCGTCGAACTCGCCGGACCGGATCGTCACACCGACCAGCTCGCCCACACCGTTGGCGGTGACGGTGACCGCTCCGCCGGCGACGGTGCCGTCGACGGTCTGCCTGGCGAGCTCGGCCTGGGCCTCCTCGAGCTGCTGCTGCATCTGCTGCGCCTGCTGGAGGAGGGCGTTCATGTCGAAGCCGCCGCCGAGGGCGTCGAAGGGGTTCTCGGTCATGGGGTCTCCCACGTCGTGGATGGGTGCGGGTGGATCGGTGTGGATCGGGTCATCAGTCGTTCTTGATCTCTTCGATCAGCCGGGCGCCGAGCGTCTGGCTGAGCAGCGACTCGGTGTCGAGGGCTGCCGACTCGGCGTCGGGGTCGTCGCGGTCGACGTCGTCATCGGCGGACCGGATCGGCTCGACCGGATCGGCGATCCCGCCGGCACGCGCGGCCTGGAGGGCCTCTCGGGCCGGCGCGGCGGAGACCGGTGGCTCCGCGGCGGGGGTGGCCTCGGGTGCGGGTGCGACCGGAGCCGCATCGCCCGTGACCCACGAGGGCGGACCGTCCGGAGCGTCCTGCGCCGCCTCGAGAGCGTGGGCGGGCGCCGGGTCTGTGGCCCCCTGACGCACCACCGGCGCCTGCGCCGCTGCCCCGCTCGGGTCGACGATCGACTCCACGCGCCAGTCCATGCCGACCACGTCGATCGCGGACTGCCGCAGGATCTCGTCGCAGCCGCCGTTGACGAAGGAGTCGCGGGCACCGGAGTTGGCGAAGCCCACCGTCAGGCGGGTGCCGTCCACGTCGACGACGTGCGCGTGCTGGGAGAGCACCATCCAGGCCAGCCGGCGCCGGTTCTTGGTCTGCTCGAGGATGTCGGGCCACAGGCGGCGTACGTCGACGAGGCTGAGCCCGCCACGCGGGCCGGCGGGCTGCTCCGCCACCGGGTCGTCGGCCGCGCCCGCGTCGCCCACCACCGGTGCGGGCTCGGCCACCGCGGGCGGCGCCTCGGGCGCGCCGGTGGGCATGGGCGGGGGCGGCGGGGGGCCGTCGTGGAGCGGGCCGGAGGCCGGCACGGGGGGCGGCGGTGCCGGCTCGTCGGTGCGAGCGGGGGCAGGCGCCGCAGCGGGGGCCGATGGGCGCTCGGCGGCAGGTGCAGCGGGGGTCTCCACCATCGGCGCGGGTGCGCTCGCGGCAGGCGCCGCAACGGCTCGCGCATGTGCAGTCGGGGCGGGCACGCCGGTCACGTCGAGGCGCCGCTCCAGGCGCTCGAGACGTGCCATCACGCCCTCGGAGCTGTGGTCGGCGCCGGGGAGGAGCACCCGGGCGCACAGCAGCTCGAGCAGCAGCCGCGGCGCCGTCGCCCCGCGCATCTCCGTCAGGCCGGCGGCGACGATGTCGGCGGCCCGGCTGAGCTCGACCGCGCCGAAGCGCGCGGCCTGGGCCACGAGGCGCTCCCCCGCGTCCTGGGGAACGTCGATCAGCCCGGTCGCCGGGGCGTCGGGCACCGCGGTGACGATGACGAGGTCACGCAGCCTCCGCAGCAGGTCCTCGGTGAACCGGCGCGGGTCCTGTCCGGTCTCCACGACCTTGTCGACGACCGAGAAGACCGCCGCCCCGTCGCGCGAGGCGAACGCCTCGACGACCTCGTCGAGCAGGGTGTCGGGCGTGAAGCCGAGCAGGTCGGTGGCCAGCTTGTGGGTCACACCGGCAGGGCCGGCGCCGCCGAGCAGCTGGTCGAGCACCGACAGGGTGTCGCGCGCCGACCCGGCCCCGGCTCGTACGACGAGGGGCAGGGCGGCGGGCTCGATCGACACGCCCTCCTCGCCGGCCAGCTGGGAGAGGTAGTCGCTCAGCAGCCGCGGCGGGATGAGGCGGAAGGGGTAGTGGTGGGTGCGCGAGCGGATGGTCGGCAACACCTTGTCGGGCTCGGTCGTGGCGAAGATGAACCGCAGGTGCGGCGGCGGCTCCTCGACCAGCTTGAGCAGGGCGTTGAAGCCCTGCGTCGTGACCATGTGGGCCTCGTCGATGATGTAGACCTTGTAGCGGTCGCGCACCGGCGCGAAGAACGCCTTCTCCCGCAGGTCACGCGCGTCGTCGACACCACCGTGCGACGCCGCGTCGATCTCGATGACGTCGATCGAGCCCGACCCGCCGCGGGCCAGCTCGCGACAGCTGTCGCACTCGCCGCACGGATCGGCGATCGGCGCCTGCACGCAGTTGAGCGCGCGGGCGAGGATCCGGGCCGACGTGGTCTTGCCGCAACCACGCGGGCCGGAGAAGAGATAGGCGTGGTTGACCCGGTTGGCCGCGAGCGCGGCCCGCAGCGGCTCCGTCACGTGGTCCTGCCCGATGACCTCCTGGAAGGTCTCGGGCCGGTAGCGGCGATAGAGCGCGAGCGGTGACTCCACGTCCTGAACCCTAACCGGGTCCACCCACAGCGACCACACGCCCGTCCCCGGACATGAAGAGGCCCCCCACGCACCCATCAGAGCTCACTTGCCCTTGCTGCCTTCCGGCCCTGGGGGATTGGGCGAGGTGACGCCGCGTGGGGGGTTGCCCCGGAGTCTAGGCGAGCCGATCTTGACTGCCCAAACCCAGGGGCGCCGACCAGCGCCTCGAGCGTGCAGGCCCTGACCGGCAGCGCGCCGACCGGCTGGTCACGAACCTCCCGGCGTTCGTCGTACGCGTGCGCTCGCAGCCGGAGCAGGCCGGAGCGAGACCCCGCCACCGGGCGATTTCACCGGCCACGGAGCAGACCGGTACTCTCCTCGGCGGAGGTATCGCCTAGTGGCCTATGGCGCTCGCTTGGAAAGCGGGTTGGGTTAATAGCCCTCGGGGGTTCGAATCCCCCTACCTCCGCCGTGTGATGAGTCGGGACTTAGGTCTCATCTGAGTCGCGACATACGTCACCTAGAGAACCCCGGGCCATCGGCCCGGGGTTCTTTGTGTGTTGCGCCAGTAGTTCTTGGTGGGGTCGATGTCGTGGTGGGACAGGATCTCGGCGGTGGTGAGGTTGATGACGGTGACGGTGGTGTCGTCGGCGATGGCGAGGATTCGGGTTCCTCGGTGGGCGTAGCCGACGCCGAGGTGATGCATCCGTCCGGCTCTGCGGAGGCTGACTTTGCCCCAGGTGTCGACGTGGTCGTAGCGCAGCCGGTAGTGCCCGGGTGGGTGTTGTTGCTCGGCGGGTGGGCTGGCCTTGGGTAGCGCTTGGTAGGCGCTGGCGGGGGTGGCTCGGTCGAGTGCTCGGTGGGGGCGGTGGTTGTTGTAGACGTCGCGCAGGACGTCGAGCTGGGTCTGCAGGGTGGCGAGGGTGTCGGCGGGTGGCTGTTGGGCGAGCCAGCGTTTCTGGGTCTGGTGGAGGCGTTCGACCTTGCCCTGGGTCTGGGGGTGGTTGGCGGCGCCGTTCTTCTGGATGACGCCGAGCGCGGCGAGGGTGTACTCGAAGGCGTTCTTACCGCCGCCGAAGCGTGCGGTGTAGACGCGACCGTTGTCGGTGAGGGTGGCGGCGGGGATGCCGTGTTCGTTGCAGGTCTGGAGGAACTGGGTGACCACGAGATCACCGGTCACGGGTGCGTGGACGGTGCAGGCCAGGAGGTATCGGCTGTGGTCGTCGAGCCAGTTCAGGATCTCGACGTCGGTGCCGTCGGCCAGGCGCCAGTGGGTGAAGTCTGATTGCCAACATTCGTTGGGCTGGGAGGCCTCGAAGCGGTGGTAGGACGAGCGGGGTCGTTTCCTGGGTTCGGGGACGACGAGTCCGGCTGCGTGGAGGATGCGCCGGATGGTGGAGGTCGAGGGCGCGGTGTGGCCTGCCTGGGTGAGGTGCCAGGCGATGGTGAGCGGTCCGGCGTCGAGGCCGGCAGCGGTGAGGTTCAGTCGCAGCTCAACGATCAGTTCCCGGACGTCGTCGCTGGTGGCGTTTCCAGGGACGTGGGGGCGCCGTGAGCGTGGGTCGACGGCGTCGATGCCACCCTCGCGGTAGCGGGCCAAGAGACGATGGAGGTGGCGCCGCGAGAGGCCATACTGCGCTGCGGCCGCGGTGACCGAGAGTTCCTTGGTGATGACCTTGAGCACTGCGACGCGGGCTTTCGACATGCTCCCAGACAGTGACGCATGTCCCGACTCACGCGAGACCTGTCAGGTGGGACCTATGTCGTGAGCCCAGACACCCCTACCTCCGCCGCACACCACCTGAACTTCCACTCCTACGAGTGGAAGTTCAGGTGCATTTCGGGGTCCTGAGCGTGCACCCCGGATGGATTTCCACTCGTGCGAGTGGAAATCCATCGGGTGCCCAGGAGCCGTACGACGCTCAGCGCAGCTGCGCCTGCAGCCCGTAGCGCCACTCCTCGGAGATCAGCAGGCTGTCGTCGGCCAGTCGTCGTTCGACCGCATCGACCAGCATCGCCGAGGCTCCCTCGGGGTAGACGCGGTCCCACGACAGCTCCGCGCGGTGCTCGAAGACGTGGTGGACGACGCTCACCAGCAGGGCCTTGTCGATCGGCGGAGCGAGGAAGTTGCTCCCGGCCAGGAAGGTCTCCGAGCGGTCGGAGCCGAAGCGCAGGGTCACGCACGGGACCTGGAGGACGTTGGCCTCCTCCACGATGCTGCCGGAGTCGGTCACGATCACCGCGCACATCGACATCGCCGCGACCACGTCGAGGTAGCTGTCCCACACGGGCGTGGTGATCAGCGCGTCGCCGTACTTCCTCTCGAGGTCTTCGAGCCACTGCCGACGGCCGAAGTTGTCGATGGCCGCCTCGGTGCCGAGGAGGCGGATGAAGAGGACGTGGTGGCCCTGCTCGAGCAGCGACTCCATCGCGTCCATCAGCAGGTTGAAGCGGTCGCGGTTGGTGGTGTTCTCGCGGCGGTGCACGCAGAACCGGAGGAAGGAGCCGTCGCCCATCTGCGGGAACTTCTCCAGCACCTGGTTCTTGTCGCTCCCGGCGATGGCCTGCTCCAGCGCGTCGACGACCGAGTTGCCGACCACGTCGATGGCGGCGGGCGCGAAGCCCTCGTCGATGAGGAACTCGCGGTTGAGCTCGACGGGGGCCGCGTGCAGGTCGGAACCGGCGTCGGCGACCCGGGTGTTGAACTGCTCCGGCGAGGGCTCCTTGCTGCCCTTCGACCAGCTGTCGCGGTTGATCGACTGCTCGCGGAACGACGCCCAGTCCAGGTCGGCGCCCTGCTCGATCCAGCCGCGCAGCACCTCCGGCTTGGGCGACAGCGTGCGCAGTCCGGCCTCGACGTGCACGAGCGCCTGCCGCTCCCCGAAGGTCGCCAGCGAGGCGGCCATGGCGGTGGTGGTGTCGCCGTGCACGTAGGTGATCGGGAAGCCGCCCCGCTCCGCGAAGCCCCGCAGGTAGAGGGCGAGCTTGGCCGTGATGCCCGAGACCAGGTCGTTGACGCCGCCGCGCACCTCGAGGTTGACGTCCTCGCGTACGCCGAACTCGTCCAGCATCGACTGCGACAGGTTGTGGTCGTAGTGCTGGCCGGTGTGGCACAGCACCACGTCGTGCCCCCGGTTGCGCAGCTCGTGGTAGATCGGCGCCTGCTTGATGATGTCGGGCTTGGTGCCCACGACGACGATGTGCTGGCTGTTCTGGGAGGACATGGGTTCCTTCTGGTGGAGGTGCGACGCGCAGGTCAGAGCAGGTCTTCGCGGTTGCTCGCCGCGAGGAGCGAGCGAAGGCGCTCCAGGGTGGGGATGTCCAGGATCTTCTTCTTGTCCAGGACGTAGACGGCGTCCTCGTGCGTCACCACGATCAGTCCCCGCGCACCCAGCGTCACGACCGGGCGCCCGTCCATGCTGGCGATGAGGACGTCCTCGGCGTCGAGCTGGAGCGCCGGGCCGATCGAGGTCACCCGCTGGTCGGCCAGGACGCGCTCGAGACGGGTCCACGTGCCGACGTCGGTCCATCCCAGCCGACGCGGCACGACGAGGCACTGCATACCGGCCCACAGCAAGGGGTAGATCTCGTGACCCCCGATCGCTGCTCCGCGGTAGCCCTGCTCGGACGGGACGCCGCGGGCGAACCGCTCGATCGAGTCGAAGATCAGGGGCAGCGCGCTCCGGTAGGCGTCGCACGCCTGTCCGACGCGTACGCCGTAGCAGGCGGTGTTCCAGTAGAGGGATCCCGACTCGGCGAGCTCGTCGACCGTCTCCTCGTCGGGCTTCTCGAAGAACGACTCGATCACCTCCACGCCGCCACCCTCACCCTTGGTGTGGATGTAGCCCAGGCTCTGGTCGAAACGGGTGGGCTCCGCGCCGAGGACGACCATCGACTCGGGGGTCACCTCGAGCTGGGCGAGCATCTCGCGGGAGGCCACGTTGAAGGCCTCCTCCTCGTTGATGAGGTGGTCCGAGGGCGCGATCAGCGCCGGGACGTTGCCGTACTTGTGGGCCAGCGTGGCGATGCTCAGCGCGAAGGCGGTCGCCGGCCCGGCGGGGTCCTCCTCGAGGATCAGGTTCTCGGGAGGCACCGGTCCCAGCGTCTCGCGTGCCGCGTCGGCGAAGCGCGCGCGGGTCGAGACGTGGATACGGGACGGGTCGACCATCTCGCTCAGGCGCTCGATGGTGCCGGTCAGCAGCGGGCGGTCGCGCACGACCGGCTGGAACTGCTTGGGTCGACGGTCCCGGCTGATCGGCCAGAGCCGCGATCCCTGGCCGCCGGCCAGGATGACGGCAACGGGCTCGTCAGAGGTGTCAGTCATGCAGTGATTCCATCACGCGAACGGTGCGCCTGACTCAGCGTCGCACCAATGGACGGAGCATGAAGGCGAGCGCGAGCAACGAACCGGCGACCAGGCCCGACCACAGCAGGATGGCTCGCGGCGTGCTGAAGAGGTCGACCCGCTCGGGCGCCGGTGGGGCCTGTGCATCCGCGCGGGTCTCCGCAACCGTGCCCTCGACCCTGCCCTCGCGGCCGGGCCTGAGCTGGCGGGTGAGCGCGTCGTGTGCCTGTACGACGCCGGCTCCGGTCCACGGGTTCACCACGACGCCCTCCGGACCCTGCGGGACGCCGCCGCCCTCGGTGGTGGCCTGCAGCCGGGCCACCAGCTGCTGCGGGGTCTCGCGCGGGTAGCGCTCGCTCAGCAGCGCCAGGATGCCGCTCACCTCGGCCGCCGCCCACGACGTGGCGATCTCGCCGACGACGCACACCTGACCGCTGGCGTTGGCCGAGATCGCCCCCGCGGTCGGTGCCGCCACGTCGGTGTCCATGTTGGGCAGGACGTAGGTGCTGGGGTCCTCGTCGCCCGGCGGGGTGGCGCTCACCGCGACGACACCCGGGTAGTCGGCCGGGTAGACGTCGGCGTCGCTGCCGGGGGTCCCCTGGAACGAGGAGCCGTCGGAGCCGGCGCCCTCCTCGCGGTTGCCGGAGGCGGCGACGACCACGAGGTCCAGCTCGACGAGGCGGGCGATCGCGGCCTCGAGCTCCGGGTCGGACGGGCTCACGGCCAGGGAGATGTTGACGACGTCGAACTTCTGCTGGGCATTGGCCGCGATCACCGCCTCGATCCCGGCGACGATGCCGGCCGAGGTCAGGGGGCGCTGCCCCTGGGTGGTGTCGGCGCCCTCGGCGTCGAAGACCTTCACGTCGAAGACCTGCGCGTCAGGCGCGACGCCGTGCGGTCCGGCGATCAGCCCGGCCACGATCGTGCCGTGACCCGAGAGCAGGGTGTTCGGGGAGACGCCGGGGATCGCGAGGCCGGCGTAGACCGCCAGGCCCTCCACGTCCATCACGCCGCTGTCGATCACCGCGACCTTCACGCCACGGCCGGTGGCGACGTCCTGGGCCTGCGCCACGTGCATCCGGTCGAAGGCCGGGTTGTCCTTGGCGTGCGTGTCGGCGAGCCGTTCGGACCCGGGCAGCTCGCTGATCGAGCACGGGGCGTCGTGGTCGGCGGCCGCCGGGCCGGCCCAGACGGGCACGACGGCCGCGGCGACGACGCCGGCCGCGAGAGTCGTACGCAGTCGCGCTCGGCTCATGAGCCGCTGTCCGTTTCCGCCTCCGCCGGTGGCGCGTCCTCGGGCACCCGACGAGCGCTGTTGGTCGACAGCGGCACGCCGGAGGAGAAGAACTGCAGCCACGCGCTCGGCACCAACGGCGGCTCGACGTCGGCGTAGCCGATGAAGTCGGGCACCTGGGGACCGATGAGGGCGTACTTCTCGCCCTTGGTGTCGATCACGTAGGGGGAGCCGCCCTCCGCCGCGTCGTCGGAGCCGGACAGGATGTACGCCCCGGTGCTGGGCTCGACCTCGACCTCGTGGCGGCCGGCCGTGACCTCGCTCGGGTCTGCGGCACCGGTCGGGTTGGTGGCCAGGCTGACGGTCGGCGCGGCACCGGTGGAGGGGTGGAGCTCGGCGCACAGCGCCCCGCTCGTGACGGCCGCAGGCAGGCCGGAGGGCCACTCGCTGGGGTAGCTGGTGTCGCCGAACCGGGCTCGCAGGTCGTCGTCGAGCTGGACCGCACGCGCACCGACCACGTCGTAGACCATGCCGGCGAAGTCGCCCAGAGCCTCGGGCTGCTCGTCACCGAGGAGGTAGTACTTGCCGGTGCTCGACAACAGCAGGTCGCCGACCCGGTAGGAGGAGAGGTCGGTGTCGGTGTCGTCGTAGGGCACGGGTCGGCCCTCGTCGGCCACCCCGAACGACGACTTCTCCAGGGACTCCCCGAGCGGGAAGAGGTTGAGCCACTCCTCGTCCACCTCCGGCACGCTGGCGCCGAAGCCGAGCTTGTTGCCGATGATGGACGCCTGGGTCCCGTCGGCGGGCATGGGGAACCGGTAGGCGCGGCCCTGCTGGCTGCCGACCGACGGGGCCGTGGTGATCAGCCACTCCTCGCCGTCGCTGGCGACCAGGAACGCCGATCCGGTCAGGTCCTCGACCGCAGCCTGCTCCTGGATCGCGACCTTGATGCCGACGCCGGAGGCCGTGCACGCGGTCCAGCCGTCGTCGACGAGCTCGCCGGCTGCGGGGAGCCCCGCCGGGGCGCCCTCGATGCCGAGGTCCTCGCCCAGCTGGACGGTGCGGATGTACTTGTCGCGCACGGTGAAGGGAGTCAGGTCAGCCTGCTGGAGCAGCAGCTGGGCCGAGACATAGTTGGGCACCCGCTGCAGGATCGGGTCGTCACCGCCGCGGAGCACGACGTACTGCTCGCCGGTGTCCTTGGAGATGATGAAGCTGCCGGTCTCCAGCCACTGGGCAGGCGGGCGGCCGAGCAGGAAGCCGGCGATCGCGGCGCCGGCGAGGAGCAGCACCGACAGCGCGATGCCGCCGATCAGGACCCGGCCCGGGCGCACCGGCTCGACCTCGCGCCCGCCGGGCGCCCCCGAGACGAACGCCGTGACCAGGCGGCGTCGGCTGAACGCATGGGCCTCGACGAGGTCCTTCTTGGTGGCCATCGATCAGCCCGCCACCGCGGAGACGAAGCCGGCCGCGAGCACCATCAGTGGCAGCAGGGCGATCAGTGTCACCGTCTCGACGATGTCGCCCATGCGGCCGCGTCGCACGGACGCCGAGGCGGGCACGAGGGTGAGCGAGAGCAGCACGGCGCCGACGGCAGCCAGGCCGATCGCTGCGCCGGCACGCCACCCGTCGTGGATCAGCAGCATGGAGATCGCCACCGAGACGAGGCCGAGGATGCCGGAGGTCAGGCCGGCGAGCACCTCGGCCCCGGTGCGGTACTGGCGGGTGCGGAACATGACGGCCAGGCAGCACACCGCCGCGAGGACGGTGCCGTAGACGCCGCGACCGACGGCGAAGGGCGCGAACAGGACGAGCAGGGTGCCCACGGTCGCCGCGACCGCGAGGAGGATCTCGTGGCCCACGCGGGCGTCGTCGGCGACCTCGTCGGGGTCGATCTCGTCGGGGTCGGCGGTGATGTCGTGCAGCGAGTAGAGCTGGTCGACGCTCGTGCCGGTGACCCCCAGGGCCAGCCACGGGAACACGCTCCCGGCGAGCACGACGAGGGTCATCAGCACGGTGAAGACGGGGCCCGGCTCGAGCGAGGCGACCCGGATCAGCACCGAGCTGGCCACCAGGACGGCGCCGACGACGATGGCCGGGATCACCAGGGGGCGACCGTCCTGCAGCCCCACCACCGCGACCAGGCCCACGGAGAGGACGCCGAGGCCGGCGAAGAGCAGGGGGTCGGTGAAGAAGGTGTCGTCCAGCGGCCAGCTCCAGCCGGGCAGGTCGCCGGGCGCGAGCAGCAGCCCTGCGACGCCTGCGTAGAGGGCGGCCAGCAGCGAGACGGCCACCCCCGCCTCGGGCTCCTCCTGCGCACGGGCGAGCACCACGCCACCCACGACCAGCAGGGCGGCGATCACAGCGGCGGCCACGCCCCCGAGCAGGCTCTCGCCCTGCAGCAGGAGGGCCAGCGCGCCGAGGCCGAGCAGGATGCTGCCCGCACCCAACGCCGTACGACGTCCTGCCGACGGCTCCCACGGTCGGAGCTCGTTCTCGACCACGTCTGCCATCGCCTCGACCACGTCGTCGTAGACGCGGGGCGCCCTGTCGTCGACACCGGCCGTCACCGTCAGCAGGCCGCCGTCCTCGATGCCCTGCATGGTGAGACCTGCGTTGCTGGCCAGGATCCGGCCCTCCTGCGTGACCAGGCGGTAGCCGCCGTAGACGGTGGAGGCGTCGAGCAGTCCGACGGAGCGGGCGAGCTCGGGGACGAGCTCGGCGACCGGGATGGAGCCCGGCAGCACCAGGTCGACGCGTCGCGACCCCGAGGCGATGGTCACCCGGACCAGTCCCGCGGCAACCGAGGACCCCTGACTCATTGGCGTCTCCCCCTGATCGTGCTTCCCTGCGCCCGCCGACAGGCCGGGGCACCGAACGGGGTGCAGCCTAGGCGACACCCGGCTCGGAAATGGCCCGAGGCCGGTCGTCCCCGAAGGGATGACCGGCCTCGGAAGGACTCGTGGTGGCTCAGAAGCGGTTGGCGCCCCGGGCGTCGGCCGCCTTGTACTCGGCGTTGGACGAGTCGACACCCTGGCTGGCCTGCTGGAGCAGGAGCGTCATCTCGGTCATGGCCTGGTCCCACTTGGCCTTGGCCTGGTCGTAGGCCATCTTGGCGTTACCGTTCCAGTCCGAGCGCAGCGGGTTGAGCTCGGTCTCGAGCTGGTCGAGGCGGGCCTCGATGTCCTTGGCAGCCTTCATGACGTCGGCCGCACCTGCGTCGAGGTGGCCGTGCTGGACCTTGATTCCGTCAAAGCTCATCATCGTTCTCCTTGGTCGGTGGGGTGTGTCGGCGATCAGCCGAGACGGCCCTGAAGGTTCGTGTGGGTGGCGGACTGGTTCTCGTCGGTCGAGACGTTGTCGCGCTCGGTCTCCTTCATCGACGCCGAGAGCTGGTCGAGAGCCTTGAGGATGGTCTCCTGCTTCTGGTCCCAGGAGATCATGAGGTTGTTGAACGCGGAGGCACCCTGACCGCCCCAGCCAGCCATCATCGTCTGGATGTTGCCGGAGAGAACGCCGCACTTGTTCTTGACGTCACCGCGGGCCTGGTCGACGTAGTCAGCACCCTTGGAGAGCGCCTTCTCTGTCTGGCCGTACATGTCGCTCATGGAAGTTCCTTCTCCCCCGGCGGCCGAACCGACCGAGTGTTTGTGTGTGATCCATCCGTGCTACTCGGGGAGACGTCCCGGCCCCCCGCGCTGATCGTGCATCTACCCGACGAAAACCTGCCTAAACATCAGGACGTCATTTCCCACAGCCTGCGGAAGACCCCCGCTGCGACCACGGCCGAGGCGAAGGCGAAGCTGCCGCACAGCGACTCCGCCACCTCGGCGCGACGCGACCACCAGACCGACCGCCACCCCCGTCCGGTCGCCACGGCAGCCGCCAGCGCGATCGCGCCGAGGCCGACGACGACATAGAAGAAGGAGCCCAGGAGAGGGGCCCCCGGTCCCGCCACCAGGTGCGTCGCGAGCGCGGCAAGAGCGCCCAGTCCGGCCAGTCGCAGCAGCGCCCGCGCCGCTGCGTGCCGGTAGGAGCGTGCGGCGAGGAGCAGCGAGCAGCCGGCGAAGAACACCAGGCACCGGGCGCCGATCCGGTCCAGGTCGATGGAGGCGCTGTGCAGCAGCAACGGGCTGGAGACGACCACCGTGACCAGGATCGCGACCGACGCGCCGGTCACGATCCGCGAGGCGCGGTGGACCAGGCGCTGCATCGCCTCGGCGCCGACCACGATCCGACCGCGTCGGACCGATCGCCGGTTGTCGCGCGCCGACCAGGCGGTCACCGCCAGCCGGTCGAGGTCGAGCAACGCCTCGTCAGGCACGTCGATCGCCAGGGACGGCGCGAACCGGGCCGCCATCATCGAGAGGAAGACCAGCAGTGTCCAGGCGACCCGGGCATCCCAGCCCAGCAGCGCCGGAAGAGCGGCGCAGGCGAAGACCGTGAGCCCGCTGGCGATCCAGACGGTGCTGACCTCGTCACCGTCGACGGCAAGCGCACGCCCGATGCCGGCCACGACGGCCGCGGAGATGCCGGCTGCGCCGAGGATGGCGGGCAGCAGGTGGACGCCGGGCTCGTAGAGCGCGGCGAAGGCGGCAGCAGCCGCGAACGCGGGAGCCGCGGCGGCGCGCTGACGGACGTGTCGCCCGAGCGGGAGCACGCCGACGAGCGCACAGGTGAGCAGGATCCCGACCGCGACCGTGCGGATCGCGTCCTCCCCGGAGCGACCGGCGTACCAGGCTGCGAGCACGGCTGAGAGCGCGGCGATCGTGGCGATCATCGTCGCCAGAGCCGGGGTCTCCGGAGCGTTCTTGGCCGCGTCGAGCAGGGTGGACCGGCGCGGACGGTGCACACCCGTGGTGGCGACCAGCACGTCGCCCGACTCGACCCCGGCCTCGCCGAGCGGGACCGCCGCGTTGAGCCGCTGGCCGAGTGCCGTCTGCAGCAGGGGGATGCCGGGGACCTCCGCCTGCGTGGCGTACTCGCGGGCCACGTCGACCGACGTCGCTCCGGCGGGCACCACGAGATCGAGCACCCCGGCCGGGCCGTGGACGCTCACGGCGATGGTCACGTCAGCAGGGCTGGGCATCGCGACGTCCGACACGGACCTCCCCCTTCGCGTGCATCAGGCCAGGCGCTTCTCCGCAGCAGGGTAGTCGCCCGTGCGAGAGCACACCTATCATCATCGCGAGTTCATCGGGTGAGGCACGGGGGGATGCGTGAGCACGACACTGCGGGGCGGCCAGCGGCTCGATGAGCCCGAGATGCCGGGCGGTCAGATCGTGCTGCAGCCACCCCCGGAGCTCCAGGACGGGGAGGGTGCCGGCGGCGTCCTGATGAACGCCATCCCGATGCTGGGCAGCCTCGGGTCGATCGTGCTGGTCGCGACGATGGGCGGCGCCAACAAGAGCCGCAGCTTCCTGGCGGCGGGCATGTTCCTCTTCGCCACGCTCGGCTTCATCATCGTGCAGATCGACCGGCAGCGGAAGCAGCGTGCGCAGCAGGTGACCGGCTCGCGCACGGAGTACCTCCGCTACCTCAGCAACATCCGCAAGGTGGCGCGCGACGCCGCCGACCAGCAGCGACGGGCCCTGAACTGGCACCACCCCGAGCCGGACGCCCTCCCGTCGCTCGCCGAGGACCGCACCCGCCTGTGGGAGCACACCGCCACCGACGACCACTTCCTGCACGTCAGGTACGGCCTGTGCTCGCAGCCGCTGTCCCTCGAGCTGGTTCCGCCGGAGAGCGCGCCCGTCGACCAGGTCGACCCCGCCGCCGCCTCGGCCCTGCACCGGCTGCTCGTCGTGCACCGCCTCCAGCCCAACCTGCCGGCGTCCATCGACCTGCGTGCCTTCGACCGCATCGAGCTCTGCGGTGACGACGAGGAGGTCCGCTCGACCGCCCGGGCGATGATCTGCTCGGCGACCGCCTTCCAGAACCCCGACCAGCTCGTCGTGGCCGTGCTGAGCTCGGAGCAGAACCTCACGCACTGGGACTGGGTCAAGTGGCTCCCCCATGCGCAGAGCACGCGCGAGGCGGACGCGGTCGGCCCGATGCGCCTCGTCTCCACCTCGCTCGACGACCTGGGCAACCTGCTCCCGCCGGAGTTGAGCGACCGGCCCCGCTTCGGGGCCGACGAGCGTCCGGCCCTGCCGCACATCCTGCTGGTGATCGACGGGGGCCACCTCCCGCCCGGCAACCACATCGTGCCGCCGGACGGCCTGCACGGCGTGACGCTTCTCGACCTGCCGAGCCGCTGGGACGAGCTCGAGGACGCCACCCGGCTGCGTCTCGAGTTCGCCGACGGGCCGGACGAGCTGGAGAAGCGACCCGTCCGAGCGCTCCGGCTGCGCGGCGAGCCGGTCAAGGCCCTGGCCGACCAGTGCGACATCGCCACGGCGGAGGCGTTCGCCCGCCGGATCGCGCCGCTCAAGACCGCCAGCGCCGAGTCGGCCTCGGCCGGCGGCGCGGTCGACATCACGTCGTCGACGCCCGACCACATGGACCTGCTCGGACTCGGCGACATCTTCGCCTACGACCCCGCGACCGCCTGGCGCCCGCGCCCGGCCCGCGACCGCCTGCGGGTCCCGATCGGCATCGGCGACTCCGGCGGCCTGATCCACCTCGACATCAAGGAGTCCGCCCAGCAGGGCATGGGCCCCCACGGCCTGGTGATCGGTGCGACCGGCTCGGGGAAGTCGGAGTTCCTCCGCACGCTGGTGCTCGGCCTGGTCATGACGCACTCGTCCGAGCAGCTCAACCTCGTGCTGGTCGACTTCAAGGGTGGCGCGACGTTCGCCGGCATGGCCGACATGCCGCACGTCTCGGCCGTCATCACCAACCTGGCCAACGAGCTCACCCTCGTCGACCGTATGCAGGACGCCCTGTCCGGGGAGATGACCCGGCGCCAGGAGCTGCTGCGCGACGCGGGCAACTACGCGTCCGTGCGCGACTACGAGAAGGCACGCGCCAACGGCGAGCCGCTCGAGCCGATGCCGTCGCTGTTCATCGTGGTCGACGAGTTCTCCGAGATGCTGTCGGCCAAGCCCGAGTTCATCGACCTCTTCGTCGCCATCGGTCGGCTCGGCCGCTCCCTCGGCCTCCACCTCCTGCTCGCCTCGCAGCGACTGGAGGAGGGCCGCCTGCGCGGCCTGGAGTCCCACCTGTCCTACCGCGTCGGCCTGCGCACCTTCTCGGCCGGCGAGTCGCGCGCCGTCCTCGGCGTCCCCGACGCCTACGAGCTGCCGGCCGTCCCCGGCCTGGGCTACCTCAAGCCCGACCAGTCCACGCTGCTGCGGTTCAAGGCGGCGTACGTCTCCGGTCCGCCGTCGAGCCGCACCCGCATCACCCGCGACGAGGGCGGCGCGATCCGCGGCATCCTGCCGTTCACCATCTCCGAGGTGCAGGCCCTCGACCAGGTCGAGACCGACCGCCCGGAGGCGGCGCCGCAGCCGCCGCAGAAGGGTGAGCAGCCGTCGCTGCTGGACACCGCCGTCGCCCGGATGATCGGCAAGGGACCGGAGGCCCACCAGGTCTGGCTCCCGCCGCTCGACGTCCCCGACACCCTCGACGAGCTGATGCCCGACCTCGTCGAGCACCCCGAGCTGGGCCTGATCTCCCAGCAGTGGCGCAACGTCCCCGGCCTGGTCATCCCCCTGGGCACCGTGGACCGCCCGCGCGAGCAGCGCCGCGACACGATGACGCTCAACCTCACCGGAGCCGCCGGCCACGTGGCCGTCGTCGGCGGCCCGCGCTCGGGCAAGAGCACGATCCTGCGCAGCATCGTGACCAGCATGGCGCTGGTGACCACGCCGATCGAGTCGCAGTTCTTCGTGCTCGACTTCGGCGGCGGCACGTTCGCGCCGCTGACCCGGCTGCCGCACGTCGCCGGGGTCGCGACCCGCTCCGAGCCCGACGTCGTACGCCGCGTGCTGGCGGAGGTCGAGGGCATCGTCGACCGGCGCGAGGCCTACTTCCGCAACAACGCCATCGACTCCATCGAGACCTACCGCTCCCGTCGGGCGCAGGGCCGGGCCGACGACGGCTGGGGCGACGTCTTCCTCGTCATCGACGGCTGGAGCACGTTGCGCGCGGAGTTCGACGACCTCGAGATGGAGATCCAGCAGCTCGCCGCGCGCGGCCTGACCTTCGGGCTCCACATCGTCACCGCATCCACCCGCTGGGCCGACTACCGCGCCGCCATGCGCGACGTCTTCGGCTCCAAGCTCGAGCTCCGGCTCGGCGACCCGCTCGACTCGGAGGTCGACCGCAAGGTCGCTGCCCTCGTGCCCGTCGGTCGCCCCGGGCGCGGGCTCGTCCCGTCCAAGCTGCACTTCCTCGGCGCCCTGCCGCGCATCGACGGCGACGGCAGCGCGGACACGCTCGGCGACGGCGTCGACGACCTGATCGACAAGATGGCCGCCGCCTGGAAGGGCCCGCAGGGCCCCAAGCTCCGGCTGCTGCCCGAGCGGGTCACCCTGGAGGCCGTCCGCGAGGACGCGGTGCGGCGGCAGATCCCCGAGCGCCACATCCTGCTCGGCATCAACGAGAAGGAGCTGGCGCCGGTCGGGCTCGACGTGGACGCCGAGCCGCACATGCTGGTCTTCGGCGACGGCCAGTCCGGCAAGAGCGCGCTGCTGCGGGCGTACTGCCACGAGATCATGCGCACCCGCTCGGTGAAGGAAGCGCAGATCGTGCTCGTCGACTACCGGCGCTCGCTGCTGGGCGAGGTCCCCGACGACTACCTCCTCAACTACCTGACGTCCGCCACCCAGGCCACACCGACGCTGAAGGACATCGCTTCCTACCTCGAGGGCCGCATCCCCGGGCCCGACGTGACCCCCGAACAGCTGCGCAACCGGTCGTGGTGGACGGGCGCGGAGGTGTTCGTCGTGGTCGACGACTACGACCTGGTCGCCACCGCGCAGTCCTCGCCGGTCTCGGCGCTGCAGCCACTGATGGCGCAGGCCCGCGACGTCGGGCTGCACGTCGTCGTGGCACGGCGTACGGGTGGTGCGTCCCGCGCTCTCTACGAACCGGTCATCCAGTCCCTGCGCGACCTGGCGATGCCCGGCGTGATGCTCTCGGGCCCGCGTGACGAGGGCGTGCTGATCGGCAACCTGCGACCGCAGCCGGCGCCCGAGGGCCGGGCGCGCGTCGTCACGCGTGACCGCGGCACCGAGACCGCGCAGCTGGCCTGGCTCGACCCGACCATGTGAGTCCTCGCCCGAGCGGTGCGTGAGGCGGCTTTCCCACCTTCAGAACGCCCCTCACCCACCGCCCGCCGGCGAGCCGTACGCCGACCCGCCGGTGAGCGGTGCCTGAAGCGGACTTCCGGCGCGCAGAACCCGCCTCACACACCGCTCCCGCGGAGGTTCAGCGCCGACCGGACTTGAACATCCCCCGCGCGATCTCGCGAGCAGCGGTGCGCATGAAGTCCTTGAACACCGGCGACTTCACGACGTCCATCACGAGGCCGTCGTCCTCCTCGGCCGCCTTCTCCGAGGACTTCTTGGTGACCCGCTCGTTCTTCTGCTCGCGAGCCATCTCCTTGACCCGGGCGTCCTCGGCCGCCTTGCGCGCACCCTCCTCGAGCTTCTTGGCGAGCAGCTCGTGTGCCGACTCGCGGTCGATCGCCTCGGCGTACTTCGCCGACAGCGGCGAGGCCGCGACCACGGCCTCCATCGAGTCGTTCGGCGCCGCGTCCATCAACGACTCCGGCGCTCGCAGGCGGGTCCAGGCGACCGGGGTCGGTGCACCGCGCTCGTTCATCACGGTGACCACGGCCTCCCCGATGCCGAGGCTGGTGAGGACCGCACCGAGGTCGTCGTAGGCGCTGTTGGGGTAGGTGTTGACGGTGGCCTTGAGCGCCTTGGCGTCGTTGGGGGTGTGTGCGCGGAGCTGGTGCTGGACGCGCGAGCCGAGCTGGGCGAGCACCTCGTCGGGCACGTCGGTCGGCGACTGGGTCACGAAGAAGACCCCGACGCCCTTCGAGCGGATCAGCCGCACCGTCTGGGCGATCTGGTCGAGGAAGGCGTCGGAGGCGTCGTTGAAGAGCAGGTGCGCCTCGTCGAAGAAGAAGACCAGCTTGGGCTTGTCGAGGTCGCCCTCCTCCGGCAGGTCGTGGAAGAGGTCGGCGAGCAGCCACATCAAGAACGTGGAGAAGAGCGCCGGTCGGTCCTGCAGGTTGGGCAGCTCGAGCAGGCTGATCACGCCGAGGCCGTCGTCAGTGGTGCGGAGGAAGTCCTGGGTCTCGAACTCCGGCTCACCGAAGAAGACGTCGGCCCCCTGGGCCTCGAAGGTGATCAGCTCGCGCAGGATGACGCCGACGGTCTGCGGGGACAGCCCGCCGATCGACTTCAGCTCCGCCTTCCCGGCCTCGTCGCCGGTGAGGTACTGCAGCACGGCGCGCAGGTCCGCGAGGTCGAGCAGCGGCAGCCCCGCCTTGTCGCAGTAGTAGAAGACCAGCCCGAGCGACGACTCCTGGGTCTCGTTGAGGCCGAGCACCTTGGCGAGCAGGGTCGGACCGAACGCGGTCATCGTGACGCGGACCGGCACCCCGACACCCTGCCCGCCGATCGCGTAGAACTCCGTCGGGAAGCCGGTCGCCTCCCACTGCTGGCCCACGCTCGCGGTGCGGGCCTGGAGCTTGTCGCTGGACTCCCCCGGCATGCTGAGACCGGACAGGTCGCCCTTGATGTCGGCAGCGAAGACAGGTACGCCGTTGGCGCTGAGCTGCTCGGCCAGCAGCTGCAGGGTCTTGGTCTTGCCGGTGCCCGTGGCGCCCGCGACGAGGCCGTGCCGGTTGAGCATGCTCAGCGGGATCCTGATCGGGACGTCGCCGAGGTCGTCGGCGTTGAGCATGAGCCCGCCGAGCTCGAGCGCGGCTGCCTCGAACCGGTAGCCGGGTGCGACCGCCGCAGAGATCGGGTCGGAGATCGGGTCGGCCTCGGGCGACGTCGGCTGTGCCTCAGGTGTCTCGGTCATGACCACGAGCCTAGTCAGCGCCCGCGGAGAGGACGAGAAGTCTGCTCGCGCGGTCGTCGTTATGATCACTCGCGTGATCTTCAAGCGCGTGGGCGTCGGCCGCCCGTACCCCGAGCACGGGTTGAGCTCGCGCGCCTGGGCAGACCTTCCCCCGCGGCAGATCAGGCTCGACGAGCTCGTGACCACCAAGGACACGCTGCGCCTCGACACCCTGCTCGACGAGGACTCCACGTTCTACGGCGACCTGTTCGCCCACGTCGTGCAGTGGCGGGGCGACCTCTACCTCGAGGACGGCCTGCACCGGGCCCTGCGTGCTGCCCTCCAACAGCGGAGCGTGCTGCACGCCCGCGTGCACCAGGCAGCCGACCAGTGAGCGCCGCACTCAAGTCGGCCCTGACCCTGTCGGGCCTCGGGCTGCTCCTCGTCGTCGCCACGGTCTGGGGGTGGGCGGCGCTGACCAAGCCGTTCCCCCGGGACGAGCCGATCGCGATCTGCGAGGACGCGAGCATCAGCGCGGGGACCGAGGTACGACGCGACCAGGTCGTGGTCAGCGTCTTCAACGGCAGCGGCCGCAGCGGCCTGGCGGGTTCGACCAGCTCCGAGCTCACCGAGCGCGGCTTCGTCCCCGGCGACGTCGGGGACGCACCGCAGCCGGCCGAGACCACCCAGATCTGGAGCGGCGACCCCACCAACCCGGCAGTCCTGCTCGTCAAGAAGCAGTTCAAGAAGGCCAAGGTCGTCGAAGGCGACCCGATCGGCGTGGGCGTCGTGGTCGTGGTGGGCGAGAAGTTCAAGACGCTGCGCAAGAAGCAGGTCGAGTCGGTGCTCGCCGAGTCGGACACGAGCTTCTGCAAGGCCACCGGCGCGGAGTGACGCCGGGCTCGTCCCTCACGCGCCGTGGTCGCGCTCGTGCCCTGAGGTGCCGTCCAGCCACTGCGCGAGGCGTCCGTTCTCCGACACCTGACGCAGTCGGGCCTCGGTGGCCTCACGCTGCTTGTGCGGCGTGACCACGAGGAGGTCGTCGCCCGAGCGCAGGACCGTACGACGCTCCGGCACCAGCACTACGCCGCCCCGGATCACCAGCGACACCGAGACCTCCCTGGGCAGCCGCAGCTCCCCCACCTCGACGCCGTGCATCTTCGAGGTGGGGGCGATGGTCACCTGGAGCAGGTCGGCGTCGACCCGGTCGAGCGGTGCGGCCTCGACCTCGAGCCCCCGCGGCTCGGAGCTGCTGGCGACCCCCAGCAGGCGGGCGGCCCCGGGCAGGGTCGGTCCGGTGAGCAAGGTGTAGACGACGACCATCACGAAGACGATGTCGAACAGGTCGTCGGCTCCGGCGACTCCTTCGGCCAGTGGGATCGTGGCCAGCACGATCGGCACGGCACCACGCAGGCCGGCCCACGAGATGAAGCCCAGGTCGCGCAGCCCCATCGGCTGGACGATGCTGCTGGCCAGCACCGAGAGCGGTCGCGCGACGAGGGTGAGGACGAGACCGGTGACCAGCGCCTGCACGACGGTCTGCAGGTCGATCCGGCCGGGCGAGAGCAGCAGGCCGAGCATCACGAACAGGCCGATCTGGGCCAGCCAGGCGACCCCCTCGGCGAAGGACCGGGTGGCCACCCGGTGCGGCAGCTCGCTGTTGCCGAGGATGAGGGCGGCGACGTAGATCGCGGCGAACCCCGACGCATGAAGCGCCGACGAGAGGCCGTACGCCGTGAACGCCAGGCACAGGACGGCGAGCGGGTAGAGACCGGAGGACGGAAGAGCGGCGCGGCGCATGATCCACGCCCCCGCGACGCCGCAGGCGACGCCGACCAGGCCACCGGCGAGCAGCTCGAAGGCGATGATGCCGGCGACGTGGAGCAGGCCGGCCTCGGCTGCGGCACCGGTGGAGATGATGCCGACGAGCACGACGGTGGGCGCGTCGTTGAGGCCCGACTCCGCCTCGAGCGCCCCGGTGAGACGCCTCGGCAGCGGAACCACCCGCAGCACCGAGAAGACGGCCGCCGCGTCCGTGGGGGAGCAGATGGCTCCCAGCAGGATCGCCAGCTCCCAGGGCAGGCCGAGGAGGTAGTGGGCGCCGACGGCGACCACGACCAGCGACACGGCTACCCCGACGGTCGCCAACGAGACGCCCAGCCGGATGCTCGGCCGCATCTGTCGCCAGTCGGTGGTGAGACCTCCCTCGGCCAGGATGATCGCCAGCGCCCCGAAGCCGAGCGCGTGCGCCACCTGCGCGTCGTCGAACTGGATCGCGAAGGGTCCGCCCTCACCGAGCAGGACTCCGATGAGGAGGTAGATCAGCAGCG
The DNA here is from genome assembly GCA_963843815.1 of uncultured Actinomycetota bacterium. Classification (GTDB taxonomy): domain Bacteria; phylum Actinomycetota; class Actinomycetes; order Propionibacteriales; family Nocardioidaceae; genus Nocardioides. The sequence continues at coordinate 367,111 of CAWJLX010000010.1, read as the reverse complement.
ACGGCAGGCCCACGCCCGCCGAGATCCGGACCGCCAGGATCGCCGCCAGCGTGACGACCGCGCCGACCAGCACGAACACGTCGAGCTGGTGGACGTCGAAGGTCATGCACACCTCGTGCTGGTCGGCTGTGGCACGGCAGGTCAGGACCCTGACCCTATCGGTCACGACAGGGTGAGGATGACCTCGCTCCAGCCCCGCCGGCGGCGACACGCAGGCTCCGCACGGAGGTGCCCTTGCAGGCAGGGTGCGGAAGAATGCGACTTCGGCAGACGTTTGGACGCGGTGCTCCCCGGGTAGGCGCCCCCCGACGAAAGGGTGTGATCGATGTACGGCGACACAGCCGTGGGACGCAAACGCGTCGCCCAGCTCCGTGAGCAGGGCGGCGACATCCGCGCGCTCGCGGCCCGGCTGGTGTCCCAGGCCGAGGCCGCCCCCTGGCACGGCAGGGCCGCCGACGCGATGCGCGAGCGCATCATCGAGCGGGCCAACCACCTGCGTGCCGCCGCCGCACACCACGAGACCGCGGCCGACTCGCTGGCCCGGCACCTGGGCGAGGTCGACAACCTCAAGGAGGCCATCGACATCCGCTCCCACAAGGCCGCCTCCATGGTCGAGGACGCACGCACCCGAGCGAGCGAGGCCGGCGCCGGGGCGGACGGCTCACCCTCCGAGCCCGACGAGGCCGACGCCGCCCTTCTGGTCTTCGACCCTCCGCCGCCCGGTCACCGGGACTGGCTGACCGTCGACCTGCCGGGGCTCTGACATGGTGACCATCGACCTGACGTCCCCGCCGACGCCTGCCGCGAGCTTCCTCGACGCCATGGCCCGGCGCGTGGCGTTGACCCTGCCCGAGCTGCGCGTCGTGGCCGAGCTGGCCGGCGGCGCTCCGCTCCCCTTCGACCTCCAGCCCGATGGCGCCTCCGCGAACGGGGCCGGCTCCCTCACGGGTCGCCTCGGCGAGAGCCGCGGGTCCGTCGAGGACTCGGCCTACACCCACGCCCTCGGCACACTGCACGACCCGCACGACACGCTGCGCCGCCGCGGACTCGTCGGCGACGACGGCGCCGACCCCGGACTGGTCGGCGCAGTGGGCCTGCTCGCCACGCCCCGCCTCGCGCTCGACATCGACGTCGCGGCCGGGGCCATCCAGGTGAAGGCCTGGCACCGCCAGGACGGCGGCGCGGTCGCAAGCCTGTCGACCTGCGACGGCATCGTCTTCGAGCTCGCCTGGTTCCCCGTGGACCAGTGGACCACCGAGCTCGCACGCGTCACCTCGGTCCCCGAGGCGCTGCCGCTCGCCCCGTCGCACGTGCCGGCCCTGCTCGACGTCCCCTACGCCCTGGCCGACTCGATCGGCGAGGCACTGCGCTCCGGTCGCTCCGACCTCGTCCCCGTCCTGATGGGCCAGGGCGAGGGCGCCGTCGTGGCCGACGGCGAGGAGCTCGGCGACGCCGAGGCCGCTGCTGCCGTCTCGGCCGTCCACTCCGAGGGCCGAGGCCGGCTGCGCATCCTGGCTGCCGAGGTGTCCGAGCGCGCGACCGCCGCGGTCGGCGTCGTGTCATGGGTCCTGCTCAAGGACGGGTGGCACTCCCTGACCCCGCGGCACGACGACGACGGCGCACGCGTCGCGATCGCCCGCGTCGACCCCGACCACCTCGCGACCGAGCTCGCCCCGGTCCTGGCGCAGGTCGGCCTCCGGACGGAGATCGCTCATGGGTGATCTCGACATCCCCCGCACCCACGGTGCCGACTCCCCGGACCAGTCGTCGGCCTCGGTGGCCGCCGACAAGTACGACCAGATGCTGGCGCTGGCCGACCTGTTCGACGCCTCCGGCAGCGAGATGCGCACCCGCGCCCGGCTCGGTGCCGAGATCCTCGGTGACGACGACGTCGTCGACTCGGGTGAGCTGTCGAAGGCCACCTGGGGCCAGGCCGAGGAGGACATCAGGGCCGCCACCACCGGCAAGCACGGCCTGCTGACCCGCTCGGTCGAGCTCGACGCCGACGCGCTCGTCGTACGTGCCACGGTGCTCACCTACCGCTGGATCGACGAGCTGCAGCAGGCGGCCTACCAGACGCTCGGCTCCATCGCAGGCCGCGCCATCGGCTACCTCGCGCCCGAGGTCGAGCTCGGTGGCGCGATCGTCAGCGCCGGCCTCATCGAGACCGACGCCCTCGACCGCGACGGCGTCACGGCCTATCTCAGTGAGCTCGCCGAGAACAACCCCGACCTGATGGACCACGTGTCCGGGGGCGGCGGCCTGCTGGACGGCCTGCACATGCGCTCCCTGCTCACCGCGGGCGTCCTCGCCTCCGCCGAGGGTGCCCAGGCGGCACGCGGCGGTCTGCGGGCCATCGGCGTCGACCCGTTCCCGGCCGACGCGGTGTCCGCGTTCCGCGACTCCGCCGGCTCGTTCGTGGACGTCGAGGAGCCCGATGCCGAGGCCAGCAGCGGCGCGGCCCGGGCACCCCGCTCGCTCGAGGAGCTGATGGCCAACCTCGTCGCCGAGGACCGGAGGATCAGCGTCCAGCGCGTCGGCACCGGCCGCTACATCGCCTACCTGCCCGGCCGGCTCGGCCCCGACAGCGGCCGCCTCCGCCTCGTCGGCGCCGACCCCACGACCATGGTGGGCCAGGTGATCCGCGCCATCGAGAAGGTCGTGACCGACGACGACGCCCGCGTGATGCTGGTGGGCTCGGCGGCCGGCGGCACGGTGGCCGCGGAGATCGCAGCCTCGGTGCGCTCGGCCCGCTTCGTGGTCGACCAGGTGGTCACGGCCGGCGCCCCGGGAGCGCAGGTCCCCCGGATCCCTGAGTCCACGCGCGTGTTGTCGCTGGAGGATCGCAACGACCCGGTGGCCCTGCTGGGTTCGCTGATCAACGCCTCGATCCCCCATCGGCTGACGGTGGTCTTCGACTCGAGCGACTGCGACGGGTCACACGACTACGTCGCGGGCGCCAGGGCCGCCGACAGCGCCGATCACCCCGAGCTGCGGGCCGAGATCACCCGGATGCAGGAGCTCGGTTTCCTGGCCGGGTGAGATGTCCGGGCGAGATGGACGTGCCCTAGACGATCTCGTGCACGAACTCGCCGAGCTGGGCGAGGTTGCGGCACTCCACCATCGGCACGATCTCGCCGTAGCGGTCGGCCGCGCTGTCGCCGGTGCCCCAGTGCCGCGGGTGCTCGGGGTTGAGCCACCACGCGTGCCGAGCCCGCCCAGCGAGCTCACCGAGGACCGGGAGCGCAAGGTCGCTGTAGTTGGACCGTCCGTCCCCGAGGATCAGCAGTGACGACTTCGGCCCGATCGCGTCCGGGTGCTCCTCCGCGAAGCGGGTCAGGGCGCGGCCGTAGTTGGTGCGCCCCCACATGGCGGCTCGGGTGATTTCGGCCGCCAGCGACTCCATCACCTCGACCACATCGGCACCCGGTCGGAACTGGTCGCTCACCTCGACCACGTCGTCGACGAACGTGAAGGCACGCACGCCGCTGAAGGCCTCGCGGAGGGCGTAGACCAGCAGCAGGGTGAACTGCGCGAAGTTGGCCACTGACCCACTCACGTCGCACAGCACCACGAGGTCGGTCCGGTGCGGTCGCCTGGGCCGGTGGTGGGTGGTCAGCGGCACGCCGCCCGTGGCGATCGAGGCGCGCACCGTGCGGCGTACGTCGAGCGGTCCGCGGCGGCGCGCGTGCTGCTCCTTGGTGAGCCGTGCTGCGAGGCGGCGCGCGAGCGGGTAGATCTCGCGCCTCATCTCCTCGAGGTCGCTGCGGCGGGCGGCGGTGAAGTCGAGCCGGTCGATCGTGGGCCGGACCGTCACCCCGGCGACGTGCTCGGGCCCCTTCTCCTCGGCGATGCGGCGCCGGGCATCCCCCTCGACGAGCCGGGTGAAGTCGCCGATCCGCCTGCCCGCCGCGCGCTGCGCCTGCTCGTCGTCGAGGCCCTGGCCCAGCAGTCCCTGGACGAGCCGGTCCATCAGCTCGGAGGCCGAGACCCGCTGCAGCGACGTGTAGGCCGACCAGCTCGAGAGTCCGGGTCCCCGGCCGGGCATCGCCCCGAAGCGGGCGACGGCCTCGACCGCGAGATCCTGCAGCGCCTGCTGGTCGCCGGCGGCCAGAGCCTCGGCCAGGTCCTCGCGGAACCGCTCCAGCTCGGGACCGCCGTCACGTACGCCCCCGGCCGGGACCGCGTCCTCGCTGTCGACGCCGCTGACGATGCCGGCGGCGACCCCGCTGCCGATGAGGCGCGGGTAGTAGATGTCGAAGACCGCATCGAAGGTGACGCGCTGCGGCTGACGCTTGACCAGCGTGGCGGCGTACGCGGCCCGGACGGTCTCGCGGTCGTGCCAGCGCACCTTCTCCAGCGCGGCGATCGCGTCGAGGCCCTCGGCCAGCGACACCGACAGGCCGGCGGAGCGCAGCGCCTCCACGAAGCCGATGTGGGTGTCGAGCAGGCTCATCGGGGTCCCTGTGCGGACCGCAGCGGAGCGAGGATTCGCATGGGGTGGAGGCTCATCGGGGTCCCTGTGCGGACCGCAGCGGAGCGAGGATTCGCATGGGGCGAAGGCTCATCGGGGTCCCTGTGCGGACCGCAGCGGAGCGAGGATTCGCATGGGGTGAAGGCTCACGCCGACGCCAGCCTGAGTTCCTTGATCGCGCGGCGCTGGTCCGAGGCGTGCTTGAGCACCACCCCCAGCGTGCGGGCCACGGTCGCCTCGTCGAGGTCCGCGATCTGCAGCGCGATCAGCGTGCGCGCCCAGTCGATGGACTCGGCGATGGAGGGCGACTTCTTGAGCTCGAGCTCACGCAGGCGGACGACCACGTCGACGAGCTGGGCGGCGACCTTCTCGTCCAGCTCCGGCACCTGGCTCGTGACGATGGCCCGCTCACGCTCGGCATCCGGATAGTCCAGGTGCAGGAAGAGGCACCGACGCTTGACCGCCTCGGACAGCTCACGGCTGGCGTTGGAGGTCAGCACCACGAACGGGCGACGCGTCGCCGCGACCGTGCCCAGCTCGGGGATGGTCACCTGGAAGTCGCTCAGCACCTCCAGCAGCAGTCCCTCGACCTCGACGTCGGTCTTGTCCACCTCGTCGACGAGCAGGACGGTCGGCTCGTCGCGACGGATGGCGCTCAACAACGGCCGGGTGAGGAGGAACTCCTCGGTGAAGATGTCGTCGTGGGTCTCGCTCCACGAGTCCTCACCACGGCTCGCCTGGATCCGCAGCAGCTGCTTCTTGTAGTTCCACTCATAGAGCGCGCGGGCCTCGTCGAGACCCTCGTAGCACTGCAGCCGCACCAGCTCCGCCCCCGTCGCCCGCGCCACCGCCTTGGCCAGCTCGGTCTTGCCGACGCCCGCCGGCCCTTCGATCAGCAGCGGCTTCTCCAGCGCACCCGAGAGGTACGCCGTCAGGGCAGTGGCGTCGTCGGTCAGGTAGCCCGCCCCACGCAGGCGTACGGCGGCGTCCGCGGGCGAGGCGAACCAGGTCGTCGTCACCGGTCGACCCTATCCCTGGCAGAGGGGGCGGGATTCGAACCCGCGGTAGGTCTCCCTACGACCGCTTTCAAGGCGGTTCCGATCGGCCGCTCCGGCACCCCTCCTCGCGCGGCGCCACGGCGCCGCACACCGCGAAACTCTACCCAACGCGCACGCGGGCCGACCCGAGCGGGAGCCCTCGCCGCAGCGCATGGTGAAATCGGTGGCGTGACGACCGAGACAGCCACCGTCTACCGCCTCTCCCCCGCCGTCGCGGCGCGGCTGCTGGGGCTGATCCTGAGCGTGGTGGCCGTTCTGATCCTGCTGAGCACCCTGGCCATCGCGGTGATCGACCTGCACACCGCCTTCCTGCTGGTGCCGGTGGCACTCACGATCCTGCTGCTCACGGCCACCTGGTGGACGTGGCGGCAGAAGGGCTGGGTCGCCCGGCTGACTCCGGAGGGCTACCGGATCCAGTGGGTCCGCGGCGTCGGGGCCTCCTCCGGCCGGTGGCAGGACGTCGAGGACGCCGTGACCACGACGGTGGTCGACGCACCCGTGGTGGTGCTGCGACTGCGCGACGGACGTACGACCACCATCCCGGTCGAGATGCTCGCGGTCGACCGCGAGGCGTTCGTCCGCGACATCCAGGACCACCTCCAGCACGGTCATGGCCTGCGCAAGTTGTGACCAGATTCGGCGCCAGCGCGCCGCGCCTTGTAACCTTCTCTGCGCCCGGCTTGGTCGGGCATGGAGGCGTCGCCTAGTCCGGTCTATGGCGCCCGCCTGCTAAGCGGGTTTGGGGCTAAAACCCCATCGAGGGTTCAAATCCCTCCGCCTCCGCCAGTGCTCGGCCCCTTCCCTCCGGGAGGGGGTCGAGCCGTCATTTTGCAGGATCATGCAATGCACAGACCTGCAGCGGTCTGACGCAGACGTCACCCGACGAGTGGGAGACAATCGAATGTGTCATCCCTGTGACAACGCGACATCGAAGGTGGAAGCAATGACCCCAGTACGCCGCATCGCCGCAGCAGCTCTCGTGGCCGCGCTCGGATTCGGATTCGTCGGCGTGGGCGCAGCCCCAGCCAACGCCGGCATCGACACCAGCTGGGGCGCCAAGATCAAGGTTCCTCGCTGACCACAGTCCGTGCCGTCCTCGGCACGCCGTAGAAGCTGGGACACGGACCCCTCAACCCCCCACGAGTTCTGGTCCGGAGGCCTCCCCCACAGGCCAGTCCCGGCACGAGGGCAGCAGCTCATCGAGCTGCTGCCCTCGCCTTCATTTTGCAGCGCAGGGTCAGGCGGTCGGTTCGTCGGTCTCCCGACCGGAGATGCCGCGCTTTCCCATCTCGTAGCCGAGCTGGAACCTGGTCTCGACCTCGAACTCGTTCTTGAGCTCTGCGACATAGGCGGCGTACGTGCGGGGGCTGACACCGAGGCGCTTGGCGCCGGCCGGGTCGGCCCTGCCCTCGAGGAGCATCCGGATGGTCATGGCGCGCTGCTCGGCGGCGATGTCGCGCACCAATGAGGTCTCACTGCTCGTGAACGGGCGCGCCCGCTCCCAGTGGCGCTCGAACATGTCGACGAGGTAGCCGACCATCGACCGGTCGCTGATCACCATGGCGGTGGTCAGACCCTCGTGGCTGGGGATGATCGCGATCCGGCGGTCCACCACGATGAGGCGGTTGAAGAACTCGTCGAGCGTGCGGACCTCGGCGCCGGCCGCGGTGACGGCGGCGACGTACTTGCGGGTGTCGGCACCTCGCCGGGCGGCGTGCTGGTAGAGGGTGCGCATCTTGACCCCACGCTTGAGCGCGGCGATCTCGCGGGCGCCGACCTCCCCCAGCTGCTTGACGCCGCGGCGGTCCTGCGGTTGGGCGGTGAGCAGCTCGTCCTCGGCGTCACTGACGAGCGAGGCGAGGAAGTTGCCGATCGTGGCCAGCCCGCGGATCTCGGCGAACGGTCCGCCGACGGCGCTCGGCGAACGGCGCCACGCGTGCGAGAGGGTGCTGAAGGCCTGGGCCCAGTGCGCGGACTCCGCGATCAGCTCGGCACCCTGCTGGCCCAACGGGGCCACCACCTGGGCCTGGACGGCGGCCGGGTCGACGGCACGCCAGTGGGCGCCGTCCTCGCTCTTGGCGACCAGACCCACCTCGACGAGCAGGTCGAAAGCCTGCTCGAGCTCGCCGCGTGCGGCGATGCGCTTGTCTGCGGTGGTGATGCCACCCGAGGCCACGATCTCCTCGTAGAGCGGGGTGGCCTGCTCCTCGAACAGGTCACGTTCGCGCTGACCCAAGAGCACGGCTCACCTCCCCTGTTCCCCACGACGACCAGTGTGAGGATCGTGCCACACGGCTCCGCACCACCCTCTCGAGAACCGCACCGACCCGCGCCGGACAACCGGTGCTGCGGGCCGGTGGTGCCGGCGTTCGGGCAATCAGGCGTCCAGGCGGGACTTGAGCGTGTCGAGCTCGCTCCACAGCACGTCGGGCAGGTCGTCTCCGAACTTGTCGAACCACTCCTGGATCTGCGGCAGCTCGGCCTTCCACTCCTCGACGTCGACGGCCAGGGCCCGGGCCAGGTCCTCCTCGGTCAGGTCGAGGCCATCGACGTCGAGCGCGCCCGGCGCCGGCACGTGGCCGATGGGGGTCTCGACCGCGGCGGCCTGGCCGTCGATGCGCTCGATGACCCACTTGAGGACGCGGCTGTTCTCGCCGAAGCCCGGCCAGAGGAAGTCGCCTTCGGCACCGCGGCGGAACCAGTTGACGTAGAAGATCTTCGGCAGCTTGGCGGCATCGTTGTCCTTGCCGATGCCCACCCAGTGGTTGAAGTAGTCGCCGGCGTTGTAGCCGATGAAGGGCAGCATCGCCATCGGGTCGCGGCGCACCACGCCGACCGCGCCGACGGCGGCGGCCGTCGTCTCGGAGGAGAGCGTCGCGCCCATGAACGTGCCGTGGTTCCAGTCGCGGGCCTCGGTCACCAGCGGGATCGTCGTCTTGCGGCGACCACCGAAGAGGATCGCGTCGATCGGCACGCCCCGCGGGTCGTCGTACTCGTCGGCGAGGATCGAGCACTGCTTGATCGGGGTGCAGTAGCGGCTGTTGGCGTGGGCCGAGAGCTCGGTGGACTCAGGCGTCCACGGCTCGCCCTTCCAGCTGGTGGCCTCGGCCGGCGCGTTCTCGAGGCCCTCCCACCACACGTCGCCGTCAGGCGTCAGCGCGACGTTGGTGAAGACCGAGTTGCCCTTGCGGATCGTCTCCATCGCGTGGGGGTTGGTGTGCTCGTTGGTGCCCGGGGCGACGCCGAAGAAGCCGAACTCGGGGTTGACCGCCCACAGGCGGCCGTCCTCGCCGACGCGCATCCACGCGATGTCGTCGCCGATGGCCTCGACCTCCCACCCGGGGACGGTCGGCTTGAGCATCGCCAGGTTGGTCTTGCCGCACGCGCTCGGGAACGCGGCAGCGACGTACTTGGTGACGCCCTGGGGGGAAGTGAGCTTGAGGATCAGCATGTGCTCGGCCAGCCAGCCCTCGTCGCGCGCCATCACGGATGCGATGCGCAGGGCGTAGCACTTCTTGCCGAGCAGGGCGTTGCCGCCGTAGCCCGAGCCGAAGCTCCAGATCATCCGCTCCTCGGGGAACTGGACGATGTACTTGGTGTCGTTGCACGGCCACGCCACGTCGTCCTGGCCGGGCCCGAGCGGCATGCCGACCGAGTGCAGCGCGGGCACCCAGGACACGTCGTCGCCGAGCTCCTCGATCCGGTCGAGCACCTCGGTGCCCATCCGCGCCATGACCCGCATGGAGACCGTCACGTAGGCGGAGTCGGTGATCTCGACGCCGAACATCGGCTTCTCAGCGTCCACGTGACCCATCACGAAGGGGATGACGTACATGGTGCGACCCCGCATGCAGCCGGCGTAGAGCCCGCGCATGAGGTCCTTCATCTGCGACGGGTCCATCCAGTTGTTGGTCGGACCTGCGTCGCGCTCGTCGACCGAGCAGATGTACGTGCGGTCCTCGACCCGCGCCACGTCCGACGGGTCGGAGGCCGCGTGGAACGAGTTGGGCATGACCTCGGGGTTGAGGCGCGTGAAGGTGCCGGTCGCCTCGAGGGCGCGGGTCAGCTGCTCCCACTCCTCGTCGGAGCCGGTGCACCAGTGGATGCGGTCGGGCCGGGTCAGCTCGGCGACCTCGGCCACCCAGGCGAGGATGCCTGCGTGGGTCGTCGGAGCGGGCTGCTCGGCGGTCGTCTCGGTGTCGGTGAGTGCGGTCATCCCGGTGAGTCCTTCAGCGTTCGTCGCGGTTCGCGCGGCTTCGTTGTCGGCGACTTTCCGTCGGACGCTAGTGCTTGTGAATGGACGCACATATTGGATCGATCACAGTCGTGTGACCTGGCTCTCCATCGTGGTGTCCGGCTGCCTCGGCAGCGTCACTCAGATCGGAGCGTCCGGATCGATGCTGCGGGTCTCCTGACGACGGTTGCGTGTGCCGAACCAGTCGCGGAAGTAGACCTTGGGCAGCATCTTCGCGACCGCCAGCGTCACGTAGCCGACCGTGTTGATCGCGACGAAGGCCGCCAGGACGGCGAAGGCCTCGTGACGCAGGAGGTCATCCGGCAGGAGCACCCCCATCGGGATCACGCTCAGCACCTCAGACCCCCGTCCGGACGCCGGAGTCGGTCTGCACCACGTGCTCCCACGTGGCCTGCTTGGCGAGGGAGAGGTCCCAGATGCCCTTGAGGAAGACCACGTTGAGGAACATCGCGTAGAAGAGCTCGGGGAAGAGGGAGAGGCCCAGCAACCGGGCCCGCCAACCGCCGCGCCACACCGTCAGGACCCGCTCGAGGGTGAACACCAGCCCGATCCCGACCCAGAACGGGAACCAGACCCAGGTCGAGGTGGCCAACACCATCAGCAGGATCAGCAGGAGGTAGGCGCCGAGCGCCAGGACGCCGTACCCGATGCCGAGCTGTTGCATCCAGTAGCGGAAGGTCTGCGGCCGCAGGCCGTAGGCGCCGAGGTTCTCCAGAGCCCCGCGCTGCCACCGCAGCCGCTGCGCCCACAACCCCTTCCACGACGGCATCACCTCGGTGACGACCGTGCAATCGCTCGGCGACATCATCAGCGCGCCCAGGGTCTTGAGGGCCATGGTGAGCTCGTTGTCCTCGGTCAGCGCGACCGTGTCGTAGACGTCGCCGTGCACGCCCGGGAGGTTCTTGCCACGCTCGTCAGCGACCGCACGCAGGGCCCGCGGCCGGAAGACCGAGGCGGTGCCGGTGAGCACGAAGACGCGACCCCGCCGACGCCGCAGGTCACGCTGGTAGCGCGTGTACTCGTTGCGCTGGAACTGTCCGATGAGCCCGAAGCCGTCCTCGCCGTAGAACAGGCCGCCGATCGCCATCAGTGCCCGGTCGTCGGTCATCCGACGGGCGGCCGACTCGAGGAAGCCCGGGTCGAGGGTGGTGTCGGCGTCCATGACCATGACGCAGTCGTTGTCGCCCTGGTCCGGCAACAGCCGGCGCAGCGCCTGGTTGAGTCCGCCCGCCTTCTTGTGGGAGTTCTCCACCGTCTCGAAGACCTCGACACCGGCCTCGCGGGCGATCCGTTCAGTGCCGTCGCTACAGTTGTCGGCGACGACGACCACGCGCGCGGGCGGCAGGGACTGGGAGAGCAGGGACCGCAACGTCTCGGAGATGCAGGCCTCCTCGTTGTGGGCCGGGATCAGCACGGTGATGGTGACGGGTCCGGCGTAGACGCCGTGGGTCTCTGCCATCACCACCTTCGGCGCCAGCGGCATCCGGTCCGGGTTGTCGCTCCGCCGGGCCCGGGTCAGCAGTCGCCGCTCGATCGAGGCGACGCCGGCCGCCAACAGCAGCGCCACGCCGACCGCGGCGAGCAGGACCCGACGCGAGGGCATCTCGGTGTCGTAGAAGACCCGCCAGGCACCGAACAGGACGCCCTCGGACGGACGCTGTCCGGCCCGGGGTCCGCTCGCGGACACCGCGACCCACAGCAGGACTGCACCGAGGGCCGCAGTCCCGATGATCGCCACGCCGACCGACCGTTGTAGCCACCTCATCAGGCTTCGGCCCTCGCATCGCCCAGCCGCGTCGCAGCCGGAACCAGGACTGGCCGAGCCGGCATGAAGGTGGTCACGAACTCGTCGTAGGGGATCGGCTTGCCGATGAGGAAGCCCTGCGCGAAGTCGACACCCTCGGCCCGGACGACCTCCAGGATCTCGGGACTGGAGACGAACTCCGCCACGGTCCTCTTGCCGAGGTCGCGGGCGATCCCGACGATCGAGCGCAGGATGGTGCGGTCCACCTGGGACTCGTGCACGTGGGCGACGAACTCACCGTCGATCTTGACGTAGTCGAAGATCAGGTGCTTGAGGTAGTAGAACGAGCCGAACCCGGCACCGAAGTCGTCGAGGGCGAAGGCACACCCCAGCTCGGTGATCCGCTCCGCGAAGGCGCGCGCGAGGACCACGTCGGCGACCGCAGCCGTCTCGGTGATCTCCAGGATCAGCGCCGACGGGTCGACGGCCTGCTGGGCCAGAGAGTCCCGGATCCTCTGCTCGATGTCCGGGTGGCCGATGGAGTGGCCGGACAGGTTGACCTCGAGCTCGAAGTCGGGGTCGTGCTCACGCAGCCGGGCCAGCATCTCGACACTGTGCTCGACCACCCATGCGTCGACCTGCGGCATCAGCCCGGTGCGCTCGGCGATGTAGACGAAGCGCGACGGGGGGACCAGCTCGTCGTCGTCGCGCAGGCGCAGCAGCACCTCGGCGGAGGTCACCCGGTCGTTGGCCAGGTTGAGGATCGGCTGGAGGTGCAGCTCGAAACGGTCGTTCGCCAGCGCCTCCTCGATCCTGCTCTGCCAGTGGAGGCGGGCCGCGAGGCGCGGCGGGCGTGTCTCGCCCTCCCGGAAGATCGCCACCTGGTTGCGGCCCGACTCCTTGGCCTCGTACATCGTCATGTCGGCCAGGGCGAGGATGTCGGTGGCGTGCTCACTGGCCGCCTTGAACGTCACGGCACCGACGCTCGCGGTGACCCGGCGGCGTACGCCGTCGAGCGTGGCTGCGTAGTCATGGATCCGAGCCGCGATGGTCCGGCCGACCGCCTCGGCTCCGGCCTGGTCTCCGTCGGGCAGCAGCACGGCGAACTCGTCGCCCCCCAGGCGCGCGACCACGTCGGTGGAACGCACCGACCGCCGGAGCAGGCCGCCGATGGTGACGAGGAGCTGGTCGCCGGCGTTGTGGCCGAGGGTGTCGTTGACCTGCTTGAAGTTGTCCAGGTCCAGCAGCAGGACGGCCCCGGTCTGGCCGTAGCGCTGGACCCTCTCGAGGTGCCGCTGGAGCTCGCTGTCGAAGCGGCGGCGGCTGACCAGTCCGGTGAGGACGTCGTGGTCGACCAGGTGCGCGAGCCGGTCCTGGTAGCGGCGACGCTCGGAGACGTCGACGATGTTGACCAGCACCATGTCGACGTCGTCGTCGTCCTGGCGCAGCATGCGGCTGCTCAGGGCGACGTGGACGTCCTGGCCCTGGGCGTTGCGCAGGATGCAGTCGGACGAGTAGGTCTCCAGGCCGTCGTGGAGGATGCGTGCCACGTGGTTCTCGACGGCTCCGTCGTCCGGCGGGGCGAGCTCGGCCAGCCACCGATGGTCCAGCTGGTCCTCGTCGAGGCCGACGATGGTGCGCAGGGCGTCGTTGGAGAGCCTGATCCGGCCCTCGTCGTCGAGCACGGCGACCCCGTGAGGAGCATCGATGAAGAGACGATCACTGCGCTCGGTCGCCGCGCGGGCCACTTTGGTCTCGCGCTCGAGCCGCTCGACGATGCGCTGCACCACGCGACCCAGGACGACGGCGATGACCACGGTGATGAAGGCGCGGCGCCAGTCATCGGCCGGGTAGCGGTCGCCACCGATCAGCAGCACCGGTCCGATGATGATGACCCCGGCCAGGAAGCTGGCCGTGTAGAGCTCGCGCTTGGTCCCGGTGATCGCCAGCCAGAGGATGGGGACGAACACGAGCGCCGACAGTCCCGACGCCTGCCCGCCGCCGGCCTCGCGGACCAGTCCGACGAACGCGAAGCCGAGGTAGGCCGCGGTGGGGTCGATCCAGCTGCGGGTGGGCCGCCGGGCGCTGAGGACCAGCAGCCCCAGGATGACGACGTAGAGCGCGAACGCGAGCGCCAGCACCAGCGCCGAGGTGTGGTACGGCGGCAGCAGCACGGTGAGCATGCCGACACCGCAGATGGCGCCGAAGGGTCGCATCAGACGCAGCGAAGGTCGACTGCGATCGAACCTTTCGCGTGGTCGCGATGGGCGTGCCCCGAGAGTCTGCATCGCCCCGGATGCTATCCGCGACCGGCCCGCGAGACCCCCGAAACGCGTCGACCGGGTCGAAACGCGTCGGCCGGGGGGCAGGCGGGTCGGACGGGCCGATCAGTCCTCGGCGTCGAGGTCGGCGGCCACCCGGCGGTGTGCCTCCCAGATCTCCTCGGGCATCCGGTCGAACTGCTTGAGGTGCTCCTCGCGGAAGCCCATCTCCTGCTGCCAGCGCGGCTTGTCGATGGTGAGGATCCGCTCGAGGTCCTCGGCGGGGATGTCCATGCCCTCGAGGTTGAGCTCCTCCTCGGTCGGGATGATGCCGACCGAGGTCCTGCGGCCCGACACCTCGCCGTTCTTGAGCTGGAGCAGCCACAGGAGCGGGCGCAGGTTGTCGCGGTAGCCCGGCCACAGGAAGTGGCCGTCCCCGGCGTCGCGCTGGAACCAGTTGACGTGCGCGAAGATCGGCTGGTCCTTGGCGGCACCGACGATGTCGAGGTAGTGCTGGGCGTAGTCGCCCTCCCCGTAGGCCATGAACGGCCGGTTGGACATCGGGTCGTAGCGGAGGATGCCCTCCTTGCCCTCGGCCGCGGACGTCGCCTCGGCGCCCAGCGTCAGGCCGTCGTAGACGCCCTCGGGCAGGTCGGTGATCGCGCGGATCAGCGGCTCGCGGTCACGCGTCCGGCCGCCGAAGATGATCGCGTCGATCGGCACGCCGGCCGGCGCGTCGTAGTCGTCGGCGATGTTGGGGACGTTGGCCAGTGTGGTGGTGAACCGGCTGTTGGGGTGGGCCCACGGCGCCGAGTCGTCGTCCTTGCGGTCCGCGATGGGCGAGCCCATCCAGTCGAGCCAGCCACGACGGTCCGACGGCTTCTGCTTGGTGCGGCCCTCCCACCAGACCTCGCCCGTCGTGGGGTTGTAGGCCACGTTGGTGAAGATGCAGTCGGTGCCCTCGCCGACCGAGGCGAGAGCGTTGGGGTTGGTGGTCTCGTTGGTGTCCTTGGCGACCCCGAAGACACCGAACTCGGGATTCATCCCGTAGAGCTTGCCGGTCTCCTCCTCGACCCACAGCCACGCGATGTCGTCGCCGTAGAACGACACGTGGTAGCGGTCACCCAGCGCGTCGGGGGCGGCCATCATGGCCAGGTTGGTCTTGCCGGAGGCACTCGGGAAGCCCCCGCAGATGTGGTAGTCCTTGCCGGTCTCCTTGTCGTGGATCGCCGATGAGCATGTACTGCTCGGCGAGGAACTTCTTGCTCGCCCAACCGTCGTACGCCCCCTGCCGCAGGCCGTGGGCGATCTTGCCGAGGAGGGCGTTGCCGCCGTACGACGAGCCGAAGTGCAGGATCGTGCGCTCGTCGGCGACCGTCACGAAGTAGCGCTTGTCGCCGGGGGTGCCCTGGCCCAGGTTCTCCAGGTCGCCGCTGACGTGGACCGCACGGACGAACATGCCCGGGTCCTCGAGGTCGTTGACGAACTGCACGCCCACGCGGGACATCCGGATCATGTGCAGCACGACGGTGCGGGTGTCGGTGATCTCGACGCCGGCCGCCCACGGCGCCAGGGCGTTGCCGGCGGGCGCCATCAGGTAGGGGACGACGTACATCGTCTTGCCCTCGCTGGCACCGCGCATCAGGTCGTGGAGCTTGGGCTTCATCTCCGAGGAGGGGCGCCAGTTGTTGTAGACGCCCTTGTCCTTCTCATCGGCCGTCGCGACGATCGTGCGCTCCTCGGAGCGGGCGGTGTCCTTGTAGTAGCTGCGGGAGTAGTAGCGGCCCTCGCCCACCTTCTCCAGCTCGCCGGACTCGACGGCCTCCTCCAGGAGCCGCGCGTCGTCGGAGGCGTTGACCACCTCGATGCGCTCGGCGCCGGTGAGCTCGGCGTACTCCTTCACGAACTCACGGACCTTGGGGTTCGTCAGTCCGGCTTCGTCCAGGACTGCCTCGAGATCTGCCATCGCGCTGCCTCTCATCGTGCGGCGGCCGTGACCGCCGCGTGTGCGGGTGCTAGGCACCTTAGGGGATCGCCCTCGGATCGGGACCAGGCCTCCGGGGTGGTCCTGATTTCGTCCGCCCGTCGGGCGTCGGCTATCCTCGTCCAGTCCTCGCGGCGCGCAAGCGGTGCGGGCGACGGGCGCCTGTAGCTCAACGGATAGAGCATCTGACTACGGATCAGAAGGTTTGGGGTTCGAATCCCTACAGGCGCGCAGTGTGATGAGTCGGGACTTAGGTCTCATCTGAGTCGCGACATACGTCACCTAGAGAACCCCGGGCCATCGGCCCGGGGTTCTTTGTGTGTTGCGCCAGTAGCTCTTGGTGGGGTCGATGTCGTGGTGGGACAGGATCTCGGCGGTGGTGAGGTTGATGACGGTGACGGTGGTGTCGTCGGCGATGGCGAGGATTCGGGTTCCTCGGTGGGCGTAGCCGACGCCGAGGTGATGCATCCGTCCGGCTCTGCGGAGGCTGACTTTGCCCCAGGTGTCGACGTGGTCGTAGCGCAGCCGGTAGTGCCCGGGTGGGTGTTGTTGCTCGGCGGGTGGGCTGGCCTTGGGTAGCGCTTGGTAGGCGCTGGCGGGGGTGGCTCGGTCGAGTGCTCGGTGGGGGCGGTGGTTGTTGTAGACGTCGCGCAGGACGTCGAGCTGGGTCTGCAGGGTGGCGAGGGTGTCGGCGGGTGGCTGTTGGGCGAGCCAGCGTTTCTGGGTCTGGTGGAGGCGTTCGACCTTGCCCTGGGTCTGGGGGTGGTTGGCGGCGCCGTTCTTCTGGATGACGCCGAGCGCGGCGAGGGTGTACTCGAAGGCGTTCTTACCGCCGCCGAAGCGTGCGGTGTAGACGCGACCGTTGTCGGTGAGGGTGGCGGCGGGGATGCCGTGTTCGTTGCAGGTCTGGAGGAACTGGGTGACCACGAGATCACCGGTCACGGGTGCGTGGACGGTGCAGGCCAGGAGGTAGCGGCTGTGGTCGTCGAGCCAGTTCAGGATCTCGACGTCGGTGCCGTCGGCCAGGCGCCAGTGGGTGAAGTCTGATTGCCAACATTCGTTGGGCTGGGAGGCCTCGAAGCGGTGGTAGGACGAGCGGGGTCGTTTCCTGGGTTCGGGGACGACGAGTCCGGCTGCGTGGAGGATGCGCCGGATGGTGGAGGTCGAGGGCGCGGTGTGGCCTGCCTGGGTGAGGTGCCAGGCGATGGTGAGCGGTCCGGCGTCGAGGCCGGCAGCGGTGAGGTTCAGTCGCAGCTCAACGATCAGTTCCCGGACGTCGTCGCTGGTGGCGTTTCCAGGGACGTGGGGGCGCCGTGAGCGTGGGTCGACGGCGTCGATGCCACCCTCGCGGTAGCGGGCCAAGAGACGATGGAGGTGGCGCCGCGAGAGGCCATACTGCGCTGCGGCCGCGGTGACCGAGAGTTCCTTGGTGATGACCTTGAGCACTGCGACGCGGGCTTTCGACATGCTCCCAGACAGTGACGCATGTCCCGACTCACGCGAGACCTGTCAGGTGGGACCTATGTCGTGAGCCCAGACACCTACAGGCGCGCAGACGGACCCCGGCTGACCTGCAGGTTTGCCGGGGTCCTCGTTACTTCTGGGGCGAAGACTTGGATCGACTCAGCATTCACTTGTCATGTTGGGCCAGCACCTGCGGGTCCGTTGCGGTTGTCTCGGACTGGCGCGGAGCGTTGCGGAACCTCCACACACGAATAGGGCAAGCCAGGGACGTCGGCCTCGCTGCGCTCATCTCGTGGCTCCCGACAGGGCGGTCCCTGGGGGACTCACCAAGTCCTATGGGCTGCTCGGACCTCAGCCAGCACATCGAGAAGCTGGATGTCGCCTTGCCTACGTCTCGACAGGACAGGGCATCCCAGGGCTCGCTTCATTACGCGCGATCGCATCGCGCCCAAAAGGGGCTAAGAACAGCCATGAGTCTGCCGTGTCCACCGGCAGATTGCGACTCTTGATGGTCCGTGCACAGGTCGCGGCAGAGCGCGGCCGAGAGGAGACAACACCATGTCTACAACCACGATCAAGCGTTCCTACGTCGGAGTCCTGGTGGCGGTGATAGCCCTCTGCCTGGCGTTGGGGGGCACCGCGCTCGCCGATTCCTCGCCGACGTCGGCGGAGGCAGGCGCGCTGAGCAAGTCCCAAGTGAAGTCGGCAAAGGCACCCGGGGTGAGCAAGGCCCAGGTGAAGAGGCTCGCAAAGAAGAT
Source organism: uncultured Actinomycetota bacterium (assembly GCA_963843815.1). Taxonomy (GTDB): domain Bacteria; phylum Actinomycetota; class Actinomycetes; order Propionibacteriales; family Nocardioidaceae; genus Nocardioides. The sequence goes on along the minus strand of CAWJLX010000010.1, from coordinate 349,113 downwards.
CGCCAACAAGCAGATCAAGAAGAAGGCGCCGAAACTGACGGTCAAGCACGCCAAGAGCGCAGACACCGCGGCCTCAGCTACCAAGGCGACCACGGCTGACAGCGCGCTCACAGCGGGCTCGGCGGCCACGGCGGGCTCGGCGGTCAGCGCCCAGTTCGCAGCAAGCGCCGGCAAGATCGGTGAACTCGAGGTGAAGAAGTTCAGCAAGCAGGTCGCCACCGACGGCGCCACGATTGAGCTCATCAACCTTGCGGGCTTCGTCGTCAAGGCGTCGTGCCCGGCCGGGATCCCGACCATCAACGGCTCCGGCAACGGCGGGAAGCTGCGCTTCCAGTCCATCTCGTCCGGTGACACCATCAACCAGAACGGCACCAGCAACCTGTCACTGGCAGGTCTGACCATGACCTCCGGGCAGGATCTGGGCTCCGGCTACGCGGAGTACGGCTCGCCGACAGATCGGGTCGCCAGCGTCTGGTACGGCTGGCGCAGTGACGCGGGCACCTGCTTCTTCTTCGGCAACGCCATCGGTGGCTGATCGAGGCAACCTGCTTCACCCAACCCACGAGGGGTCCGCACCAGGAGGTGCGGGCCCTTTTCGCGCCTCATGTCCCCGGAAGGGCACGCCGCGCGCCCCGGGCCGCGGCGCGCGGCACCACCACGAGCGACAGCAGCAGGAACAGGAACAGCATCCTGACCTGCGGCTTCCTTCATCTCCGAGGTCGACCGATCCCATTCTGCGCAATCGCGACATGACCGCCTCTCATCCGTCATGATCTCCTTGACACGACGCCTCGGGCGCCCGCCCGATGCGATGGGGAGAATCATGATCGACGAGTTGCGCGAGGAGTTGGCCACGCTCGGCCAATACATTGAAGTGGCTGAGTGGGAGCGAGGCATCGCCATCCAGCGAGTTCGCGAGCTGATGCAGGCGCACGGGGAGGGCCTGCACCTGCCGCAGGTGGCTCAGCTGACGACGCTGCCTGTGGGGACACTTCGAACGATGATCCGGGAGAACTAGGCGAGCGCGGTTTCCGTACGGACGCCCGCGGCCTCAGCGGTCCAGCAGCGGCCGCGCGGGGTCCCAGGTCGTGCCGTCGCGCTCATCCTGCCGCTTCCGCGCGATGGCCGACAGGGCCTCGAGGACCACCCGGTTGGCGAGGGCTGCGGTGATGTCGGCGTGGTCGTAGGGCGGGCTCACCTCGACCACGTCCACGCCGACGACCGGCAGCTCGAGGCAGATCCGCCGGACCGAGTCGAGCAGCTCACGGGCGGACAGTCCGCCCGGCTCCGGCGTACCCGTGCCGGGAGCGTGCCCGGGGTCGCAGACGTCGATGTCGACGGAGAGGAAGACTCCCTCGCACTCGTCGGTGGCGATGGCGAACGCCTCGGTCAGGCACTCGCCGAGCCCGCGGTGGACGATCTCGGTCATCTCGTAGGACCGCATCTTCTCGCCGGCCATCCAGTCGAGGGTCTCGGGTCCGGGCCAGTAGCCGCGCAGGCCCACCTGGAGGAACCGGTCCCCACGCAGCGCGCCCGACTCGATCAACCGCCGCATCGGCTGGCCGTGGCCCCACAACGAGCCGAACTCGATGTCACCGGTGTCGGCGTGGGCGTCGAAGTGGATCATCGACACCCGGCCGTGGCCGAGCGCGTTGGCCACGCCCTTGGCGTCGGGGAAGGCGATGGAGTGATCACCGCCGAGCACCACGGGGATCGCGCCCGCGCGGGCGACCTTCTCCACCGCGACCTCGAGCACGCCGAGGGCCTTCTCGATGTCACCCGGCGGCATCTCCACGTCGCCGGCGTCGACCACCCTGAGGTCCTGCAGCCCGTCGGTGCGCAGGGCCAGCGAGGGCCGAGACCCGTCATGGGGCAGGTAGTCGGTCATCCGGATCGCCTGCGGCCCGAACCGCGTCCCGGGCCGGTGGGAGGTGCCACCGTCGAACGGTGCGCCGATCACGACCACGTCGGCGTCGGCGTACGTCCCCTCGTCGTCGAGGTCGCACGCGGGCACACCGAGGAAGGTGATGTCGGGACCGAACTGAGCGCCGTAGCGAGCCATGGACCGACTCTAGTGGCGCCCTGCGCACTCCCTCCTCAGAGGTAGCGGCCGCAGTGCGGCCACGGCGAGCGGCCGCGCGACTTGTAGAGCAGCTTCGCGCGGTAGGTCTGTGCGGCCGCCGAGGCGTGGTGGGGCATCCCGGAGCCGCCGACGCTGCGCCACGTGGCGACGTTGAACTGGTAGAGGCCGTAGTAGCCGGCCGCGTTGACCGCGCGGGGGTTGCCGCCCGACTCGCACCTGGCGAGGCCGGCCCAGTTCAGCCCGTCCGCACCCGGGACGGAGTACGCGGCCCGGCCGACCAGGACCCGACGCGGCTTCTGGGCGCGGACGACCTTGCTGGAGACCACGCGTCGCTTGGCGAAGTCGCCGTTGTGCAGTCGCTTGACGACCTTGATCCGTCGCACGCCCTTCTCGCCGCGGAAGGTGACCTTGCGCTGGCCCGGCTTCAGCCGGGTGGTGGAGACGGTGACGGTGCGCGGTGCGATCGACACCCGCTTGACCTTCGTCCGACGAGTCACCTCGACGAACCTGACCGTGTCGCCGCCGCGGAGCCGGCGCTGGGTGCCCTTCACGCGGCGGCCCTTGCGTACGACGCGCACGAGGTCGTTGCCGTCCACGTCGACGCCGTGGTCCGTCAGCAGCGACTGCGGCCAGGTGCGGGGGGTGGTGGTGAGCTCGACGGCCGGCTGGTCGGCGATCTTCACGCGCACCTGCGCCTGCGCCGTACCGGTTCCGGCCGACGCGGCGCCGGCAGGAACGAGCGCCAGCGCCAGGGCGCCGGAAGCGAGGACGCCGAGCCCGCGACGTACGGCGGGCGCGGTGCTGGACGAACGGATGGAACGCACGAGGGAGACTCCCTTGATCGACTTCACGCCAACAGGCGTGCGGGCGCGGCACCGGTCAAGGCCGGTGACGGGTGCCACGCGCTCACGGCCGACGCACGAGGCGCGACCAGGGCATGACGACGCATCGAGTGCAACACGGTCCGCGCCGCCGATGCCAAACGCAGCCCGTCGTTCCATGCATACGAACGGACGCGAACACGCGCAAACGCAGCCGAGTCGGCGCGCCTGCCGTGTCCGACTGTGACCGGTCCCTCAGGCCTGCCAGACCCGCAACCAGTCGACCGACATGTGCTGCGGCAGCTGCTTGTCCTTCATGAGCGACAGCTCGTAGTCCGAGGCGAGCAGGCTCAGGATGGGGTACTGCGGCTGGCCCGAGACGCCCTTGCGGGTGCGCCAGGTCTCCTGGCCGTCGATGCGGAAGATGTACATCTTCGGCGTCCACTCGACCGAGAACACGTGGTAGCTCTTCGACCAGCCGTCCCGCTTGTTCTTCAGGTAGCTCCTCGGCTGCTTGAGCCAGGAGCCGGTCTTGATGGTCTTGCCCCGGTTCTTCCAGTGGATGAAGCTCGTCAGGCCACCCCGGGGGTGGTTGTCGCCGAAGTACTCGATGACGTCGATCTCGGCGCCCGCCGTGCGCGGCTTGCCCGGCCGGGACACCTGGGGCTGCAGCCAGAAGCTGCTGTGCTGGCCGCGGCGCTTGTGCATCTTGACGCGGGCGGCAGCGAAGCCGTACTTGAACGACATCGTGTTCTGGGTCGAGATGTGACCGTTGAGACGGTAGGCATAGCGACCGGACGACTTCCCCCGCTTGACCGCCTTGCACTTCCCCTTGCGGCTGCGGTCCTTGATCACGCTGAGGCGGACCTTGCCGCCCTTGACCTTGACGGCCTTCGGGCTGCCCTTGGAGCACTTGCGCAGGCTGGCCTTCTCATACGTCTGGCCGCGGTGGCTCCACTCGGGGCTCAGCGACCGGCCGGAGAAGGTCTCCGTGTAGTGGGGGGTCTGCCAGCGAGCGGTGCTCTGCGGCCGGCTGACGACGCGTCCCAGCCCCTGGAACCTACGAGCCTTGACGCGGTACTCCAGCGCCTGCCCGCGCCGCATGGCCCTCGCGGAGAACTCTGCCCGTCCGCGGCGGTCCGACCGAGCCTTCCCGGCGTTCTTCCACCCGGATCCTCGCTTCACCTGGAGCCGGATCGGACGACCGGCCCTGCGGGGCTTCACCGTGGCGGTGATGGCCACGCGGGCAGCGTCGGGGCTGGCGGTGCGGCGCCCCTGCTGAACGATCTGGGGCAGGACGCGCAGGCTCGCTCGAGACCGGGTGGCCTGGCGCGCCGACGACGACGCAGCGCGCTCGCTCGTCGAGGAGTCGGCTGCCGACCCGGTGCCGGTGGCGATGAGCAGGGACGCGGGCATGAGCAGCGCGATGGCGCTGCCTGCGAGCACGCGGCGTGCAGACATGGCTATCTCTCTCTGTTCGGGGCGAGAGGAGTTCCTCTCGGGACGCATCCCTCCGAGGGTGTCCCGGACCGCGGGACCAGCCAAATCCTCGCCCTGAACGAGCGGCGATCTCCGTCCTCCTGCTCCCTTCGGCCACCCCCGCACGGGGTCTAGGGTCGAGCCCATGCACGAGCATGAGCACAAGCGATTCGACGACGAGGCAGCGACGTGGGACGACGACCCCGGTCACGAGGCGCGGCAGGTTGCGGTGGCCCGGGCCATCGCCGAGGCCGTGGACCTCGGCCCCGACACGAGGGCACTCGATGTCGGCGGCGGGACCGGGCGGTTGAGCATCCTGCTCGCCGACCGGGTCGGCTCGGTGGTCGTCACGGACCCGTCGAACGGGATGGTCCAGGTCGCCCAGGAACGGATCGAGGCAGCCGGACTCGGTGACCGGCTCCGAGCCGTCCGGGCCGACCTGACGAGCGATCGGATCGAGGGTTCGTACGACGTGGCGTGGAGCTCCATGGCGTTGCACCACGTGCCGGACCTCGACGGGTTGCTGCAGGCCGTGTCGGAGCTCCTGGCCGACGGCGGTCGCCTGGCCATCGCGGACCTGGACCGGGACCCGGACGGCGCCTTCCACGCCGACAAGGTGGACTTCGACGGCCATCACGGCTTCGACAGGGACCACCTGTCCGCGCAGCTCGAGCGAGCCGGCTTCACCGACATCGGCTTCGTAGATGCCACGACGATCCTCAAGAACGACCGCGAGTTCGGCGTCTTCCTCTGCACGGCGACCAAGAGCGGCTGACCAGCAACAGGTGGGGCGAGCGCGCCCACCCTTGACATTAGTTCGAGACTCGTACTTAATAGTGGCGTGGCACTCGTCCTCGGCATCGACTCCTCGACCCAGTCGACCAAAGCCCTCCTGGTCGACGCCGACGACGGTCGCGTCCTCGAGTCGAGGACCGCGCCTCATCCGCCCGGCACCGAGGTCGACCCCCGCGCCTGGCTGGCAGCCGTCGACGCCGCGACCGAGGGCCTGCTCGAGCGCGCCGACGCCGTCTCCGTGGCCGGCCAGCAGCACGGCATGGTGGCGCTCGACGAGTCCGGTACGCCGGTGCGGGACGCGCTGCTCTGGAACGACACCCGCTCGGCCGGGGCTGCGCAGGACCTGATCGAGGAGATGGGCGGCCCGCAGGTGTGCGCCGACGCGATCGGCAGCGTCCTGGTGGCCTCCTTCACCTCCGCCAAGCTCCGCTGGCTGCGCGACCACGAGGCCGACCGGGCCGCCCGCGTCGCGACCGTGCTGCTGCCGCACGACTTCGTCTCGCACCACCTCTCCGCCGCCGGCACCGAGCCGTTCACCGACCGCGGCGACGCCTCGGGCACCGGCTACTTCAGCACCCGCGACGGCAGCTGGCGCCACGACCTGCTCGAGCAGGCACTGGGCCACGACGCCGCCCTCCCCCGCATCGTGGCGCCGGGCACCGTCGCCGCCGAGACCGCGCGCGGCGCGGTCCTGGCCGGCGGCACCGGCGACAACATGGGAGCGGCACTGGGCATGGCCCTCGAGCCCGGCGACGTCCTCGTCTCCGTCGGCACGTCCGGCGTGGCCTCGGCCGTGAGTGCGACCCCGGTGGCCGACGGCACCGGCGTGGTGACCGGTTTCGCCGACGCGAGCGGCGGCTTCCTCCCGATGGTGACCACGATGAACGCCGCCGGCATCCTGGACCTGCAGGCCCGCTGGCTCGGCGTCGACCACGACGGCCTGGCCGACCTCGCTCTGCAGTCCGCTCCCGGCGCGGGCGGGGTCACACTCCTCCCCTACTACGGCGGCGAGCGCACCCCCAACCGTCCCGATGCCGTCGGCACCTGGACCGGGCTCACCCCCGCCACGACCCGCGCCGACCTCGCGCGGGCGGCGTACGAGGCTCTCCTGTGCTCGCTCGCCGACGCCGTCGACCGACTGGTCGCCGCCACCGGGGAGCAGCCGCGCCGCGTGCTCATGGTGGGTGGCGCCACCAGGAGTGCCGCGTTGCGGGCGCTCGCCCCCGCCGTGCTCGGCTGCCCCGTCGTGCTGCCGCCCCCGGGCGAGTACGTCGCCCTCGGCGCCGCCCGGCAGGCGGCCTGGGCCCTGGCCGGCACGTCCGCGCCGCCGACCTGGCCGGCGCCCGAGACGACCGTCCTCGAGGCCGACGCCACTCCCCACGTCCGCGAGGTCTACGCCGACCTGCGCGAGCGCACCGCCCACTGGACCCCGTCCGGGTCCGACTCCCCGTCCACAACGAGAGGCACCCCATGAGCATCGAGATCCCCGCCCCGTCCCCCGAGGACAAGTTCTCCTTCGGTCTCTGGACCGTGGGCTGGCAGGGCCGCGACCCGTTCGGCGAGGCGACGCGCGAGCCGATGGACACCGTGCACTCCCTGCACAAGCTGGCCGAGCTGGGTGCCTACGGCGTCAACTTCCACGACGACGACGTGATCCCCTTCGGCAGCGACGACGCCACCCGCGACGGCATCATCGCCCGCTTCAAGCAGGGCCTGTCCGACACCGGGCTGGTCGTCACCACCGCGACGACGAACCTCTTCACGCACCCGGTCTTCAAGGCCGGCGGCTTCACCAACAACGACCGCGACATCCGCCGCTTCGCGCTGCGCAAGGTGATGCGCAACGTCGACCTCGCCGCCGAGCTGGGCGCGAAGGTCTACGTCGCCTGGGGCGGCCGCGAGGGTGCCGAGTACGGCGCCTCCCAGGACACCCGGGTCGCCCTCGACCGCATGAAGGAGGCCTTCGACGTCCTCGGCGACTACGTGACCGAGCAGGGCTACGACCTCCGCTTCGCCATCGAGCCCAAGCCCAACGAGCCCCGCGGCGACATCCTCCTCCCGACGATCGGCCACGCCCTGGCCTTCATCGAGCAGCTCGAGCGTCCCGAGCTCGTCGGCGTGAACCCCGAGATCGGGCACGAGGAGATGGCCGGCATGAACGCCGCCGCCGGCTACGCCCAGGCGATGTGGGCCGGCAAGCTCTTCCACATCGACCTCAACGGCCAGAACGGCCCCAAGTACGACCAGGACCTGCGCTTCGGCGCCGGCAACGTGCGGGGCGCCTTCTGGGTGGTCGACGCCCTGCTCGCGGGCGGCTACGACGGCCCCGTCCACTTCGACTTCAAGCCGGCCCGCACCGAGGACGAGGACGGCGTGTGGGTCTCGGCCGCGGCCAACATGCGCAACTACCTCATCCTGCGCGAGAAGGTGAAGGCGTTCCGCGCCGACCCCGAGGTGCAGGCGGCACTCGAGGCCGCCAAGGTCCCCGAGCTGGAGATCCCCACGGTCGGTGCGGACGAGGGCTGGAAGGGCCTGCTCGACGCCGAGCCGGCCGACCCCGAGGCCCTGGCGGTCCGCGGCGGTGGCTTCGAGCTGCTCGACCAGCTGGCCCTCGAGCACCTGTACGGCGTCCGCTGACCGTGCAGCGGTCGACCACCGGCACCGAGGGGCTGCGGCGCGCCAACACCGGCGCCGTGCTCCGCGCCCTGCGCCAGCTCGGCCCGTCCACACGGGCCGAGCTGGCCAAGCACACCGGGCTGGCCAAGGCCACCGTCGGCGTGATCGTCGCGGACCTCGAGGCGGCCCGCGCCGTGGCCGAGACGGACTCACGGTCCGGCGCGCGCGGGCGTCCGGGACGCCCGGTGGTGCTGGACGGCGACCGGTTCGTCGCCCTGGGCCTGGAGCTCAACGTCGACTACGTCTCGGCCGTGGTGCTCGACCTCGCCGGGCAGGTGCGCTTCAGCGTCAGCCGCCCCGCGGGTGCCGCCGACGACCTGCTGGCCCTGGCCCGCACCGCGCACGAGGAGCACGTCGGGCCCGAGCGCACCCTGGTGGGAGCCACGGTGGCCGTGCCGGCCCTGGTGCGCGGCGACAACCGGACGGTGGCGTGGGCGCCCAACCTCGACGCCGAGGGGTCCGGCCTGGCCGAGGACCTCGCGCGCCTGCTCCCGGGCACCGCGGTGCACGTCAGCAACGACGCCAACTGTGCGGCGTACGCCGAGTCCCACCACGGCGCCGCCAGCGGGGCGGCCCACGCGCTCTACCTCACCGGCACCGTCGGCATCGGTGCCGGCATCGTGCAGGACGGCGAGGTCATGCGGGGCGGCGCAGGCTTCGCGGGCGAGGTCGGCCACATGCCCGTCGGTGACTCCACCGCCCTGTGCGGATGCGGGCGACGCGGTTGCTGGGAGGCCTCGATCGGGCTGCACGCGATGCTGGCAGCCGTCGGCATGCCCGAGCTCGAGACACCGCTGCGCACTGCCGAGGCGGTCGCCGCTCGGGCTGCCACCGACGCCGGCGTCCGGGCCGGACTGGAGCGGGTGGGGCGCGACGTGGGCCTCGGGATCGCGATGCTGAGCAGCGTCCTGGATCCGGAAGTGGTCGTGCTGGGGGGCTACTTCGCGCCGTTGGGCGACCTCGTGCTCGAGCCTGCCCGGCGCACGCTCGACGAGCGCCTGGCCTCGGGAGTGCAGGTGCGCCCCGACCTGCGACTGAGCACCCTCGGCATCCAGGCCGCGGCACTCGGGGCCGCGGAGCAGTCCTTCGGCCCGGTCTTCACCGGCGACCTCGACCTCTCGGCCTGACCCGGGACGCCCGGCCGGCGTCAGCCGGCCAGCCGGGCGCGTACGTCGACGAGCGCCGTGCCGAGCGCGGCGACCGGGTCGACGAAGAGCGGCTCCAGGGCGATCTCCGCCGCCCCGAGCAGGGGTGAGTCAGCACCCAGGCCCGGCAGCGCGAGCGTCACCGACTCCAGGGGCGCAGGCAGCGCGCGGTCTGCCAGACCGGCGTTCACCTCGGCGCCCACCAGCATGTAGAGCGAGCGGAAGTAGCCGCCCAGGACGACCATCTGCGGGTTGAACATGTTGACGATGCCCGCCAGCCCCTGGCCCAGCGCCGTCCCCGTCGCGCGCAGCGCGGGCGAGGGTGTGTCGAAGCCGTCGAGCACCTCGCCGAGCTGCGCCACCTTGTCGGGCGGGCACCGGATGGCCTCGGCGATGGCGTGGCCCCCGACCTCGGTCTCCCAGCAGCCCCGGTTGCCGCAGTGGCAGGGGCGGCCGCCGGGGTTGAAGAGCAGGTGGCCGATCTCGCCGGCGTAGCCACCGGCACCCTCCAGCCGGTGTCCTCCCGTGATGATGCCGGCGCCGACACCGACGTTGCCGGAGACGTAGATCAGCTCGTCGACCCCCACTCCGGCGCCGCGGGTGTGCTCGGCGAGGGCGCCCAGGTCGGCGTCGTTGGCGAGACTCACGGGGACGTCGAGGCCCAGGGCGGCCAGCACGATGCCACCGAAGGAGACGTCGTGCCACTCGAGGTTGGGCGCGAGGCGGATGAGCCCGTCGCTGCGGCGCACCAGGCCGGGAACGCTGATCCCGATCCCGACGAGGGGCGCCACCTCCGGCGCGTCCTCGACGACGGTGCGGATGAGGGCGGCGACGGACGCGCCCACCTGCCAGGCCTCACCGTCGCTGTGGACCGGCGCCTGCGTGCGCTGCAACACCCGGCCCCCCAGCCCGATGCGGGCGACGACGGCCCGGTCCACGCCCAGGTCGACCGCGATGACGTAGGGGCCATCGGTCGCGATGCCGACCCCCGCCGACGGACGTCCGGCACCTTGCCGAGCGCCTTCCGCGGGCGTGGTCCGCTCCGCGATGCCCAGCGACTCCAGCTCGCCGACGAGCCCGGCGATGGTGCTCCGGTTGAGCCCCATCAGGCTGGTCAGCTCGGCGCGGGAGATCTCGCCGGCACCGTGGACGTGCCTCAGCACCGTCCCCAGGTTGTGGCGCCGGACTGCCTCCTGGTTGGTGCCGAGGCCCGAGCGCCGCTGCGGGCTCACGTGCTCGACCTAGACGCCCGCCGAGGAACGACGACGACGCGAGATCGCATCGACGCTCGCCGCGAGCAGCAGGACGCCACCGGTGACGAGGAAGTTGATGTAGCTCGCCTGGTTGAGCAGGCCGAGGCCGTTGGGGATCGTGGCGATCACCAGGCCACCGACGACCGCATCCATCGCGCGCCCTCGTCCACCGAACAGGCTGGTGCCGCCGATGACCGCGGCGCCCACGGCGTAGAGCAGCTCGTTGCCACCACCCGATCCCGGGGAGACCTTGCCGGTGTACGACGCCGCCAGCAGCCCGCTGATCGCTGCCATCGACGAGCAGATGATGAACGCAGTGATCTTGACCCGGAGCACGTTGATGCCCGCGCGGCGCGCCGCCTCGGCGTTGCCGCCGACGGCGTAGAGGTGCCGCCCGAAGCGGGTCTTGGTGAGCACGAAGGTCCAGAACAGCAGCAGTGCGATCACCACTGGCGCCACCCACGGGATGCCGGCGATGTTGAAGAGGTTGGGGTTGGGCGCACGGTTGGCGCTGAGCAGCGCGGTGAGGCCCAGGACGATCACGGCCAGGAACACGATCTGGATGACCACGAGGCCGAGGGGCTGGTGGACCAGGCCCTTGGCCGAGAGCGAGCGGTAGCGCCACAGGGTGAGCGCAGCGAAGCCGAGCACGATCAGCACCGCGGCGATCCAGCCGGCGGTCACGGGGACGTTCTTGATCGAGAGCCCGCGCAGCACCGAGTCGTTGAACCGGAGCGAGCCTCCGGAGCCGATGAGCTTGAGCGGGACCGCCTGCAGGGCGAGGAAGAAGGCGAGGGTGACGACGAACGAGGGGATCCCCAACAAGGAGACCAGTGAACCGATCGCCAGGCCGATGACCGCACCGACCGCCACCCCGGCGAGGGCGGCCATCCACCAGGTCCAGTCGTAGTCGATCAGCATCAGCGCGATGATCGTCGCGGAGGCACCGCCCGCCACGCCCGCGGACAGGTCGATCTCGCCGAGCAGCAGGACGAAGACGATGCCCATCGCCAGGACGATGATCGAGCCGGCCTGCACGACCAGGTTGGCCATGTTGTAGATGGTGAGGAAGCGGTCGTTGAGCGAGGAGAAGACGACGAACAGGAAGATCAGCCCGAGGATCGCGGGCAGGGAGCCCATGTCTCCGCCTCGCAGGCGGTTGACGTAGTCGCGCGCGGAGTCGCCGATGCTGGCGGACTGACGGTTGTCGCTGTCGAAGCCGCTCGGGGCGGCCGGGGTCGTGGTGGTGTCGGGGTCGACGGTCATGGTGAGGTCTCCGGTCCTTCTCAGGCGGTCGCGGACTCGGAGGTGTCGGCGATGCCGAGGTCTCCGGAGCGTCCTGCAGTGATGAGCTCGACGACCTGGCTGTGCGTGAGGTCCTTCGCGGGGACGTCAGCGGCCACCTGGCCCAGGTAGAGAGCGGTGATCCGATCGGCGACCTCGAAGACGTCGCCCATGTTGTGCGAGATGAGCACCACGCCCAGGCCGCGGTCGGCCAGGCGTCGTACGAGGTCGAGCACCTGGCGCGTCTGGGCGACACCCAGGGCGGCGGTGGGCTCGTCGAGGAGGACGACCTTGGAGTTCCAGAGAACTGCCTTGGCGATGGCGACGGTCTGGCGCTGGCCGCCGGAGAGGCTGGCCACGCTCTGGCGCACCGACTTCACGGTGCGCACGGAGAGGGAGGCGAGGGTCTCGCGGGCCCGGGACTCCATGCTGACCTCGTCGAGGCCGATGCCCTTGACCTCCTCGCGGCCGAGGAACATGTTCTCGACGATGTCGAGGTTGTCGCACAGCGCGAGGTCCTGGTAGACGACCTCGACGCCGAGGGCGGCGACGTCACGGGGGCCGTGGACCTCGACCTGCTTGCCGTCGAAGTAGAACTCACCGCTGTCGCGGCCGTAGATGCCGGCGATGATCTTGACCAGCGTCGACTTTCCGGCGCCGTTGTCGCCGACCAGGGCGGTGACCTGCCCGGGGTAGACGGCGAAGTCGACGTCGTGCAGGACGTGCACCACGCCGAAGCTCTTGTTGACTCCGCGTAGCTCGAGCAGCGGCTGAACCATGGATCCACTTCCGATCGGCAGAAAATTTGTTGTGCGGATGAACAGGAACGACGCCCGGGCCGGGGTGCGGCCCGAGCGTCGTTCCGCGGTTGTCAGGCTGTCAGGAGATGCCGGCCTTGGCACACATGTCGGCGAACTTGCCGGTGCACACGTCCGCGGCCTTCTGACCACCGTCGTCGATCACGTCGCCGACGTTGTCCTTGGTGATGGACTGCGGCTCCAGCAGGATCGAGGGGACCTCGCTGTCGTCGGAGGAGTCGACCGTCGTGCCGGTGGTCGTGGCGTCCTCACCGTTGGCGAGCGCGATGGCGGTCTCGGCCAGCGCGCCGGCCTCCTGCGTGGCGGACTTGTAGACCGTCATGCACTGCGTGCCGGCGAGGACGTTCTGCAGGCCCTCGACGGTGGCGTCCTGGCCGGTGACCGGGACCTTCCCGTCCTGGCCGGCACCCTCGAGGATGCTGATGGCCGCGCCACCGAGACCGTCGTTGGCGGCGAGGACGCCGTCGACCTTGCCGTCTGCGGCGGTGAAGAGCTGCTGGAAGATCGTGGCGGCCTGCTCGTTGTCCCAGTCAGGCACAGCCTGCTCGCCGACGACCTTGTAGTTGCTCATGCCGTCGAGGACGCTGTGCGCACCCTCGGCGAAGAGCGTGGCGTTGTTGTCGGTGGGCGAGCCGTTGAGGTAGACGATGTTGGCCTTCTTGTCGCCGAGGCAGTCCGCGAGGCCCTGGCCCTGCAGCTCACCGACGACGGTGTTGTCGAAGGAGACGTAGTACTCCGCGGTGCCGCCGAGGGTCAGGCGGTCGTAGTCGATGGTGGCCACGCCCTGGGACGCCGCCTTCTCCTGGATCGCGGCGCCCGACTCGGAGTCGAGGTTGACGATGGCCAGGACGGTGACGCCGTTGCCGATCATCGTGTCGGCGATCTGGGTCATCCGCTTGGCGTCGCCCTCGGCGTTCTGGATGTCGTACTCGACGCCGGCCTCCTTGAAGGCGGCCTCGAGGGCCGGACGGTCCGCGCTCTCCCAGCGCACCGAGGACTCGGTGTCGGGCAGGATGACGCCGACCTTGCCGGTGGTGTCCCCACCGCCGTCGCCGCCGGAGCCGCTCGAGCTGTCGGAGTCGCTGCCGCACGCGGTCAGTGACATGGCCGCACCCAGCAGGGATACGAGGACCAGATTGTGCTTCCGCTTCACGCGAACCGCCTCCTAGCGATCTAGATCGCGCGTCGGCTCGCCGGGGTCGCCAAGTCGTCGCGCATATGTTGTTCCGAACAACATATGGAGTGACCGCGGTCACGTCCAGAGCGCAGAAGAGCCGTTACCGTCTTGTGACACAAAGCTTCCCGGCGAGCGTCGAGACACGGTAAGGACGTCTGGACCAGTGGTCCGGTCAGGCGCGAGGGGCGGGCGCGACGAACCGCCACCCGAGGAGTTCTCGCGCGTCGGGTTGGTCCGCGGTTCCGCACCTCTGGCTAGCGTGGACGGATGCCCTCCGTCTCCCGCACGTTCACCACCACTGCGTCCCCCGAGGTGGCCTTCGCCTACCTCGCCGACTTCACCAACGCCGAGGAGTGGGACCCCGGCACCTGGTCGTGCGAGCGGATCAGCGGCGACGGGGGTGTTGGTACGACCTACCGCAACATCTCCTCGTTCCTGGGCCGCGAGGTCGAGCTGACCTACACGACGGCCGAGCTGGCCCCACCGACCCGTGTCCACCTCCGTGGCACCAACGAGCAGTTCGAGGGCCACGACCTGTTCGAGATCCGTGCCTCCGGCAAGGGATCTGAGGTCACCTACCGGGCCGACATGTCCTTCTCAGGGATCACCCGGCTCGCCACCCCCGTCGTCGCGGCCTACCTGCCCCTGCTCGCCAGCAAGACGGTCGACCAGCTCCGCGACAGACTGGACCGTCAGTCGTCCTCCGGCTCCTGAGCCCGCTGGCTGCGCGCCACCCTCCGGGGGAGCACCAGCAGCAGTCCTACGAGGACCACCACCGAGGCGACCGCTCCCCAGCTCGCGGCCGTACGGTCGTACACGACGTCGACCACGAGGAACTCGATCCCGGTCAGCAGGGTGGCGATCAGGGCGAGCGCCGTCATGGTGAGGCGGTGGCCGGCCCGGACCAGCTGCGGCTTGGTGTTCCGCTGGAACGTGTGACGGTGGATCGCCACCGGCGCCAGCGTCACCCCGACCGTCGCGAACGCCAGCGCCAGCAGACCGACGTACCAGCCGCGCTGGAAGGCATCGAGCTCGCCGAAGCGAGCCTGGAAGGGCAGCGTGGCCAGGAATCCGGCCAGCAGCTGGACCCCGGTCTGGCTGACGCGCAGCTCCTGCAAGAGCTCCGCCCAGTTGCGGTCCGCACGCTCCTCGGGCGTCTCGTTGCGATGCTCCCCGGCGGCCATCCTCCGGACGGTACTCAGTCGCACGGACCCAGACACCCCCGGACGGGTGAAGCACGCGCACGGGGGCCGGTGGCACGGTGAAGGAATGGCCGAGAAGAAGAAGGAAGATCCGGGCCCGTCCGTGAAGGACGCCGAGGTGTACGAGGCGCTGCGCGACGAGGGGGCGAGCAAGGAGAAGGCCGCCCGCATCGCCAACACCGCCGCCGCCCAAGGACGCTCCGCCGTCGGCGAGCGAGGGGGCGAGGCCTCCGACTACGAGGACCGCACCGTCGAGGAGCTGCGGCAACGGGCTGCCGAGCTCGACATCGACGGCAGGTCATCGATGACGAAGGACCAGCTCATCGACGCCCTGCGCCACCACTGACCGGCGAGGGCCCCATCGGCGGTCACCCGAGCGCGTCGAGACGCGCCAGGGCTCGCAGCCACAACCGGTCGACGTCGGCCGCCGCCATCGCGGGGGCGGGGGGCGCCGCGTCCAGGAGGCGTCGTACGTCGTCGGGCGGCGTCGCGCCGGCCGCCACGGCGACATCGACGAGCACCCGCGCGGCGGCGACGACAGCCGGCCGGTGGGTGCTGATCACCGACTCGTAGACGGGCGCCTGCGTCGGGCGGGCCGGGACCTCCCACGCCGACAGGACCGCTGCCCGGCTCGCACTGATGGTCACCACGGTCCACTCCCGTCGCAGGGGCGAGCCCTCAGGGAGCTGGCATCTCGCGGGGCGTGCCGAGGCGTCGGCCGGCAGCGCGTCGTCGAAGTCGGCCACCACTGCTGCCCACGATGCCGTCCGGGCGAGCTCGTCCCACCGGTGCCGCGAGCCCGCATAGCGGTGCCCCTCCTGGAAGGCGCCGAGCACCACCGGGCGGTCGGCACGAGCCATCGACTCGTCCTCGACGGCGTGGGACACGGCCACCAGCGCGCGCCGGCTGAGGCGTTGGGGTGGCAGCTCGGGGAACTGGCCGGCCAGCGCTGCGTGGACCGACGGGGGGCTCGACTGCGCGTGGCGATCGCGCACCGTGTCGATCGCGACCAGCAGGGGGAGACCGGTCGAGCGGACCTCGAGCACCTGGCGTACGAGCTCCACGTCCTCGTCGGCGAAGCGCCGGTGGCCGGTGGCCGAGCGCACGCCCACCGGGAAGCCGAAACGGTTCTCCCACGTCCTCAGCACGGCCGGGGTCAACCCGGTCCGGGCCGCCAGGACTCCGATGCTGAATCCCTCGGACTGCCGCTCGGTCACGATGACTCCTTCTTGGTGGCGCTCAACCCTTGCGCATGTTGTCTAAATAACCTATACATGAGTGTAGAGGTTTCATCCTCGACACCACCAGACCCCCAGGAGACTTCCATGTTCACCGTGATCCTGATCAGCACCGTGGCGATCATCGTCGCGATCGTCGGCTGTGCCGTCATCTGGCGGCTCGACGCCTCCCGGGCGGAGGAGATCGACCACCCCACTGGCACGCCTCAGGCGCGACAGCCGCTGACCGCGGCTCAGGCACCGGCGCAGCCGCGGTCGCTGGACGCCTGACCTCCACGCGAGGGACCGCAACCCACCCGGCGGGGTGTCCTTCGATGCCCACGCGCGTGGCAGGTTCGAGGATGACCAAACCGGTCCGCACCGACCGCACAGGAGGAAACACCATGGGTCTGGACGACAAGATGGACAACAAGGGCGACGAGCTCAAGGGCAAGGCCAAGGAAGCCACCGGCAAGGCGACCGACGACGAGAGCCTCGAGGCCGAGGGCAAGGGCGACCAGATGGGCGCCAACCTCAAGCAGGCCGGCGAGAACGTCAAGGACGCCTTCAAGGGCTGACCGGCTCACCCACCAGACGTGCCCTGCGTCGCCCGCTGCGGCGGCGAGGCAGGTCCTCGCCGGCGGCCACGCTCATGCGGTGGTCGCCGGCGGTCCGGGTGAGGCGCCCCTCACGTCGGCACCTCTGCGACGACGTACGGCGAGCGCCCGGCAAGACGCGTCACCACGACGGCGGTGGTCAGCATCGTCAGTGCGATCCCCGCCAGCACCACCAGCTGGAACTGCGCAGCGACGACCGGCGAGGCGCCGCCGAAGAGAGCACCCACGAACGCACCCGGCAGGGTCACCAGACCCGTCGACCGGGTCTGGTCCATCGTGGGCAGCAGGGCCTCGCGCGCCGCATCGCGACCGATGTCGTCGTACGCCTGCGCAGGTGTCGCCCCCAGCGAGAGCCAACCCTCCACCTCCTCGCGACGGGCCCGGGCACCACGGAGGAAGTTCCGGCCCGAGAGGGTCGCGGCCGACATGGCGTTGCCGATGACGATCCCCGCGACCGCGACGACGAAGCGTGCCTCGAGCTCGACCAGGCGCAGGACGAAGACGAGGACGAGGGTCACCGCCGCTCCGCACAGCACCCCGATCAGCGCCAGCACCCGCCCGCGCGGAAGCTCGGCGAGGCGGGACCCGGCGGTGAACGAGGCGGTCGTCAGCATCAGCACGACGAACAGGGCCACGGTCCACGGCACGGCCAGCACGCCGCGCAGGATGGTCGCGATCACGGCGAGCTGGACGACCGCGCGCAGCAGGGCGGTGAGCGGCAGCCACCCCAGCTCGATCCGCGCCACCCGGGCGAGGGCGTAGGTCGTCAGGCCGACGACGAGCAGCCCGAGCCCCCACCACACGTAGTCCACGGGCTGATCCTCGCCCACGCGGGCCACGCCGGGCCACGTCGGGCGCCCGTGTCGGTCGACGCTCATAGGGTGGCGCCGTGACCCTGCACCTCCACACCGCCGAGCGCACCGACGCGCTGGCCGACGGCCTGGCCGACCTGCTGGTCACTCCGCTGCCCGATCCGTTCGCCCGCGAGGTCGTCGTCGTGCCCGCGCGCGGCGTCGAGCGCTGGCTCACCCAACGGCTCTCCCACCGCCTCGGGGTCGGCGCCCGCGGCGGCGACGGCGTCTGCGCCGGCGTCGACTTCGTCACCCCGCACTCCCTGGTCTCGATGCTGCTCGACCGCGACGCCGAGGACCCGTGGAGCCCCGACCGACTCGCCTGGCCGCTGCTCACGGTGATCGACGCCGTGATGGGCACGTCCGGCTTCGAGGACCTCACCACCCACCTCGGCGGGGGCCACCCCGACGACGACCGCTCGGCCCGTCGGTACGCCGTGGCCCGTCGCCTCGCGGGACTGTTCTCGTCCTACGCCGTGCAGCGTCCCCACCTGCTCACCGAGTGGCGGGAGCGCCGCGACCACGACGGAGCTGGTGGCGACCTCGACGACGACCTGCGCTGGCAGGCCGAGCTCTGGCGGCGCCTCCTCGACGTCGTGGACGACGCGCCGCCCGATGTCCGGCATGCCGAGACCGTGGCCCGGTTGCGCGAGGGCGGCGCGGACCTCGACCTGCCGCCGAGGCTGTCCCTCTTCGGGCACACGCGTCTGCCGGAGACAGAGGTGTCCCTCCTGTCCGCGCTGGGCGAGCTGCGCGACGTCCACCTGTGGTTGCCCCAGGCCTCCACCGCCCTCTGGACCGCTTTGACGCCTGCGGCTCGCGAGGGCCAGGTGCCGCGCGCCAACGACACGTCGGCCGCGGTCGTCGGCCACCCGCTCCTCAGCTCGCTCGGGCGCGACGCGCGAGAGCTGCGTCGTACGCTCGGCGACCTGCCCAGCAGCCCCGCGGCTCCGACTCCCCCGGCACCCGACACGCTCCTGGGCTGGCTCCAGCACGATCTCCGCGCCAACCACGCGCCGAGCCCCGAGGAGCGGTCCGACCGCGTCGTGCCCGAGCGAGGGGACGACTCGGTGCAGGTGCACGCCTGCCACGGCGCGGCCCGGCAGGTGGACGTGCTGCGCGAGGTGCTGGTCGGCCTCCTCCAGGACGATCCCACGCTCGAGCCGCGCGACATCCTGGTGATGTGTCCCGACATCGAGGCCTACGCCCCCCTGATCTCGGCGGCCTTCGGCATGGCCGACGTCGCGGGCGAGGGCGCCGGACACCCCGGACACCGGCTGCGGGTGCGGCTGGCCGACCGGTCGCTCGCCGCCACCAACCCGCTGCTCGCGCTGGCCGCGCAGCTCGTCGAGCTCGTCCGGGGCCGGATGACGGCGAGCCAGGTGCTCGACGTGGCCGGCGCCGATCCGGTCCGGGCCCGCTTCGGGTTCGCCGACGCAGAGCTCGAACGCATCGCCCACTGGGTCGACGTCAGCGGCGTGCGATGGGGCTACGACGCCCAGCACCGTGACACGTTCGGGCTCGGTTCCCTCGACGCCAACACCTGGGTGACCGGGATGCGGCGCGTCCTGCTCGGGGCGGCCATGTCCGGGCTCGACCACCGCCAGGTCTCCGGCACGCTCCCCGTCGACGACGTGAGCGACGGCGACCTGGAGCTGGTCGGCCGGTTCGCCGAGCTCGTCGAGCGCGTGCACACCTTCGTCACGAGCGCCGAGCGCGCCACCACCGTCAGCGACTGGACCAGCGCCGTGGCCGAGGCGGTGCACAGCCTCACCTCCACCCCCCTGACCGAGATCTGGCAGGTGGCGCAGTTCGACCGCGAGGTGGCGCGGATCGCCGCGGGGGCCGGGGAGTCGGGCACCACCCTGCGGCAGGCCGACGTACGAGCACTCCTGCAGCAGCGGCTCCGCGGCCGCCCCACCCGCGCCAACTTCCGCACCGGCACGCTGACCGTCTGCACCATGGTGCCGATGCGCTCGGTGCCGCACCGGGTGGTCTGCCTGGTCGGGCTCGACGACGGCGTCTTCCCGCGCGTGTCGACCGTCGACGGCGACGACGTGCTGGCGCGGCGCCCGCGCACCGGCGAGCGCGACCTGCGGGCCGAGGACCGGCAGCTGTTCCTCGACGCGATCGTGGCGGCCACCGACCGGCTGGTCATCACCTACACCGGCCGCGGCGAGCACACGGGTGCCGAGCGCCCGCCGGCCGTGCCGCTCGGCGAGCTTCTCGACGCCCTGGACCGGACTGCGGCGGGGCCGGTGCGCGAGCACGTCCTCACCCACCACCCGCTCCAGCCCTTCGACGAGGCCAACTTCGTCGCCGGCCGGCTGCGGGAGGCCGGCCCGTTCACCTTCGACCGGTTCGCCCTGGCCGGGGCGAGCGCCGCACGCTCGGAGCGTGAGCCGGTCGGCGTGCTGGTGCCCGCGCCGCTCCCGGTGGTCGACGCGTCGCCGAAGGACGTCTCGCTCGCCGACCTGCAGGACTTCCTCGCCCACCCGACCCGTGGCTTCTTCCGGCGGCTGCGCATCGCCCGCACCTACGACGCCGACGAGATCAAGGACTCGATCCCGATCACCCTCGACGCGCTCGAGAAGTGGGCCGTCGGCGACCGCCTCGCCTCCGACGTGCTGGGCGGAGCCGATGCCATCGCCGTCGGCGAGGCGTTGAAGGCCTGCGGGCAGCTGCCGCCCGGCCCGCTCGGCAAGGGCGTCCTCGACGAGATCATCACCGTCGTCCGACCGCTGGTGATCCGCGCCCTCGAGCTGCGCCGCGGTCGGCAGCGCAGCCTCGACGTCGACATCGACCTGGGCGGAGGGCGGCGGCTCTCCGGCACCGTGGGCGACGTGTGGGGCAACAACGCGGTGTCGGTCTCCTTCTCCAACCTCGGCGCCAAGCACCGCCTGGCCGCCTGGATCAACGCCCTCGCGCTGGCCGCGGGCCTGCCCGACGAGAACTGGACCGTGCACACGATCGGCAAGCACCGCTCCGGCGGCCAGGTCCAGCTGATCGGACCCGTGGCCCAGCACGAGGCCCAGCAGTGGCTGCGCGACCTGGTCGCCCTCTACGACGCCGGCCAGTGCGAACCCCTCCCCCTGCCCGTGAAGACGTCGCTGGCGTGGGCCGAGGAGTTCCGCAGGGTGCGCGACGGCAGCGACGGCGATCCCGACGTCAAGGCGCGGGCCCAGTGGGAGACGCCGCGCTTCAACGACTCCGGCTTCCCCCAGGAGGACGCCGACGCGTGGCACGTTCGGGCCTTCGGCGAGCACGCCGACTACTCCCTGCTCGCCTCTCCCGCTCGCGCGGACGAGCGTGGCCCGCACCGCCTCGGCCACTACGCCTGGCGGTTGTGGGGTCCCCTCCTCGACTCCGGCCACGAGCAGGTGCGTGGCCTGTGATGGAGACCTTCGACATCGCCGCCGACCTGTCACCCGGCACCACCCTGCTCGAAGCCAGTGCGGGCACCGGCAAGACCTGGACCATCGCCGCCCTCGTCGCCAAGCACATCGCCTCCGGGGAGGTGCGGCTCGACGAGATGCTGGTGGTGACGTTCACCCGCGCGGCCAGCCAGGAGCTGCGCGAGCGCGTACGCCGCCAGCTGGACGAGGCGGCCCAGCTGCTCGCCGACCCCGCGCTCCGCGACCCCGCCAACCGACTCCACGACTGGCTGCTCGACGCGCCGGCGCCGGAGCTGGCGGCGCGCCTGGACCGACTGACCGCCGCTCTGGTCTCCTTCGACGCCGCGACCATCGCCACCATCCACCAGTTCTGCCAGCTCGTGCTCCGCAGCCTGGGCGTGGCCGGCGACACCGACGCGTCGGCGACGCTGGTCGAGGACCTCGAGCAGCTGACGGCCGAGACCGTCGACGACCTCTACCTCAGGGACTTCGGCCACGAGGAGAAGCCGCCCTGGACCCGGGCCGCCGCACTCGAGCTCGCCCGCTCGGTCATCGGCGATCCGCGTGCCGTGGTCGAGCCGGCCGCCGTGCTCGCCGACTCCCCGGACTCGACTGCTGCGATGCGGGTGCGTTTCGCCGGCGACGTGCTCGAGGAGGTCGAACGTCGCAAGCGGCGCCTCGGCGTCCTCAGCTACGACGACCTGCTGAGCCAGCTGGCAGATGCCCTCGAGGACACCACCGCGGCGGCACGGCGGCGGATGCAGCACCGGTGGAAGTTCGTGCTGATCGACGAGTTCCAGGACACCGACCCCGTGCAGTGGCAGGTGTTCCAGAGGGCCTTCGGCGAGTCGACCACCATGGTGCTGATCGGCGACCCCAAGCAGGCGATCTACGCGTTCCGCGGCGGTGACATCGTCACCTACCTCCAGGCCTCGGAGACCGCGACAACGACGCAGACCCTCGGCGTCAACTGGCGCTCCGACCGGCCCCTCCTCCGGTCGATCCACGCGGTCCTGCAGGGCGCACAGCTCGGCGAGGAGCGCATCGTCGTCCACCCCGTCGAGGCGCACCTCGACGAGTCCCGGCTCGCCGGCGCGGGCGCCCCGTTCCGCCTGCGGGTGGTGCGGCGCACCGAGCTCGGCAAGGGGCCGAAGTCCAAGCCGCCGGTCGCGCTGTGGCGCGACCACGTCATCACCGACACCGCCCACGACATCAAGCGGCTCATCGAGTCGGCGCCGACCTTCGAGGGACGCCCGCTCAAGCCGGGCGACGTCGCGGTCCTGGCGGCCCGCCGCAACGAGCTCGAGGCCGTGCAGCAGGCACTCGCCGCCGTCGGGGTCCCTGCGGTCGTCAACGCCGGCGGCTCGGTCTTCCACACTCCGGCAGCCGGCGAGTGGCTGACGCTGCTCGAGGCGATGGAGCAGCCGCACCGCGCCGACCGGGTCCGGGCGGCCGCCCTCACGTCCTTCTTCGGGCACACCGCCCACTCCCTCGACGCGGGCGGCGACAGCCTGACCGACGACCTCGCCGGCCGGATCCGCACCCTCGCCGACGTGTTCACCCAGCGCGGGGTGGCAGCGGTCGTCGAGGTGACGGCGGTCGACGGCCTGACTGCGCGGGTCCTGGCCCGGGTGGGCGGCGAACGCACCCTGACCGACCTGCGCCACATCGGGGAGTCGCTGCTGCGGGTCTCGACCGAGGAACGCCTCGGGTTGGTCGGGTTGCTCGCCTGGTTGCGCGAACAGGTTGCCGACGAGAAGCTCGAGGTGGCCTCCGAGCGCACCCGGCGACTCGACTCAGACGCGGAGGCGGTCCAGCTCGTCACCATCCACGGCAGCAAGGGCCTGCAGTACCCCGTCGTCTACCTGCCCACCCTGTGGAACCGCTACACCGGTCGCGATCCGGTGGTTCCGCTCTTCCACGACGACGAGGGTCGACGGTGTCGCGACGTCGGCGGTGCCAGCGCCTTCCACCGCGAAGCGGTGCGCCGCCACTGGCGTGAGGACGCCGGGGAGTCCCTGCGGCTGCTCTACGTCGCCATGACGCGGGCGCAGTCCCAGGTCGTGGCCTGGTATGCCGCCGCCGAGCGCAACACCCCCGACTCACCACTGCACCGGGTGCTGTTCGGCCGTCGACCCGGCATGGCGCCGGTGCCCGACAGCCAGCCACTCGTCGAGGAGGACCGCCTGATGGCCATCCTCGCCGCCTGGCAGGAGGCCGGCGGTCCGAGCATCGAGCTTGCTGCCCTGACCCCGCCCGACACGGCTCCCCTCGAGCGGTCCACCGAGGACCTGGAGGTGCGTTCGTTCACGCGCGACGTCGACACGACCTGGCGGCGGACCTCCTACTCCTCGCTCTCTGCCACGAGTGCCGCCCACGCGGCGGCAGCGCTGTCCGAGCCCGAGCTGGTGCCCGACGAGGACTCGGTCGTGACCGGCGAGGACCTCGACGTCGACGCGGACGGGTCGGCGGCCGCCGTGGCCTCCGTGCCTTCCCCCATGGCGACACTGCCGGTCGGGGCCACGTTCGGCTCGCTCGTCCACGCCGTGCTCGAGCACGCCGACCCCGCCGCGGAGGACTTCCGCGGCCAGCTGCTGCAGCTCATCGACGAGCAGCTGGTCTGGTGGCCGCTGGAGCTCGATCCGGGTGAGCTCGCCGATGCGCTCGTAGCGGTGTGCGACAGCCCGCTCGGTCCGTTGGCCGGCAACCGCACCCTCCTCTCCCTCGGCCTGGGCGACCGGCTGCGCGAGCTCGACTTCGAGGTGCCCCTGGCCGGCGGCGACACGGGGACCACCCCGGGCGACGTACGGCTGGGCGACCTCGCCCCGATCCTGCGCCGACACCTGCCCGAGGGCGACGCGGTCCGGGTCTACGCCGACGCGCTCGACGGTGATCCCGACCTGGCCGCCCAGTCGCTCCGCGGCTACCTCACCGGCTCGATCGACGTCGTGCTCCGCCTCGACGTCGACGGCCGGCAGCGGTTCCTCACCGTGGACTACAAGACGAACTGGCTGGGTCCGATCGACCAGCCGCTCACGGCCCACGACTACCGCCCGGAGATGCTCGACGAGGCGATGGCCCATTCCGACTACCCGTTGCAGGCGCTCCTCTACATCGTGGTCCTGCACCGCTTCCTGCGCTGGCGGCTGCCGGCGTACGACCCTGCCACCCACCTCGGCGGCGTGCTCTACCTCTACCTCCGCGGCATGTGCGGGCCCCGGACGCCGGTCGTCGACGGCATGCCGTGCGGGGTGTTCTCGTGGCGTCCCCCCGTGTCGCTGGTGGAGGAGCTCTCCGACCTGCTCGACGGGGTGCTCGACGGGTCGGGTGCGAGCCGATGAGCGACACCTTCGACCCGGTCGACGCCCACGACCGCGACCTCGCGCTGGCCTCGGACGGCGTCCTCGGCCACTTCAACGGTGCGGGGGTGCTGACCGCTGCCGATGTCCACGTCGCCACCACTCTGGGCCGACTCGTGGGCGAGGCGGACGGGTCCGTGCTGCTCGCGGTGGGGCTGGCCGTCCGGGCCGTACGCCACGGGTCGGTGTGCCTCGACCTGGCCGCCGTGCCGGAGTCGCTCGCCGACCTCGACCTCCCGTGGCCCGAGGCGGGCGCCTGGTCCGCCGCCGTCTCCGCCAGCCCGCTGGTCGGCGCCGGCGTGGTGCACCTCGAGCACGGCCTGGTCTACCTCGACCGCTACCACGAGCAGGAGACCCAGGTCCTCGACGACCTGGCCGACCGGAGCCGGACGGTTCCGGCAGTCGAGGAGTCGCTGCTGGACGAGTCCCTGGCACGCGTCTTCCCCGGCGACGACTCCGCCGAGCAGCGAGCCGCCTGTCGCCGGGCCGCCACCCAGGCCACCACCGTGATCACGGGCGGGCCGGGCACCGGCAAGACGACGGCCGTCGCCGGGCTGCTGGTCGCGCTCGTCGAGCAGGCGGAGTCGCGCGGCCAGACCCTGCGCATCGCGCTGGCCGCCCCCACCGGCAAGGCAGCGGCCCGGCTCGAGCAGTCCGTCCGCGACTCCGCATCCCGCCTCGGCGCGGCCGACCGGGACCGGTTGGCCGACGTCTCCGCGATGACGATGCATCGCCTGCTGCGCCAGCACCCCGGCAACAGCACCCGGTTCCGCCACCACCGCGGCAACCGGTTGCCCCACGACCTCGTCGTCGTCGACGAGGCCTCGATGGTGTCGCTGACGATGATGGCCCGCCTGCTCGAGGCGGTGCGCCCCGAGGCGCGTCTGGTGCTCGTGGGCGACCCCGACCAGCTCAGCTCCGTCGATGCGGGGGCGGTCCTGACCGACCTCGTCCGAGGCTACGAGCACCGGGCCGACTCCCCGGTCGCGGCGCTCACGACGGCGCACCGCTACGGCGCGGAGATCGGCGAGCTCGCCGAGGCGCTCCGCCTGGGTGACGCGGACCGGGCCGTGGCCGCGCTGCGGGCCGGCGGCGAGGCAGTGGAGTGGGTGGCAGCCGGCGACCCGGCCGGCACGATCCGATCCGCCGTGCTCCCGCACGCCCTCGCCGTGCACGACGCCGCCGCCGCGGGCGACGCGGCGCGGGCACTGGCGGCGCTGGAGCGGCACCGCCTGCTGTGCGCGCACCGCGACGGCCCGTTCGGCGTACGCCACTGGAACCGGCGCATCGAGCAGTGGTTCACCTCGGAGACGGGTGTCTCCGTGCACGACGGTGCCTACCTCGGGCGGCCGCTCCTGGTCTCCTCCAACGACTACTCGCTCGGTGTCTACAACGGCGACACGGGTGTGATCGTCGCCAGTGCAGCCGGGCCGCGCGCCGCCATCGCCACCGGGGTCGGCTTCCTCGAGCTCGCCCCGTCCCGGCTGGGCGACGTGGCGACCATGCACGCGATGACGATCCACAAGTCCCAGGGGAGCCAGGCCGACGAGATCACCGTGCTCCTTCCCGACGAGGACTCCCGCCTGCTGACCCGTGAGCTCTTCTACACGGCCGTGACCCGCGCCCAGCGCAAGGTGCGGGTGATCGGGTCGGAGTCGGCGGTGCGGGCCGCCATCGCGCGACAGGCCCTGCGGGCGAGCGGCCTGCGTGCCCGGCTGGCGGATGCCTGAAACGTCCACGACACAGATGACGGCTAGCCTCGGGTCATGCCCTACCTGATCCGCGTCGAGCTCCCGGACGTCCCCGGGTCGTTGGGCCGCGTCGCGAGCGCGATCGGTGAGGCCGGCGGCGACATCGACGCGATCGAGATCGTCGAGAAGCATGACGGCTTCGCGGTCGACGACGTGCTCCTGGAGATCCCCGCCGGCACGATGCCCGACTCGATCGTCTCCGCGTGCTCGACGCTCGACGGGGTCAGCGTGCTGTGGATCAACCGCTACGCCGCGGGCGGCAACCTGTTCCTCGACCTCGAGGTGGTCGAGGCGCTCACGCAGGACCCGTCGACCGCACGCGACCGGCTCATCGACCTGCTTCCCGTCGCCTTCCGTGTCGACTGGGCCGCGCGGGTCCGACCTGGTCCCGACGGCGTACGAGCAGTGCACGCGACCGACGCCGCGCCGACGGAGTTCGACATCGGCCCCATCACCTCCCCGACCCGACTGCCCGGCGACGAGATCTATGTCGAGTGTGCGGCCCCGCTCGGGGACGACATCGTGCTGATCGGTCGCCGCGGCGGCCCGGAGTTCCTCGACTCCGAGCTCGCCCGGCTCGAGCACCTGCTCGGCCTGGCGATCACGATCAGCGGCGGCTGAGCGCGTCCCGGGGCCGGCCCCTCACTCCCGCCAGCGGTGCGTGAGGAGGATTCTCGGCCCGGACTACCCTCCTGACGCACCGCCCGTCAGCGCGCCGCCGTACGACACTCCCGCCAGCGGTGCGTGAGGAGGATTCTCGGCCCGGACTACCCTCCTGACGCACCGCCCGTCAGCGCGCCGCCGTACGACACTCCCGCCGGCGGTGCGTGAGGCGGGTCTCGTACCCCGAAAGACCTCCTCACGCACCGCTCAGCCGGAGGCGCTCATGCCACGGACTTGATCCGGGTCACGAAGATCGAGCCGAGGACGCACAGCGCGAAGCCGACGACGTACACCACGCCGTAGCCGAGCGACCAGCTCTCGCCCTGGGTCGCCACCGACCCGCCGAGACCACGCACCAGCACGAGGATCAGCCCGGCGATGGCGGGAGCGAGGACCTGCGGGAGGGCGGAGGCGATGTTGATGACCCCGAGGTCCTTGGCGCGGTCGCGGGCGCCGGGCAGGACCTGGGTGATGAGGGCGAAGTCGACGGCCTGGTAGACCCCGAACCCGGCGCCGAGCACGACCGCCGCGACCAGCGCTCCCGGCCACTCCTGCCACAGGCCCAGCACCAACGAGCTGGAGCCGATCAGCACGCCCGACCAGATGACGAAGATCTTGCGCCTGCCGACCCGGTCGCTCCAGTGGCCGACCACGACGGTCGTGGCGACCGTGGCGGTGCCGTAGATCAGCACGAGCACACCGAGCCGGGCGGTGGCGTCGTCGTCGCCGTAGCCGAGGCCGTCGGTGAGGAAGTAGTAGAGGTAGTTGAGCGCGATCCAGTTGCCGAGGTTGACCAGCAGCCTGGTGAGCCACGCCCAGGCGAAGTCGGGGTGCTCGCGCGGGGAGACCCAGAGCGAGCGGAGCAGCTTGCGCCAGTCCATCGGCTCGAGGTGGTGGTCGGGCGGGAGGGCGACGTCACGCGAGCCGAGGAGGTAGGGCACCGAGAGCACCAGCATCACGACGGCGATGACCATGTATCCCTGCGCGATCGACCCGGTCAGCTCCGCGATCTTGATGCCGAGCAGCACCCCGACGGTGCCGGCGATGGCCACCAACCCGCCGATCAGTCCGCGCCGCCCGACGGGCACCTGGTCGGGCACCGCGGCGACTCCGCCTGCCCACGCCGCGTTGAGGGCGAGCTGGACGAGGCTCCACGCGACGACCATCAGGATCGCGTTGTCGGCCACCGAGAGCAGGAGCAGCGCGGCGGCGCCGACGACGACACCGCCGAGGACCCACGGCACCCGACGCCCGAGGCGGGAACGGGTGCGGTCGGAGAACGCACCCCACACGGGGTTGGCGAGCAACGAGACTGCGGCGCCGGTGAAGAGCACGACGGCGAGCAGCAGCTCCTTGCTCATCCCGCCGGGCTCGGCGCTCGCGATCCGGTCGGCCTGCTGCGCCAGCAGCACCTGGATCGGGCCGAACCAACCGGCCATCACGCCCAGGTTCAGCAGGATCAGCGCCCCGACCCATCGCGCCGGTGGGGCGTCGACAGGCTCGTCGAAGGCCGAGCGCGCCGCTGCCTGGGTGGTCACGGCGACATTGTCGCGTGCCGGACGCTCAGGTCATCGCTCGAGCAGGAACAGCGGGATCAGCCGGTCGGTCTTCTCGGCGTACGACGCGTAGGTCGGCCACGTGGCCACGGCGTGCTGCCACCAGTCCTCGCGCTCCTCACCGGAGAGCTCGCGCACGCGGTAGGTGTGCTTCTCCGCCTTGTCCTGGAGGTCGACCTCGGGATGCTGGCGAAAGTTGTCCGCCCACGCCGGGTCCTCCGGTGCGCCGCCCTTGGACGCCACCGCGAGGTAGGCGCCGTCGCGCTCGACGCGCATGACCGGGTTCTTGCGGAGGTTGCCCGAGGACGAGCCCACCGACGTGATCACGACGATGGGGTAGCCGGTGTCGCGCAGGGTGTTGGCCTTCTCGCCGTTGGTCGCCTCGTACTCGGCCACTTGGTCGCGGACCCACTGGGCCGCGCTCGGGACATAGGTGCCAGTCAGTGCCATGCCTGACACAACACCACGGCGCGCGCCGATCTTCCAGCGTCCGCCCACCTCTCGCTCGATACCCTCCCCGCATGAACACCCCACGACGTTCTTCTCCTCCGCTTCGCTCCACCGATGCACGTCGCAGGGACCCCGCATGAGTGCGATCGAGGGCGTCAGCGAGATCTTCGACAACGAGGCGTGGGACGTCGTAGCCGGCTTCGAGAACCTGACCGACCTGACCTACCACCGCGCCCGCGCGCACGGCACCGTCCGGATCGCCTTCGACCGTCCGGACGTGCTCAACGCGTTCCGGCCCCATACGGTCGACGAGCTGCTGCGCACCCTCGACCACGCCCGGATGTCCGCGGACGTGGGATGCGTGATCCTCACCGGCAACGGTCCCAGCGCCAAGAACGGCAAGTGGGCCTTCTGCACCGGCGGCGACCAGCGGATCCGCGGCCGGGCCGGCTACCAGTACGAGACGGACGGCACTGAGCCACGTACGGGGGGCGACGCAGGCGCCGAGCCCAACCCCATCGACAAGGCCAGGCTCGCACGGCTCCACATCCTGGAGTGCCAGCGGCTGATCCGGTTCATGCCGAAGATCGTCCTCTGCGTCGTGCCCGGCTGGGCGGCCGGTGGCGGACACAGCCTGCACGCGGTCGCGGACCTCACGCTCGCCAGCCGCGAGCACGCCCGCTTCAAGCAGACCGACGCCGACGTCGGGTCCTTCGACGGCGGCTACGGCTCGGCCTACCTCGCCCGCCAGGTCGGCCAGAAGTTCGCCCGCGAGATCTTCTTCCTCGGCGAGGAGTACGACGCCGAGACGATGCACACGATGGGTGCGGTCAACCGCGTCGTCGACCACGCCGACCTCGAGCGCGAGGCGCTCGAGTGGGGCCGCAAGATCAACGGCAAGTCCCCCACCGCGCAGCGGATGCTGAAGTACTCGTTCAACCTCCTCGACGACGGCCTCGTCGGCCAGCAGCTGTTCGCGGGCGAAACCACCCGCCTGGCCTACATGACGGACGAGGCGCAGGAGGGCCGCGACCAGTTCCTCGAGAAGCGCGAGCCGGACTGGTCGCCGTACCCCTGGTACTACTGATCTGGCGCGTTTGCGCAGGTCTACGAGGACTTCCTCTCCGACTTCGCCGCGCAGGAGGGCAAGCCCTACTCCATCGTCCGGCTGATCGTCGAGATCCTGCAGCCCTATGAGGGCCGAGTCCTCGATCCGGCCTGTGTCCGCAATAAGTCCGGCCGAGACCGACGATCGCCAACGATGTCCAAGGGTCCCGTGATCGCGTTTCCGCAGGTCAGTCCGTGTCTTCCGGCAGCAGTCGGCGCTGACCAACAACAGCCGAAACCCACGTGATCGTTCCGCTTCAACGTGTGATCAGCCATCCGGCTGGGGAGGGACCTGCTGGTTCAGTTCCCTCCCCAGCCGAG
The DNA here is from genome assembly GCA_963843815.1 of uncultured Actinomycetota bacterium. Classification (GTDB taxonomy): domain Bacteria; phylum Actinomycetota; class Actinomycetes; order Propionibacteriales; family Nocardioidaceae; genus Nocardioides. Next base: position 319,093 of record CAWJLX010000010.1, on the reverse strand, counting down.
GGCGGTCTACGCCACGCTGGGTGCTTCGGTCTTCTCCGGGGCCGGGGGCTTGAAGTTGCCCTTGCCTCGGACGCCGTTGATCCCTTCGGTGTTCATCGCGTACTGGAGCACAGCGAAGGCCACTGCGTCGGAGTTGACGTCGAGCGCGTCCAGGTTGATGTTGTCGTAGGTGTCGCACGCCAGGTGGTAGCAGGGGTCGTACTGGGCGCCGGCGATGCCTCCCCACACCGCAGCCTCTTCGGGAGTCTTGATGCCTTCCGCTCCCGTGAACAACCCGCCGGACGGGATGCCGACGGCGATGAACGGGCCGTAGTCCGAACGTCCGCTGAAGTCGGTGCCCTTGAAGGGCTCGCCGATCGAGTCGTAGTAGGACTCGAAGAGCGTCTCGATCTGAGCCGATCCCGCGGGCCCGGGGCCGGCGCCCACGCCGTCGGAGTCATCGCCGTCGTAGATGAAGAACACGTGGTTCGGCGATCCGATCATGTCGAAGTTCAGGTACAGCGTGATCGCGTCCTGCTCGGCGGGGGCGAGATTGTTGACGTAGTACGTCGAGCCCACCAGGCCGGACTCCTCGGCACCCCACCAAGCGAACCTGACCTTGTTGCGCGGCTTGACCTTCGCCATCTGCTCGGCGACCTCCAGCAGCGCGGCACTTCCCGAGCCGTTGTCCTGAATGCCGGGTCCGGCGTTGACGGAGTCGAGGTGGGCCCCGGCCATCACCACGTTGGACGCGTTACCGCCTGGCGTCTCCGCGATGACGTTGTAGGTCGTGGCCGTGCCGCGGAACGTGTCGGTCTTGAGTCGCAGCACGAGGGCCGGCGTGGCGGCCAGTGCTTGTCCGACGTCCTGGGACACGGAAGTCACCGGGATGTCGAGGCTGAACGTGCTGCCCAGGGTGCCGTTCAAGGTGCCTGGGATGTTGTTGTAGATGACCACACCAACCGCGCCTGCGGCGTCGGCGTTCGCCGCTTTGGCCGCGAAGGAGCAGCTTCCCCGGCTGATCAGAGCGATCGTCCCGGCCGTGAAGCCGGCGAAGTCGCTCGGCTCGCAACCGGGGGTGCCGTCGCCAGGAGGGGCGGGCAACGCTGTCACGTTCGCCGTGACATCGCCGCTGCCCGAGTAGGACATGATGTTGGTGACGATGGGAGCCGGGGGCGGCGGAGAAACCTGCTCGAGGACGGTCGGGGACAACTGAATAAAAGTCTGGAAGTCGAAGGGCTGCACGGTCACGTCGTACCCCGCCGCCTCCATCCGCTCCTGCACGTAGGCAACGGACGCGTCATAGCCCGGAGTGCCGGACGTACGGATTCCGTTGTTGTCGTCCGCTATTGCCTGCAACGCCGCCTGGTGCTCGCGCACACCGTCGACCGTCACACACTTCAGCAGCTTCTTCTGGGTGTTGTTGACCCTGACATCGCAGGATGTCGGATCGGCTGCCGTGGCGGACAGGGTGGTCAACCCGGTCACCACCAACGCCGCGGCCGCCGCGGGGGCAAGTAGTCGAGCGAGTTTCATTGGATCCTCCCAGAGCCATGTTTCGTCGACCCTAGACCGATTCAATCGCGCGCGACAGGGCCCAACTGAGGAGGGCTTCCTGCCGCCCCGCAGCCGGTCGAATGTTCCGACAACAGCCGCTGAGCGTGCCCCGCTGCCCTTGGTACTACTGAGCTGAGACGGTCCAACGAGCGCCGTCGGCCCGTCCCGTGTCTACTGGAGGACGAGAGCGACGACGTAGAGGCCGACCATGATGACCAGCGCGACGACAGCGCCCGGAACTGCGCCCCGCCTGAAGCCACGGCTGCGGACACTTCCGTAGATCAGCGCTCCCACACCGGTGACGAAGGTCGCGAGCAGGAGCCAGGGGAAGGTCGTCTCGGGATTCCAGCTCTCGGGTCCGGCCAGCGAGACAACGGTGGCGAGCACCCCGGCCGCGATCCAGGGGGCGACCAGGAGCGAGAGCCCGCAGATCCAGCCGAGCACCCGACCGGAGCGCTCGTCAACCACGGCCGTGACACCGGATCTGTGCTTCGTCATGTCTTCAACGATGCCTTCGCGCTGCCGCCGGCAGAAGGGCCGATCGGCCCTCACGTCCGGAGGCCAGCGACCCCTGCGGTCACGCGAGTCCGTGGTCGAACGCGTAGGCGGCCGCAGCGGTCCGGGACGAGACGTCGAGCTTGGTGAAGATGTTGCTCAGGTGACGTGCCACGGTCTTCTCGCTGAGGACCAGCTCGGCGGCGATGGCCGGGTTGGACTTGCCGGACGCCACCATCCTCAGCACCTCGGCCTCGCGGACGGTGAGACCCCCCGGCAGTCGTCCCGGTGCCCCCAGGCGATGGGCCTCCTCGGCGGCCGGCGCCGCGCCCAGCGCCGTGAGGGACGCCGCTGCGGCCGTGATCTCGACCTCGGCGGACTGCTCGTCGTCCAGTGCTCGCAGCGCCCGACCCAGGAGGACTCGCGTCCGGGCTGCTTCGTAGGGCCAGTCGAGCGACTGCCACCGCTCCAACGCTCCCCGGAGCGCCTCCAGCGCATCTTCGGGTCGGTCCTCGGCAAGGGCCAGCGCCCCGGCGGCATGACCCGCCATTGCGCTGACGGAGCTCGAGTCGAACGCGTTCCCGAGCGCTTCCAGCTCGGCGACCAGCGAGGTGGCCCCCGCGACATCGTCCCCCGCGAGCAGCACGTCGATCGCGCCTGGCAACAGGTGCGAGCGATGGATCGGGTCGCGAGGTTCGCGCAGTGCCCGGCGGACCTCCGAACCGGCGCCCTCGGTGCGCCCGCGGGCGAGCATCAGGAGGGCGTGCGCGGGCTGGGGATCGTGACCGAAGCCGACTGCCTGGTCGAACGCCACCTCGGCGGCGGCGTACTCCCCGCGGATGCGCAGCACGTCACCCTTCTCCGCGAGGGCCAGACCGGCCGGCGCCGGAGTGCCGGACGAGATGTAGCGCGCGACGGCGGCGTCGAGCTCGGCGATGGCCTGGTCGAACGCACCGCGGACCCGCATCACCTGACCGCGGTGGACCGCGCACTGACCGGTGAAGGGCACCAGCCCGACCTGGGCTCCGCACCACGTGGTCAGCGCGGTCGTCCACTGCGCCACCCGGTCGAAGTCCGAGATCTCCTGGCATGCCTCGATGAGGGAGCAGTAGGTGTGCCCGGCGAAGATCGGCGACACCTCTCCCGTGGAGACGCCGATCATGGCCTCGTCGAGCAGGCGTACGCCTTCGGGCACCCGTCCCAGGTAGAGCAGGCAGCGTCCCTGAGCCATCAGGCCCGCCGCGAGGAGGTCCCCGTCCTCGAAGCGCTCGCCGTACGCCGTCAGGGCGACCGCCTCCGCGAGGGCGGTCTCCGGGTCGCCACCCAGGATGTGTCGGAGCATCCAGAAGAAGAGGACGTACCCGTGCTCGACCGTGTCCTCCGCACTTCGGTCGAGCAGCCTCTCGGCACGGGAGATCCAGCCGCTCGCGACGGCGACCTCACCGCGGTCCATCAGGGTCATGGCCAACCAGAAGGCGCACCGGACGGCGCCCGACTGGTTGCCCGCGTCGAGGTGAGCCCGGTGGGCTCGCTGGAGCGCCTGGATGCAGTCGTTGTGCCGGCCGACGAGAAACGCTGCAGTCGCGAGGTCGGCGAAGTCGGCAGCGAGGAGGGCATCGTTCCCCGCTGACGACAGACCTTCGTAGGCGGCGACCCAGTCGCGACGGTCGAACGCCTCCCGAGCCTGCAGCAGCTGCTCGACGACGTCCACCGGTCCTCACCTCGCAACGAGCATAGGACGCTCCGTGGCCCTGGCGAGGATCTGGCGGGAGAGGAACTCCGCGTCCCGCCCGATACCGGGGAAGACCATCGAACCGAATGCGTACTGGAAGGCGAGCCCGCAGAAGAACAGCCCCGGCACGTCGTCGACGACGCCACGCATCTCCCGGGGCCAGCCGTCCTCGCCGAGCACCGGGATCCTGATCCAGTCGAAGGCCTGGCGGAAGCCGGTCGCCCACACCACGTTGGTGACCGGCACGACGGTCCCGTCGTCGAGGAGGGGCAGGCCGTCCTCGACACCGACCATGCGCGCGGTACGCCGATCGACTCCACGGGCCGCCAGGTCCTCGCGGTGGATCCGGATCATGGGTCCGCCGTGGGCGCGGACCTCGTGGAACATCTTGCGCCCGATCGGCGTACGCCGCGTCAGGACGTGCCGCCACGCGAAGACGACGAACGGGAAGACGAGCTTGGCCCGTCGCTGCTCGGGTCGGAACGGGAACTGCCCGGGGTCACGGCCGCACAAGACGACCGGATGTGCCTCGGCGGCCTCGTAGGCGAGGTCGGTGCCGGAGTGCGACGCGCCCACCACGAGAACCGGGCCGGGCTGGAGGTCGCCGGGGCGGTGGTAGTGGCTCGAGTGGAGCTGGCGGATGCTCGGGTCGAGCTGCTCACCGAAGTCCGGGATGCTCGGTGCCTGGCCGTGGGCTCCGGTCGCCACGACCACGTTGTCGCAGGTGATCGTGTCGCTCCCGACCTCCACCGAGAAGTGACCATCTGGGCGCCGCTCCAGGGCGGTGACGTGCGTGCTCATCCGCACCGGCAGGTCGAAGGTGAGTGCATAGCTCTCCACGAACGCGGCCACCTCGTCCTTCTGCGGGAAGGACCACGGGTCGGCCGGGAACGGCATGCCCGGCAGGCCGTCGTACTTCGCGGGGCTGTAGAGCCGCAGCGTGTCCCAGCGGTGACGCCAGCTGTCGCCGACCCGTGCGTTGGCATCCAGGAGGACGCAGTCGCGGCCCTGATTCGTGAGGTGGTACGCCGTGGCCAGACCGGCCTGGCCGGCGCCGATGATCACGGTCTCGATGTGTTCGCTGGACATGGTTCCTCCTGGTGCCGGGATGGTCTCTCGACGCTAGGAGGAATGCAGCGTTGACCGCGTCGGGCAGGTTGCCCAATCGCATACGCCCGCATGGGTAGGAAGACCCACGCCGTAGTGACCCGACTATCTGAGGACGTGGCGACCGTGGATCCACCAGGAATCCGTTCACCACGTCCTCAGATATCGGCGGGTGGGTCAGCCGGAGGCCAGCAACCGGTTGTCGATCTCGGGGTAGTGGCGCCGGATGTTCACCTTGCGCTCGAGCTCGGCGATGATCGCGGGCGCGAAGTTCACCTCGTAGAGGGCCTGCGCGCTGCCGAGGCCGCCAGGGCTGAAGACGTTGATCTCCATCAGCTTGTCGCCGACGATGTCGAGTCCGACGAGGAACATCCCGTCGCTCACCAGCTTGGGGCGCACGATCTCGACCATCTCGAGCATCGCGTCGGTGACGGTGACCTTGACCGCCTTGCCACCGGCCGACATGTTGGAGCGGATGTCCTTGGTCGAGTTCGTACGACGGAACGCGGCGTAGCTGCCGTCGACCATCAGCGGCTGGCCGTTCATCACGAACATCCGCACGTCACCGTTGACCGCCTCGGGCAGGAACTCCTGGGCGACGACGTAGCCGTCGCGCGAGATGGCCTCGATGATCTGCTTGAGGTTGGGCGACTCCTTGCGGTCGATGAGGAAGACGCCCGCTCCGCCGGAGCCCTGCAGCGGCTTGAGCACCGCCTTGCCGCCGAGCTCGGTGATGAAGTCCTCGATCATGTCCTCGTCGCGCGAGATGAGGGTGCGCGGGCGGACGACCTCGGGGAAGTGCTGGAAGTAGGCCTTGGACAGCGCGTTGGCCAGGCTGGTCGGGTCGTTGACGACCAGCACGCCGCTGGAGGCGATGAGCTGGCCGAAGGCGACGCCGGCATTGTTGCGCCACGGATCGGTCTCCGCGTCGTCCGCGGGGTCGTTGCGCAGCATGACGACGTCGAACTCCTCCATCCCGATGAGCTGCTCGACGTCGGGCTTCAGGACATCGTCCAGGTGGCGCTCGAGCGAGCGGTAGGACTTGGCCTTGCCCGCCCGAGCCCTGGTGCTCAACGAACCGTCGGGCTGGTAGGCGAAGTCCCCGATGCCCATGTACCAGGCCTCGTGACCCATCTCCTTGGCCGCCAGGGCGAGCCGGTTGGTGGTGTACTCGGCCTTCTCGGTCGCGATGTCGTTGACGACGAACCCGATCTTCATGCGTGTCCTTCCAGGAGCGTGCTGAGGTCCTCGGTCCCGGCTGCGCGGGCCAGGTTGGCGTGGTTCGCCGGGTCGTGCAGGTAGCGCGGCAGGACCCGGGGCGGCCGGAGCAGCCCTCGGTCCTGCAGGTCGCCGATCAGCGGCAGGTCGCGCAGGGCGAACTTGCCCAGCCACAGCCGGTCGAGCGAGCCGCCGGCACCGAGGTGTTCGAGGAGCTCGACGAGCCCACGGAGGTAGATGGCGTCCTTGGTCACGCCGCCGGAGCGGTAGACGCGCATGACGGTCGTGTAGGCGCTGCCGGCAGGGAAGTCGTCCTCGACCAGGGCTTCGTGCGCCTCGGCGAACGACGCCCCGCCGATCATCCGGTGGACGGTCACGACCCGGCTGGCGAGCTGACGCAGCCGGAAGGCGGTGAGCCCCCCGCAGGCGATCTCGGCGAGGACGGCCAGGCCCTCCTGGGTCTCGTCGTACCCGGCCAGACCGACCCCCAGCACCTTGATCGGCTGGTGGCTGCCATTGGCCTGGGTGACCAGGTGGGTGCCGACCTCGTGGTGAAGGAGCGCCTGCGCACGCTCGCGCTGCACCTTGGTCTCCGGCCCGATGAGCAGGACGTCCCCCGACACCATGACGCCGTTGACGTCCGGCCTGACCTCCGCGTGCATGGCGAGGTCGGGGTCCTCGTCGCGATAGCGGGCGATCTCCTCCTCGGCCATGGCCAGGAACTCGTCAGCATCGAGCGCTTCACCCGAGGGCTCGGTGCGGGTGATGCTCGCGAGCAGCCCTTCCGCCTGCTTGCGCAGCGTCGGCGACACGCCGCCGTAGAGCTCGACGCTCAGCGGGAGGAAGTCGTCGGTGTCACGCGCCTCGAGCATGTCGAGCTGGAGCTCCATCTCGCGGTGCTTGGCGCGGAGCATCTGCCCGAGGACCGGGTCCTCGACCGCGCCGAGGTCGACCGAGTCCAGCTCGGCCCGGACGACGTCCGGGTCGTCCTCCAGGTCGCGGTAGGTGAAGGCTGGGTCGGGGTCGCGGCCGTCGAGGAAGGCCTCGCGCAGGTCGTCTGCGTCCATCGGTGTGATGTCGAGCAGGAAACGAAAGCTCCCCGCCAGCAGCGCCAACCGGTGGTCCACCGCCAGGTCTGCCGCGCTCAGCCCGGCTCGCCCACCGGTGCCGGTCACCGAAGCCGCTCCAGCTCTTCGTGCAGGCCGGGAAGGGTGGCCGCCAGGGCGTCCTGCGCGGCCCGGAGCCGTGCCTCGTCGAGCTCGCCGCTCCACTCGTCCATGAAGGTCTTCTTGAACTCCAGCGCCAGGACGCACCCGACCCGGGGATAGCGGTCGTGCACCCACCACGCCAGGTTCCGGCCCTCGAAGGCCACGTTCTCCCGGGCGTCGAGGGGACCGCTGCCGATCGACGCCCGGCGGAGCTCGCCCATGAACCGATCGACGAGGGGGCCGAACATGTCCTGGTCGAGGCTGCCCGTACCGACGTTGACCTCGGGGTTCTCCGACACGGGGGCGGGCGGCTCGTGAGCGCCGTCGCGCCGGTGGTTGTAGGAGTGCACGTCGAGCAGCACGAAGGGGCCCCGCTCCGCGAGCGCGTCCAGGCGAGGCGCCAGGGCGTCGTAGAACGCGTCGTACGTCTCGAGGCTGCCCGCGAAGAGCTCGTCGGACAGCACGCCGCCGCGCCACACGTCCAGGCCCCAGCAGTCGTCGGGGCTGCGGTAGACCGCCTCCCGGCGCGGCCGGTTGAGGTCGGCCTCGAAGCGGGAGCGCGACGTGATCACGCGGTCGGGCACGACGGCTGCGATGCGGTCGGTGAAGGGATCCTCCTCCCGGAACCGCTCGGCCTCGTCGAGCACCATCGCCTCGGCGAGCTCGGGGCGCAGTCCGTGCCCGGCATGCACCGACGTGGCCACGACCGGCCCCTGCCACTTCCCTTCGAACGCCACTGCGTTCGACGTTCCTCCCTCGTCCGCCATGGCGCTCTGTCTACCGCAGAGCGACAGCCCCGCTCCACGTGCTCGCACCCCTACGGGTGGTCGATCGGCACGATCGGACAGGAACGGGATCTGAGCAGCCGGGCCTGCGACAGACGGATCAGAAAAGACACGGGCACTACACAAAATACCCATTCATGCCACAGGACCCCCTCCTCTGGTCCACCATCGTGGCATGACTTCCCAGCTCAGGCGGGCTCGGCCAGGGCCGACGTCGTGAGTGCCCGGCCGCTGGGCTTCGTGCAACGACTGCGCAAGGCCGTGGGTGCGCCGTACGTCGTCGAGGGAGATCGCCCCACCCTCCACACGCTGGCGCCCTTCGTGGCGGTCGCACTGGTGGGCCTCGCAGCGGCGCTCATCAGGCCCACGAACGGGTCCGTGGCGGGGATGTCGGTCATGCTCGTGGCCTTCGCCCTGGCACTCGCGTCCGTGGTCCTGAGCATCCGCCGGGCCACGCGGAGCTGGGTCGACCCGCTGGCGCCCTTCCTCTTCTTCGTGGTGGTGGCCGTCGCTCGCGACATGACGGGCGGCACCACGTCCGGGCTTGCCACCCTCGTAGCCCTGCCCGTCCTCTGGTTGGCACTCACCGGCACGCGCCGCGACGTGCTGCTCGCGGGGATCCTGACCGCCGCGGTCTTCATCGTGCCGCTCCTCGTGATCGGGGCCCCCGACTACGCGCCCGACGACTGGCCGCGGGCCATGATCTGGTCGTCCTTCGCCCTCCTCGTGGCACCGACCGTCCATCGCGTGGTCGAGCAGCTGGCCCAGGAGTCGCAGCGCGCCAACATGGCGGTGGCCCAGATCGCGCAGATCATGGAAAGCGCCCGGCTCACCAGCATGATCGCGACCGACGCCACCGGCACGATCACGGCGTTCAGCGCCGGCGCAGAGGAGCTGCTGGGATACTCCGAGGACGACGTGGTCGGCCAGCACGACCCGGGTGTCTTCCACGACCTCACCGAGGTCGCCGAGGTGGCCGAGGAGCTCGGCGTCGAGCCGGGGTTCGGGGTCTTCGCGGAGCTGGCGCGCCGGGGCGCCACCAGCCGCATCTGGACCTACATCAAGCGAGACGGCACGAGACTGTACGTGCGGCTGGCGATCACGGACCTCAAGGACGACGACGGCACTGTCACCGGGTATCTCGGCGTGGCGATCGACACCACACCGGCGGTGATCGCCGAGCGTGCGCTCAGCCAGTCGGAGGCGCGCTGGCGTATCGCTGTCGACCATCTCCCGGACACCACCTTGATCACCGTCGACGAGAACCTGATCATCCACATGGTCAGCGGAGGCGGCGCGATGGGTCAGGGCCTCATCGGGGCCGAGGGTCGCTGGCTCGGCGACCACTCCAACACGGACAACCTCGCGCTGCTGTCCGACGCCGTGGCACGGGCTCTGACCGGTGAGGTGGTCACGGCGGAGATGCGCGGGACGATCACCGGGGCCGAGCTCGAGGTCGTGGTCACCGCCCTGCCGCCCGAGCTCGACGGTCCCCGCGTGCTGATCAAGGCGAGCGACGTGAGCCGGGAGCGATTCCGTGAGCGAGCCATGCTGGCCGCCAAGGTGCGGGCCGAGCGCTTGTTCTCCGACTCGCCCCACGGCGTGGCCGTGCTCTCGCTCCACGGAGTGGTCATCCGGGCCAACGAGGCCCTGGAAGCCATCCTCGGGGAGGTCCCGGGAGGACTGGATGGGGTGTCCCTCGATTCCCTGTCGGCTCCCGACCACGAGGACCTCACCAGCCACCTCGAGCGGACCGCGGCCGGCCATGGCGCCCTGGTGGAGTCCGACTGGACCGTGCGAGCCGCCGAAGGGCACGAGGTCCACGTCCTGCTCAGCAGCCGGATGTTGAAGGGCGCCGACGGTGACGACGACATCCTGCTGGTCAACGTCGTCGACGTCTCCGAGCGACGTCGCTACGAGCTGCGGCTGGCACACCTGGCCGACCACGACGCCCTGACCGGCCTGGCCAACCGCCGCCGCTTCGACGAGGAGCTGGTCCGGCACCAGCAGCGCTGCGAGCGGCACGGCCCGTCAGGGGCACTTCTGCTCCTGGACCTCGACAACTTCAAGGAAGTCAACGACACCCTCGGCCATGGGGCGGGTGACCAGCTCATCATCTCCGCCGCCGCCCTCCTCCGCAGCGGAGTGCGTTCCACGGACGTCGTGGCCCGCCTGGGAGGTGACGAGTTCGCGATCCTGCTGCCCGATGCCGACCGCGCCGAGGCAGAGGTGGTCGCCCGTATGGTCGTCGAGCGCATCCGGGAGTACACCGCCACCCTGGAGGGCACCCGCAGGCGGGTCACCGCGAGCGTGGGCGTGGTGACCCTGAAGGCCGCCCAGGCGCACAGCACGGACCTGCTGGCGCTCGCTGACATGACCATGTACGACGCGAAGGATGCCGGCCGCGACCGTTACATAGTCCTCGATGAGCAGACCTTCCGTCAGCCACGGTCGGGGGCGCGGCTGGAGTGGCGTGGAAGGATCGAAGAAGCGCTCAAGAACGACGACTTCACTCTTCACCTCCAGCCCATCCTCGACCTGTCGACCGGTGCCATCCGCTCAGCCGAGGTGCTCCTCCGGCTCTCCGACACCGACGAGCTCGTGCTCCCGTCACGGTTCCTCTACATCGCCGAGCGGGCCGGACTTGCGCCGGCCATGGACTGCTGGGTCGTGAAGAAGAGCGTCGCCATGCTTGCCGAGCTGCGGCGACACGACCCGGACTTCCAGCTGGAGGTGAACCTCTCGGGCCATTCCATCGGCAACCCCCGCATCGAGCAGACCATCGTCGACGCCCTCAGCCACCACGACGTGGATCCCACGGCGCTGATCCTCGAGATCACCGAGACGGCGGCCGTGGCCGATGTCGAGCTGGCTCGGCAGTTCGCGCAGCGGATCACCACCTTGGGGTGCAAGTTCGCCCTGGACGACTTCGGGGCCGGCTTCGGCTCGTTCTACTACCTCAAGCACCTGTTGTTCGACTACGTGAAGATCGACGGCGAGTTCGTTGCCAACTGTCACCGCTCCAGCATCGACCGCTCGATCATGCGCTCGATCGTCGGTATCGCACGCGACCTCGGCAAGCAGACGGTGGCCGAGTTCGTCAGCGATCCGGCCATCCTCGAGGTCGTGCGCAACGAGGGTGTCGACCTGGCGCAGGGTTACCTGATAGGTGAGCCCGTCGCGTACGACGAATTCGTCGAGCGGTTCCTGCTGTCCTCGTCAGACGCCCTCGAGTCGCAGCAGGAGATGGCCGGATGAACCCGCCCCGGACGAGGAGCATCTACCCGGAAGAACCTCGCCGCTGACGGTCCTCGTCCTGAGGCAGCCCCGGAAAGTGCAGCCTGACCGAGGTGCCGCGGCCCAGGCGTGACTCGACGTCCACCCGTCCGCCGTGGCGCTGCATGATCTCGCGCACGATGCCCAGCCCCAGGCCCGTACCGGGACGGTTCAGCGCCTCCTCGTTGGTCGAGCGGAACAGCGGGAGGAAGAGATGGCGCTGGTCGACCTCGGAGATGCCGATCCCCTCGTCCTTGCACGTGAAGGTGACGGTGCCGTCGGGCTGGTGCTCGACACCGAGCCAGATCTCGTCGCCCGGGTCGGAGTACTTGACCGCGTTGTCGACCAGGTTGCTCACCGCGCTGGCGACCTCTCGGGCGTCCGCGTGGACCAACGCTGGACGGCTGTCGCCGACGAGGGTGAGGGTGATCTGGTCCCGCTCCGCGACAGCCGCCATCGACCCCAGGGTCGCCTCGATGATGGGGACGAGGTCGATGGGCCTCATGGTGGGCGGGTTCTGCGGGTCGCTGACGCGCGACAGCATCGCCAGGCCCTCGAGCAGATCACCCAGCCGCTCGGTGCCACGCAGGATGGCCTGGGCGCGCCGGTTGTCGCGCTCGTCGGCGAACTCGCTGCTGGCGAGGAACTCGGCGTTGGCGGCGATCACCGTCATCGGGTTGTTGATCTCGTGCGTGAGCTCGCGCAGGAAACGGTGCCTGGCCTCCTCGAGCTCGCGGAGCTCCTGGAGCAGCCCTCGCTCGCGCTGGGTGGCGTGCGCGTTGGCGATGGCCCGCCCCAGGTCGTGCCCGAGCTCGAGGACTGCGGCGCCCTCCCCGTCGGTCCAGCGGCGGGACCCGGTGCGTCGGGCGGCCATGAGCAGGCCGAGCACCTCGTCGTCGACCCCGACCGGAGCAACGACGACGGCCTCGAACCCGGCGGTGTCGAGGGCCTTGGTGAACCAGGCCGCGTGGGTGGCGTGGAGCTGGGTGTCTCCCCAGATGTAGTCGGGCTCGATGATCAGCACCCGCTGCTCGCGCCACGCCCGAGCGGTCGCTTCGTCGAGCGCCCGTCCCACGTCCGGCGCCGTGGCCAGGCCCAGGCTGTCAGGGGTCTCGGAGTCGTGGTCGAGGAAGACGCGGATCTCGATCTCGTCGACCGACAACGCCCCGAGCAGTGTCGAGCGCGCCTGCCGCAGGAGGTGGCCGACGTCATGGCGGGCCGGGTTGGACCTGGCCAGCCGGCGAGTGGCCCGGATGACTCGCATGTGGTCGGCGTACTCCTCGCGCTCGACGAGGGTGACGACCGAGAGCAGCGGCACGGTCAACGCAGAGGAGATCTCCAGCAGGCGCGCCTGGTCCGGGCGCTTGCGGTCGACCGGGTCGTCGAGGTAGAGCAGCGCGCGCAGGTCGCCGTGCTCGTCGGCGATCTTGGCGACCAGCATGTCCAGCGGATGCCAGTCCCCCGGACCTTGCGGCGCCGGCAGGTCCGGGATGACGACGAGGTCGTCCATGTGCTCGCGCAGCGACTCCGGGACGTTCTCAGCAGGGATCCACACGAAGTAGCCGAATGACTCCCCGTGCCCGAAGACGAGCTGCATGTCGGCCAACCGGGAGGCGGTGCCGAGGCGTTCATCGGCGCTGGTCGGGTCGCCGTGGATCGCGACGAACTCCAGCAGACCCTTGGGGCGCACGACCTCGATCGCGCACACCCGGAAGCCCGCGCGGGCGGCAGCGTCCCGGGCCAGGGCATGCATCAGCGCCCGAGCACGCCCGTCACCCCAGCTCAGGTCGCGCGTGCGTCGCTCCCCTGCCCGCCCCTGGTCCATCGCGAAATCGTCCTTCCCACGTGCAGGATCGTAGGCGGGGATGCCGCTCACCGGGACATTTTGCCCAGGCCGTGCTCGAAGCTGTGGACGAACCGTTGCCTACAGGCCGCTCCGGCTGAAGTGCATGTAGTCCTTGGAGCGACGCCACGTGCCGCCCCACGTCCAGCCGATCCGGGTGAAAGCGCGCACGACCGGGCCGTCCGGGGTGACCATCCCCGCACGCATCCGGCCGCGGTCCAGGTAGGACGAAGCCAGCTCGGGCAGCACCACCGACCCCTTGGCGTAGGGGTTCTGGAACGAGTTGAGGTCGAGGGCCAGGCCGTAGGCGTGCTGTGAGAAGTACGACGCCCCTGTCGAGGGGCGGCAGACGAACGCGCCGGTCCCGTTGCCGTCGCCGGTGCTCGGCGCGTCCGGGTCGAAGGTCCGCACGATGCCGACCTGCTCCTGCGGGAACCGCTTGCGATAGAGCACACCGAAGACCTGGGCGATGTCGTCGGCCACCGAACGGTGGACCAGCAGCTCACCCGTGTGGCGCTGGCCGTCGAAGCCCCAGAAGGCGAGTCGGACCCACGCCAGGTCGGTCGCCGCGACCGGGCATCCCGGCTTCCAGCTCGAGCGGCGGATCACCCGTCCCGGGGCGGGCGAGACGACCTTGCTGGCGTAGCCGCGTCCCGGCAGCATGCGTACGTCGTCGGGCAGCGTCCAGCGCCGCGCACGCATCACGGGTGGAGTCGGCCGGACCTCGCCGTAGCCGTTGCCCGGGTCCTCGGGGAGCACACGCGTGCCGAGCCAGACCGGCGGGACGCTGCCGAAGCCGGCAGCCGACTCGGGCTGCGTACCGTCCGTCGTCGGCGCGGCGGGTCGAGCGTGCAGGGGCACGACGGGCACCGGGGTGGCGGTGACGACCAGGAGCACGTGGACGAGCGCGGCGAGCAGCCCGTTGAGGGACATCACGTCACCGTACGTCGGCTGCTTCCGCCAGCGGGAGCCACACCGTGAACGTGGTGCCCACACCCAGCTCCGACTCCACTCCCACCGTCCCCTGGTGCGCCTTGATGACCCGTTCGGTGATGGCGAGCCCCAGACCGGTGCCGGGTCGTTGTCGTGCCTCCCGGCTGGCGGAGCGGAAGAACGGCGTGAATACCTCGTCGACCTCGGAGGCGTCGATGCCGATCCCGGTGTCGACGCAGGTGAGCCGGACTCCGGCCCGACCTGCGTCCGACTCCGGGGCCAGCGAGAGCGACACCCGGCCACCCGCCGGGGTGTACTTGAACGCGTTGGACAGCAGGTTGGTCACCATCCGCTGGAGGCCCGTTGCCTCACCGCTGACGACGACGTCGTCGACAACGCTCAGGCTGAGCTCCTGCCCGGCGCGCGCTGCCATCGGCGCGAGGAACTCGGCGCACTCCCGCACCAGCGCCGACAGGTCGACCGGGACGAGCGCCGTACGACGGTCAGGGTCGCTGACCGTCGCGAGCGCCATCAGGTCCTCGATCATGTCCTCGATCCTGCGGGCTGATCGCTCCATCGCCGCGAGGGAGTCGCTGATCGGCCCGGCCTCCTGGTCCATCGCGACGAGCTCCAGCTGCGTCCACAGGACGCTGACGGGGTTGCGGAGCTCGTGGGCCAGGGTGGTGACCATGTCGCGGCGGTAGTCGTTGATGCCCCGGAGCTCGGCGTTGAGCTCCCGCTCCCGCTCCCTCAGCCGGGCATCGAGGACCACGCCCGCCACGTCCCCGGCGACCGCGACGCAGGCATTGATCTCGGAGTCGATCCACCGCGGGCCGCCGCCGGCGCGCCCCAGGCACATCGTCCCGAAGTAGTCCTCGCCCATCCCGATCGGCACCAGGAGCAACGACTGGACGCCCCGGTCCTTCATGAAGTCGCACATGACCGGAGGTGTGTCGACCGCGGTGTCCGCCACGCCCCACGTCTGGGCGGGCTCGACCACCAGGTGCCCCCTCCGGAGCCACACCTGGTGCATCTGGTCCTCGAGGAACTCGGTGTGGGGCTCGAGGGACGGCGCCGGCACTCCCGCGAGGAGGACGTCGACGTAGTCGAACGGCATGGCCGCGACCATGGCGTCCGACATCTCGCTCAGGAAGTCGCCGACCCCCAACCCCCGGGGCACGCTGCTCATCGCCTTGCGCGCCTGGGCGAGCATCCGGACCTGCTCGCCGAACAGCTCGCGCTCGACGATGCTGACAATGGCTTCGAACATCACGGCGATCTCGTCGTTCACCGCAGCGAGCGACTCGGGCGTCGGGCGCATCCCCGTGAGGGGCTCGTCCAGGTAGAGGATCCCGCGCAGCTCGCCGTCCTCGTTCTCCAGCAGGCGCACGAGCTGGTCGTCCGGGTCCCACCCCAGGGGGACCGGTGACGCAGGCGCCTCGGGCCTGTGTCCGTACTCCGCCAGCCAGGCGCGGGCGTGCTCGTCGAGTCGCTCGCTGGGGATGTGCACCCACCCCTCCATCTCGAGCCCGAGCCCGGTGATGTGGTCCAGTGACAGCGGCGAGGCCCTGCCGATCATCTCCTCGCCGGCCTCGGCGTCTCCCGCGACGGCCACGAACTCCAGGAATCCGTCGGAACGCAGGGCCTCGATGGCCGCGACCTTGTGGCCCGAGCGCTTCGCCACGTCCTCGGCGATGGCGTGCAGGACCGCGCGCTGGGCTGCGTTGCCCCACGCCTGTGCCCGCGGACGGATCCACGTCTCGTTGTCTGCCACCGCTGTGCCCGCTCCCCGGGGTGATGAATCGGCGTGGTGAGCGTACGTCGCCCGCAGGGGCGCCGAGACGACTTCGAGCTGATTCGACCATGTGTGACTCGCGGGTAACATAGCGGTCATGAAGCGCGAGATCTATGACGAGGACCACGAGGCCTTCCGCGCCTCGGTCAAGCAGTTCCTGGAGCGTGAGGTCACCCCTCACCTCGAGACGTACGCCGAGCACCATGGGCTCGACCGTGACTTCTGGCTGGCCGCGGGCAAGCAGGGCTTCCTGGGCCTGGAGATCCCCGAGGGGTTCGGCGGCTCCGAGGCGGGCGACTACCGCTTCAACGCCGTGCTGACCGAGGAGCTCGCCAAGGTCAACATGACCCTGCCCAGCTGTGTCGGCATCCACGCCGACATCACGGTCCCCTACCTGGTGCACCTCACCAACGACGAGCAGAAGGCCCGCTGGCTGCCCGGCTGCGCGAGCGGCGAGATCGTCACCGCGATCGGCATGACCGAGCCCGGCGGCGGATCGGACCTGGCCAACCTCAGGACCACGGCGGTCCGGGACGGCGACGACTGGGTCCTCAACGGCTCCAAGACCTTCATCACCAACGGCGGTTCGGCCGACCTCGTGCTCGTCGCGGCCCGCACCAGCCCGGAGAAGAAGGCCAAGGGCATCTCGCTCTTCGCCGTCGACACCACGCTGGACGGCTTCAGCGTCGGGCGGGTGCTGGACAAGGTCGGGCAGGACGAGTCCGACACGGCCGAGCTCGCCTTCGACGACCTGCGCGTCTCCGGCGACGACCTGGTCGGACCGCTCGACACCGGCTTCATCTCGATGATGCAGTTCCTGCCGCAGGAGCGCCTCGGCTCGGCGATCACCAACCTGGCCCACGCCAAACAGATCCTCGAGGAGACGATCCAGTACGCCAAGGACCGCCAGGCCTTCGGACAGCCGATCGGCTCCTTCCAGAACACGCAGTTCCTGCTGGCCGACCTGGTGACCCGCATCGACGTCACCCAGGCCTTCGTCGACCAGTGCGTCATCGCGCACACCAAGCAGGAGCTCACCCCGGTCGACGCCGCGAAGGCGAAGTGGTGGACCTCGCAGGTCCAGAACGACGTCCTCGACCACTGCGTGCAGGTCCATGGCGGCTACGGCTTCATGAACGAGTACCGCGTCGCCCGCGCCTGGCGCGACGCCCGTGTGACGAAGATCTGGGCCGGCTCCAACGAGATCATGAAGATGCTGATCGGCCGCGACCTGGGTCTCTGACGCACGTCCCGCTGCTTAGGTGGGCACATGACACGTGTGTTCGTGGCGGTGCTGCCACCACCGGACGCCGTCACCCATCTCGACGACTTCCTCGACGTACGACGGGAGGCGGCCGGCTTCCGCTGGACCGGTGACGACCAGCTCCACGTGACGCTCGCGTTCGCCGCGTCCCTGCCCGACCACCGGCTCGACGACGCGGAGGACCTGCTGGCCCGGGCTGCCGAGAGGCGCGCGCCGTTCGGGCTGCGCATCACCGGGGGCGGGGCGTTCCCGCACCCGGATGCGGCGCGCGTGCTGTGGGCCGGCGTGGCACCCGGCGAGGCGCAGCTCGACGGGCTCGCGGCCTCGTGCCGGGCTGCGCTCGCGCGGTCGGGCGCCCGCGTCGACGGGAAGCGGTTCCACCCCCACCTGACCGTGGCGCGGCTCGGCCGTCCCGTCAACGTCACGCCGTGGGTCCGCGTCCTCGACTCCTACGACGGGCCGACCTGGATGGTCTCGGAGGTCGCCCTGGTCGCATCCCACCTCGGGGAGGGCCCGCGCCGACGGCCGCGGCACGAGGTCATCGGGACGTACGCCCTCCGCGCCTGAGCACAGCCTCACCTTCGTTGCACGGCGTACGACGTCGGGCGAGGATCGTGGCGTGAGCATGGAGATCGGGACCGACGAAGAGCCCCAGCACTTCCACGACGACATGGGCGACCACGTCGGCACGCGCCTCAACTGGCTGCGCGCCGCGGTGCTGGGCGCCAACGACGGCATCGTGTCGACCGCGGGCGTGGTCATGGGCGTGGCCGGCGCCACGTCGGACAGCACGACCATCGTGATCGCGGGCATTGCCGCACTGACGGCAGGCGCGTTGAGCATGGGCACTGGCGAGTACGTCTCGGTCAGCACCCAGCGCGACTCCGAGAAGTCGCTGCTGGCCCTCGAGGCCCTCGAGCTCGAGCGGATGCCCGAGACCGAACAGTCCGAGCTGGCCAAGATGTACGAGGCCAAGGGCCTGTCCAGCGAGACTGCCGCGCAGGTGGCCCACGAGCTCACCGAGCACGACGCGCTGCGCGCCCACGCCGACATCGAGTTCGGGATCGACCCCGACAACCTCACCAACCCGTGGCACGCGGCGTGGGCGTCGATGCTCGCGTTCACCGTCGGCGCCTTGCTGCCGCTGCTGATCGTCGCGTTCGTGGCCGACAGCGTCCGGATCCTCGTGACAGTGCTCAGCGTGGTGGCCGCACTGGCCCTCACCGGCTTCGTCAGCGCCCGTATCGGCTACAGCCCCCGCCTCCCGGCGGTGCTGCGCAACGTGGCGGGCGGCCTGCTCGCGATGGGCGTCACCTACCTGATCGGCTCGTTCGCGGGGATCCACCTCGGCTGACTGTTCACCATGGGATGTCGCTCAACCTGCACTTCCCCGGGTCAATTGACCAAGGGAAGTGCAGGTTCGCCTACATCCCATGGTGGACATACGGAGGCGGTGCAGGGGTGGCCGAGGTCAGCCGAGGGCCGCGACGATCTCGTTGACCTTGTCCTTGGCGTCACCGAAGAGCATGTGGGTGTTCTCCTTGAAGAACAGCGGGTTCTGCACCCCGGCGTACCCGGTCGCCATCGAGCGCTTGAAGACGATCACGTCCTTGGCCTTCCAGACCTCGAGGACCGGCATGCCGGCGATGGGTGAGTTCGGCTCCTCCAGCGCGGCCGGGTTCACCGTGTCGTTGGCGCCGATGACCAGTACGACGTCGACGTCGGGCAGGTCGTCGTTGACCTCGTCCATCTCGAGCACGATGTCGTAGGGCACCTTCGCCTCGGCGAGCAGCACGTTCATGTGGCCGGGCAGACGACCCGCGACGGGGTGGATGCCGAAGGTGACGTCGACCCCCTTCTCGCGCAGCTTCCTGGTCATCTCGGCGACGGGGTACTGCGCCTGGGCGACCGCCATCCCGTAGCCGGGCGTGATGACGACGGACGATGCGTGGGCGAGCATGTCGGCAACGTCATCGGCGTGGATCTCGCGGTGCTCGCCGTAGTCGCGGTCCTCGACGGGTCCGCTGTCGGAGCCGAAGCCGCCGGCGATGACGCTCACGAAGGAGCGGTTCATCGCCCGGCACATGATGTAGCTGAGGATCGCACCGGAGGAGCCGACCAGCGCCCCGGTGACGATGAGGAGGTCGTTGCCGAGCATGAAGCCGGCTGCGGCGGCCGCCCACCCGGAGTAGCTGTTGAGCATCGAGACGACCACCGGCATGTCGCCGCCGCCGATGGCGGCCACGAGGTGGAAGCCGAGCACCAGCGCCAGGACGGTCATCACCACGAGGGGAGCCATGCCGACCCAGCCGTCGACGAGCATGAACCAGACCATCAGCACCGCGGACACGACGAGGATCGCCAGGTTGAGCTGGTGACGCCCGGGCAGCGTCAGGGGAGCGGACTTCATCTTCGCGCTGAGCTTGAGGTTGGCCACGATCGAGCCGGTGAAGGTCACCGCACCGATGAAGACGCCCAGGAAGACCTCGCCGTTGTGCACCGCGTCGGACTGAGCACCGAGGGAGGCCACCTCGATGTAGGTGTTGTAGCCCACGAGCACCGCGGCCAGGCCGACGAAGCTGTGCATCATCGCGATCAGCTGGGGCATGCCGGTCATCTCGACCGACGAGGCCAGCCGGATGCCGATCATCGCTCCGACCGTCATCGCCACGACGATGATGACGAGCCCGACCCAGACCGAGGACTTGTCGGGGACGAGGTCGTCGGTGAGCTGGCGCAGGACCAGGAGCAGCGTCGCGACCAGGGCCAGGGCCATGCCCGCCATGCCGAACTGGTTGCCCCGCCGTGCCGTCTCGTGCTTGCTCAGGCCGGCGAGCGCGAGGATGAAGAGGAGCGCGGACAGGATGTAGGCACCCGTGACGAACGAGACCACGACCTCAGCCCTTCTGGAACATGTTGAGCATCCGCCGGGTGACGAGGAAGCCACCGAAGACGTTGATACTGGCGAACAGGATGGCCACGCCGGCGATGATCTGGACGGCGATGTTGTCGACCGGTGCCTGGAGGACCGCGCCCACCACGATAATGCCGCTGATGGCGTTGGTGACGCTCATGAGCGGGGTGTGCAGCGCGTGGGCCACGTTGCCGATGACGTAGTAGCCGACGACCACGGCGAGCACGAACACCGTCAGGCTCGGCAGGAAGCTGGGGGGAGCGAGGGTGGCGAGCGCGAGGAAGAGCACCGCGCCCAGCCCGACGGCGTACGCCTTGCGCCGGGGGTCCGGCGGCACGGGCGGCACCTTCTCGACCGGCATCACCTTCGTGCTTTCGGCCGGTGCGGCGGAGACCTGCACGGGCGGCGGCGGCCACATGATCTCGGCGGTCTCACCACCACCGTCCGCACTGCGCGTCACGGCGATGCCGCGCTGGACCACGTCGTCCATGTCGAGCGTGAGCCGGCCGTCCTTCTCGGGGGTCAGCAGCTTGAGGAGGTTGACGATGTTCGTGCCGTAGAGCTGGCTGGTCTGCGCCGCGAGACGGCCGGCGAGGTCGGTGTAGCCGAGGACGGTGACGCCGTTGGCGGTGACCACCCTCTCGTCCTTGACCGTGGCTGCGACGTTGCCGCCGTTGGCCGCGGCCATGTCGACCACGACGGTGCCCGGCGCCATCGCGGCGACAGTCTCGGCGGTGATCAGCTGGGGCGCGGGGCGACCGGGGATGAGCGCAGTGGTGATGACGATGTCCGCGGCGCGTGCCTCCTCGTCGTACATCGCGGCGGTGGCGGCCTCCTGCTCGGCGGTCATCTCCTTGGCGTAGCCGTCGGAGGAGACCTCCTGCTCCATGTCGACGGTGACGAACTGCGCGCCCATCGACTCGACCTGCTCGGCGACCTCGGGGCGCACGTCGAAGGCGCGCACGATCGCACCGAGCGAGCCGGCGGCACCGATGGCGGCCAGACCGGCGACTCCGGCCCCGACGACGAAGACCCGGGCAGGCGGCACCTTGCCGGCGGCGGTGACCTGACCGGTGAAGAGCCGACCGAACTCGTGGGCCGCCTCGATCACGGCGCGGTAGCCGGCGACGTTGGCCATCGAGGAGAGCACGTCCATCGACTGGGCCCGCGAGATCCGCGGCACCGCGTCCATGGCCAGGCCCGTGACGCCTGCCGCGCTCAGCTGCTCGACCAGCTCGGGGCTTCGGGCCGGGGCCAGCAGGGCGATGACCGTGGCGCCACGGCGCAGCCGAGCGATCTCGGCCTCGGTGGGGGCGTTGACCTTGACCACGATGTCGCTGGCCCAGACCTGGTCGCTGGTGCCGACGTCGATGCCGGCGTCGGCGTACGCCGGGTCGGGCTGGTCAGCAGCCTCGCCTGCACCGTGCTCGACCACGACGTCGTAGCCGAGGCCGGCCAGCTGCGTCGCTGTCTTCGCCGTGGCTGCGACAAGGGTCTCGCCGGGTCGGGATTCACGCGGGATGCCGATGCGCACTGCTGCCTCCTGGGTGGGGGCTCGGGTGTCTGGACGGACCTGAGCGGCGTGCGGGCCGGGCACAAGGTATCGAAGTTGTCCGGAGAGACACGGGTGTCTCAGGTGGTGCGTCTCACCGAGTCGTACGATTTGGGCGATCAGGCGGTGTTCCGTGGTGAAGTGGGGCCGTGGAGCGACACCTTCCCAGAAGACGCGACCTCGCGCCTCTGCTGCGATTCAAGGAACCGACCTGGTCTGCTCGCGAACGGCGTCTCGCGAAGGCACTCACCGTCGAGGACCTGCGGCGGATCGCGAAGCGTCGCACGCCCCGCGCGGCGTTCGACTACACGGACGGAGCGGCGGACGGCGAGGTGTCACTCGCCCGCGCGCGCGGGGCCTTCGACGACGTGGAGTTCAGGCCCGCCATCTTGCGCGACGTGTCCGAGGTGGACACCTCCCGGGAGGTGCTCGGCAGGGACGTGTCGCTGCCGTTCGGCATCGCGCCCACGGGGTTCACCCGGCTGATGCAGGCCGAGGGAGAGATCGCCGGGGCGACTGCGGCATCCGCGGCGGGCATCCCCTTCGCGCTCTCCACGATGGGCACCACGTCGATCGAGGATGTCGCGGCAGCGGCACCCCGCGGACGCAACTGGTTCCAGCTCTACATGTGGAAGGACCGCGACCGCTCGATGGCGCTGGTGGAGCGGGCCGCGCGGGCCGGCTTCGACACCCTGCTGGTCACGGTCGACGTGCCGGTCGCCGGCGCCCGGCTGCGCGACGTACGCAACGGGATGACCATCCCACCGACCCTGACGCCCGGCACCGTGCTGAACGCGATCCCGCGTCCGGCGTGGTGGTTCGACTTCCTCACCACCGAACCGCTCGCGTTCGCCTCGCTCGACTCCTGGACAGGCACGGTCGCCGACCTGCTGGACACGATGTTCGACCCGACCGTCACCTACGCGGAGCTGGCGTGGATCAAGGAGCAGTGGCCGGGCAAGCTCGTGGTGAAGGGGGTCCAGACCGTTGACGACGCTCGTCGTTGCGCCGACGTCGGAGTTGATGCGGTGTTGCTCTCCAACCACGGAGGCCGTCAGCTCGACCGGGCGCCCGTGCCCTTCCACCTGCTTCCCGACGTGGTCGCGGCCGTGGGCGACCGGGTCGAGGTGCACCTCGACACCGGCATCATGTCCGGGCAGGACGTCGTCGCCGCCGTTGCCCACGGAGCCCGCTTCACCCTCATCGGCCGCGCCTACCTCTACGGCCTGATGTCCGGCGGTCGGCCCGGCGTCGACCGGGTGATCGACATCCTGCGCGTCCAGATCGAGCGGACGATGAGGCTGTTGGGCGTGCGCAGCCTCGACGAGCTCACACCCGACCATGTGGTCGCGCTGCGCCGGCTGGCGCCGCTGCGTTGAATCTCAGTGGGCGACGCCGTAGAGCCGGTCGCCTGCGTCGCCGAGGCCCGGCACGATGTAGCCCTTGTCGTTGAGCTTCTCGTCCAGCGCGGCGGTCACCACGGCCACGGGGACCGAGAGGTCCGCCAGCTCGGCCTCCAGGTTGGCCACGCCCTCCGGGGCGGCCAGGAGGCAGATGGCGGTGATGTCGTCGGCGCCGCGGTCGGTGAGGAAGCGGATCGCTGCGGAGAGGGTGCCGCCGGTCGCGAGCATCGGGTCGAGGACGTAGCACTGGCGACCGGAGAGGTCCTCGGGCAGCCGCTCCGCGTAGGTCGAGGCCTGGAGCGTCTCCTCGTTGCGGACCATGCCGAGGAAGCCGACCTCGGCGGTCGGCAGCAGGCGCATCATCCCGTCGAGCATGCCCAGACCGGCGCGGAGGATCGGCACGACCATGGGCTTGGGCTGCGCGAGGTAGACGCCGGTCGTGGGGCCGACGGGCGTGGTGATGTCGATCGGGGCCACGCGGACCTCACGGGTGGCCTCATAGGCCAGCAGCGTCACCAGCTCGTCGGTCAGCCGACGGAAGGTCGGCGAGTCGGTGCCCTCGTCGCGGAGGACGGTGAGCTTGTGGGAGACGAGGGGGTGGTTCACCACGTGCAGTCGCATGGGGGCAACCCTAGTGGACCCGGTTGGGGGCGCAGGGTCTGGAAAGAGGGTTGGCGGTTGCGTGCGTTTCTGCGACATTGGAGACGTCCGCAGCCCGTGGGGAGGTCGGCATGTCAGAGAACGAAGGCAAGGTCGACTTCGCGGTGGTCGCGTTCCGCGAGGACGGGACCTGGCAGGTGCAGGACATCGCCTCGCCCGCGTTCGCGTCGATCGAGTCCCTGGGCCATGCGTTGCGCCAGGTCTCGGGTGAGGTCGGCGCCGTCGGGATGGTCGCCGTCGACGAGGACTTCTTCGTGCTGGTGCGGGTGACCGGCTCGACGACCCGGGTCCTGCTCTCCGACGTCACGGCCGCCGACACGTGGCCGCTGGCCCAGTCCGCCATCGACTTCCTCAAGCTGCCCCCGCCGGAGGACGACGACGCGGAGGTGCCTGCCGGTGACCTTGCCCTGCTCGACGACCTCGGGCTGCATGCCATCGACATGGGCGCACTGCTCGACGACGCCGACCTCTACCCTGACGAGATGCTCTCCGACATCGCCGGCCGACTCGGCTTCGGCGACCTCTTCGACGATGCCGTCGGCCTGACGTCTGCATGAGCGGGGCGGCGGCATGACCCCTCCCGGACCCTGGGACGACCCCATGCGCCAGGCCCTCGCGGAGGCGCGGGGCGCGCTGGAGGGCGACGACGTACCGGTGGGTGCCGTGGTCGTCGACGAGACCGGGGCCGTCATCGGCACCGGGCGCAACACCCGCGAGGCCGAGGGCGATCCCACAGGTCACGCCGAGGTGGTGGCGCTGCGCTCTGCGGCGGCCGCCCGAGGCGAGTGGCGGCTGTCGGGCTGCACCCTCGTCGTCACCCTCGAGCCCTGCACCATGTGCGCCGGCGCACTCGTGCTCGCGCGGGTCGATCGCCTCGTCTTCGGTGCGTACGACGACAAGCTGGGCGCAGCCGGCTCGCTCTGGGACGTCGTCCGCGATCGCCGCCTCAACCACCGGCCAGAGGTCGTGGCCGGAGTCCTGGCCGAGGAGTCGGCGGCCCTGCTCGACGACTTCTTCGCGTCCCACCGCTGAGCCAGCCTCCCGACTGGTGCCGCAGGAGCTGCACGAGGCTCCCCAAATTGGGTCATAGCGTTCTCGTGCCGAGGGCAGTGCGCCAGTGGCTCCACATACTTGCCGCCATGGGGGATCGCGCCGGCGTCGTTGTCGCTCCGATCACGCCCGAGGACATTCCCGAGGTCGCCGAGTTCTTGCACCGGGAGCTCAACCCACGCATCAGCGCGGCCGGGTGGGCGCGATCGATGGTTCCTCCCTGGTCCTCTTCGGCACCGAACCACGGTTTCCACCTGCGCGCAGGCGACGAGGTGGTCGGTGCGGCACTGGCCTTCTACTCCGAACGTGATCGCCACGGCAGCACCCAGCTCATGTGCAACCTCGGAGCCTGGTGCGTGTCGAGCGAGCACCGTGCGCAGGGAGTCCGGCTCGTCCGGGCCCTGCTCTCCCAGCGTGACTACCACTTCACCGACCTCTCCCCGAGCGGCAACGTCGTGGCGTTGAACGAGCGGCTGCACTTCGAGCACCTCGACACGATGACCGCGCTGATGCCCAACGTGCCGTGGCCGTCGCGAGGAGTCCGGGTCGTGACGGCCCCGGCTCGTATCCGGGAGCTGCTCACCGGGGACGACCTCCGGGTGTTCGACGACCATCTGCACGCCCCGGCCGTGCACCACGTGCTGCTGCTGGTCGACGATCGACCGGTGCACGTCATGGTGCGGCGTGACCGCCGCAAGGGCGCACCGATGTTCGCGTCGGTCCTCCATGTGTCCGAGCCGGCGTTGCTGGGCCGGGCATGGGGGCGGCTGCGGGGGCACCTGCTGGTCCGGTTCGGTGTCCCCTTCACCCTCGCTGAGCTCCGCGTGGTCGGCAGTGTGCCGCCGTTGTCGACTGTGCTGCGCCGGTCGCGGCCCAAGATGTACCGCAGCTCCGAGCTCGGCCCCTCCGACGTCGACTATCTCTACAGCGAGCTGACATGCGTGGCCTGGTGAGTCCACACGGGAGGCGTGACGAGCGATGAGGACGCGACTCCACCACCTGCTCGAGGAAGCCGCTCAGCCACACGCTCTGCGGCCGGCCCTGACCGCGGGCACGACCCTCGGCTACGCCGAGCTGTGGCACCACGTCCGGAGCCTGGGCGAGGGTCTCGCCACGCTGGGGGTCGGCGGTGGGCAACGGGTGGCGATCTACCTCGACAAGCGCGTCGAGACCGTGGCGACGATGCTCGCCACGTCGCTCGCGGAGGGAGTCTTCGTCCCGGTCAACCCGGTGCTCAAGCCACGTCAGGTGGCTCACATCGTCGTCGACAGCGGCAGCACGGTCCTCGTCACCTCGGCCCGTCGTTGGACGACCCTGGCGGACGTGCTGGAGGGCAGCGGCGTGCGTCACGTGGTGCTGGTCGACGAGGTGCCGGAAGCCGCCACCTTCACCGCTCATGTGCACAGCTACGCCGACCTGGTGGCCACCACGGGCAATGGCTCCCGCCCGACCGCCCGAGGGGTCGACCTCGACACGGCCGCCATCCTCTACACGTCGGGAAGCACGGGGCGTCCCAAGGGCGTCGTGCTCAGCCACCGCAACCTGCTCGTGGGCGCCGAGAGCGTCAGCAGCTACATCGGGAACACCCCTGACGACGTGATCCTCGCGGCCCTGCCGCTGAGCTTCGACGCTGGACTGAGCCAGGTGACCACGGCCCTGTGCGCGGGCGCGCACGTGGTGCTGGCCAACTACCTGCTGCCCCGGGACCTCGTACGGGCGTGCGAGGAGCACGGTGTCACAGGCCTCACCGGAGTCCCCCCGCTGTGGGCCCAGCTCGCCGAGCAGCAGTGGCCCGAGGACACGGCCCGCCGACTGCGCTACTTCGCGAACACGGGTGGACGGATGCCCGCAACCACGCTGAAGCGGCTCCGCGACATTTTCCGTGACGCGCGACCGTTCCTGATGTACGGCCTGACCGAGGCGTTCCGCTCCACCTATCTGGACCCTGACGAGGTCGACCGTCGTCCGGACTCGATCGGCAAGGCGATCCCCGATGCCGAGATCCTGGTGCTGCGACCCGACGGTACGCCGTGTCGCGCCGGCGAGGAGGGCGAGCTCGTGCACCGCGGCCCTCTGGTGGCCGCCGGCTACTGGAACGCTCCAGAGCTGACCGCGGAGCGGTTCCGACCACTGCCCCTGCGGGACGGGCGACAGATTCCCGAGCTCGCTGTGTGGTCGGGCGACACGGTGGTGGCCGACGACGACGGGTTCCTCTACTTCGTCGGCCGCACGGACGAGATGTTGAAGACCTCCGGCTACCGGGTGAGCCCCACGGAGATCGAGGAGGCCGCCTACGAGACCGGGATGGTGCGAGACGCCGCCGCCGTCGGCGTGCCGGACGAGGACCTGGGCCACAGGATCGTGCTGGTGGTCTCGCCACCGGCCGAGAGAGAGGTGGACGCCGCGGCGCTGCTGGCCGCTCTGCGCAAGGAGTTGCCGCTCTACATGCTGCCGTCGGCGGTGGTCGTACGCCGCGAGCTCCCGCGGTCCCCCAACGGCAAGTTCGACCGGGTGCTGCTCCGCCAGGAGGTGGCGCCATGATCACCGACCGGCACCTGGCGTCGTTCGACGCCGAGGGGGACGAGATGGTCGTCGGCGGCGTCCGCCTGTCACGGCTCGCCGAACGAGTCGGCCAGACGCCCTTCTTCGCCTACGACCGGGACAAGATCACCCGGCGGGTGGCCGAGCTGAGAACGGCGCTGCCGCCGCGACTCGCGATCGGGTACGCCGTGAAGGCGAATCCGATGGCGGCTGTCGTGCAGCACCTCGCGGGCCTCGTGGACGCGCTCGATGTCGCCTCCGCCGGAGAGATGGCCATTGCCCTCGACACAGGGGCCTCACCGTCACACGTGAGCTTCGCCGGGCCCGGAAAGACCGACGCCGAGCTCCGGCGGGCGGTGGCCGCGGGCGTCCTCGTCGAGGCCGAGTCGGGCGGCGAGGTCCGACGACTGGCACACATCGGCGACGAGCTCGGCATCGCACCTCGGCTGGCCATCCGCGTCAACCCGGACTTCTCCGTGAAGGGGTCGGGCATGCGCATGGGCGGCGGGCCCCAGCAGTTCGGCATCGATGCGGAAGAGGTCGGCGCCGTCGTCACCGATGCGGTGGCGATGGGCCTCGAGCTGGAGGGCTTCCACATCTTCGCCGGCTCGCAGAACCTCCAGACGGACATCCTCGTCGAGTCCCAGGCGCGCGTCGTCGACCTGGCACTCGACCTGGCCAAGCAGGCGCCCGGCCCCATCACCTACCTCAATGTCGGCGGCGGGTTCGGCATCCCCTACTTCGAGAAGGACCAGCCGTTCGACCTGGATCGGGTCGGCGAGAACCTGGGGAGGCTCGAGGCCGAGCGGATCCGGCCCGTCCTGGGCGACGAGGTCACCGTCCAGGTGGAGCTGGGCCGCTACCTGGTCGGCGAGGCGGGCGTCTATGTCACCCGGGTCGTCGATCGCAAGGTGTCACGCGGCCGCACGTACCTCGTGGTCGACGGCGGGATGCACCACCAGCTGGCCGCGTCGGGCAACTTCGGACAGGTCATCAGGCGCAACTACCCCCTGGCGGTCGGGAACCGGCTCGAGCGGCAACGCGAGCGCGTCAGCGTGGTGGGGTGCTTGTGCACGCCGCTGGACTTGCTGGGCGACGAGGTCGAGCTGCCGTCGGCGGCCGTCGGTGACCTCGTCGTGGTCTTCCAGGCCGGGGCCTACGGGCTGACTGCGAGCCCGACCCGGTTCCTCGGACACCCCGATCCGAGCGAGGTCCTGGTGTGACCGGACAAGACAGGCAGGACACGAGACCAGCAAGGAGGCGGACATGGAAGCCGAGACCAGCACCGTGACGGTGGAGGAGGTCGTCGACGTCGTCGTGACGACGTTGGGGATCGAGGACCGGGCGGCGTCCTTCGACGCCTCGAGCCCGCTGTTCGGCGAGCTGCCCGAGCTCGACTCGCTGGGCGTCGTCGAGCTCGCGGTGGCACTCGAGACGCGATTCGGGATCGAGATCGGTGACGACGACTTCACCGGCGACGTCTTCGAGACGATCGGCACCCTGACAGCCTTCGTGGCATCGCGCTCGACATGACTCGCCCGGGCGATGCCGAGCAGCGGACCGGGCGCTCCGTGACGACGGAGAAGCCTCCGGGGGTCGCAGTCGAGGTCTGCCCCATCCAGGACGATGACCTCGAGGACGTGGCCCACTTCCTCGGAAGCCACTTCCCTCCGACCACGCCGTCGGACCGCTGGGCCGCTGCCTGGCGGGAATCCGTGAACGGACCGGGTACGGGCGCACCGAATCACGGATTCATGCTGCGCGCCGGCAGCACCGTCGTCGGTGCCTACCCGGCCATCTACTCGACCCGCGTCGTCGACGGTGCCGTCCACCGCTTCTGCAACCTCGCGGCCTGGTGCATGGCTCCCGAGTACCGACTGCACAGCCTCCGGTTGGCGAAGGCCCTCCTCGCCCAGGACGGGTGGACCTTCACCGACCTGACGCCCGTGGAGACCGTGCAGCGACTCGACCGTCGTCTGGGGTTCGCCTACCTCGACACCACCGCGTCGCTGGTACCGAACCTCCCGTGGCCGACGGTGCCCGGTCGTATGCGGATCAGTGCGGACCCGGAGGTGATCCGTGCCCACCTGAGCGCCCCGGTCCTGGGCCACTACGACGACCATTCCCGGTCTCGATGGGCATGGCACCTCGTCCTGGTCAGGGACGGTGAGTCCTGCTACGTCCAGTGGCGCAAGGAGCGTCGGAAGGGGATGAACCTGATCGCCTCCCTGCGACACGTGAGCAACCCGCAGCTCCTGCGGCAGGGGATACGGCCCCTGAGTCGGTACCTGCTCCTCCACCACGGCGCGGCAGCCACGTCGGTCGAGGTCCGGATGGCGGGAGGTCGGGTGAGGCCCTCGGTGCTGATGCCCAAACCCATGGTGCGGATGTACAGGAGCGACGAGCTGGGACCCGACGACATCGACTACCTCTACAGCGAGATCACGATCGCCCCATGACCGGGATCGGACCCAGCGCACGTCGCTGCTCCCTCGGTCCATCCGTTCTAGGCTCAGGACATGACCGAGGTCAGCCGCGCCACTCGCCGCGGACGCCGAGGTCCTCGGCCGTCTGCTGTGGGACTTCAACACCGAGTTCGACTCCCCCACCGACCCCGCTGACGTCCTTGCGGCGCGCTTCACGCGGCTCCTGGCCCGCCCTGACGTGGTCGCCCTGCTCGCCGGCGAGGCCGACGGGTTCGCCCTGCTGACCCTGCGTCCGGCCATCTGGTTCGACGGCCCGGTGTCACAGCTGGAGGAGCTCTACGTCGTTCCGGGCCTGCGGTCGCAGGGCATCGGCACCGCCCTGCTCGCGCTCGCCCGGGAGCTGGTCCGCGAGCTCGGGTCGCCCGAGATGCACATCAACGTCGACGAGGTCGACCTCGACACCCGTCGCTTCTACGAGCGCCACGGCTTCGTCAACATCGAGGACGGCGTCGACCACCGGATGCTCTTCTACACCGGTCCGACCGACACCGGCAGGTGAGACCGACTCAGCGCTCCCCGGCGGGCGGACGGGGCGCGTGCGGGTCGATGACGCGATCGCGCTCCTCGAGCAGGCGGTCGAAGTCGAAGTCCGTCAACCCACTGCGCTCGGCGGCGGCGAGGAGCTCGTCGACCTGGATCCTGACCCGGGCCGCGGCCTCGGGGCCGGCGACCCGCAGCAGCCGACCGGCCAGCCGGAGCGCCGCGACGACGACCGCCGGGTCGCCTGCGGCGTAGAGCCTCAGGTCGTCGTAGACGAGGTCGACGAGGTCGGCACCCGACGGCAGCTGCCACACCAGCCGGACAACTCCCTGGTCGTCGGCCCAACCGGCACCGGGAGCGTCGTTGCGGAGCGCGGGGACCAGTCCGCAGGCGAGCTCCTCCACGACGTTGCGGGCGGTGTAGGGGTCGTTGGTGGACGGCGAGACCGCGCGCACCGCCATCTCCACCATCTGCTGGACCGCGAAGTGCACGTCCTGCGCCGGCGTCCGCGTGTCGCCGATGTGCACGTGGTCGCGCACCGCCTGGCTCATCGCCTCGGCGTCGCCGGACACCCGCGCGAGCGGCTCGCCGACCATCACGTGCGTGCCCGGCCCGACCAGCACCTCGGCGACCCCGACGTCGACGGCAGCCGCGACCAGGCGGGGGGCGTCGATGGTCATGACGAACCCGGCCCGGTCCGCCAGCACGAGGGCTCCGGAGGGCACGAGCGGGCCGGCCGGGACGCGGCCCGTCGAGCCTTCGCCGTAGAGGGCGTCCACCGCGCGCTCGAGCTCGCTGCGCACCCGGCGCACGAGGGTGGAGACCTGGATGACGTCGGAGATGTGGTGGAGGAAGTAGACCAGCCCCGCGACGCTCGCCAGGGCCAGCACCAGGGCGCCGTAGACCGCGACGTGCGGCACGAAGGTGATCCCGTCGGTGGCGTCCTGGACGCGCCGCATCACCATCAGGCAGTAGACGAACGTCGCGACGAAGAGGCCGAGGACCCGCTGGTTGCTGCGGTCGGCCATGAAGTTGCGCACGAGCCGGGGGCCGTACGTCGAGGAGGCGGTCGCGATCACCGACATGGTGATCGAGAAGGTCGTGGCCGCGACCGCGAGCACCGAGCCGCCGACCGCGACCAGGATGCCGCGGCTGCCCTCCACCCCGATCAGGAAGGAGTCGGGAAGCAGGGTGACGGTGCGGGCGTCGAGCCACAGGTCGACCACGATCACCGACTGGGCGAGGGCGAGGGCCGCGATCACCATCACGCCCGGCACGAACCACATGGACTCGCGCAGATGCGCGAAGCGCGACCAGGACGTCATGGAGACACCCTAGGCACCCGGCCGAGGACCTAGTCCGCCGTCACCATCTCCTCGACACCCTCGGCAAGGCACGCGGCGAGGTCCCCGAGGTCGGCGATGGCGCTGGCATCCACGTTGACACCGATACAGGCGGTGTCGCCGCAGGTCACCAGGCACACGGTCAGCGCGGCGCCGGGCAGCGGTCCCAGGACGTACATGCCCTGCACCTCGGCGCCAGCCATGTAGCGCCGGCGAGGCGGGCCGGGCAGCGTGAGCACGAAGGCGTCGGGGACAGCGGCCGTGCGCAGCGCCGATGCTCCGACGAACGACGGCAGCCGGTTCATGACCGGGGCTGCGGCGGCCAGCAGCTCCAGCGCCCGTTCGGTGTGCAGCGACAGCACCTCGCCGCGCACGGCCGCGACCCTGTCCACGGGGTCCTCGATGGCGAGCGGTCCGGAGATCAGTGCCCCGGCGGCCCTGTTGCCGAGGTCGTCGGCACGGGCGAGCGAGACGCGTACGCCGACCGGGATCTCGCTCAGGTAGCTGTCCCGACGCGCGTGGTAGCGACGCAGCCCGCCGAGCACCAGTGCGACCGCGGCGTCGTCGAGCGTGCCACCGCCACGGCGGGCCACGCTGCGCAGCGGCTCGAGCGGCGCATCCAGGGTGAGGAAGGTCCACATCTTGCCGGTGCGCGGCGACAGCTCCGGCGAGGGCGGCGAGGCCTGGGTGAGGAGTCTGCGGACCGACGCTCCGTAGCGCAGGGTCGATGCGACGACCGCCTGCGGTCGGATCGCCGCGCGGCCGAGGCCGCGCACCGTCGCGAGCGCCACCTCGGGCAACGTCACGACGTCGGTGCGCAGCCCCGAGACGGCGAGGTCGACGGGGTCGGCACCGATGTCGGCCACGACGCCGTCGCCGGCCGGCTTGCGGGCCGTGTGGCCGCGCTTGCCCGACTGGAGCATCGACAACAGCTGGACGGTGCCGAGCGGGTCGGCCAGCGCGTGGTGGATCTTGAGGACGTAGGCGGCACCCTCTCCCACGCCCTCGAAGAGCACGCCCTCCCACAGGGGGCGGTCGCGGTCGAAGGGGCGCAGCGCGAGCTGCGCGGCCCGGGCCAGCATCTCCTCGCGGTCGGACACCTGCTCGCGACGCAGGTGGTAGCCGAGGTCGAAGGTCGGGTCGTCGGCCCAGGTCGGCACGGCGGTCGGCACGACCGGGTCCACGACCCGCTGGCGCAGGCGTCGTACGAGCCCGGTGCCCCACTCGGCCGCCGCGACGAGACGCTTCCAGTCGGGCGCCCGGTCGAGGTCGATCACCACGCAGGAGGTCGAGGACTGCACCGGGTGCCGCTCGGCGCGCCACATCAGCGTCTGCATGGGGGTCAGCTCGACGCCGGCCGACCAGGCGGCCGCACCGCCCCAACGCTCGAGGTCCTCCGTGGTGCTCATGAGGGCCACCGTGCGAGGGTCTGGGCGAACTTCGCGTGCAGGGCAGCGATCCGCTCACTCATGTCGTCCACACTCCAGTCGGTCTCGGGCTCGAGCACGCAGACGTCGACGACGCCGGGGTTGAGCACCAGGGCGTTGCGCCGCATCAGCTCGCCGGTGTTGCGCAGCACGACCGGCACGACCGGCACGCCCGCCTGCGCGGCCAGGTGGAAGGCGCCCTTGCGGAACGGGCCGAGCACCGGGGTGGCCGAGCGGGTGCCCTCGGGGAAGATCATCAGCGACGTGCCGCTGCGGATCCGCTCGACGACGCCGTCGAGCGTGGCGCGCGCCGACTCGGAGTCGGAGCGGTCGATGTACGCCGGATCGATCACGACCGAGCCGACGATCGCACGGGGGTCCCAGCGTGCCTCCTTCTTGGCCACCACGGTGAAGTCGCGTTCGAGGAGGTTGCCGAGGATCGGGATGTCGAGGGCGCTCTGGTGGTTGGCGATGAAGATGGCCGGGCGGTGGGTCCAGAGTCGTTCGCGGTGCTGGACGTCCATCGTGACGCCGGCCAGCGTCATCGGGAGCTGGGTGGCGAGCCTGACCGCGAGGTTGCGGCCCTCCTTGCCGTCACGACGGAGCAGTCCGTACGCCAGTCCGGCGACCACCCCGGTGTTCATGCCGGCAAGCGCCGCCGCCGTGCGGCCGGCCGCGACGAGCGAGCCGCCGACGGGGTCGGAGAGGTCGAGCACCGGCCAGCCGAGGCGGGCTGCGGCGGAGCGGAGGTCACGGTGCGGGTTGAGGGCGGTCGGGTGGCCGACGGAGGAGAGGAAGGCGACGTCCTCGTAGCCGTTGCCGTAGGCATAGGACTCGGCGAGGTCTACGGCGTGCTCGCGGGCGAAGGCGCGTACGCCGTTGGCCTTGTAGCGGCCCCAGAGCATCGGGCCGTCGGTGGCTCCGGTGAACTGCCCGTCCTCCACGACGAGCTGGGTGCAGACGAGGTGCTCGACGCCGAGGTCCCGGGCGACCGGGCCGATCTGGTACTTCGTCGCGGCCGAGGCCACTGCGACGGTGTGTCCGGCCCGCTGGTGGGCCTGGACGAGGGCGCGCGACTCGCGCCGGATGGTGCCGGCGATCTTGGAGCGGAACAGCCGGTCGCCGAGGTCGGCGAAGGCCTCCTCGGACTCGCCGCGCATCGCGGAGAAGGCGACGTGCGCGATCCGGGTCGGGTCGCCGCCCAGCTCACCGTCGACCGCGGTCACGACGGTGCGCAGGAACTCGGCGGGCGACACGTCGCGACCCCTGAGCCGGTCGCCGTAGAACGTGGCCGCCGTGTAGCCCGCGACCAGCGTGCCGTCGAGGTCGAAGAACGCGCCGACCGTCGGGCCCTGCGGACCGGCCTCGATGGCCTCGATCGCGCTCTGGGCGGCGGCCGAGAGCCCGCTCACCTGCTCTCCTGCCGATGGCGCTCGGGGTGGACCGCAGGTGCGACGTCGGCCGCGAGCTCGCCGATGATGTTGACCCGGCGCACCGTGTCCCGCAGCTCGGCGGCGAACGCCTCCCGGGCAGAGCCCGACGCCCTCGCCACCCTCGAGCAGCTTCTTGTGGCGGGCCAGTGCCAGGGCGGTGCGGAAGAGCTCCAGCGAGATCGACTCGGCGCTCGCGACCCGGCGCTGCAGCGCCCACTGCTGCCCCACGGCCAGCGAGTCGGCGAGCAGGTCGGCCTCGTCGACGGGGCTGTCGCCGCGGTCGGCGAGGCGGTCGGCGAGCACGAGGTACGCGTCGAGGAAGGGCCGCAGGACCAGGTGGGCCAGGTGCGGCCGCGCATTCGCCAGCAGCTCACGGGCCCGCTCGGGGGTCATGTCGCTGACGTCCTCGCCGACGAGCAGCCCGAGCTCGGTGCGCAGGTCGTCCTCGAAGTCGGCGCGGTTGGGGAAGAAGAACTCGAACTTGAGGAGGTCGCGCATCCGCTTGGCCTCCTCCCAGCCGACCTGCAGCGCACCGCCGGCGGGCAGCTCGGCGTCGGGCTCGAGCTCGCTGACCGTCAACAGGGCCAGCTCGCCGATCGCGCGCTCCACGAGGATGTGGATGAGGGTGTTGCGGTAGAACGCGGCGACCAGGTGCTGGTCGGCATCGATCTTCCAGACCGGCTCGCTCCCACCGTCGTACGTCGTCAGCACGCCGCTGCGGGCCAGCTCGGCCAGTGCCCGGCGGATCGTCGAGCGGTCGCGGAGGTCGGCGGCTCCGGCGACGGGCCAGTGGCGCGCGTCGATGTAGGCAGCCAGCGGTGCGACGGTGTCGAGCACCTCGTCGACGGTCAGTGCGCGGTCGGCGCCGAGCAGGGCGAGCGAGACGATGGCGGTGACCGTGACGGGGGTGGCGCGGTTGAGGCGGTGGGAGATGTCGAGGGCGACCCGCTCCACGGCCTGGTGCCCGGTGACGCCCTCCGCGGCGAGCTCGTGCATCCGGTCACGCAGCGAGAAGGGCTCACCGACCGTGAGGTAGGCGCGGCCGAGGCGGTTGCGCTGGAGCCGCGCGAAGCGCACGAGCCACCGCCAGTCCTCGGGCGTCTTGCTGGCGCCGCGGGACTCCTCGGTCATCAACGAGACCTCGTGGAGCTGGTCGTAGACGACGGAGACCGGCACCACCTGGACGTCGGGCGCGTCGTCGCCCTCTCCCTGGTCCTGGACCGTGTCGGTGAGGTACTTGAGGATGCCGTGCACAGGCGGGCGCAGCTTGCCCGTGCGGGTGCGGCCACCCTCGATCGACCACGCCAGGTTGCGCTGGTTGGTCACCATCTGGCGGATGTAGGAGCGCAGGGCGAGCCGGTAGACCGGGATCTCCTGGGTGGACCTGCGGATGAAGATCAGCCCCGTGCGGCTCGCGATCGAGCCGATGAGCGGCAGGTTGAGGTTGGCGCCGCCGAAGGTGTAGGTCGGGGAGAAGCGCCGGGCCATGAGCACGTTGGGGATGACCATGCCGTCGAGGTAGGAGCGGTGGCTGAAGGCGAGGGCGAGGCTGTGGGAGCGGTCCACCTGCTTCAGCTTGTGCATCTCCTCCTCGTCGACGAGGACGTCGTAGGCCCGGAGGAACCAGTCCCCCATCCGGGCCCAGCCCTGCGAGGCACGGTCGTCGTGGGCGGCCGACATCTCGTAGAGGTAGCCCTTGACCTCCGACCAGACCTCCTCCTCGGGGCGCCCCTGGTCGGTCGCCTGCTCGGCGACGGCCCGCTGGAACCGCTTGTCGTGGAGCAGCTCGACGACTTCCTGCGGTGGGGCGGCCGGGAGCCGCTCCCCCACCGCTCGGGGCAGTGCTGTCCTGGCGAGCTCACGGATCCGTCGGACGGCAGTCACGGTCGGCACCGGTCCTTTCCCCCGCGCTGCGCGCGAGCCCCTGCGTGTGGCGCAAACTACCGTCGTACGCCCTCGCTGGCCACGGGGTGGGCCCAGCTGGTGGACCCGCCCTCGGTTTTCGGCTCGCGCTCACCCTCCGGTAATGTTCCTCGCGGTGGCGTGTCCGAGCGGCCGAAGGTGCATCACTCGAAATGATGTGTGGGGTCAAACCCACCGTGGGTTCAAATCCCACCGCCACCGCCAACTGATCGGGCCGGTCCTTCGTGG
The DNA here is from genome assembly GCA_963843815.1 of uncultured Actinomycetota bacterium. Classification (GTDB taxonomy): domain Bacteria; phylum Actinomycetota; class Actinomycetes; order Propionibacteriales; family Nocardioidaceae; genus Nocardioides. The sequence continues at coordinate 282,461 of CAWJLX010000010.1, read as the reverse complement.
GCCGGCCCGATCGTCGTGTGTGGCCCACGTCGGTCGGCGAGCGAGCCTTGCCCACGCCGATGAACTTCCACTCCCACGAGTGGAAGTTCAGGCCCCGTCCCGGGAGGTCCACGCTCACCCCCGGATGGAGTTCCACTCCCACGAGTGGAAGTTCCGGGAGGAGCTCGTCGGCCGCCGCGTGACCGGCTCACCGGTCGTACGGCGTCAGCAGCTGGTCGACAGGCGCGCGGTCGTCGGTGAGGACGGGCGCGTCACCGACCCAGGTGTCGAGCTCGTCGCCGACCAACGCCTCCCACCCGAGGTCGCGCTCGCGCATTCGCCCGACGACGGCGCCGACATCGATGCCCGCAGGCGAGGCGACCACGACCAGGTTGCCGCCGGCCTCACCGGCGAGCACCTGGGGGTCGGCGAGCAGGGCCACGTGGTCGAAGACGGCACCCGTCGTCGCGACGGCTGCGCGCGCGAAGTCGAGCGGGCCGAAGTCGATGAGGTTGGCGACATAGACGCCGTCCCCGACCATCGCCTGCTCCAGCCCGGTGAGGGCCTCCACGGTCGCCAGGTGCCACGGCACGCTGACTCCGCCGAAGGCGTCACCGACCACGAGGTCGAGGGTCTCCGGCTCGAGGTCGGCGACGGCAAGGCGACCGTCCTCGACAGCGACCTCGACGCCCTCGGGCAGGGCGCCGCCCAGCAGCCGGACGTCGGCGTCGACGACGCCCGCATCGATCTCCGACACGCGGCTGGCCGTGCCCCGACGGGTAGCGGCGAGATACCGCGGAAGTGTGAGCCCTCCGGCCCCGAGGTGGTAGGCGGTCAGCGGCTCAGAGGGCGTGAAGGCGGTGTCCGTGACGGACGCCATCGCCTGGACGTACGAGAACTCGAGATGGGTGGGGTCCTCGAGGTCGAGGTAGGAGTGGCGCAGTCCGTCGAGCACCAGGGTCCTGCCTGTCGCGCGGTCAGGATCGGTGGTGATGGCGAGGCAGTGGTACGTCGTCTCGACATCGCAGCCGCTCGGCGAGGTCGCAGCGCCGACGCCCGCCATCGCCACGACCAGCGCCAGGACGACGTCGCCGCGTCCGCGGCGACCTGCCACCTGCACGACGACCGAGGTCACCAGGAGCGCGACGCCGAGACCGACCAGGATCCCGCTGACGGGCACCCGCGAGATCAGCACGAATCCGGTCACCACCGTGCCGAAGATCGCGCCGACGGTGCCCACCCCGGACAGGCGGCCCACGACGGTGCCCGTCTGGTGCAGGCTGGTGAGCCGCAGCTTGATGACTACCGGGATCACCGCCGAGAGCAGCGCTCCAGGCACGAGGATGGACAGCGTCGCGGCGATCAGCAGGAAACCGGGGCTGCCGGAGGACGCGGCACCCCGGACCACGGTGGGAGTCACCGCGACTGCCGCACCGGAGATCCCCAGCAGGGGGCCCAGCAGGTGCCGCGGCGGGACCCGGTCCGCGCTCCACCCACCGACCCACGTGCCGGCGGCAATGGCAGTCAGGGCCAGGCCGATGACCATGGTGTTCGTCTCCAGGGTCAGCCCGTAGTAGGGCGCCAGCAGCCGCAGGGCGACCAGCTCGACGACGAGCACCGCCGCCGAGGACCCGAAGACCAGCGCCGCGGCCGACCACGGGCCGAGTTCCGGCCCCGCCGTTGCCTCTGCCTCTGCCTCGCCGCTCGCCATGAAGAGATCCTGTCCCATGTTCTCCATCGCTCACGCCCCCGGTGACCAGACCGGGGCGCGCGCCGGGCGGCGTGTGGTCGACAATGACCCCGTGACCGACTCCCGACCCGTCCGCACCTGGCTGACCGACATGGACGGGGTCCTCGTGCGCGAGGAGGACCCGATCCCGGGGGCGAAGGAGTTCATCGCCGCGCTCCGCGAGGCCGACGTCCCGTTCCTGGTCCTGACGAACAACTCGATCTACACGCCGCGCGACCTGCGGGTGCGCCTGCTGCGCAGCAGCGGCATCGACGTCCCGGAGGAGTCGATCTGGACCTCGGCGCTCGCCACGGCTCAGTTCCTCGACGACCAGCGGCCGGGGGGGTCGGCGTACGTCGTGGGCGAGACCGGGCTCACGGCGGCGATCCACGACATCGGCTACGTCATGACCGACCAGGACCCCGACTACGTCGTGCTCGGCGAGACGCGGACGTACTCCTTCGAGGCCATCACCCGCGCCATCCGTCTGATCAACGGCGGCGCCCGGTTCATCGCGACCAACCCCGACCCCAGCGGCCCGAGCGCCCAGGGCATGGTGCCGGCGACGGGTTCGGTGGCCGCGCTCATCAGCACCGCCACCGGACGCTCGCCCTACTTCATCGGCAAGCCCAACCCGTTGATGATGCGCAGTGCGCTCAACCGGCTGGAGGCCCACTCGGAGACCACCGTGATGATCGGGGACCGGATGGACACCGACATCATCAGCGGCCTCGAGGCGGGCATGCGCACGATCCTGGTGGCCACCGGCGCGACCGAGCGCCACCAGGTGCAGGACTTCCCCTACCGCCCGACGCGGGTCGTCGACTCGATCGCCGACGTGGTCCCGCTGGTCGGGCAGATGCTGCTGCCGGACGAGTCCTAGGCAGCCCGGCCGCACGCGGAGGCGGCGCACCAGGCGGCGCAGCGCGCTCTCCTGGGTCCCGAACGGGGGCAGCGGCAGCAGGTGGGTGAGGTTCTCGCGCTCGGCCATGACCTGGACGGCTTCGTCCTCGTAGGCCTGCGCGAGCTGCTCGGCCTGGGCGAAGTCGTCACGGGCCACGGAAGCCTCGATCATGCGGGCGTAGTGGGCGTGAAGCTCGTTGAGCTCGTCGATCAGACGCATCGGTGTCTCCTTCGGTGGGACGACTGCCTCCAGTCTGACGAGTCGATTGGAACGATCCAAGTCCGTGGCTGTGTGATCCGCGTCAAGCCGTCGCCGACGGCCGGAGCGAGGTCGGACCCGCTGACCCGGGACGCGCCTCAGGCGCTGGTGCGCTTCGGCAAGGGTGCTGGGTCGAGCAGTCGACCTCGCTGCCAGGCGCGGTGGATGACGACGGCGGCCACCACCGCCCCCGCGGTGCCGAGCGCCAGGTCGCCCAGCGTGTCGGCGTACGCGAACTCGCGCTCCGTCGACCTGCTGATGAACGCGTAGTACTCGGCGACCTCCCACGCGATCGCGGCGGTGGCACCGAAGGCCAGCGCACGCTCGAGGACCCGGCCCATCCCACTGCTGCGAGGCAGGGTGAGCAGGATGAACGCCGCCGCGAGGAGGCCGGTGTTGACGAAGTGCATCATGTCGTCGAACCACACGACCGTGTCGTAGAGGTCGATCCGGTTGCCCAGGATGTCGCTGAAGCAGGTGAGGGTGACGAGGAGGTCGGACAGCCACGGGTACGACATCCGGTCCCGCCACAGCGACCACCACAGGATGGGCAGCGTGAACGAGATGAGCGGATAGCCCACCGCCCGCATCCCCGCTGCCTTGTCGCGCAGGTTGCCCTGGTCCGGGTACGCCACGGCCAGCACCAGCAGCAGGACGAGCGCCCCCTTGGCGAAGACGTTGGCGGTCGTGGCGACGGCGGGCGTGGCTGGACGCTCGATGGCTAGCTCGGTCACACACACCTCAATGTCGGGGCGCCGTGCTGGTCGGGCGCGCGGGCCAGTGTCTCACCACGTCGCCTCGTGGCACTCCCGGGCGGGGGTGACCTCGACCTGGAGGGTCGCGTGCTCGATGCCGTGCTCCTCGCGCAGCGTGGCCTGCGCCCCCGCGAGGACGGACTGCGAGTCGGCCCCCACCCGGAGCACGAGGTGCGCTGTGGCGACGTTCATGCCCGACGTCAGCGTCCACGCATGGAGGTCGTGGACCTCCGCGACGCCCGGCACCTCCTCGAGGTCGTTCACCACGGCGTCGAGGTCGACGTCCTGCGGCGCGTGCTGGCCCAGGACGGCGAGGACCTCGCGCCCGAGCAGCACGGCGCGGACCGTGACGAAGACGCCGATCGCCACCGCGACGACGGTGTCCCACTGACCGGCTCCGGTGAGCGCGACCATCAGGCCGGCGAGCAGCACGCCGACGCTGCCTGCGGCATCGGCCATCACCTCGAGGTAGGCGCCCTTGACGTTGATCGACTCCTTCGCGCCACCACGGAGCAGCGCGAGGCACACGAGGTTGACCAGCAGCCCGAGGGCTCCGACGACGAGCATCGGGCCGGCGGACAGCCGCACGGTCTCGCCGATGCGGCCGACGGCCTCCACGACGACGTAGACCGAGACGCCGAGCATGATCAGCACGGTGAAACCGGACGCGAAGACCTCGGCGCGGTAGGAGCCGTACGTCCGTCGCCCCGTGCCGTCGGGCCGGCCGGCGATCTTCGTCGCCACCAAGGCCGCGCCGAGCGCAACCACGTCGGCGGCCATGTGGCCGGCGTCGGAGATCAGCGCGAGCGAGCCGCTGACGAGGCCGACCACCAGCTCGACCACGAAGAAGCTCGCGACCAGCACGAAGGAGACGGCCAGGCGCCACCTGTGGCGACCGCCGGCGTGCCCGTGGCCGTGCCCTGCGCCCATCACGATCCTCCGTCACCGTCCGCGTACGTCGCGCAGGCCGATGATAGGCCGCGCCCGGGCGGTACCCGTCTTCGTGCGCTCTCGCACCACGCGAGCTTGGGCGTCCGCCCTCGTCTGTTCACCATGGGATGTCGATGAACCTGCACTTCCCGGCGTCAATTGACATGGGGAAGTGCAGGTTGGCCGACATCCCATGGTGAACAGACAGCCCAGAGATCAGCCCAGAGATCAGGCGACGCGGCCCTTCGGCATCCCCTCGGCGGTCTTGGCGGGGTCACGGACCACGACGGAGCCGACGGCGTCGTCGATGCGCTTCATCACGTCATCGTCGAGCTTCACACCTGCGGCCTTGACGTTGTCGGCGACCTGCTCGGGGCGCGAGGCCCCGACGAGGGCGGCGGCGACGTTGTCGTTCTGCAGCACCCACGCCACCGACAGCTGGGCCATCGTCAGGCCGCAGTCGTCGGCGATCGGCTTGAGGCCCTGCACCGCAGTGAGGACGTCGTCCTGCATCCACCGCGAGATCATGTCGGAGCCGCCCTTGGCGTCGGTCGCGCGCGAGCCCTCGGGCGGCGCCTGACCGGGCAGGTACTTGCCCGAGAGCACGCCCTGGGCCATCGGGCTCCACACGATCTGGGAGACCCCGAGCTCGGCGCAGGCCGGCACGACCTCGTCCTCGATGACACGCCAGAGCATGGAGTACTGCGGCTGGCTGGAGATCAGCTGGAAGCCGAGCTCCTTGGACAGCTCGACGCCCGCGCGGATCTGGTCCGCGGTCCACTCGCTGACGCCGATGTAGAGCGCCTTGCCCTGGCGCACGACGTCGGCGAAGGCCTGCATCGTCTCCTCCAGCGGCGTCTCCACGTCGTAGCGGTGGGCCTGGTAGAGGTCGACGTAGTCGGTCTGCAGGCGCTCCAGCGAGCCGTTGATCGACTCCATGATGTGCTTGCGCGAGAGGCCGGTGTCGTTCTTGCCTCCGGGGCCGGTGGGCCAGTAGACCTTGGTGAAGATCTCCAGGGACTCGCGCCGCTCGCCCTTGAGCGCCTCGCCGAGCACGGTCTCCGCCGCGGTGTTGGCGTAGACGTCGGCAGTGTCGAAGGTCGAGATCCCCTCGTCGAGGGCGGCGCGCACGCACTGCGTGGCGACGTCGTTCTCCACCTGGGAGCCGTGGGTGAGCCAGTTCCCGTAGGTGATCTCGGAGATCTTCAGGCCGCTGTTGCCGAGGTATCGAAACTCCATTCCTCCAACTTAGCGGGGGGCTGGAGGGAGCCTCCTGTCGAGCCGGGCCACCACTGCGAAGAGGAGGCCGAAGAGGGCTGTGATCCCCACGCTGACCACCGCCACCGAGCCCCAGCCCTCCTGGTCGGCGTCGAGGAAGGGGTAGGGCACCCACCCGTCGACCCGGCCCACCACCAGCGTCCACGCCAGCCATGCCAGCGGCCAGCACAGGGCGTACGCCGCCTCGCGCGCGACGAACCGCGGACGAGGTCCGCACCAGGCCCAGGCCGCGATGGCGAGCACGGGGACGACCATGTGCAGCATCTTGTCGGCGACCCAGTCCGCGCCGCCGAGGTCCAGGAGCGGTCGGAGCAGGAAGAAGTGCACCAGGCCGGTGACGGTGATGCCGACCAGGCCGGCCAGTCGCACGACCCGCCAGCCGCGGCCGTCCAGGCCGGGGTCGCGGGCGAGGACGGTCGAGACGACCGCGACGAGCAGGTTGCTCTGGATCGTGAAGTAGGCGAAGAAGCGGTAGACGCGGGCCGCCAGGCCGGGCGGGTCGTCCTCGACGAGGACGGCTGAGCCCGTGAGCACCAGGACGAGCTGGAGCAGGAGCGCGGCCCAGGCGACGACCGCCACGACGAGGTGCACTGACCTGGCACGTGCGGGATTCATGGCTGGAGCGTAGGGGCTCCCGACCCGGGACGACGGCGCTTCGGCGAGGATGTCAGTCGAGGACGACGAGCACGTCGCCGTCCTGCACGACGTCGCCGGCGGTCACCTTGATCGCGGTGACCGTGCCCCCGCGCTCGGCGAGCATCGGGATCTCCATCTTCATCGACTCCAGCAGCACGACGGTGTCGCCGGCCTCGACGTGGTCTCCTTCAGCGACCTCGATGGCCAGCACGTTGGCGACCAGCTCGGAGACGATCTCCAGGGTCGTGGTGCGGGCCATGGCCGACGACGCTAGCGGTTACCCGGCCGTAGGCGCCGATCGGCTCCGCGTCCCGGTGACGCCCTCGCGGGGAGCGCTCAGAGCTCGGCGAACCGGCTCGGCTCGGGGCGGTGCGGTCCGGCCTCCTCGGCCCTGCGGCCCCGTCGACCCTTGGGGCCGGTCAGCGCCAGGTCGACCCGGATGACGACGTAGCCGACCAGCAGACCGAGCACGAGGGAGTACGCCGCACGCAAGGCCGCTTCGAGGTAGGAGCTGTCGGGCGCGACCAGACCGGCGGCCAGCGGCACGGTTGCCGCGACACCGAAGGCGCACACCCACCACCCCTGACGACGCCGGGCGCGGAGGTGGGTCCCCCAGACGAGGGCGGGGATGCCGAGGAGCACGACCAGCGGGCGGGGGAAGGCGCCGATCCTGGCGGAGGTCGCGTCGGCGAAGTCGAGGATCGAGGACACGACGCTCTGGGCGCCGTAGCGGCGCAGGAGCTCGGCGTACGCCAAGGTGGCGAAGAGCACTGCGAGGCCGATGGCCACGGTGATCAGGCCTCGTCGGCCCAGGCCGTGGAGGCCGGCGCCGAGGCGGTAGACGATGGTGAAGACCAGCGCCAACGCCAGCAGCAGGGCCACGATGTCGAAGCGCTCGGTGGCCACGGTCGGCGCGAAGCCCACCGCGGCGAGCGCCGTCACGGTGGCGACGAGGCTCGCGATGAGCGTCTCGCGCACGGCCTTCCACCACGTGATCGCGGGGACCGTCACCATCACGGCGTAGACACTGCCGACCACGCAGGTCATCACGGCGGCCCCGGTGGGCAGGATCCGACCGCCGATGAGCAGGCTGGCGACCCCGAGGCTCAGCGCGAGACCGGCAGAGATCAGTGCCCGACCTGCCGTACGGGTCGCGAGCAACCAGGACAGGGCGGTCACGGCGGCCACCGCCCCGGCTCCGTCCAGCCACGCCGGCGGGGAGCCGAGCGATGAGCTGTCGTGGAAGATCGCGTTGATCGCCGACCAGGCGAGGGCGAGGGTGCCGAGGAGGAGGACCGCGAGCCAGGAGAAGAGCAGCCTCCGGCGCGGTCCGGGAGGCGGCGGCTGTGACTGTGGTTCCGCGGGATCCACCGGCGGGGGCTGGGTCGGTGGCGCGGTCCGCTCCACCGCGGAGCTCCGGCGCAGCCGCGACGGTCGCCGCTCGGCAGCGCGCTTGCCGCGGGACGTGCCGCGGGGGCTCTCGGAGGTGGGGGAAGACACGTCGGACGAGGTTACAGCCGACGGTTGGCCAGGGACGGGTTGGTGCGACGGGCCGCCAGCAGGTCGGCACGATCCAGGGTGACCTCCAGGGTCTCCTCGTCACTGCCGGCCCCGGCCAACGTCTCGCCCAGCGGCCCGAAGACCGCGGAGTGACCGGTGTAGCGCGGTCCGGGCTGCCCGGCGCCGACCACGAAGCAGGTGTTCTCGATGGCCCGGGCCGCCAGCAGGGTGCGCCAGTGCTCGATCTTGCGCTCCCCCGGCAACCAGGCGGCAGGCACCACGAGCACCTCGGCACCCGCATCCACGAGGCGCCGGCCGAGCTCCGGGAAGCGCAGGTCGTAGCAGGTCATCAGTCCGACCTGCCATCCCGCGACGTCGACGACGACCGGCTCCAGCGGTCCCCCGGTCAGTCGGTCGGACTCGCGGTAGCCGAACGAGTCGTAGAGGTGGATCTTGCGGTAGGTCGCACGGCTGGCGCCTGCGACGTACAGGGTGTTGAACGGGCGGGCCGGATCCTCGGCCACCTCGAACATGCCGGCGACGACGGTGCACGACGCCTCGTCCGCGGCCCGGGCGACCGCCCGGGCGAAGGGCCCGTCGAGTGGTTCGGCGACCGCGCTCACGTCCGAGCCCGCCTCGCCGAAGTCACGCGCGAAGGCCTCCGGGAACACGACCAGGTCGGCGCCGGCCGTCACGCCCTCGGCGAGACGTTCGCGGTTGTCGGCAGGGTCGAGCCCGCTGGCCCACTGGTGCACGCGCACCCGCAGCTGGTCATCCATGCGCCCAGAGTGCCAGATCCGCGCTCGGCGGCACTGGCGTGAGGAGCACCGGGACGAGCGGGGAAGACGCGCACTGGGAGGATGCCTCCATGGACTTCGACCTCACCGCGGGCGGCTTCTGCGCAGTGGTGCTCGCGGGCGGCACGGCCGCGCGGATGGACGGGGCCGACAAGGCGAGCGTGGAGCTGCACGGTCGGACCCTCCTCGAGCTCGCGGTCGACGCCTTCCTGGACGCCGACGAGGTGGTGGTGGTCGCACGCGACAGCGTCCCGACCAGCCGGCCGGCCACGTTCGTGTGCGAGGACCCGCCGTACGGCGGCCCGGTCGCCGGGCTGTTGACCGGCGTCGATGCGCTGCTCCGTCGGCCGCGGCTCATCGGCGTCCTTGCCGTGGACATGCCCCGGGTGACGCCGGCGACGATGCGCCGCCTGCGCGAGGCCGCGCGTGGCCACGACGGCGCGTTCCTGGTCGATGGCGACGGTCGGCGCCAGCTCGCGGGCGTCCTCGACGCCGACCGACTGGCCCGGGTGCGCCCGGACCTGGAGGGACAGCACGGGATGGCGCTCCACCGCCTGCTCGCTCCGCTGCGCCTGGCGGAGGTGGCGGCCGACGGCGAGGAAGCGGTCGACATCGACACGTGGAGCGACCTGCGCGACCTCGGCGGCTGATCCCGGTTTCCCTTGCAGCGCCCGGTCGGGTGCGAGACATTGGGATCGTGAACCTCCACGACTGGATCGATGAGCTCAGCGACGTGCTCGACGTCGAGGTCGATCTCGACGAGGGACTGATCCTCGACCTCGCCCGCACGGCCGCGCACAACGTGCAGAGGACCGCGGCGCCGATCACGACGTACCTCCTCGGTGTCGCTGCCGGTGCCGGCAACGCCGACCCGGAGGCGGTCGAGCAGCTGGCCGCCCGGGCGCAGCTGCTCGCCGAGAGCTGGGACCGTCCCGCCGACGCGCCCGACCCCGACGACGTGGACGACGAGGTTCCCGACGACTCGTCGGTCGACCACTCCAGCGATCTCTACGAGGACTGATCCGTGCGCGCAGTGGTGACCACCGGCACCGGTGGCCCCGAAGTCCTGTCCGTCGGTGAGGTCGCCGAACCACGCCCCGCAGCCGGAGAGGTGCTGGTCGACGTCGTGGCGACAGCGGTCAACCGCGCCGACACCCTGCAGCGTCAGGGGTTCTACCCGCCACCCCCGGGCGCTTCGGAGATCATCGGCCTGGAGTGCAGTGGCCGGATCGCCGAGCTCGGCGAGGGCGTCGAGGGATGGGCCGTCGGCGACGAGGTGTGCGCACTGCTCGCCGGTGGCGGGTACGCCGCCCGCGTGGCGGTGCCGGCCGGCCAGGTCATGCCCGTCCCGAGCGGCGTGTCCCTGGTCGAGGCCGCCTCCCTGGCCGAGGTCGCCACGACCGTGTGGTCCAACGTCTACATGACGGCCCACCTCCAGAAGGGCGAACGCTTCCTCGTCCATGGCGGCGCCGGCGGCATCGGCACCCTGGCGATCCAGCTGGCGGCCGCGCTCGGAGCCGAGGTCTTCACGACCGCCGGGTCCCCGGAGAAGCTCGAGCTGTGCCGTTCGCTGGGCGCCGCGCACGCCATCGACTACCGCGCGGACGACTTCGTCGAGGTGCTCCGGGATGCGGGTGGCGCCGACGTGATCCTCGACAACATGGGAGCGAAGTACCTCGGCCGCAACGTCGCCGCGCTCGCCACCGGGGGTCGGCTCGTCATCATCGGCATGCAGGGCGGCAGCAAGGGCGAGCTCGACATCAGCGCCCTCCTGCGCAAGCGCGCCTCCGTCACCGCGACCTCCCTCCGGGCGCGTCCCCTCGGCGAGAAGGCCGCGATCTGCTGCGGTGTGGTCGAGAACGTGTGGCCGCTGGTGGCCGCCGGGAAGATCCGCCCGATCGTCGAGACGACCATGCCGCTCGAGGACGTCGCGCGGGCACACCAGCTCATGGAGGACGGCGGGCACACCGGCAAGATCGTGCTGACCCTCTGACCTGACCTCGGGCGGTGCGTGAGGGGGATTCCCGGGCCTCGGAAACCGCCTGACGCACCGCCCTCGGGCGTGTCGGCGTACGACACGCGCCGGAGCGGTGCGCAGGGCGGATCTCCGTGCAGCAAGGTGCTCCTGACGCACCGCTCCTCCACAACGGGGACGTGGAGCGGTCGGTTCCGGCGTCCGTCTACGCTGGTTCGCATGACCGAGCAGCCACAGCCCCCCGCCAGCGAGTCCGAGGACCAGGTGGTCGTGGTCGGTCCGGACGGTCAGCCGATCGGCACCATCCCGGCGAGCGCACTGCCGGCCATGACCCAGGCCGCCGCATCGGACGGGACCGAGGGCGACGGCGAGCGCCACATCACCGAGCTGGTCGAGCAGCCGGCCAAGGTGATGCGCATCGGCAGCATGATCCGCCAGCTCCTCGAGGAGGTGAAGGCGGCTCCGCTCGACGAGGCCAGCCGCCAGCGGCTCAAGGAGATCCACTCCGCCTCCATCAAGGAGCTCGAGTCAGGCTTGGCGCCCGAGCTGGTCGAGGAGCTCGAGCGGCTCTCGTTGCCCTTCACCGAGGAGGGCACGCCGTCCGAGGGCGAGCTCCGGATCGCGCAGGCCCAGCTGGTGGGCTGGCTCGAAGGCCTCTTCCACGGCATCCAGACCGCGATCTACGCCCAGCAGGTGGCTTCGCGCGCCCAGCTCGAGCAGATGCGACGCGCGCTCCCACCCGGTTCCGGCCACGCGTCGCAGCAGCCGAGGGGGATGCCCAACCTCCCGACGGAGGAATCCGGCGAGCAGTCCGGCGGTGCCTCGAACGGCATGTACCTCTGACCCCGGACCGCGTTCGCCCCCTCCTCCCCCTCTGTGTAGTCCGCATCAACTGACTCCTCCGGGACCGGCCGAAGGGAGCTAGTTGATGCGGACTATCCGGGTCAGCGGCGTGCGAGACGTCGTACGACGACGAGGCCGAGCAGGCCGATGAGCACCGCGGCAGCGCCCGGTGCGGCCATCCGCGCGAGGCCGGCCGGGGCGGAGTCCTCGACCTTGGTCAGCACGGCCTTCGGGGGCGGGGGCGGCTCGACCGACGTGCCCTCGCCGAGCAGCTTCTCGATCTTCTGCACCTTGGTCGGGTTGGCGACGCTGGTGCCGCCGCAGCTGTCGGCGTCGTAGGGCGCCTCGGTGCCGGTGGCGAAGAAGATGTAGGTCGTCCCGACGCCCAGGGCGCCGAGGCCGCAGGAGTTGGGTCCGCCGACGGACACGATCTGCGTCGAGCGCTCGGGACTCCCCTGGTAGGTCCGTGACGCGGTGATGTCGTAGGTGGTGGTGTTGCCGCTCGTGCCGACCTCGTCGAGCGTGCCGATGAAGACCACGTCGGCGCGCTTCACCTGCTGGGTGAGCTCACCTTGCTTGCAGGTGCATTCGGCGGAGGCCGGGGGGCTGACCGTGAGGACCAGGCCCAGGCACGCAAGCAGCATCGCAGCAGCGATGCGGACGGCACGGAACATGGCGCCCAGCCTAGCGAGGCCGAGCGAGATCGCTGAGTCGAGTGGGCGCCCCCGTCGCGGAGGCGACCGCGTGCGCACTCAGCTCGACAGGGAGAAGAGGTCGCGGAGCACGGCGGCGACGCCGTCCTCGTCGTTGCTCGGCGCGAGGTGGTCGGCCAGCTCCTGCACGGAGCGGTGCGCGTTGGCCATCGCGTAGGACGTGCCTGCCCACTCGAGCATCGGGAGGTCGTTGGGCATGTCACCGAAGGCGACGACCCCCTCCGGTCCCAGTCCCATCTCGGCGGCGATCGTGGCGAGGGTGGTCGCCTTGGTGACCCCGGCGGCGCTGATCTCCACCAGAGCACCGGTCGACGACCACGTCGTGACCGCCTGCTCGCCGACGATCTCGGCGACGCGCCGCCAGTAGGGCTCCGGCTCGTGGTCCTCGTGACGGACCAGCAGCTTGACGACGGTGTCGTCCACGAGGGACTCCAGCGGACCGGAGTCCACGTCCCGGTCCAGGTTCACCGCAGGACGTGGCATGAAGTCAGGCTCACTGACGAAGCCGGTCGTCCGCTCCAGCGCGAACACCGTCCCCGGCACCTGCGTGCGCAGCAGCGACGCCACGTCGAGCAGCACCTGCGCGGGGATGGTCCGTGCCGTACGCACCTCGCGACGGGCGACGTCGTACACGATCCCGCCGTTGCTGCAGACGGCCAGTCCGTGCCCGCCGACGGCGTCCCAGAGGCTGTCCATCCACCGGATCGGACGTCCGGTGGTGAAGACGACGGGTACGCCGCCGGCGTCGAGCTCGTCGAGCACCGCCCGGGTCCGGGCCGAGACCCGGCCCTCGGAGTTCAGCAGCGTGCCGTCCAGGTCGGTGGCGACGAGCCGAGGAGTCCTCACCGTCCGTCCCTGACCGAGAGCGACACCGTGAGCTCGTCACCCTCGTCCACGCCGGCGGCGACCCGCACGGCCTTCTTGACCGGCAACACGAAGCCCTCGGAAGCGGAGTCGGGGAAGACGCTGGTCTCCCACGCCGTGCCCGCCGCCTCGACGCTCACCCGCACCGACCCGAAGCCTCGCGGCTCGCCGGCGCGTTGCCGCACCTCGTCGACCACCTCGGGCGGCAGCGTGACGAAGAACCAGGCACCGCTGTCGGTCGACTTCTGGCGCGCGGTCCACCGCCACAACGGTGCGGTGAAGGTGAGGCGGTCCGACATGGCGTCAGGCCTGCAGCGGAGGGAACCAGCGAGACAGCTCGACGGCGGCGCCGTCGTCCTGGACGGGGCCGGTCACGTGGTCGGCGGCCGCCTTCACCTCGTCGACGGCCTGGCCCATCGCCACTCCGCGACCCGCCCACCGCAGCATCTCGATGTCGTTGCGGCCGTCGCCGATCGCGAGCACGTCGTCGGCACCCATGCCGATCGCCTCGCAGACGTGCTGCAGCCCGGAGGCCTTCGAGACGCCCACCGGGGAGAGGTCGAGCCACGCCGTCCAGCCGACGACGTAGTCGGTGCCGTGCAGCCCGAGCCTGGCGGCGAGCTCGACGAAGTCGTCGGCGGTGGCGTCGGGGTCGCGGATGATCACGCGGCTCACCGGCTCGCCCACGATGTCGTGGACCTCCGTGATGAGCTGCTCGCCGGAGAGCTCGCCCTCGGGGAAGACCCGGTTGACGCGGTAGCCACCCACCGCGCGCTCCTCCACGGCGACGAGCGCGCGCGGGTGGTGCTCGAGGACGGCGGCCACGGCTGGCGCGGCGTCGAACGTCTCCTCGTGGACGACGTGCATCGGCGGGTAGCGGAACACCACGGATCCGTTGGAGGCGACCACCCAGAGGCGGTCGGCGTCCTCGCGCGGGATGTGCAGCAGGTCGGCGATCGACGTCATGCCGTGCGGCGACCGTCCGCTGGCGAGCACGATGTGCGCCCCGGCATCGAGGGCGCGGTGGACCGCGTCGTAGACCGCGCTGGGGATGGTCTCGTAGTCCTCGGCCTGGCCGTCGACCCACTTGAGCAGGGTGCCGTCGATGTCGAGCGCGACGACGCCGGGCGTCCAGCTCTCACCGGGGGCGCGCCGTGCGCCTTCCTCAGCCAACGGTGGACCCCAGCGGCTCGAGGACTTCCAGGCCACCGAGGTAGGGGCGCAGTGCCTGCGGCACGGTGACCGAGCCGTCCTCGTTCTGGTGGGTCTCCAGGATCGCGACGATGGTCCGCGTGATCGCGGTCAGCGTTCCGTTGAGGGTGGCCACCGGGACGGTCTGTCCGTCGACGCGGGTACGGATGTCGAGGCGGCGGGACTGGAAGTCCGTGCAGTTGGAGGTCGAGGTGAGCTCACGGAACTTGCCCTGCGTCGGGATCCAGACCTCGCAGTCGAACTTTCGCTGTGCACTCAGGCCGAGGTCGCCCGCGGCCACGTCGATGACCCGGTAGGAGAGCTCCAGCTTGTCGAGGAACTCCTTCTCCCAGGCCAGCAGCCGCTGGTGCTCGGCGTAGGACTCCTCGACGGTCGTGTAGACGAACATCTCGACCTTGTCGAACCAGTGCACCCGGATGATGCCCTTGGTGTCCTTGCCGTGCGAGCCGGCCTCCTTGCGGAAGCACGGGCTGAAGGCGGAGTAGCGCAGGGGCAGCGCGCCGGCATCGAGGATCTCGTCGCTGTGGAAGGCCGCCATCGCGACCTCGCTGGTGCCGACGAGGTAGAGGTCCTCGCCCTCGATGCGGTAGACGTCGTCGGCGGCCTGGCCGAGGAATCCGGTGCCCTCCATCGCGCGGGGCTTGACCAGCGCCGGGGCGATCACCTCGGTGAACCCCGCCTCGCGGGCCTGGTCCATCGCCATGGTGACCAGGGCGAGCTCGAGCCGCGCGCCGATGCCGGTCAGGAAGTAGAAGCGCGAGCCGCTGACCTTGGCGCCGCGCTCGAGGTCGATCGCGCCGAGCATCCTGCCGAGCTCGATGTGGTCTCGGGGCTCGAAGTCGAACTCGCGCGGGGAGCCGACGTGCTCGAGCACGACAAAGTCCTCCTCGCCCCCGGCCGGCGCCTCGTCGGCGGCGGGGTTGGGGATCGCCTTGATGGCTTCGTCCCAGGCGGCCTCGGCCTCGTTGCGGGTGGCCTCGGCCTCCTTCACCCCCGCGGCCAGCTCCTTGACCTGGGCGAGCAGGGCCTGCTTCTCCTCGCCCTGCGCCCGGGCGACGAGCGCGCCGCTCGCCTTCTGCTCCGCGCGCCTGGTCTCGAAGTCGGCGATGGCCTGCCGCCGTGCGGAGTCGGCCTCCAACGCCCTGTCGACGACGTCGGCGGACAGGCCGCGTTTGGCCTGGGCAGCACGGACGCGGTCGGGGTCGTCACGGAGGAGCCGGGGATCAATCACACAGAGAGGCTATCCGCCGCGACATCGGAGAAACGACCCGGTTTGGGCATACTTCGCAGGTGACCCTCGCCTCCCGCAACCGCAGCCTGTCCCTGGCAGCCGTCGCCCTTGCGCTCTTCGGCGTCCTCGCCTTCCTGGTCACCCGCGACCGGGCCCCGCTCGACGCCTTCGACGTCGCGGGCAAGAGCCTGGAGCACTGGGCCGCCCAGTCCGCGGTCGCCATCAACGTGCTGCGCGGCGTCGAGGTGGCCTTCGGCACCATCGGGGATGACCATCCTCACCGTCCTGCTCGCCCTCGTGCTCGTCGTACGACGACAGCGCTGGGCCGCGCTGCTGGCCGTGGTCGTGATGGTGGCGACCTCGCTGGCGACCACCGGCTTCAAGGTCTGGCTGGGCCGGGACCGTCCCGACTGGCAGGACGAGCTGGGCGTGCTCAGCTCCTTCAGCTTTCCCTCGGGACATGCCTCGTCGGCCGCAGCCTTCGCCTGCGTCCTGGTCCTGCTGCTGGTGCTGTTCGTGCGCCGCGCCAACCTGCGCCGCCTCGGCATCGCGCTGGTCGTGGGCTGGTGGCTGCTCATCTGCTTCGACCGGATGCTCCTGGGGCGCCACTACCCGACCGACGTGATCGGCGGGTCGCTGCTGGCGCTGGGCATCTTCTTCCTCGCCCTGGCCTTCATCGATCCCCTGCCCCGCTCGACCGCCGCCAGGACCGAGCCCCTGCCGCAGGTCTACGCCTCCGAGCGCCGTCTCGCAGTGATCCTCAACCCGATCAAGGTCGAGGACGTCGGCCAGTTCCGCGAGCTCGTCGGCACGATGGCCAAGGAGTCGGGCTGGTCGGAGCCGACGTGGCAGTACACGACGGTGGAGGACCCCGGCACGGGCATGGCCGAGCGGGCGGCCGTCTCGGGCGCCGACCTGGTGATCGTCTGCGGTGGCGACGGCACCGTCCGCGAGGTGTGCGCCGAGCTCGCCGGCACCGGCATCCCTGTGGGGATCATCCCCGCCGGCACCGGCAACCTGCTGGCCCGCAACCTCACCATCCCCCTCTACATCCGCTCGGCCATCGACGTCGCGCTCAACGGCCAGGACCGGGCCATCGACCTGGTCAGGGTCGGGGGCGACAACATCGAGGACACCCACTTCATGGTGATGGCGGGCATGGGCTTCGACGCCGCGATCATGGAGGGCGTCAGCGAGGACATCAAGAAGAAGATCGGCTGGGTCGCCTACGTCGTCTCGGGGCTGAGGTCGTTGATGTTCCCCGCGGTCAAGGTCGAGATCCAGATCGACGACGACGAGCCGACGGTGCACCGGGCCCGGACGGTCGTGGTCGGCAACGTCGGCTTCCTGCAGGCCGGCATGCCGCTGCTCCCCGATGCCGCGATCGACGACGGCGTGCTCGATGTCGTGATCCTGCACCCCAAGCAGTTCCTGTCGTGGATCCCGCTCGCAGTGCGGGTGCTGCGCAAGAGCGCGACCGTCGACGAGCTGATCGACCGGCGCACAGGGGCGCGCGTGCGGGTCAAGGCATCGGCCGACACCCCCCGCCAGCTCGACGGCGACTCGATCGGTGAGGGCCGCGAGCTGTGGATGGAATGCATCCACGGGCGGCTGCTGGTGCGCGTCCCCCGCTGAACCGCTGCTGTCACGCGAGGACCGCCGGCCTTCAGGGGCGGGCGTGCTCGATCGCCTCGAGCTCCTCGGGGGACAGCTGCTGCTCGCACGTCCAGCCGGCGACGGACTTGGCATAGGTGCGGGCCTCGCTGCGCCCGTGGATCGAGGTCAGGACGGTGCCGTGCCCGGCGTCGTCGAGCAGGGCCAGGCTCCAGCTCAGGTGGCCGCCGACGTCTCCGAAGGCGTCGTACCGCACGACCGAGAGGTGGCGCAGCGCGTCGGCGCTCTCCGCCTTGAGGGCCGCGACCTCCTGGCGCAGGCCGTGCACGTCCTCGGGCAGCGCCTCGACTCCCCCACGTCCGGGGCGCGGCTGCGTGCGTCGCAGGGCGAGCCCTGCGAGGACGCAGGCCAGGGCGGCAAGGGCGACGGCAACCACGGAGAGGACGAGCACGCCCCGACCCTATGACCGGGTGCCGGTCACGGCCGGTCGGACACGGCCGGTCGTGCCAGACTCGCCGTCGTGACCGAGTCTGAGGGGAAGGGGCCCACCCGGCGGATCGCCTACCAGGGCGAGCCGGGTGCCAACTCCCACCTGGTGTGCCAGCAGGCCTATCCTGACTGGGAGCCGGTGCCGTGCGCCTCCTTCGAGCACGCCTTCGCCGCGGTGGAGAACGGTGAGGCCGACCTCGCGATGATCCCGATCGACAACTCGATCGCCGGCCGGGTGGCCGACATCCACCACTTCCTGCCGACCTCCGACCTGCACATCGTGGGCGAACGGTTCCTGCGCATCCAGTTCTCCCTGATGGCCCTGCCGGAGGCGAGCGTCGAGTCGCTGCGCACGGTGCACAGCCACGTGCACGCACTGGGGCAGTGCCGCGGCGTGATCCGCGAGCTCGGGCTCACCCCGGTCGTCGCGGGCGACACCGCCGGTGCGGCGCGTGAGGTGTCCGAGTCCGGCGACCCCACCCAGGCCGCCATCGCGCCGCCGCTGGCGGCGGAGATCTACGGCCTCCAGGTGCTGCGCGAGGAGATCGAGGACGAGGACCACAACACCACGCGCTTCGTGGTGCTCTCCCGTGACTTCGAGCAGGCGAGCCCCGGCAGCGGGCCGGTCGTCACGACGTTCATCTTCAACGTGCGCAACCTCCCGGCAGCGCTCTTCAAGGCTCTCGGCGGCTTCGCCACCAATGGCGTCAACATGACCAAGCTCGAGAGCTACATGGTCGGTGGCCACTTCACCGCGACCCAGTTCCTGGCCGAGGTCGACGGCCACCCCGAGGACCCCGGGGTCAGGAACGCCCTGGAGGAGCTGGCCTTCTTCACCACCGAGGTCAAGGTGCTCGGCGTCTACCCCGCGGACGACTTCCGCGCGGAGTGACTGGCACACTCCGCCCGTGATCGATCTGGTGGTCGTGGCTCTCGCGTTCGGTGCCATCTTCGTCGTCGAGCTCCCCGACAAGACCTTCATCGCCACGCTGGTGATGTCGACGAAGATGCGCCCGCTCTTCGTCTGGATCGGCGTCGCCCTGGCGTTCTTCGTCCAGACGGGGGTCGCCGTCGCCGTCGGCAAGGCCGCGTCGTTCCTGCCCGCGCAGCTGATCCACGGAGTCGCCGCCCTGATGTTCGTGATCGGCGCGATCATCCTGTTCCGTGAGGCGCGCACGGCTGACGAGGACGAGCCCGGCCAGGAGGACGAGTACGCCGCGAAGGCGGACGCAGGCGCTCATGGTCTCCGCGTGGTCGCGACCTCGTTCGTGGTGCTCTTCGCCGCCGAGTGGGGCGACCTCTCCCAGCTGCTGACGATCTCGCTCGTCGCGAAGTACGACGACCCTGTCTCGGTCTTCCTCGGAGCCTGGGGCGCGTTGCTGGCCGTGTCGGGGCTCGCCGTGATCGTCGGGCGCCTGCTGCTGCAGCGCGTGAGGCTCTCGGTCCTCCACTATCTGGGTGCGACGGTCTGCGTGTTGATGGCAGGCTTGACCGTGTGGGAGATGACTCAGTGAGCCGAGCGGTCCACGACCGTTTCGTCGCCGCCAACGGCGACCACCCGATGACCGCCGAGGACGACGCCTACGTCCGCGAGCACTTCGTCCCGGCCACCCCCGAGGCGATGGCGCTGATGCTGGAGGGCCGCCTCCCGCTGCCGTCGTACGTGCTGAGCGACGGGACGCCGATGGTGCCCGAGGCCCACGGCGAGCTGGCCGAGACAGCCGGCGGGGTGGACCGGCTGCACGACTGGTTCGTCGCGTTCTGGGACGGCGACCCCACCACCGGTGAGCGGGAGTGGGTCCACTACCTGTCCGGGCAGCACGTCGACCTGCGCGAGGTCGCGCCGGTCCGGATCAAGCAGGAGGCGGAGCGGGTGGCCGAGGCGGCCGCGGCCGTCGACCTGCTGCGCCTCGACCCGCACGACGCGATCGCCCGGGGGATGCTCGGCGAGGCGATCGACGGGGTGATCGGCGTGACCGGGCTCGATGAGCTCCTGCTGCCGATGACGGCGTACGACCGGCTGCGGTTCGGTGGCCCGACGGTCCGCGAGACGTGGGTCGACGCTCCCCGCGCGGAGTTCCTCACACCCGTGGCTCCGGCCTGGCCGCTGCGGACCGAGCGGCTGGTGCTGCGGCCCTTCGATCCCGGCGACGCCGCCGTCTTCGTCGACGCGTGGGCCTCCGAGGAGTGGACGAGCCTGCTGCTCAGCCGACCGATGAACCCGGCCGAGGTCGCCGAGATGGTGCGTCGCCGGGCCGACCCCGGCGACGGGCGGTTCCTCGGGATGGCCGTCGAGCACGACGGCGAGGTCGTCGGCGACTCGATGTTGCGCCTGCAGGGCACCGGGCTCAGCGAGGGCGAGATCGGCTGGACCATCCTGCCCCAGCACGCCGGTCGAGGATTCGCCACCGAGGCGGCGCACGCCGTGCTCGCGCTCGGGTTCGAGCACTACGGCCTGCGGCGCATCGTGGCCACCCTCGATGCGCGCAACGACCGCTCCGCGGCGCTCTGCGAGCGGCTCGGGATGCGGCGCGAGTGCCACAAGGTCGGGGACTTCTGGTCCAAGGGCGTCTGGACCGACTCCTACGAGTACGCCCTCCTGGCCGAGGAGTGGCGCACCGCGCGTGGCTGAGGGGCACGGTGCCGCACTAGAGTCCCGGGCATGGTCTCCACCACACACGGCGCTGACAGCGAGGTCGGCCGGCTGGCCACCGTCATGCTCCACCGCCCCGGCAACGAGCTGAAGCGGCTCACGCCCCGCAACAACGACCGCCTCCTCTTCGACGGCATCCCCTGGGTGAGCCGGGCGCAGGAGGAGCACGACGCGTTCGCCGCGACCCTGCGCGACCGTGGCGTCGAGGTGCTCTACCTCACCGAGCTGCTCACCGAGACGCTCGAGAGCGAGCTCGCCCGCAACCACGCGATCAGCAGCGCCCTGTCGGGGCTGCACCTCGGCGACACCATGCGCCACTACCTCGCGTCGGCGCTGCGCGACCTGTCGCCCGACCAGCTGACCGACGTGCTGACGTCGGGCATCCGCAACGACGAGGTCCGCGGCGGCCACGGCCTGGTCACCAGCCTGCTCCACCCGCACGACTTCCTCATCGACCCGCTGCCCAACCTGCTCTTCACCCGCGACTCCAGCGTCTGGATCCGGGACCGGGTCGCGGTCACCAGCCTCGCCATGCCGGCCCGCAAGCGCGAGACCCAGCTGACCGAGCTGATCTACACCGAGCACCCGCGCTTCGTCGGCACCCGCAAGATCCACGGCTGGCACAACGAGCACGTGGAGGGCGGCGACGTCCTGCTGCTCGCGCCCGGCGTCATCGCGGTCGGGGTCGGGGAGCGTACGACGCCCGCCGGCGTCGAGCGGCTGGCCCGCCAGGTCTTCCACGCACAGCTGGCCCACACCGTGCTGGCCGTGCCGATCGCCCAGGAACGCGCGACCATGCACCTCGACACGGTGTGCACGATGGTCGACGTCGACAAGGTCGTGATGTATCCCAACGTCGCCCACGACCTTCGGGCCGTGACCGTGACGCTGGGCGACCGCGGATCCGACGAGGGGGACCTGACGCTCGACGTCAGCGACTACGAGCCGTTCCTCGTCGCCGCTGCCAAGGCCATGCAGATCGACACGCTGCACCAGATCGACACCGGCCTCGACCCGGTCACCGCCGAGCGCGAGCAGTGGGACGACGGCAACAACACCCTGGCGCTGGCGCCGCGGGTGGCGGTGGCCTACGAGCGCAACGACGAGACCAACGACCGGCTCGAGGAGTCCGGCATCGAGGTCGTCCGGATCGCCGGATCCGAGCTGGGGTCGGGTCGTGGCGGGCCGCGCTGCATGAGCTGTCCGATCTCCCGCGAGCCGCTGCACATGGACTGAACCAGCGCATGCCGTGAGCATCACGTTCACCGGCGTGGATCGTTGAGGTGGCATGAATGAATCCATCCTGGACGACCTGGAGCCCGCCGACGTCCAGCGCGTCCTGGCCGCCGGCAGGGCGCTGACCCTGCCGCAGGGCTGGTCCCCGATCGCGGCGGGCACCCCGGCCGACAAGGCGTACCTGATCACGGGGGGCGAGGTGTCGGTCCGCAAGGGGGGCGTCGAGATCGCCACCCTCGGCCCCGGAGCCGTCGTCGGCGAGGCCGCGATCGTCAACCGCACGTTGCGTTCGGCCACCGTCGTGGCACTGACACCGCTCGAGGTGGTCCACTTCACCAGCGAGCGCATCGAGGAGCTGGCCGACCAGATCCCCGCCTTCGGCGCAGCCCTGCGTGCGGCCGCTGCCGGGCGCCTCGAGGGACGCTGACGGACGTGACCGAGGGAACGGTGGCCGTTGCACCCGACCTGCCGGCCGACCTTGCCGGCACCCTCGAGGCCTACCTGCTCGGGCAGGAGCCCAGCCTGACCCGGGTCCAGGTCGCCGAGCGGGCCGGCGTGCCGCTCGACCTCGCGGTGACCCTCTGGCACCAGCTCGGCTTCCCGCACCACGCCGACGACGACGTGGCGTTCGCCGAGAGCGACGTCGACGCACTGCGGCTGACGGCCGACCTGGTCGAGATCGGCATCCTGCCTCCGGAGTCGCAGGCCGCACTGGTCCGCACCTGGGGCCGCAGCTATGCCCGCCTGGCCGAGTGGCAGACCACGCTGCTGGCCGGCCTGGCGGTGGAGGGAAGCGACCCGGCATCGGCCTTGACGGATCTCGCCACCGACGTGCTCCCCCGCGTCGAGGCCCTGCAGACCTACGTGTGGCGCCGTCACCTGGCCAGCGCCGCCCAGCACCTGCTCGAGGACACCAGCACGCTCGCCCGGGCCGAGACCCGGCTGTCGGTCTGCTTCCTCGACATCGTCGGCTACACCACCCAGAGCCGCAGCCTCGACGGCGCCGCCCTGGTCGAGTGGGTGGACCGGTTCGAGCAGGAGACCACCACCCGCGTCGTCGACCACTCCGGGCAGGTGATCAAGACCATCGGCGACGAGGTGCTCTTCACGGTCGCCGACCCGGAGGCGGCCGTCACGATCGCCCTCGAGCTGGCCGCACGCGGCGACGACCCCGACGACCCGTTCCCGGCCGTGCGTGCGGGCATCGCCCACGGCGACGTCGTACGTCGACTCGGCGACGTCTTCGGGTCGACGGTCAACGCCGCCTCACGCCTGACCTCGGCCGCGCGCCCGGGCACGGTGCTCGTCGACTCCGGCGTCCACGAGGCCCTCACCGCCGCAGACGACGAACAGGATGCGTGGCGCTGGCGCCGACTCCGCCGGGTCTCCGCGAAGGGGTTCGACCACCTCGAGGCGTGGCGGGTCAGGCCGGGTCGAGCGGCCGACTGAACAGCCCGAGGACGTGAAAGCCCGGTCGTTGTCGACGGGGGAAACGACAACGACCGGGCGAAGGCTGAATCTACTCCGCTCGTGAGCGCGCACACAAGCGGCCACCCGGTTGTGTTCTCCTCGTGGGAGGAGCGTGGATCGAGCCTTACCGGATCGTCACCTGGCGGTTGGCGAGTCCTGCGCGCGCGGATCTCTCGGCGGTGCTGAGGTCCCCACCCTTCATCGCTTCCTCGAGGTCCTTGGCGAAGCGTGCCGCCGGCTCCTCGAGCACTTCTGCACCCGTGCCGAGGGGGAGGTCCCACACGGGGGCGAGCAGGCCGTGGGCGCGGAACATGCCCACGAACCTCGAGTCCTCGGCCACCGAGTCCTGGCCGGCCGCGTGCAGCCGGGCCAGGGCGTCGAGCAGCTGGTCCTCGGGGTGCGGCATGACCCACCGCAGGTGCTCCTTGGTGCCCACGTCGGTCCAGTACGCCGCCTCGACCGAGGTCAGTCGGCGGGTGGGCATGACGCCGCCGTTGGCCTGCTCCAGGGCCGCCTCCATGCTGGCGTCGCGGTCAGGGACGTCGTCGATCCAGTAGTCGAAGCCGTCGTGCACGGTGATGTCGAGGCTCGTGTCGCTGATCAGGTCCTGCAGGCTCGGGCCCTCGCCGGGTGCGGCGGTGAGGCCGACGATGCCCGGCTCCTCGGTGGCCAGCGCCGCCTCGAGCACGGCGCCCAGGTCGCGGGCAGGGTTGCCGTACGAGTGCTGGACCTGGAGGCCGAGCCAGACGGCGCCCGACTCGCGCACCATCGCCGGCGCGGCACCCGGGAGCAGGCTGGCCAGGCGGATCGTACGGCCGCCGTCCTTGAGCGTCAGCGGAGCGGTCGCCGCGGGGACGAGCTCGCGCAGGGCGATCACGTCGCACTCGTCGGGCATGCCCTCGAAGGGGCGTGCGACGAACGTCGGTGCTCCGCCGCCGGCCGCACCGTGGCAGGCCTTGTAGCGCTTCCCCGAGCCGCAGGGGCAGGGCTGGCGGGGGCCGACCTCCCCGGGAGCGGGGTCGGCGGACTGGGTGCGGTTGCGGGACTTCTTGGCCATGCCCCGAACCCTAGTGGGGCTGTCCGCCCAGCAGCTCCAGCATGTACGACGGGCGGTCGCTGATCACTGCGGTGACACCGAGGTCGAGGCAGATCTGCAGGTCGTCGGCGGTGTTGACGGTCCAGACGTGGATCTCGCGACCCGCCTTCAGGAGGTGCCTGCCGAGGCCCGGGTGCTCACGCAGCTCCTTGATGCCGGGCCCGATGATCCAGTCGTCGCGGACCACCGGTCGCAGCACCGGCCAGTGGTGCGCCTTCTCGACGAGCATCACCACGTCGAGCTCGGGGGCCAGCTTGTGCACGCGGTTCACCGCGTTCAGCGAGAAGCTCATGATCCGCGCCGGCGACCCGGCCCGGTCCCAGCCGAAGTCACCGAGGGTCTCCACCAGCCTCCGCTCGACCAGCCCGCCGTAGCGCGTGGGGTGCTTGGTCTCGATCGCCAGCTCCACGTACCGGTCGTAGTCGGCGACCATCTCCAGCAGCTTGCGCAGCGTGAGGACCTTCCCGTCCTGCGGGTCGCGCTCCGGGGCCTCGTCGTCGAGCTCGGCCCACGGGCTCTTCCACGACGCGAAGTCGAGCTCGTCGAGCTCGGACAGGTTCATCGTCGACACGAGGCCGGCGGTGGCCGCCGTACGCCTCAGGTCGCGGTCGTGCACGCAGACCAGGTGCCCGTCGGCGGTCAGCCGCACGTCGCACTCGAGTGCCTCCGCTCCCTCGTCGAGCGCCTTCACGTAGGCAGCGAGGGTGTGCTCGGGGGTTTCGTAGCTGCTGCCGCGGTGGGCGACGACCTGCGGACGGGTGCGGGAATCACGGGCGCGGCTGCGCGACGTACGACGCATGTGTCGAGCATGGCACGTCCGGGGCCCCGGCGTGGGGCCGGGCTGGCATGCTGACCACATGTCCTGGCTCGCGCAGTACGTCGTCGGCGCCGTCGTGTTCACCGTGCTGGACCTGATCTGGCTCGGCACCGTCGCCGAGGCCACCTACGCGCGGCACCTCGGCGACCTGCTCGCGGACTCACCCAACGTCGGTGCCGCGTTCGTCTTCTACGCGATCTTCATCGCAGGCCTGCTGTTCTTCGTGATCCACCCTGCCGTCGACGCGGGGTCGTGGAAGCGGGCCGGGGGCGCTGGCGCGTTCTTCGGTTTCGTCACCTATGCGACGTGGGACCTGACGAACCTCGCCGTGCTGCGCGACTTCCCCGCGGCCCTGGTGCCGATCGACCTGGCGTGGGGCACGTTCCTGGCGGCGGCCGTGTCGCTCACGACGTACGCCGTGGTCCAGCGGATGCCCGTCTGGGCGCGCGAGGGCTGACCCACCGCGTCAGCGGCTCGAGGGGAGCTCCCCTGCCAGGAAGCCGGGCAGCCAGTGCGCCTCCCATGCCGGGATCTCCTGGTGCTCGACCGCGGAGCGCTGCGGAGCCCGGGCGGCCGTGCGGTAGCGGCCCGCCTCCCGCTCGAGGTAGTGGTAGTTGACGAGCTCGCGGCGCAGGTAGGCGAAGTCCTCGTGCACGCCCAGGAGGATCTCGTTCACCTCGGGCTCGGAGTAGTCGCGCCCCGGCTCGAACCGGCTCACCACCTCGAGGAGCACCGCGGCGCGGACCTTGCGCCTGGCCGGGACGCGCTCGATGCGCCCGTCGGTGAACAGCCGACCCACCAGCCGCTCCTGCTCGGCCCGCGCCGCGTCGTACGCCGCCCGGTGCGGGCTCCGGCTCGCCTCCACCGCTGCGCGCGCGGCGGTGTAGCCCTCACCGGTCTCGGCCATGCGCGCACGCACGACCTGCTTGAAGTCACTGTCCTTGGTCATCGTGGTCACCTTCGTCTGCGCTGCGTCCCCAGTACGCCGCTGCAGCGGGCGTCAACGATGCGACTCATGGATGCGTCCGAGGATCTGCTCCCCTTCACCACCTCGCACGGACTGGGGCCGACGCGTGGGCTGGGCGTTGGACGACGCCCTCGGCCGTGAGTCTTCCAGAGACTCACGTGCAAGCGCCAATGGTTTGCGCGGGGTTGACGGCGTGCGACCCATCGGGTCTGGTGGTCGACAGCGGCGAGCCCATCGGGGGTCTCGCCACGACCGAGAGTGATGCCCATGCACCGCACCATCCGCACGACCCTGCTCGCCCTCACCGCCTCGCTCGTCGCAGTGGCCGGGCTGGCCAGCCCCTCACACGCGGTCACCAAGCTGACCGACGCCCAGGCCGCCAGCCAGCTCTCCGCCTCGGGGATCACGCGCGTCTCCAGCGGCGGCTGCACCAACCGCAACATCTCGACCTGCACGTCGTACGAGCAGATCAACCAGGCATCGGTGAGCGGGATCAAGACCTTCCGGTCCATCAGTGGCTGCGCGATCACGATCACCGGAGGCACCGAGACCGGCCACGCGTCGGGCACCTACAGCCACTGGAACGGCTACAAGATCGACGTCAGCCCGACGACCTGCGTGTCCAACTACATCACCAGCCACTACGCCTACTACGGCGTGCGCGGCGACGGCGCCACGATGTACCGCGCCGCCTCGGGCAACATCTACGCCCGCGAGAGCAACCACTGGGACATCACCTACTACACCTGCGGCTGCTGACCGCTCCCTGATATCCCGCTGACACCGGCGACGGCGTGGCCCCACACTGGGGCCATGCCGTCGTCGAGCCAGTGGGTCGCGTTCCTCATCGCGTCGATCCTGTTCATCCAGGTGCCGGGCCCGAGCCTGCTCTTCACCATCGGCCGCGCCCTCACCGTGGGTCGCCGCGAGGCCCTGCTGTCCGTGGTCGGCAACGCGCTCGGCGTGACCGCCCAGGTGGGTCTCGTCGCCATCGGCCTCGGAGCCGTCGTGGCCGCCAGCGCGACGGCGTACACCGCGATCAAGGTGCTCGGCGCGGGCTACGTCATCTGGCTCGGCGTCCAGGCGATCCGGCACCGCACCGACGCCCGCCGCGCGATGGCCGACACCACCCCGATCCGCCGTGGCCACCCGGTGCGGATCGGCTTCACGGTCGGCGCGACCAACCCGAAGACGATCGTGTTCTTCGTGGCCTTCCTGCCGCAGTTCACCGGCGCCGGCGGTCCCGTCGCGCTGCAGACCATGGTCCTGGGACTCGTCTTCGGGGTGCTCGCCGTGGCCTCCGACAGCATCTGGGCGCTGGCCGCTGGTGCGGCCCGCGACTGGTTCGCCAGCCGGCCCACCCGCCTCGACGCGCTCAGCGCCACCGGCGGCACGATGATGATCGGCCTCGGCGCCACCATGCTCACCGTCGACTGAGCAAGCGTTCCTCGACCTCCGGCTCGAACCCGGTCGACACGAGCTGGTGTCGTCCGGCCTGCTTCGGCACGGGCGTGCTGGCGGGGGAACCCCAGGTGCGGAGTCCCGCCAGCGTGCGCTCGAGGAGAGCCACCGTCGGGTGCGTGACGTCCTCCGCGAACGGACGCCCGCCTGTCATCACAGTCGTGTGGCGACCAGCGGGGACCGGGGCTTCGGCGTTCGAGTCCGACTCCTCGACGAGCGTGGACACTCGCCTGCGGCGCTTCGGCCGCTCGGGCCACCAGCGCGCGTCTTCGAGCGGCAGGCCCAGGGTCGAGCGCAGGAGGGCGAACAGAGGAACCTCGTGGTCCGCAACGACGTCGATCGTGCGCTCCACCGGGCTGACTGCCGGACGTACTACTGGCGTCCCGCTCCGCGACAGGATGTCGTGCGGGTAGACGTCGAATTGTCGAAACATGGCTCTTCCCTCTGATGCAGCATCGATTCCGTGGCGTTTCTCCCGAGGTGCCGCCTTTTCATCTGATATAGACCGTAAGCGCCCAGGACTCCGCCCGTGCCGTTGTTACCCAGCGGTGGTGTCCCCGTGCACGTGCGGAGGCCCCGACGACCGAGGGGCGGACGTGGTCTAGCCCAGTAGGTCCGTCAGCGCGTGCCGACGGCCTCACCCGTGTCGCGGTCCCCGATCGAGGATCGCGCCCTCCGCCTGTTGGCGACCAGGCTGGTCGCGACCGTGACGCCCAGGATGCCGACGATCACGCACAGCGAGGCCAGCGTCGGCACCTCCGGCACCGACGGCCACACGAGGTGGGCCCAGTGCAGGACCAGCTTGGCGCCGATGAACCCGAGGATCGCGGCGAGCCCGTAGCTGAGGTGGACCAGCGCGCCGAGGGCACCCTCGAGGACGAAGTAGAGCGCGCGCAGGCCCAGCAGCGCGAAGGCGTTGGTCACGAAGACCAGGTAGGGATCGCCGGTGATGCCGTAGACGGCAGGCACGGAGTCGACGGCGAAGACGATGTCGGTGGCCAGCACGGCGATCGTGACGAGGGCAAAGGGGGTGAGGGCCCGCGCGCCGTTCCTGACCACGGTGAGTCGGGCACCGTCGTACTCGTCGGTGACCGGCATGAAGCGGCGCGCCAGCGTGACCGCGCGCACCTCGGAGACGTCGATGTCGTGCTCCTCGCCGCGGACGGCGTCACGGAGGAGCTTGAGGCCGGTGAGGAGCAGGACCGCGCCGAAGACCAGGAAGACCCAGTCGAAGCGGGACAGTGCGGCCGCGCCGAGGGCGATGAAGATGCCGCGCAGCACCAGGGCGCCGATGATGCCGTAGAGCAGCACCCGCTGCTTGAGCACCTCGGGCACCGCGAAGGCCGCCAGCAGCAGCATGAAGACGAACAGGTTGTCGACGCTCAGCGTCTTCTCGACGAGGTAGCCGGTGTAGTACTCCAGCCCCCGCTCGCCCCCGTGGACTGTCCAGATGTAGACGCCGAAGGCCAGCGGAAGCGCGACGTAGAACGCCGACCAGGCAATGGCCTCCTTCATCGAGACCTCGTGCGGGCGGCGCGTGGCGATGAAGTCGACGACGAGCAGGGCGAGCACGGCACCGAGCGTGATCAACCACAGGGTGGGGGACGCGATGGACGACATGGGTTCTCCTCAGGATCGAGCTCCTGAGGTCTCCCCCACCGCTCCGGAGAGCGGTCTCCGTCGGGGCGCCTGTCGAGGCGCCGTACTGACCGACGGATGTTGGGTGGGGTACTCCCCTCACGGGGAAGGATAGTTGAAGCGGCAAGGGGATCGCGAGTCGCCCTCGGCGTCGTAGTGTCACGTCCATGGCAAGCAATGCGCAGACCATGGAGTACGACGTCGTGGTGATCGGGGGCGGACCGGCCGGGGAGAACGCCGCCCAGTACGCCGTCGAGGGCACCGACATGACGTCGGCGATCATCGAGCGCGAGCTGCTCGGCGGCGAGTGCAGCTACTACGCGTGCATCCCGAGCAAGGCGCTGCTGCGACCGATCGCGGTGGCCGACCTCACTGCCGACCTCGACGGGGTCTCGACGGCACACGTGGCGTCCAAGGCGCTGCTCGAGCGCCGCGACTCCTGGGTCTCGAGCTATGACGACGCCGGACAGGAGTCCTGGGCAGAGGGTGCCGGCATCGCGGTCCTGCGCGGGGAGGGCCGCCTGACCGGCGATCGGACGATCCGCCTCACCTCGTCCGAGGGCGAGCGCACCGTGCGAGCGCGGCGGGCCGTCGTCATCGCGACAGGCAGCCAGGCGCGGGTCCCCGACCTCTACGCCGACGCGCTGCCGTGGGACTCCCGCGACGTCACCGGCCTCGTGGAGGTGCCTGGTCGCCTGGTCATCGTGGGCGGCGGGGTCGTCGCCTGCGAAGCGGCGGTCTGGATGCAGGCGCTCGGCTCCGAGGTCACCCTGGTCGTGCGCGAAGGCAGGTTGCTCGGACGCACCGAACCCTTCGCGGGCGAGGCGGTGCTGACCCGTCTGCGCGAGCGCGGCGTCACGGTGAACCTGAGCACGGAGGTGAGCGACATACGACGTGTCGACGCCGCTGCAACCGGTCTCGGTCGGCTCCACGGAGGCACCGTCCTCCTGACGACCACGACCGGCGAGCTCGAGGCGGACGAGATCCTGCTCTCCATCGGTCGCGCCCCCCGGCTCGACGACCTCGGGCTCGACGCGGTCGACCTCACCCCTGACGACGTGACCGGTGGGCGGCTCCCTGAGTGGCTGCACGTCGTCGGCGACGCCAGCGGCGGCCCGCCGCTGACCCACTGGGGCAAGCACCAGGCCCGGCTGGTCGGGGCCCGCATCATCGCCGCCGCCGCCGGCGAGGTGGCGTGGGAACCCGACCGCGAGGCGCCCGTCCCGCAGGTCGTCTTCAGCGATCCCGAGGTGGCCAGCGTCGGGCTGACCGAGGCCGAGGCGCGCGATGCAGGCCACGACGTCGTCACCACGCGGGTGCCCAGCTCGTCGGCCGCCGGTACGGCGCTGCTGCGCGACCACGTCGCCGGCGACTCCCAGCTGGTGGTTGACGCGGGCTCGCGGCTGCTGCTGGGAGCGACGTTCGTCGGTCCCGAGGCCGGCGAGCTCGTGCATGCGGCGACGGTGGCGATCGTGGGCGACGTCCCCGTCCACGTGCTGCGCCATGCGGTGGCGTCGTTCCCCACTGCGAGCGAGCTGTGGCTGCGACTGCTGGAGGAGCTGCCCCGCGAGTTCCGGACGCCTCCCCCGGCCTGAGCCGCGGACAGTGCCACGACCACATGCCCGACGGCGTGCATCGCCGGTGACGAACGTTGCGTGCAGCTGCCCTCAGCGTCGGTAGGACGCTGCCGAGGTCCGCAGCCGCCAGCTCACGAGCGCCAGGTCCACAGCCGTACGACGCTGGCGATCCGCCAGGTCCAGACCGCCCAGGGCCTGGGCGATCCGCTCCAGCCGCGCGTAGAGCGTCTGCCGCCGGATTCCCAGGGCTGCCGCGGCCGCGGTCTTGGACAACCCTGCCTCGAGGAAGGCCTCGAGCGTGGCCACCAGCTCGGACCCGGTCCGGGCGTCCACCTCCAGCAGTGGGCCCAGCTGGTCGGTGACGAAACCCTCCAGCTCGGTGTCCGCCACGACGGAGGACAGCAGGTGGTAGACGCCCAGGTCGTTGGCCAGGACGACCCTGCCCTCGATCGCGAGCCGGTCGGCCAGCCGCGCTGCGTCCCGCGCCACCGGGAGCGAACGGGCCAGGCCGGCCTCGTCCTCGACCAGCGCGCCGGCCACCAGTCGGACCACCCGGCCCCCGATGGTGGCAGCCAGCTCGGCGTTGATGGCCTCGGCCGCCTGCTCCAGCCGCGGACGCAGGAGCGCCGGACGGACCGAGACCGCCGCCAGCACCTCGCCGTCGACCTCCCCGACGAGGCACGGGCCGAACACCTCGCGCAGCGACTTCGTGGTCGCCCGGACCCCGGTCGAGGCCTGGTGGGGAGCTGCCGTGGCGACCGCCAGTGCCACCGCCCGCTCGCCCGGCCGCACTCCGAAACCGATGGACCGTGCTCGCGCCGCGATGTCGGCCGCGGTGAGGTCCGAGCCGTCGGCCAGGTCCTGCAGCAGGTCAGCCGCAGCCGAGCCCCGCTGACCGTTCCGACGCCCCTCGGCGACCAGGCAGAGTGCGATGACGCCGGCGCACAGCTCCACCAGCCCCGGACAGCCCGGGTCGGCGACCTGGAGGAGCATCCGGGGACTGCTGGCCACTTCCGCGGTGACGGTGTCGGGATCGCTCACGTCCTCACCGGCGACCAGGCTCCCCGCCTCGTCGTAGAGCCCGACGGGTGCCTGGCACACGGTCGCGGCCACAGCGACCATGCCGGCTGTTCCTGCGCCGCCGAGGAGGGCCCGGTGCAGCTCGGTGGCGGCCTGGTCGGTCCGTCTCAGCTGCTGCAGCTCGCCGTGGAGCAGCAGCGGATGCACCGTCTCGGTGATCTGGATGAACGGCACCACACCGTGGAGGGCCACGAACACCAGTCCGGTGTCGCGCGCCGCGGCGACCATGCTGGGCGGGGCGCCGGGAAACGTCCGGCCCAGCTCCAGGAGCAGGGCCGCGACGCCCCGCCGTGCGAGCGAGCGGACGTAGTCGGCCAGCGCCTCGGGCGAGTTGCCCACCAGTCCGAGCCCGGTGGTCAGCAGCACCTCACCGCCCTGGAGCAGCGGAGCGATCTCGTAGATCTCCGAGGTGTGGACCCAGCGGACCTCCCGCAGGTCGAGCGCGCTGCCGGCGAGCACTTCGGCTCGAGCCGACTGCATCATCGGCAGCTCGAGCAGGTGAGCGACGGTGAACGCCATGGAGCGATCATGGTCGGCGGGTGACGTTTCGTCCAGCAATCACCCTCGTGAACTGTCGTTTCGTCTCTGGCGGCCGCGCCGTGAGTGGACTTTGATGGCCACCAAGCCCGCCCGCATCACCTGGAGGTTCCCATGCGCAAGGTCACCCGCTCGTTCGCTCTCGTCTCGGTGTCCTGCCTGGCACTCCTGGCTGCATGCGGAGGCACCACAGGCAACGAAGGCGCCAGCGACGGCAGCGCCGATGCGCCCCTCGTCTACGGCGTCTTCGCCACCCCCCTCGAGGAGCCCTGGGACGGCGCCATCCACGCCGCGCTGACCTCGGCGGCCGACGACGGCGAGATCCGCTACAAGCACGTGGACGATCTCAACACCTCCGACGCAATGGAGCGCGGGCTGCGTGACATCGCCGAGAACGAGGAGCCGGACGCCATCGTCGGAGACGCCTTCGCTGCCGAGGAGGCCGTGCGCAAGGTGGCCGCCGACTATCCAGAGATCGTCTTCGCCTTCGGCTCGGGCGAGAAGCCGGCCGAGCCCAACTTGAGCGTCTTCGACAACTGGATGCAGGATCCGGCCTACCTGGCGGGCATGGTCTCGGGCGGGCTCACGAAGTCGGACACCATCGGAGTGGTCGGCGCCATGCCGATCCCCGAGGTCAACCGGATCGTCAACGGCTTCATCGCCGGGGTCAAGGCGACCAACCCTGATGCGACCGTGAAGGTCTCCTTCATCAACTCCTTCTTCGACCCCGCTGCGGCCAAGCAGGCCGCCGAGGCGCAGGTGGCGGCCGGTGCCGACGTGCTCTTCGCGGAGCGGGCCGGTGTCATCGAAGCCGCCAAGGAAGCCGACATCCCCGTGATCGGGATGATGGTGGACCAGCACGACGAGGCGCCGCAGAACGTCGTCACCTCCCTGGTCTGGGACGTGCGGCCCACGGTCGACGCGATCGTCGCGCAGATCTCCGACGGTCCCGAGGCCGTCGACCTCGGGGAGTACTCCTTCCTCAAGGCAGGCGGTTCCTCGATGGCCCCCCTCAACACCGACGTGGTCGGCGGTGTGCCTGCCGATCTGGTCGAGATGGTCAGTGCCAAGGAGGAGGAGATCAAGAGCGGCGCCTTCACCACTCCGGTCGACGAGTCCAGCCCCAAGGGCTCGGTCGACGTGTCCAAGTAGGTCGGGTACGAAAGAGATCGAGGACATCGCGATGCCCGGATCCCTGCTTGCCCTGGACAGGATCACCAAGCGGTTCGGTGACCTGGTCGCCAACGAGGAGATCAGTCTCGAGATCGGACCCGGCGAGGTGCTCGCCATGCTCGGGGAGAACGGCGCCGGCAAGTCGACCTTGATGAAGGTCATCTACGGCCTGCTGCGCCCCGACGGCGGGCGGCTGCGCATGGACGGCCGGGATCTCGAGATCGCCTCGCCACGCGACGCGATGCGCGCCGGTATCGGGATGGTGACCCAGGAGTTCTCCCTCGTGGAGACGATGACAGTGGCAGAGAACGTCGCCCTGTCTGCGACCGGCTGGGGCCGCGTCGATGTCCGGGCCACCCAGACACGCGTCCTGGCTGCCATGGAGCGCATCGGCGTCCACATCGAGCCGGCCAGGTTGGTCTCGTCGCTCTCCATCGGCGAACGCCAGCGCGTGGAGATCATCAAGGCCCTGTTCCACGACTGCCGGGTCCTGATCCTGGACGAGCCGACGGCCGTGCTGACCCCGCAGGACGTGCGGGCACTCTTCACCACCATCGAGCGGCTGCGCGACGAGGGCATCGGGGTCCTGTTCGTCTCCCACAAGCTCAAGGAGGTCGCCGAGATCTCCGATCGGGTCGTCGTGCTGCGCCGCGGCCGGCTGGTGGCAGAGCGCCGAACGTCCGAGGTGGGGCCCGAGGAGCTGGCCGGTCTGATGATGGGCGTCGCACAGGCACCGCTGGCCGACGCCGACGCCGCTGCCGCCGTGGGCATGACTGGCCAGACGTCCGCACCCTCCACCGTCGGTGCGCGGCCCTCGGGCTCCGGCGAGTCGCAGTCGCCCGTGCTCGAGGTAGCCGGACTGGTGGTGTCCCGCGACGGCCGCGACGTCGTCGACGGAATGGACCTGACCGTGCGGCGGGGCGAGATCCTCGGAGTCGCCGGGATCAGCGGCAACGGGCAGACCGAGCTCGTGGAGGCACTCTGCGGCACCCGTCTCCCCCGCGCCGGCAGCCTGCGGGTCGACGGTGTCGACGTCACCGCGGCAGGTGTGTCGCAACGGCTTTCGGCCGGCCTGGGTCGGCTGACCGAGGACCGGCGCGGCAGCTGCGTGGCCCAGCTCAGTGTGGAGCAGAACCTCGTGCTGGAGGACCTCGAGGACTTCACCCGCCGCGGGTCGCTGGACCGCCGTGCGGTGCGGGCCCACGCGGAGGCCATGATCGAGCAGTTCGAGATCCGCGCAGAGCCGACCACGCCCGTGGGCACGCTCTCGGGGGGCAACATCCAGAAGGTGCTGCTGGCTCGGGCCCTGCACCGACGGCCCCGGATCCTGCTGGCGGCCCAGCCGACCCGCGGACTGGACATCGGCACCTTCGCCTACGTTCACGAGAGGCTGAACGAGCTGCGCGCCGAAGGCGCGGGAGTCCTGCTGGTCTCCGAGGACCTCGACGAGCTGCGAGCCCTTGCGGACCGCATCGTCGTCGTGCTGCGCGGGCAGATCGTCGGTGAGGCCACAGCAACAGAGGCCACCAACGAGCGCCTGGGTGCGCTGATGACCGGTCAGGACGCCGCCTGATGGCGCGGCCGCTGCCCCACCTCGTGCTCCGGGGACACCAGCCCCGCTGGCTCACGCCGGTGGCGATGGCCGGCGCCGTGCTCTTCACCATCGTGCTCACCGCGATCCCGATCCGGCTGGCGGGCGCGAACCCGACCGCCACGTTCGAGCGCTACCTGGTGCGCCCCTTGTCCAGCCAGACCGGCGTCTTCGAGGTGTTGCTGACCGCCACACCGCTGGTCTTCACCGGGCTCGCGGTCGCGATCGCCTTCCGGGCCGGCTACTGGAACATCGGCGCCGAGGGACAGTTCCTCGCTGGAGCCATCTGCGTCACCTGGGTGGGCACCACCTTCAGCGGTCTGCCCGCGCTGGTGGCCATTCCCCTGGGGTTCTTGTCCGGGGCCGTCGGCGGGCTCGCCTGGGCCGTCGTACCTGCCTGGCTCAAACGACGAGCCGGAATCGACGAGGTCGTCACCACGTTGCTCCTCAACCCGGTCGCGCTGCTCACGGTGCAGGGCCTGCTCAATGGGCCGTGGCGCAACTCCAGCACCGGGTTCACCGACTCCGACCGCCTCGGATCGGGTTACGACCTGCCTCTTCTCTTCTCCGGGAGCCGTGCCCATCTCGGACTCCTGGTCGCCCTCGTCCTTCTCATCGTGACCTGGTGGGTGATGGCGCGAACCCCGCACGGGTTGCGCATCACCTCGTCGGGCCTGGCCCCCACGACCGCGGAGTTCTCGGGGATCCCGGTCAAGCGCCTGCAGTTCCGGGTCGCCCTGGTCTCCGGAGCGGTCGCCGGTGTGGGCGGCGCCTCACAGGTGATGGGCGTGCAGCACCAGCTCACGCAGGGAATCAGCAACGGCTACGGCTACACCGGCGTCATCGTCGCCACCCTGGGCGGGCTGTCGGCGATCGGGGTGCTGCTCGTCGCCGTGCTGCTCGGCGACGTCGCGGTCGGGGCGCAGAACGCCTCGCTCGTTCTGCAGCTGCCGCCCCAGCTCGGCCAGGTCTTCGGGGCCCTGCTGCTGCTCTCGGTCCTGGCTGCCCTCAGCTGGCGCCGATATCGCATCGTCTGGAGGCGAAGCCCATGAGCATCAACCTCGTCGCGCTGATCTCGGCGATGCTCGTCATCGCCACCCCCCTCGTCTGGGCCGCCGTCGGCGAGCTGGTGATCGAGAAGACCGGCATCCTCAACCTCGGCATCGAGGGCACGATGGTGGCGGGCGCCTTCGTGGCATTCCTGGTGGCCGACCTCAGCGGTTCCCCGTGGCTGGGCCTGCTCGCGGCCGTGGTCGCCGGAGCCGTTGCGGGTCTGCTGATGGGACTGCTCACCGTGACCCTCGGGCAGAACCAGCACGTCTCCGGGCTCGGCATCACGCTGCTCCTGATCGCCCTCTGCGAGTTCACCTTCCGGGTCAGGTACGGCGGGGAACGGCCCCGCCTGCCGCAGAAGTTCCACACCGTTCTGGACGGAGCGGGAATCCTGGACCAGCACTGGATGACCTACGTCGCCTTCCTGGTCCTGGCACCACTCACCTGGTGGGTGTTGCGCTCCACGGGCACCGGCTACCGGCTCCACGCCGTGGGTGAGAGCTTCGACGCCGCCGAGGTCGCGGGCATCCCGGTCAACGCGACCCGCTACCTCGCGCTGGTCGTGGGGTCGATGCTGATGGCTGTCGGCGGGTCGTTCCTGACCCTCTCCGTGCTGGGCACCTACACCCTCGACATCATCAACGGGCGCGGCTGGGTCTGCATCGCGCTGGTCATCTTCGGCACCTGGCGGGTCTGGCGCGTGGTGGCCGGGGCACTGCTGTTCGCGGTGACTGACGCGCTCCAGCTGCAGCTCGCGATCACCGACCTGTTCTCCGGCGTACCTCGCGAGCTGATGCTCGCGCTGCCCTACCTCGTGGTGGTCGCAGCCCTGGCGATCTGGGGACGCTCAGTGCACTACCCCTCGCAGTACCTCAAGGCCTACCGCCGTGGCTGAGTCCGGGCACGGACGCGGCACCACCTCGACAAGGAGCACACACGTGAATGACGCCGCGACAGACCTGGAGCTCCTCGCCCTGGCACGGGCGGAGGCTCGAGCCGGCCTCGCCGAGGGCGGAATCCCCATCGGAGCCGCGCTCGCCGTGGGCACGAAGGTCCTCGGCAGCGGGCGCAACAAGCGGGTCCAGCTGGGCAGCAGCATCCGGCACGGCGAGACCGACTGCCTCGAGAACGTCGGCCGGCTCCCTGCCGCGACGTACGCCCGAGCGACGATCGCCACGACCTTGTCCCCGTGCGACATGTGCACCGGCGCGATCCTGCTCTACGGCATCCCGCGCGTGGTGATCGGTGAGAACCGCACGTTCCTCGGTGGCGAGGACCTGCTGAGGTCGCGCGGGGTCGAGGTCGTCGTGATCGACGACGCCGAGTGCCGCACCTTGATGGAGGACTTCATCGCCGCCAACCCCGAGCTGTGGAACGAAGACATCGGCGTCGAGGGCTGAGGAGCGTCGAGCTCAGCCGCGCTCGCGCAGGTAGCGCCCGAAGTGGGGCACGGTGAAGGCGATCCGGCCGCGCTCGCCGGAGTAG
Organism: uncultured Actinomycetota bacterium; assembly: GCA_963843815.1. Lineage (GTDB taxonomy): Bacteria > Actinomycetota > Actinomycetes > Propionibacteriales > Nocardioidaceae > Nocardioides. The sequence goes on along the minus strand of CAWJLX010000010.1, from coordinate 244,920 downwards.
ACCAGGCCCTTCTTGAGCAGTGAGTCGCGCGCCGGTGACAGGGACTGCGGCTTCTTGCCCAGCGCCGCCGCCACGTCGGCACTCAGCACGGCGTCGCCCTCCGCGTCGTCCTGGGCGGCGGCCACGTCGGCCATCGCCATCAGGTAGTCGCGCTCGCCCGGCGTCGCCCGCTCGTAGCGAGAGCCGAAGAAGCCGACCGCCAGCTCGGACTCGGCCTCGGGTGCGGCGACCGCCACGTCGGCCGCGGTGATCGGCGAGCGCGGGGCCAGGTCCCACACCGCCTTGCCGTAGGCCTGGATGAAGTAGGGGTAGCCGCCGGTGGCGTCGTACATCGCGGCGAGCGCATCGGGCTCGAAGACCGCGTCCTCGTCCGCCGCCGGCGCCTCCAGCGCCCGGTCGGCCGCGTCGCGGGCCAGCCGGTCGATGCGCTGGTAGCGGAAGAGGCGCTCGCTGTAGGACTTGCTCGCGCTCAGCACGGCGGGCAGGTGCGGCAGGCCGGCTCCGACCACGATCACGGGCAGGCCCGACTGGCTCAGCTCGTGGCAGGCGGCGCACACGGCGGAGATGTCGTCCGGCCCGAGGTCCTGCATCTCGTCGATGAAGATCCCGATGCCCTTGCCCACGTCGGCTGCAAGACCGCCGAGGTCGGTGAAGAGCTCGACCAGGTCGATCTCGATGTCGCCGGAGTCGGCCCGACCCCGCACCGCGGGAGCGTCGATGCCCGGACTCCACTGGTCCTTGAGCTTCGCGCCGACGCCGGCGTCGCGGTGGGCGAAGGACTTGATCACCCCGAGGACGTGGTCGACCGACTCCTCGTCACGGTGGCCGAGCTCGCGTACGGCCTGGTGCAGCGCGCTGCTCAGCGGCCGGCGCAGCCCCTGGCCGGGCCGGGCCTCGAGCTTGCCGGTGCCCCAGCCCTTGCGGACCCCCGCGCCGCGCAGCGCGTTGAGCAGCACCGTCTTGCCGACACCGCGCAGGCCGGTCAGCACGAGGCTGCGCTCCGGACGCCCCTTGGCGACCCGCTCGAGCACGACCGCGAAGGCGGCGAGCTGCTCGTCCCGGCCGGCGAGCTCGGGCGGGCGCTGGCCCGCGCCCGGGGCGTACGGATTGCGAATCGGGTCCACGATGAGATCGTATCTGCGACTCTAGGTCCTGGCTTAGATCACAAGATAGTGCGCGAGTCGCGATCACCGGGTACCCGGTGGTTCCTCGGGTTATCGACCGTTGCAACGGGCAGGAACCTCGGCCATCACCGGGTACCCGGTGATTCGTCCGCGAAGATCACCCCGCCTGGCTCGGGCGCTCCACCCGCTCGACCCGCTCCCGGGCGGTGTCGTACGCCGCGTCGAGGCCCTGACGCAACAGCCCGATCAGGTCGGGGACCTCGTCGGCGGCGAGGCGGAAGGTGCCCGCGCAGACGTTGTCGCGCCACAGCGACAGCACGACCAGCTGCGACTCCTGGTGCCAGGTCACCCGCAGCGAACGGTCCTGACCGCGGGGGTCGAGGAAGACCGCTCCGCTGCGAGGAGCGCGTTGCTGGGCCATGTCCTATTGTGACCCGGCCCACAAGGTTCTGCACAGATGCTTGCCTAGACTCGGGTCCGTGCCCGAGCTGCCGGAGGTCGAAGCCCTCGTCCAGGACCTGCGCGCGCGCCTGGTCGGCAAGGCGATCAGCCGGATCGACCTCGCCGCCTTCAGCGCCCTCAAGACGTTCGACCCACCGTTGCACGCCCTCCACGGCACGCTCGTCGACGACGTCACGCGGCACGGCAAGTTCCTCGACATCGACGCGAGCGGCGTGCACCTCGTGGTCCACCTGGCTCGCGCGGGCTGGATCCGCTGGCGCGACGAGGTGCCCGCCCTCCCCGCTCGCCCGAACAGCAAGAACCCGCTGGCCGCACGCGTGGTGATCGATGACCCCGACCTCGAGACCCAGCCGGGTCTGGACATCACCGAGGCCGGCACCAAGAAGAGCCTCGCGATCTACGTCGTACGCGATCCCGCCGACGTCGCCGGCATCGCACGCCTGGGACCCGATCCGCTCGTGGACTCGTTCACCCGCGAGGCGCTCCGGACGATCCTCGAGGCTGAGGGTCGCAAGCAGATCAAGGGCGTGCTGCGGATGCAGTCGATCGTCGCCGGCATCGGCAACGCCTACTCCGACGAGATCCTGCACGCCGCGAAGATGTCGCCCTTCAAGCCGGCCAACAGCCTCGACGAGGCCGAGCTGCAGACCTTGTACGACGCCATCCGCGGCACCCTGGGCGCCGCGGTCGAGCGCGCCAGCGGACTGGCGGCGAGCGAGCTCAAGGGCGAGAAGAAGAGCAACCTCGCCGTCCATGGAAGGACCGGACAGAAGTGCCCCGTGTGTGGCGACATCGTGCGAGAGGTGTCCTTCGCCGACTCGAGCCTGCAGTACTGCGCGACGTGTCAGACCGGCGGCAGACCACTCGCCGACCGACGGATGTCGAGGCTCCTGAAATGAGGTGACGGGTGCCGGCCGGACTCACCCCCGTGCAGCCCAACAGACACCCGTCGCGTCAAGTTTAACCTGACGAATCCAGATTCTCTCACGCGGTGGCGCCGTTGTCGCCCTGCTTCTTGGAGAAGCGCTCCCACGCGGCCTGACGGGACACGCCGAGTGCGCGACCGATCTCGGCCCAGGAGACGTGGCGTGCACGCAGCAGGTCGACCCACTCCTGCGCGAACGCGAGGTTCTGCTCGGCCGAGGCGAGGATCCGCGGGAGGGTGGCGAGGACCTCTGCGTCGGACATCGTGTCCCACGGCATCGTCCCGCGGGCGTCAGCCCGACGCTCCTCGTCGTGCAGGACCGAGTGGAAATCGTCGATGCACCCCGAGCAGATCTGGGCGCCGAGCCCACCCACCAGGGGCAGGTCGGTGCCGGGGCCGCCGGGCGTGCCGCAGAAGGAGCAGTGCTTGCCCACGCGCGTGATCGCCATGCGTTCCTCCCCAGCCGTACGAGGGACACTACCCGTTCGACCACCGGCGGGGCTGGCATCCGCGGAGGTCGCGGGGCCAGTGCCTCACTGGGTCGGGTCAGGGCAGCTCTGGCATGTCGGGCAGGTCGAGGTCGCCGAACGTCGAGCCGCACGTGTCGGAGACATAGGTCGCGAACGTCTCCACCTTCTTCTGCGCCTCCTGCGACATGTCGTTCCCGAGCGCGTCGAGGTCGGGCGACTCGAGGTCCTCGACCGAGACGTCGCGGGCGGCCTTCACGGTCTCCTCGTAACCCTCGCGGGCCTCCTCGGAAATGCCGTCGGGCGTGCCGACCTCCTCCAGCCTGTCGGCCCACGAGTGCAGCGCATCGGCCATGTCCTTCTCCGTCGGCAGCGCGGCCTCGGGGTCGGACAGGTCGAGGTCGAGGTCGGTGAAGAGGCTGGACTGTGCCGAGCAGAAGTCGTCCTTGCTCGCATCGTCCGGGGCGCCGCTGCCTCCGCCGCAGGCTGTCGTGACGGAGCCGACCAGCAGCACGGCGCCGGTCATCGTGAGGCGGGTCCGGTTGAGCATGTTCTTCCCTTCGCTGGGACGCGGTCGCGTCGTCGTCACTCGGGTCCACCCTTGCGCGACGGGCGCCCATCCTCCACATCGAGCAGCGTCGGCAGCGGGATGCCCAGGGCCTGGCCGAGCGACTCGAGGTACTCCGCACGCGGACGTCGTACGACGCCGAGCGAGGCCAGGTGCGGGGTCTGCCACTGGACGTCCAGCACCCGCTGGTCGGCGTACTGGTCACGGAGCAGGTCGACCAGCCCGAGCAGCGCCACCTTCGACGCGTCGCGCTCGTGGTGGAACATCGACTCACCCGCGAAGAGCCCGCCGATGCTGACGCCGTAGAGGCCGCCGGCGAGGCGCCCGTCACGCCACGCCTCGACGGAGTGCGCCCACCCCAGCCGGTGCAGGCGGGCGTAGGCGCGGGCGAACGGAGGGGTGATCCAGCCGTCGGGGCGATCGGGGCTGCCGCACTGGGCCACGACCTCGTCGAAGGCGGTGTCGATGCAGATGTCGAAGTCGCGCGCCGCTCGGCGCAACGACCGGGGGACGCGCATGCTGTCGAGCGGCAGCACGCCCCGTTCCACCGGGGAGAACCAGCCGAGCTGCTCGTCGGTGTCCAGCGTGACCGGCATCGGGAAGAGTCCACTGGCGTACGCCGTGATCAGGGTGCCCGGCTCCAGGTCGGCCCCCAGGGCGATCAGGTCGTCGTCCGGGTCCCACGTGGCGTGGGGCGGGAAGGCCCACGGTGTCGGGGCTGGAGCGGTCGGCACCCTCTCACGCTAGCGACTGGCCGTACGATCGGGACATGGGCTTGAAGCACACCGTCGGACGCCAGCTCGCTCCGAGGATCCAGGAACTCGCGCCGGGACTCACCACGGGGTTCGTCCGCGAGGCACTCAACCGGGCCATCGACGGCATCGGACCTCTGGCGCCGGCCGCGGTGGCTGCCGACAAGCAGCTCGCCGAACAGCGTGGCAACGTCGAGCGCGCGATCCACGAGGTCATCGAGAACAACGTCCGTATCGCCGGCGCCCAGGGGTTCGCGACCAACATCGGCGGCCTCGTGACCATGGCGGTCACCATCCCGGCCAACGTCACCGGGCTCGCGCTCATCCAGTGCCGGATGGTCGCGGGCATCGCGCACCTGCGCGGCCACGACCTGTCCGATCCCCGGGTGCGCAACGCGATCCTCGCCCTGCTGCTGGGTGAGGAGCAGGTCGCCGACCTGGTCAAGAAGAAGAAGCTGCCTGCGACCCCGATGGCACTGGCCACTGCCCCCGCGCACGACCCGACGCTCGACGGCACGATCTCCGCGGTCGTCGCCACCGACATCATCACCCGCGTGGCCGGCAAGCGGCTGGCCACCACCGTCGGCCGTCGCGTGCCGATCGTCGGCGGGGTCGTCGGCGCCGGTGCCGACGGATTCGGGACGTGGCGGATCGGTCGGTACGCCGACCGCGAGCTGCTCCCGCGCAAGCGCTGACCGGCGGCCGGCGCGCGCCGGTCGGGCTGTCCTGGTGGCGGATCGCGGCACATGAGCGGGTGGGTCCCGGAGGCTACGCTGCTCAGCGTGTGGTCCCTCTGGTCAGAGAACTCGGTCCTGTCGATCTGCTCCCAGGATTCGGTCCTCTCGATCGGCAGTGCTGCCTCGTTCGCGTCGTTCGCGAGCGTCGGCTCCTTCGCGTCGGCTGGGTCGATCGGATCGGCGATGTCGTCCGCGTCGCTGCTGTCATTCCAGAGCGCCGGCTCGGCCCTGTCCCACCAGAGCAACGGCTCCATCCTCTCCAGCCAGGCCAACCGCGGATTCCTCAGCCGGCAGGCCGGTGGGGGCGTACCTGCTGGGGCGGTCGCCGCAGGCGTTCTTGCGACGCTGGCGGCCATCGCTCTGCATCGTGCGCTCCGCTGAGTCGCTGCGCTGCGCCCCATTGTGTGTCCGCCGCGGAGCTCGCACGAGCGCGGTCGGCGGCAGGCTGACGTGCAGGGGGCGGCGATGGACCCGGCTCGCCGTCCCGCGATCATGAACCTCATGGGGGACCAGCAGGCGCCGCAGATGGCCGTGGGTGAGGCGAAGGTCGTCACGCTCTGCGGCTCGACCAGGTTCGAGGCTGAGTTCGCTGAGGTCAACCAGCGACTCACGATCGACGGTTGCGTCGTGATCAGCCTCGGCATGTTCAGCCTCCCGGACCTGCCGGACTACGACTGGACCACCGACACCTCGGACCTGAAGGGGCGGCTCGGCAGCGTGCACTTCCAGAAGATCCGCATGGCTGACGAGGTGTACGTCGTGGATCCGGGCGGCTACGTGGGCGAGTCGACCCGACGGGAGATCGCCTACGCGGAGTCGCTCGGCAAGCCGGTTCGGTATCTGAGTCGCGAGCGCTCGGCTCGAACGACAGACGGCCCACAGGCGTGAGTCCCCGGGCGGTCCGCACACCGGCACGTGCGGTCGCCCGCGTCGCGGGATGCGCGGATGTCATGCGGATGGGGCAACCGCTGGCGCTGTCCGTATGACGTCCGGTTGTTGCCCGCCTGCATGGCTCAGATGAAGGCGTCAGTGCTCACTGCGCATGGCGGACCCGAGGTCTTGCAGCTCCGTACTGATTGGCCCCGACCCCGGCCCCGTGCTGGTGAGGTGCTCGTACGAGTACACGCAGCGTCGGTCAACAACACCGACATCTGGACCCGCGAGGGCGCCTACGGCCTACCCGGTGGACGGCGGCTTCAGTCCCCCACCCGGCCGGTGTCGTACGCCCACATCGCGATCTCGACCCTGTTCCGCGCGCCGAGCTTCGACAGCAGGCTGGCGACGTGGGTCTTGGCGGTCGTCAGGCCGATGAAGAGTTCGGCGGCGATCTCGGCGTTCGTGCGGCCGAGGGCGACCAGCGCCAGCACCTCCTCCTCGCGGCCGGTGAGCGGCTCGATCGGCTGCGTACGGCGTGTCGAAGGTGCCCTCGCGGCCAGGGCGGACAGCAGCCGCCGGGTGATGTTCGGCGCGATCAGGGCATCGCCGACGGCGGCGGCATGCACGGCCTGGACGAGCAGCTCCGGCCCGGCGTCCTTGAGCAGGAAGCCCCGGGCGCCGGCCCGGAGCGCGCCGTGGACGTACTCGTCGAGGTCGAACGTCGTGATCACCACCACCGCCATCGGGTCGGGGACGCCCCTCCCCGCGAGAAGCTCGGTGACCTCGATGCCGTCGAGCCCGGGCATCCGGATGTCGACCAGGCACACGTCGGGGCGGAGCCGACGCGCCAGCTCGACCGCGGCGTGGCCGTCGGCGGCCTGGCCGACGACCTCGATGCCAGGCTGCGCGTCGAGGATCATGGAGAGGCCGGTACGCACCAGGTCCTGGTCGTCGGCCACCAGCACGCGCACCGTCATCGGCGTACCTCCGTCGGCAGGTCGGCGTCGACCGTCCACCCGCCCTCGGGCGCCGGCCCGGCATGGAGCGTGCCGCCGAGCAGCTGCACGCGCTCGGTCATCCCCAGCAGCCCGAAGCCGTGGCTCGCCGACCGCGCCGGGTCGATCTGTCCGTCGTCGGTCACGCGCAGCCGCAGCCGTCCCGCGCCCTCGACGACCCTGATCTCCACACGCGAGGCGTTGCGGGCGTGCCGCAGGGCGTTGGTCAGCGCCTCTTGCGCCAGCCGGTAGACCGCCGCGTCGACCTGGAGCGGAAGCCCGTCCAGGTCATCTGGCACCTCCACGTCGACGACCGGGACCGGGTCGCGGCGGGCGAGGGACACCAGGTCGGCCACACCGGGCTGGGGGGCGTACTCCGCCGGCGTTCCGTCGCGCAGCACCCGGACCATCGCCCGCATCTCCGCGAGCGTCCGTGACGCTTCCCCTTCGATGACCGCCAGCGCCTCGAGCGCCGCCTCAGGTCGCTGCCCGGCCATCGCCCGGCCCGCCTGCGCCTGCACGGCGATCGCGGAGACGTGGTGGGCGACGATGTCGTGCAGCTCGCGGGCGAGCCCGACCCGCTCCTGGCTGCGGATCTGGTCCAGCGCCCGGCGCCAGCTCTCGGCGCGGTAGCGGAACGCCGCGCCGTCGGCCGCCACCGCCGCGAGAAGCGCGAACCCGGCGATGGTCTCGGCAGGCCCGGTGTAGTCGGCAATCGTGCCGATGACCGCAGCGACCAGCACCACCGCCAGCCCGATCACGATCTCGCGCCCCGAGCCCCAGCGGACCAGCGCGTAGACGAACACCAGGACGTAGACCATCGTGTTGAGGCCGACGCTGGAGGCCCCGCCCGCCAGGCTCGCCAGCCCCAACACCATCGCGGTGCCGAAGGCCACCACGACGCAGGCCAACGGGTGGGTTCGTCGCCACAGCAGCACCGGCGCGAGTCCGACCGCCACGATCGTCGCGAACGGCCGCCAGGCGACGTCGTCCCGGAGGACTCCCTCGAGCAGCGCCGTCACCATCAACGCGCCGACCAGCACCCAGTCGCGCGACAGCCGTTCGGGAACGTCCGTGGCGCGGGGCTCGGCCCACAGCGAGCGCAGGGCGTTGGTGATCACCCACCCAGACTAGGGATCCGCGAGCCGTCGCGGACCGACCGAAAGAACGAGCCCGTACCCCTCCCACCGGCCGAGGCGGGTCCGGCCTCGACGCCGATGTGCGTGGGCCGGCGCTCCGCGAGCGTGGAACCACCGGCCGGAGAGGCCGGACCACGAGCAAGGAGAAGTGCCATGTCACGGTTGCTGTATCGCTGGGGACGCTGGTCCGCCACTCGCCCCTGGGTCGCCATCGGAGCCTGGGTGCTCCTCTCCGTCCTCGTCGTCGCCGCCTCGGCCGGCTTCGGGAAGCAGCTGGACAGCTCCATGTCGGCGCCCGGGACCGACTCCCAGGCGGCCGCCGACCTGCTGGCAGGTGCCGGCAGCGGCGCCGGCGGGCTCACCGCCTACGTCGTGGCGACCTCGAGCGAGGGCACGAGACGTTGGTGGACTCCCGGCAGGCCAGGGTCGACCTGGACCAGCTGGAGTCTGCCGTCGGTGACCTGCCGAACGTGCTGGGCACGACCGAGGAGATCTCGCCGGACGGCCGGGTGGCGCTGGTGCAGGTGCAGTACCCCGAGATCGACGAGCTCGCCGCCTCCGACCTGGACGCGCTCAAGGCCGTCCTGGCCGAATCGGAGTCTTCGTCGTCGCTGCGGCTGGAAGCGGGGGGCGCCCTCTACTTCAGCTTCGAGCAACCGGCCGCCAACGTGGGCGAGGTGATCGGTCTGGTCGTCGCGGCGGTGATCCTCCTGCGTGGCCTTCGGGTCGCTGCTGGCCGCAGGAATGCCGCTCGCGGTGGCACTGTTCGGGCTGCTGGTGGGCGCCAGCGCGCTCCCGCTGCTCGGGCTGCTGGTCGACATCCCGGTCTGGGCTCTGGGCATGGGGGCCATGGTCGGGCTGGGCGTGGGCATCGACTACGCGCTGTTCATCCTGTCGCGCCACCGGGAGTACCTCGCCGCGGGCGTCCCGGTCGCGGAGTCGGTGGGCCGCTCCATGGCGACCGCCGGCCAGGCCGTCGTCTTCGCCGGCGGAACCGTGGTCGTGGCGATCCTGGGGCTGGTCTTCGCCGGGCTGCCGTTCGTGTCCGCAGGTGGCGTCGGCATCTCGGCCGTGGTGCTCGTCATGGTGCTCGCGGCGATCACGCTGCTGCCGGCCCTGCTCGGGCTGGCCGGAGCTCGCCTCCACTCACGCGGGTGGATGCACCGCCGCGGCGCGACAGCAGGAACGGGACTGACGCCGCGGTGCTCCGGTGGACCCGGTGGGGTGCGCACGTCTCGCGGCACGCCACGGCGTACGCCGTCGCCGGCACGATGCTGCTCCTCGCGCTTGCCGCGCCCGTCCTGGCCCTCCGGCTGGGATTGCCGGACGACGGGAGCTTCCCGCAGGCTCGCACCGAGCGGCAGGCCTACGACCTGATCGTCGAGGGCTTCGGGCCCGGCGCGACCGGGCCGATGGTGGTGGCCGTCGACGTCGCGCAGGACCCGTCCGTGGTGGAACCGTTGGTGTCGGCGCTGGCTGCCGACCCGGGCATCGCGTCGGCCTCGGCCGCGCCGGTGGATGCGGGGTCGGAGGTCGCCGTCATCATCGCCCAGCCGACGACGTCACCGCAGGACGCCGCGACGGCCCGGACGCTCGACCGGGTGCGCACCGAGGTGCTGCCCAACGCGTTGGAGGGCAGCGCCGCGACCGCGCACGTCGGTGGCTACACCGCCACCATGTCCGACCTCGGCCAGCGGATCGAGGACCGGCTGCCGATCTTCCTGGTCGCCGTGGTGGCGATGTCGTACCTGCTGCTGATGGTGCTGTTCCGCTCCGTCCTGGTGCCGCTCAAGGCGGCGGCGCTGAACCTGCTGAGCGTCGCTGCGGCCTACGGCGTGATCGTGATGGTGTTCCAGTGGGGCTGGGCCGCGAGCCTGATCGGGTTGGAGTCGACGGTGCCGATCATCTCGTTCATCCCGCTGTTCATGTTCGCGATCCTCTTCGGGCTGTCCATGGACTACGAGGTGTTCCTGCTCTCGCGGGTGCGCGAGGAGTATCTGCGCACCGGCGACAACGGCTACGCGGTCGTGCGGGGGATCGGGGTCACGGCACGAACCATCTCGAGCGGTGCCGCGATCATGGTGTCGGTCTTCATCGGCTTCGGGCTCGGCGACGACCCCGTCCTGAAGATGCTCGGCCTCGGCCTCGCGACCGCGGTGTTCCTCGACGCGACGCTGGTGCGCCTGGTGCTGGTGCCCGCGACGATGACGCTGCTCGGCGACGCCAACTGGTGGCTCCCGGCGTGGCTGGACCGGCTGCTTGCCGAAGCTGGACCTGGAGGGCGCGGTTGACGACCTTCCCGCTCATGCGGAGCCCGAGTCGGCGGATGCGTACGTCATACGGACGGGGCAACCGGTGGCGCCGTCCGTATGACGTCTGATTGTTGACCGCCTGCCCCCGCACGGAGACCACGCGGGGGATCAGGTGGCGAAGCGTCGCTGAAGGTCGGCGTAGCTGATCGCACCATCGAGGAAGCCGAGCGTTCCGGAGTCGAGCAGTTCCTGGCCGGAGCGCTCCAACATGCTGAGCGTGGCTCGGGCCAAGCTGCCGCCTAGGCTGACCCGCTTGACGCCGAGCAGGAAGAGCGTGCGCGCGTCGGTGGTGTTCGCCAGCCCCGCCACTATGTTGAGCGGGCCGGGGATGGCGATGGCGAGCCGCCGAATGGTGTCCTCCTCGACGACGCCGGGCACGAAGACGCAGTCGGCGCCGGCTTCGAGGAACCGCACCGCCCGCTCGACCGTGGCGGCGAAGACGTCCCCGGTCGTGCCGGCGAAGTAGGTGTCAGTGCGGGCGTTCAGCACGAACGTGCCGCGAGGCGCCGCTGCTCGGGCTGCCGCGATGCGGTCGGCGGCCTCGTCGATGCCGAACAGCCTGCCCTCGTCGGCGTCCTCGAGATTGGCGCCCACCACCCCGAGCTCCACGGCCCGGGTCACGGTGCGACCGACGTCGTCTGCGGTGTCGCCGTACCCGGCTTCGAGGTCCGCGGTCACCGGAATGCTCACCGCGGTCACGATGCGACCGACGTGTTCGAGCATCGCGTCGCGGTCGAGCGCTCCTCCATCCGGGACCCCGCAGGACCAGGCGATGCCTGCGCTGGTCGTCGCGATGGCTGGGAAGCCGACCTGCTCGAGGATGCGGGCGGAGCCGGCATCCCAGGCGTTGGGGAGCACGAAGCCCGGCCCAGCGTGAAGGGCAAGAAGGGCGGCTGCCTTGTCGCTAGCGGGTCCGGTGATCACGAGGAACCCCTGTCGACGTCGGCGAAGGACACCCGGCCAGAGAGCCGGACGTACGTGGGTCTCGGGTCGACGACCACTTCGGCCGGAGCCGGCCGACCTGCGTGTGTGGCATTCGTTGCTGCCGCGTCGTGCGACACCACGTCGCGGTCCAGCTGTTCGGTGAGCACCTCCCCATCATCGGCGCTCGCTGCCTCTCGCGACAGGCCATCAGCCACCGGCTTCAGGCATCCGACGGCCGTCTGGGAGCCACCCACTCCTCGGCCAGCAACGCGTACTCCACCTCGTCCAACCACCCGAGCTCCCGGTGCCACAGCGCTTGGCGCGAGAGCCGCTCACGGCGCATGCCCGCACGCTCGAGGACCCGCACCGACGCGACGTTGTCGGCGTTGGCGGCTGCGGTGACCCGGCGCAGACCGAGCCCGTCGAAGGCGGCCTCCAGCAGCGCCCGGGCGGTGGCCGTCCCGATGCCCTGACCGGCAGACCGGGGGTCGACGATGTAGCCGAGCAGACCGTCCGTGCCCGTGGGGGCGCCGGGCTGGCCGGAGCCGTCGACCACGTCGAGGAAGCCCATCGCCACCACCTGTTGGTCCCGTTCGACGACACAGGAGTAGTCGGTCGGGCTGCTCGCCACGGCGAGCCAGTCACGGCGCAGCTCGGCAGGCTCGACGTGGGTGCGGACCATGAAGCGGTTGACGTCCGGGTCGTTGCGGAACGACAGCAGGGCCTCGATGTCCGGCTCTGCCGCCTCACGGAACAGCAGGTCGTCGATGCGGATCGGCCACGGACTCGGGTGCATGGCGCACAGGGTGCCACTCCCTGCCTTCCTGTGCTGACTACCGGGCATTCCCCTCGTCCACGAGCTGCTGGGCCACGGCGCGCAGCTTGATGTTGGCGTGCGAGGACGCACGGACGAGGAACGCGAACGCGCGGTCCTCGTTCATCTCGTAGCGCTCCATGAGGATGCCGATGGCCTGGCCGATGGCTCGTCTGGTCTGCAGTCCCTCGGTGAAGGTCTCTCGCTCCTGGGCATGCCCGAGGGCGATGGCCGCATGGGTGGCGAACAGTTGAGCGAGGGCCTGGGCCTCGTCGCTCACCTCGTCCATCAGGGTGGAGTAGAAGTTGATGCCTCCCAACGTCCCCCGGTCGAGATAGAGCTTGACCGCCAGCTGCGAGCGCACGCCCGCCTCCAGGGCCTGGGGCACGTAGCGGGGCCATCGTTGCTCGTGCTGGAGGCTCGACACGTACATCGGCTCATCGCCCTGCAGGGCGGCCGAGCACGGACCCTCGCACAGGCCGTACTGCAGCTCGTCCAGGCGCAGGACGAGGTCGCCGGTGAAGGCCCTGGTCTCGACCACGCCCTTCTTCTCGAGCGTCGCGATGCCCACGTGGTCGAACCCGGGGACGGAGTTGCAGGCCACCTCGACCATGGTCTGCAGGGTGTCCTCGAGGCTTCGAGGCTTGTTGAGCGTCCGCGCGGCTTCGGAGATCGAGAGCGCGAAGTCGGATGCTGGAGGCATGTGAGCTCTCTGGTGCGTTGAGGTGGGGCACACAGAGAAGCGCTCAGCACGAGACGCTGCAGACCAGCCGTCGGCTCGGGGATGAACCTCGCGGCCGCCTCGAGCCTACCCCGCACACTCAGCCGGAGCCGTTCTTCCTGCCTCGCAGCCGCCGGTAGGCGGCGAGGGTCCCGCGGCCGGCGGCGCTGTCCTCCAGGCTCGCGACCACCTTGCGGCGGATCCTGTACGACGTCGTCAGCCGTGCGCGATCGCGCTCGGCGTGCGCCTCCCGCAGCTCGGCGTGGAGCCGTTCCTCCACGGCCCGGAGTCGCGCAGCCTCCACGAGCAGGGCGCCGATCGCGTCGAGCGCCGGAGGCAGCAGCTGCTCGGCCGTCGCGGTGTCGGGGTCGGCGAACGTGCCGGCGTCCGCCCCGACGAGGTCGTCGAGCGAGCCGGCGACGTCGTAGCCACGCTCGGCGAGCAACTCCACCCAGCTCCGGGCCAGGTCCTGCGCCCACGCGTGGTCGTCGGGTGCCAGCCCGAGACGAGCCGAGTCCACCCCGTGCGACAGCGTCTGGTGGGCGAGCAGCTCGCGCACGAGCGGTCGGTAGTCGGGCGGCGCCAGGATCGAGGTCACCCGCTGGTTGATGGCGCGCAGGAGCGAGGTCTCGGGCACACCGAGGGACGCGTTCTCCCGCTCGGCGGTGAGGTCCAGCGGCAGGCCGTCGAGGCCGAACGTGGCGGAGAACCGGCGCCACAGCTCGCCGCGGTCCGCACCGGACGGCGGCACCGTCACCAGGTGGATGCGATCAGCCGGCAGCGACGCGCCCCACCGGTCGAGGATGTCGGGGATCTCCTGCACCGCCCAGAACCACGAGCCGATCTTCGAGTCGCGCGCGGGGTCGCGGATGGTCTGGAGGAACCGGGCATAGGTGATGTGGCTGCGGTGCTTGACGTTCTCCTGCCACTCCGCGGGGACCTGGCGCACCAGGTCGCGCACGGAGAGCACCAGGTGGACCTCCGCGTCGCCGAGCGAGGCGAGCGCGCGCTCGACCTGGGTCGGCGTGGCGCGCGCGAAGATCTCGTGGCTGATGATCGAGGTGCCGTGCCACTCGCGCACCTCGCCGGCCAACCGGTCCCAGGCGCCGACGGCCTCGGTCTCCAGGCCCCCCCACGGGAGGGTCATCAGGTCCAGCGCGGCCAGGAAGTGCGCGTCGAACCGGTCCGCGGGATAGAGGATGTCGTGCTCGCGCAGGGTCGACTGGTTGCGGAACAGCACGTCCTGGAGGTAGGACGTCCCGGTCTTGGGACAGCCCACGTGCAGCAGCACCCGCCTGCTCACTGCTCCACCTCCACCTTTGTCTCGCCCTTGTCCCGGTCCGGTCCCCGGTCCCGCCAGCTCGGGTCCACGACCATCCGGATCGCCAGGTCCAGCACCTGCTGGTCGTCGGCGCCGGCTCGCCCGCGCGCTGCTGACGGCGCATCGTGCGGTGTGAGATCGGCGAGGTCGCCGACGACAGGGTAGCCAGCGCGGGTGATGCCCCGGGCCATGCGTGCCGCCGAGGCGGCGACCCACTCCCGCTCCCGCGGCGGTACGGCGACCGGCCCGACGCCGCTGTCGGGGATGCGCTGCTGGAGCGTGCGCATCAGTCCGGGCCGCTCGTCGGCCGGGACCTTCAGGCCCACCACCGCCGCCACCCGTCGACCCAGCTCGGCCTGGTCGGCTCCCGGCACCCGGACCTGCGGCAGGCGGCGTACGCCCACCTGCCGGGGCAACCGGTCGAGGTCGGTGACGATCCGGACCACGTGACGGCGGGCGTTCCAGCGTTCGACGGAGGCGAGCAGGTCGGCGCGCGCGGGCAGCTGGTCGCGCTCGCGCCAGAATCGCAGCCACTCGGCCCACGGCTTGGTGCCGGTCTCGAAGCAGCGCTGGGTCCAGGTGCGGACGAGCAGGTCGTCGAGCGGTCCGCCGACGGCCACGACGAAGGGACGGGGACCGCCCTCGGGCCGGCCGCGGGCGAGCAGGTCCCCGCGCAGGGCCCCGACCAGCACGGGGTCGCCGACCAGCCGGAACCTGCGGCGCCACGGCCGCGGCCACGTCGTGGGAACCGGGTCGGTGCCGAGGGTGACGAGGTCGTCGGCGAGCAGCACGCTGGCGACCCGGAGCAGCTCGTGGGCGCTGACGCTCGCGGGATCGACCGGCCGCGGACCGAAGCCGGGCGCGTCGAGGCCGATCAACGGCAGGTCGGCCTTGCCGCGACCGGCGGCAGGCGCCACGAGGACCCGGTCGGCCAGTCGAGCGCGCTGGCGGTCCCGGTCAGCAGAGGTCCGCGCGCTCGACCTCGAGCTCGAGCCGGCCGCGAGGTTGATCCGACGCAGCAGCTCCAGCTGCTGGGCACCCGGAAGCGGCCCAGCCGGCAGCTCACCGGTCACCGCCTCGTCCGACCACGCCAGCCAGGGCGTCGTACCCCCTCGGCGCAGGTGGGCGACCCAGGCGTGGGCGCGCCCGGACCCCTCGGACGCCGTGGGACCGACGGAGGTCAACGCGCGCGCAGCCGACGGGCCGTGTCGCGCAGCCGACCACCCACCGAGTCGTCCGAGGCGCCCTTGGCTGCCTCCTGCGTCATGACCGTCAGGGCGTCGAGCGCCGCTCCGAGCTCGAGCTTGGCGCGGACCCGGTCGGGGTCGCGCCACTCCTCGCCCTCAGCGGGCCGGCGCGGACGCAGGTCCTCCACGTCACCGACCACGTCGACGCCGCTGCCCTTGATCCACTCGATCCACATCTCGGCCTGCTGCTCGGCGAAGTCGTAGCGGTCGGGAGGCAGCCGCACCGGCACGGCCTTGCGGGAGACCAGCACCTCCTGCGCGAGCAGCTCCCGGATCAGGCCGTCGTACGCCGGCTCGCGCCACAGACCGAGCTCGAGGCGGCGGTTGAGCTTGCGCAGCAGCGAGGTCTCGGCGATCCCGAGGGAGCGGTTGTCGCGCTCGGAGTCCAGGGGCGCCCACGTCGGGTCGATCCCGAACGCGCGGCAGAACCGCAGCCACAGCTCGTCGCCGTTGGGTCCGCGGTCGTGCGGGACGGTGACGACGTGGACGCGCTCGGGCGGCAGCTTGGCGCCCCAGTGCGACAGCACGGTGGGCAGGTCCATCGCGTTGCGGAACCAGGTCTGGCCGCGCTCGACCTTGGTGAGGAAGCGCCGGAAGGGCCACTTGCGGCCCTGCTTGATCGACTCCTGCCAGGCGGCGGGCAGCTGGCGGCCGAGGTCACGCGCGGAGTAGACGATGTGCACCTCGCTGCCGGCGAGGTCGTTCATGGCGCGGGCGATCTTGTCGGGCTTGGCGCCGGCGAGGATCTCGTGGCTGATGATGACGTTGCCGTCGGCGCGGCGTACGCGCTTGACCATCGTGTCCCAGGCGCCGGCGGCGTGCCCGGACGCCCCGCCCCAGTCCTGGTCGAGCAGGTCGAGCGCGGCGCGGAAGTGGAAGACGTCGGTGTCGACGAACCGGTTCTGCGACGGGATGACCACGCCGTGGCGCGCGAGCTGGGCGGCATTGAGCATCAGCCGGTCCTGCAAGTAGGTCGTCCCGGTCTTGGGGGCACCGATGTGGAGGTGCACGACGCGGCTCATGGGGCGATTGTGCCAGTCACCCAGCCAACGCACGTACGACGGCGCTCGGGCTCGGGCGGCCCAGCTGGCCCGCCATCCAGACGCTGGTCGCCGCCACGGCGTCGAGGTCGACCCCGTGGTCGATCCCCAACCCGGTCAGCATCCAGACCAGGTCCTCCGTGGCGAGGTTGCCGGTCGCGGACCTGGCGTAGGGGCAGCCGCCGAGACCCCCCGCGCTGGCGTCGAAGGTGGTGATCCCCGATTGCAGGGCGGAGTAGGTGTTGGCCAGGGCCTGGCCGTAGGTGTCGTGGAAGTGCATCGCCAGCCGGTCGGTGCCCACACCCGCCTCCGCGAAGGCCGCGACGAGCGCCGTCACGTGCCCCGCGGTGGCGACGCCGATCGTGTCGCCGAGGCTGAGCTGGCTGGCGCCGAGGTCGAGCAGACGGGTGCCGGCGGTGACGACCTGCTCGATCGGGACCGCCCCCTCCCACGGGTCGCCGAAGCACATCGAGATGTAGGCCCGGACGTCCATGCCCGCCTCGCGGGCGCGCGTCACGGTGGGCTCGAACATGGCGAACTGCTCGTCGAAGGTGCGGTTGAGGTTCTTGGTCGCGAAGGTCTCCGTCGCGCTGCCGAAGATCGCGATGTGCTCGAGGCCGAGCTCGAGGGCGCGGTCCAGGCCGCGCTCGTTGGGCACCAGCACGGGCAGGTGGCGTCCCGCCTCGCCCAGGTCGGCCATCAGCTCTGCGGCGTCCGCGAGCTGCGGCACCCACCTCGGGTGCACGAACGAGGTGGCCTCGACGATCGGCAGTCCGCCGGCCACGAGGCGGCGTACGAACTCGGCCTTGACCTCGACCGGCACGATCGTCTTCTCGTTCTGGAGTCCGTCGCGGGGACCGACCTCGTAGATCGTGACAGCCGCGGGCAGGCCCTCGGCGTGGACCGTCATCGGCAGCTCAGTCATCGACAGCTCCGTCATCAGTCGCCTCCACCACGAAGAGCGTCGCGCCGAGCTTGACCAGCTCACCGACGCTGGCACCGACCGTGGTGACGGTGCCGGCGAACGGCGCCTTGAGGGCAAGCTCCATCTTCATCGCCTCCATCGCGCCCAGCGTCTCACCCTCGGCCACGACCTGCCCCTCCTCGACGTTGACCGTGAGGACCGTGCCGGGCATCGGCGCCAGCAACGTGCCGTCACCAGCCGTCGCGCCGTGGTCGCCGAACGGGTCGGGCCGCAGCCACGACCAGCGCTGGCCCCGGTGCACCACGTCGACGAGGTCGCGCTGCACGTTCAGCACGGCGCGCTCGGCGCGACCGTCGACGAGGAGGTGGACGGTGTGGTCGGCAGCCGACACCAGACGTACGTCGTGGCTGCGTCCGTCGAGCGTGACGCGGCCGTGGTGCCGGTCCACGACCACGAGGTCGTCGCCGAGGGCGACGGTGTCGGGGGCCGGGTCGGCGCCCATCCGCCACCCGTCGGCGTGCCACGGGCCGACGGAGACCGCCGGGTCGCGGGTGGTGTCGAGCAGCACCCGCGTCCAGGCTCCGAAGATCCGCGCCAGGTCGCCGTCGGGCGCAGGAACCTCGTGGTGGTCGAGCCAGGCCGTGTCGATGGCGGCATCGCCGAACTCCTCGGAGGCCGCGAGCGCGCGCAGGAATCCGGTGTTGGTGGTGATGCCGAGGATCGCGGTCTCCCCGAGCGCCGCGACGAGCGCGGCACGCGCGGTCTCGCGGTCGACGCCCCAGGCGATGACCTTGCCGAGCATCGGGTCGTAGGAGGTGCTGACCTCCTGGTCGGCCTCCAGGGCGTGGTCGACGCGGATGCCAGGGCCCTCCGACCACATGACGAGGCTCGTCCGGCCGGCCTGCGGGAGGAAGCCGTGGAAGGAGTCCTCGGCATAGACCCGGGCCTCGATGGCGTGGCCCTCGAGGCTGACGTCCTCCTGGGCGAAGGGCAGCGCCTCGCCGGTCGCGACGAGGAGCTGGAGCTCGACGAGGTCGACGCGTCCGCCCGAGAGCCGCACGACCTCCTCGGTCACGGGGTGCTCGACCTGGAGGCGCGTGTTCATCTCGAGGAAGAAGAACTCGCCGGTCGCGTTGTCGAGGAGGAACTCCACGGTGCCGGCGCCGGTGTAGCCGCACTGCTCCGCGAGCGCCACGGCGGAGGAGGTGATCGCCGCGCGTTGCTCGTCGTCGATCGTGGGTGCCGGAGCCTCCTCCAACACCTTCTGGTGCCGGCGCTGCGTGGAGCAGTCGCGCTCGAAGAAGTGCCTCACCTGGCCGTGGGTGTCGCCCATGACCTGCACCTCGATGTGGCGGCCGGACTCGACGTACTTCTCGACCAGGATCGTGTCGTCGCCGAAGGAGGAGAGGGCCTCGCGCTGGGCCGAGGCGAATGCCTCGTCGTAGTCGTCGGCGCTGCGCACGACCCGCATGCCCTTGCCCCCGCCGCCAGCGGCGGCCTTGACCAGAACGGGGTAGGAGAAGGTGGCCGGATCGTCGTCGAGCGAGTACGACGGCACGACCGGCACCCCCGCCGCCAACGCCACCTCCCGTGCCGCGTCCTTGCGACCCATCGCATCCATCACGTCACCGGTCGGCCCGACGAGGGTGATGCCCGCGTCGGCGAGCGCCCGAGCGAAGGGCGCGCGCTCGGACAGGAAGCCGTAGCCGGGGTGGACGTAGCCGGCGCCGCTCTCGCGTGCAGCAGCGACGACCGCGTCGATGTCGAGGTAGGAGCCCACCCGGACCACCGCGTCGGCGGCACGCACGTGGGGTGCGTCAGCGTCGAGGTCCGTGTGGATCGCGACGGTGCGCCAGCCGAGGCGGTGCGCGGTGCGCATCACTCGCAGTGCGATCTCGCCGCGGTTGGCGACCAACAATGTCTGCACGTGACTCACATCCTGAAGATGCCGTAGGACGGCTCGGGAATGGGTGAGTACGACGTCGCGGCGAGGGCCATGCCGAGGACGCGGCGGGTGTCGGCGGGGTCGATGATCCCGTCGTCCCACAGCCGGGCGCTGGCGTAGTAGGGCGAGCCCTGGGTCTCGTACTGGTCGCGGATGGGCGCCTTGAAGTCCTCGTCGTCCTCCCGTCCGGCGACGGTCGCGAGCACGGACGCGGCCTGCTCGCCGCCCATCACCGAGATCCGCGCGTTGGGCCACATCCACAGGAAGCGCGGGTCGTAGGCGCGCCCGCACATGCCGTAGTTGCCGGCGCCGAACGAGCCACCGATGACGACGGTGAACTTCGGGACCACGCTGCACGCGACCGCGGTGACGAGCTTGGCGCCGTCGCGGGCGATGCCCTTGTTCTCGTACTCGCGACCGACCATGAAGCCGGTGATGTTCTGCAGGAACACCAGCGGGATCTTGCGCTGGTTGCACAGCTCGATGAAGTGCGCGCCCTTGAGGGCCGACTCGCTGAAGAGGATCCCGTTGTTGGCGACGATGCCGACCTCGTGCCCGAAGATCCGGGCGAAGCCGCAGACCAGCGTGTCGCCGTAGAGCTTCTTGAACTCGTGGAACCGGCTGGCGTCGACGACCCGCCTGATCACCTCGCGCACGTCGTACGGCGTCCGGGTGTCGGTCGGCACGACGTCGTAGATCGACTCCGGGGGCTCGTGCGGCTCCTCGACCTCCGCGGTGGCCTCCCGGGCCGGGCGGACCGCAGGGAGCGTGTCGACGATCGAGCGGACGATGGCCAGCGCGTGGGCGTCGTCCTCGGCGAGGTGGTCGACCACGCCGGACGTGCGGGCGTGCACGTCTCCGCCGCCGAGGTCCTCCGCCGTCACGACCTCACCGGTCGCGGCCTTCACCAGCGGCGGGCCGCCGAGGAAGATCGTGCCCTGGTTGCGCACGATGACGGTCTCGTCCGACATCGCAGGGACGTACGCGCCGCCAGCGGTGCAGGAGCCCATCACGCTCGCGATCTGCGGGATCCCGGCGGCGGAGAGGTTCGCCTGGTTGAAGAAGATCCGGCCGAAGTGCTCGCGGTCCGGGAAGACCTCGTCCTGCATCGGCAGGAACGCACCGCCGGAGTCGACGAGGTAGATGCAGGGGAGGTGGTTCTCGGCGGCGACGGTCTGGGCGCGCAGGTGCTTCTTCACCGTCATCGGGTAGTAGGTGCCGCCCTTGACGGTCGCGTCGTTGGCCACGATGACGCACTCGCGACCCGACACCCGGCCGATTCCGGCGACCACACCCGCGGAGGGGACGGCGAAGTCGTCGCCCTCCGGGCCGCCGGCGTACATGCCGAAGGCAGCCAGCGGGCTGAGCTCGAGGAACGGGCTGCCGGGGTCGAGCAGCCGGTCGATCCGGTCGCGGACCAGCAGCTTGCCGCGGTCGGTGTGCTTGAGCCGCGCGCGCTCCGACCCGCCCTGGCGGACCCGGGCCAACCGGGCGCGCAGGTCGTCGACGAGCTCGCGCATGGCCGGGGGACCTTCGGTGGACTTCAGTGGCTCGGACACCCCCACAGGTTAGCGATCGTTAACCTGTGACGTCCAGTGCCTGCGCGCGGGCCCCACTTGTGGATGACCTGTTGACGTTGTGTGGGCGAGTAGTTCCAACCTGTGGATATTGCGTGGGATTAGCACCCTGCGGGTCGGGCAGGAGACGAGGTGACGGGACGCGAGGTGGGGACCGCAGTGGGCCGTCACAGGGGTGCGCGCGGTCGTGCGCATGATCGGAGAGGGACGAGTGATTCCGTTGGCCGCCTGGGAGGCGCCCAGGCGCAAGGTGACGCTTCCGTCCCCACGTGTGCCCTCCGACGGGTTAACAGACGCTAACCTCGACGTCGTGACTCCTCGTCGGCAACAGATCCTCGACATCGCGGCCGAGCTCTTCGCCGCGCGCGGGTTCCACGGCGTGTCGGTCGCCGAGCTCGGCTCGGCGTGCGGGATCTCGGGCCCCGCCCTCTACAAGCACTTCGAGTCCAAGGACGCGATGCTCGCCGAGATGCTGGTCTCCATCAGCGAGACCCTGCTCTCCGAGGGCCGCAGCCGCGTCGCGGGCGCCGAGGGCCCGCGTGGGGCGCTCGAGGCGCTCGTCGAGTGGCACATCGAGTTCGCCCTCGACCACCGGGCGCTCATCGTGGTGCAGGACCGCGACTGGAGCAGCCTGCCCGACGAGGCCCGCGAGCGGGTCAGGGCCTTGCAGCGTGCCTATGTCGACGTCTGGGCCACCCAGCTGCGCCTCCTGCACACGGAGCTGAGTCCCGAGATGTCGCGGACCCGTGCTCACGTCCTGTTCGGCCTGCTCAACTCGACCCCGCACAGCGGGCGGCTGCCCGACCCGCAGATGCATGACGTGCTGCGCGACATGGCCTACGGCGCCCTCGCCCTCGGCTGAGCCGCGCGCCTACCCCGCCGGACGCCCTCACCACGCGTCGAACGGGCGGTCCTGCTGGAGGAACCTCGCTGCGCGGACTGCGGCGTCCTCGGCGACCACCAGGTCGTCCACCTCGTCCACCTCGTCCGGGTCGTCCGGGTCGTCGGAGGCCCCCCTCGACCCCGGATCGCTCGAAGGTCCACCGTCCGGCGCCGCCCCGGTGGTCCGGGGCCGGGTGATCCGGTGGAGGTCGCGCAGCACCCGGTCGCGCGACAGCCCGCGCAGGTGGGTGAGCACGAACGGGTCGAGCTGGATCAGCCAGGCGAGCTGGGTCAGCACCGCGAGCGCGTGGGGGCACGGGTCCAGCCAGGCCTCACAGGTGCAGGCGGAGCCCAGCTCGCCGCCGTACGGCAGGAGCTCGACGCCGGCCTCCTCCACCGCCTCCACGAGTGCGTGCGGCAGCTGGCCGGCGAGCAGAGCCGCGATCCGGCCCGACTCGGCGGCGACGAGCTCGGTGAAGGCGGCGGCGTCGGAGTCGTCGAGCACCGGCACGGTCACCTCGACGGTGAAGGCGTCGTGTCCCTGGGTCACGGCCGCCACGGCTCTGCCCTCGCCCACGGTGATCGACCCGACCGCTCCGGCGCGCGCCAGCGACCGCCCGGCCCGCAGGTCGGTGGCGCTGAAGGCCGCCTCCTCGACGGCTCGGAGCACCGCCTTGCTCCACCAGGTGCCGGCGCCACCCCCGCGCCGCGCGGGCAGGCGCGGGTGCGTGGTCCCCGTCCGATCGGCCTTCGGAGTCATCCGGGGTCCCCGCGGCGTTGTCCGGAGGAGCGAAGCGGAGGAGGAGAAGGCCGTGGGGTGGTTCTCAGCTCCACGAGGTCACGGAGCTCGGAGTTGGAGAGCTCGGTCAGCGCGGTCTCGCCGCCGGTGAGGACCGAGTCGGCGATGGAGCGCTTGCGCGCCAGCAGCTCGGCGATCTTCTCCTCGATCGTCCCCTGCGTGATGAAGCGGTGCACCTGCACCGGCCGGGTCTGCCCGATCCGGTAGGCCCGGTCGGTGGCCTGGTCCTCGACGGCGGGGTTCCACCAGCGGTCGAGGTGGATCACGTGGTCGGCGCCGGTGAGGTTGAGCCCCGTGCCGCCTGCCTTGAGGGAGAGCAGGAAGACCGGCAGCTCCCCCGCCTGGAACCGGGCGACCATCGCGTCGCGCTCGCGGACCGGCGTGCCGCCGTGCAGGAACTGGTGCGGGACACCGGTGGCGCCCAGGTGGCGTTCGAGCAGCCGCGCCATGGCGACGTACTGGGTGAAGACGAGCACGGCTCCCTCCTCGGCGATCACGGTGCCGATCAGCTCGTCGAGGAGCTCGAGCTTCTCCGAGCGGCCCCGCAGCTTGGGATTGGCCTGGCGCAGGAAGTGGGCGGGGTGGTTGCAGATCTGCTTGAGGCCGGTGAGCAGCTTGAGCACCAGCCCACGCCGGGTCTCCTCGTCGGCCTCCTCGATGCGGCGCATCGACTCGCGCACCAGCGTCTCGTAGAGGACGACCTGCTCCCGGGTCAGGCCGAGGATGTGGTCGGTCTCGGTCTTGGCCGGCAGCTCGGGCGCGATCCCGGGGTCGGACTTGCGCCGACGCAGGAGGAACGGGCCGATCAGGTCGGCGAACTGACGGGCCTTGGTCGGCTCGAGTCCCGACTCGATCGGCCCGGCCCACACCTTGCGGAACGCGTTGCGGCTGCCGAGCAGGCCCGGGATCGCCCAGTCGAGGATCGACCACAGCTCGGTGAGGTCGTTCTCGACGGGCGTGCCGGTCAGGGCGACCCGGGCCCGGCTCGAGATGGTGCGCAGGGCACGGGCCGCGGCGGACCGGGAGTTCTTGATGTGCTGCGCCTCGTCGGCCACGACCAGGTCCCACGCCACCTCGCCGAGCAGCGCCGCGTCGTTGCGCATCGTGCCGTAGGTCGTGAGCACGAAGCCGCCGTCGACGCCATCGAGGTCGCGGGCGCTGCCGTGGTGGCGGCGTACGGCGACCCCGGGGGCGAAACGGCGGATCTCGGCCTCCCAGTTGCCGAGAAGTGACGCCGGGCAGACCACGAGCGTGGGCGCGCCACCCCCCGGACCCCCACCGCGGTGGAGGTGGAGCGCGATGACGGTGATGGTCTTGCCCAGGCCCATGTCGTCGGCCAGGCAGGCGCCGAGTCCGAGCGAGGTGAGCTCGGCCAGCCAGGTCAGCCCCCTGCGCTGGTAGTCACGGAGGTCGGCCCGGAGCCCCTCGGGGGTGTCGACGGGCTCCCCGGTCGCCGCCTGCCTGAGCCGGTCGCGGACCTCGAGGAGGCTCGCCCCCACCACGGCTTCGTACGGCACCTCCCCGATGTCGACGACCCCGGTCAGCGTGGCCGCCAGGGCCTGCACCGGGGTGATGGTGCGGATCAGCCGCTTGCGGGCGCGCTTGAGGACCGCGGAGTCGACCGCGACCCAGTTGTCGCGCAGCTTCATGATCGGGCCGGTGGCGCGGGCGAGCTCGTCCATCTCCTCGTCGGTGAGCTCCTCACCGTGCAGGGAGAGCTGCCACTCGAAGCCAAAGAGGGACTGCGGGCCGAAGAGCCCGTCCTGGAGGGGCTCGTCACGGATGCCGGAGGACGACTGCCGGCCCAGCTCGACGCGCTGGGTGACGTCGCGGTCGAGGTACTTGGGCCACATGACCGGGTGCCCGGCCTCGGTCAGCGCGGCTGCGCCCTCGTCGAGGAGCGACAGGATCTCGTCGGTGTCCAGGGTGATCTCGTCGGGGACCCGCAGGTCGAGGAGCCTGTCCAGCACCGGCCAGGCGTCCGCCGCGGAGCGCAGCGCGATGGCTGCGTGGGTGCGGGCGCGCTCGCCGAACCCGTGGCCCGCGTCGGGCCCGGTCTCCGCCCAGAGCTCGGAGGCATCGGCCAGGTGGGCGGCGTTGTCGACGGCGTGGACCTGCATGACCAGCCGCACCCCGCCGGCGACCAGCTCCTCCTCGTCGGCCTCGACCCGGAACGAGATCGACACCAGGTGCGGGCGGTCGTCGCGACCGCGGGCGCGGATCCGCGCGATGCGCTCCTGGAGCCGGTCGCTGAAGTCGTCCGGGCTCGTCGCCGGCACGACCGGGCGTCCCGCCGGACCCAGCGGACCGCGCCGGGACCGGCCCGGCGTCGTACGCGGCATGGTGTCGACGACCGCGTCGAGCAGTCCCCGGACCATCCCCTCCGCGGTGGCCTGGTCGAATCCGTCACAGGCGCGCGCCCGCGCCAGGTCGCTGATGCGCCCCTCGTCGGTGGCGTCCAGGCCGGCTGCCTGCCAGTGCCGGCCCTCGGGGTCGGGCGCGAACCTCCCGGAGGCCACCAGCTGCAGCCCCATGAGCGCGGCGCCCGCGAGGAGCGCGACGGAGGGGTGGATGTCGGCCTGGTCGCGGACCTTGCCCAGCACCGGCAGCGCACCGCGGATGGGCATCACGATGGTGCGCCGCTCGTCGGTGAACTCGATGGAGCCCTCCCGGGGCGGAACTCCTGCCAGCAGCCTGGCAGGACCGGTCACCGGGACAAAGCTCATGAGACCTCCAGCCTCGACCTCGGTTTCGACGCGCTCGCTGCGCTCGCTGCTCAACCAGCGGTCCTACGGCCAACAGGACGCTAACGCCTGGCACCGACACGGAGTTCCCCGGGCGTTCCCCGGGCGTTCCCCGGGCGCAGATACGACCGGCTAGCGTCGTCGTCCATGCATCCCGACCTGCAACCCGACCTGCAACCCGACGCGCAACCCGACGTGGACGTCTCGAGCCTGCTCGCCTCGCACCCGGTGGTCGACGGTCACAACGACCTGCTGTGGGAGGCGCGGGAGCGCGTGGCCTACGACTTCGATCGCCTCGACGTCGGCACCGGCGGCACACCCACCCACACCGATCTGCCGCGGATGCGGGCGGGCGGGATGGGCGCGCAGTTCTGGTCGGTCTACGTCCCCTGCCGGCTGACCGGCGACGACGCGGTGAGCGCCACGCTCGAGCAGGTGGACGCCGCCCGCCTCCTGACGCAGACGTACGCCGACCAGCTCGCGTGGGCGACGTCCGCCGACGAGGTCGAGCAGGCCTGGGCCACCGGCCGGATGGCGTCGCTGATGGGTGCGGAGGGCGGCCACTCCATCAACAGCTCGCTCGGCACGCTTCGCCGGCTGCACGAGCTGGGCGTGAGGTACCTGACCCTCACCCACAACGCGAACACCCCCTGGGCCGACTCGGCGACCGACCGGCCCGTTGCCGGCGGCCTCACCGCGTTCGGCCGCGAGGTGGTCCGCGAGATGAACCGGACCGGGATGATGGTCGACCTCTCGCACGTCTCGGCAGACACGATGCGAGCCGCCCTCGAGGTCTCCGAGGCGCCCGCGATCTTCAGCCACAGCTCGGCCCGTGCCGTCACCGACAGCCCGCGCAACGTCCCCGACGACGTGCTCGAGCAGATGGCCCGCGGCAACGGCGTGTGCATGGTGACCTTCGTGCCGAAGTTCGTGAACGCTGCCTGCGCCGACTGGCACCGCGAGATGGTGGCCGCCGCGGCATCGGAGGGCATCCCCGAGGCCGACGGTGATCGGTTCGGCGCCTTCGAGGACGCCTGGATCCTCGAGCACCCGCAGCCCCCGGCGTCGCTGGCCGACGTGGTGGCGCACTGCGAGCACGTGCGTGAGGTGGCCGGGATCGACCACATCGGTCTCGGCGGCGACTACGACGGCGTCGAGGTGCTGCCCGTCGGGCTCGAGGACGTCTCGACGTACCCGGCCCTGCTCACGGCGCTCGCCGACCGCGGCTGGTCGCCCGAGGACCTGGCCCGGCTCACCTGCCGCAACATCCTGCGGGTGATGCGCGAGGTCGAGTCGGTCGCCCGCGACCTGCAGCAGGCGCGAGGACCCAGCCTGGCCCGGATGGAGGACCTCGACGGCGCCTGACCCGGCGTGAGGCAGCCCACCGGCAAAAGGATTGGCTGGTTGCGGTGGGCAACCAATATTCTCCTCGGGTGACCAGCACCCAGACTCCTCCCGGCGAGATCCAGCCGGGCAGCTCCGACAAGCTCGACAAGAGCGTCCTGATGGTCGCGGGGGTCGTCGTCCTCGGCGCCATCATGTCGATCCTCGACATCACCGTCGTCTCCGTGGCCCTGAACACCTTCCAGGAGGAGTTCAACGCCACCGCGGCGGCCGTTGCGTGGACCATGACCGGTTACACGCTGGCACTGGCGAGCGTCATCCCGCTCACCGGCTGGGCTGCTGACCGGTTCGGCACCAAGCGCCTCTACCTCCTCGCCGTCCTCCTCTTCACCGCCGGATCGGTGCTCTGCGCCACGGCCACCAGCCTCGAGCTGCTCGTCCTCTACCGGGTCCTCCAGGGACTCGGCGGCGGCATGCTGATGCCGCTCGGCATGACGATCCTGACGCGGGCCGCCGGACCGGAGCGCATCGGTCGTGTGATGGCCGTCCTCGGGATCCCGATGCTGCTCGGCCCGATCTTCGGCCCGATCATCGGTGGTGCGCTGATCGACAGCCTGTCGTGGCACTGGATCTTCCTGATCAACCTCCCCATCGGCGTCGGGGCTGCGGTCTACGCGTGGATCGTGCTGCCGAAGGACGAGGTCGAGCCGTCGGAGACCTTCGACTGGCTCGGGATGCTGCTGCTCTCCCCGGGCCTGGCCGCGTTCCTCTACGGCGTCAGCTCGATCCCCGAGCACGGCACCGTGCTGGCGGGCGAGGTCATGATCCCGATGGTCCTCGGCATCGCACTGATCATCGCCTTCGTCCCGTGGGCGCTGGCCAGGCGCAACATCCACCCCCTGGTCGAGCTGCGCCTCTTCACGAACCGCAACATGACCGTGGCCGTCATCGCCATGATGCTGTTCGCGCTCGCCTTCTTCGGAGCCTCGCTGCTGTTCCCCCTCTACTTCATCCAGGTCCGCGGCGAGACGGCCCTCGGCGCGGGCCTGCTGCTGGCCCCCCAGGGCGTCGGCGCGATGATCACGATGCCGATCGCGGGCATCCTGGCCGACAGGATCGGCCCCGGGAAGGTCGTGCTCGTCGGGATCACGGTGATCACCGCCGGCATGGCGATGTTCACCCAGATCGGCGCCGGCACGTCGTACCTCTACATGCTCACCGCGCTGTTCATCATGGGCCTGGGCATGGGCGGCACGATGATGCCGATCATGACCGCGGCGCTCGCCACGCTCACCCCGCACAACGTGGCCCGCGGGTCGACGCTGATCAACATCTCCCAGCAGGTCGCGGCCTCGATGGGCACGGCGCTCTTCTCGGTGATCCTCACCAACGAGCTCAAGGGCAAGGAGTCGGTCGCCGTTGCCGGCGCCCTCGAGGCCGCGGGTGACAACCAGGGGGCGATCGCTGCCGTGCTCGAGAGGTTCGACCTGGCGCCCGGCCAGCTCGGCGACGTACTGGCCCGGGTCCCGAGCGACATGGCCGACTCGTTCGCGACGGTCTTCATCGTGGCGACGGCACTCGTCGCCTGCTGCCTGATCCCGGCCGCTTTCCTGCCGCGCAAGAAGGTGGCCCCGGTCGACCCGGCCGCGATGAT
The DNA here is from genome assembly GCA_963843815.1 of uncultured Actinomycetota bacterium. Lineage (GTDB taxonomy): Bacteria > Actinomycetota > Actinomycetes > Propionibacteriales > Nocardioidaceae > Nocardioides. The sequence continues at coordinate 216,626 of CAWJLX010000010.1, read as the reverse complement.
GGCCCACTGACCCGAGCCGTCCCTTGCCCGCTGGGCGTCAGCCCTGGGTGGCCAGCACGAGGGGCAGTACGCCGGCCGCGCCCGCCTCGCGGATCGCCGTCGCCGCGACAGTGAGGGTCCAGCCGGTCGCCACCTGGTCGTCGACCAGCAGGACTGTCGCGCCCGCTGGGACCCGGGCGTCGAGCCCGCCCCGGCGTCGGAGGGCAGCGACGCGCTGCGCGGAGTTGGACTGGCCTGCTCGCGGCGGCACCGAGTCGTCGCGGATCGCCCAGGTGCCGACCACCGGGATCTGCATGACGCGAGCCAGGCTGTCGGCGAGGTCGCGGCCGAGCGTCGGCCGCGTCGCCGACTCCACCACCACGATCGCGTCCGGCCGGGACGCCCACTCGGGCGCCCAGTCCTTCATCACGTCCATCACTGCCTGCGCGAGTCCCGGAGGCACCGGACCGTCGGGGGTGTCCTCGCGGAAGAGCGCGCGCAGCGCCTGACCGTGCCCCAGGTCGGTGAGCCGCGCCACCGCTCGCCCACGCTCTGCGCCGTCGGTGATCTTGCCCTTCAGGTCGAGGCCGAGGTTGGCGAGAGCGGTCGGCCACATCCGCCGCGGCTCGAGCGCGACACCCGGTCGCGACAGGCGCTCGTCGGCCTGGGCCACCGCTGCCTCGCTGACGGCGGTCGAGAGCCTCAGGCCACCGCAGTTGTCGCACCTGCCGCAGTCGGCCGCGTCCGGGTCGTCGAGCTGCTCACGGAGGTAGCGCATCCGGCACCGGTCGGTCGTGAGGTAGCCGAGCATCGCCTGCTGCTCGCGCTCGCGGGCCTCCGCGACCCGGGCGTAGCGCTCGGCGTCGTACGCCCAGGGCCGACCGGTCGCCACCCAGCCGCCCTGCACCCGCTGGACCGCACCGTCCACGTCGAGGACCTTGAGCATCGACTCCAGCCGGTTGCGGCCGAGCTCCACCCGGGTCTCGAGCGTGGCCGTGGACAGCGGCCGGTCGGAGTCGGCCAGTGCCGCCAGGGTCTCGCGCACCTGCTCCTCGCGCGGGAAGCCGAGCGAGGCGAAGTAGGCCCAGATGTCGCGGTCCTCGATCTGCGGCAGGAGGACCACGGTGGCGTCGTCGGTGCCGCGGCCGGCGCGCCCGACCTGCTGGTAGTAGGCCACGGGCGACTGCGGTGCCCCCAGGTTGATCACGAAGCCGAGGCTGGCGTCGAAGCCCATGCCGAGCGCGCTGGTCGCGATCAGTGCCTTGACCCGGCCGTCCACGAGGGCCTGCTCGAGCCCGTGCCTCTCGTCGGCCTCGGTCTGCCCGGAGTAGGCCGCCACCTCCAGGCCGCGCTCGCGGAGGTAGCCGGCGACCTCCTGGGTGGCGGCGACGGTCAGGCAGTAGACGATGCCGGAGCCTGGCTGCTCGGCCAGGTGGTCGGCCAGCCAGGCGAGCCGCTGCTGCGGGGTCTTGAGCTGGACGACTCCCAGCCTGAGTGACTCACGATCGAGCGTGCCGCGCTGCACCAGGACCGCATCGGCGGCGTCGGCCGATCCGTCGGCGTGCACTCCCAGCTGTTCGGCGACATCGTCGGTGACCCGCGCGTTGGCGGTCGCGGTGGTGGCGAGCACGGGGATCCCCGACGGCAGCTCGGCGAGCAGCGTGCGGAGGCGGCGGTAGTCGGGGCGGAAGTCGTGGCCCCAGTCGGAGATGCAGTGGGCTTCGTCGACCACCAGCAGGCCACAGGTCGCGGCCAGCCGCGGGAGCACGTCGTCGCGGAAGCCGGGGTTGTTGAGGCGCTCGGGGCTGACGAGCAGCACGTCCACCTCACCTGCGTGGATCTGGTCGTGGATCGGCTGCCACTGGTCGATGTTGGTGGAGTTGATGGTCACCGCCCGGATCCCCGCGCGCTCGGCCGCGGCGATCTGGTTGCGCATCAGCGCCAGGAGCGGGCTGACGATGACCGTGGGGCCGGCGCCGCCCTCGCGCAGCAGCTTGGTGGCCACGAAGTAGACCGCCGACTTGCCCCACCCGGTGCGCTGGACGACGAGGGCCCGGCGGCGGTCGACCGCGAGCGCCTCGATGGCAGCCCACTGGTCCTCGCGCAGGATGGCGTCACCCTGCCCGTCCCTGGGCCCCACCAGCGCACGCAGGTGGCGCTCGGCGGCCGCGCGGGCGGAGTGGCGTACGTCGTCGGTGACTGGCCCACCGGTGAGGGAGGTCATGCGGGGTCCCCGAGGCGTTGTTCGGAGGAGCGCAGCGGCGGAGAAGAACGTCGTGGGGTGCTCATGCGCCCTGTCTACCAACCGCTACCGACGGCACGCGCGGCGCCGGGGTAGTCCAATGACGAACGGTCGTGGTGACGGGGGATCCACAGCCATCCGTCACTGAACTACCGGGCACGGGGTCAGCGGCGCTGGCTCCGGTCGATGAATCGGTCGATGTCGACGCCAGCTCGGCGGGCCGCGCGGCGCGCCTCGGGCGAGGTCAGGTCGGGGGCGCGGACGACCTCGGGCTCGATGCCGCGGTCGGCGGCGGCGTACTGCCGCTGGAGTGCGGCCTGACCCTCGCCGCCGGCGGCGGCGTCGGCCACGACCTGCGCGGTCACCGCGACGGCCGCACCGGTGAGGAGCGGGCTGACGGCGGGCGTGTAGCCGTTGGCGTGACCGGTGGCCTTCGGGTGGTAGCTCTCGGTGATCGGGCTGGACAGTCCGTTGATCCACTCGTCGGTGTCACAGACGGCGTGGCCCACGAACCGGCTGGTGGGGTTGGCGAACGAGAACCCCGCGGTCGACGCGGCGGCGGCCAGGCGCGAGTTGAGCAGGTCGGCGGTCTGGTTGAGGCGCGACTCCTCGGCCGGCGAGAACCAGGTGAGGGCGTTGCAGTCCTGGCCGTTGAAGATGCGCGGGTAGCCGACGACCACGACGCGGGCGTACGGCGAGCGGCTGCGGATGCCGGCGTAGAGCGTGTTCAGGCGGCTCGGCAGGGTGTTGTTGATGAAGGACTGGGCGTTGTTGATCGCCTTGTCGCAGTTGCTCATCCAGCCCGGGAGTGCGCACGTGGTCAGCACGTCGGCGAACCCGGCGTCGTTGCCGCCGACCGAGATGGACACGTAGCTCGTGGCCGAGGTCAACGCGGAGAGCTGCGTAGTGGTGACGTCGGGGATCTTGGCGCCCGAGCAGGCCCGGAAGTTGAGCGTGTAGCCACGGGCTGCCGCGATCAGGCTCGGGTAGGCCTGGGTCGAGCGCTGGCAGCTGGTGCCGTCGTTGATGTAGGAGCGGGTGCCGGTGCCCGAGGCGTAGGAGTCGCCGAGGGCGACGAAGGCCGGCGCGGCGGCCCGGGCGGGCTGGAGCAGCAGGGGGCTGAGCAGGCCAACCAGGGCGGCGGCGAGCACCGCGACGAACCGTGGAGAAGAGGGCGTGCGCTTCATGGTCGGAGACCTCCGAGATCGATGGCCACCCGAGTGTGACCGCGATCACACTAGGGACTCGGGGCCCCCACCACCAGACCGAGCGGTCAGTTTCGCTCAGGAGAGGATGGGGCGCAGCCGCCGGGCGGGCGGCGGGAGGTCGGCACTGTCGCGGAACGACTCACCCACCAGCACCGGCACCACCTCGCTGACGTCGTGCTGGGCGGCGATCTCGACGTCCGCGACGAAGCCGGCCTCGGTCAGCTCGACCCCGCTCGCGCAGTGCAGCAGGTCGGTGGGCATCGTGGCCGCCTGCCAGGCGACCACGGCCATCCGGGCCTCGGGGCTGGCTGTGTGCTCGGGCTCGACCAGTCCGGACAGGACGGCACCCGCTCCCCAGAGGTCCTCGACGGCCGGACGGAGGCTGTCGTCGTACCACCGCTCTCCGGCAGGTACGACGACGACGCTGGCGCCGTCGGCCACCTTGGGCGCCAGCCACCGGGCGACCGCACCGGCGTTGCGCAGGCAGGCACCCACCACCTGCGCGCCGGAGTCGGCGAGCGCGAAGGCGATGGTCGAGCCGTTGGGCGACGGCAGCACCAGCCGCTCGATGCCCTCCACCTCCGACAGGCTCGCCGGCGACAGCGAGACGTGCCGGGCGTCGCCGCGCGACAGCGCCTCGAACCGCCCGACTGCCAGCGTCGCGCCGTGGCGTACGGCGTGCTCCGCCGCGCGGGAGTCACGCCAGCGGAACGGGAACACCTCGATGCCGCGCTCCAGCGCAACGCTGAGGGTGGTGGTGAAGGAGAGCACGTCCACCACCACGGCGTAGTCGGCGGGCACCGCCGCGGCTCCGGTCGGGCCCCACTCCATACGGATCTGGTGGGTGGACTGGTCATGGCCCGGGACTGTCACGGGTCCATTCAAGCGTGAGATCGACTTCGCTGCTGCTTCACCATGGGATGTCGCTCAATGGGCACTTCCCTGCGTCAATTGACACGGGGAAGTGCATGTTCGCCGACATCCCATGGTGAACAGACGGAGGGGAGGGGCTGAGCGCCCCCTCACCAGATCCGGACGCGACCCTCCGGCTCGAGCCAGAGGCCGTCCCCGGGCCGGGTGTCGAAGACCTCGTGGAACTCGTCGAGGTTGCGCACGATGTTGGCGCGGAACTCCGCCGGGCTGTGCGGGTCGATGGTGAGGTACTGGAGCTCCTGCTCCTTGCGGCGCTTGGTGCGCCACACGTGGGCCCAGTTGAGGAACAGCGTGCGGCGCTCGTCGACCGAGGCGTCGCCGTCACGACTGATCACGTAGGCCTTGTGGGCGATCGTCAGGCCGCCGAGGTCGCCGATGTTCTCGCCGACGGTCAGGCTGCCGTTGACCTGCTCGCCGGGCAGGGTGCGCGGCTCGAACTTGTCGTACTGGGCGATCAGGGCCTGCGACTTGGCCTCGAACGCCGTCTTGTCGTCGGCGGTCCACCAGTCGTGGAGGTTGCCGTCGCCGTCGTACTGCGCCCCCTGGTCGTCGAAGCCGTGACCGATCTCGTGGCCGATGACCGCGCCGATGCCGCCGTAGTTCTCCGCCTCGTCGGCGTCGGGGCTGAAGAACGGCGGCTGGAGGATCGCGGCCGGGAAGCAGATCTCGTTGGTGCCGGGGTGGTAGTAGGCGTTGACCGTCTGCGGGAGCATCAGCCACTCGTCGCGGTCGACGGGCTGACCGACCTTCGCCAGCTGGCGGTCGGTCTCGAACGCCGACGCCGACGCGACGTTGCCCATCAGGTCGTCCTTGGTGATGACCAGGGCCGAGTAGTCGCGGAACTCCGTCGGGTAGCCGATCTTGGGGTAGAAGCGGTCGAGCTTGTCGTACGCCTTCTGCTTGGTGTCCTCGCCCATCCAGTCGAGCGTCTCGATGGAGCGGCGGTAGGCGGTGACGAGGTTGGCGACCAGCTCGTCCATCATCTGCTTCGACGTCGGCGGGAAGTGGCGCGAGACGTAGACCTTGCCGACCGCCTCGCCGATGGCGCCCTCGACGAAGTCGACGCCGCGCTTCCAGCGGGCCCGGAGCTCGGGCGTGCCGTTGAGGGTGCGGCCGTAGAAGTCGAAGTTGGCCTGGACGAACGCGTCGGGCAGGTAGGGCGCTGAGCTGCGCACGATGCGCACGTGCAGGATGTCGCGCCACGTCTCGATCGGCGTCTCCTCCAGCACCGTCGACAGGTGGGAGAAGAAGTCGGGCTGCATCACGATCGAGGAGCGCAGCGTCTCCTCGGTGCCGCCGAGCTCGGTGACGTAGGTGACCCAGTCGAAGGCAGGGCAGAGCGCGACGAGCTCCTCGAGGCTCTTGTGGTTGGTGGTCTTCTGCACGTTGCGCGTCTCGGCCGCCTCCCAGTGGCCCTCGGCCAGCCGGGTCTCGTAGGCCAGCACCGCGGCGGCGGCAGCGGTCGGGTCGTCGTGGCCGCTCAGGGTGAGCAGCGTGGTGAGGTAGGCGAGGTACTTCTCGCGGATCTCGGTGAACTTCTCGTCGCGGTAGTAGGACTCGTCGGGCAGGCCGAGACCACCCTGGGCGAGGTAGACGATGTTGAGCGAGGCGTCGACGCGGTCCGGGGTGATGTAGGAGCCGAAGAGGCCGGGGCCGCCGATCCGCTCGAACATGCCCAGGAAGGCGGCGAGCCCGGTGAGGTCGCCCACCGCACGGGCACCGTCGAGGAGCCCCTGGATCGGCTGCAGCCCCTTGGCCTCGATGGTGTCGGTGTCCATGAAGGAGGCGTAGAGGTCGCCCACCTTGCGCTCGTCCTCGTCGAGCTGCTCCGCCGGCCGGTCGGCGAGCTCGGTGATGATGTCGCTCACCTGCTGCTCGGCCGCGTCGGCCAGGGCGATGAAGGCACCCCAGCTCGACTTGTCCGACGGGATCTCCGTCTCCTCCAGCCACCGGCCGTTGACGTGGCCGAAGAGGTCGTCCTGCGGGCGGATGTCGAGGTTCATGCCGTCACGCGCGGCGTCGAGGATCGTCACGCATCCGACCCTAACGCTGCGGACCCAGAGGGACGGCGACGCGTCGGGCAACGACACCACGCGGACGTCGCTGACCGTACGGCGCCGACCTCAGCGCACGCGTACGACCGACTTGCCCAGGGTGCGGCGCTCGTCCATGTCGACGAGCGCCTGCCCGAAGTCGGCGAAGTCGTACGTCGCACCGATCGGCGGCCTGACGACGCCCGACTCGATCATCGGCGCGAGCCGGTGCCACTGCTTCTGCATGTAGCCGGGTCGCGTCATCGCGTAGGCCCCCCAGCCGACGCCGCGGACGTCGACGTTGCCGAGGAGCAGCCGGTTGACCTTGACCTCGGGGATGCCCTGCCCGGCGGCGAAGCCCACGACCAGGATCCGGCCCTGCTCGGCCAGGCAGCGCAGCGAGTCGGTGAAGGCGTCGCCACCGACGACGTCGAGGACCACGTCCACGCCGCGACCCTGGGTGAGGTCCTTGACCTGGTCGCGGAAGTCCGGCCCGACGATGGCCTCGTCGGCGCCGGCGGCCCGGGCGAAGGCTGCCTTCTCCTCGGTGCTGACCACGGCGATGGTGCGCGCGCCGAGGCCCTTGGCCACCTGGAGGGTGGCGGTGCCGACGCCACCGGCAGCGCCGTGCACGAGCACCGTCTCCCCCTCGCGCAGGCCACCGCGCTCCTCGAGGGCGAACAGCGCGGTGAGGTAGTTCATCGGCAGGGCGGCTCCTTCGTCGAAGGACACCTCGTCGGGCAGTGGGAAGGTGAAGATCGCCGGGTTGGCCACCTGCTCGGCGGCGCCGCCGTTGAGGTTCACCCCGGCGACCCGCTGGCCGAGCGAGAAGCCGCTCGACTCGGCCGCGCCGGGATCGAGGACCACCCCGGCGAAGTCGACGCCGAGGGTGAAGGGCGGCTCGGGCTTGAACTGGTACTCCCCGCGACTCAGCAGGAGGTCGGGGAAGGCGACGCCCACGCTGTGCACCTCGACCAGTACGTCGTGGGCGGCCGGGGTGGGTTCGACCACCTCGCGCACCTCGATGTCGGCGGGACCGGTGGGCGTGACGACCTGGACTGCGCGCATGCCGGGCAGCCTACGGAGTCAGCCGACGGCCTTGACCTCGCTGAGCTCGAAGTGCATCGGGTCTGTGTACTTCCAGTCCCCACCCCACGCGAATCCCCACGTCTTGAAGATCGCCACCACGTCGCGGTCCATCTCGCCGACCGTGCCGCGACCGTTGCCCGGCACGTTGAGGTCGAGGGCCAGGCCGAAGGAGTGGTTGGAGAGCGTGGTGGTGTTGGCGATGAACCGCGGGTAGAAGCACCCGGCGTACTCCCTCGGGTGGATCGCGGAGGACAGCCCGCGCTGCTGCACCTCGAGCAGGGCCGCGCGCAGCTGGGGGAACAGGTCCCGGTGGCAGGTGACGGCGCCCAGGATCGGCACCACCTGCGTGTCGATGTTGGCCGCCACCCAGGAGGACTCCGGCGCGATCCGGCCGCCGCCGATCACGCGGTAGCGGTAGGTGCCCACGACGCTGCCCAGGGTGCCGCCGGTCGGGATGGCGGTCAGCTTGGCGTCGGGGTCGAGGCCGAGCCGCGACGCCACGTCGAGCATCTGGACCGAGACGTCCGTGCCGACCAGCTTCTCCAGCGGCTTGCGGATGGTGGCGGGGGTGGTGCCGTCGGTGGAGATCAGCAGGCCGTTGTCGGTGGCCATCTCGATGTCGCCGGCCCAGGCGGTGTTGACCACCATGTCGATCGTGGGGATCTGGGACGTGTACGCACCCACGTGCAGGCTCGGGGCGTCGTCCTCGCTGCCGAGCTGGATCATCCCGTCCTCGTCGGCGAGCCGATCGGCGACCTTCTGGTCGACCGCCATCTCTCCCCCGGCCACCCGGTCCCAGGCCTCCTGGAAGTCGGCGACCTCTGCCCGGGTGAAGTGCCGGTAGGCGCCGGGGTCGACCGAGGCGACGGTCAGCACCCGGTTCTCCAGGCTGACCTGCCCGAGGCCGATGCGCTCGGTGTGGGCAACGCCCTTGAGCCGTTCGATCTTCTTGACCAGCGCATCGTCGAGCGACTGGTCCCACTGCACGAGGATGTCGGCGCTCCACAGCCGCCCGTCGCGCTCGCCGGGCGGGTCGACGGCGTGGGCCGGGTCCGCGACCGGGGCCGGAGGGGTGCTGGCCGCGTCGACCGGCTCGGTCGGCGACGACTCGGAGGCGGGCGAGGGGTCCGGCCGGCTCGGCGTGCCCGGGTCGCCGCACGCGCTGAGAGCCAGGACAAGCGCAGCCACGGCTGTCGCCTCCCGTCCCCGTCGTACGCGCATGGAGGAACTGTAGGCAGAACAGCGAGGCTCGGGCGTCGGGCAGCGCACCGTCACACCTGCGAGAGCCGCGCCAGCGCATCAGGAGGTGGGTCGAATCCGTCGAGCTCCGCACGCATGGTCAACGTCCACATCGTGAGCTGCTGCAGCACGGGTACGGCGTCGGCGACGAACAGCTCGTCCACGGAGATGTACACGGTCAGGTCACCGGCCTTGGTCCTGCGCACCTTGGGCGGGCCGAGGTGGTCGTCGACCTTCCACATGGTTTCCCCACGTCGCGCGTCCAGCGAGCTCAGGAACCACGGAACCAGTGCGGGATCGGCATCGCACAGGTGGTCCCACGCCCGGGCCTCTGCCTCCATGACAGCTGTCAATCGTTGCCCGATGAGCCGATCGCTCCACCAGATCGTGCTGATGGAAGGGCCGGGGTGCCTGATGTGGTACCTCATGAAAGCGCTAGCTCCTCTCACTGATCCGACGTGGGATCGCCAGCCAGGCGACCAACCCACCCACCACGAGCAGCACCGCGCAGGCGATCATGGCCGAACCGTACGCCGGGTCGAGGCGGGTCGGATCGCGATAGTCGTTGCCCGCCAGTCCCACGGCCATCGGCAGCGCAGCGACCGCCAGGAGCGAGCCTGCGCGGGCGACGGCGTTGTTGATGCCGCTCGCGATGCCGGCGCCCCCGTCCGGCGCCGCGGCCAGCACCGTCGCCGTCAGCGGCGCCACCATCAGGGCAAGGCCGAGACCGAACACGGTGAGGCCCGGGGCGACGTCACGCCACCAGGTCACGTCCGGGCCGACCCCCAGCAGCCAGAGCGTGCCGGTTGCCATCACGACCGGTCCGACGGTCATCGGGATGCGTGGCCCGATGCGCTGGGCGAGGGCGCCGCCACGGGCAGCCAGCAGGAGCATGCAGGCCGTGATCGGCAGCGTGGACAGCCCGGCCTGGAGGGGGGTGTAACCGCCGACGGTCTGGAGCTGGAGGACGAGGAAGAACAAGATCGCGCCGAGGGCGGCGTACACCACCAGGGTCATCGCGTTGGCGGCGCTGAAGGTCCGCTCGGCGAAGAGCCCCAGGTGCACCATCGGATCGGGTACGCGTCGCTCCCAGACCACGAAGGCGACAGCCGCGAGGAGACCGACCCCGGCCGCCCAGCCGGTCGCGGGACCGCCGGCGTCCGTGAGGGCCCAGGTGACCCCCGCCAGTGCCAGCGCCGCCAGCGCCGCACCCCCGAGGTCGAAGCGCCCATGTGCCCGTGGGTCGCGGGTCTCGGGCACCCAGTGCAGGGCGAGCCAGACGGTCAGGGCGGCGAGGGGAAGGTTGATGAGGAAGATCCAGCGCCACGAGGCGTGCTCGATGAGCAGCCCGCCGACGAGGGGCCCGAGTGCGGCGGCGATGCCGCCCAGCCCCGACCAGGCACCGATCGCGCGGCTCCGGTCCTCGTCGCGGAACGCCCCCTGGATCATCGCCAGGCTGCCCGGCGTGAGCAGTGCGCCGCCGATGCCCTGGAGCACGCGGGCGGCGATCAACACCTCGGCGGTGGGCGCCAGTCCGCACATCAGGGAGGCGAGGGCGAACCAGATCGTGCCGATGATGAAGACCCGCCGTCGCCCGAGCCGGTCACCGAGCGATCCGCCGATCAGGACCAGCGAGGCCAGGGAGAGGAGGTAGCCGTTGGTGATCCACTGCAGCTGCGAGAGCGACGCGTCGAGGTCGTCGCCGATCGTCCGAAGGGCGACGTTGACGACGGTGCCGTCGAGCAGCGTCAGACCGGACCCCAGGGTGGCCGCGGCCACGACTCCCCGCGCGCTCGGCGTACCCCAGGCGACTCCGCTCACGACGCCAGAGTAGGAGGGTCAGCCCTCCAGGACCCGCCCCGCGAGCCAGGCGATGTCGGACCCCGTCCGCTCCGGTGGGGCCGAGGGCTGCATGACGTGGCTCAGCACGACCCGCACCACCATGTCGGTGGCCGGCTCGAGGTGGGCGGCTTCGATGCCCGGGGCGTACGGCGCCACCCGGGCGAGGACGACCTCCTTGGCCGCGTCGAGGAGCGAGCCCGCGTTGGTCGTCAGCAGCGGTAACAGCTCCGTGTCGGCGCCGTGCGTCGCGCTGACCACCGCGTGGAGCAGCTTGTTGGCCCTGGCATAGGTGAGCACGTCGGTGACCGCACGCTCGATGGCACGCGTCAGGTCGTCGGGCTCGGCGTCGAAGGCCAGCTCGACGACCTGGAGGAACCGGGCGAGCTCCTCGAGGATCATCGTCTCGGCCAGGGCGGGCTTGGCCCCGACCTCGTTGTAGACGGTCTGCCGACTCACACCGGCTGCCTCGGCCAGGCGCGCCATCGTCACCGCCGCCCAGCCGGAGGAGGTGGTCATCTCGACGGCCGCCGCGACGATCCGGTCGCGTGTCGTCGGCGCCATGGACGCAAGTCTAGGCAGCGGTGGCCCGGCCCACGTGCCGGCGTACGCCGAGATGTTCAGGCGAGTGACCTGTCCGGCTCGTAGGGGACGAAGTCCAGCTTGTCGCGCACCCCGCAGTCGGGGCAGCACCAGTCGCCGGGGATCTCGGCCCAGGCCGTCCCTGCGGCGAAGCCCTCGTGCTCGTCACCCGCGGCCACCTCGTAGGTGTACTCGCAGCCGGGGCAGCGTGCGGCCAGCACCTCCACCTGCGGGTCGAGCGTGCTCGCGGCAGCCTCCGACCCAGAGCCGCGCCCCGAGCTCGCGGCGCCATGGCGGCGGAGGTACGTCTCGCGCTTGCGTGGGCTGATGTTGGCCAGTGACACGTCGCCGCCGAAGTGGTCGACCACGCGCCGGTCCATCACGCGCCGCCACACGGCGGGGATGATGGCGAGCACGATCATGCCCGCGTAGCCCGTCGGCAGTGTTGGGCTCTCCTCGAAGTCGCGCAGCGTCTGGTAGCGCCGAGTCGGGTTCGCGTGGTGGTCGCTGTGCCGCTGCAGGTGGTAGAGCAGCACGTTGGTCGCGATGTTGTTGGAGTTCCAGCTGTGGCTGGGCAGCACCCGCTCGTAGCGCTGGCGCTCGCCCACCCCGACCTTCTGCCGCAGCATCCCGTAGTGCTCCATGAAGTTGACGACCTCGAGCAGCGAGAAGCCGACGACCGCCTGGATGAGGAGGTACGGCGCGACCTCGGGGCCGAAGGCGGCGATGACCACGGCCCACAGCACGATCGACATCAGCCAGGCGTTGAGCACGTCGTTGTCGAGGCGCCACGGGCTCTGCTGGCGCCGGGCGAGCCGGCGCTTCTCCAGGCGCCAGGCCGACTTCACCGAGCCACCCACGGTGCGCGGCCAGAACTGGTAGAAGTTCTCGCCCAGCCGGGAGCTCGCGGGGTCCTCCGGGGTCGCCACCCGGACGTGGTGGCCGCGGTTGTGCTCGATGTAGAAGTGGCCGTAGAACACCTGCGCCAGGGCGATCTTCGACAGCCAGCGCTCGTTGGCCTCCTTCTTGTGGCCGAGCTCGTGGGCGGTGTTGATCCCGATGCCGCCGATGCACCCGATCGAGATGGCCAGGCCGATCTTGTCGAGCGTCGTCAGGGGCTGGTCGGCCAGCACCCCGAACACGTCCCAGCCGCCGGCCACGGCCATGGCCGCGACAAAGCCGACGTACTGGATCGGCAGGAAGAGGTAGGTGATCCACCGGTAGTAGCGGTCGCTCTCCAGCGCCTCGATCACGTCGTCGGGCGGGTTGGACCGGTCGAGCCCGGCGACCAGGTCGATGGCGGGCACGATGCCGAGGATCACGATCGGCCCGATCCAGAACCAGACGCTCCACCCGGTGACGACGTAGCCGCCGAAGCCGACGAACGCCAGGCTCGGCACCACCAGGCCGATCAGCCACAGGTAGCGCTTCTGGTCCGTCCACAGCTCGGTCGTGCCGTCGGGCACGGTGCCGCTGGGGGCGAGTCGGGTGGGGTAGCCGGCCATCCGCGTGACCTCCTGTGGTGGGATTTACAGGACCCTACGATCTGTAAAGCGGGTTGACAAGGGGTAGAAGTTTGTCAACCCGCGGCTGCCTCCCCGGGTTGCCCGGTGGCTCCCACGGCGACCGCTAGATTGGCCCGCATGGAGCATCCCTTCGGCATCGACTTCGGCGGCACCGGCATCAAGGGCGCGCCCGTCGACCTCGCGCGGGGCGACTTCGCCCACGACCGTGTCCGCATCGACACCCCCAAGCCGGCCAACCCTCAAGCCGTGGCCGAGGTCTTCAAGAAGATCGTCGACAGCTTCCCGTCCTCCACGAGGCCGGTCGGCGTGACCGTGCCCGGCATCGTCCGACACGGTGTCGTGCTGTCGGCCGCCAACATCGACAAGTCGTGGATCCGCCAGGATGCCGACGCCATCTTCACCGAGGCGTTGGGCCGCGAGGTCCACGTGGTGAACGACGCCGACGCGGCAGGGCTCGCCGAGGCCGAGTACGGCGCCGCGAAGGGACGTCAGGGCCTGGTCATGGTCATCACGCTCGGCACCGGGATCGGCTCGGCGATGATCTTCGACGGCCAACTGGTCCCCAACTCCGAGATGGGCCACCTCGAGATCGACGGCGAGGTCGCCGAGGTCCGCGCCGCGACGAGCGCGCGTGAGCGCGACGGCCTGACCTGGGAGGCCTGGTCCGAGCGCCTCACCGCCTACTTCCGCCACCTCGAGCGCCTCTTCACCCCCGACCTCTTCGTGGTCGGCGGCGGGGTCAGCAAGTCGTGGGACAAGTTCGGCCACCTCATCGACATCGAGACCGAGATGGTCCCGGCCACCCTGCAGAACCGGGCGGGCATCGTGGGCGCGGCCCTCGTCGCGCACCGCAAGGCCGGCACGGACGACTAGGCCCCCTCGGGACTGCCCGGCGCCGCCGGCGTGAGCACCTGCTCGAAGGCCTCGACGGAGCCGCGCAGGTAGCGCTCGACCACGGCGCGTTCTGCCTCACTGAAGCTGCGGTCAAGCCGGTCGAGGGCGATGAACATCGGCAGCAGGTGCCCCACCACCTCGCCGCGGCCGGAGTCGGTGAGCACCAGCTCGGTGCGGCGCCGGTCGGCCGGGTGCGGGCGGCGCTCGACGTGCCCGCGGGAGACGAGGCGGTCCACGATCCCCGTGGCCGCTGCGGTCGAGACCTCGAGGCGCCGGGCCACCTCGGCGGGGCCGATCTGCTCGCGGGCCAGGTGCTCGAGCGTGACGAGCTCGGTGTCGCTGATGCCCGCGCGCCGGGCCACCACGTGGTTGACCCGGGCTCCGGTGGTGACCAGCTCGCGCAGGGCCACCAGGGTGCCGGACTCGTCCCACCCGTGGGACGGCTGCTGGTCTGCGCGGCTCACGGTGTTCCTCTCGGTGTTGCGAAGGTCGTCGACAATCGCTAATTTACTTAGCAATCTACTCCGTTAGCCACATGATCCTAGGAACTCCCGTGCCCGGTCACCAGTCCCCCGCCCCCGCCCGCCTTGTCTCCGGACGGCGTACGGCGTGGCTGGTCGCGCTCGTGCCCATCCTGCTCGCGCTGGCCGTGATCGCCTTCGTGCCCGAGGGCTCGCGCGAGAACAGCGCCACCGACACGCTCCCTGCGGGCGCCGACAGCACGCTCGCGGTCGAGCTGGCCGACCGCCTGCCCGAGGACGACGGGCAGGTCGCGATCGTGCTCTGGACGGCCGCTTCCGGATCGATCGACCAGGCGGCCCAGCAGGACCTCGACGCCCAGACGGTCGAGCTGCTGTCGCAGGCGAGCGGGCAGGCGGGCGGCGAGCAGCCCGGCGAGCAGGGCGGCGAGCAGGGCGGTCAGCCGGGAGGCGAGCAGACCGGGCCGGTCGTCCTGGCCGAGGACGGTACGGCGGCGTTCGCCGCGGTCCCGGTCACGTCGACGTCGGCCACCGACAACATCGACCGGGTCGAGACGCTGCGCGAGACGCTGCGCGAGGACGCCCCGGACGGCCTCGAGGTCCAGGTGACCGGGCCGGCGGCGATCCAGGCCGACATCGGGCAGGTCTTCGACGGCGCCAACCTGCGCCTGCTGCTGGCGACCGCGGGCGTGGTCGCGATCCTTCTGATCATCACCTACCGCAGCCCGGTGCTGTGGCTGATCCCGCTCACCGTGGTGGGCATCGCCGACCGGCTCTCCGCCATCGTCGCGACCAACGTGCTCGAGCTGACCGGCGTGGCCTGGGACGAGTCGACGATCGGCATCCTCAGCGTGCTGGTCTTCGGCGCCGGCACCGACTACGCCCTGCTGCTGATCTCGCGCTACCGCGACGAGCTCAAGAAGGAGGACTCCCGCCACCTCGCCATGGCGCGGGCGGTCGCCCGCACGGCAGAGGCCGTCGCCTCCAGCTCGATCACCGTCGTCCTCGGTCTGCTGACCCTGCTCCTCTCGGCGATCCCGACGACCCGCGGGCTCGGCCTGGCGTGCGCCGTCGGCGTGGTCATCGCCGCGACCTTCGCGCTCGTCGTGCTCCCTGCCGCGCTCGTGCTCTTCGGTCGCTGGGTGTTCTGGCCCCAGGTCCCCCATGTCGGCGACACGGTCCTCGTCGACTCCGACTCCTCGCTCTGGCACCGGGTCGGTGGCGCCGTCGCGCGCCGGCCGCGCACCTTCGTGGTCGGCACGGTCCTCGCCCTGGCGGTCCTTGCGAGCGGCACCCTGGGCATCACCACCGGCCTCGACCCCGCGGACCAGTTCCTCGAGAAGCCCGAGGCGATCTCTGCCGCCGAGCGTCTCGGCGAGTCCTTCCCGGCCGGCACGAGCGACCCGGTCCAGGTCGTCACGCGCGATGCGCCCGAGCAGGTGCTCTCTGCCGTCGAGACGGTCGAGGGCGTCAGCTCGGCCCGCGTCACGACCACCGGCGACGGCATCGCCCGCATCGACGCCGTACCGGACGCAGACCCCGGCAGCGACCGGGCTCGTACGATCGTGGCGGACGTCCGCGCGGCCGTGGCCGACTTCACCGACACCCACGTCGGGGGCGGCGACGCCGAGTCGGTGGATGCCAAGGACTACGCCGCCCAGGACCGGCTCCTGATCCTCCCGCTGATCCTGTTGCTGGTGCTGGGCGCGCTCCTGCTGCTGCTCCGGTCGGTCGTCGCACCGCTGGTGCTCGTGGCCACCGTCGTCGCGACGTACGCCGCGAGCATGGGGGCGTCGTGGTGGCTCTTCCGCGGGGTCTTCGGCTTCGAGGCCATGGACACCGGGGTGCCGCTCCTGGCGTTCCTGTTCCTGGTCGCCCTCGGCGTCGACTACAACATCTTCCTCGTCACGCGGGCCCGTGAGGAGGCGCGCGAGCACGGCACCCGGGTCGGGATGCTGCGCGCGCTGACCGCCACCGGCGGGGTGATCACCAGTGCGGGGATCCTGCTCGCCGCGGTCTTCGCGGTGCTCGGCGTGCTGCCCCTGGTGGTGCTCGCCCAGCTCGGCGCCATCATCTTCGTGGGCGTCCTGCTGGACACCCTCGTCGTACGCACCGTGCTGGTGCCGGCGATCGCCCTCACCCTGGGTGACCGGTTCTGGTGGCCCAGGAAGGTCGGGCCCCGGAAGGTCGGGCCTCGCAAGGTCGCGCGCTAGAGGTCGGGGAGCTCAGCCGTCCGCGCGGCCACTGATCGCCGAGGCGACCCGCTTGGTCACGTCGGGGTGGAAGACGCTCGGGATGATGAAGGCCGGGTGGAGCTCCTCGGCGCTGACGGTGTCGGCGATCGCCTTCGCGGCGCGCAGCAGCATGTCGACGGTGACCTCGTGGGCGCCGGCGTCGAGCAGGCCGCGGAAGACGCCGGGGAAGGCGAGCACGTTGTTGATCTGGTTGGGGTAGTCGGAGCGACCGGACGCCACGACCGCGGCGTGCTTGTCGGCCTCCGCCGGGTCGACCTCCGGGTCGGGGTTGGCGAGCGCGAAGACGATCGGCTCGGGAGCCATGGTCGGGATCCACTCCGGGTCGAGGATGCCGGGGGCGGAGACGCCGACGAAGACGTCGGCGTCCACCAGGACCTCCTGGAGCGAACCGCTGGCCCGCCGCGGGTTGGTCGCCGCGGCGAGCTCGGTGTGCGCAACGGACAGGGCCGGGTCGTCGGCCGACAGCGCACCCTCGCGGTCCACGACCACGACGTCACGTGCACCGGCAGCCAGCAGCAACGTGACGATCGCCGTACCGGCGGCGCCGGCGCCCGACACCACGATCCGGACGTCGGCGACCTCCTTCTCCACGCAGCGCAGGGCGTTGGTCAGGGCCGCGAGCACCACGATCGCGGTGCCGTGCTGGTCGTCGTGGAAGACCGGGATGTCGAGCGACTCGCGCAGCCGCCGCTCGATCTCGAAGCAGCGCGGCGCGGCGATGTCCTCGAGGTTGATCCCCCCGAAACCCGGGGCGATCATCTCGACGGCCTTCACGATCTCGTCGGTGTCCTGCGTGGCCAGGCAGATCGGCCAGGCGTCGATGTCGGCGAAGCGCTTGAACAGCGCGGCCTTGCCCTCCATCACCGGCAGGGCCGCACCGGGGCCGATGTTGCCGAGGCCGAGGACCGCGGAGCCGTCCGTCACGACCGCGACCGAGTTGCCCTTGATCGTGAGCTTGCGGACGTCCTCGGGGTTCTCGTAGATCGCCATGGAGACCCGGCCGACGCCCGGCGTGTAGGCCATGGACAGGTCGTCGCGGGTGCGCAGCGGCACCTTGGAGGCGACCTCGATCTTGCCGCCGAGGTGGAGCAGGAACGTGCGATCGCTGACCTTGTGCACCGTCACGCCACCGACGGCTGCCACCGCGGTGACCAGGTCCTGGGAGTGGTCGGCGTCGGAGGCCGAGCACGTCACGTCGACCACGAGCCGGTCGTGGCGCGACTCGGCCACGTCGATCGCGGTCACCACACCGCCGCTCGTGGCGATCGCGGTCGCGACGGCACCGACGACGCCGTGGTCCGGGGCGGTGTACAACCGCATGGTGATCGAGTACGACGATGCGGTGGCGGCCATGGCGTCGACCCTCCACCTCCACCGGGGTTACGGGCAAGTCACCGGCGTCTAGGCTCGGATGGTGAACACCGAGCTCGTCGACAACCCCGATGCCCACCGCTTCCAGCTCCAGTCCGGCCAGGAGGTCGTCGGCTTCCTGGACTACAGCCTGGCCGACGGCGTGATCACGATGGTGCACATCGAGGTCGACCCCGCCCACAGCAGCCAGGGCCACGCAGAGACGCTGACCAGGAGCGCGCTCGACGACGCCCGCTCACGCGGGCTCACCGTGGTGCCGTCCTGCCCCTACGTCGCGAAGTACATCGACAAGAACCCGGAGTACGCCGACCTGGTGGAGCCGAGTCGCGACTAGCGGACCTGCGAGTCGGTGATCGTGCGGCTCGCACCGAGGAAGAAGATCCCCGGCAACGTCTCGAAGCCGGCGCTGGGGTTGTCGACCAGCCGCGAGCCGCGGATGGTGAGGGTGCCGCTGCGGTCGTTGGAGACGAAGAAGATCGCGCCACCCCCCTCTCGGGCACGGTTGCCCGTCAGCGTGGAGTCCTCGAGCACGAGGTGGATGGCGTTGCCGTCCATGTAGATCGCGCCGCCCGACCCGCCACCCGGGGTGCCGGGTCGCGACGGGTTGGCACCGCGACCGAGCGCCCGGTTGTCGGTGAAGGTCGAGGAGACGACGCGCCAGGAGACGCCGATGCTGCTCAGTGCGGAGCCGTTGCTGCACCGCCCGCCGCTGAAGCTCGAGCGTCGTACGACGACGGGCCGGTCGCGGTGCTGGTCGAGGACGCGCACCGCGCCACCGCCGAGGTCGGGACCCGTCCGGTCGCACCGGTTGCGGGCGAACGAGGAGTTGATGATGCGCAGTCGTCCGCCGCGCACGAAGATGGCCCCGCCTCCCCCGCCGTCTGTCCTCTGGCCGGTGGCGTTGCCGTCGACGAACCGCATCCGGCGTACGACGAGTCGGGGCGTGGCCTGGTCGTTGCAGTGCGAGGTCGTCCAGACCTGCGCGCGGTCGCAGGTGTTCATGTAGAGGATGCGACGTCGCTTCTGACCGCTCAGGGTGACCAGCCCACCGCCGTCGAGCACGACACGGTCCGAGGTGTTGACCACCTTGGCGGTCCTCTTCATCGCGATGGTGACCGGTCGCGGCCCGCAGTCGAAGGTGATGCGCCCGCCCTGGGCAACCGCGCGTACGACGGCCCGCGAGGTGCAGGAGCCGGGCGTGCCCTTCCCGACCACCGCATCGGCCTGTGCCGCAGTGGGCGCCGACGCCGCCACCACGGCGAACGCCACCGCGACGAGCGAGCCGGCCCGCATCACAGCGCCTTTTCGATGTCCTCGGACAGCTTCTCCGGCTCGGTGGTCGGCGAGTAGCGGTCGATGACCTGGCCGTCGCGGCCGACGAGGAACTTGGTGAAGTTCCACTTGATCTTCGAGCCGAGCATGCCGCCCTTGGAGTCCTTGAGCCACGCGAACAGCGGGTGGGCGTCATCGCCGTTGACGTCGACCTTGGAGAACAGCGGGAAGGTCACGCCGAAGTTGCGCTCGCAGAAGTCGGAGATCTCCGACTCGTCGCCGGGCTCCTGGTTGCCGAACTGGTCGCACGGGAAGCCGAGCACGACCAGGCCCTGGTCGGCGTAGCTGTCCTGGAGCTGCTGGAGCCCCTTGTACTGGCTCGTGAAACCGCACTCCGAAGCGGTGTTGACCACCAGCACGACCTTGCCGTCGTAGGCGGAGAGGTCGGTGTCCGTGCCGTCGATCGCGGCCGCCGAGAAGTCGGTGAGAGAAGTCATGACGCCGATTCTGCCAGTGCGTCGCCAACCGGCTCCTCGCCGAAGCGGCCGCCGAACGCCCACTCGGACCGCTGCTTGCGCACCCGGTCGCGGCGGTCACGGGCGGCCGTCCGCTCGTCGACCTCCTCGGGATCTCCCAGCACCCCGACCGCGATGCCGGTGAGGAGCTGGTGGGTCTCGGGCAGACCGAGCGCCTCGGCCAGGGCGTCGTGGTCGAAGCCGGCGAACTGATGGGTGAACAGGCCCATCGCGCCGGCCTGCAGGGTGAGGTGGGCGGCGGCCTGGCCGACGTCGTAGAGCGCATAGTCGCTGAACGCCGGTGCGTCGACCTCGTCGCCGGTCCGCACGTGCGCGGCGGTGAGGAACACGACCGACGCGCGGGGGACCCAGCCCGAGTTGCCCCGGCTCAGGTGCGCGACCAACCGGTCGTGGTTGGCGGTGCCCGGCACGCAGACGAGGAACACCCACGGCTGGCTGTTGCCGGCGCTCGGCGCCCACTGGGCGGCGCGCAGCAGGGACTCGATCTCGGCCTCGGTCAGCCGGTGGGAGTCGTCGTACACGCTGGCGCTCCAGCGCGACCGCATCGGCTCGGCGAGGGCTGCGGCGCTGGGCTGCGGAGCCTGGGGACGGTCGGTGTCGGTCACGTCGCGTCTCAACGCCTCACGAGCGGGGGCTGTTCCCGTCGAGCTCGTCTCCCGCCAACTCACCAGTTGGTCGACCAACTGGTGAGTTGGCGACTTGGGTGGCTCGGATGCAGGTCCCACCCCACCCAACCCGCCAACTCGGCGGTAGCCCGCTCAGCCGTCCAGGGCGTCGAGCTCGGACAACGCCGTCACCCAGCGCTCCCGACGCTCGGCGACCGACTGGTCCCACCACGGTGTGCCTCGCTCGCCCAGACCGACCTTGGCCAGCTGGGTCCGGTGTCGCGTCGCGGCGAGCTCGGCCTCGGTCGTGGCGGTGCGTACGCCGGAGCGCCCCCGGCCGAGGTGGCTCTTCAGCCGGTTCAGCTCGGCGTCGGGGATCGCCGGGTCCGTACGCCGCCAGCGCCGGCCGTCGACCACCAGCCACTTCTCCTCGTCGCTCGGCTCGGCCATGACCCGAGCATGCCACCGGGCGCTCGGGCTCCCCGGGAAACGACGAAGGCCCCGGGTAACCGGGGCCTTCGATCTGGTGCGCGAGGGGGGAGTTGAACCCCCACGTCCTTTCGGACACACGGACCTGAACCGTGCGCGTCTGCCTATTCCGCCACTCGCGCGAGAAGCAGCGGCAAGGCTACCCCACCCATTTCCCACGCTCCCAATCGGCCGAGGGCGGACCAGGCCCCACGTCCCCCGCCACCCCGCACACGCCCATCCCCGGGGCGGCACCCCTACCCGACTCCCCTCGGCCGGTACGCTCGGCGGCACCGTCCGGGCGGCGTGTGAAGCCTGCCCACCACGACGAGACACCCCTGAGCGCAAGGAGAGGAGGACCGGGATGAACTCCCTGCAACGATTCGAGCAACGCCTCGAGCAGGCCATCTCCGGCGTCTTCGCCCGGGCCTTCCGCAGCGCCGTGCAGCCCGTCGAGATCGCCGCAGCCCTCCAGCGCGAGTGCGACAACAACGCGCAGGTGCTCAGCCGCCAGCGCCGCCTGGTGCCCAACGACTTCCACGTGGAGCTCTCCGCCACCGACCTCGAGCGCATCGTCGGTCTCGGCCCGGCGCTCGAGCAGGACCTCGTCGGGCAGCTGCAGGACCACGCGGACGCGCAGGGCTACGTCTTCACCGGACCCGTCTCGCTGGGCTTCGAGGCGGCCGACGACCTGACCACCGGCCGGTTCCGGATCCGCAGCAAGGCGCAGGCCAGCGTGACCGACAACGACCAGCGCACCCGCACCCGCTCCTCGCACGCGACGCTCGAGGTCAACGGCACCCGGCATCCACTGCGACCCCCGGGCCTGGTGATCGGGCGCGGCACCGAGGCCGACCTGCGCATCAACGACCCCGGCGTGAGCCGGCGCCACCTCGAGCTCGAGGTCAGCATCGACGGCGTCGACGCGGTCGACCTCGGCTCGACCAACGGGATCCTCGTCGACGGCTCGAAGGTCACCCGGGTGCGGCTCCACGACGGATCCACCATCAAGATCGGCCACACCGAGATGACCGTGCGCATCGACGGAGGTCGCGACGAGGCCGGGGGCTGGAATGTCTGAGCTGACCCTCTTCCTGATCCGCGTGGCGTTCCTGGCCATCCTGTGGATCTTCGTGCTCTCCGCGATCTCGGTGATCCGTTCCGACATGTTCGGCGCCCGCGTGCCCGAGGCCGCCCGCGGCGCGGCTCCCGCGCCGACCGGGCGCAAGGCCAACAAGAAGCCGCGGCGAGGCTCGCCGACCCACCTGCTCGTGGTCGAGGGTGAGAACCCCGGCACCCGCGCCGAGCTCGCCGACGCCCCCCTGCTCATCGGGCGCGGCAGCGACGCGGCCATCAAGCTCGACGACGACTACGTCTCGACCCGCCACGCCCGCGTCGCCGCCAGCGGCGACGAGTGGTTCGTGGAGGACCTCGGCTCGACCAACGGCACGTACGTCGGACCCGTGCGGATCACGCAGCCCACCACCATCGGGGTCGGCGTCCAGGTGCGCGTCGGCAAGACCATCCTGGAGCTGCGGAAGTGAGCCTCTACCTCCACTACTCGGCGATCTCCGACGTCGGTCGGGTCCGCCGCGAGAACCAGGACAGCGGCTATGCCGGCCCGTGGGTGCTGACCGTCTGCGACGGCGTCGGCGGCGCCGTACGCGGTGACCTCGCGTCCAGCACGGCCGTGCAGGCCCTGCGCAAGCTGGACCAGGAGCCCGACGACGACCTCCTCGGCCAGGTGGCCGGTGCGGTGCACCGCGCCGACGACCGGATCGCCGAGCTGGTCGAGGAGGACCCGGGCCTCAACGGCACGTCCACCACGGCGACGATCGCGCTCTTCGACGGCTCCCGCTTCGGGGTCGGCCACATCGGCGACAGCCGCGCCTACCTCTACCGTCGCGGCGAGATGCGCCAGCTGACGCACGACCACACGTTCGTCCAGTCGCTCATCGACGAGGGACGGATCACCGAGGAGCAGTCGCGGACCCACCCGCACCGCAACCTCATCCTCAAGGCCCTCGACGGCATCCGCCACGAGGAGCCCGACCTCTTCGAGTTCCCCGCCGAGGTGGGCGACCGGATCTTCCTGTGCAGCGACGGGGCGTGCGGCACCCTCACCGACGAGCGGATGGCCGAGATCCTCGCCAGCGGCACCCCCGACTACGCCGCGGTCGAGCTGGTCCGCGCCAGCCTCGAGGCCGGCAGCACCGACAACGTCACCTGCATCGTGGCCGACGTCTCCGAAGAGGCGCCGTCCGAGGACCTGGTCCCCCTGCTCGTCGGCGCCGCGGCCGACCTGCCGCGGCGGATGCCCATCGGTGGCGGCGTGGCCGGCGCGGTCGGCGGCCTGTTCCGCGGGCACCGCTCCGGCGACACCGGCGAGATCCCGGCCGTGCCCGGCGACGTCCCCGAGGGCGCCTTCGTCGCCGACCCGATCGACCCCGAGTCCGCCCGCTACGCCCCTCGCGCCCCTGGCCGCTACACCTGGCTGAGCCGCCTGATGGCGGCAGCGGTCGTGCTCGGCCTGGCCTGGATCGTGCTCGCGGCCGGCTGGTCGTGGAGCCAGCAGCAGTTCTACGTCGGCGACCAGGACGGCAAGGTCACCATCTTCCGCGGGCTCAACGCCGACCTGCCCGGCATCTCCCTCTCCCACCCCTACGAGGTCACCGACGTCGACCTGGACCGGCTCAGCGACATCGATGCCGAGCAGGTGCGCGAAGGCATCGAGGCCGACAACCTGGACGACGCGCAGCTGACCGTGGACAACTACGCCGCGCGCCAGGACGTCAGCCCAGGGTGACGGGAGCGAGGCGATGAGTCAGACGGGAAGCCTGATGGGCTTCGTGCACCGGCAGCGCCGGGGCGCGGAGCTGTTCCTGCTCGTCCTGGCGCTCGCCGTCGGGATCGGCGCCTACGCCGCCGTGGGGCTGGGTCTCGAGGGTGAGGTGCCGACCGACCTCGTCGGCTACGGCGGCTGGCTCACGGCCCTGATCGTCGCCGCCCACGTGACCGTCCGCATCGTCGCGCCGTACGCCGACCCGGTGCTGCTGCCTCTCGTGGCAGCGCTCAACGGGCTCGGCCTGGCCGTCCTCTACCGCCTCGACATCACCTACGAGGCGCTGGACTTCGACCAGCACACCTTCGCGCGCCAGCAGCTGATCTGGATGACCCTCGGCGCGGTGCTGTTCATCCTCACGCTGGTGCTGCTGCGCGACCACCGCTCGCTGCAGCGCTTCACCTACACCTCGGGCCTGGCCGGCATCGTGCTGCTGGTGCTGCCGTTCATCCCGGGCATCGGCCTCAACCTCAACGGGGCACGCATCTGGATCCGGCTCGCCGGCTTCAGCTTCCAGCCCGGGGAGGTCGCGAAGGTGCTGCTCGTGATCGCCTTCGCCGGCTACCTGGTGCTGCACCGCGACGCCCTCGCGCTGGCCGGGCGGCGCGTGGTCTTCGTCGACCTGCCCCGCGGGCGTGACCTCGGCCCGATCCTGGCCATGTTCGGCATCTCCATGATGATCCTGGTCCTGCAGAACGACCTGGGCTCCTCGCTGCTCTTCTTCGGCCTCTTCCTGGTCATGCTCTACGTCGCCACCGAACGGCCGGGCTGGCTCGTGGTCGGCGGCATCCTCTTCGCCGCGGGCGCGCTGGCGGCGTACACGTTCGTCGGCAACGTGCAGAACCGCTTCAACTTCTGGCTGCACCCGATGGACTACTACGACCAGGCCCCCGGCAGTGGTCAGCTGGTCGAGGCCATGTTCGGCATGGGCTGGGGCGGGCTGATCGGTCGTGGGCTGGGCGGCGGCTTCCCCGAGCGGGTGCCCTTCGCCTACTCCGACTTCATCCTCTCCACCATCGGCGAGGAGCTCGGCCTCACCGCCGTGATGGCGGTCGTGCTGTGCTACGCCCTGATCGTCGAGCGGGCGCTGCGCATCGCGCTGATCTCACGCGACGGCTTCGGCAAGCTGCTCGCGGTCGGCCTCGGCGCGGTCTTCGCGCTCCAGGTGTTCGTGGTCATCGGTGGCGTCACCGGGCTGATCCCGCTGACCGGCCTCACCACGCCGTTCCTCTCCTACGGCGGCTCCTCCCTCGTGGCCAACTGGGTCGTCATCGCCCTGCTGCTGCGGGTCTCCGACCAGGCCCGCAGGCCCACGCCGCGGATGGATCCGGTCGACGACCCAGGTGCCGACAGCGAGCACACCCAGGTGGTGAAGCTGAAGTGAACAAGCCCATCCGCGTGGTCGCGGTGTTCTGCCTGGTGCTCTTCCTCGCACTCCTGGTCAACGCGACCTACCTGATGTACGTCCGCGCCGACGGCCTCTCGGCCGACCCGCGCAACCGCCGCATCATCACCGCCACGTTCTCCCGCGAGCGCGGCGCGATCCTGGTCGGCAAGGAGGCGATCGCGCGCAGCGTGCCCTCCGACGACAAGTACAAGTTCCAGCGCACCTACTCCGAGCCGTTGAAGTACGCCCCGATCACGGGCTACTTCTCGTGGTACAGCCAGACCGGGGTGGAGCGCTCGCAGAACGCCGTGCTCGCCGGCGACGACTCGCGCCTCTTCGTCACACGCCTGGTCGACCTGCTCAGCAACTCCGACCCCCAGGGCGGCAACGTCCAGCTGACCGTCAACGGCGCCGCCCAGACCGCCGCCTGGGACGGGCTGCAGAACCTCCCCGGCGACGCACAGGGCGCGGTCGTGGCGCTCGAGCCCACCACGGGCCGGGTGCTGGCGATGGCGTCGACGCCGACCTTCGACCCCAACAGCTTCGCCTCCCACGACTTCGGTGAGGTGGCCGACCTCGGCAAGGAGCTCAACGCCGACGAGCGCGACCCCCTGATCAACCGGGCCATCGGCACCACGCTGCCGCCCGGCTCGACGTTCAAGCTCGTCACCGCAGCTGCGGCCATCGAGTCGGGCAACTACGACGCCGACTCGACGGTCCCGGGCGGCTTCAAGTTCCAGCTGCCGCAGTCGGACACCACGATCGGCAACTACGACGGCGGCAACTGCGGCGGAAACCGGATCACCCTGACCCAGGCCCTGATGGTGTCCTGCAACGTCACGTTCCTGACCCTGGCCAACGAGCTGGGCAACGAGGCGATGGCCGAGCAGGCGGAGGCGTTCGGCTTCAACTCGACGTCGCTCGAGGACCTCGGCGGCCAGGCCAAGTCGCTCTACCCGCGCGACATGGACCCGCCGCAGACCGCGATGTCGGGCATCGGCCAGTCCAGCGTGACCGCGACACCCCTGCAGATGGCGATGGTCGCCGCTGCCATCGCCAACGACGGCGACGTGATGCGCCCCTACGTCGTCGACGAGGTCCGTGCCCCCAACCTCTCCGTCCTCGACCGCACCGACCCGCAGAGCATCAGCAAGGCGATGTCGAGCACGACCGCCGAGGAGCTGACCAAGATGCTGGTGGCCACCGTCGACTCCGGCACGGCCACACCGGCACAGATCCCCGGCGTGCAGGTGGCCGGCAAGACCGGCACCGCCCAGTCCACCGCGGACCGCCCGCCGTACGCCTGGTTCGTCTCGTTCGCCCCGGCCAACGACCCGAAGGTCGCGGTCGCCGTCCTCGTCGAGTCGAGCGACACCTCGCGCGACGAGATCGGCGGCGGCCTGCTCGGCGGCCCCATCGCCAAGGCGGTCATGGAGGCGGTGATCAACCGATGACGGCGCTCGCACCCGGCGGCCACGTCGACGAGGCCCGCCGCTACGTCCTGGAGTCGCGCATCGCGACCGGCGGGATGGGCGAGGTCTGGTCGGCGCGCGACACCGTGCTCAACCGGCCGGTCGCGGTGAAGGTGCTCAAGGTCGAGTACGCCGACGACCCCCTCTTCCGCACCCGCTTCGAGACCGAGGCGCGGCACGCTGCGGCGCTGCACCACCCGGGCATCGCCTCCATCTTCGACTACGGCGAGAGCTCGCTCGACGACGGTTCGGCCACCCCGCGCCCCTACCTCGTCATGGAGCTGGTCGAGGGCCAACCCCTGTCGGCGCTGTTGCGCCCGGGGGCGCCGCTCGATCCCGAGGTGGCACAGGACCTCCTCGCCCAGGCGTCGGTCGCCCTCGGCGTCGCCCACGCGGGCGGGATCGTGCACCGCGACGTGAAGCCGGCCAACCTGCTCGTGACCCCCGACCGCCGGGTCAAGGTCACCGACTTCGGCATCGCGCGCGCGGCCGAGGGCATGGCCCTGACCGAGACCGGGCAGGTGCTCGGGACGCCTGCCTACATCTCGCCCGAGCAGGCCGAGGGCGGCACGGCCACCGCGGCCTCCGACGTCTACTCGCTCGGCGTGGTCGCCTTCGAGTGCCTCGTCGGCCGCAAGCCGTTCCTGGCCGACACCCCGGTCGCCACCGCGATCGCGCACCTGCGCGACCCGGTCCCCGAGCTGCCCGACACCGTCCCCGCCGACCTCGCCCGGGTCGTACGCCGTGCGCTCTCCAAGGCACCCGAGGAGCGGTACGCCGACGGGGCGGAGTTCGCCCGCGCGCTCCGCGAGCCCTCGCTCGCCGAGGAAGCGACCGCCGTCGCTCCGGTCGCGGCCGCCGCGCCGGCATCCACCCAGGTCCTGGCCGCCGCGCCGGTGGGCGGCGCTGCGCCCACCGACTCCCACGACCGCGCGGCTGCCGCCGCGCCGTCCCGTCGTACGACCCCCGCGGTCCCGTGGCCGCTCGTCATCGGGATCGCCGCCGTGATCGTCACCGTCCTGCTGGCGATCTGGCTCGGCAACCGCGGCGACGACACGCCCGCCGAGGATCCCTCCGACACCCCCTCGCAGACCCCCAGCCAGAGCCCGTCGCAATCGCCGTCGCAGTCCCCGAGCGAGACGCCGTCGGAGACGCCCTCGGAGACGCCCACCGAGACCCCCAGCGAGACCACGCCCGAGCCGGCCACCGTCGAGGTCGACCCGGCCGCCTACATCGGTCGCAAGGCCAAGGACGTCGAGAAGGAGCTGGCCGGACTCGGGCTCGTCCCCACGACGGTCGAGCTGGACAACCCCGGGGACGCCGAGAAGGACACGGTGGCCGACGTGTCCCCCAGCGGCACCCTCGAGGAGGGCGACGCCGTGACGATCAGCTACTACGGCAAGCCTCCCAAGGCCAACGGAAAGGGCAACCAGGGATGACGCAGTCGGAGCCGACACTGATCGGCGGCCGCTACGAGCTCGCCGAGCTGCTCGGCCGCGGCGGGATGGCAGAGGTCCGCAAGGGCAAGGACCTGCGGCTCGGCCGCACCGTGGCCGTGAAGCGGTTGCGCACCGACCTCGCGAGCGACGCCACCTTCCAGGCGCGGTTCCGGCGCGAGGCCCAGTCCTCGGCGTCCCTCAACCACCCGTCCATCGTGTCGACGTACGACACCGGCGAGGAGATGGCCACCGACGGGTCGGGGGTCGCCCAGCCCTACATCGTCATGGAGTGCATCGAGGGTCGCACGCTTCGCGACGTCGTGCGCGAGGGCCGCAAGATCCTGCCCGAGCGAGCCCTGGAGATCACTGCCGGCGTGCTGTCGGCACTCGACTACAGCCACCGCGCCGGGATCATCCACCGCGACATCAAGCCCGGCAACGTCATGCTCACGCCGTCGGGCGACGTGAAGGTGATGGACTTCGGCATCGCGCGGGCGATCTCGGACGCCTCGAGCACGATGACCCAGACCGCGGCCGTGGTCGGCACCGCGCAGTACCTCTCCCCCGAGCAGGCGCGCGGGGAGACCGTCGACTCCCGCTCCGACGTCTACTCGACGGGCTGCATGCTCTACGAGCTGCTCACCGGCCGGCCGCCCTTCATCGGCGACAGCCCCGTGTCCGTGGCCTACCAGCACGTCCGCGAGCCGGCCTCGCCGCCGTCCGACCTCGACGACCAGCTCGATCCCGAGATCGACGCGATCGTGATGAAGTCGCTCGCCAAGCGCGTCGAGGACCGCTACCAGAGCGCCGCGGCGATGAAGGCCGACATCGAGCGCTACCTCGCCGGCCACCCGATCCAGGCCCCGGCCGTGGTTCCCGTCCCGGCCGACACCCAGTACGTCTCGTCTGTCCCCGTCGACGCGACCACCACCATGGGCGCGGCCACGGGTGCGGGGGTGGGCGCCGGAGTGGCCGGGGGGATGGCCTCGGCCCCGCCACCGGGCCATGACCAGCCGTCGAAGAGCCGCGCGGGCTGGTGGTTCCTCGGCGGCTTCATGGTGGTCGCGCTGCTGCTGCTCGGGGCCTACCTGATGAACGGCCTCCTCTTCGACAACGCGCCCGAGCGCAACGCCGTACCCAACGTGGTCGGGATGACCGAGGACGAGGCGCGCCTCGCGATCGCCGACGCCGGCTTCGTCGTCGGCCGGATCAGTCGGGAGACCTCCGACACCGTCGAGGCCGACACGGTCATCTCGCAGGACCCCAACCGCGACACCTTCCGCGATCCCGGTACGTCGGTCGGCTTCGTCCTCTCGCTGGGCAAGCCCGACGTCGAGGTCCCGCTGGTCGTCGGGAGCCTGCGCAAGGAGGCGCGGGCCCGCATGCTCGAGACCAATCTCAAGGTGCGGTTCGAGGAGGAGGACTCCGACGAGCCGAAGAACCAGGTCCTCAGCACCAACCCGCCCGCCGGCACCGCCGTCGCCGAGGGCACCACGGTCGTCATCGTCTACTCCGACGGACCCGAGAAGGTCCCCGACGTCCGCGGCCTCAAGCAGTCCGCAGCGGAGCGCAAGATCCTCGAGGCGGGCTTCGTCCCCGACGTCCGCACCGACGCGTCCTCGACCGAGCCGAAGGGAACGGTCGTCGACCAGATCCCGGCAGGCGGCACCGCCGACCAGGGCAGCACGGTGACGATCTTCGTCTCCGCCTTCGAGGAGCCGGTCCCGACGGAGACTCCCACCGAGACCCCGACCGAGACCCCGACCGAGACCCCGACGCTCCCCACGGAGAGCCCGACCACGCCTCCCCCCGCCGGCCGCATCAAGGTGCCCTGACCACCTACAGGGGCATCGGCGTCGCGTACGTCAGGTCGAGCAGGCCCGCGTAGGCCGGGGCCACGGCCGACTCGAGCTCGGCCATGTCCCAGGAGACGCCGCCGCCGGGAATGGTCGTGTAGTCGCGGTAGGTCGCGAGGATCTCGTCGGTCGTCAGCTCCGACTGCAGCCGCGCCGGGTCGCCGATGCCGACGATGACGTACGGCGGCGAGTAGGGCAGCCCGTGCAGGGTGACCTGGTTGCCCTCGCACTTGATGCCGGTGGTGGAGATCAGCCGCTGGCCCTGGATGGTGACCGCGACGGCCCCGGCGCTCCACATCGCGTTGGCCACTGCCTGGATGTCCTGCTGGTGGACGACGAGGTCGTTGGGCTCACCCTCGTAGGAGAGCCTCGCATCGATGGGGGCGTCGTCGAGGGTCACCTGGACCGCCGTCCCGACCTTCTCGGTCAGGCCGGCCGGGTCCACCAGCGTGGCGATCTCGGTCTGCACCCGCGACACCGAGCGGTCGCCGAGCCGCTTGCTCAGTTCCTCGACCTCGGCGTTGAGCGAGGCTGCCTTCTCGGTGAGCTCGCCGGCCTCGGCGCGCTCGGCCCGCACCACCGACGGCAGGTCGGTCAGCCGGCCGCCGCGCAGGTCGGTGCCGTCGCTCTGCTCCGCGCTCACCGCGAAGAGGGTGCCGCTGAGCAGCACCACGAGCGGCGTCGCCACGCGCCAGACGCGGCGGCGTCCGGGGCGAACGTGGGGATGGGGCGACATGGCGACTACGCTAACCCCCCGTTGGGCGCCGCGCGCCCACGACCGGCGCCCCCGCGCGCTGGAGAACCGTTCGCCAAGCCCCAGGAGCAGCAGTGTCGAAGTCCAAGACGATCACCACCGAGGGGAAGAGCACGCTCTTCTCCGTCAGGTTCCTGGTCGCCCTGCTGCTGATGGTGGCCGGCATCGCCTGGCTCGTCTACTACTACGCCGTGGTCCGTGGCAACCCGCAGGCCTTCCCGCCGGTGGAGGGCTCGCCGAAGGCGATCGCCGACCTCGGGCTGTGGAACTACGCCATCGGCTTCGGTGCCTTCATGATCGGCCTGATGGTCTCCGCGCACCCCTCGACCCCCCTCGGTCGCGGCCGCGGCGTGATCGTCGGCATGCTGGGCTGCTTCCTCGTCGGACTGCTCTGGATCTGCACCTTCTACGTCTTCTCCGACGACCTCTCCAGCCTGTGGCTCTTCAACGACCTCGGCCAGTGGAACCTGGTCGTCGGGATCGCGTTCATGGCGGTCGGCTTCAGCTTCGCGACCAAGTGGGAGTAGGTTCTTCCTCGGCCTGGTGATCAGGCCCCGCGCCTCGAGCGGTGAGTGAGGCGCCTTCCTGGGGAAGGGAAGGCGTCTCTCTCACCGCTCGAGTCGATTTCCGGCTCCGGCGATCCCCGCGTGCGGCGGTGCGTGAGGCAGGATTCTCGTCATCCGGAACCCGCCTCACGCACCGCTCGAACAGGCGCGCGATTTCTCCACACTGTGGACAGAGCCTGTGGAGAGTTACATCGATGTAGTTATCCACAGCTGTGTGCACACCTGTGGGTAAACCACAGCCCCCGCCACGACGTCGTACGACGCGGGGCGGGGGCTGTCGGTGAGCGCGGTGAGGCGTCAGGTCAGGCTGGTCCCGCGCACGAAGGCGAGCACCACCAGCACGAGCGTGAGCAGGGCGAGCCCCACCCACTGGACGATCGACCGGTGGGACTTCGGGGCGTAGGCGATGATCGCGGCCGCCGCGACACCACCGAGGAACCCCCCGAGGTGTCCCTGCCACGAGATCAGCCGCGCACCGACAACGGTGATGACGACACCGATGATGAGGTTCTGCCGGAGCCACGAGGCGTTCAGCCTGGCCTTCTTCGCGGTGAGCAGCAGGGCTCCGAGGAGACCGAAGAGGGCTCCCGAGGCACCGACGGTGGAGCCGAACTCGCTGCTGAGGAACAGCACCATCACCGACGAGGCGAGCCCGCTGATGAAGTAGACGGCCAGGAACCGGGTCCGGCCCAGGATGCCCTCGAGCGACGGGCCGAAGATGAACAGGGCGAACATGTTGGTCGCCACGTGCCAGATGGCCACGTGGGTGAAGACGCTCGTCATCAGCTGCCACCACGCACCGTCGCCCACGCCGGGCAGGAAGGTGGAGCCCGCCAGCTCGCACGCGCGCTGCGGGATGTCGTAGAGGAAGCCGTCGCCCGGCGAGCAGGCGCCGTTGAACCGCAGCGCCAACAGGTCGACGAGGCGCGAGGAGCTGCCCCCGGTGGCCGCGATGGCGAGCCAGACGACGGCGTTGATGCCGATCAGGACGTACGTCGTCAGCCGCGGGTCGGCGCTGCGCTCACCGCCGTACATGGCCCGGTTCTGCCGCGAGCCCTTGTTGGCCTGCTTGACGCAGTCGGGGCAGTGGAAGCCGACGGCGGCATCCCGCATGCAGTCGGGACAGATCGAGTTGTCACAACGCTGGCAACGGATCCAGGTCTCGCGATCAGGGTGCCGGTAGCACGTCGGCACCCCGGTCGCGGCCTGGCCGTCGGACGGCTGGGTCATGGGCGGCTGGTGATCAGTTCGAGGTGAGGAGTGGGATCAGCGCTCGATGGTGACCGACTCGATGACCACGGGCTCCGCCGGACGGTCCATGGCACCGGTCGCGGTGGTGCCGATGGCGTCGACGACGTCGCGCCCCGCCTGGTCGGCCACCTCGCCGAAGATCGTGTGCTTGCGGTTGAGCCACGGGGTGGCGCCCAGGGTGATGAAGAACTGGGAGCCGTTGGTGCCGGGGCCGGCGTTGGCCATCGCGAGCAGGTAGGGCTTGTCGAAGACGAGCTCGGGGTGGATCTCGTCCTTGAACGTGTAGCCCGGGCCGCCGGTGCCGGTGCCGAGCGGGCAACCGCCCTGGATCATGAAGCCGTCGATGACCCGGTGGAAGCCGAGGCCGTCGTAGTACTTCTCCCCCGACCGACCGGCGTCGTCGCGGTAGTCCTTGGTGCCCTCGGCGAGCCCGACGAAGTTCTCGACGGTCTCGGGGGCGTGGTGGGGGAACAGGTCGATGACGATGTCGCCCCGGTTGGTCTTCAGGGTCGCCTTCAGGTCCGCCATGGGATGTGCCTCTCAGATGTAAGTCTCGTGTGCGCCTCGATCCTGCCACGCCGGACCCACCCCCATCCCACCCCCATCCCACGCAGGGCGGCGCCACGACGGCGTACGCGGCCCCCTGCGCGCGGTCCCTCACCCGGACGGGGCTGGTCGGCTCAGGGTGGGCATGGTGAGATGGAGTCACACTGAAACAGGAGGTCACGCATGCACTTCGGCCGTAAGAAGTCCCTCATGGACCGCGCCCACGACTATGTCGAGCAGCTCTCGGACACGGTGCTCCCCCAGGTGGAGTCAGCCTGGGAGCAGGCGGTGGACAAGGCCGGACCCGCGCTCGCCGACGCCCGCGACAAGGCCGCGCCGATGATCGCCGACGCCCGCGACAAGGCCACCCCGCTCATCGCCGACGGCCGCGCCTACGCCGCCGAGAAGGCATCGGTCGGCGCCTCCCTGGCCGCCGAGAAGGCGGCCGAGGCCCGCGAGAAGGCCGCTCCCTACCTGGCCGAGGCCCGGGCCACCGCCACCGACAAGGCCTCCGTGGGCGCAGCGCTCGCCGCCGAGCGGGCTGCCGCGAGTCGCGACCTGGCGGCGACCAAGGTCGCTGAGCTCCGTGGCGTCGAGCCCGAGACCAAGGGCGGCAAGCTCAAGAAGGTCCTGCTGCTCGGTGGCCTGCTGGCCATCGGTGGCGTCATCTTCGGCAAGCTGCGCGCCAAGCAGGACGACAGCGCCCACTGGCAGTCGACCTACGTCCCGCCCGCGCCGCCCAAGCCCTCGCCGCCGCCGGCCCCCGCCGCTCCGGCAGCCCCGGTCACCCCGGCGACCACCTCCACCACCGGCGACCCGCTCACCGACCCGCTGCCGGACGAGGACATCTCGGCCGACGACGTGGTGACCGCCGACCCGCCGGAGCCGGACGACGCCGGTGGTGGCGACCCCGGCGAGGCGATCAGCGACTCGGCCGAGGAGGCCCACGCGGCGACCACGCCCGACGCGCCCGCGGAGATCATCGACATCGACGACGTACCCGAGAAGAAGTAGCTCCACCGCACGCACGCGCATCGCTCTGGGGCGGTGTGTGAGGAGGATTTCCGAGCCTGGGAATCCGCCTCACGCACCGCCCCGTGTGCGTGTCCGGCGTGCCTCGCGGGGAGCGGTGCGCCAGGGGGACTCCGATCGCGAGGAATCCCCCTCACGCACCGCCCATCGGGAGCTCAGTGCGGAGCCTCCACGCGGTTCTCCTCGATCCAGTCGTCGACCCGCTCCCACCAGCCGAAGAGCCACTCGATGCGCGCGTCGCGGTCCTCGGGGATGTCTGCTCGCGAGACCTCCCACCACCGCATGACGATCTGCTTGTCCATCGGCAGCGAGCGCCACACGTCGCTCACCGTGACGAGGTGGTCGAGCCCGGTGTGGGCGACCACGAGCACGTCGGCGTCGGGCGCGGCCTCCAGAGCAGCGAGTACGCCGCCGGGCCGGGGCGCCAGCACGTGGGTCATCTCCTCGGCGCGCACCGCCATCCGCTCCAGGCCGAGCTGGCGCAGCCGGCCGATCGCCCTGTCCCGCCGGGCGGCGGTGAAGTTGCCGCCCTCGGGGAAGATCACGAACGCGTCGTTGTCGTCCAGGCCCGTCGCGAGCTGCGCGATCTGCGACTCGAGGTCCTCACCCGCCACGGGGTCGGGCGAGATGAAGCGGGCCGGGATGCGGCGCAGGATCACGTCGATGACCGGGTCCCAGGCGAGCGTGTTCTTGAGGACCACCCGGGGCTCCCGGTGGTACCAGTGCAGCAGGGCGTACATCAGGATGAAGGAGTCACCCGGTCCGGCGTGCCGGCACATCACCACCACCGGCCCCTGCGGCACGCGCGTCGGGTGCGGCCCGTCGGTGCGGATCCGCAGCGCCAGCACCCGCCTGGCCTCGCGGAAGAACGCGATGAGCGTGCCCTGCACGAGGTCGTAGTGGATCCCGGCGAAGTAGGGCGAGCGGATCTTCCACCCGAAGCCGCTGGCGAGCCAGAGGCCGAGCAGCACCGCCAGCAGCAGGGTCTCGAAGCTCAGGTAGACGATGAGCACCCACAACAGGCGCAGCGCGCGCCATCGACCCGGCAGCACCGGCGCCAGGGCGGCGGCCACGAGCAGCCAGAACGGCAGCGTCACCCAGATCAGCACGGTCAGGCCGATCACCGCCGGGGCGACGACCAGCCGGCGCAGCGCCCAGACCAGGGTGGTGCTCACGGCCGCCGGACCGTGTCGTCGCCCAGCGCGTCGTCGAGATAGGCGCGCGAGGCGTCGTACGTCGCGTCGATGCGGGCCTGCACGCCTCCGCCCGCTCGTGACTGTTGCACGGCGCGCTGGGCGCGCAGGGAGTCGTCGCGGGCCGAGGTGCCACGTGCGGGGAGCACGTAGGCGTCGACACCGTCGGGGATGGTCGCCATGTCGCGCATGAAGCGGTGGCGACGTGCCACCTCGAAGCTGACCCGCGCCACCTCCCACGGCCTGGTCGGGACCTTGAGCGGCCGGTCGATCCGGCCGACCTGGAGCACGAAGATCCGGTCCGCACCGAGCTCGACGGCGCGGCCGACCGGGATGGAGTTGACCAGGCCGCCGTCGAGGAAGTGCTCGCCATCGATCTCCGCCGGCGGGAGCAACCCGGGTACGGCGGCACTGGCCAGGATCGCGGGAACGATCGGGCCGCTGGTGAACCAGTGCTCGGCGGCGCGCTCGATGCTGGCCGCGCAGACGCCGAACTGCACCGGCAGGTCCTCGAAGCGGGTGTCGCCGAACTCCTCCTCCAGTCGGTGTCGCAGCGGTCCCGAGGAGTAGATGTGGGTGCCGGTGGAGACGGCTCGACGGACCGTGCGCAGCGGCCGGTCGCCGTACACGTCACGGCCCTGCGCGGTGGCCGCCCACAGCTCGGTGAGCCGGTCGATCACCGCGATCTCGGGCTGCCGCGCGACCATCGCGCCGTTGAGGGCGCCGACGCTGGTGCCGAGGACCAGGTCGGGGACGATCCCGCGCTCCAGCAACGCGCGCAGCATGCCGACCTCGACGGCGCCGAGGACGCCGCCGCCACCGAGCACGAACGCCGTGGTCATGGCTCGACCCTAGTGACGACTACGCCAGCTCGGGGTGCTCGGCGCGCACCCTCGCCGTGGCGCGGTGCTCGGCCCAGAAGGAGAGGAGCGGGATCGTGCCGCAGACCAGCGTCACCAGGGTGAAGGGCATCGCCCAGCCGGCTCGCCGCGAGAGCAGGAAGGCGGTGAAGAGGAAGATCATGTAGAGCCAGCCGTGCGCCACGCCGAGGTAGGTGGTGATGATCTCGCCGAGGTGGTTGACGTCGGAGCCGGCGGTGACCCAGGCGGGCGTGCTGTCGAAGATCCCCCACATCGACGAGCCGTCGAAGTTGGCGAGCGGGACGCCGATCAAGCAGAGCACCACGAGGAGGACACCCACGACGGTGGCCATGACGCGGTAGGCGGTGAGGGTGCGGGACACGGCGGTCAACCTATCCGGCGGTCGGTGACATGGCCGCGGGTGCGGTCGCGTCGCGGCGCCAGCGCCACCAGATGAACGCCGCGAAGGCACCGAAGACCCACCACTCGAAGGCATAGAGCAGGTTGCGCAGCCCGGTGAACCGGCTCGGGCTCGGCAGCGCCTCGAACGCTGCGGCCCGGAGGCCCTGCGCGGGCTCCTGGCTGACGACGTAGGCGGAGTAGAGGTCGACGTCGACGCGCTGGACGGCGTCGGCGACCCGGATCTCGGGGAAGACGTCGTCGCGGGGGTCGTCGTCGGTGACCAGGCTCCCCTCGGGCGCCTGGAGCCACCCGGTGACCTCCGCCTGCCCCGTCACGGCGAGCAGGTCGGCGTCGGGCTCCGGCGCCCACCCCCGTACGACGAGCACCGCCGCGTCGCCGGTCCGGAGCGGGGCCACGGCCCAGTAGCCCGCCGCGCCGTCGAGCTCGCGGTCCTCGACCCAGAAGCCGCCGTCGAGCCATGCGCCGTTGACCTCGACCGGACGCCCGAGGTCGGGGGCCGGGAACGGGTCGTCGTTGCCCATCACGTCGGTCAGCGGCACCGGCGTGAGCTCGGACAGGTCGCGGGCCTCGGCGTCGCGGTGCGCCTGCCACGCGTCGTACTGCCAGTAGCCGAGCCAGCCGGCGATGCCCACCAGCACCAACGCCAGGGTCGCTGCGCCGAGCTCCTGCAGGAAACCCGGTCGTGACGCGGTCGGGCTCGGCAGCGGGTCGGTCACCGGCCCATTCTCTCCGACGGCGACAACCGCCGACCGGGCGGTCGCGCATCGGCCCGAACGCCGTCCCGGTCGACGGCAAGGGCTGCGGTCACACGCGGGAGCGTTGCACAATGCGTTAGTAGCGACTAACGTATTCTCCATGCCCGACGCCCTCTCTGCCGCCGCCGAGCCCAACCGGCGGCGCATCCTGCAGCTGCTGGCGTCGCGCCCGCTGACGGTCAGCGAGATCGCAGCCGACTTCACCGTGACCCGTTCAGCGATCTCCCAGCACCTCGGCGTGCTGGCCGAGGCCGAGCTGGTCGCTGCGGAGAAGGTCGGCCGCCAACGGATCTACCGGGTCCTCCCCGGCGGCCTGCGCAAGCTGCAGGCCGAGATCGACCGCTTCTGGACCGACGAGCTGGACCAGCTCGTCGCCGATGCCCACACCCTGAGGAGCAGCTCATGAGCTACACGAAGACCGCCGTCCTACCGGTCACGCCGGACGAGGCGTTCGCCCTGATCACCCAGCCCGAACGTCTGCGGCGCTGGCAGACCGTGTCCGCGCGGGTCGACCTGCGCGCCGGCGGGGAGTACCGCTGGACCGTCACTCCCGGACACATCGCAGCGGGCACCTACCGCGAGGTCGAGCCCGGCCGACGAGTCGTCTTCGGCTGGGGCTGGGAAGGCAACCCCGATCTCGCGCCCGATGCCTCCACCATCACCGTCACCCTCGAGCCGACCGAAGGGGGGACCCTCGTGAGCCTGGTCCACGAAGGACTGACCGAGGAGCAGGCGGCCAGCCACGCGGAGGGCTGGAACCACTACTTCACCCGCCTGGAGAAGGCAGCCGCCGACGGCGACGCGGGCCCCGACGAGTGGGCCTCGGCCCCCGAGCAGCTCGATCTCCTCACCGGCGCCGAAGCCACCCTGGCCGTCCTCCAGGGAGTGCTGCGCAACCTCACCACCGAGCACCAGCAGGCTCAGACCCCCTGCAGCGAGTTCGACTGCCACGGCCTGGCCGAGCACCTCTTCGGATCGCTCACCGGCGTCGGTGCCATGGCCGGCGTGACCGTCACCAACCCGGACGAGGGCACCCTCGAGAACCGGGTCGCGGTGATGGGGGCACAGGCGATCGAGGCCTGGCGCGCCCGTGGCGTCGACGCCTCCGTCCCTGCTCCGGGAGGTGGAGAGATGCCCGCCGCAGTGGGGGCCAGCATCATGTCGGTGGAGTTCCTCCTCCACGGCTGGGACTTCGCCCAGGCCAGCGGACAGCACCTCCCGGTCTCCGACGAGGTCGTCGCCTACGTCCAGACCCTGGCCGACCCGATCATCCCGCCCGGCCGGACCCGCGGCGCCTTCGCCGACGAGGTCGACGCCGGCCCGGACGCCACCCCGCTCGAACGACTCGTGGCCTTCTCCGGTCGTCACCCGCGCCGTTCCTGACCACGCAGCACCCCACCCACAACAGAAGGAGCACGACATGTCCACGTACGTCTTCATCTACCACGCACCGACGACCCCCGAAGAGGCAGCGCCGCCCAGCCCTGAGCAGATGGAGGCGATCATGGGCGAGTGGAACGCCTGGGCAGGGAAGGTCGGCGACGGCCTGGTCGACTTCGGCAACCCGCTGGGCGGCGGCGTCCGCGTCACCACCGACGGCACCTCCGCCAGCACCCGTGACGTCACGGGCTACAGCATCATCGAAGCCGGCGACCTCGACGCCGCCCTCGCACTCGCGAAGGACCACCCGCACCTCAACATGCCCGGTGGCTGCGAGATCGAGGTTCACGAGGTCCAGCCCATCCCCGGCATGTAGTGAAGGAGGCTCGCCACCTGCGGTCGCCCAGTCAGCGATGCCGGACAGGTGTCGCGGAAGACCCGTCCGGCATGACAGTCTCGCAGGTGGCGGATCCGTGCGAGAGCCGTCGGTCTGGAGGCTCACGGGTGTTCTCTCGAGTGGCGATTGTCAACCGCGGCGAGGCCGCGATGCGGCTGATCCACGCCGTCCGCGACCTGAATGCGAACGGTGGTGGGCCGCCGATCCGCACGATCGCGCTCTACACCGACGAGGACCGTACGGCGATGTTCGCGCGGGAGGCCGACGAGGCCTACGCGCTGGGTCCCGCCTCGGCGCGTCCCTACATCGACCTGGCCGCCCTCGAGAGGGCGCTGGTCGAGTGCAGGGCGGACGCCGTCTGGGTCGGGTGGGGCTTCGTCGCCGAGGACCCCGCCTTCGCCGACCTGTGTGAACGCCTCGGGGTGACCTTCATCGGTCCGAGCGCCGAGGCGATGCGCCGGCTGGGCGACAAGATCGGGTCCAAGCTCCTCGCCGAGGAGGTAGGCGTCCCGGTCGCCCCGTGGAGCCGCGGCGGCGTCGACACGCTGGCCGACGCGTTGGCGGCTGCCGAGCGCATCGGCTACCCCCTGATGCTCAAGGCGACCGCGGGCGGAGGCGGGCGCGGCATCCGCAAGGTCGACTCCGCCGACGAGCTCGAGGACGCCTACCAGCGCACCCGCGACGAGGCCGAGCGCGCCTTCGGCAGCGGCGTGGTCTTCCTGGAGCGCCTGGTCACCGGAGCGCGGCACATCGAGGTCCAGCTGATCGCCGACAGCCACGGCACGGCATGGGCGGTCGGCGTACGCGACTGCACCGTGCAGCGACGCAACCAGAAGGTGATCGAGGAGTCGGCCTCGCCGCTGCTCGACACCGACCAGGCCGATGAGGTCAAGGCCGCCGCCGAGCGGCTGGCGATCGCCGTGGGGTACGTCGGCGCGGGCACCGTGGAGTTCCTCTACCACCCCGGTGAGCGGTCGTTCGCGTTCCTCGAGGTCAACACGCGCCTGCAGGTCGAGCACCCGATCACCGAGATGACGACGGACCTCGACCTGGTCACGGCACAGCTGCACGTGGCGGCCGGTGGCAGGCTCGAAGGGGCGAAGCCGCCGGAGAAGGGGCACGCGGTCGAGGCCAGGCTGAACGCCGAGGACCCGGACCGTGACTTCGCACCGTCGCCCGGCCGGATCGCGCTGCTCGACCTGCCGTCCGGGCCCGGCATCCGCGTCGACACCGGCGTCGGCGAGGGCGACACGATCCCGGCCGACTTCGACTCGATGATCGCCAAGATCATCGCCTAC
The DNA here is from genome assembly GCA_963843815.1 of uncultured Actinomycetota bacterium. Lineage (GTDB taxonomy): Bacteria > Actinomycetota > Actinomycetes > Propionibacteriales > Nocardioidaceae > Nocardioides. Next base: position 176,625 of record CAWJLX010000010.1, on the reverse strand, counting down.
GGGCGCACCCGCCCCGAGGCGCTGGCGAGGCTGCGTCGCGCGATGGCGGAGACCACCGTGGTGATCGAGGGCGGCGCCACCAACAAGAGCTTCATCCTCGACCTCCTCGACCAGTCCGAGGTGATCGACGGGTTGGCCGGCTGGGCCGACACGGCATGGATCGACCGGGTCCGCGAACAGGGGCGCCTGGTCGTCCACGAGCACTCCGGGATCGCCGTCGTGGCTGCCGGCATCGAGGCCTACGAGGACGAGGAGCAGGTCGAGATCACCCGGCTGCTCGAGAGCGCCCGGGGCGGCCGGCCACAGGTGCAGCACAAGGTCGGCCGGGCGGTGGACTTCAAGCTCCGCGGCACGGCCTACAAGGTCACCGTGCTGCAGATCGGTCCGCACCGGTTCCGGGTGGGCGTCGCGGCCGCAGGAGTCGAGCACGAGGTGGTCGCCGAGGTCGAGCGGCTGGACGAGTTCCACACCCGGATGACCGTCGGCGATGAGCTCTATCGTCTGGTCACCGCAACGCACGGGCCCGTGCACATGGTCGAGGTCAACGGTGTCGCCCACCGGGTCACCCGCGACGAGGGCGGCGTGCTGCGCTCGCCCGCCCCTGCGCTCGTCGTCGCGTCGCCCGTCGCGGTCGGCGACCTGGTCGACGCCGGTGCCCCGGTGCTGGTGCTGGAGAGCATGAAGATGGAGACGGCGGTGCGCGCACCGTTCGCGGCCCGCGTCCGGGAGCTGCTGGTGATGACGGGCAGCCAGGTCGAGACCGGCGCACCGCTCGTACGCCTCGAGCCGGTCGACGACGGCGCTGCCGAGCAGGCCGCTCCCGACGAGAACACCCCGGCGCTCGACCTGCCGGCGCCCACAGCAGCGGCCTCCCCGCAGGAGCGCGCCGCGAAGGCCCGGGCGGACGTGGCCGCGATCCTGCTGGGCTACGACGTCGACCCGAGCGACGAGGGTGCCCGGATCCTCGACTACCTGGCTGCGCGCGACGCGCTGGTCGCGGCCGGCGGCGACGTGGTCCCCGACGAGATCGAGCTGCTCGGCCTCTTCGCCGACCTGGCCGAGCTCAGTCGCAACCGGCCGGCCGGCGAGGACCTCCACACCGAGCTGCGCGTGCACAGCTCGAAGGAGCACTTCCACGCGTTCCTGCAGAGCCTGGACGTCGAGCGCGGCGGTCTGCCCGACCAGTTCCGCGACCGGCTGGCCCGGGTCCTGACCCACTACGGCGTGACCGACACCGACCGGACGCCGCAGCTCGAGGAGGCGGTGTTCCGCATGTTCCTCGCCCAGCAGCGCTCGACCCCCGACGTCCTGCTGTCCACCGAGCTCCTGCAGCGCTGGATCGCCGAGCCCCCGCCGACCGCGGAGCTCGCCGGGCCGGCGCGCAACCTGCTCGAGCGACTGGTGAGGGCCACCCAGCTGCGGTTCCCCGTCGTCGGTGACCTGGCCCGCAGCACCCGCTTCCGGTGGTTCGACCAGCCCCTGGTCGACGCCGAGCGCTCGAGCGTCCTGGCCGGTGTCCGCGACGAGGTGGCAGCCCTCGCGGCCGATCCCGACGCGCCGGATCGCACCGAGCGGATCGAGGCGCTGGCGGCGATCCCGGAGCAGATCGTCAGGTTCCTGGCCGAACGGCTCGAGGACGGCGTGGCCGAGCAGGAGCCGATGCTCGAGGTGCTGGTGCGCCGCCACTACCGGGAGCACGACCTGCACGGTCTCGCGTCGGTGTCCCGCGCCGGGCGCGCCTTCGCGCTGGCCGACTACACGCTCGACGACCGGCCGACCCGGCTGGTGTCGACCGCCGGCACCATGGCCGAGCTCGCCGACCCGGACAGCTCGTTGACCCGGGCGATGGCGGACGAGGTCGCGGCCCGGGAGGCCGGTCACGAAGCGGTGATCGACCTCTACGTGCACTGGCCCGCGGCTCCGGAGTCGCCGGAGGCGGAGAGCCAGGAGCTCGCCCGCGTCGTCGGCGCCCTGCCGTTCGCCCACGACGTACGCCGGATCGCGGTCGCGGTCTGCCCGGGAGCCGGCCGACCGGTCAACTACTTCACGTTCCGGCCGACTCCGGGCGGTGGCGTCACCGAGGACGACCTGGTCCGCGGGGTGCACCCCATGGTCGGTCGCAGGCTCGACCTGTGGCGGCTCCGCAACTTCGAGGTCAGCCGCATCGATGCACCCGAGGACGTGCTCCTCTACGAGTGCGTCGCGCGGGAGAACCCCGCCGACCGACGGCTCGTGGCGCTGGCGCAGGTGCGCCAGCTGGCCGTCGTACGCGACGAGGAGGGGCGCGTCACCGCGATCCCCCACGCCGAGCGGGCCGTGGAGAACTGCCTCGAGGCGATCCGTCGGGCGCGCACGGCGCGCGGCACCGCCGGCAGCAAGCTCGACTCCAACCATGTCTGGGTCCAGGTGTGGCCCGACGTCGAGGCCGACCCGGAGCAGCTGACCGCCCTGCAGGGCAAGATCACGCCGCTCACCGATGGCGCCGGCATCGCCGAGGTGGTCGCGCAGGGGCGCGTGGTGGGCGCCGACGGCACTGCCACGCCCGTCGCCATCAGGTTCCACGCCCGACCCGGAGCCGGCGTCACGGCGTCGCTGGAGGCGCCCCCGACGGAGCCCCTCCAGCCGCTCGACGAGTACAGCGGCAACGTCGTCCGTGCCCGTCGGCGCGGTCTGGTCTACCCCTACGAGCTCGCCGGGGTGCTCACCGGTCCCGACGGGGGCTTCGTCGAGTACGACCTCGACGACACCGGTGCCCTGGCGCCGGTCAGCCGCCCCCCGGGCCTCAACAAGGCCGGCATCCTGGCAGCGGTGGTCACCACACCGACCGCGCTGCACCCGGAGGGCGTGACCCGGGTCGTGCTGTGCGGCGACCCGACGAAGGCGCTCGGATCGGTCTCGGAGCCGGAGTGCGCACGGGTCATCGCCGCCATCGACCTCGCTGAGCGGATGCAGGTGCCGCTGGAGTGGTTCGCGCTGTCCGCGGGCGCCCGGATCTCGATGGACTCCGGCACCGAGAACATGGACTGGGTCGCTGCCGGGCTGAAGCGGATCATCGAGTTCACCCAGGCGGGCGGCGAGATCAACGTCGTCGTGGCCGGCATCAACGTCGGGGCGCAGCCCTACTGGAACGCCGAGGCCACGATGCTGATGCACACCAAGGGCATCCTGGTGATGACGCCGGACAGCGCGATGGTGCTCACCGGGAAGCAGTCACTGGACTTCTCCGGCGGCGTCTCTGCCGAGGACAACTTCGGCATCGGCGGCTACGACCGGGTGATGGGCCCGAACGGGCAGGCGCAGTACTGGGCGCCCGACCTGGCCGGCGCCTTCGGGGTGCTGATGGCCCACTACGACCACACCTACGTCGTGCCCGGCGAGTCGCGACCGCGGCGGGCCGCCACCACCGACCCGAGCGAGCGCGACGTCTCGTCGTACCCCCACGTGGCCCCCGACAGCGACTTCACCACGGTCGGTGAGATCTTCTCGGCGAGCGCCAACCCGGACCGCAAGAAGCCCTTCGACATCCGCACCGTGATGCGGGCCCTCGCCGACCAGGACCACCCGACGCTCGAGCGCTGGGCCGGCATGGCCGACGCGGACACCGCCGTGGTCCAGGACGCCCATGTCGGCGGCTATCCCGTGTGCCTGCTCGGGATCGAGTCGCGGCCGGTCCCGCGACGGGGCTTCCCGCCCACCGACGGGCCCGACGTCTACACCGCCGGCACCCTGTTCCCGCGCTCCTCGAAGAAGGCGGCCCGGGCGATCAACGCGGCCAGCGGCAACCGTCCGCTCGTCGTGCTGGCGAACCTCTCCGGGTTCGACGGCTCGCCGGACTCGATGCGCAGCCTCCAGCTCGAGTACGGCGCGGAGATCGGCCGGGCGGTCGTCAACTTCGACGGCCCGATCGTCTTCTGCGTCATCTCCCGCTACCACGGAGGTGCGTTCGTGGTCTTCTCCAAGGCGCTCAACCCGAACATGACCGTGCTGGCCCTCGAGGGGTCCTTCGCGTCGGTCATCGGTGGTGCCCCCGCGGCCGCCGTCGTGTTCGCCGGCGAGGTGGAGAAGCGTACGTCGGCGGACGCCCGCGTCCGCGAGCTCGAGGGCTCGATCGCCGACGCCACGGGACAGGAGCGGAGCCGCCTGGTCGTCGAGCTCGCCGACCTGAGGGCAGCGGTGCGTCCGGAGAAGATCGGCGAGGTCGCCGCCGAGTTCGACGGCGTCCACGACATCCACCGGGCCGTCCGGGTGGGCTCGGTCGACGAGGTGATCTCGGTCGCCCGGCTGAGGCCGCGGGTGATCGAGGCGATCGAGCGGGGGCTCGACGGCTGAGGGCCGAGGCGCCCGACGCGCAGTCGCATCGCCAACGACCTGCTGACGGACGACGACCTGAAGAGCGAGAACGGAGCAGCAGGTCTGTGCCAACCTTGGCACTGAGGCGCTCAGTGTGGGTGCGAGGGGCATACAGCTCGTCCCCTGGGCCCTCACCGACCACTGAGTACTCGTCATTTTGATGGACCGCAATCAACCCGCGCCCGGCGGCCGGCCGCCCGGACCCAACGATGCACCACCACGCCACCCTCTGCGCTCAGAGCTCGTCGACCAGGGCGGCGCGGACATCACGAAGCGGTCGAGGCATCCTCGGGCCGTCGGCCTCAGCTCGCGGACTGAGAGCCAGCGAGCCGCCTGGCCGGCCTGCGGTTCCTCGTGGTGGAGCCTAGGGTGTCTGGGCTCACGACATAGGTCCCACCTGACAGGTCTCGCGTGAGTCGGGACATGCGTCACTGTCTGGGAGCATGTCGAAAGCCCGCGTCGCAGTGCTCAAGGTCATCACCAAGGAACTCTCGGTCACCGCGGCCGCAGCGCAGTATGGCCTCTCGCGGCGCCACCTCCATCGTCTCTTGGCCCGCTACCGCGAGCGACCCACGCTCACGGCGCCCCCACGTCCCTGGAAACGCCACCAGCGACGACGTCCGGGAACTGATCGTTGAGCTGCGACTGAACCTCACCGCTGCCGGCCTCGACGCCGGACCGCTCACCATCGCGTGGCACCTCACCCAGGCAGGCCACACCGCGCCCTCGACCTCCACCATCCGGCGCATCCTCCACGCAGCCGGACTCGTCGTCCCCGAACCCAGGAAACGAGCAACAACACCCACCCGGGCACTACCGGCTGCGCTACGACCACGTCGACACCTGGGGCAAAGTCAGCCTCCGCAGAGCCGGACGGATGCATCACCTCGGCGTCGGCTACGCCCCCCGAGGAACCCGAATCCTCGCCATCGCCGACGACACCACCGTCACCGTCATCAACCTCACCACCGCCGAGATCCTGTCCCACCACGACATCGACCCACCAAGAGCTACCGGCGCAACACACAAAGAACCCCGGGCCGATGGCCCGGGGTTCTCTAGGTGACGTTTTTCGCGACTCAGATGAGACCTAAGTCCCGACTCATCACAGTGGTGGAGCCTAGGGGACTCGAACCCCTAACCCCCTGCTTGCAAAGCAGGTGCGCTACCAATTGCGCCAAGGCCCCGGATGGTGATGCCAGGTGGCGCAGGAGCGCCGGGTGGTGCGAGCGTCAGGACTTGTCGACGTTGTCGGTGGCCTCGGCCCAGAGGGCCTGCTCGTTCTTGCCCTCGTCCATCTTCTTCTTCGCGAACGCCGCGCCAGCGGCAGCGAGCAGGACCAGCAGAAGCTTCTTCATGGGACTGTCCTCCGGGTCGCGGCGCCCGTGACCGGGCAGATGGAGTGGGCCTAGGAGGACTTGAACCTCCGACCTCTTCCTTATCAGGGAAGCGCTCTAACCGTCTGAGCTATAGGCCCGCACACGCCGCATGAGCGGCGACGCCGAAGATTACCTGACCTCGGTCAGGCGGTGCCAATCGAGGGTGGTCACCCGCGACTGGTCACTTCTCGTCCTCGGCGAGAGTCACCTCGATGCCGCCCAGAAGAGCAGCAGCGAGGTTGTAGAGGAACGCGGTGAGGGTGGCGATCGCGGTCAGCAGGATCACGTCGAGGACCGCGACCAGGAGGGTGAAGCCCAGCACCCGCGACATGCCGACGTAGTCGGTCACGTCGAAGGTCGAGTTGCCGCTGTCACCCTCCACGATGCTCGCCACCGCGGAGTTGATCGAGTCCCAGACACCCGCCGCGCCGAGCACCGACCACACCATGAAGATGGCGACGAAGGTGACCACACCGAAGGCGACCGAGAGCAGGAACGAGGTCTTCATGACCGACCACGGGTCGATCCGGGTCAGTCGCAGCCGGGCACGCCGGGGCTGGCGGCCCGCCATGCCCCTGGCCCGACGGCCGCGCGAGGCGCTCGACCCCGCATTGGCCCGGTGCTCCTCGGCGGCGTTCGACAGCGTGTCCTGCAGACGCGCGGTCAGCGACCTGCGGGCAGGATCACCCTCCGGCGTACGACGCGGAGGCGCGGTGCGGTCCGACATGGATCACTCCTCGGTGTCTTCGTCGGGGGTCTCGACAGGCGCCGCTTCAGCGTCCTGACCGACAATTGTTGCATCGTCGGCCACAACCGGCGATTCCTCGCTCGGAGCCTCGACCTCGTCGTCGGCCACCTCGCCGGTGGCTTCCTCGACCACCTTGGCCTCCACCGAACGAGCCACCACGGCCACCGAGTCGCTCGACTTGGTCGTCACGAACTTCACGCCCATGGTCGAGCGGCCGGTCGGTCGGAAGTTGGCATCGATGGGGCTGCGGACCACCTGGCCGCCGCTGGTGATCGAGAGGACCTCGTCCTCCTCCTCGACGATGAACGCACCGACCAGGCCGCCGCGGTCCTCGTTGGCCAGCGACATCGCCTTGATGCCGATGCCGCCGCGGGACTGGAGGCGGTAGTCGGTGATCCGGCTGCGCTTGGCGAAGCCGCCGTCGGTGATCGTGAAGACGTACTGCTCCTTGACCTCGTCGGACTCGGCAGCGTCACCCTGGACGGCCTCCTCGGCCGCCACCTGCGCGGCGCGGATGACCGACATCGACAGCAGAGAGTCGCCGTCGCGGAACTTCATGCCGCGCACACCACCGGTGGCGCGACCCATCGGCCGCAGCTGGTCGTCGTCGGCCTTGAAGCGGATCGACTGGCCCTTGCGGGAGACCAGCAGGATGTCGTCGTCGCCGTTCACCAGCTCGGCGCCGATCAGCTCGTCGTCCTCCTCGCGGAAGTTGATGGCGATGACGCCGGCCTGGCGGGGGCTGTTGTAGTCGCCCAGCTTGGTCTTCTTGACCAGGCCGGTGCGGGTGGCGAGCACGAGGTACGGGGCCTGCTCGTAGTCGCGGATCGCCAGCACCTGGGCGATGTCCTCGTCGGGCTGGAAGCTCAGCAGACCGGCGACGTGGCCGCCCTTCGCGTCGCGCGCCGCCTCGGGCAGGTTGTAGGCCTTGGTGCGGTAGACGCGACCGGCCGTGGTGAAGAAGAGCAACCAGTGGTGGTTGGTGGTCGCGATGAAGTGCTGGACCACGTCGTCGCCGCGCAGCGTCGCGCCGCGCACTCCCTTGCCGCCGCGCTTCTGGAGGCGGTACTGGTCGGCGCGGGTGCGCTTGGCGTAGCCGCCGCGGGTGATCGAGACGACCAGGTCCTCGTCGGGGATCAGGTCCTCCATCGACAGGTCCCCGTCGGCGGCGATGATCTGCGTACGCCGGTCGTTGCCGTACTTGTCGGTGATCTCGCGCAGCTCGTCGGAGACGATCTGCCGCTGCCGGGCCTCGTCGGCGAGGATGTCCTCGAGGTCGGCGATCTGGAGCTCGATGGCGGCGAGGTCGTCGATGATCTTCTGGCGCTGGAGCGCAGCGAGACGGCGCAGCTGCATGTCGAGGATGGCGGTCGCCTGGACCTCATCGACCCCGAGCAGCTCCATGAGGCCGCTGCGCGCGTCGTCGACGTCGGGCGAACGGCGGATGAGGGCGATGACCTCGTCGAGCGCGTCGAGCGCCTTGACCAGTCCGCGCAGGACGTGGGCGCGCTTCTCGGCCTCGGCGAGGCGGAAGCGCGTACGACGCTGGATGACCTCGATCTGGTGGGTGACCCAGTTGGAGATGAACTGGTCGATCGGCAGGGTGCGCGGCACCCCGTCGACCAGCGCCAGCATGTTGGCCGAGAAGTTGGTCTGGAGCTCGGTGTGCTTGAAGAGGTTGTTGAGCACGACCCGGGCGACCGCGTCGCGCTTGAGGACGATGACCAGGCGCTGACCGGTGCGCGAGCTGGTGTCGTCACGCACGTCGGAGATGCCCTGGATCCGGCCGCTGTCAGCCAGCTCGGCGATCTTGAGCGCGAGGTTGTCGGGGTTGACCATGTAGGGGAGCTCGGTGATGACGAGCATCGTGCGGCCCTTGGAGTCCTCGTCGATCTCGACGACGGCGCGCTGGCCGATCGACCCGCGGCCGGTGCGGTAGGCCTGCTCGATGCCCTGGCGGCCCACGATGAGCGCGCCGTTGGGGAAGTCGGGGCCCTTGATCCGCTCGACCAGGGCGTCCTGGAGCTCCTCGCGGGTGGCGTCGGGGTGCTCGAGTGCCCACGTGGCACCGTCGGCCACCTCGCGCAGGTTGTGCGGCGGGATGTTGGTGGCCATGCCGACCGCGATGCCGGCCGAGCCGTTGACCAGCAGGTTGGGGAACCGTGCGGGCAGGATGGTCGGCTCCTGCGAGCGACCGTCGTAGTTGGGGCGGAAGTCGACGGTGTCCTCGTCGATGTCGCGCACCATCTCCATGGCCAGCGGCGCCATCCGGCACTCGGTGTATCGCATGGCCGCCGCGGAGTCGTTGCCCGGCGAGCCGAAGTTGCCCTGGCCGTTGATCAGCGGGGCGCGCAGCACCCACGGCTGCGCGAGGCGGACCATGGTGTCGTAGATCGCCGTGTCGCCGTGGGGGTGGTACTGACCCATCACGTCACCGACGACGCGCGAGCACTTCGAGAAGCCGCGGTCGGGGCGGTAGCCGCCGTCGTACATCGCGTAGAGGATGCGGCGGTGCACCGGCTTCAGGCCGTCGCGTACGTCGGGCAGCGCGCGCCCGACGATGACGGTCATCGCGTAGTCGATGTAGGACTGCTGCATCAGCGTCTGCAGCTCGATCGGCTGGATGCGGTCGTCGCCGAAGCCGTGACCGCCGGCGCCGGTGGTGTCCGTGGGGATCTCAGTCATGATTCGTCTTTCTCGACTTGTCTACTGGAAGTCTTAGATTGCGCGATATGCGGCTAGGCGGGCAGGAGAGAGGACGACCGCTGAGCACGGCGGGTCGTCGAGCGAGGAGAACGCAGCGAGCGCGCGCCCCTCGCGTCTCCCGTCAGATGTCGAGGAATCGGACGTCCTTCGCGTTGCGCTGGATGAAGGAGCGGCGCTGCTCGACGTCCTCGCCCATGAGGATCGAGAAGACCTCGTCGGCCTGCGCGGCATCCTCGAGGGCGACCTGCTTCATCAGGCGCGCGTCGGGATCCATCGTGGTCTCCCACAGCTCGTCGGCGTTCATCTCACCGAGACCCTTGTAGCGCTGGACCGGGTTCTCCTTGGGCAGCTTCTTGCCCTGGGCCAGGCCGTCGGCCAGCAGCGCGTCGCGCTCGGCGTCGGAGTAGACGAACTCGTGATCGGCCGGCTTGTTCCACCGGAGGCGGTAGAGGGGCGGCTGGGCCATGTAGACGTAGCCGTGCTCGATGAGCGGCTTCATGAAGCGGAACAGCAGCGTCAGCAGCAGGGTGTTGATGTGGTGGCCGTCGACGTCGGCGTCGGCCATCATCACGACCTTGTGGTAGCGCAGCTTCTCGAGGCTGAACTCCTCGTGGATGCCGGTGCCGAGCGCGGAGATGATCGCCTGCACCTCGGTGTTCGCCAGCACCTTGTCGATGCGCGCCTTCTCGACGTTGAGGATCTTGCCGCGGATCGGGAGGATCGCCTGGATGCGCGGGTCGCGGCCCTGTCGCGCGGAGCCACCGGCCGAGTCGCCCTCGACGATGAAGACCTCGCACTCGGCGGGGTTGGTCGACTGGCAGTCGCTCAGCTTGCCCGGGAGGCCGCCGCCACCGAGCAGGCCCTTGCGGCCGCGGGCCAGCTCACGCGCCTTGCGGGCGGCGATGCGGGCGCTGGCGGCAGCCTGCGACTTGCGGACGATGTCGCGGCCCTCGGCCGGGTTCTCCTCGAACCAGGCGCCGAGCTGGTCGTTCATGATCCGCTGGGTGAAGCCCTTGGCCTCGGTGTTGCCGAGCTTGGTCTTGGTCTGGCCCTCGAACTGCGGCTCGGCGAGCTTGATGGAGACGATCGCGGTCAGGCCCTCGCGGATGTCGTCGCCCGAGACCCGGTCCTCCTTCTTCTTGATCAGTCCCCACTCCTCGCCCCAGTGGTTGACCAGGGAGGTGAGGGAGGCGCGGAAGCCCTCTTCGTGGGTGCCGCCCTCGTGGGTGTTGATGTTGTTGGCGAAGGTGTGGACCGACTCCGTGTAGGAGGTGTTCCACTGCATCGCGACCTCGAGGCTCATGTGGTTCTCGACCGATTCCGGGGTGTCGGCCTCGAAGGAGATGACGGTCGCGTTGGCCTTGTCCTTGCGGCGGTTGAGGTGCTCGACGTAGTCGACCAGGCCGCGGTCGTACTTGAAGACCTGCTCCAGGCCGCCGGCCTCCGCGCGCTTGATCGCGTCGTGCCCGGCGTTGTCGATCGCGTTGTCGGTGGTGTCGTCCTGGACCGCGTCGACACGGGCCTCGGCGTCCTCGCGCTCGTCGCGCACGACGAACTCCACGCCCTTGTTGAGGAAGGCCATCTCGCGCAGCCGCGAGGTGATCGTCTCGAGGTTGTAGTGGGTGGACTCGAAGATGTCCTCGGAGGCGTACCAGGTGACCGTCGTTCCGGTGCGCTCCCCGGGCTCCATCGCCCGGATCTGCTCGAGATCGGCGTCGGGCGCCCCGAGCTGGAAGCTCTGGCGCCACACGTGGCCACGGTTCTTGACCTCGGCGACCAGGCGGCTGGAGAGGGCGTTGACCACCGAGACACCGACCCCGTGCAGGCCGCCGGAGACCTTGTAGCCGCCGCCGCCGAACTTGCCTCCGGCGTGCAGCATCGTCAGGGCCATCGTGAGGGCGGGCATGTCCTGCCCGGGCGCGGTGTCGGTCGGGATCCCGCGGCCGTTGTCCTCCACGCGGACCCCGCCGTCGGCCTGGAGCGTCAGCACGATCCGGTCACAGATCCCCGCCAGCGCCTCGTCGACGCCGTTGTCGACGATCTCCCAGATCAGGTGGTGCAGCCCGCGCTCACCGGTCGAGCCGATGTACATGCCGGGCCGCTTGCGGACCGCCTCGAGACCTTCGAGGACGGTGATCGCGGACGCGTCGTACTCGAAGTCCTCGTCGACCGCGTTGGTCGAGCGCTTCGGGGCGGTGGCCTCGGCAGCTGCTTCGGGGACCTCGACGGGGACCTCGGCTGATGGTGACTGCTCTGCCGGCGATGGGGGGGTCGGATCGGTGGGGGTCTCGACGTTCTCTTCGCTCAAGGCACAGCCTTCTTCTCGTCGCCCGCGACGGGCGTTCGACATGAGTCGAGTCGCTGCTGTTGCAGTGGCAACGAAGCGTGCGACTCGTGTCCTCATACTAGCGGTCAGGCGCCTTCAAGCGAAGGAACCCCCACCGTCATGGGGGTGATCTGTGGAAAAAAGGGCCCACAGGGGCCCCATGAGGCCGGTTCACAGCGCCGAACAGGGGGGTCGGTGGGTCCCCCTACCGTCGCGGGGCCGTCAGATCGGCAGATCAGGCTGCGGTCGCGGCGCCGTCCGATCACCCGTAGGTGTCGCGCGGACCCCGGCCGTCGCGGCTCGAGAGCCGGCCCTTGGTCCAGTGCGGCAGGTGGGGTCCGACGACCTCGATGACGGCGACCGTGCCGTGGCCGAGCTCGGAGTTGAGACGGCGTACGACGGTGGGGGTGAGCAGCTTGAGCTGGGTGGCCCAGGCGGTGGAGTCGGTGCGCACGACCAGGCGTCCGTCGGCGAACGACTCCGGCGTGCAGTGGTCGGCGATCTCGGACCCGACCAGCTCGGCCCACCGGCCGAAGACACCCTGCACCTTGAGGTCGAGCTCCCAGCCGTGGTTGGCGATCAGGCGGCCCATGGCGGTCTCGAGCGGTTGCGGGTCACGGTCGTCGGGACGCGCACCGGACGACGTGGTGAACGTACGCCGTCGCGAGGGTGTCCGCTTCCGCGCTGGCGCGCCGGGGGTCGCGGCCGCCGCCCGTGCGGCCGACCGGGCCAGGTCCAGCCCGTCGGCGTGGTGCTCGGAGCCGGGGTCGCCCGGTGACGGGACGCCGTCGGACGTGGGCACGTCGGAAGGGGTCTCGCTGGACGTGGTCTCATCGGTTGAGTCGTCGGGGGACCGGTCGTCAGTCGTCACGGGTCACCAGCCCGTCGGCGACCACGAACCGGACGCCCTGGAGCGATGCTGGTACGTCGGCGGCCACCGCCGCCGTCACCAGGACCTGTTCGGCACCCGCGACCAGCTCCGCGAGCTGGCTGCGGCGCTCGGAGTCGAGCTCGGCGAAGACGTCGTCGAGCACGAGGATCGGGTCGTCACCGTCGGCGCGCAGCAGGTCGTACGAGGCCAGCCGCAGCGCGAGTGCGAACGACCACGACTCCCCGTGCGAGGCGTAGCCCTTCACGGGCAGCCGCAGGTCGCCGTCACCCAGGGTGAGCAGCAGCTCGTCGCGGTGGGGGCCGACGAGCGAGATGCCGCGGTCCAGCTCGTCCTTGCGCTTGTCGGCGATCGCCGCCAGCAGTGCGGCCGGGAGGTCGTCGCCGACCTCGACGCTCGCCCGGTAGTCGAGGTCCGCGTCGTCGCGGGTCGCGCCGCGCGCGACGGCTTCGTAGGCCTTGCCGACGTAGGGACGCAGGTCCTCGACCAACCTCAAGCGCGCGCCGAGCAGCTCGGCGCCGACCCGGGCGAGGTTGTCGTCCCAGATCTCCAGTGTCGACATGGCCGCGTCCCGCGAGGAGCCGCGGGCGATCCCGGCAGTCTTGAGCAGGCTGTTGCGCTGCTTGAGGACGCGGTCGTAGTCGGACCGGACGCCGGCCAGCCGTGGGGTGCGCAGGACCAGCAGGTCGTCGAGGAACTTGCGACGGTCCGAGGGGTCTCCCTTGACCAGGGTCAGGTCGTCGGGTGCGAAGACCACGGTCCGGACCAGGCCGATGATCTCCCGCGGTCGTGGCAGTGGGGACCGGTTGATGCGGGCCCGGTTGGCGCGACCCGGGTTGAGCTCGACCTCGAGCAGCGCCGTACGTCCCTCCTTCACGACCGACGCACGGACGATCGCCTGGTCGGCGCCGGCCTTCACGAGCGGCGCGTCGGTGGCGACCCGGTGCGAGGAGAGCCGGGAGAGGTAGTCGATCGCCTCGACGAGGTTGGTCTTGCCCTGGCCGTTGCGACCGATGAACGCGGTGGCCCCCGGCTCCAGGACGACGTCGAGGTCGGCGTAGGAGCGGAAGTTGTGCAGGCTCAGGTGCGCGACGTGCAAGGAGTCCTAGCTCTCCCCGGCCTCGTGCGCGTCGCCCGCGCCGGCATGCTGGGCGGCGCCCGACTGGTCGGGAGTGCCCTCGCTCTCTGCGGCGTCGCCCCCGAGCGGGGCCGAGGTCCGTACGGCGTGCCCGCCGAACTGGTTGCGCATCGCCGCGACGGCCTTCATCGTCGGGGAGTCGTCCTGGCGGGAGACGAAGCGGGCGTACAGCGCGGCCGTGATGGCCGGGGTCGCGACGGCGTTCTCGATGCCCGCCTCGACCGTCCACCTGCCCTCGCCGGAGTCCTCGGCGTAGCCGGCGATCTTGCTCAGGCCGGGGTCCTCGTCGAGGGCGCTGACCATCAGGTCCAGCAGCCACGAGCGGATGACGGTGCCCTCGCGCCAGGAGCGGTAGACCTCGGTGACGTTGTCGGTGACCTCGGCCTTCTCGAGCAGCTCCCAGCCCTCGGCGTAGGCCTGCATGATCGCGTACTCGATGCCGTTGTGGACCATCTTGGAGAAGTGGCCGGCGCCGACCTTGCCTGCGTGGACGGAGCCGAAGTCGCCCTCGGGCTTCAGGGCGTCGAAGGCGGGCTGCACCTTGGCGATGTCGTCGGCGTCGCCGCCGTACATCAGGGCGTAGCCGTTCTCGAGGCCCCAGACGCCGCCGGAGACACCGCAGTCGACGTAGCCGATCGACTTCTCTGCCAACAGCTCGGCGTTGGTGATGTCGTCGGTCCAGCGCGAGTTGCCACCGTCGACGACGACGTCGCCCGCGCCGAGCAGGCCGCCGAGCTCGGTGACGGTCGCACGGGTCGGGTCACCCGAGGGCACCATCACCCACACGACCTTCGGACTCGGAAGGGCGTCGACGAGCGCGGCCAGGGAGTCGACGTCGCTGACCTCGGGGTTGCGGTCGTAGCCGATGACCGTGTGTCCCGCGCGGCGCAAGCGCTCGCGCATGTTGCCGCCCATCTTGCCCAGCCCGACGAGTCCGATGTCCATGCTCCGAGCCTAGCCCTGCAGGTCGGGCCGGGCGAGGGCGCCGCTGGACATCAGGACAGCAGGCGACGTGGCATCAGCAGGTAGCGGAACGAGTTGGTGTCGTCGTCGGCGTCCGTGCCGGAGATGACCACCGGCTTGGTGGCCTGGGTGAAGGCGAGGTCGACGAACTCCCCGTCGATGGCGGTCAGGCCGTCGAGCAGGAACTGCGGGTTGAAGCCGGTGGTGAGCTCGTCTCCGTTGATGTCGGCGTCGACGGCCTCGGTGGCCATCGCCTCGTCGCCGGACCCGGCGTCGAGCACGATCTGGTTCTCGCCGAACTTCATCTGCACCGCGGTGTTGCGCTCGGCGACGAGGGCGACGCGCTTGACCGTCTCGATCAGCTCGGCCTTGTTGACCTTGGCCACCGTGAGGTGCTCGGCGGGGAAGAGCGAGCGGACCTTGGGGAACTCGCCGTCGAGGAGGCGCGTGGTGGTGCGGCGTACGCCGCCCAGGCCGGTGCCCTCGAAGCCGATCAGGCCCTCGCCGGCACCGCTCGCACTCAGGGCGATGGTGACCTCGGCGCCCGACGTCAGCGACTTGGCGGTGTCGCCGAGCACCTTGGCCGGCACGAGGGCCGCCACGGACTCGTCGGGCGACTGCGGGTTCCACGTCAGCTCGCGGTGCGAGAGGCGGAAGCGGTCGGTGGCCAGCAGCGCCATCGTGGAGCCGTCGATCTCGATCCGTACGCCCGTCAGCACCGGCAGCATGTCGTCGCGGCCGGCGGCGGTCACCGCCTGGGAGACGGCGTGCGCGAAGTCTGCGCTCGAGACGGTGCCGGTGGCCGAGGGCATGTCGGGCAGCGTCGGGTAGTCGTCGACCGGCATCGTCTGGAGGCTGAAGCGGGCCGAACCGCAGATCAGCGAGACGCGCGGACCCTCGAGGGTGAGCTCGACCGGCTTGGCGGGCAGGCTCCGGCAGATGTCGGCGAGCAGACGGCCGCTGACCAGGGCCTTGCCCTCGTCGTTGACCTCCGCCGTGAGCGTGGCGCGGGCCGAGGTCTCGTAGTCGAAGGTGGAGAGCACCAGACCTGCGTCGCTCGCCTCGATCAGCAGACCGGCCAGGACCGGCGAGCTGGGGCGGACGGGCAGGCTGCGGGCAGCCCAGGCAACGGCGTCGGCGAAGACGTCGCGTTCGACGCGGAACTTCACAAGGATCTCCTCGGCGAGAGAACTGGTAACAACACGATTCGCCGAGCTGCCGGGCGCAGCCTGCGACTCACGCGCGAGCGCGTGGGAAGTGCATCCTGCCACGCGCACGTCCGGCTTCGGCAGGGTTGTCCCCAGACCGGGGCATGTTCAGTGGTGGTGGGTGATCGGACCAGTGGTGAGGTTCGTAGTAGTCATAGGGTCCGTGGAAACTGTGGACAACCGGTGTTTGTGCAGGTCAGTGGCCTGAATCCCTGTGCACAGTGGCTGTGCACTCACGAGGACGAACCCGCCGGGGGGTGTGCACTGCGCGACACAACTTGTCGTACGTCCCGACGCGTCCACAGGGGCTGGGGACGAAATGCGGACTCGAACCACATGTTGTCCACACGCCAGGGCGTGGGGCGGACAGGACAACCTCAGGCCTGGCGTGCCTGCAGCTTGACGCGGTTGGTGAGCTCACTGACCTGGTTGAAGACCGCGCGCCGCTCGGCGAGGAGCTGTCGGATCTTGCGGTCGGCGTACATGACCGTGGTGTGGTCGCGACCGCCGAACTCGCGGCCGATCTGCGGCAGCGACATGCTGGTCAGCTCGCGGCACAGGTACATACCGATCTGGCGCGCCATGACGAGGTGCCGGCCACGCGAGGGACCGGTCAGGTCCTCGAGGGAGACGCCGAAGTAGGCCGCGGTCTGCGCGATGATCAGCGCGTGGGTGATCTCCGGCTCGCCGCCCTCGGGGATCAGGTCCTTGAGGACGATCTCGGCCAGGGTCATGTCGACCTCCTGGCGGTTGAGGTTGGCGAACGCGGTGACCCGGATCAGCGCCCCCTCGAGCTCGCGGATGTTGGTCTGGATCTTCGAGGCGATGAACTCGAGCACGTCCGGTGGTGCCGTGAGCCGGTCCATGGCGGCCTTCTTGCGCAGGATGGCGATGCGGGTCTCGAGGTCGGGCGGCTGCACGTCGGTGATGAGACCCCACTCGAACCGGTTGCGCAGCCGGTCCTCCAGGGCTTCGAGCCGCTTGGGTGCGCGGTCGGAGGTCAGCACGATCTGCTTGTTGGCGTTGTGGAGCGTGTTGAACGTGTGGAAGAACTCTTCCTGGGTCTGGGTCTTGCCCTCGAGGAACTGGATGTCGTCGATCAGCAGCACGTCGACGTCGCGGTAGCGCCGCTTGAAGCGGTCCTGCCGGTCGTCGCGGATCGCGTTGATGAACTCGTTGGTGAACTCTTCGCTGGAGACGTAGCGGACCTTGGCGTTGCTGTAGAGGCTGCGGACGTAGTGCCCGATCGCGTGCAGGAGGTGCGTCTTGCCCAGGCCGGACTCCCCGTAGACCAGGAGCGGGTTGTAGGCCTTGCCCGGCGCCTCGGCCACGGCCACGGCAGCCGCGTGGGGGAAGCGGTTGGACGAGCCGATGACGAATGTCTCGAAGGTGTACTTGGGGTTGAGCCGGGTCTCCATCGCCGAAGGCCTGCGCTCGCTGCTGCTGGGCGAGAGCTCCTGGTGCTCGACCCGGTCGGGGGGCGGCGCCTCCTCCTCGGAGTTTGTCGACAAAGAGACAGATCGATCTAGCGATTCATCGACCTGGTGCGGGGCGGCGTCCTCGAGCGCGGGGTTCACGGTGACGAGCATGCGGATCTCGCGGCCGAAGCCTTCGGTGAGCGCGTCCTCGATGTGGTTGCGCAGCCGGCCCTCGAGCTGGTTGCGCGTGAAGTCGTTGGGGACGGCGATGATGGCGGTGTTCTCGTGGAGGGTCACCGGGACGCTCGGCCGCAACCAGGCACGCTGGTTGGGTTGGAGGTCCTCGACGATCTGCTGCCACGCCGTCCCGAGATCTACCTGCTGGTCGTCCACCGGACCGCCTTTGCTTTCCACCGTTTTTTGAGGAGGTCACCCGGAGAACCAGGAACCTGAGTCCACAGAGTTTTCCACAAGCTGTGAACTGCTTCTCCCGATCGTCTCGATCGGGACTCCGACCGCATGGAGACCTGCTGTGCGCCCAGCATTCGTGCAGGTCAGCGGGCCCTTTCTGGGCTGTGCGACCCGGCCCACAGCGTGCTGGGGACCTTGGCTGGACCGTGGTCGTCACCCACCGCGGAGGGGTGGAACGTAACAACCCCGGGACCTCCCGGGCAAGACGTCATCCACAGGCAGGCCCCCGCGGCCGCCTCGTGGGTTTGACCCCTACTTTCCCCACCGCGTACCGTTGGCCGGTCGCTCCATGTCGACGGGTGCCGCACGTCCACGATCCGCCACCAGGCGGCCGCGTGGGTGGGCGGTGCCGGCCGAACAGCCCGCACTGACCTCGCAGTGGAGTGGACATCCCTCGAACCCTTCGGAGAAATAGCCGTGAGCAAGCGTACGTACCAGCCGAACAACCGTCGCCGTCACAAGGTGCACGGCTTCCGTCTGCGCATGCGGACCCGCGCCGGTCGCGCGATCCTGTCCACGCGTCGCCGCAAGGGCCGCAAGAGCCTGGCGGTCTGACGGCCAGAGTCCACGGCAACCGCCGTGCTCTCCGCTGTCCATCGCCTCGCCGACAGTGACGGTTTCCGTCGTGCTGTTCGGCGTGGGAAGCGCGCAGGAAGCCCGACCATGGTGGTCCACCTCTGGGTGGACACAGACGCCGAGCCGGGACCTGTGCAGGTGGGTTTCACGGTCAGCAAGTCCGTGGGCAACGCTGTCACGCGCAATCGTGTGAAGAGACGACTTCGACACCTGACCCGGGAGCACCTTCTGGCACTGGAAGGGCTTCCGGGTCGTGCTGCGCTCGTCGTACGGGCGCTCCCCGCTGCGGCTGATGCGTCGTACGCCGCACTGGGTGCCGATCTGGCCCGTACGCTCGACCGGGTGAGCACGTCATGAAGTACCTCCTCATCGGATTCATCCGGGCGTGGCGGTTCGCGATCAGCCCTCTCTACGGCCAGGTCTGCCGCTACTACCCCAGCTGCTCGGCGTACGCGCTCGAGGCCGTGACCGAGCACGGATCGGTCCGCGGAACCTGGCTCTCCCTTCGTCGGATCGGCCGGTGCCACCCGTGGGCAGCCGGTGGCTACGACCCCGTTCCCTCCCGCGCCACACCGGCTGCGGAGAACCCTGCAACTCGAGGAGCTTGAGTGCTCGACTTCTTCGGATCCGTCGGCGGCGCGATCATGGCGCCGCTCTACTACGTGGTGTCGTTCGTGCTGGTGGGTTTCCACAAGGCGCTGTCCACGTTCATGGACCCTGCCGGCGGCGCGACGTGGGTGCTCTCGATCGTCGGCCTGACGCTGGTGATCCGGACCGCCCTGATCCCGCTCTTCGTCAAGCAGATCAAGTCGTCCCGCAACATGCAGCTGATCCAGCCCAAGGTGCGTGAGCTGCAGAAGAAGTACGGGCACGACCGCGAGAAGCTCGCCGCGGAGACGATGAAGCTCTACAAGGACTCGGGCACCAACCCGTTTGCCTCGTGCCTGCCGATCCTGCTGCAGATGCCGATCTTCCTGGCCCTCTTCCGGATGCTCGACCAGGCCGCCCGCAAGGGGAAGGCCCACGGCTTCATGGACGAGGGTCTGGCCCAGGACTTCCGGGTCGCCAAGCTCTTCGACCGGATCCCGGTCTCGGGCACGTTCATCGGTGCCGACGGTGCCGTCGGCATCATGCTCGTCGCGGCTGTCCTGGTCGTGGCGATGACTGCCACCACCTTCTTGACCCAGCGCCAGCTGATGAGCAAGAACATGCCGGCCGACGCGCTGTCCGGTCCCTACGCCCAGCAGCAGAAGCTGCTGCTCTACGTCCTCCCCGTCGTCTTCGCCATCGGCGGTGTTGCCTTCCCGATCGGTGTGCTCGTCTACTGGACCGTCTCGAACCTGTGGACGATGTGCCAGCAGTTCTACGTGATCCGCAACAACCCTGCGCCCGGCACGCCCGCAGCGAAGGCGAAGGAGGACCGCGAGCGCGCGAAGGCGGAGCGCAAGGGCATTCCGCTCGATCCCGAAGTGGTCCAGGGCCAGGTGGTTGCTGTCGAGGAGAAGCCTCCAGCACAGCCGAAGCGGCAGCAGCCGCAGCGACAGACCAAGGCGCAGCGCAACAAGAAGAAGAAGCGCTGACCCCCACGATTCTCTCCGGTGCCGTCCGCGGCATCGCATCCCGAATGAAGCAGGAGACACACGTGACCGAGCAGATGACTGACGCCGAGACCGAGACCGAGGGCGGTGCGTCCAGCCCCGGCGAGACCCCTGAGCAGGGAGACTCCTCCCCGACCGAGCGCCCCACGAAGGTGCAGCGCCTGGAGCAGGAGGGCGACATCGCAGCCGACTACCTCGAGGAGCTCCTCGACATCGCGGACCTCGATGGCGACCTGGACATGGACGTCGAGGGCGATCGCGCCAGCGTGCAGATCGGTGGTGCCGACCTGAGCGTCCTGGTCGGGCGTGACGG
This sequence comes from uncultured Actinomycetota bacterium, assembly GCA_963843815.1. GTDB lineage: Bacteria > Actinomycetota > Actinomycetes > Propionibacteriales > Nocardioidaceae > Nocardioides. Next base: position 156,542 of record CAWJLX010000010.1, on the reverse strand, counting down.
CGAGGTGCTCGAGGCCCTGCAGGAGCTGACCCGTCTTGCGGTCTACCGCGAGACCGGTGAGCGGTCCCGGCTGATGCTCGACGTCAGCGGCCACCGGGCCCAGCAGCGCACCCGTCTGGTGGCGCTGGCGGAGACGTGCATCGCCGAGGTCAAGGAGACGGGTGAGCCGATGTCGCTCGACCCTATGAGCGCCTTCGAGCGCAAGGTCGTCCACGATGCCGTGGCGGCAGCAGGACTGACCTCCGAGTCCGAGGGCGCCGAGCCGAAGCGTCACGTGGTGATCCTTCCCGCGTGAGTGACCATGTTTCACGTGAAACACCCTCCGTGCCCGAGGCGGCGCGGGGGGTGTTCGCGTCCGACCGTCTGGAGCTCGCCATCCGGTACACGGAGCTCCTCGCGACCGAAGGGGTCCTCCGGGGCCTGATCGGTCCGCGGGAGGCACCGCGGCTCTGGGACCGGCACGTGCTGAACTCAGCCGCGCTGGCCGAGGCCGTTCCCGACGGCGTGACGATGTGCGACATCGGCACCGGAGCCGGACTGCCCGGCCTGGTGGTGGCCATCGCACGCCCCGATCTGAGCATCACCCTCGTGGAGCCGCTGTTGCGGCGAACGACGTTTCTCGACGAGGTCGTGGCCGAGCTGGGACTGGACCACGTGACGGTCGTACGCGCCCGGGCCGAGGACCTGCACGGAGCCGAGACGTACGACGTGGTCACGTCGCGGGCCGTGGCTCCGTTGGAGCGGCTGCTGGGGTGGTCCATGCCGTTGGTGGCGCCCACCGGCGCACTCGTGGCCATGAAGGGCCAGTCGGTGCGGCAGGAGATCGTCGATGCCCAGGAGTTTCTTGCCCGGTGGCGGTGCGGGGAGCCGGAGGTGTTCGAGGTGGGGATCGGGCTCGTCGATCCGCCCAGCACCGTCGTCCGGGTGCCGTGGGCCGATCCCGCACGGATAGGTTGGCCCCTTGCCCGCGACTCGAAGCGGCGCGGACAGCGTCGCAACACGCGAGCAGTGATGTGAGAGGCGAAGTGAGTTGAACGGAGATCCCACCGGGAGCGGCGATTGGCCGGCGCCGGCCAGCGAGCCCCAGGAGTTTTCCACCGGGGACAACCCGGCGCCTGAGCGCGGTTATCCACAGGGCGACCCCCTTCCTCCACAGGATGGGTATGTTTCACGTGAAACTGAGAGCAGTGATGTTTCACGTGAAACACGACCGTCCTGGCAGGTCCGGACGGCGGCCGACATCGCGGCTCAGGACGACACGTTCCACGACCACGGGACTCCGCTGGCACAGGCCGCGCAGCACTCGGTGCTGGCGCGGACCGGGGGACTGCGGCGCCAAGGTGTGCCGCGGCCCGATGGCACGCGAGTCCTGGTCGTCGCCAACCAGAAGGGCGGCGTCGGCAAGACGACGTCCGCCGTGAACGTGGCGGCCGGACTGGCACAGCTCGGACAGAAGGTCCTCCTCATCGACCTGGACCCGCAGGGCAACGCGTCCACGGCACTGGGGGTCGAGCACCACCGCGGGGTGCCGTCGACGTACGACATGCTCGTCGAGGGCCAGCCGTTGGCCGACGTGGTGACCGAGTGCGCGGACGTCCCGGGACTCTCGGTGGTGCCGGCCACGATCGACCTCGCCGGCGCGGAGATCGAGCTGGTGAGCCTGGTGGCTCGTGAGCAACGTCTGGCCAGGGCCATCGCGGCGCACCCCTTGGTGGGCACCGCCGAGGACGTGGGTGATGAGCGCTTCGACTACGTCTTCGTCGACTGCCCGCCCTCCCTCGGCCTGCTGACCCTGAACGCACTCGTGGCCGGGCGGGAGATGTTCATCCCGATCCAGGCGGAGTACTACGCACTGGAGGGCCTGGGCCAGCTCCTCGAGACCGTCGAGATGGTGCGCCAGCACCTGAACCCCCAGCTCGTGGTCTCCACCATCCTGCTCACGATGTACGACGCCCGCACCCGCCTCGCTGCGGGAGTGTCCGACGAGGTCAGGAGCCACTTCGGCGACCAGGTCCTCAGGACGGCGGTGCCGCGGTCCGTCCGCGTGTCCGAGGCGCCGTCCTACGGCCAGACCGTGATGACCTACGATCCGGCGTCGGCGGGAGCACTCTCCTACCTGGAGGCCGCCCGCGAGATCGCCAGCAAGGGAGCTCCTTCATGAACGCCACCCCGCCCCGCCGCGGGCTCGGGCGAGGCCTGGGCTCGCTGATCCCGACGGCCCCCAGCCAGCCTGTTCCCGCAAGCGACGCCGCGATGTCCTCGTCGGTGCAGACGAGTGATGACCACGGGAGTGTGCCGTCGAGCTCGCCGTCGCCCGGTGGAGCTGTCGCCGGTGGCGTGGTGGCCGGCGCCTACTTCGCCGATCTGCCGATCAGCCAGGTCCGACCCAACGCCCGTCAGCCCCGCCAGGTCTTCGAGGAGGAGGCGCTGGCGGAGCTCGTCTACTCGATCCGCGAGGTCGGACTGCTCCAGCCGGTGGTGGTGCGCAAGACCGGTGACGACTCCTACGAGCTGATCATGGGAGAGCGCCGCTGGCGAGCCTCCCAGGAGGCCGGCCGCGACACGATCCCCGCGATCGTGCGCGAGACCGACGACAACGACATGCTCCGCGACGCGTTGCTGGAGAACCTCCACCGCTCGCAGCTCAACCCGCTCGAGGAGGCCGCCGCCTACGGGCAGCTGCTCGAGGACTTCGGCTGCACCCACGAGGTGCTGGCGCAGCGCATCGGGCGCTCACGTCCGCAGATCTCCAACACGCTTCGGCTGCTCAAGCTGTCCCCGCCCGTGCAGCGTCGCGTCGCTGCCGGCGTACTGTCCGCCGGGCACGCCCGTGCCCTCCTCAGCGTCGACGACCCCGCCCGCCAGGACAAGCTCGCGGCGCGGGTCACCGCGGAGGGCATCTCGGTGCGTGGGCTCGAGGAGATCGTCTCGGTCGGGGCCGAGACCGAGGATGCCCCGCGGGTCGTCCGCAACAAGCCAGTCGCGCCGGGGCTGACCGAGCTCGCGGACCGCCTCTCGGACCGCTTCGAGACCCGGGTCAAGGTCGACCTCGGCAAGGCCAAGGGCAAGATCACCGTCGAGTTCGCCAGCCTCGACGACCTGCGCCGCATCGTCGACATCATGGATCCGCGCAACCGCAGCGACCGCCCGATCTGAGGCGAACAGCCCTGCGGGCTGAGCGTCACGCGCGGCGCACCTGGAACTGGGTGGGCGAGTCCTGCTCCTGACGGGCGTTGCAGCACCCACAAGGAGCTGGAGTCCCCGCACGAGCGGGGACTCCGACGATATGTCGACAAAGACACAAAGCGATCTATCGACAGATCTACTTGTTTCCTTGTCGTGTCGCGCGCTTCTCGGCCCGCTTCCGCGCCCGCTCCCGCTTCTCCGCGCCGTCGAGGGCGGCCGCCTCCTCGAGGGTGGGCGCGCTCCCTCCATAGGAGGCCGGCAGCCACCAGGAGCCGGGGGGCTGCTCGGCAGCGGGGTACTCGGCGATCGCCTCGGCCAGCATCTGCGACATCCGGGCGTGCAGGGCCGCGGTCTCCGCGACCGGGTCGTCACCGGTGACGTGCATCGGCTCGCCCACCCGGATCGCGATGGTCTTGCCGCGGGAGAAGTCGCGCGGGTGGTCCTTGGTCATCATCCGCTGGGTGCCCCACAGGATGACGGGGACGAGAGGTACGCCGGCCTCCGCCGCGATGCGTACGGCCCCGGTCTTGAACTCCTTGAGCTCCATCGCCCGGGAGATGGTCGCCTCCGGGAAGATCCCGACCGCCTCGCCGCCGCGGAGGTACTCGAGAGCGGTGTGGAAGCTCGCCACGCCCTCGCCCCGGTCGACCTCGATGTGGTGCAGGGAGCGCATGAGCGGACCGACCCACCGGTGGTCGAAGAGCTCCCGCTTGGCCATGAAGCGCACCAACCGACCTGAGGGGTTGGCCGCGAAGCCGCCGTAGATGAAGTCGACGTAGCCGATGTGGTTGTAGGCGAGGAGGACGCCACCCTGACGCGGGACGTTGTCGGTCCCGGTCATCTGGAAGCGCTGGCCCAGGGCGCGGAAGGCCGTCTTCGCGGTGACGATGATCGGAGGGTAGGTCAGGTCGCGCATGGGCCAGAGCCTAGGGTCCCGCGAGGGTGGCGGCGAGCGTTCGTGACAGGTGACTCACCCCGATGCGACTACCGGCGGGTGCTGAGGAAGTCCGCGATCCGCCCGATCGCCTCCTCCAGCACGCTCGCCTCGGGCAGCGTCACGAGCCGGAAGTGGTCGGGCGCCGGCCAGTTGAAGCCGGTGCCGTGGGTGACGAGGATCTTCTTGGCCCGCAGCAGGTCGAGCACGAACTCCTGGTCGTCCTCGATCGGATACACCTCGGGATCGAGCCGGGGGAAGCAGTACAGCGCACCGCGCGGCTTGACGTTGGAGACGCCGGGGATCTCGTTGAGCAGCCGGTGCGCCAGCATCGACTGCTCGTAGAAGCGTCCTCCGGGCCCGATGAGCTCCTCGATCGACTGGTAGCCGCCCAGGGCGGTCTGGATCGCGTGCTGGGCGGGCACGTTGGCGCACATGCGCATGTTGGCGATGAGCGTGAGGCCCTCGAGGAAGTCGGTCGCGATCTCCTTCGGACCCGAGATCATCACCCAGCCGGCGCGGTAGCCGCAGACGCGATAGGCCTTGGAGAGACCCGAGAACGTCAGGACCAGTACGTCGTTGCCGCCGAACGTCGCGGCGTGGTGGTGCCGGGCGTCCTCGAAGAGGATCTTCTCGTAGATCTCGTCGGCCATCAGCACGAGCTGGTGGCGCCGAGCGATGTCGACCAGGCCCTTGACCGTCTCCTCGCTGTAGACGGCCCCGGTCGGGTTGTTGGGGTTGATGATGACGAGGGCGTGGGTGTTCTCGGTGATCTTGGCCTCGATGTCGGCCAGGTCAGGGTTCCAGTCGTCGTCCTCGTCGCACCGGTAGTGCACCGGGATGCCGCCGGCGAGCGTCACGGCGCCGGTCCACAGCGGGTAGTCAGGCGCCGGCACGAGGATCTCGTTGCCGTCGTCGACGAAGGCCTGCAGCACCATCGAGATGAGCTCGGAGACGCCGTTGCCGATGAAGATGTCCTCGACGCCCACGTCGCGCAGGCCGTGGGACTGGTAGTAGTGCATGACCGCGGTGCGGGCCGACCAGATGCCCTGCGAGTCGGCGTAGCCCTGCGACAGCGGCAGGTGGTGGATCATGTCGGCGAGGATCTGCTCGGGTGCCTCGAAGCCGAAGGGCGCGGTGTTGCCGATGTTGAGCTTGAGGATGCGGTGTCCCTCCGCCTCGAGGCGCTGTGCCTCGACCAGGATCGGTCCGCGGACGTCGTAGCGGACACCTTGCAGCTTCTTGCTCTGTCGGATCGGGCGCACGACTCATCCTCTCAGGCCCGGATCGGGGCTAGCATCGAGATCGTGTCCCGCAAGACCGCACGACTGACGGTCGACCACCTGGCGGAGCTGCCCGACCCGGTGCGCTCGTGCCTGTTCTGGGAGCTCGCCCCCGTCGATCGTGCCAGGCTCGACGAGCGGGAGCGCATGGCCGAGAAGGAGAACTGGCTCTCCACGGTCCTGCGGGACTGGGGATCCTGCGGACGCGTCGTGCGCGTCGACGGACGCACGGTGGGCCACATCCTCTACGCACCCCCGGCCCTGCTGCCAGGTGCCGCCGCAATGCCGGCAGCGCCGGCCTCACCGGATGCGGTCGTGGCGGCGACGGCCTGGATCGATCCGGACATGCGCGGCGGCGGGCTCGGACGACTGCTGGTGCAGGCGATGGCCGCCGACCTCGTCGAGCGCGGACACACCGCCATCGAGGCGTACGGCGACACACGCGGGCGGGCCCACGGGTGCGTGCTCCCCGCGGAGTTCCTCGGCAGCGTCGGCTTCAAGACCCAGCGCGCGCACCCGACGACGCCTCGGATGCGGATGGAGCTGCGCACGGCCCTGAGCTGGAAGGACGAGGTCGAGCTCGCCCTCGAGCGGATGTGGGGTGTCGTACGCCCCACGCAGAAGGCGACCCGCCCGATCGGATCGGTGCGGGCCGCCTCAGGCGACTGACGGTCGGACGGGCGCGGTGCGCCCTCGTCGACCGGTCGATCAGATCAGACCCTCGAGCTCCTTGAGCAGCGCGGCCTTGGGCTTGGCACCCACGATGGACTTCACGACCTGGCCGCCCTGGTAGACGTTGATGGTCGGGATGCCGGTCACGCGGTACGACGAGGGGGTCACGGGGTTCTCGTCGACGTTCATCTTGAGGAAGGTGATCTTCTCACCGTGCTCGGAGTTGAGCTCGTCGAGGATCGGGGCGACCTGGCGGCACGGGCCGCACCACTCCGCCCAGAAGTCCACCAGGACGGGCTTGTCGGACTTGAGGACCTGCGCCTCGAACTCGGCGTCGGTCACGGCGGCGATGTTGGCCACGGGAGTTGCCCCTTTCGCGGGTGTCAGTTGTTGATCGGTGAGGGATATGGGGTCAACACGTGCCCCCCTACGGTTGTTCCCGGCGGTGCGGACGTCAGGCGCCGGCGGTGTGCACTTCTTCGCGCACCATCTCGGCAGTCGCGGCCGCGTCACCCGCGCTCGATGCCTCGTGGTCGAGGACGGCGAGGTAGCGCTCCGCGTCGAGGGCAGCCGCGCAGCCGGTGCCGGCGGCGGTGACGGCCTGGCGGTAGTAGTGGTCGACGAGGTCGCCGGCCGCGAAGACGCCCGGGAGGTTGGTCGCGGTGGACGGGTGGTCGACCAGCACGTAGCCGTCGTCGTTGACGTCGACCTGGCCGGTCAGCAGCTCCGAGCGGGGGTCGTGCCCGATCGCGATGAACATGCCGGTGACGTCGAGCTGGCGCTCGTCGCCGGTGACCGTGTCGCGCAGCGTGATCGACTCGAGCTTGTCGGCGCCGTTGATGGCGGCGACCTCGGAGTTCCAGATCATCTCGAGCTTGGGGTCGGCGAAGGCCCGCTCCTGCATGATCTTGGACGCGCGCAGCTCGTCGCGGCGGTGGATCAGGTAGACCTTCGAGCCGAAGCGCGTCAGGAACGTCGCCTCCTCGACGGCGGAGTCGCCGCCGCCGATGACGGCGATGGCCTGCTCACGGAAGAAGAAGCCGTCACACGTCGCACACCACGAGACGCCGCGGCCCGAGAGCTCGTCCTCGCGAGGGAGCCCGAGCTTGCGGTAGCTCGAGCCCGTGGAGAGGATCACCGAGCGCGCCGTGTAGGTGTCGGTCGCGGTCTTGACGACCTTGATGTCGCCGGTCAGGTCGACCTCGACGACGTCGTCGGAGACCAGCTCGGCGCCGAAGCGCTCGGCCTGGGCCCGCATCTCGTCCATCAGGGCGGGGCCCATGATGCCGTCGCGGAAGCCGGGGAAGTTCTCCACCTCGGTGGTGTTCATCAGCGCGCCGCCTGCAGTGACCGAGCCCTCGAAGACCAGGGGGTGGAGCGAGGCCCGGGCCGCGTAGACAGCGGCCGTGTAGCCCGAGGGGCCCGAGCCGATGATGATGACGTTGCGGGTCTCCGAGTCGGCGGTGGTGGTCTCGCTCATGTGGGTCAGTCACTCCTGGAGGAACGGGGATGGGACACGTCGGTCGACACGTCGTACGAGATGCTCAACCGATCGTAGGCCAGCGTTCTTCCCGCGACCCGGAGACGGGTCAGGGCGCGGGCAGCGTCAGCGTGCGCACCGGCACCGAGCTGCCGCAGATGTAGAGGTCGGCCTGCTGGGCCGCCCCGTCGGGCCGGCGGAAGACCACCACCCCCACCTCGCCGTCGACCTGGGCGACGATCCGTCGTCCCGGGCCGATCCCGCTCAGGTCGCAACCGCTCAGGGCCTCGGCCGAGCCGAGCTGCGGAGACCTCTGGGTCTCGTCGACGCGGAGGTCCAGGAGCTCGTCGTCTAGCCCGGCGTCCGTGGAGGAGAGCGTGGGGTAGCCGGCGAGCGGCACCGGTGAGGAGCTCTTCCTGGACTCGGGGGCCATCTCGGGGGCCGAGCTGCCGGCGTCGGCGCCGCCTGCGCCGCCCTCGTCCTGGGTCTCGGACGTGGCCGAGTCCGCGCCACCGGAGGCGGCGCTGGTGGAAGCGTCTCCGTCGGACGTGCGGGGGAGGGCCTGGCCGACGGCGACACCGGCGACGACGACCGCGGCCGCGGCGAGCAGGCCGACGCCCGCCCTGCGTCGCCGACGGGCGCCGAGGTCGACGACGGATGCGCCGGTGTTGCGGCGCTCGTCGTGGGTGTCGTCCGGCAGTGGTGACCCGGCGCGCTCCGAGACGAGGGAGGCGAGGGAGGCGTCGAGGCGGGCGACGACCTCGGGAGGAGTGGACCCGTCGTGGCGGGCCTCGGCCAGGAGGCGGCGTACGGCGTCCTGCTCGGGCGTCAGGGGCGAAGAGTCGGTCATCGGGTCACCTCCTCGGGGTGCGACGGTGGTCTCGGCGGATCGAACGTGGTGGATGTGAACGGGTGATCGGAAACGGGTGATCGTGAAGAAGGATAGGCACGGGGGTCAGGACGCGGGTGGGCCCCGTGGTCTCACGGTGGGTTGGACGGGACCGTCCGGGGGCGGGTTCCCGTGAGGCGCGTCACCGGCCGGTCGGTGGAGGTCGAGCAGCAGTCCGGCCAGCTTGGTGCGCCCGCGTGAGCAGCGCGACTTCACCGTGCCCTCCGCGCACCCGAGCATCTCGGCGACCTCGGCGACGGGATAGCCCTCCATGTCGACCAGGACGAGCGCAGCCCGCTGGTCGGCAGGGAGCGTGGCGAGGGCGTCCAGGACCCGGCGGCGGCGTTCGGAGTCCTCGGCGGCGGCGTCGGGCTGGTCGTCGTGCACGGCGGTGGCGACGAGGGTTCCGCGGTCCTCGACGTCGTCGGGCAGGGCCTCCAGCCGCCGGATCTTGGCGGCCCGGATCCGGTCGAGGCAGGCGTTGACGACGACGCGGTGCAGCCAGGTGGTCACCGCTGCCTCGCCACGGTAGGAGCCGGCCCGGCGGAAGGCGGCGATCATTCCCTCCTGGAGCCCGTCGGCGGCGTCCTCCGGGTTGCCCATCGTGCGCAGCGCGACCGCCCACAACCGGTCGCGGTGCCGGGAGAAGAGCTCGCCGAACGCCTCGGCGTCCCCGTCGATGTGGGCCTGGAGCAGCGCCTTGTCGGAGCGGACGTCGCTCACCATGGGCCCCGTGGGGTGGCCAGCGGGGTGGTCATCCGAGCACCTGCACCTCGGAGATGGTGCCGCGGAACCCGTCACCGACCGAGGGCAGCAGGGTCAGCCAGATCGTGACGTAGCGACCCGACACCGGCTCGTCGCGACTGATCGTGAGCGCTCCGGTGCCGGATGCCGTGCCGACGGGAGTCAGTCCGCCGATCCCGGTGGGTGCCGTGGAGGTGACGTACGCCGCCAGCGACGTCTGGCCACCCTCGGTCGTGACCACCACCTGGCGCACGCCCTTGGTGGCGCCGAGGTCCACGATGAGGCCGACCCCGGTCTTGAGCCCGGCCGGGCCGAAGTTCTGCTTGTAGGTCGAGGTGCTCCACGAGGTCGCCGGGTCGCCGTCGAGGACGTTGGGGACGGACTCGGGGTTCTCCTCGCGGGGCTCAGAACCCTGTGGGTCGAAGTCGTCGGCCGTGAGGTCGGTGAACGGGGTCGGGTCCGCCACCGAGGGGGTCGTGGTCGCGGTCGGCTCGTCGCTCGAGCCGATCGTGGGTGGCTTGAGCCCCAGCTGGTAGGCCGCCACGGCGGCCACCATCACCAGAACGCAGACCCCGACGATCATCGCCAGCCGGATCCAGTTGCGCCCCGGCACCTGGTCGTCGAGGTCGTCGAGACCCTCGCTGATGCCCCAGCCGTCCCCGGACCAGGACCGGGACGCCCAGGAGCCGGTGTCGCGGCCCACCGGACGAACGCCGGAGTCCTGGATGGAGACATGGCCGGAATCCTGGCCGGAATCCTGGCCGGAATCCTGGGAGGCGTCCCACGGCCAGTAGTCCGGGTTGGCCGACGCAGCCCGGCTGCCGGGGCGGGGTCGTCGTACGGGCTCGCCGGCAGGGGGGTCGGGCGCGAAGAGCGGCTTGGGCGGCGGTTCCTCGAGCGGCGGCGGCGGCTCCGGACGCTCGGCGCGGGCCCGGAGCCAGTCGACCTCGTCGTCGTCGTGGAAGACCGGCATGCCGGCCTGGGTGGGCAGGTCGGTGACCTGCGTCGGGGCGCCGGCGGCGGTCGGTGGTGGACCGGGATCGGGCGACGCTGGGGTCTCGGCGTCGGGCGCGGGCTCGACGGCGGGCTGGACCTCGGTCCGCGCCTCCGGCTCGTCCGTCGGCACCGCGTCCGTCCCCTGTTCCACCGCCGGGTCGGGTGCCTCCTCCGGCACGGCAGCCGCGGACACCGTGGGCATCGCCGGTGCCGGGGGTGCCGCCGTGCGCACTCCCTGCGCCGGGAGCTGCGTCCCGGTGATGTCGCCGACGTACTCCTGGAGCGCGTCGCAGATGTCGCGCGCGCTGTGGCGGGCGTCCGCCGAGCCGGGGGAGTGCTGGGGGTTGAGGACCTCGTCGCAGAGGGTGTCGAGCGTCCGCGGGATCCCGGCACGCACGCGACGGGGGCGCAGCACCTCGCCGTGGACCTCGGGAGCCGGCTGGAGCGCGGACTCGGAGACGCCGGGCCAGGTGCCGGTGAGCGCGCAGTAGAGGAGGCCGGCCAGGTCGATCTCGTCGACGTGGGTCCGTCCCGGGGCCAGTCCGCGCAGGGCGGCGTCGACGCCGAAGCCGATGATCCGGATCTGGCCGTGCTGGTCGAGCAGGACGTTCTCCGGAACGAGCCTGCCGTGGGCCAGGCCGGAGGCATGGGCCTCCGCGATGCTGTCGGCCACCTCGCCGACCAGCCAGGCCGCGCGGCGTGGTGGCAGGGGCCCCTCGCGGACGAGCAGGATGTCGAGCGAGTCGCCCTGCCCCCACTCGTTGACGACGTAGCAGCGGCCGTCAGCCACCTCGGCGTCGAGCACGCGGAGCAGACGCCGGTCGTTGACGGGGCCGGCCCCGCGAGCGGCCTCCAGCACGGCATCGGCACGCTCGTCGTCGGCGGCGAGGACGTGGATGGCGACCGGGCGGTGCAGGACGAGGTCGTGGGCACGCCAGAACCGGCCCGACCCGTTCTCGGCCAACAGGTCCTCGAGGCGGTAGCGCCCGGCGAGCACGTCACCGGCCTGCATCCTGGTCGGCACCGCTCACCTCGCTTCCCACACCTCTCGGGCCACACCGTGGCTTCCCGGCCATCGTAAGGATTTTCAGCCGCGCCGCAGCCTCGCCGCGACGGTGTCGACCAGGGTGGTCACTTCCCGCACGTGCAGCAATCGGGCGCCCACGAGCACCACGAGCCCGCCGGCGAGGCCGCTCAGCGCGCCGCGCAGGAGCGCGACCCAGGGTCCCGGACGCTCACCCAGGCCGGCCAGCGAGAGCTGGACCAGCCAGGCCGCCGCACCGGCGGCCGCGAGCACGAGCGCCATCCGCACGAGGAACCTGACCAGCTGCGGCGCCTCGAGCCCGCCCACGGTGCGCTGCAGGACCGCGAAGCTCACGACCGCACCCACGGCGTACGACGTCAGGTAGGCGATGACGAGCATCGGGGCCGTCTCCTCCGGGGGGCGGCTCGGGACGAGCGCGGTGGCGACCGCGATGTTGGTGAACGAGACGGCCAGCTGGATGAAGAAGACCAGGCGGGTCATCTCCATGGCGTAGAAGCCGCGCAGCATGAAGTAGTGGACGGTGAAGAAGACGAGCGCAGGACCGAAGAGCGCCAACGTGGGGGCGAAGCTGGCGGCCCTTTCCTGGCCGCCGGCCCATCCGAACGCGAACCCCGCGACGTCACCGGCGACGACGGGGAGCAGCACCGCGAAGGGAAGCACCAGCGCGAGTGCCGTCCGCATCGTCGAGGCGACAGTGGAGCCGAGCTCGGTGAGCCGGCCCTCGAGGGACAGGGTCGAGAGGCGCGGCAGGATCGCCGTGGCCAGCGAGACCGTGATGATGGCGTGCGGGACCATCATGATCAGCAGGCTGTTGGAGTAGACCGTGAGGCCGGTGCCGTCGCCGCCGCCGGCGGTGCCGCCCGAGGCGAGCTTCACCACGACCAGGTACGACGCCTGGGTGGCCAACACGAAGAACACCGTCCACATGCCCAGCGACAGGGTCTTCTTGAGCTCGGGGTCGCGGAAGTCGAAGCGCGGCCGGTAGGTGAAGCCCGACCGGCGCAGGTAGGGCACGAGCACCGCGAACTGCGCGACGATCCCCACCGTGGCGCCGAGACCGAGCAGGACCTCCTGGCTCGTGCCCAGCGCGTCGTATCGAGCGGCACCGTCCCCGATCGGGCCCCACACCACGAGGTAGGCGACCAGCACCACGACCGAGATGGCGTTGTTGGCGATGGGTGCCCACATCATCGGACCGAACCGCCCGCGGGCGTTGAGCACCTGGCCGACCAGGACGTACATGCCGTAGAAGAAGATCTGGGGCAGGCACCACCGGGTCAGGTCGACGATCGTCTCGAGGTGCGCGACCCGGTCCGGCTCGAGGTAGCGGTCGGAGAGGTAGACCCTCAGCAGCAGTGGCGCCAGCACGACGAGCAGCGCGGTGACCGCCCCGAGGAACAGCGCCGAGAGGGTGATGACGCGGCTGGCGTAGGCGTCGCCCCCGTCCGGGTCGGACGTGATCCGGCGGACGAGCTGGGGGACCAGCACCGCGTTGAAGATGCCACCGGCCAGCAGGATGTAGATCATGTTGGGCAGCGTGTTGGCGACCGTGAACAGGTCCGCCCGCAGCGAGGCACCGAGCGCCGTGACGAGCAGCGCGCTCCGGATGAACCCGGATGCCCGGGAGAAGACGGTGCCGGCGGCCATGACCGCCGAGGAGGCCAGGATGCGCTGGTCGCTCATGGGCGCTCCGGGACCAGGCCAGGGCTGGTCGGCCCCGGGTCGGTCGGGCCGGGCCGGGGCGGGTCGGGCCGGGGCGGGTCGGGCTGGGTCGGGTCGGGCTGGGTCGGGTCGGGCTGGGTCGGGTCGGGCTCTGCGTGCTCCGGGTCGCCGTGCTCCCGTGCGGCCAGCTCACGGCGCCGGGCACGGATCTGGCCCGGAAGGCGGTAGCCGATCATCCCGACGAGCACCAGGGCGCCGACGGCCATCACGATCCAGATGATCGCGCTGACCCGTGCTGCGCGGATCGGCAGCTCGTCGGCCGAGCCGATAGGGATCCCGTCGACGGTTGCGACGACCAGCCGCACGTTGTGGAGCCCCGGACGGGTGGTGGTCGCCTCGAACCTCACCACGCTGCGTGCCCGGGGCCCGAGGGTGCGGACCCCGTCGCCGGTGACGGTCAGGTCCGAGTCGGTCAGGGCATCGACCCGGACCTCGACCGGCTGGTCGAGCCCGTTGACGAGGGTGGCCCCGAGCTTCCCGGAGTCGCTGGAGAGCGTGACGGCGGTAGGCGCCTCGATCTTGATCTTGCCCAGCTCGGCGTTGAGCTGCTCCTCGATCCGCTCGCTCACCCGGGCGGCCAGCCGCGGTCGCCCCCGGTGCTGCTCGGAGAGGGTCACGAGGACCTCGTCGCCGACCTGGGTCTCGATCGTCGTCTGGAGCGTGAGGACGTCCTCCAGCACGGAGGCCCGGTCGCCGGCGCGCCGGCCGCGGGCGAAGTTGGTGGCCGAGAGCTCGGCGTCGAGGTCGGCATCGGTGTAGGCCAGGCTCGACTCCGGGAGTCCCCGTGCGGACCGGTCCGCGACGTCGGCGACCGGGACGACGTCGAGCCACGGCTGCTCGAGGTCCTCGAAGAAGGACGCGGCCTCGTCACCCCGCCACACCGTGGGGAGGGTGACGACGAGGGGTGCGGTGTCCCCGTTGGCGAGGCGGAGCGCGGCCTCGCTGAGGAGACGCTGCCGCAGGGCGAGGGGGTCGTGCGCGGCGGTCGGACCCGGGCCTCCCGACTCGGCCCCGGTGCTGGTGACCACCACCTTGTGCCCCAGCAGTCGAACGACCGAGTGGGGGGTGCTGGGAGGGATCGTGAAGGCGTTGTCGCCCAGGAGGATCACGGTCCCGGTGGGTGTCGCCCGGATCGCCTCCGGGCTCAGCACGTCGCTGGCCGGAGCCACCGTGGGCCGGGACGGAAGCCCGAGCTCGGTCATGACCACGGCGCTGCGGTCCATCGCCTCGGTGTAGCGCTCCTGGTCGTTGCGGACCGCGGCCGACACGTCGAGATCGCCGAAGGGGAGCGTCAGCACCGGCTTGGTGCCCACCAGCCTTCGGAACCGGACGAGCCAGTCGGTCGCCCGGGTGGTCAGGGCGGCCTCCTCGTCGCTGGGCGTCGGTCCCGGCTCGGAGGCTGGCGGAGCGAGGGTCTCCGGCGTGGCCGGCGTCGGCGTCTGCTCGCCCTCCGCCTGGTCCTGCGGGGTGGTCGGCTCCTGGCCCGGCACCCGCGGATCGGGGGCGAGGCTGCGCCCCGGGTTGCCCAGCGAGAGCCGCGTGATCGCGAGGAGGACTGCCGGGTCGACGAGCCAGCTGTACGGCGTGGCGCCGGCGGACTCGGCCATGTCGAGGGCGCCGTCGAGACTGCCGCCGTCGGCCAGGCGGCGTGCCCATCGCTCGGTGCCGCCGATCCTGCCCTTGGCGTCGTACCACACCGGGTAGCGCACTGGCAGGATCACCGACGCCTCCTGGGAGCGGTCGCCGTCGGGCTGGGCCGGGATGAAGGTGCGGGCGCGGCCGTCGGCCACTCCGTCCCTCGGAACCGAGCTGTCCCCGAGCGCGTGGATGCCGATCCAGTAGACGCCGACCTCGTCGGGGATGCCCAGCAGCTCCACCGGGACGGAGTCGGAGAAGTCGGCGCTCTCACCCGGCGCGAGCTCGTCGACGGTGGTGAAGGTGCCGGGGACGGTGACGCGGGGGCCGACGAACTCGGTGGGGTCGATCGCTGCAGACGCCGCGAGCGCGGTGGAGTCGGGGATCGGGGACTGTGAGGAGAAGGCGTGCAGGTTGACCCGGGTGAAGGTGTCGTCACTGGTGTTCGTCACGGTGCCGGTGATCTCGACGTCACCGCTGCGGGGCAGGACCGGGCTGATCGTGTCGAGGTGCACCAGCAGTGGCTCGGGGTCCTCGGCCGGAGCAGCGACTGCGGGCACGAGAGCGGTGGCACCGGTGAATCCGAGCGTCAGGAGCCCCGCCAGGGCAGCACGGAACACGGTCGGGCAGGGCACGGGGCGACTCTAGTTGGTGGGTGGGCCGGGGTCCGCACGTAGAATGGCCTGTCGTGTCCGCCGCCGCCCTGCCCCCGCTCACGATCGTCGAGATCCAGCGCCGTGTCGGCGCGGAGCTGGACCGCATCGGCTCGGTCATCGACGAGCTCGGCGCGCGTTTCGCGCAGGCGGGTGAGGAGCTGGCCCTGGTCGGCGGTCCGGTGCGTGACGCGATGATCGGGCGGCTGCAGAACGACCTCGACTTCACCACGTCGGCCTCACCCGAGACGACCGAGCGCCTGGTCTCCGGCTGGGCCGACGCCGTGTGGGACATGGGGCGCGCATTCGGCACGATCGGCTGCCGCAAGGGGCCGTGGCAGGTCGAGATCACGACCTACCGCTCCGAGACGTACGACCCCACCTCACGCAAGCCCGACGTGGACTTCGGCGACACCCTCGCAGGCGACCTGGGGCGGCGTGACTTCACCGTGAACGCGATGGCGGTCCGGGTGCCGAGCAGGGAGTTCGTCGACCTCTTCGGTGGGATCGTCGACCTGGCCGAGACGGTGCTGCGCACACCCGGCACCCCCGAGGACTCCTTCTCCGACGACCCGCTGCGGATGATGCGCGCAGCCCGGTTCGCCGCCCAGCTCGGCTTCTCGGTCGCGCCGGAGGTGGTCGAGGCGATGACCGCGATGGCCGGCCGGATCGAGATCATCTCGGCCGAACGCGTCCGCGACGAGCTCGTCAAGCTGGTCTGCGCCCCCCACCCCCGGCTCGGGCTCAGCCTCCTGGTCGACACCGGCCTGGCGGCCCACGTCCTGCCGGAGCTCCCCGCCCTCGCGTTGGAGCGCGACGAGCACCACCGCCACAAGGACGTCTACGAGCACACGCTGACCGTGCTCGAGCAGTCGATCGACCTCGAGCACCGCCTCGGCGGGGGCCCCGACTTCATCTCCCGCTTCGCCGCCCTGATGCACGACGTCGGCAAGCCGAAGACCCGACGCTTCGAGTCCGGCGGCATCGTGACCTTCCACCACCACGACGTGGTGGGGGCCAAGCTGACCCGCAAGCGGATGCAGGCGCTGCGCTTCGCCAACGCCGACATCGACGCGGTGTCCACGCTGGTGGAGCTGCACCTGCGCTTCCACGGCTACGGGTCGGGCGAGTGGACCGACAGTGCCGTACGCCGCTACGTCCGCGATGCCGGCGACCAGCTGGAGCGGCTGCACATCCTGACCCGGGCCGACTGCACGACGCGCAACCACCGCAAGGCCGAGCGGCTGCGCCGCAGCTACGACTCGCTGGAGGAGCGCATCGAGCGCCTCGGCGAGGAGGAGGAGCTGGCGGCCATCCGGCCCGACCTCGACGGCAACCAGATCATGCAGGTGCTGGGCATCGGGCCCGGCCGCGAGGTGGGTGAGGCCTACTCGTTCCTGCTCGAGCTGCGCATGGACGAGGGTCCGCAGTCACCCGAGCAGGCCGAGGCCGCGCTGCGCGGGTGGTGGGCCGAGCGCGCGGGTCGGTGACCGGGAGACGACGTCGTCGCGGCGGCGTTCGGGCAGCAGGCTGGACGACAGCGGCCCCGCGGGTCCGGGACGTGGACCTGCGGGGCCGCTGTACGGCGCCCTACGACGCGCAGTCAGGCGTCGTGGAGCTCGGCGTCACTCGCCGGCGATGAACTTCTCGAGCTCGGCGCGGCCGAGGTCGTCGGCCATCTGCACGGGCGGGGACTTCATCAGGTAGGCCGAGGCACCCAGGATCGGGCCACCGATGCCGCGGTCCTTGGCGATCTTGGCGGCACGGACGGCGTCGATGATGATGCCGGCCGAGTTGGGCGAGTCCCAGACCTCGAGCTTGTACTCCAGGTTGAGCGGGGCGTCACCGAAGGCGCGACCCTCGAGGCGGACGTAGGCCCACTTGCGGTCGTCGAGCCAGGCGACGTAGTCGGACGGGCCGATGTGCACGTTGCGGTCGTGGGCACCGGCGCCGGCCAGGACGCCGGTCAGGTTGGAGGTCACGGCCTGGGTCTTGGAGACCTTCTTGGACTCCAGGCGCTCGCGCTCGAGCATGTTCTTGAAGTCCATGTTGCCGCCGACGTTGAGCTGGTAGGTGCGGTCCAGCACGACGCCGCGGTCCTCGAAGAGCTTCGCCATCACGCGGTGGGTGATGGTGGCGCCGACCTGGCTCTTGATGTCGTCGCCGACGATCGGGACGCCGGCGTCCTCGAACTTCTTGGCCCACACGGGGTCGGAGGCGATGAAGACGGGGAGCGCGTTGACGAAGGCCACGCCGGCGTCGATGGCGCACTGGGCGTAGAACTTGTCGGCCTCCTCCGAACCCACGGGGAGGTAGGAGACAAGGACGTCGACCTCGGCGTCCTTGAGCGCCTGCACGACGTCGACGGGCTCGGCGGCGGACTCCTCGATGGTCTCGCGGTAGTACTTGCCGAGGCCGTCGAGGGTCGGGCCGCGCTTGACCTCGATGCCCAGGGTCGGGACGTCGCAGATCTTGATGGTGTTGTTCTCGGAGGCGTTGATGGCCTCGGAGAGGTCCTTGCCGACCTTGGTGTCGTCGACGTCGAACGCGACGACGAACTCGACGTCGTTGACGTGGTAGTCGCCGAAGACGACGTGCATGAGCCCGGGGACGTTCCCAGTCGGGTCCGCGTCCTTGTAGTACTCAACGCCCTGGATCAGGGAGGTGGCGCAGTTGCCGACACCCACGATCCCTACTCGTACCGAACCCATGGGGCTCTCCTTCTGTGTGCTGGAACTTGCTGGCTGGTGATCAGTCGTTCGTGTGCGGTGCGCCGGGGGTGCCGGCGGCGCGCGTGGAGGGGGATGGTGCCGGGGGGACGTCGCCGCGCTCGGCCTGGATCAGGTCCGAGAGCCACCTGACCTCGCGCTCCACCGACTCGACGCCGTGACGCTGGAGCTCGGCGGCGTAGCGGTTGACCTCGGCCTGGGTGCGCTCGAGCTCCTCGTGGACGCGCGTGAGGCGCTCCTGGAGACGCGACCGGCGACCCTCGAGGACACGAAGTCGGATCTCCATGTCGGTGGAGGAGAAGAACGCGAACCGGATGTCGAAGTTGTCGTCCTCCCACGCCGTGGGTCCGACCTCGGACATGAGCCGGTGGAACTCCTCGTGACCGGCTTCGGTGACCTCGTAGACGATGCGGGGCCGACGGCTCGTCGGCGTCGTGGTGGTGGCGACCTCGGTGATGAGGTTGGCCCGCAACATCTTCTTCAGGGCGGGGTAGAGCGAGCCGTAGGACAGCACCCGTCCCCATCCGAGCATCAGGTTGAGCCGCTTGCGCAGCTCGTAGCCGTGCATGGGTCCCTCGTGCAGCAGTCCGAGGACTGCGAGCTCGATGGTGTCTCCACGGCGTGCCATGGACCTATCGTACCGATATATCCGCCAGTGACGAATCAGGGTTGCCGGGCGACTCCCCGTACCCTATTCCGGTGAGTGCGAAGAGGAGGGCCACCGGTCCGGCCCAGACGCGGAAGCCCAGGAGTCGGCGCACCGGGCGCCAGCGTGCCGCGAAGGTCGCCAAGGTGCTCGGGATCTTCGGTGTCGTCGGTGCCCTGGTGCTCGCCGGAGTCCTCGTGGTGCTCTACCAGGCGATCAGCATCCCGACGCCCAACTCCGCCTTCCAGGCCCAGACGACGTTCGTCTACTACCAGGACGGCAAGCAGCAGCTCGGCACCTACTACGAGGACCAGAACCGCGAGTCCATCCCGCTCGCGGAGATGCCGCAGGTGATGCAGGACGCTGTGGTCGCCGCGGAGAACCAGACCTTCTGGACCGACAAGGGCCTCGACCCCAAGGGCATCCTGCGCGCGCTCTTCTCCAACGCCCGCGGCAACGCCCGTCAGGGTGCCTCGACGATCACCCAGCAGTACGTCAAGATCCTCTACCTGACCAGCGAGCGCAGCTACAAGCGCAAGATCAAGGAAGCGATCGTCTCGCTCAAGATCCAGCAGCAGCTGAGCAAGTCGGAGGTCCTCGAGGGCTACCTCAACACGATCTACTTCGGTCGCGGCGCGTACGGCATCCAGGCCGCCGCCAAGGCCTACTTCGACCACCCCGCGGCCGACCTGAGCCTGCGGGAGTCCGCGGTCCTGGCGACGGTGCTCAACAACCCCACGCAGTACGACCCGGGCAACGGCAAGGAGGCCCGCCAGGACCTCAAGGGCCGCTACGAGTACGTCCTGACCAGCATGGCCGAGCTCGGCAGCATCACTCCCGAGGAGCGCGACAAGGCCCTCAAGCGCCTCCCCAAGTTCCCGAAGGTCGCTGCGCAGAGCCAGTACGGCGGCCAGAAGGGCCACATGCTCGCGCTGGTCAAGAAGGAGCTCCTCGCCAAGGACATCGTCTCCGAGGAGGAGATCGACGGCGGTGGGCTGCGCATCACGACCACCTTCGACCCGGACGTCATGGCCGACGTCCAGGCCGGCGTGCTGGAGGAGAAGCCCGAGGGCTTCGGTGACAAGCAGCTCCACATCGGTGCCGCGACCATCGAGGTCGGCACGGGAGCGGTGCGCGGCTTCTACGGAGGCCAGGACTACCTGCAGTCCCAGATCAACTGGGCGGCGACCGGTGGCATGGCGGGATCCACGATCAAGCCGCTCACCGTTGCGGCGGCCATCAAGCAGGGCTTCTCGCTGAAGGACACCTTCGAGGGCAACTCGCCCTACGAGTTCCCCGACGGCACCGAGGTGCGCAACGAGGGCACGGGCAGCGACGGGCTCGGCAACGACTACGGCTCGGCCGTGACCCTGGTCGAGGCCGGTGAGGAGTCCATCAACACGGCCTTCGTCGACATGTCCGCCTCGATGGACGACGGTCCCCAGGCCATCTACGACATGTCGCGCGCGCTGGGCATCCCCGGCGACACCCCGGCGCGGAAGTATCCGGGCATCCCGTCCAGGTCGGTCGACTTCACCCCCGACGACACGTTGATCACGCTGGGCAAGGGCCGCGTCAGCCCGATCAACATGGCCAACGCCTATGCGTCGATCGCCAACGGCGGCAAGCGGGCCGACGCCCACGTGGTGGAGAAGGTCGTCGACCGCAACGGCGAGACCCTCTACGAGTTCAAGCCCAGCACCCAGCAGGCCGTCGACGAGGACATCGCGGCCGACACCTCCTACGTCATGCAGCAGATCGTGCAGAACGGCACCGGCCGGGCCGCCCTCGAGCTCGGCCGTCCGGCCGCCGGCAAGACCGGCACCGCCACGGGCGGCGCCGAGGAGTACGTCTCGTCGTCGTGGTTCGCCGGCTACACGCCCCAGATGGCGACGGCGGTGATGTACGTCCGCGGCGACGGCGACGACCGCATCGACGAGTGGCTGCCGTCGTACTTCGGCGCCGTCTACCCCGCCCAGACCTGGACCGGGATCATGCAGCGCGTGATGGAGGGGATGGACGTCGAGGAGTTCCCCGAGCCGGCGTACGTCGACGGCGACGCCCCCTCGGACGGTCACGAGTACACCCCGCCCCCGCCGCCCCCGCCGACGACGCCGAAGCCGACCAAGAAGCCGACGAAGAAGCCGACGAAGACTCCGACGCTGTCGCCGACCCCGACGCCCACGGAGACTCCGACGGAGACCCCGACAGAGCCGCCCATCCCCACTCCGACCCTCACGCCGACTCCCACCCCGACCCCGACCCCGACCGCGCCGCCGACGACTCCCGCGTCGAACCCGACGACACCCGCCGGCCGGTACCACTGGCCGCAGCAGACGCCCGACTACCGACCCTGAGCGCGCCGGTGGACCACGAGGCGCCCAGTCGCACCGACCCCGTCGCCGCTGCGATGTCGGAGGTGATCGGGGGGCCGCTCGGCGACCACGCCGCCACCCATCGCTGGTGGCACGCCCCCCGGGTCCTGCTCGGGGCGACTGCCGTCGTCCTGGCTGCGGGCATGGTGAGCAAGACCGCCTGCGTGCCCTCGGGCTGGGGCAAGGAACACCAGCCGTTCACCGAGCTCTGCTGGACGGACCTCGCCGGCACCTCCGCCGACGCCGGCACCCCGCCCCGCGTGACCGGGTGGCTGGAGAACCTCATCGGCGTGTTCCCGGGGACGGGGACGGTGGCCACGACCGCGGTCCTGGCCGTGCTCCTGGCCGGCCTCGCCCTCCTCGCCACGGCTCTGCTGGTCAGGGTCGACCACCGCCGGCCGTGGGCGGCCGCTGGGTGGGCGATGGGCCCCGTGCTGCTGGTGCACTGGCTGTCCTGGGAGGTGGTCGCGGCGCTCGGCGTCGCGGTGCTGCTGTGGGGGTGGACCACCGGTCGCAGCTGGCTGGCAGGGGTCGGGGCCGGGATCGGAGCGGCGTTCGCGCTGCCGGTCGCCGTCGCCTTCGTCGGGGTCGTCGCGGTGGGGGGCCGGCTCCGGGACCGGGTCGACGCACTGCTGGCAGCCGCAGCGGCCTACGTGGTCATCACCCTGCCGGGCCGGGCACGGGTCGAGGAGCCGGACATCGGCTCGATCTGGTTGCTGCTCCAGCAGGCAGGAGTCGGGGGATCACGCACGTCCCGGTCGGTGGTGCAGCTCGCGGTGCTGGCGCTGGCGGGAGGAGCGGTGTGGTGGCTGGTCCGCCGGGGCGGCGGTCGGTCGAGGGCCCTGACCACGGCCCGGGCCGGGCTGGTGATGCTCGTCGCCGCGCTCGTGGTGGCCCCCTCGGCCCCACCGGAGTACGCCCTGCTCGCGCTGCCGCTCGCCGCGATCGCCGTACGACGCTGGCGTGACCTGCTGGTGTGGCAGGGGCTCCACCTGGTGAGCTGGGTGATCACCGGGTGGTACGTCGGCGATGCGCTCGTGCCGACGGTGACCGGCGATGCCCGGGCCTACTGGCTGGCGATCCTGCTGCGGGTGGGCGGGCTGGGGTGGCTCGTCGTGGCCGTGCTGCGCGATGCGTCAGGTGATGACGACGTGGTCGAAGTCGGTCGCGGTGAAGCGCACCCGGACCCCGATCTCCTCGCCGACGCGGGGGACCCGCGCGCCTGAGGGCAGGAAGAGCATCGAGGCCTGCATGTGGGGTGGCTCGGCGAAGAGCCGCTGCTTGCCGTCGATGGTGAACGGTGAGCGGACGAAGCCGACCGCGTCCAGGCCGCCACGGGCGAGGGTGGCGGCGCGCGCCTTCAACGACTGGTCCCCGGTCGGGGCCTCGAGGCCGATGCCGTGGGCGGTCCCGCCGCTGACCACGACGATGTGACCGCTCTTGGGCACGGTGCGGCCGCGGTAGCCGAAGACGTCGCCGCGCTCCACGTCGTGGGTGTCCAGGACGGTGGCGCCCACCGTGAGCGCCCCCCGGTCGCCGAGCCAGAGGTCGGTGCCGATGCGGGGCCGGACCGTGAAGTCGGGGTAGCTGGTCGCGAGCCGCAGCATCTCGTCGTGGGTGAGGTGCGAGACGAAGACGGTGCGGGTCGGCAGGCCCGACGCGACGATGTCGTTGATCAGTCGGCTCACCTCGCCGAGGTGGGACGTGGTGTTGAGCGGCAGGTGCATGGCTACGCCCCGGAGCCCGCTGCGCTCGCTGCCGGACCCCTTCCGCAGGGCCTCGGCCGTGGCGGCCAGGTCGCGGCGGGACATGCCGTGCCGGCGCATCGACGTGAGCTGCTCGAGGACGAACCGCGCGCCCGGGTCGTGCTCGCGCAGCGCTGTGAGGTCCTCGGACCGGCTCACCGTGTGCACGACCCGGTGGGCCGTGCGCTCGTCGAGACGGGTCGCTGCGCCGAAGGGGCGCCACGGGGTGAGGACGAGGAGGTCGCCGTCGCAGCGGCTGGCGGCCTGCCCGATCTCGTCGTACGTGCCGACCGCCAGGAGGTCGATCTGCGCGCCGGTCTGATCCGCGTGCTCGGCGAGCCACTGTGCCCTCCGGGCGAGCCGGCCCACGGTGAGGCCGTAGCCGTTGCCCTTCGCCACCGGGACGATCGCCGGGGTCCTGGTGACCGTCGCCAGGAGGTGGGAGCGCCAGCGCTCGCCGTCGACGGTCAGCGTGAGGCTCATGCGCGGTGCTCGATGACTCGCTCGCTCATCCGCGCCTCGCCAGGTAGACCTGGAAGGCCTTGTAGAGCACGCGGTTGATCGGCCGGTCCCACTCGCCGACGTGCTCGACGGCCTCGCCGCCCGTGCCGACCTTGAACTGGATCAGCCCGACGTGCGGGTCGTCGGCGTCGAGCGTCTCGGTGATGCCGCGGAGGTCGTAGACCTGCGCACCGGCCGCGAGGGCATGCCGGATCATCGCCCACTGGACGCCGTTGGACCCGCGCACCTCGCGCTTCTCCGTCGACGACGCGCCGTAGGAGTACCAGGCGTGGGTGCCCACCCGGATCGCGATGGTCGAGGCGACCAGGTCGCCCTCGTGCCGCGCGAGCCACAGCTGGATCCGGTCGGAGTCCTCGGCCAGGAGCGCGTCGTACATCGCCTCGAAGTAGGACAGCGGCCGCGGCGTGAAGCCGTCGCGCTCGGCGGTGTGGGCGTAGAGGTCGTGGAAGGCCTTGAGGTCGGTGCGCCCGCCGAGACCGACCTCCACTCCCGCCTTGTCCGCCTTCTTGATGTTGCGGCGCCACTGCTGGTTCATCCCGGCGAGCACGTCGGCCTCGGAGCGGGGCCTGCCCTCCTCGTCGGCGAGGGGGATCTGGAAGTTGAACTGCGGCTGTCCGGCCGAGAACCCGCCCTCGGCCGACTGCGGCTGCCACCCCAGCTCGTGGAGCTGGGCGACGACCCGCGCGCCGCGCTGCGAGCGCTCCAGGGGAGGCACGTCGCCCAGGCGCCGCACGGAGTCGTCGGCGATCCCGGCCTTGACCTGCGCGGCCGACCAGCGCCGGGTGACCACGGGCGGTCCCATCCGGACCGCGAACGCACCCTGTGCCTTGAGGTGGGCGGTGAGGGGGTCCAGCCACTCCTGGAGGTCGTCGCCCGACCAGTCGATCACCGGGCCCTCGGGCAGGTAGGCGAGGTAGCGCTTGACCTTGGGCAGCTGGCGGTAGAGGACCAGGCCCGCCCCGACCAGGCTCCCGTCGCGGACCCACCCGATCGACTCGGCACGCCACTCGGACTTCACGGCGGCCCAGGCGGGCGTCTGGAGGAAGCTGGCGGACGACTGGGAGGCGATGAAGTCGCGGTGCTCCTGCACGGAGATGGGGCGCAGCGTCAGGGGTGTCGTCACCTTGGAGAGGCTACAAGGGACCAGACACGACCCCCGTACGTGTCTGGTCCCTCGTGGGTACAGACGTCACCCGGACCGGTTCGGTTGCGGCGCGGGCCGAACAAGTTCGTGAGAACGGCGACCGATTCGTGAGGTCGCGTCGGCGACCTCCGGTCGGGGCCGCGGGACGGGTCAGAGGTGGTCGCGGAGCCAGGCGAAGTCGGCCAGGTGTTCCGCGGCCCCACCCGGGGTCTCGCAGATGACGGGCGCGCCGGCTTCGCGCACCACGGCCGCGAACTCGTCGGCCGGGAGCCGGCCCTGACCGAAGTTGGCGTGGCGGTCGGCTCCTGAGCCGAAGTCGTCACGCGAGTCGTTGGCGTGCACCAGGTCGATCCGGCCGGTGATGGCGCGGATCCGCTCCACCACGTCGCCGAGCGCGATGCCGCCTGCCCAGGCGTGGCAGGTGTCGAGGCAGAAGCCCACCCGGTCCGACCCGTCGGCCGAGGAGATGGCGTCCCAGACACCGGCGATCCGGTCGAGGTGGCGCGCCATCGCGTGGTCGCCGCCGGCGGTGTTCTCGATCAGGAGCGGGATCTTGAGGTCGGTGGCCTCGATGGCCTTGCGCCAGTTGTCGAACCCGACCGCCGGGTCGTCGGTCTTGCTGACGTGCCCGCCGTGGACGATCAGGCCCTTGGCGCCGATCTGCGCAGCCGCGTCCATGTGCTGCTGGAGGAGCTTGCGGCTGGGGATCCGGATCCGGTTGTTGGTCGTCGCGACGTTGACGATGTAGGGGGCGTGCACATAGAGGTCGATGCCCGCCACCTCGGCTGCCTCACGCAACGCGTCGGCACCACCCTCGAAGCGGATCTCGGGGCCCTTGTAGCCCTGCGGATCGCCCAGGAAGAACTGCACGAGGGATGTCTCCCGCGCCACGGCCTCGGCGATCGGGTCGGTCTGGTCGACGTGGGCGCCGACGGACGGGGTGCGGCTCATGTCGACCACCCTAGGAGGACGTACAGACAGCTGACGACCACGCCGGCCAGGGCTGCGACGGCCGCCCACGCAGCCCAGTCGACGTCACCGTCGTGCGCCACCAGTGTCGTACGCCGGATGCGCGGGGGCGGTCCGAGCCGATCCGGCACCGACGGATGGCCCCCGCCAGGCACCGGCAGCCGCCGGAGGAGCCGCAGAGCCGCGTCGGCGGTGGCCAGCCGCTGGTCGGGATCGGCGACCAGGAGCCGCTCGAGCAGTGGTCGCAGGGGATGGGACGGGATCTCGCGCTGCCGTGACGGCGGCAGGCCGGTGATCAGCTCGAGCGCCACCCGCCCCACGGCGTAGAGGTCCTGGGTCGGCTCCGGCAGGGCGCCGCGCGCCTGTTCGGGGGCCATGTAGCCCTCGGTGCCGATCGCTCCCGGCACCGTCGTGAACCTGCGGTCGGCGATCGGTGCGGCTACCCCGAAGTCGCCCAGGCGCAGGTGCGGAGGCGTCTCACCGGTCGCCTCGAGCAGCAGGTTGGCCGGCTTGACGTCGCGATGCACCAGGCCCGCGCCGTGCACGGCCGCCAACCCCATGAGCAGCTGCTCGACCAGCAGGGCGGTCGTGCCGGCATCGAGCGGGCCGTGCTCGCGCAGCAGGTCGGCGACCGAGCCGCCGGCCACCAGCTCCATGGCGAGCACGACCAGGTCGTCCTCCGCCGCCCATCCGTGCGGTGCGACGACGTGGGGGTGGCGGACCCGGATCGCCTGTTCGCGCACGAAGCGGGCCAGCAGGGCCGCGCTGTGCTGGCCGAGGACCTTCACGGCGACGTGGCACCGGGTGCGCTCGTCGTAGGCCCGCCACACCGATCCCATGCCGCCGGTGCCGATCTGGTCGAGGAGCAGGTAGCGCCCCGCCACGAGGGAGGAGGCACGCTGGGGCGCTGCGGCAGGCACCTCTGCGACGCTATCCGGCTCCCGGCAGCGCGGGGCCCGTCGTCCACAGGCTCCGGTCTGGACCGGATGTTTGCCGTGGCCGTCGGCGGTGGAGGATCCTCGCGCCTGACCGGCCCCGACTGCGGGGCCCCAAGGGGGAGAACACCCATGTCCGAATCCACGCCCGAGCCCACGCCCGAGCCCACGCCCGAGCCCACGCCGCCCTCGTCGGCGAAGTCGACCTCGGCCAACGAGGCCGTCGCGACCCTGAAGGGTGCCGACCGCTTCGACCTGGGCATCATCGGCGCCGGCATCCTGGTCTTCCTCGGATCGCTGTTGCCCTACTACACCGTCTCGTTCGACGTCCTCGGCAACAGCAGCAGCAGCTCGGCCAGCGCCTGGCACGGCTTCTTCGGGTGGTTCGGTGCGCTCTGCGCGCTCGTGGCCGCCGGTCTCCTGGTCGCCAGGATCCTCGGCGTGGCGCTGCCCGTCCCCGTGCGTACGACCGTTCTCGCGCTGTTCGGCCTCGCTGCCCTCTGCACGCTGCTCGCCCTGTTCGTGACGCCGGGTGGCTCGTGCGACGACAGCGGGATCCTGGTCGGTGTCTGCGACATGATCGACCAGGGCCACGGCTTCGGCTACTGGCTGGCGCTGCTCGCCTCGATCGCTGGCGTCGCGCTCGCTGCGCTGCGACGCTCGGCCGACTGAGCGAGGGCTCGCTCCGATTCCTGCGGGCGGTCCTGCCGCTGGTAGTCTCGCCCGGTTGCCTTCGGGCGACCAGCAACACCGTGGAGCGCGATCCATGTCGCGCGCCACTGACGCAGAGTCCTCCTGCCACGGAAAGCCCGTGGCCGCTCTAGCCCAGAGGAGGTGGAGACCGCTATGCGCAACTATGAAGTGATGGTCATCCTCGACCCGAGTCTCGACGAGCGCACCATTGAGCCGTCGCTCGACAAGTACCTCAACGTGATCCGCAAGGACGGTGGCTCGATCGAGTCGCTCGACGTGTGGGGTCGTCGCCGGATGGCGTACGAGATCCAGAAGAACGCCGAGGGCATCTACGCCGTCATCCAGCTGACGGCCGAGCCCGCGACGGTCAAGGAGTTCGACCGCCAGCTCACGCTGAACGAGTCGATCCTGCGCACGAAGGTCATGCGTCCCGACGCTCACTGAGTCGCCCATCGAGGCGTCTGTGGATAGACCCTTCCCGCTGTCGGTGACTGCCTGTTTGATGGGCATGACACACCGAGAGCAACCCGGATCAGCAGGACATTCTGAGGAGACCTGACATGGCAGGCGAGACCACCATCACCGTGATCGGCAACCTCGTCGACGACCCGGAGCTGCGGTTCACCCCCTCGGGGGCACCCGTGGCCAACTTCCGGATCGCGTCGACGCCGCGCACCTTCGACCGCCAGACCAACGAGTGGAAGGACGGCGACACGCTGTTCCTCTCCTGCGCTGTCTGGCGCCAGGCCGCGGAGAACGTTGCCGAGTCCCTCCAACGGGGCATGCGCGTGATCGTCCAGGGTCGCCTGAAGTCACGTCAGTACGAGACCCGCGAGGGTGAGAAGCGCACCGTCTTCGAGATCGACGTCGAGGAGGTCGGCCCGTCG
Source organism: uncultured Actinomycetota bacterium (assembly GCA_963843815.1). GTDB lineage: Bacteria > Actinomycetota > Actinomycetes > Propionibacteriales > Nocardioidaceae > Nocardioides. The sequence goes on along the minus strand of CAWJLX010000010.1, from coordinate 128,658 downwards.
TTGCGTTCTGCCTCGGCCAAGGTCACCAAGACGACCCGGTCCGGCGGCGGTGGCGGCTACTCCGGTGGCGGCGGCGGTGCCGGCGGCTACTCGGGCGGTGGCGGCCAGCCCGCGACGTCCGAGGACCCGTGGGCCAGCCCGGCTCCCTCGCAGGGTGGCGGCAGCTGGGGCGGCCAGCCCCAGGGCCAGCCCCAGGGCCAGCCTCAAGGTGGCGGCCAGTCCGCGACGCCGAACGATCCGTGGGCCACGCCCGGGGTCTCCGGCGGCAACGACGAGCCTCCCTTCTGATCCACCCCCTCATCACCCACCATTCCGTCCCTGATTGCCTCAGGGCCGGGCTCACTGAAAGGGAGCACCACAATGGCCAAGGCAATTCTGCGCAAGCCCAAGAAGAAGGTTTGCCAGTTCTGCAAGGAGAAGGCGACCGGTGTCGACTACAAGGACACCACCCTCCTCCGCAAGTTCATCTCCGACCGTGGCAAGATCCGCGCCCGTCGCGTGACCGGCAACTGCGTCCAGCACCAGCGCGACGTGGCCATCGCCGTCAAGAACGCGCGTGAGCTCGCTCTGCTGCCCTACACGTCCACCGGCCGCTGAGAGGAGCACGAGACATGAAGCTCATCCTGACCCAGGAGGTCGACGGCCTCGGCGCCCCCGGCGACGTGGTCGAGGTCAAGGACGGCTACGGCCGTAACTACCTCGTTCCCCGTGGCCTCGGCATCCGCTGGAGCCGTGGCGGCGAGAAGACCATCGAGTCGATCAAGACCGCCCGCACCGCTCGCGCGGCCCGCGATGCGGACCACGCCAAGGAGATCAAGACCAAGCTCGAGGCCAACGCGGTCAACGTGCAGGTCCGTTCCGGTGAGAGCGGTCGCCTGTTCGGCGCCGTCACCACCGCGGAGATCGCCGACGCGATCAGCGAGATCTCGGGCGAGAAGGTCGACCGCCGCACGATCGTCGTGGCCAACCCGATCAAGTCGCTCGGGTCCCACGAGGTGTCGGTCAAGCTGCACGACGAGGTGTCCGCCACGGTGGCCCTCAACGTCGTCCCGGCCTGATCGCCGACTGACGCCACTCCTCGGCCCGCTGCCTCTTCGGAGGCGGCGGGCCGTTGTGCGTCCGCCTCCCACCGCCAGCCGGGTAGTCCGCATCAACTGACTCGTGCAATCACCTTCGGGACCAGTCAACTGATGCGGACTACTCGGTGGGGTTCTCGCAGAGGGCCGGCGGCCGCGATCCACCCGAGTGGTACTCGTAGTCGGTGCCGGCGGCACGCAGGAGGATGCGGGATCCGTCGATGAGCGCCTGCGTGTAGGAGTCCCCGGGGATGGCGCAGCCGCGGCTGCCGTCGCGCCAGGTGACCTCCTCCACCGACACCACCTCGACCTCGCCGGCGTCCACCTCGAGGGTGGCGGCGAGGTCGTCGACGGCGCGTGCGACGTCCGGAGAGGTCGGGCTGGCTCCGCTGCTCGACGTCGGGCTCGGGTTCACGCTGGTCTCCGCGGATCTCGGTGGTTCGGTCGGGTCGCCGCACGACGCCAGGAGGGCGAGGGAGCCCAGGAGCAGGGGGAGGTGTCGGGTCACGATCATCATGCCAGTCTGACGGACGCTGTCCGGGCGCCGTTCCGCACATGACGAAGGGGCCAGCGGTGTCGCCACCGCCGGCCCCTTCGACTCGATCCAGTCGCTCAGGTCATCAGTTGTGCCTGATGACCCGGATCACCAGCTTCTCGATGTCGCCCTTGACCGCGGCGTCGCCGAGGTACTTGACCTTCACCTTGATCCTGCCGATCTTCTTCGCCTTCGCCAGCTTGACCTTGGCCATGCCGTACTTGTCGAGCGTCAGCGAGTACTTCTTCTTCGTGACTGCGCCCTTGACCTTCACCTCGACGGTGCCGGTGGGCGTCACGTTGGGTGCGGCCACGGTGATCTTGAGGGTGGCCTTCGTGCCCTTCTTGATCACCTTCGGTGCGTCCACGGAGACCTTGGACCTCACCTTCGGAGTGGGCGCACTCGGGGTCGACACCACCAGGTTCACCGGGGCGGACGTGCTGCCCTGGTTGGTGGCGTCACCCAAGTACTTCGCGGTGACCGGGATGGTCCCGGCCGTCGCGAACCCGCTCAGCGTGGCCGTGGCCTTGCCGGTGGCATCCAAGGTGCCGGTGCCGGCCAGGCGGGTGCCTGCCCAGAACTCGACCGAGCCTGTGGCGGCCGTCTCCCCGGCGCTGAAGACCGTGGCCGTGGCCGCGGTCGTCTGACCGGTCTCGATGCGGTTCGGGTCGATCGAGAGCGCGACCTGGCTGCGCTCCTTGGCTCCCTTGACCACGACCGCCTGGCTGACGGTCTCCGGCTTGGCGCCCGGGTCGTCGGTCGTGTGGACGGCCTTGTTCACCAGTTGCTGGCGCTCGTGGACGTCGTCGTTGACCGTGACCTGGTAGGTGAAGCTCCCGCTTCCGCCCTCGGGCTCCGAGTAGGCCGCGCAGACGTTCAGCCCGTCCTCGAGCACCGTGTTCGCGTCACCGGCGTTGACCAGTGCCGCACCCACAGTGCCGGAGGCGTTCTCGGTGCCGATCGTGACCGGGTAGTCGGGGTCGCTCCCAAGAAGGTCTCCGCCCGTGATGTTGTCGTAGGCGAACACAAGGTCGTTGCTGCCAGCGAAGGCGAACACCTCCATGTCGAGCGAGCCGAAGTCACCGGCGTCGTCGCCATAGAACCGCATGTTGTCGTACTCGACGATGGCAACAGAGCCGCTGCCCGCCGTGGCGAGCGAGACACCCGAGTTGCTGGCTTCGTCGTAGCGGAACTGCATGTCCTGCCACAACATCGCAGCGACGTTGTTCGGAGCAGTGACATCGGGCACCGACTGGGGGATCCAGGGCTTGCCTGCATATCCGTTGCCGTAGACCAGGAACCCGTCATCGCTGAACGTCAGGCCTCCGTAGGACTTGCCGTAGAACCCGAACTGCGTGCCGGCGAAGGCCGAGTACGTGACCGTGTCTCCGGAGGCCTCGTCGACGCCGATATCCGGGTCGGGGGTGATGGCACCTGACGACACGGCGTACAGGTCCACATACCCCGGACCGAACGGCGTGGTGCAGGAGGCGTCGTCGGCACTCGTGGTGATGGTGTAGTTGCCCTCCTCACCGAAGGTGGAGTCCAGCTTCTCGGTCCACGAGACCACCCCGTCAGCGACGGTGGCGCCGCCGGTGGCGGAGCCGTCGACGTAGGTCGTACCCGCCGGGAGCGTGTCGGTGATGGAGTAGGTGAGGTCCTCTCGGCTCACGTTGGGCTTGACCTCGACGGTGTAGGTGATCACGTCACCCGGACCCGCCTCGGTCACGTCCGCGGTCTTGGTCACGTCGTCGGCGATCCGGTTGATCGTCACCGGGACGACCCCGATGTCACCGGAGGTGGCCGCCGAGCTGCCGAGCGTCAGGGTGCCGTGCCAGGTCTGGCCGGCCTCCATGTCGGACTCGTCCCAGAAGGTGCGGATGTCGAACGGCGTGGCCGCAGCGACGGGACCGGTCGGGCCTTCGGCTCGCAGGTTGCCCTGGTCGCCGGCGACCACAGCAGTGACCAGATCGGTCGTGTCGGAGCCACCGGCGGTGGTCGCCTCCCAGTTCTGCACCAGGACCCAGTAGGTGCCGGCAGCAGGGTTGGCGATCTGGACACTCTCGTTCGAGCCGCCCGCGGCGCTCGTCGCCACCACGTTCGCCGCAGTCACCGCGCCGGTTCCGACGTAGAGGTCGAAGTCGGGAGCAGTGGGGTTGACGAGCTTGGCGATGAGGCTCGTGGCGCCCGCAGGCACCGCGAGCTCGGTGATCTTCGTGCCGTCGCCGTTGAAGGGGTCGGCGTTGGTGCCGTCCTCCGTGATGGTGAGCGAGGTGCTCTCCTCGGGAACGAGACCGCTCGGCTGGATCTGGAGGTCGGTGATCTCCATGGCCTCCAGGTCCTTCTCGAGCTGCGAACCGGCGTCACGACGGGTCGTGATGTCGATCGACTGGGGCAGGACACCCGACGAGGGCAGGACGCCCAGGGGCAGGTGCGCCACCGGGGCGGCCGAATCGCCGGCGGGCGTCAGCACCAGGGTGCCGAACAGCCACGTGTCGGTCGACACTCCGGCGTCGAGCGTGGCCGTGACGGTCACGTCGACCGAACCACCCTCGGTGACCTCGATCGTGCTCTTGTCGACGCTGTAGGTCACTCCGTCGGAGAGGTTCTCCACGGAGACGTCCCACGTGCCGACACCGGTGGCGGTGCCCTCGAAGGTGCGGGTCCACTCGCACGTCTGCAGGCACTCGTTGTCGGCCATGCTGGCCATGTTGAGGGTGCGGACGTCGCCGCCGATGGAGGGGTCAGCGCCCTCGTAGCCGGCGAGGTCTTCGTCGAGCACCAGGCCGGCCTTGGCGGCACGGCGGAGCTCGATGCGGCCCGAGCCCATGTCGAACCAGTCGGCCTCGCTGCCGTCGTTGTCGGTGATGTTGCGCTCCGACGTCGTCATCAGGGCGGACTGAGCCTGGGCCGGGGTCCAGTCGGGCTGGACGGCCTTGAGCAGGGCGAAGGCGCCAGCGGTGTGGGGGCTGGCCATCGAGGTGCCGGAGATGAAGTGCCACTCCGTGTCGTTGTTGGTGCCGGCGGCGGCGAGGATGTCCACGCCAGGAGCCGAGACCGACGGGCCGATCGCCGAGACCGCGCGGTTGGGACCGCGGCTCGAGAACGCCGCCATGATGTCGCCGTTGGCGTCATTGATGTCCGCGACGGCACCGGAGAGAGCCGCCTCGACGCCCGGGTGGGCGGCGACGAAGTCCTTCAGCGTCACGCCGTCGGCGTACGTGATGTGCGCGGCCGGAAGGGCGTGCGCGTCACCGTTGAGCGAGGATCCGCTGGCCTGGTTGTTGGCCAGGACCATGCCCTCGGCGCCGAACGAGGCGACGACCTCACCCTTCTCGACGCGGCCCGTCGCGCCTCGGTCACAGATGATGATCTGACCGGACAGGTCGGTGCCCCCCGGGAACTTCTCGATCTCGCAGAGCGCGTTGTTGTTGATCGTTCCGGCGTAGACCAGCGGGTAGGAGCCGTCGGTCGGGCCGGAGAGGCCTGCACCCTCGATGTCGGGCAGGGTGGACGCGTCGGAGCCGGCGATGTCGATCACCGATGAGACGTACTTGCGGTCGTGCGTGGTCGCGCCGACCGACGTGATCCACGGGACGTCGGCGGGGCTGCCCTGCGTGGCGGCACCGGGGCCGTCGTTGCCGGCGGAGGTGGCCACGTAGATGCCCGCCGCGCGAGCGTTGAGGAAGCCGACGGCGTCCGCGTCGCTCCAGGGGTTGGAGGGCGAGGACGAACCGATGGAGTAGTTGATGACGTCGACGCCGTCGAGGATCGACTGGTCGATGGCGGCGATGATGGAGCTGCCCTGGCAGCCCGCGCCGTCGCAGACGTCGTAGCCGATGATGTTGGCGTGGGGAGCGACACCCTTGATGGTGGAGGTCACCGAGAACTCGTTCGGGGTGCCCTTCGCGGCGTAGGCCGTCGCCTCGACCTGGTTGCCGGCGGAGGTGCTGGCGGTGTGGCTGCCGTGACCGTCGTCGTCATACGTGTCCGTGCCGGAGAAGTTCCAGTAGCCGATGACCTTGTCGTTGCAGCCCCAGTCGGCGATGTAGGACGGGTCGGCGGAGTCGCAGACTCCGACGTAGTTGCCCGCGCCGCGGGGGTTGTCGTGGTCGTAGCCGTCGCCACCCACGTCCGCGAAGGACGGGTTGGCCGGGTTGAGACCGGTGTCGAGGATGCCGACGACGATCCCCTCGCCCTTGCTGCCGACGCCGCCGGGGACGTTGGAGCCGTCCCAGACGGTGGGGGCGCCGATCCACTCGGGTCCGCGGTCGGTGGTCAGCTGGCGGGTGAAGTCGACCTGGACGGCCTTGACGCCGTCGATGCGCGCGACTCGCTGAGCCTGCGAACGGGTGAGCTTCACCGTGATGCCGTTGATGGCGTGGGTGAACGAGTCGAGCACCTTCGGGGTGCCGCCGGTGATCCTGCCGATCGAGGCCTTGAGGTCGGCCTGCTCGGCCTTCAGCTCCTTGCCGTAGGCCGCGGCGCCGTCTGCACGCTGGGTGCTCGCGCCCCGCTCGACGGCGAGGTCGCGCGTCGGGACGGCGGGCGAGTCGAGCTGGATGATGTAGGTCTGGGGACGGCTGCCCGTGCCCAGGTCGAGGACGGTGCCCTTCTTCCCGGCCTTGTCAACCGAGGCTGTCGCCGGCTTCAGATCATCCGGGGAGGTGTCGGCTGCTTGCGCAGCCGTCCCCCACGGCATGAGGAGTGCGGCTGTGACGCTGATGGCAGCGCCGGCCGCGAGGGTACGACGGATCACGCGGATCTCCCGTTCGATGGACCCACCGCACGCCGGCGCGTCGCCGAAGTGAATGCGCACGGACGCACGTGTGGGAAAGAAATGAACTCCTGTATCCCAAGTCACAACGGAGCGCATGTCAACCACATCGATGACGCAAGATCCTCCTGCGACACGCCTTTTACTGAGGACGCCCTCCCAGCGGCGGAGTGCATAGCACAGCAGGCCTTCTCGGGGAAGGAGCTGCGTGACGGAGAGTCCGCACCAACCCTTCGGGGCCCCCGGAGAGCGGTTAGCTGCCGGTCGGGAAAGTGCGTGGACGCGCCACGACGGCGTCGATGACGACCGGCTTGTCGCTCAGTGTCGTGATGACGATCCTGCCCGTGCGCACGCCGGAGTAGCGGTCGATCACCGTGTACTGGCGCAGCCGGGCCCTGCGCCCCGAGAGGTCGACGACGTGCCAGGCCCGTCGCCCTACCCGGATGCGGACCTTGCCGAGGCCGCGCCCGCGGGGGGCCACCAGCCGGAGCTCGCCGACCGTGGTGCGCGGCAGGACCAGACGCGTCCCGCGCTTCTTCGCCTTCAGGGCGTCACCGCGGAAGTAGCCCGTGTCGTGCACCTTCTTCCAGCCGCGCTTGCGGGTCAGGTTCTTCGGCACGAAGAGCTCGAGGGGCTCCGACCAGGCGCTGGCGTTGCCGGCCCGGTCGAGTGCCCTGGCGGTGATGACGTGTCGGCCGGCGCGCGGCTCCTCGAGCTGCCACCGACCCGGCGTGCAGGCGGTCGGAGCACCGTTGTCGGTGCACTCGAAGGCGGAGCCGGCCTCGCTGCTGTTGAGCCGGATCGTGACGACACCGGTCGTGACGACCGGCTGCGTGGGAGTGGCGGCGTCGTAGGCGGTGCTGGTGACGAAGACGAAGGGCGCCTTGGTGTCCTGTCCCCAGGTGAGCGTGGCGGGTGACGGGTCGTGGTCGGGGGTGTCGGGGGTCGTGGTGGGGTCGAGCGGCACATCGGGGTCGAGGGCGGCGTCACCGAGATCCACGGCGCGCGCCTGGAAGACGTACGCCCCCGCCGCTGCGTCCGGCAGCCCGGCGTATGCCACCGGGCTCGTGCACTGGCGCCAGTCGTGTGCCTGCGCGGGTCCGGTCAGCCTGCACTCGAAGCCGAGCGGGCCCATGTCCGCGTCGGAGACCTGGGAGGAGAGGGTGAAGGTCATCGTGGACACGTTCACGAGGCCCGCCGCATTGGGGGTGCTGGAGGAGGACAGCCCGGTCTCCGGCGGGGTGCTGTCGTCGCACCCGTCCTGAAGTGCGCGACCAGTGATGGGTTCGACCAGCTTCGGCACCTCGGTGAGGCACCCCGGCTCAGCGCCGGAAGGCGCTGCAGCGGTGGGCACGAGGGCACCGGCCAGCAGCGCGAGCATGCTGAGCCGGACCGTGGTGCGGTGTCGTTCCATGTCTCTCCCAGGCGTTCCTACGAGGTTTGCTACCGAAGAGTAGGTCCGGAGGGGGCGGGTTGACGAGACCTTCATCTGCCGGGGTGGACGCGCGCTCCGGTGACGAGCCAGTGCTCCCCCCGGGCCCGCGACGAGAGCAGCACCCAGCGAGCGCCCATGAACACCACGGTCATCGCCACCCAGACGGCGACGACGCCGTGGGGCAGGGTGGCCGCATAGAGGGCGGCGGGGGCGTACGCCGCGAGCACAGCCAGCCCCGCCCAGGCGAGGAAGGCTCCGTCACCCGCGCCGATGAGCACGCCGTCGAGCACGAAGACGACGCCGGCCACTGGCTGGCCCAGGGCGGCCACGAGCAGCACCGGCACCAGCAGCGCGCGCACCTCGGGATCGCTGGTGAACAGCGCCCCGATGAACGGCGAGACCGCGGCCAGTCCCAGCCCGGCGACGATCCCGCTGCCCCAGCCCCAACGGATCATCCGCCGGGTCAGCTGCCGGGTGCTGTCGACGTCACCGCTGCCCAGCGCCCGGCCGGTGAGCGCCTGGGCGGCGATCGCGATCGCGTCGAGGGCGAAGGCGAGGAACGTCCAGAGGGTCAGCGCGATCTGGTGCGTGGCCACGTTGACGTCGGTGCCCTGCGTGCCGACACGGGTGACGGCGTACGTCCCGACGAGCAGGCACGCGCGCAGGGCCAGGGTGCGGATCACGAGGGCCACCGCGGCGTGTGCCGAGGCCAGGATCCCGGCCCGGTCGGGGGAGAGCGGGGCACCGTGCTCACGGGCGGCCCGGACCACGACGAGCACCAGCCAGACGGCCGAGAGCACCTGGGCGATGACCGAGCCGATCGCGGAGCCGGCGATGCCGAGGTGGAGGCCGTAGACGAGGACGACGTTGAGGGCGACGTTGAGGCCGTTGCCGACGACGGCCACGAGCAGCGGAGTCCGGGTGTCCTGCAGTCCCCGCAGGACTCCCGTCGCGGCGAGCATGATCAGGAGCGGGGTGGTGCCGAGGAAGGCGATCGCGAGGTAGGTCTCGGCCTGCTCCGCGACCTCGGACCCGGTGTCGAAGGCACCGACCAGTGCCGGGGTGGCGAGGATCCCGCCGAGCGTGGCGAGGGTGCCGATGGTGATCGCGAGCCAGACGCCGTCGACCCCCTGCGCGAGCGCGGCGCGCAGGTCGCCGGCGCCGAGGTGGCGCGCCACGCTGGCGGTGGTGCCGTACGCGAGGAACACGCACAGGCCCACGACGGTCTGGAGGATGACTGCCGCGATGCCGAGGCCGGCCAGCTCCGGGGTGCCGAGGTGGCCGACGATCGCCGCGTCGGAGAGCAGGAAGAGCGGTTCGGCCACCAGGGCGAGGAATGCGGGAACGGCCAGGCGCAGGATCTCCCGGTCGATGGCCTTCACGCACAGCAGCGTAGGTCTGGTGCCGCGGCACCGATCCGCCCCACCCCCGCCTGCTCGCACGCGACATACCCCGGGCGCGCCGGACGTGTACATAGTCCGTTCGGGCCAACCTGTGTACGGCGGTGTGGATGAGGGTCGTCACGGGGTCGTGTCGACAAAGCGACCGCTGGCATCCAGATGGTGGACCGATGAGCGTGGCAACAAGGGTGGGGATTTTGATCCACAGGGTGTGCACGACGTTTTCGCAGGTCAGAGCACATGTTCAGCTCGAAGTTCGAACCTTGTCCACAGCAGGATCCACTGCCTGTGCACCCCGGTCAGCGCACTGTCCACGCGAGTGCGCAGGTTGTCCACAGACCCTGTGGATAACTTGGCGCCGTCGGCTTCCCATGGCGTGTGGGAGCACGTAGGTTCACGCGCGGCAAGAGCCTCGCGCGGGGGGGTTGCCGACGCGATGTCGGTGGTCGTCCCTAGCGTCGAGCCAGTGGCGGTGAGCAGCACGACGGAGGGAGCACCGGTGAGCGTCACCTTCGAAGGGGACACCGACCAGGCCTGGGGCGACGGCCCGGCGGCCTACGAGCCCGGCAACGCGCCGCGTTCGGCCGGTGACCGCACGCCTCCGCAGGACAACGCCGCGGAGCAGAGCGTGCTCGGCTCGATGCTGCTGTCCAAGGACGCGATCGCCGACGTGATCGAGGCGCTCAAGGGCGTCGACTACTACCGCCCGGCCCACGAGGTGATCCACGACTCGATCATCGACCTCTACGGTCGCGGCGAGCCGGCCGACCCGATCACCGTGGCCGCAGAGCTGCAGAAGCGCGGCGAGCTCCAGCGCATCGGCGGTGCCCCCTACCTCCACACGCTCTCGGCCAACGTGCCGATCGCGGCCAACGCCGGCTACTACGCCGAGATCGTGCGCGACAAGGCCGTGCTGCGCCGCCTCGTCGAGGCCGGCACCCGGATCGCGGCGCTGGGCTATGCCGGCGAGGGCCAGATCGACGACGTCGTCGACAGCGCCCAGGCCGAGGTCTACCGCGTCACCGACCGCCGCGCATCCGAGGACTACGCGCCGCTGAGCGACATCATGAGCGGCGTCCTCGACGAGATCGAGATGATCGGCAACCGTGAGGCCGGCCTCTACGGCGTGCCGACCGGCTTCGCCGACCTCGACGACCTGACCAACGGTCTCCACTCGGGCCAGATGATCATCGTGGCGGCCAGGCCCGCCATGGGGAAGGCACTCGCCCTCGACACACCCCTCCCCACACCTTCGGGGTGGACGACCATGGAGGAGGTCTCTGTCGGCGATCTCCTCGTCGATGCGGACGGGCGTGCGACCCGCGTGGTCGCGGCGACCGAGGTCATGGAGGGTCGGCCGTGCTTCGAGGTCACCTTCTCGGACGGCTCGGTCATCGTCGCTGATGCGGAGCACCAGTGGCTGACGACCCCTGTGCAGGCGGCGCCCGTCATCGTCACGCCGGATCGTGGAGTTCCTGAGTCATCATCCGACTCGGGAGCTCCACGATCTTCGGTCGTGACCACCGCTCACCTCGCGGCCACGCTCGACCGCGTCCACACCATCGCGATGCCGGACGGATCGCTGGTGAAGGTCGAGGTCGTCGCACCGGTTGCCTCGGTTCCGGTGCGGTGCGTCCAGGTCGACAACGCCGACCACCTCTACCTCGCCGGTCGGTCGATGATCCCGACCCACAACTCCACCCTCGCCCTGGACTTCTGTCGTGCGGCGTCGATCCACAACAACCTCACGAGCTGCTTCTTCAGCCTCGAGATGACGCGCTCGGAGATCATGATGCGTCTGCTCTCCGCCGAGGCGAAGGTCCCGCTCAACCACATCCGCAACGGCACCATGCGCGACGACGACTGGGAGAAGCTCGCCCGCAAGATGGGCCAGGTCTCCGGGGCGCCGATGTTCATCGACGACAGCCCCAACATGACGATGATGGAGATCCGGGCGAAGGCGCGGCGCCTCAAGCAACGCCACGACCTCAAGCTCATCGTCATCGACTACATGCAGCTGATGAGCTCGGGCAAGAAGGTCGAGTCCCGTCAGCTCGAGGTCTCGGAGTTCTCCCGCAACATCAAGCTCCTCGCCAAGGAGCTCGAGCTGCCGATCATCGCGCTCTCCCAGCTCAACCGTGGTCCCGAGCAGCGCGGCGACAAGCGCCCGATGATGAGCGACCTTCGCGAATCGGGGTCCTTGGAGCAGGATGCCGACATGGTGATCCTGCTCCACCGTGACGACGCCTACGAGAAGGAGTCGACGCGTCCCGGCGAGGCCGACCTGATCGTGGCCAAGCACCGCAACGGCCCCACCCGCGACCTCACCGTGGCGTTCCAGGGCCACTACTCGAGGTTCGTGGACATGGCCCAGGGCTGACGTGGGACCTCCGGAGCGCAGCCGCATCGACTCCGCCCTGGCCGACGCCCGCGCCCATCTGACACGACTGTCGGCGGAGGAGGCCTGGCGCCGGTCCCTCGCGGGACAGGCGCTCCTCGTCGACACCAGGACGTCCGAGCAGCGGGCCACGCAGGGTGACCTCCCCGGAGCTCTCGTGATCGATCGCACGGTTCTCGAGTGGAGGCTCGACCCGACCAGCTCGTCATCGATCCCGGAAGCCGCTGACGGCACCCAGCTGATCGTCGTGTGCTGTCAGGGCTACAGCTCGTCGCTCGCCGCGAAGAGCCTTCAAGATCTCGGCCTCGACGCCACCGACGTGATCGGCGGCATGGAGGCGTGGCTCGCCGCCGGGATGCCGACTGACAGCGGCCCGGCCGACGTCCGCCACTGACCAGGAGGCGGTGCAGGGGGCCGACGAGAGCGCAGCGATGGCGCACCCCTTGCCACCTCGCTGGACCTTGAGGTTCGGTACTCCCATGGAGACACTCCTCGGACCCTCCCCCGGTCGCCACCGCGGCCGCGGCCAGTCGCGAACCACCAGTGAACGGGTCGGCGGCTGAGCGCCCCGCGGTCGGGGGTCGCGCTGGCCGGCGCCCTGCTCGGCGGCTGGCTCACCGTGCCGTGCGCCCTGCTGATCTGGTTCGAGTACACCGGCTTCGGCGGCGACCGCGACGCAGGCATCCGCATCCCCGCGCTCGCGGGCTACGCGGCGTTGACCCTCGCCTGCTTCGTGGTGAGCGTGCTGCTCGTCCGGTGGTTGGCACCGCACCTGCTGGAGTGGGCGCTGGGCGCGTACGTGGGCGGGGTCTTCCTGGGCGTCCTCATGCTCGGGATCTTCGCCTGACCTGGGGGAAGCCTCAGGTGCGCCGGCCGCCGACCACCCGACTGTCGGGTGGGCCATGGCCCGGGAGCGTCACGGCGAAGGTCGCCCCGGGACGCGCGTCGTCCAGGAGGGTCACGTCGCCGCCCGTGCTGCGGGCCACGCGACGGGCGAGCGACAGCCCCAGGCCGCTCCCGGAGCCGACGCGGTCAGTGGTGCCGGGCTCGAAGAGCCGGTCCACCAGCTCCGGGTCGACGCCCGGTCCGTCGTCGTGCACGCGCAGGGTCACCGAGGCGGTGTCGGGGCCGGGCGCATGGTCGAGCGTGACCTGTCGCGCGAGGCGAAGCGCGTTGTCGATCACGGGAGCAAGGGTCCGCAGCACCACCGCCATGGGCGCGTCGACGACCAGAGCCGGCGGCAGGTCGACGACGAGCCGCGGGTCGGGGTGCTGGGCACGCACCGCCTCGCCCAGTCGTACGCCGGTGGTGGTCTCGGACTGGTCTCCCGACGCCTGCTGCCGGGCGATCTCGAGCAGCACGGTCATGGTCGCGGCCATCGCCCGGCAGCCGTCCAGGACGTCGGCGACGTCGTCGCTCAGCTGCTGGTCGAGGTCGGTGCGCATCGCCATCAGCTCGGCGGTCGCCTGGATCGCGGTGAGGGGGCTGCGCAGCTCGTGCGCGAGCTCGGAGGTCAGCCGCTGCTCGGCACGGATCGCGGTGGCCACCTTGTCGAGCAGCTGGTCGAGGGTCTGTCCCAGGGCACGGATCTCGTCGGTGGGCTGGCCGAGGTCGAACCTGCGGTCGAGGTCGTGCTCACTCCACTCACGTGCGGTCTCGGCCATCGCCTGCACCGGGGCCAGTGCCCGGCGGCTGATCCACGCCGCCATCAGCACCGCGAGGACCACCATCAGCACACCCGCTGAGACGGAGACCGTCAGCGCGGCCCGCTCGTCCCTCTCGTAGGGAGCGAGCGGCTCGGACAGCACCACGACGCCGTTGGTGCCGTCCGCGAGGGTGAAGGGCCGGGCCATCACCGAGTAGTCGTCGCTCTTGGCGAAGACCGAGGTGGAGGTGGTGCCCTGCAGCTCGCCGAAGGAGGCCTGCAGCGACGGCGGGACGGATCCGGCGACCCGTGCCCCGGAGCCGTCGTAGACCGCGACGCCCGGGTCCAGGCGTGCGTCGGGGACCACGAGCTCGCCACCGGTGGAGGTGACGGATCCGATGAGCGCGTCTGCACGGTCCTCCAGCACCCGGGCAACGGCGTCGGTCGAGGCGCCCGCGAGCACCACCTGGACGACGACGACCAGTCCCAGCGCGACGACCGCCGACAGGGTGCCGGTGAGCGCCACCAGACGTCGGCGCACCGTGGTCGGTCTGCGGGCCTCGCTCACGGGCAGCTCACGGGCGGTCGGTCCCTCGTTCGGACGTCGTGAACCCGACCCCACGCACGGTGTCGATCACCGTCGGTGAGTCGATCTCGTCGAGCTTCGCGCGGATGCGCCGGACGAAGGAGTCGATCGTGTTCTCGGAGACCACCGCGCCGTCGGGCCACGCCGCGGAGACGACGGTGCGGCGGCGTACGACCTCTCCCGGGCGCGAGGTGATGGCGGCCAGCATCCTGAACTCCGTGGGGGTGAGCAGCACCTGACCGTGCTCGCTGCGTGCCGCGTGGGCGACCGGGTCCAGCACCAGGCCCCCGGCCTGCAGGCGTCGTTCGGGGCCGCGCCGCGCGAGGGCCTGCAGGCGGACCAGGACCTCCTTGATCTCGAACGGCTTGACGACGTAGTCGTCGGCGCCCGCGGCGAAGCCGGCCAGCAGCTCGTGGCTGGCGCCGAGGGCGGTGAGGAAGAGGACCGGGGCGTGCTGGCCGGCTGACTTGAGGGCCTGTACGACGTCGCGCCCGTCGGAGTCGGGGAGCCCGATGTCCATCACGATGACGTCCAGCGCCTGGTCGGGGCTGAACTGCACGAGCGCCTCTCGGCCGTCATGGGCGGCCACGACCTCGTGCCCGGCCTGGCGCAGACCGCGCACCAGCACCTTGCGGATCGGCTCCTGGTCCTCGCAGACACCGATGGTCAGCACGCGCTCACCCTCTCCCGTTGCGACCCGCACGTCGAGCCATGCCTCAGTGTCCCGCGGATGAGCTGACCTGGTCGCCCCAGGCGGACCGCGCGCCGGAGTCGCCGACGCGGTAGACCTGCACCCCGGTTGCGAGGGCGGCCACCACGGCCATGCCGACGACGAGTGCAGGCAGCACGGACGGTCCGATCGGACGCTTGTCGGCGGCCTTGCGCCTCTCGAGCCACACCATCGCCGCGGAGAACACGAGGAGGGGAACGGCGAACCAGATCAGCTGATCGCCCAGCGCGGCATGGTCACCGGGGTCGCCCACGTGCTTCTCCAGCGCCTCCCCGCTCGAGGTGGCGACGGGGATGAGCACGGTGGCCAGCACCGCGGACGCCACCACGAGCGGACCGTAGGAGAGTCGCCACCCCGGCTTCACCGCGATCGCGATCGTGCCCAGCACGGCGAGCGGCAGCAGCACCACGATGGCGTGCACCACGAGTGGGTGCACGGGCAGTCCGTTGACCAGGTCGAACATCGGTACCTCCTCGGACCCGCGTCCTTCGCAGGGTCGGCCAGCAGCGTGCCGCGTCGAACCTGCACGCCACCTGACCGAGGCGCAGGGTTCAGCGCGGGGCGAGGGTCACGGAGCCGGCGCCCGGACCCCGGGCGGTGCTGGTCGACCTCGTCCCGGACCGTCGGGGTGGGCCAGGTCATAGGCCAGGGACACCTTCGGCGGCACCACCATCCGCCAGGCGTCGACCACCAGCTCCCGGGCCTCCGTCACGTCCAGCGCGGCGAGGGTGGCCTGCACCCAGTTGAAGCGCATGTCCGACTCGCGCGGCAGGGCGAAGCGGGGGTCGTGCTCGACCAGGGCGGCTCGCTCGACCTTGGGAAAGGCGAAGCCCATCACCGTCTGGTCCTCGGAGAACGCGACGTAGACGATGGAGCCGACCCGGAACTTCAGCCGGCCCCGGACGGTCACCACGTAGGACCGCTCGAGCGTCTCGCCGAGGTGCAGCACGTCGTCGATCACGGCCATCTCGCGCCTCCCGCCCGTGACTCCTCGAGTATCCGCCCGCGGGCCCGACAGGGCGAGTGAAATACGGGCACGCCTCACGCAGGCGTGACCAGCACCGGCAGGCGAGCGTTCTTCACGACACGCTCGGCCACACTGCCCAACACCATCTGCGAGAGCCCGCGGCCGCGTCGTCCCACCACGAGCAAGTCCATGTCCTGTTCGCGGGCCAGCGTGCACAGTGTCTCGGCGGGTGGCCCGGCGAGAACCTCCAGGACCGCCCCGGGAACGCCGAGCTCGACGGCCGCTTCGGCCAGCCGGCGGCGCGCGGCATCGACGTCGGTGTGGTCGGCCCCCTCCGCCGCGTCGTACGACACCACCTGGGCCAGGACGAGCGTGATGGCGCGAGGCTGGAACATCCGTTGGGCCGCAGTCACGGCCCCGCGCGACTCCGGCGAACCGTCGTAGCCCACCATCACCCGCAGGTCACCGTTGGCCCGGGAGGCGGGATGGGGTCCGACGACCACGGATCCCCTGCGGACGCGCTCCACCGCGATCGGCACGAAGATCGGACCGAGCAGCGCCCCGAGGTAGATCCAGCGCGGGTCGTGCCCGCGACGCACCATCCAGAATCCCGCGACCAGACCGAGGCTCCACAACGCGAGGAAGATCAGGGTCCGTTCGTCCATGACCCCATCGTCGCCTCGGCGCCGGCGGACCGCACCTGTCATCGGTCGGGGATGCACAGGACCTTGGACTCTGGCCTCCGCCAGCGGAAGCGGTGATGCTGCGAGGCACGGGAGACCACGCCCGGCGCGCTCCCGGGCCTGTCGCCGCAGTGAACAAGGAGTCGTCATGAGCACCGAGAACCCGGACCGGGCGCAGGCCGTCTCAGCACCGAGGCTGGTGGTGGGCGACGACGGCTCTCCCGCGGCGGACGTGGTCTGGCTCTGGGTGAACAACCACCGCTGGCCCGCATGGCGAATCTCAGTGGTCACGGCCCAGGTCCCCAAGATCGGTCCACCCGTCGGAGCAGAGCGGAGCACCCTCCATCCCTGGGAGTCACCGCACCCTCGGCGACTCTTCACCGGCGAGGCCGAGGTCGAGCACCTGTTCGCCGAGGCCGATCCCCGCCTGGTTCTCGACTCCTGCGCCGACGCGGCGTTGGTGGCTGTCGGCCCCCGCGGCCACGGACTGTGGAAGAGACTCCACCTCGGGAGCACCACGGAGTGGCTCGTGGGGTCGCACCGGCCCCTCGCGCCGGTGGTCGTGGTGCGTTCGGCGAAGGCGACCCAGGACGTGCTGCTGTGCACGGACGGCTCCGCGCACTCGCGGGCAGCCCTCGAGTCGCTGCTGGCGCTGCCCTGGCTCACCACCTGCAGGGTCGTCGTGCTCGGGGTCGACGACGAGCGCAACCAGACCGGTGCGGCGGTGGAGGAGGCTGCCGCAGAGCTGCGAGCGCACGGTGTCGAGCACGTCACCGAGGAAACCGCGGCGGCGCTGTCGCACACCGCGGACTTCGACACCCGCACCGTGATCCTGACGGCCATCGCCGACCGATCGCCGGACCTGGTGGCGCTGGGCGCGCGCGGCAACGGCGGCATCCGGGGGCTGCTGGTCGGTTCCGTCACCGCCGCGGTGGTGCACCACGCTCCCTGCTCGGTGCTCGTCGCCAAGACCGGATGACGGTCGGCCGGTCACCGCTCACGTGCCGATGAGCACCGTGCCCACCATGTAGGCCGCCGCGACGGCGAGCAGCAGGACTCCGCGAGTCCGGCCCATCGGTATCGCCCGGAAGGGGGTCACCAGCCCGAGCGCGACCAGACAGGCGACGATGGCGAGCAGCACCTCGCTCACGTCGGCCCGGATCGGGTGGATCAGCGCCGCGACACCGACGATCCACAGGTTGTTGAAGACGTTGCTGCCCAGCAGGGCACCAACGCCGATCTCCACGTGCCCGCGTCGTCGCGAGACGATGGTGGTGACCAGCTCGGGGGTCGACGTGCCGAGGGCGACGAGCGTGGCGCCCACCACGAAGGGGTCGAGCCCCAGGTCGGCACCGATGCCGTTGGCGGCGATCACGATGAGTCGACCGGCGAGCACCAGCAGCGCCAGGCCTGCGATGGCGCTCGCCAGCGCCACCCCGTGCGCGCTCGCACCGAGCTCCGCGGCTGCGTCCCTTCGCGCCCGGCGTGCCGCCCGCGTCACCAGCACCAGCCATCCGGCGAACACCGCGAGCAGGACGACCGCCTCGAGTGCCACCAGCTCCCCGTCCACGAGTGCCAGCAGGGTCAGTACCGGCGCGAGTGCGGCGACGTTGAGCTCACGGCGCAGCTCACGCCGGTCCACCAGGAGCGGTCCACTGACGAGCATGATCCCCAGCACGATGGCGATGTTGATGACGTTGCTGCCGAGTGCGTCGCCCAGGGCGATCTCCGGGGTGCCCGCCAGTGCGGCTTGTGTGCCCACCGACAGCTCGGGACTGGAGGTGGCGAACGCCGCCACCGTCGCGCCGATGATCCCGGCCGGCACGCGGGCCCATGCGGCCAGTCCCACGGCGCCGCGCACGAACAGGTCACCTCCGAATGCGGCAGCCGCCACGCCCGCCACCAGCACCGCGATGTTCACCGGTGGAACCTACCCAGCCTCCGTCGATCGCGGAACTCAGATGCCGGTCCCCGGACGTGTCCACCAAGGGTCGAAGGTCCCTAGTGGGGCCCACGTAGGGTCAGGCGCATGCAGACTCGCACCCTCGGGAACCAGCAGGTCGGGGCCATCGGCCTCGGCCTGATGACCTTCGACCAGACCGGCACCCAGCCCCGCCAGCAGCTCCTCGACACCGTGTCCGCCGCGCTCGAGGCCGGCGTCACCCTCTTCGACTCGGCCGACGCCTACGGCCCCGGCGACGAGCTGGGCGCTGACGCGCAGGGTGCGAACGAGCGGCTGGTCGTCTCGATCCTCGACGAGCTGGGGGTCCGTGACCAGGTGCTCCTCGCGACCAAGGGGGGCCACGTCCGCACCGAGGGCGGCGGCTGGGACGTCGACAGCTCGGCGGCCCACCTGCACCGGGCCGTCGACGAGAGCCTCCAGCGCGTCGGCGTCGAGCAGCTCTCCTTGTGGCAGCACCACCGCCCGGACCCGAAGGTCCCCTACGACGAGGTCATCGCCACGCTCAAGGAGATCGCTGACGGCGGCAAGGTCGCGCACCTCGGCCTCTCCAATGCCGACCCCGACCAGATCCGGGCCGCGCACACGGTGCTCGGCGACGCGTTGGTCAGCGTGCAGAACCAGTTCAGCCCGAAGTTCCGCTCGAGCAAGCCCGAGATCGAGGTCTGCGAGGAGCTCGGCCTGGCCTTCCTGCCCTGGAGCCCGCTGGGCGGCCTGTCCGATGCCAAGGAGCTCGCCGACAAGCACCCGGCGTTCGCCGAGATCGCGCAGGAACGCGGCGTGAGCGCCCAGCAGGTCGCCCTGGCCTGGGAGCTCGCCCAGTCGCCCTGCGTCATCCCGATCCCCGGCGCCAAGCGAGCCTCCTCGATCACCGATTCCGCTGCCGCGGCCGAGATCGAGCTGACCGCGGACGAGCTGTCCCGTCTCGACGCGAGCTGACGTCGTGACCCGCCCCCTGCTCGCCCGCGCGATCGACACCGCGATGGACCGATCGCTGGTCCTGGGCTACACCACCATCGGCCTGGCCGTACGACGGGCGCTGCCCGGCTGGCCCGCAGACCCGCCCGCCGGGGCGCTCGAGGGCCGCCACGTCCTGGTGACCGGGGCCAGCTCCGGACTCGGCGTCGCCACGGTCGAGGGCGTCGCCGACCTCGGCGCGGCCGTGCACATGCTCGTGCGCGACGCGGCCAAGGGGGCGCGGGTCGCCGACCGGATCAGGGCGGCGCGGCCCGGTGTCGAGCTGCGACTGTGGCGCTGCGACGTGTCCGACCTCGACGACGTACGCCGCTTTGCTGCCGACTTCGCCGCCGAGGTCGACGACCTCCACTCCGTCGTGCACAACGCCGGCATGATGCCGCCGACCCGCACCGAGTCGCCGCAGGGCTTCGAGCTCAGCATGGCCGTGCACCTGCTCGGACCGGTCGTGATGACCGAGGCGTTGCGCGGCCCGCTGGCCGGTGGTCGGGTCGTGTTCGTCAGCAGCGGTGGGATGTACAGCCAGCCGCTGCGCGCCGACGACCCGGGTTACCTCACCGGCGACTACGCGCCCGCGACGTCGTACGCGCGATCCAAGCGCTGGCAGGTCGAGATGGCGCCCCTCCTGGCCGAGCGCTGGTCGGCCGACCGGATCACCGTGGCGACCATGCACCCGGGCTGGGCGGACACGCCGGGGGTGCAGGAGTCGTTGCCGAGGTTCCGCGCGATCACCCGACCTGTGCTGCGCGACGACGCCCAGGGCGCCGACACGAGCGTCTGGCTGGCGGCCGCAGAGCCTGCTCCGCCCACCGGGAAGTTCTGGCACGACCGCGTCGAGCGGCCCACCAGCCTGCTGCCCTCCACCCGTCCGAGCGCGGACGCCAGGGCTCGGGCGTGGGAGTGGCTGCGCGAGGCGGCCGACCTCCCCTGACTGTTCATCATGGGATGTCGATGAACATGCACTCCCCTGCGTCAATTGACGTGGGGAAGTGCAGGCTCACCAACATCCCATGGTGAAACAACGCCAGAGGAGGCCGGCGCCCCGCCGCGCTCAGGTCCTGCGGGGCGCCCTGGGCGGCCGGTCGTCGCGGATGGGTCCGGGGGATGACCCACTGACCCGCGCGATCTCGCCGGCGACCTCGGCGGCCAGCAACCGTCGTTCGGCCTTCTGGTTGAGCCAGTTCTCGTGCAGAAGCGCCTTGGCCGTCGCGACCATCATCCCGATCATCACCAGGCTGAAGGGCAGCGCCAGCAGGATGGCCATCGTCTGCAGCGCACCGAGACCGTCGCCTCCGGTGACCGCTCCGGCGATGAGCAGCGTGGCTGCGATGACGCCCTCCAGGACTGCCCAGAAGACGCGGCTCCAGACCGGCGGCGAGGGGTCGCCGCCGCTGCCGAGCATCGTGACCACGAAGGAGCCCGAGTCGGAGCTGGTCACGAAGAACACGACGACCAGGATCATGGCCACCACGCTGAGCAGGCCGGAGGCCGGCAGACCCCCGAGGAACTGGAACAGCGCGGCGTCCGTGGACACCGCACCGTCCTCGCCGATCAGGCCGCCGTTGCCGAACATCTCGCGGTAGATCGCGGAGCCGCCCATGACGGAGAACCACAGGAAGGTCACCAGCGTCGGCACCAGCAGAACACCGGTGACGAACTCGCGGACGGTGCGCCCGCGGGAGATGCGCGCGATGAAGACACCGACGAACGGCGCCCAGCTCATCCACCAGCCCCAGTAGAACGTGGTCCAGCCGGAGAGCCAGGACGTGCCCTCCTCGCCCTGGAAGCTCATGGTGCGGAAGGACAGCTCGAAGAAGTTGCGGGCGTAGGAGCCCAGCTGCTGCACGAAGTCGCCGAGGATGAACACCGTCGGTCCGAGCACGGCCACGACCAGCAACAGCGCACCCGCCAGGCCCATGTTGATGTTGGAGAGCCACTTGATGCCCTTGTCCACGCCCGTGACCACCGACGCGATCGCGATCGCGCTGATGCCGGCGATGAGCAGGACCTTGAGGGTCGTCGATGCGTTGTCGACGAAGCCGAGGTACGCCATGCCGGCGCTGACCTGGCTGACGCCGAAGCCCAGGGAGGTCGCCACGCCGAAGAGGGTGCCGATGATGGCGATCACGTCGATCACGTCGCCGAGCGCACCCTTGACCCGGTTGCCGAAGATCGGCTCCAGGGCCCAGCGGATGGACACGGGACGTCCCTTGCGGTGCACGGCGTAGGCGACCGCCAGCCCGACGACCACGTAGATGCCCCACGCGTGGAGACCCCAGTGCAGGAACGTGGTGTCCATCGCCGCGCGGGCTGCGTCGGCCTCGCCGCCGTCCGTGCCCGGGGGAGGTGAAGCGAAGTGGTTGAGCGGCTCGGCGACGCCCCAGAACACGAGCCCGATGCCCATGCCGGCGGCGAAGAGCATCGAGAACCACGACTTGATCCCGAACTCGGGCTCCTCGTCGTCCTTGCCGAGCACGACGTTGCCCATCGGGGAGAGCGCGACCCACAGGGCGAACGCGATGCAGGAGCTGACGAGCAGCACGTAGAACCAGCCGAGGTCACCGATGACGGTGTCGCTCAGCAGGCCCAGGGTGTCGCCGAGCCCTTCGGGGAAGATGACGGCCAGGACGACGAACACCGTCACGATGCCGGCGGCCGGCCAGAACACGCGAGGCGCGGGGACGGCTGAGCCGGGACGTAGCCCCGACTGGACCGGGACTTCAGCCTCGAGCGGCGCTGCGGGTGGATGGTCAGGAGTGGTGGACACGCTTCTTCCTCACTGATGGATCGGGCGGTCTGGGTGCCGAGAGGCCAACGACCTTTCCACAGGTGGGAGTCGATCGCACATGGAGAAGGCCAGAGCCGAGCCCGAGAAAACTTGACCCGTTCAAGAAAGGGGGGCAGGGTGGGGAGTGATGGAAGCCGACAGCGATTTCGAGCAGCTGCTCCGCAGCGCTGACCTGAGGGTCACCCGCCCGCGCCTGGCTGTCCTGCGCGCCGTACGCCGCCATCCGCACGCCGACACCGGCAGCGTCCTCGCCGCCGTGCGCGCCGAGGAGCCGGGGGTGTCCCACCAGGCCGTCTACGACGTGCTCGGTGCGCTGACCGAGGTCGGGCTCGTGCGGCGGATCCAGCCCGCCGGGTCGGTCGCCCGCTACGAGCTCCGGGTCGGCGACAACCACCACCACGTCGTGTGCCGCTCGTGCGGCGTGGTCGCCGACGTCGACTGCGCGGTCGGCGTACGCCCCTGCCTCGACGCCTCCGACACCCACGGCTTCGTCGTCGACGAGGCCGAAGTCACCTACTGGGGCACCTGCCCCGCCTGCTCGACCGCACGAACTCCTGCCAGCACGACCAGCAGCCACTGAAAGGGACCCCCATGACCGACGACCTGCCCAACGACTCCGCCCGAGCCGTCGACACCTCCGACAAGAACCAGGCCAACGCCGAGGTCGGCGAGATGAACGAGAACGGCGCGTCAGGCGGTTGCCCCGTGCTGCACGACGGCGGGATGCACCCCACGCAGGGTGACGCCAACAGCGCCTGGTGGCCCGAGCGGCTCAACCTCAAGATCCTCGCCAAGAACCAGCCGGTGTCGAACCCGCTCGGCGCCGACTTCGACTACGCCGCCGCGTTCGCCTCGCTCGACCTCGGCGCGGTCAAGGCCGACATCACCGCCCTGTTGACCGACAGCCAGGACTGGTGGCCCGCGGACTTCGGCCACTACGGCCCCCTCATGATCCGGATGGCCTGGCACAGCGCGGGCACCTATCGCGTGCAGGACGGTCGCGGCGGCGCCGGCACCGGCCAGCAGCGCTTCGCGCCCCTCAACTCCTGGCCCGACAACGGCAACCTCGACAAGGCCCGCCGTCTGCTGTGGCCGGTCAAGAAGAAGTACGGCAACGCGCTCTCGTGGGCCGACCTGCTGGTCCTCACCGGCAACGTCGCGCTGGAGTCGATGGGCTTCGAGACCTTCGGCTTCGCCGGCGGTCGCGTCGACGCGTGGGAGCCCGACGACGACGTCTACTGGGGTCCGGAGACCGAGTGGCTCGGCGGCGACCGAGGCGGTCAGCAGCGCTACTCGGGCGAGCGCGACCTGGAGAACCCGTTGGCCGCGGTCCAGATGGGCCTGATCTACGTCAACCCGGAGGGACCGGAGGGCAACCCCGACCCGATCGCCGCTGCGCACGACATCCGCGAGACGTTCGGCCGGATGGCGATGAACGACGAGGAGACGGTCGCCCTGATCGCCGGCGGCCACACCTTCGGCAAGACCCATGGTGCCGCCGACCCCGAGGCCAATGTCGGCCCCGAGCCCGAGGCTGCGCCGATCGAGACCGGTGGCCTGGGCTGGCTGAACAAGTACGGCACCGGCAAGGGCGCCGACGCGATCACCTCCGGTCTCGAGGTGACCTGGACCGACCGGCCCACCGAGTGGACCAACCGCTTCTTCGAGATCCTCTTCGGGCACGAGTGGGAGCTGTCCAAGAGCCCGGCCGGCGCCGCCCAGTGGGTGGCCAAGGACTCCGAGGCGATCATCCCCGCCCCCGACGAGGGCGGCGCCAAGCGCAGGCCGACCATGCTGACGACCGACCTGTCGCTGCGGATGGACCCGGCGTACGAGGTGATCTCGCGGCGTTACCTGGAGAACCCGGACGAGTTCGCCGACGCGTTCGCCCGCGCCTGGTTCAAGCTGACCCACCGCGACATGGGGCCGGTCAGCCGTTACGTCGGTCCCGAGGTTCCGTCGGAGGAGCTGCTCTGGCAGGACCCGATCCCGGCCCCGGCGCACACCGCGTCGGCCGAGACGAGCGCGGCCGTCAAGCAGAAGATCGCCGACTCCGGCCTCACCGTGAGCCAGCTGGTCTCCACCGCGTGGGCGGCCGCATCGTCCTACCGCGACTCCGACAAGCGGGGCGGCGCCAACGGCGGCCGGATCCGCCTCGAGCCGCAGCGCAGCTGGGAGGTCAACGACCCGCAGCAGCTCGCGGGTGTCATCACGGTGCTCGAGGGCATCGCCGAGGGTGCAGACATCACCTTCGCCGACACCGTCGTGCTGGCGGGGAACGTCGGCGTGGAGCAGGCCGCGGCTGCGGCCGGCGTCACCGTCGAGGTCCCCTTCACCCCGGGTCGCGGCGACGCCACCCAGGAGCAGACCGACGTGGAGTCGTTCGCGTGGCTCGAGCCCAAGGCTGACGGCTTCCGCAACTTCGAGCGGTCCGACTCCAAGCTGCCGGCCGAGTACCTCCTCGTCGACAAGGCCAACCTGCTCAGGCTCAGTGCCCCCGAGATGACGGTCCTGGTCGGTGGCCTGCGCGTGCTGGGTGCCAACACGGCGGCCTCGACCGACGGCGTGCTCACCGATCGTCCCGGCGAGCTGACCAACGACTTCTTCGTCAACCTGCTCGACCTCGGCACCGTCTGGAGCCCCGCCGGCTCCAACGACCGGTTCGAGGCCAGCGCGGACGGCCGGGCATGGACGGGATCGCGGGCCGACCTGGTCTTCGCCTCCAACTCCGAGCTGCGAGCCGTCGCGGAGGTCTACGCCAGCGACGACGCCCAGGAGAAGTTCGTGCACGACTTCGTCGCCGCGTGGGCGAAGGTGATGGACAACGACCGTTACGACGTGGCCTGAGCGCCACGCGTACGTCTCGGTTCCACCCGGCAGCCCGGGCCCTCACGGGGCCCGGGCTGCTGCGTCTGCCGGGCCGGACGTCGCCTTCCGGGGGGTAGTCCGCATCAACTGACTCGTCTCTGGGCCCGTCAGGGGAGTCAGTTGATACGGAGTACCCCGGCCGGGCTGCCATGGCGTCGGCCCCGGTCGACCCAGCGCCTCGGCCTCCACGGATGTGGTCGGACCCAGGACCGCTAGTCCGGGTCGGCGACGGCGGCTTCGTCCGCACCGGTGTCGCCGATCGCCATCGGGGCGGAGAGCTGCGCGAACGTGGTGACGGCCAGCACCGACACCAGGCCGATCCCGGCAAGGACGATGCTGGCGTCGAGGAAGCCCGACCACCCGCCGTCCGGGCGTACGCCGATCGCGACGAGCGTCGCCGCGGCGAGGACCACGCCCGTGATCGCGAAGATCCGGTGCTGTCCCTGGCGGGCGGGAGGCATCCCGCCGCGGATGATGCTCCACCCCGCCAGCACCGCGGTGCCCCATCCGAGGGAGACGAGGATCGCGCCGAGGATGTCGGACGGCCGGTGCCAGCTCGCGACGAGGGTCGCGGCCGCGGTCACGGTGATCACCGCCGAGCCGAGCATCGAGACGGTGGTGCGCGCCTTGCCGGGCGAGACCAGCAGCGCCGCGAGGACCAGGGAGACGACCACGGTGGCGTGACCGCTGGGGAAGCTCTCGACGGTCAGGTATCCGTGGTTGGTGCGCTCCAGGACGGCCTTGATCGCCTGGGTGGTGAGGTTGGCGCCGATCACCAGGGTGACGGCTGCAGCCGCGGCCGACCACCGGTCCCGGAGGGCGGCCACCACGATCAGCAGGGTGACTGCGAGCGCGATGGAGCCGAGGGAGACGTTGCCGAGCACCCCGACCAGACGCCGCGTCGCCTCGGCGTTGCCCGACACGATGTCCATGCTCGCCTGGTCGAGCTGCTGCCCCAGCGCGGTGTGCTGGCTGCGGTCGGCCAGCCAGACCAGGGCCACCAGGACGAGCACGGTGAGGCCCAGGCACGCCGCGGTGCCCCGCCACCGGTCCCACTCCCCGCGGAGGCGGACCGCTCTCGTGTCGTCGCGCCACGCCCCTGGAATCATGCCCCGCTTCATCGCCACATCGTGGCACGGCTCCCGTCGCCCACGCGCGTGTGAACGGCCCGTGGGCAGCCGGTCAGGCCGTGGCGTCGATCAGGCCATGTGCTCGTCGAGGAAGCGGACCGTGCGATCCATCGCGGCGACGAACGCCGGACCGAACGCGTGCCCGTCGTCGTACCACTCGAGGGTGGAGTCGACCCCGGCGTCGCGCAGGGCGCGGTGCGTGGCGCGTGCCCAGGGAGGCGGGCAGGTGTCGTCGAAGCGGCCGTGGGCCAGCAGGACGGGCTCGGTGATCTGGTCGAAGGCCGGACGAGCGGACACCCCTCGCCAGAAGGCGGGGTCGTCGTCGGGGAGTCCGTGCCGGCCACGAAAGCCGGCGCGCAGCTGCGCCACCGGCGCGTCCGGTCGCTGGAAGTGGTCGAAGTTCTGCCCCTCCAGGCTCGACACCGACGCCCAGCCCACCCCAGCCGCGAACAGGCCCGGCTCGGCGGCGAGCGCCTTGAGCATGACGCCTCCGCCCATCGACCGGCCGAAGAGCGCGATGCGGTCGGGATCGATGCGTACGTCGCGGGAGTCGCCCAGCGCCAGCGCCGCGGCGACGACGTCCGCGGAGTAGCCGAGCCGCACCGCCGTCCCGATCCGCGGGTCGTCGGTCGACTCGGCGTGGTTGCGGTAGTCGACGTGGAGGGCGACGAAGCCGCGCTGCGCCAGGAAGCCGCGCTCGCGGGTCATGCCCTGGCCGCGGACGTAGACCGCGGGGTCGATGTAGCCGTGCGCGAGCACCACGGCGGGGAAGGGACCGCGACCGGTCGGCACGTTGAGCACGCCGCTGATCCGCAGCGGTGCCGTGCCCGTGCCGGCGGTCGTCGAGGCGAACGAGACGTCGTACGACGTGTAGGTGGAGGTGCGCTCGCGGACCGCACCCAGGCGCAGATCGCCGCCGGAGAGGTCCGCCTGCGAGAGGGCGGCCACCGAGATCGGCCGGGGGGCGGATTCCTGGGCAGGCTCCTCTGTCGGTTCCTGGGAGGGGGAGCCATCGGGACTCGACGAAGGCGTCGTCGAGGTGGGTGCGGGGGTCGACTCGGCAGGCTCGGGCGGTCCTGAGCAGGCGGCAAGGAGGGGCAGTGTCACCAGCGCGGCGGCGCCGCGACGCCAGGGGCCGTCCATGGGTCCAGTGTGCGTCACACCTGGTGCCTCCCGTTCGTCAGAGGAGTGGACACAATGAGGTGGAGGGTGGATCCATGGACCAGACGGAGATGTTCGAGGCCGAGCGGCCACGGCTGCTGCGCATCGCGAGCCGGGTGCTCGCCGACCACGCCGAGGCCGAGGACGTGGTCCAGCAGGCATGGCTGCGACTGGAGCGGTCACAGTCGCGGGACGGGACCGAGATCGACCACCTGCCGGCCTGGCTCACCACCGTGACCACGCGGCTCTGCCTGGACCGGCTTCGCGCTCGTACGCCGCTGCCGGTCGAGGAGGTCATGGTCGGCGGCACCTCGCCGGACCCGGCCGACGACGTCGCGCTCGCCGACACGGTGGGCATCGCCCTGCAGGCGGTGATCGACCGGCTCTCACCGCGCGAGCGGGTCGCGTTCGTGCTGCACGACAGCTTCGGCTTCGAGTTCGGCACCATCGCGGCCGTCCTCGACACGACACCTGTCGCAGCCCGCAAGCTGGCGTCGCGGGCGCGGGCCAAGGTCGGGCAGCCGGCGGCGGAGGACGCGCTGGCCGACTGGGAGGTGGTGGACGCCTTCATGGCCGCCGCCCGGGGCGGCGACCTCGAGCGTCTGCTCCACCTGCTCGCCCCCGACGCCGTCGTCGGCGCCGACGAGGCCGCGATCCTGGCCGGCACCCCTGCGGCCATCGAGGGCCGCGACGAGGTCGCTGCCTTCTTCAACGGCAGCGCCCGCTCGGCCCTCGCGGTCTTCGTGGGGGATCGGCCGGCCTCGGCCTGGTTCCTGCGGGGGGAGGCCAAGGTGGTCTTCGACTTCGGCGTCGACCACGGGCAGATCCACGGCATCACCTTCCGGGCCGACCCCGACGCCCTCGCCCAGGTCGTACGCCGATCCGGTGGGGACCCGATGTGACACCACCTCGACCCGATCCCCTGCTTCATCCCCGGCCACATCAAGGAGAACGCATGAAGACGATGACCTGTCACCAGCTCGGTGGCCCCTGCGACCTCGCCCACCGCGGTGAGAGCGCCGACGACGTGATCAACGCGCAGGACCGGCACCTCAAGGAGGCCGAGAAGGCCGGTGACGCCAGCCACCAGGAGGCGCGCAACGCGATGAAGGGGCGCTGGCGGCACCCGAAGAAGTCGATGGACTGGTATCGCGACATGAAGCAGGCGTTCGCGGACCTCCCGGCGGAGTGAGCGGGTCGCCCGGCGTCACCGGATCGTAAGGGGCAGAGCGGCGACCTCGACCTAGCCTTGAAGCCTGGAGGTGATCGACGTGATGGACATGTTGAGTTCCGGGGTGGCGATGGCTCTGCTCGTGGTGGCGCTCGTCGCTGCGGCTGTTGGTTTCGTCGCGATGCGCGTGCTCGGAGCGCGCGAGGTCGAGGGCGACCATCCCGGAGAGAAGGGCTACCCGCGGGCGGACCACCACGACGACGCTGCGTGAGTTCTGGCGCCGACTGCCCTCGGACGGGTCAGTGAGCGGCGCGCCGGTCGGCCAACAGCCAGGCGGCCCCGCCGACGACGGCGGTGACGCCGAGCACGGAAGGCCACGGCCCGATCTTCTTCGCCAGCGGGTGCGACACCCCCATCGCCGTCCAGTAGGCCGCGGTGAGCCCGGCCGCCAGCGGCACTCCGCCGACGGCATGCCACTGCCGTACGGCCACGACGTTGGCGCCGAGCATGGCGGCGCCACCGAGAGGTCGTACGCCGGTCTGCTGGGCGAGCGCGAAGCCGCCGACCAGGCCGGCGGCGAGCAGGGGGGCGGTGGGGACGCGGGTCAGGTCGGGCACGTCACGAGCCTAGCCAGCGCCCCCATCACTCAGCCCCGACCGACCCTGCCCTTGCTGCCGGCCGCCCAGCACACCTTCGCGACGCAGTCGATGACGTGGTAGCCGAGATCGCTGACGCGGGTCCACGTAGCACCGCCGTCCCGGGTCAGGCTCGAGCCCGCGGAGCCGCCGTAGTCGCCCGTCGCCACGGCGACCTTCCAGCCACGGACGTACGTCACGTCCTCGCCGATGTGCGTGAGGTCGGTGCCGCCGGTCCAGGTGCGGCCGTTGCGGGTGCGGGCGACGTTGGCGGTGGTGTCCTGGGCGTCGGCGAAGTCGCCGCCGACGGCGATTCCGTGCCGAGGTGAGGCGAAGGCGCCGGCGAAGCCGCCGGCGGCGTCACCCGCCGGGATGCCGGACTCGACGGCCGTCCAGGTGAGTCCGCGGTCGTTCGAGCGCAGCACGCGGGACCGGGCGCCGCCGGTGATGAGGAAGGCGGCCTTGCCGGCGGTGACGAGGCAGTCGCCGCTGGCGGCGAAGCCGAACTCGTCCGCGGAGGCCGGCATGCCAGCGTCGGGCAGGACAGTCCACGTCCGGCCGCGGTCGCTGGTGGAGAGGATCCGCAGCTTGCCGTCGACCGGGTCGCTGACCACGAGTCCCTTGCGGCCACCGGGGTAGAACGCCATGCAGTCGTAGAAGGCGGCCTCGTCGGTGTTGCGGAAGGCCTCGGTCCACGAGGCTCCGCGGTCGGTGGAGCGGTAGATGCGTGACGCCTCACCGGGACCGATCGCCAGGACGTGGGCGACGCCGGCGTGGACCTCGACGTCGCGGAAGGAGAGCCCCTCGGTGGCCGGCGGGCTCACGTCGGTCCACGTCGTGCCGCGATCCGTCGTACGGAAGACGCGTGCCGACCCGTCGCTGAGGCTCTCGCCCGTCACCCACGCCTGCTTCTTGCTCACCGCGGCCAGACCTCGGAAGTTCTGGTCGGCGTCGATGACCTTCTCGGTCCAGGACGTGCCGAAGGGCTGGTGCTTGCCGGTCGTGGGCTTTGCCTGGTGCGGTGCTGACTGGGGCAGGGGGGCTTGTCGTACGGCGGCCGACGTGGCGGCAGCGGGGAGGGCCAGGGCGAGGGCCAGGGCAGGGATGAGGGTGACTCCGAGTCGTCGCATCCGGTCACCCTGCTCCGCCCCGGCCCGCCATGTCCAGTGCCTCGTGCGGCCTGCGACGGCTGAGCCGACTGCTACTTGGACGGCTCCGGCGCGTTGATGTCCGCGCACGTCACCTTCGGGTTGAGCCCGGTGTAGTTGAGCGGGCCGGCCACGATGTTGAGCGCGATGTCGCTGGCCTCGGAGCAGTTGGTCTTCGTGTCGTCGAAGTAGCCGCGCTGGAAGGCGGCGAAGGCGCCGATGATCAGCCAGATCACCAACAAGATGCCGATCAGTCGTCCCACTGGGACCTCCTCGTGTCATCCGGCCGGACGGCCGTGTGGTCGATCATGCGCACGCGCGGCTCGGCTGTGCCACCCACTCAGGGGTAGGCGGCCCTAGGGTGCCGTCATGACATTCCTTGCCGTGGGCGCCGCGGTGCTGGCCGCCCTGCTCCACGTCTACATCTTCGTGCTCGAGTCGTTCCGCTGGACCGAGCCATCGACGCGCAAGACCTTCGGGGTCTCCGAGGCGGATGCCCAGGTGCTGGCGCCGATGGCCTACAACCAGGGTTTCTACAACCTCTTCCTCGCGATCATCACCCTCGCCGGTGTCGTGATGCTCGGGCCCGAGCACGTGGCCGGGTCGGCCCTCGCGCTGGCCGGCACCGGCTCGATGCTCGCCGCCGCGATCGTCCTGGTCGCCCACGACAGATCGATGGCGCGGGCTGCCGTGATCCAGGGCGCGCTCCCGGCGCTCGCCGTGCTGTTCCTGCTGCTGCACCTGTGACGCGCCGCCGCGTCGGGACCCGGTGGGCACGACCTTCCGGGTGTCGCCGGGGGATGTCCCCAGCCTCGCGCGCGGGGTAGTTAGGGACGTTCTGGTAGGTCGGAAGCCCGAGATCCCTACGAGAACGTCCCTAACTACCCAGGCCGGAGCCCGACCGGTCAGCCCGTCAGGTTGTGGACGAAGCACCAACGCCAGGACTCACCGGGCTCGGCCGACTCCATGACCGGGTGGACGGTCTCGCGGAAGTGCGCAGTCGCGTGCTTGCCCACCGATGAGTCGCAACAGCCGACGTGGCCGCACTCCAGGCACTGGCGCAGCGACACCCAGCGGGTGCCGTCGGCCAGGCAGGCCGCACACGCGGGGTCGGCGGCCGTCTCGATCGCGGGGAACGCCTCGAGGTCGTCGCACTGGCGTCCGGAGGTGAAGGCCAGGGTCCCGCGGCGCACACTCGCGCGCGCCTCGACGCCGGCGTCGAGCATCGACTCCTCGATGTCGAGCATCCCGAGGACCTGCCTGACCACCTCGGACGGCAGGTGGCCCTTGCTGCGTACGACGAGCACCTGGGCGCGCTCGACCCCGATCATCTCGCGCCGGATCCGGGCATAGAGCTCGGAGGGCGTCTCCTCGCCGACCGTGGTCGAGAGCTGCTCCCACGCGGTGAAGGTGCGCTGCTCCAGCCGGGCCCGGATCTGGGCGCCCACCCCGTGGTGGTCGTCGTACTGCATCTCCTCGAGTCGGGCGACGCCGGCGTCCGACGCCTCCTGGAGCAGCGCCGCGCGCGCCAACGCGTCCTCCGCAGGGTCCGGCGAGGGCACGCGGAGCATCCGGGTCAGCAGCGGCAGGGTCAGCCCCTGGAGCAACAGGGTGCCGGCCACGACGGTGAAGGCCACCAGCAGCAGCACCTCTCGGTGGGGCGCTTCCTCGGGGATGACGAACGCGGCGGCCAGGGTGACCACCCCGCGCATGCCGGCCCAGCCGATGAGGAAGGTCCACGACGCCGGCAGCGGGTTGTCGCGCAGGCCCCTGAAGACCCACGTCACGTAGACCCAGGTGAGGCGCACCACGATGACGGTGGCGAGGGTGGCGCCGCACACCACGGCGATGCGGGTCGAGGAGAGGGGCGAGTCGGCGACGCCGGCGAGGATCCAGTCGAGCTGGAGTCCGATGAGCAGGAAGACCGTGTTCTCCAGGACGAAGGCGAAGGTGCGCCACGTGATCCGCTCGGTGATCCGCGACTGCGCCGTCTGGATGATCGGCGCCTTGTGGCCGAGCAGCAGGCCGGCGACCACGACCGAGATGACGCCCGAGGCATGGACCTCCTCGGCGGCGACGAACGCGGCGAACGGGGTCAGGAAGGAGATCGCGGTGTCCAGCAGCGGGTCGGAGATCCGCTTGCGCAACCACGCCACCAGTGCGAAGAAGGCGAAGCCGATGGCGAGGCCGCCACCGGCCGCCACGAGGAAGTCGATGCCGACCTCTCCCAGCGCCACTCCGCCCGAGATCGCGGCGATGGCGGTGCGGAGCGCCACGAGTGCGGTGGCGTCGTTGAACAGCGACTCTCCCTCGAGAATGGTCACGACCCGACGGGGCAGCCCGATCCTGCGGGCGACAGCGGTCGCGGCGACCGCGTCCGGCGGGGCGACCACCGCCCCGATGGCGATGGCGGCCGCCCACCCGATGCCCGGCAGCAGCCACTGCACCACCGCTCCGACAGCGAAGGAGGTGAGCACGACCAGCACCACCGAGAGCCGCAGGATCGAGCCGCGGTTGGCGTTGAAGTCGACCAGGGAGGTCTGGATCGCCGCGGCATAGAGGAGCGGTGGCAGCAGGCCCAGCAGGACGACCTCGGGCTCGAGGTGGATGGTCGGCACGGCCGGGACGTACGACGCTGCCGCGCCGACCACGATCAGCAGGAGTGGCGCCGGGACGCGCAGGCGATCGCTGACCGCGGTCGCGGCCAGGACGACGGCTGCCATCGAGACCAGGAGCAGGGCGAGTTCCACGCGGTGAGTGTCCCAGACCGCCCCTCCCTCGCTAACGGGCCCGCAGATGCACTCCCGCCCCCGTCAGTGGGTGGCGGGAGTGCACCTCAGGGCAGTTGCCCGGGGGCCCGCGTCAGTGCACGACGTCGTAGCGCTGGAGCGTGACCCCGTTGGAGTAGGCCGCGTGCTCGACCAGCGCGAGCCTGGTCTTGCCGCCCTCGCCGAACAGCCGCTTCCCGCTGCCGAGCACCAGCGGGAAGACGAGCAGGTGGTAGCGGTCGACCAGTCCGGCGGCGGCCAGTCCCTGGGCGAGGGTGGCGCTGCCGTTGCACGTGGATCTCGCCGCCCTCGGTCTCCTTGAGCGCCGCCACCTCGTCGAGCGAGCGCAGCACCGAGGTGTTGTTCCACTCCGGGTCCCGCAGCGTCGAGGAGACGACGAACTTGGGCATCGCGTTGTACTCCGCGAACTCCTCCATCGTGGGCCACACCGGCGCGAACTCGTCGTAGGTCTGCCGGCCGAACAGGAGCGCGGTCGCAGCCAGCATCTCGCGCGCCTTGATCTCGTACGCCGCGTCGTCGGACTCGACGTCCTTGAAGGTCCAGCCGGCGTGCGGGTGCTCGCCGCCTCCGGGTGAGTCGACGATGCCGTCGAGGGTGATGAACTCGGTGACGATGATGGGTCGCACGGGATCTCCTCTGGAAGGGGGGGTCGGTCAGGACGCGAGCAGGTCGTCGATCTGGTTGATGGCACCGGAGGCGCCCTCGACGACGCCCATGGCGAGGACCTGCTCGAGAGCCTCGGCGCTGGCATAGGTCGACGTGTACGTCGCCTGCGTGCCCGCGTCGGTCGGGGTGAACACGTAGTCGTTGACCGACTCGGGCAGGTCGGTGTTGCGGGCGAAGGTCTCGTCGAGGGCGAAGCCGTCTGTGAAGCCGAAGCCCCGCGGTCCGTCGACCGCGGTCACGACCCAGTAGGCGTAGTACTTCTCGCCCTCGGGGCTGGTCATGAAGTAGTTCATCCGGCCGCCGACCACCAGCTCGTGGTCGACGAAGGTGGCCGGATGGGTCGGCGGACCCCAGACCTGCTCGAGCTGGCGCGGGTCGGCGTAGACCTCCCACACCCGCTCGGCGGGGGCGGCGAACTCGGCAGTGATCCGCAGCGTGCGGGTGTCGAGGTCGTGACGGACGTCGGTGACGGGCATGTCGATCAATCCTCCTGGTGGGGGGCGGAGTCGGGAGTGGAGTCGGAAGTGCAGTCGGAAGTGGAGCCGGGAGTGGAGCCGGTGGCGAGGAGCTCGTCCATCCGGGAGATGCGGCCGCGCCAGAGCGCCTCGAGCTCGGTGAGCATCGCGCCGACCGACCGGACCGCCCGTACGTCGCCGCTGGCCAGGGCCTCACGGCCCTGCCGACGCTTGGTCAGCAGGCCTGCGCGCTCCAGCACGGCGACGTGCTTCTGCACGGCGGCGAAGCTCATGTCGTAGTGGCTGGCCAGGGCCGAGACGGAGTGCTCACCGGCGAGCACGCGGCGCAGGATGTCGCGCCGGGTCCGGTCGGCGAGTGCGTGGAACCAGGCATCGGCCCGGTCCTCGTCCGCTGCGGTCATGAGGACAACGTACAACCAAACGGTTGCACGTTGTCAAGGGGCTTGCCTCTGAGGGGTGGGAGGTCCGCCGCTCGGAGTAGCATCCACGACCGTGGCGCGGTCCTTCGCGCCCGACTGCCGACAGAAGTGGGGCACCGCCCGTGCACAGACTCGTGGAAGGCCTCCAGCTGGGGGGCCGCTACGCGTTGCAGGAGCGCATCGCCGCCGGCGGCATGTCCGACGTCTGGCGAGCGCTCGACGACGTCCTGCAACGTGTCGTCGCGGTGAAGGTCATGCGGGCCGACCCCGGCAACGAGGAGATCTTCGCGCAGCGCTTCCGCGACGAGGCGCTGCACTCGGCTGCCCTGCTGCACCCCAACATCACCACGGTCTTCGACTACGGCGAGGACGACCACCTCACCTACCTGGTGATGGAGCTCGTCCCGGGCCTGCCCCTCTCCGCGGTCATCCGCGAGAGCGGGCCGATCGATCCGGACCAGGTGCGCTCGATCATCGGCCAGGCCGCGCTCGCGCTGGGTGTCGCGCACGAGGCGAGGGTCGTGCACCGCGACGTCAAGCCGGCCAACATCCTCGTCCGGCCCGACGGGGTGGTGAAGCTGACCGACTTCGGCATCGCCCGCGCCATCGACGCGATCGGCCACACGCGTCGCGGCGAGATGCTCGGCACCCCCAACTACATCAGCCCCGAGCAGGCCCTGGGCGAGCAGGCCACGGGTGCCAGCGACCTCTACGCGCTCGGCGTCGTCGCCCACGAGATGCTGGCCGGGGAGCGGCCCTTCGACCGGGGCACCCCGATCGCGACCGCGATGTCCCACGTCAACGAGCCGCCGCCGCCGTTGGGCGACGAGGTCCCGGCCGAGCTGCGCGCCGTCATCGAGGCGCTGCTGGAGAAGCGGCCCGGCGACCGCCCCGCCAACGCCCGGGCCGTCGCCCAGATGCTCGGCATCGCCGAGAACGAGCTGTCCGGCCTCGCGGAGGGGCTCGCCTCCGCCGTCAGCGGCGAGTACGTCGATGACACCCGCACGCCGTCGACCGACCTCCCCACCATGGCAGCGCGCGCCGAGGACCTCCTCGACTAGCTGAGGCGCTCAGCGCTTCGTCGCCTCGTCCAGCAGCGCGGCCAACGCTGTCGGCTGGGTGAACATCGGCCAGTGACCGGAGTCGAGGTCGACCAGCTCGAGCGCCGTGGCGTCGGCCAGCTCGGGCACGTCGCCAGACTCGATCCACTCCCGCGCCTGCTCGGGGCTGAACTCCGGGCAGATGAGCGTCAGTGGAACGGCGTGGCGACGCTCGTCGGTCCACTGCACCTTCCCGCGAGTGACTCCGACGGGCACCGGGTGGGTCCGGGCCGCCACCTCGGCCTTGAGCTCGGCGGACATGTCGTCGGAGTCGGGGCCGGCGAACGGCTCCCACCCCGGGAACGGCACCGTGTCGTCGGTGGGCTCGAAGAAGTCGGCGTAGCCGGAGCCGTGGGTCGACGGGAAGCCGCCGATGAGTGCCACGCCGGTGATGGCTTCGGGCCTGCGGTCGGCCGCCACCCAGGCCAGCGTGCAGGCGGCGGAGTGGCCGACGACGAGCGGCGCGCCCTCGGCCGCGTCGACCGCTGCCAGGACCGCGTCGGCCTGGTCGTCGTACGTCGCGGACGCGGTGCCGTCCCCCTGTCCGGGCAGCGTGACCGCGATGCCGCGGTGGCCGAGCTTCTCCAGCTCGGGGAGCACGTCGTCCCATGCCGATCCGTCGAGCCAGAGTCCGGGGATGAGCACGATGTCCATGGGGTTCTCCTTCGCGGGTGGTCTGCGGTTCGCCCACAGTAGGGCGCATTCCGGACACTCCGCGTCCGGTATCGGTGGCACCATGATCGGATGAGCGAGATCAGTCCCACCGCGCGGGCGCTGCGGGCCCTGGACATGCTCCAGTCCCGACCCGGGGTCACCGCGACCGAGCTTGCGCAGCGCCTCGGCGTCACCGAGCGCGCGGCCCGGCGCTACGTCGCGATCCTGCGCGAGGCCGACATCCCGGTGGAGTCGACCCGCGGCCCCTACGGCGGCTACCGGCTCGGGCGCGGACTGCGCCTCCCGCCGTTGGTGTTCTCCGCCACCGAGGCCCTCGGCCTGGTGATGGCCGCGCTCGACTCCCAGCACGCGGTCGCCGATCCCGAGGACCCGGTCGGCTCGGCGCTCGGCAAGCTCCTGCGGGTGCTGCCGACCAACGTGGCCAGGCAGGCGGTGACCGTGCGCGAGACCGCGCGCACCGTCCCGGAGCGCTGGCCGGCCAAGCCCGACCCGAGCGTCACCAGCGACCTCGTCGACGCCGTCGCGGGCCAGCGCCGACTGCGGATCGGCTACCGCACTGCCGCGGGCAATGCCCGGACCTTCGAGGTCGACCCGTGGTCGGTCGTGGTGCGCTACGGGCGGTGGTACCTGCTCTGCTTCTCCCACCACGCGGAGGCCCTGCGCACCTTCCGGGTCGACCGGATCACGGAGGTCTCGCTGCTGGAGGAGACCTTCGACGTGCCGGCCGACCTGGACCCCGCGCGTGAGCTGGAGGCCAACCTGGGCAAGGGCTGGGAGTACGACACCCATGTCGTCTTCGACGCACCGATCGAGGAGGTCCGGCACTGGGTACGCCCCACGCTCGGTGACCTGCGCGAGCGGCCGGACGGTCGCTGCGAGCTGGTCGGCAGCACCAGCAACGCGCAGGCGTACGCCGGTGAGTGGCTGGCGGGCGTGCCGTTCGCCTTCACCGTGGTCGGCGGACCGGAGCTCAGGGTCGCGGTGGCCGAGCTGGCCGCCCGGTTCACCCGCGCGTCCGCTGGCTGACCGGCGACGCAGCCCCCACGCAACCCGCGGAGCAGAGCTCAGCGCTGGACCGCGACCTCCTTGCCGAGGCTCCAGCCGTCGGAGATGGGGAGGTAGTCCCCGCTCCAGAACTTGCCGGGGTCGTACCAGGTGGCGCGGCGGTCGTCGCGCAGGATGCCCATCTCGATGTAGCAGGTTGCCACGATCTCGGCGCAGAAGGCCGCCTCGGGCGTGATCCGCTGGCCGCGCTTGCTGCGTGGGACGTAGGCGTCACGACCGCGCAGCCACCGGGTGCCGAGCTTGGTGAGGCTGGGGAAGGAGACGCCGTCGAGACGCGCCACGGCGCGCAGCATGCCGTCCTCCTCGTCGCGGCCGATCTCGGGATCGAGCTGGCGCACCCACGCATCCTGCGCGTAGTCGTTCTGCCACCGCGACACGGCCTCGTGCAGGTCGTGGAGCTGGACGCCGCGGTGGTGGCCGCCGGTCCACATGTCGACCTGCTTCTTGCCGAGCTCGGCGTGGAAGATCAGCGGAGGCAGGTCGTCCACGACCACCGCCACCCCGACGTGGTTGACGGGCGAGTTGGTGACCGCACGGATCGCGCGGTCCGGTGCCCGTCGTCCGCGGAAGAGCCAGATGTCGCCGCTGCGGGTGAGGTCCACCGCCTCGTCGAGGGTCAGGGCAGATGCCATGCGCCGCAGTCTGCACCACCGCCACTGGGCGGGGGACTACGCTCGCCGCATGCGCGCCTGGAAGCTGCTCGGTCTGGCCGGGATCCTCGCGGGCGTCGCCACTGGTGCGGCGGTCGCCCGGGACGAGCGCGTACGCCGTCACTACGACGCCGGCGAGATCCGCGAGCGCCTGCACGCCCGGCACGACGAGGCCGTGGCCCGGGAGTCCGAGGGCTGACCCGTCGCCGGCCTCAAGCCGGCCGCGCCATCCTCCGGCCGCGCCATCCTCCGGCCGCGCCATCCTCCGGCCGCGCCATCCTCCGGCCGCGGTAGTGAGGGACGTTCTGGTGGGTAATCAAGGGGTTTCGCCTACCGGATGGTCCCTCACTACCCCCGCCTCAGGCCGGCCGGTGGTTCTCCTGCCACGCCCGCTGGATCATCTCCGTCAGCACCGCCCGGTCGAGGTCCTCCAGACGCTTGACGTACAGACAACCCTTGCCGGTGGTGTGCGGGCCCAGCCGTTCCAGCAGGTCGGTGTTGGAGCCGTAGAACGTCAGCCCGTAGAGGGTGAGCGCGGCCTTGCGCGGGGCCAGGCCCACCGCGAACCACTGCCGCTCCTTGCCGTCGGCGGTCGTGTAGGGCTGCGTACCGAACCCGATCATCGACGGACCCCACACCACCGGCTCGGCACCGGTGACCTCGCGCATCAGGTCGAGCACCTCGCGTGCGTCGCGTCGCCGGCGGTCGGTGGGTGCTGTCTCGATGACCTCGTCGGCGGAGGCGCCGGTCGGCCGGGTCTTGCGGTCGCTCATGCGTCCATGGTGGCCCCTCTGGTGCCGGGCCGGGTAGTCCAGTGACAGGTGGCTGGAGAAAGACCGTCGGGACGAGCATCGGTCACTGGACTACATCAGGCACCGAGGGCGAGCCGGACCGCGATGGCCAGCATGACCAGGCCGATCGCCACGTCGAGCACCTGCCAGGACCGAGGGCTCGCGAGGCGCGGGGCCGCGAGCCGGGCGCCGTACCCGAGGGCGGCGAACCAGCCGATGCTCGCCGCGCAGGCGCCCAGCGCGAACCACCAGCGACCCGGGTTGCCGTGCGTGCCCGCGATCGAGCCGAGCAGCAGCACGGTGTCGAGGTAGACGTGCGGGTTGAGCCAGGTCAGTGCCACGGCCCGGGCGACGACGCCGCGGCGCGACTCCACGACCCCTTCGGCTGCTGCCAGCACCTGGGGCCGGCGGGCGCGCAGGAGCGAGCCGACGCCGTAGACGGTGAGGAAGACGACGCCCAACCAGCGGATCACCTCGATGGCCCACGGTGCCCGGTCGACGACGACGCCGATGCCCGCGACACCGGCCAGGATGAGGACGACGTCGGACAGCGCGCAGATCGCGACCACCAGGGCGACGTGGCTGCGCCGCAGGCCCTGCCTGAGCACGAACGCGTTCTGCGCGCCGATCGCGACGATGAGGGACAGGCCCGTCAGCAGCCCGGCCGCAATGTCACCCACGGGGCCAATGTAGGGGCGGTCCGCGAGCGGTCCCGACCCCGAGGCCTCCCTGACAGATGTCAGGGTGTCCTACGGGCGATATCCCATGCCCTCCATCCTCCGACCCCTGCGAGACTGGCCGCATGACTGAGGCGAGCACGGGAAGGCACGCTGCCGACGAGACGCGCGGCGTCGCGGCGAGCGCACGGGACCTGATCAAGGTCTACGGCAAGGGAGAGGCCGAGGTGCGAGCGCTCGACGGAGTCACCGTCGACCTGATGCAGGGTGAGTTCACCGCGATCATGGGGCCCTCCGGCTCGGGCAAGTCGACCCTCATGCACTGCCTGGCCGCGCTGGATGCCCCGACGTCCGGTGATGCGGTCGTCGACGGCACCTCCCTGGGCCGTCTCAAGGACAAGGACCTCACGACCCTGCGTCGCGAGCGGGTCGGCTTCGTCTTCCAGTCCTTCAACCTGGTGCCCACCCTCAGTGCGGAGGAGAACATCCTGCTGCCGCTGAGCCTCGCCGGGCGCAAGCCGGACCGCGAGTGGTTCGACCAGGTGGTCGACGCCATCGGCCTGCGTTCCCGCCTGGGGCACCGACCCAGTGAGATGTCGGGCGGGCAGCAGCAGCGCGTCGCGTGCGCTCGCGCCCTCGTCAGCCAGCCGTCGATCGTCTTCGCCGACGAGCCCACCGGCAACCTCGACTCCACCAGCGGCTCCGAGGTGCTGGGCTTCCTGCGCCGCAGTGTCGACGAGTTCGGCCAGACCGTGGTGATGGTGACCCACGACCCGGTGGCCGCGTCCTACACCGACCGGGTGCTCTTCCTGGCCGACGGCGTCATCGTCGACGAGCTGCGCACCCCCGACCGCGACCAGATCCTCGCCAAGATGGCGCGCCTGCAGGATGCCGCCATCGCCAAGGCAGCGGGCTGACATGCTCCGCCTGACCTGGCGCAACCTGCTCGCTCGCAAGGTACGTCTCCTGATGAGCGCCCTCGCGATCGTGCTCGGCATCGGCTTCCTCGCCGGCGTGATGACCTTCAGCACCGGCCTCAACGCCACCTTCGACAACATCGTCAAGGGCTCCACGTCGGACGCCGTCGTACGGCCGGCCGGCGACGTCCAGGGAGCCGGCGCGGGTGTCTCCACGACCCAGCTGATCACCCCGGACGACATCGACAAGCTGGACGCGCTGCCCGAGGTGGAGGCGGCCACGGGCTCCGTCGACGGCATCGGCTCCTTCCTGCTCGGCCAGGACGGCAAGCTGGTCGGCGGCCAGGGTGCACCGACGCTCGCGTTCAACTACGCAGCCGGCGAGAACATGCAGGGCGAGAAGATCCTCCAGCTCAACGAGGGCCGCTGGCCCGAGAAGCCGGGCGAGATCACCATCGACTCCTCCTCGGCCGAGCGAGGTTCGTACTCCGTCGGCGACACCGTCACGATGATCGTCCCGACCGCTCAGCCGCGGCGCACGTTCACCCTCGTCGGCACCGCCGACTTCAACGGAGGGGGCACGGCCGGGGCGACCCTGGTGCTGCTCGACACCGAGGAGGCGCAGGAGATCTTCCTCGACGGCAACGACGCCTTCACCAGCGTCGCGCTCACGGGCGCCGACGGCGTCTCCCAGAGCGCGCTCGCCGCGGCTGCCGACGCGGTGGTGCCGGAGGGCTTCGCCGCCGTCACCGGCGACTCGGTGGTCAAGGAGACGCAGGAGCAGATCGGGCAGTTCCTCGACGTCATCTCCATCTTCCTGACGACGTTCGCGGTGATCGCGATCGTGGTCGGTGCCTTCATCATCTTCAACACCTTCTCGATCCTGGTGTCGCAGCGGGTGCGCGAGTCCGCCCTCCTGCGGGCCCTCGGGGCCAGCAAGAAGCAGGTCACCCGCTCGGTGCTCGTCGAGGCCTTCCTGATGTCGGTGGTCGGTGCCACGCTCGGCCTGCTGCTGGGGCTGGGGTTGGCACGCCTCCTCGCCTCGTTGTTCCGCACCTTCGGGCTCGACATCGCCGGTGAGGTGCTGACGCTGACGCCCTTCACCATCGCCTCGGGCTACATCGTGGGCATCGTCGTGACGATGGTCGCCGCGTACGTCCCGGCACGCCGG
This sequence comes from uncultured Actinomycetota bacterium, assembly GCA_963843815.1. GTDB lineage: Bacteria > Actinomycetota > Actinomycetes > Propionibacteriales > Nocardioidaceae > Nocardioides. The sequence goes on along the minus strand of CAWJLX010000010.1, from coordinate 87,194 downwards.
GCCGCGAAGGTGCCGCCGGTCGCCGCCATGCGCGACGACCTGGTGGTGCAGGAGAAGGCCATGGGCCGCCGGATGGTGCTCGGCACCATCGCCATGGTCATCGGCATCGCGCTCGCCGTCGCCGGCCTGGTCGGAGCACCGGGCACCGACGCCATCTGGATCGGGGCCGGCGCCGTCATCTGGGTGGTGACCACCGCCGTGCTCGCTCCTGTCCTGGGGCACCCCGTGCTGGTGGCGTGCCGTGCCGTCTTCGGCCGCCTGTTCGGCACCGCCGGCCGACTGGCCGGCGAGAACGCCCTGCGCAACCCGCGACGTACGGGCGCAACCGCCTCGGCACTGATGATCGGGCTCGCCGTCGTCTCGGCAGTGGGCGTCCTGGCCTCCTCGCTCAGCGCGACGAACGACGCCACGGTGGACGACGTGTTCAAGAGCGACTTCCTCGTGCAGATGCCCACCTTCCAGGGCTTCCCGTCGCAGTACGGCGACCAGATGGAGGACGTCGACGGGGTCGACCTGGTCTCGCGGCAGCAGGGCACGCCGGTCAGCGTCGAGGTCGACGGCGAACCCGACCGCACCTTCGCCATCGGCGTCGACCCGGGCTTCTTCGAGATCTACGACCTCACCATGGTCAGCGGCGACGAGTCGATCTCGGGCCAGCAGGCCCTCCTCAGCGAGGGCCGCGCGGACGACCTCAAGGCAGGTCCGGGGGACACGATCGAGGTGGAGTTCCCCGGCGGGAAGACCATCTCGCTCGAGGTGATGGGTGTCTTCGAGGACACGCCCGACCACAAGTGGCGTCACCGTCCCGCTCTCGGTCCTCGCGGACGCCGGCATCAAGCGCAGCGACTCGACGCTGAGCATCACCCTGCAGGACGGCGCCGACCGCGGGGCGGTGAAGCAGGACCTCGAGGACGTGGTCAAGGACCTGCCGATCCTCGCGGTGCAGGACAAGGAGGAGTTCAAGGAGCTGATCAGCGGCCAGGTCAACCAGCTGCTCTACGTCATCTACGGCCTGCTCGCCCTCGCCGTCGTGATCGCCGTCATCGGCATCGTCAACACGCTCGGACTCAGCGTGATCGAGCGGACCCGCGAGATCGGACTGCTGCGGGCCGTCGGGCTGTCCCGCTCGAAGCTGCGGACCATGATCACCCTGGAATCGGTGGCGATCGCGCTGCTCGGCGCCGTGCTCGGCATGGTGCTGGGTCTGGTCATCGGGATAGTGCTGCGTCAGTCGCTCAAGGACGACCTGACCGAGCTCTCGCTGCCGGTGAACAGCCTGCTCGTCTTCCTCGTGGTCGCGGTGATCTTCGGGGTCCTGGCCGCGATCGTCCCGGCCATCCGGGCGTCGCGGATGAAGGTGCTGGAGGCCATCGCGACCGAGTGACCGAGGCCGACCGCGGTCGCTGACGTGCGTCAGTAGCCGCCCTCGGGCGGCACCATCTCGCCCCGGACGCCGAGCAGCCGCACCCGCCGCTGGTCGTCGAGTGCGAGGTAGAGGTCGTACGCCGTCTGCGTGATCACGTCGATGTCGAAGGTCGGCTCGGCGAGCTTGCGGACCTTGGTGAACGTGAAGAACGGGACGAACCTCACCTTGAGGTGTACCCGCTGGACGGCCCGGCCCTCGGCGCGTACGTCGTCGACCACCCGCGCGGCGAGGTCGCCCAACGCCGCCCGGACCTCCTCGGGCGTGGTGAGGTCGGCCTGGTAGGTCGTCTCGCGGCCGTGGGCGCGCGCCACCCACGGGGTGTCGTCGGGGCGGGTGCGGCCGCCGCCGCGACCGAGGCGGCCGAGATGCAGGCCGCTCGACGGCCCGAACGCGGCGACCAGCGCCTCGTCGTCGGCAGCCGCGAGGTCGGCCACGGTCCGGAGGCCGATGCCGTCCAGCCGGGCGCCGATCCGGCGGCCGATGCCCCACAGGGCCGTCGTCGGACGCTCGCCCATCACCTCCATCCAGTTGTCCCGGGTGAGCTGGAAGGTGCCCTGGGGCTTGCCGAAGTCGGTGGCGATCTTGGCGCGCACGAGGGTGTCGCCGATGCCGACCGAACAGTGGAGCTCGGTCGCGTCCAGGACAGCCGCCTGGATCGCGCGGGCGGCGGCGACCGGATCGTCGGTCTCGAGGCCGACGAACGCCTCGTCCCAGCCGAGCACCTCCACCACGGCGCCCGGCGTCGCCCGCAGGGTCTCCATCACTCGTGCCGAGGCCGCTTCGTAGACGGGGGAGTCGACCGGCAGGAAGACGGCATCGGGACAGCGCCGCTGGGCGGTCTTGAGGGCCACGCCCGAACGCACCCCGTGGGCACGCGCCTCGTACGACGCCGTCGACACCACCGCGCGCTCGGTCGGGTCTCCGCGGCCGCCCACGACGACGGGCCGGCCGACGAGCTCGGGATGGCGCAGCAGCTCGACGGCGACGAGGAACTGGTCCATGTCGACGTGGAGCACCCAGTGCTGGCTCACCCGCCCATTGTGGCCCTGGGGTACGACACAGCGCGCGCCGAAGACACACGGACATTGGTGGGCGTGACGTGAGCGTCCGAGCGTGCGTGCGGGCCCTCCGCCTCACCATGGTCCGCGCGTCTACGTCCAGCGGATGCGCTCCGACGGACGCCGCACCCGCGGGCAACGCAACCGTCGGCGACACCGTCGACACCGACGCGGTCGACTCCAGCGCCGACGAGACCGGAGCGGGTTCGCAGGTCGAGGGCGAGCACCGCGACTGAACGTCAGGGACCGGGACGGTCGAAGTCTGCTCGTGGATGTCACGAGCAGAGCTCGAGTCAGCCGACGAAGTCGGTGAGCCCCTCCAGCAGCCGGTCCACCTCGGCGTCGTCGTTGTAGGCGGCCAGCCCGATCCGCAGGCCTGAGTCGACGGGGAGCCGCAGCGCCCGGAAGGTCTCGTAGGCGTAGAACGTGCCGGCCGGGGCCATGACGTCGCGCTGCGCCAGGAAGTCGTACGCCTCGACGGCGCCCTTGTCGCGCAGGGTCAGGAACAGGGTCGAGGTGCGGTCCGCGGCGCGCGAGTGGAGCGTGAGGTGGTCACCGAGAACGGCCAGGCCCTCCTCGAGACGTCCGCGCAGTCGCAGCTCGTGCTGGTGCATGAGGGCGTACGCCGCCACCAGCCGTTCGCGACGGGCACCGTCGCCGGGGGCGAGGCCTGCGATGAAGTCGACGGCCGCGGTCACGCCGGCGAGCACCTCGTAGGGCATCGTGCCGAGCTCGAACCGTTCGGGCACCGCATCGGAGGAGGGCACCAGCTTGTCGGGACGAAGGGTCTCGAGCAGGGCCGGGTCCGCCACGAGCGCTGCGCAGTGCGGCCCGAAGAACTTGTAGGGCGAGCAGACCATGAAGTCGGCACCCATGGCCGCGAGGTCCGGCGCCGCGTGGGCGGCGTGGTGCACCCCGTCGACGTAGACCAGCGCACCGACCTCGTGCGCGCGCCGGGCGACGGTGGTGACCGGTGGCCGGGTGCCGAGCAGGTTGGAGGCGGCGGTGAGCGCGACGAGGCGGGTGCGCTCGGTGACGACCTCATCGAGGTCGGAGAGGTCGAGCTCGGCGGTCTCGGGGTCGAGCCGCAACCAGCGGACGGTGACCCCGACGCGCTCGGCCGCCTGCAGCCACGGCCGGACGTTGGAGTCGTGGTCGAGCTCGCAGAGCACCACCTCGTCTCCGGCCGACCACGTCGTCGCGAGGGTGCGGGAGAAGTCGTAGGTCAGCTGGGTCGCGCTGCGCCCGTGCACGACTCCGTCGGGGACGCCGCCGAGCAGGTCGGCCACGGCCGCGCGGAAGTCTCCGACGCTGCTCTCGGCGTTGCGCTGGCTGACCAGGTGGGCACCGCGCTGCGACAGCGGGCCGGTCAGCGTCCGGGCGATCGCCTCGCCCACCACGGTCGGCGTCTGCGTGCCTCCGGGGTTGTCGAAGTGCGCGATGCCCGAGGCGAGCGAGGGGAACTCGGCGCGGAAGGCGGCCACATCGAAGGGCGCGGCGTCGAAGGGCATGCGGGTTCCTGTTCGGTCGGGGTGGGCGGTCAGCTGGCGATGTGCACGACCGCGTCACCGGAGTTCACCAGGGGTGCCTCGGTGCGGCCGATGACGATGCCGTCGCGGCTGGCGTAGACGGCGCGCAACGTCTTGCCGAAGGAGTCGAAGAGGGTGCCGAGCCGTTCGCCGTCGCTCACCTTCTGGCCGAGGGCGACGTCGAGGTGCAGGATGCCGGTGCGGCGCGCCCGGACCCACCCGCTCGACCGGCACTCCAGGCTCGGCTCGACGGGCGGCTCGTCGACCGGCTCGGTCATGCCGAGCGAGGCCAGCACCCGCCGTACGCCGGTCACGCCGGCGTCGACGGCGTACGAGTCGAAGCGCAGGTTCTCGCCCCCCTCGTAGAGCAGCACCTTCGCGCCCTGCTCGCGGGCGGCGTGGCGCAGCGAGCCGTCCCGGATCCTGGCGTGGAGCATCACCGGGGCGCCGAAGGCCTGGGCCAGCTCGCGCGTGCCCGGGTCGTCGAGGTCGGCGCGGATCTGCGGCAGGTTGCTGCGGCGGTCGGAGCCGGTGTGCAGGTCGATGCCCACCTCGCAGCCGGCGACGATCTCCTTCATGAAGAGGAAGGCGATCCGGCTGGCGAGCGAGCCTCGGGCGGAGCCGGGGAACGAGCGGTTGAGGTCGCGCCGGTCGGGGAGGTAACGGTCGCCGGTCATGAAGCCGAGCACGTTGACGATCGGGACCGCGACCAGCGTCCCGCGGAACGTCTTGGGGTCGAGGCCGGCCATCACCTGCCGGACGATCTCGACGCCGGCGACCTCGTCGCCGTGGATCGCGGCGTCGATCCAGACGCTGGGTCCGTCCTCGCGGCCGTGCACGACCCGCACCGGCAGGGTGACGTCGGCGCCGGTCACCAGGCGGGTGATGGGCAGCTCGAGGGCGCGCACGGTGCCGGCGCGGATGCGGACGCCGCCGATGGCGAAGGACTCGCGCGCCACTAGGCGACCGGGGCGGGAGCGGCGTCGGAGGTCACGGTGGTCAGGGTAGTCGTGGCGGCCGGGAACAGAGGCCACCCCGGTCACCTCCACGGGGGACGGGGGTGACCGGGGTGGCCTGCGAGTCAGCTCTGCTGGGTCGCGGAGTCCGACGTGCTGCCCGAGTCGGTGCCGGGGTCGGCGTCGGGCTGGCCGTCACCGTCGAAGTCGGGAGCCTGACCGGTCATCCCTCCCTGGCCCGGGGCCTGGCCCTGGGTCGAGCCGTCAGGAGGCCCCCCGGGCCGACCACCGCGACCGTCCCCGTCCATGTCGCCGCCGGGGAAGCCGTCGCCGCCGGTGTCGGTGCCGCTCAGCTGGGTGATGTCGGTCGAGGCCCCGTCGTCGCCGACGGCGTACCCGGCTCCGAAGCCGGCGCCGCCGATCGCGAGAGCTGCGACGACCGCGCCGGCGGTCACGACCTTGCGGCTGCGGGTCACCACGCGCCAGTCGCGCGTCGCGGTCGGCTGCTCGGCAGCGGCGTTGGAGGCCGACGCACTGGTGTCGGGGGGCGTGGGGAGGTCGGGCGAGTGCGTGCTGCTCATGTCGGTTCCTTCGTTCATGGTGGTGGAGGGATCGGGGTGGGTCACGCATCAGCTCATCGGGCAGGGCGCATGCGAGCGGGCCTTCCGTGGACGGATGCGGGGACTGCGGAGCCGGGTCAGCGGCGGGTGAGGTCGATGGTGGTCGGGCCACCTGTCGCCGAGGTGGGCTGATCATGTGGACCGGCTGTGAGCCGTCGCCGGGTCCCGAAGACGAAGCTGCGCTGGGCCGCGAAGCTCGTCGAGACCAGGGCCAGCTCGGTGAGCACCTTGGCCGGCAGGAGGCCGATGCCCATACCGGCGAGGCTGCTCAGCAGGAGGTAGTTGAGGGCCAGCAGGGCCGTCGCCAGCAGGGCGTAGCGCCTCGCAGCGCCGCCGGCGCGGACGCGATGGGCGCCGTCGAAGACGAGGCGCCGGTTGACGGCGAAGTTGACCCCGGCGCTGGTGACTCGGGCCCCGACGACCGAGAGCAGCAGGTCGCCGGTTGCCGCGGTGAGCAGCAGCAGCGCCACCGTGTCGATGGCGAAGGAGCCGAGCGAGGAGGCGAGGAAGAGCAGCAGCGGCGCGTAGACCCGTACCGAGTCGGCGACCGGCCGGAAGTGCGAGGACGCGTTGTCGTCGAGGTAGATCGTGGCGATCGGAACCGGGTCGAGGGCGATGCCCGCCCGTGCCGCGCGTAGGAGCATCTGGAGCTCGTACTCGTACCGCTCGCCCGGCACCGTGCCCGCCCAGGCGAGCAGGCCCGCGGGGAGGCCGCGCAGGCCGGTCTGGGTGTCGGTGACGCGTCTGCGGGTCGCCGCGGTGAAGAGCCAGCGGGTGACGGCGTTGCCGACCCGGCTGCGCACCGGGACACGGCCGTCGAACGTCCGGGTGCCCAGCACCAGGCGTCGTACGTCCGGCGCAGCGAGCAGCCGCTCGCCGACCGCGACGATGTCGTGCAGCGCGTGCTGGCCGTCGGCGTCGGCGCAGACGACGGGTGAGCCCGGACGCGTGGTCGCGACGTGGGCGAAGCCGGCCTTGAGGGCGGCGCCTTTCCCGCGGTTGACGTGGAGGGTGACGATCTCGGCACCCGCCGCCCGCGCACCGTCGAGGAGATCGGCGTACGCCGCTCCGGACCCGTCGTCGACGACGACCAGGGGCCAGTCGGGGCGCGCCGAGCGCAGGTCGGCCAGCGTCCGGAGGAGGGCGGGGCCGGGGCAGTAGGCCGGGACCAGCACCGAGGGTGCCGGCTGGGGGGAGGCCACCGGGTCAGCCCGTGACGTAGAGGATGTCGGAGGTGCCGCGCTCACCGCCGTTGCTCGGCCGGTTGACGACGTCGCCGTCGAAGAACATCGTCGAGGAGCCGCCGCCGTCGACGTTGTAGGCGGTGACGGCGCCCAGACCCTGCATCAGCGTGGCCAGCTCGGTCATCGTCGCGCCGGCGCTGTAGCCGCTCGAGCGGCCGTCGACGACCACGAGCACGAGGTGGTTGTCGTCGATCACCCCGATCGCCGTACGCGGCTGGTCGCCCTGGATGGAGTGGTTGCCGAAGTTGGTATCGACCTCGACGTCGTCGATGCCGTCCTGCACCTCGCCGTCCGCGACGAGCGCGGGGCCGAAGGACAGCGTGTTCCAGACCCCGGCATCGACGAGCGTCGCCGCATCGGTGGCGGTCTCGTCGTAGAGCTCGACGTGACCGTCGCGGTAGAACGCCATGCCCTCCCGCGCGCCGGAGTCGCGGTAGACGACCCCGTTGCGGATCACCGTGCCGGTCTCGCGGAAGCCGTAGTAGTCACCGTTGATGGCGAAGATCGCGCCGTTCTGCTCGGCGATGTCGGAGGTCTCGTCGACGATGTTGGTGCCGAAGGAGTCCTGGGCGAAGGCCGAGCGCAGCACGGTCGCGTCGCTGAGCACGAGGTCGGCGACGAAGTAGGTCACCGTCGCATCTCCCGACCCCGTGCTGACCTCGCGCACGCTGATCGTGGTGCCGTCGGCGCTCCAGCTGTCGTCGCCCAGCACGGCCTGTGAGGTGTCGAGCTCGGCGCCGCCGCTGCCCCGGCTGGCCTCGTACGCCGACGCGTCCGCGACCTCCACGTGGTCGATGACGTAGCGGTCGAGCGCCCACGCGCCGGTGCCGGTCGTCAAGGTGAGGGCGGTGAGACCGCCCACGAGGAAGCCGCGTCGGGTGGTTGTCGGCATGGGGACTCCTGTCGTCGATGTCTCCTCGACGATCGGTCGCCTGCCTGTTCGCACCCTGTGGCGCAGCCTTCGGTCAGGTGTGGCTGGGAAGCCTCACTTGCCCCAGTTCTTCCGGCGGACCGCTCGCCGCGGCTTGCCACCGGCGTACGACGTCGCGGAGTCGACGAGGAACCCGCGCTCGAGGGCCTCGCGGCCGATCAGCATCCGGAAGCCCATCTCGTCGCGGTTGCTGAGCGTCATCACGGTGGTGATGGTGCGTCCGGCGAGCGTGACGTCCAGGGCGACGGCGTACCTCTGCTCGGTCTGGCCGTTGCTGCTGCGCACCTCGCGACGGTCGAGCACCGGCAGGCTCAGCTCGACGTGGTCCTCGTCGGACTTCTGCCACGGGTGGATCGAGAACCGCACCCACTGCTGCCCGTCGACCTCGTGGACCTCGAGGTCGAAGGCGTGGATCGAGGACGAGCGCGCCCCCGTGTCGATCTTGGCCTTCACCCAGTCCACCCCGGCCTGCGGGAGAGCCACCCACTCGCGCCAGCCCACCACGGTCGGCGCGGAGTCGCGCGCAGGCTCGGTGGTGGAGCGGCCGGACGACATCGCGCCATCTTGTCAGGTGGCCCTGACCACCGGGCGTGCTTGTATGTCTCACCATGAAACTCGCCCTCCTCTCCCGCGCGCCCCGCTCCTACAGCACCCAACGCCTGCGGACGGCGGCCCTGGACCGGGGTCACGAGGTCAAGGTGCTCAACACGCTGCGCTTCGGCATCGACCTCACCGGGGAGGAACCCGACCTGCTCTTCCGCGGCAAGCAGCTGTCGACGTACGACGCCGTGCTGCCGCGCATCGGCAACTCGATCACCTACTTCGGCACCGCCGTCGTGCGCCAGTTCGAGCAGATGGACGTCTACACGCCCAACACCTCCTACGGCATCGCCAACAGCCGCGACAAGCTGCGCGCGACGCAGATCCTGTCGCGCCACAAGATCCCGATGCCGGCGACGACCTTCGTGCAGGACCGCGCCGACGTGATCCCCGCGATCGAGAGCGTCGGCGGGGCGCCGGTCGTCATCAAGCTGCTCGAGGGCACGCAGGGCATCGGCGTGATCCTGGCCCCGACGTTGAAGGTGGCGGAGGCGATCATCGAGACGCTGCAGAGCACGCGGCAGAACGTGCTGATCCAGCGCTTCGTCAAGGAGAGCAGGGGTCGCGACATCCGCGCCCTCGTGGTCGGCGACCGCGTGGTGGCGGCGATGCGCCGCGTCGCGCAGGGCGACGAGTTCCGCTCCAACGTGCACCGAGGCGGCAGCGTCGAGCCCGTCGACCTCGACGAGGAGTTCGAGCGGATCGCCGTGCGATCGGCGCAGATCATGGGACTGCGGGTGGCCGGCGTCGACATGCTCGAGGGCGACAACGGTCCGCAGGTGATGGAGGTGAACTCCTCGCCCGGCCTGGAGGGCATCGAGGCCGCGACCAAGCTCGACGTCGCCGGCGCGATCATCGACTACATCGACAACCAGGTCGCCTTCCCCGACATCGACGTACGCCAGCGGCTCACCGTCTCGACCGGCTACGGCGTCGCCGAGATCGTCGTGCACGCAGGCTCCGACATGGTGGGCAAGAAGCTCGGCGACTCCGGCCTGGACGAGCGCGACATCACCGTGCTGACCCTGCATCGCGGCACCCACGTGATCCCCAACCCGCGCATCAAGACGGTGCTCGAGGGGGAGGACCGGCTGCTCTGCTTCGGCAAGCTCGAGGAGATGCGCTCGATGATCCCCGACCGCAAGCAGCGCCGGGTGAAGCGGCTGATGAAGAAGCACCTGCCGCCCGTCGCTCCCTGACCGGCCGGCTGCGGCGGGGCGGTGACACAATCTCCTCCCGTGAGCGGTCCCCTGCCTGCCATCCTCATCGGTGCGTCCCTGGTCTTCGCGCTGGTGGCCCTGGCCTACGTCGCGCTCGACCGCACGCCCGACTGGGGCCTGCTCGGTTTCGCCGGGCTGATCGAGGTCGGCGCGCTCGTGCTGCTCGTGGTGGCCGCGTTCTCACTGGGTGATGCCGACCTCGGAGGAACGGGCATCGCCACGCTCGTCGGCTATCTCCTGGCCGGACTCGTCGCGCTGCCGCTGGGGTTCGGGTGGTCCCTTGCTGAGCGCAGCCGGGGCGCCACCTCGGTCCTCGTGGTCGTCGGGCTCACCGAGGCCTTCCTCGTCCTCCGCGCAGTGCAGATCTGGCAGGCATGACGTCCACGCGCAGCGGCGCCGGCCGCACCCTCGTCGCCATCTACGGCGTCTTCGCCCTGGCGGCGAGCGCTCGCTCGCTCGTGCAGCTGGTCACCAAGGCGGACGAGGCGCCGCTGGCGTACGCGCTGTCCGCACTCGCCGGAGTCGTCTACATCGCCGCCACCCTGGGGCTGGCCGAGATCGGGCCGGCCCCGCGCCGGCTCGCGTGGGCAGCGGTGGGCTTCGAGCTCGTCGGGGTGCTGACGGTGGGCACCCTGACCGTCCTGGACCCGGGTCTCTTCCCCGACCAGACGGTGTGGTCCTCCTTCGGTGCCGGCTACGGATGGCTGCCGCTCGTGCTGCCGTTCCTCGGCCTGGCCTGGCTGGTGCGCACACGCCCCGAGCCCGGGTGAGCACGCCGCTCCGGCACCGCGTCGGCGTGGGGCCGCTCCTGGTGATGACCTGCGCCGGCTTCAGCGGCTACGCCGTGCTGCTGCCGGTCGCCCCGTTGTGGGCGGTCGAGGGCGGGGCCGACCCCGCAGGGGCCGGCCTGGTCAACGGCACGCTGCTGCTGGTCACGGTGCTGACCCAGCTGCTGGTGCCCACGGCGCTGCGGCGCCTCGGCTGGGGGCCCGTCCTGGTCGCGGGGATGGTGCTGCTCGGTGCCCCGGCCGCCTTGTTCCTGCTCTCCGACCGGCTCGGGCCGGTGCTGGCCCTGTCGGCCGTACGCGGTGTGGGTTTCGGCATCCTCACCGTCGCCGGGGTCTCCGCGATCGCCTCACTGGTCGAACCCGGTCGCCGCGGCGAGGCCATCGGCGCCTACGGTCTGGCGGTCGCCCTCCCCAACGTGCTGCTCCTGCCGCTGGGGCCATGGCTCGCCGAGTCGGTGGGCTTCACGCCCGTGCTGCTCATGGGTGCGCTGCCCCTTCTCGGCGTGCCGGCGGCGCTGCGGGTCGCTGCGGTCCTGCACGACGACGCCGCCCACGCAGCCGTCGACGGCTTGGTGGACGACGCACCCGCCACCCTCCGCTCGGTCTACCTGCCCATGATGGCGCCGGTGCTGCTGTTGTTCTGGGTCACGCTGGCGGGCGGTGCCCTGATCACCTTCGCTCCGCAGATGGTCGCCGACGCGCTGCTCGTCGCCGCCGGCCTGTTCGTGATGGGGCTGGTCGCCGCGGTCTCCCGCTGGCGCGTGGGGGTGCTGGTCGATCGTTTCGGTGCCCGTCGCTTCATCGCGCCGCTCGTCGTCCTCTCCGCGTCCGGGGTGGCACTGGTGGCCTGGGCGATCGGTGGCCCCGGCGCCGGGTCAGGCGCCGGCCGGACCCTTGCGTTCCTGGTCGGTGCGCTGCTGCTCGGCCTGGGCTACGGCGCCCTGCAGAACCTCACGCTCGTCGTCGCGCTGGCCGCTGTCGGGCGACGCCACCAGCACCAGGCGAGCGCCGTCTGGAACGTCGGCTTCGACCTGGGCACCGGAGTCGGCTCGGTGGCGGTGGGAGCGCTGGCCGGGCTGGCGTCGTTCTCGAGCGCCATGTGGGCCGCGGCGGCGCTGGCGGTGGTCGTCCTGCCACTGGCGGCGACGGTGCGGGAAACCCGACCGCGCTGATCGCACAGGAGCCCCACAGGGGGACTGGAGGTGGTGGACAGTTCCCCTCGGCAGGGTCGGAGCACACCGACCCCCGAAGGAATCCCCGTGAACTCCACCTACCTGCTGGCCGGCGTCGACATGGTCGCCGTCCTCGTCCTCGCCCTGGCCGTCTACTACCCGCGCCACCGCCGCGCCGACCTCGTCACCGCCTTCATCGCCGTCAACGTGGGCGTCCTGGCCGTCACGATCGTGCTGGCCGGCAGTGCCGCCACGATCGGCCTCGGCCTGGGCCTGTTCGGTGTCCTCTCGATCATCCGGCTCCGCTCCGACGAGCTGGGCCAGCACGAGATCGCCTACTACTTCGCCGCCCTGGCCATCGGCCTGATCGGCGGGCTCGGCACCGGTGACGTCACCTTGTCGATCACGCTCATGGCCGCCCTGGTGGCCGTGCTGGCGCTGGCCGACAGCCGCCTCCTGCAGAGCGCCGGGCTGCACCAGGTGGTCGTCCTGGACTCCGCCATCACCGACGAAGCGACGATGGTGGAGCGCCTCGAGCTGCTCCTCGACTCCCGGGTCACCCGTGTGAGGCCGATGCGGGTCGACCTCGTCAACGACACGACGACCGTCGAGGTCCACTACGCCACAGCGCCGCGACCGGCCGTCCCGCGAGCCGAGCGGCACACCGCGCCGGTGCTGACCCGATGACTCCGGTGGACAGCGTCGACCGCCTCCCGACCGTCTCGCTCGCCGAGCTCAACGCGCAGGCCGAGCTGCTCACCCGCATCGATCGCAAGTACGTCATCGCCGCCGCGGAGCTCGACGCCGTGCTCACCGGCATCCCGGGGCTGCGCGTGCTCGAGGTCGACGGCCGACGCTCCTCGCGCTACGAGTCGACGTACCTCGACACCGTCGACCTCGACAGCTGGACCGCCTCGGCGCACCAGCGGCGGCGTCGGTGGAAGGTGCGCACCCGGACGTACGCCGACACCGGCGACTGCTGGCTCGAGGTGAAGACCCGCGGCCGTCGGGGAGAGACCGTCAAGGAGCGGGTGCCCCACCACGGCCGGTGTCTCGACCTCTCCGATGCTGCCGGCGACTGGGTCCGCGAGCGGCTGGATGCCGCACGCGTCCACGGCGTCGACCCCGGCGGACTCGTCCCCACGCTCGACACCAGCTACCTGCGTACGACGCTGCTCCTCGACGCAGGCGCCGGGCGGGCCACCGTCGACCGCGACCTGCGGTGGGTATCCGGCCACGGCACCGCCCGGGTCGGCGACGTGCTCGTCGTCGAGACCAAGTCGGGCACCGCGCGACCCGGCCCGCTCGACCGGCGCCTGTGGGAGCTGGGCCACCGCCCGATCCGGATCTCGAAGTACGGCACGGGGCTGGCGTTGCTGACCCCGGACCTGCAGAGCAACCGCTGGCACCGGGTGACCTCACGACACCTGGCCGACCACCTCACCCTCCACGAAGGAGTCCTCGCATGACCTCCAAGCACTCACGATCCACGCGCGTGGCGGCGCTCGCCACCCTGGCCGTCCTGACCCTCGGCGGATGCGCGTCCGCGTCCGGCGAGGGCGCGGTCGCCACCACCGGCGTCACGTCCGCTGCCCAGACCGTCGCCGACGGCACCGGGGTCTGGGACGCGACCACGCTGCACGACATCTCGATCGAGGTCGACGAGTCCGCCGTCGCCACGATGATCGACACCTACCTGGAGACGGACGAGAAGGAGTGGATCGAGGCCACCGTCACCATCGACGGGGAGGTCTACGAGAACGTCGGCCTGCGGCTGAAGGGCAACTCCTCGCTGCGCGGGGTCAGTGTCGACGACGATCCGTCGGAGCTGCCGTGGCTGATCCGGCTCGACAAGTACGTCGACGGGCAGCAGGTCGACGGCTCCAGCGAGCTCATCGTGCGGTCCAACACCTCCGAGACCGCCCTCAACGAGGCGGTGGCCCTCGACCTGCTGGCCGAGACCGGTCTCGCCAGCGAGCACGCCGTCGCGACGTCGTTCAGCGTCAACGGCGGCGACGCGCGGCTGCGGCTGGTCGTGCAGAACCTCGACGAGGCGTGGGAGGAGGAGAACTTCACCACCGACGGGGTGCTCTACAAGGCCGAGGCCGACGGGGACTGGACCTACCGCGGCGACGACCCGGACTCCTACACCGACGTCTTCGACCAGGAGACCGGCGACGAGGACCTGACACCGCTCATCGACTTCCTCGAGTTCATCAACACCAGCGACGACGACGAGTTCGCCGCCGGGCTTCCCGAGCGGCTCGACGTACAGGCCTTCGCCCGCTACCTCGCCTTCGAGGAGGTGGTCGACAACTTCGACGACATCGACGGTCCGGGCAACAACTCCTACCTCCGCTACGACGCCGAGTCCGGCGGGTTCACCGTCGTGGCGTGGGACCACAACCTCGCCTTCGGCGCGTCGCCGGGCGGCGGCACTGACGCGGCCGGTGGGGGCGGCGCCCCTGGCGACGACGGGGGCGACCGCCCCGAGGGGCCGCCGGCCGACGGCGAGCGCCCTGAGGGTGGCCCCGGTGGCGCGGCTGGCGGCGAGCGCCCCGAGGGTGGCCTCGGCGGGGACAACGTCCTCGTCGAGCGGTTCACCGTGGTCGCGGAGTGGGCCGACCTGGTGGACCAGGCGAAGGCCGACCTGACCGCGGAGCTCGTGGACAGCGGCTATGCCGAGGAGGTCCTCGACCAGTGGTCCACGGTGCTCACCGAGCAGGCCGGCGACCTGGTGGATGCCGACACGGTCCAGCAGGAGGCCGACGCCGTCCGCGAGTCGCTCACCTGACGGCCGGGAACTCGTGCATCGCGTGGTCGGCGATCTTCTTCATCATGTAGCCGTCGATGCCGCCACCGACCAGGCCGCCGGCCAGCGGGATGCCGCGCCCGAAGCGGGAGAGCACCTTCTCGCTGACGCCGCGCATCAGCCGGAACCCGACCGCCTTGTTGACGACCATCAGCGCGGCGGGCGGCATCCCCTTGAGCGCGTACGACGTCATCCGGCTCCCGGCGGTCGTCATCCCGGCCTTCTTGAGCACCTCGTCGGCGTCCGAGCCGACGAGCGTGAGCAGGACTGCCGTACGCACGCGCGGCTCGGCGATGTCGTAGCCGCGCAGGGTGGCGATGCCACCCACCATCCGCACGGCCTGGAGATAGAACTCGGCCACGTTGACGGGCAGCGCGACGGGCATCGTGACGAAGCCGCCGACCCCGGTGACGAAGCCGCCGATGCCGCCCTTGACGGTGCTTGCCCGGGCCAGGGCGCCGATGGCCTTCTCGGCGTCACCGTCGGCCTTGGCCAGCGCCTCCTCGGCGACCTGCCGCACCGGACTGAGCGGACCCCGCCCCTCGAGGCCGGTGTCGAGCAGCGTCTCGACCAGCCGGTCGATGGCTCCGGGTTCGGGACTCGCGTCATCGGCGGCGTCGAGCGCGGCGCGCGTCCGCCTCTCCTCGGAGCCGCCCGGCGTGAGCTTGTCGATGAGTCCCATGCCTCCAGCCTAGGAACAGGGCGGTGGTTGCGGCACACCCCGCCGAACCACCGATATCTGAGGACGTGGTGAACGTGGATCGGCCGTCCGCGCGTTCACCACGTCCTCAGATATGTGGGTCGGGCTCAGCCGATCGAGGAGCGGAAGCCGCGGAGCCGGAGGCTGTTGGTCACCACGAAGACGCTCGAGAACGCCATCGCCGCGCCCGCGAGCATCGGGTTGAGCAGTCCGGTCGCGGCCAGCGGGAGCGCCGCCACGTTGTAGGCGAATGCCCAGAACAGGTTGCCCTTGATCGTGCCCAACGTCCGTCGGGACAGCCGGATCGCATCGACTGCGACGAGCAGGTCGCCGCGCACCAGGGTGAGGTCGCTGGCCTCGATCGCCACGTCGGTGCCGGTGCCCATCGCCAGGCCGAGGTCGGCCTGGGCCAGGGCGGCCGCGTCGTTGACGCCGTCACCGACCATCGCCACCACCTTGCCGGCGGACTGGAGGCGCTGGACCTCCGCCACCTTGTCGGCCGGGAGCACGTCGGCCACGACCGTGTCGATGCCGACCTGGCCGGCGACGTGGCGGGCGGCGGCCTCGTTGTCGCCCGTGAGCAGGACGGGCGTGAGCCCGAGCTCGCGCAGCTCGGCGACCGCGCGGGCGGACGTCGGCTTGATCGTGTCGCCGACGACGATCACCCCGCGGGCCTGGCCGTCCCAGCCGACGGCGACGGGTGTGTAGCCCTCGCCCTGGGCGCGGTCCACCGCGGCGGCGAGCGCGGGGCTGAGGTGCTGGGCCCACTCCTCGAGCAGGCGCGGGCGCCCGACCACGACGGCGTGGCCGTCGACGATGCCCTGCACCCCGAGGCCCTCCCGGTTCGCGAAGTCCTCGACCGCGGGCAGGGGGCTGCCGGTGTCGGCGATGGCCCGTCCGATCGGGTGCTCGGACGCCGACTCGAGCGCGGCGGCGAGGCGTCGTACGTCGTCAGCGGACTCGCCGTCCGCGGCCACCACCTCGTGGACGGTCATCGCGCCGGTCGTCACGGTGCCGGTCTTGTCGAGCAGGATGGTGTCGACGCGGCGGGTGGACTCCAGCACCTCCGGGCCCTTGATCAGGATGCCCAGCTGGGCGCCGCGACCGGTGCCGACCATGAGCGCGGTCGGCGTGGCCAGGCCCAGCGCGCAGGGGCAGGCGATGATCAGCACGGAGACTGCCGCTGTGAAGGCTGCGGTGACTCCACCACCGGCCCCGAGCCAGAAGCCGAGCGTCGACACGGCGAGACCGATCACGATCGGCACGAAGACCCCGGAGATCCGGTCGGCGAGCCGCTGGACCTGGGCCTTGCCGTTCTGCGCGTCCTCGACCAGCCGCGCCATCTGGGCGAGCTGGGTGTCGGCGCCGACGCGGGTGGCCCGCACCAGCAGCCGGCCGCCGGCGTTGACGGTCGCGCCGACGACGGTGTCGCCGGGACCGACCTCGACCGGCACGGACTCACCGGTGAGCATGGAGGCGTCGACCGCCGAGGTGCCCTGGATGACCTCGCCGTCGGTGGCGACCTTCTCGCCGGGGCGTACGACGAACTCGTCGCCGACGGCGAGCTGGTCGGTCGGGATCAGCACCTCGACGCCGTCGCGGAGCACCGCCACCTCGCGTGCCCCGAGCTCGAGGAGCGCGCGCAGTGCGGCCCCCGACTGTCGCTTGGACCGGTGCTCGAGCCAGCGGCCGGCGAGGAGGAACGTGGTCACCCCGGCGGCGGCCTCGAGGTAGATGTTGCCCGCGCCGTCGGTGCGGTCGATCGAGATCCGGAAGGCGTGGGTCATGCCAGGCTCCCCGGCGGTGCCGAGGAACAGGGCCCACAGCGACCACCCGAAGGCGGCCAGCACACCGACGGAGACCAGGGTGTCCATCGTGGTCGCGCCGTGGCGCAGGTTGGTCCAGGCGGCGCGGTGGAAGGGGAGCGCACCCCAGATCACGACCGGGGTGGCCAGGGTGAGGGAGGCCCACTGCCAGTAGGTGAACTGCAGCGCAGGCACCATCGCCATCGCGATCACGGGGATGCTCAACGCGGTGCTCACCAGCAGGCGCTGGAGCAGCGGGTCGGACGTCTCTGCCCCGGCGGGCACGTCGGAAGCGTCGGGTGGCGCGGGGAGCGCGGCGGCGTACCCCGCGGACTCCACCGTCTTGAGCAGGTCGTCGGTGGAGACCGTCCCTTGGTAGGAGACCTTGGCCTTCTCGGTGGCGTAGTTGACCGTCGCGGTCACGCCGTCGAGCTTGTTGAGCTTGCGCTCGATGCGGTTGGCGCACGACGCGCACGTCATGCCGGTGATGGCGAGCTCCACGTCAGTGGTCATGACCGGCTCCTTCCTCGGTGCCGTGGGTGGGGACGCCGCCGGACTCGACGGTGAACGCGGCCGTCCGGACGACACCGCGGTGCTGGAAGTCGAGGAAGAGGCGGTACGTCCCTGGAGTGGGGAAGGCGGTCGCGAAGTCGATCCCCGGACCGGGTGCGCCGTCCTCCGGGTGCACGTGGAGGTAGCCCAGGTCGCCCGACCGGAGGGCGACGAGGTGGCCGAAGGCGCCCAGGTAGGGCTCGAGGTCGGTGACCGGCTCGCCGTCGAGCTCGATGGTCGTGGTGAGTTCCGTGCTTGCGCCCGGGGCGGTGTCGCCCTCGAGGGTGACGGTGTAGGTGCCCTCGTCCGTCTGGACCGTCGCGGTGCGGTTGTCGGCCGGGAGCTTCGCGGGGCGGAAGTCGCCCGCCACCGCGACGTCGTCGGCGAGGGTGATGCCCTCCCAGCCCTCGGGGGTGAAGTCGGCGATCACGCGCCACACGCCCGGCGTCAGGCGGACATCCGTCGACCAGGTGCCGGTGGCGGTGTCGAGCGTCGGGTGCACGTGCTGGAAGCCGGTCAGGTCACGGCGTACGACGATGAGGTGCAGGTCCTTGTCGTGCTCGCGCGTGTAGTCGAGCAGCGGCCGGCCGCTGGAGGTGAGCACCTGGAAGTCGAGTCCCGTGCGGCCCTCGTCGAGGGTCAGGTCGGCGAGCGACAGCGTGTAGCCGTCGGCACGCGACGTCAGCGCGCCGACGTCGGCCGTCGCACCGTGCTCGTCGCCGTGCCCGGCCGGGTCGCCGTGGTCGGTCGTGCCTTCGTGGGCGACGGGCGCGGTGTCGATCGGGCCGACGAGCCGGCCCCCGCTCCACGCGACCGCGAAGGCGGCGGCGAGGGCGGCGACGAACGCGGCCACGCGCACTGGCGTACTCATGCCAGCGCGTAGCCGGCCTCCTCGACGGCGCCGCGGACGGCCGACTCGTCGAGCGGGGCGGTGCTGGTGACGGTGACGGCTCCGGTCTCGACGACGACGTCGACCTTCTCGACGCCGGTGAGCTCGGAGATCTCCTCGGTGACCGAGGCGGCGCAGTGGCCGCAGGTCATGCCGGTGACGGTGTAGGTGGTGGTCTCGCTCATGGTGTTCTCCTCTGGGTGGTCTGGCTCAGGACTTCACGAGGCGCGCGATGGCCTCGGACGCCTCCTTGAGCTTCTGCTCCTGCTCGGCCCCGCCCTTGCGGGCGGCGTCGACGACGCAGTGCGCCATGTGGTCGTCGAGCAGCGAGAGTGCGAGTGCCTGGAGAGCCTTGGTCACCGCGGAGACCTGTGTCAGGACGTCGATGCAGTACTTCTCGTCCTCGACCATCCGCTGGATCCCACGCACCTGGCCCTCGATCCGGCGCAGTCGCTTGAGGTGGGCCTGGACGGCCGCGTCGTTGCCCTCGAGGTGCCCGTGCTGCTCGCTCATGGGCCCAACATACCCCCAGGGGGTATCTGTTTCAAGCCCCAGCCGGGGTAGTCCGCATCAATTGGCTTGAGCCGGAGCCCTCTCGGCAAGCTTTCTGATGCGGACTATCGAGGGAGGCCGCGATCAGACGCGGTAGCCGCCCAGCAGCTCCGCCAGGCGCAGGTGCGGCTGCGCCTCCGCGGCCATGCCCTTGCGCTGCAGGGAACGTCCCACCAGGAGGTGGGCGTACGGCTCGTTGGGGTCGTGCTCCAGCAGCTCGGTGGCGACCCGGATGGCGCCGTTGAGCTGCGCGGAGTGGTAGAGCGAGCGCGCCAGCAGCAGGCGTACGTCGGTCAGCTCGTGCCCGACGTCGGTGGCCTCGTCGATGAGCTCGGTCAGCAGCATGGCTGCCTCACGGTAGGCACGTTCCTCGAAGAGAGCCTGGGCGCGCAGCCACCGGTCGTGGGCGCTGTCCTCGAGCAGGCCTGCGTGCCGGCGCAGCAGGTCCTCGAAGGGCGTGAAGTCGGTCATCGTCGCTCCTCTCGCGCGATCTCTCCTCCGAGCGTGCGCCCGGACACTGCTCCAACGCCGTAACGGTGCCCGGCGATTCCGCGGAATACTGCAGGTGCCACCCCAGTTGAAGATGATACAAACTTCAACTAAAACGGAGGGATCCCCATGCAGTTCGGCATCTTCAGTGTCGGCGACCTGACCCCGGACCCGACCACCGGACGGACGCCGTCCGAGGCCGAGCGCATTGCGTCGATGACGCAGCTCGCGCTCAAGGCAGAGGAGGTCGGGCTCGACGTCTTCGCGACCGGCGAGCACCACAACCCGCCGTTCACGGTGTCGTCCCCGACGACCCACCTCGGCTACATCGCGGCGAAGACCGAGAAGCTGCTGCTCTCGACGAGCACCACGCTGATCACCACCAACGACCCGGTCAAGATCGCCGAGGACTACGCGTTCCTGCAGCACCTCTCCGGCGGTCGCGTCGACCTGATGATGGGCCGCGGCAACACCGGCCCGGTCTACCCCTGGTTCGGCAAGGACATCCGCGACGGCATCAAGCTGGCGGTGGAGAACTACCACCTGCTGCGCAAGCTGTGGCGCGAGCCCGTCGTCAACTGGCAGGGCGAGTTCCGTACGCCCCTGCAGGGCTACACCTCCACGCCCGCGCCGCTCGACGGCACGCCGCCCTTCGTATGGCACGGCTCGATCCGCAGCAGCGAGATCGCCGAGCAGGCCGCCTACTACGGCGACGGCTTCTTCCACAACCACATCTTCTGGAACAAGGAGCACACGGAGGCGATGGTGAAGCTCTACCGCCGCCGCTTCGAGCACTACGGCCACGGCGCCGCCGACCAGGCCTACGTCGGGCTCGGCGGACAGGTCTTCATGGCGTCGAGCGAGGCCGAGGCCAAGCGCGTCTTCCGGCCCTACTTCGACAACGCCCCGGTCTACGGGCACGGCCCGTCGCTGGAGGACTTCACGGAGATGACGCCGCTGACCGTCGGCACCCCCGAGCAGGTCATCGAGCGCACCCTGGGCTTCGCCGACTACGCCGGTGACTACCAGCGCCAGCTCTTCCTCGTCGACCACGCCGGCCTGCCGACGTCGCTGGTGATGGAGCAGGTGGAGATGCTCGGCACCGAGGTCGTGCCCGTGCTGCGCAAGGAGTTCGAGCGCCGTCGGCCCGCCCACGTGCCCAGCGACCCGCCCACTCACGCCTCCCTCGTGGCGGCCGGCCCGGACGCCCCGCACCACCTGGTCGAGCCCGCCCGGGCCCGGGTCGAGGCGGTCCAGGCATGACGCGTCGCATCGTCGTCGTCACCGCGGGACTGACGGTCCCGTCGTCGACCCGGCTGCTCGCCGACCAGATCGCCGAGGCCACCTCGGCCCAGGTGAGCGCACGCGGCGAGTCGGTGGAGGTGGACTTCGTCGAGCTGCGGGAGGTCGCCGGTGAGCTGGCCACCTTCATGGTCACCGGCGGCATACCGACGCCGCGGCTGACCGAGCTCCGCGAGCAGGTCTCGGCGGCCGACGGCCTGGTCGCCGTGACGCCGGTCTTCAACGCCAGCTTCAGCGGGCTCTTCAAGATGTTCTTCGACGCCCTCGACCCCGACGCGCTCACCGGTACGCCGGTGCTGATCGCCGCGACCGCCGGCAGCTCCCGGCACTCGCTGGTCCTCGACCACGCGCTGCGTCCGCTCTTCGCCCACCTCCGCGCGATCGTCGTACCCACTGGGGTGTTCGCGGCCACCGAGGACTTCGGCAGCCACGGCCTCTCCGACCGGATCACCCGGGCCGCGTCCGAGCTCGCCGCCGGTGTGTTGAGCCAGGGCGACTACGCGGTCGGTGGGTTCGCCCCCGACCTCGCCGCCCGGCCGCGGCGTACGCCCGGCACGCAGGTCGAGTCCGACGTGACACCCTTCGGCGACCTGCTCCGGGGCCACGCGGGCGACCCGTCGACCTGACCGGGGCTAGCGTGGAAGGCATGTCCCTCAACGAGTTGCTCAAGCAGGCCATCGACAAGGTCGACCCGGACCGTCGGCTGGCCGAGCTCCGGGGCTCCGCGGGCCATCTCGCCCGCCAGCACGGCGGCAAGGTCGAGGAGGTCCTCGACAAGGTCGAGGAGAAGATCGACGGCACGACCAGGGGCAAGTACGCCGACAGGCTGGCGTCGGCCCGGCGGAAGGTCACCGACGGGGTGGCCAGGGTCGCCGCCGAGCCGCCGGTCGAGGACGGGGAGACGCCGGGGGGCGATGAGCCGTTCGGGGAGCAGCCGCGCACCGACCTGCCGCCGCAGGACTGAGCCCTTCCGCGCTGTCGGAGGTCGGTCCTAGGTTGAGGTGACACCCGGCCGAGAGGACAGTCCCATGACCAGCACGCTCAACCCCTACCTCAACTTCCCCGACGCCCAGGCGCGCAAGGCGATGGAGCTCTACCAGTCGGTGCTCGGCGGGGACCTCACCTTCACGACCTTCGGCGAGATGGGCACCGAGGGTCCGCTGGCCATGCAGATCATGCACGCCCAGCTCGTGACGCCCGGCGGGATCACGCTGATGGGCGCCGACGCCCCGCCGGAGATGGTGCAGGTCACCTTCGGTGACAACGTCTCGGTGAGCCTCTCGGGCGGGCCCGAGGACGCCGACGAGCTGCGCGGCTGGTTCGCCGGCCTGTCCGAGGGGGGTCAGGTCAGGCAGCCGCTGGAGGCGGCCCCGTGGGGCGACGAGTTCGGGATGTTCGTCGACCGCTTCGGCATCAGCTGGCTGGTCAACATCGCAGGGCAGGCCGCCGCGTAGGTGCCGCGCTCCCTGCGGGAGGGCGCTCGCAGTCATGGTCGCCGCGCGGCCGCACACCCGACTGCGCGCCTCAGGCCAGCCGCAGCCGGTGCTCGGTCTCGTCCTCGCCGACGTAGGTGAAGCCGCAGCGCTCCCAGAAGACCCGCGCGCGGGGGTTGTCCTTCTCGACGCCCAGCTCGACCGGCAGGCCGTCGGCGCGAGCCTGCGCGACGACCTCCTCGACCACCGTGCGTCCGACCCCGTGCGCCTGGTGCTCCGGCATCAGCTGGAGCCCGGCGATCTCGACCAGTCCGCCCCGGCGTACGACCCGAAGTCGTCCCGCGGCCCGGCCGTCGACCTCCACCACCGAGATCGACGAGCCACTGCCGTCGCCGTTCACCTGGTCGGAGGTCCAGGCCCCGAAGCCGGCCCGGTAGTCGACCTCGTCGAAGTCGTCGGGGAGCCGGCCCTGGTCGAGCGTCGCCTCGATGACGACCGTCGTCAGGAACTCGACGTCGGCCTCCATGGCCGCTCGGATGGTGATGTCCACGCGCGTCAGGCCTCCCATGCGGGACCGTTGCCGCCGAGACGCTCGACGAGCCGCCTCCCGACGTGACCGCCGTTGGCGCGGCGTACGTCCTCGGGGACCGCGGGGAGGTTCTCCTCCCAGTCGAGGAGCGTCGAACCCCGCAGCTGCGGCATCCGCGCCGGTCGGCCGAAGAAGAAGGGGTGCAGGTGCGCTCCGCCGTCGCCGTAGCGACCGACGTGGCAACGCCCGACGCTCGGCAGCTCCTC
Organism: uncultured Actinomycetota bacterium; assembly: GCA_963843815.1. Classification (GTDB taxonomy): domain Bacteria; phylum Actinomycetota; class Actinomycetes; order Propionibacteriales; family Nocardioidaceae; genus Nocardioides. The sequence goes on along the minus strand of CAWJLX010000010.1, from coordinate 64,321 downwards.
GACCGCGGCGGTGATCGCGACCATCAGCCGACCCATCTCCGCGGCCAGGTCGTCGGGCAGGTCGGCGAGGTCGTGGTGCGCGCGCGGCTGGAGGATCAGCGTGACGGGCAACCTCATGTCGAGCAGCTTGAGCATCCAGCGCTCGTTGCTCCACGCGAGCTGCGCGGCCTGCTCAGGACCCATCGGGCCTTGGCACGGACAGTCGTCCGGGTCCTCGCCACGGCGCGGAGGCTCCTCGTCGAGCATGTCCTGCAGCGGCCTGATCCGCAGGCCGTCGAGCTCGAAGGGGAAGATGTCCCAGCCCGGCATCGCCTCGATGGCCACCGGCAACCGGCCCTCGTCGTCCGTCGCGGCCGCGACGCGCGCGTGGAACTCTTCGGCGCTCTCGAGTGAGGTCATGGGCCGAGTCAATCAGGTGCCTCGCTCGCGTTGCCGAGGGCGCTGGTCGGTGGGGCGGGGTGCACACCAGGGTGGACCGGTTGTCGTACGCCCGCCCGCGGGCGCGGGTCACCAGGGTGAGGGCTGGTAGTCCTTGACGAAGCAGCCGAACAGGTCGGTGCCGGCCTCGCCGAGCACGATCGGGTCGTAGACCCGTGCGGCGCCATCGACCAGGTCGAGCGGGGCGTGCCACCCCTCGGCCGCGATCCGCAGCTTCTCCTGGTGGGGCCGCTCGTCGGTGATCCAGCCGGTGTCGACGGCGGTCATCAGGATCTTGTCGGTCTCGAACATCTCGCCCGACGACGTGCGGGTCATCATGTTGAGCGCGGCCTTGGCCATGTTGGTGTGCGGGTGTCCGGCGCCCTTGTAGCGGCGCGAGAACTGCCCCTCCATCGCGGACACGTTGACGACGTACGCCCGACCCGAGGTCGCTGCGGCGGCCGCGGCGGAGAGGGCCGGACGCAGACGGGAGACCAGCAGGAACGGCGCGATCGAGTTGCACAGCTGCACCTCGAGCAGCTCGAGCGGGTCGACCTCCCCGACGGTCTGGGTCCAGGAGTTGGTGACCTGCATGTCCGGCAGCAGTCCGCCTGCGTCGACGGCCGTGCCGGCGAGGTGCGCGTCGAGCGAGGCGTGTCCTGCCTTGAGCGCGAGGGCCGTGAGCGTCGCGGCGTTGTGGGCGGCCAGCGCCTGCTCGTCGGACTCGCCCTCGTGGTGGGCGACCGCGGTGTCGGTCAGGGCACCGGCGATCGCCGCCGGGTGGGCCTCGGAGATCCGGTCGAACGTCACCAGCTCGGGCAGCTCGATCCCCGCGGGCAGGGGCTGCTGCTCGGCGTCGACCAGCGGGGCGTAGGAGCCGGGCGTACGTCGTACGGTCTGGCAGGCGTTGTTGATCAGGATGTCGAGCGGGCCGCTGCCGGCGACGTCGTCGGCGAGCGAGATGACCTGCGTCGGGTCGCGCAGGTCGATGCCGACGATCTTGAGCCGGTCGATCCAGTCGGCGGAGTCGGGCAGCGAGGAGAAACGCCGGACCGCGTCCTTGGGGAAGCGGGTCGTGATCGTGGTGTGGGCGCCGTCGCGCAGCAGCCGCAGCGCGATGTACATGCCGATCTTGGCGCGCCCGCCGGTGAGCAGGGCCCGTTTGCCGGTGAGGTCGGTGCGCTGGTCGCGCTTGGCGTGGCTCATGGCCGCGCAGGAGGGGCAGAGCCAGTGGTAGAACGCATCGACCAGGGTGAAGTCCTGCTTGCAGATGTAGCAGCCGCGCGCGACGAGGAGCTCGCCTGCGAAGGCCCCGGCAGCCTGCGAGACCAGGGGGATCCCGGCGGTCTCGTCGTCGATGCGCATCGCCGACCCGGTCGCGGTCTTCTCGATGATCGAGCGGTCGTGGGCGAGCTCCTCGGCACGTTTCTTCAGCTTGCGCTCGGCCTTGATCGCCTTGTACATGTGCGACGCCGCCCGCTTGACCGCGACGTGGTCGGGGTGATCATCCGGCACCTGGTGGAGCGACTGCAGCACCCGCAGGGTGGTCGCCAGGTCGTCGGGATCGATCCCGTCGAGGTGCTGCTCGTTCACCGGGTGAGGGTACGGCGCGGCGGCGTGGTCAGCCGCATCGCGAGCCTGGCGTCGTACGGACTGGGCGGGCGAGTCCTGCTCCTCGTGGCCGTTGCAACCCCCTCCAGGAGTCGGAGTCCCCGCACGTGCGGGGAGTCTGCGCGAGGACCGCACGAACCGGGGAGTCTGCGAAACCCTCAGGCCTCGCGCGCGGGCGAGCCGTTGATCCGCACCCGGTCGGCACGCATGCCGTGCTCGACGCCCCAGAGGACCGCCTTGGAGCGGGAGTCGACGTCGATCTTGCGGTAGGCCGAGCGGATGTAGGACTTGATCGAGTTGAGCGAGAGCAGCGTGCGCTCGGCGATCTCCTGGTTGCTCAGGCCCATCGTGATGAGGGAGAGCACCTCCGCCTCGCGAGCGGTGAGGCCTTCCTCGCGACCGGGCCAGTCGCCACCCACGAGCGCGGAGCGACCGCGCGAGGGAGAGACGACGAGCTGCCCGGCAGCGATCGCGCCGAGCGCGTCGACGAGCCGGGCGGCCGGCAGGCTCTTGGAGAGGTAGCCGCGTGCTCCCTGGTTCAGGGTGTCGCGGGTCAGCCAGGGCTGGAAGTTCCAGGTGTAGACGGCCACGTTGCGCACGTGGGGGCTGTCGACGAGGCGTTGGACGGCCGGGCCGTTGCCCTGGCCCATCCCGAACGTGTCGTAGAGGGCCACGTCGACGGGCTGGTTGACCGGTCGTCCGGCCACGAGCTCGACGACCTCCACGCGGTGCGTGTAGCTGCGCATCATGGCGTCGAGGCCGCGTACGACGACCTCGTCGTCGTTGACGAGGGCCACACGAATCACCATGCGATCAACGTACGACAGTTTATGTATGTTGAGCCCGTTGTTCGTGCAAAGAGGGGGGAACGTGCGGGAGAGTGCGACCGCGGTCGAGGGCACCCGCACAGGCGGGCTCGGCATCCGCTGTGAAGGTGTGGTCCACCTCTACAAGACCTTCGGCGGGCACGACGTCGTGGCCCTGCGCGGAGTCGACCTGACCATCCGCGCCGGCGAGCGCGTCGCCTTCCTGGGGCCCAGCGGATCGGGCAAGTCGACCCTCCTGGCACTCCTCGGCGGCATCCAGCGGCCCAGCGCCGGCAAGATCTTCCTGGGCGAGGAGGAGATCTCCCGGATGGGGGAGCGCTACCTCGCGCGCATCCGCTCGCGCCAGGTCTCGACGATGCTCCAGGGCGCCACCCGCAACCTCCTGGCGTACGCCACGGCCCGGCAGAACATCGCCTTCGCGCGGCTCTCGCTCTCCAGCGGTGAGCGGGAGGACGCCCTGGCCGACACCGAGCTGCTCGACCGGGTCGGGCTCCTCGACCAGGCCGACCAGGTGGTCTCCACGATGTCCGGCGGCCAGCGCCAGCGCCTGGCCCTCGCCTGCGCCGTCTCGACCTCACCGCGCCTGCTGCTCGCCGACGAGCCGACCAGCCAGCTCAGCCACGCCGACCGCGACCACGTGCTGCACCTCATCCACTCGCTCGGCGACGACTTCGGCACCACCATCGTCGTGGTCACCCACCAGCCCGAGGTGGCAGCGACCTTCTCGCGCACGGTGACCATGAAGGGCGGTCGCGTGGGAGCGGAGGGCCACGGCGGTTCGGAGTACGCCGTGGTGGGCGAGGACGGCGTGATCCACCTGCCCGGCCACATCGCCACCGAGTGGCCGCCCGGGACGCTGGTGCGCTTCGAGGACGACGACCAGGGCCGGATCATCGTGACCCGCGCCAGCAGCGAGGGGAGCTCAGCATGAGCCAGGGATTCAGCCCCACCCCGGTGCAGACGCAGACGCAGACGGCGCTGCGTCTCGACGCGATCACGTACGTCGCCGGGCGCACGCTCCTCGACGACGTCAGCGTCACCTTCCCCGCCGGCAAGGTCACGGCGCTGTCGGGGCCCAGCGGCTCGGGCAAGACCACCCTGCTCTCCATCGCCGGAGGCCTCCTCCAGGCCACCTCGGGCACCGCGGAGCTCGACGGGCGGGAGATGTGGACCGGCAGCGGCGACCCACTGCCCGAGGTGGCGTTCGTCCTCCAGGTCTACGGATTGGTGCCCATCCTCTCGGCCCGCGAGAACGTCTCCATCGCCCTGCGTGCCCGTGGCACCGCGCCCGCCGACGCGGACGAGGCCGCGGAGGCGGCGCTGGCCCGCTTCGGCATCGCCGACCTCGGCGAGCGCCAGGTCGAGGAGCTGTCCGGCGGCCAGATGCAGCGCGTCGCCTGTGCGCGCGGCTTCGTGGTCGGCGCCGAGGTGCTCCTGGCCGACGAGCCGACCTCCGAGCTCGACGAGGGCAACCGGTCGGTCGTCCTCGCGGAGCTGCGGGAGGAGGCCGCGCGCGGCGCTGTCGTCGTCGTGGCGACCCACGATCCTGCCGTCGTCGAGGCCTGCGACCTCCACATCGCGCTCGACGAGGGCCGGGTCGTCCGGTGAGCGCCCGAGCGAAGGGGCCGGGTAGTTGAGCCGTGTCCTGCGCGGCGCGTGGGATCGTCGAGGGGCCCTGACGACCCTGGTGCTGATGACCGCCGTCGTCGTCGGTGGAGCGGTCACCGTCCTCCAGTTCGTCGCGGCCGCCGGCACCTCGCCGTGGCTGAGCGCCCCCCTCCTGCTGCTGGGTGCGGTGGCCGTCCCCAGCATCGGCGCCGAGCTCGCCGTGGCCCGGCGCGAGGAGATCGGCCTCGCCCGTCTGCGCGGCATCCACGGCCTCCGGCTCTGGCGCTTCCTGCTCGTCGAGCCGCTCCTGGCGATCGTGGTCGGCACCGCCATCGGGCTGCTCGTCGGAGCGATCGGCACCGTCGTCACCACGACGAAGTGGCTCGACGAGCCCGCCCCCGCCCTGGAGCAGCCGGCCATCGTGGCCGCCGGCCTCATCGCCGGCGCCGGTCTGCTGATCGTTGCCCTGTCCGCAGCCGCTGCCCTCCGCGAACCCCTCTCCCTCCAGGTCTCCACCCGCCGACGCCCCCGCCGAGCCACGACACTCGTGGTCTTCCTCAGCGTGCTGGTGTTCGTCGGCGCCGGCGTGGCCGCCTACCGCAGCCGCTCCACCGGCGGAGAGCCGGACCTCGTGGTGCTGCTCGGTCCGGCGCTGGTCGGGCTGGCACTGGGCCAGGCGGCCATCTGGGTCGTCCGGATCGCGGCCCGCGGGCTCACCCCGGCCACCGAGAAACGGGGCATGGGAGCGTTCCTCGCCGCCCGCCGGCTGGCCCGGGCCGACGACCTGGTCACTCCGATCCGCCTCGTCGTCGCCGCTGCCGTGGTCGGGTCCCTGGCCCTCAGCGGAGCCGCCACCGTCAGCGCCTGGACCGGTGAGCAGGCCGCGGTGGAGGTCCCCGGGGCACGCACCATCGCCACCGACCTCGGCGCCATGGGCGCCGTCGACCTGACCGAGCAGGTCGACCCCGCGGGCGAGCACCTCATCGCCACCGCCATCGTCCGCAACGAGACGCGCCTGCCCGAGCGTCGGGCGTACGTCGACGCCGGTCGGTGGGACGCCGTGGTCGGCGACCTCTACGACGACACGCCCTCCCGGGCTGCTTCGGAGGCCATCGGCCGGCTCGGCGGCGGCGTCGATCCCTTCCAGGTCACGGGTGGCCGGCTCACGGTGACCGCCTCGGGCGTGGAGGTGCCGTCCGCCGGCTCCCGTCGTCGGACCCCGCGGGGAGCGCATCGACCTCGGTGGTGGTCGGGCGGAGGTCACCGTCAGGTTCGTCACGTCGGTCAACGCCTCGGGATCGGCCTCGGTCCGCTTCCGGGTCGCCGATGACGGCGCACCCACCACGCGCAGCGTCCGGTTGCGCCAGTGCGTCGAGGGGTGCACGATCACCAGCCTCGACGTGGGGCGCGACGGCCCGTCGTCCTTCGACCCCCGCAGCTTCGTGATCCTCCTCGAGAGCGTCACCGTCGGCGACTCCGACCTGGCCGAACGGGTGTGGGTGCCGGACCCGGTCTCGGTGGAGGCGGCCATCAACAACCGCTTCATCTCCCTCTCCGAGCCACCCGCCACCGTCGTGGTGAATCGCCCCGACGGGCTCCAGGTCGCCACCTTCCCGCAGGCGCCGGTCGAGCTGGGGCTCGACACGGCCGGCGCCGTCGTACCCGTCCTCGCGGCCGCCGAGGAATCGCCGCAGGCACTGGACCTCGGCGGCGACGACCGCACGACCGACGTGCTCGGCACCGCACCCTCGATGCCGCTGGTCGGCAGCGTGGGTCTGCTCTCCGACATCCGCACCTCGGCGGCCGGGTCCGGTCCGACCGTGCCGTCGGCCGAGGTGCAGATCGTCGCGGACGAGGACGCTCCGCAGGCCATGCTCGACGAGGTGGCCTCGGCCACCGGCTCTTCCTGGCGATCCCTCGCCACGGTGCGCGACTCGCTCGGAGCACGCCACGGCGGCGCCCAGTCCGTGGCGTACGCCCTCACCGCCCTCGCGTGCGCGCTCGTCGCCCTGCTCGCGCTGGGGGCCGGCGTCGCGCGGCACCTGCGCAACTACCGCCGCGACGTGGCGTCGCTGCGGGTGCTCGGCATCTCGTTGGGAACTGCCCGCAGGGCCGGGCGGGCCGAGCTGGTCAGCCTGACCCTGCTCGTGCTGGCGGTCGTCGTGGTGGGCGGGTGGCTGGCCGTCACCCTGCTCCTCGACGGACTCCCGCTGCTCTCACTGCCTGTCGCCGGACTGCCGCTCGACACCACCGCCCACGCGTGGCCGCTCGCCCTCCCGGCAGTGCTGGCGGGCGCAGCGGTGGTGGTGGTCGGCGGTCGCGCCCGCGCCGTGCGCGCGGCCACCACGCGGCCGAGCCTGCTGCGTGAGGAGGAGGGGCGATGAACTCACCCCACGACCTTCTTCTCCTCCGCTGTGCTCCCCCGAACAACGCCGTAGGGACCCCGAGATGATCCAGCTGGTCGGCGCGATCTTCCGGGGCCTGCGTTCGCGTGCCCTGCTCTCCGCGGGATCGGTGCTGCTGACCGCCCTCGCGATCGGGTCCGCGGTGCTCGGGCCGGTCTTCTCCGAGGCGGTCACCAACTCCTACGTCGTGACCCGCCTCCAGGAGACCCCTCCGGGACTCACCGGCCTGAGCCGGGTCTTCACGCCCGACTCCGGTGTGCCCCTGGAGCAGGCCCGCCGCGACGCGGAAGCTGCCTCGGCCTCGCTGACCACAGGCCCCTGGCAGGAGCCCGACGTCGTCGCCCAGTCCGAGCGCTTCAGTGCCCTGCGTGGCGTGGTGACCTTCTGGTCGCGCCCCGATGCGTGCCGGACACTCGAGGTCCAGGGGCGGTGCCCGGAGGCACGGGGCGAGGTCCTGATGCTCGCCGCCGACGTGGAGAAGACCGGCGCCGAGATCGGCGAGCCGCTGCCGCTCGCGATCTTCGAGACCCTGGGCGTCGAGCAGCTCGGGCTCCCGCGCCCCGCGCTCGACGAGGTCGTGGTGGTCGGCTCCTACGTCACCCCCGGTCCCGGTGACGGCTGGCTGATCCCCGGCCGACTGACCAGCACCAACGAGCAGGAGAGCCTCAGCGGCGGCTACCAGCCCTATGCTCCGGCGCCGCTGATCACGACCGACGACACCGTCTCCGCCATGGGCGCATGGGACATCCGCGTGGACACGCGGCTCGACGTCCCGTCCGACCTGACACCCGAGCAGCTCGACGAGGCGGCAACCTCGGCGACGGCTGTTCCGCGGGACTCCGGGCTCGCCGTCGCGGGAGGCACGCTCCGCACCGACGACACCAACTCGCTCGCCGACGTGGTCGAGGAGGTGCGCTTCCAGCAGTCCACGGCGCGCAGCTCGATCGCCCCGGCCGTGCTGTCGCTGGTGCTGGTCGCGCTGGCCCTGCTGATGCGGCTGCTCAACGCGGCGAGCGAGCTCCGCGTGCCCGAGCTCGCCCTGGCCTCCCTGCGTGGCGTGACCGCGCGCCGTCTGTGGGGCCTCGGCCTGGCTGAGCCGTTGATGGTCCTCCTCCTCGCGATCCCGCTCGGCATCGGGTTCGGCCTCGGGCTCTCGGTCGTGCTGGTGCGCAGCTGGCTCGTGCCGGGACTGCCGCTCCCGCTGCCGTGGGCCAGCTGGGTCGCGGCGACCCTGGTGCTCCTCGCAGCGCTCGCGGTCGCCTGCATCGCGGTCGGGCTGGTGGTGCGCGAGTCGCTGGCCTCCCAGCTCAGCGGCGTACGCCGTCCCGTGGCCGCGCGCCGGTGGTCGGTCATCGCCCAGCTGACCCTCGTGGCGCTGGCTGTCGCCACGCTGGCGAGCAAGCTCACGGGCGGTGGGCCAGGCGAGCCCGACGCCACCGACCTCGTCCTCCCGGTGCTGCTCGCGGTCGTTGCCGGCCTGGCCGCCACCCGGCTGACTGCCGGGCTGGCCACGTGGTGGACGGCACGCTCGCGCGGGCGTTCGCTCAGCGGCTTCGTCTCCTCCCGGGCGATCTCGCGCCGCCAGGAGGGCACCCTGGTCATCCTGCCGATCACGGCCGCGATCGCGGTCGCGGTGTTCGGCGCCGGCGTCTACGACTCCGCGGCGACGTGGCGCACCAGCGTCGCAGCGACCGCCTCGCCGGCAGCGACCACCTGGTCGACCAACCTCACGGTGTCGGAGGCGATCGATCTCACCCGCCGGGTCGACCCGGACGGCGACTGGATCATGGCGGCGGCCAGCGCCACCAACCCGGGCGCCAACTTCTCCATCGTCGACAGCAGCCGACTGGCGCAGGTCGCCACCTGGCCCGCGACATGGAGCCCGGGCCGCGACGTCGCCGAGGTGGTCGACGACATCGCTCCCGGTGGCGTCGTGCCCACCGTGACGGGCAGGCGGCTCTCCCTCACGATCGACAACCAGGCCGACATGGACCGCGACCTGGCGGTCGAGGTGCGGTTCGGCAGCCGCAACGGTCTCCCGCTGAAGGCCTACCTGGGTCCGTTCCCGGCGGGCGAGTCGACGCGATCGGCCCGAGTTCCGTTCTGCCGCGAGGGCTGCCCGCTGGAGGGGATGACCCTCGCCGGCGGCGCCGGCACGACGACCCGCATGTCGGGGACGCTGCGGGTGGTGGACGTCGAGGTCGACGGCTCCCCGGTCGACGGCGCCATCACCGGCGCCGCCTGGACCCCGACCCCGGACCCGGCGGTGCCGACCTCCATCGTCGAGATGGAGGAGTCCGACGGGCAGCTCGTCATGTCCGTCGACACCGGCGACTCGGTCGGCATGGCGCGCATCACCGCGGGTGGCCTGACCCGCGCCCGTCCTGCGCTGGGCGGGCCGAAGGTGCAGGAGCGAGCGATCGACAAGCTCGACGAGGGCTACGGCCTGATCCCGGTCGAGCGGGTCGGCGAGATCGAGGGCATGCCCTTCACCGGACCCTCCGGTCTGCTGGTCGACTACTCGTCCTTCGTCACCGACCGTCCGGTCTACGACAACCTCGTCACCGTCCACGTGCTGGCGCGCGAGGGCACGCCGGCATCGATCACCGAGGCGCTGTCCGAGGCCGGGCTCAGCGTCGGGACGACGCTCGCCCAGGAACGGCGCGTCCTCGACCAGAGTGCGTACGCCCTGGCCCTGCGGCTCTACGGAGTCGTGGCCGTGCTCGTGCTGCTGATGGCGCTGGCGGGCCTCTTCGTCAGTGCTGCCGTGCAGCTGCCGTCCCGTCGTCGCGACGCGGCGGCGCTGCGCGTGGTCGGCGTACCACGGGCGTCCGTCATGGTGGCCGTGGTGCGTGAGCTCGCCGTCGTGCTGGGCAGCGCCGCGCTGGCAGGCATCCTGGCGGGCTCGCTGGCGCAGTGGGTCGTGCTGCGCACGATCACGCTCGGCTATGCCGACGACCCGACGACGCCCGCGTTGGTCGCCGCGATCTCGCCCGTACGGCTCGTGGTGCTGGCGGTGCTCGCGGCCGCGGTCTTCGGGACCGTCGCGCTGATCAGTGCATCGATGACCGTGCGGGGGGCGCGTGGAGCGACCCTCCGGGAGTCGGCCCGCTGACGGGCGACGGCTCGCAGCAGGGGTCGAACCGGAAGCCGACGCCGCGGATGGTGCGGATCCAGTCGTGGCCGCGCGGGGTGCCGCGGAGCTTGCGACGCAGGTTGGCCAGGTGCACGTCGACCACGTGGGTGCTGTCCGGGACGAAGGCCGTGTCCCACACAGCGCGCAGCAGGTCCCCGCGAGGGACCACCACGCCGGGGTGGCTGACCAGGTGCGCGAGCAGGTCGAACTCCGTGCGGGTCAGCTCGATCTCTGCGCCGGAGACCAGGACCTCCCGGGAGTCGTGGTTGAGGGCCAGGTCGTCACAGCCGGTCGGGGGCGACCCGGCGGCGGCGGGGTGGTCGACGTTGCGCGGGCGCCGGAAGAGCGCAGCCACGCGTGCCTGGAGCTCGCGCAGCGAGAACGGCTTGACGAGGTAGTCGTCGGCACCGACCTCGAGCCCGATGAGCCGGTCGATCTCGTCCGCACGGGCGCTGACCACGATGACGTAGCAGTCGCTGATCGCGCGGATCTGGCGGCACACCTCGACCCCGTCGATGTCGGGCAGGCTCAGGTCGAGGGTCACCAGGTCGGGGCGCCGCTTCCGGATGACCGCCATCGCTTCTGCCCCGGTGCGCGCAACCGTGACGTCGAAGCCGGCCTGGTCGAGCAGGCCCGAGATGACGTCGCCTATGTCGTGGTCGTCCTCGACCACGACGGCGGTGCGTTCGTTCATGGAGTTGGCCCCTAAGCCGGCGAGTTGGACGCTGCTGTTCGTGCCGCCGACCAGCGCACGCGCGGTCGTGAGGATGTGCGGTCCCCACCCCGTTCGCGATGATATTCGCAACAGGCCGGGAAGGGGCCCTATTCGACAGACCAGTGTTCAGCGCGCGCGGTCCCCGGGCGTGAGGCCCTCAGAAGTCCAGGCCGCGGGCCCAGTCCTCGGAGTCGATGCGCGCCACGAGGTACGGCCCGCCGCCGGCTCGCCGGTCCTGCGGCTGGTCCTCCTGGCCCTCGCGGTCCATCCGGTAGCCGATGCCGCGGATCGTGTGGATCCAGGTGGCGTCGGAGTGGCGCCGCAGCTTGCCGCGCAGGTTGGCCACGTGCACGTCCACCAGGTGGTGGTCGTGGGTGAGCGCACTGCTCCAGATGGCCATGACCATCTCTTCACGGGTGCAGACCCGCGAGAGGTGGGTGGCGAGGAACTCGAGGACGTCGTACTCGATGCGGGTCAGGTCGACGATGGCGTCGTCGACCTGGACCTCCCGGCGAGCCGAGTTGATGACCAGGCCCGCCCCGCACGAGATCGTGGACGGCTCGTCGGTCGGCTGCGACGGGGTCGGCACGTGCGGAACCTGTGCAGCGGGTGCGTCGTCGCCGACCATGCCGTTGCGCGGGCGACGGAACAGCGCCGCGACGCGCGCGCGCAGCTCACGCGGAGAGAACGGCTTGAGCACGAAGTCGTCGGCGCCGACCTCCAGGCCGATGAGCTTGTCCACCTCGTCGGACCGTGCGGACACGATGACGATGTAGCAGTTGCTGGTCTCCCGGATACGGCGGCACACCTCGATGCCGTCCATGTGCGGAAGTGTCAGGTCGAGCGTGACCAGGTCGGGCGGATCGGCTGCTGCCACGTCCACCGCTGCTCGTCCGTCGCGCGCCGAGGTCACCCGGAATCCGGCACCCTCGAGTGTCTCCACCAGCGCCGACGAGATGTCCGGATCGTCTTCGACGACCAATGCGTGTAGATCTTGCACGTGTTACCCCCACAGGAAAACTAGAAGCAGGGACCCCACGTCCCCAACGCGGCGCCGCCCGATCCGGCGTCAAACCTGATGGTAAGTGCTGGAGATCCGGTTGCGGGAGGGCGGGTCGCTGCGTGGGACACTGGTCTAGACCACACGAATGACGGAATCCATCGCCGGGTGCCGCTTCAGTGTGCGGTTTCCGCCGGTGCGGCCACGTCGATCGCGCGATTGACCCAAATGCTGTCGGTCACCATCCCGACTCGCTCGTAGAGTCCCAGGGCGCCCGTCCGGGAGTCGGTGCTCAGCTCGGAGGTGCTCGTGCCGTGTGCACGCGCCTGGGCGAAGGAATCGACCAGGAGCGCCTGCGCAAGACCGCGGTTGCGCTGGTCGCGTCGTACGGCGAGCCGGCCCACGTACCCGGTCGAGCCGTCGTCGGAGACGAGCACCAGGGAGACGCCCACGACGGTCCCGTCCGGGTCGAGCGCCACACGCAGGTTCCACGGCTCGAAACCGGGCCGGCCGCTGGTGGAGGCCTCGAAGTCCTGGAAGCTCTCCCGCTCGCGTTCGGACCACTCGAGGAAGGCGTCCTCCAGCACGTCGTGCGCCGCGCGCCGCTCCTCGGGCTCAGCGGTGCGTACGACGTACCCGGGCGGCAGGTCGCGCTGGGGGATGGCCGCGCCCTCGGGGAGCTTGAGCACCCAGCTCGTCCACCGCACCCGGAAGCCGAGGTGCTCCAGCAGCCGGTCGCCCGGCGACCCCTGGGGGACGGGCATCCCGACGACGCTCGACCCGCTGCGGCGGCCGAGGTCCTGCAGCCAGTGGGCCAGCCACGTGCCGATGCCGCGCCCGCGGTGGGACGGCATGACGGAGGTGTCGGCGCGGTCGGCGCCCATCAGCTCGGCGTACGCCACGAGGACGTCGCCGTCGAACACACCGACCGAGCGGGCACCGAGGTCATGGCTGGGTCGCGCCCAGTCACTGACGATGTCGGACTCCTCGATGGAGACGACCCCGACGTCCTCGAGCTCCTGGGCCGCCATCAGCTCGAAGACGGCACGCGCGTCGGTCTTCTGCAGAGGTCGGGTGGTGAGGCCCTCGGGCAGGGTGGGCAGGGAGGACGCTGGTGCAGGGGCTTGCTCGGGCATGGATGAAGTGTGCTGCCTCACGTGGCGGGTTGTCGCGCGCTTATCTGCGCCCACGCGCTCGGTCGGGGAATGACTGATTGACCCGTCAGGCCCTACCGTTGTCGGGTGAGTGACGACCAGCCCGTAGCCCCCGAGCAGACCTTCTCAGACCTCGGCCTCTCGCCCGAGGTCCTCAAGGCACTGTCCGACGTCGGGTACGAGTCCCCGTCGCAGATCCAGGCCATGACCATCCCGCCGCTCCTCGAGGGCCGCCACGTCGTGGGCCTGGCCCAGACCGGCACGGGCAAGACGGCCGCCTTCGCGCTGCCGATCCTCTCCCAGCTCGACTTCTCCCAGAAGACCCCGCAGGCCCTCGTCCTCGCCCCGACCCGCGAGCTCGCGCTCCAGGTCTCGGAGGCCTTCGAGAAGTACGCCGCCCACATGAAGGGCGTGCGCGTGCTGCCCATCTACGGCGGCCAGGGCTACGGCGTACAGCTCTCGGCGCTGCGGCGCGGGGTGCACGTCGTCGTCGGCACCCCCGGTCGCATCATGGACCACCTCGAGAAGGGCACCCTCGACCTCTCGGAGCTGCGCTTCCTCGTCCTCGACGAGGCCGACGAGATGCTCAAGATGGGCTTCGCGGAGGACGTCGAGACGATCCTGGCCGACACGCCGTCGGACAAGCACGTGGCGCTGTTCTCGGCCACCATGCCCGCCCAGATCCGTCGCATCTCCAAGAAGTACCTGGAGAACCCCGTCGAGATCACCGTCAAGAACAAGACCTCGACGGTCTCCTCGATCACCCAGCGCTACCTGATCGTGTCCTACCCCCAGAAGGTCGACGCCCTCACGCGCATCCTCGAGGTCGAGAACTTCGAGGGGATGATCGTCTTCGTCCGCACCAAGAACGAGACCGAGACCCTGGCCGAGAAGCTGCGCGCCCGCGGCTACTCCGCGATGGCGATCAACGGCGACGTCGCCCAGGTGCAGCGCGAGCGCACCATCAACCAGCTCAAGGCCGGCAAGCTCGACATCCTCGTCGCCACCGACGTCGCGGCCCGCGGCCTCGACGTCGAGCGGATCAGCCACGTCGTCAACTACGACATCCCCACCGACACCGAGTCGTACGTGCACCGCATCGGCCGCACCGGCCGCGCGGGCCGCACTGGTGACTCGATCGCCTTCGTCACCCCGCGCGAGCGCCACCTGCTGCGCGCGATCGAGAAGGCCACCCGTCAGCCGCTCACCCAGATGCAGCTGCCGACCGTCGACGACGTCAACGCGACCCGCCTCACGCGCTTCGACGACCAGATCACCCAGGCGCTGACCCAGCCGGAGCGGATCGACTTCTTCCGCGATGTCGTCTCCCACTACGTCAGCGAGCACGACGTCACCGAGGTCGACGTGGCCGCGGCCCTGGCCGCGGTGATGCACGGCGAGCAGCCGCTGCTGCTCGAACCGGAGCCCGAGCCGCGCAACCGCAACTTCGAGGAGCGCTCGAGCCACGCCGGCAAGGCCGACCGGGGTCCCGCCCGGGACTCGCGCACCGGCGTGCCGATGGCCGGCTACCGGATCGAGGTCGGCAAGCGGCACAAGGTCGAGCCGCGCCAGATCGTCGGCGCGCTCGCCAACGAGGGCGGCCTCTCGCGCCAGGACTTCGGCTACATCTCCATCAAGCCGGACTTCTCCGTCGTCGAGCTCCCGGCCACCCTGCCCGCGGGCACCCTCGACCGGCTCGCCGCCACCCGGATCTCCGGCAAGCTGATCGAGATCAAGCCCGACAACGGCCCCCCGCGCAGCTCCACCGGCGGATACCGCAAGGGCGGATCCGGCGGCGGCTACAAGGGCAAGAACCCCCGCTGAGCGGGCACGAACGTGCCCGCCCTGATCGCTGAGCGGGCACGAAGTGCCCCTCCAGGACGGTGACCGGGCACAAAGTGCCCGCCCCGGGACGGTGACCGGGCACGAAGTGCCGCGTCCCGGAAACGTCAACCACCCCCCTGCCTCGACGAGGCAGAGGGGTGATCGGTCCTGCTGCGAGCAACTTCGTGCCCGGTGAGCGCTTCTGACGGGGAACTTCGTGCCCGGTGAGCGCTTCTGGCGGGAACTTCGTGCCCGGTTGGTCAGGCGTTGCGGATCGCGGAGATGTCGAACTCGAGCTTGATCTTCTCGGAGACGAGTACGCCGCCGGTCTCGAGCGCGGCGTTCCAGGTGAGGCCCCAGTCCTTGCGGTTGATGGTGGTCTCGCCCTCGAAGCCGACGCGCACGTTGCCGAAGGGGTCCTGGGCCGAGCCGGTCTGCTCGAACTCGAGGGTGACCGGCTTCGAGACGCCCTTGATGGTCAGGTCGCCGGCGATGGTCCAGTCGCTGCCGTCGCGGGAGACGTCGGTCGAGGTGAAGGTGATCGTGGGGTAGGTCGCGGCGTCGAAGAAGTCGCCGGACGTGAGGTGACCGTCGCGGTCGGCGTTGCCGGTGTCGATGGTGGTCACGTCGATGGAGAGGTCGACCTTGGAGCTGGCCGGGGTGGCCTCGTCGATGCGGGCGGTGCCGGTGAACGCGCCGAACTGGCCGCGCACCTTGGTCACCATGGCGTGGCGGGCCACGAAGCCGAGGCGGCTGTGGCTCACGTCGAGGGTGTAGTCGCCGGTGATGTCGTCGATGGCGGTGGTGGGGGCGTCGAAGGCAGTGGTCATGAGAGGGGACTCCTGAGGGGTTGTTGGTAGAAGATTCAACCACTTGAACCACGAGGCGCCCGTCTTCATTCCCGGATGGCCGAAGTTCCCCCGGCCGGCCCCGAAATGCATCGAGCCACGCCCCCGACGGGGGCGTGGCTCAGGGCCGTGAGGCTGCGGTCAGGCGGCGGCGCTGTGGACGGCCGCGGGTGCATCCACGGCCACAGCTGCCTCCGCGGACCAGCGCGCCTCCATGTGCGTGCGACCCGACGCGTCGGTGACAGCGACCCAGGTGCAGACCGGCGCTCCGGTCATCGTGTGCTTGCTCATGTGACATCTCCCGTTCACTTTCTGTTCACCTAAATTAGCACGTCCCCACCGGCGCACCACCATTTCGCTCAAACTCGTTCCGAACGCCCCACATGCGGGGTTGGGTGCCTCACCGAGGGGGCGATCCGCCCCACCTGGGGCTCGTGGGGCGTGCTCGTGGACCTCCCTCGCACGCCAAAGATTCAGGTTCTGCCCGAATTCGGGCAAGGAGTTGGCATTCAGGCGGGCTGGTTGCATCATCGGAGGGTGCCGGACCCCGCCCTCGTCGCCCACGTCGTCGCCACCACGTCGCTGACCCCGGGCGAGGCGGCTCGGGTGATCGACGACGTCATCGCCTTCCATGCCCAGCCCGTGGAGGTGTACGTCCGCGACCGGCACGCGCGGCTCAAGACGTACGGCGGGAAGAACCCCGAGATCTTCGCCCGCATCGCGGAGGAGCTGCGGGAGCGGGTGGTGGCCGCGCCCGAGCTCTCGGAGCGACAGCTGCGGCGCATCGTCTACGGCTGAGGCGGGCGACCCGCCCCCACGTACTGATCAACAGGAAGCAGGAGCACATGTGCGGAATCGTCGGCTACATCGGCCGCCAGGACGCGGCGCCCGTCGTCCTCGAAGGCCTCACCCGCCTCGAGCACCGCGGCTACGACTCGGCCGGCCTCGCCGTCCTGGGGAGTCGCGGGATCAAGGTGGTCAAGCAGGCCGGACGGGTGCGTGAGCTCACCGAGGTCCTGCCCAAGCGCTTCGCCGGCACCACCGGCATCGGCCACACCCGGTGGGCGACCCACGGCCCGGCCACCGACGGCAACGCCCACCCGCACTGCGACGAGTCCGGGCGGGTGGCGGTCGTGCACAACGGGATCATCGACAACTCGGCCGCCCTGCGCGCCGAGCTCGCCGACGCCGGGGTGGTCCTCGCCAGCGACACCGACACCGAGGTGCTGGCCCACCTCGTCGCACGAAGTGGGGCCGACACCCTCGAGGGCAAGGTCCGCGACGCGCTCGCTGTCGTGGTCGGGACCTACGGGCTGGCCGTGCTGCACGCCGACTTCCCCGACCGCATCGTGGCCGCGCGCAACGGCAGCCCGCTGGTGGTCGGTGTGGGTGACAAGGAGATGTACGTCGCCTCGGACCTCGCCGCGATCGTGCGCCACACGACGACCGTCGCGATGCTCGACGACGGCGAGATGGCCACCGTGACCGCGGCCGGGTTCAGCACGATGCGCCACACCGACCTCGCCTCGACCGGCAAGACCGCGACCCAGGTCGACATCGACGCAGCGGCGTACGAGGCGGGGGACCACGAGTCCTTCATGCGCAAGGAGATCCACGAGCAGCCCACGACGGCCCAGGCCGTGCTCCGCGGCCGCCTCGACGAGCGCTTCGGCACCGCCCACCTCGGGGGCCTCGACATGGACGCCCGCGACCTCCGCGCCGTGCGCCGGGTGAAGATCCTGGGCTGCGGCTCGGCCTACTACGTCGGGCAGATGGGGGCCGCGCTCATCGAGGAGCTGGCCCGCATCCCCGCCGACGCCGAGGCGGCCAGCGAGTTCCGCTACCGCGACCCGGTGATCGAGCCCGACACCCTCTACGTCGCGGTGAGCCAGTCCGGCGAGACCATCGACACCCTGCTCGCCGTCCAGGAGATCCGCCGCAAGGGCGGGCGCTGTGTCGGGCTGGTCAACGTGGTCGGCTCGGCGATCGCGCGCGAGTGCGACGGCGGCATCTACCTCCACGCCGGGCCGGAGGTCGCGGTGGCGAGCACCAAGGCGTTGACCAACATGTTCCTCGGCTTCGCCCTCCTGGCCCTGCAGCTGGGGCGGGTGCGCGACCTCTCCATCGCCGACGGCAAGCGGCTGGTCGCCGGGCTCGAGAGGCTGCCCGGCCAGATCGAGGAGATCCTCGCGGGCGAGGCCGACCTGGTGGAGGTCGCGCACTCGCTGGCCGAGGCGCGCAGCCTCTTCTTCATCGGGCGGGTGCGCGGCTTCCCCGTCGCACGCGAGGGGGCGCAGAAGTTCAAGGAGATCAGCTATCGCCATGCCGAGGCCTACCAGACCTCCGAGCTCAAGCACGGTCCGCTCGCGCTGATCGATCCCGAGGTCCCCACCGTGGCGCTGGTGCCCCGCGACGAGCTGACCGAGCGCAACATCGGCGCGCTGCACGAGATCGACGCCCGGAAGGGGCCGCTCGTGGTCGTCACCCATGCGGAGGTCGACCTCGGCGAGATCCGCGCCCGGCGGATCGTCGTACCGCGCAACGAGCCCGAGCTCGACCCGATCCTGCTCACGATCCCGCTGCAGCTGCTGGCCTACCACGCGGCGCAGCACCTGGGTCACGACATCGACAAGCCCCGCAACCTGGCGAAGTCGGTCACCGTCGAGTAGCCGGTCGGCGCCCGGTCCGGGGCACCCACAGGGGCCGAAATGGACTGGGCGCCCCTTGCCGCATGGGGTCGGCAAGGGGCGCGCCGTGGAGAACTTTCCCACGGGGTCCTCGTGCTGTCCGAGGTTCGCCGCAAGTCCCGCGAAAATTGGGTGACGGCTAGACCAGACCTGATGGATTCGCTCGAGCGAGGGTCTGGCGAGAGGCCTGCACGAGGTCGAGAGCCCGCTGCGCCAGGGGTGCGGTGACTGCTCGATCGGCTGCCACCAGGCCCACCCGGACGCGTCGATCCAGCAGGTCGTCGACATCGTGCGCGCCCTCGTGGACGCACGCGAAGACGAGCTCGGCGAGGGTGACCGGGACTTCGTCGGAGGCGGGCGCCAGCGGCTCGTCGTCGGACAGGCCGGTGACCTCGCGGGCAGTCGTCAGCACCAGGTCGGCCTCGGTGCCGAAGCGTCGTACGAGCCGGGCGGGGGCGGCGCAGCGACGGAGCTCCTCCGGGGACCCGGCGCCGAGCAGCGGGAGGCGCGCGGTCCGGCACGGTCCGGCCGTGATCCGGCCCTCGGCGACCAGCGCATCGAGGGTGTCCTCGGCCATCCGGCGGTAGGTGGTGAGCTTGCCTCCGACCACCGTCGTGACACCGGTCGCCGAGGTCAGGATCGCGTGCCGGCGCGACAGGTCGGCGGTGGCGCCCGTGCCCTCGACCTCCAGCAGCGGGCGCAGCCCGGCGAAGGCGCCGACCACGTCGGCGCGCGTCGGCGGGGCGGTGAAGGCGGAGGCGACGACGTCGAGCAAGAAGTCGATCTCCGCCTCGCTGGGCGTCGGCACGTCGGGCACCGGACCGGTGACCGGCTCGTCGGTGAGGCCGACGTAGAGGTTGCCGTCGGGCTGCGGGAGGACCATCGCGAACCGGGCCCTCGTCCCGGGGATCGGCACCATCACCGCGACCCGCGCGTGCGGCAGCGCCGAGCCGCGGAGGACGAGGTGGGTGCCACGGCTGGGCCGCAGCCGGACCTGGTCGTCGAGGTCGCCGGCCCACACGCCGGTCGCGTTGACGACCGCGTGGGCCCGCACGACGTACGTCTCGCCGGTGAGCTCGTCACGCAGGTCCACGCTGGTGCCCGTGGCACCGGTCACCCGGGCGCGGGTGCGCACGTCGGCGCCGTACGCCGCCGCGGTGCGGGCCACGGTCACCACGAGTCGTGCGTCGTCCTCGAGCTGTCCGTCCCAGGCGAGCAGGCCTCCGCGGAGGGTGTCGGCGCGCAGGGACGGCGCGAGGCCGAGCGTCTCAGTGACATTGAGCCGACGGGGCCGGGGGAGCGTGCGGGTGGTCGTGCGCGCGGTGCGCCGCAGCACGTCGCCGGCGTGCACCCCGGCCCAGGTCATCGCTGTGCGGCCGCGCGACATCGCGTCGTCGAGCGGCGTCAGCATCGGCAGTGGTCGGACCAGGTGGGGAGCCGTGACGTCCATCAGGATGCCGCGTTCGACGGCGCTCTCGTGGGCGATGGAGAGCTGCCCCTGGGCGAGGTAGCGCAGGCCGCCGTGGACGAGCTTGGACGACCATCGCGAGGTGCCGAAGGCCAGGTCGTGGGCATCCACCGCGAGCACGCTCAGGCCACGGCTGGCCGCGTCGAGGGCGACGCCGGCTCCGGTGATGCCGAGGCCGACGACCACCAGGTCGACGTCGTCTGCGATCCCGGCGAGGCCGGGGGTGATCGGTCTGCGCATCACGGCTCCGGTCGCGGCTCGAGGGAGGCGGTGACCAGCCGGGCGAACTCCGCGTCGAGGTCGTCGGGGCCCACGCCGGCGTCGGTCATCGTCAGTGCGGAGAACACGAAACCGTGGCCGGCCAGCGTCAGCGACCGCGCCATCAGCACCGCGTTGCCGTCGCGGATCGCGCCGGAGCGTTGGCCGCTCTCGATCTCGGCGGTGAGGATCTCGATCAGCGCCTCCTGCGAACGCCCGCGCCGGGAGAGGAGGTAGGGAAGCATCAGGTCGGGGTCGAGCTCGACGATGCGGACGAAGAGCTCGTTGTCGCGCAGCGCGCGCACCGTGGAGAGGGCGGCTGAGGCGATGCCCTGCGGGGTCGTGGTGTCGAGCGCGGCCACCCGGGTCGCAGCCGCGATGCCCACCCACTCGCGGGTCATCAGGTCGCCGAGCAGGGAGCCCATGTCGGCCCAGGCGCGGTAGATGGTCATCCGCGACACACCCGCGCGCTTCGCGACCTCGGTGAGCGTCGTACGCCGCCAGCCGACGTCGAGGATGCAGTCGCGGGCTGCGTCGAGGTAGCCGTCGAGCCGTGGTTCGGGTGTGTGACGAAGTGACGACATGTGTCACACTGTAACGCATGACCCTCGAGACGCCCACCGTCGAGATGCACCCGCAGCGCTGGGGAGACCCGGCCGCCGCCATCGACCTCCCCGAGTCCGCGCTCGGTCTCGTCGAGCTGGCCTTCGGGCTCCGGGACCGTCCGGCGGCCACCGGGGCCACCCCGCCCGCGGCTGCGCTGGATCCCGCGCTGCTCGAAGGGCTCCGATCGATCGTCGGGCCGGAGCACGTCCTGGTCGACGACGAGACCCGGGTGCTGCGCACGCGCGGCAAGTCCACTCCTGACCTGCTCCGCGCGCGGGCGGGTGACCTGACCGACGCCCCCGATGCGGTGGTGCGCCCGGACGGCCACGACGAGGTGGCAGCCGTCCTCGACTGGGCCGCCGAGCACCGCGTGGCGGTCGTGCCCTTCGGTGGCGGCACCTGCGTGACGGGCGGCCTCGCGGCCCGGCGTGACGGGTTCGACGGGCTGGTCAGCCTCGACCTCGTGCGGATGAAGCGTCTGCTCGCCGTCGACCAGGTCTCGATGACCGCGACCCTCCAGCCGGGCCTGCGCGGACCCGAGGCGGAGGCGCTGCTCGCCGAGCACGGCCTGACGCTGGGCCACTATCCCCAGTCCTTCGAGCACGCCACGATCGGGGGTTTCGCCGCCACCCGCTCGAGCGGCCAGTCCAGTGCCGGCTACGGCCGTTTCGACGCGATGGTCGTCGGCCTCACGGCTGCCACCCCCACCGGCTCGTTCGACCTGGGCTCGTCCCCGGCCAACGCGGCGGGCCCGGACCTGCGCCAGCTGCTGCTCGGCTCCGAGGGCGCCTTCGGCGTCATCACCTCGGTCACCCTGCGCGTACGCCGCAAGCCCGAGGTCACGACGTACGAGGGCTGGCGCTGGCCGTCCTTCGACACGGGCGCGGAAGCGACGCGCACCCTGGCCCAGGCCGGGCTGCTGCCCACGGTGATCCGGCTCTCCGACGAGTCGGAGACCGCGATCAACCTCGCCGACCCGTCGTCGATCGGCGGCGCCGACGACCCGGGCTGCCTGATGATCACCGGCTATGAGGGGACCGCCGAGCAGGTGGCGACGAGACGCGCTGCGGTGAGTGCCGTGCTCACGGGACTCGGAGGCACCGCGCTGGGCACCGAGCCGGGGGAGAGGTGGTCGCACGGCCGCTTCCACGCGCCCTACCTGCGCGACGCGCTGCTCGACCACGGCGTCCTGGTCGAGACCGTGGAGACCGCCACGTTCTGGTCCAACCGCGAACGGCTCTACGCCGACGTGAAGTCCGCGCTGACGTCGTCGCTCGGGGAGGGCTCGCTCGTGCTGTGCCACGTCTCCCACGTCTACGAGACCGGCTGCTCGCTCTACTTCACCGTCGCCGCCGCCCAGGCCGACGACCCGCTCGCCCAGTGGCAGGTCGCCAAGGCCGCTGCCAGCGACGCGATGATCGCCGCAGGCGCGACGATCACCCACCACCACGCCGTCGGCATCGACCACAAGCCGTGGCTGGCCCAGGAGATCGGCGACGTGGGCGTGCGGGTGCTGCGTGCGGTCAAGGCGGAGGTCGACCCGGCGGGGATCCTCAATCCGGGGGTGCTCATCCCCTGAGTCGGGTGCGCGCGCCAGGCGGCGGCTGAACTTCCACTCGTACGCGTGGAAGTTCATCGACCGCTGAGCGTGGCGGTGCCTCCGGGGGCCTGGAGTTCCACTCGCAGGAGTGGAAGTTCATCGACCGCGGAGCGGGGGCGTCAGGCGAAGGACCAGACCAGCAGCTCGGTCGGCTCGCTCGCCCGGGCCACCCGACCCGGCTCGTCGGTGAGGCGTACGGCGTCGCCGCCGCGCAGCGCGACCCCGTCGAGGTCGATCGCCCCGGTCGCCGCGAACACGTGCTGGCGCGGATCCTCCGGCAGCGCCACCGACTGGCCGGACGCCATCCGGGCCACCAGGAGCCGGGCGCCACGGGTGCCGATCGGCAGGCCGTCCCCGCCGGCGACCTCGACCAGGGCGGAGGCCGGCGCGGGCGCCTCGCCCAGGACGTACGACGGCTCGGTGCCGGGCGACGTCGGCGTGAGCCACGCCTGCACGAACCGGCAGCGCCCCGACGCGGTATCGGCGACCTCGCTGTGCCGGATCCCGGACCCGGCCGAGAGCACCTGTGCCCGGCCGGCCTCGACGACGTGGGTGGCGCCGGTGGAGTCGGTGTGCACGAGCGCGCCCTCCACGACCCAGGTGACGATCTCGAGCTCGGAGTGCGGGTGCTCGGGATAGCCCGCGGCCGGGTCGAGCACGTCGTCGTTGTGGCACACGAGCGGGCCGAAACCGAGGTTGCCGGGGTCGTAGTGGGGACCGAAGGAGAAGGAATGCCTGGTCACGCGCCCCGTCGCGGCCGAGGACGACCTCTGCGAACCGGCGTACACGGCCATGGTCATGCCGATATCTTCGCGGATGTGGCCTCCCCGCATGACTTCCCCATGTTCCCGCCCGGGTTCCGCTTCGGAACCAGCACGGCGAGCTACCAGATCGAGGGCGCAGCGACCGAGGACGGCAGGGGCCCGAGCATCTGGGACACCTTCTGTGCAGAGCCCGGCCGGGTGGTCGACGGCAGCACCGGCGAGGTCGCCTGCGACCACTACCACCGGGTCGAGGAGGACGTCGCGCTGATGAGGGAGCTCGGCACGGGGGGATACCGTTTCTCGATCGCCTGGCCGCGCATCCAGCCGACGGGTCGGGGACCGGCCAACGAGAAGGGGCTGGCGTTCTACGACCGTCTCATCGACACGCTCCTGGCGAACGGCCAGCAGCCGATGGTGACGCTCTACCACTGGGACCTGCCGCAGGCGCTCGAGGACGACGGCGGCTGGCTCAACCGCGACACGGTGGACCGCTTCGCCGACTATGCCGCGATCGTGGGCGAGAGATTCGCCGACCGGGTCGAGCACTGGATCCCCGTCAACGAGCCCAACGTCGCCTCGATCCTGGGCTACGGCATGGGCACGCACGCCCCGGGCAAGGCGCTGCTGTTCGACTGCCTCCCCGCCGCCCACCACATGCTGCTGGCCCACGGCCGCGCCGCGATCGAGCTGCGCAGGGCGGGGGCGACGTCGATCGGCTGCGCCAACAACCACGCGCCGATCTGGCCCCACAGCGACGACGACGCCGACGTCGGGATGAGCAAGATCTTCGACGCCCTCTGGAACGGCATGTTCCTCGAGCCCATGCTGCTGGGGCGCTACCCGGTCGACCTGATGCCGCTGCTCGAGGACGTGATGGTCGACGGCGACCTCGCGACGATCCGCCAACCACTCGACTTCTACGGGGTCAACTACTACAACCCGATCAAGATCGCGGCCGCTGACGAGGACTCCGAGATCCCCTTCGACTTCTGCGAGATCATCGGCTACCCCACCACGGACTTCGGCTGGCCGATCGTCCCCGACGCGCTGCGCGAGTGGCTGGTCATGTTCCGGGCCCGCTTCCGTGCAGCCCTGCCGCCCATCTACATCACCGAGTCCGGGTGCAGCTACAACATGGGCCCGGACGAGCACGGCGTCGTCGATGACCAGCCACGCATCGACTACCTGCGCTCCCACCTCAACGCCGTGTCCGAGGCGATCACCCGCGGTGTCGACGTACGCGGCTACTACTGCTGGTCGCTGATGGACAACTTCGAGTGGGCCGAGGGCTACACCCAGCGCTTCGGCCTGGTGCACGTCGACTACGACACCCTCGAGCGCACCCGGAAGAACTCCTTCCACTGGTACGCCGACCTGCTCGCCGCGCAGCCCCAGCACCTCTGAGCGGGAGGGGTCGACGGCCGGCTGCTCCCTCAGGCCAGCCGCCGCTCCAGCACCCGACCCGGCCAGGTCTCCTTGTGGGTGAAGGACGCGACCTCGATGAAGCCGGCGGACTCGTAGTAGCGCACGACGGCGCCGTCCGCGCCGGCGTAGCAGTCCACCCGCAGCAGGGTGCGGCCCATCCGCGCGGCCACCTCGTCGGACAGGGCGAGCAGCCGCCGCCCAGTCCCCCGCGCCTCGTCGTCGCGGCTTGCGACGAGCAGCACGACGTAGACCTCGGGCTCGGTGGCCGGGGGGACGTACGCCGGAGCCTCGCCCAGCACCAGCGCGCCGACCGGGCGGTCCTCCAGGGTCGCGAGCACGGCGCCGCCCGACACCACCCAGCCCCTCGCCTGCTCCGCGCGAGCCGGGACGGCCGAGAACGCCTCGGTTCCCCACTGCTCGGTGTTGCCGCGGCTGTTCATCCAGCGCACGGCCTCGTCGAGGAGCCCCAGGATCACCTGCTCCTCGCCGGGCACGGCCACGTGGAGGTGGCAGGGCATCAGGTCAGCGTCGGCCACGGTCGCGGCGACTGCAACGCGGAGGTCGGTCACTCCAGGAATTCTGGCAGGCTCGCCGCGACGCCGCGTGCCGCCCAGCCCCAGCACCTGCAGGTCGCGACCCGCCAGCAGATATCTGAGGACGTCACGGTCGTCGGGAGGCGGAGAATCCCTCCACCTCGTCCTCAGATATCCGGGCCTCGGCGCCGCTGGCACCTCCGCGTGATCGACGACGACCTCCGCGAGGCCGGCGGGGCGGCCCGGGAACAGCGGGAGCGGGCCGACCCTGAGCACGGGAGCCACCGTTAGTCTTCGACGCATGACCGAGCGAAGCGAGGGAGCCGGACCGATGAGCAGCCGCCGGGTCGTCTTCGTCGTCGGCTCGGGCCGCAGCGGCACGAGCACGATGGCCGGGACGCTCCAGACTCTCGGCCTGCACGTGCCCCAGCCCGAGGTGGTCGCCGACGCGACCAACCCCAAGGGTTTCGGCGAGCCGCGCTGGGTGGTCGACCTCCACACCGAGCTGCTCGCCCGCAGCAACGTGCAGGTCTCCGACGCGCGTCCGCGGGCCTGGCTCGACACCGGCACCACCAGCGGCGACCACGCCACCCGCGAGCGCGTCTCGGCCTGGCTGGAGCAGCAGTTCGAGGCGGGCGACGAGCTCGTCATCAAGGACCCGCGAGCCTCCTGGTTCCTCGGACTGTGGCGTGCGGCCGCCGATCGCTGCGGCGCGACGTCGTCGTACGTCACCATGCTGCGGCCGGTGACCGAGGTGGTCGGCTCCAAGCAGACCTACTACGGACAGGTGGGCGCGGGCTCCGACCAGGGCGCCATCACCCGCACCGCCGCGTGGATCAACATGATGCTGCACACCGAGCGTGCCACCCGCGGCCAGCAGCGCGCCTTCGTCCACTACGGCGACCTCCTCGACGACTGGACCCGGCCCGTCTTCGCGCTCGGCGAGGCCTTCGACCTGGCCGGCGTGAAGACCGCGATGGCCGTCGACATCGCCGAGGTGCACCGCTTCATCGATCCCTCGCTGCGCCGGGTCACGATGACGTGGGACGACATCGGCGTGCCCGACCGGCTGCGCGAGCTCGCCGACGAGACCTGGCAGGCGCTCGACGCGATCGCCGGCGACGACTCCGTGAAGAACCAGGAGTGGTGCGACCAGCTGCGCACCGCCTACGCCGCGCAGTACGCCGACGCCGAGGCGTTCGCCCACTCGACGGTCGTGGCCCAGCGACGTACGGCCGCTGCCGACGCGCGTCGCGAGGCGGCCGAGGAGCCTGGCCGCAGCGGCGCCGACCGGGTGCCCCACGCCGTCCGCGCCCTGGTGCCGCCGGCGGCGCGCCAGAAGCTGCGCCAGGCGCTGGGCCGGGAGCGCCCCGGGGGCACCCCCTGATGCCCGACATCGCCTCGCTGGAAGGGGAGCCCGGCTACGACGTGACGTGGCCGTGGAGCTCCGGTGAGCCGTTGGCGCCGGGCCTGACCTGCGTCTTCCGGGTGCGCAACGAGGCGCGCAACCTGCCGTGGGTGCTGCCGCCGATCTTCTCCGCCGTCCAGCACGTCCTGCTCGTCGACAACGGCTCCGACGACGACACCGCCGACGTGGCGCGCCGCGTCGCGGAGGAATGTGGGGCGACCGACCGACTGACGGTCATGGACTACCCCCACCAGGTGGCTCGCGCGGGCGGCGAGCACCTCGCCACACCGGCGACGAGCGTCCACTCCCTGACCCACTTCTACAACTGGTGCTTCTCCCACGTCCGCACGACCTACTCGATGAAGTGGGACGGCGACATGGTGCTGACGCCCGAGGGCGCCGGCATCCTGCGCGACCTGTCGTGGCAGCTCCAGTCGACCCGCGCGATCGTCGCCATGCCGCGCCACCCGCTCACCGTCGTCGACGAGTCCACCGGCTGGCTCGACCTGTCGCTGCGCTTCCTGGAGCCCTGGGTCTACCCGATGGGTCCGGACTTCACCTTCGTCAAGGCCTTCGACTGGGAGCTGCGGGAGGTGCCGGCGGGGGTGGAGCGGATCGTGCTGCAGCAGGGGTTGTGCGTCGAGGTGAAGTGGCTCGACGCCGACGAGTACGCCCACTGGCGCCGTGACGGGGTCGACTTCACCAACACCCGGCTCTACCGCAAGCTGCGCGAGTTCGAGGTGGACGAGGCGATCCGCAACGGCGACCCCGAGGCGCTCGGCGGACTGGTCAAGGTGACCGCACCGCCCGGGGTCCACATCATCGACCACGTCAGCCGTGACTGGCTCTGGCGCCAGCCCCGTCCTCTGGTGCAGCACTCGCTGCCCTCGTCCCTGAAGCACCGAGCGCCCAAGGAGGGCGTGCGGCCGTGAACACTCCTGCCCCGCATCCCCTCGACGACGTCCGTCTCCCCGGACCGACGCTGGTCCTGGTCGACGACTCCGACGGCCTGGCGCTCGATGCCCTGCAGGGCATCGAGGACGTCCCCGGCATCGAGCCGCAGATCGTCACGCTGTCCGCGCTCACGGGCCCGCTCAAGGGGTGGGGCTCCGTGCTCGTCGTGGCCGCCGACCGGTCCCGGCTGCGACGGATGGCGAGCGCCGTACCCCTCCTGGGGCAGTGCAAGGTCGTCGCCTGCTGGCTGACCGACTCCCCGACCCCGTGGGTGCTCGTGCCCCGGCCCGAGTGGCCGCGCCTGGTGCACCTCGCCGCCCGCGAGGCCGGCGACCGCGGGGTGCTGACGGTCGTACGCTTCGCGTCCGGCGCCCGCGCCCAGCTGGTCGTGATGGAGATGGCGCGCCAGGCAGCCGGAGCCGGCGACACCACCCACGGCGGGCTCGTCGTGGCCTACGCCGGCCGCCCCGCCGCCCCCGGCCTCGATGCGCGCAGCGTGCTCCTGACCGACGTCACCGACGCCGGTGACGCCGACCGTGACGTGCCGCCCGACGTCGTCATCGCCCAGCGCGGCGGCGACGTGGCCGTGCACCACGTGATCGACCGGGCGCCGGCCGTCGTCACCGACCCGGGCCCGGAGCCGGTGGACGAGCGCGTCTTCAACCCGATCGGCTTCCGCAAGGACTGGGACCACCCGGTCGTCGACCTCGCCCGGATCAGCCGCGGACCGGTCACGGAGGGTGTCGTCGCCGCAGCCCGCGCCTTCCAGGGCGTACGCCTGACCACCGAGACGCCGACCGCCGACCTCCTCGCGCTGGCGATCTCCGGGGTGCCGCTGGTGACCGGCGGCGTGATCGACGTCGCCCCGCCCCTTGCCGAGGCGCTCGACGCCCCCGTCGACCTCGACGACGCGCTGCGCCGCGAGGAGCACAGCCTCCGGGTGCGTCGCGCGGCCTTCGACCACCACTCCACGCTGGCCTGGCGCTCCGCGCTCGCGACCCGCGCCGGCGTACGACACGTGGGGCTGCCGGCGGTGAGTGCGCTGCTGGCCACCAGGCGCCCGCAGATGCTCGACTTCGCCCTGCGCCAGATCGCCCGCCAGCGCGGTGCTGACGTCGAGCTGGTGCTCGCCGCCCACGGCTTCGAGCCCGACCGCGACGCCGTACGACGGGCGCTGGGGGACCGGCCGCACCAGGTGCTCACCTTCGACGAGTCCGACTTCTTCGGCGACGTGCTGACCGGCGCCGCGCGGGCCGCGTCGAGCGACGTGCTGCTGAAGGTCGACGACGACGACTGGTATGCCCCGGACGCCGTCCACGACCTGCTGATGGCCCGACGCTTCTCCGGCGCCGACGTGGTCGGGATGCCCTCGGAGTTCGTCTACCTCCACCGTGACGACCTCACCGTGCGGCGCATCCACCCCTCGGAGATCTTCGCCCGCTTCGTGGCCGGCGGCACCCTGCTCATGGACCGCGGGCTGCTGCGCTCGATGGGCGACTTCCGCCGGGTACGGCGCTTCGTCGACGCCCAGCTGCTCGCCGGCGTCGAGGCGGCCGGTGGCCGGATCTACCGCACGCACGGCCTCGGCTACATCCTGCGACGCACCGGCGAGGGACACACCTGGGTGCGGGACGACGAGGAGTTCCGCCGACCTGACATCGTGGCCTCCGAGTGGAAGGGTTTCCTCCCGAGCCTGGCGTTGGAGGTCGATCCGCTCGACCGTCCCGACTCCGGGACACAGGACGGGGGTCAGTGAATGCCGCGGCAGCCAGTGGTGCGCCACAACGACTGGAGCGTGCTCACCCCACCGACCCTCGGTGACTGGGAGCCGACCCTGTCGGTGACCGTCGTCGTGCCGACCTTCAACTACCAGCGCACGCTGCCCTACGTCCTGGCCGGTCTCGCCGCGCAGTCCTACCCCGCGCACCTGCTCGAGGTCGTCGTCGTCGACGACCAGAGCTCGCCGGCCCAGACCCTTCCCGAGGTCCGGCCCGACAACACGCGGCTGATCACGGTCGAGGAGGGCTGGGGGCGGGCCAACGCCTGCCACCTCGGCGCGCTCGCCGCGGAGGGTGACGTGCTGCACTGGTACGACGCCGACATGCTCGCCCACCGTGAGGAGGTCGAGGCGCACGCGCGCTGGCACCACCTCATCGACTACGCCGTGCCCGGCGGCGACAAGCGCTTCGTCGACCCGGAGTCGCTGTTCGCCCTCGACCCGGCCGTCGTGCGCGACCGGGTGGCGGCCGGCAAGGCGGGCGACCTCTTCCCGGACGAGGAGCACGAGCGGCACCAGTGGGTCGAGGACTACTGGGCCAGGACCGACGACCTGCGCGCCGCCGGCCCGCGCGCCCAGCGGTTCCACATCGGCATGACGGGGTCGGTCTCGAAGGCGCTCTACTTCGACTCCAAGGGCTTCGACCGGTCCCTGCGGCTCGGTGAGGACATGCACCTGGGCCACGAGCTCGCCCAGGCGGGCGGGGTCTTCGTCGTCGAGCGCGAGGCGAGGAGCTGGCACCTCGGCCGGTCGCAGGTGCTGCGTCGCGCCGAGCAGGTCAACCGCTACAACGACCCCTACCTCGCCGACCTCGTGCCGACGATGCGGCCCAAGCGCAACCGCCGCGGTCGCGCCTACCAGGTGCCCTACCTCGAGGTCGTCGTTGCGGCCGGACCGGCCGACGAGACGGTCCACCTCATCGACTCGCTGCTCGACGGCGACGTGCCCGACATGCGGGTCACGGTCATCGGTCCGTGGGGAACGGTCCACGAGGACCGCGTCCAGCCGGTCGAGGACCCGGTGCTGGAGACCCGCATCGTGCACCGCTCCTACCTCCACGAGCCGCGGGTGCGCCTCGTCGAGTCGTACGACGGATCGAGCGACGCCGAGTTCGTGCTGACGCTCCCCGACGTCTCGCTCGCCCCGCAGCCGTCGACGTTGTCGGCCCTCCTCGACGACCTCGAGCGCACCCACCACGGCGTGCGCGTGCTGTCGTACGGGTCGGGCGTGGTCGCGCGCCTGGAGCGGACCTCCGCGCTGGCCCGGGTCTCGCGTCTGGCCGGCGCCGACGACGACCGCGAGGCGTTGCTGGACGAGTCGTTCGGGGTCAAGACCTATCCCGCGACGGCCGTGGGCTTCGTCCCGGTCGAGCTGCGCGACGTGCAGCGCTTCACCCTCGGCGCGCGTCCGCCGATGGACCCGGTGAAGTCGGAGAAGCGGTTGATGAAGGCCCTGCGCAAGGCCGAGGACGCCTCCGTCGAGGGCGGCGCCATCGCGTCGTTCCAGCCCGGCCACGACGACGTCGCGGACGGGTCGGACGGCAGCAGGCGCGGGATCTTCGGGCGCCGCCGCTGACTGTTCACCATGGGATGTCGGTCAACCCGCACTTCCCCGGGTCAATTGACCAAGGGAAGTGCGGGTTCGGCTACATACCGTGATGAACAGACGCGGGGGACGGAGCGTCAGTCGGCGCCGAACAGGTCCCGCGTGTAGACCTTCGGAGCCACGTCGCCGAGCTCCTCGACCATCCGGTTGGCGACGATCAGGTCGGCGCGCTCCTTGAAGCCCGCGAGGTCGCTGGTGACCTCGGAGCCGAACCAGGCGTCGGCGTCCAGCTCGGGCTCGTAGACGATGACCTCGACACCCTTGGCCTTGAGCCGCTTCATGATCCCCTGCACCGAGGACTCGCGGAAGTTGTCCGAGCCCGCCTTCATCAGCAACCGGTGGATGCCGACGACCCGGGGGCCGCGGTCGAGGATGTCGAAGGCGATGAAGTCCTTGCGGGTGGTGTTGGCATCGACGATCGCGGAGATCAGGGTCTGGGGTACGTCGGAGTAGTTGGCCAGCAGCTGCTTGGTGTCCTTGGGCAGGCAGTAGCCGCCGTAGCCGAACGACGGGTTGTTGTAGTGGCTGCCGATCCGCGGGTCGAGCCCGACGCCGTCGATGATCTGGCGCGTGTCCAGGCCGCGGGAGAGGGCGAAGGAGTCGAGCTCGTTGAAGTAGGCGACCCGCATGGCGAGGTAGGTGTTGGAGAAGAGCTTGATCGCCTCGGCCTCGGTGGGCTCGGTCAGGAGCACGGGTACGTCGTCGACCTCGGCCCCCTGCACCAGCAGGTCGGCGAAGGCGCGGGCCCGCTCGGAGTCCTCGCCCACCACGATCCGCGACGGGTGGAGGTTGTCGTGCAACGCCCGGCCCTCGCGCAGGAACTCGGGGGAGAAGAGGACGTTGTCGGTGCCCAGGCGAGCGCGTACGTCGTCGATGTAGCCCACCGGGACGGTCGACTTCACGACCATGACGGCTGCGGGGTTCAGCCGCCTGCACGTCGCGCATGACGCCTTCGATGGACCCGGTGTCGAAGTAGTTGGTCACCGGGTCGTAGTTGGTCGGCGTCGCGATGACCACGAAGTCGGCGCCCGTGTGGGCCTCGGCCGGGTCGGTGGTGAAGGTGACGTCGAGATCCTCCTCGGCGAGGAAGCGAGAGATGTCGTCGTCGTGGATCGGGCTCTCGCCGCGGCGCAGCCTCTCGATCCGGTCGACATCGAGGTCGAGCCCGACGACGGTGTTGTGCCGGGCGAGCAGCACCGCCATGGACAAGCCGACATAGCCCAGGCCGACGACAGAGATCTTCGTGGTCACCGGGGCAGTCTGCCGTACCCGCAGCTCCCACCGGCTCACCCCGGTTGGGCAAAGACGTCCCGACGCACCTCGGGACCTTCTGCCCTGCCCCACGCCCGCGAGTCGACCTAGCGTGGAGGCACGACACCAGGCACATGAGGGAGTGATCATCATGACCGACGAGGTCGTCACCAAGCTCAGCCACGACGACTGCTGGCAGATGTTGCGCGAGGAGGAGTTCGGCCGACTGGCGTTCCGGCTGGTCGACGAGGTCCACATCACGCCGATCAACTACGCCGTCGACCACGACACGCTGCTCTTCCGCACCGCAGCAGGCAACAAGCTCCTGTCGGTCGCGATGGACTCGGAGGTCGCCTTCGAGATCGACCGCTACGACGACACGAGTGCCAGCAGCGTCGTCGTACGCGGGTCGGCGCGGATCCTGCCCGAGGACGAGGCGCACCGGGCGGAGAACGTGCCGCTTCGACCGTGGGTCGGGACGCCGAAGTACAACGTGGTCGAGATCCACCCGCGCACGATCACGGGCCGCGCCTTCGAGCTCTCGCGGCCGTGGCTCCACCTGGCGTCGCCTGAGTGAGGCTTGGGCCTCACCTCGGCGCGAAGACGCAGAACTCGTTGCCCTCGGGGTCGGCCAGCACGCTCCACTTCGCCTGGTCCCCCAGGTGGGTGGCGCCGCGGGCGATCAGCGCCGCGACATCGCCCTGGACGTCCCAGTGCACCCGGTTGGGCTCGGTGCGGGGCTCCGGGACGGTGGCGAAGTCGAGCGTCATCCGCTCGTCGACGGCGATGCCGGTCAGCGTCCAGCAGTCGTGCTGGGCTTCGTACGCCGGCTCGGCGCCGAACAGCTCTCCCCACCACCGGGCCTGGGACTCGGCGTCGCGGCAGTCGATGCCGAGGCCGTGGAGGCGGTAGTCGGGCATCCGCTCGGGCGGCCGCACGAACGCGCAGAAGTCGTTGCCCTCCGGGTCGGCCATCCGGGTCCAGCCCAGGCCGGTGTCCTCCGCGGCCGCGGTCACGCTCGCCCCGAGGGCGACGAGGTCATCGACCGAGAGGCAGTCGACATCGAGGTGGACGCGGTTCTTGGCGAGGCGAGGCCGGTCGACCGGGTTGACCCACAGGGTGTGCCGGCTCGTCGGACCACGCAGCGTGGCCGGCGGACCCGCGTCGGCGACCTCCAACCCGCTGACCGCGGCCCAGAAGCGCGACATCGTCTCGACGTCGACCGCGTCGAGGCACAGGTCCTGCCAGGTCACCAGGCTCACGCAGGGCAGTCAATCACCGGGTTCCGACAGCCGATCACCGGTTTCCGACGCTCAGCCGCGTCGCGGCCGCGAGCTCCACGCGAAGCCGGCCAGCCCGAGGAGCACCGGCCACAGCGCCAGCCGCTCCAGCGCGCCGGCGTACCTCTCCTCCCCGGAGAGGATGAAGCCGACGGCGGCGGCCGCGGTCACGGCGCCGGTCGCGAGCAGCGCCTTCGACAGCCGCGGCTTGTCCTCGCGCAGCCGCAGGCCCAGCAGCAGCAGCGCGACGGGCTGCCCGACGAAGAGCGGGGTCGCGGCCAGCGCGTGCAGGGTCGCGTCCTGGTCGAGCGGTGCCAGCCCGGTCGCGAGCGAGCTGGCGCCGGACACGACCAGCAGCCCGGTCACCCACGGCCCGAGGGGTCTGGCGAGCAGGAGCGCGCCGCCGGCGAGCAGAACGCCGTACCCGACGAAGGAGCCGTTCATCACGGCGTGCCGCGGCGAGCAGTAGGCCTCGGAGCAGCCGACCTCACCGAGCTTGCTGACCGAGTCGGAGACGAAGCTGTAGCCGCCGGTGGTCCCGGCCGCGGTGACGATCTCGGTCGCGATGTAGGTCGGCCGCAGGAGGAAGACGAGGGCGCCGAGCCGGGCGGCGCGGGAGGAGGTGTCGGGCACGCGGTCAACCTAGTGCGGTCCCGGTCGGTGGCACGATGCCCGTATGGACCTCGAGCGCTTCGTCTCGGCGCAGGACGACCGCGGCACCTACGACCGGGCGCTGGCCGAGCTGCGCGCCGGCCGCAAGACGAGCCACTGGATGTGGTTCGTCTTCCCGCAGTTGGCGGGGCTCGGGCTCAGCCCGACGGCCCGGGCGTACGCCGTCGCGGACCTCGAGGAGGCACGCGCCTACCTCGCCCACGACGTCCTCGGCCCACGGCTGGTGGAGTGCTGTCGCGCGCTGCTCGACCTCGGGGACGTCTCGGCCGAGCAGGTCCTCGGTGGGGTGGATGCGATGAAGCTGCGCTCCTCGATGACGCTCTTCGCGCACGCAGGTCCTGGTGAGCAGGTCTTCACCGACGTGCTGGAGCGGTTCTACGACGGCGAGGACCCGCGGACGATCGAGCTGCTGGGATAGCCCACCCCTGTGGGTGGAGGTCCCGACCAATGGCGCACGGGCCACGTAACCTGCCTCACCTGGTCGTGCCCGCCCCCGGGACTCGGCCCCCACGAGTCCACTGGAGGACCAGGCCATGAAGTCTCTGCTCCGCGCCGCCGTCTGGATCGTCGCGCTGCTGGTCGCCGGCGCGGTGGCGGTCGCCGCGTTCGTCGCCTTCGGCATCGCCGGGTTCTTCGGGCTGTCCAACCCGTTCACGAGCGAGACCGTCGACCGCAGCCAGCCGGCCCTGCTGAAGTCCATCGAGGACATCAGCGAGTACCACGCGGCGGTCGGCAACTTCGAGGTCGTCCTCGACGTGGAGAACGACGTGAAGTACATCCCGAGCTTCATCGCCGGCGACCGGTCGCTCTTCGTCGCGGCGGGCACGGTCGATGCGTACGTCGACTTCTCCGGCCTCGCGGACGGCGACCTCACGGTGTCGGAGGACGGGACGTCGGTGGAGATCCGGCTGCCGGAGGCCGAGCTCGGCGAGCCCAACCTCGACCAGGAGAAGACCTACCTCTACGACCAGAGCCGCGGCCTGGTCGACCGGGTCTCGGACGCCTTCTCCACCGCGGACCAGGGCGAGATCTACCAGCTCGCCGAGGACAAGCTGGCCGCAGCGGCGGCGGAGTCACAGCTGCTCGAGCAGGCCACGACCAACACCCGGACCATGCTCGGCGGGCTGTTCGGCTCGCTCGACATGACGGTCACCTTCGCCGACCAGCCCTAGCCGGCGAGCGAACCACCGAAGATCTGCCAGGCGAGGGCGGACTTCGCCACCAGGCTCAGCACCAGGTAGGCCTTCTCGCCGAAGGCGTAGCTGCGCCACGGCCCGATCTGCTTGTACTGGAGCCACTGGTTGAGCGCGAAGCTGTTGAAGAAGATGAACAGCGACACGAAGATGCCGATCACGAAACCGGGGATCTCCTCGGCCGAGACCAGGTTGTAGCCGATGGCCACCCAGGGCGTGGCCCCGGCGACGCAGCCGAACCAGAACGGCTTCATCGTCGTCGCCGAGCGTCCCGGCGGGTTGGCCGACTCCTGGAGCCAGCCGAAGAGGATCATCGCGATGTTGGCGCCCGCGATGCCGATGAGGGCCGAGATGGAGACGATGCCGGTGTAGAGCGCGATCAGCAGCACCATGATCGTGGCGCTGACGGAGTACTCGATCCACCGGAAGCGGTTGATGCCGCTGCGCAGCCCGTCGTCGTACGCGCGGCGGAACACGGTCGCGGTGAGCAGGTGGTCGAGGGCGGCGAGGCTGAGGAACACCGCGATCGCGGCGCCGATCGGGACGTCGAAGATGGCCTCGGGCACGGCAGGGTCTGAGCCGGGCGGGCCCGTGGGCAGGGACCGGGTCACGGCGATGGCGAAGTCGGTCGCCAGAGCCAGGACTGCGATCGCCTGGCCGAGGTGGAGCACGGTCAGGGCGAGGTTCCAGACGCGCAGCGACTTGAGGCTGTTCTCGTCGACGCCGGCTGCGGTCGCGTGGGTGGTGTCCATCGCCCCATCATGTCCCACCCCCGTCGGGGCGCTCGGTGTGCTGCCCGGGCGAGGCCTGCCTATGCTCGCAGGATGACGATCCAGCAGCCGACCGACCTCACCCACGCAGCGATGCTCGGCCTCGGGGTCTACCGGCCCGAGCGGGTCGTCACCAACGACGAGATCTGCGAGGTGCTCGACTCCAGCGACGAGTGGATCCAGACCCGGTCGGGCATCAAGACCCGACGCTTCGTGGGCGACGACGAGACCCTGATCGGCATGTCCATCGCTGCCGCCGAACGGGCGCTGGCTGCCGCCGGTGTCGGCGCGGAGGAGGTCGGATGCGTCATCGTCGCCACCTCGACCCACCCCGAGCACACGCCCGCCTCGGCGCCGCAGGTCGCGACCGCGCTGGGCATCCAGGCGGCGGCGTTCGACATCTCCGCCGGCTGCGCGGGCTTCTGCCACGCACTCAACCTCGCGTCGTCGATGGTGCGCTCGGGTGCCGAGAAGCACGTCCTCGTGATCGGCGTCGAGCAGCTGAGCCGCTTCATGGACCCCACCGACCGCGGCACCGCGTTCATCTTCGCCGACGGTGCCGGTGCGGTGGTCGTCGGACAGTCCGACGCGACGGGCATCGGTCCGACCGCCTGGGGCTCGGACGGCTCGCAGGCCCACGTGATCACGCAGACCCCGAGCTGCCTCGGGGGTCACGTCGAGGGCGAGCACCCGGTCGTGCAGATGGAGGGGACGGCCGTCTTCCGCTGGGCGCCCTTCGCGATGGCCGATGTCGCCCACGAGGCGCTGGGCCTCGCCGGTGTCACGGTCGACGACCTCGACGCCTTCATCCCGCACCAGGCCAACCTGCGCATCACCCAGACGCTCGCCAAGAAGATCGAGCTCCCCGAGTCGATCGCCATCGCGACCGACGTCATCGACTCCGGGAACACCTCGGCCGCCTCGGTGCCGTTGGCGATGGAGGCGATGCTGCGCAAGGGCGAGGCGTCCGTGGGTGACACGGCGCTGCTCATCGCGTTCGGTGCCGGGTTGAGCTACGCCGGCCAGGTCGTCACACTGCCGCCGCTCGCCTGACACGCGGCGGTCGCCTGGTCCCGGCGCGGGCCCGCGTCAGACGCTGAGCTCGGCCCACGCGACCTTGCCGGTGGAGGTGGAGTCGCACCCCGACCTGTACGACAGCGTCGCGACGATCGCCATGCCACGGCCGTCCTGATCGCCCGGACGCGCGTCCTGACGCTGGGGCCACGCACTCGACCCGTCCTCGACCGAGACCCGCACCATGTCGTCGGTGCGGACGAGCGACGTCCGGAAGGGCGAGCTGCCGTGCGTGATCGCGTTGGTGGCGAGCTCGGAGGTGACGAGCGCGATGTCGCCGACGAGGCCGGGCAGGCCCCATGTGGTCAGTGCCTCGCTCACGAAGTGGCGTACGGAGGCGACGGCCGACGGGACGGGGAGGTGCACGCTGGAGCGCGCCGCGTCGGCAACGGCCGGGATCTCGCCGGCACCGGGGTGGGCCCCCGCCAGGTCGATGTGGTCGTGGAGGCCGCACATCCGGGCCACGTCGCCCAGGTCGGCGCTCGCGAGCAGCTCTGACGGGTATGCGCACAGCAACCGGATGGGGTGCCTCAGGACGGCCGTGTTCCACAGCGACTCGAGCTCGAGGGCGGCCATCACCTCGCCGCGCTCCCAGAGCAGGCCGACCATCTCGCCGAAGGCGCTGACCGGGCCGCCGCCGGCGGGAACGAGGGAGACGATGACCTCCGCGAACAGCTCGGGGTCGGGACGTCCGTCGACCATGAAGTGGTCCAGGGTCTCGTCCGCGTCGAGAGTGACGAAGACGCCGTCCCGGCGCGCACGACCGGGGTCTGCCCCCAGAAGGGCCAGCCGGCCCTCGACCGCCAGGCGGTGGCTGGGGCGGCTGATCGTGACGACCGGGACGCCCTCGGCCAGCGACGACATGACGAAGTGGGCCAGGCGTCCGACGAGCGCACCGGCGTGCTCGTACGCGACGACCAGGTGATCCCCCGCCATGGCTCAGCCGTACCTCTCCGTCACCACCGAGGTCCGAGGTCCCGGTTCTGCTTGCCTGCTCCCGATTGTCCGCTATTCAACCGCTTCTGGGAATAGCCGAGCCGGTCGACTTCCACCGGTACCGGCGTAGGCTGAAGACGCCCCTCGCGGAGGGAGGGTCACATGTGGTGGGCTGTCTGGTTGGTCGCGGCCGTTCTCCTGGGCGCCGCTGAGTTCTTCACGCTGACGCTGGCGTTCGGCCTGCTGGCGGGCGCTGCCCTCGTCGCCATGACCGCCGCCGGACTGGGGGCCTCGGTCCCACTCCAGCTGATCGCCTTCGTCGTCGCGGGCGGGGTCGGCATGGTGGCCATCCGCCCGATCGCCAAGCGGCACCTCGCGCTCCCGCCCCTGTCCCGCGACGGCAGTGACGCCCTGGTGGGGCGCTCGGCCGTGGTCACGCGCGAGGTGAGTGCCGCCGGAGGGCTTGTGCACCTCTCGGGTGAGGACTGGTCGGCCCGTCCCTACGTCGAGGACCTGGTGATCCCTGCCGGTGTGCGCGTCGACGTCTTCGAGATCGAGGGCGCGACCGCCCTGGTGCACCCCTGCGAGCCGCTCCCCGAACCCCTGCCCGATTCCCTACCCCGAGAGACGTGAGTGAGATGGAAGTGTGGGTCCCCCTAGCCGTCCTGGCCGCTCTCGTGGCGTTCCTGGTGGCCGCCACGATCAGGATCGTGCCGCAGGCCAGGCGCTACAACATCGAGAGGTTCGGCCGCTACCAGCGGACCCTGCAACCGGGGCTGAACCTCATCATCCCGCTGGTGGACCGGGTCAACACCAAGCTCGACGTGCGCGAGCACGTCTACTCCTCCGACCCCAAGGCGGTGATCACCGCCGACAACCTGGTGGTCGCGATCGACACGGTCCTCTACTACCAGATCACCGACCCGCGGGCGGCCGCCTACGAGGTGACCGACTACCTGCAGGCGATCGACCAGCTCACGGTCACCACCCTGCGCAACCTCATCGGGTCGATGGAGCTCGAGAGCTCCCTGACCTCCCGGGAGACCATCAACATCCGCTTGCGCGAGGTCCTGGACGAGGCGACCGGGAAGTGGGGGATCCGGGTGAACCGGGTGGAGATCAAGGCGATCGACCCGCCAGTCAGCATCAAGGAGGCGATGGAGAAGCAGATGCGGGCCGAGCGGGACAAGCGTGCGGTGATCCTGCAGGCCGAGGGCAATCGTCAGTCGCTGATCCTCACCGCGGAGGGCACCCGCGCCAAGATGATCCTCGAGGCCGAGGGGCGACAGCAGTCGAAGGTGCTGGATGCCGATGGCGAGGCGAAGGCGCTGGAGCGGGTGTTCCAGGCGGTGCACGACAACGATGCCGATCCGCAGGTGCTGGCGTACAAGTACCTCGAGATGCTGCCCAAGCTCGCCGAGAACGGCAACGGCTACTTCGTGATCCCGGGCGAGCTCAGCGAGGCCATGCGCACCGTGAGCTCGGCCTTCAACGCCGACCGCTCGAGGGGCGAGGACGAGGCGAACGGCGAGCCGCTGCTCAACACCGAGCAGGTACGACGACGCCCGCTGGGGGCCTGAGGTCCGTCCGACGGCTCAGAGCTGGGCGACGTACACCGTGCTGGCCGACTCGCCTCCGGTGATCGGGTTGGCGAACGAGACGACGTGCGTCTTGCGCGTCGCGAAGACCGTGTCGAGCGCGGCCTCGAAGTCCGGGTCCGGCGGATCGTCGGACCAGAGCCCGAACACCCCACCCGGGGCGATGATCGCCGCCAGCCGGGCCAGGCCGTCGGGCGTGTAGAACGGGCCGTGGCTGGGGTCGAGCAGGTTCTGCGGCGAGTGGTCGACGTCGAGGAGCACGACGTCGTAGGTCTGTCGCGGGGTCGAGCCGGCCGCCACGAGCGCGAAGAAGTCGCCGTGGACGAGGTCGCAGCGCGGGTCGGCGGCCAGGCCCTCGGTGTCGGGCAGCAGGTCGCGGCGGTGCCAGTCGATGACCGCCTCCACCGCCTCGATCACCTGCGCCTGCACGACCCGCGGGTCCTCGAGGGCCGCGCGCAGGGTGTAGCCCAGGCCGAGCCCGCCCACGAGGACGTGGAGGTCCCGGCCGGGGTCGGTGACGCGCGCGAGGGACAGGCGCGCCAGCTCCTGCTCGACGACGGTGAAGAGGCTCGACATCAGGAACTCGTCGTCGATCTTCACCTCGTAGACGTCGAGGCCGACGACGAAGTCGAAGCGGCGGCGCAGGCTGATGACGCCGATCGGGGTGTCGGTGGCGTCCAGCTCTTCGATGCGCATGTCCTACAGGGTCGCAGGTGCGCGGCGCGTCAGAGCCGGACCATCACCTCGTCGAGAGGTTTGCGCTCGAGCGCGGGCACGGTCGCACCAGGTGCGGGGTAGCCGACCGGCACCAGCAGGAAGCCGCGCTCCTCGGCCGGGCGGTCGAGGATGTCGTTGAGGAAGCGCATCGGGCTCGGGGTGTGGGTCAGGGTGGACAGGCCGGCGAGGTGCAGCGCGGCCAGCAGGAAGCCGACCGCGATCCCGACGGACTCCTTGACGTAGTAGGGGCGCGGCGAGTGCGGGCCCCGATGGACCTCGAAGACGGCGATCAGCGCGGGCGCGGTCTCGAGGAACGGCTTGTCGGCGTCGGTCGCGAGCGGTCCCAGCGCGGCCAGCCACTCGTCGGAGGCGCGCCGCTCGTAGAACTCGCGCTCCTCTGCCTCGGCCGCGACCCGCAGGCGTGCGCGTACGTCGGGGTCGGTCACGACGACGAACCGCCACGGCTGCACGTGGGCGCCGCTCGGCGCCGTCGAGGCGACCCGGATCGCCTCCTCCAGCACGCCGTCCGGGATGGGACGGTCGTCGAAGTCGCGCACCGACCGCCGCCGCGCCAGGTCGTCGGCGAAGGCGCGCACCCGGGCGAGCGCCTCCGTCTCCGGTACGTCGAGTCGGGGTGCCGCCACCCTGGGAAGCGGGCCGGGAGTCGTCATGGCCACGAGGCTAGTGCCGCCCGCGCGGGCGGCCGGCGG
This sequence comes from uncultured Actinomycetota bacterium, assembly GCA_963843815.1. GTDB lineage: Bacteria > Actinomycetota > Actinomycetes > Propionibacteriales > Nocardioidaceae > Nocardioides. The sequence continues at coordinate 23,490 of CAWJLX010000010.1, read as the reverse complement.
TCAGGAGGGGACGTCGACCATGAGGGTGGCGCCGCCGTACCCGTTCTCGAGGTCGTGGCCCTCGATCGTGATCGTCTCGACGCCGTCGGGGATCTCCAGGCCGCTCTGGGAGCGGGTGAAGGGCTGCTCGGAGGCGTGGTCGTGGGCGAGCTCCATCGCGCCGAGCTCGTTGCCGTCGGGATCGAGGACCCGCCAGCCGTCGGCGTACCGCTCGGGGGTGTCGTACTCCGAGCTCATCGTCACGTCGAGCGACCAGGTGTCCCCGTCATTGCGCAGCTCGGCGGCGATGACGTCGGGATAGTTTGCGTCGGCCGTGGACTCGGGGCTCTCGGACGATCCGGCGGACGAGCTCGGGGCGGTGTCGCTCCCGCTCGGGTCCGAGGCGTCGTCGCTCCCGCACGCGCCGAGCGCGAGCAGCGGCACCGCCACCGCGGCGACGAGACAGCGCCTGGAGCGAAGAGCGACTGTCAGCGTGATCAGCCCCTGGCCTGCTGGACGGCACTGAGCAGGGCCGTCCCCAGGGCCTCGGCCTCGTCGACAGCGAAGGACACGGTCTCGCCGAGCTCGCCGCGATAGACCTCGACGGTGGTCCGTACGGCGCCGGGGTGGCGGAGAAGGTAGAGGTGCACGGTCTCGCGCGCCCAGGTGTCCTCGCCCACCTCGATGAGCGGGCGGCGCGAGAGCTCGACCTCGACGGTCTCGCCCCGGCACACCTGGTCCTCGGGGAAGCTGGCGTCCGTGTGGCCGCCGCCGTCGAGGCACCAGGGGGCGCAGACGACGGGAGGCAGGGTGGCGGGGGCCGTGTCGGCGGCCGGTGCTGGGGTGGTGGTCAGGATCATGCGGGTGCCTCTCGGAACGTGCAGCCCGATGTCGTTCTCACGGAGCGTGGCTCCCGGGTGCTCTCAACGTGTGCTGTCTTCGATTGAACGCCCGAACACGCCCCCGTGTCACGGTGGGGTCACCCCTGCGGAGGGGTGCCGCCCGCCAGGCGGTCCGCGACGATCGCCCACACGTCGGGGTCGAACCCCATGCCGAGGTGGGTCGAGGAGACCTCGATGTGCTCCGCGGCGGGGCTGGAGTGGTCGATGCAGGCCTGCCAGGCCACGATGCCGTCGCGCTTCGAGAACATGACCGTCAGCGGCACCGGGATGGGGGTCGTCCGGTCGAGGCGCGCGGACTCCCGATGGCCGTCCGGGTCCGGTCCGCGGCTGTAGGCGCGCGCGACCGTGGTGTGGGTGGGCCCGCCCACCGGCGTGCCGTAGGTGATGACCCGGCGTACGGCGTCGGGGTGGCGGCGGGCCACCTCCCGCGCGATCACGCCACCGAGGCTCCAGCCGACCAGCGAGGCCGGCGAGCCCTTCTCCTCGACCAGCCCGAGCACCCGGTCGGCCAGGCGGTCGATGTCGCTGGTCGTGTTGCCCAGGTTGGTGCCGAAGCCCCAGCCGCGGGCGTCGTACCCGCGTCGCTTGAGGTAGCGCCGCAGGGGGAATCCGGACCGCTCGGACGCCCTCCAGCCGGGGATGTCCACCACGAGGTGGCCGTCGCCGCGAGGTGCTGCGGACAGGCGGGGTGTCGCGCCGATCAGGCGGGCGGCACCGAGCGGCGTGGTGAGCTCGCCGAGCGCCGTACGCGTGGCAGGCGGGCCGGTCGGTCGCGCGAGGGCCGTGGTGCCCGACTGCTCCCGTGCGCGGGAACGTACGCCGGCCGCAGCCAGCAGGGTCTCGGTCGAGCCGCGCTTCACCATGGCACGAACGGTACGTCTGCATCCCTCGAAACCAGTCGCGGAGGGACCAAGGTCCTGCCAGGTGCGGACCTTGGCCGCTCACGAGGACGGGTGCGATCCACGACGCTGGACCCATGAGCCCGGCACTCTCTGCACTCACCCCTGCCCTGCCGACCCACGAGCGCTGGTTCGTGGAGTCCCGGTCGGCGGGCGACTGGTCCTTCTACTTCTCGCCGCTTCCGTTGGTGCTCACCGCCGCCGTCGTGGCCGTCGCGCTCGTGTGGCGCCTGCTCGCGATGCGCTTCGACAAGCCGGAGCTGCCATTCCTCCGACGCCTGGGCGGGCTGGTGCCGTGGATCCCGCGTCTGCTCGGCATCCACCTCGGCGTCGCGCTGCTCGCCCTCGCGGCGACGGGGGGCTTCCTCACGCCCGCCAACGACCACCTCGATGGTGCCGGCGGCACCGCGCTCCTGCTCGTCGAGGCGGCGCTCGGCATCTGGCTGGTGACGGGCTGGCAGGTGCGCACGGCTGCCGCGCTCACCCTCATGCTGGCGCCCGTGCTCGCCATGGTCGCGGGCTGGACGGCGCTGGGGGAGAGCGCGAACGTCGCCGCAGTCGCCGCCTTCCTGGTCGTCGTACCTCCCGGGCCCGATGCCCACGGCGCCACCCATCCGTCCCGGGCGGAGCTGCGGTGGGCGCTCCTGTGGCTGCGCCTCGGTGTGGGCACGGCGCTGATCGTGCTCGCCTTCTCCGAGAAGCTGACGAACCCCGCCATGGCGATCGACACGCTCGAGCGCTACCCGGCCCTGGACGTCTTCGCGCTCGTCGGCATCAACGTCTCGCCCGAGACCTTCGTCGTCATCGCCGGAGCGACCGAGCTGCTCTTCGGCCTGCTGGTGATCTCCGGGGCCTTCCCGCAGGTCGTCGTGCTGGTGGCGATGGTGCCGTTCAACGCCACGCTCCTGCTCTTCGGGCAGACCGAGATGGTGGGTCACCTGACCGTGTACGGCGTCTTCCTCGCGCTGCTGGTCTACGGGTCGTCGGCGGCGACCGCCAGCGATGTGCGGTGGTTGCCCACCCGGTCGGCGCGTGCGGTGGCTGTGCCGACGACTGCTGGCTGACCGTGGGTAGTGAGGCCACCAGTTCTCGGGGCGAAGAAGAACTCGGGGACGTAGACACGCGTCGTCGCGGCCGCCGGGGAGGACGTTCCCGCGCTCAGCCCTCCTCGTCGAGGAACCACAGGCAGTCGGGTCCGGGATGGCACCACTCACCGCCCCATTTCGGCGCCAGCGGAGCGAGCACGGGGAGCGCGGCGCGCTCCATCACGGTGAGGCTGGGCGCTTCGCCGGGGGGCAGGGGACAGTAGGTCTCCACGAGCACCGGATCCTCGAAGGCGAGGCCGACCTCGGTCGGGACCGGCCACACCGCCGACTCCGAGAGGGCGCATGCCCGCACCAGGGACTCCTCCTCACGGCTGCTGCGCACCTCCTGGCCGTTGTCGAGCGTGTAGACGACGTCCGTGGCGGTCACCCGGACGCTGGTCACCGGGTTCTGCCCGGCACCCGGCTCGTTCATGTCCGTGTAGTCACCGATCGGGTCCCCGACCAGCGTCTCGCCGACCGGAAGTGCCAGGCACTGCTCGTCCGCGGCGGCGCACTGCTCAATCGGCCCGCGCTCGCCGGGATCCCACTGCTTGATCGTGACAACCTTGGTGCTGTCGTAGCCTCCGGAGTACCAGATCACCGGGTCGTCGATCCTCAAGGAGCCCAGGACCAGCTGCTCCTCGCCCAGGGCGAGGGCCTGGGTCTCGGCCTTGAACGGACCCGAGCCCTCACTGTCGGTGATGTCACGGCGCTCTTGCACCGTCCGGGTCACGGCGATGTCCCCGTCCAGCTCGAAGGTCACCGTGTCGCCCTTGATCCGCACCGCCACTCGCTCCGTGCCGTCGGCGCCGAGAGCGGCGAAGCCTCCCGGGATCTCCTCCGACCTCTGGTCGGCCCACTGCTCCGTCGTCGGGACCAGCGCGCTGTACACGCCGTCGTCCACGGCGTGCAGGTACGGCGCGCAGCCGGCGGCCCCCGTCCCCAGCAGCAGCAACGCGGCTGCTCCCCATGTCACCCGTGCTCGTCGCAAGACGTGCACCTCCTAGACGACCAACCTATCCACTGCCGATCACCTGTGCGCTCGACCGATGTCGAGCGGAGCAAGTGCATGCTTCAACAAAGCCCGGACGCGGTCTGCGATCGAGGGCTACGGTCCGGTGCGTGGACGAGATGGCGGCACCTGCGGAGAAGCGGATGCGCCTGCGTTACGCCGGCACGTGCCGGATCTGCAGGAATGAGCTGCCCGCGAAGACCGAAGCCATCTACGAGCGTTCAAGCAAGACCGTGCGGTGCCTGGCACACGAGCAACTCGTGTCCGAGCCGACCACGGATCCCGAGGTCGGAACAGCTGGCAGCTCCGCGAGACGCGAGTTCGAGCGCCGCAAGGCCGCACGGGAGCAGCGCATCCGCGCCAAGCATCCGAAGCTCGGCGGTCTCATCCTGGCTCTGAGCGACGAGCCGCAGTCCACGACAGCTTGGGACACCGGCGCCTTGGGCGAAGAGCGGCTGGGTAGCCGCCTGAATGCGTCGGAGTCCGCGACGTGCCGTGTGCTCCACGACCGCCGCATGCCCGGCAGTCGCGCGAACATCGATCACCTTGCTGTGACGCCGACGGGCGTCTACGTCATCGACGCGAAGAGGTACAAGGGACGTCCACAGTTGCGGGTCGAAGGTGGGCTCTTGCGTCAACGCGTGGACCGGCTGGTGGTCGGCGGGCGGGACTGCACCAAGCTGGTCGACGGGGTCCTCAAGCAGGCCGAGGTCGTCCGCAGCGTCGTGGGTGACAGGATCCCGGTGCACGGGGTCCTGTGCTTCGTGGATGCGGACTGGCCATTGATCGGCGGCTCGTTCGTCACTCGCGAAGTTCGCGTCCTCAAGCCAAAGCGATTGCTGGTGACTCTCGCTTCGCTCGGCGATCTGGATGAGGGTTCCGTGGAACAGGTGCATCGCGAGCTTGCTGACGCCTTGCATCCCGCCTAACCCCCAAGCGGGCACACGGCGAAGTCACTCGCGGCTACGCCCCATGGCTACAGCACGTTGTCGCCCAAGGGTCAGGGGTCTGCCAGGGGCAATGCGTTCGCTGACATCGATCTAGGCGGTGAAGTGTCGGCCGCAGCGGATACGGTCGACCCACGATGAGCGACACTTATTGCCACCTTTGCGACGCCGACCCCTGCTACTGCGGGCAGCACGGCCGAGTCACTTATGTCGAGTCCAAGGCGCCTGTTCAGCGCAATGCCCCCAAGGGCTTGGATGCCGCTGTTCGAGAGTTCGTACTGTCCTCGCATGACGCGGGCGTCCGCGAGAACTGGACAGGTTGGCTTCACCGAATCCAGAGGCAGTTCGGCGATGAGGATGCGACGCGGTCCGTATGGAACCGGGTCAGCAACAACCTCCAGCGCGAGTGGCTTCTGATCAGCCACCCGAACGTCGACGGTCCAATGGGGCCACCGTCATCCTTCCCAGATGTCCGGCGGCTGTCGCTGGAGCTGGCTACTGCCGAAGTGGAGCAGCTGATTGACAGAGGTGGATGGGCAGCCGGGGAGAAGGGCCTGCGGCTGTGGCAGGTCGTGGAGCGCATCCCCAACGTCGTCTACATCTCGATCTACGACGCGCTTCACGACATGAACCGCCGCGCCCACCGCGTGACCACCAAGTCCCCGAGCGGAAACAACACCCAGTTCTGGTACGTCAAGGACTGACCGTAACCGCGGCTTGGTGTCCCTACGTGCGAGGGAAGCAGAGCTTCGAACCTTCAGACGCCTGCGACGTAGTTGTCGCTGGGGTCTTCCCCCGAGCAGGCCCGCCTCGCCCGTAGGGTGGCGACGCTCGTGGACGCCGACCGCGGCACGTCCTCCGTCAGTGAAGGAAACGTATGTGCCGAGTGCTCGCCTACATCGGGCCCGAGACCCCGCTCGAGGAGCTGCTGCTCACGCCGTCGAACAGCCTGGTCAACCAGGCCCTCGACCCTGAGCACTACCCAGATCTGCACCTGGCAGGCTGGGGATTCGGTGCCTGGAGCGAGCACCTTCTCAAGCCGGAGGACCCCTTCATCTACCGCCGGCCCATGGCTGCCTTCTACGACGACAACGCCGGCCGCATCATCCCGAGCCTCCAGGCGAACACGATGCTCGGCCATGTGCGCGCAGCCAGCTACGACTCGTCGGTCGTGATGGTCGACGAGAACTGCCACCCCTTCTCCTTCGACGAGACGCCCTGGATCATGGCCCAGAACGGCGACATGCCGAACTGGATGCTCCTGCAGAGGGAGCTGCTGCAGCACTGCGAGGACAGATACCTGAAGCAGATGCGGGGGTCGACCGACACGGAGTTCCTCTACGTGCTCCTGCTGTCCCTGCTCGAAGGTGACCGCGACGAGGACGTCCAACGTGCGATCGAGGCGATGGTCGGCCTCATCGCCCAGGCGATGACGGACCTCGACCTGCCTGCCCTGACCAAGATGAAGATGGCCCTGGTGTCGCCGAACCGGATCGTCGGGGTCAACGTCGGTCTCGGGCACCAGGGCGAGACCAACCCGGCCGGCGACTGGAAGAAGCTGCGGGAGTCCGGTCCGGGGACGGACGACTTCGCCCTCTCGATGCTTCTTGAGCCGATGTACATGCTGATGGGGCGCCACGTCCCGAGCGACGACACGTCCTACGACTTCGAGGCGTGCGACGAGGACGAGGCGACGGTCGCCATGTTCGCCTCCGAGGCCCTGACGGATGACGAGGACGGCTGGTCGTACGTCGAGTTCGGCGAGATCGTCTTCCTCGAGAACAGGGGCGGGCAGGTCACGAAGACCGTCAGCAGGTTGTCGCTGTGATCGCACTTCGCCGCATCGTCATCAAGCCCCACAGCGCGAGGTCCTGTGGTGCGGTCGGCGCGGTGCTGGCGGGCAGCTCCCACTTCGAGCTGGAGTGAGCCAGGCCGTGCGCCGCTGCCTGACCCTGGTCGTCTGGCCGGGGATCCTGGTGATGACCGCGGCTGGGTGCCAGACGACGCCCGACACCCCGCCGGGGCCAGCCCTGGAGATGTCGTGCGGCAAACCCGGAGCGACCGACCTCGGCGTCCCGACAGTCCGGCGACCGGCTCGGCTCACCACGTCGGACGGGCGACACCGCTTCGTGGTCAAGAACCTTCCCACCGGCTCGATCTTCGGTGAGATCGACGACACCGAGGTACAGCTCAGCGACCCCGGCGCCCCCAACGAGGCACTGTTCCGGATCAGGATCTCGCTGCAGCAGCCCGGAGTCGTCGATGTCGAGGCGGGCACCTACATCGTTCTCAACACCAACAGGGGCGCTATCGAGGTGGAGATCTGCCCCGACGTCACACTCTCTGATGTCGAGCCGGCGACACCGGAGCAGGGGAACGGCGTCAGCCCCCGTCCGAGGTGAGAGACCGGATGAGTCAGGCACCCGCTTCTCTTGGGCGTGCATCGTCCGCGCGTCCCGGCGTGTCCGGACGTCTCGCTGACAGGCGGCGGAATGCAGCGGGTGGATGACGGCCGCATCCTGGCAAGCGGGACGTCCCCAAAACATGGGCTATGGGTACTCGCGGCGATCGGAACCGCAACGCGATTTCAGCCGGGCTGCGATCACCGCTTCAGGTTGCGCGGGTGGTTCTTGGCGGTGCGCTCGTTGCCATGCTTGTAGTTGCCCGTCACACGGGCCATGAGTTCTTGAGGGTCGTCGTCTTCCACGTCTGCCATGAACTGGTCAGCGGTGGCGCCTCGGAGAGTTGTCGCTCGTCGACCGTTGTGGCTGATCACCACGTCGCTGCCGATCCTCTCGTAGTCGAATCCACCTGGTCGGTTGGCCATGGCTCGAGGATGCCACTCGTCGTCCCTGGCGCCGACCCACCGCTTGAGGTCTGGGCGTGGCTTGGTTCGAGCCGCCAGGTGCGATCGGCTTCTGGGGTTGGAATGCAGCTGACGAGGCAGGCGCGGCTCACGCTTCCGCGCCGGCCCCGCCCACCTCCGCGGACAGCAGGAGCAGCCGGTTGAGCAGGTCGGCGGCCTTCGCGGCCTCGGCGCGATCACCGGTGACGAGCAAGTCGAGGAGCAGGCCGCGGGCCGCCCCCAGTGCCAGCCGCGCATGCGTCTCGCTCTGCGCCTCGGGGATGCCGATCGCCTGACAGAGGGCCGTGACCGACGGCAGCCAGGCCGCGATCAGCTCGTCGCGCAGAGCCTGCGCGTGCGCCTTGCCCTGCATGGCGTGCGCGGCGAGCTCGAAGAACAGGGGTCCGTAGCGCAGCGTAGCCTCGACGGTCTGCTCCCAGTACGCGGCTGCGGCCTCGAGGGGCGGCAGCCCGGCGTCGTACGTCGCGGTCATCACCGCGCGCTGTCGCACCTCCACCTCTCGGGTCACCTCCGCGAGCAGGCCCTCGCGTGACCCGAAGTGGTAGATCAGCATCCGGTGGCTGCTGCCCACCCCCTCGGCGATCCCACGCAGGCTGGTGTCGCCGACGCCGTTGCGGGCGAAGTGGTCTATCGCGGCCTCGAGAAGGCAGTCGCGTGGCGTCGTACCCACGCCCTCGGCAGCGGGCGGAGTCACGCGGCGGGCGCGCCGGTGATGCGCTTGTCCAGGCTCTCGGCTTCGAGCTCGATGTAGCGCTGGGTCAGGCCACGCCACAGCGTGGCGGCGACGGCGCCCATCGGGCCGGTCTGCTCGATGCTGAGGGTGACCGTGGAGCCGCTGTCGTCCGGAACCACCTCGTGCCGGGCGATCGTCTTCATCCCCGGCCCCTTGGCCTCCCAGGTGAAGTTACGACCGTCCACCACCTCGGTGACCTGCCACTGCGCCTGCGGCAGCCTGGGCTGGCGGACCTTGGCCCGAGAGCCGAGCTCGAAGGGCCCCTCGTCCAGGCGCTCGACGCTGTTGATCGTCGGGGTCCACTCCGGCCAGCGTGCGACGTCGAAGAGCACCTCCCACACCTGTTGCGTCGGCGCGTCAATGTGTCGTGTTGTCTCAAAGTAGCGGTTCATGTACCAAATGGTACACCGCTCGACTCAACCGTCAAGCCGAAGCTTGGGGCGGGGGTGTCGTGCACTCCGGGCGCCGAGTACGGCAAGCCCGGTAGCGGTCGCTGCGGTCCGAGCCTGGGTCCCCTTGGATCTTGGTTGCTCGTCGTCGCGAGCCCTGTCATCCACAGCTCTGGCGGGCCGAGCACAGCGCACGGAGGTTGTTCACGTGCCAGCACGCCTGCGCCGCCTGGGGGCGGAATGCAGCGGGTCGGTGATGACCGGGTGTTGGCGAGGGACGTCCCGAAGGACGATCGGCATATGGCGGCAGAAGCCCCCGGCTGGTCGCTACTCCCTGCGACGACCCGCACGGTCAGGCGCGAGCGTCGAGTTCGGAGACCAGCCGCTTGGGTGCCATCATTCTGTATGACGCGTCGACCAGCTCGGCGATCTCGATCCAGTCGACGTCGGTGACGTCGAGATTGATCGCGCGGGCACCGTAGGGGCCGTAGTAGGCAGGCACGAAGAACCGCGGGTCTTCGTCGAGGATGGGCAGGTCGAGGGGCTCGGGCGTGAAGATCAGCGCGCTCGGCACCTGTCGGTGGTTCCCAGGGCTGAGCTTCTCCGAGCCACCGAATGCAGCGAAGATCTTGCCCGCGCGAAACGTCGGGCGGCCGTGTGAGACCTTCTCCACCGCTCCCGGGAAGGTCAACGCGATGGTCCGCAGCTCGGCAAGGCCCGGGTCGTCATCACCGAACATGACTGGGTGCTCCATGATCCGAGCCAACCACTTGAGGCGCATGGCGCGCCCATTGAATGGCCACTACAGGCTCACCAGCGAGCGAGGCCCTGTGTCGCTCAATCTCGAATGACCACCCGCACCGGTCGCTCCGCGAGCCCATCCCGCACCGGCACGCTCCGCGTGCCGATCCCGCACCGGGTCGCTCCGCGAGCCGATCCGTTCTCGGGCAAGTCGCCGTCTCTGCGGGGTGATTGGCGGTCAGGCGCCCAGCGGGTTGCGGTTGGCGGCCGAGGCGAATCCCAACCAAGTGTGCCGGTTCCCGGCCCAGCACCATCCCACCTTCGGCGCATCGCGGTTTGCCCTGCCATCACGGCCGGTTCCGTTGCTGATCCAGATGGCCGGCGTGCGGGAGTCCAGTTTCCCTGAGTCCTTGCGCAGCCGCGAGCCGATCGTCATGAAGCAGTGGTTGCGCTCGAGTGCCTGCGGCTGCTGCAACAGCCAGAAGATGCCTTCGGTGAGAGTCAGCGGCGTTCGCTGTGCCGCGAGGATCGCTGGAAGTGCTTCATCGGGGCTCCAATTCTCCATGGAGTCACCGCGCTGTGCGTCGTGGAGGGAGTAGATCGCCGCGTCCGGGAGGATCACCTCGTTGATGGCGGAGAACTGGTCGACATCAGGCATGTCCACCACGACGAAGCCGCTCCTGCCGCGACGAGTGAGCAACGGGACGAGTGCAGACGCCGGCGCACGCCGCGGATGAATGACCAGCAGCGCGTCGCTGCGGTCGCCAGCGGCGCGCATCTCGGACGCGGAGATCCCGGCGATCTCATGCACGCCAAGATCAATGAGTCGATCGGCCTGCTCGGAAGCTGTCGGCCTCGCGGTCCGAGGAATGGTCACGTCGAGGCGCCTCCAGATGTCGTCGCTGCAAACGTGTGTAGTTCACCAACGCACAGCCCAGGCGTGGAGTTCCCTGGCGTGCCGGCGCGCCGTTTCCCGATCGTCGCACGGAGCGTGCAGGTGCGGGATTCCTTCGCGGAAGCAAAGAAGGCGCGCTCGGAAGCTTCGTCAATTGAACTGGCGGCCCGGGGTGCGGAGCGGTGATGATTGCCCGGTGACCGTTCCAGATCGCTGGACCGTGGCCACGGTCTACTCCGACATGTGGCTCGACCCGGATGACGACCCGCGCAACACCGGCGGGCTCAGTCCGGACGGCGAGCTCGCGACGCTCGCGGACTACCTGGCCACCTACCGACTGACCGTGCGCATGAAGTGCGATGGTTTGACCGCCGAGCAGATGGCCTGCCGTTCGGTACCGCCGTCAACGATGTCGCTGCTCGGACTGGTCCGCCACCTCGCCGAGGCGGAACGGGACTGGCGCAACTGGATCACCGACGGCGCGCCGCTGCCAAAGATCTTCGGTGGGCGCGACGCGGACTTCGACAACGCGGTAGCCGACCAGGACACGGTCGATGCTGCCTGGGCCACTCTGACGCGCGAGCAGTCCGAAACCGACGCCGCGCTCGCCCATCATGGGGACCTCGGTCAACGCGTCGGCAAGGACGGCATCGCCGTACGCGAGATGTGGGTGCACCGGATCGAGGAGTATGCGCGGCACTGCGGTCACGCAGACCTGCTGCGCGAATGCATCGACGGGCGAGTCGGGCAATAGGTCGACGCGCCGATTCAGGATCGGCCCGCAAGCGGACCCGCCGGCGACGCACTTGCCGAGCCTAGCTATCTCGCCGTCCGGTCCGATCGCGGCGGTCTGACTGAACCGATCAGGTGTCAGCCGGGTAGTACACGGCCAGCGGCCTTCGGCGGAGCGAGTGTCTCGGCCGCAAGGCCCGCCTCTCTCGTCACTCAGTCCTCGATCTTCGCTGCGCCCTGCCGCCTCAACGCATCAAGTCCGTCCCGCATGGCTCGCAGCTTCTCCGGGGAGTGGCCGACCCAGTCGACGAGCTCGCCGACCACGCGCAACGGCTTGCTGGTGCGGAAGGATTGTGTCGGATTCCCAGGGAACCTCTTGTTCGTGACGTTGGGATCGTCCTCGAACTCGCCTGTCGGCTCGACGAGGTAGATACGCCCGCGGCCTGCACCCGCTGCGAGCTCGGCGCCCCAGGTCGCGGCGTCGAGGGTCGCAGTGAAGTAGACGTAGTTCATCATCCGGCCCTGCTCGAAGTTCGACTCGCGGCCGGGCACCAGCATCTCGCCGACAGCGAGATCCGCCTTGGTGCCGTGCAAGTAGACGGCGGCCTCGAACACCTCGAAGGCCACCGGCTCCCGTGCGCCGCTCATACGCCGACAGTAGTAGTTCTCGGGTCGGCGGCCTGGTTGCCCGCGAGCCTCAGACGAAGGGCAGAAGCGCCTCGATCGAGTCCGTCGGCGTCTTCAGGGCAATGCCGGTCCCGACCGCGCCGAGCTTCCAGGTCGACCCACCGCGGAACAGCTTCGCCATGACGAGCCCCGTCTCTCGAACCCCGAGCGTGAGGGTGAAGCGCGCCAGCTCGGTGTCGGTGTCGTCGATGAGTCGGCAGTAGGCGTTGCGGATGTACTCCAGGGAGTGCCCCTGATAGCTGGTGACCAGGAACAGGATCGTTTCGACCTTGGGGTAGACCCGGCTCAGGTCCACGGTGATCACCTCGTCGTCCCCCTCGCCCTTGCCGGTGGTGTTGTCGCCGAGGTGGACCACCGAACCGTCGCGGGTCGCGAGGTGGTTGAAGAAGGCGAGGTCGAAGAACTGGCCGCCGGCGAACTGCACGGCCGAGGCGTCGAGGTCGATGGGCGCTGCCCCGCTGCCGATGAAGCCGGCCGTCGGGGCGTGGTCCCAGCCGACGGCCATCTGCACCTTCGTGAGGTTCTTCCCGTCCCCGGCGGTGAGGGCGAGTTCCTGGCCCTCGCTCAGCTCAATCAAAGGTCGCTCCTCCGGTCGGCGGTGCTCCGAACGTACAGGGATGATCCCTCGTGCGATCCGCCGTGGCGTGGAGGCGGCCCCGGTCAGCCTCTGGTGCCGAGGTCAGGACTGCATGGCGCCCGCGATGTCGACCAGCCAGCTGACGCTACGGCGCGCCGACAGGCGGCGGAATGACTCGCCGCCATGACCTAACCCTGCACAGGGTGCAGAGGGTGCTTAGGCGCTTCCGGCTATTGCCGCGACCATGGACCGTGGCGAGCCAGGCTGTCGCACACCACGTGGCTGCGCCAGCAGTTGGCGACCTCGGGGCGGTCAACTGTCGCGTGTCTTCTTCAGTTCCTCCAGTTGGTCCGCGAGTTGTGCCACACGGGTGTCCAGACCCGATAAGGCCTCGATCACTTGATCTAGCCGTGGGTCGGGTCCTGGCGCGAAGGCAGGTTCGAACACACCGTCCGCCTCGATCTTTTCGATCTTCTCGGTTTTCAGCTCCTTGTGTTCGGGCTTCTCCACCTTCTCGCGCTTGTCCTTGTCTTTCTCCTTCTCCTTTTCTTTCTCTTTGTCTTTTTCCTTTTCCTTGTCCTTGAATTCCTTCCCCTTGACGACAGAGCCGTCGAAGTCGTTCTTGGCCCAATCTGTGCCGTCCCAGAAGTCCTTGCGGGAGGGCCCCAACTGCCCGAGGAGGGAGGCGAGGTCACGCACCGTGAGTTCAGTCAGCGGAGTGTCGGACTTCAACCGGACTTCGGGACGGTCGCCCTGGGACACGTACGGCTCCTTCGGTGTCTCGCTGCTGTCTTCTTCGGCCATCTTGGTCTTCCTTCCTGGTGGGGTGGGTTTCCGAAGCGCTCCAGTGGGGGGCGGTCCGAGTTGGGGCGTGGAGCAGGTCGGCCAGCGCCGTGCTGATGGGTTGGCCGGTATGGCGCTCGTAGTAGATGAATCCGGGACAAGGGTTGACTTCGAAACAGAAGTAGTCGCCATCCGGGGTCCGTTTGAGATCGATTCCGGCGAAGATGAGGTCGAGGTCGCGAGCGGCCCGTCGGCAAGCGTCCGCGATCGGAATCGGTACGTTCACCGGCTCCATGGCCACGTCCAGACGTTCATCATGGGCGTAGCGGTAGTCCACCGCCTCGGTCTCGATCAGGGTGGCGAATATCGTGTCACCGACGGTGTGCACGCGAACGTTCTGACCCGGAATGAAGGCTTGGAACTGCGCTGCCCCGTGTGCCAGAAGCGCCAAGCGATCAGATTGGTCTGGGCCGAGGCGACGCACGATCGAGCGGATGCCGCTGGCTGACTTGTAGATCAGATCGCCGTACTCGGCCTGGAAGGCTCGAACGGCAGCGGGGTCGCTGGTCACGAGGGTCGGCGGTACCTTCAGCCCCGCTCGACGTATCAACAAGGATTGGTACGGCTTGCTGTTGTTCGACAACCCCCCACCGAGGCGATTGACCACCGGGCAAGGCAGGTCGTCGAGGAGCGCCATAAGCCCTGCGTCCGCCTCGTACTGCAGGGCCGCAGCGTCTTCGGGAACACCCTTGGGAGGCAGACGTCCTTCGGGGCCGAGGAAGCGGACGTAGACGCCGGTGATCTCATCCAGGTCCAGGGACCAACCGGGTCCGGTGATGACGCCCACCGGTCCTGGCGTGGTCCAGCGCCACGCGAGCCGGTAACCGTCGGGATACCGCGCAAGGTCGAGCAGGCGGTAGGGATAGTCGCAGTGCTGCAATCTCGCACACACAAGCTCGGTGACAGCGTCGGCGAGGCCGCCACATACGAGGATCATGGCACCCTGTCCCGTTTGGCGGTCACCGGCACGAACAGCTCCGCGAGTGCGTCGAGGATGCGGATGCGAGTCGGCGCCGAGAAGTGCTCGAGCACCGGCGTCCGTTCCGCGAAGACAACGCCCGGCCCGTTTCTAAGGGGCGCGGCCACGACCTCCAGGAACTCGGCGTCTGCGGCAGCGGCGAGGGCGAGAAGACGGGGCTCAAGCGCGAGGATCTCGCGTGGTGGATCTTGGTCCCAGATGACTTCGCGGCCCACGACGCAGGCGGGCCGGGCCGGGCCGTGCGGCTCGGTAAGACAGACCGGTGAGCGGTTCTGCAACTCCGCGAGCCCGTGCCAGGCGGCGTCGCTGGCGACCAGATAATTGGCATCGCTTGTCAACGGCGTGTAGACCGCCCCGAACCGGCCGGCGTTGGCGAGTTGGCGGCCGAACGAGCGCGCGTCCGCGGGATCGTTGGTGATCAACTGCTCAGGGGCGTCGAGCCCACAGCGCCGCAAGAGCGGCCGCCAGGCCAGCAGCGAGGCGCCGCCGCGGTACCAGGTCTCAGCCGAGGGACGGTTGACCACTGGGCACGGCAGGGTCGCGAGCCACGCCAGCGTCGCGGCGAGGAGTTCTGCCTGCATGTACGCGTGGTCCGCGGGTGCCCAGCCCGTGGGATCAAGCCACGGGATCGCCCGAACCAGGACTCCCTCAACCTCGACAGGCCCGCCGTCGAGCTCAAGCCAGCTCGTCGGTCCCTCGTAGTCCAGGTGCCAGGCGAACCGTCCGGGAGGAGTCAGCGGCGAGGCCACAATCTGCACAGCTAGGCCACGTTCAGTGAGGCGGGCATGCACGCCGGCACAGCAGGAGTCGCGAGGATCACCTAACAAGAGATGTACGCGTCGCATGCCGAGTCCCATCGAGCGCCCGCAGAGCGGCGCCCAACACCGCGTCGATCCGCCTACCAATACGTTCCTCCGGAGATCCAAGCCGTGTCAAGCAGCACGTGCCTCCGCTAGACCACGGGGAGTCGCCCGCATGGCACCGACTTGGCGATCGAAGACCGCGGCTGCGCAGGTCCCACGACACGGCTTCCCCTGCCCGTCCCTGCCGAGAACCCGATATCGGTTCGCGACCCAGATGGCTCGCGCGACATTCATGGAGTGCGCTAGCGGCGGTGAGACCGTGAGGACCTCCTAGACCAGTGATGACCGTTGCCTCCGATCAGCGCTTGAGCGGTCTCCAGGCGGGCCGGCGTGTGTCGACCTTTGGCCCAGAGGCCAGGCGAGGCTCTCTCATCTCCCGCGCCCACCCGGTGCCAGTTGGACGCACCCACGGTCCTGCAGTTGATCGGGGGGACGGGGCACCCGTTGGGCGGGCTGAGCGACTATCTGCGTTTCGCCCCGCGCGGTCGTCGCCCGCACATAGTGTCCGCCCTCCCCCCCCGTTCGCCCGTCGCCGGTCCGTTCTACATCCAGGTGATGGGTCAGGAGCAAGGCCCGATCGACTACGCCCAGCTCACGATGATGGCCAATTCAGGCCAGCTCAAGGCCGACTCACCGGTCCGCAGCGCCCAGAGCGACGTGTACTTCACGGCCAAGCAGGTCACGGGCCTGTTCTCCGAAAAGGAGTGGATGCCTGCGCTCCTCATCTCCCTCTTCCTCGGCGGCCTTGGAATCGACCGCTTCTACCTTGGCTACACGGGGCTTGGCATCGCCAAGCTGCTCACCCTTGGGGGCTGTGGAGTGTGGGCACTGATCGACTTCATTCTTATCGCGATGCGCAAGGTGCCTGACAGCAACGGGCGCCCGCTGCCCTGATTCAGGTGAGGATCTCTGCGAAGGCCCCAGCGCTCGCTCCCCTCGAATGGGTTGCGCTCGGTGGGGCCTTGGCCGTTGGTCTCGCCTCGTGGCTAAGCCCGGAGACGATTGTCGAGGGGCCGATCATCTGCCCGTTCCGGTTGTTCACGGGCCTGCCGTGCCCGTCTTGCGGGCTTACTCGGTCGTGGGTCTTCGCGATGCACGGACAGTGGATGGACGCGATGAAGTCGAATGCGTTCGGCCCTCCTCTGCTCATCGCGACGTTGTCGACAGCACTCGTCGCTTGGGTGTGGCGGACGCGTGGTCAAGCGCCACCCCGGCTCGAGGCTCTACTTCGGAATGCCGTTGCGATCGCATTCTTCGCTCTTTGGGGCACATACGGGGCTTTTCGTATTGTGACAAGCGCTTAAGGGGTCAGGCGGCACGATCCGCCCGTTGCGCAGCCACGGTGGAGCGCCCATGGTGGCGCTTATGACGCCGCCACGCGACCGCAGCAGGGTCAAGAACGGATCAGTAGCCGTCTGTTGTGCCCGCATGCTCACCCGCTCCAGCCTGGCTTTGGCAGCGGGTCATGCGACGGACGGATTCGGGGTTTTGGGGCAGGTCAAAGCTGCACCAGTTCGTGTAGTGGGCCCGACTGACGCGACGTGGCCGTGTCGCGTTCAACCGCATGCGCTGATCCCGATCGGACGTGAAGCGGCCCCGTCGTCCACTCGGGGTGACGGGGCCGCTTGCGCTGTATCGTCGCGAAGCTCAGTGCTTCACTTGACCGCGACGAAGGTGTCGTCGCTGAGAAGGCTGGGAGACACGGCTAGGACACCGCCCTGCCAGTCCTTCGCGGGCACCTCGAGCAACTGGTCGCCTTCGACGGACGCGCCCTTGTAGATGGTCTTGAGGGAGTCGAAGTCGTTGTCGGCGATGAACAGTGTCGACCCACTGGTGGTGTCGACGGTGTTGCCGTCCGGGCTGACGAACTTGACGGTCGCCCACGGGGTGGAGCCCTGCTCGTCGTCCCCGTTGTAGGTGGCGGTCATGTTGACCGCGAGCAGGATGGAGCCGCCCGCGGCCTTCGATCCATACTTGTCCGCGGGCAGGGGCTTGACCGAGTTGATGGTCACGGCCCAGTCGTCGCCGGTGATCTCGGACCCGATGGGCGCCGGGGTGTCGCGGGTCGTACCGAGTTCGGCATCCGAGTCTCCGTCGCCGTTCGAGGCGGCCTTGTCGCTCGACTTCGGGGCCTTGACGCTCGTGCTGGTCGTGTCCTTGATGGCCTCGTCGACCGCGCCCACGAACGCGGCGTTGATGATCACGGCGAAGACCACGCCGAGGACGCCGAGGATGATGCCGGCGATGGCCAGGCCCTTGCCAGCGTTCACCTTCTTCGACTTGGCCAGACCGACGCCGGCCAGGACCACGCCGAGTACGCCGAGGATGATGCCCACGATGTTCAGGACAGGAATCCAGGAGGTGAGCAGGCCCAGGAGGCCGAGGATGAAGCCCGCGGTCGCAAGGCCGTTGCTGCCCTTGACGGCTGCCGGTGGCTGGTGGCCGGGGTGCGGAGTGTAGGTGGGTTGATCAGTGTGAGACATGGTTCCCCCATGAGCAGTGTTCGGGTCGCCCCGACATGTCGTCGCACGGGCGCCTCTCGTTCCACGAGACGCCGCGATCGTAAAATCTTTCCGCGGTCGGCGGGAGCGAACGGGAAAACGGTGCGCGTCCATCGCTCCCCCACAGCGGGCTTTGTCTCGCGGTGTGACGAGCGTCTCTCCCGGTCGGCGCCCGAACTACCGGTCGATGCTCGCGTCGAGCAGCTTGGCTCCGCCCCGCCATGATCCCCCATGCTCCCTGAGTGGCGCGCATGATGGGCGCATCAGTTTTCGCGTTTGCATGCGCCCTCGCGGCGTCCGCGTCTGCTCTCGTCTAGACGCCGGCGACGTAGGCGGTGAGGAAGTGGACGCCGTGGCGGTCGAGGCGTTCCATGAGACCGAGTCGAGCGGGTAGGCGACGTAGAGCAGCACCCGCTGGAGGTCGAGCTCGCCCGCTTCCCCAAGATACCCCCTGGGGTATAGTGGGGCCATGATTCAGCAGGCATTGGGGCAATGGTCGACTCGACGCTGGGCCGCGGTCGTCGGCTTGACGCCGTTGCTGGCCGTGGCCTTCGTCGTGTTGGCAGAGACGCCCCTCGGCGACCTCTCCGTCGGGTGGTTCATGCTGATGGCTACCGCCGCGATCCTTTCGGCCGGTGTGCTCGGCAGCTACGTGCCGAAGGGGGGCCTTCGTCCCGACCTCGGGTGCGCGCCGTGCGCTGTGATGCCGGTCGCAACCGTCGTCGGGGCCATGATCGCGGTGAACACCTATGGAGCGGCCGTGGTGGGGCCGACGCTCGCGACCGCCGTCACGCTGTTCGGGATGACGCAGCGGCTCAGCAACGTCAACAGCTGCGACGTGCCCGCAGCCGACATTCAAGGATGGTCCTTGTCGTCACCGCAGGTCTCAGGTTCAGGTCGGGGGAGCGTCGCGCAGTTTGAGGATATCGATCAGGAAGCGGGCTGCCTGGCCGCCCCGGTCGAGCGCCAGCTCGATGGCTCGCGGGACGTCGAGCTCGGTGGCAAGCAGGGCTAGGACTTCCTCGATCGCCGCGGTCGTGTCGGCCACCGATCCGGCAGCGGCGTAGATCTGCTTCAGAAGCGACGTCGCCTTGGTGAACTCGGTCTCGGCGCACTCCCAGGGCTGGTCCCAGGCTCGGTTCAGCAGGGCGAGTCGCACGGCGGCGCCACTGTGCCGCTCCAACAGGTCGCCGACCAGCACGAGGTTCTGCGTCGACTTGGCCATTTTCGCCCCGTCGAGACGGACCTCGCCGACGTGGACGACGGTCCGCGCGAACGGAACCACCCCCGAAGCGGCTTCTGCCATGGCCGACTGGTACTCGTGATGGGGGAAGGAGAGGTCCACGCCGCCGAGCAGCACGTCCACCGAGTTGCCCACGCAGGCCATCGCCATCGCGGCGCACTCGGCATGCCAGCCCGGGCGGCCCCATCCCCAGGGGCTGGGCCACGCCGGGTACTCGGTCGAGGAGGGGCGCCAGACGGCGACGTCGAACGGTGAGTCCCGGCCGGGTACGTCGGACTGGTCGCCGAACCGGTGCGAAGCCTCGAGTGCCGCATGCTCGTCGAGGCCGGCCCGCGCGGGCAGGCC
Organism: uncultured Actinomycetota bacterium; assembly: GCA_963843815.1. Taxonomy (GTDB): domain Bacteria; phylum Actinomycetota; class Actinomycetes; order Propionibacteriales; family Nocardioidaceae; genus Nocardioides. Next base: position 4,272 of record CAWJLX010000010.1, on the reverse strand, counting down.
TTGGCCGCGGAAGAAGATGTACCCGTCGCGCTCGTAGGCGGCACCGGTCTGGAGGAGGGTGGCGGCCAGTCGCTGTACGTCCTTGATGTGACCACGCGCGTGCGGTGTGATGGTGGGTCTGGCGACGCCGAGTGCGCGCATGTCGCGGTCGAAGAGGAACTCCTGGGTCAAGGCGAAGTCGTCGTAGTGGGCGCCCCGTCCCCGCGCCGCTGCTGTCAGGACGTCGTCGACGTCGGTGACGTTGCGGCACAGGATGGCCTCGGCGCCGGTCGCGTGCGCGAGCGAGGCGATCAGGTCGGCCCAGACGAACGTGGACGCGTGGCCCACGTGCGTAACGTCGTACGGCGTGATCCCGCAGGTGTAGATGCGCACCGGGCCGGGGGTGAGTAGTCGCTGCCCGGCCAGGCGCAGGGGCATGGCCGCCGGGACATCGACGGGGAAACGCCCGGTGGTACCCACGACACCGGGCAGGTAGGTGGCTGATCGAGATGTCGCATGGTCCACCCTGAGAGTCTGCCCTATGCGGGGGCGCGCGAGCAGCCTGTTCGATACCATGCTGGCGGTCAGCGGCGCCGTGGCGGGTAGGTCCAGCACGATGGGGACGCCCGAACACGAACGGACTGGTCACAGCAACCTGACTGTCGCAGTCCCGAGGCGAGATCCGAACGGCACCCGACAATGGCAACGTGCTCATCCACTGGTGCAATAGGGCGCTAGATGGGGCCCGCGTGACCATGGACGAGGGCGGACGATCGGTTCTACCGTGACTGAATGACCGACCCCGCCGAGTTGAGCGACCCGCACTGTCCGACCTGCGGCCAGCCCCTCCGGCACGGTGGCCACCTTCAACCTGACAACGCCGCACTGGTGATGGCCTCAGGCAACGCCGGCATCACCTTCGAGACACAAGGGCGCTGCGAGAACGAGGCATGCGCTGACTTCGGCAGCGAGTTCGCACCCGACGAATGGCTTGAGCCAACCAGCGGCGAGTAGGGCGACCCGCAGGCGGCGGTATGACTGAACCGATCAGGTGTCAGCCGGGTAGTACACGGCCAGCGGCCTTCGGCGGAGCGAGTGTCTCCGCCGCAAGGCCCGCCTCTCTCGTCACTCAGTCCTCGATCTTCGCTGCGCCCTGCCGCCTCAACGCATCAAGTCCGTCCCGCATGGCTCGCAGCTTCTCCGGGGAGTGGCCGACCCAGTCGGCGAGCTCGCCGACCACGCGCAACGGCTCGCTGGTGCGGAAGGATTGTGTCGGATTCCCAGGGAACCTCTTGTTCGTGACGTTGGGATCGTCCTCGAACTCGCCTGTCGGCTCGACGAGGTAGATACGCCCGCGGCCTGCACCCGCTGCGAGCTCGGCGCCCCAGGTTGCGGCGTCGAGGGTCGAGGTGAAGTAGACGTAGTTCATCATCCGGCCCTCCTCGAAGTTCGACTCGCGGCCGGGCACCAGCATCTCGCCGACAGCGAGATCCGCCTTGGTGCCGTGCAAGTAGACGCCGGCCTCGAACACCTCGAAGGCCACCGGCTCCCGTGCGACGCTCATAAGCCGACAGTAGTAGTCCTTGGGTCGGCGGCCTGGTAGCCCGCGAGCATCAGACGAAGGGCAGAAGCGCCTCGATCGAGTCCGTCGGCGTCTTCAGGGCGATGCCGGTCCCGACCGCGCCGAGCTTCCAGGTCGACCCATCGCGGAACAGCTTCGCCATGACCAGCCCCGTCTCTGGAACCCCGAGCGTGAGGGTGAGCTCCTGGCCCTCGCTCAGCTCAATCAAAGGGTCGCTCCTCCGGGTCGGCGATGCTTCCGAACGTACAGGGATCATCCCTCGCCCCCGCTCCGCAGCGAGCTCATCGATGTCGCAGTCGGTGCTGTTGACGGTGGCCCGTGCGATGTCGCAGGCTGTGTGCCCGCGGGTGAGCGGAGGGCTCATGGGGAAGTTGATCTACGCGGCCAACGTTTCGCTCGACGGCTTCCTCGAAGACGAGACGGGGTCGTTCGACTGGTCCGTGCCGGACGAGGATGTGCACGCGTTCTGGAACGAGCACGAACGGCACATCGGCACGTCGCTCTACGGGCGAGGCATGTACGAGACGATGCGCGTGTGGGAGAGCGACGACTGGTTGGCGGACGAGCCCCCGGTGGTCCGCGAGTACGCCGCGATCTGGCGTGACGCCGACAAGGTCGTCTATTCCACCTCGCTCGCCCACGTGTCCACCGCACGCACGAGGCTCGAGCGGCACTTCGAACCCGACGCGATACGCGCGCTCAAGGAGGCCTCCGACGCGGACCTGAGCATCGGAGGCGCGGGGATCGCAGCCGAGGCCTTCCGGCACGGCCTGGTCGACGAGTGCGTGCTGCTGCTGTGCCCGGTCCTCGTCGGCGGCGGCAAGCCGGCGCTGCCCCACGGCGTACGACTCGATCTCGAGCTGCTGGACCACCGACGATTCGACAACGGCGTGGTCTATGTCCGTCACGCGGTCCGACACACCGCCTGACACTGGCGCCGGATCTCGCCCGGTGAGCGCATCCGCTTGCGGCGGTATGACGCACGCGTCCGCAGGGCGACGGCCGCCAGCCCGGGGACCACACCACTCGTCACCAGTGGGTCCGGGTGCCCGCCTGACCCTTCGACAAGCGATCCGTTCTTCCCTGCAGATCAGAGCTGGGGCGGGTAGGGGGAAGATGTCGGCATGGTGACCAGCGAGGATGGCGTGCGGCGGCGATGGACAGAGGGACAGCCCTGCCATGGGCTGTGGAGTCTGCTGCCGGGCGTTGTGAGCGCTGAAGTCCTCGCACGGACCGGTCCCGACTTCGTCGTCGTGGACCTGCAGCACGGGGCCGTGACGGAGGCGGAGCTGCCAGGGGTGGCCGCGGCCATCAGGGCAGCAGGCTCGGTGCCGCTGGTCCGGACCCGCAGCCCGTTGTTCGCCGATGTCGGCCGCCCGCTCGACCTCGGTGCCTGCGGCGTCATCGTGCCGAACGTGCGCGACGCCGATCACACCCGCGAGGTCGTCGCCGCCACCCGCTACGCCCCAGCGGGTGGGCGGTCGATCGGGCGTCTGTCCGGTGGAGCCGAGCAGCCGCTGGTCATCGTCATGGTGGAGACCGCGACAGCGCTCGACGACCTCGACGCGGTCCTGGGCGTGGAGGGCCTGGACGGGATCTACGTCGGCCCGGGGGACCTTTCCTTGTCCCTGGCCCTCGACGCCGCGGATCGTTCGGCGGACCTGCGCGACGTCCTGTCCTCGATCATCTCCCGGGCCGTCTCCGCCGGGGTGCCTGTCGGTGTCCATGCCTACAACGGGGAGGACGCCGCAAGCTATGCCGCTGAGGGCGCGACCATCGTGACTGTCGCCGTTGACTCCGTCTCGCTGGGTGAGGTCATGACGCGCCACCTCGACGTTGCCCGTAGCCAGTCGGGGACGGACGACGCCTGATCGGCGATCGACCGGAACTCCGGATGTTTGTGGGGAGAGAGGTCAGCCACCGGACAGCTCTCGGCTGCGCTGGTCGACGCCCAGCTCACCGTAGGGGTAGTCACCAGGGGCGAGGTCGCTCGCTTCGTCGAGCGTCGCGCACTCCTCGTCCGACAGCTCGAGTCCGGCGGCTCGCAGATTCATCTCCAGCTGCTCGGTTGTGCGGGCCCCGATGATCGTGGACACCACGGCCGGGCGGTTGTTGACCCAGGCGAGCGCGACTTCGGCCATGGAGAGCCCACGGTCTTGGGCGATCCGGTCCACCGCGTCGATCACCCGCCACGTCCGGTCGCTGCCCCGTCGGTCGTACGCCTCCATCCCGCGGCCGGGGTCTTCTCCGAGCCGGGTGTCGCCGGTGGGCCGTTGGTCGCGTCGGTACTTGCCGGACAGCCAGCCGCCGCCCAGCGGGCTCCAGGGCAGCAGACCCATGCCGACGTCGAGGGCCGCCGGAACGATCTCCCATTCGATCTCGCGGACGATGAGGCTGTACTGCGGCTGCAGGGTCACCGGCTCGCGGAGACCCAGCGCGCGTGCGGTCAGCACCGCCTTGGTCAGCTGCCATCCGGTGAAGTTCGACAGGCCGTAGTACCGGATCTTTCCGGCCTGCGCGAACCCGTCGAGCGTGCGCAACGTCTCGGCCAACGGTGTGTAGGGGTCGTAGGCATGGACCTGGTACAGGTCGATGACGTCCACTCCGAGCCGCCCGAGGGACGCGTCGAGGGCGCGGGTCAGGTGCCGGGCCGACAGCCCGTTGCCGTTGGGGCCCGGATCGGTGGCGAACCTGCCCTTGGTCGCAATGAC